>NZ_JBNAGA010000001.1:0-2213500 GCF_049800955.1 Primorskyibacter sp. S187A | reverse complement strand
GGTCGTGTTACGCCGAAGGGTCGTCAGTATGACGATTTGGCCTTGTCGGATGTTCGGGATCTTTTGGGGGATCGTCCGCGGCGTCGGGATTTGTTGATCGAGCATTTGCATCTTTTGCAGGACGCCCATGGCCATCTGTCGGCGGCGCATTTGCGGGCGTTGGCGGAGGAGATGCGGCTTTCGATGGCGGAAGTTTACGAGGTTGCAACCTTTTATGCGCATTTTGACGTGGTCAAGGAAGGCGAGGCGCCGCCGCCGGCCGTGACGATTCGAGTGTGTGACAGCCTGTCTTGTGAGCTTGCCGGGGCACAGGCGCTCAAGGCGGCTCTGGAAGAGGGTCTTGATCCAGATGAGGTGCGCGTGCTGCGTGCGCCGTGTATGGGGCGGTGTGATACCGCGCCGGTGCTCGAGCTGGGGCACCATCATATTGACCACGCGACGCCTGAGAAGGTGCAGACGGCCATCGCGTCGGGCCAGACCCATGCGCATGTGCCGCCCTATGAGGGGCTGGTGGCCTATGAGGCGACGGGTGGCTATGAGGCGCTCAAGGCGCTGCGGGCGGGCGGCGATTGGGAAGCGGTGCAGGACAAGGTGCTTGCATCGGGGCTGCGCGGGCTTGGCGGCGCGGGCTTCCCCTCGGGCAAGAAATGGGGCTTTGTGCGGGCCAATCCCGGTCCGCGCTACCTTGCGGTGAATGGCGATGAGGGGGAGCCGGGAACCTTCAAGGACCGTTACTACCTCGAGCGCACGCCGCATCTCTTCCTCGAAGGCATGCTGATCGCGGCCTGGGCGGTGGAAGCGGAGACCTGCTTCATCTACATGCGCGATGAATATCCGGCGGTGCTGCATATCCTCGCGACGGAAATTGCGGCGCTGGAGGAGGCCGGCCTGGTGGCGCCGGGGTATATCGATCTGCGGCGCGGCGCGGGCGCCTATATTTGCGGCGAAGAGAGCGCGATGATCGAGAGCATCGAGGGCAAGCGCGGCCTGCCGCGCCACCGCCCGCCGTTTGTGGCGCAAGTGGGTGTCTTCGGTCGTCCGACGCTGGTGCATAATGTCGAGACGCTGCACTGGGTGGCGCGGGTTTGCCGCGAGGGGCCTGAGGTGCTGAGTTCGGTGGAAAAGAACGGGCGCACCGGGCTCAGAAGCTACTCGATCTCGGGGCGTGTCCAGCAGCCCGGCGTCTATCTGCTGCCTGCGGGCTCGACGATCCTGGACCTGATCGAGGCGGCGGGCGGCATGGCGGAGGGCCATGTGTTCAAGGCCTATCAGCCGGGCGGGCCCTCAGCGGGGCTTTTGCCTGCGTCGATCAGTGACGTGCCGATGGATTTTGACACGCTGCAGGCCCATGGCACCTTCATCGGATCTGCCGCCATCGTGATCCTGAGCGATCAGGACAAGGCGCGCGATGCCGCGCTCAACATGCTGCGCTTCTTCGAGGATGAAAGCTGCGGGCAATGCACGCCCTGCCGCGTGGGCTGCGAGAAGGCGGTCAAACTGATGCAGGCGGACAGGTGGGATCAGGGGCTGCTCGAAGAGCTCAGCCAAGCCATGGTCGACGCCTCCATCTGCGGCCTCGGACAAGCCGCTCCAAACCCCATCCGACTCACTATCAAACACTTCAAAGAGGAAATCTGAGATGTATTCTCAGAGGTTCCAAAGCAGATAGGGTGACGCAGACCTCCCCACCGCCTCACACTTGCCCGAAGTGATGGCGCGGCTGGCATCAACAGAGGGCCTGATGGACGGGATCGTGCGCGTCGTCCTCAGCGTGGTGGCTTTTGCCATGCTGGGTCTCTACCTGTTCAATCCGGGCGGGCTGGCCGAGCGGTTCGATTTGTTGGCATTTGGCCTGCTGGCTTTCGCGGGATTGCCCTGGTTGGGCGCTTTCTTGAAGAGCTTCAAATTGGGCGAATTCGAAGCGGAGCTGCAAGATGCGCGCAGCGCCGCGGCCGAGGCCAAGCAAAAGGCCGATGCCGCAAGTCAGGCCGCCTCTGAGGCCAGCGAGACAGCCGTGGACGCCCGCGAAATGGCTGAGGATGCGAGCTTGGTGCAACAAGCGCCGCCCACTACCTCAGAGCAGGCGTCCCTGGCCACATTGGAAGACATCGCCGCGGAATATGTCGCCACACGCAAAGCCATGTCATCGGGAAACGCGCGCACCGCCCGGATGACGCGCCTGTTTGCGCAGATGGAGCAGGTGGCGGGGCAATTGCTGCCCGAGACGGATTTGCTGGGCTGGCTTGAGAGCGAGAACGAGGGGCAACGCCTGGCCGCCTTGGCCTGGTTGCGCGGCGATCCGGCCCGCGCCTTGCCCTCTGCGCTGCTCAGCGCCATTGAGAGCGCGCGCCAGCCTTTCGTGCAATATTGGGCGTTGCGGGTCCTGTCGATGCGGGTGGATCTCAAGGGGCGCGCAGATTTCGCGATCAACGATGTCACCCGGCTCGAGGCGCTCCAGCATCAGATGAAGCGCGGCACGGATCGCTATATCCAGGTGCGCCGCATCCGGGAGAAGCTCGATCGCGCGTAAATCCCGTTACCAGTTTTTGTAGACCGCACAGGCGCATCCCTGCGCCCGGGCGCGTTTGCAGATCTGAACGGCCGTGGCGCGGGCGTTGCGGCTGATGCGCGCCATGTAATATCCACTGCGTCCGCGAACGCGATTGTTCACATGGATGATGTCAACCTTGGCACCGCGCACCGCAGAGCAGCTTGCCGTCACGCGCCGGAAATTGGCGCGTGCCGCCTTGCGCGTCTTGCCATAGGCCAACTGCGCGCCCCAGCGGGCGACCTTCGGCTTGGGCGGCGTGACGGTCAGCGCGCTCACGCGGCGGTCTTGCGCCATATTGAGGCAGGCCCGCTGAAAGGGCTTTGTTTTGGACAGGCGCATGTCGTGGTCCTCGGGCGGCGTGTCACGCCAGATCTCGGCGCTGAGCCCGGTGATGACCCGGACGTAGTCGATCGTCTCACGGGCCAGCCCGCCGCCTTTGAGCAAACCGTCCGCGCGCCGCTCACCGCCATTATAGGCAACCGCTGCCAGTCCCATATTGCCGTATCGCTGCGTGAGCTCACCCAGATAAGCGGCGGAATGCGCGAGGGCGTCAGCGGGATTGTATGGGTCTTTCAAGCCGCGAAGATCGGCCGTGGAGCGGATGAATTGCGCGATACCCATGGCATTGGCATGGGAGAGCGCATTGGAATCAAAGCGGCTTTCCTGCCAGATGAGCCGCGCGAAGAAATGGGGATCCAGCCCATGGCGCAGGGCCTGACGTTCGATTTGCCCGCAGACATCGAAGGCGAAATGCGCGGTCCGCACGCATTCGACGGGGCCAAAGAGGCCTTGTGAGCAAAGCCGCCCGGGCGCGCTGTCACGCGGTGCGGCGGACAGTGATCCGGCGAGTGACGAGCAAAGCAAAAGTATTGAGAGGAACAAAAACCGCATCCTCGCACTGTGGCGTCTCATCTCACTGCGTCAAGCGGGCCTTTTCTTGCCCGGGCGCAGTGTATAGGTGGGATGCAGGCCACAAGGGGTGCAAAAAGCCATGTCCTTTTTCAAGAAGATGAAAGAGCGGCTGTTCAAGTCTTCGTCCAAGCTGGATGAGGGGCTGGAAGCGATTGTTGAGGATGGCGGCGTGGTCGAGGAGATTGCGGAGGCCGCGCCGGACACCCTGGCGCAGGAGGCACAGCAACGCGCGGAAGAAGCCCGGCAGGCCGACGAGGCGCGGCTTGCGGAGGAAAGACGCGCCGCAGAGCAAGCCCGTCTGGCGCGCGAGGCGGAGGCCGCCGCCCATGCCGCGCGGCTTGAGGCAGAGGCGCAGGCCGCAGAACGGGCGGCAAAAGAGGCTGCAGATCTGGCGGAGGCGCAGGCTCAGGCAGAGAAACGGGCACAAGACCAAGCCAGACGCGACGAAGCGGCCGCACAGGCCGCCGCCCGGCAAGATGCCGAAAGACAGGTGCAAGCCGAACGCGAGCGCGCGGCCCGCCAAGAACAGGCCCGTGCCGCTGAGGAGGCCGCGCGGCGCGAAGCCGAGCGTGCCGAAGCGGCCCGGCTGGCACAGATCGAAGCCCGCGAGCGCGCCGAGGAAGAGGCGCGTGCCGCCGAGGCCGCGCGTGCCGCAGAACTGGCCCGCGCCGAGCAAGAGGCCGCCCGTCGCGCCGCCGAAGCAGAAGCCGCCGCCGCCGCGCCGAAGTCTCCTGGCCTGCTGGGGCGCATTCTGGGGCGGAGCTCCAGCGCGCCTGTCATGCGCCGCGAGCTCGATGACGACATGTTGGAGCAACTCGAAGAGCTGCTGATTGCGTCGGATATGGGCGTGGATACCGCCTTGCGCATCACGGCCAATATGGCGGAAGGGCGGATGGGCAAGAAGCTTTCCGTTCAGGAAATCAAAGAGCTCTTGGCGCAGGAGATTACCCGCGTGATGGAGCCAGCCGCGCGCCCCATGCCGCTCTATCCGTCCAAGCCGCAAGTGGTTCTGGTGGTGGGCGTGAATGGCTCGGGCAAGACCACGACGATAGGCAAATTGGCCAGCCAGTTCCGCGCCGCGGGAAAGTCTGTTGTCATTGCGGCGGGCGATACGTTCCGCGCCGCCGCGGTGGAACAGCTGCAGGTCTGGGGCGACAGGGCGGGTGTCCCGGTTTTGACGGCGCCCGAGGGATCGGACCCGGCAAGCCTTGCCTTTGACGCGATGGAGAAAGCGGCCCGTGATGGCGCGGATCTCTTGCTGATCGACACGGCCGGGCGTTTGCAGAACCGAACGGACCTGATGGAAGAGCTCGCCAAGATCGTCCGGGTGATCCGCAAGAAAGACCCTGATGCGCCGCACAATACGCTGCTGGTGCTGGATGCGACGACGGGGCAAAACGCGTTGTCACAGGTCAAGACCTTTCAGGAACTGGCGGACGTCTCGGGCCTCGTGATGACCAAGCTCGACGGTACCGCCAAAGGCGGCGTGCTCGTGGCGCTGGCGGACAAATTCGGCCTGCCGATCCATGCCATCGGCGTGGGCGAACAGATCGATGATCTCGATGCCTTTGACCCGGAGGATTACGCCGCCGCCCTCACAGGCCTCACCTTGCAGGAATGATCGCCCCCCTTCCTCTTGCCAAAAACATCCCGGGGGAGGCGCAGCCGGGGGCAGAGCCCCCGTCCTCGCGATGCTGACAGAGTGGGTCCTGGCCATTGAGGGCACCGAGGCGGGCCACAATGTGGCGCTCGGTTTGGCCCTTTTGGCGGCGTTTCTCCATGCCGTCTTCGGCGCGTTGCAAAAAGGGCGGCACGACCCCTGGGTCAGTCGCGCGGTCATTGATGTCTGGATATTTGTCCTCGCAGCCCCGCTGGCGCTCTTCGCTGTGCCGTGGCCGGAAGCGCATCTTTGGCCGATCTTGCTGGGCGCGCTGGTCATCCATTTCGGCTACAAGTGCCTGCAAGCCGCCGCCTATACGCGCGGGGCGTATACGGTCGTTTATCCGGTTGTGCGCGGCACAGGACCACTTTTTACGGTTTTTGGCGCCTATTTGCTCTTTGGGGAGGCGTTCACCGGGATCCAATGGGCGGGCGTCGCGGTCCTGCTTTGCGGGATTTTTGGTCTGGCGGCCTACAATCTGGCCTTCCTCGAAACGGATCGCGCCACCTTGCGCCCCGCGTTGTGGCTTGCCGTGGCCACGGGGCTTTTTGTGGCGCTGTATACCACCTATGACGCCTATGGGATCCGCGCCAGCAGCGATCCGTTTACCTTTCTGGCGTGGTTCTTTTTCGTGACGTCGCTGGACATCCCGCTTCTGGTCGCCCTGCGCCAACGCCACAAGTTTGCCCATCTCGCGCTGCGCCCGCTCATGATCCGTGGCGCCATGGGGGCCGTTATCGCGTTTTTGTCCTTTGGATCCATCATGTTGGCCACTCGGCTCGACAAGGTGGGCGAGGCGGCCATATTGCGGGAAACATCGACGGTCTTCGCGGCTCTGATTGGCTGGCTGTTCTTGCGTGAAACAGTTGGTCCGCGCCGCATGGCGTTGATGGCTTTGATCGCGGCAGGGGCCGTGATAGTGGAATTTGGCGGATAAGGAGACCATTCCCCATGAGCAATGCCCGCCCGGTCAATCCCATTTTGAAACAGGTCCTCGAACTGGGCCCGCCGATTGCGTTTTTCGTGATCTACATGCGCATCCGCGATGAGACCTATACCATTGGGGGCACGGAGTATTCCGGCTTTATCGTCGCCACTGTGGCCTTTGTGCCTATCTTGCTGGTGGCCATGGGTGTGCTCTGGGCATTGACCCGTGAAATCAGCCGCATGCAGGTTTTTACGGCCTTCATGGTGATCTTCTTCGGGGCATTGACGGCGTGGTTCAATGACGAGCGGTTCTTCAAGATGAAGACAACGCTGGTCTATGGGTTCTTCGCGGTGATCCTGGGTATCGGCCTGTTGCGGGGCAAGAGCTACCTGCAATATGTGCTGGCCGATGTGCTGCCCATGCGGGAGGAGGGATGGATGATCCTCACCAAGCGTCTGACGCTCGCGTTTACAGCGCTTGCAGTGGCCAATGAGATCATCTGGCGAACGATGTCGACCGATCTGTGGGTCAAAATCGAAACCTTTGGCTTCCCGATTGCGCTCTTTGTGTTCCTGTGGCTCCAGTTTGCGGCTTTGCAGAGCTATCTGGAGACGGAGGAGGATAGCGACACAAGCACGTGATGGCGCCTCAGGCGAGTTGGGGCAGCGCCCCGTGCTGGGCCTGAGACGTCGCAGGCTCTGATTGAAGCCGTCGCGACAGATGCTCGAACCCGAGATCGCCCCGAATAAGCGCTGAATAAAGCCCGAACACACCTGCACGGCGGTAGGGAGCGGCATGGTTGATCCGGCCCTCGGCGGGAGCAATCTCATGGCCCAGCGTCGCCAATGCGGCACGGGTGGCCGGGTGATCGATCTGCAAGCTCAACGCGTTGGCGTGTGGCAAGGGGGCCAGCCCAATGGCGCGATCGCCCGGGCATGGCTTTGCAATCATGCTTTGAAACAAAAGATCAAAGAGCAGGTTTTCCCGGCTTGTGGCGTGAAGCACCTTGAGATGGGGCGATGCTGTCTCAATCATGGTTTGGTCCAGAGAACTGCGATATTCAGCCGCCGCCAGAAGGATAAGGCTGCGCAGGCGCGTGTTTTGCGCCTGTGCTGCGGCGCTGAGGGCGACGCGCGCGCCCATGGAATGGCCCAGAATATGCTGGGAGCGGCTTGGGCTGAGCATGGCCACGAGATCGCTCAATTGGGCCACAGACCTGCCGATCTCGGCAGCGCGCGCGTAAACCGTCTGCAAACGTCCCCGGGCATGCCATCCGATGGCGAGTTTGACACCGCCGGTCCTGAGCCGCCCAGGCCAGGAATTCGGATTGGCGCGCGGGGCGGCAAAGATCGTTTTATGAGGGCAGCGACGGTTGTGGCCCGGCGTATATTTGTAGCCATGGATCAGGAAAGTGACCGGGCCCGGGTGTTGCGTCAGCGCTTGCAGCAGAACGGGGCGCAGCGCGCGGGGCGATCCAAAGAGGCGCGGCGTTTCGCCCTCGATGGCCAGTTGTAGAAGTGCCATGCTGCTGCCCCACTATATCTTGTAGCGATCAGAGGGCTTAACGCTATGACACTGGCGTAAAGGGGCGGTTACATCTGCGTAACGGTCTTGACCATTTGCGCGCAACACCGTAACTCCCACCTCAAGACGTGGCGATTTGTTTCCGGATTGCGGGCCACGGTAAAAACACACCGCTAAAAGGTTGAAACGACGCCCCTTCGGCCTGACAGGCCCATCTGGGACCCCCGTTCGCCTCGCCGGATCGGGGGTTTTGTTTTGGAAGGGATAACCCATGAGTGATGATCTGAATCCACGCACGAAAGCAGTGCATGCAGGCACGCGCCGTTCGCAATACGGCGAGGTGAGTGAAGCGCTGTTTCTTACGCAGGGCTTTGTCTATGACACGGCGGAAGCGGCAGAAGCGCGGTTTTTGCAATCGGGGCCAGACGAGTTCATCTACGCGCGCTACGGTAATCCCACTGTGGCCATGTTCGAGGAGCGCATCGCCGCGTTGGAAGGTACGGAAGATGGCTTTGCCACGGCCTCCGGCATGGCGGCGGTCAACGGCGCGCTCATGGCATTTCTGAAGGCGGGGGATCATGTGGTCGCCGGGCGCGCGCTCTTTGGCTCCTGCCTCTACATCCTTGAGAATATCTTACCGAGATATGGCGTTGACGTCACGCTGATCGACGGAACGGATCTTGATGCCTGGCGCGCGGCCGTACGGCCGGATACGCGGTTGTGTTTCTTCGAGACGATTTCGAACCCCGCGCTGGAAGTCGTTGATATTCAATCCGTTTCCGAGATTGCGCATGCGCAGGGCGCGCTCGTTGTTGTGGATAACGTGTTTGCAACGCCGGTGTACTCCAAAGCCGTTCAGCAAGGCGCTGATATTATTGTGTATTCCACAACGAAACACGTGGATGGTCAGGGCCGTGCGCTGGGGGGCGTGATCCTGGGGTCCAAGGAGCATATCCGCGGCGCGATTGAGCCTTACATGAAGCACACGGGCGGCGCGATGAGCCCGTTTAACGCCTGGGTCATGCTCAAGGGTCTGGAGACCATGGAACTCCGCGTCCGGGCCCAGACAACCAATGCGATGGTGCTGGCCGAAGCTTTGCAGGGGCATGAAAAGCTCTCGCGCGTGATCTATCCGGGCCATAGCTCGCATCCGCAACATGACCTTGTCTCTCGGCAAATGGGCGCGGGCGGCACGATTTTGAGCTTTGACATCAAAGGCGGGCGCGATGCAGCGTTTCGGTTCCTCAATGCGCTGGAGATCGCGGTGATTTCCAACAATCTGGGCGATGCAAAATCCATCGCGACACCTCCTGCGTTCACGACCCATCAACGCTTGCCGGATGCGCAAAAGGCCGAATTGGGCATTACACCGGGGTTGGTGCGGTTCTCCTGCGGGATCGAGGATCCTCAGGACCTTGAGCGGGATATCCTGCGCGCCTTGGAGGCGGTTTGACGCCAAGATGCGTCGGTTTTGATCCAGTTTTCCCACCGGACGTATACAAGCTACACAATTGCAATTATGCCTCTCGCGCTTATCTTAAGTCGCGTGAGGCACCGGAGGGGAAGCGCACATGAACATCTACACGCCCGACGTCGATCGTAAGCCCAGCAAGGAAGAAGCTGAACAGGCGCTGGCTGTGTTGCGCCAATGGGCGGGCAAATCCGGCGATGCGGAGATCGTGGCGCTCGATGGAGACGTGCTGCGTCTTTTACCCGACTACACGCCCGAGTATCCCGAGCTCTCGACGGTCTATCCGACGGATTTCGAGGTCGACAGCACGTACAAGGCGCGCATGCCCGATTTGCAAAATGGCCCGGCCAGCCTGATCCGGGGCGCCAATGAGCCGATCCAGCATGTAGGCATCTCAAACTTCCGCTTGCCCATCCAATACCGCACCCGCGACAACGGCACATTGATGCTGGAGACCTCCGTCACTGGCACAGTCAGCCTCGATGCGGACAAGAAAGGCATCAACATGAGCCGCATCATGCGCTCGTTTTATGCCCACGCCGAGAAGACCTTCAGTTTCGATGTCATCGAAGCGGCGCTCGATGACTACAAAAGCGATCTCGAGAGTTTCGACGCGCGCATCCAGATGCGGTTTTCTTTCCCGCTCAAGGTGAGCAGCCTGCGCTCAGGTCTCTCCGGCTACCAATATTACGATATTGCCCTGGAGCTGATCGAAGTTGCGGGCGTGCGCAAAAAGATCGTGCATCTTGACTATGTTTACTCGTCCACGTGTCCGTGTTCTCTGGAGCTGTCTGAGCATGCGCGGCAGGAACGGGGCCAGCTGGCCACACCGCATTCGCAGCGCTCGGTGGCGCGCATCAGCCTTGTGCTGGCGCCCGGAACGCCATGCTTGTGGTTTGAAGACCTGATCGAAATGTGTCGCACGGCTGTGCCGACGGAAACGCAGGTGATGGTCAAACGCGAAGACGAGCAAGCCTTTGCAGAGCTCAACGCAGCCAACCCGATTTTCGTGGAAGACGCGGCCCGGCTCTTTTGTGAGCAGCTGCAAGTGGATGGGCGCATCGGCGATTTCCGCGTCGTGGCGAGCCATCAGGAGAGCCTGCACAGCCATGATGCCGTCAGCGTGCTTGTCTCGGGCCCGACATTTGACACAGGCTCCATCGATCCCAAGCTCTTCGCGAGCCTCATCCACACCGGCTAGACGCTCAACGATGCGGCATGTGCTGTCGTTTTACGCAATTAAAAAGACGCAGAGGTGCTGATGTGCCCCTGCGTCTTGTCTTTTTGCGGGACAGTCTAGCTGACTTATCAGGGCCATCGTTGCAAGGCGCGCTGGGAAGAGCGAACGAGCTGTTAAGCATTCACCAAGTGTTAGCCCTGCACTTGGTATCTTTGGGTCGGACCTGTTTCCGATCAGATCAGAGGGGCGCATGCCATGACGCTGTCGAATGTTCAGTTTGCCTATCCGGCGCCGGGGTGGCGCGCGCGTCTGGATCTGTTTGTCCTGACCCTGGGGCTGGGCATGAACCCACAGTCGTTGACGCGCGGTCGGATCAACGAGATTGCGCAGCTTGAAGGTTTGAGCGACGGCGAGTTGGCGGCGCGTGGCCTCAGACGGGCGGACATCGCGGCCCATGTCTTTCAGGACATGTTCTCACACCGGTAATCTCGCAGGGCCCACAGCCGCTCTTGACACTGCACCAAGCTCGCGCCAACGCTCCACACATGGTGGACCTGCGCCCAGTTGGATATGTGATTGGCCTCTTGGTGGCCGTCTTGGGCGTCATGATGCTCTTGCCCTTTCTCGTGGATCTCGCGGAGGGGCGTGGCCATTGGCCGGTGTTCATTGAAAGCGCGGTTATCACAATCCTCGCAGGCGGGCTGACCGCCCTGGCCTGTTCCAACGGGGTGCAGAAAGGTCTCAACATTCAGCAGACATTTCTGCTCACCACGGGTGTCTGGGTGGCTTTGCCCATTTTTGGGGCCATCCCTTTCATGTTGGGCGAGACGGACGCGCGTTTTATCGATGCCTTCTTTGAGGCGATGTCCGGACTGACGACAACGGGTTCGACGGTGTTCTCAGGCCTCGATGAATTGCCAAAGGGTCTGCTGCTGTGGCGCGGGCTTTTGCAATGGTTGGGGGGCATTGGCATTATTGTTGTCGCGATGGTGTTCCTGCCCGAGCTGCGCGTGGGCGGGATGCAGATCTTCCGCTCGGAAGGGTTCGATACCTTTGGCAAGATCCTGCCCCGGGCGACGCAGATTTCCAGCCGTATTTCCACGATTTACATCACGCTGACACTGGCCTGCGCGGGCGGCTATCTTCTGGCGGGGATGAACGCCTTTGATGCCACCGTGCATGCCATGACCACCGTCGCTACAGGCGGTTTTGCCAATTATGACGCGTCCTTTGGCGCGTTTTCGGCCTCTGCGGAATATGTGGCGGTTCTCTTCATGGCGCTGGCAGCTTTGCCCTTTGTGCGGTTTGTCCAAATGACAACGGGGACCGTGCGCCCGATCCTGACCGACGCGCAGGTGCGCGGCTTTTTCATGACGGCAGCCGTTCTCGTCACGGGGCTGTTTTTGTGGCAGGTCAGCGTCTTTGGCATGGAAGGGGAGGCAGCGCTGCGCAAGACGTTGTTCAATGGCATGTCGATCCTCACGGGAACGGGCTATGCCAGCACGGATTACATGCTCTGGGGCGGCTTGCCGGTGGCGGTGATCTTCTTTGCAGGTCTCATTGGAGGCTGCGCGGGCTCGACGGCCTGCTCGATCAAGATTTTCCGCTACCAGCTGCTCTTTGCCTCGATCCGGGCGCAGATCCGGCGCATCAGAGCCCCCCATGGCATCTTTACGCCGCGCTATGACGGGCGCACCGTGAGCGATGATGTTTTGAGCTCCGTGATGTCTTTTTTCGTCTTCTTCGTGGTCTCACTGGGTGTGTTGTCTGTGGCCCTGTCGCTGACGGGTCTGGATTTTGTCACCTCGATTTCCGGGGCATCCGCAGCTTTGGCCAATATCGGCCCGGGCCTTGGCGATGAGATTGGGCCTTCGGGGAATTTTGGCGGCTTGAATGATGCCGCCAAGTGGATGCTGGCGCTTGCGATGCTCATCGGGCGGTTGGAACTGCTCGCGGTCTACGCGATTTTCACACGGTACTTCTGGAGAGCTTGATGGGAAAACTGGGTGCGGAAATGGCGCATGCATTGGCGGCCCGTGGGGTTGATGTCATCTTTGGCATTCCCGGGGTGCACAATATCGAGATGTATCGCGGTATCGAGGAGGCGGGCATCACCCATGTTCTGGCGCGACATGAAGGCGGGGCGGCGTTCATGGCGGATGGCTATGCCCGCGCCAGCGGGCGGCCGGGCGTATGCCTCACGATCACGGGTCCGGGATTGACCAATGCCATGACGGGGTTGGGGCAGGCCTATTCGGACTCAGTGCCAGTGCTCTGCCTGTCCTCCTGTCTCGACCAAACTGCCGGACCGCGCGGACAGCTGCACCAGATGCGTGATCAACGCGCCGCGGCGGCCACGGTCTGCGATTGGGCGCTTGAGGCTCAAAATGCCGATGAGGCTTATGCATTGCTCGACCGCGCTTTTGCGGAATTCGCGAGCCAACGACCGCGCCCGAAATATATTCAGGTGCCGATCGCTGCGGCGGGGGAGGAGGCTGCCCCTGCGGCACCTCCAGCTGCGCGCCCTGCACCCGCCCAAGTGGCCTACGGGCAGATCTCGGAGATTGCCGCGCGTCTGCTTGCAGCACAAAAGCCGCTGATCATTTTCGGCGGCGGCGCGGCCCGGGCAGGGGTCCATGCGGGCGCGCTTTTGCAGATGACGGGGGCTGCCGCCTTCACGACATATGCGGGGCGCGGTCTGGTCCCGGTCGACTATCCCTTGAGCTTTGGCGCGATGCTGCCGCGCCCCGAGAGCGCGCGTGTTCTGGCCGCCGCCGATCTGGTCGTTGTCTTTGGCTCCGAGCTGGCGGAAGTGGATTTGTGGCGCGATGAATTGGGCGGCGAGGCGCTGGTGATCCGCGTGGATCTCGACCCTTCCGTTCTGGCGCAGTGCAAGGCCGGCGATATGCCAGTGCTGGGCGATGCGGCGGGCTGTATCGAGGCCCTCGGGGTGGCGATCCGCGCGCGGGCTGAAGATCAGCCGCCCAAATGGGCTGCGGGTGAGGTTGCACAGATGCGGGCGCGGTGGCGCGCGGAGGTGGATGCGGAGCGCCCCGGCATCGTGCCGCTTTGCGATGCGCTGCGCAGCATGGTCCCGCGTGATGCCTTGATCTACTCGGATATGACCCAGTTTGCCTATGTGGCCAAGGAGGTTTGGGATATGGGCGCGCCGGGGCTGTGGCACCATCCCACGGGGTTTGGCACGCTGGGCTATGCTTTGCCCGCCGCCATTGGCGGCGCCATGGCGCGGCGGGGGGCGCCTGTGTTTTGCATCGCGGGAGACTACGGCTTGCAATATACGCTCCAGGAGCTGGCCACAGCGGTGGAGCTCAAACTGCCCGTGGTGATCCTTCTGTGGGACAACACCGCCCTCAAGGAGATTGCGGATGCCATGACCGGTGCGCAAATTCCGCCGACCGCGACCCATGTGGAAAACCCTGATTTTCTGGCGTTGGCCCGGGCTTATGGCGCGCGCGCGACGGAGCCGGGCACTTTGGCGGCGTTGTCCGAGGCGGTCATGCAGGCGCAAGAGGCGCAGGGGCCGACCCTTATTCGGATGACGCCGCGTTTGCTGGGCTAGGGAGCCTCCGGCGGGAGTTTTCGGGCAAGATGAAAGCGCAAGGTCTTGCGAACATTCAGAGAACAAGGCTTAACATCGGAGCTTGTGCAAGATAGGATGCGGCCATGAGCAGTTTTGATGATTTTGATGCGTTCGAAGCGGCGTCTTCGCTGTCCGCGCGTGCGATGGCGGCGCGGCCTTCGCCCTATCTCGATGAGTTGAATCCGGCCCAACGAGAGGCGGTGGAGGCGCTCGATGGTCCGGTCTTGATGCTGGCGGGGGCGGGTACGGGCAAGACCAAGGCCTTGACCACGCGCATTGCGCATTTGCTGAACACGCATAAAGCGCGGACCAATGAAATCCTCGCGGTTACCTTCACGAACAAAGCCGCGCGCGAGATGAAAAACCGTGTGGGGCGCCTGCTGGGTCAACCCGCGGAAGGCATGCCATGGATGGGCACTTTTCACGCCATTGGTGTGAAGCTGTTGCGTCGGCATGCTGAATTGGTGGGGCTCAAGTCCAATTTCACGATACTCGATACGGACGATCAATTGCGCCTGCTCAAGCAATTGGTTCAGGCCGCCCATATTGATGACAAGCGTTGGCCGCCACGCCAGCTTGCGTCGATCATCGATGGTTGGAAAAACCGCGCCTGGACGCCGTCTTCGGTCCCGGCGGCAGAGGCCAGCGCGTACAATCAGCGCGGCGTGGAGCTTTATGCGCAGTATCAAACGCGGCTCAAGGAGCTGAATGCCTGTGATTTCGGCGACCTGCTGTTGCACATGGTCACGATTTTCCAGACCCATGAGGATGTCTTGCAGCAATACCAGCGTTGGTTCCGTTACATCCTCGTGGACGAGTATCAGGATACCAACGTGGCGCAATATTTGTGGCTGCGGCTGCTGGCCTCGGGGCACAAGAATATCTGTTGTGTCGGCGATGACGATCAGTCGATCTATGGATGGCGCGGGGCGGAAGTTGGCAACATCCTGCGCTTTGAGACGGACTTTCCCGGCGCGAAGGTCGTTCGGCTGGAACAGAATTACCGTTCGACGCCGCATATCCTCGCGGCGGCGTCTGGCGTGATTGATGGCAACAAGGATCGGCTCGGCAAGACGCTTTTTACCGATGCGCAGGACGGCGAGAAGGTGCGCCTGATTGGCCACTGGGACGGTGAGGAAGAGGCGCGCTGGGTTGGGGAAGAGGTCGAGGCGATGCAATCTGGCACGCGCGGTATGCGGCCCTTTTCGCTGGATCAGATGGCCATCCTCGTGCGCGCGTCGCACCAGATGCGCGCCTTTGAGGATCGGTTCCTGACCATCGGTCTGCCCTATCGCGTGATCGGTGGCCCGCGGTTTTACGAGCGGATGGAGATCCGCGATGCCATGGCCTACTTCCGACTTGTTGTGAGCCCCGAGGATGATCTGGCGTTTGAGCGCATTGTGAACACGCCCAAGCGGGGGCTGGGGGACAAGGCGCAGCAGACGATCCAGCGCACGGCGCGCGAAAACGGTGTGTCGCTGAAAGAGGGCGCGCGGCTTTGTGTTGAGGGTGGCCTCATCAAGGGCAAAGGTGGCGCTGCGCTGCGCGTGCTTGTGGATGGGCTTGATCGCTGGTCCCGCATGACGGGCGAGGCGGGCCTCTCTCACACCGAGCTTGCGGAGATCATTCTCGACGAGAGCGGCTACACCACCCATTGGCAAAATGAAAAAACCCCCGAAGCACCGGGGCGACTTGAGAACCTCAAGGAGCTTGTCAAAGCGCTGGAGCAGTTCGAAAACCTGCAAGGCTTTCTCGAGCATGTCAGTCTGGTGATGGACAATGAGAGCGACGATGGTGGGGCCAAGGTCTCCATCATGACGCTCCACGCGGCCAAGGGGCTGGAATTCCCGGCGGTCTTCTTGCCGGGTTGGGAAGACGGGCTGTTTCCGTCGCAGCGTTCCATGGATGAGAGCGGGATCAAGGGCCTCGAGGAAGAGCGCCGTCTGGCCTATGTGGGGATCACCCGCGCCGAGGAGGTCTGCACGATTTCCTTCGCTGCCAACCGGCGTGTTTTTGGACAGTGGCAAAATGCGCTCCCGTCACGGTTCATTGATGAGCTGCCTGAGGCGCATGTGGATGTTTTGACGCCGCCGGGTCTCTACGGCGGCGGCATGGGGGCGCAATCCATGGGGTCGGGCATCGAATCCGGCCTCGAGGATGCCGCGGCGGCCGCGAATGTCTACAATTCGCCGGGCTGGCGGCGCTTGCAGGAGCGCTCATCGCAGCGCCCAATGTCGCAGCCGCGCGAAAGCAAGAACATGGTGATTGATGCCGCTGCCGTGTCCTCCCATGTGATGGGCGATCGGGTCTTCCATCAAAAGTTCGGCTATGGCGCCATCATCGGGGTTGAGGGCGACAAGCTTGAAATCGATTTCGAGAAGGCAGGGATCAAGAAAGTTGTGGCGAAGTTCATCACTGGCGCCGACGACGTTCCATTTTGAGATCAGGTGGGCAAAGGCCTGCGCCATCTCCAGTATCATGTTTCCGGTCTGCCAAGAAAAAACGGCGCCGCGGGAGGTGCGACGCCGTCTCTTTATGTGGAAATTGGCGAGGGAGAGGTGCCAATTCCCGTGTCAGACGACTGGTGAAGGGAGGATCGCCAGCCTGTCTGTCGAAACCCGGGAGCAATAGGGAGGAGAGCCGCCGGGTTTCTGGTGATCCATTGAGCGAAAAGGGAGGAGGACGCTCGCTGGATGTCTGCCCTTTCGGGCGTTGTAAAAAGGCGACGACATCGATGGGAGGAAAGATGCCGTCGCAGCTATCGTTCACGCCAGGGAGGAGGAGAGGCGCGTCCGAAACCTTATTGGTAGGCCGATTGATACGCGATGCGGCGGATCATGGACGGTGTGATGCCGAGATCATCAAGTTCGCGCGGAGTAAGCGCGGACAGCTCTGCAAGGGTTTTGCGGTAAATCGTGTAACGCGTCCAACGCAGACGGAGAGTTTGGAAGATGTCGGCCACGCGGGCGAAGAGCCCGGTGCTGTGATGTGTGTTCGTTGTGATATGTGCCATGTCTTGTCTCATAGGCTATCGGGTTTGGTTGTAGGCAGTATGTAGGGAAATGCTGCAGCTGCACAATAGCCTCCGCATCAATGCTGCTATGCAGCAATTGCATGGGAAGACGCCTTGATTTCGGGCAAACCAGACAGCTTTTCGGGCAACGCCTTGAAAGCGATTGTTCAGACACCACACTACCACCCAAGTGATCAATATTAAGGCGGGATACGAATATGGCCGATCTGACGGAACAGGTGAAGCAGGCTCTTGCGCGATTGGCCTTGCCTGATGGGGGGGATTTGATCTCCCGCGATATGGTGCGCGCCATTTCGGTTGAGAACGGGATGGTGCGGTTTGTTATCGAAGCGCCGAGCCCGGAGATCGCCCAGCAGATGGAGCCCCTCCGGCAAGCGGCCGAAAAGCTTGTCGGGCAGCTTCCCGGCGTGACCCGTGTCACCGCTGCCCTGACGGCGCACGAGGCCAAGGCGCCGCCGTCGCTCAAGATCGGCGGCCATCCCAAGCCGCAAGCCGACCCGATGAAGCCCAGCGGTGTGGCGCGGATTCTGGCGATCGGGTCTGGCAAGGGCGGGGTTGGCAAATCCACCGTGACGTCCAATCTCGCAGTGGCTCTGGCGAAGCAGGGTCGCAAGGTGGGCCTGTTGGATGCCGATATCTACGGGCCGTCGCAGCCGCGTATGATGGGTGTATCCAAACGTCCCGCAAGCCCCGATGGCAAGACGATTATCCCTCTGCAGAACCATGGCGTCACGATCATGTCCATCGGCTTGATGCTGGAAGAGCGCAAGGCCGTGGTCTGGCGGGGGCCGATGTTGATGGGGGCGCTGCAACAGATGCTGGGGCAGGTGGCATGGGGCGAGCTTGATGTGCTGCTCGTGGATCTGCCGCCGGGAACCGGGGATGTGGCCATGACATTGTGTCAGAAATCGGAGGTTTCGGGCGCGATCGTTGTGTCTACGCCTCAGGACGTGGCGCTTCTGGATGCGCGCAAGGCGCTTGATATGTTCCAGACCCTCAAGACGCCGGTTTTGGGATTGATTGAGAACATGTCCGTCTTCACATGCCCGCATTGCGGCAAGGACAGCCATATCTTTGGATCTGGCGGCGTCGTGGCGGAGGCAGAGGCGATGGGGGTGCCGATCCTGGGTCAATTGCCCATCGATCTCGACACCCGGCTGGCAGGAGACAGCGGAACGCCGGTGGCCGCAGGGGATGGCAGCATGGCCGAGGCCTATGCGCGTCTCGCAGATCGGTTGATCCAGGGCGGCATGGCCTGAGGCGCTATACAGCGAGTCAGTTTGGGATTTCATGGAATCTGGGCAAAACGCTTGCCCGGGTGTCGCAGCGCATGGCCCATCCTCAGGCAATTCCGTGTGGAATTATCTGGAGAAATGCGGGTATTCTCTGCGTAAGGCGAAAAACTTTGGTATTTCGCGGGATTTTTTTGAACGCTCACCCGGATACTACATTTAGTGTGCTTGGAATTTAGGATCACATCATCCGCGAGAAAATGGCTGCCATCGGCGTATTTTCAATGTCCGAAAGCAACCAGCGCGCCCGTTTCTAGGCGCAATTCCCGTAAAAACCTGTTGATTTCCATGAATTCCCATGGCATCCCTTGTTCATCGAATGAGAACGGGCACACGGGGCAACGACCCCAACCGCAAAAAACAAAAACAAGCAGGTTTCATACAGGCGCTCACTCATTCTCAGGATCCGGCGCGCGGGCGAGCAGACATCCCCCCAGGTGGCGCGCGCAGTCGGAGATATCCCGCCATGCGGGATCAGCGGCGGGTTGATCAGTGGCAGCAGATCAACCCGCCGTTTTTAGTTTCAACCCCGGGGGAGAGGAGCAGGCACGTTGGGTCCGAGCTTCAGAGGCGAGTTCAACCAGAAGGTTGACAGCAAGGGGCGCATGTCGATCCCTGCTGATTTTCGCCGTGTGCTCGAAGCAGGCGATCCCAAATGCCCTGAAAATCCCAATCCCCGGCTGGTTCTGCTCTACGGTCCACATCTGAAGAACTGCCTGCATGTCTACACGATCGAAGCCATGGCGGAAATCGAGGAAGACATTCAGAAGCTCCCGCGCGGTTCAGCAGAGCGGCGAACCGCCTCGCGCATGATCCTCGGGCGGGCCTGGGAGACGGAGGTCGACAAAGACGGCCGGATCGTTCTGCCCAAGGACCGCCGCATCCAGATCGGCCTCGCAGAGACAGGCGGCGAGACGATGATGGTCGCCATGGGTGACTATTTCGAGCTTTGGAACTCTGAAACCTATGAGCGCGAAGTCTCGGCTGAGATGGACGCCTTCCTTGCAGAACAGGACGACGACTTTGATCCGCTCTCCTTGTTGGGCGGAGCTTAGGCGATGGCTACTGCGGATCATGCCCCGCACGCAGCGCATATTCCTGTGCTTATAGATCCTTTGATTGACGCGGTTGCCCCGGTCTCGGGCGTGTGGCTCGACGGGACCTTTGGCAATGGTGGCTATACGCGCAGGCTGGTGGAGGCGGGCGCATCGCATGTGCACGCGGTGGATCGTGATCCGCTGGCGGAAGACAAGCTGCGTGCCCTGCCTGATGATATCCAGGCAAAGACATCCTTTCACGCGACGGTTTTTTCCCGGATGGATGAAGTGGCCACAGGGCTCGATGGGATTGTGCTCGATCTGGGCGTGTCGTCGATGCAGCTGGATCAGGCCGAGCGCGGGTTTTCGTTTCTTCGCGATGGTCCGCTTGATATGCGGATGAGCCAGGAGGGCGAGACTGCGGCGGACCTGATAGATCGGCTGGACGAGCAACAACTGGCCGGTGTGATCTACACCTATGGCGAAGAAAAGGCCTCACGCCGGATTGCCCGGGCAATCAAGGCGGCGGGGCCGCTCACGCGGACGGGTGAGCTTGCGGAGATTGTCGAGCGCTGTTTGCCGCGCGCCAAACCGGGGCAGAGCCATCCCGCCACGCGCACCTTTCAGGCGTTGCGGATCGCGGTGAATGATGAATATGGCGAGCTCTATCAGGGCCTTATGGCCGCCGAGCGCGCTTTGAAAGAAGGCGGGTTTCTCGCTGTCGTGACGTTTCATTCCATCGAGGATCGCATGGTCAAGCGCTTCTTGCAGGCGCGCGCAGGCCGCACGGGCAATGCCAATCGCTATGCGCCAGAGGCTGTTCAGGTTGATCCGCAATTCGAACTTGTGACGCGCAAGGCCGTTGGCCCGTCGGAGGCAGAGCTGGCCCGCAATCCAAGGTCGCGCTCCGCCCGTTTGCGGGTGGCACGGCGCACGGGCGCTGCCGCCGGCGAGATTGACGCCAAATCCATTGCCACACCGCTACTCAAGGGGAGAGACTGATGCGGTCGTTTATGTATGTGTTGACGGCCTTGGCCGTCGTTGGGCTCGCGTTCTGGGCCTATCATGAGAATTACAAGACGCAGGAAGCCCTGTCCGAGACAGCCAAGCTCAATCGCGAAATCGGCGAGCTGCGGGCGCGCGTGTCGGTGCTCAATGCGGAATGGGCCTATCTCAACCGGCCCGATCGGTTGCGCGATCTCGCGGAGTTGAATTTCCCGCGCATGGGTCTTTTGCCGCTGCGCGCTGAGCAGTTTGGGCGCGTCGATCAAGTGGCCTTTCCCCCTCTGCCCACGACGCTCGTGATTTCCGATCCCGTGGATGTGACCGGCCTTGGCGCCCCCCAAGGGGAGGTCTCGCAATGACACGGACACCGCTGCGCCCGCTGGCGCGTATTTTAGAGGCCCGTGTGAAGGGCGAGAACCCCGACGCCATTGAGCGCGAAAACATCCGGCTGCGCCATGAAGAAATGCGCGATCTCATGCGCTCGCGCGCCGAGAGCCGTTTGCTTGTGCTTGCCGTCATGTTTGCCTGCGCCTTTCTGGTGGTGGGCGCGCGCATGGGGCTTTTGGCTGCGTCCGAGCCGGCAGAGCCTCGCGCGCAGAGCTCAGGCGCGTCAATCATTGCGCAACGCGCTGATATTGTTGACCGAAAAGGCCGTATCCTCGCCACCAACATGGAGACGCATTCGCTCTACGCACATCCCCACCAGATGATTGAGCCCGAGCGCGCGGCCCGTGCGCTGGCGGAGATCTTCCCGGAGATGAAAGAGGAAGACCTGCTGCGGCGCTTCACGGATGAGAAGCGGAAATTCGTCTGGGTGCGCAAGAAGCTCAGCCCGGAGCAGAAGCAGGCCGTCCATGATATTGGTGAGCCCGGGCTGCTGTTTGGCCCCCGCGAGATGCGTCTTTACCCCAATGGCGCGCTGGCCGCGCATATTCTGGGCGGCACAAGTTTCGGGCGCGAGGGCGTGCATTCTGCCGAAGTCATTGGCACGGCGGGCATTGAGAAGTATTTCGACGCGCTGTTGCGCGATCCCGCCCGCGAAGGTGCGCCTCTGGAATTGTCTCTTGATCTGACGATCCAATCCGCTGTCGAGCAAGTGCTGCAAGGTGGCAAGACGATCATGAATGCCAAAGGCGCAGCGGCGGTCTTGATGGATGCCCATACGGGCGAGGTGATTTCGCTGGCCTCGCTGCCGGATTTCGACCCCAATGATCGACCGCGCCCTGCGGTGGAGGGCGATCCATCGGACAGCCCCTTGTTCAACCGCGCGGTCCAGGGGGTCTATGAGCTGGGTTCGACCTTCAAGATCTTCACCTCGGCCCAGGCGCTCGAATTGGGGTTGGTCAACCCGAATACGATGATCGACATCCGCGGGCCTCTCAAGTGGGGCAAGCACCGTATTCGGGATTTCTCCAACTACGGCAAGGAGTTGTCTACGACGAAGGTGATTGTGAAATCCTCCAACATCGGGACAGCACGGCTTGCCCAGATGATCGGGACCGAGCGGCAAAAGTCCTTCCTCGACCAGCTGGGCATGTTCGATATCACGCCGCTGGAGATTATTGAGGCGCGGGGTGGCAAGCCTCTCTTGCCGCCGCGCTGGTCGGAGTTGTCTACGATGACGGTCTCCTACGGCCACGGCATTTCCACATCGCCGCTGCATCTGGCCTCGGGCTATGCCGCGATTGCCAATGGCGGCCATCTCGTGCAACCAACCTTGCTGCGCCAGAACGGCCCACAGCTTGGCGAACGGATCATCTCCGAGCGGACCGCAGCGCAGTCACGTGCCATGCTTCGCCTCGTGGTGAGCCATCCCGACGGGACCGCCAATTTTGGCGACGTGCCGGGCTATGCTGTTGCGGGCAAAACGGGGACCGCAGACAAGACCAACGCGCGCGGCCAATATTATAAAGACAAGAACATCACGACATTCGCCTCGGTCTTTCCCGTGCACGATCCGAAGTACGTTTTGATCCTCGTGCTCGACGAACCCAAGATTTTTGCCGCTGGTGAAGAGCGGCGCACGGCAGGCTGGACCGTTGTGCCCGTCGCTGCAGAACTCATCACGCGGATTGCGCCGCTTTTGGGGCTGCGGCCCACCGTTGAACCCAAAAGCCTCGCTGGTATAAGCCTCGTGAAAGACTGAAGCCTTGCAAGGCAGGTGAGGCAGGCAAGACGGGGGACGGCGCAGGCATGAGCAAGACATTGGCGGAGCTGGGTCTGACAGCGCGTGGCGGCGCGGAGGCCCGGATCACGGGCTTGGCTGTTGATAGCCGTGAGGTCACGCCCGGAACACTCTTTGCCGCCTTGCCGGGAAGCCGGGTGCATGGCGGCGAGTTCATCCAATATGCCTTGCGCATGGACGCGGCAGCCATCCTCACGGATCGTGATGGCGCCGCAATCGCTGAGGCCGAGCTTGCTGAGAGCGGCGCAGCCCTGGTTGTTGTCGAAGATCCGCGTCAGGCGCTCGCCCATGCCAGCGCGCTCTGGTTTGGCGCGCAACCCAGGAAAATTATCGCGGTCACCGGGACCAATGGCAAAACGTCCGTGACGAATTTTTGCCGTCAAATCTGGATGTTGCTGGATCACAAAGCGGTCAATCTGGGCACGACCGGGGTTGAGGGCGCCTGGGAATTTCCGCTGCAACACACAACCCCCGAGCCCATAACCCTGCACCGCGCGCTGGCCGCAGCGGCTGAGGCAGGCGTGACTCATTGCGCCATGGAGGCCTCCTCGCATGGGCTCGATCAACGCCGCCTGGACGGGGTGCATCTCACGGCCGCGGGTTTCACAAACTTCACGCAGGATCATCTGGATTATCATGGCACGTTTGAGGCGTACTTCGCGGCCAAGGAGGCGCTTTTCTCGCGCGTGTTGCCTGAAGATGGGATCGTTGCGCTGAACATTGAGGACACCGCTGTCGCCCGTGTGGCGCCGGGCGCCAAGGCGCGGGGCCAGCGCATTATGCGGGTTGGCAAGCAGGAAGGCTGTGATTTGCAGCTGCTGCACGCCAGATTTGATGCGACAGGGCAGGACTTGCGCTTTTCCTTTGCTGGAAAAGCCCAGCAGGTGCGGCTGAACCTCATTGGCGGGTTTCAGGCGGAAAACGTGCTTCTGGCGGCGGCGCTTGTGATCGGCGCGGGCGAGAGCCCGGGCCGTGTCTTTGACACATTGGGCGATCTCAAGGGCGTGCGCGGCCGCATGGAGCTCGCAGCCACCCGGGCCAACGGTGCTGCCGTCTTCGTGGATTACGCGCACACGCCCGATGCGATTGAAACCGCGCTGTCGGCGCTCAGGCCCCATGTGATGGGACGGCTCGTGGCGATTGTCGGCGCTGGCGGGGATCGCGACGCAGGCAAGCGCATCCTGATGGGGCAGGCGGCTGCAGCCCATGCAGATCAGGTGATCGTCACCGATGACAATCCGCGCTCCGAAGACCCTGCGGCGATCCGCGCTGCCGTGCGCGAAGGTTGCCCCGAGGCCACCGAGGAGGGGGATCGCGCCAAGGCGATCCTCTTGGGCGTTGATGCGCTGGGGCCGGGTGATGCGCTTTTGATCTGCGGCAAAGGCCATGAGACCGGGCAGGAGATCGCCGGGACGAAACATCCCTTCGATGATGTGGAACAAGCCTCGATCGCAGTCGCGGCATTGGATGGGTTGGGTGCATGACGTTGTGGAATGTCGAAGAGGCCGTTGCCGCTACAGGCGGCGTGGCGCAGGGAGATTGGACCGTTACCGGCGTGTCGATTGACACACGCACGCTTGCGCCCGGAGAGTTGTTCGTGGCGCTCAAGGCGGCCCGGGACGGGCATGACTTCGTGGCCCAAGCCTTGCAAGCGGGTGCTGGGGCCGCTTTGGTGTCGCGCATCCCCGATGACGTCCCGGCGGACGCGCCCTTGCTCGTCGTGCCTGACGTTTTGACAGGCCTCGAAGATCTGGCCCGGGCGGCGCGGGCGCGCACAGAGGCCAAGGTGATCGCCATTACCGGGTCGGTGGGCAAGACCTCGACCAAGGAGATGCTGCGCGCGATGCTGGCCGCGCAAGGCCGGACCCATGCGGCCGAGGCAAGCTACAACAATCATTGGGGAGTGCCCCTGACGCTGGCCCGCATGCCGCGCGAGACAGAGTTCGCCGTCATCGAGATCGGGATGAATGCGCCCGGTGAGATTGCCCCGCTGGCACGACTTGCGCGGCCCCATGTGGCCATGGTCACAACGGTTGCCCCTGCGCATCTGGAAGCGTTTGAGAGCATCGAGGGGATCGCCCGTGAAAAGGCTTCAATCCTTGAGGGGCTCGAGCCTGCGGGTATTGCAGTGTTGAACGCTGATATCGAAACCGCGCCCATTTTGAGGGACTTTGCCGGTCGGCACGCGTCTGAGGCGCTTTGGTTTGGAACCAACGCGCCGGATTATGCCTTGGGCGAGGTATTGCTCGAGGGCGAAACCACCATCGCACAAGCGCGCGTCCCCAGTGGTCCTGTGCTCTACAAGATCCAAAGCGCCGGGCGCCACTTCGCCATGAATGCCTTGGGCGCGATGGCCTGCGTCGCCGGGGTGGGCGGTGATCTGGCCCGCGCCACCACTGCCTTGGGCCAGTGGCGCCCCTACGCCGGGCGCGGCGTGCGCGAAGAGATCGCGCTGGATGCGGGCAATGCCGAGGCGGTGCTGACACTTCTTGATGACAGCTACAATGCCAACCCGACCTCTATGGCCGCCGCGTTGGAGGTCTTGGCCGCTGCAGAGGTTCGCCATGACATTGGGCGTGTGTCCAAAGGACGCCGCATTGCGGTTCTGGGCGATATGAAAGAGCTGGGCAAGACTGCGGCCGCCTTGCATGCGGATGTCGCAAAGCTCGAATGCGTGCAAATCCTGGATCAGGTCCATTGCGTAGGTCCGCTGACCCGGCATTTGCATGCCGCGCTGCCTGAGGCCCGGCAAGGAGTGTGGGCTGAAACAGCCGCGGAGATGGCAGAGCAATTGCCGCGCCGCCTGGATGCGGGGGATGTGGTCATGGTCAAGGGATCGCTCTCTGTCGGATTGGCCGCTGTTGTTGACGCGATCCGCAAAATGGGCCATGGCGAAACACAATAAGATGTGATGAGGGACGAGCAATGCTCTATTGGTTGACGGCACTTTCCGACGGTGGGGATTTCTTCAACCTGTTCCGCTACATCACATTCCGCGCCGGTGGCGCCTTCATGACGGCGTTGATTTTCGGCTTTCTCTTCGGTCGTCCGCTCATCAATGTGTTGCGGCGCAGGCAAGGCAAGGGCCAGCCCATTCGCGATGACGGCCCCGAAAGCCACTTTGTGAAGGCCGGCACGCCGACCATGGGCGGGTTGCTGATCGTGGGCGCGCTTGTCACCTCGACGCTGCTTTGGGCCCGGTGGGACAATCCCTACGTCTGGATGGTGCTTTTCGTGACGCTTTCCTTTGGCCTGATTGGTTTTGTCGATGATTACGCAAAAGTGTCCAAACAGAATACCAGCGGCGTGCCCGGGCGCGTGCGCTTGGCGCTGGGTTTTCTGATTGCGGGCGTTGCGGCCTATTGGGCCGCGCAATACCATCCTGAAGAGCTGCAATTCAAACTGGCCCTGCCGGTCTTGAAAGACACGCTTGTAAACATGGGCTTTTTGTTCATCCCCTTTGCCATGTTCGTGATCGTTGGCGCGGCCAACGCGGTGAACCTCACGGATGGTCTGGATGGGTTGGCGATTATGCCGGTGATGATTGCCGCAGGGACCTTAGGGGTCATCGCCTATGCTGTGGGCCGGGTTGATTTTACCGAATATCTCGACGTGCATTACGTGCCCGGTACAGGCGAGATCCTGATCTTTGCCGCAGGCCTTTTTGGCGGCGGCTTGGGCTTTTTGTGGTACAACGCGCCCCCCGCGGCGGTGTTTATGGGAGACACTGGCTCGCTTGCGCTCGGGGGCGCTTTGGGCGCGATTGCCGTGGCCACGAAACACGAGATCGTTCTGGGGATCGTCGGTGGCTTGTTTGTAGTTGAGGCGCTCTCCGTCATTATCCAGGTGCTGTATTTCAAGCGCACGGGCAAGCGCGTATTCCTCATGGCGCCGATCCACCATCACTTTGAAAAGAAGGGTTGGGCGGAGCCTCAGATCGTCATCCGCTTCTGGATCATCTCGCTGATCCTCGCGATCATTGGCTTGGCGACACTCAAAGTGCGCTGAGGCAGTCTGCTCACCCGTGCCATAAATCCATCGCAGGTTTTGCCAAAAGTCAGCGTCGCGTGCCGCTGGCTCTGCTAGAGCCTTTTGTGAATGGCAGGTCCGACAATTGTCGCATTGCTTTTTTGCGCACTGTAAACTAAAGTTTACATATTGCGATAGGATTAAGTTGACATGTTGGACAGAACGCAGGGGTTGTTCGCGCCGCCTTTAACGGGTGGACCGAGGCCGGGATTGTGCACGGATTGCGGTGTGAGCCGATTGGGCGATGGCAAAGCCTGTGGGCGCGTGTGCCAGTTTATCCAGCCTGACTACCCCGGAATCGAGACCAAAGTGCACGGGCGCCGCGCGAAAGACGAGGGAGAAGAGGTGTATTTTGGCGTCTCGCGCTCCATGCTGTGCGCGCGTCTGGAGCCGGCGGCCGAAGGCGCGCAATGGAGCGGGCTGACAACTGGCCTCGCCGCGATGCTGTTGCGCGCGGGCATTGTCGATGCGGTTCTGGCCACTGCACCGGACCCGAAAGATCGCTGGAAACCGCGCCCTGTGATCGTGACTGAAGCGGAGGATATGGCCCAATGTCGGGGCATGCGCATGGGGTTTGGCCCCTTGCTCGCACTGCTGCATCCCGCACTTGACGCAGGCTATCGGCGGTTGGCGGTCGTGGGGATCCCCTGCCAGGTCCATGCCCTGCGCGCGATGGAACATGAGCTGGGCCTTGAGGCGCTCTACATCATCGGCACCCCGTGTTCGGACAACACGACAACCCCGAATTTCCACAAGTTCCTCGAGTTGCTCGACAAGAAACCCGAGACAATCTCCTATCTGGAGTTTCGCGCCGATTACCGCGTCGAGTTGCGGTTTGATGATGGTCGCAAACCTCGGACAATCCCGTTTCTTTCCTTGCCCATCTCAGATCTTCCATCGGACTTTTTCCCGATGACCTGCAAGACCTGCGTGGATTACACCAACCGCTTGGCGGATGTGACCGTGGGTTATATGGGCGGAGATGGCGATCAATGGATCATCGTGCGTAATGCGCAGGGGCAGATCATGCTCGACGCACTTGGCGAACATCTCAAGACGCGGCCATTGACGGATAAAGGCAAGCGTGAGGCGGCTGTCAAAGGCTTTCTGACCAACACAGAACGCGCGGCAGGCGGCATGCCGTTGCGGCGCTTGCCAAAGGTTCTGCGCCCTTTGGTGAGCTTTCTGCAACCGCGCACAGGCCCGCGTGGCTTGGAATTCGCGCGTGCTCGCGTTGAGATGAAGGCTATCGAGTCCATCCTGCATCTGCGTCGGGCCCATCCGGCAAAGATGAAAAACATGATCCCCAACCATATCTGGCGCCTTGCCGCGCGATATGGACTTGCGCCCGGGAAGGATGAGGTGCGCGAGGACAACTGAGCCTGCTTGCACCTCTAGGTCTTGGGGAGTAGCTCTTGGCTGCTGCTCTTCTTTTGTCTCCAAATACCTCGGGGTCTGGGGCAGAGCCCCAGCGGGGCAGGGTGATGCGCAATGAGGGCCGGATGATACCAGTACGGGGATTTGAGAACGCACGCGTGGCCGTGCTGGGGTTGGGGCGCTCGGGGCTGACGGCGGCACGGGCGCTGCGCGCGGGTAAAGCGAGACCCATCTGTTGGGATGACAACCCTCAAGCGCGCGACGCGGCGGCGCAAGACGGGTTTGAGATCCGGGATCTGTCTCGCGGAGCGGTCTGGGAGAATATCACCTGCCTGATTACTTCGCCGGGCATTCCGCATCTCTATCCTGCGCCCAACCCGGTGATCGCATCGGCGCTGGCGGCGGGCGTGTCTGTCGACAATGATATCGGGCTCTTTTTCCGCTCACTGGCCACGCCTGAGTGGAGCCAGTTTGAAAGCCCGCCGCGCGTGATTGCCGTCACGGGCTCCAATGGGAAATCCACGACCTCGACGCTCATCCAACATGTGCTGGAGCACAGCGGCCGCGAAAGCCAGCTGGCGGGCAACATAGGCCGCGGTGTTCTGGATATTGATCCCCCGGGTGACGGTGGCGTCATCGTGCTGGAGCTGTCCTCCTATCAAACCGAGCTCGCCCGCGCGCTCACGCCTGACATCGCCGTGTTCACCAATCTCTCGCCAGATCATCTGGATCGCCACGGCGGCATGGGCGGGTATTTCGCGGCCAAACGACGGCTATTCGCGGAAGGGGGGCCCGATCGTGCGATCATCGGTGTTGATGAAGCTGAAGGGCAGATTCTGGCCAACCAGCTCAGCGAAGCGCCCGGTGACGACCGCGTGCTGCGCCTGTCAGTGACCCGCAAGCTCACAGGGCCGGGCTGGCAGGTTTTTGCACGCAAAGGCTTTCTCAGCGAATATCGCAAGGGCAAACAAACAGGCAGCATCGATCTGCGCGCCATCTCCGGACTGCCCGGGCAGCACAACCACCAAAATGCCTGCGCGGCCTATGCGGCCTGCCGCTGTCTGGGCCTCGCGCCGCGCCAGATCGAAGCGGCGTTTCAAAGCTTTGGCGGGTTGCCACACCGCTCGCAACGCATCGCGGAGGCCGGGGGCGTCACTTATGTGAACGACAGCAAAGCCACCAATGTGGACAGTGCGGCCAAAGCATTGATGGCGTTCCAGAACATCCGCTGGATTTGCGGCGGGCTGGCCAAGGAAGGCGGTTTGGGCGGACTGGGTGACGGGCTCGGACATGTCCGCAAGGCGTATGTGATCGGGCGCGAGGCGGCGGGGTTCGCCATGGACCTCAAGGGGGTAGACGCGGAGGTCTGCACCACCATGGCCAAGGCTGTCGCACAGGCCATGGCAGAGGCGGAGCCCGGCGATACAGTCTTGCTGGCGCCTGCGGCCGCAAGCTTTGACCAATACGACAATTTCGAATTGCGCGGCGAGGATTTCATCGCCTGTGTGCGCGCGGGGCTTGAGGCGTGAGGCAGGTGGCATGACACTCGCGCGGGGAACCCGCTGCCTCTTGCGGCGCATGTCGGTGGACGACGCTGAGGCTTTTCTCGCCTACCGCAGCGATCCGGAGGTGGCGCGATACCAAAGCTGGCCACCGATGGATGCGACGCAAGCGCATCATTTTCTGGCAGATGTCGCCAAAGCAGAGCCTTTGTTGCGCCCGGGGCATTGGGCGCAGATTGCCATCGCGGATGGTCAAAGCAATGCGCTGCTCGGGGATATGGGGCTCTTTCTGTCGCAAGATACCAAGGAGGCGGAACTGGGCATCACCCTGTCGCGCGGCGCCCAAGGACGGGGCATCGCACATGAGGCTGTGGTCTTGGCGCGGGGTCTGATCTTCGCGCAGAGCCCGGCACAGGTGATCTGGGGGATTGCCGATTTGCGCAATGCGCCCAGCCTCACACTTCTGGCGCGCACAGGTTTTCTGTTTGACCATGACGAGACGACGGATGGTCTCGAAGAGCGTTTCTTCCGTTATCCACGCCCCGCCTCATAGCGCGAGCGCCGCAAGCCCCGCAGCGCGCCGATGTCCAGCGCGCCGGTGTGGATCACGCCCAGTTGCACCGGGATCTCGGGAAGCTCCAAAGCGCGGGCAAGGGCGAAGCGATGTTGGCCACCGCCCGCGCGGACGACTTCGCCCGTGCGCGTCACGTGGACATAGATACCGCCATGTTCGCGCCGGAAATACCCGTTCGGCAGCTCGGCGCGGCTTTTGAGACGCCCGGTTGACCGGGCCTCTTGGGCCAGCCTGTCCAATGCGGCGTATCTGGCGTGGATATCCTGCATCGTCTTGAGCCCGTCATAGCTGCCGTGCCGCGCGATCCGCGCGCGCATCTCCTCCCAAAGGCCCGTCTCTTCCCAAGGCACGCCATCGCGGAAATGCGCCAGACAGGCGCGAAACTTGATGCTCCCGCCCTCACGGCTCAGATGCGTATCCCATTCTCCCGGGACGACGCGTCCGCTGTCGCCGCGCCGGAAGTTGGGTGCGCCTTTGCCGGGCGTGTAGAGCCGCGTGATCTCGGCCGGATCGACGTAGAGGCATTCATCGCTCAACGGGGCCTCAGACCCAAAGCGTAGGCGATTGGTCATGTCGCGCAGGATCTTTGCAGGGACACGGGCCTCGATGCTGCGGGGCAGATTTGCGGGAGACAGGCTTGGAGGGAGCGAAAAGGCCATGGTGCGGAGCTATCGTGTCACAGGCTCTGCTTCAATACCGCGTGGCGATCTCGGTGGCAGCAGCATAGGCGGAGGACCAGGCCCATTGAAAGTTGTAGCCGCCAAGCCATCCCGTCACATCGACGGCTTCGCCAATGAAAAAGAGCCCGCCTTGCGTGCGGCTTTCCATCGTCTTGGAGCTCAGCGCATCGGTGGCCACGCCGCCCAGTGTGACTTCTGCGGTCCTGTAGCCTTCCGTGCCTTGCGGGCGCAGGCGCCACTGGCTGAGGCTTGCGGCAATCTCATCGATGCGCGCATCGGAGTGATCGGCGAGATTTCCGGCCAGCGAAAGCTCCTGAGCCAGATGCTGGATGAGCCGCGCGGGCAGATGCTGGGCCAATTCAGTGGTGATCTGTTTGCGACCAGACGTTTTCTTTTGCGTCTTGAGCGTTTGTGCAAGATCGCCCGTCGGGCACAGGTTGATCTCGATGTCCGCGCCTTCGCTCCAGTAAGAGGAGATTTGCAGGATCGCGGGTCCTGACAGGCCGCGATGCGTGAACAAGACAGCTTCGTCAAACGAGGTTGGGCCACAGCGCACCTGCGCGGGCGCCGCCACACCTGCGAGAGGCTTGAAGCGACCGTCCGGAAAGGTGAAGGGCACGAGGGCGGGACGGGTCTCAGTCAGGCGATGGCCAAATTGCTCCGCAATTTCATAGGCGAGGCCCGTGGCGCCCATTTTCGGGATCGATTTGCCGCCGGTGGCAACCACCAGCTGCGCCGCTGTGATGGTCTGGCGTTGGCCCTCGCGCTCCAGCGTTGCCACGAAGTGACTGCCATCGTGGTGCAGATCAACAAGCGCTGTTTGTAGCCAGACATCATTGCCTGCCGCGCGCACCTCGGACATCAGCATGGCGATGATTTGTTTCGCGCTCTCGTCGCAGAACAGCTGGCCCAGTGTCTTCTCATGCCATGCGATCTTGTAGCGATCGACAAGATCGATGAAATCCCATTGCGTGTAGCGTTTGAGCGCGGATTTCGCGAAATGCGGGTTCTCGCTCAGAAAGCAGCTGGGCTCGACACCGAGATTGGTGAAGTTGCACCGGCCGCCGCCGGAAATGCGGACTTTCTCGGCCGGGTTCTTCGCGTGATCAATCACGAGGGTGTCCGGGCCCGCATGGGCGGCACAATGCAGCCCGGCCGCACCTGCGCCGAGAATGAGTGTGCGGAGGTGCACGGCGTCTACTCCCAGCAGCTGACCAGAACAGTCATGGCCGTGGCCATACGGGTGAGATCTTCCGGGGCCATCGTGCCCGCGCTGGAGGCAGCGCGCGGTGCTAGGCCCGCGCCATTCACGACGGCGCGCAAGGCGTCTGCGTCGGTGGCAAACGCCACGTCATCGGGCAGCTGACGCCCGGCCATCTCGCGCGGTTGCAACAGCCCCACGACAGCGCCTGTGCTATCAACCACCGGGCCGCCTTCATCGCCGGGCAACGCGTTCATGGCGAGGCGATCCAGATAGGTCTCACCGCCCAGCCCTTTGACATCTGCGAGCGTCCCGAAAGTCATCGTGGGGGCCCCAAGGATGCCTTCGAAACTGTACCCTGCCACGGCCACTTCCGCTTGCAATCGCGGGGCAGCGGTGGCGAGCTCTGCAATCGCCATGGGCGACAAATCGGCCTCGGGCGCCAGAAGAGCCACGCCAAGGCTGGCATCAACGCTTGCCACCTGTGCCTTGTATTCGCCGTCCAGCGTTATGGAGCCACACCCATCCACGGCGGCCGATGTCGTCAGAACCCGGCCCGTCCGGTCAATGAAAAAGCCTGACCTAGACCGGATCGGCGTGCGCACCCGCAAGCCCGCGACAAGATCCACGGATTGTGCCGCCTCATCGACGCCCGTGCCGGCGGGCAGAACACCATCGATGCGGCGGAAGCTCTCCTGCATTTCTGCCAACACGCGCGTGCGGCGCTCTTCGTCATTTGCAGGCCAGATCAGGATAAATCCCTTGATCTCATTGCCACGCAGGGTGACCTCGGTATGTGAGACGATCTTGGCATTCTCGCCGATGATGGTGAACCCGTCCCGCCGCCGCTCGCGCGGGCCATCGAGCGGCACGATTTCGAGCGTTTGCAAGATGTCGTAGAGGCCAAAAAGCGTGGTCTGGTTGCCCGGTTGTGAGATCTGCATGACCCGCGCTGGCAGGGCGCCTTGAGGTTCATAGCGTGCGAAGGGCGCTTCATAGGCATCGAAGCGGACGACGCCTTGCGGGATCAGCATCTCGATGCCCGTTGTGGCATCTGTGATTATTTGCAGGTCCATCCCGTCGAGAACCGCGTTGTATTGCTGCAAGAGCAGCGCGCGTTGGCGCGTCGTCAAGACGCCGGTTTCCTCGAAGCCATTGGCCTCTTGCCATGCGGCCATGGAGGCGCGCGTCCCGCGTCCGAACGCACCATCGATGGCGGCGGTGTAGAAGCCCGCCCATTGCAGGGCAACTTGCAGTGCTTCACGTTCGGAGCGGTTGAGCTGCGCCTCGGATGCGCGGGCCTCGCGCGGCGTCTCGTCGGGCTCTGGCGCGGGCTCTGCGGGTGTCTGTGCCGCGGTATCAGAGGCGGTCGTGGTGTCACTTGTTTCGGTGGACGCAGGGCTCACGGGTGTTGCGGCTTCAAGCTGTGCGCCCACAGGCCAGAATTGCTGGCGAAAGGACGAGGCGAAAGCAATAAAGCTGTCAGACGGGATACGGCCTTCGGCACGCAGGCGCTGAAGCTGGCTTTGGGCATCGGGGCGCGTGAAGGGACCAAGCGCAATCGCATACCATCCGCTTCCCAGCGAAAAGCCATTCACGTCCGCAAAGCTTTGGGCGTAATCGCGCACGCGTTCTTCTGCATCAACAAGACTGGGTTGCGCCTCCACCTGAATCCAGACGCTCTCCTGCGCGAAAAGCGCGCGTGCGGAGAAGAAAAAGGCGAGGGCAAGGGAAAGTGTTAGCCGGATCATCGTAATCAAAACTTCTCTTGTATGGGCAACCGTTTGTTGCGCGACACTGTGACGTAATCAAGGAGCGGGCGCACGCAAAAAGCGCGTGATCGGAGGCCGTTTTGTGAAAGCGGCGCGCCCGCATGCGGTGCTGTGCGCCCGCAGACGTTGACCCTGCCCGCGCCACACCCTAACAGAGGCGCAATTGCCAGCCGCGATCAGAGAGTGTGAGAGACATGCCCGATACGCCCCGTTCGTTTCAGGAAATCATCCTGCGTTTGCAGGCCTATTGGGCCTCCAAGGGCTGCGCGGTCCTGCAACCCTATGACATGGAAGTGGGCGCGGGCACCTTTCACCCCGCAACAACCATGCGCTCGCTGGGCTCGCGGCCCTGGGCTGCGGCTTATGTCCAGCCCTCGCGCCGCCCGACCGATGGCCGCTATGGCGACAGCCCGAACCGCTGGCAGCATTATTACCAGTATCAGGTCATCATCAAACCGAGCCCGCCCGATCTGCAGGAGCTTTACCTTGGCTCGCTTGAGGCCATTGGCATCGACATGGCGCTGCATGACATTCGCTTTGTGGAGGATGACTGGGAGAGCCCGACGCTGGGCGCCTGGGGTTTGGGCTGGGAGGTCTGGTGCGATGGTATGGAAGTCAGCCAGTTTACCTATTTCCAGCAAGTGGGCGGACATGATTGCCATCCCGTCTCCGGCGAGCTGACCTACGGGCTGGAGCGGTTGGCGATGTATATCCTGGGTCAGGATGACGGCAATGAGATGCCGTTAAACGATCCCGATTGCCCGATCCCGATGACCTATGGCGATGTCTTCCGCGAGGCCGAGGCGCAATATGCCCGCTGGAATTTCGATGTGGCCAATACCGAGATGCTGCTCAAGCATTTTGAGGATGCCGAGGCCGAATGCGCGGCAATCCTCGCGCAGGATGCAGTTGATCCCAAGACAGGGCGCCGCATCGTCATGGCGCTGCCCGCCTATGATCAATGCATCAAAGCCAGCCATCTGTTCAACCTGCTGGACGCGCGCGGCGTGATCTCCGTCACCGAGCGGCAGGCTTACATCGGGCGCGTGCGCAATCTAGCCAAGGCCTGCGCCGATGCCTTTGTGCAAACCGAAGCCGGAGGCTGGACCGAAGAGACCGCCCCCGAGACAGCATCGTGAGGCGCGCGCTATGATGGGTAAACTCATGGGCGGGGCCATCGTGCTTGTCGCCCTCATCGCAGGCGGCGCGATGTACTATCTGCAGGTTTATGCTTTCTACGAAGAGATCGTGCCCAACGGGACCGATGACGTTGTGCTGCTGCCTTTGGATGGTGGCAGCGCGGAGCCAATCGCCTACGCGGATTTCACGGCCATCGACAGTGACAGCTCGCCCATCCGCTATCGCGCTTGTTTCACCACGACGCTGACCCCCGACGCGGCACGCAAAAGCTATACCCCGTTCGAACGTCCCGTGCCGCGCGTCGCGCCGGGGTGGTTTGAATGCTTTGACGCCGAGGCCATTGCGGCCGAGCTCGATGCCGGCACGGCGCAGGTCTTTTTGGCGGGCAAGAATGTCCGTTACGGTGTCGACCGCGTGGTGGCGCTCACAGATGATGGCCGAGGCTATGTCTGGCACGAATTGAACAATTGCGGCGAGAAAGCCTATGACGGGACCGTCGTGGGCGAGGATTGCCCGCCGCTTGAGGATTTCCAATAATGCCTGATCTTCTGATTGAACTCTTCTCCGAAGAAATCCCCGCCCGGATGCAGGCCCGTGCGGCCGCCGATCTCAAGAAGCTCATGACCGATGGCATGGTCGAGGCGGGTCTGACCTATGCCTCCGCCCAAGGCTTTGCCACGCCGCGCCGCCTGACGCTGACGGTCGAAGGGCTGACGCCTGAGAGCCCGACTGTGCGCGAAGAGCGCCGTGGCCCGAAGGTCGGCGCGCCGGACAAGGCCATCGAGGGCTTCTGCCGTGGGGCAGGGGTCGCGCGGGAGGCGCTGGAGGAGCGTGAGGAAAAGAAGGGCACCTTCTACTTCGCGACCATCGAGAAGGCGGGCAGGCCCGCAGCGGAGATCGTGGCCGAACTTTTAGAGCACACGATCCGCAATTTTCCTTGGCCCAAATCCATGCGCTGGGGCGCGGGCAGCTTGCGCTGGGTGCGTCCTTTGCACAGTATCCTCTGCATCCTCAGCGATGAAGAGGGCGCGCAGGTTGTGCCGCTGGAGGTCGATGGAATCACCGCTGGCAACACCACGCGCGGGCATCGGTTCATGGCGCCGGACGCCTTCGCAGTTACGGGTTTTGACGATTATACCACCAAGCTCAAACGCGCCTATGTGGTGCTGGACCCTGCCGAGCGGGCTGATGCGATCTGGCATGATGCAACGAATATGGCCTTCGCAGCCGGTCTTGAGGTGGTCGAGGACAAGGGGCTCTTGGCGGAGGTCTCGGGCCTCGTCGAATGGCCCGTCGTGCTGATGGGCGAGATCGGCGCGCAATTCCTCGATCTGCCGCCCGAGGTGCTGCAAAGCTCGATGAAGGAGCATCAGAAATTCTTTTCCGTACGCAATCCCAAGACAGGCCGGATTGAGCGCTTCGTGACCGTCGCCAACCGCGAAACGGCGGATCAGGGCGCGACGATCCTTGCGGGCAACCAAAAGGTTCTGGCCGCGCGTCTGGCCGATGGCGTGTTTTTCTGGGAGAACGATCTGCGTGTGGCGCAGGCGGGCATGGGCGATTGGCTCGACAGCCTCGCGAAAGTCACCTTCCACAACAAACTTGGCACCGTTGCCGATCAGATTGACCGCATCGCTGCGCTGGCGCGTGAGCTGGCGCCGGTTGTCGGCGCGGACCCCGATCAGGCGGAAGAAGCCGCGCGACTGGCCAAGGCCGATCTGGCCTCCGAGATGGTTTATGAGTTCCCCGAGCTGCAAGGCATCATGGGGCGGTACTACATCGAGAAAGCGGGCAAGGCCCCTGAAGTTGCACTCGCCGCTGAGGAGCACTACGCGCCCTTGGGTCCGTCCGACGATGTGCCCACAGCGCCCGTTTCCGTGGCCGTGGCTTTGGCTGAGAAAATCGACAAGCTGACCGGGTTCTGGGCGATTGATGAGAAGCCCACCGGGTCGAAAGATCCCTTTGCGCTGCGTCGCGCGGCTTTAGGGATTATTCGGTTGGTGTTGGAGAATGAGCTTAGTTACCGTTTCAAACCACACTTCAAAGTGAATCTATACGGTATAACTTTGATGGCTAAAGCTGCTGGTATGGGTGAGAGAAGATCCGAGGCATTGAACGCATTGGATAAAGCTGGCGAAGAAGAGCTAATTCCTAAACTCGTAGCTGATTGGTTAGAAGCACGTTTTGGTGACATCGATAGTATAACCAAAGAAATTCTTGATGATCTGAGCAACAAGGCTGAAAGTTTGCTCTCCTTCATCCACGACCGCCTCAAGGTCTACCTGCGCGACCAAGGCATCCGTCACGATGTGATCGACGCCTGTATCGCGATGGAGGGCAATGACGATCTGGCGCTGCTCGTGGCGCGGGCGCAGGCGTTGCAGGAGGTGCTTTCGACGGAGGATGGCGAGAACCTCGTGCAGGGGTTCAAGCGGGCCAATAATATTCTCTCCCAGGCGGAAGAGAAAGACGGGGTTGAGTATTCCTACGGCGCAGATCGCAAATACGTGGAAGACCCGAGCGAGACCGCGCTTTTTGACGCGCTGGACGCGGCGGAGCCTGCGATTGCCACGGCGGTTGCCGCGCAGGATTTCGCGCGCGCGATGGGGGCCATGGCGGCCATGCGCCCGGCTGTGGATGCGTTCTTCGAGGCGGTGCAGGTCAATGCTGACAATGAGGTCGTGCGGCGCAACCGCCTGAACCTGTTGTCACGCATCCGGGCTGCCTGTGCGCAGGTTGCGGATCTGACAAAGGTCGAAGGGTAGAGTAACCTGCGCAACGCCTCGCGTTGCGCCGCGCCGTTCCGCCCCCACGGGACGGCGCGTTTGCGCCGTCCCTCGGAACGGCGCTGATTTGCTCTAAAAAGGCTTGGTTGTGTTACCGCCCGCGAATGCGCGGGTCGAGCGCGTCGCGCAGGCCGTCGCCCATATAGTTCACCGACAGCACCGTCAGCGAGATCATGATGCCGGGCAACAGTACGCGTTCGGGGAAGCTTTCCATGCGCGGCACGGCATCGGCCAAGAGCTTGCCCCAGGTCGGGAAGTCGGACGGGAAGCCCACACCGAGGAAGGAGAGCGCGCTTTCTGTAATGATCGCAGTGGCCAGACCCAACGTGGCCGAAACCATGATGGGCGAGATCACGTTAGGCAGAAGGTGGCGCCGGATGATCGCGCCATTGGTTGTCCCGATGGAGCGGGCAGCTAGGATGAACTCGCGTTCCTTGAGCGCCAGCACTTCGCCACGCACGATCCGCGCGGTCTGCATCCAGGACGTGATCCCGATGATCGTCACGATCAGGATGAACATGCCGCCCTCGGGGCCAAATCGTGAGACCAGCGGCTGACGAAACAGCGTCACGGCCACAAGCAGCAGAGGCAGAAGCGGCAGGGACAGGAAGAGATCCGTCAGGCGCATCAAGACGCCGTCGAGCCGTTTGAAATAGCCTGCGGTCACACCGATAAAGGTCCCCAACACCAGACTGAGGACCATGGCGGCCCAGCCCACGGCCATCGAGGCGCGGCCTCCGGCGATGATATTGGCGAGAATATCGCGGCCAAGGTTGTCCGTGCCCAAAGGCCTGTGCCAGCCGATTTTGGCGCTGCTGTCCCACAGGCCCACGTAGATCGGGCGCATGTCCTTGGCGCGGATGTCGAGTTTTTGGGGGTCGACCGTCCAGACCCAAGGGCCAATCAAAACGCCCAGCGTGATGAAGGCCAACAGGAAGGCCCCGATCATTGCCCCTTTGTGTTTTCGGAACTGGTCCCATACGTCGAGCCATTGGCTGCGCGGCGGTTTGTCCGGCGTCGGGTCCGAGAGTGCGGCGATGGGTGTGTCGGGGCTTTGATCACTCATAGCGGATCACTCATATCTGATGCGGGGGTCAAGCAGGCCGTAGAGCACGTCTGCGATGATATTGAAGAGGACGATCAGGAAAGCGAAGATAAAGGTCAGCGTCATGACCATCGGCAGGTCATTGGCGAAGAGCGCCGTGATGAGCAGCTGGCCAATCCCGTTCACCTTGAAGATCACCTCTGTAATGATGGCGCCGCCGAAGATGTTGGGGATTTGCAGAGCAATCACCGTGACAACCGGGATCATCGAGTTGCGCAACACATGCAGCAGCAGCACGACCCGTTCGGGCATGCCCTTGGCGCGGGCGGTGCGGACGTAATCCTGATTGAGATTGTCGAGCACCGAGGAGCGCATGAAGCGGTTGAGCTGCGCAGTGATCTGCAGAGCCAGCACCATGACGGGCAGGAACATCTGTTTGAGCTGGACCACGAAACTGTCCCAATCCACGACCTCATGCACCGTGTTGTAGACCGAGGGGAACCATTGCAGCTGTACCGCGAAGATCACGATGAGCAGCGGCCCGGTAAAATACGGCGGGATGGAAAAGCCGATCATCGACACGAAGGTGCCCACATTGTCGAAGGTCGAATATTGCCGGTAGGCGGAATAGATGCCGATGGGCAGGGCGATCACGATGGCCACGAGATAGGCCACGCCTACAACCCATAGCGTCTGCGGCATGCGTTGCATCACGATATCCATCACCGGCGAACGCGTTTGCCAGGAGATCACGCGCAACTCGCCCTGATAGAGCGCCGTGTCCGGCAGCCAGCCGAGCAAGGCGGACGAGGACGTCAGATAATCGATCAGCACCTTGGGCTCGATCCAGAACATCTGCACGAGCCATTTCCAGTATTGCACATACCAGGGCGCGCCGAGCCCCAGGGCTTCGCGCATCTTTTGCTTGACCTCGGCGGGTACCGTCAGCGGCACCTGAGCCATAGGATCGCCCGGCGCCAATTGCAGGAGCAGGAAGATTGCAAGAGAGATGAACAGAAGCGTCGGTATCGCCAAAAGGGTGCGACGGATCGTGAAGGTCAGCATCTAACGCCTCGGGTCATGTCTCTGGAGGAAGCCCCGCCCGCACGTAGGGTGCGCGCAGGGGCTGGGTCTGGTTGGGCCCGCAGCGTTACGCCGCGGGCCACCGCATCAATCGATACGGTACCAATCGGCCACATTCCAAAGCTCGCTGTCCCAGACATTGAGCTTCACGCCGCCAAGGCTGTTGGCGTGGGCAGACAGACGGCCACGGTGCACAAGCGGGATCATGCCGCCGTTCTGCACCATTTTGTCGTTGAGCTCTTTGCCGATCCGGGCACGCTCTTCGAAATTGGCTGTCTTTTGCAGTTCGGCATGCAGGGCATCGTATTCCGGCATGCAGAAGCGCGAGATGTTTTCACCCTGCCATTGGGTGTCAGGGCGGGGTGCCTTGTCGCACAGGCCATTGCCGAGATAGGCCTGTGGATCTGTGCCGTTGAAGGTGTTGGCGTACATCTGCACATCGGCATAGAACTTCTGGAACGTATCGGGCGAGCCGGGGTCGCCACCGAAGAACACCGACGCATCGATGTTGCGCAGCTCGACTTCGACACCGATCTCAGACCACCACTGCTTGATGAGCGCCTGGAAGTCCTGACGCACGGCATTGGTCGATGTCTGATAGAGCATCTTCATCGGCACGCCATTGGCCTCGCGGACACCGTCGCCATCGCTGTCGACAAAACCGGCCTCATCGAGAAGCGCATTGGCGCCCGCAATGTCCTGTTGGTCGCAGCTCATGGAGGTGGAGTTGAACGCTTCCGGTGCAGGCACCCAGTTACACGTAACCTTACCGGCCTGACCATATCCGACTTCCACGAGAAGCGGGCGATCGATCGCCATGGACAGGGCCTTGTAGACGGCAGGCTCGCGCAGGAACGGATGCGGCTGCGCAGCCGTGGAGCGCTCGCCTTCCGGCAGGTCGGGCGATGGGTTCGTCTGGTTGAGCATGATGCGTTCGACCAGCGGGCCAAAGCCCGCCACTGGCGTGCCCATGCCGCCTTCTTGCATCTTGGCGATGACGTCTGGGGCCAGCTGGAGGTTCCAGCCGTAGTCAAACTCGCCTGTCTCCATGACCGCGCGGCCGGCCGCCGTGGCATCTCCGCCCCCTTTGAAGAGCACCGTCTGGAAGGCGGGCTTTGCAGGATCGCGGTAGTTGGGGTTGGCTTCCATCGTGATCACGTCATTGGGGCGGAACTCCGTGACAACGAAGGGGCCTGTGCCGATGGGCATGAAGTTCTGATCTGTGCAGGTGGAGGCCGCAGCGCCCAGACAATTGGCGAATTGAGCGGCTTGCAGGATCGGGCTCTCACCGCCAACGAAGGGACCGTAAGGGTTTGGCGTCGGGCCGCCAAAATTCACGATAACGGTGGTGGCGTCGGGCGTGTCGACCGAGGTGACGCCTTCGAACTTGGTCACCTGTGCACAACCGCCTTCGGGATGTGTGCAGTATTCATAGGTGAATTTTACGTCTGCGGAGGTGAAATCCGAACCGTCTGACCATTTCAGGCCGGGCGTGATCTTCCAGGTGATGGAGGTCAGGTCTTCGCTGACGCCGCCATTTTCCACTGTGGGAATTTCTTCAACGAGCCAGGGCACCAATGTGCCGGTCTCGTCATAGCGTGCCAGCGGCTCGATGATCATCGACGCGGATTCGACGTCTTTCGTTCCGCCAGACAAGAAGGGGTTCAGAATGGATGGGGCCTGCCAGTAGACAATGCTGACCTGGCCATCGCTGCCGCGCTCGGCAAAGGCCGCAGGGGCCAGTGCAAGCGCTGCGGCTGCACCCATGAGGGCTGTTTTGATCGTCATGTTGATCTCCGTGTTGGACCATTTTTTGGCGTGAGTAGTGCGCCGGTGTGTGGCCTTTTTGATTTTGTTTCGGGCGCTTGCAACGCACGGCGGTTTCCAACCGTTGCGCACACAACTCCCGATCCATGCCGCTATCGAAACAGGATTACCCAAAATTGCAAGCCTTGAGATGCACCTTATCTTCGGGAAAGCGCGGTCAAAGCTCAAGATCAAGGCGTCGGTGCGCAGCTCGGGGCGTGTGACACCGGGAAGGTGTTTGACGCGTGAACGCACGCGCACTAGCGTCACAAGAGCAACAGGGAGTGCGCGCGTGCTGGATAACTCAATCGCCCGGATCGAAAATCTTCGCGTCGAATTTCAGACCAAGGATGGCACTGTCGCCGGCGTGAAGGACGTCTCGTTTGACGTGGCGCCTGGCGAGACTGTGGCCATCGTGGGTGAATCAGGATCGGGCAAGTCGGTCTCGTCGCTCTCTCTCATGCGTTTGATCGAGTTTGGCGGCGGTACGATTGCGCGCGGCAAGCTGCTCTTTGATCGTCGGGAGGGCGGTCAGATCGATTTGGCCGATACCGAACAGGAGATGATGCGCCAGATTCGTGGCAATGAAATCGGAATGATCTTCCAGGAGCCCATGACGGCGCTGAACCCTGTGTTCACGATTGGACGGCAGCTGACCGAGGGTCTGCGCATGCATAAAGGCATGAGCAAGGCCGATGCCGAAGCGCGCGCGGTTGATTTGCTTAAACAGGTGCGTATCCCCGAACCTGAGCGCCGCATCTCGCAATACCCGCACGAGCTGTCTGGCGGCATGCGCCAGCGGGTCGTGATTGCCATGGCGCTGGCTTGCGAGCCGCGTTTGCTGATTGCCGATGAGCCTACGACCGCGCTGGATGTGACGATTCAGGCCGAGATCCTCGCGCTCATGGACCGGCTCAAACGGGAAACCGGCACAGCCGTGATGTTTATCACCCATGACATGGCCGTCGTCGCGCAGATGGCGGACCGGGTTGTAGTGATGTTTCGGGGCGAGAAGGTGGAGGAGGGGCCGGCCTCCCAGATTTTTGAGGCGCCCCAGCATCCCTACACCAAGGCGCTTCTCGCAGCGGTGCCAAAACTTGGCGAGATGAAGGGCAAGCCCTTGCCTGAGCCCATGAAGCTCTTCGGGGTTGAGGATCAGAAGATCGAGCCGATCCCGGGAACCAATGAGCCGCTTTTGACCGTGAAGAACCTCGTGACACGGTTCCCTGTCAAGGGCGGGTTCTTCCGCCGTACGGTTGCGCAGGTGCATGCCACGGAAGATGTCTCCTTTACACTCAACAAAGGCCAGACGCTGAGCCTTGTGGGGGAATCGGGGTGCGGAAAGTCGACGGCGGGCCGGTCCATCCTGCGGTTGGTCGAGCCCAATTCAGGCCAGATTGATCTGGCCGGGACAGACATTATGGCGCTGGATCAACGCGAGTTGCGCGAAGCGCGCCGCGATATGCAGATGATTTTTCAGGATCCCTTCGCAAGCCTCAATCCGCAGATGCAGCTGATGGATCAGGTCGCCGAGCCGATGCAGAACTTCAACGTGGCATCTGGCTCCGAAATGCAGGATCGCATCGCGATGCTCTTTGATCGCGTGGAATTGCCACGCTCGTTCATGCGCCGCTATCCGCATGAGCTGTCGGGCGGCCAACGCCAGCGGATTGCCATTGCCCGAGCGCTCGCGCTCAATCCCAAGCTCATCATCGCGGATGAAGCCGTCTCCGCGCTTGATGTGTCGGTGCAGGCGCAGGTGTTGAACCTGATGATGGAATTGCAGGCGGAGCTGGAGCTGTCCTTCCTGTTTATCTCGCATGACATGGCTGTGGTGGAACGGGTCTCGCATAATGTGGGCGTGATGTATCTCGGGCGCATCGTCGAGCTTGGCCCGCGCGCCGCCATCTTCGAGAACCCTCAGCATCCCTACACGCAGGCGTTGATCAAAGCCGTCCCCATCGCAGATCCGCGCCGGCGCAAATCCGAGACGGAATTGAATTTCAAACCGATCCCGTCTCCGATCCATCCCCTCGAGTATGATCCCGCGCCGTCGGAATACGAGAATGTCGGCCCGGGGCATTTCATTCTGACAACCGACAGCGGCTATTGAATGCGCCTGACGCAGCTGACACCGTTTATCCTGTGCGCAGATCTCGATCGGGCCATTGGCTTTTACGAGGGGATTCTTGGCTTCACTTTGGGGTTTCGCCAGGACAACTACGCCTTCCTGCGCCGGGATCAGGCCGCCTTGCGCCTGATCATGGTCGATGATGACACCGATCTGACCGCGCCTGACCGCGAAAATTCGATCTATATCGATGTGGAAGACCTCGATGCTGTCTTTGCTGAGATGAAACCACGCCTAGATAAACTGAAATCGGACCGCGTGCGCGCGCCCTTCAATCAAGCCTATGGGCAGCGGGAATTCCATATCTATGACGAGGATTGCACTTTGGTCTTCTTTGGTGAGGCAATCACATGAGTGACACGCCTGAACGTCTGTCACCGCGCGCCATTCTGGAAGCGCTCGTGGCGTTCCCGACCGTCAGTCGCGATACCAATCTGCCGCTTGTCGATTGGGTTGAGGCCTATCTGGCATCCCATGGCATCGTGTCTCACAGGTATTTGGACAAGGGCGGCGAAAAGGCGGCACTCTTTGCCCATGTCGGACCCGATATCTCGGGTGGTGTCGTGTTGTCAGGGCACACCGATGTTGTGCCTGTTGACGGTCAGGATTGGGTCAGCGATCCGTTCACTGTCGTGGAAAAAGACGGCAAGCTTTTCGGGCGCGGGACATGCGATATGAAGGGGTTCGATGCGCTGGCGATCTGGGCGCTTGTCGAAGCCCGCTACGCGAACCTGCGCACACCTCTCCAGCTGGCCCTGTCTTACGATGAAGAAATCGGCTGCACGGGCGCGCCACCAATGATCGAGGCGATGCAAGAAGTGTTGCCCAAAGCGTCTGCCGTGATTGTGGGCGAGCCGTCGCGCCTGTCTGCCGTCACGGGCCACAAAGGCGGGCTTGGATGGCAGACCCATGTGCGTGGCCATGAGGTACACAGCTCGATCATGCACACGGGAGTGAGCGCCGTGATGCAGGCCGGGGAGCTCCTGGCCTGGGCCAATGCGCAAAACGCTGCTGCGGCGGCCGCAGAGCCGCACCCATTGGCACAGGATTTCGACCCGCATTGGTCGACCTGGCATGTCGGCGTTATCGAAGGCGGCACAGCGCATAACATCACAGCAAAAGACTGCAGCTTTGCCATGGCGTTGCGCGTGGTGCCGGGCGATGATCCCGCCGAGTTGGAAGCACGCTACAAGGCGAAGGTTCAGGAGGTGCGCACAGCGATGCGCGCGGTGCATCCCGATACATCGATTACGCTGGGCCGTTTCTTCGATGTGCCTCCCTTGGTGCCTGAGGAAAATGGTGCAGCGGAGGCCATCGTGCGCCAGTTGACGGGCGACAATGGCACCCATGTCGTGAGCTACGCCACAGAAGCCGGCCAATTCCAGGAGGCGGGCTATTCCGCTGTTGTGTGCGGCCCGGGCGATATCGCGCAAGCGCATCAGCCCAACGAATTCATCGAAATATCGCAAATGGAGGCAGGCGAGGCCTTTCTCCGCAAACTCATCACATTGCTGCAAGGGGAAGAGTAGCGCATGCCAGTAAAAAACCGTTTTGCCGAGTTGCAGGCTGAAATCACCGAATGGCGTCGGGATTTGCATGAAAACCCGGAAATTCTCTTCGAGACGCACCGCACCTCCGCGCTTGTCGCCGAAAAGCTGCGCGCGTTTGGCTGCGAAGAGGTGGTCGAAGGCATTGGCCGTACGGGCGTTGTGGGAGTGATCAAGGGAAAATCCGATACCACCGGCAAGGTCATCGGGCTGCGCGCTGATATGGATGCGCTGCCGATCCTCGAGGCCACAGGGCTCGACTATGCCTCCAAGACACCCGGCGCCATGCACGCCTGCGGCCATGACGGGCACACGGCCATGCTTCTGGGCGCGGCCAAGTACCTCTCCGAGACGCGAAACTTTGATGGCACTGTTGTGGTCATATTCCAGCCCGCCGAAGAAGGCGGCGGCGGAGGTAAGGAGATGTGTGATGATGGCATGATGGACCGTTGGGGCATCCAGGAAGTTTACGGGATGCACAATTGGCCCGGCAAACCTGTTGGCTCCTTTGCCATTAGGTCTGGCGCGTTTTTTGCGGCGACGGATCAGTTCGACATCGTCTTTGAAGGCAAAGGTGGCCATGCCGCCAAGCCACAGGAAACAGTGGATACAACCGTAATGGCCGCGCAGGCGATCCTCGCCCTGCAAACGATTGCCAGCCGCAACGCCGATCCGGTGGATCGTATCGTTGTCTCCGCCACGTCCTTTGAGACCTCGTCCAAAGCCTTCAACGTGATCCCGCAGAGTGTTCATATCAAAGGCACCGTGCGCACGATGACTGCCGCCATGCGCGACCTTGCTGAACGCCGCATCAAGGAAATCTGCGCCGGGATCGCGGCGACCTTTGGCGGGCAGGTTGAAGTGACGTATCATCGTGGCTACCCGGTCATGGTCAACCATGAGGATCAAACTGCATTTGCCGCAGAAGTCGCCGCCTCTGTCTCGGGCCAATGTGATGAAGCGCCGTTGGTCATGGGGGGCGAAGACTTCGCCTTCATGCTGGAAGAACGCCCTGGCGCTTACATTCTCGTCGGCAACGGGGATAGCGCTTCCGTCCACCATCCTGAATACAACTTCAACGATGAGGCAATTCCTGCGGGATGCTCATGGTGGGCAGAAATCGTTGAGCAACGCATGCCCGCGGCGCAGTAGTCTCAGGTGATTGTCCCGGGGGCGCGGCGCGTGGCCCCCGGCACTGCAACCTCTTAGTTAGCGGTCGCTTCTGCTTTGGATTTGCTCGCTGCTTTTTTGCGGGTTGCGGGCGCTTTTGCCTTGGTGGATGCCACCTTTGGTTTCGCCGCTGCTTTTTTGGCAGGCGCTTTGCGGGCCTTTGGCGTGGGCTGTGCGGATTTCAGGCGCTCAATTGCCTGAGTCCAATGCGCGTCTGCCCGACCGTCGGGCTGCCCCTCTTCTTGCCAGATGTAAAATGCAGCTTCCGCGATCATCGCGTCGGTAATGTCTTTGGTGCTCATGGGTCCTCCAGGTAGCTATATATGCTGCGGCGCAGCAATGTTAACGCTAACGGGTTACTTCAGCGAGGCCAGTCTTGGCAAGCCAATAAAACAGGGGAATCTGCATCCGGATCAAACATGCCTGTTTTGCGGCATGCTGGCGTGTCGCGCGGAACCGCGCTAGACGGGCCGTGACAAGAGCCGACAAGGGGCAAGACATGGCGCAAGCCAACATCATGTGTATCAAGTGGGGCACGCTGTTCGGGCCTGAATATGTCAACAGGCTCTATTCCGGGGTGCGTCGCAATCTCGCCCATGACATTCGCTTCATGTGCATGACGGAACATGCCGATGGGCTGCATCCTGACATCGAAGTCTTGGACCTGCCTGTCGAGCCCTTTGCCGAGCCCATGGCGCAGGCCCTTGCCGTGGCCAACAGGCAGGGCGCGATGCGGAAAGTTTCGCTGTTCAAGCCCGGTCTCGTGCCGGACCTGCAGGGTCCTGTGCTTGGCTTCGATCTGGATGTCGTCATCACAGGTGATCTGGCGCCGATCTGGAGCATGGCGCCGGGCAAGATCGCGATGCGCCATGACTGGACGGAAAAGCGCAAAGGACGTCCAACAGGGCATGGGTCCGTTTTTCGCTTCGATCCGGCGGTGCACGGCTTTCTCTACGACGATCTTGCTGCAAACCCCTATGCCGAAGTCGAGAAGGCGCGCGGCTCGGAGCAGCGCTACACGTCGCACAAAGGCATGGATCGTGACGCTTTCGCCTATATTCCGGAGCCTTGGGTCGTGAGCTTCAAATACGATTGCAACCCGTTCCCAACCAATTACCTGCGCCCTCCGACGCTGCCCGACGAGGCGCGTGTCGTGTGCTTCCATGGACGGCCAAAAATGTCGGACGCGGTGACGGGGTATTCGGGATCCATTATACGGCGCTCAAAGCCTTGCTCCTGGCTGGCAGATCACTGGATCACGCGAACGAAGGACGACCTCGGCGCACAATGGGCGTAAGCCAGATCAAGCGATGTCGGCTTCTTCTGGTTGAAAATACGCAAATCCCGAAGGTGTCGCTTAGCCGCCGGTATGGCTCATATGACGTGTCATTTGCCCATCAAGCCGTTGACGCGAATAGTCAAAATCATGGCCTTTGGGCTTGCGCAGGATGGCGGCACGGATAGCGTCTTCCAGCGGGGCATTGTCCTCTGGATGATTGCGCAGTGCGGCGCGCAGGTCCGCGTTGTCCTCCTGCCCAAGGCACATGAACAATTCGCCCGTACAGGTCAGGCGCACGCGATTACAGCTTTCGCAGAAATTATGGGTCAGGGGCGTGATGAAGCCGATTTTCTGGCCTGTCTCTTCAAGCCGGACATACCGGGCAGGGCCGCCGGTGCTCTCAGGCAGGTCGGTGAGCGTGTAATGCTCGGCCAGCCGGGCACGCAGATCTTTGAGGGGCCAATATTGATCCAGGCGGTTCTCGTTGCCGATGTCGCCCATGGGCATGACCTCAATCCAAGTCACATCCATATCCCGCTCGGCGCACCACTCCGTGATGGGCAGAAGTTCGTCTTCGTTGAACCCTTTGAGGGCCACCACATTGATCTTGACCCGCATCCCGACGGCTTGCGCGGCATCAATCCCTTTGAGGACCTGGGCGAGGCGACCCCAACGCGTGATGTCGGAGAATTTTGCCTCATCCAGCGTATCGAGTGAGATGTTGATGCGCCGTACGCCTGCATCCCAGAGGTCCTGGGCATAGCGCTCCAGCTGCGAGCCATTGGTCGTCAACGTCAGTTCGCGCAGGGCGCCGCTGTCCAGATGCCGGGTCATGGCGCGGAAGAAGGTCATGATCTCGCGGCGCACCAAAGGCTCGCCGCCGGTGATGCGCAATTTCTCGACGCCCATATCCACAAACGCCGTGCAGAGCCGGTCAAGTTCCTCCAGCGTCAAAAGTTCCTTCTTGGGCAGGAACGTCATGTTCTCCGACATGCAATAGACACAGCGGAAGTCGCAACGGTCTGTCACAGAGACGCGGAGATAGGAAATCGGGCGCGCGAATGGATCAATGAGTTTTTCTGTCATATCTACAAGCTAAGGACCGCTGTTTCCTCCGGCAAGCACAAAGCATCATTGAAGGCCCGAAGGCAAAATCGTAAGGCTGAGGAATGAGACAGTTTGTCTGGATTCCTGTTATTGCCCTGTGCGCATGTGCCCAGCTTGCCCCTCGCGCGTCGGCGCCGGAGGTCAAACCCGAAGTTGATTCGGAGCTGCGCCCGCAGGCCCGGCCTGAGAGCCTCGACATAACCGCGCCTCCCGCACCGCCAGTCAATGCGCGCACCGCCGAGCAGTTTGACACGACAAGCGCCGAAGACCGCGCGGCGGCCGCCGCCACGCCTGCCGTCGCACAGGAGCGCGATCTGGGCACCAGCGTGGCCTCTCTGGGGGATCCCGCGCAGCCCGGTTTCTGGTTGGAAACGCCGCTTGTGCGCGAAGAAACGCAAGGGCGCGTCGTCTACAACGGCAAGTCCTCCGCCGTGACCCTGCGACCTATCGAGGGGCCCGCAACAGCCGGGAGCCGGTTGTCCCTGGCGGCCATGCGCCTGATCGGAGCGCCGCTTACGGGTCTGCCGGAGGTTCAGGTGTTCGCGAATTGAGCAATCGCCCCGCTTCCTTGCGGGCGAAAGGCTTCATGCGCGCGCCATGGGTGTCAATGAAGGCTGCGGCTTTCTCCGGATCGTGTTTGGACATGTAGCGGACCCACCAGGCAACGGCCTTTTGGATAAACCAGGCCTTGTCATCGAGATAGCCCGCGGCCCAGCCGAGTATACGATCCTGTGCAGCGCTCTCATGGGGTTTGGGATTGCGCAATTTCGCCCAGGGCAAAGTGATCACAAGGGCCGCGCGTTTGGTCCACATATGCTCAGACGTGGTCCAGAGCGCGACCTCATCGAGGCGGGAGGGATCGGCTGTGAGCCTGCGTTGACCGGCCATGCAGGCGTGATCGGCCACAGCCCAAGCGTCAAAACTGGGCACCCAATCGCAGATCAGCGCCCAGGCCTCGGCGTCGGGCCGCAGCCGGGCTTGGGTGAGCAATTTGGCTGCAAGGATGCGCGCCTCATGGATGTTTGTTGCCCATAGATCGCGCGCCAGAGACACGCGTGCCTCAACCGACAAGCTGCGCCGCCATTCCCGGGCCTTTTCGTCCAAAACCGGATTGGCAACACCCAGATAGGGCCGGTTCACCTTGTGATAGGCGGCCATTTCCTCTGCTTTGCCGGGGATGACATGCGGGTCCAGCGCTGCGAGGGCTTCCGTCGCGCCAAAGGTCATTCCACGGTGACAGACTTGGCGAGGTTGCGCGGCTGGTCCACGTCCGTGCCCTTGGTGATGGCGGTGTGATAGGCCAGCAATTGCGCCGGGATCGCGTAAAGGATCGGCGCCAGAATGGGCGGGACAGACGGCACCGCGAGGCTCCGCCAGACATCGTCACCTGCCGTTTTGATCCCTTCGGCGTCGGAGATCAAAAGCACACGCCCGGCGCGCGCCATGACTTCCTGCATGTTGGAAACTGTCTTGTCGAAAAGAGAATCTGTGGGCGCCATCACCACAACAGGAACGCTGGGATCAATGAGCGCAATGGGCCCGTGTTTGAGTTCGCCTGATGCATAAGCTTCGGCGTGTATGTAGCTGATTTCCTTCAGCTTCAATGCGCCTTCGAGCGCTAGAGGATACATCACGCCACGACCCAGGAACAAGACATCGCGCGCCTCCGCCAACTCCGCGCTGACCGCCTGCACATCGCCTGACATGACCAGCGCATCGTTGATCTGCCCGGGCAGCATGCGGAACTGGCTGAGCGTATCGGAGAGCGCGTCTTGCGTCATTTCCTTCCGGTCAGTCGCCGCGCGCAACGCCAGGGAGAGAAGCACCGTCAGCTGACAGGTGAACGCTTTTGTGGAGGCCACACCGATCTCGGCGCCGGCATGGATCGGCAGAACCACATCGCTTTCCCGCGCAATGGAGCTTTCGGGCACATTGACCACCGCGACGATCTTCTCGGCCTTGCCCTCGACATAGCGCAGCGCCGCGAGCGTATCGGCGGTCTCGCCCGATTGAGACACGAAGATCGCCAGCGTGCGCGCCGGGATCGGGGGCTCACGGTAGCGAAACTCCGACGCAATATCGACTTCCACGGGCAGGCGGGCGGTCTGTTCAAACCAGTACTTGGCGGTCAGGCAGGCGTAAAATGCCGTGCCGCAGGCGACCATGAGAACGCGGTCTACATCTGCGAAGTCCGGCAAACCGTCGGGGAACGTCAGGCCGCCGTCGGTCGTGGTATAGGCTTGCAGCGCTTTTTGGATGACCGTTGGCTGCTCTGCGATTTCCTTGGCCATGAAGTGTTTGTAGCCGCCCTTGTCCGCCGATGCGCTGTCGATGGAGACGGTCTTGATCATGCGGTTGGCGCGCCGGCCCGCTTCATCAATCACGTCGAGGCTGTAACGCGTTAGGATCGCGCGATCGCCTTCTTCCAGATAGGTGATCCGGTCCGTGAGCGGCGAAAGCGCAATCGCGTCAGAGCCTACGAACATCTCACCATCGCCATGGCCAATGGCCAGAGGCGAGCCCTTGCGCGCGGCGATGATCAGGTCTTCTTCACCGTCAAACAGAAAGGCCAACGCAAAAGCGCCTTCGAGGCGATCAAGGGTCGCGAAAGCGGCGTCTCGCGGGCTCATGCCGGCATCGAGATGCTGTTGGGTCAGCAAAGCGACTGTTTCGGTGTCGGTCTCGGTTTGGGCGGGGATGCCATGCTCGGCCAGCTCCGCGCGCAATTCACGGTAGTTCTCGATAATGCCATTGTGCACAACCGCGACCGGGCCCGAGCGATGAGGGTGGGCGTTTGTGACCGAGGGCGCACCATGGGTGGCCCAGCGTGTGTGCCCGATGCCTGATTTGCCGGGCAGGGGATCATGGACCAGCAGATCGGACAGGTTTACCAGTTTGCCCACCGCCCGACGGCGGTCGAGAACCGTGTCATTGACCGTCGCGATGCCTGCGCTGTCATAGCCTCGATATTCCAGCCGCTTGAGCGCTTCCACGAGAATGGGCGCCGCTTCATTGTTGCCCAGATATCCGACAATTCCACACATGTTACTCGCCTTTGACCTGACCGGCTTTCTTGGCGCGCAGCATCTCGAAGAGCTTGACGGCCAATCCGGCTTTGTTGGTTTGTTTTGCGCGCCCGATTGCCAAGGCCTCATCGGGCACATCCGTTGTGATCGTGGACGACGTCGCTGTCATGGCGCGATCTCCGACGCGGACAGGGGCGACGAGCATCGTGTTCGAGCCGATAAACGTGTCAGCGCCAATCTCGGTATGATGTTTCATCACGCCGTCGTAATTGCATGTCACGGTGCCTGCGCCGATGTTGCTGCGGGTGCCGACGCGGGCGTCGCCGATATAGGTCAGATGGTTGACCTTGGCGGCTTCGGCGATCTCTGCGTTCTTGATTTCAACGAAATTGCCAATCCGCGCGTGTTCGGCGATCTCCGCGCCGGGGCGCAGCCGCGCGTAGGGCCCGACAATGGCGCCGCGGCTGACGTGACAGCCCTCAAGATGCGAGAAGGCGCGGATATGCGCGCCGTTTTCCACCGTCACGCCGGGGCCGAAGACAACATGTTGCTCGATAATCGTATCGGGGCCAATGAGTGTGTCGTGGGCCAGATGAACCGTCTGAGGCGCGCTCAATGTCACGCCAATTTCGAGGAGCGTCGCGCGCTGTCTGGTCTGAAAGGCCTCTTCCGCGGCGGCCAGATCGGCGCGCGAGTTGACGCCCAAAGTCTCGCTTTCATCGCAGGCCACGGCGGTTGCCGAGAGCCCGCGCGCTTGGGCCAGAGCAGGCAGGTCGGTGAGGTAGTATTCGCCAGAGGCATTGTCATTGCCAACCTCGGCGATAAGCTCAAACATCACCTTGGCCGGGGCGAGGATCACACCGGAGTTGCAAAAGGAGATCGCGCGTTCGCTCTCATTGGCATCCTTGAACTCGACAATGCGCTCAAGCCGCTCGCCTTGCATGACAAGGCGGCCGTATTTGCCGGGATCGGCCGCATCAAAGCCCAGCACAACGATATCATGCCGCGCGCGCGCCTCCTGCATGCGGGCGATGGTCTCGGGCTGTATGAAGGGCGTGTCGCCATACAGCACGACAACATCTCCCTCAGCATCCTTCAATTGGGCGCGCGCCTGATCTACCGCATGGGCCGTGCCCAATTGCTCGTTTTGCAAAACGACCTGGACATCGGGAGTGTGCGCTTTGGCGGCCGTTTCGACAGCCTCCGCGCCATGGCCCGCAACAATGATCGTGCTCAGCGGGTCCAGCGCCTCGCCCGCCTTCATCGCATGGATCAGGAGCGGCGCATGGGCCACCTGATGGAGCACCTTTGGCAAGTCCGAGCGCATGCGCGTGCCTTTGCCGGCTGCCAAAATAACGAGATGAAGGCCCATATCTGTGTGTCTCAGCGTGTTTGTGTCGTTTTTACTTTGCTCAGCGTCAGCTTTTATCGTCTGCCGCCTTGCCTGCAAGAGGGGCTTGCGTCACATCTCATGTCACTTTGTCATGAATTGGGCATGGACTTGCCGGGAGGGTATTTTGCGCAGTGTGATTTTTGACCTCGATGGAACGCTGGCAGATACCTCCGGGGACCTGCTGGCTGCGGCCAATGCCTGTTTTCGGCAAATGGGGCATGGCGATGTGCTGGGGCCACCGGATGCCGGCATTGCGCTTCGAGGCGGCAAGATGATGCTGCGCACGGGGCTTGCTCGTTTGGGGCGCAGTGATGAGGCCGAGGTGGAGCGGTGGTATCAACCACTGCTGGAGGCCTACGGCGCCGCGCTGGACCAGCACACTTTCCTGTATGATGGCGCCATGGAGGCGGTCGAGACACTCAAGTCACACGGATTTGCCGTGGGCATTTGCACCAACAAGCCGGAAGGGCTTGCCGAAGCGCTCATGACCTCGCTGGGCGCGCGCGGGGCATTTGGTGCGCTCATTGGCGCGGATACATTGCCTGTTCGCAAACCCGATCCGGCACCTCTTGTGGAAACGGTGCGTCGGCTGAATGGCGATCCAAAGCGGACCTGCCTTGTGGGGGACAGCGATACAGATCGCAACACGGCTGCGGCGGCAGGCGTGCCGTCCATTCTGGTGACCTTCGGGCCATCAGGCGAGGATATGGCCGCGCTTGCGCCAGAGGGGCTTTTGCACGATTATTCCGACCTGCCTGCTCTGGCCGCGCAATTGGTTCCGTGAAGGCATGAACCCGACCGGCCCCGCCCGGCGCTTGACGTGGCAGGGGCAGAAACAGGGAAGAGACGATGAAAGACCACGACATACCCGTCGCGCCCGATCACGCCGAGCGTTTTGAGGGAAACTTCACTCAGCAGGAACCGATCCCGGAGACAGCCATTGCGGCGGCTGTGGCCGTCATGCAATCGGGGCGTTTGCATCGTTATAACACGGGCCCGGGAGAGCTGTCGGAGACGGCCCTTCTGGAGCAGGAGTTTGCCGCACAGACTGGTGCCAAATACTGCCTTGCGGTGGCGTCAGGAGGTTATGCCATGGCGACGGCGCTGCGCGCTATGGGCGTGGGGCCCGGCGACAAGGTGTTGACCAACGCCTTCACGCTGGCGCCAGTGCCCGGTGCGATTGCCGCGATTGGCGCACAGCCCGTTTTTGTCGGGGTGACAGAAGCGCTGACCATCGATCTCGATGATTTGGCGGCCAAGGCGGATCAGGCCGATGTCCTGCTTTTGAGCCATATGCGCGGGCATCTGTGTGACATGGATCGGCTGATGGAGATTTGCGCAGCGTCCAATATCGCCGTGATCGAGGATTGTGCGCACACCATGGGTGCGGCCTGGCGCGGCGTGCCGTCTGGGCGGGTCGGGGCGATTGGGTGCTATTCGTGTCAGACCTACAAACACGTCAATTCCGGCGAGGGCGGGCTGATCGTGACCGATGATGCCGATCTGGCAGCGCGCATGATCCTGCTGTCTGGCTCATACATGCTCTACGAACGCCATCTCGCGGCGCCCGAACCTGAGGTTTTTGAGCGCGTGAAATACGACACGCCCAATATCTCGGGGCGGATGGACAATCTGCGCGCAGCAATTCTGCGCCCGCAATTGCAGGATCTTGACCGGCAGGTGGCGCGCTGGAATGAGCGGTATCGCGTTCTGGAGGCCGGCCTGCGCGACGTTCCCGGTTTGACCATTGTCGAGCGACCAGGAGAAGAAAGCATCGTGGGCTCTTCTTTTCAGTTTTTGCTCCTCGATTGGAGCGGGGACAAGGTGCAGGAGGTTGTGTCGCGCTGCGGTGCGCGCGGCGTTGAGCTCAAGTGGTTCGGCGCTGAGACGCCGGTGGCGTTTACGTCCAAATACGATCACTGGCGTTACGCGCCTTCCGAGCCGATGCCAGCTTCGGATCGGGTTTTAGCCGCCGTGGTGGATATCCGTGTCCCACTGACCTTCACGCTTGAGGATTGTGCCCAAATCGCGCGCATAATTCGCGCGGAAACAGGGATTGTTTATCAATCGGGCGAAAATAAGGCTGAAACTGGCGGCTGATTTGGGGATTGCCCCAAGCTGCAGTATTTCTGCACCGTAGAAGTGATTCTGTTATCGACTTGAGAAGGAGAGAATTATGAAATTGTATTCCGTAGGTTTGGCCGTCGCTATGATCGGCCTGGCTGGAATGGCGCAAGCAGCGACGACCACATTTACGGCAGAAGATGTATTGCCAACCGGCCTTGGCACATTGCAAACCGAGCGTAGCAATTGGCAAACGGCAGTCGGATCGCCTGTATCCTCAGAGGGTTTTGAGGGGCTGCAAGGTGCGGTTGGCAACACATTGACCTTCGCCGATTTCACGCTGACCCATAGCGGCGGCGGACTGACGCTTTTCGGGTCCAATAGCCTCACGCGGACGGAAGGTGTGCAAGGTCTTGGCTTTTCGGGCAATGGCTCTGTCACCTTCACCTTCGCCTCCACAATCAATGCCTTTGGGATTGATTGGTCCTCGTTCGACCAAACCTCCACAGTTGTTGACTACAGCGACGATGGCGGCAACAGTCTGTCGGATCTGTTTGTGCCCGTCACGAACGCGGGGGCCGGCTTTTTCGGCATCATCGATACCGGCGGTTTCTCCAGCGTGACCTTCAATGTCTCGCAGACGGAGATCCTGGAGTTCGACAACATCGCATGGGGTACGGTTGCTCCTGTGCCACTTCCTGCGGGCCTGCCACTGCTCTTGGCAGGGCTTGGTGGGTTGGCGATGCTGCGTCGCCGCACGTAATCTCCTCTCTTTTTTTTCCGGTGGACACCAAAGTGAAGGGCGCACAGACATGTGCGCCCTTTTGCTTTGACCCAATGCGCGCCACGCCTTACTATTGAACGAGTGTTCAATAAATGGGATGCGGAGGCGCCTGCGATGTTCAATGCGGTCATGAAATTTGATCTCGGGGAAGATGTGGAGGCGCTGCGCGATATGGTGCATCGCTGGGCGCAGGATCGCGTCAAACCCATGGCGGCAGATATTGATCGAGACAATATCTTTCCGCCGGAGCTCTGGCAGGAAATGGGCGCCTTGGGGCTGCATGGGATCACGGTGAGTGAGGAGGAAGGCGGGGCAGGCATGGGCTATCTGGCCCATGTGGTGGCCATTGAGGAGGTTGCGCGGGCGTCGGCCTCGGTCTCGCTGTCTTACGGCGCGCATTCCAATCTTTGCGTCAATCAGATCAAGTTGAACGGCACCGACGCTCAAAAGGCGCGCTACCTGCCGGGGTTGATCAGCGGGGTCCATGTGGGCGCGTTGGCCATGTCCGAGCCAAGCGCGGGCTCCGATGTCGTGTCGATGAAGCTGCATGCCGAGAAGCGCAACGATCATTTTCGCCTGAATGGCAACAAATACTGGATCACCAACGGGCCGGATGCCGACACGCTTGTGGTCTATGCCAAGACAGATAAGGACGCAGGCTCCAAAGGCATCACGGCCTTTCTGATTGAAAAGACCATGGCCGGTTTCTCAACCTCGCCGCATTTTGACAAACTGGGCATGCGCGGGTCCAACACGGCGGAGCTGATTTTCGAGAATGTCGAAGTGCCATTTGAGAATATTCTGGGCGAAGAGGGACGCGGCGTTGCGGTCCTGATGTCTGGTCTGGATTACGAGCGCGTTGTTTTGGCGGGGATTGGTCTGGGGATCATGGCCGCCTGTCTGGACGAGGTGATGCCTTATGTCTCCGAGCGCGAGCAATTTGGTCGGCCCATCGGGTCGTTCCAGCTGATGCAGGGCAAGATCGCGGATATGTATACGGCGATGAATTCAGCGCGCGCTTATGTTTATGAATGTGCGAAGGCCTGTGATCGTGGCGAGGTCACGCGGCAGGATGCGGCGGCCTGCTGCCTTTATGCCTCTGAGCAGGCCATGGTGCAGGCCCATCAGGCGGTGCAGGCCCTTGGCGGCGCAGGCTTTCTCGCCGATGCGCCTGTGGCGCGGTTGTTCAGGGATGCCAAGCTCATGGAGATCGGTGCCGGGACCTCCGAAATCAGGCGTATGTTGGTGGGTCGTGAGTTGATGGCCGCAATGGGATGAAGGCGGTCTGGATCGTCGCATCAGCGCTGGCGGCTTGCGGGGCTGTGTTTGGGCTGTTGCTCAGCCGTGCAGAGCCTCTGGACGAGGGCAAGGTCATTGCGTTTTACGCCGCGCAATATGTCGCCGAGACGGGTGGGGATCTCACGGATTGCAGGGGTTTGCCCGGGCGCAGGGCCGATGTCTGGCTTATTGTTTTGTGCGAGGGTGCGGCGGGCCGGTTTTCCTATCGCATCGGCCATGACGGCCAGTTGGAACAACCGACCGGAGAGGAAGCATGATTACATTGCACCATTGTCCCCAATCCCGCTCCATGCGCACGCTTTGGCTGCTGCACGAGCTGGGCGTCGACTTTGAACTGCGCAGCTACCCGTTTGACAAGACGTTGAGGCAACCGGAGTTCCTCTCGCTCTCACCCGCAGGCCGCGTGCCTGCCCTCGAGATCGAAGGCGAACGCATGTTTGAGACGGGTGCGATCACCGAATATCTTTGCGAAAGGTTCCCCGAGGCCTGGATGGGCCGCGCGCCTGATGAGCCGGATCGAATGGCATGGCTCGTCTGGGTGCATTTTGCGGAAACCATCAGCCAGCATGTGGCGGCTCTCACGCAGCAGCACATTATGCTTTATGAAGATGCAATGCGCTCTCCCATCGTGATGAAGCTGGAAGCTGCGCGTTTGCGAAAATGCTATGAGGCAATCGAAGCGCGTCTGTCCACGCCGGTCGAAAACCGGGACTATGTGTTGACGTCAGGGTTCTCGGCGGCGGACGTTTCGGTGGGGCAGGCGGTCTACATGGGCCAGCACTTTGCACGGCTGGACGATTTTCCCGAAACCCGGGCCTGGTATGCGCGGATTTCCGAGCGCCCGGCTTTCCAGGCAGCGCTGCCTGAGACGGACGGGGAACGGCTCTACACCCAGGACTTCTATCCCGCCTGGGAAGCGTGAGGGCAATCGTGGGATTTGCGTATTTTTGGCCAGAAGAAACCTATGATGGCGCAAGAGGAGGGGCTCATGGAGAATTTTGTCGAGATCTTTGAAGTGGGTCCCCGAGACGGGCTTCAGAACGAAGAGAAGATCATACCGACCTCGGACAAGATCGCTCTGACAGATCTGTTGAGCCGCGCCGGGTTCAAACGTATTGAATGCGCGTCGTTCGTCTCGCCCAAATGGGTGCCGCAGATGGCCGATAGCGCGGATGTCATGGCGGGCATCGTCCGGGCGCCCGGCGTGTCATATGCGGCGCTTGCGCCGAACACCAAGGGGCTGGAGCGCGCCATTGATGCGGGGGCCTCGGAGGTTGCGATTTTCGGTGCGGCATCCGAAGCATTTGCCAAGGCCAATATCAATGCAACAATCGATGAAAGCCTCGCGCGTTTTGCACCTGTCATGGCGCGGGCGCAGGAAGTTGGCATGCCGGTGCGCGGCTATGTTTCAGTTGCGGTGGATTGCCCCTATTCCGGTCCAGTGGCGCCATCGGATGCGGCGCGTGTTGCAGCCGCTCTGTTCGATATGGGATGCTATGAAATCAGTCTCGGCGATACAACCGGAAGGGGCAGGCCAGATCAGGTGGAACAGATGCTTCAGGCCGTTGTCGATCATGTCCCGGCATCGGCGCTTGCGGGGCACTACCATGACACCGATGGCCTGGCTTTGGAAAATATTGAACTGTCGCTGGAGCACGGTTTGCGCGTCTTTGATGCCGCGGTGGGGGGATTGGGCGGATGTCCTTACAGCCCCGGTGCGAAAGGCAATGTCGCGACGGAACGTGTCGCCGCCCTGTTGGAGAGCCGCGGGATCGAACATGGCCTTGATATGAAAATTGTGAATGAGGCGGCCGCTTTGGCGCAATCCTTGCGGCGCCCGTCCACTTAGGCAGGAGGTCGAAATGTACCAGACGCTCAGCTTCACCTGTGATGCGAAGGGGATCGCCACCCTGACGCTCGCGCGTCCCGATAAGCACAATGCGATGTCGGGCGAGATGCTTGAAGAGATCGCTGATGCCGCCTCTCTCCTGAAGGGGCGGTCGGACGTCCGGGTTGTTGTGCTTGCCGCGGAAGGCCGCAGTTTTTGCGCGGGCGGCGATTTGGCCTGGATGCGTGCGCAGTTCGAGGCGGATGACGAGACCCGTCGCCGCGAAAGTGCGAAAGTGGCCGGGGCGTTGCTGGCGCTGGATCACTTGCCGCAGCCTTTGATTGGCAAAGTGCAGGGCAATGCCTTTGGTGGTGGGCTGGGTCTTATGGCAGTGTGTGATGCCGTGGTGGCTGTCGAAACAGCGGTATTCGGCTTCACGGAAACCCGGCTGGGGGTCATTCCTGCCAATATCGGCCCTTTCGTTGTGCGCCGTATGGGCCCCGGTCCGGCGCGCCGCGTTTTGATGTCGGCGCGGACGTTTGACGCAGTAGAGGCTCAAAGCCTCGGCTTGGTGTCTCGCGTTGTGGCGCGCGATGCCTTGGAGGCTGCCGTCGAGGGCGAGGCCGAGCCGTACCTCTCCTGCGCGCCGGGAGCGGTTGCGGAGACAAAGGCGCTTTTGCGGGATCTCGGGTACGGCGTTGATCAGGCGCAGGTCGATCTGGCGATTGAGGCCTTGGCACACCGTTGGCGCACACAAGAAGCGCAAGACGGGATCGCCGCGTTTTTCGCCAAAACGCCCCCGCCCTGGAAGCAGACATAACCGTCCTGATTGGGGCGGAGATCAAAGAGCTCCACCTTTAGCGCTAACCTAATCCCGGTTGAGACCTGTGCCGACTCGCTATCAGCACAGGAAGGCCGCTTTGTGATCACAAACGACCATTTGCCCCCGCGTCCGCAGCGCGGCCATGCCGACGATTTGCCGCATTTGAAGCATTCCGTTACGGAAGTTCATATATTTCAACGCGCTAGCGCGTTTGGATGGGGGGGGAATTAACCTTCTGTGAGTTGACCAGCCCGGCGCACATCTTTAAACCAGCGAAGCAACCAGATCAGCCATCTGGACGCGCCCTGTGTGGCGCGCGCCGAGAGGGAAAGGACCATCCTCGTGGAAGACATGCTCCGGGAATATCTCCCGATCCTCATCTTTCTGGCCGTTGCCATCGGATTGGGGCTTGTCCTGATCCTTGCCGCTGTGGTGCTGGCCGTTCGCAACCCTGATCCTGAAAAAGTTTCTGCCTACGAATGCGGCTTCAACGCGTTTGACGATGCGCGGATGAAATTCGACGTTCGGTTTTATCTCGTCTCGATCCTGTTCATCATCTTCGATCTCGAAATCGCGTTCCTGTTTCCGTGGGCCGTTGGGTTCAAGGACATCTCGATGCTGGGCTTCTGGTCCATGATGATTTTCCTTGCGGTGTTGACCATAGGCTTTGCCTATGAGTGGAAAAAGGGAGCGCTTGAATGGGAGTAGCCACCGGAGCCAACTCCGCGGGCATGGACCGCGAAGTCGCCACGCAAGAGCTAAACCGGGAATTGCAGGACAAGGGTTTCCTGCTGACCTCCACGGAAGATATCATCAACTGGGCTCGTACCGGCTCGTTGCACTGGATGACCTTTGGTCTGGCCTGTTGCGCGGTTGAAATGATGCACACCTCGATGCCGCGCTATGATGCAGAACGGTTTGGCATTGCGCCCCGCGCGTCTCCACGACAATCCGACGTGATGATCGTTGCCGGAACGCTGACAAACAAAATGGCGCCGGCGCTGCGCAAGGTCTACGATCAGATGCCCGAGCCGCGCTACGTCATCTCAATGGGGTCCTGCGCCAATGGCGGGGGCTATTATCACTACAGCTACTCCGTTGTGCGTGGATGCGACCGGATTGTGCCTGTGGACATCTACGTGCCGGGCTGTCCGCCCACGGCTGAGGCGTTGCTGTATGGTATTTTGCAACTGGCCCGCAAAATCCGTCGCACGGGTACATTGGTCAGGTAGGGGACGAATATGTCTGAAGCCCTCAAAGAGCTGGGAACGCATATTGAGCTGAAGCGTCCCGATTGCGTGCTCGGCTGGGATGTCACTTTCGGCGAGTTGAACATCGATGTCGCTCTGGGTTCGATCCATGGGCTCGTGGAGTGGCTCAAGTCCGATGCGACCTGTCAGTTCTCCTCGCTCGTGGACATCACCGGCGTTGATTATCCCGAGCGCGCGCGCCGTTTCGATGTCGTGTATCACTTCCTCTCGATGTACCGAAATCATCGGGTCCGGCTGCGTGTGGCTGTGCGTGAGGAGGATATGGTGCCTTCGATCACCGATATTCATACATCCGCCAACTGGTTTGAGCGCGAAGTGTTCGACATGTTCGGCATCTTGTTCTCCGGCCACCCCGATCTGCGTCGGATCCTGACGGACTACGGCTTTCGCGGCCACCCGCTGCGCAAGGATTTCCCGACCACGGGATATACCGAGGTCCGCTATGACGAGGCGCAAAAACGCGTGGTTTATGAGCCGGTCAGCCTGACGCAGGAATACCGCCAGTTTGATTTCATGAGCCCGTGGGAGGGCGCGGAGTACATCCTGCCGGGTGATGAAAAGACACAAGGGGAGAGCGCCTGATGTCTGCTCTCGAACGCGCGCTCTGGGTGATCACAATCGGTCCGTTTGTGCTGGCCGTTCCATCTTTGCGCCGCCGCTTTTTCAGCATGCCTGAGCGTGAGGTCGTGTGATGGAAGGCATCCTTTGGCTGATCTTTACGGTCCTCACGATTATCCCGATGCTCAAGCTGTTGCCGTTTTTCGGCATCAATAAGTGGTGGGCCTTGGCAAGTGTTATTCCCTTTGGCGTCCTCGCCCTGTTGTGGGTCATGGCGATGAAGTTGCAAGAGTTGGAGAAGCGATAATGATGGACGGCTCCAAGTTTGATGATGCCCTCACGGGCGAGCAAAAGATCCGCAATTTCAACATCAATTTTGGCCCGCAGCACCCCGCGGCTCATGGTGTTTTGCGGCTTGTTCTGGAACTCGATGGCGAGATCGTGGAGCGCTGCGATCCGCATATCGGGTTGCTGCATCGGGGCACGGAAAAGCTCATGGAGAGCCGGACCTACCTGCAGAACCTGCCTTACTTCGACCGCCTTGACTACGTGGCACCCATGAACCAGGAACATGCCTGGTGTCTTGCGATTGAGAAGCTGACGGGCGTGGAAGTGCCGCGTCGCGCCTCGCTGATCCGGGTGCTCTATTCCGAGATTGGGCGCATTCTCAATCACCTTTTGAACATCACCACGCAGGCCATGGACGTCGGCGCGCTGACGCCACCGCTCTGGGGGTTTGAGGAGCGCGAAAAGCTGATGTGCTTTTACGAGCGCGCCTGTGGTGCACGTTTGCACGCGGCGTATTTCCGGCCCGGTGGCGTGCATCAGGATCTTCCGCAGGACCTGCTCGATGATATCGTCGAGTGGGCCAATGATTTCCCGCGCGTCATCGCTGACATCGACGGTTTGCTGACTGAAAATCGCATCTTCAAACAGCGTAACGCTGATATTGGTGTCGTGAGCGAGCAAGATATTCAGGATTACGGCTTCTCGGGCGTTATGGTGCGCGGCTCGGGCCTCGCTTGGGATTTGCGGCGTGCGCAACCCTACGAATGCTACGATGAGTTCGACTTCCAGATCCCCGTCGGCAAGAACGGCGATTGCTATGACCGCTACCTTGTGCGGATGGAAGAGATGCGACAATCGCTCTCGATCATCCATCAGGCGATCGAGAAATTGAACGCACCGGAAGGCAAGGGCGATATTCTTGCACGTGGGAAACTGACGCCGCCGAAACGCTCGGACATGAAGCAATCGATGGAAGCGCTGATCCATCACTTCAAGCTCTACACCGAAGGGTTCCACGTTCCAGCGGGCGAAGTTTACGCTGCAGTGGAAGCTCCCAAGGGAGAGTTCGGTGTTTACCTTGTGGCGGATGGCTCCAACAAACCCTACCGCGCCAAGCTGCGTGCGCCCGGTTTCTTGCATCTACAGGCTATGGATCATGTCGCGGGTGGTCACCAACTCGCTGATGTTGCAGCCATAATTGGCACCATGGATGTGGTGTTCGGGGAGATTGATCGATGAAACGCTTTATGCTTTTGGCGCCCTTGGGGCTCGTCGCGGCATGTGCCATGCCGCCTGAAGGGGTCGACGAGGCGGCGGTCATGCGCTTTGACGATGCCGTCAAATCCATGGGCTGCGAGCTTGTGACCGAGCCTCATTTCCTTGCGACCGAGCTGCAAACGGGTCTGACACGAGATCAGGTCGTTGCCATGGTGCAATACAAGGTTGCACTGGAGCAGGCCGTCGCTATGGAAAGCGGCGGGCACCGGTTCACCTCCGGAGGATGCGCTGATGCTGCGTAGACTACACCCGGAGCAGCCGGACAGTTTTGCCTTTACGCCTGCCAATCAGGCATGGGCGGAAGCGCAGATCACGAAGTATCCCGAAGGTCGGGAGCAATCCGCGATCATCCCGCTTCTATGGCGCGCACAGGAGCAAGAGGGCTGGCTGACCCGGCCAGCGATTGAGGGCGTCGCAGACATGTTGGGCATGGCCTATATGCGCGCGCTCGAAGTGGCGTCGTTTTACTTCATGTTTCAGCTGCAACCTGTTGGTTCTGTTGCTCATATCCAGGTATGCGGCACAACATCCTGCATGATCTGCGGGGCTGAAGATTTGATTGCTGTCTGCAAGGACAAGATCGCCCAACAGCCGCATGCGCTGTCGGCAGATGGCAAGCTGAGTTGGGAAGAGGTCGAGTGTCTGGGGGCCTGTGCCAACGCCCCGATGGCGCAGATTGGCAAGGATTACTACGAAGACCTCACTGCGGAGAGGTTTGGCGAGATCATTGACGCTTTGGCGAAAGGCGAGGCGCCAACCCCGGGTCCGCAAAACGGTCGCTATGCGGCCGAGCCGTTGATGGGTCTGACGAGCCTGACCGAATATGAAAGCGGTAAAACTGCGCACAACGCATCTGCCCAATTTGCGACAGATATCGGGGACACCATCAAACGCATCGACGGCACAGAAGTGCCGCTTAATGTGTCGTTTCAGGCTGGTTTGAACCACGGACGCGATCTCGACGCGCCGGCAAATATCGCAACGCCCCCACAAGCCGCGCAGCCGAAATCCAGTGCGGCGCCTGCATCTGAGGCCAAAGCGACGCCGGCCCAAATCGAGGACGATCCGCTGGTCAAACCCAGCACAGTCCTTGCCGGTGAGGCAGAACTGGCAAGCCGCAAAGGCACATGGACCTACTCCGGCCAGACTGCGGCCAAACCGGCTGCACAAACCAAGACGTCTGATGCTCCCGCTGAGGGCAACGCGGGTGTCCGGCCTGCGGCATTGACTGCTGCGCGCGATGGCGGTGCCGATGATCTCAAGAAGATCAAGGGCATCGGTCCCAAACTCGAGGCTCTTTGCAACAGCCTTGGCTTTTTCCATTTTGATCAGATTGCCAACTGGACGGCGGACGAGGTCGCTTGGGTGGATGCCAATCTCGAGGGGTTCAAAGGCCGGGTCACACGCGATGCCTGGGTGGATCAAGCCAAAATCCTTGCCTCTGGCGGCGAGACGGAGTTTGCTTCCCGTGTAAGTAAAGGGGATGTCTACTGAGTAGGACGTCTCAGAATGGACAGGGAGTGACGATGATGGACAACAACAATGGAATGAGCTGCCAGGTCGGCTGTTGGGCGCTGGCTGCCGGGATTGGCGCGCTGACCTTCGTGCTTTTGCTGGTGCTTGGCAATTTCGGATTTATTGCATCCGCCTTCCTCGGCGGCATCGTCTTTGCCATCCTTGGCGCATTGTTGAGTTGGTTGTTCTGTACCGACCTGCCCAAAATGGGTGAGGCGCGCATCGTGCCCAACGGCGCGGCGTCCACGAAACCGACAACCGCTGCGGCACAGACCTCCGGGGCCCATGCGTCCTCCGCGCCTGCGCCCAAACCTGCGGCGCCGGCGAAAGAGCCCGCAGCTGAGCCTGCCAAAACTGCGCCCACCACAGCCAAAGAAGCGTCCGCATCGTCAGAAGCATCAACGCTTTTGTCTGGTGAGGAGGAGCTGGCCAATCGCAAAGGCGATTGGAAATATGAGGGCGATGCCTCGGCTGAGAAGCCTGCCAAAGCGGCAACCGCGCCTGCATCAAGCTCTGAAGGCAAACGGCCGGAAGGGTTGAGCGAGGCGCGCGGCGGACAGGCGGATGATCTCAAGCGGATCAAGGGGATCGGGCCGAAGCTCGAAACCCTCTGCAACACGCTGGGTTTTTATCACTTTGACCAGATCGCCAATTGGGGCGCTGACGAAGTGGCATGGGTGGATCAGAACCTCGAGGGGTTCAAAGGTCGCGTGACGCGCGACGATTGGGTTGAACAGGCCAAGCTTCTGGCCGCCGGAGGCGAGACGCAATTCTCGAAGAAGGTGGACAAAGGCGACGTCTACTAAGGGACCATACCGGAGGGTTGATGAGCCGCGAGAAAGATACGGAGATCGCAAAGCAGGGGCGCGTGACTGCGCTTGTGATAGCGGGCTCCATGTTGATCTGGATTGCGGCGCAAGCCCTTGGCCCGGCATTGGGTTTGCCGGGCCGTTATGCGCTCTTGGTGGATTTCTTAGTTCTCGCCGCGCTCTTCTGGGCGATGGTGAACATCTTTCAAATCTGGCGGAAACGCCGGAATAGCCAAGGGTAGCAGGGACCATGCTGCAAGATCAGGACCGGATCTTTACGAACATCTACGGGATGCACGACCGGACACTCGCGGGCGCTCAGGCGCGCGGGCACTGGGATGGCACCAAGGATATCATCGCCAAGGGCCGCGATTGGATCATTGACGAAATGAAAGCCTCCGGCCTGCGCGGGCGTGGCGGCGCGGGATTCCCGACGGGATTGAAATGGTCCTTCATGCCCAAGGAGAGTGATGGCCGGCCTGCGTATCTGGTGGTGAACGCGGATGAGTCCGAGCCGGGCACCTGCAAGGACCGCGAGATCATGCGCCATGATCCGCACACCCTGATCGAAGGTTGCCTGATCGCCTCTTTCGCCATGCAGGCCCATTGTTGCTACATCTACATCCGCGGCGAATATATCCGCGAGCGTGAAGCGCTGCAGGCTGCGATCGATGAAGCCTATGAAGCAGGCCTCGTCGGCAAGAACGCCGCGAAGTCGGGTTGGGATTTCGACATTTACCTGCACCACGGGGCAGGGGCCTACATTTGCGGCGAAGAAACCGCATTGCTGGAAAGCCTTGAGGGCAAAAAGGGCATGCCGCGCATGAAGCCGCCGTTCCCGGCCGGCGCAGGGCTTTATGGGTGCCCGACCACAGTGAATAACGTGGAGAGCATTGCCGTGGTCCCCACGATCCTGCGCCGCGGCGGCGCTTGGTTCGCAGGCTTCGGTCGCCAGAACAACGCCGGTACAAAGCTTTTTGCGATCTCCGGACATGTCAACAACCCCTGTGTTGTCGAGGAAGCCATGTCGATCTCCTTCGAGGAGCTGATCGAGACCCATTGTGGCGGCATTCGCGGCGGATGGGACAATCTCAAGGCCGTTATTCCTGGTGGATCATCGGTGCCCTGCGTGCGCGGCGAGAACATGAAAGATGCCATCATGGACTTCGATTACCTGCGCGGTGAACTGGGCTCCGGCCTCGGCACGGCGGCGGTGATCGTGATGGACAATTCTACCGATATCATCAAGGCGATCTGGCGGCTCTCCAAGTTTTACAAACATGAGAGCTGTGGTCAGTGTACGCCCTGCCGCGAAGGCACTGGGTGGATGATGCGGGTCATGGACCGATTGGTGCGCGGCGAGGCCGAGGTCGAGGAGATCGATATGCTCTTTGATGTGACCAAGCAGGTGGAAGGCCATACGATCTGCGCGCTCGGCGATGCGGCTGCCTGGCCGATTCAGGGTCTGATCAAGAACTTCCGAGACGAGATCGAGGATCGGATCAAGGCACAAAGGTCTGGGCGAACCAGTGCGGTTGCGGCTGAGTGAGGGTTTTCTCAATGCTGAAGCAAACGAGCCTCGCAGTCGCGATCTTTGCCTTTTTGGCGGGATGCCAGACGACGACAACTGGGCCATCTGGGAACTCCATCAATGCGCCTCGTCCGCAGGCACAAGAAATTCCCGAAGACTTCTACCAATTGGCGTTTAATGCTGGTGTCGCATCCACTTTAGGGCAACGCTGTCGGTCGGTTTTCTATTCGAAAACCACGGCTGACCGCGCGGAAAGGGATGCCGTACAAGACTTGATGTCACGCGGCTACATAGCCAATGACATCAAAGCTTGGACTCGCAATTTGCCAAAGGCGCGCATGCAAGCCGACCTGATCAATTACTTGGAAACCAATAACGTTGTTATTGGAGACCGAGACAGTGTGTGTGCTGCGGCACGTCGCGAAATTGCTGCGGGCAGCGCGGTCGGTCGCTTCTTGAGGGAGCGTGGGTGATGCACTTGGCTGAACTCAATGTTGGCCGTCTTCTGGCGCCCGTGGATGATCCCAGGGTGCAGGATTTCATGCGAAATCTGGATCTGGTCAATGGCTTGGGCAAACGCTCGCCGGGGTTTGTCTGGATGATGGAAGGCTCGGGTGAGCCGGGCACGGGCAATACCGAAAACAGCATTGGCGATGATCCGCAGTTTGTAGCGAACTTGTCTGTTTGGGAAAGCGTCGAGACACTGGAGCATTTTGTCTGGAACACTGTGCATCGCCAGTTCTACGAGCGGCGTCAGGAATGGTTCGAGGTGATGGGCGAGCAGCATTTCGTCATGTGGTGGGTGCCCGAAGGACACAAGCCTGCGCTGGAGGAGGCCCTGCAGCGGCTGGAGCATAAGCGGGCCCATGGCGACACCGATCACGCGTTTGGCTGGTCTTTTCTCAAGGACGCAAACGTCTGGCGAGAGCGGTCATGCTCGGACAGTACGGCGGCGGAGTAGGGTTTGAAATGACACGTCTTTTTGCAGGTTTGTTGGTATGCGCGGCTTTGGCGGCATGTGGCGGTCAGGACAAACGCATCACCTTTGACGGCGAGTTTTTCCGCGGCTCCGCCAAGGCGGTGGATCGCTCGGATCGGACTGTGTTTGATGCGGTTGTCCGGGGGGTCTCGAAATCAGAAGCTGGCGCGCGCGAAGCCGTTGCGTATGAGGGCACGAAATACTGCATCAAGTGGTTTGGTGTCTCCGAGATCGTCTGGGAGACCTCGCCGGATGCAGAGAGCTTGCCGCTGGATGGCGACAGCCTGACGTTGCGCGGGAGGTGCATCGAATGATCCGCGCTGCGTTTTTGTCTTTTGCCATGGCCACGCCAGTTCTTGCGCTTCCGCCCTTGTCGGATGTCGCGGAGATAAACGATGGTCTGCGCTCGGTTAAAATCGCCGATGAAATTCGCAGCCATTGCGGTTCGATTTCAGCGCGTATGCTTGTGGCCTGGAGCACGCTGGACGGGCTGAAGCGCCGCGCGCGCAACTTGGGCTACAGCGCTGAACAGATTGAAGATTTCGTGAAATCCAAAGCGGATCGCAAGCGCCTTGAGGGCGAAGCGGATGCTTACATGGCGGCGCGCGGTGTGACCCGTGGCGACGATCAGTCCTATTGCGCGCTGGGGCGTGCTGAAATTCAAAGTGGCACACCGATTGGTGCGCTGCTCAGAGAGAGGTGAGGGCATATGTCTGACCTGAAAAAGATCATTATCGACGACCAGGAAGTGGAAGTTGACGGTGCCATGACGCTCATTCAGGCCTGCGAGCAGGCCGGTATCGAGGTCCCGCGTTTTTGCTATCATGAGCGGTTGTCGATTGCTGGCAATTGCCGCATGTGCCTTGTGGAAGTGGTCGGTGGTCCGCCCAAGCCAGCGGCGTCTTGCGCCATGCAGGTGCGCGATTTGCGCCCCGGCCCCGAAGGCCAACCGCCTGTCGTCAAGACAAACTCTCCCATGGTCAAGAAGGCGCGTGAGGGTGTGATGGAGTTTTTGCTCATCAACCACCCGCTCGATTGTCCGATCTGTGACCAGGGGGGCGAGTGTGATCTACAAGATCAGGCGATGGCCTATGGTGTTGATTTTTCACGCTTCCGCGAGCCCAAGCGGGCGGTTGATGATCTGGACCTCGGCCCATTGGTCGAGACGCATATGACGCGCTGCATCTCCTGCACACGCTGTGTGCGCTTCACGACGGAAGTTGCCGGCATCACCCAAATGGGTCAAACCGGTCGCGGCGAAGACAGCGAGATCACGTCTTATCTGGGCGAAACGCTGAATTCGAACATGCAGGGCAATATCATCGATCTTTGCCCCGTTGGTGCGCTGGTCTCCAAGCCTTATGCCTTTACAGCCCGTCCGTGGGAATTGACCAAGACAGAAAGCATCGATGTGATGGATGCGCTTGGCTCCAACGTCCGTGTGGACACGAAGGGCCGCGAGGTCATGCGTTTTCTGCCGCGCAATCATGACGGCGTAAACGAAGAGTGGATTTCCGACAAAACGCGGTTCGTCTGGGATGGCCTGCGCCGTCAGCGACTGGATAAACCATACGTGCGTGAGAACGGCAAGCTGCGCCCGGCATCTTGGGGCGAGGCTCTGGAAAAAGCGGCCGAAGCGTTGGCGGGGGCGTCCAAGGTTGCTGGACTTGTGGGCGATCTGGCTCCTGTTGAGGCCAGCTATGCGCTCAAGCTGCTGGTCGAAGGTCTGGGCGGGGCTGTTGAGTGCCGCACCGATGGGGCGAAGCTGCCTGCGGGCAATCGCTCGGGCTATGTTGGCACGGCGCGCATCGAAGATATCGATACGGCGGAGATGATCCTGTTGATCGGGACCAATCCGCGCGATGAAGCGCCTGTTCTCAATGCGCGGATTCGCAAAGCCTGGTCCGCAGGTGCGAAGGTTGCGCTGATTGGTGAGCCCGTCGATCTTTCCTATGACTATATCCATCTAGGCACGGGCCGCGAGGCTTTGGCCAAGCTTGCGGAGATGGATCATTCGGACAAGCAAGGCGTGCCGGGCGTGATGATTGTCGGGCAGGGCGCTCTGCGCGAAGCCGATGGAGCGGCCGTTCTCGGGACGGCGATGCAAACGGCGCAAGCCGGTAATTCGAAGTTCATGGTGTTGCATACGGCGGCGAGCCGCGTGGGCGCCATGGATGTCGGCGCGGTATGTGACGGTGGTCTCGAAGGGGCCATCGAGGACGCGGATGTCATCTACAATCTGGGCGCAGACGAAGTGGAGATCGCCGCAGGCCCCACTGTGATTTATCAGGGCTCCCATGGGGATCGCGGCGCGCATCGCGCAGATATTATTTTGCCTGGAGCGGCCTACACGGAAGAATCCGGCCTCTTTGTAAACACCGAGGGCCGCCCCCAGCTGGCGTTGCGCGCGGGGTTTGCGCCGGGTGATGCAAAGGAAAACTGGGCCATCTTGCGCGCCTTGGCAGGACAGATGCGCAACATCCCGATCCCGGGCGGCTTCGGCTTGCCGTTTGATAGTCTGCCACAGCTGCGTCAGGAACTCGTCAAGGCGGTCCCGCATCTGGGCCGGATCGATGAGGTGCCTGAAAACGAATGGGATCCTCTGCCAGCGGGCAAGCTGGGCGACGCTGATTTCCGCAATGCGATCAAGGATTTCTATCTGACCAACCCGATTGCGCGCGCCAGCCAGCTCATGGCTGAATTGTCCGCCGGTCATAAAGCACGCAGCGAGGACAAGATTGCAGCGGAATGAAGCATATCTGGCCCATAGCTGTCATGGCGCTGGCGCTTGCCGCCTGCGAGGCACCGCCGTCGCAGGAGGACGCGCCGTTCGAGCCGCAATATCTCGGCATCGAGACGCGCCTCTTGGAAGGGGACCTCGTGAATTTCCATGTCGAGATGCGCGGTGCGCGCAAAACACGGGATATCGAGGATTATGCGCGATGTGCCGCAGCGCAATACGCCCTCATTCGGGGCTATGGGTTCGCTCAACACGTGCGGACGCAGGTAGAGCAGCGCGAAGGTCTCTGGATGGCCGATGCAGCCTACCTGATTTCGGACGCACTGCCGAAAGGCGTCACAAACATCGATGCGGAGGTGACAGTCGCCGCGTGTCGGGAAACAAACATACCGACTGTGTGAGGGACCATGGCTGAGTTTCTGACAACACCTTTGGGGATCGGCGTCCTCATCCTTGCGCAGTGCCTTGCGGTGCTGGGTTTTGTGATGGTTTCGCTGCTTTTCCTCGTCTATGGCGACCGCAAGATCTGGGCGGCTGTTCAGATGCGCCGGGGGCCCAATGTGGTTGGCGCCTTCGGGCTGCTGCAAACAGTGGCCGATGCGCTCAAATACGTCGTCAAAGAGGTCGTGGTGCCTGCGGGGGCCGACAAGACCGTTTTCATGATGGCGCCGATGGCGTCCTTTGTGCTGGCGGTTCTTGCCTGGGCGGTGATCCCGTTCAATGAAGGCTGGGTCCTGTCGGACATCAATGTGGCCATTCTCTTTGTCTTCGCCATTTCCTCGCTTGAGGTATATGGCGTGATCATGGGGGGCTGGGCCTCCAACTCGAAATACCCTTTCCTCGGCTCCTTGCGCTCCGCGGCGCAGATGATCTCCTATGAAGTGTCGATCGGCTTGATCATCATCGGCGTGATCATCTCCACGGGTTCGATGAACTTCGGCTCTATCGTGAATGCGCAAAGCGGGATGGGCATCCTGTCGTGGTACTGGCTGCCGCATTTCCCGATGGTTTTCCTGTTCTTCATCAGCTGTCTGGCTGAGACGAACCGCCCGCCGTTCGATTTGCCCGAAGCGGAATCCGAGCTCGTGGCAGGGTATCAGGTCGAGTATTCCTCGACGCCGTTCCTGCTCTTCATGGCCGGGGAATACATCGCAATCTTCCTGATGTGTGCCTTGACGACGCTGCTCTTCTTTGGAGGTTGGCTCTCGCCCTTCCCAGGGCTGGCGGACTGGCCGCTTCTGGGTGATGGCGTGCACTGGATGATCATCAAGATGGCGTTCTTCTTCTTCATCTTCGCGATGGTGAAGGCAATCACGCCGCGTTACCGCTACGACCAGCTGATGCGGCTGGGGTGGAAAGTCTTCCTGCCCTTCAGCCTCGTCTGGGTCGTCTTTGTGGCCTTTGCGGCCAAATTCGAATGGTTCTGGGGCGCATTCGCGCGCTGGGTCTGAGGAGAAACACATGACGCAGATCGACTACGGACGGGCCGCCAAGTATTTCCTCCTGCAGGATTTCTGGGTCGGCATGAAGCTGGGGCTGAAATATTTCTTCGCGCCCAAGGCGACGATCAACTACCCCCATGAAAAGGGCCCGCTCTCCCCGCGCTTTCGCGGTGAGCATGCGTTGCGCCGTTATCCCAACGGGGAAGAACGCTGCATCGCGTGCAAACTCTGCGAGGCGATTTGCCCGGCGCAGGCGATTACCATTGATGCTGAGCCGCGCGATGACGGATCGCGCCGGACCACGCGCTATGACATCGACATGACCAAATGCATCTACTGCGGCTTCTGTCAGGAGGCCTGCCCGGTGGATGCGATTGTCGAGGGACCAAACTTCGAGTTCGCCACGGAGACGCGCGAAGAACTGTTTTACAACAAGGACAAGCTCCTTGAGAACGGCGAACGCTGGGAAGCGGAAATCGCGCGCAACCTTGAGCTGGATGCGCCCTACCGATGAGCGAGAAAACCCCCTTTGAGTTGATGATGGAACAGGCGCAGGAGATGGCGAAGGCCTTCAATCCGCAACTGACCTCGTTCTCGCCCAAAGGGTTTGAACAGATGTGGCCCACCATGCCCAAAGACATGATGGAAATGATGTTCGGCAAAGGTCTGTCCAAGGATGGGTTGGATGCCAAGACGCGGCTTTTGCTGACGCTTGCAGGCTTGACCATGCAGGGCGCGCAGGCTGAGGCGCAGGTTCGCATGACCGTACGCCATGCGCAGGAGGCGGGTGCCACGGAAGACGAGATTGCCGAGACCATTGCCATGATGTCCATGTTTGCAGGTCTTCCGGCCATGACACGCGCGATGGAGATGGCGCGAGACGTGATGAATTCAGAAAAGGACGGGGACTGATGTTTGCCTTTGCCTTCTACCTCTTTGCCATATCCTGCGTGACGGGTGGGCTCTTTACGGTGATCAGCCGAAACCCTGTGCATTCGGTGCTCTGGCTCATCCTGAGCTTCCTGTCTGCGGCGGGTCTGTTCGTGCTGATGGGGGCAGAGTTCCTCGCGATGCTGCTCATCATTGTCTACGTCGGCGCCGTGGCCGTGCTGTTCCTGTTCGTCGTGATGATGCTGGATGTAGATTTTGCCGAGCTGAAAGCGGAAATGGCAAAATACATGCCGCTCGCCCTTTTGATCGCGGTGATACTGCTGATGCAGTTTGCCCTGGCCTATGGCGCTTGGGACAGCAATGCCGCTGCGGAAGGGCTGCGCGCGCAGCCAGTGCCGGTTGATCGGCACAATACCGAAGCCTTGGGTCTCATTCTTTACGACGAATACTTCCTGCTCTTCCAATTGTCTGGCCTGATCCTTCTGGTGGCCATGATCGGCGCGATTGTCTTGACGCTGCGCCATCGCTCCGACGTCAAACGTCAGGACGTTCTGGCGCAGATGTACCGCGATCCGGCCAAGGCCATGGAACTCAAGGACGTCAAACCAGGGCAGGGTCTCTGATCGTGATCACGCGGCTTACATATCCCCTTGCTCTGCTCGGTGCGGCGAGTGCGGCTCAAGCGATTGCTGTGCCTGAATGCACGCGCGTGACGCACATCTCGCACGCGGGCGAGGAGGATCATGTGGATCTTGGCGAGGGCCGTGTGATGTGGACGCGGTGGTGGTCTCAGGAAGGGTCCGCCAGCGATATCTTTGTGGTCGATTGCGCTGATGGCGCAGGGCTGCGGTTTCGGGTGGCGGAAGCCAACATGTCGGCGCGATTGCCTTTCGATCGCCGCACCGCAGCGATGCACATCGTAGACATTGTGCACAGCGGTGATCGTGTGTTTGCCACGATGGATCGGCTCGCGCGCGACGTGTCTGAGGTGGCCAAGGATGTGACGCATTTGCGCATGGATCATGAACCCTGCGCCTGTGCGGCCCATTATCCGGACCTGCGCGGCGACAAGACCGGATTTGAATTTGAGCGTTTGCCCGAAGGGTTTGCGCGGAACTAAAACGACACCCGTGTCTCGCGCGGGTCAAAAGACGAAAAAGCCGGGCTGCATGGCCCTAGAGGGACGACATGATCGGACTTGAACATTATCTGACAGTGGCCGCTGCGCTGTTTGTCATTGGCATCTTTGGGCTCTTTCTGAACCGGAAGAATGTCATCATCCTGCTGATGTCCATCGAGCTTATGTTGCTCGCGGTGAATATCAATCTTGTGGCCTTCTCCTGGTACCACGGTGATTTGGTAGGCCAGGTCTTCACGCTCTTTGTCCTGACTGTGGCGGCAGCGGAGGCGGCCATTGGTCTGGCCATCCTCGTGTGTTTCTTCCGCAACCGCGGCACCATTGCCGTGGAAGACATCAACGTGATGAAGGGGTAGGGCCATGGAAACGATCATCCTCTTCAGCCCGCTTCTGGGCGCATTGATCGCCGGGTTCGGCTGGCGCTTCATCACGATCAAAGGCGCGCAGATCGTTGCGACGGGCTTTCTGTTTCTGGCTTGCCTGCTGTCCTGGGTCGTGTTTTTCACGCACAGTTCAGAGACTGAGACGATCAACATCCTGCGCTGGATCGAAAGCGGGACGCTGAGCACGGAATGGGCCATTCGCCTCGATCGCTTGACCTCGATCATGCTCATCGTTGTCACGACCGTTTCCGCGCTCGTGCATCTCTATTCCTTCGGCTACATGGCCCATGACGAGCACTTCCGTGAGGGGGAGGAGAGCTACAAGGCGCGCTTCTTCGCGTATCTCTCCTTCTTCACCTTTGCGATGCTGATGCTCGTGACGTCGGACAATCTGGTGCAGATGTTCTTCGGCTGGGAAGGCGTGGGGGTCGCGTCCTATCTGCTCATCGGGTTTTACTACCGCAAACCATCGGCTGGTGCCGCGGCGATCAAGGCCTTCGTGGTCAATCGGGTGGGCGATTTCGGCTTCGCGCTGGGGATTTTCGCGATTTACTTCCTGACCGATTCCGTGCGCTTCGATGATGTCTTTGCATCCGCTGCACAGCTGGCCGACACGCAGATCACCTTCCTGTGGACCTCCTGGAATGCTGCAGAACTGATTGCCTTCCTGCTCTTCGTGGGCGCCATGGGCAAATCTGCGCAGCTCATCTTGCACACCTGGTTGCCCGACGCGATGGAGGGCCCGACGCCTGTTTCCGCGCTTATTCACGCAGCGACCATGGTGACGGCAGGTGTCTTCCTTGTGTGCCGCATGTCGCCCATCATGGAATTCGCGCCCAATGCCATGGCCTTCGTGACCTTCCTCGGCGCGACCACGGCCTTCTTCGCGGCAACCGTGGGCCTTGTTCAAAACGACATCAAACGCGTGATCGCCTATTCGACCTGTTCGCAGCTGGGCTATATGTTCGTGGCCGCAGGCGTAGGCGTCTACTCGGTCGCCATGTTCCACCTCTTCACGCACGCGTTCTTCAAGGCGATGCTGTTCCTCGGCGCGGGCTCCGTCATCCACGGGATGCACCATGAGCAGGATATGCGGAACTATGGCGGTCTGCGCAAAAAGATGCCGCTGACCTTCTGGGCCATGATGATCGGCACGCTGGCCATTACCGGGGTGGGCATTCCACTCACTGGCTGGATCGGTTTTGCGGGATTTGCTTCCAAGGATGCCGTGATTGAGAGTGCCTTTGCTGCCACGGCAGGGGGCTATGCTTTCTGGATGCTCGTAATTGCGGCACTCTTTACGAGCTTTTATTCTTGGCGGCTTATGTTCCTGACGTTCTATGGCAAGCCTCGCGGGGACAAGCATACCCATGAACATGCCCATGAGAGCCCCAAGGTCATGTTGATCCCGCTGGGCGTTCTCGCCCTCGGCGCGATTTTTGCGGGTGCGATCTGGTACTCGAGCTTCTTCGGCAAGACCAATGAAGTCGTGAAATTCTTCGGCGGCAAGTATGGCGAGCCGACCGAGGCACTGATCGAAGACGTTGCCGAGCGCAGCCCGAAAGCCTCCAAACTGCACTATGTGATGGAGAGCGCGCCAGGCGAGGCTGCGATCTATATCGCTCCTGAGAACACGATCCTGCACGAGGCGCATTACGTGCCCACATGGGTCAAACTCTCGCCTTTCATCGCAATGCTGATCGGGCTGGGCATGTCTTACTGGTTCTATATCGTGAACCCGTCGCTGCCCAAGCGCTTGGCCGAGAACCAGCGTCCTCTGTATCTCTTCTTGCTCAACAAGTGGTATTTCGACGAGATCTACGACTTCATCTTCGTGCGCCCCGCCGTATTCCTTGGACGGTTCCTTTGGAAAAACGGCGATGGCGCGGTGATTGACGGCTCAATCAATGGCGTGTCCATGGGGATCATTCCCTTCTTCACGCGCCTCGCGGGCCGTATGCAATCTGGCTACATCTTCACATATGCGTTCGGCATGGTTATCGGGATCGCTGTTTTGATCACGTGGATGACGATGTCCGGAGGGGCGAACTAATGGACAATCTTCTCTCCATCACCACCTTCGTGCCCGCCCTCGCGGCTCTTATCCTCGCGGTTTTTCTGCGCGGGGAAGATGAGGCGGCGCAGCGCAATGCCAAGTGGCTGGCGCTTGCCGCAACTGTGGCGACGTTCCTGATCTCGCTCTTCATCTACTTCCAGTTTGACCCCAACAACACCGGGTTCCAGATGGTCGAAGAGAGTGAGTGGCTGCTCGGTCTGCAATACAAGATGGGCGTTGACGGGATCTCCGTCCTCTTTGTCATGCTCACAACGTTCATGATGCCGCTGGTCATTGCCGCGTCCTGGGATGTGAAAACCCGGGTCAAGGAATACATGATCGCGTTCCTGCTTCTGGAAACGCTCATGCTCGGCGTCTTCATGGCGCTGGATCTGGTCCTGTTCTACCTCTTCTTTGAAGCAGGCCTGATCCCGATGTTCCTGATCATTGGCATCTGGGGCGGAGCGAACCGTATCTATGCGAGCTTCAAGTTCTTCCTCTACACCTTCCTGGGCTCGGTCCTCATGCTGGTGGCCATGGTTGCGATGTTTGCCGACAGCGGCACGACCGATATCGCGCAACTGATGAACCATCAATTTGGCACGGAAGCCTTCTCGATCCTCGGCATTCAGATCGTGGGCGGGATGCAGACGCTCCTGTTCCTCGCTTTCTTTGCGAGCTTCGCCGTAAAGATGCCGATGTGGCCGGTGCACACGTGGCTGCCCGATGCACACGTGCAGGCGCCGACGGCGGGCTCTGTTGTTCTGGCGGCAATCCTGCTGAAGATGGGGGGCTACGGCTTCCTGCGCTTCTCGCTGCCGATGTTCCCCGTGGGCTCCGAGGTCCTGGGGCCGCTGGTTCTCTGGATGTCCGCCATTGCCATCGTCTACACCTCGCTGGTGGCGCTGGTGCAGGAAGACATGAAGAAGCTCATTGCCTATTCGTCCGTGGCCCATATGGGCTACGTGACCATGGGGATCTTTGCGGCGAACCAGCAAGGCATCGATGGCGCGATCTTCCAGATGCTGAGCCACGGGTTCATCTCAGCCGCGCTCTTCCTCTGCGTGGGGGTCATCTATGACCGGATGCATACGCGCGAGATTGACGCCTATGGCGGGCTCGTGAACCGCATGCCGGCCTACGCGCTGATCTTCATGCTCTTCACCATGGCCAATGTCGGCTTGCCGGGGACGTCAGGCTTCATCGGTGAATTCCTGACGCTCATGGGCGTGTTCCAGGTCAACACCTGGGTCGCGGCGGTGGCCACGACGGGCGTGATCTTGTCGGCAGCCTATGCACTCTGGCTTTATCGTCGGGTTGTCTTTGGCGATCTGATCAAGGAAAGCCTGAAAACGATCACCGATATGACGATGCGCGAGCGCGCGATTTTCGCACCGCTGGTGTTCTTCACGATCCTTCTGGGTGTCTACCCGGCCCCCATTCTCGACGCTATCGGCCCTTCAGTGGCTGCACTCGTTGACCAATATGACACAGCCGTCGCGACCTTTGAGGCCGCCAGCCAAGTTGCTTCGAACTAAGGAGAGAGCGTATGATCTGGGCTGATCTCACGATTATCTTGCCGGAAATCGTCCTGTCGCTCTTCGCGATGGCGGCACTTCTGGGTGTTGTCTACACCGTGAAAGACGCGGCGGCGGGCCTTTTGACATGGGTCACGGCTGCGTTCTTTGTCGTGCTTGCGGCATGGATCGCGACGCGGGGCGGGGGCACCAACGTCGCCTTCAACGGCATGTTCATCGATGACGGGTTCTCGCGCTTTGCGAAAGTCGTGATCTTGCTCTCTGCGGCAGCCGTTTTGGCGATGAGCCAAGGGTATATGGCCAAGCGCGGATTTCTGAAGTTTGAATATCCCGTGCTCATCGCCCTGTCTGCCGTGGGCATGATGATGATGGTCTCTGCCGGTGATCTGATTGCGCTTTACATGGGGCTCGAGCTGCAATCGCTGGCCCTATACGTCGTGGCCTCGATCCGGCGCGACTCTGTCCGTTCAACTGAAGCCGGTTTGAAGTACTTCGTGCTGGGCGCGCTCTCCTCGGGCCTGTTGCTCTATGGCGCGTCGCTCATCTACGGCTATGCGGGGACGACTTTGTTCTCGGGCATCATTCAGACCGCGTCTGAAGGTTCGCTCTCGCTTGGTCTGCTGTTTGGCCTTGTCTTCATGATCGCGGGACTTGCGTTCAAGGTCTCCGCCGTGCCGTTTCACATGTGGACACCAGATGTGTACGAAGGCTCGCCCACACCAGTCACCGCATTCTTCGCGACAGCCCCCAAAGTTGCGGCCATGGGCCTCTTTGCGCGCGTGATGCATGATGCCTTTGGCAGTGCGGTTGCGGATTGGCAGCAGATCATCGCGCTGCTTTCTGTCCTGTCGATGTTTCTTGGTGCGGTCGCGGCGATCGGTCAGCGGGATATCAAGCGGTTGATGGCCTTCTCCTCCATCGCGCATATGGGATATGCGCTGATGGGTTTGGCGGCCGGCACGGCTTTTGGCGTGCAGGCGATGCTGATTTACATGGCCATTTACGTGACGATGAATATCGGCACCTTCGCCTTCATTCTCTCGATGGAGCGGGATGGCCAACCGGTGAGTGATATCGCATCGCTCAACATGTTCTCCAAACGCGAGCCAGGCAAGGCTCTGGCAATGCTCGTGCTGCTCTTCTCTCTGGCAGGTGTGCCGCCAATGGTGGGCTTTTTCGGGAAGCTCTATGTGCTGCGCGCAGCCTATGAGGGCGGGCTGGCCTGGCTCGCCATCGCCGGGGTCATCGCCTCTGTTATCGGCGCGTTTTACTACCTGCGGATCGTCTTCTTCATGTATTTCGGGGAAGAGACCAGCGAGGGGTTGGAGACGTCCAAATCTTCGGTTCTCTCAGGGTTCCTGATGGCCTCTGCGATCATCATGGTGGTCGGGATCATCAACCTCTTTGGTATCGAAACAGCAGCCCAAGCTGCAGCGGCGGCGTTGGTCAACTAGATCCGGGCCTTGGCACGTTCGGCAAGCGACGGACGCTCCGCGGGGAGTTTATCTGGCAAGATGAAGACGGACTGGCCCCAAGGTTATGGACGGCGCGTTTTGGCCCGTGTGGACAGCACGATGCTTGAAGCGGCGCGTGTGGCGCCGGAAATCAGTGGGGCCGAGTGGATATTGGCGCTCGACCAAACCGCCTCCCGCGGTCGGCGCGGCAGGGTCTGGGCGTTTCCGCAGGGCAACTTCGCCGCGACATTGGTTCTGCGTCTCGAGGGCGGGCCCGGTCAGGCCGCATTGCGCTCCTTTGTCATGTCATTGGCGCTCTTCGATGCCTTTGTAGAGACCACGGGGCGGGCTGACCTGTTCGGCTTGAAATGGCCCAATGACGTTTTGCTGAATGGCGGCAAGGTGGCTGGTATTCTGCTTGAAAGCCACATGCTGTCTGGTGGGGGGCATTTGGCGATTGGTGTCGGGATCAATCTTGTCGAAGCGCCGGCCGCGTCAGATGTTGAACCGGGGGCCGTGAGACCTGTTTCACTGCTCTCCGAGGCTGGGGTCCGGGTTACTCCGGAAGATTTTCTGGGGCATCTGGCGCAGGCGTTTGATCATCATGAGCGAACGTTTGAGACCTATGGGTTCGCGCCGATCCGGACCGCCTGGCTGGCACGCGCTACGCGGCTTGGAGAGGTCATCACAGCTCGCACGACGACTTCGGAGACCATCGGGACATTTAGCGACGTCGACATGGAGGGTCAGCTTGTGTTGGACACGGCCAAGGGCCGCGTGTCGATCCCCGCGGCCGATGTCTATTTCTGAAAGGGTGCGCCATGCTGTTGTGTATTGATTGCGGCAACACGAATACGGTCTTCTCGATCTGGGACGGGGAAAGCTGGCTGTGCACCTTGCGCACGTCGACCCATCATGCGCGGACGGCGGACGCCTATTTTACGTGGTTTTCCACATTGATCGCGCATTATGACATCAAGCTCGAGATCGAGGATGTTGTCATTGCATCGACGGTGCCGCGCGTTGTCTGGAACCTGCGCGTTTTTGCGGATCGTTTCTTTGGCGTGCGGCCGCTGGTCGTCGGCAAGCCGGAGTGCCTGTTGCCGCATGCGCCAAGGGTCGATGCAGGCACGGCGGTGGGCCCTGATCGGCTGGCCAATGCCGCCGCGGCTTATGACAGGCATGGCGGCAATTCTGTTGTTGTCGACTTTGGCACGGCCACCAACTTTGATGTTGTCGCTGAGGATGGCGCTTATGTGGGCGGTGTGATTGCGCCAGGGGTCAATCTTTCGCTTGAGGCGCTCGGGAAAGGGGCGGCAGCATTGCCCCATGTGGATATAACCCAGCCGGAGCGCGTGATCGGCACCAATACCGTTGCCTGTATCCAATCCGGTGTTTTTTGGGGCTATGTCGGCCTGATCCATGGTATCACCGAGAAAATCAAAGCCGAATATGGCCGCCCGATGAAGGTCATCGGCACAGGCGGTCTTGCCCCCTTGTTCGCACAGGGGGAACTGCTATTTGACACGATCGAAGATGATCTGACGATGCATGGGCTCACAGTGATCCATGCGTATAACAAGAAGAACGGATAACAGATGAGCACACGCCCTCGCGTGATTTACCTGCCGCTGGGTGGGGCCGGTGAAATCGGCATGAACGCTTATGTCTATGGCTATGGGCCAGAGGACAAGGAGCGGTTGATCCTTGTCGATCTCGGCGTGACCTTTCCAGATATGGACGGCACGCCGGGTGTTGATCTGATCTTGCCGGACATGACCTGGCTGATGGAGCGGCGCGACAGGCTGGAGGCGATTTTCATCACCCATGCCCATGAGGATCACGTCGGCGCTGTTGGCCATCTGTGGGAGAAGCTTGGCGCGCCGATCTATGCGCGTGCCTTCACCGCCAATATCGCCAAGCGCAAGATGGAAGATGCAGGCCAGCCTGAAGGCGCGGTCAAGGTTGTCAGCGCATGGCCACAGCAGGTTGATGCGGGGCCGTTCAAGGTGGGTTTCCTGCCGATCTCGCATTCGATCCCGGAGAGCTCTGCGCTTGTGATCGACAGCCCCGATGGCCGGATGATCCACACGGGCGATTTCAAACTCGACAAGACGCCCATCGTTGGGGAGGCCTTTGATCCCGATCTCTGGGCCGAGGTTGCCAAGTCGGGCGTCAAGGCGCTGATCTGCGATTCGACGAATGTCTTCTCGCGCCATGCGGGCCGTTCAGAGGTGAGCGTTGGCCCGGAGATCGAAGAACTGGTGGCAGGCGCCAAAGGTATGGTCGTGGCCACGACCTTTGCCTCCAACGTCGCGCGTGTGAAAACGCTGGCCGAAGCCGGGCACCGGGCCGGTCGGTCGATCTGCCTGCTGGGCCGCGCCATGCGGCGGATGATCGAGGCGGCGATCGAGACAGGTGTTTTGACCGGGTTTCCCAAGGTCATCGGGCCGGAAGACGCAGCCCATATTCCGCGCGACCATGTCATGTTGCTGGTCACGGGCTCGCAGGGCGAACGCCGCGCGGCCTCGGCGCAGCTCGCGCGTGGCAAGTACAACGGCATCGAGTTGAAAGAGGGGGATACCTTCCTGTTCTCCTCCAAGACCATTCCCGGGAATGAGAAGGGTGTGATCCGGATCGTCAACCAATTCTCCGAGAAGGGCGTGGATGTCATCGATGAGAGTTCGGGCGGGCATTACCATGTCTCGGGCCATGCCAATCGCCCCGATCTGGAAGCAATGCATGATCTGGTGCAGCCTCAAATGGTGATCCCGATGCACGGCGAACATCGACACTTGCGTGAACATGTGAAGCTCGCGAATGCCAAGGGGCGCGCCGGGGTGATCGCGGTCAATGGGATGATGATTGATCTGTCCGGCAATGCGCCCACGGTGGCGGGCTATGTTGAGACGGGGCGGACCTATCTCGACGGGTCTGTCCAGGTCGGCGCGCTGGATGGCGTTATCCGTGACAGGATTCGCATGGCGCTCAATGGTCATGTGACTGTGACGGTTTTGCTGGACGAGGATGACGAGCCGCTGGGCACGCCGTGGTGTGATCTGATGGGCTTGCCTGAGATGGGGCGGTCGCATGCGCCGCTGGTCGATGTTCTGGAGGAAGACCTCAGCCAATTCCTCGGGCGCGCGGGCGAAAAGACGCTGTCGGATGACGGGCAACTCGAGGAAGGCCTGCGCCGGATTGTTCGCAATTCTGCCATGGGCGAGATCGGGAAAAAGCCGGAAGTCACGATCGTGGTCAGCCGTCTGCAGTAGAATTGTTGGCCAGCAAGGCGAGGAGGCTATGGCGCGTTGACCTCGAAGTTGTGCGCTTTTAGTCTTCTGTCATTAATTCCGAAGATTAAGGGGGTGCAGAATGGCACTTATGAAATCGGTCGCGGCGAGCGCTGCTCTGTTGGCATTGGCGTCTGCGGCGCAGGCCGCGAGCTTTTCGTTCACAGGCACATTCGCCAAAGACAATGACGTTCAATTGTTTGACTTCACAGTGGGCGCGGAATCCGACGTTGTCTTGAAGACATATTCCTACGGTGGGGGCGTCATGGCTGATGGCACTGTCATCGACGCGGGGGGATTCGATCCGATTCTGGCGCTGTTTGATGCAAATGGTCTCTTCATTGACAGCAATGATGACGGTTCTGCCCCGGATGTGAATGCCGATCCTGTTACGGGAAGTGAGTTCGATACCTTCCTCGAAGCGACTTTGGCTGCAGGAAATTATACCGTGGCCGTCATGCAGTATGACAATTTTGCACTAGGCGATCTGAGCGACGGGTTCACCTATGATGGACCGGGCAACGAAACCTTCACGGATACCTTTGGTTGCGGCAATGGCATCTTTTGTGACGTCGGTGGCTTTGACCGTACGAACGCCTGGGCCTTTGATATCCTGAATGTTGACGAGGTTGTCGTGACGGCTCCGGTTCCGTTGCCTGCCGGGCTGCCGCTGCTTCTTGCAGGATTGGGCGGGCTGGCGATGCTGCGTCGCCGGTCCTGATCTTCTCAGGGCAGAGACCAGACATGAAAACGCCGGGCGCATGACCCGGCGTTTTTTTTGTCTTTCGCTGCCGATCAGCTTGTCCGGCGCTCGTCAAAGCTCAGCGCGATAAAGCTGGGCAGGTGATCGCCCATGCCTACGACGGGCGGGCCATTGTCCCGGTTGCCACCACGACCCCCGCGGTTGCGACCACCACGGGTGCGGCGCTCCTTGTTCGGCGCATCGTCGCGTGGGTCTGTCTCGGGCGTGGCCGGGGCTTCGTTTGCAACCTCGGCGCTGTCGACCTTGGGTTCATCCTTGGGCGCGTCGGATTTGCGAGAGCGCGAGCGGGTGCGTTTGGGTTTATCCTGCTTGTCCTGCTTGTCCTGCTTGGCTGCGTCTGGCGAGGTCTCTGTCTTGGCCTCTTCCGCGTCCACGGTTTTCTTGCCGGGGACGGGGACGCGGGTGATCTCGCGCTGGATCAGCTTTTCAACAGCGTCAAAATTCTTTTCGTCACGGGGAACGCAGATCGTGAAGGCTTTGCCTTCACGTCCGGCGCGGCCCGTGCGGCCAATGCGGTGAACATAGTCTTCGGCATGGCCGGGCACGTCAAAGTTGAACACATGGCTCACGGAGGGCACATCGAGACCCCGCGCGGCGACATCGGAGGCCACGAGGATACGCAAACCGCCTTCGCGGAAATTATCCAGCGTCTTGGTGCGTTGGGATTGGTCGAGATCACCGTGGATTGGGGCCGCGTCGTAGCCGTATTTCTTGAGCGATTTCGCGGTGATATCCACATCTGTCTTGCGGTTGCAGAAGATGATCGCGTTGGTCAGCGCCTTTCCCTCGCCATCGAGCAGACCGCGCAGAACCCGGCGCTTTTCGGAGCCTTCCCGGTCCTTGCGGGACGCCTTGAACATGACAACGCCCTGCTCAATCGTCTCCGATGCAGTTGCCTGCCGCGCGACCTCAATGCGCGCGGGGTTGGACAGGAACGTATTGGTGATGCGCTCAATCTCTGATGCCATCGTGGCCGAGAAGAAGAGCGTTTGGCGCGTGAAAGGTGTGAGGCCGAAGATGCGTTCGATATCGGGAATGAAGCCCATATCCAGCATCCGGTCCGCTTCATCCACCACCATGACCTTCACGTCCGACAGGATCAGCTTGCCGCGCTCGAAGTGATCGAGCAAACGGCCGGGCGTGCAGATCAGCACGTCCACGCCTTTGTCGATCAGCGTGTCTTGCTCCTTGAAGCTCACACCGCCAATCAGCAATGCTTTCGACAGCTTGACGTATTTCGCATAGGTGTCGAAGTTTTCGGCGACCTGCGCGGCGAGCTCTCGCGTCGGACACAGCACGAGGCTGCGCGGCATACGTGCTCTTGCGCGGCCTCGGGCCAGCATTGAAATCATCGGCAACGTGAAAGAGGCGGTTTTGCCTGTCCCGGTTTGGGCGATGCCCAGAACGTCGCGGCCTTCCATGGCGGGCGGAATGGCGCCGGCCTGAATAGGAGTAGGGGTCTCGTAGCCTGCTTCAACAACAGCCTTGAGGACTTTCGGATTGAGATCCAGATCAGAAAACTTGGTCATATGTGTCCGTTATTTGCGGACAACAATTCGGCCCGCGCGTCTGACAGAATGCGGCCCCTATGGCCCGTGGTTTTCCACATAAAAAGCATTCTTGAGGGGTCTTTTAGCGGGTGCAGCATGGCAGAGTCAAACTCTGGACAGTTCAAAGGGTTAAGCTGCAGGGAAGTGTCGCATGCGTGCCGCGCGCAAGCGCAGGTCGCGGCGGCGCAGGAGGCCTTCGCGCTCCAGCCCGGCAACATGTGAGGGCGTTGCGGCGCAGACTTCGTCGAAAAACGCCCGCAGACCAGCCTCACCATCGCTTTGCAAAATACCGGCAAAGAGCTCATGTGGTGTCAGCGTTCCGCGTCCTTTCAATTCTGCCCGGTAGGAGCCTTTGTCATGCCGGTATGTGAAATGCGCGCGCCAGGCCTCCCAGGAACGTGCATGCACGTGGCACAGATCGAGATCGTCCAGTTGCACCTGACCGGGGTTGTCTGCTTCGCCCTGCCGGACGTTGTGGATTTTGAGCTGCAAGCCCGGATGATTTGTCCGCACGAAGAGTTTGCCCGCTATGTGGGAGACAAATCCGCCGCGCAGGTAATGGCCAAAAACCGGATACAATCGGCGCGCAGCCTGAGAGCGCGCGGCGTGGTCACGGTGGAACGCTTTGAACAGCTCTGGTGCCCCGGCCAGACCTTCTATGGGGCGGACGCGTACGCAGAGGCATTCCTGTGGTAAGTCTTTCAAAACGTGCGAAATGACCCGTTCGGACCAGAGAAACTCATCCACATCGATATGCGCGAGCCAGTCTATGTCCTGTGCATGATCCAGGGCGTATTGCGCATTGCGCACTTGGCGGACCTGATGCTTGGCCGGGCGCCCGCCGCGTGCGCGCCACCAATCTGCATCACATTGCACGACGTCCACCAACGGGTGCGCGGTCAACACTTCCGCCAAGTCGTCATCTGGCGCGTCCAGAAAAAGGGACAGGCGATGCGCGCCCCGCTCGATGTGATACGCCGCGAAATCCAGGACCTCGTCGCGGGGTGCCTTGATCGTGCTCACAATGCCCCAGCGCGTCATGTAGCTGTCCGCATTGGCGGGGCGCGATCTCCGAAGACCCTGACAACCTTTGCGGCCAGCTCCAGATCATGCGTCATCAACATACCGCGCTCATCCAGGGCCTGGAGCAGCTCGGGCCGTGCGGTGCAGACCTCGTCATAAAAGCTGCGCAATCCCTCTTCGCCTTCCTCCTTGATGAGAAAGGTCAGAACATCCTGCAACGCCATCGTCTCCTTTTCCGGCGCTTTGCGATAAGAGCCGCGTTCAAGGCGAAAGGCGATGCGGTCACGGAAATGGGCAAAGCCTGACGTGTGGCAGTGGGCCAAGGCCATGCGCGGCAGCTCGGTCATATTGGTGATGTTGGCGCCGTTGCTTTTGAGCATGTGCACGCCCAGACGGGTCTCCGGGATGCCAGTGCGCGCGAAAACCTTGCCCGTGGTGTGCGAGATGAAACCGCCCGCGAGATAGGGGCCAAAGTTGGGAAAGATGGCTTCCAACACCTGTTTGCGGTGCCCGGCGCGCTTGTGCGAGCGTTTGAAATGCCGGGGCGGGCCGCTCAGTGGCGCGAGCAATTCCACCGGCCGCACTCGTGCATGGGCCATATCGGGCGGAACGAAATCGAGCGCGCGGGCCACGGGCACGGGCGAGATCAGAAACTCGTCGACATCCATGTGACCCAGAAAGTGCAGATCTGTAGTGCGCAGTGTCTCGGTTGCGTTGAAGGATTGGCGCAATTGATGGGCGGCGGGGCGTTTCTTGTTCACCCGCTCCCAATAGCGCGCGTCGCAGGATGTCACATGAACATGTGGCAGAGGCGCGAGCAGGGCTTCGGTCTCAGCGTCTGGCGCATCGAGAAAAACGTGAAGCGCATGTGCGCCAAGTTCGGTGTAATGCGCGACCCAGGCTGCGACGTCGGAAATTGGCGCGTTGGTTGTACAGACTACGCCCCAGCGCAACTGCCCCGAACGCCGCTCCGGAACAACTCCGGGCGGAACTGCGACGATGTTTTCGGGCGGCTCTTCGGGCTCACTTGGCCCGGTGTCCCGCACATCCATCGCGCGTTTGCGGTTCAACCGCGTGCGCATGATACGAAAGCGGCGAAAAACAGTGTGAGGATCATGGATGAGCTGATCGATCAGGTGATGGGCGAGGGGACGGATCACGTCGTCTCCTTGCGCATCCTGCCACAGCCGCCCCAGCATATTAACGTCCAAACCCCCGCTCGCGATGGAGAAGGGGTCCATTTCCAAAGGCAGGGTTGAATGCCGCCTGCGATCAAGCGGGAAGGGTTTGTCCGACGTTGTTCCTGAAAAGCGCCGCTCGCTTTCGTAGAGTTTCATCGTGTTGAAGAGAACGGATAGAGCGGCGCCCACTTGCCTTTGTGTGGGTGTCAGGCCGTGATCGCCGAAGGTCGTGATGGCGGAGACTTGCCAGCGCGGGTTGAGCTCCTGCAGCAAGTGATCCGCATGTTCCGCCCAAAGCCTGTGGAACAGCGCGGCGGTATGCGGCGGCTGGCTGCGCTTGCGGAGATGGGCAACAAGCAGCCCGTGCAGGACGGCAAGCTCCGAGTGTCCGGCAAGCTCGGCGCGCAGATCGAGAAGCTTACGATGGTTGCTGGATTTTGGGCGGTCGCTCCGCCGCGGGTCCTGTTCGGCTGGGGGAACAATGGCGTGTGCCAGCGCCTCGAGATCGCTGTCCAGCTCCGGCAGCGCCTCGCCCTTGGCAAAACCAAATGGCTCCAGTCGCCCTTCCATCTGGGTCAAAAGTCCTGTGATCCCGCCGGGGTAGGTCGGGGTCTTGCCGCTGGAATTGCTCATGGCTCCACCATGCTCAGCGCGCGGCGGAAGCGCAACGACAGGCACACGGGGCAGGGGCTGTTTTTCCCGCACGCGTTGCGCAAAAAACGCGAGGCACGTGGCATGAAAAAACGGCCGTCCCAGGGAACGGCCGTTTCGTGTGGGAACCTTGAGGACCCGGTTAGCTCTTGCGGTTGCGACGCATGGCGGCCAGGCCACCGATGCCAGCAATCATCAACCAGCCCGCCGCAGGCAGCGGAACAGGAGCGACAATCGCTTCGAAGGAGCCGAACACAGTCGCGTTGTTGAAGACAAGTGTTCCGGCGTCGGTTTCAACCGGCGAATTGGTCCATTGGAGGTATTCCAGATCGCCTGTGACAGGGCCGATGCTTGTGGTCATGTCCCAGCTCGAAAAGATCGAGTCTTCAGGCCCGTTCAGCAGATCGTTACCGTTTGCTCCCTCACGGCTGAATCCCACCACCTCGTTGGCGTTGTTCACGAAGGTCCGCGTCGGCGACAGAAAGTCGAACGTGCCGACGCCAAGGATTTCGATGGATGCGGAGGCGTGATTGATGAAGAACCCGCTGCCAAAGCTTTGGATGTTATTGGTGTCACCCGTTGCCGTGATCGTGACGTCAGACGTCCCGAAGACTTCGCCATTGATGGTGCCGGAGGCATCCAGCGTGGTGTGGATGAAGGTGATCTGGGCCGCTTGTGCGCCAACGGCGGTCACAAAGGTGAGCGCCAGTGCCGCAAGTATTCGAATAATGGACATAATTTGCCCCTCCTGAAGTTTAAAAATAGGAATGCGCCCCGCAAAAGTTGTGCGAAGCTACCGGATCATACCATAAAAGTGTGTCTTTGCCAAAGTCAGGACATCCTGACCCGCCGGGTCAGGTCATCATTTCCTTGGTCGCGCTGAGCGTAACGTCAGGGTAATCGCGGATCGCGCGGTCAATGTCCCATTGCAGGCGGGTCAGGTAGACCATGTCACCGTCGTTGTCGGTGGCCATATGCTGCTTGTTGGCGTTGGAGAATTTATCGAGCGCGAGCTTGTCGCCTGTGGCCCAACGCGCAGAGGTGAACTGGCTTTGTTCAAAGCGCACGGGAAGCCCGTATTCCATCTCGATCCGGCTGGCCAGAACCTCGAATTGCAGCGCGCCCACGACACCGACGATGAAGCCAGAGCCGATCATGGGCTTGAAGACCTTGGCGGCTCCTTCCTCGGCAAATTGCATCAGTGCTTTCTCAAGATGTTTGGCCTTGAGAGGATCGCCCGCGCGCACGCCCTGCAATAGCTCCGGCGCGAAGGAGGGGATGCCTGCAGCGCGCAGCATCTCGCCCTCGGTCAGTGTATCGCCGATGCGCAGCTGGCCGTGGTTGGGGATACCAATAATGTCTCCGGCCCAGGCTTCTTCGGCGAGCTCACGGTCGGAGGCGAGAAAGAGCACAGGGTTCGAGATCGCCATGGGCTTTTTCGTGCGCACATGGGTCAGCTTCATACCCCGCTTGAAATGGCCCGAGGCCATACGGACAAAGGCCACGCGGTCGCGGTGCTTGGGGTCCATATTGGCCTGCACCTTGAAGACAAAACCTGCGACCTTCTTCTCCTCCGGCGCAATCGCGCGCGGCGTGGCTTTTTGCGGCTGCGGCTCGGGGCCGTATCGCCCGATGCCCGCCATAAGCTCCTGTACGCCAAAGGAATTGATCGCGGAGCCAAACCAGATCGGCGTCATGTGTCCTTCCAGCACGGCTTGCGGATCCAGCGCGGGCAGGAGTTCCTTGGCCATCTCGATTTCTTCGAGGAACGGCTCCAGCAGGGAGGCAGGCACATGTTCGGCCAATTGCGGATCATCCAACCCGGAAATCTCGATGCTCTCGGCAATCTTGTTGCGATCCGCCCGGTCCATGATCTCAAGCCGGTCGCGCAGAATGTCATAGCAGCCAATGAAATCCCGGCCGACGCCGATGGGCCAGGAGGCAGGCGTCACGTCAATGGCGAGGTTCTCCTGAATTTCATCGATGATCTCGAACGTGTCGCGGCTTTCGCGGTCCATCTTGTTACAGAAGGTCAGGATCGGCAGATCGCGCAGGCGGCAGACCTCAAAGAGCTTTTGGGTCTGGCTCTCCACGCCTTTGGCGCCATCAATCACCATGACAGCGGCATCGACGGCGGTCAGCGTGCGGTAGGTGTCTTCCGAGAAATCGGAGTGGCCGGGGGTGTCCACAAGGTTGAAGCGGAAGTTTTGCCCGCCGGAGGCAAAGTCAAAGGACATGGCGGAGGCGGACACCGAGATGCCGCGATCCTGCTCCATCTTCATGAAATCCGAGCGCGTGCGCCGCGCCTCGCCCTTGGCGCGGACCTGCCCGGCCATCTGGATCGCGCCTCCGTAGAGCAGGAATTTTTCGGTCAGCGTTGTCTTGCCCGCATCGGGATGCGAGATGATCGCGAAGGTGCGGCGGCGCGCAATCTCGGGGGGCAATTCGGGGCGATTTGTGGCGTTGTCCAGCATGCGCCCGCGTATATGGGCGCGCGGGGAGACGCGCAAGTTTTCTCGCGGAGGCGCGGTTGGCTTTGGTGCAGATGTCGCTTTCTCCCCTCAATCGCCGCAATTCTTCAGTGGTGGTGGCCTCTGGCGGGCTATGACCGATGCCAAGCCGGGGGCGGTCCCCGCGAAGATGAGGGTGTGATCATGGCAGAAGCAGCACGGCGGCGTGGACGCGGAGGCGGCGGGGCCGCCCGGCGCGCGGAACGCAGCTCGATTTCCTTTGAAACGGCCAAATACATCGAACGCAATATCCCGCTCTTTGATGTGCTGACCGAAGAGGCCCTCGAGATCATCGAGCACAATGCCGAAGGGGTTTTGGAGGAGATTGGCGTAAACTTCGTCAACAACCCCGCCGCGCTGGAGCGATGGAAAGAGGCTGGGGCAGATGTGACGGGCGAGCGGGTCCGCATCCCGCGAGGTCTGGCACGCAAGCTTTGCGCGACGGCGCCGTCCAGCTTCATCCAGCACGCCCGTAACCCCGAACGCAATGTCGAGATTGGCGGCAAGACATTGGTCTGCGCGCCTGTATACGGCCCGCCGTTCGTGCGCGACGTCTCCGGTGGGCGGCGTTACGCGACGATGGAGGATTTCCGTAAATTCGTGAAGCTGGGGTATATGTCGAAGTGGCTGCATCACTCCGGCGGCACGGTCTGCGAGCCGACGGATGTGCCCGTGAACAAGCGGCATCTCGATATGCTGCACGCCCATATGACCCTGTCGGACAAGCCTTTCATGGGGTCTGTGACGGAGCCATCCCGCGCCGCTGATTCTGTCGAGATGTGCGAGATCCTCTTTGGAAAGGAGTTCGTTGCGCAAAACGCAGTCATGACGTCGCTGATCAACATCAACTCGCCATTGACCTTCGATGACGTGATGATGGGCGCACTCGAGGTTTATGCCAAGGCGGGTCAGGCCTGTATCGTGTCGCCCTTCATCGTTGGCGGCGCCATGGCGCCAGTTTCCGTCGCAGGAACATTGACACAGGTTCTGGCCGAGGTTTTGGCGGGCATTGCCTATTCGCAGATCATCCGCCCCGGCGCGCCCGTGATCATGGGCGCTTTCGTCACGTCGATTGACATGAACTCTGGTGCACCGACTTTTGGGACGCCTGAAGCGAGCCACATCCTGTACGGGGCGGGCCAATTGGCCCGTAGATTGGGGCTGCCGTTCCGGTCGGGAGGCGGGCTCTGCGGCTCCAAATTGCCTGATGCACAAGCCGCCTATGAGACAGCCCATACCCATAACGCGGCTCTGCTCGGCGGCGTGAACTTCATGCTCCACTCCTGCGGGTGGCTTGAAGGTGGGTTGGTCTCGTCTTTCGAGAAATTCGTCATGGATGCGGATCAACTGGGTGTTTTGCATCGCCTGGCGCGGGGCGTTGATCACGATGTGCAGGCCCAGGCGATGGATGCCATTCGGGAAGTGGGGCCGGGCGGGCACTATCTGGGCTGTGCCCATACCCAGGAAAACTTCAAAACGGCGTTCTGGAAGACCGATCTGCTGGACTACAAGCCCTTTGAAACCTGGGCCGAAGAGGGCGGACGCGATACACAGGCGCTTGCTTCAGAGCGGGTGGCGCACATGCTTGCGACGTATCAGCAACCCGCTCTCGATCCTGCCGTGTCAGAGGCGTTGGATGCCTATGTGGCGCAGAAGAAGGCCTCCATGCCGGACGCCTTCATCTGATCAGACAAGCTGCAATTTGGCGGTGCGCGCCGCACGCAACAGGCGCGCTTCGCCCATCATGGCGCTCAGAACATCGACATGCTGGGCAATATTGTAGCCCGCGTCGTCGCAACGGCGTTTTTCATCCAGATCGCGTTCGCGTTCGATCAGTTTGATGATCGCCTGTGTGCCCGAGACGGCGTTGCCGTATCCGAGGATGCGCGCGAGGTGTAAGTCACGCTGATAATTCTGTGCGCCAATACGAGCCGCCTGGATCAAAAGCCGGGGGCGGCGCAGGTCTTGAAGCATTGTCATAATGTCTTTCATCGTCGTCTCCATGGTGTAAGGCGGGCTGACCGCGCGGTTCGCCGTATGGCACAACTCAGGGGCGTGTTGCGTGATGAAAGATGCATGCGTTCGGGGGGTTCAATAGAATTTATCTTTTAGAAACAAATATCCAAGCAGACGTTCTCAGTTAACCAAACAGTAAGACCTACACCTCTAGGTTGAGTCGATCTGTGGATAAAAAAGGGGATAACTCTATGCCACCCATGGAAAGCGCACTACAGACCACTCCGGACTCCATGGGCAAATCTTTGCCCGGTTGGATGCCCGAAGAGGTGCGCCATTATCTTGCGCATGTTGAGAATGGTGCGCCGCTGCGTGCCCTGGCGCGCGCGTCGGGCTGTCATCCGTCGACCATCATGCGTCAGGTGCGTCGCATGGAAAGCCGCCGCGATGATCCCCTCGTTGATGCCGCTCTGCGCCAGTTCGGTAACGACAAAGAGACCAAGTCCATGGACGGCCCCCATATGCCGGTCGTGCCAGTGTCTTGCGATGATGAGACGCTGGAGCGTGAGGCGATCCGGGTTTTGCGCCGCATGTGTGAAAGCGGCGCCGTTCTGGCTGTTGTTCCTGATATGGAAAAGGCCGTCGTGGTACGCGAGACCCCATCTGGGACGACGCAGCGCGTGGCTGTGGTTGATACGGCGATTGCCCAGGCGATGGCCCTGAAAGACTGGATCGGGTGCAAGACGCCGGGGCGCATTTCGCGCTATGCCATCACGGCAACAGGACGCACTGCGCTCAGCCAGTTGCTCGCGCGCGCCGAGTCGCAGCGCAGTGCCGAAGTGTCGGGCCTGGCTGATGCCGCCGCGCCGTTCACCTATGGCAAGATCGCTGAACCTACGCCGCGCCCAACCACCCGGCGGGTGCGCTACGGATTGGCGGAGACGCCTCTTTCTGTTTTGGCCCGTCGACGCGGGCGCGATGGCAAGCCGTTTCTGGAGCCTGATCTTGTGGCAGCGGGTGAGCGACTGAGGGAAGATTTCGAACTTGCGCAAATGGGTCCCAAGGTAACGCAGAACTGGTCGGCGTTTCTGACCGGACCTGTCGACGGCGGCGGATCGATGGGCGGTCATGCGTCAAGTGATGCCAAGAAACGCGTGGAAGAAGCGCTCTATGATCTGGGCCCCGGGCTGGGCGATATGGCTCTGCGGTGCTGCTGCCAGCTCGAAGGGCTGGAGGCCGCGGAGCGGGACATGGGATGGGCTGCGCGGTCTGGCAAAGTTGTGTTGCGGATCGCCTTGCAGCGCCTCAAGCGGTTCTACGAAAGCAAGGGTGGCTCGCGCAGTGACATGATCGGTTGAGCCTAGCCTCCGACGATCCAGCCCACACCATACGCCACCAAAGCACAGACCCCGCCCACGGCCATGGTCTCCCAAACGCAGCGCAGCACGCGCTCGCCCGTGGCATGCCACCGCAAGAGCCCCAGAACGAGCAAGGCAAGCGCAGTGGCGCTCACGCTGAGCTGAAATGTGAGCTGATCTGCTGGCAGCAAAAAGTAGGGCAGGAGGGGGACCGTCCCAAACACAACGAAGCTGAAAAATGTAAAGAGGCCATTGACAGCCGGGCTGTCCTCGGCGGGATCCTTCATCCCGAATTCATAGGTCATCATGAGATCCGCCATGATCTCGGGATGGCGCACGAGATGAGAGGCGACCGTGTCCGCCTCGCCCGCGGGCAGGCCACGCTGGCGCAGGATTTCAAACAATTCAGTGCGTTCCTGCTCCGGGTCCCGGGCAATTTCGCGCAACTCGGCGTCGCGCCGCGCGCGGTACATGTCCGCTTCGGCGCGTCCTGACAGAAACTCCCCCAATCCCATCGACACACCATCAGCAAAGAGATTGGCCAGTCCAAAGACCAGAACCGCCAATCCACCGATCTGCGCCACACCGTCCGCGGCCGCGCCGGCGAAGCCCGCAACAATTGCGAAAGTTGTGACAATGCCGTCGTTGCCGCCGTAGATGATCTGCCGCAGAAATTCCTGCAGACGGGTCTGATCGTGGTCGGTGCGGCGGTGTTGGCTCCAATCCATGGCGCTCTCCTTGTGTCTTGTGTCGCGCGTCGGGCTGGCATGGGTCAACCGGCGTTGAGCGCAACTGACCAAAGAAAGACGAAAACGGGAAGGGGGTCGTCCCCGAAGAAACGACCCCCCCTGTGCAAGCAGCACAGCAGACGTTTCTCCACACGACTCGCGATCGCGCACAAAAACGCCATTCCATAAGATATGAGATCATTCCCATCGCGAGTGGGCTAGACCCGCTGTTACTTGCATACAATTAAAGGTGAGTCTTACAAAGGCTTTTGTGCTCTCAAGCGTCAGTGACGTTCCGTCTCAGCGCGATCGGGATCTAGGGCTTGGGGGCGGCACGCTTCAACATGCCATATAAATCTTTGGGATCATCGGGGTCTGCCAACATATCGAGCGGTAAGAACAACCCCGTTTGTGCGACAACATCCCGCAGGTATCGCAGGGCGGAAAAGTCCTCGATGGCGAAGCCCACTGAATCGAACAGGGTGACGTGGCGATCGTTCTGACGCCCAGTGGCCGCGCCGGAGATCACCTGCCACAACTCGGTTACAGGGTGATCCGGTGTCAATTGCTGGATTTCGCCTTCGATGCGTGTTTGTTCGGGATATTCCACAAAGATCTCTGAGCGATGCAGGATGTCTGCCGCAAGTTCCGTCTTGCCCGGGCAATCGCCGCCGATGGCATTAATGTGCACGCCAGAGCCGACCATATTGTCGGTCAACACCCGCGCGTTTCGTTTGTCGGCTGTGCATGTCGTGATAATCTGTGCGCCTTGCACAGCGTCTTGCGGTGTGTCGCAGATGCGGATGTTCAAGGTGCTTTGTGCGAGATTTTCGGCGCACTTTCGGCTGGACTCGGGATCCGTGTCGTAGAGCCGGATGTGTGTGATGCCCAGGACGGCCTGCATGGCCAGTATCTGGAACTCGGATTGCGCGCCATTGCCGATCATCGCCATGCAGGTGCTGCCTTTGGGCGCAAGATACCTCGCCGCCAAGGCAGAAGTCGCTGCCGTGCGCAGCGCAGTGAGCAACGTCATTTCGCTCAACAAGACGGGATAGCCCGTCGCGACATCAGCCAGCAGACCGAAGGCGGTTACCGTTTGCAGACCGTCTGCTGTATTTCTGGGATGCCCGTTGACGTATTTGAACCCATAGCTCTCGCCGTCGGATGTTGGCATCAACTCAATCACACCCACATCGGAGTGGGACGCCACGCGCGGGGTCTTATCGAAGGAGGGCCAGCGTTTGAAGTCATCCTCAATGTAGCGCGTGAGATCGCGCAGGACCTGTGCCAGACCGATCTGGTGCACGATCTGCATCATGTGATCGACCGAGACGAAGGGCACGAGCGCTTTATCCGACGGAGGCGTGGCTGTTGTGGGGATGGTCATGCGTTGGCTCCTCAGGAATAGGCGCGCGTGGGCCTGTCAAAGACGCGGCGGCCGAGCGCCGATGCGGCCAGATCGACCATGGCCATGGCCGTGCGCCCGCGTTCATCGAGAAAAGGGTTGAGCTCGACAAGATCGAGCGAGGTCAGGCACCCGCTGTCGCAAACCATCTCCATCACCAGATGCGCCTCGCGAATGCTGGCGCCGCCGGGCACGGTCGTGCCGACAGCAGGGGCGTAGATGGGGTCCAGAAAGTCGACATCAAGCGAGACGTGCAACGCGCCGTTTGCTGCCTTGACCCGGTCGAGAAAGGCGGCGAGGGGTTTGGCGATGCCCTGTTCGTCGATGGCGCGCATGTCGTAGAGATCAATGTCCGTCTCAGACAATGCGATGCGCTCGGCGGGATCGACGGATCTCAGCCCCAGCATGCAGATATTCCCCGGCGAAACGGGTGCGTCCACAGGGGGGAAGCCGGGGAAGCCGGACCGACCCGTCACGTAGCCCACAGGCGTGCCATGCAGATTGCCCGAGGTCGTTGTCTCGGCGGTATGAAAATCGGAATGCGCGTCTAGCCAAAGCATGAATTGTGGCCTGTTCCGTGTGGCCGCATGGAGCGCCACGCCCGCAACGCTGCCCATGGAGAGCGCATGATCGCCGCCGAGGAAAATCGGCAGATGATCGTCCATCGCGTCGCGCGCGGCGTCGCGCAACCGCTCGGTCCATCCGATGGTTTCGGCGGCGCAATGCAGATGGGGCAAGGGGCATGCGCCACCTTCGTTGGGCGCGAGATTGCCCATATCCGTGACGTGGTGGCCAAGATCTTGCAGAGCGTCAGAAAGGCCTGCGGTTCGGTACGCGTCCGGGCCCATCATGCAGCCACGACGCGCTTTGCCACAATCCACGGGTGCGCCAATAAGGAGGATGTTTTGTGTTTTCATGGGGCACCAGTACGGCGCGGTTTGGGCTGTAATCTACTGTTCAAAGCGGTCAAGATGATCTTCCATTTCCCGGAATGGGCATATAGGTTGGTCGTTATGGATGATCTGGATCGTCAACTCATTGCGCTTCTGCGGCAGGACGCGCGGGCATCATTGTCTGATCTTGCCGCCGGGTTGAGGCTGACCCGGGCGACGGTGCGCGCGCGCATTGCGAAGCTGCGCGACAGGGGAGAAGTCCTCGGTTTCTCAGTTGTGCTCAAATCGGATGTGATGGAAGCGCCCGTGCGTGGTCTCATGATGATTGGCATTGAGGGGCGCGGCACGGAACGTATTTTGCGACAGCTCCAGGGCTACCCCGACGTCACGCGGGTCTGGTCCACCAATGGGCGTTGGGATGTCATCGCGGAGATTGGCACACAAACACTGGAGGCGTTTGACGATGTCCTGTTCCGCATCCGCCGCCTTGATGGCGTGACGACATCAGAGACATCGCTTTTGCTCTCGACGCGCAAATCCGGTGGATTGCAGGGCTAAACCTTGCGCGCAGGTCATTTTCGCTCAAGAAAGCGCGGGACCTGCCTGCGGAGCGCGCCATGACACAGCTGAGCCCACCCCGACCAGATCCCTTGCTCCTGTTGCCGGGCATGATGTGTGATGCGCGTTTGTTTGCACCACAGATCGCGCGGTTCTCCGTTGGACGCACGGTTCAGGTCGCGCCCATCAATAGCGCGGATCGGATTGAAAAGATCGCCAGGCACGTTCTGGAGCAGGCGCCACCCCGATTTGCGCTTCTGGGCCTCTCGATGGGCGGGATTGTCGCGATGGAAATATGCCGGCAGGCGCCCGGGCGGGTCACGCGCGCGGCCTTTCTCGATACCAATCCAAAGGCGGAACGGGAGGTGGTCAAGGCCGGACGATGGCCTCAGATACAGGCCGCGCGAGACGGGCGGTTGGCCAGTGTCATGCGCGATGAAATGAAGCCGAATTACCTTACGGATGGCCCGCGGCGGGCGGAGGTACTGGATCTGTGCATGGACATGGCTCTGGCGCAGGGGCGAGAGGTGTTTGAACGGCAATCCCTTGCCTTGATGCACCGGCCCGATCAACAAGACACGCTGCGCCAGCTAAAGGTTCCCACACTCGCGCTGTGCGGGCGGGATGACATGCTATGCCCCATTCATCGCCATGAATTGATTGCCGCGCTTGTGCCGGGCTGCGGGCTCGAGATCATCGATGGCGCCGGGCATTTGCCGACGCTGGAACAACCTGAGAAGACCAATGCGGCCCTAGCGCGCTGGCTGGAGCGCTGACAGCAAAAAGGCGACGCAACCGCCGCCTTTTGCCGGGTTCCCTCCCGTGGCTAACCAAATGGCGCAAGAGATGCGCGCCAAAGGTCGAAAGGTCTGTCTAGATCAACATGCCGCCATCGGCATCGTCGCCCGCTTCTTCCAGAAGGCGATCAAAATCCGGGATCGTCACATGGCGCTTGCCTTCAAGGCGGATGACATCATCGCGTTTGAGCGCGGAGATTTGCCGGCTCACCGTTTCAAGGGTCAATCCAAGGTAGTCAGCCATCGCTTCGCGCGTCAGGGGCAGATCAAAGACCAGTTCGTCGCCGCCTGCGCCCAGATTGAGCGATGCATCGCGCCGGGCGATGATCGACAGGAGCGATGCGATCTTTTCGCGCGCCGTCTTGCGGCCCAGCACAAGCATCCATTCGCGCGCCGCATCAAGCTCATCCAACGTCATCTCCAGCAAGCGCTCCGCGATATGCGGCGTCGTTTGCATGAGCGCTTCGAACGGTTTCTTGCGGAAACAGCACATGACCATGTCCGTGGTTGCGACAACATCATAGGCCGCAGCGGACCGTCCCGGTCTGCCCACGAAGTCGCTGGGCAAAAGCAGGCCCACCATCTGGGTGCGCCCGTCTTCCATGGTTTGTGTCAGGGTCGCGATGCCAGAGACAACGGATCCGACAAAGTCCATCCTGTCGCCAGACCAAATGATATGCTGACCTGCTTCGAAAGAGCGGTAATACTTGATCTCTTCAAGTATTTCTAATTCGTCCGTCTCACACTTCGCGCAAACAGCGCGGTGTCGGATCGGGCAATCCCCACACTCTATGGAAAACGCCTCAATAGCTTGACTGGCCATGCATGTCCGTCCGATTGATCTGTGTCAATGTTCGCTCCCCAATTGAGGTATACACCGGATTGCATGGTGACACGAACAGAACTTTCCCGCTTGGGTCTATTTGACGCGAAGGTGCCGCGGTACACGAGCTACCCCACGGCGCCGCATTTTGCTGGAGGCGTGGGTGCGTCTGAATTTGCGAAATGGATCCGGGCAATCCCCGAAGGTGGAGAGATTTCGCTGTATATCCATGTGCCTTTTTGCAGGCGACTGTGCTGGTTTTGTGCCTGCCGGACGCAAGGCACGCAATCAGAAGACCCGGTAAATGCTTATGTCGAAACGCTGTTGTCCGAGGTGGCGGCGTTTGGCGAGATTTTGCCGAAAGACGTGCGTTTGTCCCGTCTGCATTGGGGCGGCGGCACGCCGACCTTGCTCAAGCCGGCCGTCATGGAGCGCTTGGGGCGCGCGATTTTTGACGTGGCGCCCATGGCGGAGGAGGGGGAATTCTCCGTCGAGATCGATCCATGCGAGATCGATGCCGAGCGGTTGGACGTGCTGGCAGATCTTGGAATGGGGCGCGCCTCCATCGGCGTGCAGGATTTCGATCCGGCCATTCAGGAAACGATTGGACGCATCCAAAGTTACGATGCAACGCGCGATGCGGTCGAGATGATCCGGGCCCGTGGCATTTCGTCGCTCAACGCGGACATCCTCTACGGCTTGCCGCATCAGACCAAGGCACGGATCACCGAATCAGTTCAGAAATTGTTGAGCCTTCAGCCTGATCGCGTGGCGCTTTATGGCTATGCCCATGTGCCCTGGATGGCGCGCCGTCAGGCGATGATCCCGTCCGATGCACTGCCCACGCCTGATGAGCGCCTCGATCTGTTCGAAACCGCGCGCAGGCTCTTCATGTGGGACGGCTATGACGAGATTGGCATCGACCATTTCGGCCTGCCGGATGACAGCATGACTCGCGCCATGAAAGCGGGAACGCTGAAGCGCAATTTCCAAGGCTATACCGATGATCCTGCGGATGCGCTGGTGGGGCTGGGGGCGTCATCGATTTCCCGCTTTCCTCAAGGGTTTGCGCAGAACGATGCCTCGACATCCGCCTACACCAAAGCCGTCAGGGCAGGCGCTTTCGCGACATCGCGGGGCCATGTCTTTTCAGCGGATGACAATCTGCGCGGACGCATGATCGAAGCCTTGATGTGTGATTTCCGCATCTCCCGGGAGGAGATTTGTACGCGGTTTGATCTCTCAGCGGCTGCCTTTGATGAGATCATCCAGCCTATGCGCCGCGAGTTCGGGCATTTGATCAACATCTCCGATGAGGGCGTGTTTGTTCCTGCCGAGGCCCGGCCGCTTCTGCGCATCATGGCACGGGCGCTTGATGCCTACGATCTGAGCAAGGCGGGCCATAGCTCAGCCATCTAGCCTGAGCCGCTGTGATGCATGACCCGAGGGTCCGGATCAGTGTCTACTCTGGTTTCAACGTGTTGAGGCGCGGCGCAGCAATTCGGCCGCGTCGGGCCGTTTGGCCAGCCGTTCGCTGACTTCAAAATCACTGCGCAGGCCTGTATCGCGCCCGGCCGTCGTGCTTGCGAGCGAGGAGGCGATATCCTCGGGCAAGACGGGACGGGTCTGGGAATCCACCAAGAGACTCTCGGCGGCGATGCCTTCGGCATAGATGATCTGGTGCTCATCAAAGAGCAGTTGGAAATAATCGACATACCCGCCCGTGCGCCGGGTGACGCTTGTGCCGTTGAGCAGATGTTGCGCGCGGACCATCACTTCGGAGCGCCCCGCGCCAAGCGTATCCTCGCGCTGATAGATAAACAGGCGGTGGTCCGGGCTGACCAGAAGATCCCCCAGATTGTTCAACGTGCCCGCGCGGATCAGGATCGGTGCGAAGGCGCCTGCTGCTTTCATGGTGCTTTGGCCAATCCAGCGCACCTCCTGCGGCCCGGCATCACGGGTCAGGACCCTGTCTCCCGGACGCAGGTCCTCGATCGGGCATTGTGCGCCGGTGGCCATTGTGATCCGTGTGCCGCGCGTGAAACTGACACAGCCGACATGCGCAAATTTGGTGCGCGCTTCATCCCGGTTCAGGCCAATGATGCGATAATCGCAGCGCGGCGCGAGTTGGTGCAGTGGCAGGGCATAGACCGCATCGATCATGCCGTCGGCATCGACCTCCACAAGGATAATGCATTCGACCGTGCCGCCATCAGGCGCCATCAATGTCACACAGCAATCGAGGTGCAACTTGTGACCCGGCGTGCCCGCCGTTGTCCCTTGGGCCACTTCGAAACTCCCGTCCTCGTGGGACGACAGCGCAATGGTGACGCGCGCGGCGTCGGGTGCGAGGTGGTAGATGTCATCGGGTTGAATATCCTCGGCCACGCCGATGGGATCGCCGAGATTGGCGCCTCCGACAACGCGGAGATCCTCGGCCACGTAGGCTGGGATGGATTGAACCGGTCGGCGCACTGACACCCTCCTGAACCATGATCAGCATGGCGGAAACAATCGCCAAATTCCACGGGGAATGTGGCGATATCGGGGTCAACGCTTGGCCTTTTGCGGACCACAGGCTAAGCGATAGCCAAACAGGGAGGATCAAATGGATCTTGGAATCGCAGGAAAACGCGCGTTGGTCTGTGCCAGCTCGAAGGGTTTGGGCCGGGGATGTGCGGAGGCGTTGGCGGCCGCCGGTGTGCATCTCGTCATGAACGCGCGCGGCGCAGAGGCGCTGGAGGAGACCGCGGCGGCGATCCGCGCGGCGCATGATGTGGAGATCACAACTGTCGCTGCCGATGTGACGGCCGATGCAGGGCGCGCCGAGGTTCTGGCAGCAGCAGGCGATGTGGATATCCTTGTCACCAATGCAGGCGGTCCGCCTCCGGGGCTTTGGTCTGATTGGGATCGCGAGGATTTCATCGCCGCGCTTGATGCCAATATGCTGACGCCCATCGCGCTCATGAAGGCGTTGTTGCCGGGCATGATGGCGCGGGGATGGGGCCGCGTTGTCAATATCACGTCGCAATCCGTGAAGGCTCCGATCCCGGTTCTGGGCCTCTCCAATGCCGCGCGTACAGGGCTGACAGGCTATGTCGCAGGCACGGCACGTCAGGTTGCGCCCTCCGGTGTGACGATCAACAATATCCTGCCCGGCATTCACGACACGGACCGCGCGACAGCGCTTGATACCGGCGTCAGCCAGCAGCAGAGCATCACGATGGATGAGGCCCGCGCCAACCGCGAAGCCACAATCCCCGCCCGCCGCTATGGCACGCGCGAGGAATTCGGCGCGACCTGCGCGTTCCTGTGCTCACAGCATGCGGGCTTCATCGTCGGACAGAACATTCTGCTCGATGGCGGGGCCACCAATGCCACGATCTGATAAATGATTGATCTTTGGATATTCGTTCCGGCCTGTTTTGCGATCAACCTCGCATTCGGGCCGAACAACCTCATGGCGATGACCAATAGCGCGCAGCATGGCGTGGGCTTTGCTGCCACGGCGGCGCTTGGTCGTCTGGCGGCTTTCGCGCCGATGATCCTGATCTCCGCGTTGGGTCTTGGCGTTATTCTCGCAACATCGGCTATGGTCTTCACAATCGCGAAGGTGATTGGCGCGGCTTACCTGATCTATCTGGGCGTCAAACTCCTGCGTGCGCCGCCGCCTGATCTGCGCGCAACAGCGGCCGCGCACCTTCGAGGGGCCGCTCGGCGGGAGGCGTTTGTTGCTCTGTCCAATCCCAAAGCCATCCTGACCTTCGCAGCGTTCCTGCCGCAATTCGTGAGCCAGGAAGCGTACTGGCAGGGCTACGCCATCGTCGGCGGGTTGTTTCTGGTTCTGGAGTTCGCGGCCATTCTGACCTACGCCACTGTCGGTCGCTTTGCGGCGCGGGGTGCCAAACGGCGCATGGGGCTGGTCCAGAAGCTCTCGGGCGGGACGATGATTGTCTTTGGTCTGGGCCTTCTGCTGGCGCGCCGGCCGGGGGCTGTCTGATGGCGCGCGGACCCGACGGGCAGGGCGGCGGCGCGGGGTTTTCTCTGGCAGATCAGCTCTTTAACGCGGACAGCCTTGGGGATTTGGCCCGTGAGTTCAGCACTCTTCCGGGTTTTGATGCGGAGCGGTTTCACCGTGAGGCCTTGGCGGGCATGGCCACGCGCACCTTGCTCGATCGCTTGGAGCATATTGCCGATTGCCTCGAGGCCCAGCTCGCCCCCGACTTCCCGACCATGGCAGATCAGCTGGAGGCCGCGATGCCGCCGCCGCTCTCGCCACAACAGGTTGATGATGATTTTGGCCGCTTCATCCATGCGCCGCCCGGCATTCTGGCCGTGCGCCATGGTCTCGAAGAGCATCGCGAGCGCGCCTTGGATCTGCTCTTTGAAGCCACCAAGCGGTTCTCGATGGAATTCTACATCCGGCCGTTTCTGAACCGCTGGCCTGACGAAACGCTGGCGCGGTTGCGGCTCTGGGCAAGGGATGAGAATTATCATGTGCGCCGTCTGGTGAGCGAGGGCACACGGCCGAAGCTGCCATGGGCCAAGAACATCACGCTTGACCCGCAAGTGCCTCTCGAATTTCTGGCCAGGCTGCATGCAGACCCGACACGATATGTGACCCGATCTGTCGCCAATCATTTGAATGACATATGGAAAATTGCGCCCGAGGCTGTCTATGAAACGCTCGCGGATTGGCAAAAACGCGCAGCGCAGGATCCAAAGGAGCTGGCGTGGCTGACCCGCCACGCGCTGCGCTCTGCGGTCAAGGCGGGGGCACCGGAGGCACTGGCGCTCCTGGGTTACCGCGCGGATTCGTCGTTGAGACTGCTCTCTTTCGCAACCGCACAAAAAGAGGTGCCGCGCGGCGCGCCCTTGGTCTTTGAGGCGGCGCTCACGGCGGATTGTGATCTGCCGGTGATCGTGGACTACATCATACACTTCGTGAAGGCGGATGGACGCACCGCGCCCAAGACGTTCAAGCTGAAACAGGCGATGATTTCAGCGGGCCAACCCCTGCGTGTCAGCAAGACTCACAAGCTGAAATGGGACGCCACGACCTTCCGCCTCTATCCCGGGGTGCACCGGGTTCAGATGCAGGTCAACGGGATGGTGCTTGGCGATCTCAGTGTCACGCTTCAGGGCTAGGGCGGCTGTTGTTGACCTCTTTGGCCGCGCTTGATAGCCGTGCCTGAGTGTTTTCATCGGGAACGATCTAGTGAGCGACATGGCCCCTCGCCTCGAAGTGCGCAACCTGCGCCGCAGCTTTGACGAGCTCACCGTTGTGGACGATGTGTCTTTCTCGATCCAGCCGGGGCAGGTCACTTGCCTTTTGGGGCCGTCAGGATGCGGGAAATCGACGACGCTGCGCATGATTGCAGGGGTCGACAAACAAGACAGTGGCGAGATCTATGTCGATGGCGATCTGGTCTGTGACACTGTCTTCCGCGTGCCGCCGGAGCGCCGCGCCATCGGGCTGATGTTTCAGGATTTCGCGCTTTTCCCGCATCTGACCGTGGGGCGAAATGTGGCCTTTGGCCTTCAGTTGCCCAAGGCCGAGGCGCAGGCGCGTGTCCGGGAACTCCTTGAAAAAGTTGGGTTATTACGCTTCATCGATGAATTTCCGCACCAGCTGTCGGGCGGGGAACAACAGCGCGTGGCGCTGGCGCGCGCCCTTGCGCCGCGGCCCAAGGTCATGCTGATGGATGAGCCGTTTTCCGGCCTCGACAACCGTCTGCGCGACGGGATCCGCGACGAGACACTGGCGCTGCTCAAAGACGAAGACACGGCCGTGCTGCTCATTACCCATGAGCCCGAAGAGGCCATGCGCATGGCCGATGAAATCGCCTTGATGCGCAATGGCAAGATCGTGCAGGCGGGCGCGCCTTACAACATCTACAATGCACCAGCGGATAAAGCAGCTGTTGCATTTTTCAGCGATATCAATGTGATAGAAGCCGAAGTGAATGGCGCTTTGGCCAAGACGCCCTTTGGCCAGTTCCTGTGTCCCGGCGTGCCCGATGGCGGGCAGGTGGAGATCGTGTGCCGCCCGCAATACGTCAATCTTGACTTTGATCGCAACGGCGAGAGGCCTGCGCCCACGGTGCAAAACGGCACGGCGGCGCGGGGGACAGTTCTGCGCGCGCGGTTTATGGGCTCGGAAAGCCTGATCGAGTTTCGCATGGAAGAAAGCGGCGATCTGATGCGGGTCACGGTGCCCAATGTCTTCCTGCCAAAGCCCGACACGGTTTTTTGGCTCACGGTGCGGCGCGACAAGTGCTTCACCTTTCCCAAAGGTTAAAGCGCCGGGCGCAGGGGCTTTTGTACGAAAGACCCCGCAAATCGCACAAAAGCCCTCGGGTCGGGCCGCCTCACCGTACGCTCGCTGCGCAACGGGCCTCCCAGGCCGCGAGATCACGGCCCGCCTCATCCACAAACAGCGCGGGCTGCGGTTCCACCTCCGACACGGCGCTGACGTCGCCTTCAACGAAATCCGCCCGCGTCTCGGACCACCCCACGAACGACCACAGCCGCCCCCAATGGCGCAGCGCGAGGGGGCGCAGCAGGTGGACCTCATCACGCCAGCGCAGACGTAATTTCTGTTTGGCCCGCAGCGCCGCGCGAAAGGCGGGCAGATGCCCCAGCGCCGCAGGGGCAATGGCCGCGGCGGCGGCAAGATCATCTGGCCGGGAGCGGTCGTTGGGCAGCGCCTCATCCAGCCGTTCGGAGAGCGCGGCGGCGGCTCGGGCGAGATCTGCGTCCTGACCGGCCTCGATCACGGCCAGACCGAGGTAGAGCGCTTCGAGCTCCCGCTCGCTCAGGCTGACGGGGGGCAAGGTCAGCGCATGGGTCGCGCGGTAGCCCTGTCCGCGCGTCCCGGTGATGGCGACGCCGCCCGCGCGCAGCGCATCCATGTCGCGGTAGATCGTGCGCATTGTGACGCCGAGATCGCGCGCCAGATCTTCGGCGCGCACAGCCCCGCCGCTTTGCAGCGCAGCCATGAGGGCAGACAGACGATCACGGCGAGACATAGGGTTCTCCTGACAGTATAGTGTCAAAATACGAACAAATTCTGCCAAAACAATCCCTGAAATGCGGTTTTGCCGAAAGGCCATCCCCCATAGTTTTAGGGCAACAATTGATTCCTACGGAGTGAAACACATGGGACTTGGTAACATTGGCCTTCCCGGCCTTCTTCTCATCGCGGTTGTCGTGCTGGTGCTCTTTGGGCGGGGCAAGATCTCCTCGCTCATGGGCGAGGTTGGCAAGGGGATCACGGCCTTCAAAAAGGGCGTGAAAGACGGCTCGGAAGAGCTTGAGAATGACGCGGTCGAAGCGGCCAAAGATGTCACGCCTGAGGGCGACAAAGACAAGGTCTGAAGCCGTTGGGTGGATTAAGCTGGGGGGAAATGGTGATCGTGGCCATCGTGGCCCTGATCGTTGTTGGCCCCAAGGACTTGCCTGTCATGTTTCGGCGTGCGGGCGAATTTGTGGGCAAGATGCGCGGGATGGCGCGGGAATTCTCGCGCGCCATGAACGACGCTGCCGATGAGGCAGGGGTGCGCGACGTGCAGGCCCAGATCAAGGCCGCGACCAATCCGGTGGGCACGGCGATGGACGGCGTCAAGGACGCTGCCAAATCCATTGCCAATCCGCTGGATGATGTCGATCCATCGTCAAATACGGGCAAACTTTCGGCCGAGCGCGCCGCGCAAAAGGCCGAGATCGAGGCCAAAACGGCGCGACTGAATGCGGAACGCATGCAGAAGGATGCGGAAGCGGCGCTCAAGCGCGCTGAAGAGCTGGAGGCCCAGTCCACCGTGGCAAAAGCCCCCGATGCGAGCGCAGAGAAGAGCACATGAGCGATAGCAACCCCATTGACGACAGTCAGGCCCCGCTGATCGAGCATCTGGCGGAGCTGCGTACGCGGCTCATTCGATCGATCCTCGCCTTTATCGTGGCCATCACGGTCTTTTTCATCCCAATCGATGGGGCGTTTATTGCCGAACATGTGCTGGAGTTCATGCTCCGCCCCATTGAGACGACCCTGCGGTCCTTGGGCGACCCTTCGCCGACGTTGCAATACACAAGCCCGCAGGAATATCTCTTCACGCTCTTTCGCATCTCCATGGTCTTTGGATTCGCTCTGGCTTTCCCGGTGATCGGGTTTCAGCTGTGGCGTTTCGTGGCGCCGGGGCTTTACAAGAACGAGAAGGGGGCCTTTCTGCCCTTCCTGATTGCCTCGCCGGTCATGTTCCTGCTGGGCGCGTCTTTCGCGCATCTGGTCGTCACACCGCTGGCCATGGCGTTTTTCCTGGGCTTTGCGGATGTCTCGTCGATCTTTGCCAACCTGTTGGCGGGCGCGGCGCCTGATGCGTCTTTGCCGCCCTCGGGCGGATTGGCGGTGCCCCAGACGGAAGACGGGCTGCGGATCACCTTCTTTGGCAAGGTCAACGAGAGCCTTGGCATCTCGCTCACCTTCATCATGGCCTTTGGCATGTGCTTCCAGCTGCCGGTGTTGCTCACGCTGATGGGCAAGGCGGGGCTTGTTTCGGCCGAAGGGCTGGGCTCGGTGCGCAAATACGCGATGGTGGGCATTCTTGTTCTGGCCGCGCTGGTGACGCCGCCCGATGTGGTCACGCAGATCATCCTCTTCACGGTCGTCTACGGGCTCTATGAGATTTCGATTTTCCTCGTTCGACGGGTCGAGAAGAAGCGGGAGAAGGATTTGCGGGCGCAAGGTCTGTGGTTTGATGAGGACGAAGACGAGATGGATGATCCTCTGATGGCTGAATTTGACGAAGACGAGGCCAAAAAGCCGTGACCAAGCCTTTGAAGCGGATTGCGGCGGCGCTGGAGCGGTTGGCTCCTGCGCCGCTCGAAGCGCCTGACTTCGCCGGAGCGGACGCCTATCTGTGGCATGTGGAGCCGGACCGTCTGGCGCCTGTTCCGAAGGTCAGCCGGGTGGATCTATCACTCCTGATTGGCGTGGATCGCGCGCGGGATACGCTGTTGGCCAATACCTTGCAGTTTGCCCGTGGCTTGCCTGCGAACAATGCGCTGCTCTGGGGTGCGCGGGGCATGGGAAAATCGAGCCTTGTCAAGGCGGTGCATGCCGAAGTTCTGGCGCAAGGTGAAGCGCTCAAGATCGTGGAATTGCAACGTGAGGACTTGCCCTCGGTGGGTCGTCTGCTGGGCTATCTGCGCGACAGCTCGGAGCGGTTTTTGCTCTTTTGCGACGATCTGAGTTTCAGCCACGATGACCAGCATTACAAATCGCTCAAGGCGGTTCTGGATGGTGGAATCGAGGGGCGGCCAGAGAATGTGGTGTTCTACGCGACGTCCAACCGTCGCCATCTGATGCCGCGCGACATGATCGAGAACGAGCGCTCCTCGGCGATCAATCCCGGTGAGGCGGTTGAGGAGAAGGTTTCGCTCTCCGATCGCTTCGGGCTCTGGCTGGGCTTTCATCCATGTACGCAGGATGAATATCTCGAGATGATCCGAGGCTATTGCGCGGCTTATGACGTGGTGGTGCCCGAGGATGTGCTCGTGGCCGAGGCCATCGAATGGCAGGCCACGCGCGGCAGCCGGTCTGGTCGCGTGGCCTGGCAGTTTTTCACCGACCTCGCCGGACGGCACGGCGTCGCGCTCTAAGACGCGCGCGGTTTACCAATAGGCGGGATCGTCAAAGGGCGCGACGCATTGGCCGGGGCCTGCAAGCGGGCCAAGCGCCTCGCCCGTCAGGGATTGTCCCAACCAGCCGTCGGGATAGCTCAGCGGCTGCGGCGCTCGGGCGATCTCTTCGGTGATCTGGGCAAAGCCCACACGCGCATAAAACCGGATATCGCCATAGGTCAGCACGACATCCACGCCGTTTTGGCGCAGATGTGTGAGCCCTGCGGTGATGAGCTGTTGCCCAAGCCCGCGCCCCTGATGCGCTGTTGCGATGGCCATGGGCGAGAGCAGGAAGACGCAAGCCTCTGCCTCAGGGTAGCGCATCCGGGTGAAGACCACCGCGCCTGTCAGGACGTCGCCCTCCTGTGCTGTCACCACAACGCGATCCGGCGCGGGCACCTCCGTCAGAAGGCGCCCGGCCAGCGCACCCACGAGCGCGCCTTCCGAGGCATTCTCCGAGGCGGTGAACGTCTCCTGAAAGAGCGCGGCAATCGTGGTTGCGGGGGCTTTGGGATTTGTGTCGATATGCATGTCTGTGTCTCCTGAAGAGGGGGGCTATCTTTGATTAAGCTGCGCGCGCACGGCCTGCACCCCTTTGCGCGAGACGCGGTAGGGTTTGCCGTGGACAGAGCGGATGAAACGCCGCTTTCTGAGGCGGTCGAACACGGCAAGGGAGCAATCCGACAGGACATGTCCATGGCGCGTGTAACAGGTGATGGTGCGAATTTTGCCGTTCTCACCCCGATCATAGTGGATGGCTCCACCCAGGGCGAGTTCGTGCAAAACACGCTGTTCGTGCTTTGAGATATTCACGGGAAGGTCTCGTTTGTGAAAGAAACACCGATCACGCCGCGCAGCAGATCGCGTGCGCGGGTGGGGTTGGAGACGCGATCAAAGCACAGGCGCGCCCACAGGCGGGACCGTGTCTTGGATGCGTTGGCTTATGCCCGGGTCTCTTTCATAAACGCTCCGTCGCGGGCGGGATCGCCCTTGGGTCGTGCCGATCTAGGCGCAAGGGGCCTTTGGGGCAAGCCCGCCTGAGACAAAACCGGCAAGTGTGTTGCGGCGCGTCCATAGCGCCACAACCGCCGGATTTGCGCGAGATGTCGCGGTTCCCCGTATTCAGCGCAGATAGGGCATCGGATCGACGCTCTCAAACCCTTCACGCACTTCGAAATGCACGTAAGCGGGATCGCCCGCATTGACCCGTGCTATGGTCTGGCCCCGGCCTACGCTATCGCCTTTTTTCACGGAGATATCGGAGACATTGGCATACACCGTCAGCAGGTTGTCAGGGTGTTTGACGACGATGATGGGGACCTGATCGGCATCCGAGGTGATGGCGGCGACAGTGCCTGCATCGGCGGCTTTGACAGCTGTGCCTGCCGGGACGGAGATGTCGATCCCTTCATTGCGGCCCTTGGCATATTCGCGAATGATCGTGCCCTGGACCGGGAAGACCATGCGGCCTGTGGCGGCTGGTGCGGCCGCCTGCACGACAGGCGCTTCCTGAACGGGTGCTGCAACGGGCTCGGAGGCCGCAGGCGGCACTTCGTCGGGCAGGGGCGTTGCGGCAGAGGGCGGTGTGGGCGTGGGCGAGCCGGAGCCGGGCTCTGGCGTGTCATTGGCCACGGTGCGCACGGGGGCCGCTTCCTGCGCGGTCGGGATCAGGAGGAACTGACCTTCGCGGATCGTAAAGTCCCGATCGAGGCTGTTCCAATCGGCCAGTGCGCGCACGGTCACGTTGTAAAGCCGTGCAATCGTGAAGGCTGTCTCGCCGCGTGCCACCTTGTGGCGCACAGGCTCAAAGCCCGTTTGCACGTCATCGGGCAGCTCCTGCGAAGTCACGGGCGTGGGCGCGGCATTGTCGATCGCATTGCCCGCAATGGCACTCACGTCAATCTCGGAGGCCGGGCGGATGGGCCCGGTGATGGCTGCGCCCGTGGCGGGTGAGGGCTCTGCCACGCGACCCGGCAGGGCGATGATCTCGCCCGCGCGCAGCGGATCATCCACCTTGATGCCGTTGAAGCGGCCCAGGGCGGCGGCATCGGCGCCAATCCGCGCAGCGAGCGTGCTCAGCGTGTCATTGCGGCGGGCCACGGCCACCTGATAGCCGGGATAGGAGATGATCCCGCGATCATCGGGCTCGGGCCGTTTGGCGGTCGCGTTCTGGGCGGCCTGGGCCGTATCGAAGCGATTGTCGCCCAACAGGCCGCGCATATCGAAATCGAGCGGTTGGCCTTCGCAGGCAGCCAGCGCCAGAAGGCTCGTGCCAAGCAGGGCGGTGCGCCAGCGGGCGATGCGGGGACGGGTCATGCGGGCGCGGGGCATGCGGTTACGGGCCAATCGGGGAAAGGCCATGCGCGATTGCAGGGGCGGATAAAACATCTCGACATCCTCAAAAGGGCCGTCCCGGTGTCTCCCGGGTTGGGCACGAAACTCTGCTCAGGTCTCTCGACCCAGCCCCTCCACGAGGGGCACGAAACGCACGGGGCGCAGCTCGTCATATTCCAGACCCGCCTCGGTACGCTCCACGCGGATGAGGCTTTGCACGGCGTCAGACTGGCCCACGGGCACCACCATGATACCGCCCATTTTGAGCTGGGCCAAGAGGGGGCCGGGCGGGTCCTCTGCGGCCGCTGTCACAAGAATGCGATCAAAGGGGGCCTGATCGGGCAAACCGTGGGAGCCATCGCCTGTGATCGCGGTGATATTGGTGATGTCCATGTCGTCAAAAATCGCGCGCGCCTCGCGCACGAGGCGTTGGTGGCGGTCAATCGTGTAGACGCGGCGCGCGATCTGGCTCAGGACAGCGGCCTGATAGCCAGAGCCTGTGCCCACTTCGAGCACCTTGTCACGCGGCGAGATGTTGAGCGCTTGCGTCATCAGCCCCACGACGGAGGGTTGCGAGATGGTCTGGCCGCAGGGGATCGGCAGAGGCATGTCCTCATAGGCGCGATCCTCGAAGAGCCCCGTCACGAACCGGCCCCGGTCGACCTTCTCCATCGCCTCCAGCACGCGCGTATCCGTCACGCCTTTGGAGCGCAGCGCGAAGAGAAATTGCATCTTGTGTTCGGCGTCGAAGGTCAACGGGCGGGCCTTAAGCGAGGTGATCATGGAGGGCAGACAGCGCTGCGGCATCGGTCAGATCGGCGCGCATGGGAGTGATCGAGATATAGCCATCGAGATTGACGGCAGCATCGGAGCCCGGCTGCGCAGGCGCGCGCTGATCGCCGCCCTTGATCCAGAGAAAGCGGCGGCCCGAGGGGGAATTGTGCGGCTCGACGGCGAAATGCGTGCCTTTGCGGATGCCCTGCGGGGCAGCGGCCATGCCTTTTACCTCTGCTCCGGGCACAGGCGGGAAGTTGATATTGTGAAAGAGCTGGTAATCGCCCTTGGGCGCAGGCGCGTCCAGAACCGCGCGCACGGTCGCCGCGCCATGCTGGCGCGCGGCCTCGAATGTGTCATCGAGGTTGATATTGCCCGGCCCGTAATATTGCGAAAGCGCCATGGCGGGTATGCCCTGAAGGGCGGCTTCCATCGCGCCGCCTATCGTGCCGGAATAGAGCGTGTTCTCCGCCGAATTGTTCCCCCGGTTCACGCCTGAGAGCACCAGATCAGGCCGCGCAGGCAGCACATCGTGCAGGCCCACCAGCACGCAATCCGCCGGGCTGCCTTCGGCCGCATAGCGCCGCTCGCTCATCTTCGTGACCATGAAGGGGTGGGTGTAGGAGATACAATGGCCGACGCCGGATTGCTCAAACGCGGGGGCCACGGTCCAGACTTCGCCGCCGGGGCCTGCGATCTCGGTCGCAATTTCTTCGAGCACGGCGAGGCCCGGGGCATTGATGCCGTCGTCATTGGTGAGAAGGATACGCATGGGCTACCTCGGCTGCTTTGCGCCTGACTTACGGTCTCGCGCCACGCCCGGCAAGCATTGCCGCGCGGCAAGGGGGGCAAAGGGCGCGAAAGGGGCGCAAGTGATGTATCTGTGCCCGATGTTGGGCGGGTTATGCCGGGGGCAGTTGGCGCAAAAAGCTGGTCAGGTAGGTGAGATGGGCCTGTGGGACCCAGAGCGTCAGCCCGTCAGCCCGCCCCTCAGCTGGCCCTGTCACCAGTGCCGAGATGCCCGCGACGTGCAGCGCGGCGGAGCGGGAGCCGTGGGGCGGCGGTGATATCAGGCCATGGGCCAGCATGTCCCAAGCGCATGTGCCCGAAAATCTCAGCGGCGCGTAGAGCGCGCCTGCCCGGCTCACGGCAAATCCCGCCGCATGCCAGCCCGCAGGCTGGGGCAGGGGCGCGCGTGTCACCAGCAACATCCGGTCGCGCGCGATGCGGATCGCGGTTTCGGCAGGATCCGCCCGCCCGCCGAAGCCCGCCTCGGGGATGTCGGGCGCAAGGAGGCGCAGGGCGGCGTCCAGTTGCCCCGAGATCAGGGATTGATGGCCCGTTGCAACGCGCGTGATCTCGCAGTCAGGTTTTGCGAGGCGCTCGCCCTCCTGCAGAGGCGTGTCTGTCCAGATCCGTTCATCCATTCGTTCATCCATGCAGGTGCGCTCCTGTCGGGTCGAAGGCGCAGGGCGGGCAGAGCGTGGCCTCCCGCACAATGCCATTGTTGAAGAGCCGTACAGTCTCGCCGATCCGCGCGCGCCCGTTTTCAACCAGCGCCAGCGCGATGGGGCGGCCCATATTGGGGCTCATGTAGCTTGACGTGACAAACCCCATGGAGCGCCGTGGCCCCTCCCGGGTGATGACATGGGATCCTGTCTCGATGACATCGCCGCCGGGCGGCACCGCGAGCCCGACAAGCTGCCGTCGTGTTTCGCTTTTGGCCTCAGGGGTAAAGAGCGCGCGCTTGCCAAGATATTCCTCGGTGCGCGTCTCGCGCGGGCGCATCCAGCCCAGATCATGCGGCATGGTCAGCCCGTCAGTATCCTTGCCGATCAGGATGAAGCCCTTTTCCGCGCGCAGGATCATGAGAGCCTCAAGCCCGATCCACCCGCCCTCAAAAGAGTGCAGCGCCGCGTCGAGCCGGGCGTGCAGCGTCTCGGCATGGGCGGCATGGATGCTGAGCTCATAGCTCACATCACCGGTGAAGCTGATCCGGGCGACGCGCAGGTCCTGGCCTTCAAAGGCGATCTCGGCCACGCCCATGGGCGGCACATCCGGCAAGGGGATGCCTGCGGCCTGACAGAGCGCCCGGGCGCGCGGACCGGTGACGCAAAGCGTTGCCAGCCCCTGGGTGACGTCATGGATGAAGGCACGCGCCCGCCCGATGCGGTCCTGCCGCGCATCCTCAAGCGCAAAGCGCACGCCATCCACGTGAGACGAGGAGGCCGAGACCAGAAACCGATCCTCGCCCAGGCGCAGCGTGACCCCATCGTCAAAGACAATGCCTGTCTCGCTGAGCATGAAGCCGTAGCGTGCCCGCCCCGGCTTGAGCGAGGACATGCGCATGTAGCTGGCGAAATCGAGCAGCTCCGCCGCGCCCGGGCCGATGATCTCCAGCTTGCCCAGGGGTGAGGCGTCATAGAGGCCCACGGTTGTGCGGGCCAGTTCTGCCTCCTGCTGTGCAATCTGCGTCTCGTCTCCGGGCCCATAGACCGACGGGCGCAGCCAGCCGCCATATTCGCGAAACCTTGCGCCCCGCGCGTGATGCGCGGCCTCCAGCGCGAGCCGCTTGGGCGCATGGTAGAGCGCGCCGCGCGCGGGCCCGGCGATGGCGCGCAGGGGAACCGGCTGAAACGGCGGGCGATAGGTCGTCGTGCCGGTTTCCGGGATCGTGCGTCCGGTGCTCTCTGACATTGCGGCAAGGCCTGCGAAATTGGCGCTGCGGCCTTGGTCAGTGGCCATGCCGAGGGTGGTGTAGCGTTTGAGATGCTCGACGGAGACAAACCCCTCGCGCGCCGCAAGCCCCACGTCCTTGAGCGTCACATCGTTTTGCAGATCAATCCAGTGTCGCCCGGGCAGCGTGGGATCGGGGCGCATCGGAGCTGCACTTGTGCTTTCGCCCGCCGCCTGCGGCGCATGGCCCTGACCGCCGCCAGCGGCGTGGCCCTCGCGCAGCGCGCCCGCCAGATCCAGCGTTCCGTTGGCCGCGCCCACCACCTGCAGGGGCGCTGTGTCGGGGCGTGGCACGAGCATATCGCGCGCGGCGGTCCAATCGAGCTTGCCCCCGGCCTGACACCACAGATGGACCGTGGGCGTTGTCCCGCCTGAACACAGGATCGTATCGCAGGAGACGCGCGCGCCACCCACCGTCGCAGCTTCGACGCCCCGCCGCCCGTGGGCAGCCTCCACGCGTCCCGTGATATGTGGCACGTCTGGATCCTGTGGTGCGTCCGTGCGGGGATCCACCCGTGTGACGTCTGCGCCTGCCTCCAGCAGCGCACGGGCCACAGCGCGGCTGCGATCACTGGCGCTGGCCAGCAGGATACGCCGCCCCGGGACCGCGCCGTAGAGCGCCAGGTGATGCAGCGCTGCCTCGGCAGACATCACGCCGGGCCGGTCGTTGTTGGCGAACCAAAGCGGGCGTTCCAGAGCGCCTGCGGCAAGAACTGTCTGAGCGGCACGAATGCGCCAATGGGTCTCCGGACCGCACAAGCTCTGCCCGCGCTGCCATGCGGAGAACATGCCATGATCGAAAGCGCCCCACAGGGTGGTGTTTGTCAGGACGCGCCCGCCAGCCTCGTGGATGGCATCGCGGCAGGATGCGACAAAATCCTCCCAAGGGGCGCCGTCAATCTCTCCGCCGCGCCAGTGCAGCGCGCCGCCAAGGTTCCGCGCGTCTTCCACAAGCCAGACCTTGCGGCCTTGTGTGGCGGCGGCCTTGGCTGCGGCCAGCCCCGCAGGGCCCGCGCCGATCACCAGCACATCGCAGGCCGCCGAGACCTGCGCCACATCTCCCGGCGGGGCCTTTCGCGGATCTATGGCTCCTAGACCCGCCATGCGCCGGATCATGGGTTCATAGACCTTCCAGGGCAGGGCCATGAACGTCTTGTAGTAAAATCCGGCGGGCAGGAAGCGCTGGGCCAAATCGAGCCAGGCCAGCCTGTCTCCGCGCGCATGGGGGCGGGCGTTCACCGCACGGACCTCCATGCCTTGCGCGGCCGGGACCAGCGTCGCGCGGGCATTGGGCCAGTGTTGACCCGCGTGGGTCACGTCAAAGACGGCGTTGGGTTCGTCTGCGCCCATGCCCCAGAGGCCGCGTGGGCGGTGGTATTTGAAGCTGCGCCCGAGGATGCGCTGGCCTGATGCCATGAGCGCGGAGGCGAGGGTGTCGCCCTCGAAGGCGGCAATGTCTTGTCCGTCGAAGCGGAACTGTACCGGGGCGGCACGGTTGATCTGTGTGCCGCGTGTCGGATGTCTCCAGCCGCTCATGCCGGCACTCCGGGCAGCGGTTTTGCGCCGTGGATGGCGCGGGTTACGCTGTTGCGGGTCAGGACGAAATATTCGCCGCAGGGCAGGTGCAGCCAGATCTCGCGCACTGTTCCCTTGGGGGCGTGGGCCGCGAAGAGGTAAGCTGCCCAATCTTCGTCAGAGACCTCTGCTGCGGGTTCGGGGCGCGCGCGACCGGCCTCGGTGGCGAAGTGAAACTCCGTCTCATCGCGGGGGCCGCAAAAGGGGCAGGGGAAGGTTTGCATGGCTGTGCCCTCTCTCTAATGCGCGATGCCGGAGCCTGCGGCTTCATCGATCAGGCGGCCGGTGGTGAAGCGGTCCAGATCGAAGGGGCGGCTGATCTCGTGATGCTGGCCCGTGGCGAGCAGATGCGCGAGCAGCCAGCCTCCGGCGGGAATGGCCTTGAACCCGCCTGTGCCCCAGCCGCAGTTGATATAAAGCCCCTCTGGCCCGGCCGGGCCGATGAGGGGCGAGCTGTCGGGGACCACGTCAACCACACCGGCCCATTGGCGCAACAGCTTGAGCTGTCCGAAGGCTGGAAACATCTCCAGCAGCCCTGCGGTTATGGCCTCCTGCACAGGCAGATTGCCGCGCTGGCCATGGGTGGGCACCCGGTCGAGCCCGCCGCCAAACACCAGTTCCCCCTTGTCTGACTGGCTGACATAGGTGCCCGTGCCGAGATAGAGCAGGACCGTGTCGAGGCAGGGTTTCACAGGCTCCGAGACGAAGGCTTGCAAGGCGTAATCATGGATCGGCAGCTGCACGCCCACATGGGCCATCAGGCCCGGCGTGGCGCCTGCGGCGGCAATGCCAATTCGGTCGGTCTGGATCGGGCCAAGGCTGGTCTCGATGCGTCTCACAGCGCCGCCTTTTGTCTCGATATCGGTGACCTCGCAATTCTCGATGATATCGACACCAAGAGCGCTTGCGGCGCGCGCATAGCCCCAGGCCACCGCATCATGGCGCGCGGTGCCTGCGCGGCCCTGCCAGATGCCGCCCATGAGCCTGTAGCGCGCATCGGGCCCGGTATCGGCCAGCGGCACTTTTGCGGCCGCCTCGCGCGCGGTCATGAGCTTGCCGTCGACGCCGTTGAGTTGCATGGCATTGGCGATGCGGTTACAGATCTCCATCTGCGCGGGCGTATGGGCGGCGATCAGCATGCCGCGCTGGGAGAGCATCACGTTGTAATTGAGCTCCCGGCTCAGCCCCTCATAGAGCCGCAGCGCCAGATCATAGAGCGCGACGCTTTCGGGGTAGAAATAATTGGAGCGGCACACGGTCGTGTTGCGCCCGGTATTGCCGCCGCCGATCCAGCCCTTCTCGAGCACGGCGATCCGCGTCATCCCGTGGTGTTTCGCCAGGTAGTAGGCTGTGGCCAGCCCATGCCCGCCACCACCGATGATCACCGCGTCATAGGCGGGTTTGGGGCTGGCCTTGCGCCAAGCTTGGGGCCAGCTTCTGTGGCCGGTCATGCCTTGTTTGAGAAGCGAGAGGGCAGAATACCGCATCAGGTCAGCGCGCCTCCATTTGTGAGACATCGGCAATGAAGGCCGCCAGCGCATCCGCGCAGGGCTCCTGGCCTGTGAAGCCCTTGAGGTAGGGGCCCACGCGCGAGAGGCGCAGATCCATAGGTTCGCGCACATCGAGCGCATGATAGCCAAGTTGCATGAAATAGAGGATCCGCGCGCGCGCGTCGGCCTCCTCGGGATCATAGCCATGGCGGATGAACATCTCCGTGACGGCCTTGATCCTTGCGGCATCGGCGGCATCGACACGGGCGCGCAGCGCCTCATCGCGTCGGGTCCATTCCCGCACGGCAAAATCGAGCCCCTGATCGAAGCTTGCGGGATCAACGAAACAGCGGAAAAAATTGCAGACGGCCTCGGTGATCGTCGCAGCCGGGCGGGCGCAATGGGCGGTGATGCGCGCGGTGTTGCGGGCCTCCCATTCGTCGAGAAGAGCGTGCAGCAGGTCCGTCCGGTTGCGGAAATACCAGTAGAAGCTTGAGCGGGAGACGCCCATGCGCTGGGCCAGCGTCAGGATTTTGACCTGATCTGCGCCGTCATGCACCAGCGTATCGCGCGCCATGGCAAGCCAATCCTCGCGCGTGACCTTGGTGTGGCCCGCGAGAGGGGCGCGGGAGGGATCGTCGCGGTGCAGGAGGGGGGCATCAGACATGGGAAAATCGTCTCACGGGGTTTCGCAGGGTGTCAACTTTCGGGCGGAGCGCCGCCGTCCGCACGGCGCCGCTCGATAAAGGCGCGCAGGGCCTCGCGGCGCTCAGGATCAATGGCGCTGATCGGGGGCTGGGCCAGAATGGCCTCCCAGACATCGGTGGCCCGCTCCGTGGCAGAGCGCCCGCCGCGCTCGGACCAGGTGCCGAAATTGGCGTAATCGTGCACGATGGGCTCATAAAACTCCGTGCTGTAGCGCTCCATGGTCTGGGGCGCGGCAAAGAAATGGCCCGAGGGCGCCACATGGGAGAGCGCATTGGCAAACCCGATCTCATCGGCCCCCGCCTTGCGGCCCGCGCAGAGCTCGGCCACCATGTTGAGCACTTCGACGTCCGTCACGATCTTCTCATAGCTGACCGTTAGCCCGCCTTCGAGCCATCCGGCGGAGTGAATGATCACGGTCGCGCCCGAAAGCAGGCAGCCCCAGAGCCCCAGCTGGTTTTCATTGGCGGCCTGCACATCGTTGGTGTTGGAGGCCGAGCCCGCCGCCGAGCGCCAGGGCAGGCCCAGCAGGCGCGCCATCTGGCCTGCGGCGAGCGAGGCCTGAAAGTGGGTGGGCGTGCCGAAAGCCGGAGCGCCGGATTTCATATCCACATTGGAAGTGAACGTGCCGTAGCAGACCGGTGCGCCGGGGCGGGCAAGCTGGGTCAGGGTGATGGCAGCGAGGCATTCAGCGTGGCTCAGGGTGATGGCGCCTGCGACGGTGATGGGCGCCATGGCCCCCATGAGCGTGAAGGGGGTCACGATGGAAAGCTGGCCCGCGCGCGCGAAGTCGATCAGGCCCTGGGCCATGGGCACATCAAGCGTGCGGGGACTGTTGGTGTTGATGATCGTGTAGGCATGCACGCCGGATTGAAAATCCTCTTCCGAGAGGCCGCGCGCGAGGCGGATCATTTCGAAATTGTCCTGCGTCTGCGGCGTGCCCCGGGCGAAGAGGAAGGGGAATTTATCCGTCATTTCCATCTGGGTCTGCGTGGTGAAATAATGGCGCAGATGGGTGGGGACATCTTGCGGCTCGACCGAGGGCGACATCATCTGGAAGACGTCATAATGATGCGCGATGCGGGTGTATTCCTCAAAATCGCGGGCCGTGCCGGGGCGGCGGCCGCGTTTGAGATCGGTGGCATGGGGCGCACCTGCGCCGGGCTGGAAGGCAAGCGCGCCGAGTTCCAGCGTCACGTCGTGCGTGGGCGTGCCCGCCTGACAATGGATGGAGCGCGGCGCGGTTTTCAGGGCCGCAGAAATGATCTCGCGGCCCAGATAGACCATCTCACCCTCCACCCGTGCGCCGGCTTCAGTGTAGATCTTGCGCGCCTCGGGCAGCAACACGGAGAGGCCCAGCTCTTCGAGCATCCGCAGCGCGGTCTCGTGCATGTTCTGCGCCTCGTCCTCGGAGAAGACGGACATCAGCGGGAAGGGATTGCGCAATTGGCGGTAGTTGGTCTCGCGCTTGGGCGCGTTGGAGGTTTTGCGTGCGCGCCGGGCCATGGGCTGTCCTTTGTAAAGATGGGTTTCGAACCGGCTTGCGCCGGTCCGACCGGCTGGGGGCTCTGCCCCCAGACCCCCGGCGTATTTTCAGCCAGAAGAAGACGGGGGTTCAAGGGGGGGGCAGGGGCGCTGCCGGGAGTGGCGTTGGTGTCAGCCGCGCATGGCGGTGCCTTTGGGATCATAGGGCGAGGGCGCAATGACCTGGGCTTGCCGCTCGACGCCCACGACATGCACGCTCAGCTCCGTGCCAATGTCGCTGGCGTCGCGGTCAATCATGGCCATCGCCAGCGAGGTCTCGGTTGTGTGGCCGTAGCCGCCAGATGTCACGAAGCCCACTTTTTTGCCATTGTGCCAAACAGGTTCAAAGCCGCTGGCATCGGCGCCCTCGGCCTCGATCTGCAAGGTGACGATCTTTTGGGCGGGGCCATCCCCGTCGCGCTCGGCTATGGCTGCGTCACGGCCGATGAAAGCGCCCTTGTCCCAGGCAATCCAGCGGTCCATGCCGGTCTCGCCGGGGGTGTAGCCCTGCGTGAACTCAGCCGACCAGATGCCGAAGCTTTTCTCCAGCCGGAGCGACAGGAGTGCATTGAAGCCGTATTCGCGGATGCCAAGCTCGGCGCCTGCCGCCAGCAATTCGCGGCGCAGGCCGATATGCTCAGCTGCCGCGCAATTGATTTCATAGCCCAGTTCCCCAGCCACCGAGATACGCGCGACTTTGCAATGATAGAGCCCGATATTGAAGCTGGCGCAGCCCATGAAGGGCAGATCGGCAATGGGCCCGTCGGTCAGTTTCTCGAGGACCTTGAGGCTGTTGGGACCGGCCAGCGAGAAGCCCACGGTGGCATCGGAGAGATCGGCGATCTCGACATTCTCGCCCCTATGGTCGTGGAACCAGCGCATGTGCCATTCGCGCAGGTAGTAGCTGCCCATGATCCAGTATGTGCCATCTCCCCAGTTGAAGACGGTCAGGTCGCCTTTTAGTTTGCCTGTTTGCGCCAGCATGGGCGCGAGGCGGGCGCGGCCGGGGCCGGGGAGTTTGGAGGCCATGATGTGATCGAGCCAGGCCTCTGCCCCCGGGCCCTTGACCTCGAAGCGGGAGAAGCCCGAGATATCGAGCAGACCCACCGCCTCGCGCACGGCTTTGCATTCCGCGGCCACGATGTCATGGGCGTTGGAGCGCTTGAGCGTGGGCTTTTCGACGAAATCTTCGGTGGGCGCGAAATAGAGCGGCACCTCTAGCCCGTAGGACGCGCCCCAGCGGCAGCCCGCGGCGCTCATGTCGCTATGGGCGGGCGACATCTTGAGGGGCCTGCCCGCGGGTAGCTGCTCGTTTGGATAGGTCATCACGAAGCGGCGCGAGTAGAACTGGCCTGTGGTCTCCTTGATGAAGCGCTTGTTCTGGGCGTAATCGCCGTAGCGCGCCACATCCATGCCGAAGACATCGGCCTCCGGCTCGCCGTGGATCATCCATTCGGCCAGCGATTTGCCGACGCCGCCGCCCTGAAGGAAACCCGCCATGACCGCGCAGGCGCACCAGTAATTCTTCTTGCCGCGCACCGGGCCCACGAGCGGGTTGCCATCGGGCGAGAAGGTGAAGGCGCCGTTGACCCATGTCTTGACGCCGACCTCTTGCAGCGCGGGATACCGCTCGAAGCCCAGGATCAGCTCTTTCTCGATGCGGTCGGGGTCTTCCTGTTGCAGCTCAAAGCCGTATTCCCAGGGCGCGCCATCGACCATCCAATGCTCGTGATCGATCTCGTAGATGCCCAGCAGGATGCCCTTTTGGTCCTGCCGCATATAGGTGAAACCTTCGAGGTCCACCGTCATGGGCACTTCGAAATCAAGCGCTTCCAGTTCGGGGATCGTGTCGGAGATGAGGTAGTGGTGGTTGAGCGGCGAGACCGGCAGTTCGATCCCTGCCATCCGGCCCACCTGCTTGGCCCAGAGGCCCGCGGCATTGACCACGTGTTCGCAGGTGATCGTACCTTTTTCGGTCACGACCTGCCAGCCGTCGGGGGCCTCGTGCAGTTCCAGAACGCGGTTGTGCTCGATGACCTCCGCGCCGCGCTTCTTGGCGGCGCCTGCGTAGGCATGCACCGTGCCAGTGGTGTCGATATACCCTTCACGGTCGGCCCACATGCCGCCCAGAATGCCCTCGGTGGACATGATGGGGCAAAGCGCGCCAGCCTCTTCCGGGGTTACAAGGCGGCAATCCTCGATGCCGATGGACTGAAACGTCCGGTAGGCCGATTGCAGCCATTCCCAACGGTCGGGCGTGCCCGCGAGGGTCAGCCCGCCGGTCATGTGCAGGTTGATGTCCTGCCCGCTTTCCTTCTCGATCTCGGAGAGCAGATCGATTGTATAGGCCTGAAGGGCGGCGATATTGGGATCGGCATTGAGCGCATGGATGCCGCCCGCAGCATGCCAGGAGGAGCCGGCCGTCAGGATGTTGCGCTCGATCAGGCAGACATCGCTCCAGCCGAATTTGGCGAGGTGATAAAGCACCGAAGCGCCCACGACACCGCCGCCGATAACCACCACACGATAATGACTTTTCATGGCGCTCTCCCTTGGCCTTTTGCGCAGGCTAGCGCCGCGTTCGCACTCTGTCTAGACAGAAGTGTCCAGAGTGCAGCGTATGCTCTAGCGTGGTCTGTCGTATTGAGCGAAAGGCGGCTCAAGGCGCGGGCATTTGCTGTGTCGCGCAGTGGATCCCGCCGCCCATCTCGCCCAGGGGATCGACATTGAGAAGAATGATCTCACGTCCCGGATAGTGCCGCGCGAGCGCGTTGCGCGCGATGGCGTCGGTCCGGTCATCACCAAACTGGGCCGCGATCACAGCGCCATTGCAGACGTAGTAATTGGCGTATGAGGCCACGAAATCAGGGGTGCGCACGCGCGGGCGCTCAGGTTCGGTGATGACCTCGACGTCCAGACCTTCTGCCACCAGCCTGTCATGGGTTTGGATGGCGGCGGCGTGGAACGGATCTATCGGATCGGGCCGCTCGGGCAGATTGATCAGAACCTGCCTCGGACCGGTAAATCGCGCGAGGCTGTCGATGTGGTAATCGGTAATGTCCTCGCCCCAGACGCCCTCAGACCAGATCATCCGCCGGGCGCCATAGGCGGTCAAAAGACGGTCTTCGATTTTGGCGCGCGAGAGGCCGGGGTTGCGATTGTCATTCACCCAGGAGCTTGCGTGCGCCATGAGCAGGCCGTGGCCATCCTGTTCGACACCGCCCGCTTCCCCCACCAGACCCGACGGCAGAAGCTCCAGCCCCAAGCGTTGGGCCACGCGCTGGGCGATCTGAGCGTCGCGCCGATGAACCTGCTTGCGGCCCCAGCCGTTGAACCGGATGTGACGGATGGCGAGACTGCCCGCGCCGTCGATCACGAAGATCGGCCCTGCATCGCGACACCACAGGTCTTCGGTGGGAATATCCCACAGCGTTACGTCATCCGACAGCATTTTGCGGGCGCGCCGATGATACTCTTTCGCTGCCAGCATTGTCACAGGCTCAAAGGCGGCGATGGTGTTGGCGATGTCTGCAATGGCCCGCTGCGTCATCTCCAGAAACACGGGATCGGGGTAGACGCGGCGATGAACCGGCCATTGCATGAAGGTCTGTGTGTGGGGGGCTTCTTCGGCAGGGACGTAGAAGCCTGAGGCGGCCAAAGGCGCGCGGGGTGCTGTCACGCTGAGGGCTCCGAATGATCCCGCGGTTTTCAGAAGACGTCGCCTGAGCATCTCGTCTCTCCTGCGCGTTTGTGTGTACTTTCTGACGCCTGTGTGGTGCGCGGATCTGAGCGTGGTCTGCGTGGGCGCATTGGTCAACAGAAGACGGCAGTGCTCTTGCCTCGCCCCCTAGGGTTTACCGTGATCCGGCGACCTGCAAAGGGCGCGCGTGCGTCGGTTCGACGCCAAAACTTGGAGGTGCATTTTTCATCAAGTGATTGAAAAGAATGGGCCAAATGAAATTGCATTCATAATTGCGCGCGCTCTACACTGCGGGCTCAACCTTGGGAGGAAGCAATGAAGACATTTACGAAGATTGTCGCTGTGGCCGCATTGGCCTTCGCGACACCGGCCATGTCACAAGAGCGTCTCGCACTTGGCGCAACCAATGCGCAATCGTCACATTACGCCTATTTTGCGTCGCTCGCCAAAATCATCAACGAGACCTATCCGGACAAATATCAGGCCAGCGTCGTCGAGACCGGGGCCACGGTCGACAACCTCAAGCGTATGGCGCGGGGGCAGCTGGATGTGGGTCTGATCACGACATCGGCCTTGTTCCACGCCAACAACGGCATCAAGACATTTGATGGCCAGAAGATCGATTCACCCCTGCTGTGGGCCTATAGCCTTGCCCCGCAAAACGTCATCGTGCGTCAGGATGCGGGCGTGAACAGCATTGCGGATCTCGCAGGCACACGCTTCGGCCCGGGCCAGCGCGGCAGCTCGACAGAGGCCACCAGTCAGGAGGTGCTGTCGCTCTTTGGCGTGGAGCCGGAATGGGTGCGCGGATCGAATGGCGAACTTGCGGCGGCCATCAAGGACAATCGTGCCATCGGCTTCATCAAGTCCGCCGTGGGCACGCGGTTTGACGCGCTGACCACCGATATCGCGACCTTCACGCCTGTGCAGGTCCTGCCTGTTCCGGAAGACAAGATCGCCATGATCCGCGAGCAGCTGCCGGAACTGTCCATCGTCGATATGCCGGGCGGTGAGATGGAAAACACCGGGCCTTATCAGACATGGGGCTTCATGATCGGCGTTTCTGCACGGCCCGATATGCCTGAGGAGCTGGCCTATGACATGGTCAAGGCTGTGATGGAGGATGATGTCGAACAGGTCACGGCGTTTCCGGCCATTGAGGGGGCAAATCTGGCAGAGTTGACGCTGGCTTATGCGACCTCGCCGCTGCATCCCGGCGCCATCCGCTGGTTTGAAGAGAACGGCTATGACGTTCCCGACCGCCTGCGTCCCGGCTCCTGAACCACACTGACAAATGCGAGACCTGCGCGCACATGGTGCGCGGGTCTTGTCATGCGAGGGGGGCCACATGGCGACGCAGGACATTGATCCAGATGTGACAACAGGCGAGACAGACACGTCGCTGCGCATGCGCGCGGCGGAGGCCATTGCCGTGGGCATTGGCCTTTTTGTCTTCTACACGTCTTTCTTCGGCGCCTTTGAAACGCTCATCCAGCGGGCGTCCTTTGTCGGGCTGATCGTCATCATGGCGGTGCTGCTTTATCCGACGGGGCAGGGCAAACGCTGGCGGGCTCTGGGCATCGTGGTCGATCTTGCCATGGCCGGATGGGTCATTGCATCGGCGGTCTATGTGGTCGCCAATTTCGAGCGCATCATGGTCGATCTGCCTTTTGCAGAACCCGTTGATGCCTGGCTGGGCTTTGGCACGCTGATCGTCATTCTGGAGCTGGCGCGGCGCACGGCTTCGCTCGTCTTTCCGATTATCGTGGGCGGTATGGTGGCCTATGCCTTTTTCGGCGATGCGATACCGGGGGCCTTAGGGCATCGTGGCTTTGATATCTATTACATCACCGAGGTGATCTTCCTGTCTGACCGGGGCCTTTGGGGCATGTTGGTCTCGATTGCCTCGACGACGCTCGCGGCCTTTATCCTCTTTGGCGCATTGCTTTTGCACACCGGGGCAGGGCAGACCTTCTTTGATCTCTCCGCCAGAGCGGGCGGGGCCAGCCCCGGAGGTGCCGCAAAGATCGCCACCATTGCCAGCGGCCTCTTCGGCTCGATCTCCGGCTCCTCGGTGGCCAATATCGCAACGACGGGCAATTTCACCATCCCGCTCATGAAGCGCTTGCGCTACCCCGCGCCCTTTGCAGGCGGGGTTGAGGCTGTGGCCTCCACCGGGGGGCAGTTGGCCCCGCCGATCATGGGCACGGCGGCGTTTGTCATGGCGGAACTGGTGGGTGTCAATTACTGGACCATTGCGGCCGTGGCCTTCATGCCCGCGTTTTTGTTCTACCTCGGTGTGTTCACCACGATCCACCTGATCGCCAAGCGCACCAGCCTTGGCCAGGTGGATGCGACCGATCTGCCCGATTGGAAAGCCGCCCTCAATTGGCAGCGTCTGGCCCCGATCCTTGCGGGGATCGCGGGGCTGGCTTGGGGCATCTGGAACGGCAACTCGATCCAGCTGACCGCCTGTTTCGGCATGATCGGGATCATCGTGGCCTACAGCGTCGGTACGCTTGCCAGCGGCGGCACGTGGTCCGACATTGCAAGGACGCTCCTGCGCGCGTTCCGCGACGGGGGCAAAGGCGTGGTGATCGTCGGCATCCTGCTGGTTGCGGCGCAGGTCTTTGTGGCCATGGTCAATCTGACCGGGGTCGGGATCGCGGTGACATCGCAGATCATCGGCGTGGCCGGGGGCAATATCTGGGCCATTGCCAGTATCATGGCGGTGGTTTGTCTGATTGCTGGCATGGGGCTGCCGACGTCGGCAGCCTATGTGCTGGTGGCAGCGGTTTTTGCGCCGGTATTGATTCAGCAGGGGTTGGATCCGGTGATGGTGCACCTGTTCGTGCTCTACTACGCGGCTCTGTCGGTGATCACGCCGCCAGTGTGTGTGGCGGTGTTCGTGTCATCTACAATTGCACAGGCGCCATGGACCCGTGTCGCGCGGGACACGTTGCGCCTGGGCGGCGTGGGCTATGCGCTACCGATGCTCTTCATCGCCTATCCCGGGTTGCTGTTGCAGGGCGGCCCGGAGGCCATTGCGCATGCGGCCTTCTCCGGGATCGTCTTTGTCATCTCCGTTGCCGCGCTCTCGGCCAACCAGCAAGTGGCTGTGTTGCGATATGCCTCGGCGCTTTTGTGGATCGCGGTGGCGGTGCTGGCGCTCTTGCCGGGCTGGACGGCTTCGATCATCGCCGCTGTGATCCTGATTGCGGCCTTTCGCTGGCCCGCGCCCTTGCCAAAGGCTGCGTAGTCGCGGCGGGTTGAGAGGGGGCGCGGGATCTCTCCTGTCCGTCTCCCATGGGCGGGTGCTGCAGCGGAGCAAGGTACAAGGCCTTGCAAGGACGGGCCGTCCTTGCAAGGCCTCGCGTCCGAAAACGAGCCTCGGATCAGCTCTCGACCGCCGCTTTCAACTCGGCATTAAAGGTCTGATAGAGCGGCAGGAGTTGGGCCACGAAATTGGCCGCATAGGGGTTGTCGACAATCTCGTCAGTCTGAAGGAAGAGCGTTTTGTCGCCGCAGCTCTGGACAGTGTAGGCATGATTGTCATGCCCGCCACCGATCTCTGTGGGAAACGGATCTGACCAGCCAAAACTCACGCCTTCTTGCAGCATCAGCTGGTGCGGGATCTTGTTGACGATCGGAGCGCCGCTTTCATCCTGACCGAACAGAAAAGTGATCTCCACCTGACCCCCGTCCCGGATATCGCCGGTCATGTCTTGCAGTGTCGTCGTGCTCCACGCGGACATGGCGCCGAAATTGGTCAAGACCTTCCAGACCTCCGCAGGGGTGGCATCAATCAGGATCGAGGTCTGGATCGTTGCATGGGTGGCGCTTGTTTGGGCAATGTTGCCCTGCGTCAAGGCAGCGTCGCAGGCCGACTGCGCAGGCGCGGGTCCGCCAAGCGACAGGACGCATAGGGCAACGGCAAGGCCGGGGGTTTTTGAAAGATGGGAAAACGTCATGGGAACTCCATTGTAACGAAGGGTTTGCAGGAAACGCCTGCACGGCAGTCGCGCCCTCGCGGACATCGCGGCGAGGTACTTCGGGCGCAGGCCACCGCGCGCAGGGCAGGGATGACTACGAGGCTTTGGCCAGCATTCTGTTGACCAGAAGATCATCGCGCAGGATTTCAGCCTCACGGGTTGCCAGCTCGGTGACATCCCAGTTGGCGCTGAGGTAGCGCCCCTTGGCCCAGTCTGCCGCACCAGAGCAGAGCCAGACCGCGAAACTCGCCGCGAGATCGGGCTCGTCTACAAGGTATTCATGCATATGCGCTGGCATGCTGTGGCCAATATCGGTTGCAACGCCGCCGGGATGCATGGCGAAGCATTTGATCCCGTCTGCGTCATGATCGCTTTGGACAAATTCAAACAGCCGGTTGATCGCATGTTTTGACGTCTGATAATCCGAGGCCCCCGGCGTGACAAATTGCGCGCCGACGGAGGAGACAAGGATGAGATGTCCGCCACTGCGCCCTTGCGCGCCAAAGGTGGCGGCGCTTTTGACAAGCGCGGGCAGGGCAAACCGGATGACATGGTATGCACCCCGCAAGTTCACTTCCCAATTGTGCCACCATCCCTCGGGATCGCTCTCGCCAATCTTGACCCACGGGCCCAGATATCCCGCATTTGCGTCTGCAATATCCAAGGCCCCGAAACGTGACACACAATCCTCTACCGCGGCCTCAACCTGCTGCGCTTGTGTCACGTCACACAGCGCATAGGCGCATTGTGTCTGTGGGTTGGTCTGCTCAACGAGGCGTTGTGTCTCTTGCAGAGCTTCCTCGGAGCGGGCGGTCAGGTAGATGGCGCGGGCTCCGGCCTCAGCAAAGGCCACAGCCGTGGCTTGCCCAATGCCTTTTGATGCGCCTGCGATAAAGACAACCTTGTCTGCCGCACTGTTTTTGAGAGCGGATCGGGGGTCAATGGCGTCATACCGTGCATGATGGGATGTCAAATCGAGGAACTGGTTTTGGATGGAAGACATGGGGCAAAGAGACCTTACTGTGTATTTATGAATTGACACATTAGTGTAACCGCGGGCTTACTTCATGGGATTTTTGCAAACCTGTACGATCGTACACATGTCCCGGAGCACCAATGGAAATCGGATTTAGCGAAACATTGATGGAGGAGATCACCGATCTGGCTCCAGCGGGTTTTCGCATGGTGCGCCATGCCGCGATTTTTGATCCGGTGATCGATTTCGTTGACGGCATGTCCGAGGAATGGGCGGATATCTATCTCAAACGGGGCTATGCCATTAGCGACCCGGTGTTTTTGTGGTCCATCCTCAACACAGGCGCGATCCGCTGGAATGAGGTTCGAAAAAACGATTTCAACGATATTCTCGAAAAGGCAAAAGCCTATGAGATGAACTATGGCGCGGTGGCGTCACAAGTAGTCAACGGGCGGTTTTCCATTCTGTCCATTTCCCGCCAGGACCGCGATTATACCGATAGCGAGGTCGCGCGCTGTGCGGAATTGCTGGAGAGCGCAATCATGGAGCGCCAGCCTGAGGCGGTTTTGAAGCCGGCTGAACAGGTCATCCTGCAGGCCCTGGCGCGTGGTGAGAGCCTCCAGCAATTGGCTGAGGATAGCGAGAGCCCGATCTCTACGATCAAGACGCGGCTGAAGCGGGCCCGCCTGGCGCTGAATGCCAAGACGGCCACGCAGGCCGTCGCCGAGGCGACGCGCCGAAATCTGCTTTAAAGCACGTCGCAAAAATCCTGGATCACGAAAACACTGCCAGGCACCTGCTTCCCCGTGATTTTCGTGATGCTCGATCTCTCAGGTGTCCGTCGACGTGCTTTGGCCACGCGGACGCGGTGGTCCGGTGTACCTGAATGGTGCGCGCGGTTGACGCCGCCCTGGCGCTCCTGTCTTGTCAAGTGCATGACCACCCGTTTGAAAACCTGCGCGGGGCTTGTCGCCACGCTGTCTGCGGTCTCGTTTCCGCTCGACGCGCAAAGCTGCGCGCGCGATGCGATGCTCGTGTTTGACGGATCGGCCTCCATGGCCGCGCCAAGCGTGCAAACGGAGGGGGCCCAACGCATCGATGATGCACGGCAGGCGCTGGCGGAGGCTTTGCCCGGTATCGCGCCGATCCGGCGGATCGGGCTGATGACCTATGGCCCGGGGCCGGAGAATTCCTGCGACAGTATCAATCTGAAATTCCCGCCCATCCCGGAGGCGGCGCAGCCGATCATGGAGGGCTTGGCCTGGCTTGATCCTAACGGGCTGACCCCCTTGACCGAGGCCGTGCGCACGGCGGCTGAGGTGTTGAATTATCAGACAACGCCCGGCATCATCGTGCTTGTGACCGATGGAAATGATACTTGTGGCGGTGCGCCTTGCGCCTTGGGGGCAGAGCTTGCACGCGCAGCCGCCAATCTGACGGTTCATGTGATCGGGTTTCGCGTGGATACCGAGCGTTTGGGCCTGCGCAGCGCAGATGTGCATCTTTTCCCTGACGGTATCTCGGCCGCGAAATGCCTGTCTGATCAAACCGGGGGCTCTTATGTCTCAACCCAGACGGTTGAGCAGTTGCGCGATGCGCTGCGTCAGACGTTGGGCTGCGCCTTCCTCAGCTGAGAGCACACCGCGCTCTGGGACGCGGCCGGGCGCTGCGGCATTGATAAATCACGCGGCCCCTCTAGCTCGCTCCCAAAGCAGACCAGATCAAAACGAGGCATCCCTTGCACCCCGAGCCGAATACCCATGGCGATCTGATCGACGCCTATCTGCACCTGACCAAAGAGGTGTTGCCCGCGCTGGCGCGGGACCCGCATCGGGATTGGCCTGTGCGGGAGGACCATTGCTTTCAGCGTATCGTGTTGGACACGCTGTGTGGCGGTGTGTGGTACGCGCATCTGGAGCGCCCGGCCTACAAACATCTGACCCATGATCAGGCGCAAAGGGCCGTCGATCTGTGTCATGCGATTGCACAGGGCCGCGCGGATTTGCGGGAGCTGAACCAGCAATCCCTGATCTGGCGGGGCAAAGGGCCGCGCGCGGCTGAGAGCAGATGAAGGAGAGGTCAGAATGCCCAAACGGACGTCGCTGAAGGATGCCAAGCGCGTCGAGACTGCCGATGATCTCGATGACATCGTGCAGGACAAACGCGAAGGCTGGCGCGCCACGGCGGCCAAGGCACGGCGCAGGCATCGCCGGTATTCAAAACGCCTTACCGATGAGATCGCGCGGCTCGCCCAGCATGACGACGATCTGTCGGATGAATGACACCAACGTGACACACTAAAGAAAGGCGGACCGCCTGTGAAAAGCACGATTGAACTCAGAGATCTGGAGCTTGCCCCGTCGCTGGGAACCTATGGGCCGGGGGACGTCGTGCCGGATGTGCATCTGCTGGATCTGACGCTCACGATTGATCCGCAGCTTGTCTTTATCGATCAGGACGGCATGGAGCGGGTGTTTGATTACGATCCATTGGTGGCCGAGATTGATCGGCTGGCGGGCGAGGGGCATTACCACACGCAAGAGCGCCTCATGACACGGATCGTGGGGGCCTGTGCGGGATATGCCGCGATCGAGGCCGTTGAGCTGTGCCTGAGCAAGCGGCCTGTGATGCGGGGAAGCGGCACGCTGGGCGTCAGACTCTGTGTGGACGCGGCTGAGCTGGCGGCGCTCCGTGCCTCTTGAGCCGGCCCATGTCCGTGGTGTCTGCACCCCATGGGCTTGCGACCTTTCGTCAAAACCGCTCGATCTTTGCGCCATTGCGTTATGTCGCCGCCCATGAGCAACGCAACCAAGACACCTTTTGACAGGCTCCTGCAGTTGATCCTGGGCCTGCTGCACATGCCGCCCGGGCGGTGGCGCATTGCAATTGCGTTCGGCTACGGGCTGATATGCCATGTGATCTTTGCCTTGGCTGTCGGGGCGATGATCCTGGCCATGTTCTTTGGCATGAGCCAGAGCCTTGGGGCGGTGCCGCGCCCGTGGTCCTATCTCGTCAATGCAGGCCTGCTTCTGCAATTCCCGCTCACACATTCGATCTTGCTGAGCCCGCGCGGCAGCAGGTGGTTGAACCGGTTGGCCCCGTCCGGATACGGCCGGACCTTGAGCACAACGACTTATGCGATCATTGCCTCCGTACAGCTGTTGTTGCTTTTCGCGCTCTGGACGCCCAGCGGCGTAATCTGGTGGCGCGCGGAAGGCGCGGTCTTTTATGTCATATGCGGGCTCTACTTGGCGTCCTGGCTGTTGCTCATCAAAGCCAGCTATGACGCGGGCGCGGAGGTGCAATCGGGGGCATTGGGCTGGATGTCACTGGCGCAGGACAAGGCGCCAGTCTTTCCCGATATGCCCACCGCCGGGCTCTTTCGCATTATCCGACAGCCCATTTACGTGTCTTTCGCGCTGACGCTTTGGACCGTCCCTGTCTGGACACCGGACCAGCTGGCGCTGGCCCTCACGTTGACGGCCTATTGCCTGGGCGCGCCGCGGCTCAAGGAAGCCCGGTTTGCAAAGCGCTACGGCGCCCGGTTCCACGCGTATCAAAGGCGCGTGCCCTACGCCGTGCCACAGATCAAAGGATCAAAATCCCATGACCAGCATGCACCGGAATGATCTCACCATCTATGACGCTGTCGCCGATCAATGGTGGTCCGATGAGGTGCGCTGGGTCCGAACGCTCAAGAACCTCGTGCCGGGGCGGCTTGCGTGGTTCGACCGGCATCTTGACTGGACGGGCCAGCGCGTCCTCGATCTTGGCTGCGCTGGCGGTTTCATGGCCGAGGCCCTGACGGACAAGGGTGCACAGGTCACCGGGATCGATCCGGCAGAGGACGCGATTGCCGCCGCGCGCCGCCGCGCTGCGCAGGTCGGACAGGAGATTGCCTACGATGTCGGCGTGGGCGAGGCCTTGCCCTATGACGATGGGCGCTTCGATGCGGTGGTCTGCGTGGATGTTCTGGAGCATGTCCGCGATCTGACCCGAGTTGCGGCTGAGGTTGCCCGCGTGCTCCGGCCCGGTGGTGTGTTTCTCTACGATACAATCAACCGCAATCCCCTCGCGCGTTTGGCGACGATCACGATTGCGGAAGACATCCTTGGTCTCTTGCCCAAGGGTACGCATGATCCGGAGCTCTTCATCAAACCCGGGGAATTGACGGCGGCCCTGTCGCAGGCCGGGCTTGTGCCCGGGCCTCAGACCGGCCTCGGGCCGCGTGGAATCAATCGCCGGGGGGATTTCGTGTTTGGCCCACTTCCCTTCAAGACGATCATTTACATGGGGCTGGCCCGCAAACCCGCCTCTTCCGCCTGATCCTCCGAGTTATCGCAGCGGTGGCTCGTCTCCTGCGTCGCGCCAGCAACGTTTGTGGGGCACTTTGCCCTTGCCCGCCGCAAAAGGCTGGGCTCTCTTGGCGCGGGGAGGATTGCTCATGAAAGCAGGAACGATCGGACGCGTGCAATCGCCGCGTATCATCCGTGTCGGCGGCGGTGTTGCGGCGGAGACGGGGGATGTCCTGAACCAACTGGGTCTCTCGCGGCCGTTGATCGTGACCGATGAAACCGTTGCACGGCTGTATCTCGATCAATTGACGGCGGTGCTGGACAAGAGCGGTCAGAGCTGGGGGGTGTTTGATCAAGTGATCCCGGATCCCACCGATGTCTGCGTCGATGCAGCGCGCGCGGCGTTTCGGGCCGGGGCGTATGATTGCGTCATCGGGTTCGGGGGCGGCAGCCCGATGGATGTTGCCAAGGCCGTTTCGTTCATGGCTGTGAACCCCGGGCATGTGCGGGACTACAAGGCGCCCGCGCAGATTGACCGCTGCGGCGTGCCCATCATCCTGATCCCGACCACGGGCGGGACGGGATCAGAGCTGACGCGGTGGTGCGTGATCACGGATACGGAACACCCGGAGAAATACAATCTCTCAGGGCTGGCCTGCGTGGCCACGGCGGCGCTTATTGACTGGACCTTCACGCTGAGCAAACCAGCCCGCATCACAGCTGATACAGCGGTCGACAGTCTGACCCATGCCATTGAGGCCTATGTCAGCCGCAAGTCGTTTCCCTATGCCGATGCCTTCGCGCTCTGCGCCATGCCTTTGATTGCAGACCATGTCCGGCGCGCCTATGCTGAGCCTTCGGATGCTCAGGCGCGCGAGGCGCTGATGCTCGCGGCTTCGCAGGCGGGGATGGCGTTCTCCAATGCGTCGGTCGCGCTGGTTCATGGGATGAGCCGTCCCATCGGGGCGCATTTTCATGTGGCGCACGGGCTGTCGAATGCCATGCTTTTGCCCGAGGTGACGGCCTTTTCCGTGCGGGATGCGCCAGAGCGATATGCGCAATGCGCGCGGGCCATGAAAATGGCGTCCGATAGCGATGATGACGCATCGGCCTGCGCAAAGCTGGTGGAGGGTTTGCGGGCGTTGAACCGCGATCTGGCGGTGCCGCGCCCGTCGGAATTGGGCCACGCGGCAGATGAGGCGATGTTCTCCCTGATGGCAGAACAGGCGCTGGCCTCGGGCTCGCCCGCCAACAATCCCCGAATTCCAACCCAGCAAGAGATCATCGCGCTCTACCGGGCGATCTGGTAGCGCGTGTCGCGTCAAGACGACAGAGAAGATGGCGGCGCCAACTTTGGTCTCTTCAATGAGCTCGTCTTTCCAAGGGGGAGGGCAGAGTGATCGGGAGGTTCGCGCAAACCGCAATGGACCGATGCGCATCAAAGCTTGCATTTTAGACCCCGGCGGCTCAACGATCCGGAAGCCGCACGGCGAGAGCAAGCACCAACAAATGGCTTGGCCGCCAGCGGTTGAAGACAAAGGGGCGGCGCACAGAGCGCTTCGCAAAGGGGAGATCCTGTCATGGCAACATTCGCGCGCAGACCAGAACGGTCCAGCTACGACGTCATCATCATCGGCGGCGCGATCATGGGCTCGTCTACCGCGTGGTTTCTCACGGAGAACAAGGATTTCGATGGTTCCGTCCTCGTGATCGAGAGAGACCCCAGCTACGCATCCTGTTCCACGGCGCATACGAATTCCTGCATGCGCCAGCAATTCTCTGCGGCGCTGAATGTGCAGATCAGCCAGTTTGCGGCGGAATTCGTCAAGGACCTGCCAGAGCGGATCGGCGATGCGCGCGTGCCGCCACAGACGATCCAAAATTACGGCTACCTCTATCTCGCAGATACCGATGCCTTTGCCAAAACGCTGCGCGAAAACCAGCAGGTCCAACTGGCGCAGGGCGCCGAGACCGAGATTTTGAGCGCGGACGAGATCAAGGCGCGCTACCCGTTTTACGCAGTGGATGACATCGTGGCAGGCTCCATCAACCGCAAGGACGAGGGATATTGGGACGGGGGCACGGTCTTTGACTGGTGGCGGCGCTCGGCGCGCGAACGGGGCGTGGAATATGTTGACAACGAAGTGGTGGCGCTTTCGCTCAACCCTGGCGGCACAGCGGTGAACTCCGTGACCTTGGCCTCGGGCGAGGTCATCTCAGCGGGTCAGGTGGTCAACGCCTCCGGCCCCCGCGCGGCGCGGACGGCGCGCATGGCAGGCATCGATGTGCCCGTCGAGCCGCGCAAGCGCTTCACCTGGATTTTCTCCGCAGCCGAGCCGCTGGATCGGGAGCTGCCGCTGACCATTGATCCCTCAGGCGTGCATGTCCGGCAGGACGGGCCCCAGACCTACCTCGCGGGCTGCCCCGCCGATCCTGATCCGGCGGTCGCGTTTGATGATTTCGCCATGGATCATAGCCGTTGGGAAAGCCATGTCTGGCCCATCATCGCCACGCGCATTCCCCAATTCGAGGCCATCAGAGTGATCACCGAATGGGCGGGGCATTACGCCTACAACACCTTCGATCAAAACGCGATCCTGGGGCCCCATACAGAGATTGAGAACTTCCTCTTTCTCAACGGCTTCTCGGGCCACGGGCTGCAACAATCGCCCGCAATGGGACGAGGCATGGCCGAATGGCTGACCTACGGGGAATACCGCGCGCTGGATCTGTCGCCCTTCAACTACGCGCGCATTCCGGACAACCGCCCGATGCTGGAGAAAGCCGTGATCTGAGGGCTGTTGCGGGCGGGATCAGCGAATGAATTGATCGACGTAGTCTTCGCCCAAGCCCACTTCGGCGAAATGCTTGCGGCACAGGTCGATCTTGCTGAAGACATCCTCATACCCCGTGACCGCGCCCCAGGGATCGACGTAGCACATCACGCCATTGACCTGAAAAAACGTGACCATCTCCTCGACATCCTCAGGCACCACAAGCGTATGGGTTTCCCCCGGCGGCTCATAGACATAACCGCCTTCCTCGGCCACCCAATCATGCTCCAGATAATGCCAGCGGCCCTTGAGAACGAAGCCATGCACCGGCTGGGGATGGCGATGGCGCGAGAGGACCCCGGCTTTCTTGACCTTGAGCAGGTTCATCCAATAGCCCTGTGAGCGGTTGAGGCACAGGGGGCGAAACCAGACGTTCTCCGCCTGCGGCACCCAGAGCCGCTCATCCTCGGTCAAGGCATTGGGGATGACGATTTCGTCCTGCGCATCCTTGGGGAAGGGCAGTTGATAGGGCATCCGTGACAGATCTTCGTCTTTCATGGGTCTCTCCTCAAAAGGCCAGGGTGTTGCGGGCCAAGTGTTTGCGGGCCAAATCTCTACATCGCCAGATAGCCACCATCGACCGGATAGACCGATCCGGTGACGAAGCTGGCCTGATCGCTCAAAAGCCAGTGCACCAGCGCGCCGACGTCTTCTGGCTTGCCCCAGCGCTTCAGGGGCGTGCGGGCCATGATCCCGGCCGTGCGCGCGGGATCGTCGCGCAAGGCTTGGGTCATTTCTGTCTCGATCCAGCCCGGCGCGATGGCGTTGACGCGAATGCCGTCCTCGGCCCATTTGCCCGCAAGCGCCTTGGTCAGCTGCGCCACGCCGCCTTTGGATGCGGAATAGGCGGGCACCAGCGGCCCGCCAAAGGTGCTGAGCATCGAGGCGGTGTTTACAATCGCGCCGCCGGAGGCCGCGAGCAGAGGCTGTGCGGCGAGGCAACACCGCATGGTGCCCGTGAGGTTCACATCCAGCACGCGTGCGAAAGTGTCGATGTCATATTCCGCGCCGCGCACCAGAATGCCCGCACAATTGACCAGCGCATCAAGCCCGGTCAGCCCGCCAAAGAGCGCATCGACCGAGGCCTGATCCGTCACGTCGAGGAGGTGTGTCGTGATCCCGTCTTGCGGCGCGAAGGCGTCCAGTTCGTCTTGTGACACAGACGCCGCCACAACCGACCAGCCGTGCCGGGCCAGCGTTCGGGCGACGCCTGCGCCGATCCCGCGCGTACCGCCTGTGACGAGCGCATGCTTCATGTCTGATCCTCCCATGCGCCGGGGCGGGGCCCGGGCGCGTCCGGGGTATCATCCAATGATATTGGCGATTTGGGAAGCATGTTTGCGTAAATTGCCCTCGCGCACCGCACCCCGCGATGCTCTCGCGGGATGCAGCCATGAGTGGGTCTGGATCACTCGCCGAGCGCAATGCCTTCGCGCCGGGGATCTGCGCCGCCCTTCAGGGTCTCGCCGACCTTGATCACATGCAGCCCCGAGGTCAGGCCGCGCAGGTTCACCTTGAAGCCCATCTCGGTCAGCGGGCCTTCCAGCGCAGCCGCATCGGTGCCCTCTTCCAGATCATAGGTGCCGAAGCGATTGACCAGATGTGGCAGGGACACGGCTTGCTGCACATCCATGCGCCAATCGAGATGCGCGATGATCGACTTGGCCACGTAACCAATGATCCGGCTGCCGCCCGGTGATCCGATGACGAGATCAGGCGCGCCGTCTTTCAACACGATGGTGGGCGACATTGACGAGCGCGGGCGTTTGCCGGGCTCGATCCGGTTGGCGATGGGCACGCCGTCGCGGTGGGTGCGGAAGGAGAAATCCGTCAGCTCATTGTTGAGCAGAAAGCCCCGCACCATGAGACGCGAGCCAAAGCCGTTCTCGATGGTTGTCGTCATCGAGAGCGCGTTGCCGTATTGGTCCACGATGGAGATATGCGAGGTCGAGGCTAGCTCGAGTGAGACGTCATCAGCCCAGAGCTGCGCGTGATCCCACTCGGGCGCCCCGGGGGCCACCTCGCTCAGCGCCATATCTCCTTCCAGAAGTGCTGCGCGGCTGTCGAGATAGGCAGCGTCCGTCAGCCCTTCGGTGGGCATGGGCACGTAATCGCTGTCGGCCATGTAGCGGCCCCGATCGGCAAAGGCCAAGCGCGAGGCATCCCCGATGAGCCGCCAGGCCTCCGCGCTTTCAGGCCCCATGGCCGCCAGATCGTAGCGATCCAGCATGCCGAGGATCTGCCCCACAGTGAGCGCGCCTGAGGAGGGCGGGCCCATGCCGCAGACCTCATGGGCGCGGTAGGGCACACAGACCGGCGCGCGCTCGATCACCTTGTAGATCGCGAGATCCATGGCGCTCAGCACGCCGGGATTGCCCGCTGCGGTACGGACCGTGGCCACGATGTCGTCCGCGATGGGCCCCGTGTAGAAGGCGTCGCTGCCATGGGCGGCGATCAGGCGGAGCGTGTTGGCGTAGTCATCATTGACCAGCGTGTCGCCCGCTTGCAGGGCCTCGCCGCCGGGGAAGAAATATTCCGCTGTGCGGGTGAAGGTCTGTAGCCGCTCTGCGCCGCCCGCGATGGAGCTGGCCATGCGCTCGGAGACGGTGAACCCGTCCTCGGCCAGCGAGATTGCCGGTCCAAAGAGCCCGGCCCAATCAGCGCGGCCCCAACGTTTATGGGCCTCTTCCATGAGCATCGGCGTGCCCGGTGTGCCGACCGACCTGCCGCCCACAACCGCATCCCAGAAGCCCATGGGCTCGCCCTCGGCGGTCTGAAAGAGCCGGGGCGTCACGGCCAAAGGCGCGGTTTCGCGCCCGTCCAGCGTCGTGACCGCGCCGGAATTGGCATCGTACCACACGAGGAAGGCCCCGCCGCCCAAGCCCGACGATTGCGGCTCCACAAGGCCCAAGACGGCCTGCACGGCAATCATCGCATCAGCGGCTGTCCCGCCTTCGCGCAGCACGGCAGCACCTGCTTCTACCGCCAGCGGATTGGCGGCGGCAACCATCCAGTTCTCCGCACTTGTGGGCGTGCCCGCGTTCTTGGCCGCCAGCGCCGCCTGTGCCGCATCGGACAGGGTGTCGAAGGCCGACGTGTCGCTGGCCATCTCCGGGTCAACCGCGTCTGCGGCTTGCTGGGCGTGCAGGGGCGTGATCCCGCAGGTCAAAAGAAATGCGGTTTTAAGTAGAATGCGTGGCATGAAAGACTCCCTGAGATTGTTTGCGCCCATGCTGACGGGTTCAGGGAAAATTGCAAACCCTTTGGGGCTGCGCCGCGAAACAAGCGCTATTTGACCGCGCCCGCCGCCATGCCTTTGATGATGTATTTTTCAAGAAAGATCGCCACGAAGACGAGGGGCAGGATCGCGGCCGAGGAAAGGGCGGCCATGGACCACCAGTTGATCCCCTGCGAGCCGGTCTGCGAGGCGACCATGACGGGCAGGGTGGTGGCATTTGTCGCGGTCAGGAGGGCCGCGAAGAAATACTCGTTCCAGCAAAGTACAAGGCTTAGGATAAACGCCGCGACCATGCCAGGCAGCGCAATGGGCAGCACGATCTGGATGAATGCGCCCCAGATGCCAAGGCCATCGACGAGGGCGGCTTCCTCCAATTCAATGGGGATGCCCTGAAACTGATCGCGCATGATCCAGATCACGATAGGCAGGACCATGAGCGTATAGAGCAGGATGAGCCCGATGCGGCTGTCCAAGAGCGCCAGCGATTTGTAGAGCACGAGGAAGGGCAGAGCGAGGACCACCGGCGGCAGGATCATCTGGCTCAGGAAGAAGAACGAGATGTCGGAGTTGCGCATGAAGCCGAAGCGATAGTTGAAGCGCGACAGGCCATAAGCCGCCAGCGAGCCGAGGATGACCGCAAGAAGCGAGGCCGAGACGGAGATCACGGCGGAATTCCAGAAGCGCTTGAGGAATTCTTCCCGCACGGTCGAAACCTCGCCAATGAGGCGCGGGGAGATGCCGATGCTCTCCCAACCCTTCCAGCGGGGCGTGAAATCGACCCAAGGGATGAGGTTGCCCTTCATCACATCGGGCGCGAGTTTGAAAGAGGTGGTGATGGTCCAGAAGATCGGGAAGAGGCAGATCACGGTCCATGTGATCAGCGCGCCATAAATGGCAATCCGACTGGCCCACCATTTGGTGCGCACGCGCCGGTCGGCGTCATGATCTTTGAAGATGGCCTGATTGGTCGTGGCGTCAGTCATGCGGGCCGCTCCATCCAGCGCGAGACGAGTTTAAGAAGGGCTGTGACGAAGATCACGATCAGCACCAGATAGATCATCGCCAGCAGCGTCCCGTAGCCCACATTCGAGCGGTCGCGGTACTCGCGGAAGATGAAGCTGGTCACACTGTCAGTCGCGCCGCCGGGCCCGCCCGAGGTCACGTTGATGATGATGTCGGCGAGCTTGAGCTTGAAGATGATGCGGATCACGATGGCCGTGACCGAGACAGGCAGCATCAGCGGGAAGATCACCTCCTTGAAGCTCTGCCAGCCCGAAGCGCCATCGACTTTGGAGGCCTCCAGCACCTCCTTGGGCAGGGCCTGTAGGCCTGCGAGCAACATGATCATCATGAAGGGAATGAAGGTCCAGGCGTCCATCGCCATGATCATGAAGCGCGCGATCTCGGGGCTGCCGAAGAAGCTTGGCTCGCCGCCCAATTCGCGGATCACCCGGGCGATGGGGCCAAACCGCACCTCGAGCATCGACTTGCCGATCATCCAGGAGACGGCCACAGGGCTCAGCATCAGGGGCAGCAGGAAGACCACGCGGAAGAACTTGCGCGCCCGGATCTGCGCGTTGAGCAGCAGCGCGAGGCCAAAGGCAATCACATACTCGACGCTGACGGCGAGCACGTAATAAACCATGTTTTTCAATGCGTTCCAGTAGAATCCATCGTTCCACATCTCGCGCATATTGTCCCAGCCGTTGGGCTGGGGACCGTTGGGCGAGGCAAGGTTCCAATCGGTAAACGAGATATAGAGCGCAAAGAGCAGCGGGAAGACCACGAGGCTGATCACAAAAAGCGCGGCAGGCAGGACAAAGAGCGTCCGCTTGCCCTTCTCGCCATTCACGATCACCTGTGCGGCGCAGAGCGCGAAGCCCCAGAGCACATAGGCATAGAGCACCGGGCGCCATGTCTTGAACCCGGCGGCGATGCGGCCTGTCTCATGGCCCATCTGCCAGAGTGCAAGAACGACAACCAAAGCCGCCGAACCCCAGACCATGGCCTTGCCCAGACGCCTGCGGCTGTCCGAGATATTGTCTGCGGTCACGGTATGAAGGAGATCGCCATCGGTGCTGCTCATGACGCAAGGTTAACCACAGGACGGGCCGCTGTTAATAGGGTAAATGACTGGTCTTGCGGGAAATCCATCGGCACGCGCGTCACGCCCCGATCTCGCGCGCGATGTCCTTTGTTTGCTCGTAGAGCCTGCGGAAGAGCGCGTAACTCGTGTCATAGGCCGGGTCGCTCTGCGCCGTGATCACCTGTTGGGGCGGGTTCCACGCGGCGATATCGGCGCGGCTGACAAGGCCCACGGCGAGGGCGGCGAGAAACGCGTCACCGTAGCTCGCGCCCACCGTCTTCTCGCAAACAATCTGGTCAATGCCGGTGATGTCGGAGGTGGCTTGTAGCCAGAGCGCATTTTTCGTCCCGCCGCCGACAGCGAGCAGGCGGGTGGGTGACTGGCCCAGCTCTGCGAAGGTCTCCGTCACGTGGCGCGTGCCATAGGCGATGCCTTCGATGAGCGCGCGGTAGATGTCGCCCCGGCTGTGCGTGAGGTTGAGCCCGAAGAGCGCGCCCTTCGCGTGTACGTCATGGATGGGCGTGCGCTCGCCGGAGAAATAGGGCAGCATCAGCAGGCCATTGGCACCGGGCGGAGAGCCTGCGGCTTCTGCTGCCAGCGTCGGGAACGCGCTCTCCTTGGGCAGATCGGGCGCAAATTGATCGCGGAACCAATGGGTCAGCGTACCGGAGGTCGCCAGACCCGCCATCGAGGCATGTTCTCCCTCAAAGAGCCAGGGCGCGTACCAGATGCGAGCATCGGCAACGCGGGATTGCGCGCGCAGGATGATGAAGATCGTCGAGCCATACATCATCATCATGTCGCCCGGTCCATCGACACCCACGGAGAAGGCTTCGGCGGCGGCGTCAATGGTCCCGGCGGTCACCGGCGTGCCCGGCGCGAGGCCCGTCTCTGCGGCGGCCTTTGCGGTGATCTCGCCTGCGATTTCGTTTGACCAAAGCAGGCGGGGCAGCTTGTCGAGCCCCACGATGTCATCCGCCAGATCGTCGGTCCAATTTTGCGTAGCCACATCATAGAGCGGCGAGAAATTGGCGGCCGTGTAGTGATCGATCACCACTTCGCCGGTGAGCCGCTGCACCAGAAAGCTCGTCGAGGTCAGGATATGGGTGGTTTGCGCGAAGATCTCGGGCCGGTGCCGCTGGAGCCAGAGGATCTTGGGGCCGACCGATTGTGAGGTCAGCGCATTGCCGCAACGCGTGATGATGGTCTCCTCGCCGATCCGCTCGCTCAACTCGCGCACCTCCGCCTCCGCGCGGCCATCGACGCCGTAGAGAACCCCGTTCATGAGGGGGCTGCCCGCAGCGTCCACCGGCAACATGCAAGGCCCAATAGCGCTACAGGCCACGGCCTTGATCTCCGCCGGATCGACGCCGCTCTCGCGCAAGATCGTCTGGCTCACATTGACGAAATCGCCCCACCAATCCTCTTCGGGGCGGTGCTCGGCCCAGCCCGGCTCAGGCACAAGCATCTCGTGCCCGCGCGCGGCCTGGGCATGGATGCGCCCGGTCTCATCAACCAGAACGCCTTTGGTTTCATAGGTGCCGATATCGATGCCAAGTGTGTAAGCCATCAGGTATATGCGTCCCGGTCGAGGTCAAAATCAGGGGTGATGCGGGCCAGCGCTGCGCTGAGTAATTGTGCAAGTGCTGCGAGGTCCCGGGCGTCGCAAAGCTCGCGCGCAGAGTGGGAATGGCGCATGGGGAAACACAGATCGATGGAGGCCACGCCCGCGCCCACAAGCTGGACGTAGGAGAGATCCGTCAGGACGCCGACCTGCGCGCTGCGCTGCAGGGGCAGGCCTTCGGCAGCTGCGCTCTCCTCCATCAGATGCACCATGGCGGGATGCGGGATCACGCCATTGAGCGTGCCGCGTCCGTGGAAGGAGTAGAGCCCCATGCCAGGCCCGCCGCCTAACGTGACATCGCCGCGCGCGCCCATGTCGGGCGTGTCCGTGGCCAGCGCCAGGTCAATCTGGATCGCGATATCGGGCAGGAGCTGTTGCGCCAGCGGCTGCGCGCCGCGCAGGTTGAATTCCTCCAGCACGGTGAAAGCCAGATCGACCGGCGGGCCGCTCTCGCGCGCCTTGAGCTGTCGCGCCACTTCCAGGAGCACGGCGCAGCCCGCCCGATCATCGACCGATGTGCCCATGATCCGACCATGGGCCAACGTGCTGGCGTGCGGCGCATAGACCACCGGCGTGCCGATGCGGATGCCCGCGGCCTCCACCTCTTCAGCGGAGCACATGCCGGTATCGACGTAGAGCTCGGCATAAGGCAGGACTTTGTATTTCTCCTCCGGCGTCGTTGCATGGTGGCACTTGTTGGCGATCACACCGGGCACATCACGGCCTTCGCCCACGCAGATCAGCACCTCCTGCGCCGCCAGCGCCCGTTCGGGCACACCGCCCAACCGCTCCAGCCGGATCAGCCCATCGGCCTCGATCCGCCGCACGATGAAGCCCAGCTGGTCCATATGGGTGAACAGCATGACCTTGGGGCCTTGCCCCGGGAAATGCGCGACAAGATTGCCCAGCCGGTCTGCGCTGCTTTCAATGCCCATGGCCTCCAGCTTGCTACGGAGCGCGCGGCGCACCCGATCTTCATGGCCTGAGAGGCCGGGGATACGCATCAGATCCAGCGTGTCGGTTGTAATGCGCGTCTGCGCGCTCTGCGCGGTCATGCGCGCGCCGCCCGTGCCCGGGCCATGAAATCACGCGCGCGCTCAGGATCTACCGGGTTCCATGTGTCGCCATCCACCTTGAGCGAGGAGCCCACGATGCAGCCATCGGCCACGGCCAGCACATCGGCCACTGTTTCGTGTTTCACCCCGGTATTGGCCATGACCGCCACGTCCGGGACCACCGCCTTTACCGCTTCGAGATCGGACATTTCCGCCGCCTCGCCGGTGATCTGGCCCGAGACCAGCACCGCATCGGGGATCGACGAGAAGACCGCCGAGCGCGCCCGGTCGGGCAGGGGGCGGGCATCGAGCGAATGGGCGAACTCGGCGCTGACATTATAGAGCATCGCCATATCCGGGCGTCCCAGCCGGTCGCGGTAGCGCATGGCGCGGCCCGCATCGGGCGTCCAGGGGCCCATGTCGGAGGCGTAGGTCCCGGTGAAGATTTCGCGCACGAAGCCCGCGCCCGTGGCCGCACCAAGCGCCACGCTCGACATCGGATCCCAGAGCACATTGACGCCGAAGGGCACTGTGATCTCTGCCCTCAGCTGCCCGATGATGGCGGCCATGGTGGCGGTGGAGGCGGTATCAACCTCGAACTCATAGGGCCGGTCGTTCTCATTGCCGAACATGACCGCGTCAAAGCCCGCCTCCTGCAAGGCCAGCAAATCAGCACGCGCCGCAGCCACCAGATCCAGTGCGGGGTCAAAAAGCGGCGATCCGGGCAGCGCGCCGATATGGACCATGCCGATCACTGGCTTCGTCTCGCCGAAGACGGCTTTGAAGTTTTTGGTCATGTGCCTCTCCCTCTTCGGGTGTGAGATTAGGTGGATAAGGCTAGGCAGGCAAAGACAAATGCGTCTAAGCTCGCGCGCACACCGCGCAGACAATCAGGGGGAGACAGAGATGGCTTTGAAGACACGGCATTACGATCGGCTGGGCAATGGCGGGCTGACCTTTACGGAGCTGGGTTTTGGCACAGCCCCCTTGGGCAATCTCTACAAAGCGATCAGCGACGCCGACGCGCGCGCCACGCTGGATGCGGCATGGGCCGGGGGTGTCAGGTATTATGACACCGCTCCGCTCTATGGTCTGGGCCTGTCGGAGACCCGCCTCAACCCCTTCCTGCGCGACAAGCCGCGCGACGACTACGTGCTCTCCACCAAGGTGGGTCGGCTCATGCAGCCCTGCGCGCCGGAGCATCGCACCGGGATCGGCAAATGGTTTGAGGTGCCCCAGCGGCGTGAGCACTACGATTACACCTATGACGGGGTGATGCGCTCGTTCGAGGCTTCGTTCAATCGCCTCGGCGTGGACCGGATCGACATTCTCTACGTGCATGACCTCTGCATCTTCTCCCATGGCTCGAAAGAGATCTCCGACATGCGGATCGAGGAGTTCTTCGGCGGGCGCGGTTATGACGCGATGGTCTCCCTGCGCGATCAGGGGCTGATCAAGGCGATTGGCGGTGGGATCAATGAATGGGAGGTCTGCCAGACGCTGGCGGAGCGGGGCGATTTTGACCTCTTCCTGTTGGCCGGGCGGTATACGCTGCTGGAGCAGGCCGCGCTGGACAGTTTCCTGCCACTTTGCGAGGCGCGGGGCATCGGCATTGTCACCGGCGGGCCCTACAATTCCGGCATTCTGGCCACCGGCGCGCGGCAGGGGGCCTATTACAATTACGACCCCGCCCCGCAGGAGATCCTCGACAAGGTCAACGCCATTGAGGCGGTTTGCGAGGCCCATGGGGTGCGCATGGTCGATGCGGCGTTCCAGTTCCCGCTCCTGCATCCCGCCCATGTCGCCGTGATCCCGGGCGGGCAGGGCACCACCGAGATGGCGGGCAATCTGGAGGCCGCGCAGGCGGAGATCCCGGCCGGGCTCTGGTCCGATCTCAAGTCGGAAGGTCTGATGCGCGAAGACGCGCCGACAGGCGGGTGAGCCTGATGAAGATCGACGCCCATCAGCATTTCTGGCAGCCCTCGCGCGGCGATTACGACTGGATGCCCAAGGACAATGCCACGCTCAACCGCGCCTACGCGCCCGCCGATCTGGCCGGGCATCTGGCGCGCAACGGGATCGATGGCACTGTGCTCGTGCAGGCCGCCGCGACCGTTCACGAAACGGAATATATGCTGGGCCTCGCCGATGCGACGCCCTTCATCAAAGGCGTGGTGGGCTGGGTGGATTTTGAGGATCCCGGTCATCTGGCCCATCTCGAACGGCTCGCGCAGCACCCGAAATTCCTCGGTGTGCGGCCTATGATCCAGGACATTCCGGATGTGAACTGGATGCTGCGCGATGATGTGCAATGGGCTTACGCGGCGCTCATCGATCTGGACCTCACGTTTGATGCCCTGGGCTTTCCCCAGCATATCGAGAATTTCGCGACGCTCATGGCGCGCTACCCGGAGATGCGCGTGGTCTACGACCATTGCATGAAGCCGCAAATCCGCGATCAGCGGGCCGGGCGGGATGCGTTCTCAGCCTGGGCCGATGGCATGTCCCGGCTGGCGGAAGAGACCTCGGGCTGTTGCAAATTCTCCGCGCTGGTCACGGAGGCCGATGATGGATGGTCGCCTGAGGATCTGCAGCCTTTTGTGGCGCACGTGCTCAAGGTCTTCGGGCCGGAGCGGGTCATGTGGGGATCAGACTGGCCGGTGTGCCGTTTGCAGAGCGATTACCAGAGCTGGCACGACATCGCGCGCGGCTTCACGGCCCGGATGAGCGCGGCGGATCAGGCGATGATCTTTGGCGGCACAGCGGCGCGGTTTTACCGGCTCGTGTGATCTATCAGGAAAGCGGTGACGGCTGCGTGGGTCAGTCCTGCGCGTGCTTGCAGGTCTGAGGCCACATGCAGGGCGGCGGCGGCCTGGGCGAAAGGTAGGGCGTCCACCAGCGAGGTCCCGCGCGCGACCTTTGCCGCCAGCGCGCCCACGAACATGTCGCCTGCGCCATGGGTCGAAACAACCTCGACCGGGACGCCCGCATGGGCTTTGCCGCGATAGAGGACACCGTCCGCGCCCAGCGTTGTCAGGGTGTCTGTGCCATCCGTTTTTCCAGCGTAGAACGCAGCTTCCACGCGGTTCACGATCAGCAGATCAAGCGCGTCCATGAGCGCCGCGCTCACCTCACGGGCGGGGGCGGCATTGAGCCAGACCTGCGCGCCCATGGCCCGCGCCTGCTGTGCGACGGCGAGGTTCACGGCCTCGGGAATTTCGTTTTGCAACAACACGATGCGCGTCTGCGGAGGGAGGACAATCTCTTCTGCTGCGATATTGAGATTGGCCGCTGAAACGATCACCGCGCCATAGCCGCCCTGCGCATCCACGATGGCCGCGCTCATGCCGCTGGGGCCGGGGTCGTGTTGCAGTTGTGTGATGTCGATGCCGCTGGCCGTGAGCGTCTCACGCAGCGTGGCACCAAAGCCATCCGCGCCCACGCGTCCGGCGAAAGCCACCTCCGCGCCCATTTTGGCCGCCGCCAGCGCCTGATTGCCGCCCTTGCCACCAAAGACATATGCCACGTCATGGCCCGTCACGGTCTCGTCCAAACCGGGCAGATGTGGCGCGTTCAGCACCACATCGAGATGCAGGGAGCCTACAACGAAGACGCTCACCTGAGCATCGCCGCCTGCACCAGCCGCATGGCCAGAGGCGCGTCTTGCCGGGCGATGGCGCTTTGCAGCTCCGTGTTCTGTACCAGACCCGCCGCAATCGCGCGGAGTTTTTCGACCACCTCGATATTCGTGCGCGCCTCTTCCACAGGATCAAGCCCGGAATGATCGGGGAAGGTATCGAAGTAAATCGCGCCGTCATAGCCCGCGCGCTCCAGCTCCACGAGCAGCTCAACCGTCTGGATCGGATGCACCGCGCCGACCATCAAGCCATTGTCCCACTTGCCGTAGCCATCATTGAGATGCACGCCGAGGATACGCGAATGGCGCGCGACGAGGGCGGCGGCGAAAGCGGGCATTTCGTCGGCGTAGAGCACATGGGCAAAATCCAGTGTGACCCCGGTGTTGGGCCGCGCGATCTCCTTGATCGCGAGCAAAGTCGTGGCGGCATCGGGCATGAGCGCAAAGGCGCGGGGCTCATTGGGCTTGTATTCCAGCGCGATATCGATGCCCGGGTTGTGATCGGCCACTTCGATCATGGCCTCGATCGTTTCACCCCAGCTGCGGGCGTAATCCATCTGGAAGGAGTAATCGAATCCGTCTTGGCCCATCCAGAGCGTCATGAGTGAGCCGCCCATCTCCGCCAACACATCCAAGCCCCGCTTGGTCTCGTCAATGGCGGCGCGGCGGACGGTGGCGTCGGGATGGGTGAAGGCGCCCAGCTTGTAGCCCGGATCGGTGTAATAGCGCATGGCCATGCCGTTGAGCACCATGCCGTTGTCGTCCAGCGCGGCCATGAGATCGCGGGGCGTGTCGTCCTGAAAGTGATCGGGGTAGTTGAGATCCGCCGCCGTGAGCCCAGCCGTCGCGGCGCGGGCCAGGAGATCCGCCGCGGTGATCGTGTTCTTGCCGGGCCAATAGGCGGCGGCGCCGATCTTGAAGGCGTTGAGGCGGGCGGCGAAACGGGGCGTTTGGTCTGTGCTCATGAGCCACAATAGTGGCGAGGGCGCGGAGAGTTCAATGCCGCTCCTTAGCCGCCTGTTCCTTAGCCATCTGTCGACTTCTCGAAGAGCTCTCGCCCATAGGCGGAGTGCAGCGTACCCGCGCGCAGTTGGGCCACGTCGGTCGTTTCCTCAATGCGACCCGCCCGCAAGATTGCGAGGCGATCACAGAGGAAGCTCACCACGGGCAGATCATGGGTCACCAGCAGGAAGGTCAATTCGCTCTCTTCGCGCAAGGCCTTGAGCAGGTTGAGGATTTCGGCTTGCACCGAGACATCAAGCGCGCTTGTGGGTTCGTCCAGCAACAAGACTTGGGGCTCCAGCATCAACGCGCGGGCGATGGCCACCCGCTGGCGCTGGCCGCCGGACAGCTGATGGGGCAGGCGAAAACGGAAACGGCGGGGCAGGCCCACGGCATCGAGCATCGACAAGACGCGCGCCTCACGGTCCGGCAAACGGTGAATGATCAGCGGCTCGCTCAACGTATCGTCTATCGTGCGGCGTGGATGCAGGCTGCCGTAGGGGTCCTGAAAGACCATCTGCACCTGCCGGGAGAGGGCGGCGCGGCGACCCGGCTGCAAAGTGCGGTCCGCGATCTGCAAGCCGCCTTGCCACGTCTTGATCTGGCCTGCCAGCGCCTTGAGGATCGTCGATTTGCCCGAGCCGGATTCACCGACCAGCGCAAAGCTCTCGCCCCTGGCCACGCTGAAAGAGACGTCGTGCAGGACCCGGGCATTGCCAAAGTGGACGGAGAGATCACGCACCTCGATCATATTGCGTTCCGGTCCAGAACCGGCAGGCGCGGACGGGTCTCATCGATCCGGGGCAGGCTGGCCACGAGGCCCTTGGTATAAGGGTGCTGCGCGGCGTAGAGTTGGCCCGCGCTGAGCTCCTCGACAATGGCGCCTTGATACATCACGAGGATCCGGTCGCACCAGCGCGCCACCATGTTGAGATCATGGGAGATCAGCATCAGCCCCATGCCGCGCCGGGTTACCAGATCGTCGAGAATGTCGAGCACTTGCCCGCGCACCGAGACATCAAGCGCGCTGGTTGGCTCATCTGCGATCATGAGCGCGGGCTCCATCACGACCATCATCGCAATCATAACCCGCTGGCCCATGCCGCCGGAGACCTCGTGGGGGTAGAGCCCGGCCACGCGGGTCGGGTCCTCGATGCGCACGGCCTTGAGCGCGGCCAGCATTTTGGTGCGTCGTTCGCGTCGGGACAAGGCGCCATGCACGGCCATGGCCTCCTCGATCTGGGCGCCGATGCGGATCACCGGGTTGAGCGAGAATTTCGGGTCTTGCAGCACCATGGACATACGCGCGCCGCGCATGCGCCGCAGGTCGCGCTCGGAGAGATTGCGCAGATCGGTGCCGTCAAACATCAGCCTGTCCGCCGTGACGCGTCCGGGAGACGGGATCAGGCCCATCACGGCGCGGCCGGTCATGCTCTTGCCCGAGCCGCTCTCGCCCACGATGCCCAACCGCTCGCGGCCCAACTCGAACGACAGTCCGCGCACGACCTCGACCGGGCCTTGGTCGGAAGGGAAGGTCACGCGCAGGTTTTCGACGGATAGAAGGCTCATCCGCGCGACCTCTGCTTGGGATCGAGCACATCGCGCAGCCCGTCGCCAAAGAGGCAAAAGCCAAGGGACACAATCACGATGGCAAAGCCCGGCATGGTCGCGACCCACCATTGATCGAGGATGAAAGAGCGTCCGCGCGAGATCATCGCGCCCCATTCCGGCAGGGGCGGCTGCGCGCCGAGGCCCAGGAAGCCAAGGCCCGCTGCCGTCAGGATGATGCCTGCCATGTCCAGCGTCACGCGGACGATGGTGGACGACATGCAGAGCGGCATGACGTGGCGTGTGATGATGCGGAAGGAAGACGCGCCCTGCATGCGGATCGCGTCGAGAAATTCGGCATTACGGAAGGTCAGCACTTCGGCGCGCGCGATGCGGGCATAGACGGGCCAGGCGGTGATGGCGATGGCGATGACGGCGTTCTCGATGCCCGGACCCAGAGCTGCGACAAAGGCCAGCGCGAGGATCAGGCGGGGCAGGGATAGGAAGATATCGGTGAGCCCCATCAGGATACGGTCCACCCAGCCGCCGAAATAGGCCGCGACGGTGCCAATCGCGAGGCCCAGCGGCGCGGCGATGACGGCGACCAGCAAGACGATCATCAGCGTGATGCGCGCGCCGTGGATCACGCGCGAGAGGATGTCGCGGCCCAGCTCATCGGTGCCCATCCAATGGGCGGCCGAGGGCGGTTGCAGCCGTTTGCCGAGATCGCCCTCGACCGGAGAATAGGGCGTGAGCCAAGGCGCGAAGGCCGCCACGAGCAGGAGCATGACGATGATCGCAAGGCCCACCATGGCCAGCGGATTGCGCGAGAGCGCGCGGGCCAGCCGGTAACTCTGGCCCAGTTGTGCCTGCAGGCGGGTCTCGGGATCGTCCGAGAGGAGCCAGTCGCGGGAGAGGCGTTTCGTGCTCATGCGCGCGCCCTCGGATCGAGGATCTTGTAAAGCGCGTCGGACCCTTTGTTGATGCCGACGAAGACCGCGCCAATCACCAGCGTCGCCCCCAGCACGGCGTTCATATCAGCGTTGAGCAGCGCGGTCGTGAGGTAATTGCCGATGCCGGGCCAGCTAAAGACCGTCTCGATCATCACCGAGCCTTCGAGAAGCCCCGCATAGCTGAGCCCGATCACGGTGATGAGTTGCACGCGAATGGGCCGGAAGGCATGACGCCAGAGGATCAAGCGCTCCGGCACGCCTTTGACCCGTGCGGTGATGATGTATTCCTGGCTGAGTTGCTCTAGCATGAAGCTGCGCGTCATCCGCGCGATGTAAGCCAGCGCGAAGAAGCCAAGGATCGTGGCGGGCAGGACGATATGGGAAAGCGCGCTGCGGAAAGCCTCCCAATTGCCCTCGATGGCGCTGTCGATGAGCAAGAGACCGGTGCGCGGTGTGACCATCCCGTCGAGGAAAATGTCGATCCGGCCCGGGCCGCCCGTCCAGCGCAGGTTGGCATAGAAGATCACGAGACCCACGAGCCCCAGCCAGAAGGCCGGGATTGCATAGCCCGCAAGGCCGATGACGCGGATGACCTGATCGATCCATTGCCCCTGCCGCGCGGCGGCAAAGACGCCCATGGGCACGCCAAGGGCCACGCCGATAATTATGCCAAGCGTCGCCATCTCCAGCGTTGCAGGAAAGACGCGGGTGAGATCCTCGGCCACAGGCCGCCCTGTCGAGACGGACATGCCAAGATCGCCTTGGAGGACCTGCCAGACATAGCGGGCGAACTGGATTACCATTGGATCATCCAGCCCCATTTCTGCGCGCACCTGCTCGTAGGTCTCCAGACTGGCACGATCGCCCACCACCGCCAGCACGGGATCAATGGGCACCACGCGGCCGATCACAAAGGTGATCGCCAACAGGCCAAGAAACGTGACAGCCAGGGTCAGGAGAAACTGGAGGGCAGATACGGATCGGGTCACAAACGTCTCCTCTGCGGGCAGACTAGCAAGACTTTTTTGACGCATCAAAATTTTTTTACTAGCATCAAAAAAGGCCCAGGGAGGAATCATGACGCAGAGCGCGCGCCAGCTTGATCCGGTACAGCCGCCCGCTTTTGGGGGCCGGATCCGGGAGATGCGCCGCAAGGCGCAGCTGACGCTGCAGGCTCTTGCCGATCAGGCGGGTATCTCCGTCGGGTTTCTCAGCCAGGTGGAGCGCGACAAGGCCACCCCGAGCCTTGGGACATTGGCCAGCCTCGCAGCGGCGCTGGACGTCGAGATCGACGTATTCATCGCCACACCCAAACCCGCTGACAGTGTGACCCGGGAGGGCGAGCGGCCTCTGTTCGGGCTGGCGGATTCCTCGTTGGCCTATGAGCGCTTGTCGACGGTGCTGCCGGGAGGCACACTGTCATCGCTGATCGTTCATATCCCGGTAGGCTATCATTCCGAGATCACGGCCCATGTGGGCGAGGAGATTATCGTCGTGCTGGACGGGCAAGTACGCCAGACTCTAGGGGATGCGACGTTTTTGCTCGGCCCCGGCGACAGCCTGCACTTCATGGGCGACACGCCGCATTCCTTTGCCAATGTTGGCCGAGGGCCCGCGCGGCTTTTATGGACAGGCACTTCCCCAAGACTGATCGGGCCCAAGCCCGGCGTTTCAACCAAGATCGATTCCAACAGGAGAGACACATGACCTATGTACCGACTTTTGCCAAAGCCCTTGCGGTCAGCCTGATCGCCCTGTCATCGGCGCCCGCGCTGGCAGATACGCCGGCCAATGCGCTGGTGATTGCGCAGAACATTGACGACATCGTCACGATTGATCCGGCGACGGCCTATGAGTTCTCTTCCGGGGAATACGTCACCAACACCTACGATCAGCTCGTGCAATATGACGCAACTGACACAACGACCCTCGCGCCGGGCCTCGCCACCAGCTGGGAGATTGATGCCGCGGCCAAGACCGTGACCTTCACATTGCGCGAAGGGGTCACGTTCCATTCCGGCAATCCGCTGCGCGGCGCCGATGTCGTAGGCAGCTGGAAGCGCGTCCTGGTGCTCAACAAGGCGCCTGCCTTTATCCTCGGCAATCTCGGCTGGACGGCGGACAATATCGAAGAGATGGTCACGGCCGATGGCAATGTTGTCACCGTGCGGTGGGAAGGGGATTTCGCGCCGTCTTTCGTTTTGAACGTATTGGCATCGCGTCCGGCCACGATTGTTGATGTCGAGACGGCCATGGCCAATGAGGTCGATGGCGATATGGGCCACGCCTGGATGAACCAGAACAGCGCTGGCACAGGGCCGTTCTCGCTGGCGCGTTATGCGCCGGGTGAAGTCATGATGCTGAACGCAAACCCCAATTACTGGAATGGCGCGCCCGGGATCGAGCGGGTTCTGATCCGGCATGTGGCAGAAGCTGCGACGCAGCGCCTTTTGCTGGAATCCGGCGATGTCGATATGGCCAAAAACCTGACGCCCGATCAGGTCGCGGGCCTGTCGAGCAATGCCGATGTGAAGATCGAGACCTATCCGCAAACCGCGGTGCATTGGTTCAGCTTCAACCAGAAGTATGAGCCGCTGACCAATCCGGCCTTGTGGGAAGCGTCGCGTTATCTCGTGGATTACAACGGCATGGCCGACAGTTTCCTCAAGGGGCAGATGGAGGTCCATCAGGCGTTTTGGCCCGAAGGCTTCCCCGGCGCGTTGACTGATACACCGTTCACCTATGATCCCGAAAAGGCCAAGGCGATCCTGGAGGAGGGCGGGGTCGAGCTGCCACTCACAATTGAGCTCGACGTCATCAACGCGGCCCCCTTCACCGATATGGCGGCCTCGCTCCAGCAGACCTTTGCCCCGGCTGGGATCAACTTCGAAATCCTGCCCGGCACAGGCGCGCAGGTGATCACGAAATACCGCGCGCGCACCCATCAGGGCATGCTGCTCTACTGGGGCCCGGACTTCATGGACCCGCATTCCAACGCCAAGGCCTTCGCCTATAATTCCAACAATTCCGATGACGCCTATGTCTCGACGACCACATGGCGCAACGCATGGATGCCGCCTGCGGAGATCAACGAGAAGACCAAGGCGGCGCTGGCTGAACAAGATGCCGCCAAGCGCGATCAGATGTATGTCGAGCTGCAGGAGGCCATGCAGGCCGAGGCGCCGTTTGTGATTATGTTCCAGGCGATCAAGCAGGTGGCCATGGCCAATAATGTCTCCGGTTTCGTCAACGGCGCGAGCTCGGATTACGTGTACTACCGTCTCGTCGAGAAGAACTGATCAGACGGGGTCTGGCTGGGCGTACTCCCTGCGCCCGGCCATTCGCAAAAACCTGTGCGGAAGAGCTGCGGGAGCCATGACATGACTGCTGACGCCACATTTTCGGCCCTGCATGCCGCAGCCGATGACGCCTGCGGCGCCCGGCTTTTTACCGTGACCGTGCTGGATCATGCGGCAGGGCTTGCGCGCCGGGCCTATTCCTCTCATCCCGAAGATTATCCCGTCACCGGGACGAAACCCATGGGGGCCAACCCCTGGATGGAGCAAGTCATCGGGCGCGGAGAGGTTTTTGTGGCCAATGAAACGGCGGGGTTTTCGCCCTATTTTTCAGATCACGCGCTGATCAATGCGCTGGGGTGCGAGGCGGCCATGAATATTCCGGTCTCTCGTGATGGTCGGGTCGTGGGGACGGTCAATATTCTTGATAAGCCTGGACACTTCACGCCCGCGCGCGTCGCCACCTTGACGGCGCTGGTGGAGAAGCACCGCGCGGCCCTTCTCGAAGCGTTTGCCCAGGTGTCGATGGGCTAGGTCCCGCCTCAGCGCATCGCGTCGCGCAACGCGTCGCTGCCTGCGCGCAGAAGCGCCACATCCGTCCCGCAGGCCACAAAGGTAAACCCGTCTTCGACAAGCTGCTTGGCAAATACAGGGTCCAGCACAAGCGTGCCCACGGGCACCCCCTTGGCGATCAGGCGCTTGGCCACAGGCAGGATCGCGTCCCAGACATCCTTGTGCATCGCATCGGGCAATCGCCCGAGATCGGCGGCAATGTCTGCCGGTCCAAAGAAAATTCCGTCGCATCCATCGACCGCTGCGATCTCTTCGGCGCAGTCCAGGGCGGCCTGGGTCTCGATCTGCAACAGGATTGCCGTCTCCTCTTCGACGCGCTCGAAATAATCGCTGACGCGGCCAAAGTTGTTGCCCCGCTGAATGCCGCTGACGCCCCTGATCCCGCGCGGCGGATAGCGGCAGGCGCGCACGGCTGCCTCCGCCTCAGCGGCATTCTGCACCATGGGGATGAGCAGCCCCGGCGCACCCGCATCGAGGACCCGCTTGATCATGACCGCGTCGTTCCACGCGGGCCGAACCATCGCAGTTGTGTGGTAGGGGGCAAAGGCCTGCATCTGGGTGGAGGCCGTGGCCACATCGGTGTGGGCATGCTCCATATCGATGATCACCCAGTCGAAATCCGCGCCTGCAACCACCTCGGCGCAAAAAGGGCTGGCCATGGAGACCCAGAGGCCAATCTGTGGCTCGCCCGCGCGGATCGCCTTGAGAAAACGGTTGGATTTCAGTTTCATCGCCTGCGCCTCCCGGGGTTGCATTTGCGAAACGCTAGCGCAGTTCACAGCGCCGCGAAAGGCCGATACCGGGCCTATTCGGCGCCGCGCCCCAATCTGTTGGCGTAGAAGAACGCAATGGCCTGCGCTCTGTTTTTGACGCTGAGCTTGTCGTAGAGGTTGGAGAGGTGAAATTTGACCGTATTGGTCGAAATGCCCAGCTCCTTGGACAATTCACGATTGGTCAGCCCCTTTGAGAGCGCCTCGAGCATCACACGTTCCTTGCGCGACAGCGAGGCAATCGGATCGGTTTGCAGATCGCGGATATCGATGAACGGGAAGACCATCTTACCCCTCGCCACGTCCAGGCAAGTGTCGATCAGGCCCTCGACCTCGGACGAGCGTGGCGCAAACCCGGCCGCGCCCGCGGACATGGCCAGACGTGGCAGCTCCGGGCTGTCATCGCCGTAGACAATCAATCGCGGCGCGCGTTCGTTCTCGCGCAGCACTTCGATGAGCTTGGCCCCGCCCAGAGCAGGCAGGTTCCAATCGATTACGCCAATGGACACCGGCAAGCGCATGACCGTGGCCAGAAACCCTTCGGCAGAGGCCGAAGTTGCCAGAAGGGAGAATCGTTCATCACGTTCAAAAATTTCGGACATGGCCGAGAGGACCAGCGGATTGCTGTCGGCCAACACGATGTCAATGGGCGTCTGCACAGCGGTTAATCCTTTGAAAGTGCGATTGATTTCACAATAAACTACCCATTTGAGTGGGCTCTAATTTCGCATACATCGGCATACTTATACTTTTGGGTGGGGCTTTTCCCATACTAATAGCTTCCCAAAAGCAGGTATAACCGGCGTTGTGGCATAAGTCACCCTCAGATCAACTGCATGACAGGCGAGGACGGCGCGGTGCTGTCCTATCGGAGGAGTGCCCACATGACGATTCACCCGTTTCCACAATTGGAGATCCCCGACACTCTGGCGGCAGGCCCCGGGCCTGGCAATACAGATGCGCGCGTGCTCGCCCGGTTTATGGCGGCGGGTGTTGCCGATCACATGCAGCCAGAGGTTCTGCGGGGCATGGTCGAGTGCAAGCACATGCTGCGCGCGATCTGGGGCACCGAGAACACATATACATTTGGTGTCGCAGGCACAGGCTGGTCCGCGCTCGACATGATGTTTGCAGCGATCAAGCCGGGCGACAAGGTTGTCGCCTTCGCCAATGGCACGTTTTCGGGCATCGACGCTTTGACAATCCGCATCCGCGCGGCCACGCCGGAAGAGCTGTCGGAAAACAGCCTCGACCCGAAAGCCGCCTCTGTCACCATCATTGACGTGCCCCATGGCGAAAGCGTCACGGGCGAGATGGTTGAGGCTGCGCTGGCGGAGCACAAACCCAAATGGGCCTTCATGGCGCATTGGGAAACCGGCTCGGGCCGGATCAACGACTTGCAGGGTTTCTCGGATGCCTGCGCCAAACATGGCGCGATGGGCCTCGTCGATGCCGTCTCCAGCCTCGGGGTTGAAAACTTCAGCATCGACAGTTTTGAGGGTGTGCACGGTTGGGCATCTTGCCCGCAGAAGGGCATTTGCTGCCTGCCGTTGACCTATGCGCCCGTGAGCTTCACCGATGCCTATATCGAGACGCTCAAAGCCGGTGGCGCCTACACCTATTGCCACCACCCGATCTTCGAGGCGCGCCATTGGGGCATCGTCGATGGGCAGGATGTTGAGAAAGGCACCTACCACCGGACCCATTCCCCCTATGCCGTGGCGGCCTTCCATGAAGCGCTGCGTCTCACGCTGGAGCAGGGGATCGCATCGCGCGCGGCTGACTACAGCTTCCACGAAGCTGCCCTGCGCCGCGCTGTCGAGGAGATGGGCTGTGAGGTCACTTCCAACATGACCTCCCTCGTGGTGCTCAACCTGCCGGGCGATCTGGCGGGGCGCGAGATGGAGCTTGTGCAGATGTGCCGTTCCGAAGGCTTCGGCATCTGGCCCACGCTGAGCGCGCCGGTACAGGTCCGGATTGGCATTCTCAATCAGCTCAACCGCGCTGCGATCGAAGAGATCGTATCGCGCTTTGCCGATGCCTTCGCGCGCATGGGCGGTCAGGTGGATCACGCAGCGATCATGGCCGGTCTGGCAGACCATTACGACAGGGCGATGGCCGCGGAGTAACCACGACGACGATCACAAACGCACGGGAGGGCGCTTGCTATGGATATTCATGAATACCAAGCCAAGGAAATACTCGCCAATTTTGGCGTGGGGGTGCCCCCCGGTGCATTGGCCTACAGTCCGGAACAAGCGGCCTACCGGGCGCGGGAACTGGGCGGCGAGGCCTGGGTTGTCAAGGCGCAGGTTCATGCGGGCGGGCGCGGCAAGGCGGGCGGCGTCAAGGTCTGCAACTCTGATCAGGAGATTTATGCCGCCTCCGAGGGCATGTTTGGCCAAAAGCTTGTGACCCATCAAACCGGGCCCGAAGGCAAAGGCGTCTACCGGGTTTATGTCGAGGCGTCTGTGGGCATCGCCCGCGAGATCTACCTCGGCCTGGTTCTGGACCGCTCTTCGCAGCGCGTCATGATCGTGGCCTCTGCCGAGGGCGGCATGGAGATTGAGGAAATCTCCGCCAATGAACCTGACAGCATCGTGCGCGCCATTGTCGAGCCGGCGGTTGGGTTGCAGGAGTTTCAGGTGCGTGAAATCGCGTTCCAGCTGGGGATGGATCCGGCCGTGACGCAGCACATGGTGCGCACCTTGCAGGGCTGTTACCGCGCCTTCACAGAGCTCGATGCCACGATGGTCGAGATCAACCCTCTGGTTGTGACCGTGGACAACCGTGTTCTGGCGCTGGATGCGAAGATGACCTTCGATGACAATGCGCTCTTCCGCCACCCGCAGGTGGCCGAACTGCGGGACAAATCCCAGGAAGATCCGAGGGAGAGCCGTGCGGGGGACCGCGGGCTGAACTACGTCGGGCTCGAGGGCAATATCGGCTGCATCGTGAACGGAGCAGGTCTGGCCATGGCTACGATGGACACGATCAAGCTGGCGGGCGGAGAGCCTGCGAATTTTCTCGACATTGGTGGCGGCGCCACGCCCGACAGGGTTGCCAAAGCGTTTCGGCTGGTCATGTCGGACAGCAATGTTCAGGCCGTTCTCGTCAATATCTTTGCCGGTATCAACCGGTGTGACTGGGTGGCGGAAGGCGTGGTGCAGGCTCTGCGCGAAACCCGCGTCGATGTGCCGGTCATCGTGCGATTGTCCGGCACGAATGTTGAGGAAGGCAAGAAGATCCTCGCAAAGTCCGGCCTGCCGATCATCCGCGCCAATACATTGTCGGAAGCCGCCGAGCGCGCTGTGGATGCCTGGCGCAATGACGTCGCACAAGGAACGCAAGTGAGGGCTGTGTCATGAGCATTCTTCTGAACAAAGAGACCAAGGTCATCGTGCAGGGCATCACCGGGCGCATGGCGCAATTTCATACCGATGACATGCTGAAATACGGCACGAACGTTGTCGGCGGTGTTGTTCCGGGCAAGGGCGGCCAAACGGTCTGCGGTGTGCCGGTCTTCAATACGGTCAAAGAGGCCGTTGCGGCCACGGGTGCGGAGGCGAGCCTTGTCTTCGTGCCGCCCCCCTTTGCCGCCGATAGCATCATGGAAGCCGCCGACGGGGGCATTCGCTATTGCGTCTGCATCACGGATGGCATCCCCGCGCAGGACATGATCAAGGTCAAACGCTACATGTACCGCTATCCCAAGGAGCGGCGCATGGTTTTGACGGGGCCCAATTGCGCGGGCACCATTTCGCCCGGCAAGGCGTTGCTTGGCATCATGCCCGGCCATATTTATCTGCCCGGCTCGGTGGGCATCGTTGGACGCTCCGGAACCTTGGGGTACGAGGCGGCCAGCCAGCTCAAGGAGCTGGGCCTGGGCATCTCCACGTCCGTCGGCATCGGCGGCGATCCTATCAATGGCTCGAGCTTCCGCGATATTCTGGAGAGGTTTGAAGCGGATCCCGAGACAGAGGTGGTGTGCATGATCGGCGAGATCGGCGGGCCACAGGAGGCGGAAGCGGCGGAGTATATCCGTGATCACATGACCAAGCCGGTTGTGGCCTATGTGGCGGGTTTGACAGCACCCAAGGGCCGGACCATGGGCCATGCGGGCGCAATCATTTCTGCCTTTGGCGAAAGCGCGTCCGAGAAGGTGGAAATCTTGTCGGCGGCCGGTGTCACGGTCGCTGAACATCCCAGCCAGATCGGAGCAACCATCGCAGGCGTGATGGAGAAAATGGGGAGGGCGGCATGATGAACGTGGTCCATATCAACACCGGCGCCAAGCCCAAGGTCCTCGTGACCCGGCGATGGCCTGGCGCCGTGGAGGCGCAGCTGTCTGCCAGCTACGAGACCACGTTGAACCGCTCCGACACACCGCTCACTCCGGGTGAATTGCGCGATGCGCTCAAGACGTTTGACGCCGTGTTGCCCACCGTTACTGACAGCCTCGGACCGGATGCGCTGGATGTTGCGAAACCGACGACCAAGATCCTGTCGAACTACGGGGTTGGCGTTAGCCATATTTGCACCGAGAGCGCGCGCAAGCTGGGCCTTTCAGTCACAAACACGCCTGACGTGCTCTCGGAATGCACGGCTGATATCGCCATGACCTTGATGCTGATGGTCGCCCGCCGTGCCGGTGAGGGCGAGCGGGAATTGCGCGACGGCGGTTGGACCGGCTGGCGCCCGACGCATCTGGTAGGCACGAAAGTCTCCGGCAAGACGCTGGGCATCGTGGGCTATGGCCGGATCGGCGAAGAGCTCGCGCGCCGCGCGCATCATGGCTTTGGCATGGATGTGGTGGTCTACAATCGTTCAACAGTGGCACCGGAGCGGCTGGCGCGCAATGGCGCGCGGCAGGTGGAGAGCCTCGACGCGCTCCTGCCGCTGTGTGACTTTGTCTCGCTGCATTGCCCCGGTGGCGCGGAGAACCGCCACCTCATCAATGGCCGCATGCTTGATCTGATGCGGGAGGACGCTTTTCTCATCAACACAGCGCGCGGCGAAGTGATCGATGAAGCGGCACTGGCCCATGCGTTGATGTTTGAAAGCATCGGCGGCGCGGCGCTTGATGTGTTTGAATGTGAGCCGCGGATCAATGCTGATCTGGTGCAATGCGATAACCTGGTGATGCTGCCGCATCTGGGTTCAGCGACCCGCGAGGCGCGCGAAGCCATGGGCTACCGCGTTCTCGACAATCTGGGAGATTTCTTTGAGGGCCGGGATCCGCGCGACCGCGTGATTTAAGGCCCGGGTCTGATAAACGCAAAAAGGCGGCGGATGTGGATCATCCCGCCGCCTTTTTCATGTGCTCGGGCCACAAACCCTAGCCGCGCGTTTCCGTCTCGCCCTCATGCAAGGTCGACCATGTCGCATCACGTGGCGGGGCCGGCGGGGTTTCGCAGGCGCGCTGATGGATGATGACCTTGGCGATGAAATGTGCAGAGACCGGCGCCGTCACGAAGAGAAATGCCATGATCAGCAATTCATGCAGGGACGGATCGCCACCCGCAAGCGCTTTCAGGATGGAGGACAAGAGCAGCATCCCGATGCCCACCGTGCCAACCTTTGTGGGGGCGTGCATCCGTGTCATCGGGTCATTGAATTTCAGCAGACCAATCGCGCCAACGAGCACGAAAAGCGCGCCGATGAGAAGCGAAAGTGCTGCGGCATAGGTGAAGAGGATGTCCATGCTCATTCGATAATGTCTCCCCGCAGGATGAAGCGCGTCAGCGCAACGGTTGAGACAAAGCCCAACATGGCGACCAGCAGGGAGACCTCGAAGTAGATCTTGAACCCTTTGGAGATGCCAAGGACGACGATGATCCCAAGGGCATTGATGACCAGCGTATCCAGCGCAAGGATCCTGTCAGCGCTTGTGGGGCCGATCAGCAACCGCACCACACACATGATTTGGCCAATGGCCAGCGCGACCAGCGCAATGGCAATCGTGATGTCGAGAAAACCTACAGCAGAACTCATGAGAAAATCTCCAGCAATCTGCGCTCGTAGCGCTCCTTGATCTCGTCGCGCACCGCTTCCGCATCATCGGTATGCAATACGTGAACGAGCAGGCTATGGCCTTCCGCCGAAAGATCGGCCGAGACGGTGCCCGGCGTGAGTGTGATCGTGCCCGCAAGCAACGTGATCGCCTCGGGCTGTTTCAGCTCCAGCGGAACGGCAATCCAAGCCGGTTTCAGCTTGCTGTTGGGCACCGCAAGAACAATCCAGGCCACCTGAATATTGGCAATGATAATGTCCCAGAGCACCATGATCGTATAGGTTATCATCTTGCCCATCCGGAAGCCCTGGGGCGTATCTGGCCACCAGATCGAGGTGATCCAGGGGATGAGGATGCCCAGGATCAGCCCGAAGACAGCCATGCCCGCCGTGATATCGTTCTGGAGCATAACCCAGACGATGGTCAGGATCAGAGTCAGTAGCGGATGGGGTATCAGCCAACGAAACGCATGCGCCATGTCAGTGATCCTCCTTGGGTGTGCTCAGTTTGCCCGGCGTGTCCAGAACCACGGCCTTGTATTCATCCGGCGCAAAAAGCTCTTCGGCGATGGTGGTCGTGTAATTGTGGACCTGCCCGGCAAAAACCGTGTGCAACGTCAGCATGGCGAGCAATCCGCCCACGGCGACGAAAGACAGCGTGTGGGGCCGGGTGGCATCTTCCGACATGGTGCTTTCGTCAGGCGCGACGCTATGGGCTTTCCAGAAGATCATGCTGCCCGCGCGGCCAAAGCCTACGATGCTGATAAGGCTGGACGCCAGCACGACAGTCCAGACCCAGGCCATCGAGGGGCTGTCATACGCCGCTTCAAGCACCATGAGCTTGCCCAGAAAGCCCGACAGGGGCGGCAGGCCTGCCATGGCGATGGCGCCAGCAAAAAAGAGCGCTGCGGTCATGGCGGTGGCGATCATGGCCGGTTGCGCGCTGAGAATAACGTTGCCGCGCCCGGTGCGCACGAGATCCGAGATCAGGAAGAGCGCCGCGCCCGCCAGTGTCGAATGCACGATATAGTAGAGCGCGGCGGCAATGCCTGTGGGCGTGAAGAGCGAGATAGCCACCATAACCATGCCCATGGAGCCAATGACCGAGAAGGCCACCAGCCGGTCCAGCTTCCTCGCTGCCAAGACACCGATCATGCCAATGGCCAGCGAGATGAGGGCTGCGGGTTGCAGCCAGACGTCATGCAGACCGGAGGTGACTTCAAGCTCGGGTGGGAAGATCATCGTGTAGACACGGATGATCGCATAGGCGCCCACCTTCGTCATGATCGCAAAGAGTGCGGCCACTGGAGCAGGCGCTTCTGCATAGCTCGATGGCAGCCAGAAGTGCAGCGGCACAAGCGCGGCCTTGATCGCAAAGACCAAGAGCAGCAGCACGGCGGCCACGCGGATCCCCACGGTCTCTTCCGGGCTGACCAGCGCCACACGGTTGGCGAGATCGGCCATGTTGAGCGTGCCCGTCTCGGCATAGATGGAGCCAAGTGCAAACAGAAAGAGCGTGGAGCCGATCAGGTTGAACAGCACATATTGGACGCCTGCGCGCAGCCGATCATTGCCGCCCGCGTGGATCATCAGGCCATAAGAGGCGATGAGCAACACTTCGAAGAAGACGAAGAGGTTAAAGAGGTCACCGGTCAGGAACGCGCCAATGATGCCCATCAGCTGGAACTGGAAGAGCGCATGGAAGTGCCGCCCCCGATTGTCCCATCCCGAGCCAATGGAATAGAGCATCACAAAGAGCGCGAGGATTGAGGTCAGCAGGATCATGATCGTCGAGAGCCTGTCGCCCACGACAACAATTCCGAAGGGCGCAGCCCAATCACCCAGTCTGTAGTAGACCACAGAGCCGTCGGAGACCTGCCAGGCCAGCGCTGCAGATACAGCGATCAACATCGAGATGCTGGCCAGTGAGGCGGCGCGCTGAATGCCGATATGATACCGCGCGGCCAGAACGATAAAGGCCGCGATGAAAGCCGGCATCACAATGGGGACAACGATCCAATGGCTCATGACCGTGTCTCCCCTGCATCGGCATCCGGCAGATCATCAACATGATCATCATCTGATCCCAGATAGGCGCCCAGACCGATCATCACCACAACGGCCGTCATCCCGAAGGAGATCACGATCGCCGTGAGCACAAGCGCTTGGGGCAGGGGGTCTGCATAAAGCGTGACATCCTTGCTCAGGATCGGCGGGGCGCCGATGGTCAGTCGACCGGAAGCAAAGAGGAACACGTTAACCGCATAGGTCAGCAGCGAAATCCCGAGGATCACCGGGAAGGTCCGCAGCCGCAGCACCAGGTAAATACCGGCTGCGGTCAGAATGCCGATGGCGGAAGCGACAAGAAATTCCATGTTATCGGCTCCCTTCCGTTGGGGCGGCGGCGGTGTCAGTGGCCTGCTCCCGTGATGGGTCTATGTCCATCGGATACTCCGTCTCCGGCGTGTCACTGCGCCGGGCCAGGCGTGAGAAGCTCTCCAGCGAGAGCATCACCGCGCCGACGACAGCCAGGAACACGCCCACATCAAAGAGCGCGGCAGTGGCCAGCTCAAACTCGTTGAAAGGTGGGATGCGCACATAGGTGAAATCCGACGTCAGGAAGGGTTTGGAGACAAACCATGACCCTATGCCAGTGAGCCCTGCGATGAGAACGCCCGCGCCGATGACGCCGTGATAGGGATATCTCAGACGCGCCGAAGTCCAGGTAAACCCGCTGGCCATGTATTGCATGACCACCGCAATGGAGACCACAAGACCGGCGATAAACCCGCCGCCGGGCTCGTTGTGGCCACGCAGGAAGATGTAGAAGCCGACCATCAGCACCACCGGCATGATCACCCGCGTCATGACAACCATCATCATCGGATGCATGTCGCCCGCGCGGGGTTGGTCAGGCGTCCAGTTCAGCAAGCGCCGCCGCACAGGCCCGTCGAGCAAGGTTTCCGTGAGCGCGTAGATCAACAAGGCGGCAATCCCCAGAACGATGATCTCGCCATAGGTGTCAAACCCCCGGAAATCGACAAGGATGACGTTGACCATATTGGTCCCGCCGCCGCCCTTGTAGGAATTGGCGACGTGGAATTCCGAGATCGGAGAGGTGACCGCCTCGCGCAGCATGTAGTGATAAGCCAATGCGAAGGTGGCCAAACCGCCCAGAATGGCAATGCCCCCATCGCGCATCCGCCGCAGGACGGAGCTCTCAACCGGTGTTCGGTTGGGCAGGAAGTTGAGCGCGAGCAGCAGCAGGATGATCGTGACAACTTCCACGGTAAACTGCGTCATCGCGAGATCCGGCGCGCTGAGATAGACAAAGCCCACCGAGACCATGAGCCCGACGATCCCGATCAGTATCAGCGCCAAAAAGCGGTTGCGATGCATGATTACCAGGCTGGCAGTGGCCACAACCAGCAACGCCCAGCCTGCGATGGGAACTGCACCTGCCTCTTGCAGAGGCCGCGTGGCGGCGCCGACCGTGCCCGTTGTCCAGGCGTGATAGCCCGCCGCGAGGATTGCCACGAACCCGATCAGCGCGTAGCGCGTGAAAGCGCCATTGTGCAGGCTATGAATGAAGCCTTGCGCCGCGCGGGCCACGGCCTCCACGAGGGCATCGAAGATGGTCTTCGCCTCGGGCCGCGGTGCGACATCCCAGAGCTTCAGGAGGGGCGAGAAGATCAACATCAGCGCCAAGCCACCAACGACCGCGATGACAGACATATAAAGCGCAGGTACCAGACCATGCCAGATCTTGAAGTAGTTCTTGGGCACCTCGACTTCGCCATGAAGCAGCGACCCGGTCACCATTTTGACGAAAGGTTCCGCCAGGAACGGCGCCACGCCAATCGCCACAACAAGCGCGACCAGGATCGCAGGCGGCAGCCACATGCCGGGGTTCGGATCATGGGGCTTGGCCGGATAATCATCGCGGACGGGGCCGAGGAACGTGTGGCCAATCAGGCGGAAGCAATAGGCGGCCGAGAAAAGCGAGCCGACCGTGGCCAGCGCGGGCACGAGCCATGGGTTGTCAAAGAGTACCGTATGGTTCGCCTCCTCAAGCATCATTTCCTTGGACAGGAAGCCGTTAAGGAAGGGAATACCGGCCATCGAGAGCGCGGCCAGCGTCGCGATGACGAAGGTCACCGGCATCAGCTTGCGCAGGCCCCCAAGCCGCCGGATGTCACGCGTGTGGGCTTCATGATCGACGATACCTGCGGACATAAAGAGCGCGGCCTTGAAGGTCGCGTGGTTCAGGATGTGAAAGACCGCAGCCATTGCGCCAAAGGCGGTGCCGGTGCCCAAAAGCATGGTGATGAGGCCGAGGTGGCTCACGGTCGAGAAGGCCAACAGGGCTTTGAGATCATGTTTGAAAAGCGCAATGATCGCGCCCAAAACCATGGTGATCAGACCGGCCGTTGTCACAATGACAAACCACTCCGTCGTGCCAGCCAAGACAGGCCACATACGCGCCATCAGGAAAATGCCTGCTTTGACCATGGTGGCAGAGTGCAGATAGGCCGAAACGGGCGTCGGGGCGGCCATCGCGTGGGGCAGCCAGAAATGGAAGGGGAATTGCGCTGACTTTGTGAAACAGCCGATGAGGATAAGGATCAGCGCGGGCACATAGAGAGGATCGGCCTGAATAAGCTCGCGGTTCTCCAGGATCACGCTGAGATCGTAGCTGCCCACGATCTGACCGAGGATCAGCATGCCACCAATCATGGCCAGCCCGCCCATTCCGGTGACGGTAAGTGCCATCCGCGCGCCCTGCCGTCCTTCGGGCAAGTGTTTCCAATACCCAATGAGCAGGAAGGAGGATAGCGACGTTAGCTCCCAGAAAATCAAGAGTAGCAGAATGTTATCACTCAAAACGATCCCAACCATCGCGCCCTGGAAGAGCAGCATATAGGTGAAGAATTCGCCCATATTATCGCTGCGGCTCAGGTAATGGCGCGCGTACGCGATGATCAACAAACCGATGCCGAGGATCAAAAGCGCGAAGAAGAAGCCCAGCCCGTCGAGCATCAAGGTCATGTTGAGACCAAGCTCGGGGATCCAGTCGATTCGTGCTGTTACGACTTCACCGGCAAGGATCGCAGGCAGGTTCGTCAAGAGACCGATAAAAGCGGTTAGGGTGACTGTGAAAGTCACGCCGGCGCAGGCCGCGCGGCCTGCGGAATTCATAAGTCCAGGCAGCAATGCGCCCAGGAATGGCAAAAGAACTATGATGAAAAGTGACACTGTCGCTCCCTTTGCAATCCTGCGCTGTTATTTGCGATTTGGTGATCTTGTGCAAACGCATTCTCCCAACATGCGACGCGCGCCCGCACCAAAAGGAGGGGGCACCGCGTCTCTAATGTTGGGTGCGGCGGCGCTAAACCCGCCTGAACCCGGCCTCAATCTCGCAAACTCCCGCATAGGTAGGGAGCATTTCCCAAATTGGAATATGGCACATTACGGATTCAGCTTTTTGAAGGTCAGTTTGTCTTATCTTTGATGTCTCAGGCGATGAAGATGCCGAATTTGGCTCGTGATTCAGGGCGAAAGCGCGCCAGCCACGGTCAAAACAGTCCCGGAAATGAACTGCGCCTGGCGCGACGCCAGCCAAAGTGCGGCTTCTGCAATGTCGTCCGGCGTAGCGATGCGGCCCAAAGGTGTGGCTTGGGCCACTGCGGCGGGGCGGTCAGGATTACCTTCGCGTGCATGCAGGTCCGTGGCCGTGGTGCCGACACGCAGGGCCGCCACCCGTATGCCCAAGGGCCCCAGCTCCTTGCCAGCGCCGATCGTCAGCGTTTCAACCGCCCCTTTGGAAGCCGCGTAATGCACATATTCCCCGGGTGAGCCCATGGTGGCCGCGACAGATGACATATTGATGATGGTGCCGCCCGCGCCGCCTGTGTCGCAACGCATACGCCGTATTGCCTCTTGCAGGCAATAGATCGTGCCAAACACATTGGTCGCGAAAGTGTCTCGCAGCGCGTCAGGCGTCAGATCATCCAGCGCGCTCGCTCCGCCAATGATTCCGGCATTGTTGATCAGGCAGGTGATGCGGCCAAGCTCTGCGTCACAGGTATCAAACATCGATGCCACCTCTGAGGGAGCCGACACATCTGCCTGAACGGCCAATGCGCGTGCGCCCTGCGCCTCGCATTGGGACACGGTGCGTTTGGCGCCCTCAGCGTCGGCGCGATAATTGACACAGACGTCATATCCAGACCGGGCGAAGAGCACAGCCGTCGCCGCGCCAATGCCTTTGCTCGCGCCGGTTACAAGGGCAATGCGACGGTCTGTCATGCGGAAGCCCTCGTTTGGCCAGTCTGCGTGTCGGTATGGAGCCATACCATTCGGTCAATAAACCAGAGTTTGCCGCCCATGAGCAGAACAAGCCCCAAAAGCGTTGCCCACAGATCGAGCACCCAAAGCCCATAGGTGAGGGGGCCGAGACCCGAAGCGCTGACCCAAGCGAGTACGTGAGGCGCGCGCCTGTGATGTTCGGGCAGGGGCGCGGCCGCGCGGTTGAGCCAGATCCGCTCGCCCAGAACACCTTTTGACATCCAATTGTCCAAGTGCTCGGGCTTCGCGAAGGCGCGCGGGTTCCACCATGTCCAGACAAGGACCAGGGCCAAGGGGCCAAGTGCCCAAAGCCCCAGCCAGTCCCGGCTCCAGATGGCAGCTGCCAACAAGGGGGGAATCGAAAGCCTGCTCCACCCGCTCCAGGGATTGGCGTGTTTGTCCCACGTGTCCTCATTCATCGCCATCAAGCGTTCTGTCAGGCTGATCTTGCGCATTTGGAAACCCTTCAAGGGATGTGGTTCTTCAATATTTTTTAGTGTCTTATCAGGTTTAGGTACCTTTTTGTATGTTTTTCTTGCGGCCAACCATACCGAAATGTATGCTCGTGGGTGTATAGAAAGGATGACTGCATGACTTCACTTCCCTTTGCGCTTGCCGGTGGCCTCGCAGCCACGTGGCTGCTGATCCACCTTATCTGGGGCGGTCGTGACATCGCGCGCCCCTTGGTCCGCGCGACTTCCCTCGATCCTGTTGTGCGACATACGCAATACCTGTGCTGGCACTTCACCTCCGTGGCCATCGGGTGCATGGCAATTTTCTTTGGGTGGGCGGCTTTGTCAGGGCCCATCGCCATGGCCACAGCGGGCACTTTGCTGGCTCTTGGGTTTTTCTGCGTTGGCGTGGGGTTGGTGGCGGCGCTCAGGGAAAGCCATGCCCGGTTGCCGCAAGGTTGGCTTTTTCTGCCTGTGGCGGCTCTGGGTCTTTGGGGGCATCTGGCATGAAGAAGCGTCGCTTCAAAAAGGACGACTGGCTGCGCCATGGTTTGACGCAATTGTCCGAGAAGGGCCCCGAGGCCGTGAAGCTGGAAGCGATCTGTGCCTCTGCGGGCCTGACGCGGGGGTCGTTCTATCATCACTTTGAGGATCATGACAGTTACCTGCACGCTGTAGCGCGGATGTGGCTCGAAGAGCAGACACATGCGGTGGCGCGCGAAATGGAGGCGGACAGCTCGGCTGATGCGCAAAGCGAAGCGCTCACGGAAGCTGCGATGGGCATAGACTATCGTCTCGAACTGGGGATCCGCGAATTGGCGCGCCGTTTGCCCCCGGTGGCCAAAATCGTGACGCAGGCCGATCAGCTGCGCTTGGGCATTCTGAGCGACCTCTATGCCCGCCGGTTTGGCCTTGAGCCGGCCCGTGCCGAGGCCTTGGCGTTTCTGGAATATGCGGCCTTCAGTGGGCTGATCCTGCTGGAGCCCGACATGCCGCGCGCGCGTCAGATGGCTCTGGCCGAGCTTTACGACACAACCATTGCGACAGCTCTGGGCAAAGGAGACTGACATGCGTCGTGTGATGGTCTGGCTATGGCAACGGGAATTCCTGTGGCGGTTGTCGCGCAGTATCGGTGCCCGTGTCACCCGGGCGGACCTGAGGCGGGTCGAGCACCGGTTGCCGCAGGCCCATATGCCGGGTGTTGATGCTGCGCAGGGGGCTAACCTGATCCTCGCGCGCAGCCTGCATGCCGCTGTGATCTACCTTGAAGAAGATGTCGCACTCGCGCCGGAGCTTGCCGTAGCCCGTGCGCGGGAGGCCTTTGCGGCAACCGGCACGTGGCTCGCGCGGGGCGCTGTGCGCTTGTGGCTGGCGCTGGAGCGTGATCCCTTTGCAGGTGTCGAGACCCGTGGTCCCGCAGCATTGGCCAGAGCGCTTTGGGGGGAGGGCATGGCGCTGGAAGAGCGGCGCCGCCCGCACGAGGTATCGCTCTGCGTGACGCAATGCCCCTTTCAGGAGTATTTCTGGAATGCCGCGCGCTCTGATCTGACGCCGATTGTCTGTGCCTGGGATACCGCTTGGCATGAGGAGATCAATGCGTCGCGCAAGCCCATCCGCGTGGAGATGCGCGGCTGTCTGGCCGAAGGCGCACCGCAGTGCGATTTCACCTTCCGACGCATCCAGTAGCGAGCACGTCTGGACACGAAAGGCGGCAAAGAATGGCCAATATCCTGGCAAAATCAACTTTAAGTTGATGGGTGCGCCTGTGCCGAGTCACACTTCGCCTATTTTAGAGCGGAGATTTCAATGTGGTATTTTATGCAACGCGCCATGACGCGCGGACTCTTGGTTCTTTGGGCCACGTGTTGCGGCACAGCGCTGTGGGCCACCAATCACGAATTCGCAGAACCGGAGGATCGGCCACGCGTTGTGCGGTATGCCTGCTGCGAAACGGTGGACATTTTTAACGGCGCGTCCCTGAACGCGCGGGTCATTGGCCGGCTCAATCGCGAAGAGCTGGTTTATGTGTTCAACCTGCTTGGGCAGGGATTGCCAGCGAGCCTCGCGGGATGCTCGGGCACGCCCGCGCCATGCGGTACGACCTGGGCCGAGATCTATGCAACGGAGCAGCGCATCGAAGGCTTTGTGCCGCTCAATGCTCTTTTCGTCAGAGATCTGATCCCGACGGAGGACCGGTTGCAATACGAGATCGGATTTGAACGGCTCTACACCGGCATCGCCGACGCGTTGCAGGATCAGGTCATCGCGCCTCCGAATTGCGGAGACGCCTCCAATACCAACATGTTCCGCGGATCTGACCTGCCCGGCGATTGGATCATGTCGCCGGACCGCACGATGCGGCGCACCTGCGACAGTCTGGTGGCCATCCCGGCGTATCGGCTGCTGTCTTGCGCGGATTTGGACGAGGACAGCGATGCCTTCGACGCCTGCCGGTTTCGCACCTCAGCGGAATGTGAGGCGGGCGGTCAGCCACGCGCTCCCTCGCGCAGTCTGTCCTTTTGCGAAAAGACCTTCGAGCCGCGCCGTGCGCAATGCCGGATTTGCCGGGATTGGTATGCGCTGACGGGTCAGGATGCGAGTGGATGGAAAACAAATGGTGAGCTGGTGGATGGATGCCTTGCGCAGATCAGTGACCCGCTCACCTGTTTGCCGCCTTCTGGCGGGGGTGGCGGCGGCGGTGGCACACCGGGCGAAACGCCTGCGGCGGGCGACGGCTTTGCGCAAAGCGGCGAGGATGGGGAATGGGACCCCAATGATGTCCCGGGCGCACCTGAGCCGCTTGTTGTTGAGCCGGACGGGCCGCAGAGCCTCGCTGCGGCAGGTGGCGCGCAAGCGGGACAGTCCAATTGCGTGGGCCTGTGTCAGGAGCGGTTGCAAACCTGGCGCGCATCAAGCTGCCGCAACTACATTGGCGCGGCGGATCGTAAATTGCTGGCTGATCATGAGGATTACGCCTGCGGCGAGCTGCCCTTTGGCAAAACCCACCCGCTCTATTTCCTCAATATGGACACAGGCCAGATGTCCGGCGCGCCGGACCCGGATTGGAAGTGGTTGCAATCGGTGCCGTTTGGCGCGGGAGAGAGCCTGATTGTCCAGATGGGTCGGGCCAACCGGCAGACGGGGTATGTGGGTCGGATCAATGACCTGACGCGCGCGGCCGCGAATTGGCGTGTGAATGTGCGCGAGCGGTTGGGGCAACAAAACTTCTGGTTTCGCCTGAAGCCGGTGCGGGGCGCGCGGCTTGAGCTGGAGGCCTGCCTGTTCCTGCCGGGGGTCACGCTGGACACGGTCCCGGTGCGGCCTGATACAACCTCGCAACTGGGCCTTTGGGTCGAAGAGATCGATCTGGGCCGTGTTGCTTTCGATCGGGTTGAGCTGTGTCAGGGGTATACGGTCTCCGCCACGGATGCCTATGCGCTGCGGGTGCGACCCTATCGGTTTGGCGATCTGACGCTCGACATTGCGCCGGGGTCGCTGGAAGGGGTGGACATCACCTACACCGCCCTGACGAATGGCGCGACAGTGGCGGCTCCCGTAGCCAATATTCTGCTCACAGCCTTTCAGATCAAAACCGAAATTGCTGAAGCCCTGTCGTCGTCCGCTGCGGCGGAGAAAATCGCGCAGCTTCTCGTGATTGTATATGAAAACGATATCCGAACGAAGCTCGTGAATACGCTGCAAGACGCCATTGATGCAGGGATAGACGATCTGAACGCTGCAATCGATGCGCCGGATCTTCTGGGGCGCATGTGTGGCGCGCTGGCGCCGGAGGTGCGGCCCAGTGATCCCAGTTTCTGGTTCAACACCTTCTTGCGTTGGCAATGCGATGGATTTGCGGCGGAGCCTGATTTGCGCGCATTCCTCAGCCATTCGGAGAGTGAGGGGCAGGGGTGTTACCGCGAGGATTGGTTTATCAATCCCCAAGACGCGCGCCGCGCGCAATGGTGGACGCCCTATACCGGGCAATCCTGGGCCTATAATCTTGTCAATACCTCAGATCAGGGCTGCCGTGTCGTCGGGGATATCGGCACACGGCTTGATCGCGACACCTGGCCCACCATGATCTGCGCCATGGCGATGCAGAACACCTGGTTCAACGGCACAGCCTTCCCGCGAGAGCGCGCCCTGCAGCGTGCGATCCAGAACAACTGTGCGGGCTTCGTGCGCCAGTCAATGACGCGTTATTATGGCGATGGCAGCGATCTTCAGGATCTCTTTATTCGGGTAAATCAACCCTCCACCCCCGCAGGCGGCATCGGCGAAATTCGACTGGAATAGCCATTCCGCACAAGGGATCAGGGCAGCAGATAGGCATCCTGCCGGCCTTTGAGAAAAGACCAGATGGCGCGGGTAATCCGGTTGGAGCGCGCGCTGTTCCGGAAAAGCCTGATCTCAAGATCCACGGTCCAGTCCGGCGCGCCTGTCTCGACGAGTGCGCCGGTCTCAAGGTCAGGGGTTACGAGGCTGCGCGGCAGCCAGGCCACCCCATCGCCCGCTCGGGCGCGAATGCGTAATGCGCCGGCCATGGAATTTTCATAGACTGTGCGGAGCCGTGGATGCAGGCCGCGCGCGTCAAACATCATATCCAGATGGGCGCCAATGGGCGCGCTGTCGCCAAAGCGCAGGAAGGGCATTTCGATGTCCGTCGCCTCGAAGCGGTAAATCGGCGCGCCGTCCTTGTCGGGTTTGCACACGGCGATGAGCCTGTCATCCCCGATGCGCACGCTGTCTGTCGCTGGGCGGGGCAGGATTTGAGGCGCTTCATAGGCAATCACGAAATCCACATGGCCCTGCTCAAGATCGCGCAGACAATTGGGCAGATCATCCGCCCGCAAACGCGACAGGATGGGCCCGTATGCCTCCTCCAGCGCTTGCAGCCAAGCCGGGTAGAACCGCCATCCGATGGAATGCTGGGTGCCAAAGGTGACGACATAGGTATCTGGTAAAGACTGCGCCTCGAGGATTTGGCTGCGCTCCTGTTCGATGCGTGTCAGTGCCTGAAGGCCAGCCTCCAGCATCTGGTTGCCCGCCTCGGTGAGCGTCACGGGCTGGCGCGAGCGATCCACGAGCGTGACGCCAACCCAGGCTTCGAGTGATTTGATCCGGCGGCTGAACGCAGGCTGGCTCATGTGCCCCATGGTGGCGGCCTGAGAGAAATTGCCGGTCTCCCGGAGACGGTCGAGATCACGAAAGAGCTTGATGTCCATGACGCATGGTCTCACCCGGCGAATGATTATGCAAGTTTTGCATAATGTCATTCAAACATAGCATTAGTGACCGCGCGCGTTCTGGTGCAGGCTCACAGAAGAACACAAAAGGGAGGCTTGCATGGCCGAAGCAGAGATGGTGACGCGTAACGGAGCGCGGATTGATTTTGATCGGTTTCCGCGCACAGCTTTGTGCCACCAGCCGACTCCGATTGAGGCGATGCCGCGGTTGAGTGCGCATCTGGGCGGTCCCACCCTGTTCATCAAGCGCGACGATTGCACGGGGCTGGCCACCGGTGGCAACAAGACACGCAAGTTGGAGTTCCTCGTAGGCGAGGCGCTGGCGCAGGGCGCGGACATGCTGGTGACGCAGGGGGCTGTGCAATCCAACCACGTGCGTCAGACGGCGGCTGCGGCCTGCAAGATGGGCATGGCATGCCACGTGCTGTTGGAGCGCCGCGTGCCGGATCGCGACGCGTCTTACGAGACGACAGGCAATGTCCTGCTCGACAACCTGTTTGGCGCGACCCATGAGTTTCGCGGTCCCGGGCTCGATATGAATGCAGAGGCTGAGGCTGTGGTGGAGCAACTGCGGGCCAAGGGGCACAAGGTCTATTTCATCCCAGGCGGCGGCTCGAACCCCGTCGGCGCGCTGGGATATGCCAATTGCGCTCAGGAGATTGCCGATCAATGCGCGCACACAGGCCAATCCTTTGATTGGCTCGTCATGGGGACAGGCAGCACGGGCACGCAAGCGGGTCTCGTCGCGGGGTTCAGCGCGATCGGGTATGATCTGCCGGTGATGGGCGTCAGCGTGCGCCAACCCAAAGCCCGCCAGGTCGCCGCAGTCCACGGTCTGACCCAGCGCACGGCAGAGAAGCTCGGGGCAGAGGCCGTTCCCGAAAGCAAGATTTTCGTTGATGACGGCTATGTGGGCGAAGGCTACGGCATTCCGGCAGAGTCCACTTTGGAGGCAATCCGCCTCTTGGCGCGGCAAGAAGGGCTTTTGCTTGATCCGGTCTATTCCGCGAAGGGCATGGCAGGCTTGATCGGCATGATCCGGCAGGGTTTCTTCAAGCCCAGCGACAATATCCTGTTTCTGCATACCGGAGGGGCCACAGCGCTCTTCGCCTATGAAGATCAACTCACGTAACAATGACGCATAAAAGGCCGGAAAACGGCTGACCAACAGAGGAGAAGACCATGAAAACACATTTGAAATCAACGGTCATAGCGGCCACGATCAGCGCCTTCGCGCTGCCGGCTTTCGCATCGGAAGAGGTCAAGATCGGCGTGCCATCCTGGACCGGGGCGCAGGCAATCGCCCATGTTCTGGGCGAAGTTGTCTCGTCACGCATCGGCGGCACGGTTGAATACGTGCCGGGCAACAATGCCACGATCTTCCAGGCGATGGATCAGGGCAAGGGTGACATTGACGTGCATCCCGATGTCTGGCTGCCCAATCAGGAAAGCTTCACGAAGAAATACGTCGATGAAGCGGGCACGGTAACGCTCTCGTCCAATCCCTATCAGGGCAACCAGGGCTTCTGCGTTACGCAGGATTTCGGCGCCAAGATGAACATCACCGATATCGCCGATCTGGGCCGCCCCGATGTGGCCATGGCGATGGACAGCGATGGCAATGGCAAGGGCGAGATGTGGATCGGCGCGCCGGGCTGGGCCTCGGCCAATGTGAACGAAGTCAAGACGCGTGATTACGGCCTGCTGGATTTCATCGAGCCCATCCGCGCCGAGGAAGCCGTCAAGACGGCGCGCATCAAGGACAGCATCGCCAAGGGCGAGGGATATGCGTTCTATTGCTACAAGCCCCATGCGGTCTGGTTCATGTTTGACGTACAGATGCTGTCAGAGCCGACCTTCGATCCGGCCAAATACACCATGGTGCAGCCCTCTGATGACGCGGATTGGTATGAGAAATCCATGGTCGCGACGAAAGACGCGCTCAAGGATGTCCAGATCGCCTGGTCCAACTCGCTGGAGGATCGCTCACCAGCCATCGCGGAATTCTTTGCGAATTTCGCGCTGACGGCGGATGACGTGAGCGGTCTGGCCTTTGAGATCAGCGCCAACGGAGTGGATCCGGCAGACGCGGCCAAGGCTTGGGTCGCGGCGAATTCCGATCGCGTTGACGGCTGGCTCGGTCTCTGACGACCTTCACGTCCGTGAGTGGGTAATATCGGAGGGCGCGGGACCATGACCCGCGCCCTCCCAAAGCGGCACTGAAAACGGCACTGGCAGCGCGGAAACAGGGAATGGGCTCAATGACCGATGATACCGTGATTGAGATTTCCAATGTCTGGAAGATTTTTGGCGCCGCTGCCCAAGAGGCCCTGAAGGCGATCCGTGAGCGCGGCCTGAACAAGGCGGAGGTGCTTGCGGAGATGGGCGCTGTGGTCGGTGTTGCGGACGTGAGCCTTTCGGTCAATCGTGGCGAGATTTTCTGCATCATGGGGCTCTCTGGCAGCGGCAAGTCGACTTTGGTGCGTCACTTCAATCGGTTGCTGGAGCCCACCGCGGGCAAGATCGAGATCGAAGGCACCGATGTCATGGCGCTCGGACCGCGGGAATTGCAGAAATTCCGCAATCAGAAAATCGGCATGGTCTTTCAGAACTTTGCCCTGATGCCGCATCGCTCTGTTCTGGATAACGTGGCGATGCCGCTGGAAATTCGCAACGTGCCCAAGAATGAACGTATGCGGCAGGCGGCGGCCATTCTCGACATTGTGGAGCTTGGCGCCTGGGGGGCCAAATTTGCCCATGAGCTCTCAGGCGGGATGCAGCAGCGGGTGGGCCTTGCCCGCGCGTTGGCGGCAAACCCCGATGTGCTCTTGATGGACGAGCCGTTCTCTGCGCTTGATCCGCTGATCCGCAGGCAATTGCAGGACGAGTTCATTCGCCTGTCCAAAATTCTGAAAAAGACAACGATTTTCATCACCCATGATCTCGATGAGGCCGTCCGCATCGGGGACCGGATTGCGATCATGCGCGATGGCAAGATGGTCCAGATGGGAACGGCTGAGGATATCGTGATGCACCCCGCCGATGATTACGTGGCCGATTTCGTGGCCGGGATCTCGCGGCTCAAGGTCGTTCATGCCCATGCGGTGATGCGGCCTGTCGATGAGGTTGTGGCCCAAAACGGACCACTGGCCGCCGATGCGCCACGGGTCGGCGAGAGTGAGACGCTGAGCACGCTTATCAACCTTGCCATTGATGACGAACACCCGATCATCGTTGCCAAGGACGGTGTCGATCTGGGCGTCATCACCCGCGCGGATCTCTTGCGCACTGTGATCGAGGGGACGGAAGTATCATGAGCGATGCCACGACAGATCTGGGTGTGAACCCGCTGGAAGATACCGAATCCGACGCCGCGCAGGCCTATGCTGAGGAGCGCCGCGCCAATATCCGCACCTTTGTGCGCACCAATCCCGATTACTACATCCGCATGTTTGACAAGATCGGGGCTTCCGCAAATTTCACCCCGACATTCAACCTCTTTGCGGGCCTTTTCGGGCCGGTCTGGTTTGGCGCACGCGGTCTTTGGAACTGGGCCCTGCCGTTTCTCATCCTCGAGACGCTTGCCCTCGTGCAGATCGCGCGTGGTCTCTTCGGGGATCTGGCAGCTGATGCGATGGCGCGGATTGCCTCTATTGAGGGCACGTTGGAGCTGCGCCGCCAACAGCTGGCGGCTGCCATTGAGAATGGTTCCGACAGGGTTGATGCCTTCCGACGCACGGTAGAGTCCCTGGAGGCCAATATCGGCGGCATCCGTGCCGAGGCGGAAGCGCTGGCCGCGGAAGGCCCCACAATCGCTTTGACCGGTGTGGTTCTTCTGGCTCTGGTGAAGCTTGTGCAGGCTTTCAGCGCCAATACCGCCCTTGAAGCACGGTTCTCGGATTGGCTCAGTGATCGCAGCGTCCGATCCGGACTGCCCGTGCAGCAGATTGTCTTCAGCGCGATTTTCATGGCGTTGATCGCCATTGCGGCGATGGTGCATTACTCATTCCCGGGCCGCTTTGGTCTGCTCACGGAATTCCCCACGGACCCGGATATCCGGCTGGTCAGCATTGATGGCGTGGAGGGGTTCTTCAACTGGGCGGTGATCAACGGTGAGGCGCTGTTTGATGGCATTACCTATGTCATCCGCCTTGTGCTGGACGCCCTGGAGATCGTTTTTGTCTCCACACCCTGGATCGTGATTGCGTCGCTTATTATCCTGCTCACTTGGCTGACCGCTGGCGTGCGCATGGCGATCTACTCAGGCGCTTTCCTCGCCTACATGGGTCTCTTGGGCTTTTGGGAAAAAGCCATGACGACGCTTGCTTTGCTGGGTACAGCCGCCTGTCTGTCCATCCTCATCGGCATCCCGCTGGGCATGTTTGCCGCGCGCCGTCCGCGGTTTTATGCAGCGATCCAGCCGGTTATGGATTTCATGCAAACCATGCCCGCTTTCGTCTTCATGATCCCGGTCATTGCCTTTTTCGGCACGGGCAAGCCTGCTGCCGTTGTCACGACCATGATCTTTGGGGGCACACCGGTTGTGCGTCTCACCGTTCTGGGGCTGCGCGGGGTGCCTGAAAGCGTGCGCGAAGCGGCGATCAGTTTTGGGGCCAACAAGTGGTATTTGCTGACCAAGGTTGATCTGCCGCTGGCCAGCCCCTCCATCCGGGCGGGGATCAATCAGACGATTATGCTGTCGCTGGCCATGGTGGTTGTGGCGTCTCTCATCGGGGCGAAAGGGTTGGGCGAAGACGTGCTGGAGGCGCTGCAATATGCCAATGTGGGGCAGGGGATCCTCGCCGGGTTTTCGATCCTGTTTTGTGCCATGATCCTCGATCGTATCGTGCAGGGCGGGCGCAAGTGATCCCACTGGTCCTTGTGCATGGGTTCATGGGCGGGGCGGCGCAATGGGCGGATCAAACGCCGTTGTCCGCCAAACGAGAGCTTGTGTGCGTCGATCTTCCGGGCTTTGGCGCCAATGCCGGGATGGCGCCGCTCACCTCCATTGCCGCCTATGCGGATTGGGTTTTGGATGCGCTCGACCGGGAAGGGCACACGCGCTTTGATCTTCTGGGCCATTCGATGGGGGGCATGATCGTGCAGGATATGGCGCGCCGGGCCCCTGAGCGTCTGCGCAAGCTGGTGCTCTATGCCACGGGGGCTGTTGGCGTTCTTCCTGAACGTTTCGAGCCGATTGCCGTGTCCATGGAGCGCGCGCGCATGGATGGCGCGCAGGCCACGGCGCAGCGGATCTCGGCCACGTGGTTCTTGCATGGCGACAAAGCCGCCGGATACCCGGCCTGCTCGCATGTTGCGCAACGCGCGGGGCTCCCCGCGATCCTGGCAGGCCTGGCGGCGATGCGCGAGTGGTCCGGCGCCGAAACGCTGCATCAGATCGCAGCCCCGACGCTGGTTATTTGGGGCGATCAGGATCGAACCTATGGCTGGCCCCAGATAGAGCGCCTGTGGACGACAATTCCCGAATGCCAGCTTGCTGTCGTGCCAAACTGCGCCCATGCCGTGCATATGGAGGAGCCGGTACTCTTCAATGCGCTGCTGTCGCGCTTCTTGGAGTGAGCTGCGCCCGACTCCCAAAAAGTGTATTTACACCAAAATCTTGTCGGGCTTGGCTCAACTGACACGTGAGCAGAGAGAACCTGTCTTATCTCCGGTGTCCGCTTACCTCAGGCTTTCAAATCCTCAAGGATCAAATCCGAGGCTTTCTCGCCAATCATGATCGCCGGTGCGTTGGTATTGCCGGACACGATCTCCGGCATGATCGAGCAATCGGCCACGCGCAGACCTTGGATGCCATGCACCCGCAGCCGGGCGTCCACGACACTCATGGCATCCGAGCCCATTTTGCAGGTGCCGGTGGGATGATAGATCGAGGCGGTATTGTTGCGCACCCAATCGAGCGTCGCTTCATCATCCTCCATGGGCAGATCGGCATGGGGCCGGAACTCTTCCGAGATCTTCTCCGTCAACGGCGCGTGCCGTGCGATTTTTCGTGCGATTTTCACACCGGCCACGGCGGTCTGGCAATCGGTCTCTGCGGAGAGGTAATTCGGTATGATCTTCGGGTACGCGCGCGGATCTGACGAGGCGAGGCGGATTTCCCCTTTGGATTCGGGGCGCAGCTGGCACACCGACATGGTGAAGGCGGAAAACGGGTCCGCGCCTTTGCCGGGGTTTTCTGCAGAGAGCGGCTGCACGTGGAACTGGATGTCGGGCGTTTCCAGATCAGACCGCGTTTTGAGAAAGCCTGTGGCGAGGCTGGCGGCCATGGTCATCGGGCCTGTGCGCGTCGTCAGGTATCGCCAGCCAATTTTGGCCTGACCGAGAAGCGAGCTGACCTCATCATTCAGGGTGGGTTCGTTGCATTTGTAGACGAGCCGCGCCTGAAGGTGGTCTTGCAGGTTTTTGCCGACGCCCGGCAAATCCGCCAAAACCTCGATCCCGTGGTCTTTGAGCTGATCTGCCTCGCCCAGCCCGGAAACCATCAGCAACTGCGGCGAATTGATGGACCCACCGGAGAGAACGATCTCCTTGTTCGCGCGGATTTCATGCATATCGCCGGATTTGTTGCGGTACGCGATGCCGACCGCGCGTTTTCCCTCGAACAGGATGCGATCGGCCTGCGCATTGGTGATGATGCGCAGGTTGCGCCGACCGCGAGCGGGCCCGAGATAGGCGACGGCAGAAGAGCAGCGCCGACCGTTGCGGGCCGTGAGTTGGAAAAAGCCAACCCCCTCCTGTTCGGCGCCATTGTAATCGGGATTGAACTTGTAGCCAGCCGCTTGAGCCGCTTCGACCCAGGCATTGGTGATGGGGCGTTCAATGCGCATGTTGGACACGTGCAAGGGCCCGCCGGTGCCATGGAACTCATCGGCGCCGCGCTCGTTGTTTTCGGCGCGTTTGAAAAGGGGGAGCACGTCTTGCCAGCTCCAGCCGGTATTGCCCATCTGCGCCCAGCGGTCGTAATCCTGCGATTGGCCGCGCACATAGAGCAGACCGTTGAGGGAGGACGAGCCGCCCAGAACACGGCCACGGGGCCATTCGATGGATCTCCCGTTCAGCCCGGGATCGGGCTCTGTCTTATAACACCAGTCCACGGACGGGTTGTGTATCGTCTTGAAATAGCCAACGGGGATGTGGATCCAGGGGTTCAAATCTCTCGGACCGGCTTCCAGCAAAACCACATTCAAATCGGGACTGGCGCTCAGTCTGTTGGCCAGAACGCATCCTGCAGAGCCTGCGCCTACGATGACAATATCTGCATTCACGACAAATTTTCCTCCCATTGGCAAAAAAAGCCTATGCAGAAGCGCCAAGATATTCTAGCCTTTTTTTTGATATAAAACGTCTCAATAATGAGCAAAACGGGAGGAAAGAATGGGATTATTTGACCGTGTGAAGGGCGTATCTCGCCGCGATTTTTTCAGAATTGCCGGGACTTACGGGATGAGCTCTACCTTGCTGGCGGCAGGCACCTTTGGGGGTGCGATGACGGCAGCCAATCTCGCGAAGGCGGCTGAATCCACCTACAACAAGCGTTTTTCCAAGGAAGCGAAGCACACTCTGAAGTTCGGCGCAGCCGGCTTCAACCCGCAAAACCTGCTCATCGAGCGGGCCGGGTGCCTTGAGTTTGCCCGCGATCTCGAAGAGCGCACCGACGGCGAAATTCGCATCGAATTCATCGGCAACAACCAGATCTGTGGCCAGCTGTCCTGCGTTGAGAAAGCGCAGCAGGGGATCATCGACCTCTATGCGGCCTCGACACAGAACTCCGCCGGTGGCGCGCCTTACCTGAACGTGTTGGACTATGCCTACATGTTCCGTTCGCGTGCGGACCAGTATTACTTCATGTACTCGCCCGAGAGCCAGCGCATCCTGCGTGAGCCCTTCGAGAAGCGCCATGGCCTGAAGTTCCTCTTCACCCATGCCGAACTGCGCGGCATCATGATGGGCCAGAACTTCGCGGACAAACCGACTGTCACGAAGATCGAAGACATCATGGGCACGAAAAACCGCGTCACGGGCACGCAGCTCGGCCGGATTGCCATGAACGCGCTCAACCTGAACCCGGTTCCTGTGGCATGGGAGGAGACACTCGACGGCCTGAAGCAGGGGCTGATCGATGGCGCCGAGACATGGGCCTCGGCCGTGGCTTACGCCAACATGTCGCCGGTCGTGAGCCAGGTTGTCGATCTGCGGTTCTTCTGCGGGACAGAGCACACAGCCATGAACGCATCCACATTCGACGGTCTGGGCGGCGAATTGCAGGACGCGGTAATGGAAAGCTCCTACCTGACGCAGGTCCACGTGCAGGCTGCCAACGAAGCAGCGCTCGTCAACACAGTGGGTCACACCAACCCGCCGCGTCCGGGCACGATCTTCGATCAGCACGGTGTCCGCGTTGCGGCCCTGGCCGACGAAGAGGTGCGCAAGGCCGAAGAAATGTGTTCGCCCGAATTCCAGCCGCAGCTCTGGGAGCAGTGGCGTGAGCGGATCAACGGCTGGGCCGGTGGCATCGACACCTACCAGGACATCTACAACGAAGTGCGCAACAACCCGCACACATTGGCTGAAAACGTCGAGCCCCGTCGCTGGTGGCGTGGCTAATCGACCCCAGGTCGGTTTTCAGCAATGACATATGTCCCCGGGCAGAACGTGCCCGGGGCCTTTAACGACTTTCTTCAGACATTTCGCGTCGCGCGTCTCACTGTGACGAAACAGGCGTGTGCCGCACCCAGGGAGGGGTTCCGTCATGGAAGTTATTGCGGGCATGGGAGAGATACTCTCCGCGCTCTTGGCCAATGATTCATTCGAGTTGCAAAGCGTCATGCGCAACAACCCCGGCCTGTGGCCGCTTGGGTTGGTTGTGACGTTGGTGGGAGGGGCGCTTGTCGCGGTTCTCTACAAGGCGGTTCCTCTGGTGGAAAAGCACCTTGAGCCTGCGGTCATGGTCGTGGCCTATCTCGCCATCGGCTACATCATTTTCTCGGGTGTGGTGCAGCGGTTCTTTCTCGATGGTCAGCCGCCCTGGTCGACGACGATTCCGCCCTTCCTGTTCCTCGTCATGACCTGGGTCGGGTGCAGCTATAACGTCAAACTGCGCACACATCTGGCGTTTGCTGAATTCCGCAAAGCCTCCCCCCGTCCGGTGCAACTTGTCTTGCTCATGGTGGATGCGGTCCTTTGGATTGGTTTTGCGTGGATCGTGATCGTCACGACGACGCAGGAGAGCGTGCGCGCCGCCGCCAACTTCGCCATTATGCTGGGCACCGACAACGTGCTTCAGTGGTGGTTCCTTGCGACAGTGCCGGTTGCGTTCATCCTGCTGACGGCACGGGTGTTGCAAAACGCGGCGGATGATCTGCGCCGCTACCGCGATGGCAGCGATATGATCGAAGCGGCTGTGATTGGAGGTGACGCATGACCGATGCAACAATCATCACAGCCATCTCCATTGGCGTGACCTTCCTCTTCATGATGGGCGTGCCTGTCTTTCTGGTCATTGGCTATTGGGTCATTGGCATGTCGTTCCTGCTGGAATTGCCCCTCCTGAACATGGGCGCGGCGCTTCAGGATGTCTTCACAGACGGTTTTGCACTTCTGGCAATGCCGCTCTTTATTCTGACGGGTGACCTGATCAACCGCTCGGGCATCGCCCGGCGTCTGTCTGACTTCGCCTATTCCTGCCTGGGTTGGATCCGGGGCGGGTTGGCCATGGCCTCGCTCGGGGCCTGCGGGCTCTTTGCCGCGATCTCGGGCTCCAACTCGGCCACAACGGCGACCATCGGCTCGATGCTGCATCCCGAAATGGTCAAGGGCGGCTATGACGAGCGCTTTTCGGCGGCCACGGCTGCTGCGGGCGGCACAGTGGGGATCATCATCCCGCCCTCGATCATCTTCATCGTCTACGGCTTCTTGCTGAACCTGCCGATCTCAGACCTCTTCATGGCAGGAATTATTCCCGGCGCGCTGATGGTTCTGGGCATGATGGTGGCCTGTTTCGTGGTTTGCCTGAAAAACGGCTGGGGCTTTATCATTGGGCTGGATGCGGTCCGTGTGCTCAAGACGTCCATCGGGGCATGGCTGGGCTTCTTTGCCATCGGCCTCGTGCTCTGGGGCATCTACACCGGTAAGTTCTCGCCCACGGAAGCGGCCGGCGTGACGGTCGGTTTCGGCATCATCGCGGGTCTGCTGAGCTGGGTCGTGACGAAGATCTTCTCGATGGATCAAAGCCTCGATTGGTCGCAGAAGTCGATCCCGGGCATGATGGTCGTTGAAGGCTTCACCATCCCCGAGATCCCCGGAATCGTGATGCGGTCGGCCCAGATTACGGGCATCCTCGCACCGCTGATCGCGGTGTCCGTGGTGATGCAGCAGATCCTCTCGCTCTTGGGTGCGCAGCAGGTGATCGGCGATTTCGTGACATCCATGGGCGGCTATCACGCGGTTCTGTTCACGGCGATGGCGATTGTCTTTGTCTCGGGCATGATCCTGGAATCCCTGCCGGTGACGATCATTCTCGCCCCGATCCTGGCCCCGATTGCGGCGAGCGTCGGCGTCGATCCGATCCACTTCTCGGTGATCTTCCTCGTGGGGGCCTCGATTGGCTTCATCACACCACCCTACGGCCTCAACCTCTATGTGGCCTCTGGTGTGACGGGGGTGCCGTACTTCCAGCTTCTGCCCTATGCGACGCTCTATCTGGTGTCCTTGCTCGTGGTCTGGGTAACAGTCGCCTTGACACCGCAGCTGGCCTTGTACCTTGTGGAAATAGGGCGATAGTGTTGGTGGAGCGTTATGAGGCATGCCTGACGGTTTGAAACATACCAAAAAGGCGCAGACGCCTACCAATCTGCGCCTTTTGCTTCTCGTCGAACATGTGGCGGAAGCGGGTGAGCCCGTCTCCGCAGCCTCACTGGTCAAGTCACTCGATCTGCCCAAGCCAACCGTGCATCGTTTGCTGAGCACCGCAGAAGAGCAGGGCTATCTGCAACGGGATGTGGATGGCCGCTCCTATGGGCCCGGGCCGCGCCTGCGCAAGCTTGCGGCCAACACGCTCTCGTCCCAACGCGTGCGCACGGAGCGACTGGCGATCATGCGGGCGCTGTCGGAGGAAGTGGAAGAAACCTGCAATCTCGCCGCGCCGGGGCGGCAGGGAATGGTCTATCTGGACAGGGTCGAGACGCATTGGCCCCTGCGCATCCAACTGCCGAGGGGGACACAAGTCCCGTTTCACTGCACAGCCAGTGGCAAGATGTATCTCTCCACGATGCGGCCCGACCGGCTGGCGCGCTGGATGTCATCTTATGAGCTCACGCCGATGACGGATCACACCCTTGTGGATCCCGAGGCCCTGATGGCCGAACTGGAGGAGACGCGCAAACGTGGCTATTCCGTCGATTATCAGGAGTTCATGGATGACATGTGTGCGATCGCGGTGGCGATCCGTGACGACATGGGACGGTTGTTGACGACGCTGTCTGTCCACGCACCGGTCCAGCGCCATTCGGTTGACAGTCTCGTGGCTTATCTCGCGCCGCTTCAGCGGGCGGCTGACAAATTGGGCGAATTGATCGACTAGCGCCGCGCGGGCTCAGCTTTGCGGGAGGCCCTTCCAACGTGCATCCAGAGCTTCAAGCGCCTTGATGCGATCCGCCGTTTTGGGGTGGCTCATGAGCCAGGCGGGCATGGCCCCGGATCGCGCTTGCGTCAGGGCTTCGAGTTTTTCAAAGAGTGTGATCTGCGGGGCAATCCCGATCCCGGCCTTGGTCAGCAGGGCGGCGGCATAGGCATCCGCCTCGTATTCATCAGAGCGCGACAGCCGCGCCGCCAGAAGGCTCGCCAGAGCGTTGGCAATCCAGACGCCAATGCCCGGCAGGAAGCGCGACAGGACCATGGCCAGCGCCGTGCGCAGCGCGTTCTGGCCCGAAAAGTCGATCATGCGCCGCCGCGAATGCCCAAGCGCTACGTGGCCCAGCTCATGGGCAATGACAGAGGCCATTTCTTCGGCTGAGACCTCGCCCTGACGAAACTTGCGATAAAACCCGCGCGTGATGAAAATCCGCCCATCGGGTGCTGCCAGCCCGTTCACAGGGTCAATCTCGTAGATATGCACCCGGATCCGGTCCAGATCGAGCGAGGCGGCCATCCGGTCGGTCAGCTTGGCCAGAACCGGGTCCGCCAATTCCGTCGAGCGTGCATCAAGCTCGCGCTTGGTCCGCCAGACCGAAAAGCGGTACATCACGAGCGCATAGGCCACGGCCAGAAGGATAGGGGTGATCTTGATCATAAGTGGGATATGGGGCCGCCCGGGCCCCGGGGCAAGCGCTAGCCCGCGCCTTCACCAATTGTGATACGCGTGATCTGCGTGCCCCGACCAAAGACGCGCACCCAGATGTAATACTGCCGGTCGCCAGAGCGGATCTTCTGTCCTGCGCGAGCGTAGTAGCTGGGATCGGCCACGCAAACGCTGCCAAACGCCGCGCGCATGGCGGGATCATCAAACCAGACATCGCCCTGGTCCTGATCGTCCCGCTTGCCAAAGCGGTGGTAATTGGCCCTGTCCTGGCGGGCGATGGTGCAGATATCATTAAGGGGCGCGCCACGGGAATTGACTGCATCCTTTGGGCTCATGCTGGCGAAATACTCACCGAGCATAGTCTCGGCCCGCGCGCCCGTCGTGATAGCTGTGACTGTGAGCAGAGCAAGGCAGGTCAGGGCAGGGCGTCGGACTACGTGCATGGCGAAGGGCTTTCTGTTGAAATCTATGGCCCCAGGATAGGCGCCTCGCGCGTTGTGCGGCAAGGGCGATCAGCCCTTTGCCAGCGCTTTCATCCCACGCTCCAGCCCTTCAAGCGTCATGGGCACCATGGCGTCCTCGAATATCTCGCGGATCATGGAGATGGATTGGGTATACTCCCAGTGCCGTTCCGGGACCGGGTTGATCCACAGATGATTGGGCCATTGCGCGCGGGCGCGTTGCAGCCAGACGGAGCCTGCTTCGGGGTTCCAATGCTCATTGGCCCCGCCCGCAAAGGCGATCTCGTAGGGTGACATCGAGGCATCGCCCACAAAAATGCATTTGTAATCCGGCCCATAGGTGTTGAGCACCTCATGGGTCGGCGTCTGTTCCTGCCAGCGTCGGGCATTGTCGCGCCAGACGCCCTCATAGAGGCAATTGTGGAAGTAGTAGTATTCCAGATGCTTGAACTCGGCGCGCGCAGCAGAGAACAGCTCTTCCACGACCTTGATATGGTCATCCATCGATCCGCCCACATCGAGAAAGAGCAACACCTTGACCGCATTGCGCCGCTCGGGCCGCATCTGCACATCGAGATAGCCGTTCTCGGCGGTTTTGCGGATGGTGCCATCCAGATCAAGCTCATCGGCTGCCCCATCGCGGGCCCAGGCGCGCAGCCGCTTCATGGCGACCTTGATATTGCGCGTGCCCAATTCGACATCGCCGTCGAGGTTCTTGAATTCGCGCTTGTCCCAAACCTTGACCGCGCGGCGGTGGCGGCTCTCGTTCTGGCCGATGCGCACACCTTCGGGGTTGTAGCCATAAGCGCCAAAGGGGGAGGTGCCGCCGGTGCCAATCCATTTGCTGCCGCCCTGATGGCGACCTTTTTGTTCCTCAAGCCGTTTCCTGAGCGTTTCCATGAGCTTGTCGAAGCCGCCCAGAGCTTCGATCTCCGCCATTTCCTCCGGCGTAAGCATCTTCTCAGCCTGTTTGCGCAGCCACTCCTCAGGCAGGTCCATGGCATTCAGAACGTCATCGGCGGAGATATCCTCCAGCCCGCGAAACGTATGGGCAAAGGCCTGATCAAAGCGGTCGATATGGCGCTCGTCTTTGACCATGATGGTACGCGCCAGATAGTAGAACGCCTCGACATCATAGGTCGCCAGACCCGCGCGCATGCCCTCCAGAAACCCCAGATATTCGCGCAAGGACACCGGCACACCGGCCTTGCGCAGGGTTTCAAAGAAGGGAACAAACATCAGACCAGCACGCGGTGGACAACAAGCGTCGCGATTGTGCCCAACAGGCAGAAGGCCAGCCCGTAGCCCGCTGCATATTGCAGGATATCCGCGCGTGTGCCGCCGCGTTTCTTGGCTGTGTAGCCCCCGATCCCGGCTCCCAGGATCAACCCACCTATGACCAGCATGCCGCCTCTTTATGCTTGTGGCGGCCTGTCAGGTCTTCTCTGCGTCAGCCGCGCGCTTCCTTGAGCGGAGACAACCGTGTGATTTCGCGCATTTTCGCGCGCACAGCCCAATCCGCGCCGAAGCCGTAGCGTGCCCACCCCAGAGAGTCCATCCGCACGGCATTGGCTTCCGACACTCGCCCAGATAGGTCCAGCGCTTCAGCGCGCAAGAGCATCAATGTCGCGAGCAGGGCGGCATTTTCATATTGGGCCGCAGTGGCCTGTGCGGGGCCCACCAGCCGCAGGACTTCATCGGGACGATTCTCGGTCAGCGCGTAGGCTGCGAGTTGCGAGGCGACATAGGCCTGATGCAACTCGGTGCCGGGGGTCGCGCGGAAGTAGTCGCGCGCCATTTCGAACTGCGCCTTGCCGGAGCGCGGGTTGGTGGCTTGCAGAATGCGGCCCTTGGCATAATGCGCAAAGCCCGAGCGGTGATCGCGCCAGCCCATGGTCTGGGCGATGCTGAGCGCCTCGTCGGCGGCGCGTCTGCGCTCGCCAGGGCGCGAGCCCGGGCCCAGAGCCGCTTCAACGGCATCAATCCAGGAGCGGGGAGTTTTTCGGCTGCGCAAGGTGCCCCGCCCTTCGCCGCGCGGATTGAGCCGTGCGAGGATGGCTGGCAGACGGTTGGATACATCGCGCATCGACATGCCCGCCCGCAGCGCAGGGTCATAGGTGGCCCGCAGGATCAACATGTCAAACCCAGTCAGGACCGTGTGGACATTGTCATCGTTGAAGACGGAATCCGACAGGCGGTACAGGTCGTTCAACGGGCCAATGGATTGTGCGAGCTCTTCATGCAGGCAATCGCGCACCTCTTGAGGGCTGGAATCATTGGGCACGAAGATGGCCACGCGCTGACGCTCGGAGATATTGGCCCAGTTCAGCTTGGGCGAGCGCCGCATGCCGCGATATTCCGACAGCGAGCTGACATTGGGCACCACGAAACAGGCGGCCTGCGGCAGCAGACGACGGATGTCATCGCGGCTCACGGCCTGAATGGTCACGTTGGCCTGACGCGCCTCCTGTTGCAGCGATATGTCGATGCCTGCCTCGGTGCGGAAACGGTGCAGCAATCGGTTGAGATCACGGCCCAGCGAGGGCGGGGGGGCGCCTGTCACGCGCACTGAAATCGGTCCTTCAAAGCGCGAGAACCGCGACAAGGCCCGACCCGATTCAAGCCGGAAGGTCAAATCCATGAAATCGCGCGCGATATCGGAATTTGATTTGAAGGGCGCTGCCGGGCGCGGCGTAGAGAAGCTCTTCATCGGCGGCAGCGAGGTCTCGAAGCTGGCGGCGCGCGACGGCATGTCCCCGGGTGTCACCGGCATACAGGCACTCAGCATCAAATAGAATGGAAGCAGGATCCGGCGCATGGTCACTCAGGCTCTCTGATACTTGATGAAAGGGGTCAGCTGCGCCACGCGGTCATATAGAACCCGCGCGTCACTGTTGAACTCCTGAGTGAGCCAGTAGGTGCTGTCCGCGCCCATATCGTCCGCCGCCTTGTAGACGCGCTCGATAAGCGTCCGCCCGATCCCGCGACCGCGGCTTTCGGGGGAGGCATAAAGGTCCTGCAGATACAGGACCTTCCCGGGCTTCCAGCAATGATCATGCACGATCACATGCACGAGCCCCAATAAGGCGCCGTTCTCTTCCGCCACAAAACCGAACATGTCCGGCTTTGAAATATCCAGAAGTCGTGAAAAGGTCAGATCGAACTGTTGCGGCGGCAAAGCGGTGTCATAAAACGACAGATACCCGGTCCATAGATCACCCCATTGCACCCGGTCATCGGATGCCAAGGGTCGGACATGCACGTGGGGAGATCCCGCGTTCTGGGTCATGTGTTTATCTCTGCCTGCTCTCTCAGATGCCTTAAGACATCTTCAATGGCTTTGTCGCCTTTTGGGAAACTATGAGGCAGTTTTGTGTGCGTGTCAGCGATTTACGGCAGAGTTGTGTTTTGTGGATAAAACCGTTGCAATTCCGCCAAAATCAAGGGGTTGGCTTGTGGATAACACTCCACGTTGCACCAAATGTAGGGGCTGTCTTCGCGCGGTTGACGCAAGCTATTGTTTACGTCACCCCACGCCGGGAGCGCCGCCAAGGCCATTGGGTCTATGCCGCGTGCTTACGCAAATGGTGGCCAAGGCTCAGGTGATATGAGCTGCAACACGGCCGGTAACGCCCGTTTCGGCGGCCTCGGAAGTACGACACGCACCTTTTCTCTTCCTTATGATCGGCGGGCACACGATCCCATTGTTCGCCCCAAACTTAACCGTGCAAAACCTGGCCTCGGGCTTGCGGCTTTGAGTGCGGCCACCCCGATTGCTTTGGAAGCTACCTGATGGGCCGTTCGAAGAGTTTGCAAGCGTGGAAAGATGGTGCCTTTGTCTTCCTGCTGAACCGGAAAGAGGTGATTTTCATGTGGGCGCGTGTGCCTAAATGCGTTGATCTGCAGAGAGGATCTGCCCCTGTGCCGTTCCTGAATCTGGCTGGCATGACCACCATTGCGCTTAACGAAGCTTTTGCGGGCAAGAGCGGCCGCCATTTCGCGCGGCACAAGAAGGCTGCAGGCCGCATATAAGCCGCGCTGATATCAGGCGCCATGCGAACGCGCTGACACGCCCACGGCTTATACGCGGCCGCTATTCGCGAAGAGCCGCGTCACTGGGCGGTTCGGGCGGACCATCGGCGCCACAGGCGGCAAGGGTAAGCAAGGCCGTCACGATCATCCATTTCATGCCAATATCTCCGTCCAGCGGGCGATTTGCGTGCGCACCTGAGCTGGCGCCGTTCCGCCGTAGGAGGTGCGTGATGCCACGGAGTTGTGCACGCCCAGAACGGTAAAGACGTCCCCGGTGATCGCGTCATGGACCTCTTGCATCTCCGCAAGGCTCAGATCCGGCAAATCGCAGCCCTTGGCTTCTGCCTTGGCCACCAAGGTGCCTGTTACGTGATGCGCGTCGCGGAAGGGCATGCCCAGGACGCGGACCAGCCAATCTGCAAGATCGGTCGCGGTGGAAAAGCCGGTGCCCGCTGCCGCTTCCAGCGCGGAGACATTGGCGCTCAGATCGCGCACCATGCCCTCCATGGCCGCCAGGGCCAGCATGTAATTGTCGGCTGCATCAAAGAGCTGTTCCTTGTCCTCCTGCATGTCCTTCGAATAGGTCAGCGGCAGGCCCTTCATCACGGTCATCAAGGCAACATTGGCCCCGAAGATCCGCCCGATTTTGGCGCGGATCAGCTCTGCCGCATCGGGGTTTTTCTTCTGCGGCATGATCGAGGAGCCGGTGGAGAAGCGATCCGACAGGGTCACGAAGCGGAACTGCGCGGAGGACCAGATGACAAGTTCTTCTGACAAGCGCGACAGATGCATGGCCGAGATCGATGCGGCGGCCAGGTATTCCAGTGCGAAATCCCTGTCTGAGACGGCATCAAGCGAATTGGCCATGGGGCGATCAAAGCCAAGCGCTTGGGCGGTCATCTCCCGGTCAATCGGAAACGACGTGCCCGCGAGGGCCGCAGCACCCAGAGGGCTTTCGTTCATCCGCTTGCGCGCATCGGCAAAGCGCGCCCTGTCGCGGGCGAACATCTCCACATAGGCCATCATGTGATGGCCCCATGTGACGGGCTGGGCCACCTGAAGATGGGTAAAACCCGGCATGACCCAATCCGCACCGGCCTCTGCCTGCGCCAGAAGCGCCTGCATTAGCGCCTTGAGCGCGCCATCGACGGCGTCGCATTGGTCGCGCACCCAAAGGCGGAAATCCGTGGCCACCTGATCGTTGCGCGAGCGGCCCGTGTGCAGGCGTCCTGCCGCTTCGCCAATAATCTCGCGCAGCCGCGCTTCGACATTCATGTGAATGTCCTCCAGCGCGGTTGAGAAGGCAAAATCGCCCGTTTCAATCTCTGACAAGACCGTGAGCAGGCCTTCCCGCATGGCGTCTGCGTCGCTAGGTTCCACGATACCTGTGGCGGCCAACATGGCGGCATGGGCGCGCGAGCCTGCAATATCCTGCGCCGCCAATCGCTGGTCGAAGCCGATCGAGGCATTAATTGCCTCCATGATCGCATCCGGGCCTGCGGCGAAGCGGCCACCCCACATCTGATTGGAGGATTTGTCCGACATGAAACTGGTCCTGAGATCTCTGAGCTTGGCCTTCCTTTATCTGGGCCTTGCGGTGAGCGCAAATGCTGCGGATGTGACTGCGGCAAAAGCGGCCTTGTCCGGCGACATGTTGAAACTCCGGTTTCACGAAGTGCCCCAGACCACCGCTTTCGTCAGGTTTCAGGATTTTGACGGAAATCCTCTGTCGATGGCCGAGTATCAAGGTAAGCTCACGGTGGTGAATTTCTGGGCCACGTGGTGCGCACCGTGCCGCAAGGAAATGCCGCATCTGGCCGAGTTGCAAACGGAATTCGGCGGCGAGACCTTTGATGTCGTGACCATTGCCACGGGCCGCAACAACCCGGCTGCCATGGTGCGTTTCTTCGACCAGATCGGCGTCGAGAACCTGCCACTGCACCGTGACCCCAAAGGCAAGCTGGCGCAGTCACTTGGGGTGACGGGCCTGCCCACAACCGTCGTCTTTGACGCCGAGGGCAGGGAACTTGCTCGGATGGTGGGCGATGCGAACTGGGCCTCAGACAGTGCCAAGGCAATGATCCGCGCGCTCTTGCCCCAAGGCTAAAGTCTGCGCCCCTTCATCTTGCCAGATAAACTCCGGGGAAGACCCGGAGGGTCGGGGGCAGAGCCCCCAACCACTAGGGTATGGCCAGCAGGCCAACCCGCTTCAGACAAAATCGAAGCGTTTGTTGAGCGGCAACTCCCGCACGCGCTCCCCCGTCAGATCAAAGAGCGCATTGGCCAAAGCCGCAGGCGCAGGCGGCGTGCCGGGTTCTCCCGCGCCGCCCATGTGATCGTTGGTCTCCAGAATACGGACTTCAAACGCCGGCGTGTTGTGCATGCGCAAGGCGTCGTAGTCAGGGAAGTTGAGCTGATCGACCGCCCCATTGGTTAAGGTGATCTCCTCCGTCATCGCCGCTGACAGCCCATAGATCATCCCGCCAAACATCTGTGCCTCGATGATCGAGGGGTCCAGCGCCACGCCCATATCGCAGGCGATCCAGGCCTTGCTGAGCCGGATCAATCCGTCTTCCTCACGCACTTCCAGCACCTGCGCGACGGGCGTGCCGAAGCTATAAGTCATGGCCACACCGCGCCCAACGCCCTCCGGCGTTTGGCCGGTCCAGCCTGACATCTCGCGGACGGCATTCAACACCTCCCAGCTTGGACGGTGCTCGTCGCGGGCCAGCTCCATGCGAAACTCAAGCGGGTCGCGGCCCGCAGCATGGGCCATCTCATCCATGAAGCTTTCCATGAAGAATCCGTTGTAACTATTTCCAACGGCGCGCCAAAATCCGACTGGAACGTCTAGCGCGGCATGATGGCCCGCAATACGGAAGTTGGGAATGGCGTAGGGCTGATTGAACGCGCCTTCGACCAGAACCTTGTCCGGCCCGCCGGGCTCCATGCCCGTCGCCCGACCGATGGCCTGCTTGACGAGGGCCGCGGAAGAAATCCTGCCATTCAGAGTGACCGCCTTGCCATCTGACACAGCGCCCTTGAAGCGCGCCATCGCCATGGGGCGATAGAAGTCATGGGTCATGTCTTCTTCGCGTGACCATGTGACCTGCACGGGCGTGCCGGGCATGGCCATGGCGACTTTTGTGGCGATGAGAGAGAAGTCCATCTCGCCGCGCCGCCCGAATCCGCCACCCAGATAGGTTGTTTCGACCTCAACCTGATCGGAGCTCAGCCCCGCCAGTTCGGCACAACGGTCGCGTGTAAACGTCGGGGCCTGATTGGGCGCCCAGATATGCAGCCCGTCGGCATCAATGAGGGCCGTGGCCGTTTGCGGCTCCATCGTCGCATGGGCGAGATGGGGCACCATGTATTCCGCCTCGATCACCGTCGCGCCAGAGGGGGTGCGGCTCGCGTCCCCATCGTCGCGCATGGTCGAGTTGGGTTCGGTCTCAAAGCCTGCCCGGACGACATCGGCCATCTCTGCAACGCTGGCGGGCAGCGGGGACGGCCCCCACTCAACCTCAACCGCATCCAGTGCCTGCATGGCGATCCATGTGTTGTTGGCCACAACGGCATAGCCATCGCCCAGATCCACCACACGGTCGACCCCGGCGATCTCTTCGGCGGCGCGTGTGTCGAGGATCTTGGCGCTGCCGCCGAGATGCGGATTGCGGCGCACAGAGGTGAATTTCATGCCCGGAAGGCGCACATCGACGCCAAACTCAGCAGTTCCCGTGACCTTCTCGACCATGTCGACGCGGGGCATGGATCTGCCGAGGTACTTCCAATCGGAAGGATCGCGCAGCGTGATCCGGGGCGGGTCGATCGCTGCGGCTTCTGAGGCCAGCTCGGTATAGGGCAGGGCGGTGCCATCGGGCGCGACCACAGATCCGTTCTCCGTGCGCAACACGGCAACCGAGACGCCCAGCCGTTCTGCCGCAACCGCCTTCATCATTTCGCGCGCGGTGGCGCCGGCCACGCGCATCCGCTCAAAGCCATCTTTCATGGCCGTCGATCCGCCGGTGACTTGCAGATCGAAGAGCTTGCCGATGTCGCCCAGCACATCGCCCACGGCATGCTGCAGTTTTGACGCGTCATACCCCTTTCCGGGCAGGCCCTCGCCAATCATCGCCGAATTGTAATAGGCCTTCGCCGCAGGCCCGTGAATGACGCGAATGTCTTCCCAGGCGACATCCAGTTCTTCTGCGATGAGCGCGGCCAAAGTGGTCCGTGTGCCCTGGCCCATCTCGGCACGGGGCGCGACGAGGGTCACGCCCTCCTGATCGATCATCACGAAGGGGTTGAGCGCGCTTTCGCCCTCCGCTGGTTTGAGCGGATTAGGCGGCGTTTTTCGAATTTGATAGACGCCAAAGGCAACGCCACCGGTGATGGCAACGGCCCCAAACAGGAATGTCCGACGGGCGATTTTTCCAATACTGGCCATGTTTTACGCCTCCTCGTTGAGTGCGGCGGCTGCGGTTTTGATGGCGGCCCGGATGCGTGGGTAAGTGCCGCAACGGCACAGATTGCCCTGCATCGCCGCGTCAATATCGTCATCGCTGGGATTGGGGATTTCTGCGAGGAGGGCCGCGGCCTGCATGATCTGGCCGGACTGACAATAGCCGCATTGCGCCACCTGATGATCGACCCAGGCCTTCTGGATCACGGCCATATTCTCCGGCGTGCCCAGCCCTTCAATCGTCGTGACTTCACCCCAGACATCCACCAAAGCTACCTGACAGGAGCGAACGGCTTCGCCGTTGATCTGGACGGTGCATGCGCCACATGCTGCGACGCCGCAGCCAAACTTCGTGCCGGTCATGTTCAATTCATCGCGCAGCACCCACAGGAGAGGGACTTCCCCGGGCAGGTCGACCTCATGGGCCTGACCATTAACCGTCAGTGACGTAGACATTGCGCATTCCTCCAGACAGGTGAACCTTCGTTCCTGACATAAAATGCAATAAATGTCAGAGATGTCAAATAATGATGCGCCGATTGTTTGACAAAATCTGTATTTATTGTCAGAACGCCTTGAAGTACCGGAGGAAATACATCTTGACCGCGTCCGATGATCCGCGCGTCCTGACCATTTTACAGGCGGCGAGCCAAAGCTTTGGCCAATATGGATATCGCAAAACCTCCATGGAAGACATAGCACGCGCGGCCTCCATGTCGCGCCCGGCGCTCTACCAATTCTTTCCCAACAAAGAGGCCATTTTCCGGGCGCTCTGCATCCAGCTCTTTGCGGCCAAGACAGCTGCGTTGAGGCTGGCACTGGCGCAAACCGGGCGGACCACGGACGTGCTGCGCAGCGCGGTGCGCGCGGAGGCCCAAGAATTCATGGCGGTCGTTCTGGAATCGCCCCACGGGCAAGAGCTCATGGATGTGGGCCATGCTGTGGCCGCCGATATCGCGACCGGGGGCGAGGCCGAGATCGTCAATCTCTATGCTGCGTTTTTCGACCGGCACGGCGCATCAGATGCACCGCAACTGGCGCAAACCTTTCTGGAGGCCAAGGGCGGGCTCAAGGTTTCGGGACGGCCACGAGATGACTATATGGCGCATCTTGATCGCCTTGCCTTCGCCTTTGGCGCTCTCCTCGAGCGCCCGGCCTAGCTCTGCCGGCCCCCCTTGGCGCGCACGTGGCTTGAGGCGGGCAAGGTGGCAGGACTGTCCGGGCTACATCTGGCCGCCGGCAATCTCGATACATTGCCCATTGACCGAACGCGCCGCATCCGAGCAGAGCCAGCGCGCCGCACCTGCAATCTCGTCGACCTCAAGCATCGTGCGATGGCGGTTGGATTTGACAAGGAGTTGCCGCGCTTCGTCTTCGCTCATGCCGGTCTTTGCGGCGATATCGGCTGAATTGCGCGTGACAATCGGTGTCTCGACATAGCCCGGGCAGATTGCGTTGAACGTGTAGGGCGCGGCGATGTAATCCTCGCTGAGGCCGCGGGTCAGCCCAATCAGCCCGTGTTTGGACGCAGTATAAGCCGGCGCGCCGCGCAAGCCACGAACGCCCGCAATAGACGCCATCGTGATGACACGGCCCCACTCGGTTGTGCTCATGGTTTTCATGGCTTCGCGCAAGGTCAGGAAGGCGCCGTCGAGATTGGTGGCGAGGATCTTGCGCCAGAACGCCATGTCCATCTTGGCCAGTGTGCGGCCCTCGGCCAGCCCGGCATTGGCAACGACGATCTGAACAGGGCCATGCGCGGCGGTGGCCTCCGCGAAGCCTGAGACCACACTGTCTTCATTGGTCACATCCATGGCCAACGGATGGAGCCCCGGGGTTGCGACCTCTTCGAGAACCTCAATGCGTCGCCCCGTGATCGTGACGGTTGCCCCGTCCTCTGCCAGCCCGCGCGCGATGGCCAGCCCGATCCCCGTGCCGCCGCCTGTCACGACCGCGTGTTTGCCTGCCAAATGCATCCTGTATCCTCCCGTTTGGCCCAGATTTGTCCGCCCGCGACAGAATGGCAAGTGGGACAAGAGGGGGAGTTTGGGCAGGTTGCAGGCGAGACAAAGGTGCCCCGATGAAGTGGATCGACATTCCTCCCGTATGGCTTGCATGTTTTTTAGCCATTGCATTTGCGCAATCCCGCTATGCGTCAATGGGTCTGACCTTTCCGGGGCCGATCCCGGATTTTTTGGGCGGTGTGCTTGTTGGGGCAGGGCTTTTGCTGATCGCGCTGGCCGCATGGGAATTTCGCCGTAAACGGACGACAATCATCCCCCACAACACGCCATCAGCGCTTGTCACAAGCGGAATTTTCTCGCGCTCCCGCAACCCTATCTATCTGGCGGACATACTTATTTTTCTCGGCCTGATCCTGCGGTGGGATGCGGTGCTCTCGCTGCCGCTGGTGCCTGTGTTGCTTTGGATCATTGAGCGGCGTTTTGTCATTCCCGAAGAGAGCCGGATGCGCCGGGAATTTCGCGCGGATTTTGCGAGATATGAGCGCAAAGTGCGGCGCTGGTTGTGACGTAGCGGCAAGTGGTAGCGATAACAGCTTCCGCTGCCGACTTGTAAGATTATTGCGCGCGCTATAGTGCATCCGCAATGAAATGGGACCACCTTAGGGGGAGAACCACGTGAAGATCGGAACACCTAAAGAAACGTATGAGGCGGAAGCCCGCGTCGCGATGACGCCGGAGTCCGCCACAGCGTTGCAGAAACTGGGCCATGAGTGCTTGATTGAGGCTGGCGCGGGGGCCGCTGCAGGCTTCTCGGATGCGCAATATGCCGAGGCTGGCGTAGAGGTTGTCAAAACCGCTGCTGCCCTCTGGAAAGCCGCTGATATTGTCGCGAAGGTCCGGGTGCCGGATGATGCGGAGATGAAGCGCCTGCGCGACGGCCAGACGCTGATCTCCTTCTTCTCGCCTGTTGCGGATGAGGCCAAGATGCAGGCCGCCGCCAAGAAGGGCGCCACCGTCATCGCGATGGAGATGATCCCGCGTATTTCGCGTGCCCAGAAGATGGATGCGTTGAGCTCCATGGCCAATATCGCGGGCTACCGCGCGGTCATTGAGGCGGGCAACAATTTCGGACGGTTCTTCACAGGTCAGATCACCGCCGCCGGCAAAGTGCCGCCTGCGAAGGTTTTGGTTGTGGGCGCGGGCGTTGCGGGTCTCGCAGCCATTGGCACATCGACCTCGCTGGGCGCTGTAACCTACGCGTTCGACGTGCGGCCCGAAGTGGCCGAACAGGTCGAATCCATGGGCGCGGAATTCGTCTATCTCGATTTCGAGGAAGAGCAGCAGGACGGCGCGGCCACCGGCGGCTATGCCTCGGTCTCCTCTCCCGAATTCGCCGCAGCACAGCTCGCCAAGTTCCGCGAGTTGGCGCCTGATATCGACATCGTCATCACCACGGCTCTGATCCCCAACCGCGAGGCGCCGGAGCTTTGGACCGAGGACATGGTCAAATCCATGAAGCCGGGCTCCGTCATCGTCGATCTCGCGGCTGAGAAGGGCGGCAATTGCAAGCTGACCGTGAAGGACGAGAAGATCGTCACAGACAACGGCGTAACCATCATCGGCTACACCGATTTCCCAAGCCGGATGGCGGCCCAGAGCTCCTCGCTCTACGCGACCAACATCCGCCACCTGATGACGGATCTGACGCCTGAGAAGGACGGTGTGGTCAATCACAACATGGAAGACGATGTCATTCGTGGCGCGACCATTACCCATGAGAAGGACGTCACCTTCCCGCCGCCCCCGCCGAAAGTGGCGGCCATTGCGGCGCAGAAGAAGCCAGAAGTCAAAGAGCTGACCCCCGAAGAGAAGCGCGCCGCAGAAGTGGCTGCTTTCAAGGCGGAAACCAAGACCCAGGTGACATTGCTCGGTGTGGGCGGCGCGCTGGTGCTTGGCGTGGGGCTCATCCCCGGCATGCCCGCGAGCTTCATGCAGCACTTTATCGTCTTCGTGCTTTCCGTCTTCATCGGCTTCCAGGTGATCTGGAACGTGGCGCATTCGCTGCACACGCCGCTCATGGCTGTGACCAATGCGATCTCGTCGATCATCATTCTGGGCGCGTTGATCCAGATTGGCTCCTCAAGTTTGCTGATCACGCTACTGGCCGCGCTCGGTATTTTCATGGCTGCCGTGAACATCTTCGGTGGCTTCCTCGTGACACGGCGCATGCTCGCCATGTTCCAGAAATCGTAAAGGAACGGGGCAAATGGAAAACGCATTCACCATTGCGGCCTATGTGGTCGCTGCCATCCTCTTCATCCTGTCGCTGGGGGGCCTCTCCGGGCAGGAAAGCGCCAAACGCGCCGTGTGGTATGGCATTGTTGGCATGGCCATTGCGGTTGTTGCCACGCTTGTGGGCCCGGGCTCCGGTCTGGGCATTGTCTCGATTGTTCTGATCGCGCTTGGCGCGGCGGTGGGCTACCAGCTCGCCACCAAGGTCGAGATGACGCAGATGCCCGAGCTTGTGGCTATCATGCACTCGCTCGTGGGTCTGGCCGCGGTCTTTGTGGGCTTCAACGCTGACATCATGATCAACTACGTGGGCGGCATCTATGAGGCGCAGGGGCTTGTCCTTGGCGCTGTGGGCGAGGATGGCGTCAAGGCCATTGGCCTGCCCAAGGAGGCCTATGACAGCCTGTCGGCCTTCGGTCAGCTGATTGCCAAGAAATCCGGTGTTGAGATCGGGATCCTGCGGGTCGAGCTTGTGCTGGGCATCTGGATCGGTGCCGTGACCTTCACAGGCTCGGTCATTGCCTATGGCAAGCTGGCCGGCAAGGTGGACTCCGCTGCCACCAAACTGCCCGGTGGTCACCTTCTGAACATCGCGGCGGCCGTGGGCTCCGTGGTCCTGGCGGCGATGTATCTGGGCGGCGCAGGCTCCTGGACGCTGGTGCTGCTGACGCTCCTGGCGCTCTTTATCGGTTATCACCTCATTATGGGTATCGGCGGGGCGGACATGCCTGTCGTGGTCTCGATGCTCAACTCCTACTCCGGTTGGGCCGCGGCCGCGATTGGCTTCTCGCTCGGCAATGATCTCCTGATCGTGGTCGGCGCGCTTGTGGGCTCGTCGGGTGCGATCCTGTCCTACATCATGTGCAAGGCGATGAACCGCTCGTTCATCTCGGTCATTCTTGGTGGCTTTGGTGGTCCTGCAGGTGAGCAGATGGCGGTCGAAGGCGAGCAGATCGCCATCGAGGCCGATGGTGTGGCGCAAGCCCTTGATGAAGCCGACAGCGTCGTCATCATTCCGGGCTACGGTATGGCCGTGGCGCAAGCCCAGCAAAACGTGGCCGAGCTGACGCGCCGCCTGCGCGCCAAGGGCAAGACTGTGCGCTTCGCGATCCACCCCGTTGCGGGTCGTCTGCCCGGGCACATGAACGTGCTCCTGGCTGAGGCGAAAGTGCCTTACGACATCGTGCTGGAGATGGATGAGATCAACGATGATTTCCCCGAGACAGATGTCTCCATCGTCATCGGCTCCAACGACATCGTGAACCCTGCCGCGCAGGACGATCCCAACTCCCCCATCGCCGGTATGCCGGTTCTGGAATGCTGGAAGTCCAAGCAGGTGTTTGTCTCCAAACGGGGGCAGGGCACAGGCTATTCCGGCATCGAGAACCCGCTCTTCTTCAAGGAGAACACGCGGATGTTCTACGGCGATGCGAAGGCCTCGCTCGACAAGCTGCTGACGATGATCGACTAACGATCACTCAAGCACAACAAACACAGGTCGGGCGGGGATTTCCCCGCCCTTCTTTTTGCCTTACGCCCGGCGCGCGTCCCGCCTAGCGAGGAATCTGATCCCCCAGAACATCACCAGGAGCCCGAAGCTCAGAACGATGATTGATCCCGCCGGATGCGCCGCCGTGGCGAGCCCCAGAACGCGCTGCATGAGCAGTTCGGTCATAACTTGACCCGCCAACCCATAAAGCGCTCCGCCAACAATCAGCGCCGCCACCAGCAACCGCACCTTGCGCTCGGGCAAGTTGGACCGGCCCATGAGCACATCCCGGGCCGTGCGAAAGGCGGAGGGGCGCAAAGCTCGTGGCAGGGAAAGCGTCGCCGAAAACAGAAAATACGGCACAATGGCGACCGCCAATGCCACACCGCCGCTGATAGCCACTGCAAAAGGCAAATGGGCCAAAGCGCACAGCGCGCCGATCCCAAAACAGACGGCGACAAAACGAAGATCTTCCACGGATGTCATGGCCGGACTCCTCATTGCACAGATGAGGTCAATTTGAGCAAACCGCGCTCGACGCGACAGGGGAATAACGCGGCGACGGCATCAGTTGGGGGCAAAATCACCTCTCAGCGATCGCGCGTCAATCAGTAGCGCAGGTGCGCTCTGTCCTGATCTATGCGACGTCCATTGCGACCTTGTCGCGCAAACGCAATCCTGTTGGGTCAAAGGGCGGCTCCGCCAGACGGGTCGCGTTTACGTGCCCGCCCAGAATGGCCACATGCACCGTTTCACCCGGAGCTACACTGCCCGCTTTGACATAGGCGATTGCGAGGGATTGCGCGGTGCCGGGGCCAAAGCCGCCTGATGTGACCTGACCCACGGGCGTGCCATCGGGCAGAAAGAGTGGCTCGCCGCCAAGCGCGTCGGCTTTCTCTGCCTCAACCGCAAAGATTGCCATCTCCTCACGCGGAGCGTTTTCCGCAAGCGCGAGATAGGCGTCTTTGTTGAGGAAGTCTTTGTCCAGCTTGATGAGCCCTGCAAGCCCGCTCTCTTGCGGCCACCATTCGGGGCTGTATTCGCGGCCCCAGGAGCCATAGCCCTTCTCCAGCCGCAGATTCATCAGCGCCCGTGCGCCAACTGGCCCGGCGCCAAACTCCTTGCCTGCTTCCAGCAGTGCGCCGTAAAGCGCCACCTGATCGGCGGCGGCGCAGTGCAGCTCCCAGCCCAGATCGCCCGTGAAGGAGACCCGAAGCGCCAGGCACTCGATCCCCGCGACACTCATCCGCGCCGAGCGCATGAAAGGCATGGCGTCGTTCGAGAGGTCGTGATTGGTGAGCCGCGCTAGGAGCGCACGGGACTGTGGCCCGGCCACGTTGAAGCCGCAGAGCGCCTCGGTCTGGCTCTCGAACGTGGTGCCCTCGGGCAGGGGGATCGCCTTGAAGAAGCGCAGGTGAAACCGCTCTGCCGCCCCGGAGCCGATAATCCAGAACTCCTCCTCGCCCGTGCGCGTGACCGTGAAATCTCCGGCAATGCCGCCACGTTTGCCAATCAACGGCGTCAGGCAGGAGCGGCCTACGTCTTTGGGCATACGGTTGGCAAAAAGCGCATTGAGCCAGACTTCCGCCCCGGGCCCGGCCACGCGATACTTGGCGAAGTTGGAGATATCGATGATGCCCGCCTTGGCGCGGAGCATCTCGCCCTCAGAGCGCACCACATCCCACCAGGGCTGGCGCGTATAGCCTGCGCTATCGTCGACGTCGCCAAAATAGGCTGGATGCTCCCAGCCGTAGTTGAGGCCAAATCGCGCGCCCATCTCGCGCTGCATCTCATAGGCGGGACGTGTGCGCACTGGCCGTCCAGCCGTACGTTCCTCGCCGGGGAAGTGGATGGCAAAACGGTGCGCGTATTGATCGCCGACGCGCGCCTTGGTGAAGTCTTTCCCGGCCCAAGCCCCGTAGCGCGCGAGATCCCATCCGAAGAGGTCGAGCGTGGGCTCACCCTCGACGATCCATTCCGCCGCCAAACGCCCCAGACCGCCCGATTGCGAGAATCCCGGGATAATCCCGTTGCAACAAAAATAGCCTGTGAGTTCAGGCACAGGGCCAAACAGCGCCGAGCTATCGGGCGACCAGATCATCGGGCCATTGATCACGCGTTTGATCCCGGCCTCGCCTACGGCAGGCACCCGGTCAATGGCACGCATCATGTTGTCCTCAATGCGCTCCAGATCATCGGCAAAGAGCTCGTGGCCAAAGCCCTGGGGCGTGCCATCTTCCGCCCAGAAGCGCACATCGCGCTCATAGGCGCCCACAAGGAGGCCTTTTCCTTCCTGGCGCAGATAATACTCGCCATCGCGGTCCGCGACAGAAGGGAGTCGGCGGTCCATGGCGTCAATCTCGCCGATCGTTTCGGTGACGAAATACTGGTGCTCGGTGGGCAAGAGCGGCAGCTCGATGCCGGCCATCTGCCCCACTTCGCGCCCCCAGAGACCGGCCGCATTGATGACCCATGGTGTCCGGATATCGCCCTTCTCGGTGCGCACGATCCAACTGCCGTCAGGTTGCGCTTCCGTGCCGATGACGGGGCAGAAACGGATAATCTCCGCGCCGTTTTGACGGGCGCCCATGGCATAGGCGTTGGTGACGCCCGAGGGATCCACATTGCCGCCGTCCGGCTCATACATGATGCAGCGGATGCCGTCGTAATTGACCAGCGGATGCAAACGCTCCGCCTCATCGCGGCTGACCTCATGGAAATTCATGCCATAGCGGCGCGCCTTGGCCTCTTGCAGGCGCAGCTGATGCTCGCGCGCCTCGGTCTGGGCCAGATAGAGCGAACCCGGTTGAAAGACACCGCAGCTCTGGCCGGTCTCTTCTTCGAGCTCCTTGTAGAGCGTCATGGTATAATGCTGCAGGCGGGAGATATTCGTCACATCATGCAGCCCGTGAATGTTGGCTGCGGCATGCCAGGTGGAGCCGGAGGTCAACTCGTCGCGCTCCAGCAACACGACATCGGACCAGCCGAGCTTGGTCAAATGGTAGAAGATCGAACAGCCGATCACACCGCCGCCAATAACAACTGCCTGAGCCTCTTTGCGCATGATTTGCCTCCCTGTTTGCGCAAACCTGCACGGGGCGCAAAACCCTGTGCCGACCATTCCCGACATAAACGGACCTCGCGGGCGACGTCTCGCGCCCGGGGCGTGAGAATTTACTCTGATGCGGGCATCCCGGGTCGATCTGGCTCTGTCTTGAAGTCCCTCCGCAAGACGCATCAAATTGCGCTCAAACAAAGGAGGTCTCGGCACGGGCTGGCCCCGATTATTCCCCATTGTCGTGATGTGGATGCGGGGCTTGAACAACACTGGATGAGATGATGCGTCTAGCCCTTTGCCTTGCTTTGGCTTTTTCCGCACTCTGGGTGCAGCCCAAGCTCAGTGCCGCGCAGGTGACGGATCGGTTGGAGACGCGCGGCGCGCTGTTGGGATGGGAGGCTGTGGGTCGGATTGACATGGAGAGCGGCTTTTGCACAGGCGCTCTCATTGCGCGCGATCTGGTTCTGACAGCGGCGCATTGTGTCATGCCGCAGGGCGGTCTGCGTGACCCGGGCCGCGAGCGTATTGTCTTTCGGGCGGGGCACGCCAATGGCGTGGATCTGGCCACGCGCGACGTCGTGAAGATTGTTGTAGATCCAACCTATCGCCCGACCGGGACAGGCAAGATCACGGGCGACATGATCCGCCATGACATCGCCCTGCTGCAACTGGACAGCCCGATCCACGATGTGGGCATTGACCCCTACGCCATCCTCGATGGTCTGTCCCGCCAGGACGAGGTCATCCTCGCGTCATATGGGCAGGGTCGGACGGAAAGCCTCACCCTCGAGCGAGGCTGTTTGCTGGAGGCGCGCTATTCGGGGGGGATCGTGCAATTCGACTGCGATGCCACATTCGGCTCGTCAGGTGCGCCTGTCTTCAAGCGGGACAATGGCCGTTTGCGCATTTTCTCGATCATCTCGGGAGGGGGTGAAGATGAGACCGGTCGCAAACGTGTCTTCGGGATGAACCTGCCACAGAAAGTTGCCCAGCTGAAAATTCGTATGCGCAACTCGCCCCATCCCAGCCGATCAAACACGGGCTTCAAGCGCATTGGCGCGGGCGAGCGCAATACGGACGCCAGCAGCCGGCGCTTCATTCGCGCGCCGGGCGGTTAGGTCGAGGGTGTCTCGCTGGGGGCTGCACCGGGCATGCCGCGTTTGTGGGCCAGATTGGTGAGCCAATCGGGGTCCATCTCGGGCACCGATGACAACAACAACTCCGTGTAATCGGGGTGCGGCGGTTGCAGGACACTCGTCTTGACGCCTTGCTCCACGACCTTGCCCTGGTTCATCACGACGATCTCATCCGAGATGGCTTCGACAACAGCGATGTCGTGGGTGATGAAGAAGTAGCTGAGGTTCTTTTCGGCCTGCAGCTTGAGCAAGAGCTTCAGGATGCCTTCTTGCACGATCTGATCGAGCGCCGAGGTAACTTCATCACAGATGATGACCTCCGGGTCCGCCGCCAGCGCGCGTGCGATGCAGATCCGTTGCTTCTGTCCGCCCGAAAGCTCGGAAGGCAGACGGTCGATGAACTCTTCCGAGAGCTCGATATCTTCGAGCAGCTGGATCACACGTTTCTCGCGCTCCGCGCCGCTGACGCCCTGGTAGAACTCCAGGGGTCGCCCGATGATCTCGCCCACGGTCTGGCGCGGGTTCATGGCGGTGTCGGCCATCTGGTAGATCATCTGGATGCGGCGGAGCTGGTCCTTGCTGCGTTCCTTGAGCTGGGCGGGCAGGGTCTCGCCGTTAAACGTCACGGAACCTGCGGAGGGCGGCAGCAGGCCGGTCATGACCCGTGCGGTGGTCGATTTGCCGGAGCCGGATTCGCCCACGATCGCCACGGTTTTGCCGCGGGGCAGGGCGATATTGACGTCAAAGAGCACAGGCACCTTGCCATAGGCCGCGCTGACCTGATCGACACTGAGCACGATGTCCTCGGAGCTCTCAGGCTCTTTGTAGAGCGCGCGCACGGACCAAAGCGACTTGGTGTAATCCTCCTGCGGATTGGTGAGCATCTCGCGGGTCTCTGCTTCCTCGACCTCTTCACCATAGCGCAGCACTTTGATCCGGTCAGCCATCTGGGCCACGACGGCAAGGTCATGGGTGATGTAGATGGCGGCGGCGTTGTGCTCGCGCACGGCCTTGCGCATCGCCAGCAGCACCTCGACTTGGGTTGTCACGTCAAGCGCCGTTGTGGGTTCGTCAAAGACGATGAGCTTGGGGCGCGAGGACATGGCCATGGCTGTCATGACGCGCTGCAACTGACCACCAGAGACCTGATGCGGAAAGCGCTCGCCGATGCTCTCTGGGTTGGGCAGCATCAAGCTGTCATAGAGCGCGACGGCGTCTTTCTCGGCTTCCGCGCGGCCCGAGATCCCGTCACGTACGGTCGCGCCAATTGTCTGATCCATAAGCCTGTGCGCCGGGTTGAAGGAGGCGGCGGCGGATTGCGCCACATAGGTGAGCTGCGTGCCCCAGAGCTTGCGCTTGTCGGTCTCGGAGGCTTGCACAAGATCCACCCCGTCAAACACCGCAGAGCCTGCAGTGATCCGGCAGCCCGCGCGCACAAAGCCCATGGCCGCAAGCCCCAGCGTGGATTTGCCCGCGCCGGATTCGCCGATCAGGCCCAAAACCTCGCCGCGCCGCAATTGCAGATCGACCCCCTTGATGATCGGGTTCCACTTCTCATCGGCAAAGCCTTCGATCTTGAGGCCTTTGACGTCCAGAAGGATATCGTTTTGATCAATGCTCATCGCTTCAGTGCTCGTCTCTTAGGCCAGAAGATTTGTGCAGGAACCAGTCGACCACGAAGTTCACGCCCACGGTGATGATCGCAATCGCCGCTGCCGGGATCAGGGGAGTGATGCCTGCCTTCAGATCGAACTGCGCAAACTGGATAAGTGCTGCATTCTCGCGCACCATGGAGCCCCAATCGGCCGTCGGCGGCTGGATGCCCACACCGAGGAACGACAGGGCAGCGATTGTGAGGAAGACGAAACAGAAGCGCAGGCCAAACTCGGCCACCAGCGGCGGCATGATATTGGGCAGGATCTCGCGCCGCATGATCCAGCCCAGCTTTTCGCCCCGGAGCCGCGCGGCCTCCACGTAATCCATGACCACAACATTGATCGCCACGGCCCGGGTCAGGCGAAAGACGCGGGTGCTGTCCAGCAGGGCGATGATGATGATGAGCGAAAGCGCATTGGACCCGAAGATCGACAGAAGCATCAGCGCGAAAATCAGCGATGGGATCGCCATGAGCACATCGACAAAGCGCGACAGCGCCTGATCCACCCAATTGCGCGTAATCGCCGCCACAAGGCCCAGACCGCCGCCAATGACAAAGGCCAGCAGCGTTGTGATCAGCGCGATCCCCATCGTGTTGCGCGCGCCGTAGATGAGGCGGGAGAAGACATCGCGCCCGATCTGGTCGGTGCCCAACAGGTGATCGGAGGACCAGGGCGCGTAAGCGGCAAAGGAGCTGTCAGCTTCGCCATAAGGGGCAATCAGCGGCGCGAAGAGCGCCACGAAGACATAGACGAAAATAATGATCATCCCAAGCCAGGCCGAGAACGGCGCTTTCTTGAGCTCGATCCAGGCGCGTTGGGACCATGTCCGGCGGGTGCGGACGGCACCCACCTCGGCGGCGGCGGAATATGTATTGGGTTCGCTCATCTTGGGTGCAAAAGCCTCGGGTTGGTCACGATGCCGATCACATCAGCGATGAGGTTGAGGATGATGTAGGTGCCCGCGAAAAAGAGCGCGCAGGCCTGCACGACCGGAATATCGCGGCTGGAGACCGCATCGACCATCAGCTGGCCCACACCGGGATAGACGAAGACCACCTCGACCACGACGACCCCCACCACGAGATAGGCAAGGTTGAAGGCAATCACGGTGGCAATCGGCGCCCATGCATTGGGCAGGGCATGGCGCAGGATGACCCGGCGCGGGCTTTCGCCCTTAAGCCGCGCCATCTCGATGTAAGGCGAGGCCAGGAGGTTGATGATCGCGGCCCGCGTCATGCGCATCATATGGGCCACGATGACCAGCGTGAGCGTCATGGCTGGCAGCATCGACGTGTAAACCCTGTCCCAAAAGCCCATGCCCGGTTGGACTGTCGCCAGCGAGGGAAAGACGGGGTAGAGCGTGCCAAATACGAGGATCAGGATGTAGGCCACGAAAAATTCCGGGAAGGAGATCGTCGTCAACGTCGCCGCTGACGCTGTCTTGTCATAAAACGAATTGCGCCAGAGTGCGGCGGTAATGCCCAGAAAAAGCGCCAGAGGCACGGCAATGACAGCAGTCAGCGTCGCGAGAAACAGCGTGTTTTCCAGGCGCGGCATCACCAGATCGACCACGGGGCGGGACCGGTCCACGCCCGAGGCCGCACGGCCCGAGAATGAGGTGCCCAGATCGCCCTGCAGCACACCCGCGACCCACTGGAAATACCGCGTGATGGGTGGTTGATCGAGGCCCAGTTCACGCCGGAAGGCCGCAACGGTCTCCTCGGTGGCCGCCTGGCCCAGAACAGCTTCGCCAAAATCGCCGGGCAACATGTTGACCGCTGAAAAGATGATGACGGAGACGACGAAGAGCGTGAGCAGTCCAAGACCGACGCGCTTGAAAATGGTTGCAAGAACCGGATGCAATGCTTCCCCCTGTCAGGCGCGTGCGTCACGCCCTTTGTCGTTTTCTGCCCTTACCCTTCCAAGAATTCCTTCAAATGCAAAGCTTTTTTTTCACAGCGAATTCGTGATGTCGCAAACATTGCATTTTCCGGGCGGGTAGTGAAAACTCTGCGCATAACTAGCCAAGGGAGGCATCCGTCAGATGACTGACAGATACAAAGCGTATCTCGATACGCAAACAATGAAATACACTTCAGGCCAGATCGGCCGACGCACGTTCATCCGCTCTGTTGTGGGAGCCGGTGTTGCAGTGCCGGCGGCTCTGTCCATGGCCAGCCAGGTTGAAGCGATGACGCCCAAGATGGGCGGCGATCTGAAGATTGGTCGCGGCCATGGCTCGACGACAGACAGCATGGATCCGTCCACCTACGAAAATTCCTTCACAACAGCCATGGGCTATCTATGGGGCAACCATCTTGTGGAAGTTGGGCCCGACATGAAGCTGCGCGGCGAACTGGCGGAGAGCTGGGAGCCCCGCAACGGTGGTTCCACCTGGGTCTTTAATCTGCGCCCGGATGTAACCTTCACCAACGGCAAGACAGTGGCCCCCGAAGACGTGATCGCCACGTTCAACTACCACCGGGGCGATGATTCCAAATCGGCTGCGAAAGGCTTGCTGACGCCGGTCACCGATATCAAGGCGGAAGGCAATTCGGTCGTCTTCGATCTGACGGCTCCGAATGCGGACTTCCCCTATATCGTTTCGGATTACCACCTGATCATTATGCCCTCCAAGGACGGCATGGTCGATCCGACATCGGGCATCGGGACAGGCGGCTACGTCATCGAGACTTTTGAGCCCGGCGTGCGGGTTCTGGCCTCCAAGAACCCGAATTACTTCAAGTCCGATGCGGCCTTTGTGGACAGCGTCGAGATGCTCTCGATCGTCGATCTGACCGCGCGTCAGAACGCGCTTTTGTCCGGTCAGGTGCATGTGGCGGACCGTCTTGATCCCAAGACCGTCGCGCTGCTGGCCCGCGCGCCCAACATCAACGTGAAGGAAAGCACGGGCTTTTTGCACTACACCTTCCCGATGCGCGTCAATACGGCTCCGTTTGACAATTACGATCTGCGCATGGCGCTCAAGTGGTCGGTCAACAAGCAGGAAATGCTCGACAAGATCCTCCTCGGTCACGGCACCATTGGCAACGATCACCCGATCTCGCCTTCTGTTCCCTTCTGGGCCGATCTGCCACAGCGTGATTTCGATCCCGACAAGGCGGCCGAGCATTACAAGAAGTCCGGCCATTCCGGCCCGATCCAGCTGTCGGCCTCCGACGCGGCCTTCGCGGGTGCGGTGGATGCGGCTCAGCTCATTCAGGCCTCCGCAGCGCAAGCCGGCATCGAGATCGAAGTGGTCCGTGAGCCGTCCGATGGCTACTGGTCCAACGTCTGGAACAAGAAGGGCTGGTGCGCGTGCTATTGGGGCGGCCGTCCGACGCAAGACTGGATGTATTCCTCGGCCTATGTCGATTCCACCGAGTGGAACGATACAGCTTGGCGCGACACGGAAAGCGCTGTGCGCTTCAATGAGGTCGTCAAAACGGCACGTGCCGAGCTTGACGAGAGCAAGCGCGCCGAGATGTACAAGGAAGCGCAAATGCTCATCCATGATGATGGCGGCGTGATCCTCCCGATGTTTGCCAATTACATCGAAGGCCTGTCCAACAAAGTGGCCCATGGCGAAGCGACCGCTTCGAACTGGGGCATGGATGGTGAGAAAGCGCCGGAGCGCTGGTGGCTCACCTGATCGTCAGGTTTCTTAAAGTGGAAAAGGCGCCGCAAATGTGGCGCCTTTTTCTTTTATATCAGAGGCTTTCAGCCGCCGGTTAAAGCGCTTGTAATCTCGATGGGTTGTCCTTGCGCGAGGGATATATTGGCCGCTTCCGCCAGAGCCAGCGCATTGACACCGTCCTGAATGCCCGCTGGCACCGGCGCGCCCTCCACGCAGGCATCCACGAAGGCCGCCCATTCGATTCCATAGGCGCGCATGTAGCGTTCGAGGAAGAAATGCATGGGCTTGGCAGAGGTCACACCCCTGGCATTGGCCTCTACAACCGTGTTTTCGAGCACGTTTTCCGCCTGCAGCATGCCCTCAGACCCCAGAAGCTCAACCCGTTGATCATAACCAAAGGCTGCGCGGCGCGAGTTGCGGATCGTGGCCAGACGTCCATCAGAATAGCTCAGAGTAACGACAGCGGTGTCGATGTCGCCCGCCGCGCCAATCTGCGCGTCTACCAGACAAGATCCATGGGCCATGACGCTCTGGGGCATGCCGAAGAGGAAGGCTGCCATGTCGAAATCGTGGATCATCATGTCCCGGTAGAGACCGCCAGAGACCTTGATGTAATCTACGGGCGGTGGGGCGGGGTCGAACGAGGTGATGGCAAGCAACTCACCCTTGCCGATCGCGCCTGCCTCAAAGCGCGCCTTGAGGGCTGCGAAGTTGGGATCGAAGCGGCGGTTGAATCCCATCATGATTGGTTTGTCATGGGAGCCCGCGCGGGCGAGGACACCGTGGGCGCGTTCAAGGGACAGATCAATGGGCTTTTCGCAAAAGATGGCCTTGCCTGCGGCGACACCCGCTTCGATCAGGTCCGAATGGGTATTCGTGGAGGAGGCAATCAGGATAGCATCAATGGCGGGATCACCGAGGATCTCGTCAGGCGAACGGGCGGCAATGTCATACTCCTGCGCCAGTGCCTCTGCCGCCTCTGACACCACATCGGTGACGGCCACGAGCGTGGAGCGGGGATCGGTCTTGATGGATGCCGCATGGACCTTGCCGATGCGCCCTGCACCGAAGAGAGCAACTTTCATGGTGATTTCCTCGTGTTTCGCCTTGGTCGCGACATGAGCGCAATTTGCAACCGGTTGCAAGCGCCCTGTCACCTGCGCCTAGATCAGATCGCGGGGGATTGCGTCCGTCAGGGTTTTTTCGAAGAAGACATCGTCGCCGATATACGCCGTCAGAGTTGCCTTGAAATGGAAATGCGTGGCGTCGCACCAGAAATTCGAACTGGTCTGGGTCCGCACGTCCCAATCGTCGCGTCTAAGCTCCTGCTCCCATGTGATCTCCGCTTGGGCAGAGAGGGGGTCTTCGCCGATGGTCCATGTCTCGACACTGCCTGACCCGGATGCGAGGCCATGGGCCAGATCACGGTTCAGGCCGTTGTCCATGGTAAAGCGCAAGGTTTGCGTGCCGGTGCGCATGTCGACATGTTGATCGCGCGCGTAGCTTGCTGCGCGCAAAACCTCATGGTCCCAAGGGGGCGATGTTTCCGGTGGCTCGAAGCGCCATTCCGCATCCGTCGCCGTAGGGCGCACGGGCAGCGAAAGCGCGCCGCCTGTGATCGTGAGACCTTTGGCATGGGCAGGGGGCCAGAGGGTTGGCCAATATTGCGTCGAGACAGCAAGCCGCAGCCGATGGCCCGCAGGCAAGCGATAAGCGATCTGATCAAGCGTCAGGGTCACATCGATGGGCGCGCCGGGCGTGAGCGCCTCGGGCGATGCATGGCTCTCATGGTGGCAAAGGTTGAGATAGCCCCATGTAATCATGGCGGAGGTACCATCGGGGAAGACATCTGTGAGCCGCACCGCGACAAGGCCGGTCTCGCCCTCTGGCGTCAGGCGTAACCTGACGTTGGGCGCGCCCACGATGTCGCACTCTTCTTGTGCCACATCGGCGTCGAAACAAGCCGAGAAGGCATCGTCTTGGCGCTGATCAACGGGCAATTCGGCGTCAAAGGCAAAGGGAAAGAACTCTCCCGCCGCCGCGCCGCAATGGGCGGGGCTGTTGACATAGATCTCAAAAGGCCGAGGCGCCGTCGGGAGCTCAGCGTTCAAGCTCCCGTCCTGCGTCAGGACAAAGGATTGCGATTTGATCTCGGTCTGCGTCCAGTCCGGCTCAGCGATCCACTGCCCGGGACGTGCGTCAAACCAGGGTTTGGGCCGCAAGGAGTACATCAGCCAGAGCCGCATATCCGGGTCATCCTCGACGCCGGTCTCGATCCCTTTGAGCCAGCGATCCCACCAGCGCTTGGCTTCCTGTAGAAAGCCGATGCGCGGCTCAGGCCCGGCATAGAAGGGGTATTTGTGGTTCCACGGGCCCACGATCCCTTTGGTCCCGGGCACGTTCTCCACCAGATGGGCAATTGTGTTGCGATAGCCATCAGCCCAGCCGCCAACGCTCAGGACCTTGGCCTTGAGACGGCTGTAATCCTCGCAGACCGACCCATGCTCCCAGTACGCATCGCGGTGTTGGTGGCGCAGCCACGTGGAGAGCAAAAACGGTTGCGCCTCCAGCCGCGCGCGCCACATCTCGCGCCATTGATCGCCGACAAGCGCCGGATCAGGCGGCCGGGAGGAATAGGACCACATCTGACTGGCCCAGCCGAAATTCTCGCCCAACAGGCATCCGCCCTTGTAGTGGATGTCATCGGCATAGCGATCCACGGTGGAGCAAATGGTGATGATGGCCTCCAGCCCCTCGGGTTGCAAAGCGGCGACCTGCAAGGCGTTGAACCCGCCCCAGCTGATGCCCTGCATCCCAACCTTGCCCGTGCACCAGGGTTGCGCGCGCGCCCAGGCAATCACATCGCAGGCATCCTGCAATTCTTGCGCGGTGTATTCATCCTCCATGAGCCCGCCGCTCTCGCCATTGCCGCGCATATCGACACGCAGGCAGGCATAGCCGTGACCCGCGTACCACGGATGCATCATCTCATCGCGGGCAATCGTCCCGTCGCGTTTGCGGTAGGGGAGAAACTCAAGGATCAGCGGGACGGGCTCCTGGCTCTCAGGTCGCCACAGGCGGGCGGAGAGGTCCGTCCCATCGGGCAGGGTGATGCGCTGATCTTCGGTGACAGCGATCTTGAAGGGAAAGTCGGTGCGAATATTCATCTGCCAAGCATGCCCCGTCACGCGGGGCAGGGAAAGACGATTCGAAGCGCCAAGGGCGCGTTTGATCAGCTGCGCGTGAGGGCGCGTTCGATGGAATGCGCGATAAAGCGCGGCATCTCCCGATGGGTGCCTATGGGCTCTAGCATGTGCCCGATAAACCCGGCAGCTCTGGCGGCCTCCGGCAGGTCTTCGAGAACATGGCCGCGTTTGGTGGCGAAGAACGGAAGGCAAATGTCATCCGGACCAAGACCGCTCAGAACCTCTTCTAGGCTGGGTGGTTGCTCCACAAAGCCCGTTCGGACCTCCGCGAACGGCAGCATATGCTGAACAGACGCGGCAAAGGCCCGGGTGACCCATGCAGGGCGGGGGCTGCGCCCGGAGCCGTGACCTGCCACAACGAGCGTCCGCTCCGCGGCGGGCGGGCCAGTGTCTGCGGTTAGTTTCGCAAGCCATCCCGCCACAAATTCGGGCAAGCCCGGATCGCCGCCGAAGGGTGGCAGAATATGCAGGGGCGCGGTGCCCAGCCGTTTGGGCAATTGCACCTGCGTGAACCAGCCATCGGCCATGAAAAGCGGGTAGAGCGGCGCGCCCTCGGGCAGCGTGGCGACCATGGCCTCCAACGCATCGGGGGCCGCCAGTGAAACGCCCTGAACGTCCAGCAGATCGCTTGCGGCGCTCACAGAAGCGGCAAAGGCTTCAATCTCGCGCTGGCCCACCTCGGGCGCGGACGGTTGTCCATGGCTGACGATAAGAGCTTTTCGCACGCGGCACCTCGGGTTAGCTGCGCGAGAGCTTAGCGGTCTGTGCGCTTGCGTCCAGTGGCTGTGGCGCTTACCCCGAGGGGAACGCAAGCCATGATGGGTGAATGGCAGAGAGGAGGGCTGTCATGGCCAGTGCAAACAATCCACATAGCTGGCCCCAAACAAGCCCGCTTGGGGCTTTGGGACCTCATGTGCCCGGCGCGGCCCTGCCTGCCAAAGTGTCGCCCAGAGCTGCCAATGATGTGACCGACAAGCGCCTCGACAGGCTTGAGGACGTGTTTGAGCGCTTTCAGCTCAAAAATGGCGATGTGCTCTCTTTCCATCATCATTACCGCAACGGTGATAGCGTGATGAATTCCGTGATCGCTCTGGCGCAGCGCCGGGGGTTGCGGGGCTTGACGCTGGCACCCAGCTCGATCTTTCCCGTCCATGCTCCGTTGGTCTCAGCGCTGGAAGACGGCACGATTGCCCATATAGCGACGGATTACATGCGCGGCCCCGTGGCAGATGCGGTGCAGGCGGGCAAGTTGCCGGGCGTGGCCATTTTGCAGTCCCACGGTGGACGGGCGCGCGCTTTGGCGTCTGGCGCACTCCGCGTTGATGCGGCTTTTATTGCGGCGCCTGTTGCGCGCGCATGCGGGGATGCGACAGGTCGGGCGGAGCCTGCAGCCTGTGGCCCCTTGGGCTATGCTGCGGTCGATGCGCTCTATGCGCGCCAAAGCGTTGTTGTTGCGGGCAAGCTGCAAGACGCGCGGCTGGCGTGCTGTGATATCGAGGGTCGCTTTATCGATGCCGTTGTCGAGGTGGAAACGGCTGGCGATCCATCCGGTCTTGCCACGGCGACAACGGCCCCGTCCCGGACCGCGCAGGCCCGCGCCATTGCCGCGCTGACGGCAGATGTTGTTGCGGCGTCCGGGCTGCTGCAGGAGGGTCTGTGCCTGCAAAGTGGTGCAGGAGGATTTTCGCTGGCCTGTGTGCCCGAGATTGGCCGCGCCATGGTTGCGCAGGGCGTGACAGGTGGGTTTCTGTCCGGGGGCATCACCGGCGCGCATGTGGCGTTGCTCAGGGCCGGGCTCTTCCGGGAGATCCATGACGTGCAGTGCTTTGACCGGGCGGCTGTGGCCTCTGCCATTGAGACCCCGTCCCATCACATGATGTCTGCCGCGCGGTATGCGAGCCCATTGGAGAACAACATCGTGTCGCAACTGGATGTCATGCTGCTGGGGGCGGTCGAGGTGGATTGCGGGTTTAACGTCAATGTCGCGCTTGGCGCGCAGGGCAGGATATTGGGGGGCCCGGGGGGGCACCCTGATGCAGCCGCGGGCGCGTCTCTCAGCATTGTCACAACCGATCTCAGCGCGGGCGGGCATGCCAAGATCGTGAAAGAGGTCCAGACCATCACAACGCCGGGCGCAGATGTCGATGCGATCGTGACGCCAGAGGCCGTGGCCATTAACCCGGCGCGCCCAGAGCTGGCGCGGGCCTGTGCCAGGGACGGGTTGCCCGTCATCAAGGTGGAAGATCTTGCCGCCCGTGCCGCACAGGCAGGGGCGGTACCGACGGCCTCTGCGCGGCCGGAGCGCCCCAAGGTCTTCATTGAACATCGCGAGGGCGGTGTTCTCGATGTCTTTTGACGCGCTGCACAAAGCCTGTGCGGATCTGCGTCGCGATTAGACGTGCAATGCCACTGGAAGCGCTCTAGGTCAGAGCCTAAGGCGCTCCATCATGGGGCGCGGCGCATCCAGGGGGCCGGACATGGCAGCTACACCAGACGTTGATCTGACCAAAGGCCCAATCTCTGGCCATTTCCGTACTCTGGCGATCCCGGCGGCCATTGGGATGCTCTTCAGCACGCTCTATAACGTCGTTGATATGTTTTTTGCGGGCCTGCTTTCTACATCCGCGCAAGCGGGGCTCGCTCTTGGCACGCAGGCGTTTTATCTTGCCATGGCGGTGGGCATTGGCCTCGGCGCTGCCATGGGCGCGCTTGTGGGCAACCGGATTGGAGCGGGCGACAAGCCTGCGGCCCGCGATCTTGCTGCGCAAGGTCTGAGCTTCGGCGCAATTGGCGCGGCGCTTCTTGCGGTCGCGGGGCAGTTTTATGGCCCGGCCCTGATCCAACTTGTCTCCGAGCCCGGCGCCTATCGTGACGCGGGCCTGCGCTATTTCGATATCCTGACCTTCGCCTTGCCCGGCTTCCTTTTGGCCTTTGCCTGCAACGGTATCTTGCAGGCCCATGGCGACAGCAAATCCTATCAGCGCGCGCTTGTGGTCGCGTTTTTTGCCAATGTCGTGCTCAATCCGTTTTTCATGTTTGGCATTCCGGGCGTCTGGGGCGGCATCGGCTTTGACGGGTTGGCGGTGTCCACCGTGCTCTGTCAGAGCGGCGTGATGATCTACATGATCCTGCAGGTATTGGGGCGCAATTCGATGGCGGACCTTGCGGCCGGGCATTTCCGGCCAAGCCTCTCGAAATTCACAGAGATTTTCTGGCAGGTTTTGCCAACGGGTGTCTCATTCCTTGTCATGTTGCTCGCAGGGTTCGTCATGCAATTTGCCCTCAAGACCTTTGGCGAACACGCCATTGCGGGCTACGGCGTGGCTATCCGGCTGGAGCAAATCCTGCTCTTGCCAATCCTGGGCATGACGGGCGCGCTTTTGCCCATTGCCTCGCAAAATTTCGGGGCAGGACATCATGATCGGGTGCGCGAGGCGCTCTTTTTCTGCTGGAAGACCGGGGTCATCATGTGCGTGATCGCGTTCCCCATCCTGTGGATTTTCGGGGGACGTGTTTTGTCCCTGTTCAATGCCGATCCGGAAGTGGTCCGCGTCGGGCTGGCCTATCTGCGCGTGGAATCGGTCATCCTGCCCGTCTACATGATGCTGTTTGCGATCAACTCCTTCCTGCAGGCGCTCAAACGCCCGGTTTGGACAGTCTGGATCAGCTTGTATCGACAAGGCTTCGGCATCGCGTTTTTTGTCTGGGTTTTCGTGGGCCTGCTGGGATTTGACGAAACGGGTGTCTGGTTCGGCACGGCGGCGGCGGTGATTACGGGCGGCATGATCGGCTTTGTCATCGTGCGCCATCTCGCGATCCGAGAGCTGGGCGGGTTTTGGCCCGGCGGGCGCGCGACGGCGCCGTCCGCAACCTGAGGGAAGACGAGCATCCTCCCGGCGATGCAATTGCCTCAGGCTCTCTTTTCCAGTAGTCAGGCGCGCGCAGGGAATGTCCTCGCTTCTGCACATCCACAGCCTCCGCCCCAACGATAGAGTTCAGCGCAATGCAGCTCACTCAACACGCCAGATTATCCGTCGCACCCATGATGGATTGGACCGACAGGCATTGTCGCTACATGCATCGGCTGATCTCGCGGCAGGCCTTGCTCTATACCGAGATGGTCACGGCGCCGGCGCTGGTGCGCGGGGGGGCGGTGCATCTTCTGCAGTATAATGCCGAAGAGCATCCGGTGGCGCTTCAACTGGGCGGCTCTGATCCGCGAGAGCTCGCGCTGGCCGCACGATTGGGCGCGCAGGCGGGATATGACGAGATCAACCTGAATGTAGGATGCCCGTCGGATCGTGTGCAATCGGGCACGTTTGGCGCGGTTTTGATGCGCGAGCCGGCGCTTGTTGCGCGCTGTTGTCGGGCGATGCGCGAGGCGAGCGATGTTCCTGTGACGGTGAAGTGCCGGATCGGTGTGGATGATCAGATGCCGGAGGAGGTTTTGCCGGAATTTCTGGCGCAGGTCATCGCGGCCGGTGTGGAACGCGTCACGATCCACGCCCGCAAGGCCTGGCTCAAAGGGCTGAGTCCCAAGGAAAACAGGGATATTCCGCCGCTTGACTACGAGCTTGTCTCGCGCATGAAGATGCTCTTTCCGCATTTGCACATCTCGATCAATGGCGGCATCACGACGTTGGAGCAGGCAGAGGCGTTTCTCGATGCGGGGTTGGATGGCGTCATGATTGGGCGCGCGGCTTATCACACGCCATGGGATGTTCTAGGCGCGGCAGACGCGCGGATATTTGGGGAGCAACGCGTGTCTTCGCCGGAAGAGGTCGTACGTGAAATGCTGCCTTATATCGAGGCGCGGATGAGCGAGGGAGTGCGTCTGCATGCGATCACGCGGCATATGCTGGGCCTTTTTGCGGGCCGCCCCGGGGCGCGCGCCTGGCGCAGGACGCTCTCGGAAGGGGCCTCAACGCCCGGTGCGGGCCCGGATCTGGTGGAGGCCGCGCTCAACGCCCTGCCGCCATCGCGCTCTGTAGCCTGACGGGCAGGCGGCGCACGGTGACGGAGTTTGACGCAAAGGGCTATGCCCGGTTCCCGGCAGAACCTGCGACCCGAGCTTGGGCTGACGCGGCCTTGAGCGCGGTCAAACCCTGCCTCACGCATCCCGATCATGCCGCACAATGGGTCTGTGGGCAGACGTGGTTTGTTGGTGTGGATGTCCTGCCCAATGATGCGAAAGGCACGGTCTCAGGTGTCCCGCTCACGGGTAAGGCGCTCGACGCGGCGCAGGCTTTGATGGGGCCTCAGGACTTGCACGCCGCGCAGGTTTCCGTCACGCGGGCAGGCTATCCCAAGCCGCGCGTGGGCGAGAGCGAGGCGGCCTATGGTTTCCGGATGCGCCGGGACGCCGCACATGTGGACGGTCTCCTGCCCATAGGGGAGGCGCGCCGCCGCAAATTGCGCGAACCGCATGCCTGGATCCTTGGCATTGCCCTGAACGCGGCAGATCACGACGCGAGCCCGCTTGTCGTCTGGGATGGCAGCCATATCCCCTTGGGGCGTGCTTTGAGCGCGGCCTTGCGCGATGTGCCGGCCACGCAGTGGGCCGACTTTGATCTGACCGAGATCTACACCCGGACACGCCGCGACGTCTTCGAGACATGCCCTCGCAAGACCCTTCCGCTGAAAACAGGCGAGGCGGTTTTGCTGCACCGACATCTCTTGCACGGTGTGGCCCCCTGGGGGGAAAATGCGCAGTCCGATGCGCTTGGCCGCGCGATCGCTTACTTCCGACCGCAACTCCTGAGCAATTGGGAATCTTGGCAAATCTGATGCGTAGGCGGCGACAGCCACCGCGACGGCAGCCTATTGTTGCCAGCTACTAATCCTATCATGGGGTTGGACTCGACAAGAGGTATTAACAAAGAGTTAAAATGCGGCGTTACCAGTTCGGAGGCGTCCTATGGAAATGCTGCTCTTGTTGTTATTGCCTGCTCTCTTTGTCGGAGGCGACGCTCTGGGCGGCGGTGAGGATGACGGCGGGTCGAGCTCTGGCGCATCCGAAGGCTCCGATGCGGCCACTGGATTTGCAACCGATGGCGATGACGCCTTGACGCTCTCGGAGGCGGGAAATCTGCTGGATGCGTTGGATGGGGCCGATACGGTAACGGGTTCGTCCGGGGAGGATACGATCCTTGGCGCGGACGGGGATGACGAAATACACGGCTCAGGCGGCGATGATACGCTCGATGGCGAAAATGGCGCCGACATTGTCCATGGCGGTGCGGGTGATGACCTGATCTACGGTGGCGACGGGATCGACCGGCTCTACGGCGAGGCAGGCAACGATGGCCTCAGCGGCGGCCGCTTTGCTGATCTGCTGGATGGCGGCGACGGTGCTGACTCCCTGTTTGCAGGGGCTGGCGATGACACGCTGCAAGGCGGCGCGGGTGATGACATCCTGTATGGCGGCAAAGGGTCTGACCAGATCGAAGGCGGCGCGGGCGATGATACGCTGGGCGCCTATTACGATGGCAACGACAATTCGTTCTTCGCCAATGCCGACCGCGCGGACCCCGACACGATCGACGGCGGCGCAGGCGATGATGCGATATTGCTGGGCACCGGCGATGTGGCGACAGGCGGGGCGGGGTCGGATGATTTCGCGACGGGCTACTGGGTTGGCGCGCAGGTGCCTGAGGTTACGGATTTTGAGGCGGATGAGGATATCCAGATCATCCTGCCTGCATACGAGCTTGGCGCCTGGACGGCTGCGCTTGAGGAAGCCGAGGACGGTTCCGGCGATGTCACTGTTCAGATTTCGCAGCCCGGCGACACAGCAGATGAGGCGCGCGATGTGATGGTGATCCGCGGCGGGGCCGGGATTGTCAGCCTGGAGAATATCTCTTTCGTCTCGGGCGATTTTGCGATCTGAGCTCTCTGGTTTCGGATCAATAGACCTGAACGCCCGCGTCTTGCCTTATCGCTTGAGCCGCGCGGCGCGCCCGCCCCGGCGCTTTTGCAGGAGGCCTTTGCGTTCCGGCAGGCTGGCCATGACCTCGCGGCGCGCCTCAGGAGACATCTTCGACCATTGCGTGATCTCGTCAATCGAACGCAGGCAACCGGTACATATCCGCGCCTGCGGATGCACGACGCAGATTTTCACGCAAGGGCTCTCGATCTCATCGCGACGCCACAGATCGTCTTTCATGCTCATCCCTCGTTATCCGGCGCTCAAATGGCGCAGGCGGTCCAATACGCCCTGCAGTATATAGCTCGCCGCCACATGGTCGATGACCTCTGCGCGACGTTTTCGTGTCGTATCCGCCTCCAGAAGCGCGCGTTCGGCCGCGACTGTGCTGAGCCGTTCGTCCCAAAACCCGATAGGCCCATCCCAACGCGCGGCAAAATTGCGCGCGAAAGCCCGGGTCGATTGGCAGCGGGGGCCTTCTGAGCCGTCCATGTTGCGCGGCAACCCCAGGACCAGCCCCTGGATATCCCGCGCCCGGATGACCTCTTCGATCCGTGTGGCATCCACGCCGAATTTCTTGCGCCTGACCGTTTCCAGAGGCGTCGCCACGCCGCGCATCCCGTCAGATACGGCAAGGCCAATGGTCTTTTCGCCAAGATCCAGACCGATGAGCGCACCATGCACAGGCAGGCTTCCGGCAAAATCGGTCATGTCTTCGTAAATCATGGCACAGCCCTACAACTCGCGGCGCAATGGCAAAAGCGAAAACTGTTCAACATCCCTATGAAAACGGGCCGCGTCGGAAACATGCATCAAGGGGACGGATTCGAGAGTCGGGCGCGGGCGAAATTGGCCATAACACGGAAGTTGAAGACCGATGTGATCTGTTGAGCGGAGCCCCTGCCTGATGAAACGCTATTCTGCCTTTGCTGTTGCACGAGAAGCGCTGAGCTACCACCAGGGGTGGGAGCGCGCCTGGGCCTCACCTGAGCCCAAGAAGACCTACGATGTTATCATCGTCGGGGCTGGTGGCCACGGGTTGGCAACCGCCTATTATCTTGGCAAGAACTTCGGCATCACCAATGTGGCCGTGATCGAAAAGGGCTGGCTCGGCGGTGGCAATACAGGCCGGAATACAACGATCATCCGCTCCAACTACCTGCAAGACCCCTCCGCCGCGATCTACGAGAAAGCGCGCAGCCTCTACGAGACGCTGAGCCAGGATTTCAACTACAACATCATGTTCAGCCCGCGCGGCGTGATCATGCTGGCGCAGACCCATCACGAAGTTCGCGGCTACCAGCGCACTGCCCACGCCAACGCGCTGCAAGGCGTGGAGACGCGGTTCATCGGGCCGCAAGAGGTCAAGAAGCTCGTGCCGATCATCGAGCTCAAAGGCCCGCGTTACCCCGTCATGGGCGGGTTGTGGCAGGCGCGTGGCGGCACGGCGCGGCATGATGCGGTGGCCTGGGGGTATGCACGGGCCTGTTCGGCCATGGGGATGGATATCATCCAGAAATGCGAAGTGACGGGCGTGACGCGAGAGGGCGGCGCCGTAACGGGCGTTGAGACGTCCAAAGGCCATATCGGTTGCAAGAAACTGGGCATGGTCGTCGCTGGTCACGCCAGCGTGGTCTCCGAGATGGCAGGCTTCCGGCTCCCGATTGAGAGCGTCGCGCTCCAAGCTCTTGTGTCTGAGCCGATCAAGCCCTGCATGGATGTGGTTGTCATGGCCAATACGGTGCACGGCTACATGAGCCAGTCTGACAAAGGTGAGATGGTCATCGGCGGCGGCACCGATGGGTACAACAACTACACTCAGCGCGGCTCGTTCCATCACATCGAGGAAACTGTGCGCGCGCTTTGTGAGACCTTCCCGATGATTTCGCGCCTCAAGATGCTGCGCCAATGGGGCGGTATCGTTGATGTGACGGGGGATCGCTCGCCCATCATCTCCAAAACTCCGGTGGAGGGTGTCTTCATCAACTGCGGTTGGGGCACCGGCGGGTTCAAGGCCATCCCGGGCTCCGGATGGGCCATGGCGGAGCTGATGGCCAAGGGGCACTCGCCGCTGGCCGATGCCTTCGGGCTCGAACGGTTCCGCGAGGGGCGCTTCATCGACGAATCGGTCGCTGCGGGGGTGGCCCATTGATGCGCGTGGTTTGGGCAGAGTTTGGCCGGGCAAGACCCGCCCAAGTCGCAAGATCCCGCGCCATGGCGCCGGGGAATACCGCTTATGTTGCCCCTGCCAGCCTCCCGTTTGACCATGTGAACTCCACAATGGAGGAAAACTCATGGCAGACTTTTCGACCCCTTCCAGCAGCGGCAGCCGTTGGCTCATCTACGCCGGCATCGCGGTGGCAGCAATTGCCTTGCTTGCCCTCTTCGCAGGCGGCACGGCAACCCAAGTTGACCCCGCAGCGCCGGACGCTGGCGCGGCACCGGCGCCCGCTGAGGCCCCGGCCGTCGCAACCGACTGACACGACCCAAAACGACAACCCGCGGGAGGGGCGGGCGCTGACGGCGCGCGCCCCTCTTTGCTGCGCCAAGAGCGGAGTAAGCCCATGCTGACCCTCGAATGCCCCTGTTGCGGCCTGCAGGCCGATGAGACCGAACTGCACGCAGGCGGTGAAGCCCATATCAAGCGCGCATCCACAGGCGATACGGACGAAGCCTTCGAGGAATACCTCTTCATGCGCGAAAACCCCAAGGGTGTGCATTTCGAACGCTGGCGCCATGCCAATGGCTGCGGCAAGTGGTTCCACGCGGCCCGCTGCACCCAAACCCTTGAGGTCTTCGGCACCTATTCTGCGCAAACCCTCGAGCCGCCAAAAGAGATCAAAGCCGCGATAAGCGCAAAGCGGCCCGGCTGGTCATGGAGGACCTTCTCCTGATGCTTCTTCTGGCCAAAAATACGCATATCCCAACGCCCACCACAGGCACGAAAGTCTGATACGATGAGCACACGTCTTCCAAACGGCGGTCGTTTGATCGACCGAAATACAACGCAGCGCTTCCAGTTCAACGATCGTTGGATGAAGGGCTTCAAGGGTGACACCCTGGCGTCGGCACTGTTGGCCAACGGGCAGACCCTTGTGGGGCGCTCTTTCAAATACCACAGGCCGCGTGGGATCGTGGCGTCGGGGTCCGAAGAGCCTAATGCGCTGGTGGGCCTGGGCAAGGGCAATCGGTTTGAGCCCAATCAACGGGCCACGACCACAGAGCTGTTCGACGGGCTTTATGCGGCGTCGCAAAACCATTGGCCGTCGCTGCAATTTGACGTGGGCCAGATCAACATGGCGGTCGCGCGGTTCCTGCCCGCCGGGTTCTACTACAAGATGTTCATCCATCCGCGGCCCTTCTGGAAACACGTCTACGAGCCATTCATTCGCAAATCCGCAGGTCTGGGAAAGGCGCCTGATACCGAGACCCGCGATCCCGACACCTATGAGCATTTCAACATCCACACCGATTGTCTTGTCATCGGCGGGGGCATCGCAGGCTTGCTTGCGGCCCGGGCCGAGGCGGCCAAAGGCCACGACGTGATGGTGATCGAGCAAACCGCCCATTGGGGTGGACGCACGCCCGTTGATGGGGGTGAAGTGGATGGATTGCCCGCAGATGAGGCCGTCACCGCCCTCGTGGATGAACTTGCCGCCATGCCCAATGTCCGCATGCGCATGCGCACGATGGGGGCAGGCGTTTATGATCATGGCTACGTTCTGGCCTATGAGCGGCTCACCGATCATCTGGATCAATCCGCCAAGAACAGCGCTGGCCCGCGTCATCGCCTCTGGCGGATCCGCGCAGGCGAAATCATAACGGCTACCGGTGCGATCGAACGGCCTTTGTCTTTTGCGGGCAATGACTTGCCGGGCGTCATGCTTGCCTCCGCCGTGCGGGATTATGTGGTGAATTACGCCGTCAGCCCCGGTGCGCGGACAGTTGTTGTCACCAACAACGACGATGCCTACAGAACCGCCATCGCGTTGCACGAAGCGGGGCAGGTTGTCCCCGTGATCGTCGATGCGCGTCGCGAAGCCAACGGGGATCTGCCCGCGCAGGCGCGCGCGCTTGGACTGCGGGTCGAGACCGGTAAGGGCATTGCCAAGGTGAAGGGGCTCACGGAGGTCATCGCCGTGCGCCTCTGCGATCAATCGGGCGATGGGTCTGATGCGGAAGAGGATATCCATTGTGATGTGGTTGCGATGTCCGGGGGCTGGTCGCCTGTGGTGCATCTGTGGTCCCATTGCGGTGGCAAGCTGTCCTGGGATGAAGGAAACGCCTGTTTCCGTCCCGATCCTGCAAACCCGCCGACAGATGCTTCAGGCGGTGGTTTCGTTCGCGCGGTCGGCGCGGCCAATGGGGAGATGACGCTTGCGGCGTGTATGGCGGACGCGGGTGGCGCGGCCCATGCGCCGAGCGAAGCGCCCATGCAGCCGGTCTGGCTCATGCCGCAGCAAGCCAAGATGAAGCTGCGCATGAAATCGTGGCTCGATTATCAGAATGACGTCAAAGTCTCCGATGTCCAATTGGCCGCGCGCGAAGGCTTCGAATCCGTTGAACACGCCAAGCGCTACACCACTTTGGGGATGGCGACAGATCAGGGAAAACTGAGCAACATCAATGGTCTGGCCATCCTTTCTGATGCGTTAAATCAACCTATTCCGCAAACCGGCACAACGACATTCCGTCCGCCGTACACTCCCATTTCCATGGGCGCGATCGCGGGTGAGGCTAAAGGCACGCTGTTTCAGCCGATCCGCAAGACGCCCATCCATGATTGGTCGGATGCCAATGGCGCGGATTGGGAGCCGGTGGGCCATTGGCGCCGTCCCTACGCCTATGTGCGCAAGGGCGAAACGGTGGAGCAGGCCGTACACCGGGAAGTGCGCAATACGCGATCGCACCTTGGTTTGCTGGATGCCTCGACGCTGGGCAAGATCATCGTGAAAGGGCCGGATGCGGGCCGCTTCCTCGATATGCTCTACACCAACATGATGAGTAACCTGAAGCCGGGGCGCTGCCGCTATGGGCTCATGTGTTCGGAGAATGGCTTTCTGAGCGACGATGGCGTGGTTGCGCGTATCGATGAGGACACCTGGCTCTGCCACACGACTTCGGGCGGCGCGGACCGTATCCATGCCCATATGGAGGAGTGGCTCCAGACCGAATGGTGGGACTGGAAAGTCTGGGTCGTGAACGTGACCGAGCAATATGGCCAGATCGCCGTGGTCGGGCCCAATGCGCGCAAAGTGCTGGAAAAGCTGGGTGGCATAGACGTGTCGAAAGACGCGCTGACCTTCATGGGCTGGGCCGATGGCACGCTGGCGGGCATTCCCGTGCGCGCCTATCGTATCTCGTTCTCCGGCGAATTGTCTTATGAGATTGCGGTGCCTGCTGGCCGGACGCTCGAGCTTTGGGAGAAGCTGATGGAGGCCGGTGCGGAGTATGGCGCCATGCCATACGGGACGGAATGCCTGCACATCATGCGCGCCGAGAAGGGCTTCATCATGATTGGCGACGAGACCGACGGGACTGTTATTCCGCAGGATCTCGGGCTGCAGTGGGCATTGTCCAAGAAAAAGGAAGATTACATGGGCAAACGGGCCCATGCACGGATCGATATGGCCCGTGACGATCGCTGGCAGCTTGTGGGGCTTGAGACGACCGACAAGTCTGTTTTGCCGGACGGCGCTTACGCCGTGGGGTCGGGCAATAATGAGAACGGCCAACGCAATATGATTGGCCGGGTGACGTCGACCTATTTCTCGCCGACGCTCGAGCGTGGCATTGCCATGGGGCTTGTGGAGCACGGTCCGCAGCGCATGGGCGAGGTGATCACATTCATGCGCGATGACGGCACCACGGAAGTCAAAGCGAAGATTGTCGATCCGGTCTTCTTCGACAAGGACGGGGAGAAGCAGAATGTCTGATGCTGTATCCGCGCTGCAAGGCGCGCAATTTGACGGGTTGGTTTCGCTGCGCGATTTGGGCCCGCAAGGCATGATTTCGCTGCGCGCCGACCTTGCGGACGCATCCGTCAAGAAAGCCGTGAAAGCGGCAATAGGCGTCGATGTGCCAGCACGCCGCCAGGCCTCGCTGACAGATGCGGGCGGGGCGCTTTGGATGTCGCCGGATGAGGCCATGCTGCTATGCGCCTATGGTGATGTGCCCGATGTGCTGGCAAAGCTGCAAAAAGCTCTGGGCAGCGCCCACGCCTTGGCGGCAGACGTCTCCGATGCCCGTGTGGTCATCCGCATGGAGGGGCCTGCGGCGCGGGAAGTTCTGGCGAAGGTCTGTCCGGCGGATCTGCGCGCGGAGAAGCTGCCTGTCGGGGAGGTGCGTCGCACGCGTTTCGCGCAGGTTGCAGGGGCGTTCTGGTTCCGCGATGACGAGACGGTGGACGTGGTCTGCTTCCGGTCCGTAGCGGGCTACGTGTTTGATCTGCTGTCGACTGCTGCGGATCCACAGGCCGCTGTCGGGCACTTCTGATCCATGCGGCGCGCGGCGCTGATGCTGGGCCTGACTTTGGCGCTTGGCGCCTGTCGGGCTGATGAGAGCGTGGCGGCCTATGGGGCCGGTGAAACCCTTTGGCAGCTGGTCCGAATTGATGGCGCCCCGTTTGAGGCGCACGCGACGATGCGCTTCGGCGAAAGCGGTGCGGTGTTCGGTCAAGCGCCTTGCAACAGCTTCAGCGCTCGCCAGAGCGCTCCGTATCCGTGGTTCGAGCTGGGACCAATCCGTGCCACCAAGAGGGCATGTCCGGATCTGGAGGCCGAAGCGCGGTTCTTCGCCAGCCTTGGTGAGATGACCTTGTCTGAAGTGTCCGGCACTGTGCTCGTGCTGAGCAATGATGCCGGGCGCAGTATGGAATTCAGGGCTGAGAACGGGACTGAGAACGGGGCGGAGACAGCGGCCGAGTGAGAAGCTCTGCAAATCGAGCGCGCGCCTCAGGTATGGGCCGCGTCCCCAAAGCGCGTGCGACCTTGTGTCCGAAGAAATACCCTGTCGTACCAAGAGCTTGCGCAATCTCCGCGTCTGGCGCCTCGCCCTGACCCAGAAGGCAGGGCGGCAGTGGCAGCAATTTGTCCGCCCAATCTCCCGCGCCTTGCCGCGATACCGCGCGCCCGGATTTGGGCGAGACATAGGTCAGATCCTCTGTCTGGCCCGTTACCGCGCAGGCGCTGAGATCCAGCCCGTAACCCAATGCGTCCAGCAAGGCCAATTCCCAGTTCAGATAGGCCAGTGGCCACAGATCGTCCTGGCCCATCAAATCGAGCAGCTGTTCGGAGCGGCGGTAGAGATCGGGCAGGGGATCGCGCTCGGGCAGGCAAAAGAGCAGCAGGGCACAGACGGCGTTGAGACCCGCCAAGGCGCGCCGGTTGTGCATGGCAACCGCCGTCCTCGCCCGCACAGGCTCCACCGTGAAGCTGCCCAGATGATCCTCCAGCCGCGCCTTCCATATCACATCCAGCTGCGTGCCCGGCTGGAGATGCGGCGCCATCTTCCGGCTCGCCCCCCCGCGCAACACACCCGCATGGCGGCCCCGCGCCGGGGTGAAGACCTCGAGGATCGCCGCCGTTTCGCCGTGGCGGCGTGCCGAGAGCAGGAAGCCTTCGTCACGCCATTCCATCACATCTCATCCAGCAGATGACGGCCCTGGCGATCCTCCACTTCAATGACCCAGAGATCAGGATCGGAGGTTTTCTCGCTGGCAAGGCGCGCGGTAATGTCCTGCTCGGGACCGGAGAGGCAATCCTCCCAACGCGTCTCATCGGCCATGAAATCGTAACGCCGCGCAAAGAGACGGGCGTTTCCGTCGAGCGTGTTGAGAACCACCCAGACGACGCCCGCAGTATCATCGCCATGGGCGGTCACGAAGGCGGGGATGTCCATCAAGCGAAGGCGCGCCAGATAGGCATCCACCCAGAACCGCGAGGTGAGCCTAGGCGTTGCCATCGCGGAAATCGAGCCCCATCTCGGAATAGCGCGCGGCCTCTTCGAGCCATTTCTCGCGCACTTTCACCTGAACGAAGAGGTGGATGCGGCGGCCCAGAAACTCTTCAAGCTCTTCGCGGGACGCCTTGGAAATGGCCTTGATCGTCTCACCCTTGTTGCCCAGCACGATGCCTTTGTGCCCGTCTCGGGCCACGTAGACGATCTGGTCGATCCGGGCGGAGCCATCCTTGCGCTCCTCCCATTGCTCGGTCTCGACCGTCAACTGGTAGGGCAATTCCTGATGCAGGCGGAGGGTCAGCTTCTCACGCGTCATCTCGGCGGCGATCATGCGCATGGGCAGATCGGCGATCTGATCTTCGGGATAGAGCCAAGGGCTTTCCGGCAGCTGGCCTGCGAGCCATGTCTTGAGCGTGGCGCAGCCATGGCCCTTTTCGGCGGAGATCAGGAAGGTTTCCTCAAAAGGAAAACGCTCGTTGAGATCCTTGGTGAGCGCCAGCAGCACCTCGGCCTTGACGCGGTCGATCTTGTTGACGGCCAGTGCGATCTTGCGCCCCTCGCCGATCTCAGTCAGCCGCTCAAGAATGGCTTCCACGCCTTTGGTCACACCGCGATGCGCCTCCACAAGCAGCACCACCACATCGGCATCCGCAGCCCCGCCCCAAGCGGCTGCGACCATGGCACGATCCAGCCTGCGGCGCGGCTGAAAAAGGCCGGGCGTATCGACAAAAACGATCTGGCTCGCACCTTCAAGGGCAACGCCGCGGATACGCGCGCGCGTGGTCTGCACCTTGTGGGTCACGATGGAGACCTTGGCCCCAACCATCCAATTGGTCAGCGTGGACTTGCCCGCATTGGGCTCACCGATCAGGGCCACAAAGCCCGCGCGTGTCGGGCCCTCGCGGCGATCCTGCGTATCATCTGGCATGGGAGCATCTGTGCTCATATCGTGGCGCTCTTTCGCGGTTTTCAGAAAGCCGGGGTGTAGCGGGTTTTGCCTCTGCATGCCAGAGGAACCTCTTGACCCGCGTCTGCGTTACACCTTCAGGGCGCGATGGACCTTGACCTTGCGCGCGCGCAGGCTCAGTTAAGGGCCAGATCAACACCAACGAGGGGGCCCCAGAATGGCTTTTGAACTTCCAGATCTTCCTTACGCACATGATGCTCTCGCCGGGAACGGCATGTCCAAAGAGACCATGGAATACCACCATGACATTCACCACAAAGCCTATGTCGATAACGGCAACAAGCTGATCGCGGGCACCGAGTGGGAAGGCAAGTCCCTCGAAGACATCGTCAAAGGCACCTATGATGCGGGCGCCGTCGCGCAATCGGGCATCTTCAACAATGCCTCCCAGCATTGGAACCACATGCAGTTCTGGGAGATGATGGGCCCGGGCGGCAATGCGATGCCGGGTGAGCTGGAGAAGGCCATTGTCGAGAGCTTTGGGTCGGTCGATGAGATGAAGTCACAATTCGCCGCCGCAGGCGCGGGCCAGTTTGGCTCCGGCTGGTGCTGGCTTGTGAAGGACACCGACGGCGGCCTGAAAGTGACGAAGACAGAGAACGGCGTGAACCCGCTCTGCTTTGGCCAGACGGCGCTTCTGGGCTGCGATGTGTGGGAGCATTCCTACTATATCGATTTCCGCAACAAACGGCCTGCCTATCTCGATAACTTCCTCAATAACCTTGTGAATTGGGAAAACGTCGCCTCGCGCATGTAAGCGCTAGCGTTGAGCCCGAGACACGAAGCGCCCTGCCATTTGGCGGGGCGTTTTTTTTGCTGACCTCCACCAGAAGTGTTTCGGGCACGTCCGTGCTGGGGAATTCTGTAGAGGAAAGCGGCGACATGAACAGACTAAACACTGGAGGAGCCGAGATCATGTGTGCGGTGCTCTTCAGCTAGATGACTCTTGACCTGTCTGAGGGCGAGCTGGCGGAGATTTTCGACACCGTCAATTCCCATTATCGGGGCCCTCACAAGGTCTTTCAGACAGCTTTTCCGTCACGCCTCGGTGATCATGTCACCGTCGATTCGTTGGTGCTCATGGCATGACGTGTCCAGACTACTGGAGCACTGCCATGAATATCTCTCAACCACGTCCCGCTGACACCTGGTCTCCGCTCTACTTCCTCGCGTCACTTGGCGCAGGGGGGCTGACTGTGACCTTCTTCATGTTTCTGATGTTCTGGGTGCCCCATCCGGGACAGCCGGTCCCTGTCTTCGAAGACATTTTGGCGGCATTCACACAGGGCGGCATGGCCTTGCAGACTGCTATCATCGTCGCGGTGACGGGGATCGCAGGATTTGCCTTCCTCAACATCAAACTACTGATCTGGAACCTCAGGCGGCTGGCCGCGTTCAAGAAAACAGCCGCCTATACCAGGCTCATGACCTCCAACGGCCAGACGCAGTTCCTGGCCATGCCTTTGGCGCTGGCGATGACGGTGAACGCTGGCTTCATCCTCGGGCTCGTTTTTGTGCCGGGCCTCTGGAGCGTTGTCGAATACCTCTTTCCGCTGGCGATGGTTGCCTTCGCTTTGATCGGGTATCTTGCGTTCCACCGCATCGGTGGGTTCTTGGGCCGGGTCCTGAGTGACGGCGGTGTGTTTGACGTGACTGCAAACAACTCCTTCGCGCAGCTCCTGCCAGCTTTTGCGCTGTCGATGGCCGCCGTCGGCATGTCCGCGCCTGCGGCCATGAGCAATGTGCCAACGACTGTTGGTATCTCGCTCGTTTTTTCAATCATGCTCGGCACCATCGCCGCGTTTTATGCAGTGGTGGCCGCGATTGTCGCGTTCAACGCGATGCTGCATCACGGCACAGCCAAGGAAAGCGCGCCGACGCTGATGGTTGTCGTGCCGATCCTGACGGTCCTCGGCATCATGACCATTCGGCAGGAGCATGGCCTGCACACAACCTTTGAAGCTCATGGCGGTATGGCGGACAACCTGCTTCTGACCACTACGATCCTTGCCATTCAGGGCGTGTTTCTCGCGCTCGGCCTGTTGGTCCTGAAGCGTCAGAAATATGCGGATGCCTATCTGCGCGGAGAGGGCAATTCGGCGGGGTCCTATGCGCTGGTTTGCCCAGGCGTTGCCCTGAGTGTGATGCTGCATTTCTGGATCAACAAGGGCCTTGTCGGGGCTGGTCTGATCGCCAAGTTCGGCATCGCCTACTGGGCGCTGACCTCGCTTGCGATTGCCGCGCAGGTCTCAATGATCGTCCTCGTACTTCTGCTGAACAAACGACACTTTGGGCGTCCGGCCGATGGCCACGCCGTTCCAGCCGAGTGAATGCCTCTTGTCAGACGCCCGGCTCATCTGAGCCGGGCAATGGAGCCAAAATGAACAGCCATACCAATATGAGCCAAGACGCATCTCTTGCGCGCGCTGTTCTCGATGCAGGCGGTGTGGTGAGGCGTGCGGATGAGGGTCAGCCGGCGTTTCGCTGGCAGGGCCAAGCGGCAGACGACACCATTCCAACGGTCGGGGCGCTGTTCTGGGCGTTCCGGATCATGGTGGGTCTGGTCTTCGCGTTCGTTGGCGTTCCGGCCTATTTCTTTTGCGGGTCGTCGTTCAGAGGACAAACCTACCCGCGATGGGCCCTTTGGGCGGCGGTGATCGCGCTCTCGACGCCGTGGATCGCCGCTGAAACGGAATGGGACATGGCCGAATTCGGTGGTCAACTCAGGGTCTTGGATGATGTTTTGTCCACCGCGCTGTCGGCCAGTCACCTGAGCGTTGCTGATCTGCTTCTTGCGCTTGCGGGCTTCATGGGCCTTTGCACGAGTTCTCTTCGCTGCCGAGATGGGTGTGAGGCTGAAACAAATCCGCAAAGGCCCGGTCCGGGGCGTGGCAGAGACCAACGCGTAGGACGGATGCCGCCGGAACAGATGTTTCGGACGAAAGGTCCATCGTGATCAAAGTGCTCCGATCTTCCCAGCCCGTTCTTCAGAAACAAACGACCTAACGAAAGCTCTCTCCATGCGTCCCTTCATTCCCGCCCGTTTCGAACACATCGCTTTTGGCCTGTTGTTGTCCTGCTTCATGTCGCTGCTGATTTCCGGCGTTGCGACCTTTCTCGCCACCGGCCTCGTTGCGGGCTTTGTGGGCACCTGGCTGTCGTCGTGGCTGTCGTCCTGGGCAATCGCCTTTCCGACCGTGCTTGTGGTGGCACCTTTTGTAAGGCGCGTTTTGCACCGCCTTGTGATCCCAGCGACGGCTTGAGCATGAGCGGTTCAGCCAATCCAAAACGAATATCAATCCCCCGGAATAATCCGGCCAACCCAAGGAGATACTCCATGAGAAAACTGATCCTTTCTGCCGCTATCACTGCCTTTGCAGCAGGGACGGCCTACGCGTCTTCCGAGGCTGAGGAAAAGCTTGTGACAGTTGTGACTTCTGCCGATGCGCAAACGCAGCTGATGGCGATGGTCCTGACGATGCAGGCCGCGCAACAGGGCGCTCAGACGCATATCATGCTCTGCGGTCCTGCCGGTGATCTTGCTTTGAAAGACGCACCCGCAAGCGCCACCGCCGGTCAGCCGCCCCGAGACATGAGCCCGCAAGGCCTGATGCAGATGATCCGCACCAACACCGGCGCGACGGTTGAGGTTTGTGCCATCTATCTGCCGGGTAAAGGCGCGGATCAATCGGTGCTTTTGGATGGGATCGGCGTGGCCAACCCCGCTGATATGGCGCGCCGCTTGATGGACGATGACACCCGCATTCTCAATTATTGAAAACAGTATTGAAAACACGAGAAAAAGCCGCGCCGGTTTGAACTGGCGCGGCACTTCGATGGTGTTTTCAGAGGTGTGACGGAATGCGCCAGATACGACGCCCGGCACAGGCGCTTGATGTCTACATCGCGATGATCTGTTTGGTCACCACATAGGTGGCCGGAACAGCGGCCACAAAGCCGATCCCCGCTGCAACCATCAACGGCCACAATGTGTCATGGCCCATAACAAGAGCGGCAACGATTGCACTCCCGGCGAGAGTTGTTGAGATCAATGAAAAGAGCATTCCTGCAAGTCTCAGCATGTCAAATCCTCCACGGCAACTGCTTGGGGAAAGATAGCAAGGAAAATCGCGTAGTGCTTTGATTTCAATCAAAACAATGCGAAAATCACCTCGCATTGAATGCTCGGTCTGACCTATGCGGCCAACTGGGTTCTTGCTTGCGCGAGACAGGCGCCGATTGTTTTGAAAACATCGACATTTGGTGTGCTTTTTCGCCAGGCCAGAGCGACCTGCCGCGGGATGGCACCCGCGACATCGCCGAGATGCAATCGGTGCCCTTTGGAGATGCCACCGTCTACTGCCAGCTTTGGCAAGAGCGTGATCCCAAGGTCTTCTTCGACCATGGCAACAAGAGTTGAGAGGCTTGTGGCTGAAAAACTCTCATCCGCGTCGAGGGTGATGCCGGAGAAGCTGGACAGCGCATGTCTTTGCAGACAGTGACCTTTTTCCAGAAGCAGAAGGTGGCGATCCTTCAAATCATCGGCGCCGATCGTGTCCCGGTTGCCCAAAGGATGATCAACGGGGGTAGCGAGGTAATACCCGTCCGAGAAAAGGACTTGCCTCTCGATCTGCGCTGGCAACGGGTGGGGGAGGGCGAGTAACAGGAGGTCCAGGCGACCGTCCATCAACCCATCGACCAGCTGGTCTGTGAGCTCCTCGCGCAGAAAGAATTTCGTCTCAGGCAAGCGCTGGCGCAAAAGCGGCATGGCCTTGGGCATCAGGTAGGGACCAACTGTGGGGATTGTGCCAAACCGAATGCTTGAGGTGCCAGCCGCGTTTTCCCGCTTTGCCCGGTCTTCGAAGTCCTGGACTTCGGACAGAATACCGCGCGCGCGTTCTGCCAGCTCTTTGCCGACAGGCGTCATCATGACGCTGTGCTTTGTCCGCTCCGCAACCTGAACGCCAAGGCGTTCTTCCAGCTCCTTCAAGCCGGTGGACAAGGTCGACTGCGTGACGTTGCAAAGCTCTGAGGCGCGCGAGAAATTCAGCGTGTCGTCCAGAGCGACAAGAAAGCGGAGTTGGCGCAGGGTCGTCATGGGTAATCGCTTTATTGAATGACCGTCTGTGATACAATCAATTTCCCAAATAATCCGGGATCTCCTATTTTTGTCTCAAAGCCCCAAAAAAGGAAGATGACCATGAACGCACATACACCGGTCTCAAATGAAGCCCGCGTGGGCTTGCCTCGTCTGAACGAAACAGCGCCCGCCTTTGACGCGCTGACAACGGACGGTCGCAAAACCAATGAAGACTACAAGGGCAAGTGGCTGATCCTGTTTTCCCATCCCGCGGATTTCACCCCTGTCTGCACGACGGAATTTGTGGCCTTTGCCAATCGCGCCGAGGACTTTGCCGCGTTGAACACCGAAATGCTGGGTCTCTCGATCGACAGCCACTATGCACACATCGCCTGGATGCGCTCGATCAAGGATAATTTCGGAGTAGACATCCCGTTCCCGATTATCGCCGACCTTGACATGAAGGTGGCGCAGGCGTTCGGCATAATCCAGCCTGGCGCCTCTGACACGCAAGCCGTGCGCGCAACCTTCATCATCGATCCGGACGGTATCTTGCGGGCGATGGTCTATTATCCGATGACCAATGGACGCTCAGTTGACGAATTCGTTCGTCTGGTGAAGGCTTTGCAAACATCGGACGAGAACAAGGTTGCAACGCCGGAGAACTGGCAACCTGGCGACGATGTAATCGTACCGCCGCCCGCAACCGCCGCCGCCGCCGAGGCGCGCATGTCGGAAGGGTTTGAGACCAAGGACTGGTACTACTCGACCAAGTCCCTCTGAATGCCTACTAGAGTTTGGCGTCGTCAGAAGCAGCGACGCCGAGCATTTTAAAGTAAGCTCTATCCGGGACCAAACGATGGAACATACATGGATCGACAAATTCAAGGGTCTTGGCCGCCTCCCGGCGGAGATCAGGGATGAACTGGTCTCGGGAAGCGAAATCGTTCGGGTCCCGCCCGGAACGCAGATCTTTGCACCGGGGCAGACCGCGGACAACCTTTGGTTGTTGCTCGATGGCACGGTGAAGGTTCAGCAAAAGTCAGAGACGGGTCGGGAAATATTCCTCTATCGTGTGCACGCGGGCGAAAGCTGCGTTTTGACGACGGCCTGTATGCTGGCTTTTGAGGATTATGCTGCCGAGGGGACGTCTGAGACTGAAGTCGAGGCGGTTGCGATCCCAAGAAAGACATTTGACGATCTCGTGGCGAAATCGCCCGTGTTTCGGGAGTTTGTCTTCACCGCCTATTCGCGCCGGATCACCGATCTGTTCACCTTGATTGATGACATCGTATTCCAGCGCATGGACGTGCGCTTGGCCTCCCGTCTGCTGGAACTGGCTGACGAAAAGGGTGTGGTCCACGCGACCCATGCCGTTCTGGGAACGGAATTGGGGACAGCACGCGAGGTCATTTCGCGCACATTGTCCGAGTTTCACCGGCGTGGCTGGATCGAGCAATCCCGTGGAGAGGTCAGGCTCATTGAGCCGGATGGTTTAGCGCATCTCATCAAGTCGTCTGGTGGCCAGCATTGATTGATGTCAACGCGGCGCGCACATATGCCGATTAAACTGCCTTCAACGATTGGAAGACTGTTGAAGGGCTCACATGATCGTTCTCGTCGGTTACGTCTCAAAAAGTGGCCAAACGCGAGCTATCGCACGGCAAGTCATGCACGATCTAACCGCGGCGGGGGCCTCCGTCGAGCTGCTGCCTCTTGATGACGCAGATGGCAACGACGTCCGTCGCTATGATGCTGTTGTGCTTGCCGCCGCGGTCTATGCAAACAAATACCCCAAGTCGCTGAGCGAATTTGTGCACCAAAACGCGGCACCGCTGAACGCGAGGCCGACCTTGTTTCTGTCGGTGTCATTGACGGCTGCTGGTCACGACTCAGCAGACTGGGCCGGACTGCGCAGCATTGAGACAAACCTGACCAAGGCGACAGGCTGGAAACCAACAAGAGTTATCCAGGTTGCGGGCGCTTACATGCCCAGTAGCTATGATGTGTTCACGCGGTTTATCATGCGGCGTATCCTTGCAGAAAGGGACGCAGGGCAAAATCCGGACCATGATCACATCTATACTGACTGGCAGGACTTAAAGAACGAAGTCACAGTTTGGTGGCAGGAGACTGTGCAGCCGACCTTATCCTAGCCAAGTCTGGGGTCATGCGTGCACGGAATCAGGGTGCACAAATTTAGGTTTGGCTTGTCGTGCAGAAGATTTTAAGTGCCGACGTCGGTGGCCACATTGGCGGGTACTTGACAGAAATACACGTCGACCAACGTCATTCGTGCCGAGTTTGGTGACTAGGTCACCGAAGCGTCGGCGCACCCTGTGCGATATCTCCCACAGAGATTCGCAAAGGAGTGAAACATGACCACCAATATGGGAAAATTTGATCGAGGCGGACGCCTCGCGATTGCCGCGGCGCTGCTGGTTCTGGCCCTTGGCACCAGTGTATTGGGCGCAGGTATCCTTTTCTGGCTGGCCCTGATCGTCGCAGGCGTTTTCACGCTGACGGCCTTTGTCAGCAACTGCCCGCTCTACAGCATCATTGGCCTGAAGACGTGTAAGGCATGCTGATGATTGAGACGGCGTTCACACCGATCGCCTCCCTCACGGGGGGCGTTCTGATTGGCATTGCCTCGACGCTTTTGATGCTGACACTGGGTCGTGTGATGGGTGCAACGGGCGTCCTGGCCGGTCTGTTTCAACCGGCCTCATCCGACGACTTCGCATGGCGCGCTGCTCTGCTTGCTGGCATGGTCAGTGGCCCCGCGCTTGTCTGGTTGATCTCGGGAGACATGCCCGCAGTCGAAGTGCCGATTTCTACGGTCGCGCTGATTGTTGGAGGTCTGATCGTCGGGGTCGGCGTGACCTACGGTTCTGGTTGTACGTCCGGCCATGGTGTCTGCGGGATGGCGCGGCTCTCACCGCGCTCCATTGTGGCCACAGTGACATTCATGATCTTCACCGGGCTGACAGTTTACCTCGTGCGTCATGTGTTTGGAGGCTAGAGCATGCGTCTTCTTTCAATATATCTGATCGGCCTCATTTTTGGCGTAGGGATTGCGATCTCCGGCATGGCGAACCCTGCCAAAGTGCTCAATTTCTTCGACATTGCAGGGGCCTGGGATCCATCGCTGATCTTCGTCATGGGAGGCGCGCTGGTCACCACCTTTATCGGCTACAAGATCGTTTTCGGCCGGTCTGCGCCCGTGTTTGAAGATGGCTTCAACCTTCCTGCCCATCGCCGGATTGACGCACGCCTGATCGGCGGCTCTGCTGTCTTTGGCATCGGCTGGGGCATCGCGGGCTTCTGCCCGGGCGGCGCGCTGCCTGCACTTGGGACGGGCCGCTGGGAAGTCTTTGCCTTCACGGGCGCGCTGATCGCGGGAATTTTCCTGGCCAAATTCGTTCAATCCATCGGAGCACCAAAGGCGCAGCCGGCGTCTTGAGGAGGAGAGGCATATGACACACTATCCTGTCGACATCACCGTGAAACCCGACGTTCAGGCCTTCTTTGACGAGGCGACGAACACCATCACCTATATCGTCAAGGACCCCGCATCCAATAGCTGCGCGCTCGTCGATACCGTGATGGATATCGACTACGCCGCCGGTCGCATCACCTTTGATCATGCTGATGAGCTGATCCGCCAGATCGAGACGCAAGGTCTCAAGCTGGAGTGGATCATCGAAACGCACGTCCATGCCGACCACTTGAGTGCGGCGCCCTATATCCAGCAAAAGCTGGGTGGGAAGATCGGCGTGGGATCAAAGATCACTGTCGTGCAGGAAACATTCGGCAAAGTGTTCAACGAAGGCACCGAGTTCGAGCGGGACGGCTCGCAATTCGACGCGCTCTTCGAGGATGGCGACACCTATATGGTCGGCGACATGCAGTGCTTTGCCATCTACACGCCCGGCCATACCCCGGCCTGCATGGTGCACGTCATGGGCGATGCGGCGTTTGTCGGCGATACGCTCTTCATGCCCGACGGAGGCTCCGCGCGCTGCGACTTTCCCGGCGGCTCTGCCGAAGAGCTTTATGACAGCATCCAGAAGGTGCTGGCCCTGCCTGATCAGACACGGCTGTTCATGTGTCATGACTACGGCCCGAACGGGCGCGCAATTGCATGGGAGACGACCGTTGCCGAGCAAAAGGCCGACAACATCCATGTCGGCGCGGGCAAAACCAAGGAAGACTTCGTCAAGTTCCGCACCGAGCGTGATGCGCAGCTGGATATGCCCAAGCTCATCATTCCGTCCCTGCAAGTGAACATGCGCGCAGGCGAAGTCCCGACCGACAAGGACGGCAACCCGATGCTCAAAGTACCGATCAACGGCCTGTAAACACATCCGGACGAGGGACCCACATGGACATGAAGAAAATCACCGACAAGGTTTCGGTCAGCCCGCAAATCACGGCCGAAGACATGGGCGAAATCGCGGCGCAAGGCTTCCGTGCCATCATCTGCAACCGCCCCGACGGTGAAGGCGCGGACCAGCCCTCATTTGAAGAAATCGAGGCAGCTGCCAAGACGGCAGGAATTGAGGCGCGCTATGTGCCGGTCCAATCCGGTATGGTGCGCGATGAAGATGTCGCGGCTTTTGGGGCGGCTTTAAATGAGATCCAGCGCCCGGTGCTCGCCTATTGCCGGACGGGAACGCGTTCTGCCACTCTGTGGTCTTTCCACGAATCCAAGAAGCGCCCCATGCCCGAGATCCTCGCCGCAACCAAGGCCGCTGGCTACGACATGAACGGTGTCGCGCGGCGGATTGCCAATGGCGGCAAGACACCAACTGATACAGGTGATGCGCATTTCGAGGTCGTTATTGTCGGGGCCGGGGCAGGGGGGATTTCTGTCGCGGCGAGCCTGAAATCGCGCAAACCGGGTCTTAAGATCGCTGTGATCGACCCGGCGGACATTCACTATTACCAGCCCGGCTGGACCATGGTCGGCGGCGGCATCTTTGATGCGCAGCAAACAGCCAAGACAATGGGCTCCCTCATTCCTCAAGGCGTGCACTGGATCAAATCAGCGGTGGCCGCATTTGAGCCGCAGAACAACGCCGTCATCCTCGATGGCTGCCGCGTCGTGAAATATGATCGGTTGGTGGTCTGCCCGGGTCTCAAGCTTGATTGGGATGCTGTCGAAGGCCTGGAAGAAACGCTGGGCCGAAATGGCGTGACCTCAAACTACCGTTATGATCTCGCACCTTACACTTGGCAGTTGGTGAAAGATCTGAAAGAGGGCCGCGCCCTCTTCACCCAGCCGCCGATGCCCATCAAATGTGCCGGAGCGCCCCAAAAGGCAATGTATCTGTCTGGTGATGCCTGGCACCGCAATGGTCGCCTGAAAGACATCAACATTCAGTTCATGAACGCAGGCGGTGTGCTGTTTGGCGTGAAGGACTACGTTCCAGCGCTTGAGACATATGTCGAAAAGTATGACGCGACGCTGAACTTTTTTCACAACCTGACAGCCGTTGATGGCGCGGCCAAGACTGCAACCTTCAAGGTCGCCAGGCCGGACACGGATCCGGCCGAGGTCACGGTCGCGTTCGACATGATGCATGTCTGCCCGCCGCAGGTGGCCCCAGACTTCATCCGCGTCTCTCCACTGGCAGATGCGGCAGGTTGGGTCGGTGTGGATCAGGCGACGCTGCGGCACAAGACCTTCGACAATGTCTGGTCTCTTGGGGATGTCATGAACGCGCCAAACGCCAAGACGGCAGCTGCGGCGCGCAAACAGGCACCCACTGTGGCGGACAATATCGTTGCCGATATCGCAGGTCGCTCGCCCACATCCGCTTATGACGGCTATGGATCCTGCCCGCTCACGGTGGAGCGCGGCAAGATCGTGCTGGCCGAGTTTGGCTACGGTGGGGTTCTCAAGCCCAGCTTCCCGTCCTTCCTGCTCGATGGCACCAAACCCAGCCGAGCGGCGTGGTTCCTGAAAGAGACCATGCTGCCCCCGATCTACTGGAAGGCCATGCTGAAGGGTAAGGAGTGGATGGCCAAGCCTGAAAAGATCAAGGTCGCAGCCGAATAAGGCGCGATCAGGACGTCGCGCAACCCTCGCTTCTTGCGCGATGAGTGGCGGACGGTCTCTTGTGCGAACAGAAGAGGCCGTCCGTCTTTATAGCCGCGGCCAGGAAATCTAAAACGTGCCGCTGCTCCAACTTTTGTTTTGATGCGTAATTTGTTCCGAAAACCGCTTTTCGGATTGCGCTCTTGGTTGACGGACCCCCCCCATGTCCCATTCCTTGCGCCGGTTCATTCCAATTTTTGACTGGGGTCGTCAGTACGACCGCAAGGCCTTGTCGAATGACATGATCGCGGCGGTGATCGTTACGATCATGCTGATCCCGCAATCGCTGGCCTATGCGCTGCTCGCGGGTTTGCCGCCCGAAGCGGGCATCTATGCCTCCATTGCGCCGATCATCCTCTATGCGATCTTTGGCACGTCGCGGGCGCTGGCCGTGGGACCAGTGGCTGTTGTGTCATTGTTGACGGCGTCTGCCATTGGCCAAGTGGCCGAGCAGGGCACGACGGGCTATGCCGTCGCCGCGCTAACGTTGGCATTCCTGTCGGGGGGCTTTCTGGTTCTGTTGGGCGTGTTGCGCCTTGGGTTTCTTGCCAATTTCCTGAGCCATCCGGTGGTTGCGGGATTTATCACCGCTTCGGGTATTTTGATCGCCACGAGTCAGCTCAAGCATATCCTTGGGGTTTCTGCCCACGGCCATACGCTCCCCGAAATGATGATGTCGATCTTTGCGCATTTGAACGAGATCAACTGGATCACAGTGATCATTGGGGTGAGTGCCGCGGGCTTTCTGTTTTGGGTCCGGGGTAATCTCAAACCGCTGTTGAAACGGCTTGGCACAGGACCAGTGCTCACCGATCTTCTGTCCAAAGGCGGCCCGGTCTTCGCGGTCGTGGGAACAACGCTTGCCGTGTGGGGGTTCGGGCTGGCCGAACAGGGTGTGAAGACTGTTGGCGATGTGCCGCAAAGCCTCCCACCGCTCACAATGCCGGGCCTGTCCGGCGATCTCGTTGGCACATTGTTGATCCCGGCTATCCTGATCTCCATCATCGGCTTTGTCGAAAGTGTCTCGGTGGCGCAGACACTTGCTGCGAAGAAACGTCAACGCATTGACCCCGATCAGGAACTCATTGGCTTGGGCGCTGCCAACCTCGGGGCTGCCTTTACCGGTGGGTTTCCCGTGACAGGCGGGTTCTCGCGCTCCGTCGTGAACTTCGACGCGGGCGCCGAGACGCCGGCAGCAGGCATTTACACAGCGATTGGCTTGGCCGTCGCCGCCGTGGCGCTGACGCCGCTGGTGTTCTTTCTGCCCAATGCGACCTTGGCGGCGACCATTATCGTCGCTGTTCTTTCACTCGTGGATCTGTCGATCCTGAAGAAAACATGGGGTTATTCTCGTGCCGACTTCATCGCTGTAGCTGCCACGATCCTTCTGACGCTTGGTATGGGTGTAGAGGTTGGTGTGGCGAGCGGTGTGATCGTTTCCGTCCTTCTGCATCTTTACAAAACGTCTCGGCCACACGTGGCTGAAGTCGGTCTTGTCCCGGGCACTCAACACTTCCGCAACATCCATCGCCATGCAGTCGAAACGACACCATCGCTTGTGACATTGCGCGTCGATGAAAGCCTGTATTTCGTGAACGCCCGCTTCCTGGAGGATCTTATCCAGCAACGTGTGACCGACGGCTGTGCGGTGCGCGACGTGGTCTTGATGTGCTCGGCCGTGAATGACGTGGATTACTCGGCGCTGGAAAGCCTTGAGGCGATCAATCTGCGGCTCAAGGACATGGGCGTGCGCCTGCATCTGTCAGAGGTGAAAGGCCCTGTGATGGACCGGTTGAAACGCTCGCATTTTCTGGAGGATATGGGCGGTGAGGTGTTTCTATCGCAATACGATGCCTGGGAGGAACTCAGCTGAGGTCCCGTGTCTCAAGCCGCGGAGCAAACCCAAGGCACCTGGCAAAATGGCCAAAGTCTGTTCTGGGACTACAGAGAACGACCATTTCTTGATGGTCGACATGGAAATGAAAGAAAGAGAGCTTTTGCTTGTTCCGAGGGTCGATGGATTGAGGGGCTGTCCTATCGAAAGTGGGTAAATTGCATGCAATCCAAACCGAAAGGTGCATTCCGCGCCCCAGACGGTTGCTTGCGCAACCGCAGCGAACGCACGCTTTGTCTCGCAAAGCGGCTTGACGCGGCATTCGATGTGGGGTGCAGGAGCCTTGTCGCACCGATGCGACGCAGACAGTGATGGAAGGGATCTGGGTGGGAACAACGCCTCCCGTGCAGGGGCGTCGCTCCCGTCGTGTTCAGGATTGCGTGGGGAAGTAATCCTCGCAGCCACCCTCGCGATAGACATCCGCCGTGCAGCAATGAAGCCCGCCGCCGAAGGCGTAGGCGTCGCGCAGGTCGACCTCGACGACCTCCATGCCGAGCTTGTCCATCTGTTCGGCCTGATAGACCTCGGATTTCTCGACGCAGACCGTCTTGGGATCGAGCACCAGCACGTTCATCGAAAGCCAAGTGGAGGAATAACACAGCGGCGGCGGCGTATTGTGCGCGGGTTGAGCCGCGTCCACGATCTCCCAGTCGTTGTCGTTGAACATCTTGCGCTGATCGTCAGGCAGGCGGCGCTGGGGATTGTTCAGGATGAGGCCGGGGCGCAGGGGCGTGAAGGTCGCGTCGATGTGGATCGGGTAGGGGTCGCCGGGGAAGTTCACGGTATGGACCCGGTGATCGGGGAAGTGGCGGCGCAGCCATTCGATGCCTTTGAGGTTCGTCGTGAACCCGTGTTGCACGACGAGGTCGCGGCCAAAGCGCAGCACGTCGGCGGCGTCAAAAAGCGGCTCTTCCTCCGTCGTGACGAAGAACTTTTCTGCCGCCCATTCCAGCCGCTTGGCATCGCCGATCTTCTCGGAGAGGTAGTCGGGATGGTAATCCGCATCCGTCAGGCGCGGCTTGGGCGCAGCCTCATGGCGGAAGTTGGGGTCCTCTTCCCAGTAGCGCTGCAACAGGGGTCGGTAGTTGAGATATTCAAACCAGCGGCACCGGTAAGACATCGTCGCCTCAAGAATTTCCGAGCCCACTGTCAGCAGCACATCGCGGGGCGGCATGCAGCCGAACTGGCTGTCTGTGTGGAAATCAGGCGTTGTCACAGGTTGGGAATGATCAATGGAGGTGGGCCGATCCACGCGCACGCCACGGGCCTCGAGCTGTGCCGCGAAATTGTCCAAGAGCTCATTGGCCCGGTCAATCGTCTCCTGCGGACGACGGCCCCATTGGCCGCGCATATCGCTGTCTTCGGGGACTTTCGCATCCAGCGCGGGCTCTTCGGGCGGGATGTGGCAATCATCCGCGCGGCCCACGATCACATGTTTGAGCGGGTCCCATTCGTTCCAGCTGTTGACGATTGTTTTCGGCATGTCTGTCTCCCCTCGAGCATCGTCTGTCTTCCAGCGGGGCCTAGGAGATTTGTCGGCGCACGACAAGAGGGGAACAGCCGCAGGGGTGCAAGCAAGGCGACGGGTGCTTGGGGATTGCTGCGCTCTGGAATTTGAGAAATCTCAATTATTCATTCGAAACAAAGGGATAGCTTGTTTTGACACTCTGTCGCCATACCTCTGAACTCTATTGGGACCTTTCGGGAGACAGAATATGAACAGAAGGCATCTTTTTGGTTTGGCAGCAGGGGCTGCAACGGCGGCGACCGCGCTGCGCGCCTCTGACACGATGGATCACGGCGGCCATGATCATAGTGGCCACGACCACTCCGCGCATGGCAAGCATGCGAGCCTCGCCGTTGCGAGTGCGGATTGCGGTGCGAAAGCTGTGGCCTGTCAGGCCCATTGCATCGTGTTGATCAAGGCGGGCGACACGTCGATCATTGATTGCCTCACATCCGTGACAGATCTGGTGCCGACCGCAGCTGCCCTCAAAGCGCTGGCTTCATCTGCCTCACCGCATCTGGGCCACATGGCATCGGCGGCGCGCATGGTGGTCAAAGCATGTGAGACGGAATGCTTGAAACACGCGGAAGACCATGCCGAGTGCAAAGCCTGTGCGGACAGCTGTGCTGCATTGATCAAAGAGATTGACGCCCTGGCGTAACGCGGGGCGGAGCTGTCAGGACGTTAGCCGTCAGCTGTCGCCAAAATCGTAGCGAAACGTACAACAGGACGCGCCCGCCAGAATGGTTTGGGCGCGTTCGAATTTTGCGTCTGGATTGAACCCCTCAATCAGTGCGCCGTCGCGGTTGCAACTCAAGATCGCGCCCAGATCCTCGATGCCCAGACTGCGATACATCTCGGCATATCGACATCGCGTCACGTTGAAGTCCAGATGTCTGCCATCATCGCGAAGAACCTCAATTTCCAAGGCGTTGTTGGCAGTCCAGTATTGAAGCGTATCCTGGAAAGCGCTGCTGTCGGCGCCGTGTTCCTTGGCCAGCGCAGCCCCTTGGTCACGCGCGATGTCGATGATCGTTTCGCGCACCACATCGAGAACCTCAGCGCCAAAGCGGTCGGCCAGCGCAGATATTACAGGTGCCAGAATGCGAGCTTCCGTTTCGCGGCGCAGCAGGACGCCCAATTCCTGCGTCAAGCGATCCGGAGGCGGGGTCTTGGGGCTGTCTGACTTGGTCATGAGAAGTACCTTGCATCCCGGCGCATGGCAGCGCAAGGCTGCGGCAGGCAAAGGGGACGGGGATGCGACGCGAAACGGTTGGTGTGCTGATGATGGTCGGCACGTGCCTCGTCTGGGGGCTCTCGCCACTCTACTATGCTTTGCTCCAACATATTCCGCCGCAGGATGTCCTCGCGCATCGTGTGGTCTGGTCCCTTGTGTTCTTCATGCTGCTTTTGGGCGCGCAGGGGCGGTTGCGCGCTTTGGTGCCACTGCTGGCATGGCGCAGCATTGGCTGGGTGATGCTCGCTGCGGCCTGTATCTGGGCCAATTGGTATACCTTCGTTTGGTCAATCGGGGCCGGGCGGGTGACAGAGGCGTCACTTGGCTATTTCATCTTCCCTCTGGTGAGCGTCGTGTTCGGGGCGGCGCTTTTTGGCGAGCGTTTGGGGCGGTTGCAATGGGTCTCTGTTGCCTTGGCCGCGCTGGCGGTTCTTGTGCTCACACTTGGGCTTGGCGTCCCGCCGTGGATATCGCTCATCCTCGCCGTGACCTTCGGGCTCTATGGGCTGTTGAAAAAGCGCATTCAGGCGGGGCCGGTGGTATCGGTTACGGCAGAAGTTGTCGTCTCATTGCCCTTGGCGCTCGTGCTGTTGTGGGACAGCCCCGAGGGATACGGCGCGTCTATTTCGTGGCGTGATCTGGGGCTTTTGATCCTGTCAGGACCGCTAACCGCGCTGCCCCTCGTGCTATTTTCCGCAGCGACGAAACGCATCCGGCTCGCTACGGTGGGCCTCCTGCAATATCTCAATCCGACATTGCAATTCCTGTGCGCCGTCGCCGTGCTCGGAGAGTCTCTGGGCTTTTGGTACAGCGTGACCTTCCCGGTGATCTGGATCGCGCTGGCGCTTTACTCGGTGGCGGCCTTTGCAGCAGAGCGCAACAGGTCCATGGCGTCTTCGACGCTCGCGGCCACGGACCACAGCCCGCGAAGCGACGCATCGGCAAAGCCTTGATCGATCACATGCTTCAGCAGCGCCAGAAGCGGGTCCCAGTAGCCGTCGATATTCAGGATCACGATCGGCTTCTTGTGGAGCCCCAATTGCGCCCAGGTCAGCGCCTCAAAGACTTCCTCCAGCGACCCGGCGCCGCCGGGCAGAAGGACAACGGCGTCTGAATTCATCAACATGACCTTTTTGCGCTCATGCATTGTCTCGGTCACGACATATGTGGTCAGATCGGTCTTGCCGATTTCCCAGTCCACCAGATGTTGCGGGATGACGCCAAAGGTCTCTGCGCCGGCGGCCTGCGCGCTGCGCGCCACTCGTCCCATGAGCCCGACGTCTCCCGCGCCATAGACAAGTCGCCATCCTGCCGCGCCAAGACCCCGGCCCAAAGCCTCGGCAGAATCTGCATAGGTGGTGCGCGCGCCGTCACGTGAGCCACAATAGACACAGACTGAAAATACGGGCATGGGCAGACCTCACGGGGGTTTTGACCCCGCCTATCGCTGTTGTTAGGGTCGCGCAAGACGGGGCCGCTGTGCGGCTCCTTTTTCCGGCCCGGTCTGGGGGAGGCAAAATGGCTCGGACAGCTCTTCTTGCAGGTGGCGCCGCCGCGACCGCGCTTGTGGTGGCGGGCGCACTTGTCTTTCGACCGGATCCTTCCGCTGTTCAGCAGGGTGAGCCCGCCGTTGCAGAGGCTCCGACGACGGAACCCGCCCAGCCGGAAACGCGCGCACCAGCCGAGAGCGCCGCAGTGGAGACAACTGCGTCTGATGCCGCGGCATCGGCTCCGAGCGCGGCTGTGGAAAGTGCGGCGACGCCAGACCCCGAAACAGAAGTAGAAGCTGAAACTGTTCTTGCGTCAATAGCTCCAAGCTTTGACGTCGTGCGCGTCGAGCCTTCGGGCCAAACCCTGGTCGCGGGGCAGGGTGCTCCGGGAGCAAACATCGTTATTCGATTGGACGGACGCGATACGGCCCAGGTTGAGGCTGATCGCGGCGGGAAATTTGTGAGCTTTCTTGATGTCGCGCCCAGCGATGCCCCACGCGTTATGACCCTTGCCCATTTGGTTGAGGGGGCATGGGTGGAAGGCGAAGACGCGATCATCATTGCACCTGTCATTGTGCAGGTCGCAGAAGCGCCTGCCGTCCCTGCGCCGGACCCATCATCTGAAGAGCCCCAATCGCAAACAATCGCGGAGCTTGACGCTGAAGCAGACAGCGATGAGCAAGACGCCTCGGAGCCAGAGGCATTGCTGCCCGTCGAGGGCGATGAGGTATTGGAGGCCGATGACATCGCGGATGTGACACCCCCTGCGGATGCGCCGCCTCCAGTGACGGAGGCTCCGACGCAAGACAATCCCACCATAGACGTGAGCACCACTGCCGACACAGGCAGCGACGTGGCGCAGGTCCAAGAAACAGCACCTGATCCAGTTGAAACGGCGCAGGCTGACGATCAAATGCGTGTCACAACTTCGGGTGCCGAGGCCGGTTCAATTGTCGCTGCCGCGCCAGAAGCTGAAGTATCGCTGTCTACCTCCGGTTCTGAACCAGAATTAACCGCCAGCGACGTTGCTGATGCCCAACCGGGTGAGACGCCTGCGCAAGAGGTCACAGCTGTCAGGGAACAGGCAGCAGAGCCAAACGCGCCTGCGCCCGAAGTGGCGGCCACCGCGCCAGACGTTCAGGCGCCAGAAACGCCCGTGGAACCTGTGCCTGTTGCGCCTGCGACCACGGTTTCGCCAACAGTGCTGGCGGCGGACGCAGAAGGGGTCCGTGTCCTCCAGGCCCCTCAAGTCACCGATTCCATTGCGCTTGATTCCATCAGCTATGACGATCAGGGGGAGGTGGCTCTGACAGGGCGCGCGCGGGAGGGCTTCGTCCGGGTCTATCTCGACAATACCCCGATCACCACGTCTCGCATTCGCGAAGATGGCTCCTGGCGTATTGATCTGCCGGAAGTGGATAGAGGGGTCTACACGCTCCGCGTCGATGAGGTGGATGCCGAGGGCACCGTCACATCACGCGTGGAGACGCCTTTCAAACGCGAAGACCGCGCCAATCTGGTTGCGCAGGATACCGAGAGCGCAGCGCCTGCGCGGGTGTTGACAGTCCAGCCGGGCAATACGCTCTGGGCCATTGCGCGCGAACGCTATGGCGACGGGGTTCTTTATGTCCGCGTGTTCGAGGCCAACCGGGACCGCATTCGCGATCCTGATTTGATCTACCCCGGGCAGGTCTTTGATATTCCGGATTAAGCCGAACCTCCCGGTGATCTGACAGGAAACGACGCGGGTGACTGGTCATTCCGCCATTGCGGGATTAAATGCTGAGGCATGACAGCCACGGATACCTCTGCCGCAGCCAGCGACACTCCCGAAAAATCCGCCGCGGATATTGCCGCAGAAGAACGCGCCTCCGGCATGCGCACGATCCGGCGCGTGATGCCCTATCTCTGGCCCGAGGGCCGTATGGATCTGCGCCTGCGAGTTGTGCTGGCCATGGCCGCGCTGGTCTTGTCCAAGATCGTTATGGTCACCATGCCGATGCTCTACAAGCAGGCTGTGGATGCTCTGGGCGGAGAGGCCACGAACCTGATGCTGGGTGCGGTGGGCCTGACGGTGGCCTACGGCATGGCCCGGCTCATGGGGAATGGCTTTCAGCAATTGCGCGATGCGCTCTTTGCAGCCGTCGCCCAACGCGCGCTGCGGCAACTTGCACTGGAGACGTTTGAGCATATTCACCGCCTTTCCATGCGGTATCACATCACGCGCAAGACAGGCGGTTTGAGCCGCATCATTGAGCGCGGGGTCAAAGGGGTCGAGTTCCTCCTGCGGTTTCTCTTGTTCTCTATTGGGCCGCTGGCGCTGGAGCTTTTGCTCGTTGCAGGCGTGCTCTTTTTCCTCTTTGACGCGCGGTATCTCGCGGTCGTCGCCGTCACAATCGCGCTCTATGTCTGGTTTACCTTCAAGGTCACTGAATGGCGCGTGAAGCTGCGCCGCGAGATGAACGATCAGGATACGGACGCCAATCAGAAGGCCATCGACAGCCTGCTGAATTTCGAGACGGTCAAGTATTTCGGCGCGGAGGCGCGCGAGGCGCGGCGCTATGACAGGGCGATGGCGGGCTATGAGGCCGCAGCGCTCAAGACATCCTACTCGCTGGCCTTTCTCAATTTCGGCCAGGCGCTGATCATCACGACGGGGCTCGTGCTTGTCATGGTGTTGGCGGCGGTTGGAGTGGAAAACGGGAACCTGACCGTGGGCGATTTCGTCATGGTCAACGCCTATATGATCCAGCTGACCATGCCGCTGAACTTCCTCGGTACGGTCTATCGCGAGATCCGGCAGGCGCTGGTGGATATGGGCGAGATGTTCAACCTACTCGATCAACCCGCCGAGATTGCCGACAAGCCGGATGCGCCTGCGCTGGACGTGAAAGGCGGGGAGGTTACGCTGCGGGATGTGCATTTTGGCTATGACCCGGCGCGCCCCATTCTCAAAGGCGTTGATCTTACCGTGCCTGCAGGCACGCAAGTGGCCATTGTGGGGCCGTCTGGTTCTGGTAAATCGACGATTGGTCGGTTGCTCTTTCGCTTCTATGACGTAACGAAGGGAGCGCTGAGCATCGATGAGCAGGATGTCCGCGATGTGACCCAGACGAGTTTGCATGATCACATTGGCGTCGTGCCGCAGGACACCGTGCTCTTCAATGACACGATCCGCTATAACATCGCCTATGGGCGCGATAATGCGACGGAAGAAGACATCGTGCAGGCGGCGAAAGACGCGCAGATCCACGATTTCATTCTCAGCTTGCCTGAGGGGTATGACACGGCGGTGGGCGAGCGAGGGCTGAAGTTGTCCGGGGGGGAAAAGCAACGCGTGGGCATTGCGCGCACGCTGCTCAAGAACCCGCCGATCCTGTTGCTGGATGAAGCGACATCAGCTCTGGACAGTGAGACGGAGCAAGAGATCAAGGGCGCTCTGGCCCGCGCGGCGGAAGGTCGGACCGTTTTGACCATCGCGCATCGTTTGTCGACGATTGCCGAGGCGGATCAGATTGTTGTGCTGGAGAAGGGCGAGATCGTGGAGCGCGGGACGCATCACGATTTGCTTGCGTCAGATGGACGCTACGCCAGCCTCTGGGCGCGTCAGCAGAACGACGAGTAGTTTGGCGCGCGGGTTTGGGGCTCTGCCCCGCCGCAATCTGCGATTGCGACTCCCCGAGGTATTTTCGGGCTTATGTATCAAACGCACCAAAGGGCGGTGCGGTATGATTGAGACTCCACATCGTACCGTTGCTGCGGCATGGTTCTGGCATGTTCAGAACGCTAAACAATTTTTTCATGCACTTCGAGTGGCGGCTCTCACTGGCAACGGTGATTTGGAGCCTTCTTGTTCCTGCGGGGAGTTTTGCACTGCCAGCCTGGGCGACAAAGGCAACTGGCGTGTTTAGTGAATATGCACCCCTGTCGTGGGTTGTCGCTGGCTTTGGTGGTCTGCTTTGCTATGCGCTAGCGGTTTTTATATACGGCACAGGCCAGCAGCGTTCAGTTAGATCACGCTATGATGCTAAGTTTATGCAAGAAACAGGCGGCATTGACCCGTTGGCGACGGTATTTGAGGCAAAAAGAATATACTTAAACGACTTCGTCCTGCCGTCTAACCCGGTCATTATGGGTAAGACCTTTGTTAATTGTGAGATTGTTGGGCCTGCGAACCTGTATTTAGAAGTCGGAAACGGCATAGATAACGTATGGCCGGACAAAGTGGACGCAGTAGCGTTATCGGGCGATAATAAGTTCTATAACGGCTTTCTGGTCAGGGATTGTAGGTTTCGTGGATGCCGATTCCATAGAACCACATTGTTCTTCGAGCCAAAAGAATCTCTAGCCGTGCAGCATCTTGAATGGCTCAACTGGATATCTCCGCTGCCATCACAAGACCTACATCCCGGAGTCGAGGAACCTACTGCAATCGAAGATCAGTCTGACCGATCGCCGACAAAGACTGAAGAAGAAAAGCAGCACTGAACTTTCCGCGCGACAGCTTGTTGCGCACGTTCGGCTCTTTGTCCCCAATCAGCTCAGCAAGCTGGGCGTAAGTGACGCCTTGCCGCTTCAATTCGGCTTTCAAGATGTTTGCCGCTTTGGATTCCCAATCGCTCTGATCTGGCATGACGCGCCTCCGTTGATGATAAAGGCACTATAAATGTGATATTTGCCATTGTAAACGTGATCTATACGTACTATATTTGTGATATAAGTAATCACAGAGAGTACAATGGCACAGCACTTCCTCCTTTCAGCAGCATCTCGAACGCTTTCTTTGCGCTTGATTTACAAAGCTGGTGAAGATGCTGCGTACCAAACTTTCTGCGAAATGCGCTGGCCTGAAACGGGTGGCGAAGCCGTTTGCCCGTGCTGTGGATTTGATGAGGCGTACAAGATCACCACGCGCCGCAAGTTCAAGTGCAAGGCTTGTCACCACCAGTTTAGCGTCACATCCGGCACAATCTTTGCCTCACGCAAGATGGACTTTGTGGACCTGCTGGCCGCGATCTGCATCATCGTGAACGCATCAAAGGGCGTGAGCATGGTTCAGCTTTCCCGTGATCTGGACTGCCAGTACAAGACAGCCTTTGTGCTGGCCCACAAGCTGCGCGAAGCGATGGCAATGGAAGTCCACACGGGCGAAGTGCTGGAGGGTCACGTGGAGATTGATGGCGCGTATTTTGGCGGTCACATCCGCCCTGAGAACGCCAAGAAGGACCGCAAAGATCGTCGCTTGAAGCGACATCAGACGGGCAAGCGCCGCGTCGTGATCGCCATGCGTGAGCGTGAAGGGCGCACCCTGCCGTTCGTGGGCATGGCGGAGGGCGAAGGCGTAGCGCTGGCAAATGAGAACGTATCGCGCCTGTCCACCATGTCAGCCGACGAAGCCAGCCATTGGGACGAATTGCACATGGGCTGGCACGTTGACCGTGTGAACCACTCCGAGATTTACAGCGACCACGGCAAGCACACCAACATGGTTGAAAGCTATTTTTCCCGCCTGCGCCGCATGGTGCAGGGCCAGCACCACCACGTCAGCCCGCAGTATCTTTATCAGTATGCCAATCACGCGGCATGGCTGGAAGACAATCGTCGCACCGACAACGGGACGCTGGCGCTGGTCGTGGTCAGCAATTCGATGGCCGCGTCCGTGTCGCGGCAGTGGAAAGGTTACTGGCAGCGTTCTGCTTAAATACACCGTTTGTTCATTTGTGTATGTGTCAATATGCGCACTACGTTCAAATTGAACATTGACTACAAAGTGTACAAAATGTACAAATCCACCGTGCTACCTACAATGTGGGGGTGCTGCCAGAACAAGGAACAAAGGATGCAAGGAGCTGAACGCACCAACAGAACATATACTGCAACAGAGGCACGAAAAAACTTCGCTGACCTGATCGACGCCGCACATTTCGGCGAGAAAATTCTGGTTCAAAAGAGAGACCGCTGTGTCGCGGTTGTCTCAATGGAGTTTATAGAGCGCGTTGAGCGACTGCTGGAAATTGAAGCGGCCCTAGAAGCCGAAGCGGCGCAAAGATCTCTCAACGAGTTTTACGAAAAGGGAGGAAAGACCATGGATGAGATCGAACAGGAACTAGAAATGGACTAGTTCAAGGCAACAGCGGAGGGACCAGTGGACCCCAAAGAGATAATATTCTCGCCTGAGGCAGAGAAAGCGATAAAGAAACTATCGAAGCAAGATCAAAAGACTGTTTGGGGTGCAATTAAGAAATTGCGCGCAGGAGATGGCAATCTCCAAGTCGAAAAGATCAAAGCCAATCCCGTGTTTTATCGCGCACGGGTATCCAACTTCCGCGTAATTTACTACCCGCTCTCTCAGGGGCGGGTAGTTCTCTTATTGATAGGCGACCGAAAAGCAATTTATCGAAAAATCGCAAGTCTTGACCAAAAACTGGGCACCGCACTCAAGAAGCTGAGAGTTGCGGACTAACGGAAGATGCAGGCATTAACTAGCCAGTCGCCATAGACCGCCCCTAACGCCCTCGCGCTGCACCTGCCCTTTTGCCTTCATCTTGACCAGCACACGCAACGTACAGCCATAGGCAAGGTCCGGCTCTAGCTCTGGTCGCTTCGCGGCCACACATGCAACCACCTCTTTCAGCCGCTTGGGGCCATCGCTGAGCGCCTGATACACAATCGCGGTCATGTGCCCGCGCTTGGCAACGTCCCTACGTTTGCGGGGCAGCACACGGGGCAAGTGAACGCCCCGCATTTCAAGTAGGGCCTCCACGTGGTCCAGACCTTGTAGATCGCCACGGATCATTTGCTTTCGAAGCTCCAGCAAAGCATTGTCTATCGTCTTGTCCTGCATCCAAGCATTATGGATTCACGCGGGCCAGATGTTCAGCTAGATTGTTGGTGCGTTTGATACATAAGGCCGGGTATTTTCAGACAAAAGAAGGGGTGCGGTGCGCGGCCATTCGACTGTGGTTGCGCGCGCCCGGGAAGGCTTGATCTAGCAAGTTCCGGGGCGCGCGTTGTTTGTTACTCTGCAGCGCGCAATGGGGGTTGTGGGGTGACGGGCAGAGGCGTTTGCGCGGGCTCATCGAAATCCCAGATGATCTCCGGGTTCTTGATTTTGCGCGCGGCGCGGCGTGCAGCCCAATCCCGTCCCGCTTTGCTTGTCCGTCCTGCCCCAAGGCGCGCGAGGGCGCGGAAGAGCCACATCAGATATGTGCTGGCCCAGACCCGTAGCGCCAGCATGGCGGGTGTGAAGACCAGGGTCAGAACCGTGGCGATACCCAGCCCGAAGACGACGGCTGTGGCCAATTGTTTCCACCACAGTGCCGTTGGGCTGTCGATGGAATAGCCGCCCGCGAAGAAGTCAAACGAGAGGCCAAACATCATCGGGGCGAGGCCTGCCATGGTGGTGATCGTGGTCAGCAGCACCGGGCGGATCCGGTCTTCTGCGGTGCGCACGATGGCTTCTATGCGCGGCATGTAGCGGGAGTAGTCCTGATAGGTGTCGATCAGCACGATGTTGTTGTTCACCACGATGCCCGCCAGCGCGACAATGCCTGTGCCGGTCATGATGATTGAGAAGGTCTGATCCATGACGAGCATGCCGATCAGCACACCGGTGGTGGACAGGACCACGGCCAGCAAGACAAGCGCAGCGTTGTAGAACGAGTTGAACTGCGCCAGCAGGATGATGAACATCAGGCCCAAGGCGCCGGCGAAGGCGGTTTGCAGGAAGGCCGCACTCTCAGCCTGATCTTCCTGATCGCCGGTCCATTCCCACTCAAGCCCTGCGGGCAGGGGATTTGTTTCGAGCCAGCTTGTAACTGCTTCGATACGTTCGTTGGCATTCATGGGAACCAATCGAGCGGTCGCCTTGCCAGCATCGATTTTGCCCTGCACCACAGCTAATTCTATATTTTGGGCGACTTCGGGCGCATGAAAGTAGAAGGTTCTTGCCTCTCTGAAAAGCGAAGAGAACCAACCGAGTTTTTCATTCGCAGTGACGTTATACGGCTCGCCCCGTTCTCTAGCGTCTTCGTCTACGGCATACCCAAAGCCAACGTCTGTAGCTTCGTCTTCTACAGGCTCACCGTCATCATCTAATGGGACCAATTGCAGTATTTCGATACCTGGAAGCACATCAGCTTTCACGTCAAAGTAGCGTTTCTGGTCGATGCGGTTGATCTCTGCCAGCTTCTCGACTGGCGTGCGCGTGATGAAGTTCGCCAGCGGCACAAGACCATCAGCCGTGCGCACTTTCAGCGTATCGAGCGTGGCCAGGACCCGGTCTTCTTCAGGCAGGCGGACGCGGATCTCGATCTCCTCGTCAGAGCTGTCGACGCGCATCGTGTCAAGCAGGATGCCACGGGTCACAAGCTGGACCATCGCGCCCACGGTGGCCACGTCTGCGCCGAACCGTCCGGCTTTCTCGACATCCACGTCGATCTGCCAATCGATCCCGGGCAGGGGGCGCGTGTCTTCTATCAAGGTCAGGCCGGGTGTTTCGTCAAACTTGGCGCGCGCCTTGGTCGCGGCGGCCATGAGGTCTTCCCAATTGTCGCCTTTGATGCGCAGGTGCACGGGTTTGCCCTGGGCTGGGCCCATGGCCAGTTCGGAGATCTCAGCCTGGATGCCGGACAGTTTGGCGAGTTCAGCGTTGAGCTCGGCGATGATGCGGTTGCCGTCGAGGTCCGGATTGTCCTTGCGTTCTTCCCAAGGGATGGTTTCGAACTGCACCTGACCGATCAGGTCTTTGGGCGGTTGCCCGCCGGAGGTGTCGGAGTTCAGCCCGCCTTCACCGGCGAAAGAGAAGACCGACCGCACGCCGGGATGGGCCAGAACGATTTCTTCGGCGCGGCGCACTTGCGCGTCCTTTTCCTCAAGGCTGAGGTTGCCCCGTGCAAGGACGTAGACCACCGCGCGTTCTGGCTCCGTCTCAACGAAGAATTCCGTGCCGTTGTTGTTTGCGGCGAAGTAGCCGAAGACGCTTGCAACGAAGAAGAGGACGCCACCAATTGCCGCAAGCGGCATGATTGGATTGCCTGCGATCAGCTTGATCAGCCCGCCGAAGAGCGTGCGGCGGCGCCCGGCACGGATGCGGCGCGGCTGCCAGCGGATCTCAGCCGCCTGCATTGTGATGGATGCGAGGAAGGCCCCGATGATGAAGACTGCGGCCCCGGGGAGGACGGCGGCAACGCCCTCGAATGGGGAAGTGAAGAGGTAGTCCGGATTGATCGTCATCATCACGCCCGTGAAGACGATGAAGAGCGCCGGAGGCACAAAGAGGGCGCGCAGGGCCCAAGGAAAGCGCGCGCGCAAGCCTTCTGCGGCATTGCCAAAGACCCGCGACAGACGGCCGGACACACCGCCCATAACAGGCAGGTAGATCAGCGCCACGATCAGTGACGCCGACAAAACGAAGATCAGCGTCACCGGCAACATGCCCATGAACTGCCCCGGCACGCCAGGCCAGAAGAGCATCGGCAGGAAGGCGCAAAGCGTTGTCGCGGTCGAGGAGACAATGGGCCAGAACATGCGTTTGGCCGCCTCGACATAGGCATGCATGGGCCCTGTGCCATCCTTGATGCGTTTGTCGGCATATTCCACGACGACAATGGCGCCATCGACCAACATGCCCACTGCGAGGATCAAGCCAAACATCACGATGTTGGAAACGGCGATCCCCATGACGCCCAGCAAGACGAAACAGAGCAAAAACGAGGTCGGGATTGCAAAGCCCACAAGCAGCGCCGGGCGCGAGCCGAGAGAGGCCAGCACCACGATCATCACCAGCGCGATGGCCGTGAGCACCGATCCTTCCAGCTGGCGCACCATGCTATCAACCTCGCGCGAAGTATCGTTGGATGTGCCCACCTGAACGGCGGCCTGAAGTTCTGGCGGCCATTCTTGACGCGCGGCCTCAACAGTGGCGCGGACTTCATTGGCCGTGTCGATGACATTGAAGCCCTTGCGCTTCACGACCTGCAGGGCGAAGGTGTTTTCGCCATCGAACCGGGCGGTGCCCTGACGGTCTTCGAACGTGAGCTGGATCGTGGCCAGATCGCCCAGTGTGACGACGCGTTCGCCGTTTGTCTTGACGGGCAGGTCATAGATGTCCTGCACATCGTCGAAACTGGAGGGGATTTTGACCGCGAAAGTGCCCTGCGCTGTCTCGACCTCGCCTGCTGCAATCAGCTGGTTGTTGTTCTGAACAACCGAGATCAGCTCGCCTGCCGTGACATTGTAGCTCTCAAGGCGCAGGGGATCGATGGTCACCTCGACCATCTCATCACGGTTGCCCGCAATGCCCGCTTCCAGAACGGCGTCGAGGCTCTCGATCCTGTCCTGCAAATCCTTGGCCACCTGCGCCATCGTCCGCTCGGGGACAGCGCCGGTCAGATTGACGATTACGATGGGAAATTCGGAGAAGTTGATCTCGTTGATGGAGTACTTCTCAGCACCGGAGGGAAATTGCGCCTCGGCTGTATTCATCGCATCGCGCACGTCCGCGAGGATTTTCGTTTTGTCCCAGCCGAACTCGAATTCGAGCGCGACGCCCGCGTAATTTTCCGCCGCTGTGCCGGACAGGCTTTTGAGCCCATCCAGATCGGAGAGCTCTGTCTCCATCGGTTTGACGAGCAGTTTCTCACTGTCCGCCGCCGAGATGCCGGGGAAGGGCACCGAGACGAAGAGTGCGGGAATTTCGATATCAGGCTCGCCCTCTTTGGGTAGACCCCAATAGGAAAAACCACCCGCCAGAAGCGAGAGGGCGATAAAGGCCAACACCATGCGGGCGCGGGACGCGGCCCAATCAACGATACCGGTCATTGTTGCAGCTCCTCTTCGAAGCTGACGTTCACCGGAACGCCATCGGTCACGTATTCCTGCCCAAGCGTTATGACGATGACCTCATCGGGCAGACCCGTGGCCCAGACGCCTTCGCGGGTATCGCGCAGGATCCGGATGGGGGCGAAGGCAGCGACATCGCCGTCGGCCACGATCCGCACGCCCAAAGCGCCTTCGTTGTCGAGCGTGAGCGCCGATTGCGGCAGCAAATGTGCAGTATCGCCCGGCGCGGCAATGATGATCTCCGCGGTCTGTCCATCGCGGATTGCGAGATCGGAATTGGGCACGTCAATTTCAACACGGAAGGTCCGTGTTTGCATATCGGCAGAGCGCGCAAGGAAAGACACTTTGCCAGTGACTTCTGCGCCCGTCGTCAGGCGTGCTGCGGCTTGCGCCCCGATTTTGACCCGGGAGATCTGGGTTTCAGGCACAAAACCAACGAGTGTGATGGGATCGAGCTGAAGCACGGTCCCACAGAGCGCGCCGGGTTGAAGCAGAGTGCCAAGCTCGGCTGTGTCCGTCTCCAGAATGCCACCGAAGGGTGCCCTGATTTGCAAGCGCTGGATTTCTTTCTCCGCCGCCGCGACGCCAGCCTCGGCTGACTGAATGGCGGCTTTGGTGCTATCCAGCCCTGAGCGCGCGGCTTTGACGCCGGCCTCGGCTGCCTTGACGCCGGCTTCGGCAGCAATGATACTTGCCTCTGCGCTGCGTACAGCCGCTTCGGCGTTCTTCACGCGCGTCTCAGAGGCATAGCCATCGGCCTGCAACTTCTGCGCCGCGTTGAAGTTGACCTGGGCTTCATCCAAACGCGCCTCGGCTTCGATGAGGCGCGCCTGCGCCTCGGGGATGCGGGCTTCTGCTTCGGGAATGCGGGCTTCTGTTTCAGGTTGGCGGGCGACGGCTTCAGCCAATCGCGCCCGGGCTTCAGCCACGTTCACGGCGCGCGTGCCGGGATCCAGCTCACACATCAACTGACCCGCTTCAATGATCGCGCCTGCCCGCAAGGGTGGAGAGATCACAGTGGAGCTTGTCTCCGATCTGACTTCGACCTGACGCGCGGCCTGGGTCTCCCCGCGCAGAATAATCGCGCTGTCGATCTCCTTGGCCACGGAGCGCATTGCGACAACGTCCACTTCACCTGCGCGCGCGTCCTCGCTCGGCGATGCCTCAACCACCGCCTCGGGCGCCTCGGCGACGACGTCTTCGGCGGGCGCTTCGCTGGACCAAGGTGGATTTGCGGCAAACGCCACAAGCGTATCCCGGTAGAGGACGATACCAATCAAGAACGCTGTCACGAGAAGAGCTGTGACGAAGGGGATTAAGCGCATTACATGTCCAATCTGAATGCCCAAGGAGCCTGGCTGCGTGGGTTATATAGATATCTTCGCTAAACTAACCAGTTCAGATTAGTTTTTTTCGAGAATTTCTGCAAGACGCGCTGCAATGCGGCAAAGTGAGGCAAGATGCGTGAAATAACAGCACCTCTTGGCACTGCGCAGAGGGCAGGGTAAGGGTGTGGCCCAAAGGGTCATGTGAGGCGAGGCACCTGTGAGCGACAGCGACAGCTTTATTGAGGAAGTCACCGAGGAAGTGCGTAGAGACAGGCTCTTTGCGCTGATCAAGCGCTATGGCTGGATCGCCGCCAGCGCGATCTTGTTGCTGGTCGGCGGGGCCTCTTTCAACGAATACCGCAAGGCGCAGGAGCAGGCCAAGGCGCAGCGCTTGGGCGATGCCATGCTCGCGGCGCTCGAGAACAACGATATCGCTGCCCGGGCGGCGGCTCTGGATGCCATCGAAGCCGAAACGCCCGGGGGTGCTGCCATTCTGGCGCTGCTGGCCTCTTCGCAGGAAACCGAAGCTGGGCAGGGTGCGCAAGCGTCCGAGCGTTTGCAGGTTATTGCGACCAATTCCGACTTGCCGGAAATTTATCGCAATATCGCGGGCTACAAGGCGTTGCTCGCAGGGAGCGACACATTGAGCGTCGATGAGCGCCGCGCAGGTTTCCAAGGCCTGGCCGTGCCGGGCAATCCGCTGCGACTGCTGGCGGAAGAACAACTCGCCTTGTTATCGCTGGAAACCGGCGCTGTGGATGAGGCACTGGGCCAGTTCAATCGTATCGTTGAGGATGCCGAAGCATCCGAGGGTGTCAGACGCCGTGCTGCGCAAATGATCGTAGCTCTTGGCGGCGAGGCTCCCGAGACGTAAAAGGGTGATGCGGGGCACAACGATCCCGATGTGAGACAACAAGGGCAGTCATCATGGGCATTGGATCAGTCAAATTGCGAAACCTCCTGGCGGTCGCGCCGCTCGCCGTGCTCATGGGCTGTGTGGAGCCTGAAGTTATACTGACCGGTGAGCGAGAAGACATCCGCTCCGATCTGTCGACCCTGGCGCCCGAGACGACAGCCGTGGCCTTTGCGGCGCCTGCAATTACGAACAACGCCAGCTGGACCCATGGAAATGGCAGCCCGGCGTATCGCACGGATCATCCGGCGCTGGGATCTGCTCTGCGACCGCTGTGGTCTGTGAACATCGGACAGGGCGACAAGAAGCGCGCGCGCATTTCCGCTGACCCCATTGTTGCCGATGGCCGTGTCTTCACGCTTGATAGCGCAGGCCTCCTGAGCGCTGTCTCCACAGGGGGCGCTGTTTTGTGGACCCGCGAGCTGCGGCCCGAGCGCGATGCCCGGAATGAGGTGTCCGGTGGTGGCATGTCCTACGGCGACGGGCGCCTCTACGTGACGACCGGATATGGCAACGCCCATGCTATCGATCCAACCAATGGCGAGGAAATCTGGGTCCAGCGCCTCGGCGCCACAGGCACGGCGTCGCCATCTTATGACGGTGGTTTGGTGTATCTGGTGGCGGGCGATGATGTGGCTTGGGCCATTGAAGCCGATAACGGCCGTATCCGTTGGCAGCTCGAAGCCATTGAAGACACCAATAACGTCTTCGGGGGGCCCGCGCCTGCGGTCACCGATCAGTTTGTCCTCTTCGGCTACGGCAATGGTGATGTGCAGGCGGCCTTCAAGAAAGGCGGCTTGCGTCTGTGGTCTGCAACGGTTGCCGGGCGGCGCACGGGCTTTGCCATCAACCGGGTGAGCGACATTACAGGCGATCCGGTTGTCTATGGTGATCGTGTCTACGTGGGCAACCAATCGGGCCGGCTTGTGTCGCTCTCGCTGGGATCTGGGCAACGGATCTGGACAGCGCGCCATGGGACCGTCCAGCCGGTCTGGGCTGCGGGCAATGCTCTCTTCATGATCTCGGATCGCAACGAGCTGATGCGAATTGATCGCGAGACAGGCGCGGTTGTCTGGTCAGACAAACTGCCCCAGTTCAAATCCCAGCGTCCTCTGCGGCGCGAGACGATCTTTGCCCATCATGGGCCCGTTCTGGCCGGTGGCCAGTTGATTGTGGCCTCTGGCGATGGCGTGCTGCGCGTCTATGATCCTGAGGATGGCGCGCTCACGCGGACCGTCCCACTGCCAGGAGGTGCGACGTCGAACCCTGCGGTCGCGGGGGGTGTTCTCTACGTCGTGACGCGAAACGGGCAATTGCAAGCTTTCGGCGGGTGATGTAACAGGCGCGCTTGAAGTTTCGGAGCGCGAAAGAACCCATGTCATTCACCCTGGCCCTCGTCGGTCGCCCCAATGTGGGAAAGTCGACATTGTTCAACCGTCTTGTTGGCAAGCGGTTGGCGCTGGTTGATGATCAGCCGGGCGTGACGCGTGATCTGCGTGAGGGTGCCGCGAGGCTTGGTGATCTCCGGTTCACGGTGATCGACACGGCTGGTCTTGAAGAGGCGACAGACGAGAGTCTTCAGGGGCGCATGCGGCGCTTGACGGAGCGCGCCGTGGAGATGGCAGACATCTGCCTGTTCATGCTGGACGCCCGCGCTGGGGTCACCCCCTCGGACGAGGTGTTTGCCGATATTCTGCGCAAAAAAAGTGCCAACGTCCTGTTGGCTGCGAATAAAGGCGAAGGCTCTGCTGCGGATGCCGGTGTGCTGGAGGCCTACGCGCTTGGGTTGGGCGAGCCGATCCGGCTTTCTGCGGAACATGGCGAAGGCATGCCTGAGCTCTATGCCGCCCTGCAACCGCTTGCAGATCAATTCGCCGAACGCGCGGAGCAAGACGCGCCGGAAACGGACGTCAGCATTCATGAAGATATCGCAGACGATGACATCCCGGACTTTGCGCCAACCGAGGCCAAACCGCTTCAGATCGCCGTGGTGGGCAGGCCGAATGCGGGCAAATCGACGCTGATCAATCGTATCCTGGGCGAGGATCGCCTGCTCACAGGGCCTGAAGCAGGGATCACCCGGGATGCCATTTCTCTCAAGATCGATTGGGGAGGAACACCGTGCCGCATCTTTGATACCGCTGGCATGCGCAAACGCGCCAAGGTGCAGGAAAAGCTCGAAAAACTCTCGGTGTCGGATGGTCTGCGCGCTGTGAAATTTGCGGAAGTGGTCGTGGTCCTGCTGGATGCGGCCATTCCGTTTGAACAGCAGGATTTGCGTATTGCAGACCTTGCCGAGCGCGAGGGGCGCGCGGTCGTTGTCGCCGTCAACAAGTGGGACGTCGAGCCGGAAAAACAGGCGAAGCTACGCAACCTGCGCGAGGCGTTTGAGCGGCTCTTGCCACAGCTGCGCGGCGCACCTCTGGTCACGGTCTCAGCCAAGACGGGCAAAGGCCTTGATCGGTTGCACGCGGCTGTCCTGAAAGCGTATGCGACCTGGAATGCCCGTGTCCCCACATCCCAGCTCAATCGCTGGCTCGATGGGATGCTGGCACAGCATCCTCCGCCCGCGCCGCAAGGCAAGCGAATCAAGCTGCGCTACATGACCCAGGCCAAAACGCGCCCACCCGGCTTTGTCGTGATGTGTTCGCATCCAGACAAGATGCCCGAGAGCTACTCACGCTATCTCGTCAATGGATTGCGGGACAGTTTCGATATGCCCGGAACGCCCATTCGTCTGCATATGCGTGGTCAGAGTGACAAGAACCCCTACAAGGGGCGGCGCAAGAAAAATGCCGGCGCTTTGGCCAAGCATCTGGGAAAACGGGATCGCTGACGGCCGCCTCGTCTCTTCATCTTGCCAGAAAAACTCCGGGGGAGCCCGCATGGCGGGCGGGGGCAGAGCCCCCAAACCCCATTTGTTCTTGCGCCTTTACGAATACAGGGGTTGTACGCCCATCTGCGTATGCAGCGCGTTGACTGTCTGTTGATCCAGGCCCATGGCCCCGGCCAATTGGTCCAGATAAGCCGCTTCAGCCTGCGTATCGAGACGGATGGCCATGAGGGACATGGAATAGACCTGCATGCGTTGCGGTGCAGGCGTGTCATTGGCGAGACCTGCAATATCCACCGGCGCGGCGAGCTGCGCACGGACAAATGCCATATCTTCGGCATCTGCATCGTCGCCGAGCAGTCCCAGGATCTTTTCTTGCTCCTGCGCGTCGATGTCACCATCTGCCTTGGCAGCCTGAATCATGGCGCGGAGCATGAGACCCGCGGCTTCTTCCGCCTGGGGCGCCGTTTCCTTGGTGTTCATCGCGTCGAACAGGCCACCCAGGCCACCGCCGGAGGCCGCGGCGGCCGATCCTGCCATCGCGAGGATGCCCGCCAGGCCAGCACCGCCACCGGCGCCTGACAGCAGACCGCCGGCGCCGCCGTCACCTTGCTGTGCACTGCCGCCACCCATGAGGCTGCCCAACATGTCTTGCAATCCACCAGCACCGCCGCCGGCACCACCCATGAGGCCACCCAGCATCTCTTGTAGATTGCCACCACCGCCTTGCATCATGGATTGCAATTGCTCCATCCCGGGCATGCCCTGAAGCCCGGCCATGGCGGGGTTTTGTCCAGCCTCAGCTTGGCCCGACGGCACAGATGCACCGCCCAAAAGTCCACCCAAGCCACCGTTTTGCGATACATGTTGCACGCCGCGCGCCGCGGCATATCCAATGGCAACCTTGGCCAGCGTTCCCAGCATTCCCATGACAATAACTCCCTTGTGGTCCATGTCCTTTGGCTAACGTGGTTAACGATGACAGATAACACCGGATATGCCCATAGTTGGATTGTCCTGCCCAAAGGGGGAAAATTGGCTGCGGTGTCGCAAAACAAAAAAAACGCGCGGGGCCGTGGAGGCCGCGCGCGTCTCGACTGTCTCGGGGATGGACAGTCAGCCGTTGGCTTCGCGAATTTTGTCGGCCGCATCCTTGTCAAATCCAACACCATTGTCTTCGAACATGGTGTCGAGTTCGCCGGAAAGCGTCATTTCCGTGATGATATCACAGCCGCCCACAAACTCGCCCTTGATGTAGAGTTGGGGAATTGTTGGCCAGTCGGAGTAATCCTTGATGCCTTGACGGATCTCTTCGTCAGCCAGGACATTCACATCCGCATAATCGACGCCCATGTAATTCAGGACGCCTGCCACGCGCGAGGAGAAGCCACATTGCGGCATCTCCTTGGTGCCCTTCATGAACAGGACCACGTCCTTGGATTTGACCTGTTCGTCAATGCGGGATTTTACGTCGCTCATGTTATTTCTCCTTGTGCCGTCCCTGCGGGACGAATTTTCGGGCATATTCCTGCGGATCGGCGGGGACGCGCCATGTGGTAGAGTGTCCGCCCAGACCCGATTGATAATCTGATGTGAGGATATGGTCGCCTTTGCCCGGTTTTGCACCGCGTGCCTTGCCAGGGTCCCGGCGCAGCGCCATCCAGCCCAGTGCGACCGCCGCGAGGGCGATCAGGAGGCTGAGGGGCAGGATGAGCGACAGATCCACCTCTTTAGTCCGGTGCGCGTGTGGTCAGGGCAAGGGCATGCAATTCGCCGTTGCTGCCGTCCATCTTGCCTTTGAGCGCGGCATAAACGGCGCGCTGTTGTTGCACACGGTTTTTGCCGCGAAAGCTCTCATCCACCACCATGGCAGACATATGCACCCCATCCGAGCCGCCGATCGTGATCTGAGCTTCGGGAAAGCTCTCCCGCAGGAGCGTTTCGATCTCGTTCGCAGTCATTGGCATAAGGGTTTTCCTTGGATCGTTGCGCTAGCGGTCAGTGCCTGACCTCACAGCTAAATTAGGGATCGCGCGGGCAGTTGACAAGAAACCTCAGGCAAAGAGTGCGGGCAGGGTCGCATAGCTCAAATCGCGAAGCTCATCGAGTGCCGCCCGGCTTCCCCCCATAACGACATCGGTGCCCGTAAACCGGCCCACAGATGTCAGCGTGACGCCCGCGCGATTGGCTGCAACCATAAGCGCTTCGGCTTGATCGAAATTGCAGGCAATCAGATAGCGCCCTTGATCTTCGCCAAAAAGGGTGGGCGTGTCCGCCATATCCAGCACCACGCCGACATCGCCTTGCTCTGCCATTTCATATGCTGCCAGCGCCAGACCGCCATCGGATAAATCCGTGCAGGCCTTGATCCAGTCGCGGTTGTCGCGGATGAAATCGCCGGCGGCTTTCTCGGCCTCCAGATCGACATGGGGCGCATCGCCATCTGTCCGGTTGAAGACTTCGGCCAGTAGCGCTGAGCGGCCCAGATGGCCCTCGGTGGTCCCAAGCACAAGAGCGACATGACCATCGCGGGCGCAATCGGCGATGGCCTCATCTGCGTTCTCGATGAGCCCAACGGCGCCGATGGTCGGGGTTGGCAGGATCGGCTCTCCATCTGTCTCGTTGTAAAGCGAGACGTTGCCGGAAACGATGGGCATATCAAGTGCGGCAACGGCCGCGCCGATACCTTTGATCGCGCCCACAAACTGCCCCATGATCTCGGGCTTCTCGGGGTTGCCGAAATTCATATTGTCCGTCGTGGCCAATGGCTTGGCGCCCACAGCTGAGAGATTGCGATAAGCTTCCGCAACCGCCTGTTTGCCGCCCTCGACCGGGTTGGCCACCACGTAGCGCGGGGTCACATCGGAGGTAAATGCCAGCGCTTTTTGCGTCCCATGCACGCGGATGATGCCAGCGCCTGCGCCGGGGATGCGCATCGTATCGGCCATGACCTGGCTGTCATATTGCTCAAACACCCAGTTGCGCGCAGCGTAGTTGGGTGACGCCAGAAGTGCCTTGAGCCCGTCAATAGGATCGATTTCGGGCACATCCGAGAGAGGTTCTGCCGCAGGGGTCTCGACCCAGGGGCGATCATATTCCGGCGCAGTGGAGGCCAGTTTGGACAGTGGCAAGTCGGCTTTGACGACGCCATTGTGCATAATCAGGAAACGATCTTCCGCGATTGTTTCGCCAACGATGGCAAAATCGAGATCCCATTTGTCGAAGACCGCCTTGGCCTCAGCCTCCAATTCGGGCTTGAGCACCATGAGCATGCGTTCCTGGCTCTCCGACAGCATCATCTCATAAGCAGTCATGTTTTCTTCGCGCACGGGCACACGTTCGAGATCAAGCCGCACGCCCAGCCCGCCTTTGTCACCCATTTCGACCGCGGAGCAGGTCAGCCCCGCGGCGCCCATGTCTTGAATAGAGATGACCGCGCCCGTGGCCATCAACTCGAGCGTGGCTTCCATCAGGCGCTTTTCGGTGAATGGATCGCCGACTTGCACGGTGGGGCGCTTCTCCTCGATGGTCTCGTCAAACTCGGCAGAGGCCATCGTTGCACCACCGACGCCGTCTCGACCCGTCTTGGCGCCCAGATAGACAACGGGCATGCCGAGACCCGAGGCGGCGGAGTAGAAAATCTTGTCCGCATCCGCGAGGCCGGCGGCGAAGGCGTTCACAAGGCAATTGCCGTTATAGGCCGGATCAAAGCGCAACTCGCCCCCGACCGTGGGCACACCAAAGCAATTGCCGTAGCCGCCGACGCCTTCGACCACACCATTGACCAATTGGCGCGTCTTGGGGTGGTTGACCTCGCCAAAGCTCAGGGAATTCATCGCCGCAATCGGGCGCGCGCCCATGGTAAAGACATCGCGGAGAATGCCGCCGACGCCCGTGGCCGCGCCCTGATAGGGCTCAATGTAGGAGGGGTGGTTGTGGCTCTCCATCTTGAAGATCACAGCCTGACCATCGCCGATATCCACGACGCCTGCATTCTCGCCGGGGCCGCAGATGACCTGAGGGCCTTCGGTGGGCAGGGTGCGCAGCCACTTCTTGGAAGACTTGTAAGAACAATGCTCATTCCACATGGCCGAAAAGATGCCCAATTCGGTAAATGTGGGCGCGCGCCCAATGATCTCTAGAATGCGATCATATTCATCGGGCTTGAGCCCATGTGCGGCGATGAGATCGGCTGTGATCTGCGGCTCTTGCATCGTCAATAAACCCCCGGTGGCTGTCGCAGACCTCTTAGGCCAAGGCGGCGCGGGATGAAAGGGCTGGGCCGTTGCTGCCTCGCGGTTTGGTGTGATATCCCGGACGCGTCGAGGAAGCGAAAGAATGCAATTGGGCCGAAACATATCGCTTTGGAAGCGCGCGCTGAGCCAAGCGCGCTTTGTCGTTGCCGCATTGAGCGCGCGGTTTATGCCGGGGCGGCAAACGCAAGATGTGCTCGCGCAGATGGATGGCGCGCATCCTCGCGTTCAACTGCTCTGGACAGGCGGCGTTCTGGTTGTTCTTTTCCTTGCCTGTCTCTTTGCTGCATCCCTGGGCCCATATGCTCTGGCAGGGCTGTTTGGTGTGATCGTATTGCTCATTCGTTAAATGTGAATTTTCAGAATACCTTTGCATACATCTGTTATTAAACAAAAAATTTTGATTTTTTTGATCTATGCCCGACCAGAGCTCGTATCTAACGCACTCAAACACGAAAGGGTATGACATGGACTTTGGACTTGGAATTCTGACTTTCGGGACATTGGGCTTTGTGGCGATCTTCGGCTACATCTCGGCCCGCGAGACAAAAAAACTTCGGGAAAACGGCGCGCCCAAATCGACGCTGTCCCGGGATGGTGCGGCAGAGCGGCTGGCAGAGCTGCGGGCACAATCAAAACAAAACGTGGCCTGATACACAGGCTGGAAATTTTGAAAGGCGCTCATCTCAGGATCGGGCGCCTTTTTCACGTTCTCTAGTGCATGTGATGAGGGGATCGCATACTTTGGGGGACCCTGCGCGGAGCGCCAAAAAAAAGGCCGAGCTAAGCTCGGCCGAAGTCCAACAGGGAGGTATGAAGTCGGGCAAGTGCGCCGCGTCTCCATACTGCCCAATTATGCGGCGACGGTGCTTCGATCAAGGATTATTGCGTCGCGGACTCGTCAATCCCGATATGCGTTGCGCGCATGCCTCATGAGAAAACGCCTAGAACTAGCGGCTTTCACGGATCAGCTTACGGTGGGCGATGATCTCGTCCTGCACAAAATCGCGGAAGGCAGCGATGCGCTGTGACTGACGCAGTTCTTCAGGATATGCCAGAAAAACAGGAACTTCCGCGCTCTCAAGATCGGGCAGAATGCGGACAAGGCTGGCTGTGTCTTCGGTCACGTAATCCGGCAAAACCCCAATGCCCAGATGCGACAAGGTCGCCTGCAATACGCCGAAGTAGTTGTTCACGGTAAGTTTCGGTTGGACATCATAGGTGAGCAGCATTTGCACAAAGCTCATGCCAGCGCCCACTTGTGTGACATTTGTCTGTTGGCAAATCAGTTGGTGGCTGGCGAGACCTTCGATGGTTTCGGGTTGTCCGTGTTCTTCGACATATTCCTGTGTCGCGTAAAGGCGCATGCGAACTGACATCAGCCGCTTGCGGATCAGATCGGCCTGGCTAGGCTCTTTCATGCGAATGGCGACGTCGGCCTCGCGCATGGGCAGGTCCAGAACTCGTTCTTCCAGGAGCAAGTCGATCGTCAGATCGGGAAATTTATCATAGAGCTTCTGCAGACGCGGCGCCAACCAGAGCGAGCCAAAGCCGGTCGTGGTGGTGACGCGTAATTCGCCAAAGACTTCTTCTTCACTGTCGCGGATACGCGCCGATGCGGCTTCCAGACGTTTGCTCATGGCGCGGGTTGCGTCAAAGAGCAGCTCACCCTGTTCGGTGAGAATCAGGCCTCTGGCGTGTCTGTGAAAGAGCGTCGTGTTGAGGCTTTCTTCGAGGGCCCGTATCTGACGGCTCACGGCGGATTGCGATAGATGCAGCACATCACCCGCATGTGTGAGCGAGCCTGCGTCAGCCACTGCATGAAATATTCGAAGCTTATCCCAATCCATTAGGGTAACTTTCCTGACCTGTCCCGCTCAGTGGGCAACATATATGCAAAATATACATAACGCACGCATGAGTTCACGGCGGATGCAGAGAAAGTGTGCGCAAAAAGCTGGTCAGGTCAGCAAAGTTGACCTACATTTATGATAGATTGAAGCGGAGCCGGATGCTTTGGCCAATCTACCTTTGCCAGTCTGCTTTGGGAGGAGTTGATGAGCGACCAGAAGATTTCCCTCAATGATCGGTTTGATCTCGAGCGGAGCACAGTTCTTTTGAACGGCACGCAAGCTCTGGTCCGGCTCATGCTCGCCCAAAAGGCGCGCGACATCAGGGCAGGGCTCAAAACGGCGGGCTATGTGACCGGCTATCGCGGCTCGCCTTTGGGCGCGGTTGATATGCAAATGCGCCGCGCCGAGACCTTTCTGCAAAAGTCGGACATTCGTTTCGAAGAAGGTTTGAACGAGGATCTGGCGGCGACCGCGCTTTGGGGCAGTCAGCAGTCCGAGCTGCGCGGCGAGGGCCGATTCGACGGAGTTTTTGGCCTTTGGTATGGCAAAGGCCCCGGCGTCGACCGCTCAGGCGACGTCATGCGGCACGCCAATATGGCCGGAACCTCTCCCCATGGTGGCGTGCTCATGGCGATGGGCGATGATCATACGGGCGAAAGCTCTACCGTTCTGCACCAGTCGGAATGGGCGATGGTGGATGCCTATATGCCTGTGGTCTCGCCGGCGGGGGTTCAGGAAATCCTTGATTTTGGCCTCTATGCTTTTGCGCTTTCGCGTTTTACGGGTCTTTGGGTTGGTCTTAAGACCATGAAAGACACCGTTGAGGTCACGTCGGTGGTCAACGGAGATCCGCATCGCCTGAGCTTTCAGACACCTGAATTCGACATGCCCGATGGTGGGCTCAATATTCGTCTTGTGGATACGCCCCATGCGCAGGAAGCGCGCATGATTGATCACAAACGCTTTGCCGCGGAGGCCTTCTCGCGGGCCAATCGGATGGATCGGCGCGTCTGGGGCAAGCCGGGTGCCAAGATCGGACTTGTGGCGGCCGGTAAGAACTGGCTCGACCTTGTGCATGCGCTCTCTCTGCTCAACATCAATGAGACGGAGGCTGAGCGCTTGGGGATCACCACCTACAAGGTGGGTCAGACGTTTCCGCTCGATATGCGTGGCTTCTCTGAATGGGCCGAAGGGCTCGATCTGATCATCGTTGTGGAGGAGAAGCGCAAGCTCATCGAGGTTCAGATCAAGGAAGCCATCTTTGATGATCGCCGCGGCCGTCGCGTCTGGGGCTGGCACAAAGGCGGTGGGGCAGGCTCGATGCATGGCAAGGAGCTCTTCCCGACCCGGGGCGCGCTTGACCCGATCCTGATCGCGGAAAAGCTGGGGGAAATCTTTATCGACGAGGGGCGCGGCGCCGATGGCATTCGCGCCGGTCTCGCACAGGTACGCGAGGCCAAACGTGCCGACAACGCCGAAGAGATCGCGGCGCGCATTCCTTATTTCTGTGCCGGCTGCCCGCATAATTCCTCGACCAAGGTGCCCGACGGTTCCCGCGCTTATGCGGGCATCGGTTGCCACTACATGGTGCAATGGATGGACCGCGAGACGCTGGGGTTCACCCATATGGGCGGCGAAGGCGCGAATTGGATCGGCGAAGCGCCGTTCTCGCACCGCGGGCACATTTTCCAGAATATCGGCGACGGCACCTACAACCACTCCGGCATCCAGGCGATCCGCGCGGCCCATGCCGCCGGCACGACCATGACCTACAAGATCCTCTACAACGATGCTGTGGCCATGACAGGCGGTCAGGGGAATGACGGTAATCTCAGCCCCGACCGGATCGCGCGTGAAGTTCTCGCCATGGGGATCGAGGAAGTGCATCTGGTGCATGATCCCAAGGATCCCTTTGATCCCGGCGTGTTACCCGGCGAGGTAAAGGTCGAGACACGGGACAATCTGCAAAAGGTCCAGGAGCAACTAGCCGGAACGACAGGCGTCTCCGTGCTGATCTATGTTCAGACCTGCGCCGCTGAGAAACGCCGTCGCCGCAAGCGCCAGCAATTTCCCGATCCCGATCAACGCATCTTCATCAACTCCGATGTTTGTGAAGGTTGCGGCGATTGTGGGGTCCAGTCAAACTGTGTGGCCATTGTTCCCAAAGAGACGGAGTTGGGCCGCAAACGCGCCATTGACCAAAGCGCATGCAACAAGGACTTCTCGTGTCTCAAGGGTTTTTGTCCGTCCTTTGTATCGGTGCAGGGCGGCACGCCGCGCAAGGCGCAAGCCAAGGCGCTCGATCTGCCCGATCTGCCGGTGCCGCATCTCCCGCAGATTGACGGGACGTGGAACGTCGTGATCACGGGCGTTGGCGGGACGGGCGTGGTGACCATCGGGGCTGTCATGGCGCAAGCAGCGCAGATCGACGGGAAGGGGGCCGGCATGATGGAAATGGCGGGCCTCGCTCAAAAGGGCGGCGCCGTGCATATCCATTGTCGTCTTGCCAATAGGCCTGAGGATATCTCAGCCATCCGTGTGGCCACGGGTGAATGCGATGCGCTGATCGGTGGCGATCTGGTCGTCTCTGCGGGTGCCAAGACACTGGGCCTCATGGCCACAGGCCGTACGGGCGCCGTGGTCAACAGTCATGAGATCGTGACGGGCGATTTCACGCGCGATACCGAGTTCACCTTGCCGTCGGACCGTCTGCAGGTGGCCCTTGAAGCGCGCCTGCGCGAGGGGCTGACACTTTTTGATGCGTCCGATCTTGCCCGTGCGAGCATGGGCGATGCGATCTATTCCAACATGATCCTGTTTGGGGCGGCGTGGCAGCGCGGGCTTGTCCCGCTGAGCCTCGATGCCATTGCACAGGCGATAACCCTCAACGGCCAGGCCGTTGAACGCAATTTGCGCGCCTTTGAGATCGGTCGATGGGCTGTGGTGCACCCCGATGAGGCGGCGCGCTTGGCCCAGCCTAATGTGATCTCGCTGCCCACGACTCTGGAGGAGAAAATCGCCTTCCGCGCAGAGCATCTGGCCGCCTATCAAAGCAAGCGGCTGGCCAAGCGCTACCGCAAACGTGTGGACGCGATCGACGATCCTGACCTGCGCGAAGCCGTGGCGTTGGGTTATCACAAGCTTCTGGCCTACAAGGATGAATACGAGGTCGCGCGCCTTCATCTCGATACGGCAGCCAAGGCAAAGGAGGCTTTCGAGGGGGATCTGAGAGTGACATATCACCTTGCGCCGCCTCTGCTTTCAAAGATGGGTCCGGATGGACGTCCGCGCAAAAAGGAATTCGGTCCGGCCATGGAGCGCGTGTTTGCTGTCTTGGCACGGTTAAAACGCCTGCGCGGCACCCCCCTCGATCCTTTTGGCTACACGGCGGAGCGCAAGATGGAGCGCGCCTTGATCGCGCAATATGAGCGTGATCTGCAAAGCGTTCTGCCCAAGCTCTCTGACGAAACGCGGGACGCCATACTCGCGCTGGCGCGTTTGCCGCTCGATATTCGCGGTTTTGGCCCTGTCAAAGCGGCCAATGAAGCCAAGGCGGCAAAGCGTCGGGAGGAATTGTTGGCCGTGATCGCCTCTGGGGGGCCCGATCTGGCGCAGGCGGCAGAGTGAGGCAAAAAACCTCGATGCAATCACTCGCCTTACGCGGGCATTCGGGTTAGAACGCCCGGAAATCTGATCAACTGAGGTTGTCTGATGCCAGGTAGGCACGTTGCTCGTGATATCAGCTATGCCTATTCCGCCCAGACCCGGGGCGGACGCGCGATGATCCGTCTGATGGAGAACGCGACGGGGCGATTGGGCCTGATCAAACGCGCTGAGGGGTATGAGACGGAAGTCGCCGCAGGGCGCGACTTCTGGCAAGTCATGGTCGAGCGCTACGGGCTTTCGTTGGACGTAATCGGGGGGCAGTTGGACAATCTGCCCAAGGACGGGCCACTGATCGTGATTGCCAATCATCCTTACGGCATTCTCGATGGGCTGATCATGGGGCATATCCTGTCGGTCGTGCGCGGGGACTTTCGCATACTCGCGAATTCCGTGTTTCGCCGTGCGGAGGAGTTGAACCGTGTTGTGCTGCCCGTGTCCTTCGATGAGACGCGCGAGGCGATGCAGCAAAACCTGGAGACCCGCAAAGAAGCGCTTCGGTATCTCGGGCAGGGCGGATGCATCGGCATTTTCCCTGGCGGGACTGTTGCAACGGCGGCCAAACTTTTCGGCCATCCGCTGGATCCCGGCTGGCGGTCCTTTACCGCTCGGATGATTGCCAAATCCGGGGCAAGTGTTGTGCCTCTCTACTTCGATGGTCATACCTCGCGTCTGTTCCAGCTGGCCTCCCATCTGCACGTCACCTTGCGCATGGGGCTTTTGATCAAGGAATTCAAAAAGCGCGTGGATACGCCGGTGCGCGTCGTCGTGGGCGAGCCAATTGACGATGCGGAAATTCAGGCTCGCGCAAAAGACGGTCGCGCGATGATGGATTTCCTGCGACGATCCACATACGATCTGTCGCCAGTGCCCTTGCCCCGTGACTACGGGTATGAATTTGAAGAGCGGCGGAAAACCTGACAACCCCGGAGGCGCATCGTGGCCATTGGAATATTTGACAGCGGTCTTGGCGGATTAACCGTGCTGGATGCTGTCTCAAAGCGTCTGCCTGACCAGCCACTGGTCTATTTCGCTGATAGCGCCCATGCGCCTTATGGCGTGCGTGATGCAGATGACATCCATACGCTGACCAAGCGCGCCGTCGAGCGGCTCTGGTCCGAGGGGTGCAATCTGGTCATCCTTGCGTGCAATACGGCTTCTGCGGCGGCGTTGCGGCGGATGCAGGAGGCGGGCGTGCCAGAGGGCAAGCGCGTGTTGGGGGTCTTTGTCCCTTTGATCGAAGCGCTCACTGAGCGGCAATGGGGGGACAATTCTCCGCCGCGCGAGGTCGCGGTGAAACACGTGGCGCTGTTTGCAACACCGGCGACGGTTGCCAGCCGAGCCTTTCAGCGGGAGCTGGCCTTTCGCGCGATTGGTGTTGATGTTGAGGCACAGGCCTGTGGCGGTGTTGTCGATGCGATTGAAGAGGGCGACATGATCCTTGCCGAAGCGCTGGTCCGCTCCCATGTGGATGCGCTGCACCGCAAGATGCCGGACCCCCATGCTGCGATACTGGGCTGCACGCATTATCCGATCATGGAAGAGATTTTTCAGGCGGCTTTGGGGGCGGACGTCAAAGTCTATTCGCAGGCTAATCTCGTGGCCGAAAGCCTCGCGGATTATCTGGAACGACGGCCGGACATGGTGGGGCCGGGCAAGACGAACCGCTTTTTGACAACAGGCGATCCAGAGCGCGTCGGCCGGGGGGCGACACGGTTCCTGCGCCGCGAAATTGTGTTTGAGCGCGCCTGAGCGTTGCCCGACACATGGTCTGCACCTTGAAAATCGGCTCTGGTTTTGCTATGTTTCTATCAGAGATAAGGAGAGTTACCAGTATGGCTAACGGACCACTTCCTCCCATCGTCCTGATCTGACGATAAACGCAACGTCGCCGACGCAGGCTCGTGCGCGCTTGTCTATTTTGTAATGTCTATCTGAATGCCGGCATCCTTGCGCACCTTCGCAAGGGTGGGTCTTGCGCGTTCATCGCGCTCCATGGCTTCCAGCATCTTATTGATTTCGTTGAGAACTTTTTTGCTTTGAGCGCGGATCTTCGCGACGGCGGTCTTTTTGCGCGCGGTGCTGAGAGCGGCGAAATCATCGGATGCCAGGTGTGCATAGGAGCGATGATATAGCGTCGATTCCTCAAGATAGCGATCACAGGCCACCATGAGGCCCACGCGCAGATGACGCCGGACTGTGCGATAGTCAGCCCATGTGGGGTCTTGTTGGCTGGGCGGGAAATAGACCCGGAAATCGGATGGTCCTTCGTCAATTTGGGCCGCAAGGTTGATTTGCGTGTCTTCCCGTTGAAATTCCGCAATGGAAATCCGGTCATAAGACGCGTCGAGAATAATATCTACGAGGACCTGTTGCGTATGCCTGTTTTCGGCGTCGCGTTCCTGCCGCGTGCGCTGCACTTTTTGATAAATGTCAAAGACGATTTTGCCCGCAAGGCCAAAGATGGCTGTGGCGATCGCAAAGAGCATGGCACGTGTCGCCAACGGACCCAACGAGATCACAACATCGGTGGACGAGGCCATATGTGTCACGGCATCGGAGCCGAGGAGAACGAAAATATGCGTCATCACGTTCGAGGCTACGAAAATGCGCCCCAGGCCACAAGCCCATGGCCTTGCACATTGGCCTTGAAATCGCATAGGTAGGCCTGGGCAAACTGCCATCAAAAGAGTGCATCGGAAGGCACTGACATGACACATAAAATCGCAATTCTGGGTGCATCGGGCTACACCGGTGCGGAACTTGTTCGGCTCATTGCAACGCATCCGAACCTGGAAATTGTGGCGCTTTCGGCTGAGCGAAAAGCAGGCCAGGAACTGGGCGCTGTCTTCCCACATTTGCGACACTTGGACATGCCAGCGCTTGTGAAAATTGACGAGATCGATTTTTCGGGCGTGGATTTGTGCTTTTGCGCCTTGCCGCACAAGACGTCTCAGGAGGTGATCAATCGCCTGCCCAAGACCTTGAAGATTGTCGACTTGTCTGCGGATTTCAGGCTGCGCGATCCAGAGGCCTATGCTCAATGGTATGGCAATCCGCATGCCGCCGTGGATATTCAGACGGAGGCGGTCTATGGGCTCACGGAGTTCTACCGTGACGAGATCGCCCGGGCGCGGCTCGTCGCGGGCACCGGGTGTAATGCTGCGACGGGTCAATTTCTTTTGCGTCCGTTGATTTCTGCGGATGCCATTGATCTGGACAATATCATTCTGGATCTGAAATGCGCGGTTTCCGGGGCGGGCAGGTCTTTGAAGGAAAACCTGCTGCATGCCGAATTGTCGGAGGGCTATCACGGCTATGCCGTGGGCGGGACGCACCGCCATTTGGGTGAGTTCGATCAGGAGTTTTCGAAACTGGCCGGCCGCGACGTCCGCATTCAATTCACGCCGCATCTGCTTCCCGCCAATCGCGGGATTCTGGCGACGTGCTATGTTTCGGGCGACGCGCGGACCATTTACGAAGTGATGACAAAAGCCTACGCGGACGAACCATTCGTCGAAGTCTTACCATTTGGTGAAACCCCCAGCACGCATCATGTGCGCGGGTCCAACTTCGTGCATATTGGCATCGTGGCGGATCGTATCCCCGGAAAGGTGATCCTTATTGCCGCACTCGACAATTTGACGAAGGGCTCCTCTGGACAGGCGCTGCAAAACGCCAATCTAATGCTGGGAGAGGACGAGACGTCTGGCTTGATGCTTGCGCCGCTCTTCCCATGAGAAAGGCTCTGACATGAAGAACCTGAAAAAACAAAGACGGATCCAGGTCATCGCCGTGGCGACGGTGGCGCTCATCGCAGCCACCGGGATTATTGGCTACGCCATGCGCGACGGGATCAACTTTTTCCGCTCGCCAACGGAAGTTATCGCTGAGCCACCTGCGGCCACGGAGACGTTCCGGATTGGTGGATTGGTCGAAGAAGGCTCGTTGGAGCTTGGCGCGAGCAACAACGTCACCTTCAATGTGACCGATGGCAATGGCGTGGTCGCTGTGACCTATACCGGAATTCTGCCCGATCTCTTTGGCGAAGGAGAAGGCATGGTGGGCACCGGCAAGTACATCGATGGGGTGTTCCAGGCGACGGAGATCCTGGCGCGCCACGATGAGACATATATGCCGCGAGAGGTCGTCGATGCGCTCAAGGAACAAGGCCACTGGGATCCGGCCTCTGCCGCGGAAGAGGATGCGGGTTACTAGTCTCTTAGCGATGCGCCCGCGACCAGCGCGCGGTTGTCAGCATATAACTTAACGGCTCTGCGAGACCCTGCCTGTGTCCAAGACACGAGGCAAGAGGTTCACCATGAGCAGACATGTGAGACAACTCGCAGAAGACATCATCGCGCGCGAAGGCGGCTATGTAAACGATCCCGATGATCCCGGCGGCGCGACCAATTTTGGCGTTACCATCCACACCATGCGCCGTCTCGGGCTTGATCTGGATGGCGATGGCAAGATCACGCCGGAAGATGTGAAGCGCTTGAACCGCGATCAGGCGGTCGATATTTTTCTGCGTCACTACTACACCAAGCCCGGCATTGCGCTCTTGCCTGACGTCGTGCAGGCCAGCGTGTTCGACATGTATGTCAACGCCGGGAGCAATGCCGTTCGCATCTTGCAGCGGATGCTGCGAGATATGGGCTTTGATATCGTGGTAGATGGTGTCATCGGGCCGCAAACGGCGGGCGCGGCCCATGAGGCCGCAGAGCGCGCGCCGGAGGCCTTTGCCGACGCCTATGGCATCGCCCGGCGCAATTACTACTTCCGCATCGCGGATCGCAGGCCTGCCTCCCGCAAATACGCGCGTACGCGCGCCGGGGGCAAAGGCGGCTGGATCAAACGTGCGGAAGAATTCATCTCACCCCGCCATCACCTCAGCACACAGGACTTTCAAAAGCGGGTGGCGTCATGGGGCTGATCGAGCGCATTCTTGGCGCTGTCTTTGGCGGTGGTCGCAACACGATTGTCGAGACCGTTGAGGTTTTTCGGGAGAATGCAGAGAAAAGCGCCTCTCGCGCCAATTCGATGCATGGCGCAACGCTTGAGCAATTCGCAGGAGAGTTTCGCCTGCAACGCCGGGGATGGTTTGATCGCCTGATGGACGCGATCAATCGCGTGCCACGTCCTGCTTTGGCTTTGGGGACGCTTGGTCTCTTCATTGCTGCGATGGTCGATCCGGTCTGGTTTGCCGCGCGCATGCAGGGCATTGCGCTTGTCCCAGAACCGCTCTGGTGGCTGTTGGGCGCTATCGTGAGCTTCTATTTTGGTGCGAGGCACCAAAGCAAAGGGCAGCAGTTTCAACGTGAACTTGCCGAAACCATCGCCCGCGTGCCCGGCGTTGTCCACAACCTCAAATCCCTCGAGGCGCTTGAAGAGGGTGAGGCCGATATGGAAGCGGGTCCCAAGGAAGACAATCCAGCCCTCAATGAGTGGCGCCGCGCTTCGTGACGCAAGGTTTTGACTGGCCCTTGGCAATGCTTTGGGCCAGTCTCGCGCGCAACCCTCGAACGAGCCGGAGCGCGCCATGGACTATCAGACCATCACCCTCGACATCACCGATGACATTGCTGTTTTGACGCTGTCACGGCCTGATGTCATGAATGCCCTCAATACACAGATGCGCGCTGAAATTCTGCACGCGGTCAAAGATGCAAGCGGCAAGGCCCGTGTTCTTGCGCTGACGGGCGCAGGCCGCGCGTTTTGCTCAGGCCAGGATCTGGGGGATCGCGCCAATGCAGCCAATCTCGATCTCGAACGGACGTTGCGCGATGAATATGTCCCGATGTTGCGGGCAATCTTTGATGCGCCGATCCCCACGATCTGCGCGGTGAATGGCGCAGCGGCCGGGGCAGGGGCCAACCTCGCCCTTGCCGCAGATGTTGTCATTGCCACAGAAAGCGCTTTTTTCCTTCAGGCGTTTACACGGATTGGCTTGATCCCGGATGCTGGCGGCACCTATTGGCTGCCTCGCCAGATGGGGGCGGCCAAGGCGATGGGGGCGGCTCTCTTCGCGGACAAGATTTCGGCCAAACAGGCGGACGAGTGGGGCATGATCTACGAACACGTCGCAGATGATCAGTTTGAGGCCCACTGGCGCGCGCGGGCCGCGCATTTGGCAAAGGGGCCAACGCAGGCCTATGCCCATGTCAAGGAGGCTATTCGCGGCTCCTTTGACAATAGTCTCGACGAACAGCTTGCGCTGGAGGCAAAGTTGCAGGGCAAATGCGGGAAAACCTTTGATTTCCGCGAAGGCGTCGTGGCTTTCCTGGAAAAACGGCCTGCAAATTACGAAGGTCGTTAGGCCCTCTCGCGTATCTGTGTGGCCTGTGGCGGTGTGGGGATGGTGCCCCACACTTTTCTCGATCAGCGCTGCTCCAAAGCAGCGATTGGTTTGATCAGGACCGACGTCGCCGTCCGCCGGTGCGTCCCGCGCGGCCACGGCCTTCCTGCCCTGCTTTTGGCGGCTGCTTGTTGAAATGAATCCAGGCTGCGCCGCCGTCGTCATTGTTGGTCAGGAAGTTTGCCGCGCGAATGGCCTCCATTTCCTTACCAGGTTTTGGCTGGGTCGACCCCAAACCAAAGAGCGTGACGAAGGTTTCATCGTCCATGCCTTCGGGAAGGATAATGCCAGCCGCGGCAATCTCGGCCTTTTTCTCTTCAATCCGCTTGGGGCCAACCGGCAAGGCAACCGGGTTCATAATCGCGGATGTCATTCCGGCGGTCATGGCCATGGGCAGGAAGGCATTGTTGATACCGTGGCGGTTGGGCAGGCCAAAGGAAATGTTGGAGGCGCCACAGGTCGTGTTCACGCCCAGCTCTTCGCGCAGGCGCCGAACAAGAGTGAACACCTGTAGACCAGCCGTTCCCATGGCCCCGATGGGCATGACCAGCGGATCGACCACAATGTCATGGGCGGGAATGCCAAAGTCTGCCGCGCGCTCCACGATCTTTTTGGCCACGGCAAAACGCACGTCCGGGTCCTCCGAGATGCCCGTGTCATCATTGGAGATCGCGACCACCGGTACGTTGTATTTCGCAACCAGCGGCAAGACCATCTCGAGGCGTTCTTCTTCCCCGGTCACGGAGTTGAGCAAGGGACGCCCCTCTGCGGCGGCAAGGCCGTTTTCCAGCGCTCCGGGCACAGAGCTGTCGATGCACAGCGGGCAATCTGTCACCTCCTGCACTTTTGCGATCAGCTCTTTCATGAGCGTCGGCTCGACGAAGTTGTTGTCAGCGTAGCGCGGATCTTCGGCCATTTTGTTTGAGAAAACCGCGCCGGAATTGATATCGAGCACATTGGCTCCGGCGGCTACCTGCGCCACGGCATCGGCCTGCACGCGCGAAAAATCACCGCGCTCAAGCTCTTCATTCAGCACTTTGCGCCCGGTCGGGTTGATGCGTTCACCAATGACGCAAAAGGGCTCGTCAAAGCCGATGATGGCGGTTTTTGTTTTCGACTCGATAACGGTGCGGGTCATGTGCATTCTCTTCGTGGTGGGCCCTGTCGGAGCCGTGGGATATCTGCTTTGGCGCGACCCTAGAGGCGGGATGCCAACGGGTCTGCGCGCAAACGACATAACCGGAGACGCGGGCGACTTACACGATCAAACCCTGCATGATGATTGTGAGGCGGGTTGGGCAAATGAAAACGGCCACCCAAAGCATGGGTGGCCGCCGCTGATCTGCTGTGGGTTCGCCTCAGGCAGGGTTATGCAACCGTTGGATGAATACGCCACGCTCGGTGAGGCTGCGCAGGCCCTTCGCCCCGGCCAGCACCGCAAGATCGGCCAGAGGCTCGATTGCGATGACGAGCAGATAGGCCGCGTCAAAGCTCATGACCGCCGAGAGGTTGTCGGCGCCGACGCCCTGGCCATAGATCGCCCAGAATGCGACCCATGCCACCACGCCGCCTTGACAGACCGCCGACACCTTGAGCACATCGACATAGCGCAGATCCACATAGGCCGTGGTACGGGGCACGAACCGGCGCGCCAGCGCATCCACCGCGAAGAGCGGGAAGAGCAGGGTCGTGACATTCACGAAATACATCGGCACATCCGAGGGCGCAAAGAACAGGCCTTGAACTGCCAGCCCCCCAGCCAGCCCGACCGCCGCCGGGCCCGCGCCCATGAGCAGAAACAGGGTTGTGCCAAGGATGATGTGCACCTCCGAGACGCCCACCGCGAAATGCGGGAAGACCTCGAAGAAAACAAAGACCCCAACCATCGAAATGACACTGCGCAGGCAGAAGGAGGCAATGGAATGGGCCTTAAGGTCGTCCTTGATGAGTTTGAGAGAATAGCCGGCGGCTGCCGCGGCGGTCCCATAGGCGAGGACCATTTTCGCGCCGTCGACGACGCCTGGTTCGATATGCATGTATTGTCCCTTCGCGTCCACCCGACGCAACTTAAGTGGCCGGTTTTCGCCCGGCGGTTTCATGGAGGCGGCTGGTATCCTGACTTGCTGACGATGGCACAGGGCCATGTCAGCTTACAGTTGCGGGGGCAGTCCAAGATTCGCACTCGGTTCCCAATTGGAGCGTTTTGAACCAACCTCGTTTTGGTTCCTCATCTGACTGCGTTGAAATCGTGGATTTCAGGCAGCGTCAGGTGAGACAAGTCAGTCAAATACCGCTTCAAGACCTCCTCTCGAAGGCCACCACCTGCGACAGGATGCGATTTGCGATACCTGACGCAAGGGTGAATGCCGGGCACGAAGACGTGCTTGGGATTTTGTCGCAGGCGCCAAGGCGTCGCGCGCGGCGCGTCAGCGCCACGTGAGTGTCCCGCAGGTGTCTTGCCCGTGCTCGCTTACGGTGCGTTCACTGAGCAGCGGGAGCGCCGCCGCCATTCTCGGTGGCCCATGTGGCGTTGCTCTTGATCCCACCCAGCGGGAAGAAATGCACCTGTTCGATGTTGAAGTCAGGGTTCGCGGCTTTGTGAGCCGCGAGCGCGCTGAGCACGTCGGTGGGCTCGTACGGGACGAGCAGCTTGCTCACATCCATGGCGCGTTTCTGAAGGACCTTGAGCGAGGGCCCGACGCCGCAGGCGATGGCGAATTTGATCAGGGTTTGCAATTTGGCAGGCCCTGCGATGCCAATGTGGATCGGCAGGTCGATGCCCGCGGCCTTCAGGCCATTGGCCCATGCGATGATGGGGCCTGCGTCAAAGGCAAATTGCGTGGCCAGTGCCATTTTGGCTTCCGTGGTCTCGGAGAAGCGCTGTTTCCAGCGGAGCGCCTCGTCCACATTGGTCATGGAGCCGTCGGGGTCGATGTCGCGGTTGCCTTCGGGGTGGCCTGCCACATGGAGTCGCTCGAAATCACCAAAGAGGCCCGTCTCCATGAGTTGCATCGCGCTATGGAATTCCCCATGGGGTTTGGCCACACCGCCCGCAAGCAAGAGCGCCTGACGTACATCCGCTTCGCCCTGATAGCGCGCGATCCAATCGGCCAGCGTGGCCTTGTCGCGGATGATGCGGGCGGGGAAGTGGGGCATGACATCAAAGCCCTCGGCCTTCACGCGCGCGGCCGTGGCAACCATTTCCTCGATCGGCGTGCCTTCGATATGGGCGATATAGACACGTGTGCCCGGCGCGAGGTGCTCACGCAGATCGTCGATCTTGGCGGCTGTCCGCGGCATGACCTCGATGGAATAGCCCTGCAGGAAGGCCGCGAGATCGGCATTGTCCGCGCCTGCGGGACGGGCCTCTTTGCGTTTGAAGTTCAACAATGCCATTGCGGCCTCCCAAAAATCGATCGGGCCCTTGCCCATGTTCTGTTACGCCCAACCGTCGTTGGCGATGAGTTGCTTGATGCGCGCAGCATCATATTCCGCGTCGAGCCGGGCCGCTTCGGATGCGGCCACCTCATTGGCATCGCCCTCGACCGCATAGGGCGCAGCCTTGCGCCATTCAGCGAGATAGGCGTCTGCGTCCTTGGCATTGACCTTCATGGCCGCCCGATCAATGGCTTGCTCGAAGCGCTCCGGCAATTGCACCTTCGCGCCACGCCGTCCCTTGCCGACGATCACCTGTGCGGGAATATCGCGCCAATAAACAACCGTTACATCCGCCATCGGGGATCCTCTCGTCACTCTTGTGTTTCACTACGCATTCCTGACGACCGGGCGCTGCTGTTTTTCGACACGATCAGGCACATCCGCGACGTGCGGTACAGATAGTGCGCAACTCTCCTCTCCGCGACCCTTTGTCAGGCTCATAATCTTCAAGCCGAAGATGAAATTCATTTGGGTGCGCGCGCGTTGACGGGAAGGGGCGCTGGCGGCTAAATCACCCCGGAGCAGTTTAGGAGCATGGTCGTGGCAATCGCCGTTCCGGCCCACAAGATCGCCTATATGGCTTTGCCCAAGGCTGGGTGTTCGACGGTCAAGCGTATGCTGGCGTTGATTGACCCGGATGTGGATTTGCCGCCGCGCGAGACATGGACGGCGGATACCTGGCATGCGATCTATCCAACCGCGCGGTTTCGGCCGCATCGTTGGGACGGGTTTCAAGATTATTGGCGGTTCGCCGTGGTGCGAGATCCTGTCAAACGATTGCTGTCTGTCTATACCAACCGCGTGGTGCAACTGGGCGATCTGCACAACAGCCGCCGCCTGCGCCGCCCGGAGTTTTCGCATCTAAGCCGCGATCCCGACCCGGATTTTTTCTTTTTGCATCTGGATGCCTATTACGAGGCGTCGTCCGTCATAAAACACCATGTGCTGCCCTGCGAGCTTTTTATTGGCCCCAAGCCTTTCCGATATGATCGTGTCTTCAAGACAGAGCAGATCGGCGAATTGGCGGAAGAGCTCGGCCGCAGATCGGGAAAGAGCGTTGATATATCCCGCGAAAACAGCTCGGAAATGCGTCTTGACCTCGATGATTTGCAGCCCCGGACCATAGACGCGATCCGTCCGCTGCTGGAGCGCGAGTATGCCCATCTGGATGCCTATTACGCCAATCCCCTCACGTGAGCCTTGCACGCAGGTGCGCGCAGACATATCCTTGAGCTAACACGACATCGGAGGGCGTTAATATGGCGCCCAAGCGCTCGAAAGGTGCGGGCGCATTCCCTCAGGTGGTAGAGAGCCCCGCGCCGCAGCCACCCGATCCGGCAGAGCTATATGCTGCGTTGGATCTGGGCACAAATTCGTGCCGCATGCTGATTGCCCAACCCAAGGGCAGTCAATTCCATGTGGTCGACAGTTTTTCTAAATCCGTCCAGCTGGGGCAGGGTTTGGAGAAATCCGGACGGCTGAGCCGCGCCTCCATCGGGCGCACGGTTCAGGCGATGCGTGTCTGTGCGCAAAAGCTCAAGCGCCACAAAGTGAAACGGATGCGTCTCGTGGCGACCGAGGCCTGCAGGCGCGCGCGCAACGGGCGCAATCTGGTGAGCTTTGTCAAACGCGAAACAGGGCTGAAGCTTGATATTATCGCGCCGGAAGAAGAGGCGCGCTTTGCGGTTATTTCCTGTGCTCCGCTTGTGTCGACGAAAACCGAACAATTGCTGGTCGTGGATATTGGCGGCGGCTCAACGGAGCTTGTCTGGCTTGATCTCTCCGGTGTACCGTCTGTCGAACGGCCGGCGTCGATCATGCGCCTGCATGCGGGTTTTCATCCCCCCGATAGCCCGTTTCCCGCAGCCAAGGTCGTGGACTGGATTTCCGTGCCGCTGGGCGTGGCGACTTTGCGCGATCAGTTCAATGATGTGGAAAACGATGCGGCGCGCTATGCGCTCATGTCGTGGTTTTTCGAGGAGCAGCTGGAGGCATTTCAGCCCTACAGGGATGCGCAGCCGCGTGAAGGGTTTCAGATCGTGGGCACGTCCGGGACGGTGACCACGGTGGCGGCGTCGCATCTGGGGCTCAAGCGGTATGATCGCACGAAAGTGGATGGGTTGCGGATGACCTCGGATCAGATTGACCGGGTGATCACCTCTTATCTGGATATGGGGCCGGCGGGGCGCAGGCGCGATCCGCGGATCGGTCAGGACCGGCAGGCCTTGATCATGTCAGGCGCGGCAATCCTGCAAGCGCTGTTGCGGTGTTGGCCGACGGACCGGCTCTCGGTTGCGGATCGGGGTTTGCGCGAAGGTTTGCTTTATGCGCAGATGTCGGCGGACGGGGTTCTGGAGGGCGGGCCTTATTGATCCGGGTTGCGTCGCGCCTGCGGCGCACCGCCGGGGTTTGGGGGACGCTGTCCCCCCTTGGCCTGACGGCCAATTCCCCCCTGAGGTATTTGGAGACGAAAGAAGCAGATGGCCAAGAAACCTGACGGCAAGAATACATCCGGGCGCGGGCAGCGGGATCTCAAGGTCAAGGTCAAGACCGCGCGGGGACGCAAGCTCTCATCGACGCGCTGGCTGCAGCGGCAGTTGAATGATCCTTACGTCAAACGCGCGCAGGCTGAGGGCTATCGCGGGCGGGCGGCGTTCAAAATCATGGAAATTGATGACAAGTATCGCTTCCTTGTGCCGGGGGCGCGGGTTGTGGATCTGGGCTGTGCGCCGGGGGGGTGGCTGCAGGTGGCTGTGCCGCGGATCAATGCATTGGGGGAGAAGTCCGGCAAGGCTGTTGGGCGGATCATTGGCGTTGATTTGCAGGAGGTTGAGCCGCTGGCGGGGGCGCAGGTCTATCAGCTTGATTTCATGGAAGACGGGGCCGATGCGCAGGTCAAGGCGTGGTTGGGCAGCGCGGCAGATGTTGTGATGTCGGACATGGCGGCATCGTCATCGGGGCACAAGCAGACGGACCATTTGCGGATCATGGCCTTGTGTGAGACGGCCGCCTATTTTTCCTTCGACGTTCTCGCCCCGGGGGGCACGTTCGTGGCCAAGGTTTTGGCCGGTGGGGCCGAGGGGGAATTACAAAAGGTCCTCAAGCAGAACTTTGCGAAAGTCGCTCATTTCAAACCGCCGGCATCGCGCTCGGATTCTTCCGAGAAATTTGTCGTGGCCAGCGGGTTTCGTGGCTAAAGCCCTTCAACGCAAGCCCGATACATCGAGCATCACGAAAATCACGAGAAAGCAGGTGCCTGGCAGTGTTTCCGTGACCCAGGTTTTTCGCGAAGCGCTATAGAGCCATGGAAGGCAGTCTTTTTTGATTCAGCTTTTTGGCGCCTTGGGATAAAATCCAAAGCTGTATTATAGCTTTGAAGAGATTATCCATGGTTGCATTGCACGCCTCGGAGGCCCCAGCCAAGACCATTGTCCTTTTGCTGGATGGCACCTCGAACCAGATCACGAAACGCAGAAGCCATATGTTGCGCCTGTATGGCTCACTGGAGAAGACCGAGACGCAGCTGGTCTATTACGACCCCGGTGTCGGTACGTTTGGGGCGGATAACGCTGTCTTTGGGTTTTGGCGCAAGATTATCGAGGTTGTGGGGCTCGCCACGGGATGGGGATTGGCGCATAACGTCAAGGAGGCGTACCGCTTCTTGCTGCAGCATTACAACGAGGGCGACAAGGTTGTGCTGTGCGGCTTTTCGCGGGGTGCTTACACGGCGCGGGTTCTGGCGGGGTTTTGTCATTCCGTGGGCATGATCGAGCCGCGTAACCTCAACCTGCTGAATTATGCGTTTCGCGCGTACAAGGGCATCAACGAAGATGATTTTGACACAGGCCAGAAAACCGGCGCCAACCCCTTTGCGGAGTTGAACCTTGTCAACCGGGTGTTGGATGCGCCGCGCATCAAGATCGACTCGCTTTTGCTGTTTGATACCGTCTCCTCGATGATTGAATGGGGACGTTTTGGGCCGCGTTTGCGCTCCTATGCGTTTTCCAGCCGGAACCCGTCTGTGCGCGCTGTGCGCCATGCTTTGGCGATTGATGAGCGCCGGTGGCTTTTTCGACCGACGCTGTGGGACCCCGGGCCCTATTGGGGCGGAAGCTATACACCTGTGGCGATGCCCGAACCTCAGGATGTGGAGCAGGTTTGGTTTTCCGGCGTGCACAGTGATGTCGGCGGCGGGGTGCCTGAGGACGCATCGGCTTTGGGAAAAGTGGCCCTGATGTGGATGATTGAAGAGGCGGCGCGTCTTGGAGTGGCGTTTGAGGGCGAGACGGTCCAGAACATTGTCGAGGGGCAGGGCAACGCGAAATACGTGGCGCCTGATCCTGTGGCCAAACCGCAAGACAGCATGACACCTTTCTGGTTTCTGGCTGAGTTTTGGCCCTTGCTGCGCAAAAAGAACGGATGGGGCGCGAACCGGGCTGGCCTCTTTGGGCGGTATGCACCGTGTGGGGAGCGACGTGTTATCCCAGCTGGGTCAAAAATTCACGGCTCCGTTTTCGAACGCAGGGGCACCGCGCGGGACTACGACCAGCCGAATATCCCTGAAGACCATGAGATCGTGTGACGCCGGAGTCTGCGTGCGAGACGCATGTCCGGTGGCTCGACACCCAGTGAGTGATGGGTCCGGTCAAGGATGGTTTGTGCCTCCGCGGGGCTGAGCCCTTCTGCGCCTGCATCGCAGGCCAGTTTATGCTGTCGGTTGTCTTGCTGGATCAACTCGAACAGGCGGCTATGACGAGGGGCCGCGGAGATGTGCAGAGGTTCTCTGTGGTGGCGCATGCCAGTTCTTCTAGCGGACAAATGGGGCACAAATGGTTAATTGCTGCGGTGTTTCAGAGAAACGGATCACCGGGCTTCAAACCCAATTCTTCCCGCAACCGGGCGCGTCCGCGCGCGAGGCGTGACATGATCGTGCCTTCGGGCAAGCCCAGTTCACGCGCCAGACGCTGAGGGCTCTGATCTCCAGCGGCGACGCGGCGCAAGAGGTCAGCCTGCGCTTTTGGCAGACGGTGGAGCGCGGATTGCACTTCGGTGAGCGCCATATGCCATTGTGCGTCAGGGACAGAGAGCTCGGGCGCGCAGGTTTCATCATCAAAGCGCAACGCGTCGCGCCGATACTTGCTGCATCGTCGCCGGAGCGATGTCTTGAGATAGGCCACGGGATTGTCGATCTGGCGTCCTGTCTTTACCTGACGCAGCACATCGAGAAGGCAGGCCTGTGCGGCATCTTCTGCGGCCTCCCGAGGGAGACCGAGGTAGCGGGCAAGCCCCACCAATTCACTGCGTCTGGACGCGAGAGCGTCTGTGTCGAGATCATCCATGCGGGCCATTTGCGCGTTTCATGGCGTCAGAAAAACCCCGGGGGTTCTTGCCGATTGGGTGCGAGGGGGCTTTTTGCGCGAGGCTCTGCCCATCGCGCGGGTGTGCTTCGGCGGGCTGTTGCACGCCGCCCCTGAGGCGCGGACGCAACCCCGGTTTTGCGCCTCTAGTCTCATGAAGGCACCGCGATGGTGTCTTCACGTAACAGCTGAGCTACCAAAAGGAGCTACACTCATGACACCCAAACTGATCACTGCTTTCGCCCTGACATGTGTCACAGCCGCGCCACTTCTGGCGATGAGCGACGGGATGGCGGCGCTGGATGCCAATGGCGATGGCATGCTCTCGCTTGAAGAGATGCAGGTGGGGTATCCCGAAGTCACGGGCGATGCGTTTCTGACCATGGATGCCAATGCCGATGGCATGCTCGATACAGATGAGGTCACCGCGGCGGAGACAGCTGGTCTGCTTCCTGCGAAGGAGGGCTGATCCCCAGGCCTGATGCGCTTCAAGGGAGGCCCGCTTGTGGGTCCGATGACGCGCCAAAGGGTCCTGCTTTGCGGGAAGGAGGGGCGGCCCGGTGGGTCGCCCTTTTTCATTGGGCGTTCAGCCCAGCTGCGGCGTTACCGACCGATGTAGCGGTCTTTGCGATGGTTCACGGCAATGATCAGATTGACGATGACCGCGCCCGCGAGGGAGTAGATCACCAGATCCGGCGCGAGCAGAACAAAAGCGGCGGCAAAAAGCGCTGCATCAAAGGCCAGTTGAACCCACCCAGCCTGAATGCCAAATCGGTCCTGCAGCCAGAGGCCAAGGATCCCGATCCCGCCAAGCGAGGCGCCATGGCGGAACAGAACGATGAGCCCCATGCCAATCACCGCGCCGGCCATGATCGCGCCGGGCAGCGCGCTCAATTGCTCAAAGACGAAATGATGGGGCAGCCATTCCGACAGGGCGGAGACCATGCTCACGGCAATGAAGGTCTTGAGTGTGAACATCGCCCCCATTTGCAGCCAGCCCAGAATATAGAAGGGCAGGTTCACCACAAAAAACACCAGCCCGAAGCTCGCACCCGTTGCATAGCTGAGCAGAACGGCCAACCCGGCGGTCTGGCCCGTGACAAGCCCAAGATGGGTCAGCATTGTCACGCCAAAGGCGCAGAGCGCAGTGCCCAGCGAGAACGCCATGGCGTCTTCGTGGGACTGGTGCGTCAGGCGGCTTTGAGGTTCGTTTTCCATGTCCCTGACCTACGCGGTCAGGGATGCGGGTCAAGAGGTGAAAGGGGCCGGGGTCAGCTGTGTTTGCGCCGGGCCATCAGAGCCAGACCACCCAGGCCGGCCAACAGCAGCGGCAGCCCCGCAGGCAAAGGGATTGGCGCCAGCGTCACATCAAGCGAGGTGATCGTGAAGCCGATGTTGCGCGGGTTTTGTTCATGCACAAATGACAGCGACGAGAACGGGCCGCCGCTGTAGGTAAAGACACCCGTGCCGCGGCGCACCGTCGTGCTAATGACATCGGTGACGTCATCCAGCGACGTTGTGGTCCCGGTGTAATTGGCCGATGTCAGATCAATCAATGTGCCGTCGACCCGGAAATCGGAGATCGTCTCGGACGGGCCAAACAGATTGGTCAGATAATCGAGGCTGAAGGTGATCTCTGTCACGGCTTTGTCAAACCCGAGGGTATAAGTGCCGCTGGCGGGCGCGGTCGTATTGCTGGTTGTGAAAGGACCCTGCCGGACGGCGCCGATATAAAGCCCTTGCTCGCCCAGAACATCATAGGTGCGGATCACGCCGCCGTCGGTCGCCGTCGCTGTCAAAAGCAGCTCCGGTTTTGCCACCGTGACATCCGTGAAACCAATGGTTTCAGTGCCTTCCGAGAGCTCAATGCCGGTGTAGCTGACGCTGGTGGCTTGTGCTGTCGTGGCGATCAAAAGAAGGGCTGCTGCTGTTCCGATCAATCTCATGACCAATTCCAATCTCTAAAAGTGTAGATCCAAAAGCGCGCCTGTCGGGCGCGTTGCGACGGTAGCGCGTGGATATTGGCTTGGCAATGACCCAGCATTTCTGCGCTCTAGCCTGACAGCGCGCGCTGGAGGTTTTCATCGATCTTTTCGAGAAAGCCCATGGTCGTCAGCCACCCCTGTTCCGGGCCTACCAGAAGCGCGAGGTCCTTGGTCATGTGGCCACTCTCGACCGTGTCGATGATGACGCGTTCGAGCGTTTCGGCGAACTCCATGAGCCTGGCATTGTCATCCAGCTTGGCGCGATGCTTGAGCCCGCCGGTCCAGGCATAGATCGAGGCGATGGAGTTGGTCGATGTGGCTTCGCCCGCCTGATGCTGGCGGTAGTGCCGGGTGACGGTGCCATGGGCCGCTTCGGCCTCCACGATCTTGCCATCAGGCGTCATGAGCTGGCTCGTCATGAGGCCCAGCGAGCCGAAACCTTGCGCGACCGTGTCGGATTGCACATCGCCATCGTAGTTCTTCGTGGCCCAGACAAAGCCGCCGTTCCACTTCATGACGCAGGCCACCATGTCGTCGATCAACCTGTGCTGGTACTCGAGGCCTTTCTCTTCAAAGGCGGCGCGAAACTCCGCGTCATAGATCTCCTGAAAGATTTCCATGAAGCGGCCATCGTATTGCTTGAGAATGGTATTCTTGGTGGAGAGATAGACCGGCCAGCCGATATTGAGCCCGTAATTGAACGAGGCGCGTGCGAAATCGCGGATGGAGGCGTCGAGGTTATACATCGCCATGAAGACGCCCGCGTCAGGCGCGTCAAAGACCTCGCGTTCGATCACCTCGCCATCGGCGCCTTCGAACTTCATGGTGAGCTTGCCGGGGCCGGGGAACTTGATATCGGTCGCCTTGTATTGATCGCCAAAAGCGTGACGCCCGATCACGATGGGGCGGGTCCAACCTGGCACGAGGCGGGGGACATTTTTGCAGATGATCGGCGCGCGGAAGACCACGCCGCCCAGGATGTTGCGGATTGTCCCATTGGGGCTGCGCCACATCTCCTTTAGGCCAAATTCCTCGACACGCGCCTCATCGGGAGTGATCGTGGCGCATTTGACGGCGACGCCGATTTCCTTGGTCTTTTCAGCAGCATCAATCGTGATCTGATCGTTCGTCTCATCGCGGGATTCGATGCCCAGATCGTAGTAGAGCAGATCGATATCGAGATAGGGCGTGATGAGCTTGTCTTTGATAAAGGCCCACATGATGCGGGTCATCTCATCGCCATCCATCTCGACGATCGGGTTCTCCACCTTGATTTTGGTCATCTCTCACGGTCCCTCTTGTTGGCTGCAACAGAGGTAGCGGATTGCGCGCAGGCGGGAAAGGGGAGCGGAGCCGCAGTTACATCACATTCGAAGCACTCTCGCGCCGGGGGGCTCGGACGAAAAAACGCGCCTCCCGGGGAAGGCGCGTTTGAGGGTGCGTGTCAGCGATGCTTAGCTTGCAGCAGCGCTGGCCACTTTGGCGCGGCGGGCCGTGAGCTCTTCGGCCACAAGGAACGCCAGTTCCAGCGATTGCGATGCGTTCAGACGGGGATCACAGGCCGTATGGTAGCGGTCCGAGAGGTCCTCATCTGTCACTTCGCGCACGCCTCCCGTGCATTCCGTCACATCCTGACCGGTCATCTCGAAATGCACTCCACCGGGAACAGAGCCTTCCGCACCATGGACCGCAAAGAACTCACGGACTTCGCGCAGGACGGACTCGAAGGGCCGTGTCTTGTATCCCGTCGCCGATTTGATCGTATTGCCATGCATCGGATCACAGACCCAGGTGACGTTGAAGCCTTCCTCATTCACCGCGCGGATGAGCTGGGGCAGGTGATCGCCCACTTTGCCAGCTCCGAAGCGGTTGATCAGCGTGATGCGGCCTTCTTCGTTCTCGGGGTTCAGCGTGGCGATCAGGGATTTGAGATCATCCGTCGTGATTGACGGGCCGGTCTTGATGCCAATCGGATTCTGAACGCCTTTGAGGAAGGTCACGTGCGCACCATCAGGCTGCCGTGTCCTGTCGCCGATCCAGACGAAGTGACCGGAGCCTGCGAGCCATTTGCCAGTGGTGGAATCGACCCGTGTCAGCGCCTCTTCATATTCCAAGAGCAGGGCTTCATGGCTTGTGTAGAAATCCACCGATTGCAGGGCATGGGTGTTGTCCGCATCGAGACCGGCTGCGTTCATGAAATCGAGCGCGTCTGAAATGCGCGTGGCCACATCGCGATAGCGCGCGGCCTTCTCGCCTTCTGTGAACCCGAGGGTCCAGCTGTGCACCTGATTGACGTCGGCGTAGCCACCTGTCGAAAAGGCGCGGAGCAGGTTCAGGGTTGCGGCGGCTTGTGTGTAGGCTTGCAGCATCTTGGCGGGATCGGGGATCCGTGCCTTGGACGTGAAATCCAGCTCATTGATGATGTCGCCGCGGTAGGAGGGCAGTTCGACGCCATCCTTGACCTCTGTGGGCGCGGAGCGTGGCTTCGCGAACTGACCGGCCATCCGGCCCACTTTGATTACGGGGACCTTTGCGCCAAAGGTCAGCACGACGGCCATTTGCAGCATGACCTTGAAAGTGTCGCGGATCGAATCTGCCGAGAACTGATCAAAGGCCTCCGCGCAATCGCCGCCTTGCAGCAAAAACGCCTCGCCGCGGCCGGCAGCCGCCAGCTCGGATTTCAGCCTGCGCGCCTCACCGGCAAAGACCAGCGGAGGATACTTCGACAGCTGCGCCTCGACTTTGTTCAGCGCGTCCATGTCGGGATAATCCGGCATCTGGACCCGCGGTTTGTTCCGCCAATCCGATGTCTGCCAATCGCTCATCTCATTTCTCCGGTGTTAGCGATAAAGGTTGTGCATGGGGTTATACAAAAGCGCTAGCGCAGTGACCAGAAGCGTTTTGCCCCTCTTGACGAGTCCTGTGTGCTCAGGCCAACTGCGAGCTGTGGCCACCCGGACCAGAAGGTGGCGCTCATAACAGACGGATCGCCCTCATGAGCAAACCCCCGCAAGCTGGACGCCTGGACGGTCAGACCCGCAGGTTTGTTTTCGTCTTGTTGGAAAACTTCTCCTTGCTGAGTTTCGCGGCGGCTCTGGATTGTTTGCGGATTGCCAACCGGATGCACGAGGGTGTGGTTTATGATTGGCTCTTGCTGGGCGAAGGCGGCGAAACGGTGCATTGCTCGGCAGGCACGGAGTTTTCGTTGCAGGGCGATCTGAGTGAGATGCGCCGCGACGACACGATCCTGATCTGCGGTGGCATTGACGTGCAGGCTGCCACGACCAAACGCGTCTTGAGTTGGCTGCGGCGCGAGGCCCGCAAAGGACTTGCAGTGGGGGGGCTGTGCACGGCCGCGTTCACGCTCGCCAAGGCAGGCCTGCTCGATGGCAAACGGGCCACGATCCACTGGGAAAACCAGGATAGCTTTGCCGAGGAATTCGACGAGGTTGAATTGACGAAATCGGTTTTCGTCATTGATGGCAATCGCATGACTACGGCGGGTGGCACTTCATCGATTGACCTGATGCTCAAGATCATTGCCGAAGACCACGGCGAAGATCTGGCCAATGCTGTTGCGGATCAGATGATTTACTCGTCCATCCGCACTGATCAGGACACCCAGCGCCTCAGTGTGCCGACAAGGATCGGTGTGCGCCATCCCAAGCTCGCGCGGGTCATCCAGATGATGGAGGCCAATATCGAGGAGCCCATCTCGCCCTCGCTTCTGGCCAAGGACGTAGGCATGTCGACGCGCCAGCTTGAGCGGCTGTTCCGGCGCTATCTTAACCGCAGCCCGAAGCGCTATTACATGGAATTGCGTCTGCAAAAGGCGCGCAACCTGCTGATGCAGACAGATATGAGCGTCATCAACGTGGCTCTGGCCTGCGGCTTTGCTTCGCCGTCGCATTTCTCGAAGTGCTATCGCGCGCATTATGACACGACGCCTTACCGCGAACGAGGGGCACAGGCGGCGCGTTTGTCGGTTTAAACCCGCTGTTAAGAGCCGGGCATTTATGCACGATGCATGCAAAGCGTAGATGCGATCAGGGTTAATCTGCTGGACCAGAGCTTGATGCGGCTCAGGACGTGCAAATGCGCCACCCTCACACACGACGCTTTGCTCCATTGTGGGTGGGGAGGGCGCTTGGTGTGACCCTGCACTCGCTGGAGCCAAAGACTGCACAACACGCACAGAAAACGACAGATGCCGCACGGGCGGAGAAACTGTTTTCCGCTGCGCGTCGAATGCTGGACGTGCTTTGGATTGTAGGCGCCATGGAGCGTGCGGATGAATGCGTCGTTCCGGATGCGCAGTTCTACATAGATCATAGCGAGAGCCCGCTCTCAGCGGCTGAGCACGTTGATACGATCCAGCAATATCATATTCAGACGCGTTTCACGCGCATTGAGGTCCTTGAGTTTGCCGCGTTAGACGACGAGCGATGTTACATTCGAATTAAGTGTGATCTGCACATCAAGGTCATCGACGCCTACTGCCACATGTATGTCACGATATTGCTCAAGGCACGCGATGATCGCGTGGCGGAGTGTCGGTATATCGTGGATCGGTATGCCATGCTGGGCGAGCTTGGTGCTCTGCCCGAAGACGCATACTATCTCGCGCTGGCGGGAGAAAAGTTCACTTAGCGTGATCATCTTGAAAAGGCTTTGTCGTGCACGCCCCATGCCCGCAGGGCGTGTTTAAAGCTTGTCGAGGAAGGCCTTGGCTTTCGGGGCAATCCAGTCCCACAGTTTGGGTGCGCCCGCTGCGATCTTTCGGCCAACTTTTTCGTGCAGCTGCGCAAAGCTGACATTGTATTCAACCCAGGATCCACCGCCTGTAGCGAGGTTCTGGTTGGGCGGTTGGAAGCGATCGAGTGATTTGGCAAATCGCGCGTCTGCGGTTTCATTGGCCTCGAATTCATCCCACAGGCGCCGCAGCGCCTCACCTTGCTCTGAGGGCAGAAGCCCGAAGAGACGCGTCGCGGCCGCTTGCTCCTGCGCCGCGAGCGCTGCGGCGTCGTAATCGCCAAAGATAGGCGCATCACCCGCATCAATCTCGACCAGATCATGCAGCAAAAGCATCTTGATCACTCGGTCACGGTTGACGTTTTCCGGCGCGTGCTCACTCAGGATGAGCGCATACATGGCCAGATGCCAGGAATGCTCGGCCGAGTTTTCCTGTCGGCCACCGTGAACCCGCGTGGCGCGCGAGACCGATTTTAGTTTGTCGATTTCTTGCAAGAAAGCCATCTGCGCATCAAGGCGCGACGCTGTCACTGGGATTGATCCTTCAGCTTCGCTTCAAACGCTGTCAGGCGGTCCTTGAGCATGGCCCGCGCCTTGCGGTTGGCCTGAATGACGCGCACGGCAGTGAGAAAGGCCTCCTCAGACGTCTGGGATGACGCGCCGAGAAGTTTGGCGATCTCTTTCGGCAGATCCTCGTCATCCATGATATCGGAGGCCTTGAGCACATCCTCGGCCAGCTTGTTGGCGAGATCCTCTGCCAATCCCATCAGCGTGTGGTCTCTGTCAGGCGGCGCTTGACATAATCGGTCACGCTGTCGGTCAACGTGTCCATATGCTCATTCTCGAAGAAATGCCCGCAGCCTTCGATTTCCTGATGCGTGATCGTGATGCCCTTTTGCTCGTGCAACTTGCGCACCAGCGAGCGCGTATCGGGCGGCGGCGCCACGCGATCGGACGTGCCGTTGATGATCAGGCCCGAGGAGGGGCAGGGCGCGAGAAAGGAGAAGTCATACATGTTTGCGGGTGGGGCGGCCGAGATGAAACCCGTGATTTCCGGACGGCGCATCAACAATTGCATGCCGATCCAGGCGCCAAACGAGAAGCCCGCGACCCAGCAATGTTTGGAGTTGTTGTTCATCGACTGGAGGTAATCAAGCGCCGAGGCTGCATCCGACAATTCGCCCACGCCCTGATCGTATTCCCCCTGTGAGCGTCCAACCCCGCGGAAATTGAAGCGCAACACGGTGAAGCCCATGTTGTAGAAGGTATAATGCAGGTTGTAGACAACCTTGTTGTTCATCGTCCCGCCAAACTGCGGATGCGGGTGCAAGATGATGGCGATGGGCGCGTCGCGCTCTTTCTGGGGGTGGTAGCGGCCTTCAAGGCGGCCTTCGGGTCCGGGAAAAATGACCTCGGGCATGAGCGCGTCTGTCCTTCAACTGGCCTGATGCTTGACGTATTTGCTCAGGCTCTTTAGAAACATTCTAAATCCCGGCGGGTCCGGGTCTTTGCTGCAAATAAGCCTCTGTGCGGGGGGCGTCAACTCACGGCCAGATTTAGGCAGGCGATGCCGAGGAACAGGGGGCGCGTATGAAGCTGAGTACGAAAGGTCGCTACGCAATGGTGGCGCTGGCCGATATTGCGCTGCAGCCGGACGGACATCTCGTGACCCTGGGTGATATCGCGGAGCGGCAGGACATCTCACTGCCCTATCTCGAGCAGTTGTTTGTCAAGCTGCGGCGCGCGGATCTCGTGGTCTCGGTGCGCGGCCCGGGCGGCGGTTACCGGCTGGCGCGCGCCACGTCAGAGATCAGGGTTGTGGATGTGCTGGCGGCGGTCGATGAGACGGTCGATGCCATGCATAAGGGGGCGGGCGCGAAGGGTGCTTTGTCCGGTTCCCGGGCCCAATCCCTGACCAACCGGCTTTGGGAAGGTCTCTCGGCGCATGTTTATGTCTTTTTGCATCAGACGCGGCTGTCGGACGTGGTGGGCAATGATCTGGCGCCTTGTCCGGCAGTTCCCAACCTCTTCGATGTTGTTGATGAAGACTGAGCGCTAGGGTCGATGTCGCATTGGGGCTCTGCCCCAAACCCCGAGGTATTTGAGGACAAAAGGAGGGCTGGGAGCGCGCCATGCAGCGGGTTTATCTGGATTACAACGCCACAACGCCCGTGCGACCCGAAGCGCGCGCGGCGATGATTGCAGCGATGGATCTGGTGGGCAATGCGTCGTCCGTGCATGCGGAAGGCCGCGCCGCCAAGGGTTTGATCGAGCGGGCGCGGGGCCAGGTGGCTGCGGCCTTGGGCGCTGACGGGGCCGATATCGTATTCACGTCCGGCGCGACCGAGGCGGCGGCTTTGGCCCTTGCGGACCGGGGTTTGCATGGCGCGGATATTGAGCATGACGCGGTGCGCGCCTGGGTGCATTGCGATCTCAATGTCTCACCGGACGGACGGGTGTCTGCGGGTGATCCTCAAACATCTGTGGTTCAGTTGGCCAATTCGGAAACCGGGATCATACAGGATCTCCCTCAAGGTCTGGCGCTGTCGGATGTGACGCAGGCTTTTGGCAAGGTGCCGCTGGCGTTCAATTGGCTGGGCTGTGAGATGGCGTTGATCTCGGCGCACAAGCTGGGCGGGCCCAAAGGCATCGGCGCTTTGGTTCTGCGGCAAGGGCTGGATGTCCCTGCGCGGATCAAGGGCGGCGGTCAGGAGATGGGGCGCAGGTCGGGTACGGAGAATGTCATCGGCATTGCCGGTTTTGGCGCGGCGGCGGAAGCTGCGGCGCGCGATTTGGCCGATGGCGTATGGGACCGCGTGCTTGAAAATAGAATAATTCTAGAAAAGGCCCTTGAGGCTCAGAGTTCAGAGACTATTTTTGTCGGGAAATCTGTGACTCGTTTGCCCAATACCGTGTGCATCGCGACGCCGGGCTGGAAAGGGGAGACGCAGGTCATGCAGATGGATCTCGCTGGTTTTGCAATCTCGGCCGGATCTGCCTGCTCCTCGGGGAAGGTGAAGGCGTCCAATGTCTTGATGTCCATGGGGTTTGACGAAGATGTGGCCGGCTGCGCGATCCGCGTGAGCCTTGGGCCTCAGACGAGCGAAGACGATGTCCTGCGTTTTGCCGAACGTTGGGGCGCAACACTGAAAAAGCACCGCGCGCGCGCCGCGTGACAAAAGGGAGAGCCAGATGGCCGCTTTGGACACGACGAAGGTCAAGGATGGTGTTGAGAAGGAAACGGTTGAGGCCGTCGCCAATCTCGGGACGTATAAATACGGCTGGGAGACCGATATCGAGATGGAATATGCCCCCAAGGGGCTGACGCCGGATATCGTCAAGCTGATCTCCGAGAAAAACGAAGAACCCGAGTGGATGACCGAGTGGCGGCTGGCGGCTTATGAGCGCTGGTTGCAGATGAAAGAGCCTGATTGGGCGATGGTCGATTATCCGGAAATCGACTTTCAGGACCAGTATTACTACGCGCGCCCCAAAAGCATGGCGGAGAAGCCGAAGTCCCTCGATGAGGTCGATCCCAAGCTCTTGGCGACCTATGAGAAACTCGGCATTCCGCTCAAGGAACAGATGATCCTTGCGGGCGTCGAAGGCGCGGAGAATGCACCTGCAGAGGGGCGCAAGGTTGCGGTTGATGCGGTGTTTGATTCCGTCTCGGTCGGCACGACCTTTCAGGACGAGTTGAAGAAGGCCGGTGTGATCTTCTGCTCCATTTCCGAAGCGGTGAAAGAGCATCCCGAACTCGTCAAGAAGTACCTCGGCAGTGTTGTGCCGGTGCAGGACAATTTCTATGCGACGCTGAATTCGGCGGTCTTCTCCGATGGGTCATTCGTCTATGTGCCGCCCGGCGTGCGCTGCCCGATGGAGCTGTCGACCTATTTCCGGATCAACGCTGAGAACACGGGCCAGTTCGAGCGGACGCTCATCATTGCCGACAAAGGTTCATATGTGTCCTATCTCGAGGGCTGCACGGCGCCGCAGCGTGACACGTCGCAGCTGCATGCGGCGGTTGTGGAGATCATCATCGAGGAAGATGCTGAGGTGAAATACTCCACGGTTCAGAATTGGTATCCCGGCGATGAAGACGGCAAGGGCGGCATTTATAACTTCGTGACCAAGCGCGCCGATTGCCGGGGTGATCGCGCCAAGGTTATGTGGACGCAAGTGGAGACGGGCTCTGCGGTGACGTGGAAATACCCCTCCTGCATTCTGCGCGGTGATGACAGCCAGGGCGAGTTTTACTCCATCGCCATCGCCAACAACATGCAGCAGGCCGACACAGGCACGAAGATGGTGCATCTGGGCAAGAACACCAAGAGCCGCATCGTCTCCAAAGGCATCTCGGCCGGTAAGGCGCAAAATACATATCGGGGCCTCGTGTCCATGCACCCGAAAGCCAAGGAAAGCCGCAATTACACGCAATGTGACAGCTTGCTGATTGGTGACAAATGCGGGGCGCATACCGTTCCCTACATCGAGGTGAAAAACAATTCGTCTCGCGTCGAACATGAAGCCACGACCTCCAAGGTCGATGACGATCAGCTCTTCTATTGCCGTCAACGTGGCATGGACGAAGAGGAAGCTGTGGCGCTTGTGGTCAACGGGTTCTGCAAGGAAGTCTTGCAGGCTTTGCCGATGGAATTCGCCATGGAAGCGCAGCAGCTTGTTGCGATTTCGCTTGAAGGGTCCGTGGGGTAAGTCGGAGCGCTGTGCGCGCTCCAGCCCCTTGGTTGGGGGCGGGGCGCGTTGGTGCGGCAACTTGGGAAGGCTGTGATGCAAGCGGTGCTCGTGACATCCGTGCTGACAGGCGTGTTTTGCGCCGTGTTTGCAACGATCATTGATGCGGTGACGGATGCGCTGAACATCTGGACCGTCATCGCACTTGCCTTCACCAGCGGCTTTCTCGGCTCCCTTTTTGCGCAACTGGTTCTGGGACGCAGGAAATGAACACGCCGGTTATGAATGTCGAGGATGCGGAGTTGTTTCCCATGCAGGGAGGCGATGGCTCCAAATTTGCCGCCAGCGTCGCGCAGATCGGGCGCGCGATCGGAGCGGGCGGGCTTGGGGCCATGTTTGTGACCGTTGAGCCCGGCAAACGCGCCTTTCCGTTTCACAACCATCTGGGCAATGATGAGATGTTCGTCATTCTCGACGGCGAAGGCCTGTATCGGTTCGGCGAGACCGAACACGCGGTTCGAGCGGGTTCGGTCTGTGCGGCGCCGCGTGGCGGGCCCGAGACAGCACATCAATTGATCAACACGGGCAACACGCCCCTGAAGTATCTCGGCGTCTCGACCATGCAGGATCCCGACGTGGTCGAATATCCCGATAGCGGAAAGTTTGCAGCCATGGCCATCGCGCCGGGGACGGGCTTTTTTGATGCGCATCTCAAGGTTGTCGCGACACGCGCTGATAGCCGTGACTATTGGGAGGGCGAAGTATGACGTCTTGCAGAGAACACCTTGAATGCGAGCGGAAAGGGCAACCATGATCATCACGACCACAAATGGCGTAGAAGGCCGCAAAATCATCGATTATCGCGGCATCGTTGTCGGTGAGGCGATCATGGGCGCCAATGTCGTCCGCGACGTCTTCGCATCCATCACCGATATCGTCGGTGGACGGTCCGGCGCATACGAAAGCAAACTGCAGGATGCGCGCGACACGGCGCTGCGCGAGTTGCAGGAGCGGGCGCAGGCTGTTGGCGCTGATGCGGTCGTGGGCGTCGATCTTGATTATGAAGTCGTGGGCCAATCCATGTTGATGGTGTCGGCGTCAGGAACGGCGGTGGTCCTGTCGTGAGCCAAACGTCGGTCCAAACCCTGGTGCGCCCCGAGCTCACCCTGCCAGCGGAGGAGGCGCGCGCATTGCGTGAGGCCTATGCCGATGCGCGGGTGATCCTCGAGTATGGCTCAGGGGGATCGACTGTTGTCGCCGCTGACATGCCCGGCAAACGCGTCTTCTCGGTCGAGAGTGATGCGGATTGGGCGCAGATGATGCACCAGTGGTTTGCGGCGCATCCGCCCGCAGAGGGCACCGAGGTTGATGTGCTTTGGTCCAATATCGGCAAGACGAAGGAATGGGGCCACCCGGTCAACCATAGCGAATGGCGCCGCTATCCGCGGTATGCCATGGGCGTTTGGCAGCAAAAGGGGTTTGAGCAGCCCGATGTGGTTCTGGTGGATGGTCGCTTTCGTGTGGGCTGCGCGCTGGCATCTGCCTATCTGACGGAAAAACCGATCACCATTCTCTTCGATGATTTTGCCCCGCGCGAGAGTTATCACAAAGTGCAGGAGTATCTCGGCCCGGCTCGGATGATCGGCCGCATGGCCCGTTTCGACGTGGAGCCCGCGCCGATCCCCAAATCAGCGTGGCTCAAGCTGACGCAATTCATGTATCGACCGTGAGCTGCGCCATGATCTGTGACATCTGTTTCAAGTTTGATCGAAAAACCGTCTCCCTTGTGCCCTTGTTTGGTCGCAAAGGGACAGCAGGTTGCGGCCAAGAGCTGCTAATCTGCGAGGCTGCCGCCCATGTCGATGACTGTCGATCATTCCTTCCACGCGCGACTGGCGCGTATTCAAAACGACCCGGGCGCCAGCGCCGTGCCCACGCCGGGAGATATCACCAACGGCGGAGCCATGTCGCACGCGTCTTACAAGCGTGTTCTGGCAACCCAGGAAAAGAAACCACTGTTGAACACGTTGCTTCTGGGTTCGATCGCGCTGGCCATCGTCAGCCTGTTGAGCTTTGTGGCCACGCTGCTCGTGGCCGACATCGTCTTTCCGCTGGCCGAAACGAGCTGGACGCTCAAGAGCTGGTTCATGGCCGTGTTGGCGGCCGGGGTCCTCGCAACACTCGTCTGCGCCAATGCTCTGGCCATCTCGCCCCCGCTGGCAACACCGCAAGCTGTGCTCTGGGTCGTGATTGCCGAAATGATCACCTACGAAGCCATCTTCCGCTTGCCTGCGGAAGCGAGCCTCGTGCTGAACGAGAAGATCGTCATGGCCATCGTTTCGTTGACAGAGGCAGGGTCATCCCCGGCCAGCCTCTCGCTGACCGGCCTGTTCTAAACTCAATCCCTCATGCTGCATTGGGCAGGGCATCTTTGGATGCTCTGCCCTTTGTCGTGGGCTCACATCAAATCAACGCATTGCGCGACATGGAGAAGGAATAGAAGATGCTGGAAATCAAAGACCTGCACGTCAAACTTGAGGAAGAAGACAAGCAAATCCTCAAAGGTGTCGATCTCACTGTCGAGGCGGGCAAAGTGCACGCGATCATGGGCCCCAATGGCTCCGGCAAATCGACTTTGTCTTATGTCCTGTCGGGCCGCGATGGTTATGAAGTGACCAGCGGTGAGGCAACGCTTGACGGCGAAGACATCCTTGAGATGGAAGCGGAAGAACGTGCCGCGGCCGGCCTGTTTCTCGCGTTTCAGTATCCGGTGGAAATCCCTGGTGTCTCAAACAACATCTTCCTGCGCACAGCCGTAAATGCGCAGCGCAAGGCGCGCGGCGAGGATGAGATGAGCGCAGGGGATTTTCTCAAGCTTATTCGCGAAAAGGCGAAATCGCTCAAAATTGATGCGGATATGCTCAAACGCCCGGTCAACGTCGGCTTCTCCGGCGGTGAGAAAAAGCGCAACGAAATCCTGCAAATGGCGATGCTTGAGCCCAAAATGTGCATTCTGGACGAGACGGATTCCGGGCTGGACGTTGATGCCATGAAACTGGTCGCCGAAGGCGTGAACGCGCTGCGCGACGCGGGCCGTGGCTTCCTCGTCATCACGCACTACCAGCGTCTGCTCGATCATATCAAACCTGATGTGGTGCATATCATGGCCAACGGTCGCATCGTGAAAACCGGTGGCCCGGAACTGGCGCTTGAAGTCGAGAACAACGGCTACAGCGATATTCTGGCGGAGGTGGCATAATGGCGCTGCCGCAAGTCAAACAGGATGCAACCGAGGCGCGTCTGGCGGGGTTGAGCCTGCCGGATGCAGATTGGTCCAGCTCCGCACGCAAGGCCGCATTGGCGCGTGTGCAGGAGATGGGACTGCCCGGCGCGCGGGACGAATACTGGAAATTCACCCGACCCGAAACGCTGGTCCAACCCGATGCGCCCGTGGCGGCGCTTTTCGATAATGACGAAGCGCCGGTTTTCGGCGAGGTGGATCGGATTCAGATTGTTTTCGTGGACGGTGTTTTCGATGCCGAAGCGTCCAGCGATCTGAGCCTTGAAGGGGTCAGCATCACGCGTCTGCGCGAGGGCGGGGACATTCACTGGGCTTCCAGCCTTTATGGAACGCTCGAAGCTGCAGGTCAGGTGCCGGTCCAACGTCCTCTGGCGGCGCTGAACACGGCGTTTGCCACAGATGGTGTGTTGATCCATGTGACGGGCAAAGCGTCCAAGCCCATCAATCTGAGCTACTTTCACCGCGCCGAGACGTCTGATGCGATCCTGCATCATTGCGTGAAGGTGGACGAGGGCTGTGAGGTCACGATCCTCGAAAACGGCCCCGCGGCGGCGCGGTTCAACAAGTGCATCGAGTTTGACATCGCCGATCATGCGACGGTGCATCATGTACGGATGCAAGGCCGCGATCACGAACGGCGTGCGGCGACGCACAATTTCGCGCGCCTTGGCACGGAAAGCGCGTTCAAGAGCTTTACGCTGACGGTCAACGGAGTGCTGACGCGCAACGAGACGGTGATCGAGCTGACAGGCGATGATGCTGTGGCGCATGTTGCGGCCGCTTGCATGGGCGATGGCGATTTTCATCACGATGACACGGTTTTCGTCACCCATGATGCGGTAAACTGCGAAAGCCGTCAGGTCTTCAAGAAAGTGCTGCGCAATGGGGCGACGGGCGTTTTTCAGGGCAAGATCCTTGTGAAGGAAGGCGCGCAGAAGACCGATGGCTATCAGATCAGCCAATCGCTCCTGCTCGATGATGACAGCCAGTTTCTCGCCAAGCCTGAGCTGGAGATCTACGCCGATGACGTCGCGTGTTCCCACGGTTCGACCTCGGGTGCGATTGACGAGGAAGGGTTGTTCTACCTGCGCTCGCGCGGTGTCCCGGAAGGGCCGGCGACGGATCTTCTGACCATCGCGTTCCTTGCAGAGGCCGTGGATGAGATCGAGGACGAGGCCCTTGCGGCCGAAGTGCTGGATCGCATCGAGGCATGGCTGATCCGGCGCCGCGGCTGACGGGTTCCGATGGGCGTTCTCAATGATATCGCGGCCACGTATCGCGGGCCCCGGCGCGTTTTGCGCCGGTTGCTCTCGGCGGGGCAGCGCGAGGATCGTGCGCTTGCGATCCTGATGGGCGCCTGCACGTTGATGTTCCTGTCGCAATGGCCGCCGCTGGCGCGTCAGGCGCACCTGGAGAACACCGAGTTGCAACCCATGATCGGCGGCGCGCTCATGGCCTGGCTGTTTGTCGCGCCGTTGCTGCTCTATGTGATTGCGGCGCTGTCTCGGTTGGTGGCCAAGCTCTTTCGCGGGCAGGGCGATCACTTTGGCGCGCGCATCGCTCTGTTCTGGGCACTACTGGCGACATCACCGCTGGCGTTGCTCAATGGCCTCGTCGGGGGCTACATCGGGCCGGGGGTTGAGTTGCAACTGGTTGGCTTTGTCTGGTTTGTGTGCTTCGTGTGGTTTTGGCTGTCGGGCATGATCGAGGCGGAAAGCGCATGACCTTTAACACGAAGTCTATTCTGGAGCTCTCCCTGCGCTCTGTCAGTGAGCCGCGCGAGGTGGCTCGCGACCTGATGGCGCTGAATATCCCGCACACGGCGCTCTGGCCTGCTCTGGGCGTGGTGGTCTTGCTGAGCACGGTCCTTTCTGGCGGTCTCAACATGCTGTCGCCTGCATCCGGTGGGCCATTGGCGGAATTGATGAACCGGCCTTTCTTGTCCGCCTTCATGACCTTCGGGGCGCTGGTCCTGACAATTTTTGGGTTGCACTGGGCCGGTCGCATGTTTGGCGGCAAGGGCCGTCTGGGCGACATGATCCTTGTCATGACGTGGTTTCAGGCAGTGCTCTTTGTCGCGCAGATTGCGCTCGTCCTCGTGACGCTGGCGCTGCCGCCTCTGGGGGCTTTGCTGTTTTTGGGTTTCATTGGCGTGTCATTCTGGATGGCTGTGGCCTTTGTGGATGCAGTTCATCACTTTGAGAGTTATTTCAAAGCGTTTGGCGTGATCATGTTTGCCTTGGTTGCCATCGCGTTTGGTCTGTCGATCATGCTCAGCCTTATGGGCGTGGGCGCTGAAGGAGTTGTCGGAAATGTATGATGTGTCCAGAATTCGGGCGGATTTTCCGATCTTGAGCCGTGAGGTCAACGGCAAGCCGCTGGTCTATCTGGATAACGGGGCATCCGCGCAAAAACCGCAGGTTGTCATCGATGCGATCACGCGGGCCTATGCAGAGGAATATGCCAATGTGCATCGTGGCCTGCATTTCCTCTCCAATCTCGCTACCGAGAAATACGAGAGTGTGCGCGGCACGATCGCCAGGTTCCTAGGCGTGAAAGACGAAGACGAGATCGTTCTGAATTCGGGCACGACCGAAGGGATCAACACCGTCGCTTATGGCTGGGCCATGCCGCATCTTGAAGCCGGCGACGAGATCGTCCTGTCGGTCATGGAGCACCATGCCAATATCGTGCCGTGGCATTTCCTGCGCGAGCGACAGGGCGTTGTTCTGAAGTGGGTGGATGTGGCCCCGGATGGGAGCCTTGATCCGCAGGCTGTGATCGATGCCATGGGCCCCAGGACGAAGCTTGTGGCCATCACGCATATGTCCAACGTTTTGGGCACGGTCGTGGATGTGACCTCCATATGCGCGGCCGCCCGAGAGCGGGGCATTGCCACGCTTGTGGATGGCTCGCAGGCGGCGGTGCATATGCCCGTCAACGTGGATGCCATCGGCTGCGATTTCTATGCCATCACGGGGCACAAGCTCTACGGGCCCTCTGGCTCCGGTGCGATCTTCATGCGCAAGGACCGTCAGGCGGAAATGCAGCCTTTCATGGGCGGCGGCGACATGATCAAGGAAGTGCACCGCGATCAGGTGATCTACAATGATCCGCCCATGAAGTTTGAAGCGGGCACGCCGGGGATCGTGCAAACCATAGGGCTTGGTGTTGCGCTGGATTACATGATGGGCATTGGCATGGAGGCCATTGCCGCCCATGAGAAAGACATTGCGGACTATGCGGCCAAACGGTTGGCAGGGTGCAATTGGCTGCAGGTGCAGGGCAATGCGCCGGGCAAGGGCGCGATTTTTTCCTTCACGCTGGATGGTGCGGCGCACGCCCATGACATCTCCACGATCCTCGACAAGAAAGGCGTGGCCGTGCGCGCGGGGCAGCATTGCGTTGGCCCCTTGATGGATCATCTGGGTGTATCAGCGACGTGTCGGGCGTCGTTTGGGATGTATAACACCACCGAGGAGGTGGATGTCCTGATTGATGCTTTGGAACTGGCGCATGATCTGTTCGCCTAAACGCTGCGTTTTGGGTTTGCCATGGGCGCAGCGGCATTGTAATCACCCTGTCAGGCACCTGTAGCTCAGCTGGATAGAGCGCTGCCCTCCGAAGGCAGAGGCCAGAGGTTCGAATCCTCTCAGGTGCGCCACTTCTCCATTATTTGAAAAGCTCCGCGAGGAAGGCATATTCCAACGCGACCGGCAGGTCCTTGTCCGTGGGCAGGATCAGGTAGCTGTCGAGCAAGGCATCCACCTCGTCTGCGCCATTGGTCGATTGCAATTCGAGCTCAAAGCCGGGCAAGGCAGCTTCCACAAGGCCGGCGCGTTGCTCGAAGAAATCGGACCGTGCCGTGCGATAGGCGGTGACACCCCTGAAATCGACAAACTCATTGTCGAGCTGCTCCAACCAGGCCACGCCATCCGCGAGCCCGGCTTTGTCTCCGGACAACTCCGCCAGTTTGCTCGCATGGGCCTCAATCGCCGCTGATACCCGCGCGTCGCGCAATTTGTTCAACTCGGCGCGGTAGGTCTTTTCGAGATCATTGGGAGCACCCTTGAGCGGCCGCAGGCCGATTTCCATCAGGCTTTCGATCTGCCGCGCGCCGGCGAGATCATTGGAGGCCAAAGCCGCGATCTCCAATGTGGGCTCCATCAGGGTCTTGGCGGTGTCTTTGCCGATCTGGCGAAGGCTGACCTGAAAACCATTGCGGTCCGCACGATCCAGATAAGTAATGAAATCACCCGATGCACTGCGGATCGCGTCAAAGACCTCCCTGGGCTCGCTCAAAGCGCGCACCTGTGCCAGCGCGGCGTCTGCTTGTGACTTGGCCAGCGTTGCGAGCCGCTGCTCGAGCTTGCCCACGACGCCCTTGGATTCAGAAGGCCAAAGCACATCCTCGTTTTCACTCACCAGCGTTTTGACGGCGTTCACGCGCTCAGCAATCTCGGTAAAGGCTTCGCCCGGGGCAGGAGGACGCCCGGCGGCATTGATTTCGTTGCGCGCAGCCCGAATTTTGCGGATCGCGAAAACAGTGGAGGAATAGCCATTTGAAGTGAGCTGTCGTTCGGGGTTGTCAGGCAGGACACGGTCCGCCGCAGCCCGATAGGTCTGCATGCGGTTGCGCGTGAACGGGTCCTGATTGCATTCCTGGCTGCCTACCATCCAGGCAGCTTTGCGCCGCTCCAGCGACATGCTGTCATAAGCTTCGCCAAACACGGGAATGAAATCGTCATCCGCGAAGATCTTGATCAGTCGCCAGGTATCGCCCTGACGGTTCTGGCGGTAAAAATCCCGACCCGGATATTCCTGATTGGCCTTGTCCGCCCAAGCGATGAGAGCTTCGCATTTGTCGCGCAGTGTTGCGGCTTGCCAAAAGCTGCCGCCTGTCGCGGGCGGCGGTGTCGTGAACACGAGGCGCGGGTGGCCCGCTTGCATCTGCTGCGCGGAAAAGCCCTGACAGGTGCCATTGGCGATTGTGCCACGCCCTGTGGCCGGATCAAAGACGAAGCCCGCATCCGGACGCGAGCCAAAGATGCCGTTGCGCACAGCGCGCTCAAACACAAAGTTGAGCTTGCCCGACCCATCTCCCATGGGCTCGCCGATATAGATCAGTTCGCCGGTGCCACTGCTCATGGAGTTCTCGCCATTGATCACCATGCGGATTTCCTGAATGCGCGCGTCGCGAGGGCGGAGCGTAAACTCGATTTCCGGGTTGGACTTGCCGCGGCGGGTATCGCATTGCATGGACCCATACCATGCGCCGGAAGGGATCTGGGGCGCGGTGGAAACAGGTAGCGTGACAGGGGCGGGCGCTTGCGCGCTGGTGTCGCCTGTGTCGGGGCTCTGCGCTGGCGTCTTGGGCGCTTGCTCTGCCGCCGTGATCACCTCGGCTTCGGTCGCGGGCTGTTCGACAGATGGAGCGGGGGCGGGTGTTGCGGTGACTGTCCCGGGCACGTAGGCGGCCAAGGCCCCCAGCCGGGCTTGCATCATACTGTTGAGGCAAGTGGTGTTGCCACCGCACTGATTGCGTTGCGCGACCCAGTTGCGTTGATCCACCCGCAGGTTTTCCTGATCGCCGGGCGCGAGCATGGCCATTTTCTGATTGTAAAGCGTCGCCAGAGCAACATCGAACGCAGCGAGATCTGCGGCGCCACAGATCGCAAACTCGGTCTGCGACCGGGCTTTGGCGCAATCGAAGCTGGGTTGTCCCGCGATGACCCGAGGTGCAGGTGCCGGGCTTGGCGCCGGGCGCTGCGCCGCAGCAGAGCGGCTAAAGGCCAGGGCGTCGCGCGTGGAGGTGGCATAGGGATCGCGGCCTTGCGCCGTCAAAAAGTTGGAAATGGCTCCAGCGGTGCCGCGTCCCGCGATACCGTCAATTGCGCCACGGTAATAACCCAATGCTTGAAGATTGCGTTGCAACTCCTTCATTTCATTGCGCGTTAGCGGGCGCTCGACGTTTGGATTGCCCGAGTTCAAGGCTTGGGTGTAGGTGTTGTTGAGCGCATTGAACTGACGTGCCGTGAGGTAGCCTGTGGTGCGCGCGCCAATGGAGCGTTGATAGCGCGCAATCGCCGCCCGCGTTCCTTTACCAAAGACACCATCGGCAACGCCTGCATTGTGGCCGAGCAGGTTCAGCGCCGATTGCGCCACCTGCTTTTGCGCGCGATTGAGGCGCACGTCCTGCACCGTCTGACGCTGGGGAGCAGGAGCCGTTTGCTGGCGTTGCTGCTGGCGTTGTTGTTGCGTTTGCTGGTTTTGGCGGCGGATCTCGTTTTCAACGATTGCGCCGACGACACCGCGCAACAGATCCGTCGCCGCATCAGCAGAGGCGAGGGTCGGCGTGATCAATGACCCCGACAGGAGAACTGCGGAAAATGCTCGTTTCATTTATATCACCTCACCCCGACCGGCAGCTTTTGAGCAGATCGGCAAATCCGTCATGGCTCTTGCCGATGGCCAAAACCTGTTTGAAGTCCCGCCCCAGCGTCGTCCATTCCGCCTCATCGAGGCCCACGGTATCGAGGCCCTTGACGAGACAACCGCAGTACCCCGCGCGTTTGAATTGCGCGGTGCAGGCGCTCTCGGCGCTTGTGCGTAAGCCCCTTTGCCGCTTCGCTTCCTGAGCCTTGGCCTGCTGTTCTTTCTGGCGTTCCTGGCTCTTGCGAAGGTCGTCGGAGAGCTCCGGCGCGCTGCCTGTCACATAGGCCCTGAGGTTGGCGTAGATGCGCTGGGTGACCTGGCTTTGACAGCCATGTCCAATGATCAGCTTGCCGCCGTCCTGCGCGCCGCTGGCTTGCAGCGCGGCTGCGTTTTGCTCCATGGCGACCATGCGCCCCATGCCGCCCTGGGTCAGGTCCTGCAGCATCTGACCCATCATCTCAAAGCCCTTCGTCGGAACCTGACCGGACCCAAGCCCGATGTTGAGGTCATTGCCAAAGGCTTTGTCGATCACCCGTTGCTTCAGGCGCTTGTCGAGGCGCACGTCGTAGAGCTGTACGCAGGATGGGTCTTTGATATTGAAGCTTCCTGCAAATTCTCCGTGGAAGGCTGCGAGGTAGATCCACACGTTGTCGACGCCCGCATAATTGGACTTGCCAAACCCCTTGACCTGAACGCCTTTCAGATTGCCGTCATAAAGCGCCCGGATCAGCCCGGGTTGGGAATAGCTGGCGGGGTTGAACTTTGGCTCGGGCGGCGGCGCGGGGGCGGCAACCACCTGCTGGGCAGGCGCAGCCGCAGGGGCCAGCGCAGCGGTCTGTACGTCTTCTGTGATCCCCGCCAATTCGTCCAGAGCAGCCAAGGCTGGCTCGAAGCCAGTTCCAGCGGCAATTTCATAGAGCGAGACTGCGAATTCCTCGTCTATCTCAACGCCGCCGATCCCGAAGTAGAATGCATCTGCGAGATAGGCATAGACCGGCCCGTAATCATAGCCTTCCTCCAGAGCCAGAAAGACAGCCGTGCCATCTTCCAACAGATTGGCCGCCCAAAGCGCGCGGCCCAGCTGGAACTGGAAGCGCGGTTCTTCGGGGTAGGTTTCCACAGCGTCTATGCAGTATTTTACGGCAGGTCCGGGGACGATTTCGTCGTCCAGGACGCCTGCGGCCCAGCGGTTGGGATCGTTGGGATGTGCGGCATAGGTGTCGCATTCGTGAAGCTCGGTCTGGGCGGAGGTTAACGTGGGCGCTGACAGCAAAGCCGCCGCAACCAAAGGCATCGCAAATCGCAAAAGGGAATCCCCCGGCAAAATCAAACTGTGTTAGCATCCTATTCATGTGGTTGAGAATCTGTCCAGTTTTGTGTCGAACCCTGGGGCTTATGGCCGCCGTCCTTGTGCTCTGTGCGGGGCCGCAACAGGTGCAGGCGCGGGTGTCGGATCTGATCCAGCCCGGTATTCAGCCTGATCAAAATCTCAGGTCCGGGACGGCGTCCGGTTTTCTGGACGAACACAGCTGGCGGGAGGCGCGCGGCGCGCGCGGTGGTGGATATCGCCCTGTTCGGCCATTGCGCCCGACGTTCAACCGGGCTGCGCGGCCACGCGCCAATACTGCGCCCATAGGGCGATCTTTCGGTCGGGCGGTGCGCCCATCTGGACCTGTCGCACGGTCCGTCGCGCCGCGTGCACCGGCCATCTCGAAACCCATGTTTCGCGGAACGGCGGGGCGGGGGGCACCGCGGGCCACCCCGCGCGCCGCGGCCCCTGTGCGTCCTGTCTTTCGCGGTGCTGCTGCTCCGAGACCGCGCGCGCCCATGGCCAGCCGCAGCGCGCCCGCCCAAAGGGTTGCGCCAAGAGCGGTCGCGCCATCGGTGCGCTCATCAGCCAAAGCCGCGTTCACGCGGGCGACAGGCGGGCGATCTGTTGCACAAGCAAAAGGCCTTTCCGTCCGTCAGAAGAGCGCGAAGCCAGGGTTCAATCGATCTGCAACCAAGGCTGCTCCAGCGGTGGCGCGCAAAGCCCTTGGCGCGCGCAATGCTGTAAAACGGAATGGAAAAGGGCTGACGCCGCGTCCTGTGAAAGCGCAAACTCAGACGCAGGCCCGCAATGCTATTCAGCGCGCTGCAACATCACGCCTCCCTGTGGCTCGCCCGTTCAACCGCGCTGTGAAACCCGCAGCCTCCGTCGCGCAGCGCGCGCAAACGGCCCGGGCAAAAATCGCGGGTCAGAAACCCGCGTTGCAGCCCAAAGCACCAAGCTCGAAGGTGCGGGGGGCGGCGTCTGCGGCCTTTCAACGCGCGGTCAAACCGCAGGGTGCAGCGCAAGGTACGGCCAAAGCGAAATTGCCCAACGACGCCCAACTCAAGTTTCAAAAAGCGGTCCCCAAATCCACCGCGCGCGCAGCTGGAGGAGCAACCAAGCCGCGCAGTCACTCCCAGTTCAGCACACAAGATCGCGGCAAGCTGAAAGCTGCGTTTGCCAAAGTGCGCACCAAAGCGCCTGTGATCTCGCAAAACAGATCCCGGCAAACGGCGGAGGGCGGCAAAAGCATGATCCAGAAATCCGCGCCCCGGCCCGAGCTTACGCCAAATGGCACACTGCGCCGCTCTGTCGTCGCGGCGAGCTTCCGGGCGCGTTTGGCCCAGGAGGCGCGCCGTGTCGCGCCCAAGGCGGGCGCAGGCGTTTCAAATGGCCGGGTGCAACCAAAGCGAGATTTTGCCAAAGCGAGCAACGCAGGAAATGCCGCCGTGCAGGCCCGCATGACCCGAAGTCGTGATGCGGCGCTCCAGCGCAAGGCCGCCGCTCCCCGAGCGGCCAGTGGCGGAGGGACAAAACCGCCCGGCGGCAGCGGAGGGAAAAGCGCTGTCAGTGCGCCGCCTGCGCCGCCGTCCGGCGGATCGCTCAAGGCCCAGTTCAACAAGGCAGCGAAGGCCGGGGCGTTGCGCGCGCAGTTTCAAAAACAGGCGACGGCGAAAGGCGCGTCCATTGACAAGAAAGGCATTGGATCTGTGGCCAAACGCGCCGCGGCGCCATTCAAGGATGGCGCGGGCGCAAATGTGAAATTGCTGAAGCTGAAGGGCGACAAACAATACCTCCAGGCCAATTTATTGTCGGTCCGCGTTGCGAAATCCCGGCAGGTTTTGGCGCAATCGCCGGGCTATAAGCCCAAACCGTCGACCGCCGCGCGATCCACACTCAAGACCCTGACTGGTTCGGATTTCAAAAAGCAGAATGTCACGAGCAAGATCTTTCAGAACCGGGATCAAAAGCTGCCCAAGATGACGAGGGACGGACATCCGATCCTTTATCGCGAATACTACACCAAGCCGAAGATTGGTTCTTTCCAACAGACGGCCCGGGTCCAGAACGGGCAGCTGCGGGTGAACATCGGGAGGAAAGACCTCAAGGAGCTCAACGCGCTCCGGCAGGGCAACAATCGCATTGTCGTAGGCTTCAAGATGCCCAAGGGCCAGCCGATCACGGATGCTGTGGCCAAGGCTTACGTGCCGCGCACCAAAGACATGGTGTCGGCGCGCTATACGGATTCTCATTACAAAGGCAAATACGCGGATATGTCCTGGTGATTCAGCTGCGGGCGGATTTTGCCCTGCGCGCGGTGATCTGGGACAGGGCCTGTCGGAAGAGCGGCAAAGGCCGTTCGAACAGAGCGGCAAAGGCGAAGCACAAAACAGTCACAAAAGTGAGCAGCACGGCGTCGTCGAGCCAGACATTGCCTGTTTGCAGGGGCGCGATGGCCAGAAACTGCAACAGCGGATAATGCATCACATAGAGTGAGAAACTGCCGCCCGCAGACCAGCTCAAGGCTGGAGAAACACGCATCAGGTGCGACCGGTCGGTGACCCGGCGGAGCAAATGGGCCATGCCAATCAAATGGCAGGTGACCAAAAGGCCCAGCAGCCAATTCCAGAGGATCTCGTTGGAAAACCTCAGGTCAAGCATGTGGTCGAGCGAGGCTGTGAGGGCGTAGAGCTGTGCGGGGAGATGCGCAAGTTGCGCGAGAACGTAGAGGATCACCGGCGCGATGGCGTAGAGCACCGCGCGGGGTCGTGGTACAGGCGTATGCGCCTGCTGCAAATGCCGGTAGAGCCAGACGCCCATGAGCCATGTGGGCATCAGCACGAGAATGTTGAGCCCAAAGACCCAAGCGCCCAAGAGCAAAAGGGCGATCCTGCGCAATCCGGCGGTGTAGAATGCAATGGCGAAAAGCGCGTAATAGGCGGCCTCATAGCTGAGCGACCAGAAAGGGCCGTTGGTGCCCAGACGCGTGGCGAGCCCCTGCCATTCGTTGGAGAAGCTCAGACCCCGCAGCAGCATGTCCCAGAGCGGCAGTGGGTTGTAAAACCATCCCTCGTAAACCTGCGGCGCCAGCGCGGCGCCGGTGCGATCCAGCGCATAGGTCAGCAGCAGGGCGGGCAGGGCGACCGAGATCAGACGCGTGGCGCGATCAAAGGTGAATTGCCGAATGCCGCCCGGTTTGTGCTGCGCCACATGGGCGATCACGAGACCTGAGAGCACAAAGAAAACAATGACGGCATCGCTGCCGAGGTTCCACTCACGCACCCAGAGCCAGCGACCATCCGAGAAACGGGGATAGGCGAAATGGGACAGGAGCACGATGAAAGCTGCGGCGATCCGCAACCCGTCGAGATAGGTGGACAAGCCGCGCGACATCACTCGGCCGGATGAATGCGGTCTGAGCCGTGCGCCTGAGGGGCCCTGCGGATCAGGCGTTTCTTGATCTGCTTCCAGCTGTCGCGCACGGGCACAACCATGGCGGCTGTCAGTGAGTTGTGGGGTTGGGCGATGCGATTGCCCTCTGCATCCCCCAGACCGTAAGCAATGTCCTCATAGCTCTCGGGCACGTAGAGCGTGCCAAACATCCAGTCCCAGATCGCGAGGACCTCGCCATAATTCTTGTTGTGGTGTTGGGGGGCGATGGAGTGATGGATCTGGTGTTGTGCGGGCGAGATAAACACATGTTCCACGACGCGGCCAAAGCTCAGCCAGACATGTGTATGCCGCAGGTTGGATCCGGCGATGTTGAAGAGCACATAGCCTGCGTTCACACCGACCAGCATCGTATAGCTGGGAACCTGACCGAAGGCTGACATCAACAGACCTTGCAGCGTGCCGATCAGGATGCCTTTCACGAAGGACGAAAAGATGTCGTAGAGCGGGTGTTTGCGGAAAACCGTGATGGGCGTCATGACCTCTGCGGAATGGTGCAGCGCATGGAAGGGCCAGAAAATGCGGCTCTCGTGATGGATGCGGTGGACCCAGTAGGTCGCAAAATCCCCGACGACGAGGAGCATGAGCGCGATCACGATCGGATGAAACGGGGTTATGCTGCCCGGCGCGTCGATCAGGCCTACAATCATGTTGGCCACGGTGGCCCCGAAGAAGACGAAGCTGAACACGCCCATGGCGGAGAAGACGCGGTTCACAACAAACACCTTGAGATCGACGATGTGTGAGGGGTGAAAATACATCCGTTTGGGCATGAGCCAGGCGAGAAACGGCTCTTCGATACGCCGCGCGCGGTATACGCCATAGGCAATCAAAACCGTCGTCAGGATGTAGAACGGCCAAAGGCGCGAGTTGGGCCCCGCGACGCTCGTCCAGATGTCGGACATCATGGTGGTCAAGACGGTGAGAAACATGTCCATTGGCGCATCCTGCAATCTGCTGCGCGAACTTTGCGCGCGGGTTTATGTTTGCAGGTCAGTGGGGCGGCGGTGGTGCCATGGCATGGCGAAATTATGGTTTTTGGAAACAATCCGTCTCATCAGGGGTGATTTGACTGCGCTCCAACAAAAAAGGCGACCTGTCTCGGCCGCCTCGTAACTCCGACAAGAGCGTCTTTTCAGCGTCCCCAGGTCCGGACAGGGCCGCAATCCATATGTACGAAGTTGGACCCGGAATAGCGGCCCACACCACCGGCACGGCAGGAGGCTGCTGCGCGCGAGACTTGCCCGACCGAACGGCCATTCACACGCAAGTCGGCGGCCTGGCCTTTCAGATGAAGCGAATTTTTCGCAACACCGCGCGAGCGGGACCGGAGCATCGCATTTGTCTTGGGGCTGCGGTAGCCAGACAGAAGCATGTAAGGTTCGTTGGTATCGAGCAGATTATGTGCAGCTGCCATGATGTCGATGGTGCGAAGGTCCATCGTTTTGACATCATTGGTGCGCCAGTCGCGCATGAAGCGGTTCACCTCAGCCACCGATTCCTTCAGGTAATCGCCTTCGATCCAGTAAATCATGTTGATCCGTTCGCCTGTGCGCCCGGAATACATGCTGATGGAGCGAATATCGCCCGCGCCGCGCAGAAACCCTGCGGCCTTGGAAAAGGTAGGTGCTGCTGTCACCATGGTTGCGGCGAACGCACCAAGAAGATGGCGCCGCGAAAGCCCGGTAGAAGTCGTCTCAGTCATATGTCTGCGCCGTCCGTCGCTTACCTGTAGCCCGTGGTGTGCCCCACAGTTTCTGCCATTCATCCCCCGTCATGGATTGTCTTTTGGCACAAAGAGAATCACAGGCCAAGGGGCGTTTTGTTTCCGGCTTTCAAATCAAGCCAATTCGGCAAAAAACTGCGCAAATGGGCAAACCTGTGGCCCAAAGGCGCATTTTCGTCGCCTGTGCGCACCATGCCTGTAGAGTTTTACGAACTCGTTAAAATGTGAATTGCAATGGAAGGGCTGGCCGGGCTCATTTGGTGTACTGGTTTGTAACCACCGTTGGGGAACGTAATGACGCGAGTTTTTGAACAGGCCTGTCGCCTGCCGTTCGTTTTTGCTTTTTATCTATTGATGCTGACCGCATTTGCGGCACCGACGCCGGCTGCAGCGCAGTTTACGGCGTTCAAACAATCGCTTGCGGAAGCCGCCGCTGCGGACCGTGATGTCGCCGCGTTTTATCGCGACAACAAGTTCAAACCGATCTGGACAGGCCCCGGCGCACGCGACCGGGCGCGACGCACGGCATTGATCGAAGCGCTCAGCGCAGCATCGCTCCATGGCCTGCCGCAGGCCTCTTATGATGTTGAGGGCTTGAAAGCCAAGATGAAGGCGGCGCGCGGGGCACAGGATCGGGCAGCCCTTGAGGTGGAGCTGTCTCAGGTTTTCCTGCGCTATGCGCGCCACATGCAAACCGGGGTGCTGACACCTTCGAAAATCGATCCTGGCCTTGTCCGGACCGTGCCGCTGAGGGATCGGCTGAGCTATCTGACCAACTTCGCCAAGTCCTCGCCCCGCGGCTTCTTTCGCGCGATCATGCCACAGACGCCGGAATACGGCCGTTTGATGAAAGCCAAGATGCAGCTGGAAAAATCGCTTGCGCAGGGCGGTTGGGGCCAACGCGTGCCGGCCAAATCGCTCAAGCCTGGCCAATCCGGCGATGCGGTTGTGGTCTTGCGCAATCGTCTGGCCGCCAAGGGCTATCTCAAACGCTCCGCCTCCGCGCGCTATGACGATACGCTGCAAAAGGCAGTGCAGGTCTTTCAGGCCGATCACGGGCTTGAGGCGGATGGCGTTGCGGGCCCTGCGACCATCACGGCCATCAACGCCTCCGAAGTGGAGCGCCTGCAATCGGTCATCGTGGCCATGGAGCGCGAACGCTGGCTCAACCGCCCGCGAGGCGAGCGTCATATCCTCGTCAACATCACCGACTTTACCGCGCGCGTGATGGACAATGACAAAGAGACGTTCAAGACACGCGCCGTTGTTGGCAAGAATACATCCGACCGCCGCACGCCGGAGTTTTCCGACGTGATGGAGCATATGGTCATCAACCCGAGCTGGAACGTGCCGCGCTCGATCACGACGAAAGAATACCTTCCCAAGATGCGTGCCAATCGCAATGCGGTCAGCCATCTGGAGGTCGTGGACAATCGTGGCCGTGTCGTGCCGCGCTCAGCGGTCAATTTCTCGGGCAGCTTCCCCTACCGTCTGCGCCAGCCTCCGGGCACAAAGAACGCGCTGGGGCTCGTGAAGTTCATGTTCCCCAACAAGTACAACATTTATCTCCATGACACGCCTGCCAAGAACCTCTTTGGCCGCGATGTCCGTGCCTACAGTCATGGCTGTGTGCGTCTGGCAGAGCCGTTTGAGTTTGCCTATACGCTGCTCGCGAAACAGGAAAATGACCCCAAGGGCTATTTCCATTCCGTTCTGGATACGGGGCGCGAGACTTACGTGAACCTCGACGCGCCTGTGCCGGTGCATATCATCTACCGGACGGCCTTCACCGATGCGAAGGGCCGCGTGCAATATCGCAATGACATCTACGGCCGGGACGCGCGCATCTGGAATGCATTGCAAGCGGCTGGGGTTTCCCTTCGCGCGGTTCAGGGGTAATCCTCGCCTCCAATAACGGAGGTGGCATGGCCTACACGGTGAAAGAGATTGCAGCGGCGCTGGGGGCGGACGCCTTCGGTGCCGTTGACGTGTCGATTGAGGGTGTGGCGGAGCCTGCCGATGCGCGCGATAGCGATCTTGCGCTGGCCATGAAGCCAGAGTTTGCCCAGCAGATCAGCGAAGGCGCCGCTCAGGCCGCCATGCTCTGGGATGGCGCAGACTGGCAGGCGATGGGCCTCAAGGCTGCCATCACAGCACCCCGCCCGCGTTTTGCCATGGCGGGCCTCAGCGCCATGATGGATGCGGGGCAGGGGTTTGCTCCGGGTGTGCATCCGTCTGCGATCCTCGATCCGAGCGCGGAGATTGGCGAGGGGACGCAGATCGGGCCCGGTGCCATCATCGGTCCTCGCGCAAAGATTGGCGCGGGGTCCGTCATCGGGCCACTCTGTTTTGTGGGCGCAGATGCCCAGCTGGGCGCGCGGGCTTACCTGCGGGAACATGTCTCGATCGGGCGCGGCGTGCAGATCGGCGCGGGCTTCATCGCGCAACCGGGCGTGCGTCTGGGCGGCGACGGGTTTTCCTTCGTGACGCCTGAGGAAAGCGGCGTCGAGCGGATGCGCGATACACTGGGCGATCAAGGCGAGATCACGCGGCAAAGCTGGGCGCGGATCCACTCGCTGGGCGGTGTCGAGATTGGCGATGACGTGGAGCTTGGCGCCAATGTCTGCGTCGACAACGGGACCGTGCGCGCCACGCGCATTGGCCACGGCGTCAAGGTCGATAACCTGACCCAGATCGGCCATAACGTGATCATCGGGGACGATTGCCTGATCTGTGCGCAGGTGGGCATCGCGGGCTCGTCGCGTCTGGGGCGCAATGTGGTTCTTGGCGGGCAGACCGGCGTGTCGGACAATGTCTTTATTGGTGACAACGCCATCACCGGGGGGGCCACGAAGGTCTTGGCCAATGTGCCCGCAGGCCGCGTCATGTTGGGCTACCCGGCCACGAAGATGTCGAGCCAGATGGAAACCTACAAGGCGCTGCGCCGCCTGCCGCGCCTGTTCCGTGACGTCGCATCCTTGCAAAAGGCGGTTTTCAAGGGCGGGGACAGTGACTAAATCAGCCCCAAGTCAAACCAGTGGGGTGCGCCATGGACGTGCGTAGCAAAGTCATTGAGATCATCGCGGAACAAGCGGTTCTTGAGCCCGAAGACGTGTCCGACGACAATACACTGGAAGATCTGGGCATCGACAGTCTGGGCCTCGTCGAGAGCATCTTTGCCATCGAGGAAGCTTTTGACATCTCCGTGCCCTTCAATGCCAATGATCCCTCCGAGAGTGACTTTGACATCTCATCGGTCAAATCGGTGATCTCGGGCGTGCAAAAGCTCGTGGATGAGGCCGCGTGAAACGGGTTGTTATCACCGGCGCGGGCACTATCAACGCTCTGGGCGGCGATGTGCCCACGACGCTGGAGGCCATGCGCGAGGGGCGTTGCGGCATAGGCGAGATCACCATCCGCGACGTGGACCGGCTGGCCATCCGGATCGGCGGTCAGGTGCGCGACTATGACCCCGAGGCGCGGTTCAATCGCCAGCAATTGGCGCTCTACGACAGGTTTACCCAGTTCACGCTGATCGCCGCGCGCGAAGCGCTGGCGCAATCGGGGCTGCAATTCACAGGCGAGCTTTCGGCGAAATCCGGTGTCGTGCTCGGCAATTCGGGCGGGGGGATGAACACGCTCGATGACAATTACCGCACGGTCTACGAGGAGGGCAAAAACCGCGTGCATCCGTTCGTCGTGCCGAAACTGATGAACAACGCGGCCGCCTCCCATGTCTCGATGGAGTTCAACCTCAAGGGACCAAGTTTCACGGTCTCAACGGCCTGCGCCTCGTCCAACCATGCCATGAGCCAGGCCTTTCAGCTGGTCCGCTCCGGCATGAGCCTTGCGATGATCACGGGCGGCTCCGAGAGCATGTTGTGCTTTGGCGGTGTGAAGGCCTGGGAAGGTCTGCGCGTGATGTCCAAGGACGCCTGCCGCCCCTTCAGCGCCAATCGCAACGGCATGGTGCAGGGCGAGGGTGCCGCGATTTACGTCTTTGAGGAATACGAGCATGCCCGGGCGCGCGGGGCCGAAATCCTTGCAGAAGTGATCGGATTTGCCATGTCGTCGGACGCCGCAGACATCGTCATGCCCTCCAAGCAAGGCGCGGCGCGCGCCATCGCGGGTGCCGTCGCCGACGCTGGAATCAACCCCGAAGAGGTGGGCTACATCAATGCCCATGGCACAGGCACGGCGGCCAATGACAAAACCGAATGCGCCGCCGTGGCGGATGTCTTTGGCGCGCATGCGGACCGGCTGATGATGTCGTCCACCAAGTCGATGCACGGCCATTGCATCGGCGGGACGGGCGCTGTGGAGCTGCTGGCCTGCATCATGGCCTTGCGCGACGGGGTGGTCGCCCCCACGATCGGCTATGAAGAGCCTGACCCCGAATGCGCGCTCGACGTGGTCCCGAATGAGGCGCGGGAGGCGGACGTCTCCGTGGCGCTCTCCAATGCTTTTGCCTTTGGTGGGCTGAATTCAGTGCTCGCGCTGCGGAAGGTTTGAGGCGGCGGATCTACGGGTTGGTTGGCGTTATGCGTCGGGTTTGCGGACAAAGCCGCCAATTCGCTGCGACTGCGCCAATGACCGCTTTGAAAAACAGCACCAGATAATCTCGCCGTCTGCGCGTGACCTGTTGATCAAGAACTAAAGCGCAGTTTGTCCGCTGCTCAGCAGCCCTTTGGCAGTTTGGTAGATCTCATCAACAATGTCGACTGCAGACTTTATCTCTCGCACCAGTGAGACGCCCTGTCCGGACCAAAGTGACATCGCCTCGACGTCGCCAGATGTCTCAGGCAGAGGTGTGTAGCTTTGATAACGGACTACTGGATCACCATTGGGACGTTGCCCAATCTGCTCTCCTTCATTTGGCCGTTTTCCGGGTGCGGAACACCCCTTGTCAATCCAATCTTGGGACGTCGAATTGGTTAGGGCTCGATGAGGCGCATCCGGCCAAGCAACATCATAAAGATTATGTGCCCACTGCGTGTCAGCCTCCGAAGCCTGCAGAATTCGATTTCGATAGACATCGTGGATTGTCGCCTCAGAACTTGCCAAAAATCGCGTCCCGATCCAGACGCCTGATGCGCCGAGCATCATGGCGGCCGCCATCCCGCGCCCGTCAGCGATACCGCCCGCAGCGACAACCGGGACGTCAACCGCATCAACGACAGCTGGTACCAGTGCAAACGTCGACACTTTGCCCCAGACATGGCCGCCAGCTTCCCATCCTTGAGCGACAATCACGTCCGCACCAGCGTTCGCCGCCGTTCGTGCTTCCTCGGCAGTCCCAACACTGGATAACACAGTCAGACCACCCGCTTTTGCGCGTTCAATAGCTGACGGTTCCATCCCCCAAAATAAAGACACGCCATGCACGCCCTTGGCGATGCACATCTCCAACTGATCCTCGTACGGGAATGACAGGTTCAGATTGACTGCGAAGTTCCTATCCGTCAGTTCCCGAAGCTCGTCTATGCCCGCACCGACTTGCTCTTTCGATTTGCCCCAAAGTGGTATGACACCGTATCCGCCCGCATTACAGACTGCGGCGACCAAGTCGGGCCCTGCGGCTCCCGCCATCGGCGCAGACAATATGGGCTTTTCAATGCCTAGGACTTCCCAAAGGTGCATCTTCATAGTCTTTTCAAAATACCATCCCGTTCATTGACCGCTCGTTCAGGGAATATGTCAATGGTCAAAAGCGGACGCTGGTCGGGCGCGCAGCATCGGTGACTTTGGGCTCAAAGCAGACAGTCGAACCAAGCACGGAATGGGCTCAAGACACATCGGCGGTCTTCTTTGGCCACTAATGCGTAGACCGGCTGCACCGTAACCAAACGGGCACATGTTGCGCAGCTCACTGGTTCCCCGAACCCACAAACCGGGCGGCATCCAGAGCGGCGGCGCGGATGGCGCGGGACTTGGCGACGCATTCTTCATGCTCGGAGAGCGGGACAGAATCGTAGACGATCCCGGCACCGGCCTGAATGTAGAGCGTCTCATCCTTGACCACGGCCGTGCGCAGGGCGATGCACATGTCCATATCACCGCCCGCCGAGAAATAGCCCACGCCGCCGCCGTAGATGCCCCGCTTTTCGGGCTCCAGCTCGTCGATGATCTCCATGGCGCGCACCTTGGGGGCACCTGAGACGGTACCCGCGGGCATGCCTGCAAGGAAGGCAGAGAGCGCGTCCTCGTCCTCCGACAGCTCGCCCACCACGTTGGAGACGATATGCATCACGTGGGAATAGCGCTCGATGATGAATTCTTCCGTTGGGCGCACGGTCCCGATCTTGGAGACCCGGCCCGCATCGTTGCGACCCAGATCGAGCAGCATCAGGTGTTCTGCCAACTCTTTCTCATCCGCCAGAAGATCGGCGGCCAGCGCATTGTCTTCCTCTGGCGTCGCGCCTCTGGGCCGTGTGCCCGCGATGGGCCGCACGGTGACTTCATTGCCAAAGACACGCACGAGGATCTCCGGACTCGCGCCCACAACCTGAAACCCGCCGAAGTTGAAGTAGAACATAAACGGCGAAGGGTTCGTGCGCCGCAGCGAGCGGTAGAGCGCGAAGGGGGGCAGGGGAAAGTCCTGCCGCCAGCGCTGGGAGGGCACGACCTGAAAGATATCGCCCGCGCGGATGTAATCCTTGGCGGTCTCCACGGCCGCCATGAAGCCCTCGGGCGTGAAGTTGGACACCGCGTCGGGCAGGTCCACCGCTTCGCCCAGATCGCGCGTCTCGGTGGGCATCGGCCGCTCCAGATCACGCACCGCATCCATCACGCGCTCGGCGGCCTGCGCATAAGCCGCGCGGGCCGATTGCCCGTCATTGGCCCAGACGGGCGAGACTATGATCACTTCGCCCTTCACCCCATCGAGCACGGCCACAACCGTCGGGCGCATCATCACCGCATCCGGCAGGCCAAGCGTATCGGGGTTCATATCCGGCAGATGCTCGACCAGCCGGATCATGTCATAGCCCAGATACCCAAAGAGCCCGGCAGAAGCCTGCGGCAGCTCGGCAGGCAGATCGATATGGCTTTCCGAAATCAGCGCGCGCAGGCTCTCCAGCGGCGAGCGTGCGTCGTCCTCAAAGGCATCGCCATCAAAACGCGCCTGCCGGTTCACGCGTGCCGCGTCCCCGTGGCACTGCCAGATCAGGTCGGGCTTCATGCCGATGATCGAATAGCGGCCACGGACTTCACCGCCTGTCACGGATTCCAGCACGAAGGCATCGCGCTTGGCCCCGGTGAGCTTGAGCATCAGCGAGACCGGCGTGTCCAGATCGGCGGCCAGACGGGTATAGACCACCTGATTGCGACCCGCGTCGTAGCCTTCGCTGAAGGCATCAAAAGAAGGGGTCAAGGCCATGGCGTCTGATCTTTGCTTATTGGAAGTTCACGTTGACGGCGTTGAGCGCCTGCTGATCAATCTGCAACCCGGCGCGCTGTTGAATGTCGCGGGCGAGTGCTTGGAAGAGGTCCTGCGCGATGGAGCCTTCGCTTTGTTGCTGTAGGGCCGTGGCGAGTTCGGCGGTGTCGCCGTCCGCGCGGTCGGGCGCATTGATGGCATCGAGGCGGATCACAATCGCTTCCGTGCCCTCACCGGGGATTGCCGTTGTCCCGCCGTTCTCGAGCGCAAACACGTCCACGAGCGTCTCTGCAGGCAGATCGATGAGCAGGCCGCGCCGGGTCTGGTCGCGGCGCGCCAGAGGCTCGAGCCCGAGCGCTTCGAAGCTGCGCCCTTCGGAGAGCAGGCCTGCCATGCGTTCGGCCTCTTCGAGAACCTCGTTGCGCGTGGCCTCAATCGTCCAATCCTCGAAGACACGTTCGCGCACCTCATCCAGAGTTTGGGGCCGTGGCGGGATGATCTCATCCAGACGCATCGCAAAGACACCACCATCACCAAGCGCCAGAATTTCCGGGAAATCATCTTCCGTCACGCTCAATGCTGCGGCGCGGAAGGCATCATAGGCCGCGATCCCGTCGGCGGTCGCGGTCGTCCAATTGATCTTGCCGAATTCCATATCGGTCTCTTGCGAAAGCTGCTCGAGGGTGGCGCCCCCGGCCAGCAAGTCGTCAAGATCCTGCACCAGCGCCTCGACGGCGCGCCGCGCCCGATCCTGTGCGAGCGCTTCGCGCAAGAGCGGGGTGGCCTCTTCGAGAGATGTCTCCTGGGCCGGCAGAATGCCGTTGATGCGAAAGAGGGCAGGGCCCAAATCCGTGTCGAATGGCCCAACAACCTGACCTTCGTCAGCATCGAAAACAGCCGCCGCGGCATCGCCCAATGTATCCCGTGTGACATCGCCCAGATCGACATCCGCCAAGGTGAGATCGCGGCTCTCGACAACGGCCTCAAAGGTGGTCTCGCCCGTGTCGATCTGTGCGCGGGCCGCATCGGCAGCGGCGGCATCAGGCATGACCAGGCGTTCGACCAGACGGCGTTCGGGCTGCACGTATTGGCTGCGGTTGGCCTCGTATTCCGCGCGCAACGTCGCCTCGTCGATCTCGACCGTATCGATCAGCATCTCCGGGGTCAGCCAGGCATAGGTCAACACGCGCGTCTCGGGCACGGTGTAGAGCGCTGTATTGGCGCCGTGGAAGGCGGCCATTTCGGCATCCGTCGGCGCGGGAACCGGCTCTTGCAAAACGTCATCTGTCAGCCGCGCAAAGGTGAAGTCGCGTGTCTCTGCCACGTAGTCCAACAGCGTCGTCGTGAAGACATCCGGCATGGTGTTGCCGCTGATCACAGCGCCTTGCAGGATCGTGCGCGCGGTCTCGTTGCGCAGGTCTTCCTCGAATTCGGCCTCGGAAAACCCGTTGTTTTGCAGCGCGAGCGAATAGGCTTCGCGGTCAAACTGTCCATCGATGCCCTGAAAGGCGCTCAAGCCCACGATCTCGCGGCCCAAGCGTTCATCGGAGATGGAAATCCCCATCTCGCGGGCTTCATTGTCGAGAGCGGCGGTCGTCACAAGCTGGCTGATGATGCGATCAATCACACCAGCCTGTTGGAGATCGCGAAAGCTCACGGCCTGTCCGGCCTGCGCGGAAAGCGTGCGCAGCTCCTGCTGCACGGCGCGGGCGTAATCATCGACTGTGATGACTTCATCTCCGACCGACCCCACGGTGCGCACTGTGCCCGAGAGATTGGTCGCGCCAAAACCCGCAAGACCCACAAAAAGAAGACCCATCAAAATCCAGACGAATGTCTTGCCGATACCGCCAGTTTTGCCCGCCATGGTGATCCCTCTGCCTGTGGTGGCAACTGTCTAAGCGGGCGCGGGCGGAGGGGCAAGCGCTTGCAGGCGCTCATACAGGGTTTTGATGCCCTCCGCGTCGATATTTGCAAAGGCGATGCGCAATCCTTTTGGCCCGCGTGGATCGCCTAGGGGGCAAAACATCGTGCCCGGGAGCGCCAGGATATGCGCCTCGTTCACCAGGTGCTTGGCCAGCACATCAGAAGGCACATCAAAGGGATGCTCCATCCAGGCGAAATACGCGCCAGCGCTGGCCAGTCGCCAGCCTTGCGCGTGCAGAGGAGAAAAGCCTGCTCTGATCGCATCGCTCCGCGCGAGGATTTCCTGTCGTTCGCCTGACACCCAGTCTTGCAGCTTTTGCATGCCCCAAAGCGCGGCCTTCTGGCCCAGTTGCGAGGGGCAAATGGTGACCGTATCGAGAAACTTTTCCGCCTCTGCCAGCAGTTCAGGTGCTGCCACCATCGCGCCCACGCGGTGCCCCGTCAGCCGGTAGGCTTTGGAGAACGAGTAGAGCTGGACCAGAACCTGTGTCCACATCTCGCGCTGGAACAGAGTGTGCGGCGCGCCGCTGCGGCTGTCAAAGTCCCGGTAGGTCTCATCTACGATCAGCTTCAGCCCGTGACGTGCGGCGAGATCGTAGAGCCCATCCAGAAGAGTGGCGGGATATTCCGTACCCGTCGGATTGTTGGGCGAGACGATCGCGATCGCCCGCGTCCGTTCGGTGATCAGCGCCGCAGCATCGTCAACGCCGGGCAACATATCTGGCCCGCAGACCAAAGGCACAGCGCGCACGCCCGCCATATCGAGCCACATTTTGTGGTTGAAATACCAAGGCGTGGGCAGAATGACCTCGTCACCCTCCGAGCACAGAGCGGAAATGCTGGCGGCAAAGGCCTGATTGCAGCCCGATGTGATGCCCACAGTCTCAGCCGCGATCTCCGCGCCGTAAGCCGTGCTCCATTGTGTGGCGACCTCCGCGCGAAGTGCGGGCAGGCCCAGCACGGGTCCGTAGAGATGTGTGTCCGGCTCGCGCAAGGCGCGCGCCATTGCGTCCTGCAGGGGCGGGGGCGGTGGATCAACCGGCGCAGCCTGACTGACGTTCAGCAGCGGCCTGTCTGCGGGGAAAGTCTTGCCCGCTATCCAGCGGCGCGCTTCCATGACAGGGGGCGCAAAGGTTGTCTGCGTTCTCGACATGATGCGCATTCCTTACCTTGGGGTGTCAGCGAAATCGTGAGGCGCAGGCGCGCGCAGACTGCATGCCCTCAATCGGTGCCGCGATAGGGCTCCACATATTGCAGGGCCATATCCCATGGAAAGAAGATCCATGTGTCCTGGCTCACGCCGGTGATGAAGGTATCAACCTGCGGCTCGCCTTGCGGCTTGGCGTAGACAGTTGCGAAATGCGCCTTGGGATAGAGATGCCGGACAAGCTCCAGTGTTTTGCCGCTGTCCACCAGATCGTCCACGATCAGGACACCTTCGCCGTCGCCCATAAGGTCCGCGTCGGGGCTCTTGAGCACTTCGGCTTCGCGCCGCTGATCGGCCTTGCCTCCGCCGGAATGGTAGGACTTTACCGAAATCGTGTCGACCGTGCGCACATCAAGCTCGCGGGCCACGATCATCGCAGGGGCCATACCGCCGCGTGTGATCGCCACGACAGCGCGCCATGCCCCGCTATCCGGGCCGCGCCCATCCAGCCGCCAGGCCAGCGCCCGTGCATCGCGATGCAATTGATCCCAGGATATGTGAAATCCCTTTTCATGGGGCAGTCTATCGGCCATCTGTCGTCTCCCTCGGCGCCGCGCAATTGACCGCAATTTGCCAGAGCGCGCGTGGCTGCGCCAGAGGATAAGCGCGCCCTAGCGCTGAAAGAGCAGACGTAGCCCCAGAAGCCCGAGAATACCCGCGGCAATTCTGTCAAACACAGTCTTCATGCGCAGATACCGGCGCGACACCGCGTCGGTGGACAGCATGAGGACCAGCCCCACGCCCACAAAAAATTCCACAACCAGATGGTTCAGCACGATGAACGCCTTCTGCGCCACAGAAAGCTCCGGCGGGAAGACCACGATGAGAACGGCGGCAGCAAAGAGCACTGATTTGGGGTTGGCCAGATTGACGAGGAGACCCCCGAGAAAAGCCCTGGCTACAGGCCGAGGCGGCGCGCCGAGCGGGTCGCGTGCGTGTTTCCACGTTTGCCAGGCAATCCAGATCAGATAAAGCGCGCCTGCGGTTTTGATGATCACGTAAGCGGGCGGCACAAGCGCGAAGAGCGCGTTCAACCCAAGCAAAGCCGCCGCGGTCCAGAGCGCGGCCATGGTCCCAAGCCCAGAACGGTGAAGATCCCGGCGCGCCGCCCCTCCGCCAGAGTCGTTCGAATGAAATAGAGCATGGCCGGCCCCGGCGACAGGATTGCCGCAAGAAGCGTGATGTTGAAGGCAACGAGATGTTCCCAGCCCATTCTGCGCGCTCCTTGTTCTCCCGACGTTTGACTGACGGCGCCGCGGACGTCAGCCTTTGGAGATGTCGGGCGCGTCCACGGCCTTCATGCCCACCACATGATAGCCCGCATCCACATGAAGGTTCTCGCCTGTAACGCCGGAGCCCAGATCCGAGAGCAGGTAGAGTGCCGACTTGCCGACGTCTTCGATGGTCACATTGCGGCGCAGCGGCGAGTTGTATTCGTTCCACTTCATGATGTAGCGGAAATCACCAATGCCGGAGGCGGCGAGGGTTTTGATCGGACCGGCAGAGATCGCGTTGACGCGGATCCCGTCCTTGCCCAGATCTTCGGCAAGGTATTTGACCGACGCCTCCAGCGCCGCTTTTGCAACGCCCATGACATTGTAATGCGGCATGACTTGCTCGGCGCCGTAATAGGTCAGCGTCAGCGCGGAGCCCCCGTCAGACATCAGCTTCTCGGCGCGCTGCATGATCGCTGTGAAGGAATAGACGGAGATGTCCATTGTCATCATGAAATTGTCGTGCGAGGTATCCACATAGCGGCCACGAAGTTCGTTTTTGTCAGAAAAACCAATGGCGTGTACGACGAAGTCAATCTTGCCCCAACGGGCTTCAATGGCTTCAAAGAGCGCATCGACGGATGCGGCGTCCGAGACGTCGCAGGGGACTACGAAATCGGAGCCCAATCGCTCGGCCAGCGGACCCACACGCTTGAGCAATGCATCGCCCTGATAGGAGAAGACCAATTCCGCGCCTGCATCCGCACAGGCTTGGGCAATACCCCAGGCAATCGATTTGTCATTGGCAAGGCCCATGATCAGCCCGCGTTTGCCTTGCATCAACCCGTTTGACATGAGCTCACTCCCGCACATCTTGTTCTGCGCTTCCCGGTTATGCCAAAGGGGGAGCGGTCGCAAGACGTCAACTCGACCCAAGGGAAAGCAGAACCATGACGGAACGTACAGGTATTTTCGCGGGAGATGATCCGTTTGAGATCGTTCGCCGCTGGATGGCAGAAGCGCAGGAGCGCGAGATCAACGATCCCAACGCCATTGCATTGTCAACGGTTGATCCCGATGGGCTGCCCAATGCCCGCATGGTGCTGCTCAAGGATGTCGAGGAAGATTGTTTCATCTTCTATACCAATTATGAGAGCGCCAAGAGCAATGAGATTGCCGCCTCCGGCAAAGCGGCGTTTGTCATGCATTGGAAAAGCCTCCGGCGGCAGATCCGCGTGCGGGGGCTGGTGCAGAAGGAAGACGGGGAGAAGGCGGATGCCTATTACGCGTCGCGTTCGCTCAAGTCCCGTCTGGGGGCCTGGGCGTCTGAGCAATCGCGTCCTTTGAGCTCGCGGGCGCACCTGATGGCAGAGGTCGCGAAGATCACGGCGCAGAAGGGGCCGAACCCTGATCGGCCGCCATTTTGGGGCGGCTGGCGCATCACTCCTCTGGAGATAGAATTCTGGGCTGATGGCGCCTTTAGGTTGCATGACCGTTTTGTGTGGAGACGCGAAACTGACGCTGATGCGTGGCAAATTTCGCGTTTGAACCCTTGAATTTCACGTTACGTGAACGGAAATCGGCCTAAAATACAGCGATTTGGGCTTGCAAGACCTGCCATCTGGGTGGACACTTGTGTGGGGATAAAAGCTGAGTAACGTTTTGCAACGCACACTAGAAAATGTACGAGAGGTCAAAGGTCGCGTAAAATGGTTCGACCCGGTGAAAGGGTTTGGTTTCGTGGTGTCCGAAGAGGGCGGCCCCGACATCCTTTTGCATTCGAATGTTTTGCGCAACTACGGCCAGAATTCCGTCGCTGACGGCGCGCTGATTGATATCAGGGTGCAGGAGACGCCACGCGGCGTACAGGCTGTGGAAGTGGTGACCATTGAGCCGCCACAGGATGCCGTGACGCCGCCACTCGCGGACTTTGAAGACATCGATCCATCACGCTTGGCGGAGGCCCCTCTGGAGCCGTCGCGGGTCAAGTGGTTCGACAAGTCCAAAGGGTTTGGCTTCGCGAATGTCTTTGGTAAGCCGGAAGACGTGTTTTTGCATGTCGAGGTGCTGCGCCGGTCGGGTCTCGCAGATCTGCAACCGGGCGAAGCGCTGGCCTTGCGGGTCATAGACGGCAAGCGCGGGCGGATGGCGGCGGAAGTGTGTGCCTGGGAGTTGGCCACAAAAGGCGCATGATCCGGACCTGTCTCTTCTCGATTGGACTGTCGCTGCTGGCGGCGGGCGAGGCTGCGGCCTGTGCCATGGAGAAAATCACGCTCCGGGGCGCCTATGGCGCGGCCACCTTCGACGTGGATCTTGCGGTGACGCCGCAAGAGCGCGGGCAGGGTCTGATGTTTGTCGAAGAGATGGCTGAGGATCGCGGCATGCTCTTCATCTTCGAGAGCCCGCGCGCGCTGACCTTCTGGATGAAGAACACCCTGATTCCGCTCGACATGATCTTCATCACCGAACGTGGGGTTGTGCGGCATGTGCACGAGAACGCCATTCCGCATGACGAGACGACGATTCCCAGCAATGGCCCGGCCCTGGCGGTTCTTGAGATCAACGGGGGCCTGTCCGGCGAGATCGGGATAGCGGCGGGCGATCTGGTGCAACATCCGCTCTTGCCGCAAGACAAAGCCGCCTTGCCATGTGATTAGCAGCAGAGCTGCGCACTTTCTCTCTTTTCATCGCGGGCTGTGGGCGCTAAACCGCTCCTCGTCGGGGCGTAGCGCAGCCTGGTAGCGCGACGGTTTTGGGTACCGTAGGTCGCAAGTTCGAATCTTGCCGTCCCGACCATTCTCCAAAATTTTGAGCAAAACAGCATAACGCCACCCGTAGTGTGTTTTTTGTGTTTCGCATGGTTTTTCCACCATATGTAGTGTTGCGCCCCTGTGGATAACTTCATCCAAAGCATGACTGGCCGGGGCTAAGTCTTTGTATCTTTCACAAAACTGTCATCTGCCCCTTGGCGCTGCATTGTGGATTGAACTGTGGCTGAATCACCCGCTGTTTCGGCCGCCTGAAAAAGCCTGCATGCGTCAACAGGAAAACATGCTCCGTTAACCAAAAAAATCCGTTGACCAGACCCTAAAATTTGCGCCAGTTTGTGGCCACTGACGGAGGCGACCACAACATATAGTGTATCACAGGATGCAAGATGGTTGGGTTCCTTCTCGAGTTGGGACGAAACACTTCTCACCATATGGGCTGGCAACAGCTCTGTTGTGCGGTCCGCAATAGGGCCACCCAGCGCGCACTCACGCGCTGTGGAAGAGCGTGTGTGTCTTTGAGGTGCGGGCGATCCGCGATGACTAGAGAGACCGGGCTGAGACCCGAAAACAGGGCAAAAAAAGATGAAAATCGAAAGACGTTTTACCAAGGCAGGACAAGACGCATACGCCGAGATCGACTTCGTCACGACGGCATCTGAAATCCGCAACCCCGATGGCACGATTGTGTTTCGGCTCGACAATGTCGAAGTGCCGAGCTCGTGGAGCCAGGTGGCCTCTGACGTAATCGCGCAAAAGTACTTTCGCAAAGCGGGCGTTCCCGTTGCGCTCAAGAAGGTGGAAGAAAATGCGGTCCCGTCGTTCCTGTGGCGCTCCGTCCCGGCCTCCGATGATACCGAGACCACGGGCGAGACATCGTCAAAGCAGGTCTTTGACCGCCTCGCAGGCGCGTGGACATACTGGGGCTGGAAGGGCGGCTACTTCTCAACGGAGGAAGACGCGCAAGCCTATTTTGACGAGATGCGCTTCATGTTGGCCACGCAGATGGCCGCGCCCAACTCGCCGCAGTGGTTCAATACAGGCCTGCACTGGGCTTATGGCATCGATGGACCGGGTCAGGGCCACTATTACGTGGATTATCAGACGGGTGAACTGACGCGTTCGACCTCTGCCTATGAGCATCCGCAGCCGCACGCCTGCTTCATCCAGTCGGTTGCCGATGATCTGGTTTCCGATGGTGGTATCATGGATCTTTGGGTCCGCGAAGCGCGGCTCTTCAAGTACGGCTCCGGGACGGGAACCAACTTCTCCTCGCTGCGGGCGGCCAATGAAGCGCTCTCGGGCGGCGGCAAATCTTCCGGCCTGATGGGCTTTCTCAAGATCGGTGACCGCGCGGCGGGCGCCATCAAATCGGGCGGCACAACGCGCCGCGCAGCCAAGATGGTGATCTGTGATGCTGATCACCCCGACATCGAGGAATTCATCAACTGGAAGGTCAAGGAAGAGCAGAAAGTCGCCTCCATCGTCGCGGGCTCCAAGATGCACGAGAAGATGCTCAACGGCATTTTCGACGCGATCCGCAGCTTTGATGGCTCCGAGGAGGGCGCTTACGATCCCAAGGCCAATGATGCGCTGAAAGCGGCCATCCGCGCTGCCAAAGGCGTCATGATCCCCGAGACCTACATCAAACGCGTGCTGGACTACGCCAAGCAAGGCTATGCCAGCATCGAATTCCCGACCTACGATACGGATTGGGATTCAGAGGCTTACGCGTCGGTCTCCGGGCAGAACTCGAACAATTCAATCCGCGTGACAAACGCGTTCCTCGACGCCGTGAAGAATGACCAGCCCTGGGAGCTCATCCGTCGCACAGATGGCAAGGTCGCCAAGACGATCTCCGCACGCGAGCTCTGGGAGCAGGTGGGTCATGCGGCCTGGGCCTGCGCCGATCCCGGCATCCAGTTCCACGATACCGTGAACCAGTGGCACACATGTCCTGAGGATGGCGAGATCCGCGGCTCGAACCCGTGCTCGGAATATATGTTCCTTGACGATACGGCCTGTAACCTTGCCTCCATGAACCTGCTGCAATTCTACAAGGACGGCGCGTTCCAGGCAGAAGACTATATGCACGCCACACGCCTTTGGACGCTGACGCTCGAAGTCTCTGTGATGATGGCGCAATTTCCCTCCAAGGAGATCGCGCAGCTGTCTTACGACTTCCGCACGTTGGGTCTGGGCTATGCCAATATCGGCGGTCTGCTCATGAACATGGGCTACAGCTACGATTCGCCTGAAGGCCGCGCTCTGTGCGGGGCGCTGACAGCGATCATGACAGGTGTCTCCTATGCAACCTCTGCTGAGGTGGCGAGCGAGCTGGGTCCGTTCTCGGGCTACAAGCGCAACGCCAAGCATATGCTGCGCGTCATGCGGAACCACCGCAACGCGGCCTATGGCGCAACGGATGGGTATGAGGATCTCACGGTGAAGCCCGTGCCGCTCGATCATGCCAACTGCCCCGATGCGCGTCTTGTAGAGATTGCCATGGGCGCCTGGGATGAAGCGCTGGCGCTGGGGGAGAAGCATGGCTACCGCAATGCGCAATCCACCGTGATCGCGCCCACAGGCACCATCGGCCTCGTGATGGATTGCGACACGACCGGCATCGAGCCTGACTTCGCCTTGGTGAAGTTCAAAAAGCTTGCAGGTGGTGGCTACTTCAAGATCATCAACCAATCCGTGCCAGCTGCTCTGGAAAAGCTGGGCTACGGCTCGGCCCAGATCGAAGAGATCGTCTCCTACGCTGTAGGACATGGTTCCATCGGCAACGCGCCGGGCATCAACCACACCTCGCTCATCGGCCACGGCTTTGGCCCCAATGAGATCGAGAAAGTGGAAGCGGCGCTGGAATCGGCTTTCGACATCCGCTTCGTCTTCAACCAGTGGACGCTGGGCGAAGAGTTCTGCACCAATGTGTTGGGCATCCCGGCTGAGAAGCTGAACGACCCGACCTTCGACCTGCTCCGTCACCTCGGTTTCTCCAAGGCCGATATCGACGCGGCGAACGACCATGTCTGCGGGACGATGACACTGGAAGGGGCGCCGCATCTGAAAGAAGAGCACTACGCGATCTTCGATTGCGCCAACCCCTGCGGCAAGAAGGGCAAGCGGTTCCTCTCCGTGGAGAGCCACATCACCATGATGGCCGCCGCACAGAGCTTCATCTCGGGCGCGATCTCCAAGACGATCAACATGCCCAATGACGCCACGATCGAGGATTGTCAGGCGGCCTATGAGCTCAGCTGGTCGCTCGGCACCAAGGCCAACGCGCTCTACCGTGACGGCTCCAAGCTCAGCCAACCGCTCGCCGCAGCCCTCGTGGAAGACGACGAAGAGGCGGCAGAGGTGCTCGAGACGGGCACCCAACAGGAGAAAGCGCAGATCCTGGCGGAGAAGATCGTTGAGAAGATCGTCGTCAAGGAAGTGGCCCGCGGCCGCGAGAAGATGCCGGATCGCCGTAAGGGGTACACCCAAAAGGCTGTGGTCGGTGGCCACAAGGTCTACCTCCGCACCGGCGAGTATGAGGACGGCAATCTCGGTGAGATCTTCATCGACATGCACAAGGAAGGCGCAGGCTTCCGTGCGATGATGAACAACTTCGCCATCGCGGTCTCCGTCGGTCTTCAATACGGCGTGCCGCTGGAAGAGTTCGTCGATGCCTTCACCTTCACCAAGTTTGAGCCTGCGGGCATGGTGCAGGGCAATGACAGCATCAAGAACGCGACCTCGATCCTCGACTATATCTTCCGCGAACTGGCGGTGAGCTATCTGGACCGGACCGATCTCGCCCATATCAAGCCCGAAGGTCAGAGTTTTGACGATCTGGGGCGCGGTGAGCAGGAAAGCGTGGCCAATGTCTCCGAGCTCTCCGAGACAGCAGCGACCAAGTCGCTCGAAGTGCTCAAGCAGATCAGCTCCACAGGCTATTTGCGCAAGCGCCTGCCGCAGGAGCTGGTGGTGTTGCAGGGCGGGGCCGATGATGCGGTGAGCGCGCTGCAAACGCTGGTCCCTGAGACGATGGATGCGGGCGCGGTGGCGGTTGCTGCCTCAACCACAACCACGTCGATTGCATCGGGCACCGTCGCGACCTCCATGGACGCGCGGACCAAGGCAAAGATGCAAGGCTATGAGGGCGAGGCCTGTGGCGATTGCGGCAATTACACGCTGGTGCGCAATGGCACCTGCATGAAGTGCAACACCTGCGGCGCAACAAGCGGATGCAGCTAAGAGACGTGCCGGGCACCCAAGGCCCGGCATGAGACACGGGGCGCGCGAGCGTGCCCCGCGCGGATCAAGCCGCAGGCAAAAACACATCTCGAGCGGTGAACCAATCGAGCTTGATCAGCAAAACTGAGGGGGTTTCGGCCCCCTCTTTTTCTTTTGCAACAGGCGCCGGATATCGCGCAGTCCTCTCAAAGGGGATTTTCCTTTGCGGCCGTGCAGCCTAGCCTTGTGAGCAAAGCAGGTAAGAGGTGAAGCCATGAGACTGAACAGGCGTCTTTTTTCATTGGGGCTTGGCGCGGTGGTGCTGTCGGGCTGTGCCAGTGGCGGCACAGGTCGGGCGCGGCCTGCGGGTGGAGCCTCAGGCTTGCCCGCTGATCTGCGCCCGCAGCGCAATGCGGGCTATGATGCCTGGGTGCAGGATTTTCGCCCACGGGCACAGGCGCAGGGCATTTCGCAGCGCACACTCGATCAGGCCTTTCGCGGCGCGGGGTTCCTGCCCGGTGTTGTCAAACGGGATCGCAATCAGACCGAGTTCAAACGCACGTTGGAGGATTATCTCGCAATTGCCGCCTCGGACAAACGCATTGCCATGGGGCGCGAGATGTTTGCGCGCCACCGCCGGACCTTGTCTGCGATTGAGGCGCGCTACGGCGTTGATCCCTCCATCATGACAGCCATTTGGGGGCTGGAGAGCTTTTATGGCACGCGGATGGGCGACATTCCGGTGATCTCGGCAACCTCGACATTGGCCTTCGAGGGGCGGCGGGGCCGCTTTTTTGAGGCGCAGCTTATGGATGCGCTCCGGATCATTCAGGCGGGGGACATCCCGGCGGCGCAAATGCGCGGCTCCTGGGCGGGCGCCATGGGGCACACGCAGTTCATCCCGACGACTTTCACCGGCTATGCGGTCGATTTCGATGGCGACGGGCGGCGCGATATCTGGAATGCCGATCCCGCTGACGCGCTGGCCGGCACTGCCAACTACCTTGCGCAGCGCGGCTGGCAGCGGGGCGGGGCCTGGGCGCAGGAGGATCCCGGTGGTGCGTTTGAGCCGCAGGCGGGTGGCCCGCGGTTTACGCTGGGTCCCAATTTCCGCGTTATCAAACGCTACAACAATTCCGACAGCTACGCGATTGGCGTGGGTCATCTGGCGGATCGCATTCGCGGTGCGGGCCCCCTGCGGGGTCAATTCCCGCCCGATGAGTTTGGCCTGACCAAGCAGGACCGGGTCGCGCTGCAGCAGGGGCTGACGCGGCGCGGCTTCGATGCAGGTGAGGCCGACGGGATCATTGGCACGCAGACCCGCACGGCCATCGAAGGGTTCCAGCGCCGAAACGGTCTGCCTGTCACGGGCACGCCGTCTCGCGACTTGTTGCGCCGTCTCTGACACGGCAAGGCAAGCCGGACCGTCTCCGTGGGCCCACATGGGGCGCACCCTGTGACATGCGCGCCCTTTACCAAGGGCCGCGCACATCGCTATGCTTTGCTGCGATAGCCCGGGACAGCGCAATGCTCACCAATAACCCCCACATCACGCCCATCACGGCGGATGCGCCCATGAAAGCCGACACGCATGGCGGACGGGCCAAATGCTTGCAGCGTTTGGTGCGGATGGATCTGCCAGTGCCGGCCACGGTCGCCTTGAGCTTTGATGCCGTGCACCGGATCGCCAATGGCGAATTGCCAGATATCGAGAAGATCGTCGCGCAATTCCCTGAAAATGCTCTGCTGTGTGTCCGCCCGTCGTCTCAGGATCCGGATTGGGGCGGACCGGGGGCCATTTTGAACATCGGCATGAATGATGCCCGATTTATCGAATATTCCGAGGCATTGGGGCGCGATGCTTCTGCTGCGCTCTATACCCGGTTTGTGGAAGCCTATGCCGTGCATGTGGCCCGGCTGGATCCTGACATGTTCGATGATATCACGTCGGACGGCGCCAATGCCCTGAGCGAAGCGCTGCGGGCCTATGAGGATGAGGCCGAAGAGGCCTTTCCGCAAGACCCGGCGGTACAGCTTTCCGAGGTGCTGCGCTCCATGGCGCGCGCCTGGGAGGGGACCTCGGCGCGTCTTTTGCGTCAGGCCAAAGGCGCACCGGCGGATGCGGGGCTTGGGCTCGTGGTCCAGCAGATGGCTCTTGGTTTGGGCAGCTCCGAGACGGAAACCGGCTCTGGTGTGTTGCAATTGGTCGATCCCGAGACCGGCATGCCGCAGATCACCGGACGCTATCTCTCGCAATCGCAAGGCCGCGATGCCTTGGGAGAGGGGGCGGAGGCGCTCTATCTGACGCAGGATGATCGCGGCCCGTCGCTGGAAGATACGGTGCCCGATGTATACGCGGAGATCATCGCCCATGCGCGCGCCATGCGACGCAAGCTTCGCGAGGAGATGCAGGTCGAGTTCACTTTGCAGGACGGGCGCGTGCATATTCTTGATGGTGTACGCGTGCCGCGGTCCAACCGGGCGGCCCTGCGGATCGCGGTCGCTCTGGCGGAAGACGGGATTATCTCCAAACAGGAAGCCGTGATGCGTATTGAGCCGCGTGCGCTCTCTGAATTGCTGCATCGACAGATCGACCCGGATGCCTACCGCGACGTAATTGGCTCAGGCATTGCCGCAAGCCCCGGTGCGGCATCAGGCCGGATCGTGTTCTCGGCGGCGGCGGCGCAGGCCTCGGCCTCTCGGGGCGAACCGGCCATTCTGGTGCGACGGGAAACCTCACCGGAGGACATTCGTGGCATGCAGGTCGCAGCCGGGGTCCTGACCGAGCGCGGCGGTATGACATCACACGCGGCCGTGATTGGCCGCGGTATGGGTTTGCCCTGTGTCGTAGGAGCGGCGCGTATGTCGTTCAATTTGCGAAAGAAAGTTATTGTCTCGGAAGATGGTCGCCGCTACGGCGAAGGCGACATGATCACGCTCGACGGGGCTGCGGGGCAAGTGCTGGACGGTGCGCCGCCCATGCGCGAGGCCGCGTTGGATGAGGCCTTCACAAAGTTCATGTCCTGGGCGGATGCGGAGCGCGATATCGCGGTGCGCGCCAATGCCGACACGTTGGCCGATGCCGCTCTTGCGCAGCGATTCAAGGCCGAAGGCATCGGCCTGTGCCGCACCGAGCACATGTTTTTCGAGAACGAACGCCTGACCGTCATGCGCGAGATGATTTTCGCAGACAGCGTGCAGGACCGGCGCGCTGCGCTGGATCGTCTGTTGCCGATGCAACGGCAGGACTTCACAGAACTCTTCCGTATGATGGCAGGCGCGCCGCTGACCATTCGCCTCTTCGACCCGCCGCTGCATGAGTTTTTGCCGCATGACAAGACCGGGATGCGGCAATTGGCGGAAGCGCTTGACCTGCCTGTCTCCGACGTTGAGCGACGGGTGGAGTCACTTGCGGAATACAATCCGATGCTGGGGCTGCGCGGGGTACGCGTTGGCATCACCGTGCCTGAAATCTACGAAATGCAGGCCCGCGCGATTTTTGAGGCGACGCTCGCGGTGAGCACGGAGCAGGCGCCTGTTGTGCCGGAGATCATGATCCCCTTGGTTTCGGCGCGTCGCGAAGTCGAGCTGGTGCGCATGGGGCTGGATGCCGTTGCAGCGGCCGTGCGCGCTGAGCAGGGGCGTGATTTCACCTATCATGTGGGTGTCATGGTTGAGACCCCGCGTGCCGCACTTCGGGCCCGCGAGATCGCCGCGCAGTGTGATTTCCTCAGTTTTGGCACGAACGATCTCACGCAGATGACCTACGGGCTGTCTCGCGATGATGCGGGGCGGTTCATGTCGGATTATGTGCAACGTGGTGTCTTTGAGGAAGATCCGTTCCATGTGCTTGATGCCGAAGGCGTGGGTGAATTGCTCGAGATCGGTGTCGCGCGGGCGCGAGAGGCCAAACCGCAGGTGCTGTTGTCGATCTGTGGCGAGCACGGTGGCAATCCCGAATCAATTCACATCTGCCGCGAGCTCGGCTTTAGCTATATCTCCTGTTCTCCGTTTCGCGTTCCGGTTGCGCGCCTTGCCGCCGCCCAATGTGCAATCGCTGACAAGATGTAGTGGCGCGGAAATCTGTGCCCCCTAGCTGGAGGTGTCTTGATGTGCTGCGGCCACAGGCCGCTTGTCTGCGCGCCCAGCTTGGCTGGACTTTTGTCTTAATTTTGCCTTAACACGTGGCGTTGAATTGCGGCGCCTGGGGCCGCATCCACCTTCGGAGCTTGTTGATGCGACCGATTACGAGCTGCCTATTTGCACTCTCTGTGGTGCTCTCGCCGATTGCCGCGATTGCGGAGCCTGTCACGGGGACGGCGCAGCGTTTGCTGGCTGTTGAGGACGCGGGCATTGCGCGCGTGCCCGGGGCGACGATGAAACGGGTGCTGGCGCCCAAGGAATCCCTGCGTCCGCAGGCGGCGGGTCCGCGCATCAGTTTCACGCGTGAATGGCTGGCCGCGCAGCCCAAAGTGAAGGGCGGAGCAGAGTGGCGTTGTCTCGCGGAGGCGCTGTATTTCGAAGCACGGGGTGAAAGCATCAAGGGGCAGGCTGCGGTTGCTGAGGTCATCCTGAACCGTGTGGATCATCCGCGTTTTCCAAATTCGGTTTGTGGTGTGATCAATCAGGGCACTGGCAAACGCTATGCCTGTCAGTTCACCTATACCTGCGATGGGCGGCCGGAGAGGATCAACGAGCCGCGCGCCTGGGAGCGGGTTGGCAAGATTGCCCATGTCATGCTGAACGGCGCAAAGCGGACCCTGACGAAAGGGGCCACGCATTACCACACGACGGCCGTTCGCCCGAATTGGTCACGCACCTACACCCATACAACGACGGTCGGAGTTCATAAATTCTATCGTCATGTCTGGCGCGTATCGTCCAACTAACGCATAAGATTGCATCGCAATGACGCGGCCGGGCTCTGTTCGGCGCACCGCATGCATATCGAGGACCAAGCGACGTGACCAACGACATACACCTTGCTTTTGCTCATCCCTCCGAGCGTGCTGCGGCCACGTCCGTAGCGCCGTTGGACCGGATTTCCCTGCGCGAACATATCGTCGATGTAGAGATCGGCGCGTTTCAGGCAGAACGTGGGACAACGCAGCGTATTTGTTTCAACGTCGTGGTGGAGGTTGTTCCGATCGCGGATCCGCTGGCCGATGATGTCGATACGATTTTGAGCTATGATCGGATAACCGAGGCCATCGCACATGAGCTGGCGGCCGAGCGGCTGAACTTGCTGGAAACGCTGGCCGAGCGCGTGGCGGACCGTGTGTTGCTCGAGCCGCAAGCCCAGAGGGTGTTTGTGCGGATTGAAAAGCTGGATCGCGGCCCGGGTGCGCTTGGGGTTGAAATCGTGCGTGCGCGCGATGACCTCAAGCCCGAGATCGTGGAAGCGCTATCAGAGGCGAAACCCCATCCGCGTGTGGTCTATCTGTCCAATGAAGCGATTGCATCCGCGCATTTGACGACCTGGATCGACTGGCTGCAACAGCAGGAGGCCCCGGTGATCTTCTGCGTCGGCCTGCCTGACACACAGCGCCTGACCACGGGCCATGCGATGACCCAGCGGCGGATCGATCTGCTGTCCATCGAGCAAAATGGCTGGTCGCTGGCCGCGCGTGATGCGCGGTGCGTCGTCGTGGATACCCGCACTGAAATCGACTGGGGCATGAAAAATGACCAGATCAGCCTTTGGGCGCCTTCGAAGATCGTGCTGGATGCTGTCGAGGGTCCCAAGACCCAGCCGCGCGATGCTGTGGCGCTCGCCGCCTGGCTGGCCGATACGCTGGATGCGGAAGAATTTCTTGTGATCGGCGAGAATGCGCCCGAACACATGCGCGGCCCGGTGCGGATCGTGCCTGCCACGCGCGCTGCGCTGGATTGAATAACTTCCTTGAATTAAAGACCTAATATGTCCTCTTTTAAACCGTATCGGCGTTACTACAGGCCACTTGTGCAGCAAGGCCCCGTGCGCCAGCCTGGCGCGGCCCTTCTCGCAGGCGGGCCTTTGTGGTTCACCCATGCGGAGGTGTTGAGCCGGGACGAGCCGGCTCGGATCGTGCCTGTCGAGGCGGTGCATTCGCGTATGCTCACTTGCCTGACCGCGCCGCGCGCGCCGATTGCAGGGCTCATGATGGATCAGGTGCGGATCATGGGCATTTTGAATGTCACGCCTGACAGTTTCTCGGATGGCGGGGATCATCACGGCGCAGCGCATGCTGCTGCCCATGGGATGACGATGGCCGCCAATGGCGCGGACATGATCGATATCGGTGGCGAGAGCACGCGGCCGGGCGCTTTGGAGGTGCCGGTTGAGGCCGAGATCGCGCGGGTTGAGCCCGCCGTCACGGCGCTGGCCAGCCGCATCAACGTGCCGATTTCGATTGATACCCGCAAAAGTACGGTAGCGCAGGCCGCCGTGGGCGCGGGCGCAAGCATGGTCAATGACGTCTCCGGTTTCACATTTGATCCCGAGCTGGCCAAGTTCTGCGCATCCCATCATCTGCCTGTCTGTATCATGCACACGTCCGATATTCCCGAAGTCATGGCGAGCAAGACGGATTACGACAATCTGTTGTTGGATATCTATGATTTCCTCGGCGTGCAGATTGCGCGCGTGCAGGATCTGGGCATACCGCGCGCGCGGATCGTCATCGATCCGGGATTGGGGTTCGGCAAAACCGGTGCGCAGAACCTGCGTTTGATCAACAATCTGAGCCTGTTTCACGGCCACGGGGTCCCCATTCTGATCGGGGCGTCGCGCAAGGGCTTCATTCGCGATATTGGCAAGGCGCAGGATCCCAAGAGCCGCATGCCGGGCTCCATTGCGGTGGCATTGGCGGCAGCGGGGCAGGGCGCGCAGATCTTGCGGGTCCATGATGTGGCAGAGACCAAACAGGCGCTGCGCCTGTGGGCAGCCGTCAGAGATGGAGAGAGCCATGGCGCGTAAATACTTTGGAACGGACGGCATCCGGGGGCGCGCGAATACAACGCCCATGACAGCTGAGCTTGCGCTGCGTCTGGGTGCGGCTGTGGGGCGGTATTTCCGGCGCGAAGCCTCCGGGGTTCACCGGGTCGTGATCGGCAAGGACACGCGGCTGTCCGGTTATATGTTTGAGAATGCGCTGACGGCGGGCCTGACGTCCACGGGTATGAATGTGCTGTTGCTGGGGCCTGTCCCAACGCCTGCGGTGGGCTTGCTGACGCCGTCGATGCGTGCGGATCTGGGCATCATGATATCGGCATCGCACAACCCGGCGGCAGACAACGGCATCAAGTTTTTCGGGCCCGATGGCTTCAAACTGTCCGATGATGTGGAAAGCGAGATTGAAAAGCTTGTCGAGGAAGGCGTCGATCTGGTGGATGCCAATGAGATCGGCCGCGCGCAGCGGATCGATGACGGGCTTTTCCGTTATGTGGAACGGGTGAAATCATCCTTTCCCGCAGGCATGCGCCTGAATGGGATCAAGGTTGTCGTGGATTGCGCCAATGGCGCGGCCTATCGCGCGGCTCCGGAAGTTCTTTGGGAGCTGGGCGCGGAGGTGGTTCCTGTGGGGGTGTCTCCCGACGGTCTCAACATCAACCGCGATTGCGGCTCGACCAAACCTCAACTGGCGGCAGAAACCGTTGTGGCCCATGGGGCGGATATCGGCATTTGCCTCGATGGCGACGCGGATCGGATCATCCTGATCGATGAGACGGGCGCCGTGGCCGATGGCGATCAGATCATGGGACTCTTCGCCTCCAGATGGGCCGAAGAGGACCGTTTGGCAGGCAAGACGCTTGTCTCCACAGTCATGTCGAACCTTGGGCTTGAGCGTTATCTGGGCGATCAGGGGATCGATTTGCACCGCACCGGCGTTGGCGATCGTTATGTCGTGGAGGCAATGCGGGCCAATGGGTTTAACCTCGGCGGTGAGCAATCGGGCCATATCGTCATGACGGATTACGCCACGACCGGAGATGGTTTGATGGCGGGTCTGCAATTTCTTGCGGAGATGGCGCGCTCTGGTCAAAGGGCGTCTGAGCTGGTGCGTGTCTTTGAGCCTGTGCCGCAGCTCCTGAAGAATGTGCGTTACACAGCTGGTCAGGTGCCTTTGGAGATGGCGCAGGTCAAGGCTGCTATTGCGGAGGCGGAAGCCGCGCTTGAGGGGCAGGGCCGCTTGCTCATCCGGAAGTCCGGCACAGAGCCTTTGATCCGCGTGATGGCGGAATGTGAGGATGCCGGTTTGATGGAACGCTGTGTCGACAGCGTGGTGGCCGAGGTTGACGCGGCGACCACATGAAAAAACCGCCCCTCGTAAGAGGAGCGGTTCCTTTGAATTCATGATGTGACGTGAGGCGATCAGGCCGCCTTGCGACGCCACCCTGCGAAGCCAACCATCGCCAATGCACCGCCCAGAAGCGGCAACCCTGCGGGCAGCGGCACGGGGGCCGTGACGGAGATTACAACGTCATCGATGAATGTGCGTGTGCAATCGCCGCCGGGGCAGCCAGTGCGGTTGCCGAAGAAGGAGATCCCGGTCAGCACGGAATTGGCGCGGAGGAGATCCGTGATGTTGAACAGGTTCCACTCATCGCCAGTGGTGCGCACAATGTTCTCGTCGCTCTCCGTGTCATAGAACAGCGTAACGGCGAGGGCATCGCCCAAACCTTGATGCTTGGCAGCAAAGGAGACTTCAGTGATGTCCATCGTGTCGATGCCATCAAAGACTTGAAGGACTTCGATGTTGTTCGTGGCCGTCATGGAGAATTGGCCGCTGTTTGCGCCACCTTCCCGAATGGCCCAGGGGTCGAACTCACCAGTAGCGAATTGCGTGCGATCCAGAACCCAGGGGCCCAGTTCACCGGTTTCAAGGTCACCGTTTACAAGAGCCGCGTGGCTTGTCGTGGCGAGAGCCGACAGTGCAAATGCAGCTGCGATACTGGTCAATTTCATGGTCAATCCTTTTGATTTGCTTGAGCGGGTCTTAGCTCACGAACATTGCCGTCCCAAGCGAATTCTGGCTTTTCCGTGGCAAAGGGGCGATCAGCCGCGCCATTGTTTCACCGAGACAGACAATGCGGGACATCAATTTGAATTGTTCTCGGATTGAGAATTAGTGTCGCGCTGAACGCGTCATCCTCGAAAACAAGCGCTTCAAGGCGCCGTATTGGCTCAAACCGACGCCTGCAAGGATCAAGGTCAGCGCCAAGAGCAGCGACGAGGGCAGGGGTTCGCTCAGGATCAATGCTCCCAGAACGACCGACCAGACCGGCACTTGATAGTTCACAAGGCTCATGAACACCGGGCCGGCGCTTTGAATGACCAGCGTGCGCAGCAGATTGGCTGCGGCTGTTGGGACGAGGCCCAAAAAGGCAAGGATGAGGATCGTGCGCAGATCGGGCAATGGTGGCGGCCCTTCGACGATCCATGCGGTTGGGATGACGACAATCGCACCGATCACCAGCAGTATGGCCGAGACCCCGATCGGATCAATCTCTGGCATGCGCCGCAACGTGACCGATGAGATCGCGTAGCAGGCCGCAGCGCCCAGGCAGGCCAGACGGCCCGGTGTCTCCAGCGCTGCGCCCGTCGCCTCAAAGGCTTGCCCTCCGATCAGGATGACCACGCCCACAAAGCCAATCACGAAGCCCAGAGCGCGCCGCAATGTCATGCGTTCGCCAGGAACGAGGAAATGCGCCAGCGGCAGGACAATCAGGGCAACCGCCGCCATGGACACCCCGGCAAAGCCGGAGGTCACGTATTGTTGCCCCCAGCTGAGCAGCATGAAGGGCACGGCGGAGGACAACAGCCCGACGGTCAGCAGTTGACCCCATGCGGCAGGGCCAACCTCCGGAACGCGCCAGAGCTTTCCCCCCATGACGCGCCAAATCAGGCACATCAGAAGCGCCGCAAACCCAATGCGGGCCGCGGCCAGCCAAAAGGGGGTGATCCCCTCGAGAGCCAGCTCGATGACCAGAAAGGTCCCGCCCCAGGTCAAACCCAAAGCGGCGACCATGAGCCAATCCTTGATCGAGATGTCCGGGCTGTCGCGCATGGCGTCCTGCTCATCAAAATTCGTGCGATATTCAACCTCTCAGGCGAATACCGTCTCTCAACCCGCATGCAAGCCAAATCTCCAGACCTGAGATGATTTCCCCGGCCGCATCAGCTCGTTCAAAGATCGGACAAAGACGCGCCACATTTGCAACGAATTTGTCGCGTCTAACATCTGTTGGGGGCGCATCATTTTTGAAGGTTATCATGAAAACACTTGTTTCCGCCGCCGCGTTGCTGGCTGCTTCTACATATATGGCCGCCGCCGCACCGATCAGTCTGGAGTATTCCGTCACGGATCTCGGCGGAAGCTACCAATACGACTTTACCCTGACCGCCGACAATGCCGATGGCACGCTGGAAGCGGGCTGGGGCTGGGATTGGTTTGTCATTGGCGATGCTACATTCGGTGCTCCGGCGATCTTCCCTGAGGGCAGGTTGTTTTTCACGGATCTGCCGGCCGGTTGGGATGCGACATCTACCAGCGGTGGCAGCAACGGGCCTACGCTCGGGGCGGTTGACGGGAGCGTCGTGGGGGCCGTCTGGACCCCCGAAGAGGGTGATTTCGTGACCTTCAGCGGTGTGTCGAGCGAACTGGTCGCCGAGGGCGATCTCGTCTGGACGTCGCTTGTTCCCCGCGGTGGTGCATCCTCGATCATACGCGAGGTTGCGACGCTTGCGCCTGTGCCACTGCCGGCCAGTGGGTTGCTGTTCATGGCCGCCTTGCCGTTCCTCGCATGGGGGCGCCGCAAGGCCGCTTGAGGCACAACAAAATACAAAAAAAGCGGCACCTGCATCGCAGGTGCCGTTTTCGTTTTCACGTCAGAACCTGTCTTAGTTCTTGGACTTGTCGACCATCTTGCCTTCGGAGATCCAGGGCATCATGCCGCGCAGTTTCTCGCCTGTTTCTTCGATCTGGTGCGCATCGTTGATGCGGCGGGTGCCTTTGAAGAAGGGCTGGCCGACCTGGTTTTCAGACATGAAGTCGCGGACGAACTTGCCGGTCTGGATGTCTGTCAGGATCGCTTTCATGCGGGCCTTTGTCTCGTCGTAGGGCAGGACCCGCGGACCGGAGACATATTCGCCATATTCAGCTGTGTTGGAGATCGAGTAGTTCATGTTGGCGATGCCGCCTTCATAGATCAGATCCACGATCAGCTTCACTTCGTGCAGGCATTCGAAATAGGCCATTTCGGGCGCATAACCCGCCTCGACCAATGTCTCGAAGCCCATGCGGATGAGTTCCACGAGGCCACCACAGAGAACGGCCTGTTCGCCAAAGAGGTCGGTCTCACATTCTTCGCGGAAATTCGTCTCGATGATGCCCGAGCGGCCGCCGCCGATGGCGGAGCAATAGCTGAGGCCAATCTCGAGCGCCTTGCCGGAGGCATCGTTGTGCACGGCCACAAGGCAGGGCACGCCGCCGCCTTTGGTGTATTCGCCGCGCACGGTGTGGCCGGGGCCCTTGGGCGCCATCATGATGACGTCTACGCCTTCTTTGGGCTCGATCAGACCAAAATGGACGTTGAGACCGTGGGCAAAAGCAATCGCCGCACCTTCGCGCAGATTGTCATGGACGTATTTCTTGTATGTTTCCGCCTGAAGTTCATCGGGCATGGTGAACATGATCAGATCGGCCCAGGCTGCGGCTTCCGCGATGCCCATGACCTGGAGGCCTTCGCCTTCGGCTTTCGCCGCGGAGGGCGAGCCTTCGCGCAGGGCCACGACGACATTCTTGGCGCCGGAATCGCGCAGGTTCAGCGCATGGGCATGGCCTTGGGAGCCGTAGCCCAGAATGGCGACTTTCATGTCTTTGATGAGGTTCACATCGCAATCGCGATCGTAATATACGCGCATGGGTTTTTCTCCATTTCAGGGTGTCATTGCGGGCAAAATAGCGATCCCACCCGTATATCCGCATCAAAATCGAGCATCATTTACCAAATTGCGATGGAGTTATGCGCTGGATCGGCTTATATCGCGAAAATCATGTTGAGCGATGCAGACCGACGAATCCTCCGGCAGTTTCAAGCCGAGCCTGATGCGCCGCAATCCGCCCTCGCAGAGCGGGCCAACGTCACGCCTGCAACGCTGGCGCGACGCTTGGCTGCCATGGAGCAAGCTGGCGTCATTGAAGGTGTCGGCGCGCGGATCAATTGGGTTGCGTTGGGATACAGTGTCGAAGTTTCGCTGCGCATCACGCTGGATAAATTCGAGCCTCGTGCCTTCGATGCCTTCCTCGCAGAGGCCAGACGAATTCCGGAGGTCTTGGAGCTGCAAACCTTTGTGGGCTCGGTGGATGCGCGGGTCTCTCTGATTGCGCGGGACTTGGCCCATTATCAAGAGATCTACCGCGCGCGCATTCTGACCTTGCCTCATATCTCTGACATCGAGGCCTTGATGCATGTGGCGCGCATCAAGGATGCGGAGGATTTGCCGCTATGACAGAGGTGGATGCCATCGATCTGGCCTTGCTGCGCGCGATGCAAACGGATGCTTCGCGCTCGGCCGCCTCGCTCGCGCGCGAGACCGGCCTGTCGCAGCCTGCCGTCTGGCGCCGGATCAAGCGCTTGCGGGATGCAGATGTTCTGCGCGGGGCGCAGGTCCGGCTGGATCGGGAGAAACTCGGCTTCGGCGTCACGGTTTTTCTGGGGGTCAAGCTGGCCACAAAAGGCCGCGTGTCTCTGGAGGATTTCGAACGTGCGGTGCGCGCGATCCCGGAGGTGCAAACCGTGGAGCATGTGCTGGGGCTTTATGATTATCGCTTGCGTGTCGTTGCGCGGGATATCTCGGATTTCGAGCGCGTGCTGCGCCGCCGGATCATGACCTTGCCCGGCGCGGGGCAAGTGGAAGCCAATGTGCTGCTGTCAGAAGAGCGTCTGCCGGGGCCTCTTTGACGGCAAGAAACCTCAAAAGACAACGCGCCGCGGCTTTCGCCACAGCGCGCTGATTTGAATTGACCCGTCGGTATCAGGCCGCTGCGCGTTTGCGCCGCAATGCGAGAAGGCCGCCCAAACCGGCGAGCGCCAGGGGCAGGGATGCCGGAAGTGGCACAGGCGAGGGCAGGGTAATGGCTGACCGCAGGGGCTGTTCCGCGCCAAAGAGGTTTGCGGCGAATTGAGCCGTGTTCTCTGAATATCGCTTTTCGCCCCGTGACGGGCCATCGTCCCAGAAGTTGCCATCGGCCAGAGCGACGACTGTGCCCAGCCCGTAGCTCTTCGCGACAATCGCCGCCCCGCCATCGGTTGAGGCGAGAATGTCAAAATCGCCATCAGCAAATGCACCACCACTCAGAGCGCCCAGCTCTGCGCCGGCGGTCACTCCGTCCATCAACGCGTGGGAGGAATTCGAGAAGGTGCCTTCTGAATGCTTGCCCGCGGTCAGTGTCAGGCCGAAAGCGTTCATCCAGGAATTGGCATTGTCGGTAAACTTGGCGTTTTCCCCGCCGATGACGAGCAAGCCGCCTGCGCTCACCCAGCTTTGCAGGGCCAGCAATTCGGCGTCGGTCGAATGGCCATCCGTGCGGGCATCGCTGTCGATGGACCCCGTGTAGAAAGCGTCAACGCCGTCCAGATACTCGGACGTGATCACAGAGGTCGCCTCTGCGATGGTGCTCCCAGAGCCTTCGATTGTGGCGGAGAGACTGTCGTATTTGGCACCCGTCAGGTACCAGTTGCCAACAGTCCGGGAGTCGTCAAACGACCCGATTGTTGCGGCCGCCAATGGCGTGGCCAGCATGGTTGAGGCGGCTAAGGCCACCAGTAGATTTCGCGATGTCATGTAAACCTCGTAACTGATCTCATCGAATCAGCCCCAACCACCGTTAGTGTGCTCACAATTTGCGCCAATTTGCAAGGTTTACAGAGCTTTACGCCGCGTTCTTTAAAGTGAAATGGCTGCGCACGGTATCATGGTATGCAAAAGTAGACTTTGCCTTCCATGGGAGCGTGATTTAATCCCTTTAACAAAGAGGAGTATCCCGGAACATGCCAGCTTTGCTCGATACAGTTGACCCTCAGGGTCTTGAAGAGTTTTCCGTCGTTTTTACCGATCGATCCCTGAACCATATGTCAGCGACCTTTCAGGGCGTAATGAACGATATCTCGTCCATGCTGAAAGAGGTTTATGCCGCTGACGCCGTGGCGATCATTCCCGGCGGCGGGACCTATGGGATGGAGGCCGTGGCGCGTCAGTTTGCGCGGGATGCCGATGTGCTTGTGGTGCGTAACGGGTGGTTCTCCTATCGCTGGAGCCAGATCTTTGAAGCCGGTGGCTTCACGCGCAACACATGGGTCATGAAGGCGCGCCGCATGGATAATGCCTCGCAATCGGCCTTCTTGCCTGCGCCGATTGAGACGGTTGTTGCGCAAATTCGCGAGCAACAGCCCGATATCGTCTTCGCACCGCACGTAGAGACCTCCGCAGGTGTCATCCTGCCTGACAGCTACATCAGTGCATTGGCTGCAGCGGCCCATGAGGTCGGCGCGCTCATGGTTTTGGATTGTATCGCTTCGGGCTGTGCCTGGGTCGACATGAAAGCGACGGGTGTGGACGTGTTGATCTCGGCGCCGCAAAAGGGCTGGTCTGCCTCGCCGTCTGCGGGGCTTGTGATGATGTCGGAGCGCGCCGTCGAACGCTTGGAGCATACGACCTCAGACAGTTTCGCCATCGATCTGAAGAAATGGCACCAGATCATGCAAGCCTATGAGGGCGGCGGTCACGCATACCACGCGACAATGCCAACGGATGCCTTGCGGGCCTTCCGCGATACCATGCTTGAAACACGTGACTACGGTTTTAAGAAGTTGCAGGAAAACCAATGGGATCTGGGGCGTTCTGTACGTACTTTGCTGGCTGAAAAAGGCATCAAGAGCGTTGCCGCAGATGGCTTCGGTGCGCCGGGCGTTGTCGTGAGTTACACCAATGATCCCGAGGTCCAGTCGGGCCGCGCTTTTGCCGCACTTGGCATGCAAATCGCAGCAGGTGTGCCCTTGCAATGTGATGAGCCAGCGGATTTCGCAACCTTCCGCCTGGGCCTTTTCGGCCTCGACAAGCTCTACGATGTGGAAGGCACAGTCGCGCGCTTGAAGCGCGCCATTGACCAGGTCTTCCCGGACTAATGTGGCCTGATGGGCGCGTGCGGTTCAGCCCGCGCCCAAACCCAGTCGCATCAATGCTGTGCGCACCGGTTTGACACCATGCAGCGCCTCGATCCCCTTGGCGCGGGCATCGCGCAAGAGGGCGGCACTTTGTTGTGATGTGCGATTGAGCAAGGTGATCCCGGCAACGCGGGCGCGAATGTCCAGAATGCGCGCGCGGTGATAGGCCTCCAGCATCGCCGCGTCGCCCAATGTCTCCGGGCTCTTCTGGGCCAGTTCCAGCAAGGCAGCCATATCCTTGAGCGACATGTTGAGACCTTGCGCCCCGATGGGCGGCACGACATGGGCGGCTTCGGCAACCAGCGCCAGTCGCTCGCCGTTCAACCGCTCTGCGTGTTGGCTGATGATAGGCCAGAGGGTCTTGCGCGATGCCAGTTTGAGCGGTCCGAGCAGGCCAGTGGAGCGCGCGAGCATCTCCGCTTCAAACTCAGGCTCGCCCATCTCGTAGAGCTCTTGGGCGCGCGGGCCGTCTTCCATCCAGACAATTGCAGAGGAGGGGCGGCCATCGAGGTCTGGCAGGGGCACCAGCGTGAAGGGCCCGCCTGTCCGGTGGATCTCGGTTGAGATATTGCCATGCGGGATCGGGTGCGTGACCGCAAAGGCGAGGGCTTTTTGGCCAAAGCGCGTTGTCTTCACATCAATGCCTGCCGCCTGCCGCAGGGTTGAGTTGCGCCCGTCACAGGCGATCGCCAGTTTGCACCGCGCCACCTTACCGTTCGACAGGCGCACGCGGGCTTCGTTCGTGCGGGTAAAGAGCCCTGTCGCCTTGATTCCGGGCAAGAAAGTAACCTCGGGCATCTCCTCCAGCCGGGCCACTATCTCGCGGCGCAAGAGCCAATTGGGCAGGTTCCATCCAAAGGGCTGATCAGAGATGTCTTCGCTGTCAAACTCACGGCTCACCCGGGCAACGGGCTCTGCACCGCCCGCATCGATGATACGCATGGTCTCCAGCGGCATGGCGTGGGGCGCCAGGCGATCCCAGAGCCCGGCACCTTCCAGAAAGCTGCGCGCAGGCTGTAGAAATGCCGTCGTCCGCAAGTCCGCCCCGTCCGCCTCGCGAGACGTCACCGGCGGCGCCGGATCCACGATCAGCACAGAAAATCCTTGTTGCCCGAAGGCCGCCGCGGCTGTTAGCCCGGCAATGCCGCCTCCGGCGATGATGATATCGTGATCCATAAGACCCTCGCTGCTTCGCCACTTTTATCTAGGCCGCGAGGCGCAGCGCGGCAATGCGGCCATTCACCCGGGCACGCCGCGGTGATGCGCTAACCCCAGGTGATGAGGATGAGCAGCGTGAAAATCACCGGAACCATGGTCACAGCGACAAGTGTCAACGCCACAAGACCCCATGTCATCACCGCGAGGATCCACAGCGTCATGAGTGCGGCGAGCAGATAATAGATATTGTCCGCGGCCCCATGCAGCAAATCGCGCAGGATCCATCCCAGAACCGGGATGGACAGAGCCATGCGCGTCGCTGCGCTGTGCTGGTTGGGGATCTCTTGTACGGCCATCTCACTCTCCATTTTGTGTCGATGGAAAGATAAGTTTGAAATGCAGGAATTCGCTGCGTTAGGCGGTCGCAGGGGCGATGATTGTGCCGAGGAATTGAGACAAATTGCTGGTGTGGTGGTGAATATGCGGTGCGGGCTCTGGTTTTGGTGCCACAAGGATCGTTGCCATGCCCAGATCGTGGGGCACTTTGAGATTGCGCGGATCGTCTTCAAACATGGCGCCGCGCTCTGGCGCGACGCCGTCACGGGCGAACACCGCCTCAAAGGCCGCAGCATCGGGCTTGGGATGAAAGCCTGCATGTTCCACGCCATAGATGGCGTCAAAGAGGTTTGACAGGCCACGTGCGGCCAGCACGTTTTCGGCATAGGGCGCGCTGCCGTTTGTGTAGACGATTTTGCGCCCCGGCAGGGCGGTGATGTGGTGGCGCAATTCCGGGTCCACAGAGAGGACCGAGAAGTCAATCTGGTGCACATCATGCAGGTATTCGTGCGGGTCCACGCCATGCTCGCGCATCAGCCCGGCCAAGGTCGTGCCATGCTCCCGCCAATAGGTCCGGCGCAGGACATCCGCTTCCGCACGTGTGGCGCCTGTGACGCGCATCACCCAATCGGTCATCCTTGGTTCGATCTGATCAAAGAGCCGCGTTGCCGGATCATAGAGCGTGTTGTCCAGATCGAAGACCCATGTGTCTACATGTGAGAAATGCTGTTTTGCCATGTTGCGGGATCTAGCGCGCAGGCGGGCGCACGTCCACAGGTGGTGAGCGGGTCTTGCGTGTGGGCAGGTTTGGTTCCATGCTGCAAAGTGTAAGGAAAAGAGGACACATCGCATGGGCAATGATCGCACAGGCCAGAGTCTGGGCCAGAATCTGGGCCAGAAATCCGGCCAGAAGGACGCGTATTCCATGATCCTCGAGGCGATTGACGTGGGCGTGTTCCGACCCGGTGACCGTTTGGTGGAAAGTGATCTGGCGGACCGCTTCGGCGTGTCTCGAACGCCGATTAGGGAAGCCTTGCAACGCCTTGAAACGCAATCTCTTTTGGCGCGTGACGGCCGATCTCTGATTGTGGCGTCACTGGACCACAATCAGATGGCCGAGCTCTATGTCGTTCGCTCTGAACTGGAGGGCCTGGCGGCGCGTTTGGCGGCCAAACATGCGACAGACGAGGAAGTGCAGGTCTTGCGCGACATGATCGAGGAAGACCGCAAGCTGATGTCAGATCCCAACGCTCTGGCGCGCGCGAACCGTCGGTTTCACCGGCAAATTCATCTCGCCTCACACAACCGCTATCTCGTTCAACAGCTGGATCTCGTCTATCGCTCCATGGCGCTTATGGCGACCACGTCGTTGGCTGCACAGGGGCGCTCCGAGATCGCTCTGAGCGAACATGATGCCATTGTCGATGCGATTGCCGCGCGGGACGAGGATGCCGCCTACGGGGCGCTGAAGGGCCATATTTCCGTGGCGTTCCGTACACGGCTTAAATCCGATGCAGAGGCTGCCGCCGCTGAATAGGCGCCCGTCAGTTGGCGGCAGGCAGGATCGTGCGCTCCAGGTCCGGATAAAGATGGGCCACGGACCGTTCAAACTCCTGCGGCATGGCGCCAAGTGCGGCCCATTGCGCGGGTAAGTCACTCAACATGATCTCGACCATATCCTCGCCGCCGCGCGCGGCTTCGCGTAGCCGTCCATCGAGCCAGCTCAGATAATCAGACGTCTGCTGCAAGGCGCGCTGCCCGCTCTCAAACGGGCCATGACCCGGCAAAACCGCAGCAGGTGCGGCCGCGCTGAGACGTTGCAGGCTCTCTTGCCATTGCGCGAGATCGGCATGGGGCGTTGTCGGTGCGCGGTCCAGAAAGGCGAGGTCGCCCGCAATCAGGATGCCGGTCGTTTGATCGATGAGCGCCAGGTCCCCGTCAGTATGCCCGGCCAGGGGCAGAGCCTGAAACGCGCGCCCGTCTATGACGATCTCTCCCCCCTCGATGACCTCGGAGGGCGGGATGACTTCCGTCCCGCGCATCCAGTCTCCCAGAAGGCGGTACATATTGTCAGAAAACCCGTCACCCTCCGATTGCGCCGCAAGGATCGTCGCGCCGATGGCGCGTTTGGGCACGGAGGCGAAGGCGATATTGCCAAAGAAATGATCGGGATGGTGGTGCGTATTGATCACCACAGATGGCCCCCGAAGATCGATCCGCCGGATCGCATCGCGCAGGGCCTCTCCGTAGCGCAGCGACGGGCCGGTATCGATGACGATCATGCCGGTGTCGCCCTTGAGAAGCGCAATGTTCACAATCGCGCCGCCGTTTTCCATGGAGAAATACTCGCGCGCGCCTTCGATCATCCAGACCCCATCGGCAACCGCGCGCGGCTCGAGCGCATAGCTCATGCGCGCCATGGCAGGCACAGGGAGAGCGGAGGCTGCGGCGAGCAAACCCAGCGTCTTACGTCTTGTCAGGGGCATCAGTTGGTCCAGCCGGTGCTCAAAAGGCCGTCGATTTCATTGCCGTTATTGTCCCGTCCGGTGAGCGCCATGGCGGTTTGCACTTCTTCGGGATCAAAGTAGAGCGTGAAGGCGGGGTCCTCATTCACAGGTTCATGCAATTCGATATGGGCCATCTCTGTCCCATCCTCGGACGTCAGCTTAAGGTCTGTGATGATGAAGACGGGAATATCGCCCGCAAGCCCTGTGTCCATCGGATGGTCCACGACGAAACGCACGCGGCCCGTATCGGTCCAGACGCGGCCGTTGATCTTGCCCATTTCCTCTTCCCAATTGGCGTTGGCATAGGCATGGGCCGGGGCCGTACACCCGCCGCCTGCGGCGTCAATATAGGTCCCTCCGATGTGCCAGGCGCCGTCTTTGGTCTGAACCGAGGCCCGGATCGCTGTGCCCTGATCAATCTTGAAGCGCAGGGCGAGCTTGGCGTCGGCCTCCTTGGGGTAGAAGGTCAGGATATGGGGGATCGGGCCGTAATCTGCGGTGACGACGATTTTCTCCACATTTTCCAGCGCAGTCGCATCCACGAGAAGGGGCACATTCAGGCTGTCCTCGGCGCTGGCTGGCGCCAAGACACGGACCCGGTCATCGAACTGGATCTCGGCGGGATCGCCCAGCAGGTTGACCTGATGGTAATCCCACATGCCGGAATTCAGTGGATCATTCAGCGGGACCTGTGGGTCATCTGCCGCCAGAGCAGGGGCTGCAAACATGCAAGTGGCCAGGACGATTGGCGTGGCAAATGGGGTCCAGCGCATGGGTGTCTCCTCCGTTATTCGGCACACGATAGCATACCCTCGGGGCAAACTCCTAATCACACATTGGTCTCAGAGCGCTCGTCTTGGGTCAAACCGTGCAGGAACGCCGCAAGATCCGCCGGCGCCAGCGGTTTGGGGAAGAGCGGCGCGCCGACTTTGGCGCATTCCGCCTCAAAGGCGGGATCGCGCAGGGCAGAGACAATGCGCGCGGGGATTGGCCCGTAGAGTTTCTTGACGAGATCGTAGAATTCGGTGCCCGACCGGCCTGGCCCCAGTTGCTGGTCGATCAAAAACGCGTCGGGCTTGAGGCCAAGCTCGGCCAATAGTTCGAGACCGGCCTCGGCATTGGGCACATCGATCACATCGGCCCCAAAGCCCTCCAGTGTCATGGCCATGGCGCGGCGCAGCTCGTTGTCGTTCTCCACCACGAAGATCAAACGGTCTGTGCCGGGGCGGCCCATGATGGGCGCGACTTCTTCTGCTGTGCCGCTGTCTTGCGCGCGGGCGGTTGGGACTGTGACGGAAAACGTCGTGCCATGCCCCGGCGTGGAGCGCAGATTGATGCTGTGACCAAGCCCCGCGCAGGCGCGCTCGACGATGGCGAGACCCAGACCCAACCCCTCAGAAGCTGACGCAGGCGCGTCGAGCCTGCGGAATTCCTGAAAAATCTCGGCTTGATGTTCGGGGGCGATGCCGGGGCCGGTGTCCCATACCTCGATGCGCGCATCGCGCCCGACGCGGCGGGCTCCAAGAACTACGCGACCCCGCCGCGTGTAGCGCACAGCGTTGGTTGCGAGGTTCTGGATGATCCGCCGCAGGTAGCTGGGATCCGATTGCACCATGAGCGAGCTATCCACCATCCGGAACTGCAGGCCCTTTTGCTGCGCAAGGGGGCTTAATTCGTCATTGAGCGCCCGGAAGATCTGGGAGAGCGGAAAGGCCCGCTTGTCAAAGACGGCACGGCCGGATTCCAGCCGCGATATGTCCAGAAGTGCGTCGATGATCCCTTCGACCGCACCCAGCGCCGAGAGCGCCTTGCTCAAGGTGTCTTCCTCAAGGCCCGATTTCTGGCCGCCCTGCAACGCCCCGACAAAGAGCTTGGCCGCGGAGAGGGGTTGCAAAAGATCGTGGGAGGCCGCAGCCACAAAGCGGGATTTGGAGGCATTCGCGCGCTCTGCCGAGGCGACCGCGGCTTCAAGTTCTGTGGTGCGTTCGGCGACGCGGGCCTCGAGTTCCTCGTTGAGCGCGCGCAATCTTGCGGCCACAGCCCGTTCTTCGGTTACATCCGTGAAAGAGATCACGAAACCACCATCGGGCAAGGCTTGCGCAAACGCATCCAGCACCAATGTGTTGGGTTGGGTCAGCTCAAACCGAATGGCGCGGCGCTCGCTGGGGCGTGCGGCCCATTCCAGCAAGCCGCGTCGGGTGATCTTGTCTGACAGGATGAAATCGCGGGGCATGTGATCAATGAGTGCCGCAAAGCGTGCGCCCAGAGCAATGCGCGTCACCGGGACCTTCAGCAGCTCGGCCGCGCGCGTGTTCCAGCCAACGAGGCGTTGTTGATCGTCAAAGATGCAGACGCCTTGGGCGAGGTGATCCAGAGTGGCCGCGATCAGGCGCGATTGCTGGTCTTTGAGACGCGCGCGCTCTTCGCGCTCCAGCCGGATGATATCCGTCACATCGGTTTGCAGGACGACTGTGCCGTTATTGGGCGTACGCCGTTCGGAGACTTGCAGCCAACGGTCGCCCTTCAATTGGGTATTGAAGAGGGCATTGCGCCGGGCATGGCGGGACTTGCGCATCGCGGCCCACCCCTCGGGCGTCTCACCGGGGGGCAGCTGCAAGAAGTCCGAGCGTGAGATCAGATCGACATAACCATCAAAGTGCATCCCCGGGATTAGTTTGCCGGAGATATCCTCAAACAATTCGCAAAAGTGCGAATTGCTGAGAACCAGCGTGTCAGAATTGTCAAACAGCGCGAAGCCTTCGGTGATGGTTTCGATGGCGTCGGTCAGGTTGGATTGCGCCGCCTCAACATCCGCATTGGCGCGCTCAAGTGAGACATTGCTTTCATGCAGCAGTTTGAGCGCCTGTTCGAGATCGCGCGTGCGCGTGCGCACCTGATCTTCGAGCAACGCCGCGCGTTCGAACTGGGCATAGGCGATACCCGATTGGTCGGTTTGCTGCTCCACCCGGCGCATGAGCGAGGAGGCAATGGCCTTGAGCTTTTCGTTCTGGCGCTCAAGCGTGTCGTCGGGGTTGATCAGCATGTCTGTCGCTTAGCTATGCTCTGCGGGCGTGGGCTGCGGGGCGTAGAAGGCGACGCCGGTCATCGTGTGATTGACGTGCAATGCGCCATGTTGCTCGCCATAGGTCCCGAAGCCGATGGCTTTGTGCTCGGCCAAAATGGCTGAAACATCGCGCATCTGCTGTTTTTGTCCGGCCTCAAGGCGCCGCAGGATGCAATCGCAGGACAGGACAGCTTCTGGCGCCTGTTGAACGGCCAGCTGGCTGAGCTCCCGGTCCAGATGGCTGGCCATGTCCTCGCTTTCCGCAAGCGTCAGGACCATGCCTTCGTCGATGGCAGAGAAAAAGATCAGTGATCCGTCTTCACTGACCTGCTGAATGGCGCGCACGTGATGCCGGCCGCCCAGTTGCACGACGACGGGATGCGCCGCAAAGGTGAATTGATCGAGTTCACCGGGCGCTTTGCCCACAAGGCGGGCATATTCGGCCGCCGCCGGTTCGGCATTGATCTGACGCACGATCCTGTGGGCCGGATCAGCATCAGTCACGACCATCTTGGTGCCCGTGGGGTGCAGATGGTTGAGCGAAAAAACCTCCACCGGGCCACGCGACGCCACCAGCGAGACAACGGCTGCACTGTCCATGATCTGGCCATCCAGGGAGATGCGCGTCTGTTTGAACCGGATACCGTCGCCCGAGGAGCCACCAAACAGAGGCATGCCGCCCAGACCAGAGGCCAGAACGGCCGTCAGCACGTCTTCGCGTTGAGACAGGCCATCCACAAGAAGGAAGGCAAATGGATGCGGAAAATCCCGCGCGGTCTCGGTCAGAGCAATGCGGGCAGTGATCAGGCGATCGGTCTCGGCCTGACGGTTGAAGCGGGTCAGATCGTCAATTGCATAGGCAGAGACGCGGAAGTTGGTCTGGGGCAGGGCGAGGGCCACGATCTGATCGTCTTCATAGCCTGCTTCGCCAATCTCGCCTGCGGTGGTACAGGCCACGACATGTTTGGCCGTCAGCCGGGCGTGGGCTTCCGCGGCCAGAGCATCGAAATCCGCACGCGCCGAGATAAACAGCCACACGATTTCGAACGGTCCCTCTCCCAGAGACGCGGCGATAGAACCTATGGGGTTGGAATGTTCAATCCAAACCTGTGCGCGGCGCACCAGCGGATCTGTTTCTCCTCCCAACCCGGATGTAAACTTGCCTTGTGTGTTCAAGGTCTCTTCCCGTGGCTATGGGAGTACCTTAGCCATGATCATCCAGTTCTGGCAATACAGCTGCGAAACTTGCTTCCTGCGCCACCAGAACCGCTTGTGTCCGTGATTGCACACCCAATTTGCGCATGATCGCTGTGACATGCGCCTTGACGGTGGTCTCGGCAATGGAGAGATCAAAGGCGATCTGCTTGTTGAGCTTGCCCTCGCAGATCAGTTGCAGAATGCGCCCCTGCTGATTGGTCAGCGACGCGAGGCGCTTGGGCGCAGAGAGCGCTGCGGTATCATCGGCGGGGGCCACGTAATCATCGGGCGTGTAGGTGCCGCCCTGTGCGATGGTGTTCAGCGCAGTCTCGAAGACCGGCCGTTGCGAATGCTTGGGCACAAAGCCGCGCGCGCCTGCGCGCAGGGCCTGCGCGATCATCCGGTCATCGGCCATGGAGGACACGACGACAACAGGTGTCTGACCGACCGCCTGACTCATGCGCATCAGACCATCCAACCCATTTACATCCGGCAAGTTGAGATCAAGCAACACGATTTCCGGCGCGAACTTCGCAGCCACGATCCCCAGCGCATCATCGAGCGAGGCCGCCGTCTGCACATCGATCACGGGGCAGACAGAGCGCATCGTCAGCGCCAGCGCATCGCAGAAAAGCGGGTGATCATCGACGATGAGAGCGCGGGTTGGGCAAATGGTAGGATCGAGAGACATGACGCAAACCTGAAAAGCTGTAGGGGCAGTGTAAGAGCCCATCGCGGGCTTGGCACCCGTCCAAAGGTCGCATGTCACAAGATGGGGCAGTCGCCAAGAAAAACGCGCCACGGAAGCTCCGCAGCGCGCCTTTGGTTCACGTCTTGACGACGGGTTTGGTTAGCGGGACGCCAATTCCTTGGGAAGTTTGAACGTCCAGAGCAGACCACCCTGGTTGAGGTAGTTGACCTTCTTGGCCACTTCACCACCCCAAAGCGGCACCGCGCCACCCCAGCCGGAGATCACGGAGACATATTGCTCGCCGTTCTGCTCCCATGTGATGGGCTGGCCCACAATGCCGGACCCGGTCTGGAAGGACCACAGCTCTTCGCCGGTTTCATCGTCAAAGGCGATGAAGCGGCCTTCGGGTGTGCCTGTGAAGACAAGGCCGCCCGCAGTGGTCATCACGCCGCCCCACAAGGGTGCTTCGTTCTTGAATTCCCACTTGAGCTCACCGGTATCGGGGTCAATCGCCTTGAGCGATCCGATATGGTCTTCGTAGTTGGGCTTGATCGTAAAGCCGGAGCCGAGATAGGCCGCACCTTTCTTGTAGGTGATGGGCTCGTTCCAGATATCCATGCCCCACTCGTTGGACGGCACATAGAAATTGCCGGTGCGCTGGCTGAACGCCATGGGCATCCAGTTTTTGCCTCCGAGGAAGCCCGGGGACGAGAAGACAACCTCGCCCTTCTTGCCATCGGCAGACGCTGCAGGATCGCCGGGGCGATTCTCTTCAATGAAGATCGGACGGCCGTTCTCATCGAGGCCAGAGGCCCAGGTGATGTCTTTCACGAAGGGCACGCCGCGGACGAAATCACCTGCGGCGGCGTCGAGCACGTAGAAGAAGCCATTGCGGTCCGCCGTTGCGAGGCGCTGTTCGCCTGCACGGTTTTCATAGGCCACAACTTCGTTCACACCGTCATAATCCCAGCCTTCGCGGGGCGTGGTCTGGAAGTGCCACTTGATCTCGCCGGTGGCGGGGTCGATGCCCAGCCGCGAGGCGGCATAGAGGTTGTCGCCCGCGTTGCCTTCGGTGGGCTTGCCTGCATTGCGCAGGTGGCTGTTCCACGGCGCCGGGTTGCCTGTGCCGAAGATCAGCGTGTCAGTGCGCGCGTCATAGGAGCCGCCAAGCCAGGTGGCGCCGCCGCCTGTCTTCCACATATCGCCCGGCCATGTGGCGTTCAGCGTGCCGGTCATTGTGGAGGGCTCACCGTTGAGCTCACCCATGTGGCCCTCGATCACGGGGCGCTTCCAGACGAGCTCGCCCGTTTCGGCATCCCGCGCCTCAACCGCGCCCACAATGCCAAACTCACCGCCGGAATTGCCGGTAATGACAAGGCCGTTCACGATCAGGGGCGCTGCCGTGTAGGAGTAGCCTTCTTTATAGTTGGCGATCTTCTTGTTCCAGACGACGTCACCGGTCTTGGCGTTGAGCGCCACGATGCGGGCATCAAGTGTGCCGAAGTAGATGTTGTCGCCGTAAAGCGCGCCGCCGCGATTGATCACGTCACAGCAGGGCAGGATACCTTCGGGCAGACGGGCATCATATTGCCAGATCTCTTTGCCCGTCTCGATATCAATTGCGTACATCCGGCTGTAGGAGCCGGTGATATACATCACACCGTCATGCACGAGAGGCTGGGTCTCCTGACCGCGCTGCTTCTCGCCGCCGAGGCTGAAGGCCCAGGCCGGCACGAGGTTCTTCACATTGTCCTTGTTGAGCATGTCCAGCGGCGAATAGCGCTGAAGATCCCGGCCCATGCCATTGGTCAGCACGTCGCCCGCGCTGTCGCGGTCATTGGCCAGCATGTCTTCCGTGACACCAGCATATGACATGCCTGTGGTGGCAATAACCCCTGCGACAGCTGCCGCGATAAACCTGTTCATGGATGTCCCTCCCATTTGTATGTGCACATACGCCCGGCGTCTCCGGACGCACGTACGGACAGATGCGAGTACACTAGAGACGGGGAGGCCGTGCAGGGTAGTGGCCAATGGTCGTAAGACCATAACAGGCTTGACACGCCTCATTCCAAAGAATCATGCGCTGGGCACAGTAATGCAAAAGCCCCGGCCGCCCTGAGGCAGCCGAGAGCACAGATCAGACGCGTCGCGCCAACGTCTGACCCGAAAAGCGCGCGCGCAGGCGCGGCTTAGTCGATGGATTTGTTGCGCTCTGCGTCCGAGATGCTTTCGAGATATGCGAGGATGAAATCCTGGACTGTGCGGTCTTCAATACCCACATGGCGCATCTTCGTGCCGGGCATGAAGCCTTTGTTGTCTTCCATCCAGGCGCGCAGGGCTGCCGGGGTCCAAACGATGCCCGATGCTTCCAGCGCAATCGAGTAGTCGTAATCCTCGACCGATCCCGCAGCGCGGTAGAGGATATTCGTCAGGGGCGGCCCGTAGGAAGCATCGCTTGCATTGTCGGAGTGACACCGGTGGCAGGACTGATCGTACAGCGCCTGACCCGCAGAGATTTTGATTTTGTCAAACGCTTCAGACGCGATGGCCGGCGTGCACAGCATCATAGGCAGGGCAAGTGTTGCAGCACATGTTGCAAGTTTCATGGACGGGACTCCTTCATGTTGCGCGCATCCTTAGGCGACGACGATGGCCCTTCCTTGATGCAAATCAAAACCGCGCCTTTGGTCGTAGTGGCGCGATGCGCGGCTTTTGCTAGGCTTGGGGAAACTCTGGGAGGAGAGTGCTCATGTCGATTGTTCATCGCGGCCTGATGGCTGCAGCCGCGCTGGCGTTCACAGCGACAACCGCGCTGGCCGAAGCGCCCGTCCTGCGTGCCGCCGTATTGAAATACGGCACGGTCAACTGGGAGCTCGATGTCATCCGCCACAACGGCATGGACCGTGACGCAGGCTTCGAGCTGCAAGTGCAGGGCATGGCGGGCGGGCCTGCGGCAAAGGTGGCGTTTCAGGGCGGAGAGGCCGATGTGATCGTCTCCGATTGGCTTTGGGTCGCGCGTCAACGCGCGGCGGGCAAGGATTATGTCTTTATTCCTTATTCCAAAGCGGTCGGTGGCCTGCTTGTGGGCAAAGACAGCGACGCCGGTGCGCTAAGTGACCTCGCAGGCAAAAAAGTCGCTATCGCGGGGGGACCGCTGGATAAATCCTGGCTCATCTTGCAGGCTTATGCCGAAGAGAAGCTTGGCATGGACCTTGGGGCCCAGACCGAACAGGTCTTTGGCGCGCCGCCGCTGGTGTTCAAGCTTGGGCTGTCGGGCGAGGCGGATGCCGTGATCAATTTCTGGCATTTTACCGCCAAAATGGAAGCCTCGGGCATGCGCAAGCTTGTGGATGTGAGTGTTGCGGCCGAAGCGCTGGGCCTTGATCCCGAAACGCCGCTTCTGGGCTATGTGGTCAAAGGCGAGCTGCTCAAGAGCAATCCCGAGCTGGTCTACGGTCTGGCCGCTGCCAGCCGCGCCGCCAAGGACAAGCTGGCCACGGATGACGCGGAATGGGCGCGCCTGCGTCCGAAAATGAAAGCCAAGACAGACGCACAATTCGATTTCCTCGTGGCGGGCTTCCGCGCTGGTATTCCGGCCGCCGGTCCCGTGGACGAGGCGGCAGCGGACAAGATGCTGCAACTCATGGCCGCGCGGGGCGGTGGTGATCTGGTGGGCGAAGCCACAACTTTGCCCGAAGGGGTTTTCCTGTCCCCGGGATCATGATGCGAGACACGGCTCCCGCGTTGGCGCAAGACCCGGTGGTTTCCGTTGAAATCACCGGGCTTTTTCGTGGCGACACGCAGATATTGGAGGACGTCCGCTTCACGCTGAACCGGGGCGATACGCTGGCCATTACCGGCCCCTCCGGCGTGGGGAAAACGACCCTGTTGCGCGCTGTTGCGGGGCTCGAAAAAAAGGTGCAGGGGCGTATCTCTGCGGCGTGTTGCGCGATGGTCTTTCAGGAGCCCACGCTCTTGCCCTGGCGCCGGGCGCTCGACAACGTGACCCTGATTGCCGGGATCTCGAAAAGTGAGGCGCGGGAGGCTTTGGGGGAAGTGGGCCTTGCCGACAAATCGGACCTCTTTCCGGGCCAGCTTTCGCTCGGCCAGCAAAGGCGGCTGGCCTTCGCGCGCGCGTTGGCGTCCAAGCCCGACGTCATCTTGCTTGATGAACCTTTCGTCTCGCTGGATGCGGATCTTGTGGAGGAGATGATGGCGCTCTTTGAGGCGCTGCGTGCACGCCATGGCTTCGCCAGCCTCTTTGTCACCCATGCTGAGGCCGAGGCCGCGCGATTGGCGGACAGGCGAGCCGAGCTTTCAGGGCGCCCCGCGACATTGCGCCTGCTTTGAGCGCGCGTCCGAGCGATCCCTCTTTCACCCCTTGAGAAAGCACGTTACCACTTCGTCATGCGCTGGACCGTACCCAATATCCTGACGACATTGCGCCTGCTCGCCGCGCCCGGCGTGGCGGTCATGTTTTTGTATTTCGAGCGGCCTTATGCGGATTGGTGTGCCTTGATCCTGTTTCTGGGCGCGGCCATCACCGATTGGTTTGACGGCTATCTCGCCCGGGCCTGGCGACAGGAAACCAAGATCGGCACGATGCTCGATCCCATCGCGGACAAGGCAATGGTCGTGATCGCCCTGATGGTGATCGTGGGCTATTCCTCGATGTCGCCCTGGCTTGTCCTGCCTGCGACCTTCATCCTGTTCCGTGAGGTTTTCGTCTCTGGGTTGCGGGAATTTCTGGGCGATACCGCCGGTACGCTGAAGGTCACGAAACTGGCCAAGTGGAAGACGACGGCGCAGATGGTCGCTATTGCGGTGCTCTTTGCCCAAGGTATCTTCGAGCATTACCTCGGCATGGCCGTTTGGGGCATGGATCAGGCCATGTTCGAAGCGGTTCTGGCGGGTGAGGTCGAGGATCTGGGTCACATCCGCTTTCATATGGCGGGTATGAACTGGTCTGGTAATCTGGGCCTCGCGCTGCTCTGGGTTGCGGCGGCCCTGACGCTGGTTACAGGCTGGGACTATTTCCGCAAGGCCTTGCCACATCTGAAAGAGGAGATCTGACATGGATGTACTCTATTTCGCCTGGGTGCGTGAACGTATTGGAATCCCGAAAGAAAAAGTCGAGACGCAGGCGGAGACAGTTGCGGATCTCGTGGCCGAGTTGTCCGCGCGCGAAGAGCGTTATGCGCTGGCGTTTTCTGATCTGGCCTCACTCAGATGCGCGGTCGATCAGGAACTCGTGCCTTTTGATGCGCCATTGGGCAACGCCCGCGAGGTTGCGTTCTTTCCGCCCATGACGGGGGGCTGAATGAAGGTTCTCGTTCAGCAAGCTCCATTTGATTTTGGCGCAGAGGCGGAAGCCTTCGCCCGCGCACAACACAATATGGGCGCCGTGGTCACGTTTACCGGGATCGTGCGCGATTCCGTGGAGGGGGGGATGGCCGAAATGCAGATCGAGCATTACCCCGGCATGACCGAAAAAGCGCTGACGCAATTTGCGCAGGACGCGATGGATCGCTTCGATCTGGGCGATGCGTTGGTCATCCATCGTTACGGACATCTGGGCCGCGACGAGATGATCATGATGGTGGCCACGGCCGCACGACACCGCAAGGATGCGTTTGCGGCGGCGGAATACATGATGGATTGGCTGAAGTCCCGCGCGCCTTTTTGGAAAAAGGAAGTGGGTGATACAGGCGCCCAATGGGTCGATGCCCGGGACGAGGATGAGGACGCGCTGAGCCGTTGGTGAGACGATACGTCTAAGCAGCCGAATCCAATTTACGTGAAACCCAACCACTGATCCGGCACCGCCGGACTGCCCCCGATCCTCCCCACAGGACGGGGCTTGTCGCCCCCGCCCAGGCTTCGGGGGGGCTGTCCGGGGATCAATGTTCAAGCGCGTTTCTTGATCATGCCGCGCGCGGGATCATAACCCCAGAGCGCAGCCCCCATGAACACAAGCGCGGCCAGACAGGTCCATCCAAAAGCGGAAGCATTGAATTGGCCGTAAAGCGCAAAGCGTATCAATTCGACCGCATGGGTGAACGGGTTGAACGCGCAAATGTCATGCAACAATTCCGAGCTCTCCGCCATTTTCCACAAGGGGTAGAGCGCGGAGGAGAGGAAAAACATCGGGAAGATGACAAAGTTCATCACACCGGCGAAATTTTCCAATTGTTTGATAAAGCTCGACAACATCAACCCCAACGCCCCCAGCATGAGGCCTGCCAGAACCAGCGCAGGGAAGGCCGCGACATAGCCCAACGGATCAAAGTCGATCCCGAAGAGCGCGGCGATCAGCAGAAACGTGTAGACCTGCGCCAGCGAGATCAGCGTTGCGCCGAGGAGTTTTGACAAAAGCAGCCACCAGCGTGGTTGCGGCGCGGTCAGAAGCAGGCGCATGGAGCCCATTTCACGATCATAAACAAGACTAAGAGAGCTCTGCATCCCATTGAAAAGCAATATCATTCCGCAAAGGCCCGGAACGATATAGGTCTCGTATGTGATGTAGGTCTGGTAAGGCGGCGTGATGGAAAGACCAAGGGCTGCGCGGAAGCCTGCGGCGAAGACGAGAAGCCAGACGAGGGGCCGCACAAGGGCAGCGACAAACCGTTCGCGTTGGTGCACGAAGCGGAGCGCTTCGCGCAGAACAATGGCTTGCGTGGCGCGAAACGAGATCATTGTGGCGCCTCTGTCTTGCGGTCAAACATGCGTATTTTTCGCCAGAAGAAGATCATGCGTCTTGTCGGGTCATATCGAGGAACCAGTCTTTAAGAGGTTGTCCTGCGCGCAATTCATGCGCTGTGCCTTTCCGCAGGATTTTGCCCTGGTGCAGCAGGATGACTTGATCCGTGGGAGCGACCTCGTCGGTCAGATGCGTGGCCCAGAGCACGGTCAGGCCCGTCTCTGCGCATAGGCGATGCACATGCTGGGTCAGGGCGCTGCGTGTGGCGGCGTCGAGTCCGACGGTGGGCTCATCAAGGAGCAAAAAGTCGGGCTGGTGCAAAAGCGCACGTGCGATCTCTGTGCGCCTGCGGTGACCGCCGTTGAGCGTACGGCACTTCTCCTGCGCGCGCTGGGTCAAATCCATTCGGGCGAGGGCGGCCTCGATACGCGGGGCGGCATCGCGGCGGGACAGGCCGTGTAACGCACTGAAATACTGCAGGTTCTGCAGGATTGTGAGATCAAGATCGAGGGTCGTCTGCTGGAAGACGACGCCCATGCGCCCCAACGCAAGCAGGGGTGTTTTCTGCAAGTCGTGACCGCCAATTTCAATCCGGCCCTGTGGCGCAGTGAAAAGGCGTGTGAGCAGGCCAAAGAGCGTTGATTTGCCAGCGCCGTTGGGCCCGAGCAGGGCGCAAAACTGCCCGGGCGCAATCGTGAAGGAGACATCATCGAGGGCTTGCTTCGCCCCGTAGGAAAAGCTCAGCCCATCGACTGTCAGGCCTTTATTTGATCGTGATTTCAACCCGCTGTGTCTCCCCGGTGCTCCCTGGGATTTTAAGGTAATAGGAGCCGGGCTTGATGGCAACGAAGCCGATCTCCATCTCGCCTGCTTCGTCGAATTCGATCGAATCGACACCCAGCGGGCGGATTTCCAGACCTTCGACCACGATCTCGTCGATCCAGATCGCGCGGAAGAATTCCGGGCCGACCAAGGCAAGTTCCTGGCTGCCGTCGCCCTGAATTTCAAACTCGTAATACATGCCGGATTTCAGCTCCCACGGGGCAGAGGTCAGCGGCATGCCTGCGCTCAGTTGGATGGGCTCGAGATCGGCCTTGTTGGACGATGACAGGATGCCAGCCAGGCCGAAGCCATCGTCATCATCATCGTCGTCATCCGCGAAGGCTGCGCCGAAGGGCAGGGCCACGGCGAGAAGGGCCGTCAGAAAAATCTTGTGCATGTAGTATCTCCCAGTCTGTTTTACGAGTTGTACCAGAACGGCTTGGATCAGTTTGTTGGGCGGAATGCAGCGCCCCATGGGAAGCGTCCGACCTTGATGGTTTTGATCGCTTCGCGTTTGGCGACATCGATCACCGTCACGTCGCCCGAGACGCCGTTTGTCGTGAACAGCATCGAGCGGTCGGCGTTGAAGTCCATATGCCAGACGCGGCGGCCCACGAGGATGTAATCCTCGACCTCATAGGTCTCGGCATTGACAACGGCCACGTGGTTGGAGGGGCCAAGCGCCACGAAGGCGTGGGTATCGCCTTCGGTGAATTCGAATCCCACGGGCTGGACCCGGTCGGGGTGCACGCCTTTGACGTCGAAGTCGATTTTGGCCTGTTCGGTCTGTGTCGCGACATCGAAGATCGAGATCGTGCCGCCGATCTCGGCAGAGACCCACATCTCGGTCCCGTCCTTGACGAATTCGGCATGGCGGGGGCGGCTGTCGACCAGGGTATTGGCGAAGAGCTTTTGGGTCTCGGTATCGATCCAATGGGCCATGTTCGTGGTCTCGGAGGTGGTGATGGCGATCTTGCCATCGGGGCTGACCGCCATGCCTTCGGGCTCGATGCCCACGTCGATTTGCGCCACGACCTTGCGTTCCTTGGTGTCTACCACGGTTGTGATCGCGTCGTCTTCATTGGCGATGTAGAGGTGGCGGTCATCGGGATGCAGGACAAATTGTTCGGGGTCTTCGCCCGAGGGCAGATCGAAGAGGATCTTGCCGGTATTGGGGTCCATCGCCTGTACGGTATTGCTGTCGGAGGCGCAGATATAAAGGATCGAGAAGTCCTTGGAAAAGGTAATACCACGGGGGCGTTCGCCGGTCTCGAAGGTCTTGATGACCTCCAGTGTTTCGATGTCGATCACGGAGACCGTGTCGTCTTTCTCGTTGGAAATCCACATTTCATCGGCCAGCGCCGGTGTGGCGAGGAGGAGCGCGGCGAGGATCGGCGTCATCTTCATAGGTCGGTCCTTTCGGTAGCGGGGGAGCGAGGGGCCAGCCCCTCGCGCTCCCCGGAGTTTATGGAGCAAGATGAAGGGGTCACTGGAAGGCTGTGCACCGGCTTTCCGGTGCGTCAATGCCCAACGTGTCGAGCTCGGTGCTTTGGTGTAAAAAGCCCTCCAGCGGCGCGTTGGCGACAAGGGCGCGGGGCTGTGTCAGTGCGATGGGTTGGCGTAGTTGACCATTCCAGCCGCGGAAAGACAGCGGGCGGCCTTTGAAGCCTGCCAGTTCGAAATCCGGGCCCAGCAGGTAGGCGCGCAAGGTGGGCGCGTCGGAGGCACTTGTGCGGGTGACGGCTTCCCCGATCGCGCGCAGTGCGGCCCAGGCAGCGTAATCCTGCGCCAGCATATCGCGACCGGCGGCCTCCTCAAAGCGCGATTGCAGCTGGGCGGCGCCCCATTGTTCGATGACTCGGTCCCATGTTTTGGGCGTCAGGCCTTCGGAGCCTGCGACGGGGCGGGCTTCCCATGTGTTGTAGAGGATGTAGCGGCCGAAATCGTGGATTTCATCGGCGATGAGCAATGCGTCGTAATCGCCGAAGTCCTGTGTAAAAAGCGGCACTTCCTGTGCGGCGTTGCGGCGCATATCGGCGTCAAACACCCAGTCTTTCGTGTCCCGGATCTCGAGGCCGAATTTCGTGGCGGCGCGTTCGAGCGCGCTGGCGAAGGCCTGATCCTTGGCATGCTGGCCGCGAATCATCACCAGATCAGACCAGCGGCGTTTGACCATGAATTGCATGAGCGCATCGGCGCGCATGGCATAAGAGGGCACGGTGTGCAGGAGGTTGGCCTGGCAGGCGTCCGCGCGCAGGGCGTCGTCCTCGGCAGCCACATTAAAGAGCAGCTTGGAGCTCATGTCTGGCAAGGCTGCAATTTCCGCCACCGCTTCCATCGGCCCATCCAGAACAATCAGATCGCCTTCCAGCGCCTGCGCCGCTTCGGCCGGGGCCGCGCCCAGAGGCACGGTCACAACGTTCAGCTCGTAGGATTGTCCGAGAAACCGTCCGGTCGTCGCGTTGTCTTGCAGGCCAACCTCCGCGCCCGCCAAGCCCAGATCTTCGGGAATGGGATCGAGGTTGGACAGGACGGGCGGGGCTTCCTGCTCAATCTTGAGATAGGTCACCGAGACGCTGACATCGGCCTGAGCTGCTGTCAGGCTTGCGCACGTCAAAGCGATGCACACGATCAGGCGGCAGCTGTAGGTCATTTTGTTCTCCCTTGGGATGTACCAAAGCAAGTGTGGTGTGTGATCGGAATAGGACCTTCGTACCGTCCGGGCGGCCTGACACGCGGCGGGCCGCCGCAGGGCAACCAAAGTCCAATATCGCTGGGAGGGCACTCTGCCGTATCAGAGGGTCAAACGGGAGATCGAAGGAGTGATCGAGATGCCCAGACTTATGCCTATTGCCATTGCCGCGATTGCGGCGGCCACGCTTGTGAACGCCCATGGCGATGTTGCGCCGCAGCCGGTCAACACGGACGAACTGCCCGACATCGGTGAGGAATGGCTCATTGAAAACCCCTTCCGCGCAGCCGCTGTCGGGGAGGAGGCCTGGGCCAAGGCGATTGAGATCGGCGCATCGGGTTACAATCAGAACTGCGCACGTTGCCATGGGCTAGAGGTGATCTCGGGCGGTCTCGCGCCGGATTTGCGCTTCCTTGAAGCTGAGGAATATGGCGATGAGTGGTATATGGAACGCTTCATCAGCGGCTATACCCAAAACGGGACAACCAAGATGCCCGCGTTTGGCGAGCTTCTGGGCCAAAAGGCCGGTTGGGCCATTCGCACCTATATCGAGACGCGCCCTGATGATGACTCCATGGCGGAGTATTCCGATGAGCTGAAGGCGATCCGTGATGCGTTGAATGATGGCTCTGCGACGGATCTTGAGGCCACCAAGGCGCGTCTTGTCGCGATTGCGGCAGAGATCGAGACGCTCTCCGGTGCGCCCGTGGCTGACAGTGCGGCGTCCCGCGCGGTCGCATCACTTGATGGCTCGGAGACCGGCGTGAAACGCGCTGTTGAGGCATTGACCATTGGTTTGTCTGCCGCGCAATAATCCGGTCATGACACCAGTGACCTCTTTTACAGCACCTCTGCTCCTGGCCCTTGCGGCGGTCGCTTTTGCGCCGTCGCAGGTGGCCGCCAATGATCCTTGCGCGGATTACGTCCCGCAGCCCAAGCCGCAGAACGCGAGCCGGGATATTGTGGGTCAGGAACTGGATGAAATCATTGATCGCGGCTGGATGGAGTTCGCGGTCTATGAAGATTACCCGCCCTACAGCTGGCGCGAAGCGGGCACCCGCAAGGCCAAGGGCATTGATATCGAGATTGCCAAGCTGATTGCTGCGGATCTGGGGGTTGAGCCCCGGTTCAGCTTTGTGGCGGCAGGAGAGAATCTCGAGGCGGATTTGCGCTTCAATCTCTGGCGCGGGGCGCTGATCGGGGGGCGGATCGCCAATGTGATGATGCGTGTGCCTTATGACAGTGCTTTCAAATGCCGGGTCGAACAGGTTGTTTTCACAGGGCAATATGGCGGCGAGAGTATCGCGATTGCCTATGATGATGCGCATTACGACGAGGATGAGGCGCCCACGCCGGCCTATTTCCGATTTGACACGGTGGCGGTGGAAAACGACTCGATTGCGGATTTCTATCTGTCGAGCTTCGCGGGTGGGCAAGTGACGGGCAATGTGCGTCGCTACCCCTCGATGGAGGCCGCGATGGACGCCCTGAACGCAAACGAGGTCAACGCGGCCATGGGGCCGTTGAGCCAGCTGGAATTTCATGCCGAGGACGACACGATTGTGCATCAGCCGCCATTGGCGGGATTTGCAAAGTCTTCCTGGACCCTCGGGGTTGGGGTGAATTTCCGGTACCGCCCGCTGTCCTATGCGGTCGATGATGCGATCTGGGCAGCGCTTGATGATGGCCGTATTCAGGCCATCCACGATGATTTTGGTGTCAGTTTTCAACCGCCTGAACGGTAGCCTTTTGTAGGCATCCTCAGGCACGGGCGCGGACATGCGCCACCATAGTCTTATACCCGGGGGGCAGGCGGGAGCCTAACCTCCCGCTTGGAGAGGGAGAATTTCCATGCACCTGACCGATTCCCGCGAGATCGCCGCCCCACCGCAAGAGGTGTGGAATGCCATTCTGGATCCCGAGGTGCTCATGGCCTGTGTGCCGGGGTGCCAGGAGATGGAAGGCACGGCGCAAGACGGCTTTCATGCCACGGTGGTTCAAAAGGTCGGACCTGTGAAGGCGACCTTCAAGGGGGCCGTTACGCTCTCGGAGATGAACGAGCCTGAAAGCCTGACATTGTCAGGCGAGGGCAAGGGCGGAGCGGCCGGGTTTGCCAAGGGCGGCGCGAATGTGCGCCTTGTGCCCAGCGAGACGGGCACGCTGCTGGAATATGACGTGGAAGCCAAGGTCGGCGGCAAGCTGGCGCAGCTGGGGTCCCGGATTATTGACGGGTTCGCCAAGAAGATGGCGGATCAGTTTTTCCGCAATCTGCAGGAGCAGATCGAAGGTCCGGCGGAGCCGGAAGCGGACAGCGATGCTGATGCCGACGCAGGTGATGGCGAGAAGAAAAAGGGCTGGTTCAAGAAGCTCGTAAGCTGACCGGGACCGCGCCACGAGAGACAAAGAGATACGGACGAAGGGAGGAATTTCATGTCCAAGGTTGAAATGACCGTGAACGGCAAGGCCGTCAGCGGCGACGCAGCGGGGAATACGTTGCTGACCGAATTTCTGAGGGAGGAACTTCGGCTCACAGGGACGCATGTTGGCTGCGATACATCGCAATGCGGGGCCTGTGTGGTTCACGTCAATGGCGAGGCTGTCAAAGCCTGCACCATGTTTGCCGCTGAGGCCGCAGGTGCCGAGGTGACGACCATCGAAGGCATGGCCAATGCCGATGGCTCGCTTGGTGTCATCCAGGCGGCCTTTCAGGAGCATCATGGTCTGCAATGCGGATTTTGCACGCCAGGTATGGTGATGTCTGCGGCAGCGCTTCTGAAAGAGAACCCCAAGCCCAGCGAAGCTGAGGTCCGGGATTATCTGGAGGGCAATATCTGCCGCTGCACCGGCTACCACAATATCGTGAAAGCCATCATGGCGGCGTCCGGTCAGGACGTGGGCGCCATCGCGGCAGAGTAATCACTTTAGATTAACCGCCGGGGGCCAGCCCCCGGACCCCCGGAGTTTATCTGGCAAGATGAAGAGGGGTTCGGGCGTTTGAGCGCATCGGCATTTGGGAGGCAAGCATGCCAAAAGATCACGGAATTGGCGCCAGCACGAAGCGGCGCGAAGACGTCCGGTTTCTGACAGGGGCCGGAAACTACACAGATGACATCAATGTTCATGGCCAGGCCTATGTGCATTTCCTGCGCTCGGATGTGGCCCATGGCAAGATCAATGGGATCGACACGGGCGCGGCCGCCGCGATGCCCGGTGTCGTGCGCATTTTCACTGGCGCGGATTTTGAAGGCGTAGGCGGTTTGCCCTGTGGCTGGCAGGTAACCGACAAGAACGGTGCGCCCATGCAGGAGCCGGCCCACCCGGTTCTGGCGCAAGGCAAAGTGCGCCATGTGGGCGATCCGATTGCTGCTGTGGTGGCCGACAGCCTCGAGCAGGCGCGCGATGCGGCTGAGGCCATCGAGGTGGACATCACCGAGCTTGATCCGGTGGTCGATATGAAAGCGGCTGTGGCCGGTGGCGCGAAGGTGCATGACGATCTGACGTCGAACCTGTGCTACGACTGGCAGTTTGGGTCAGAGACAGCGGATGTGGAGAAGGCCTTTGCAGAGGCGGCCCATGTCACCACGCTTGAGCTGATCAACCAGCGTATGGTCGCCAACCCGATGGAGCCGCGTGTGGCCGTGGGCGATTATGCCCGCGCCAATGATGAGAGCACGCTCTACACCACATCACAAAACCCGCACGTCATCCGCCTTTTGATGGGCGCGTTTGTTCTGGGCATTCCGGAGCACAAGCTGCGCGTTGTGGCGCCCGATGTGGGCGGTGGTTTTGGCACGAAGATCTTCCATTATGCGGAAGAGGCCTTTTGTACCTTTGCGGCAAAAGCCTGCAACCGCGCGGTCAAATGGACGGCGTCGCGCTCGGAAGCCTTTATGTCGGATGCCCATGGCCGTGATCACGTGACCACGATCAAGCTGGCGCTCGACAAGGACAACAACTTCACCGCCGTGCACACAGACACCTATGCCAATATGGGCGCCTATCTCTCGACCTTCGCGCCATCTGTTCCGACATGGCTGCACGGCACGCTCATGGCGGGCAATTACAAGACGCCCAATGTGCAGGTGAACGTGAAAGCGGTCTTTACCACGACTGTGCCTGTGGATGCCTATCGCGGCGCGGGCCGTCCGGAGGCGACGTTCCAGCTCGAGCGCGTGATCGACAAGGCTGCGCGGGAATTGGGCGTGGATCCCATTGCCCTGCGCCGTCAGAACTTCGTGACGCAATTCCCCTATGCCACGCCAGTGGCGGTGGAATATGACACGGGCGATTACAATGCCACGATGGACAAGATGGAAGAGCTCATGGATCTCTCCGGGTTCGAGGCGCGCCGCAAGGCGTCGGAAGCCAAGGGGATGCTGCGCGGGCTTGGCATCAATTGCTTCATCGAGGCCTGCGGTATCGCGCCGTCAAACCTCGTGGGTCAGCTGGGCGCTCGGGCCGGTCTCTATGACGCGGCCACGGTTCGGGTGAATGCCACGGGCTCAATCTCCGTCATGGTGGGCGCGCATTCCCACGGGCAGGGCCATGAGACGGCCTTCCCGCAGGTTGTGGCCGAGATGATCGGTATCCCTGAGGATCAGATCGACATCGTGCATGGCGACACCTCCAAGATCCCGTTTGGCATGGGCACCTATGGCTCGCGCTCGATTGCGGTCTGTGGCTCGGCCATGGTGCGGGCGACCGAGAAGATCATCAACAAATCCAAGAAGATTGCCGCCCACCTGCTCGAAGCCGCGGAAGCGGATATCGAGCTGAAGGACGGTCAGTTCTCGGTCGCAGGTACCGACAAATCGGTTGCCTGGGGGGATGTGACGCTCGCGGCGTATGTGCCGCACAACTACCCGCTCGAGGATATCGAGCCGGGCCTTGAGGAGACGGCGTTCTACGATCCGGCCAACTTCACATACCCTGCGGGCGCCTATGCCTGTGAGGTGGAGGTTGACCCCGAAACGGGCGTGACCTCGATCGAGAAGTTCGTCTCGGCGGATGATTTCGGCAATGTCATCAACCCGATGATCGTCGAAGGTCAGGTCCACGGCGGCATCGCGCAAGGGATCGGGCAGGCGCTGCTTGAGAATTGCGCCTACGACGAGAACGGCCAGCTGCTCAGCGCATCCTATATGGATTACGCCATGCCGCGGGCCGATGATCTGCCCAATCTGGACAGCTACATGGTCGATCACTCCTGTCAGACACCGTGTACCCACAACCCGCTTGGGGTGAAGGGCTGCGGTGAAGCCGGGGCCATTGGCTCGCCGCCCACAGTGATCAACGCGATTGTGGACGCCCTGCAATCGGGCGGTCACAAGGTCGATCACATCGACATGCCGGCCACGCCTTCGCGCGTCTGGGCCGCCATGAACAACGCCAGCTAAGGAGGCTCTCGATATGTATAGCTTTGATTTCGAACGGCCATCCTCGGTGGCGGATGCAGTGGCAGCTCTTGGGGCCGACGAGGCGCAGGCGCTTGGGGGTGGGCAAACGCTCATCCCGACGCTCAAGCAACGTCTGGCCAGCCCCAGCGTATTGGTGAGCCTCTCGGGTATTGCCGAGATGCAGGGCGTCTGCACGGGCGATGATGGCGCCGTCTGTATCGGTGGCGGCACAACCCATGCCACTGTGGCACGGGAAGCGGCATCGCTCTATCCGGCGCTGGCTGATCTTGCGGGCAACATCGGCGATCCGGCGGTGCGCAACCGTGGCACCATCGGTGGCTCAGTGGCCAATAACGATCCGGCGGCATGCTATCCGTCTGCTGTGCTGGGCTCGGGTGCAACTGTCGTGACCAATACGCGCGAAATCGCGGCGGACGACTACTTCCAGGGCATGTTCACGACAGCTCTGGAAGAGGGCGAGATCGTCACGGAAGTGCGCTTCCCGGTCCCGGAAAAGGCCGCCTACGCCAAGTTTGAACAACCTGCGTCGCGCTTTGCGATGGTTGGTGTCTTTGTTGCGAAATACGCGGACGGTGTGCGCGTTGCTGTGACGGGGGCCTCTGAAGAAGGTGTCTATCGCTGGTCAGAAGCGGAGGCGGCCTTGTCGTCGAACTTCTCGGCCGATGCGCTCAATGGCGTGTCTGTCTCAGGCGATGGCATGATCTCCGATCTGCATGGCTCGGGCGATTACCGCGCCCATCTCGTGGGCGTCATGACGCGCCGCGCGGTTGCCGCAGCAGGCTAGGCCACACAAAAGTCGAACCAAGGCCCGTCGCAGGCGACTGCGGCGGGTTTTATTATGGGCTGATGCTGGATAAGGGGAGCCGTGCGTTGGAGCCTTAGCCCGCCCGCGCCGCCTTCTTTGCGGCAAGGATCAAGGGCACGCATTGTGTCTCATCATCATGGATCGTGACACAGTCTAGACATTGGAAACATTCGGAATACTGGATTTCGCCGGACTTCGCGATGGCCCCGTAGTTGCACTTCACCTTGCACAGCTGGCAGGGGCTGCCGCAAGCCTCGCGCCGTTCGATCCAATCGCGCCCGCGCAGCACGCCGCCAATGGCCATGAAGGCCCCGAGCGGGCACAGATATCGGCAAAAGCCTTTGTAAAGCACCATAGCGCCCAAAAGCAGACCCAGAGCATAGGCGACGTAGTACCATTCGCGGATGAAAAAGGTGGTGATGGCCGTTTTGAAAGGCTCGACCTCAGCGGCCTTCTCCGTGGCGCCGGGGGCTGCGAAGGTCACGATGATCAGACCGGCCAGAACGCCGTATTTGAGGGCTTTCAACCGGGTATCCCAGGGCTCTGAAGGCATCCATTGCGGCAGGCGCAAGAGGCGGCCCAAATGATGCGCAAATTCCTGCAGCGCGCCAAAGGGGCAAAGCCAGCCGCAGAAATAGCCACGGCCCCACAGGACAAATCCGATGATCGCAGCCGCCCAGACCAGAAGAGAGACCGGATCATAGACGAGAAACCCGAATGAGCCGCCCTCGACGGTGGCGCGCAATGTGCCCAGAACGGTCACGATGGAGAGCTGCGCCTGCGCCCACCAGCCGATGTAGCCCACGACAAAGGCCAGAATGCCAAGGCGCAGCGGCGTGAATGCGGCAAGACCTGCGACGCGCGATTGGCCGAAGAAGAGCAGGGCGGTCAACCCCAACAGGAACGTGCCGATAACGGCCAAGTCGACTTGCCGCGCGATCAGGGCTTCCAGCCATGCGGGCCGGGGTTCGGGCGGAATGTCCTGCCAGAAATAGGCCGCCGGTGCGGCATGGGTCAACGTGAACTGGCGCGTGCCGACCTCCGGTTGAAAGACGCCGTGATGGCGCAGCGTCGTGACGGCCAACTCCCAGTCACGGGTCGGATCAAGGCCCAGCCGCCGGTCTGTCCGCAGCACCATGGCCGTGCCGTCCCTGAGCGCGTCGGGCAGAGCGTCGTTGAGTTCGACGTAGAGATCGGCATCCCGCAAGGCGATGGGCAGGCTGTCTTGCGTGGCCGCGAGCCAATCGGGGGCGGTGTTTCGGATGAACGTATCGGAAACAAGCCCATGGCGGGCCGTTTCGATCACCAAAAGCGGCTCATCAAAGGTCGAGACCTGCATGAAATCTTCGAGCTCTTCCAATGTCCCGGGGGCCAACACCCCGCGCGCCACGGCGCGTGGTCCGATGTCGATGAGCCAGAGATCAATATAGGGCGCGTCCGGGGACGCCAGCGCCTCGGGATCATCATCGTCCCATTTCGTCCCGTCAAAGGCCGCTTGCACCTGGCCATTGTTGACCACGAGCCGCGAGACATGGCCCTCGGCCACAAGTCTCTCCCAAGACAGCGTGCCCTCGCTGTCCAGCACGGGTTGAAGCGGTGGGCCGCTTGCAATGCCTTGCATCTTTTCCCGCGCGACCGCGAAGGCCGCGGCCAGCAGGCTTTCGTGGGCGATCCGCACCGAAGCCGTGGCCTTGGTCACGCCATCGAGATAGCGCAGCGACGAGCCTTCGGAGCCGCTGCCATAAGGCGTTCCCACGACGATGGTATCGGCCAGCGTGAGGCCCGCGTATTGCTCAAAGAAGGCATGAAACGGACGCTCGCCCAGACCGGAGACGAAAATCGGCTCGTTATGGGTGATGAGCCGCGCATCCAGAAAGCGCCCATCCAGATCCATCGCCAGAAAGACATTGATGACCGCCCCGGAAAAGCCCGGCAGGGGGGCAAGATATTCTGTCTCCAAGGCATAGCCCGCAGGCTTGTCGTATTGATCCTTGAGCTCCCAGACGCCATTGCCGAAATTCTCGCCCAGGGTCATCGGCGTGGTGACAAAACGCGCCATTTCCGCGCGTGTCAGCGGCTCGGCCAGCACAACAAAAGGCCACAACAGAAAACACAGGATCCAGATGCGCATGCAGCAAACCTATTGGCGCGGGTGGCGCAGGAATATGCGACCTTTGTCGCGGCGCATATGGGGGCGGCTTTTGGCATCTTGGCGCCATGGATCGCGCCCCACATATCACCTTCGTGCTCTCGCTCACGGGGCTTTTTGCGCTCTGGGTCTTTGCGGCGTGGTTGACCGATGATGCCGAAGTGCTGGCCTCGCCTTTTGCCGTGGCCCGGATCATTGGCGCGGAATGGGCCTCGGGCGATCTTTGGTTTCATATGTCGGCCACCTTGCTGCGCGTGGCGGCGGCCTTCATCGCAGCCATGACCATTGGCGGCGCGCTCGGCTTGGCTATGGGGCTCAATCAAAGCGCGGATCGCTGGTTGTCTCCGTGGATTTCCGTTTTTCTCAACATGCCCGCGCTGGTGGTGATTGTGCTGTGCTACCTGTGGATCGGCCTCAATGAAGTCGCGGCCGTGACGGCTGTAGCGGTGAACAAGGCGGCCATGGTCGCGGTGACGTTGCGCGAGGGCGTCAAGGCGCGGGATGCGGCGCTGGGTGATTTGGGCCGTGTCTACCATCTGAGCTGGAGTACGCGGTTTGCCCATGTGATCTGGCCCCAGCTTGCGCCTTATGTGGCGGTGGCTGCGCGCAATGGGTTGGCCATTATCTGGAAGATTGTTCTGGTCGTGGAGTTTCTCGGCCGCTCCAACGGGGTCGGCTTTCAGATCCACCTCTATTTTCAGCTCTTTGAGACCGCTACGGTCCTGGCCTATGCGGTCAGCTTTGTAGCTGTGATGATGGCCATTGAATACCTTGTGATCGCCCCCTGGGAGCGACACGTGACCCTCTGGCGCCGTGCAGCTGCGGGCAGTGCGTGATCTATAGGTGGGTCTCACCCGACACGGTCATGATCTAACCGGCGAACCCCAGACCCAATGAGCACGCGGCGAGAGCGCTCTTGTGCATACAGCCGCAAATACTCAAGCTGGCGCCATGGCCACGGAAATCGAGTTCTCCACCAAGACCCTCTCGGACACGGCGCGACGGCATATCCGCGTTTTTCAAGGGCATCAGTTCCTTGATCGGTTTGCCATGGGGCTCACTGTTGCGGTTGTGGCGCTTGCGCTGAGTGATCGTGGCATGGATCTGTTTCAGATCTCTCTCCTCTTCGGCGTCTATGCGATCACAACGCTTGCCATGGAGCTGCCGTTTGGCGGCTTGGCTGATGCCATAGGGCGCAAACCGGTTTTTCTTACTGCGGTCGTGGCCAGCCTGTTGTCGCTGGCGCTGTTCCTGTCATCCAGTGACTTTGGCGTTTTGGCGCTCTCCTTTGTCTGCATCGGGTTTGGACGCGCGCTCAGGTCGGGCACGCTGGATGCGTGGTTTGTCGAGACGTTCAGGGCTGCTGCGCCGAACGTTGACGTCCAACCGGCTCTTGCCAAGGCGCAATGGGCCAATGCCATGGGGCTGGCGTGCGGCGCCATTCTGGGCGGTGTGCTTCCCGATGTCTTCGGGGCGGCAGCCCTCGCGTACGGGACCAGCGTCTATGACGCCTCTTACGTCGCGAGCTTCGGGGTGATGATTGGCGTGCTGATTTATACCATGATCGCTATCAACGAGCCGCCGCGTCCTCTCAACCCGCGCGCGCTCAAAGAGGGGTTTCGCACGGTCCCATCGGTGATCGCGGAGGCAGCGCTGCTGGCCTTGAAACACCCGACATTGTCCCTGCTTCTGGCCGCGCTGGCGCTTTTTCTGATGGCGACCAACCCGGTTGAGGTAATCTGGCCCACCCATGCCAAGCCGATGGTGGAGGCGGCGTTTGCCAACACTGCCATTGGCGCGTTGACGGCGGGGTACTTCTTCGCGATTGCTTTTGGTGCGGCGCTCTCGCCACGCATAAGCCGCATATTCAGACGCCGCCACGCGGTCACGCTCGCAGCCCTCTTTTGCGCGCTCGCCTTTGGTCAGGTCGCTCTGGCGATGCAGGGCAATATCCTTGGCTTTGTTGGCGTCTTTCTCGTGTACTCCGTCATTCTCGGGGCCTGTGACACGCCGGCCAGTAGTATTCTGCACAGCTGCGTCGAAGATCGGCAGCGATCCACGATGCTCTCGCTGCGCTCTCTCATACAGCAAATGGGCGCTGCATCGGGATTGGTCCTCGCGGGCGCGGTGGCAGAGATGTATGCGACGCCCGTCGCATGGAGCCTTGGGGCCGTCTGTCTTCTGGTGGCAGCCGTGCTGAGTTTGGGACTGGCCCGGCGCTTGGCGGGGGCGTCCGGGCCTTTATGACGCTCTGGCGTAGATCTATTGGAGATTTGGGAGCCAGGGGTGTGGTCAGAGACCAACCAAAAGCGCGCGCCCGGGAAATCGCGTGCGACCTCTGAATGGTGACATTAGAGGTCGCACGGCAGGTGGCACTGAGACTGGCCGATTGCCTTAGAGGTTCAGCCCCGAAGCAATCACATCAATCAGCTGGCCGTGGGTCTTTTTGCGGTCCGCGCCGTCCGGGTCGGAGCAGATCGGATCGTCCCCTTCTTCTGCCAGCAAGGCCGCAGCGCCGGGCTTGCACACACCGAGGAAGGTGAAATGGTTGGCCGGGGCAATCTCGATGTAATTGGTATCGGGCAGCCGCTGCGCCAGATCATTGCCCGCAGGACCCACATCCGCCGCGCCCAGACGATCCGCATCGCCAAGGTTGATGAGGGTTATCCCACTGAGCGCGCCGTCCAGTGTTTCCGGAACGGCGGAGCCACCGAACCCGGGATCAATGATAACGGCGCGGGTGATCCGGGCATCGCGGGTATCAGCCGCATATCCGGGGTAATCCGCAAATCTCACGCCGCCACGCCGGAAAAACGCGCAATCCGCCGCATCGGGACCAGTTGTGCAATTCTCATCCTGCACAGCGCCGTCAAAGCGCACACCGGCCAGACCCAGCGCCGTGGCACCGCCCAGAGAAAAGCCCACAACGCCGATCTGGCTTTGATCGATGAAGGGCGCGAAGGCGGGATCTGCCAACGCCATGTCGAGCGCCGCGGACAAGTCGTTTGCCCGCGCATCAAGGTCCACGGAGCGGCGCGGTGAGCTGTCTCCGCTGGTGGATCCGGGATGGTTCACGGCCAGCACAATCGCGCCCCGCGCCACAAGACCGCTGGTCAACCATCCGAGGCTGTCGGCATTCCCGCCGGACCCATGGGACAACAGCACAAGCGGATGTGGCCCTTCCGCGATGGCCGGGCCCATGAAGGCAAAGGTCGGATCGAAGATCGGCCCATCCCCGACCGGCGCGCGATATGTCGGATTGGCCGCCGGATACCAGATCGAGGCTGCGATGGGCCGCGCCCGATGGTCGGCCATCAGATCGAACCGGTCGTAGCCGGGCAGCATATCAGCCGCCGCAGGCATGGTGTGCGACAGGGCCAGAAAGGAAAGAAAAGCGAGACGTTTCATGGGAACCTCCGTTTTGAACGTTGGCCTGTTGATGCGGGGAAAAATGAGTCCTCGCGTCCTGTTTTCGGGATTCAGGTCGTCACAATCCGGTTTTTGGACCATAGTGCGCCCATGCCTATGCTTCCGATCCCTGCTTTCGTTGCCCTTGTTCTGGGGTATCTGGCCTTGCGTACATTTCTGTCCGGCGGGCGGCCCTTGTTGGTCGCGTTTCTTGGGGCCTGTGCGCTGCAATCAGGCCTTGTCACGCTGGTGGGCGGTTATGGGATGGACGCCTTGCGCCCCATATTGCCCGTCAGCGCAACCATCATTCCGCCGCTGGCCTGGGTCACCTTTCAGGACGCATTGGTCAGCCGCAATCAGTTGCGCGGGGTCGCCGTGCATGGCGCGGCGCCGGCGTTTTCGCTGTTTTGCAGCCTCTTTGCGCCGCAGACGACGGATTTTGTCATACCGCTGGTCTTTGTCGCTTACGGCGGGGCGATCTTGCTCGAGCTGCGCCGCGCCTCCGACATGCCTCTGGCCCGTTTGGACGCGGGGCATATCCCGGCTGCGATCTGGCAAGCGCTTGGCTGGGCTCTGATTGCATCGGCGTTCAGTGACGTCTTGATCGCTATGGCCTTCGCCACGGGGCATGCGGCATGGACGGGCTGGATGATCACGGTCTCGTCTTCTTTGGTGCTGCTGTTTGTGGGGATGCTCAGCGGGAACCCCGCGGCCTCGGGCACGGCAGGAGAGGCTACCGCCCAGAGTACCGCGCCACCGCCGCCGCCCGAAACCAGTCAGGAGGATGTCGAGATCGTCGCGGCGCTGGAGGCGTTTTTGAGGCGCGAGCCCATGCATCTGGATCCCAACCTGACCTTGGCGCGTCTGGCCCGGCGGTTGCATCTTCCCGAAAAGCGCTTGTCCACGGCGGTCAATCGCGCGACCGGGGCCAATGTTTCGCGCTATATCAACTCGTGGCGTATCCGCCACGCCTGTGGACTGATCGAGGCAGGGCGGAGCGTCACGGATGCGATGCTGGAGAGCGGCTTCAACACGAAGTCGAATTTCAATCGTGAGTTTCTGCGCGAGACGGGCGTGGCACCCAGCAAGTGGCCGCGCAAAGCATCCGAGACCGATACGGTGACGCCCATCAGCGCGTCCCCGGGCGGCGCGTGACCTACAGCACTGCGCGAAAAACATGACTCACGAAAAAACCGCCAAGCAACGGCTTTCTCGTGATGCTCAACATATCAGGTTTCCGTCGACGTGCTTTAGCTGCCGCGAAAGACCGGATCGCGTTTTTCGTTGAACGCCGCGACGCCTTCGCGGCGGTCTTGCGTGACGTAGGTCTGGTTGTAGCAGGCGATTTCGAACTCCAGCCCGTCGGACAGGCTCATCTGCGCGCCTCGCGTGATGGCGCGTTTGGCCTGCCGCGTGGCGACCGGGGCGTTTTTGGCAATGCGTGTGGCGCAGTCCAGAGCGGCGGGGAGGAGGTCTGCGTTGTCAAACACGGCGTTGATCAATCCCCAGTTGTGGGCCTCTTCGGCGGAAAAGACGCGGGCTGACAGGATGAGCTCCATGGCACGGGCCGTGCCGATCTTGCGCGCCAGCGTCTGGGTGCCGCCTGCGCCGGGAATAATGCCAATGCGGGTTTCGGTTTGTGCAAATTTCGCAGAGCGCGCGGCATAGGCGAAATCAACCGCCGCCGCCAGTTCGCATCCACCGCCGTAAGCCGCGCCATTGATCGCACCGATCACGGGCACCGGGCAATTCAGTATCGCGCGCACCATGCGTTCATACACCAGGTGTTGCGCCTGCCATGCGGCATCACTCATCCCCAGACGTTGTTTGAGATCGCCTCCCGCGCAAAACGCGCGCTCGCCAGCGCCGGTTAACACGATTGCGCGGATATCGTCCGTGTCGACCTGATAGCGTTCAAATGCGTCGACCAGCTCTGTCGCCATCTCCGTGTTGAACGCATTGGAGACCTCGGGCCGGTTGAGCGTGATCTGATGCACATGTGGCGCAGGCGTGCTCACAAGGAGGGTGTCATAGCTCATTCGACCATCTCCGAGGCAATCAGAAGGGCACCATCAAGCCCGCCCGCCTCGGGCGGCATCAGGGCGTCCTGCACATCCGGCGGCAGGACCCTTGTATAACTGTCGGCCAGCCCACCTGTGAAACACAGGGGCATGCCCGGCTCCCACCCCAGCGTGGCGAGTGTTTCAATGACATAGGCCCGGCCCCGGCGCAGCAATTCTCGCGCATTGCGATCGCCCGCATCGGAGGCGGCCACGATTTCGGGGGCGAGTGCTGCATAATCCTGCGGCGCTGCTTTGAGCGATTGGGCAACAAGGCCCGGCGCACCGCGGTAACGCTCAAGAAGGCTCTCGGTCAGTGGGCTCTCGGGAACAAGCCCGTCCACGCTGGCCAATGTGATGGCGAAGGCTTCGCGCCCCAGCCAGGCCCCCGAGGCCTCGTCGCCCAGCCGCAACCCCCAGCCGCCCGCCAGCCGGATCCGGCCGTTTTGCTGAATGGCGAAGAATGATCCTGTCCCAATGCCCACCATGGCACCGTCCCGGCTGCCCAAAGCGCCGCGCAGCGCAATGGCGCGATCATCGAGAATACGGGCATAGCTCAAGCGCAGCGCATCGGAGATATCGGGACGGGGGTCTCCGGCGACAACGCCCGCAAGGCCCAGACAGGCGGGCAGAGCGCGCACTGCGCCACGGTCCATCCCGGCCTGTGCGGCGAGGCGATCCAGCCCGGCGGACAATTCCCTGAGCGCACCGGCCAGATCGGTGGATACATTGCAGGGGCCGCCCTCAACCTCGAACCGGGCGTCTTCACGCACCAGTGCAAGGCGACATCCCGTGCCGCCACCGTCAACGCCGATGAACGTATTTCCCCCCATGGGCCAACTGCATCCGATCCGCGTCAGGTGATCAAGGGGAATTGCGTTAACGCGCGAGGGACGTTGCGGCGGGGTCACAGGTTGGGGGGCGACGCGCCCGGGCCAGCTACCCGCGCGCACTCATACGACGGACCATATCCAGCATCCGCGCCGAAAAGCCCCATTCATTGTCATACCAGCCAAAGACCCGCAGAACACCGCCGACGCTGACGGATGTCTCTCGCAGATCGACAATCAGGCTCTCGGGGCGGCCCCGCAGATCGGTTGAGACGAGCGGCAGGTCGGTCCAGCCGATCAAGGGCGCGGATTTGCGCATCAGGGCGTTGATGTCCTCTGCCCGGACAGGTGTGCCGGTTTGGACGGTCAGATCGATGGCCGAGACGCTGGCTGTGGGCACGCGGATGGCGCGGGCTTCGATACGCCCTGCCAGCTCCGGCAGGACCACATCCAGCAAACGGCCTGCGCTTGTTGTCGTGGGCACCATGGAGAGCGCGGCTGCGCGAGAGCGTTCGAGCGGGCCCCGGGGCGCATCCACTGTGGGCTGGGAGCCGGTGTAGCAATGCACCGTTGTCATATGCCCCGATGTAATGCCGCAAGTGTCATGCAGCAGACGCAGGAGTGGGGCCAGCGCATTGGTCGTGCAGGAGGCATTGGAGACAATCTTCTGATCCGTGAGCCGCGCGTCATTGGCGCCCAGCACAATTGTCTCGTCTGCCGCGCCCGACGGCCCGGAGATCAACACACGCTCAGCCCCCGCGCGCAAACCGCGTTCGGCCACATCACGCGCCTCCGCGCGGCCGGTGCATTCCAACACGAGATCGACATCGCCAAGATCAAGCGCCGAGATGTCGGGGGCATGAGAAAAGGGCAGGGCTTTGTCACCCACATGCAGCACGCCCGGGGAGGCCCGCACCTCTCCCGGAAAGGGCCCGAATACGGAATCATAGGCAAAGAGATACGCGGCTGTGTCGAGCGCTGCGATGTCGTTCAGGCCAGCGATCTCGATATCATGAGGCTCGGTCAGCAGCATCCGGGTTATGGTGCGCCCGATGCGGCCAAACCCGTTGATGAAAATGCGTGTGGCCATGACGTGCTTTCCCTGCGCCTTCGAGCGCCGCTGGTTACCGTCCGTGCAACTTGCGGGCGCGGGCGCGGAATGAAAAGGGGCGACAGCGCTTGCGGCGTGAATTTTCCGCTCTGGGGTAATCAGGATCCCCGACGACCCATGTTTGCGCCGCAGGACCGTCTGCGCGGCTCAGGCCTTGCAGGTGACGGCCTCAGACGTCGCGCCAGCGCGGATGCAGAACAACGCGCGCGCCTTTTTGCGTCCGGTTGTAGAGATCGATCACGTGATCATTCACCAGACGCGCGCAGCCATTCGATACGGCTGTGCCGATGGTCCAGGGCTGGGTCGTGCCATGAATGCGCAGATAGGTGTCCCGGTTTCCCTGGAAGAGGTAAAGCGCGCGCGCACCAAGGGGATTGCGGGGACCGCCGGGCATGCCGTTGCGGTATTTCGCATAGGCCGCCGGATTGCGTTTGATCATAGCATTGGTGGGCCGCCAGCTGGGCCATTTGGCTTTCCACTGAACGTGATATTCGCCCGGCTCCCAAAGATCGGGGCCGGCGACGCCCACGGAATAGCGCCACGCCTTGTAATCGGGCAGGGTCAGATAGAGCGCGAAGAAATTGGGATCGACATGGATCTCGCCCGCGGGAATGTATTCGTCGAGCTCCACGATACGTGGCTCGTGCTCAGCGGGCACTTCGTAGGACTGGCTTTTATTCGTGTGATGCGCCTTGAGCGGCGCCGCAAAACTGGCCGACGCCAAGGCGCTTGTGCAAAACAAGCGACGCGTAATCATGTAACCTCCCCAGGTTGCCGCAACGATAGAATGGTCCTGCGGAGAGGTTCAACCCGTGGGAATTGCAAAATCGTAAAAGTCTGTGGATTGTTTGCAGAATTTACCAAAAGAGGCCCCGCCGCCCGTGAGCAGCAGAGCCTCTCCTGCATCCTAACCCCGTGAGTGATGGTCGGCTGCATGTCTTGCAGCTGTTTTCTCACGCAACGCATCATCTTTAACGGGTAAAGCTCAGGCGTTTTTCCCAGTAAGGGATTCCGGACCCGAGCGGGCTCAGGTCTGGCAGAGTGTCTTGATTCCCGCTGCGATGATGGGATCTGCCGCAAGCGTGTCGGCGGCGATCTCGCGCGCGCTGGTCAGGAGCGCATCTGGCGCGACAATGCGATCAATCAGACCGAAGGCCAGCGCCTCTTCGGCCAGAATCTTTTGCCCTCCCATGAGGATCAGCTTGGTGCGGGCCGGGCCGATGAGCGCGGCCATGCGACCGGGGTCGGAGGGCTGCGGCAGAAAGCCAAGTTTCATGACGGGATAGAAGAACTTTGCCGAAGGCACAGCGAGCCGCAGATCACAGGCCAGCGCCATGCCCATGGCGCCCCCCGCCAGCGTTCCGTTGAGGGCCGCGATAGAGAGACCGGGCAGGGCGGCAATGGCAGAGGAGAGCCGTTCCCAGACCGGTGATGTCGCCAGACCCGCGCGGGCCTCCTCGAGATCAGCACCCGCAGAGAATACCTTGCCGCGTCCGCTCAGAATGAAAACGCGCGCCTCCTGGGCCGCCTCGGCAATCTCCGCCAGCTCTTCGAGCATCGCGCCCGTCAGGGAATTTGCCTTGTCGGGCCGGTCAATCGTTGCTGTCCAGATGCCCGCATCTTTTTCCAGCGCAATCATGAGATCACCCCGACCCGTCGGCGCAGCCCCTCATCGCGCAGCGACAGCTCTTCGCCCAGATGTGCATCGGCCTCCGGCGTGCACATCCACACAAGCGCGCGGGCGGGCCATTCCGGCGGGATATGAACGGACCAATCCAGCTGCGCCACGGGATTGATGCCGGAGGCCTTGATCTCGCGTTGCATCTGCGTGGCCACCGTGCCCGGGGACAGCCCCATGGCGCGGATGCCGTCGGCGCGGTTTTCCATGTCGAGGCAGCGCGTCAGCATGGCGGCCCCGGCCTTGGAGGCATTATAGTGCGACCAGGCTTCCGTCGGGCCATGGGCCGCGCCAGAGCTCACGGTCAGGATCGTGCCGCCGCCCTGAGACACCATGACGGGGCCTGCCGCACGCATCCCGTTGAACACGCCTTTGAGGTTGATGTCGATCGCCTGTCCCCAGCCTTCAGGATCTGCGCGCAGCATGTGGGAGACAGGCTCGATGACACCAGCGTTGTTGATCAGCACATCCAGCGCACCGAAGGTATCAACGGCGGCCTGAACGGCGGCCTCCATCTCCCAGTAGCGCGAAATGTCACACGGCACTGCGAGCGCTTTCTCGCCGATCTCTCCGGCCAACTCTGCAATGGCATCGCCCGAGCGCGCAAGGAGCACGACGTTACAGCCTTCCTTGGCGAATTCCCGCGCCGCTGCCGCGCCAATGCCCCGGCTGGCCCCGGTAATCATGATCGTTTTTCCCTGCAACATCGCCTGCTCCCTCAAGGTCAATCCGTCTTTGGCCTAGCGCCCCGTTGACCACAGGTCCAGCCCCTGCGCATCATGGCGGCAAAATCGATATGTTGTTCGAAAGGCGCCCCATGTCCTGTTTTCACGTGTCCCGTTCTCCTGCGTCGCGGTCTTGTCTTGTCGCGGCTCTGCTGGCCTGCACTGCGATTGTGTCGCCCGCGCAGGCGGATCTCGCCCCCGCCGAAGTCTGGAATGGGCTCAAGGGGTATTTCGAAAGCTTTGGCTATGATGTCAGCGGCGCGGAAACGGGCGGCGCGGATGACTTGACCGTCGCGGATACCTTGCTCAGCATGACCTTACCGGACAGCGAAGGCACGATCACGGTTGAGCTCGGCCAGCTGCAATTCATGGATACGGGCGATGCCGTCGCGATTTCCTTTCCCGAAGTGATGCCCATTCGCTTTGATCTGCTCCCGCAAAGTGGTGCTCCGGCGGTGCAAGGTGTGGTCGAATACCGGCAGGCAGGTCTTGAAATGTCCGTCTCGGGCAGCGCGTCCGACATGGATTTCACCTATGCCGCAGAGGCGCTCGATCTGGCGTTGACCGAGCTTTCCATCGACGGAGAAGCGCGGGGCGCAGATGTCGCGCGCGCGCAGATGACGCTTTCGGAGGTCGCGGGCGAGACACAAATGACCATCGCCGCGCTGCGCGATGTCTCTCAAGGCCTGACGATGGGAGAGGTCTCTTTTGATGTCTTCTTTGCCGATCCCAGTGAGCCCACGACCCTGTCGCAATTCACTGGGTCGTGGAAAAACCTGGACATGACGTCGGAGGCGAAATTGCCTTTGATCATGGACATGACCGATTTTCCCGCGCTTCTGGCCTCCGGGTTCACACTTGCCGCGACGATGACGCATCAGGGCTCGTCTCAGGATATCAATGCGACGGATCGGGGGGAGATCTTGGCCAGCAGCACAACCACGGCCTCTGGCGTGACCGATCTGAGCCTGGGCGGCAATGCCATGTCGATCACCTCGGAGTCGCGCAACGTGACAATGCAAACGGCGGGCGGCGATTTGCCGTTCCCGGTCGCCCTGACCGCCGAGACAACACAGTTCGGTCTCGCAGGCCCGCTGTCCAAGACAGACGGTGCCGCGCCCTTCGCGTTCAACCTGACGCTGGGCTCGTTTGAGATGAATGACCTGATCTGGTCGTTGCTCGATCCCACAGGCCAGCTGCCCCGCGATCCGGCGACGCTGGAGATCGATCTGTCGGGTATGGTCCGGGTTCTGCTCGATATGTTCGATCCCCAATCCGCGATGGCCATCCAGCAAGGCGCGCGTAGTCTCGAGCTGGATACGCTGGCGCTCAACGCTCTGACGCTGGATGCCGCAGGGGCCAAGCTCACCGGGGAAGGGGCCTTCACGCTCGACAATACCGACCGCCAGACCTTCCGGGGCCTGCCACGGCCCGAAGGCGAGGTGACGCTCGAATTGACAGGGGCCAACAAGCTCATCGACACTTTGGTGCGCATGGGGATCATCCCGCAGGAGCAAGCCATGGGCGCGCGCATGATGATGGCGATGTTTGCCCAGCCCGTGGGCGATGATCAGCTGCGCAGCAAGATCGAGATCAACAGTTCAGGTCATGTTCTGGCCAACGGCCAGCGCATCCAGTAGCGCGCCGAAAGGGCCGCGCCCCCCCGCTTGTTCAGTTGCGCAGCTTGGCGATTTCCGCCTGGATATTGAACAGCCCGTTGGGCAGGCGGGCGGAAGTGTCCATCTCGCCCAGAATGACGGTCGTTGGCTGGCCGCCTTCATCGCGGATGATCCATTGGCGCAGCTCGACGGGATTGGCCGTAAAGACCATCTCGATCGTGCCAAATTCGGGGTTGGCAGGGTCTTGCGCGGTAACAATCGTGGAGGTGCCATCGAAGGTGTGGCCCACTACGATGCCTGATGCGCCAAGGTTCACATTGCGCTGCAAGATGATCTTCAGCGGCGTGCGCCCTATGGGATATTGCTCCGGTGTCGCCCCGGTTTTCTGATCAAAAATTGCGACCGAACCGCCGCCCACAATGACAAGCGCGCGCTCGGGCGGGTTGTAGTCAAACCGGGCCCGCCCGGGGCGTTTGATCGCAATCTCGCCTGTAGAGATTGAGCCATCCGCATTGATCTGCGTGAAGGCCCCCTTGGTGCTTTGCAATTGGTTGAGATACTGGGAAATCGCGCCCAGTGAGAGCTTCTCGGCCAACGCCGGAGAGGCGGCGAGGGTCAGCGCGAGGGCTGCGGCGATCATGCGCATGGGTAAGGTCCTGCTTTTGCCTGTCTTTGGACCAAGATGGGGGTCTCGGCCCGCGTTATGCAATAACAAGCCCGTGCCTTGAGCGCAAAATCGCGTTTTTCCCCTCTCGAGAGGTGGTCGCGCCCGCCTCAAACATCCACTTCAATGGCAATGCCGCGATCCCGCGCCAGACGCACCGCCGCTTGCGCCACGGAAAGGTCCTGGAGCCCAACGCCCGTGCCGTCAAAAAGCGTGATCTGATTGGCGCTCTCGCGGCCCGGATGTGTGCCATTGATGACCGCACCGATCTGATGCACATCGCTCTCGGCAATCAGGCCTGAGCCCACCGCATGTTGCGCCTCGCCAATGGAGATGGACTGCGCCACCTCATCGGTAAAGACCGACGCGCGCGCCAGAAGCGCCGCCTCGACCTCCTGCTTGCCCTTGGTATCGGTGCCCATACAGGCCAGATGCGTGCCCGGGCTCACGTGATCGGCCATCAAGGTGGGCGCAAAACTCGAGGTGATGGTGATGATCACATCCGCCTCCGCCAGGCCCGACAGATCCACGGCCTCAAAGGGCAAACCCGCCTCAGACGCGACCTCTTCAAGGTTGGGCAGCATCTCGGGATGCATGTTCCAGCCGATGACCTTCTCGAAATTCCGGTGCTTGAGCGCTGTGCGCAGCTGAAACTTCGCCTGATGACCCGCGCCGACCATGCCAATGACCTTGGCATCCTCGCGCGCCAGATGCTTGATCGAGACAGAAGACGCCGCAGCTGTGCGCAGAGCGGTGAGCAGATTGCCCCCCACCATGGCCTCGGGCCGCCCGGTGTCAGGATCAAACAGGAACACGGTGGATTGGTGGTTGATCAAGTCGCGCTTCTCAAGGTTGTGGGGCCAATAACCGCCCGCCTTGAGCCCCAGCGCACCGCCCGCGCGGTCAAACCCGCCTTTGAACCCGTAAAGCGCATCCTCATGACCAATGGCTTCCCGCACCACGGGGAAGTTGTAGGCATCCTCGCGCGCCATGGCCGCAAACGTGGCCTCCACCGCGTCAAACGCTGCCTCCGGCGTCACGAGCTCCGCAATCCGCGCCTCAGGTACAATCCACATTCCACTATCCCTGCTCTTGTGGGGAGGGCAAACGCCTCCCTTCATCTTGCCAAATAAACTCCGGGGGGAGGCCGCAGGCCGGGGGGCAGAGCCCCCCAACCGGTCGGACAGGCGCAGCCTGTTCGATCCTGCTTAATAAGCGCGGCCCCGCGCGGAGACCGGCCACACCGTCTCAACCACGCCATTGCGCACGCCCACATACCAATCATGCACGTTGCAGGTGGGATCACAGTGTCCGGGGACGAGGTGCAGCTTGTCATTGACCTTCAACACGCCCTCCGGGTCCGCCACAACGCCATGCTCGTCGGAGCATTTGACGTATTCCACATCATCGCGCCCGAAGATCACCGGCAGGCCGCTGTCCACGGATTGCGCCTTCAGGCCCGCATCAACGATGGCTTTGTCAGCCTTCGCGTGGCTCATGACCGAGGTCAGGATGAAGAGCGCGTTTTCCCACTCGCCACGGTCAATCCGGTTGCCGTCCTTGTCGAGGATACGACCGTAATCGGCATCCATGAACGCGTAAGAGCCGCATTGCAACTCATTGTAAACGCCGGAATTACTCTCGAAGTAATAGCTGCCTGTGCCGCCACCGGAGACAAGCTCGCTGTCGATGCCTTCGGCCTTGAGCGCGTCGACCGCTTCCTTGACCATCGCGACCGCCGTGGCGATCTTGGCCTTGCGGTCCTCGTAGCTGTCCATGTGCTGCATGGCGCCCTGATAGGCCTGGATGCCGGTGTATTTCAGCCCGTCAGCCGCCTCAATCGCCTTGGCGATCTCCACGACATTCTCCGCCCCGATCACACCACAGCGGCCCGCGCCCACATCCATCTCGATGAAGCATTCGATCTGCGTGCCATGACGCACGGCCGCCTCGGAGAGGTCCGCCACATTCTCGATATCGTCGACACAGACAATCGTGCGCGCGCCGAGCTTCGGCAAACGCGCCAGACGGTCGATCTTTTGCGGCTCGCGCACCTGGTTGGAGACCAGCACGTCCTTGATACCGCCACGGGCAAAGACCTCGGCTTCGGAGACCTTCTGGCAGCACACGCCCACAGCCCCGCCGAGACGTTCCTGCAAAAGCGCCACATCCACAGACTTGTGCATCTTGCCATGCACCCGGTGGCGCATGCCGTGATCACGGGCATAGTCGCCCATCTTCTTGATGTTGCGCTCGAGCGCGTCCAGATCAAGCACCAGCGCAGGTGTCTGGATCTCGTCTTCGCGCATGCCGGGCTTGGCTGGAATGTCAAAGCCCACTTCGAATTCGTCGAGATTGCTGAGGTCTTTCATCGGGTCTCTCCAAGTCAGTAGGACGCTCTCAGGATCAGAGAGCTTGATGCGTATGCAAGTAATGAGTTTCCTATAGGAAACAAGATGGGGCGCAAGCCTGATTCAGCTCGTCATCCACGGGAGTTTCGCCAGATCGACATTTCCGCCCGTCACGACAACGCCAACCCGCTTGCCCGCAAAGATCTCCGGGTTCTTTAAGATCACGGCCAGGGGCACGGCGCAGGAGGGTTCCATGACGATCTTCATGCGCTGCCAGGTGAGCTTCATCGCGTCGATGATCTCTTCCTCGGAAGCGGTCAGGATGTCGCTCACATGGTTGGAGACGAAATGCCAGGTCCGCTCCTTGAGCGGCACCTTGAGACCATCCGCAATGGTCACGGGTGCATCATCGGCAATGATGTGACCGGCCTTGAAGCTGCGATAGGCATCGTCGGCCTGCTCGGGCTCTGCGGCGATGATCTGCACTTCGGGGGCCAGCGTCGAGAGCGTCAGGCAAGTGCCCGAAATCATGCCGCCGCCGCCGATGGGCGCGATCACAATGTCCAGCCCGTCAACTTGCTCCATCATCTCCTTGGAACAGGTTCCTTGCCCGGCAATGACCCGCGGATCGTTATAGGGATGCACAAAGTCGCCCCCCGTCGCGGCCTGCACTTCGGCAAAGACCGCTTCGCGCGAGGTGGTCGAAGGCTCACATTCCGTGATCGTCCCGCCATAGCCGCGCACAGCCGCCTTCTTGGCCTCCGGCGCCGTGCGCGGCATCACCACATTGCAGGGAATGCCCCGGCGCCCTGCGGCATAAGAGAGCGACAGGGCGTGATTGCCCGAGCTATGCGTGCACACGCCTTTCTGGGCGTCCTCATCAGAGAGACCAAAGACCGCGTTGCAGGCCCCGCGCACCTTGAAGGCGCCCGCCTTCTGGAAGTTCTCGCATTTGAAGAACAGCTCTGCGCCGGTCCTGTCGTTGAAGTAAGACGAGGTCAGAACAGGTGTGCGGTGGATGTGGGGCGCAATGCGTTCATGCGCCTCCAGCATGTCTTCGTACGTCGGCAGATCAAGGGGAGCATTGTCTTTCATCACGCGGCATCCTTCATGGCTGTGGCCGTGGTGGCCCGGTAGACGTTTTGTGCGGCGGCAACGCCGGATCCCAACTGGATATCCAGGCCGAGATCGGCCATGCACATCTCCGCCGTGGCGATCCCCGAGAGCGCCATGACATCCGTCAGCGAACCGAGGTGCCCGATGCGGAAGACCTTGCCCGCCACATCGCCCAGACCTGTGCCAAAGGCCACGCCATAGGTGTCCGCGGCATGGGTCACGATATCGGTCGCATTGAAGCCCTCGGGCGTCTTGATGGCGCTCACGGAGTTTGAGTAAAGCTCCGGCCGTGCTGCACAAAGATCAAGGCCCCAAGCCTGCACAGCGGCGCGCACACCCTCGGCAATCCGGGCATGGCGGGCAAAAACATTGTCCAGCCCTTCGCTCAGCAGCATGTCGCAGCTCTGTGCCAACCCATTCAGCAGGCCCACGGGCGGCGTGTAGGGGTAGGCACCGGCGGCATAGCCCTTGGCCATGTCATCGAGATCAAAGAAGGTCCGGTGCAGCTTGGCGGTCTGGCCCGCAGCGCGCGCTTTTGGCGAGATGCCAATGATGGCCAGGCCGGGCGGCAGCATGAAGCCCTTCTGCGAACCGGTCACGGCGATATCAACGCCCCAATCATCCATGCGGAAATCCATGGAGCCGATGGAGGACACACCATCCACCATCAAAAGCGCCGGGTGATCGCAGGCATCCATCGCGCCGCGCACGGCAGCAATGTCAGAAACAACACCTGTGGCCGTCTCGTTATGCGTGGCCAGCACAGCCTTGATCTTGTGGCTCGTGTCCTTGGCGAGGATCTCGGCAAAGCGGTCGGCCGGGATGCCTTCGCCCCATGGCACGTCGACGATGATCATCTCAAGGCCGTGACGCTCGCACATGTCAATCCAGCGGTGGGAGAACATGCCATTGCGCGCGGCCAGGACCGTATCCCCGGGCGAAAGCGTGTTGGAGATCGCTGTTTCCCAGCCACCGGTGCCGGTCGAGGGGAAGATGAAAATCTCCGCTGTGGTCGAGCGCAGAACGCGCTGAACGCCGTGACGCGCGGGCGTCAACATCTCCGCGAAGACGGACGAGCGATGATCGATCGTCGGGAAATCGCAGGCGCGTCTGAGCGCCTCGGGAATGTTCGTTGGGCCGGGAATGAAGACTGGATTTTGGAATGACATAGCGGTTCCTCCTCGTTGCACCCTGTCTAAGAGCACTGCCCGACAGCCTCAATTTTTTTGAAATCGAATTTCATATTGAGGGTTTTGCTTGAAAATCGTTGCTTTTGAGAGGCTTGTATTATTTCATATAGCGAATGATAATTTTAACTGGTGAAAAAAATGATGGATGACGCTACGCGCAGACCCCGCGGACGGCCCAAGGCCTGGGATGACAAGACCGAGCAGAACACGATCAAGTCGCTGGATCGCGCGCTTGCAGTGCTGCAACGGCTGGGCGAAAGCGAGGGGATCACGCTGACGGATTTGGCCCGCGATATGGGCCAGTCCACGGCGACGCTCTACCGGGTTCTCACAACTCTGGAGGGCCGTGGCTTCGCGGAGTTCGAGAGCGATAGCCAGGCCTGGCATGTGGGGGCGGGCGCGTTTCTGGCCGGCGCGCCGTTCTTGCGCCGCACGTCGCTCGTCGAGCGGGCCCGGCCCATCATGCGAGGTTTGATGGAATATACCGGAGAGACCGCCAATCTGGGCATTGCGCAGGGCGATCACGTGATGTTTGTGAGCCAGGTCGAGACCCATGCCTCCATTCGCGCCTTCTTTCCTCCCGGCACGCTCTCGCCCATGCATGCCTCTGGCATAGGCAAGGCGCTCCTCTCTGCGTGGGACAAAACGCGGCTAGAGCAGTATCTCGCGCGTTCAGAGCGCGAACGCTTCACCAACCGCACGCTTGTGGATGCCCGCCTCCTGAGCGCGGATCTCTCGATGGTGCGCAAACGTGGCTTTGCGATTGACGAGGAAGAAAAGGCCACCGGCATGCGCTGCATCGCGGCGCCGGTGTTCAATGCCTTTGGCGAAGCCGTGGCGGGGCTGTCGGTCTCAGGACCTGTGGCGCGCATGAATGAGGCGACAACCCCCAAGATCGGCGCAGCCGTCCGCGAGGCGAGTCAGTCTCTGTCAGAGGCCCTGGGACGTCCCGTTGGTGCGCATCTGGCCTGATCCGACCTTGAAGCGGTATTCGATGATCGTCCGGCTGATCTGTCCGGGCGCAAAGGTCACCTTCGGGAAATGCGGATGGCGCGGCGCGTCGGGCCACATCTGCGGCTCCAGACAGCAGCCCGCATAAGGCGCAAGCCCAAAACCATCGGTGATGCGTCCGTCAAAGACCACAAGGCCCGGCTCGTTTGTCCAGAGCTCCATCGCCCAGCCATCGGGCGCTTCCAGATAGGCCACCGCGCGTTCCGTTTCGAGCCGCGCGTTGGAGAGGCAATAGGTATTGTCGAGATCCGGCGCGCCGGGGATCAGGGCGCGGGGAATATTGAAGTCATACTCCGTGCCCGCCACCGGCATGACCTCGCCCGTGGGCCGTGTCTGGGCGTCGATGGGCAGGACATTGCGCGCCAAAACCTGAAGCCGGTGATCGGCGATGCCCGTGCCGGGCCCCAGTGCCCAATAGGGATGATGGGTCAGCGACATGAGCGTGGGGCTGTCTGTCTGGGCTTCCATCACGATGCGCAGCGCATTCGTCCGGGGCAGGGTGTAGCGTACGGCGAGGCTTCGGTGGGCCTTGAACCCGCCATGGCCAACGGGCAGCTCCAGCGTGAACAATGCGCTGCGCGGCGTGACCTTGCCCGTCTCCCAGGCCAGATGTTGCGTTCCTGCCTGCATGCCTTCGGTGTCACCGTGCAGCATGACCTGCCCATCCGTGGGGCCGTCCCATCCCGGCAGATGATCCCCGGTTGTAATCCGGTTGCCAACCGGCCCGACAATCGCGCCCGCATCCGACCAGACCCCGAAAGGGTCAAACGCCTCAGGCGTGGGCAGGATCAGGTCGCGGTCATGGAAACGCAGCGCAGTCGTTCGTGCGCCGTATGGGTTCAAGTCTACGCTCAATGGCCCATAGGTTAGTCTTGGTCGTTCAGTCGTCATTTGTCCGCCCAGTGCACCCCCGCACCTGGTATGGTGACTGAGTGCCACGTGATGGGGTCAGCACTGTAGTTGAAAACGAAGCGGTGCGACGCCGTGTCTCGGATGCGGAGCCCGTCTGGCAAATCATGGGTCACAATGTCCATGGCGTGGGCCGCCTCGCGGACAATTCGTCCGTAGGTCTCGGCATCCGGCCAACCTGCGAGCACGCGGCAATACAGGCTTCCCATGATGGCCGGGCGGCCATCCGCCAGCGTTTCAAAGACCTCGGCGCTGCCCTCAAGCTCTTCGATCCAGCTCACCATGGCGCCGCCGCCCGAGAGCGCGATGGTCTCACTGGGGGGCAGGCTTTCTGTGCGCACAGAGGTCACGTCCACGCCCGGAATATTGGGGCCCATGGGCAGCGGGATCGTCAGATGATCTGTTTTCACATCGCTGCGCGGCCCGAGAAGGACCCGGCCTTTGTGCGCCGCGATGGCTTTGCGCAGAGGTGCACTCAGGCTCAGAAGGCCGGGGGCCAGCACGAGCGGATAGTCTGACAGATCGTTTGTGTCGGGCGGCAGAATGTCGATATTGAGCCCCAGCCCGCGCGCCGCACGATAGGCGGCAAAGGCCAGCGCGAAGCCGTCAAAGCCCGCGCCCTGGGGCTGGGCGTCCCAGGCCCAGCAGGAGGCATAATCGAAGATCAGCGCGACCTGGGCCTTGCCGATACTGACCTCGGGCATCTCGCGCATCTCCTGCGCCACCGCGCGCGCCTCCGCCAGACCGGGCGCCTCCGCGCTGTCAGGGCGCAACAGGCCTGCGTGCATTTGTTCCTGTGCCATCGGCGCCTGACGCCACCGGAAATAGCAGACCGCCTCGGCGCCATGGGCAAAAGCCTCCCAGCTCCACAGCCGCACCATGCCGGGCAGGGGGGCGGGATTGTAAGGCGCCCAGTTGACCGGCCCTGGCTGCTGTTCCATGACCCACCACCGGCCCTGTCCCACAGCCCTGTAGAGATCGTGGTGAAAGGCCTGCATGTCCGGATCGCCCTGCCGCAGGAAGCGGCTCTTGTGGGTCTCGCTCGCCTCGAGCCTGTCGGACAGAAAGCCTATGGGATAGCTGTCCCACGAGGCGATATCGAGATCGCGGCCCACGTCCCAGTGATCAAACTCGACGATCCGGCCCATGTAATTGTGGATCAAAGGCTGGGTGGCATGGGTGCGCACGGCTGTGGCCATGGTGTGGTTCCAGCGTTGCACCATGTCAGAGGCAAAGCGGTAGAAATCCAGCACATGGGCCGGATTTGGCTCGGTCACCGTGAGATTGGGCAGGTCAATCTCATCGAATGTGGCGTAGTCCATGGACCAGAAGATATTGCCCCAGGCCTCGTTGAGCGCAAAAATCGTCTGGTAACGTGCGGCGAGCCAGCGTTGAAAGGCGTCACGTGCGGCCGGTGAGTAGCTGCGCACGGTGTCATGGCAGCCGTATTCATTGTCGATCTGCCAGGCGAGGATGTGGCGGTTGTGGCCATAGCGTTCGGCCATCAGCCGCGTGATGCGCCGCGCCTCATCGCGATAGCCGCGATGGGCGAAATCATAGTGACGGCGGGAGCCGAATTTGCGCGGGCGCCCCTCGACATCCACAGCCAGCATGTCGGGATGCAGATCGAGCATCCAGCGCGGGGGCGTGGCCGTAGGCGTGCCCAGAACGATCCGAAGCCCGGCCTGACCCAGCACATCAATGGCCTGGTCGAGCCAGGCCCAGTGCAGATCGCCCGATCGCGGCTCGATGCGGGACCAGGCAAACTCTCCAATGCGCACAATGGAAATGCCTGCCTCAGCCATGCGCTGCGCATCCTCGGCCCATTGCGCCTCTGGCCAATGCTCCGGGTAGTAACAGACCCCGAGCGCGCGCTGTGTCAGAGCCCCGCTCACAGGATCACCTGATGTTCGGGCTGGCCGCGCAGGTCCGTGTTCAGAAGGAAGGTCTTGCCCGAAGAGGGCGCGGCCACAAGGGCGCTACTGTCCAACCCTTGCGTGGCGGATGTCACCAGCATCTGCGACAGCTCCGGCCCGCCGAAAGCCGGGCAGGTCGTCTGGGGCGCAGGCAAATCAAACCGGCCTGTCTCGCGGCCATCCGGTCCATAGCCCACAACCTGCGCCGCGCCCCAACAGGCGACCCAAAGCGTGCCGGTGTGATCGACGACAGCGCCATCGGGATTGAGGCCTGCGTCCCTGAGATCCACATGCACCTCCCGCGCGCCCTCTGGCCAGCCATGGGCATCCAGGCCCACGCGCCAGATCACGCCCTTGGGTGTATCCGCGAAATAGGCGGTGCGGCCGTTAGGGGCAAAACAGGTGCTGTTGGGGATCGAGATCCTCTCAAATATCCGGCGCAAGGTGCCGCGATAGTAGCGATAGATGGCGCCTGCACCATCGTCCTCGGCGGCAACGCTCATCGTGCCGATCCAGAAGCCGCCCTGCGGGTCCGCGCGTCCGTCATTGGACCGGGTGCCGGGCGTGTCAGCCTCCAGCGGGGCCACGATGTCTGACGCGCGGGTCTCGAGGTTGAAGCGGATCAGGGCAGAGGATGAGGCGATGAGCAGATGATCGTGATCGATCCAGCCCGCAGCGGAGACATATTCGTCAAATTGCCATTCCGCGCCGGGTGTCAGAAGGCGTTTGCCCAGAATATCGAACCAGAAGAATTGCGCGCGCTCAGGATGCCAGAGCGGCCCTTCCCCCAGCGCACAGATGCGATCATCAAAGGCCACGGGCAGCCTCATCATAGGCGGCGACGATATCTGCCGCGCGCTGCGCCACGTCTTCGACGGACATGTCTGGCTTGAAGAGCGCAGACCCCAGACCGAAGCCATCGGCAGAGGCCTTGAGCCATGCGCCAAAGTTCTCAGGCCCCGCACCGCCCACCGCATAGACCTGCGTGCCCCGGGGCAGCACCGCGCGCATGGCCTTGAGCCCCTCGGTCCCAGCCATGGAGCCGGGAAAGAGCTTGAGGCCGGTGGCGCCCGCCTTGAGCGCCATGAAGGCCTCCGTTGGCGTGAAGATCCCGGGCCAGCTCTCCATTTTCATCGCGCGCGTGGCCTTGATCACCTCGACATCGGCATTGGGCGAGACGATGAGACGCCCACCCGCCAGCGCGACCGATTGGACCTCATCCACCGTGAGCACCGTGCCCGCTCCGATCAGCGCATCACTGCCACGGGCCAGCTTGGCCAGCGTTGCGATGCTTTGCAGTGGCTGCGGCGAGTTCATCGGCACTTCGATCCGCGTGATCCCCGCATCCAGCAGGACACTGCCCATGGCAGCGGCATCGCGCGGCTCAAGCCCACGCAAAATGGCAATGAGGGGGCGGCTCATGACAAAGTCTCCTTGAGCGAGAGGCGCGCGGCGGAGAGCCCGGCCAGCGTCAACAGGGTGGCGTTTTGCGGTGCGGAGGGCACGCCTTGCGCCTCCAGGGCGCGTGCATAAAGTGCGGTCAGGGCCGTGTCGCCAATCAACGCTATTTGCTGACCCAGCCAATAGGGCCGTGTGGCGGCCAGTTCCATGCCGATGAGCAGCCCGGAGAGCCGCGCCTTGGCGGCGTCGGGATCAAGCCCGTGCAGCAAGCCTTCGGCGCGCAGGGAAAAGAGGCGGGTTACAAGATGCTCAGGTCGCGCCAGCCCGTCGGCCACACCGTCGTCAAAAGCGGCCCGGTCCCATCCCTCGCCCAGGGAGTGCCGCAGAACGGTATTCCTCGAGAGCGCGGCGAACATCTCGCCCGTCAGAGCGGTGCGAAACGAGACGATCTCGCGCGCGGAGATCTGCACCCATTTGCAATGGGAGCCGGGCAGGACAAGCGTGCCATCCCAATCGGGGTTGCGCGCAATAAACCCTGCGATCTGGGTTTCCTCGCCGCGCATGACATCGGCCGGGCTCTCCTGTTTGACGCCGGGCAGGATGAAGGCCGCAATCCGGTTGTCTCGGGTCTGGACGTGAATGGCGTGGTCTTGCTCCGCTGCACAAGGCACCGCGCGGTAGGGAGCCTCCGCCCAACCCTGACGCGCGCCCGCCATCCCGCAGATGAGCACCTGAATGCCGTGGGGTGCGTCTTGCGCAGGCAGCCATGGGCCAATCAGCTCCAGCAGCGCTTGCTCAAACTCGGCGCGCGCAAGGCTTCCCATGCCCGCATCGGAGCTGGCGTCGGCCAATACCGTGTCGCCCCGCATGGCCCAGACCCGCAGATGCGAGGTGCCCCAATCAACCGCAATCCACTCCGCCTGCATGTGTTATCCCGTTACAACCACGCCGCCATCAATGACGAGCGCCTGACCTGTCATGGCCTTGGAAATCTTCGAGGCCAGAAAGAGCACCCCGCCCACGATATCCTCTGGATCAAGCGTATCCGGCAGACATTGCCGGGCCAGATGCGCGGCCAGACCGTCTTCTGTCACCCAAAGGTCCTTTTGCTTTTGCGTCAGCACCCAGCCCGGCGCAAGCGCATTGACCCGAATGTGCTCCGGCCCCCATTCCCGCGCAAGACTGCGGGTCATGCCATTGATCCCGGAATTGGCGGCTGTGTAGGCGGGGTAGCCCGCATTGCCCATCATGTAGGAGATCGAGGAGAAATTGATGATCGAGCCGCCGCCTGCGGCCCGCAGATGCTTCAGCGCGGCTTCGCAGGCAAAGAAATAGGCCTTGAGATTGATGGCCTGCATCCAGTCCCAGAACTCTTCCGTCGTGCCTTCGGCCACGTGACGCTTGTCATTGGCGGCGTTGTTCACGAGCACCTTGAGCCCGCCATGGGCCTCTGCCGCCCTGTCAATCGCGCCGCGCAGAACGGCGACATCGGTGATGTCACCCTGAATGAAGAGCGGCGCGCGGCCGTGTTTGGCCTCCATCTCGGCCACGAAATCAGAGGCATCTGAGCGCCCGATAAAGGCCACCTGCGCCCCCTGGGCCAGAAATCCGTCTGTCAGGGCCGCGCCGATACCCGATCCGCCCCCGGTGATGAACACCGAGGCGTCTTTGAGATCGTGGAATGTCGCGCCGAGGGTATCGCTGCTCATAGGCGTTCTCCTTCAAGGACCCACATCGTCTCGGGGTAAGACCATGGCAGCGTCACACCATGTGACATGAGCCAGGCGCCCGAGACCTCGATGGGATCATGTTTCAAGATGGGATGGCCCCGCGACAGGGCAGGAGCCGAAATCCGATTGGTGAGCCAGACCTTGTAGCGCGCGCCCGGCTCCAATGCGGCCAGACGCAGGGGGCGGGGCGAAATCTGTGCCGAGGTGCGGGATTTCCCGGCAAAGACGACGAAACGGTCGCCCTCGCGCGGCATCTGTTGTTCGGCAATGACAGCAGGATCTGAGCTGTCGAGACGCAGGATATCGGCCTCCGCCATCCAGCCGCGATTGCGCTTCCACCATGCGGTGACTTCGGTGAGCACGGCTTCTTCGCGGTCGTCCAACTCGCGCGGGTCCATCTCGAAGCCCATATGCCGCTGCGCCGCGACCCAGGCGCGAAATGAGATATCGAGCGTGCGCCCCGAGGTGTGGCATTGCCGCGGGCCCACATGCGAGCCCGTGATGGCCATGGGCAAAAAGAGCGCCGCATCATGCTGCATGCGCAAACGCTCCAGCGCGTCATTGCTGTCCGACAGCCAGACCCGCTGCGTCCGGCTCAGGATGCCAAAATCGATCCGCCCGCCGCCAGAGGCACAGCTCTCGATTTCCACGTCGGGGAAGGCCGCGCGCAGCCGGTCAATCAGCGCATAAGAGCCGCGTGTCTGCGCGGCGTCCGGCATCGGCAGGACGCGGTTATGATCCCACTTGATGTAGTCAATCTCATGGTTGCCCAGGATCGCGGCCATCCGCTCGAAAATGAAATCCCGCACATCCGCGCGGGCCATGTTCATGGCCTTCTGGTTACGCCCCAGCGTCTGATCCTCGCTCCCCAGCGCCCATTCGGGATGCAGGCGGTGGATATCGCTGTCGGGGTTGATCATCTCCGGCTCAAACCAGATGCCGAAGGTCATGCCAAGGCTGTGGACATGCGAGATCAGCGGGTCCAGCCCGTCGGGATATTTGCGCGGGTCCACCTCCCAGTCGCTGAGCGCGCGGGTGTCATCGTCGCGCTGGCCAAACCAGCCATCATCGAGCACAAAGCGCTCAGCGCCAATGGCGGCGGCGCGGCTGGCGATGTCTTTCAGGACCGGCAGCGAATGATCGAAATAGACCGCCTCCCAGCAATTGTAGTGCACAGGCCGCTCTGTGGGCGATTTGGGCCATGTCACAATCCGGTCGCGCAGATGGCGCTGGAAGCTGACAGCACAGCCATTCAGCCCCGTGGCAGAGTAGGTGAGGTAAAGCGGCGCTGTCTCAAAGCGCGTCGCCGCCTCATGCTCCATGCGCGCGGCATGGCCAAACTGTATCTGGCGTCGCCCATCAGGCAGCTCCTCGGCGATCATCTTGTGGCCGCCGGACCATCCATAATGAAAGCCCCAGGCCTCACCTTGGGTGTTTGTGCAGCCCCGCGCGGGGATCATCAGGCCGGGGAAATGCTCATGCCCCGTGCGCCCCGTGCGGTTTTCGCGGTAGCGCATGCCGGGGGACCATGCGGTGCGGTTCATCTGAAACTCGCCACACCAGCGGCCCGAGACATCGATCATCTCATCCGCAGCCTGCGGCCCCGGCATGACGGGTGCTGCCAGCCAATGCAGATGCACCGGTGCGTCGGCCTCCAGCACGGTTTGCGCCGTGATGATGCGGGTCTGGGCATCGACGCCAAAGCGGAAGATGAGGCGCAAGCCTGCGGCCTCGTCGCGGTAGCGCAGGGTTAGGCCCGCCTCCTTTTCCGCGCTCTCGAAACAAAATTTCGGCAAAAGCGGCGTGCCATCCTGCGCCCGGCAAATCAGCCCGGGCTGGCCCGGAAAGGTCCGCACGGCTTCGGGGCAGAGCGAAAGGTCTGGGTTTTCATCCAGCATGCCGCCAGTGATGTCGATCTGCGCGCCTTCGAATATGACGCTCAAATCCTCGTCCCGAGGCAGGGGCGCGCCCCAATAAACCACTTGCGGCAGCCGATCGCGCAGCGCGCCGATCACAAGGGTCTGCCGCCCCCCATCATCGAGGCGCCAGACGTGAGAGGGCGCGCTCTCGGCCCGCGCAAGCGGCGCGGTCGATCCTACCAAAACGCGGTCATCCATTACTTGACGGCCCCCAGCGTGAGACCCGCAATGAAGTGTTTCTGCATGGCGAAGAACATGATCACCGGCGGCAGCGCCGCGACGATGGAGCCCGCGCTCATCAAGTGATATTGCGCCACAAACTGACTGTTGAACTGGGTGATCCCCGCCGTCACCGGCTGCGCATCGGGGCCTTGGGTCAGCACGATGGCCCAGAAGTAATCATTCCAGATGAAGGTGAAGATCAACACCGCCAGCGCCGCAATCGCTGGCCGCATCAGCGGCAGGACGACGTACCAGAAGATGCGCCACTCCGCGATCCCTTCCACGCGCGCCGCCTCGATCAGATCAAAGGGCAGGGCGCGGATGAAGTTGCGCATGAAAAGCGTACAGAACCCGGTCTGGAACGCGATATGAAAGAGCACGAGCCCCAGCTTGGTGTCGTAAAGCCCCAGCCCCAACGTCAGATCGCGGACCGGCACCATCAGGATCTGGAAGGGCACGAAGTTGCCCGCGATGAACATGAAGAAAATCAGCAGGTTCCCCTTGAACCGGTACACGCCAAGCGCAAACCCCGTCATGCACGACAGCGCCACCGCGCCAATGACCGTGGGCACCGTGATCAGGATCGAATTGACCAGATAGCGTGGCATGTCACTCTCAAAGAAGACCTTGCCGTAATTGGTAAAGAACTCGAAAGACGAGGGCAGGCCCCAGTAATTGCCTTGCGCAAAATCCGTGGAAGGACGGATCGAGAAGAGCATCACGGCAATGAGCGGCAGGAGCCACAAGACCAGCGCCACAGGCAACATCGCCTTGTAGGAGGCCTGCGCGGCAGCGGAGCGTTTTTCAATCGGTGTCGGAAACATCTCTCTATCCCTGCTTCTTCTGGCCAAAAATACGCATATCCAACGCCTGTCTCATCGCCGCGACGCCTTTTCTTCGCGGTACATGGACCACAGGAAATAGGCGATGAAGAACAACATGATCACAAAGAGCACAACCGCGATGGCAGAGCCGTAGCCCATGCGGAAGCCGTATTCCGAGAGCGCTTTTTCGAACATGTAGAACGACAGGACCCGCGTCTGCCCGAAGGGCCCGCCATTGGTCATGATCGAGATCAGGTCAAACGAGCGCAGCGCGCCGATGATGGTCACGACGAAGGCGATGAAGGTCGCAGGCTTGAGCTGCGGCAGGATCACGTACCAGAGCATCTTGGGCCCCTTGGCCCCATCCAGCCGCGCCGCCTCAACCTGTTCGGGATCAACCGCATTGAGGCCCGTGAGATAAAGGATCATGCAATAGGCCGTCTGCGGCCAGAGCCCTGCCGCGATGATCCCGTAAGTGGCAAGTGTCGGATCGCCCAGCACATTGATTGGCCCCAAGCCGAACCAGCCCAGAAAGCCGTTCAGGAGCCCCACATTGGGCAGGTAGAACCACGAGAACACCAGCCCCACGACCACTTGGCTCAGCACGAAGGGAAAGAAGAACATCGACTTGTAGAGCCGGATGCCCCAGACGTTCTGGTTCAGAAACAAAGCGATAAAGAGCCCCGCCGGGATCGCCAGCAGGTAGAGCGCCAGCCATTTGACGTTGTTCCACAGCGAGATCTCGAACGCGCGATCCGTCATCAGTTCGTTGTAGTTGCGCAGCCCCACATATTCCGCCTGTCCCAGACCATCCCACTCATACAGCGAGATGTTGAAGCTCTGGAAAATCGGGATGATCACATAGACCGCAAAGAACAAAACCCCCGGGATCAGGAAGAAGATCGGGGTGAGCGCAATCTCGTTGCGCTTGTACCAGCCGCGTTTGGATTGCAGTTCCGTCTCGGGCACATTGGCGCTCGCTGTCATGGACACTCTCCGTTTTGGATCCGCAACCGGGTCGTTTGGGTCGCAGGGGCTTGGCATCTCCCCGCCTTATGCGGCGGGTCTGGTCCGAATGGGCGCTCTGACGGAGGCGAGGGGCGTGGGCTGTGACAGAGCGGTGTTACCCCCCGGGCCACCGTGTGGGCCGCCCGGGAAGATCGTGTGACGGCGGGTGGCTCGCAGCCACCCGCAGACGCCTTAGTAGATACGCTGACGCGCTTGCTCGAGACGGTTCAGGATGTCCTCGAGGTTGTCGGGGAACACCATGAATTCCTGCAGGCCTTCCATGCCCACGGACGCCATCTCGGCCGGGAAGTCACGGTCGAAGAACTGTGCAATTCCGCCTGTGGCGTTGTTCGACAGCATCTCGAAGCCCTGCTGGATGAATTCGTCATCCGCCACAGAGGCGTTTGCGTTCACCGGCAGCTGGCCCAGACCATCGGGCCCGTTGATGCGCGTCTGCACCTCGGCCGAGGTCACGTACTTCAGGAATTCCCGCGCCGCGTCCACGTTCTGCGCGCCGGAGGCCACGTGGAACGTGTCGGTCGGTGCGTCTTCGCCCATGGGCACGTCGGCAATTTTCGGGAATTGATAGAAGTCGAGCTGGCTGTCATCGAGACCGGCTTCGCGCAGCTGCGGCACGGCAAAGTTACCGATCAGGTAGGCCGTCGCCTCACCATTGACCACGAAGGGTAGGGCTTCCTGCCAGGAGTAGTTCTGGTGGTTGTCGATGAAGGCGCCCATGTCGATCAGCTTGCGCCAGTTGGCGAATGTCTCGCGCACGCGGTCATCGGTCCAGGCAACCTGACCTGTGGCCAGCTGCATGTGGAAGTCAAAACCGTTGGTGCGCATGTTGAGATAGTCAAACCAGCCGCCCGCGGTCCACAGGAACTTGGAGCCGATGGAGTAGCACTTGCGCCCGCTGTCGAGGATCGCCTGACAATTGGCCATCTCTTCTTCGAATGTCATGGGCTCGGAGAGACCCAGCTCGTTGAAGATGTCCTCGCGGTAGTAGATGCCCCACTGGTAGTAGGTGTAGGGCACGCCGAATTGCTTGCCGTCCATGGTCATCGCGCCTTTGACGGACTCGAGGCCCTCAAAATCGCCCGCATCCCACCAGTCGGAGATATCCATGAAGAGGCCCGCATCCACGAAGGGGCCCATGCGGTTGGCCGCATACCAGTTGATCACATCGGGCGGGTTCGCCGTCAGCGCGTTGCGGATCTGGCTCTTCCACGCTTCGCGATCCACGATCTCCAGCTCAACCGTCAGGTTGGGGTGCATCTCGTCGAATTCCGCCGCCATGCCTTCCATCGCCGCGCGCGGCGCGGGGTTGGACATGTCGGAGATGATCCGCAATGTGCCCTCAAGGTTGGAATGGCCTTCCGCCAGAGCCACGTTGGTCATGGCCGACGTGGCAAGAAGCGCCGCAAGCGGCGCCTTCATCAATGAACGCATGTTGTCCTCCCTATGCGTTTATATACGACACAAACCGCTGCTGTGGCTGCGCCGGGATCCTGTCTGTCAGTTCCACTATTTGGACCGACGTTTTGAATATTGATACTAGAGACCGACTCGGCCTATGCTGTCAAGACGCTCTGGTGCAACGGGAGATTGTGCAGGAGCAAATGGGAGGAATGCGGCATGACGACTCAGACGGCAGCCGGGGGAACAGTCGGCAAAGCCATGGAGGTGCTTGACCTCGTGGCGTCCTTCGGTCGTCCCGTGCGTTTTGCCGAGCTTCAGGCGGCGTCAGACTTTCCCAAGGCAACGCTCTACCGTCTGGTGCAAACCCTGCTTCAGCTGCACATGCTGAACTTCGATGATGACCGGCAAACCTACACGCCCGGGTTGCGCCTCGTGCGGCTGGCCCATGCGGCCTGGGCTGCATCCTCACTGGCGCCGCTGGCGCGCCCGCATATCGACAGGCTGTCCGCAGATGTCGGCGAGACGGTGCATCTGGCCCAGCTTGATGGCGGGCAGGTGCTTTATGTGGACAAGCGCAATGCGGTCGAGCCCATTGAGATGTATAGCCAGGCGGGCAAGGTGGGGCCCGCCTATTGCACGGGCGTGGGCAAGGTCATGCTGGCCTTCCTCAAAGAGGCCGATGCGACCAGCGCCATTGATCAGCAGAGCTTTCACCGCTTTACCGCCTCCACCCTGACCAGCGCAGAGGCCCTGCGCCGCGAGCTGGCTGACATTCGCCAACACGGCTACGGGTTTGACCGCGAAGAACACGAGCCCGGCATCATCTGCGTGGCCATGCCCATTCGCTCGGCTACCGGGCGCGTCCTGGGGGCGCTCTCGGTCACAAGTGCCACCTCGCGCACCAATCTGGCGGCCCTCGAAGGACTCGTTCCGCGCCTGCGCGACACCGCACAAGCCATTTCAGAGGAAGTCTCGAGCTTCCGTTTTCCCGATCAAACCATGCAACAGGAGAGATAGCCCATGTCCGGCGTGACGATGAACAAGGTGATCAAACGCTACGGCGAGACGCAGGTCATCCATGGTATCGATCTTGAAATCGAGGATGGTGAATTCTGCGTCTTCGTGGGGCCCTCCGGCTGCGGCAAGTCCACGCTGCTGCGCATGGTGGCGGGGCTGGAGGAGACCACCGAGGGCCAGATGCACATCGGCACGCGGAATGTCACGAAGATGGACCCGGCCGAGCGCGGTGTGGCCATGGTCTTTCAGACCTACGCGCTTTATCCGCATATGACAGTCGCGGAAAACATGGGGTTTGGCCTCAAGATGAACGGCCATCCCCGCGCCGAGATTGATGCCAAGGTGGGCGAGGCCAGCCGGATTCTCAAACTCGACGACTACCTCAAACGCAAACCCGCCGCGCTCTCGGGCGGTCAGCGCCAGCGGGTCGCCATTGGCCGCGCGATTGTGCGAGGGCCCGAAGTCTTCCTCTTTGACGAGCCGCTGTCGAACCTTGATGCCGAACTGCGCGTCGAGATGCGTGTCGAAATCGCGCGTCTGCACCGCGAGATTGGTGCCACGATGATCTACGTGACCCATGATCAGGTCGAAGCGATGACGCTGGCCGACAAGATCGTGGTGCTGAAATCCGGCTATATCGCGCAAGTGGGCGCGCCCATGGATCTCTACCGCGATCCCGACAACAAGTTCGTCGCAGGCTTCATCGGCAGCCCCGCCATGAATTTCGTGGCCGGGGAAATCGGGTCCGACCGGATCGCCGTGCCGGGCCTGGGCGTTGACGTCCCCGCACCAACCTCCGGGACAACAGGTCAGAAGGTCGAGGTCGGTCTGCGCCCCGAACATATCGAGCTGGTGGCGGGCGACACGCATGTGGTGGAGCTGACCGAGGCGCTTGGCGGCGTGTCCTACGCCTATCTGGCGAGCAAGGCCTCGGGTGAGCGCGTCGTCGTCGAGGAACGCGGCGATGAACGCGTGCGCGAGGGCCAGGAGGTGGGGATCACCTTCGAGCCCAACCGCATCTATGCCTTTGACGCCACAAGCGAACAGCGGGTGCGCTAGAGCCGCCCGCAATCCGCCCTGTCATGGTGCCAGCCCGGTGCCAGTGCTGCGCCGGGCCGGGGGGCTTATACTGCGCTCGGCAGAGCAACGTGCGCGTTCATCGCGCTATTGGGAAAGCATAAGCCGAGCCGAATACAGAGACAGGCAGGGTTCTCGAATCATTGACAAATGCTGTGTCCGTGCTGCTCGCTGATAATGCTATTTTTTTTAATTTGGAGACGATAATGAAGAGAGCCATTTTCACCAGCGCCGCTGCGCTTGCTTTTGTTGGTTCGGCCGCTGCTGCCGGATCCATAAACTTTGAAGAGTTTGCACCGGACAATGCAAATGGCCCCATGCAGGCTGATCGGTATGAGACCATGGGCGTCCTCTTTGACGCCACAGATGACGGCTCCACTTGGGAGGGTCTGGGCGCTGGTGACTTCGGGAACTGGGATCTTGAGGGCACAAACGGGTCCACGTTCATGGGCATTAATGGCAGCTCTTACGGTCTTACAATGAACTTTTTCGACACGGTGAGTTCGTTTAGTCTTGATGCGTCACGTGCCGCTGGATCAGACGCAGGCGACGCTCTGACCGTCACGGGATTGTTGAATGACGCGGTGCAAGACAGTGTCACTCTGACGTTTGGCGATATCAACTCCTGGAGCACGTTTTCACTGACCGGTCTCTTTGATGAGGTGACTGTGCAAGGCCAAGGACAAGGCTTTGGCTCGTTCGGTGTCGACAATCTCAATTGGGAGACAACAACGTCTCCCGTGCCAGTGCCCGCGAGCTTGCCTCTGGCTTTGCTGGGTCTCGGAGCGTTTGGGCTGTTGCGTCGGCGGGCGGCCCAAGCCTGAAGCCGCAGCGTCTGAAAGTAGCGAAAAGCCGTCACGATGTGGCGGCTCCTTTATGCGTCTTCCGGTTTGCGCGCCGCGTCACGTCGCGTCTGATCCAGTGATGCGCGCGCCGTGCCTGCGGTTCTTCTGCGCCTCGGCCCGGTCTTCGTCCGGGATTTGAACAACATCGCGTCGCCGCATCAGCTTGCGCCAGCGCATCTTGCGGATCAGCCCGGCTTTGACGGCTTCCTCATGCACCCGGCCCACGCGAATGGGGATCACGTCGAGCTCAAGGATCTTGGCAATGGCCAACCGGTGCATCCCTCCGCCGCCCATGATGCCGCGCCCGTCACGGGCGATATGGACAAAGATCCCCCCGAATTCGCGCCAATAGGCCGGATAGCCCAATTGCTGGCGCGTCTTCATGGCGCGGCGTTTGCCGATCTTCTTATACAGCCGGTCGATCTTCTGATAGCGCCGTTTGATGTCGTCCAGTGAGTTGCAGAAATCGGCTGTCCCTTCCTTGCGCAGCCGATGCATCAGGGGGCGATAAGCGCCGGCCTCGTGCCAACTATGCCCCTGTTGAAAGTGCAACCGACAGGCTTTCATTTTGGGCAGGTCTTCGATGTCCTCCAGCGTGTCGGCCATATCCCAGTCGCCGCCCAGCACGCGGGCACTGTCTTGCCGAAACGAGATCCGCTTGCCGTTGTGCACGCCGTAGAGCGCATGGGTGATCCGCGCAGGATCGATATAGAGGCATCCGTCGCCCAGCGGGGCGTTCCGGCCGTAGCGGATGATGTTGTGCGCGTCGCGCAGAGTGCGTTTGAGGTAGTAGGCAGACATGTCATTCAGGTAATGTGGCTTTGGGCAATTTGCCACCGGTCAGGCGCGCATCTCTCGCCAATCACGCGCGAGCAACGCGCTGACAACCGCAATGCCAACCAGCGCCAGTCCAGAGACCAGAGGCTCATTAAACCCATTGGCCACGATCACGCCAATCAGCGCCCAGATGAAGGCCGCCCCAAAGCTGTAGGCACCTGGACGCCGGGTCAAAATCGCCAGAGCCAGCGCAAGCGCCAGCACCAGTGCCGCGACCGCTGCCGTCACCGGGTCCATCAGCCCGTAACCCCCCGCCATCAGTCCCAGCGCCACGCAGGACGCCGCTGTGAGCCAGCCCGCATAGAGCCCGATCGGGCCTTCGCCCCAAAGCCTGTCAAACTCCGGCGCACGCAGAAGCGCCAGCACCGCAGGCCCCCACATCACCCAGATCAGCACCGTGGCCCAGAACGGGCTCACGAAGGCCACCGAGAGCCAGATCGCACCGACCGCCACCGAGAGCGCGAGCGGCCCCCGGATCGGATCCCAGATCGGATCATTGTGCCGCCGCAACCATTGAAAAAGCGCGCCTGCCAGCAGCCAGAGGTAAATCACCCCCCAGATCGAGAAGGCATAGCCCGCAGGCTGCACCGGCGGGTCATTCTGCGGGATCGGGAATTGATCGGCTTCAAAGCCGCCAAAATCCGGCGTCAAAAGCGGCGAGAGCCCGAAGGCGCAAACCGCGACAAAGAGCAGGAAGGGCATCAAACGTGTCATAGTCTTTAAACGCGCGAGCGCATCCTTTGGTTCACTCCATGGTTCCGTCAGCGGCAATCCGCGTCTTGCCGCGCAGGTAGGGATGCAGCGCCTCGGGCAGATCGACAGATCCATCCGCCTGCTGCCCGTTCTCCAGAACCGCAATCAGACAGCGCCCGACCGCGAGGCCCGAGCCATTGAGCGTATGCACAAATTCCGGCTTGCCGCCGCCTGCAGGTTTGAACCGCGCATTCATCCGCCGCGCCTGAAAATCACCGCAGACCGAACAGGAGCTGATCTCGCGATATGTGTTCTGCCCGGGCACCCAGACCTCGATGTCATGGGTACGTTGCGCGCCGAACCCCATATCGCCGGTGCAGAGCACAACCGTGCGATAGGGCAGGCCAAGCGCCTCCAGAATACCCTCGGCACAGCCCGTCATCCGGTCCAACTCTGCGCGGCTCTCATCGGGGTGGGTGATCGAGACCATCTCGACCTTCTCGAACTGGTGCTGGCGCAGCATGCCCGCCGTGTCGCGCCCCGCGCTGCCCGCTTCCGAGCGGAAACACTGGGAATGGGCCACATAGCGGCGCGGCAGATAGCTCTCCTCAACGGTCACGCCATTGACGATATTGGTCAATGTGACCTCGGATGTCGGGATCAGCCACCAGCCATTTGTCGTCTGATAGCTGTCCTCGCCGAACTTCGGCAACTGGCCTGTGCCCAGCATCATTTCCTCGCGCACGAGCACCGGCGTCCATGTCTCGGTCAGCCCGTTCTGCTCCACATGGGTGTCCACCATGAACTGCGCCAGCGCCCGGTGCACCCGCGCCACAGCGCCCGACAGTACGACAAAACGCGAGCCGGACAGCTTCGCCGCCGTCTCGAAATCCATCCCCGGCTGCACGCCGCCAATCTCGAAATGCTCCTTCGGCGTGAAGTCAAAATCGCGCGGCGCTCCCCATGTCTTGACCTCGACATTGTCGTCCTCATCCGCGCCCTCGGGCACGTCGTCAAAGGGCAGGTTGGGGATCTCCATGAGCCGCGCGGTCAGCGCATCGGACTTGGCCCTGGCCTCCGTCTGCATCTCGGCCACTTCGGCCTTCTTGGTCGCCACCAGCGCGCGCAGCCGCTCGAACTCCGCCTCATCGCCCGAAGCCTTGGCCGCGCCCACGGATTTGGCGGCCTTGTTCTGCTCGGCCTGCGCAGTCTCGGCGGTCTGGATCGCGGCGCGGCGCGCCTCATCCAGCGCAATCAACTCGGAAGAGACCCCGTCCACCCCACGCCGAGACAGAGCCGCATCAAAAGCAGCAGGATTCTCACGGATCAGGCGAATGTCATGCATGGGTCATCTCCTTGGGCACGCATCGTATCTGGAATCGCCCGGCCTCCTGCCAGACGTCCTGCGCGGCTTATGCCTGATTGGTAAATTCTTGGTAAGGGTGGTTTTTGCTTGGGGCAGGGCCTGTGGGGTTTGGGCCTGTGTTGGGTCCGGGGACACTCTCACCCTGTAGCGCAGCCAGCAATGCCTGAATCGCACCACGAACCGCGCCCAACAAACGCACTCCGTCGCAGAACAAGCGATGCGCTACATCGCGTCACAAACAGCATCGCACGAGCGCACTTGGTCGTGGAGCAAAGGGGCGCAGCCCCGCCACGACCAGCACCGACCCGCCCGGTCGCACCAAAGGTGCGCCCACCTAGTCTGGCTCGCTTTCAGCGAGACGGGGCGGTGCTTTTGTAAAGGACAGTGCATCGCTCTTTCCAAGCAATGACTAGTCCACCATGAACCGCACCCGAAAACCCGTCGCACGCACCACCCCACGGGCCGGTGCTGCCCGCGGCTCAGCCATCCACCTTGGGCAACGGCACCTCGTCCCAGCCTTCCTCCTTGGGCCGCGTGCGTTGTTGCTCGATGATCCAATCGCGCCAAAGTCGGAATGCGTCGTTCCAGTCTTCGGGCACTTCGATCCAGTGGTCCGGGCGCGCTGCGTGATCCAGCGAGGCCTCGTCTCCAACTACAAAGACCTGATCCGGATCAATTATTTTTTGCATCGGCTTGCCAAAAATTACCCCATAGAGCAAAGCTCCTCGAAAGCTGGTGTTATGGAAATAAGCGCTAACGCCAAAACGGGTATTCGTGAGCAACGCGCCATTCAAGTCAGTGGATACAAGTGAGGCGCCATCAAATTCCGCACTTGCTAGCGTCGAACCCCTGAGTGTAGCGCCATCAAAATAGGCTCCTTCGGCTTTAAGCCTTGTTGATTGAGTGCCTATAAGTTCAGCTCTTATCAGTTCGGCGCCGCGTACATCCGCGAAACCCAATTCTGCATGGTTCAATTTAGCCGCTGTACAATTTGCGCCATTGATTTTGGCGAGCACCAAATTCGCTTTTTGCATCTTCGCATTTTGCAAACAGCAACCTTGCATTTCAGCTTTGTACAGCTGGGCTTTCATCAATTCAGTCAGCGTCAAATCCGCCCCTTGAAGTTGAGCGCGCAGCAAATTCAAGCCTTTTAGCTTGCGGTTCGACAGATCGAGATGTGCTAGCGGTGCCCGTTCAAGACTAGGCACATAGTTTTTATACTCCTCGGGCACTACGCGGCGCTCAATGATGCTCAGACAGGTATCGATGTCGAGACGCATTGATTTGGCGGGATTGCTACTGCGCCAGCGTTCCCACTTCGAGTGTGACGCATCATCTTCCGGCATGTTGCCCGGTACGACCCCACTCGCATTCTCTCGGATATACGCCGTGAGTATTTCCATGATCATCACATGATGTTCCGGATTGTCCTTCATCAGCCGTTCGAGCGAGAGCAGACCGCCGATGCGCACTTCGAGGTTGGGTTCCGTCAGCGCGATATTCTGCCAAGGGGTTGTGTGCTCTGCGATAATGTCGTGACCGTCTTTGCGCTTGTCGGTGCGTTCGTCATACCATTCGAAATCGCCTTTGATTTTGTCGCCGTCCTGAAAGACGATTGTCCGCCCCAGCCGATTGACCTCCTTCTGTGCGCCAAGCGCTTCGACCGCACTGTTGATCCGGTCGGTCACGAGGCCCTGTTCCTGCGCATCGGTTTGGCGGGATGTGAACCAGAGGCGCGCGAGGGCGAGGGGGGCGGCGATCAGACCGCCGAGGGCTGTGATCAATCCGACGTAGCCCAGAATAAACCAGCGCAGGTTTTCGCCGCGCGTTGGGGCGTCGGATGCGATGAGCTCGAACATGAGCACGGAGACATTCCATGTCGCCCAGAAGGTCCGCGCGAAGAGGTAGGCCCAGAAGGGGGCGAGGCACAGGACGAAGATGATCACCCAGGTCTCGCTTTGCAGGCCTTTGGCCGGGTTAGCGGCATCTTCCTTTTTTGGCGTTGCCGCAACGATGCTCTGGATCACGAAAAAGAGCAGGGTGCCGCCGAGGAATAGCCAAAGGGCGGGGTGGGAGACGATCGAGAGATAGGTGTCGAGCATCGCAAATCCTTAACGCAATCTTGTCCCACGCTAGGGCAGCGCTTGGCAGCGCTCAAGATGAGGTGTTGCGCAGTGAGCGTGCGGTGCTCGGGCACAAAGCGAGGGCTTTTGTGCGATTTGGGGGGTGTTTCGCACAAATACCCCCCCTTTGCGCGTGGTTTCAGGCGTCGGGGATGTCGAAGCCCGGAGGGGCGAGGGTGAAGCCGTCGAAGGTGAAACCGGGGGAGACGATGCAGGAGACGAGGGCATAGGCGTCCGGGGTGTCCGCGCGGCATTCGGCGGCTTGCCAATGGTCTTTCTCGACGATGAGTTGGGGCGATTGACCGCCCAAAACGTCCGGTCCCAACAGGTCCGCACTGGCCGGGCCTTGCGCGGTCGCCGCGCGGCGCAGGGTCAGGGGGGATCCAGCGTGCCAGAGCCAGATTTCGGTCGCATCCACTTGATGCCAATGACTTTTTTCGCCTGCGCGCAACAAGAAGTAGATGCAGGTGGCCGTGGGGCGCCCGGCGTTGCCCGCGAACCATGTCTGGCGGTAATGCCCGCCTTCGGGATGGGGCGCGAGGCCGAGTTTGGCGATGATGTCCCGGGCGCTCATGGCAGGGTCTCGTCTTCAAGTTCGGGCGGGATCGTCGGGCGGTCCGGCAGGCAGAGGCGGAGCCGCAGACCGCCCTCATTTGCGTTTTCTATCAATAGCTTACCGCCTGCTTGTTCTGCAAATCCCTGCACCATCGACAGCCCCAGACCAGAACCTTTGCCGACGGGTTTGGATGTGTAGAAGGGTTCACTCAACCGCGTCAGCACCTCGTCCGGAACCCCCGGTCCACTGTCTTGCAGGACGATCTCGACCATCGCGGTGGCGCGGTCATCGGGTCGATTGGTCAGCCTGCGGGCCGACAGCGTCAAGGTGCCGGGGTTTGGGGCCATGGCGTCACGTGCATTGGTGGCGATGTTGAGCAGGGCGGATTGCAGGAGCGTCGGGTCTGCGAAGATCGTCAGATCGTCTTTCGCGGGTTTTATTTTGAGGCGCACATTCGCGGGCAGCAGACGGCGCGCCAACACGTCGAACTGCGCGATTTCAGCCGCGACATTCAGCAGACGCGGCGCCACTTGCGCCTTGCGCGAGAAGGCCAGAAGCTGCGAGACGAGATAGGCCGCGCGATCCACTGACCCGCGCGCTTCTGCGAGCAATGCGCGCTTCTCATCGGCCGCGTCGACAGCATCATGCAGATCGAGATTGCCGCGAATGACGGTCAGTATGTTGTTGAAATCATGCGCAATACCGGCAGTGAGCTGGCCGAGGGAAGCCATTTTCTGGCTCTGGGCCTCCTTGGCCTGGCCCAGGGCAATGCCTTCGCGCAGGCGCAGGGTAAACAGAAAGGAGTGCACGAAATAGGCCGCGAGAGACATGCAGGTGGTGGCAATGGCCCAGGTTTCGTATTGGGTCGTGGCATAGCGCGTCAGAAACAACGTCGCGATCAGGGTGGCCCCGGTGACGACGGCGATGTCCATCAGCGCGTGGGGGCTGCGCCGCGTGTGGCGCAAAGTGACGTGGACGCCCATGCCCGTCAGACCCACGAGCCCGATCAGGGCGAGGGCGAAGGAGCCGAATGTCATGATGTAGAGCGTCATGAACACGTACCAGCAGGGCAGCAGGAGCGCGAAGAAGTATCCAGCCGGGATGCGCCACGCAGCAGGCTCAAGGGTGCTTGGTCCCGTCACGCGGCAAAACATCAGCAAGATGGCAAAATAGCCAAACCCCCAGATGAGCGCGCCAAGGATGCCCATCGCGAGATAGAGCATCACGCCGGCAATTGCGATGATGGTGCCGCGCAGGATGAGCTCGGTGCGATCACCCGCTTCAGTCTCGTAGAGTTCACGCAGAATGCCGCGCCGGACCTGCTGTTGTGTCGGTTCCGCTGCTCCGGTCAACCATCGCGGTGATGCTTCGTCAGACACCAGCCCCTCTCATTCGCGCCACGTGCCAGCAAGAGTGCGGGAGAGGCACGGGTATTGCAACTGCTATCTCCCGCGATGCTGGGTCGGGGCGGAGCGCGCTCACCGCAAGATGGACGCTCCGGCGTAGATCGCGCTTTCGCCAAGCATTTCTTCGATACGGATCAACTGGTTGTACTTGGCGAGCCGGTCAGACCGGGCGAGGGAGCCGGTTTTGATCTGGCCACAATTCGTGGCCACGGCAAGATCGGCGATTGTTGCGTCCTCTGTCTCGCCGGAGCGGTGGGACATGACATTGGTGTAGCGCGCGCGGTGAGCCATTTCGACGGCGCGCAGCGTCTCGGAGAGCGAGCCGATCTGGTTGACCTTCACCAACATGGAATTGGCGCATCCACGCGCGATGCCATCTGCGAGGCGGGCAGGATTGGTCACGAAGAGATCATCGCCCACAAGCTGAACCTTGTCGCCAATGGCGTCTGTGAGGGCTTTCCAGCCGTCCCAATCATCTTCGCCCATGCCATCTTCGATGGAGATAATCGGATAATCCTTGACCAGTGCTTCAAGGTAGGCGGCGTTTTCCTCAGAAGAGAGCGTCTTGCCTTCGCCGGCGAGGACATATTTGCCATCCTTGAAATATTCCGTCGCGGCGCAATCCAGAGCGAGATGGATATCCTCGCCGGGTGTGTAGCCTGCCTTCTCGATGGATTTCAGAATAAAATCAAGGGTGTCCCGGGTAGAGCTCAGGTTGGGCGCAAAGCCCCCTTCATCGCCAACGCCGGTGGCGAGGCCTGCGCCAGAGAGCTCTTTCTTCAACGTATGAAAGACCTCGGACCCCATGCGCACGGCATCCCGGATATTCTCTGCCGCGACGGGCATGATCATGAATTCCTGAATGTCGATCGGGTTGTCCGCATGCTCCCCGCCATTGATGATGTTCATCATGGGCACGGGCAGCACGCGCGCCGATGTTCCGCCGACGTAGCGGTAAAGCGGCTGGCCCGTGAAATCCGCAGCCGCCTTTGCCGTTGCGAGGGAGATGCCCAGGATTGCGTTTGCACCGAGGCGGGCTTTGTTGTCCGTCCCGTCCATCTCGATCATGGCCGCGTCGATGGCTTCCTGTTCGCAGGCGTCAAAGCCAAGAAGACCTTCGGCCAGCTCACCGTTGACGGCGGCCACAGCCTCAAGAACGCCTTTGCCCATGTAGCGCGCCTTGTCGCCATCGCGTTTCTCTACAGCCTCGTAGGCACCTGTCGATGCGCCCGAGGGCACTGCTGCGCGGCCCATGGTGCCGTCTTCAAGCGTCACGTCGACTTCCACGGTCGGGTTGCCCCGGCTGTCCAGAATTTCGCGTGCGTGAATATCAATGATCGTGCTCATCTCGGCGTCCCCTTATCAAACGATTTGGCGCCGATGTAGCACTCCCATGCGCATTTGGAAACAGCCCATGTTACCGCTAACAGCCAATTCAGGGCAGGGAAGCCCGCGTCAGGCCGTCGCGCTTTGAGCCGCAACGCGCCTTTCGCGGAAAAACGTGTAGAGGCCGCTGCCAATAATGAGCGCGATGCCCAGCCAGGTTAGAAGGTCAGGGCGCTCGCCAAATATGCCGATCCCGATGAACAGCGCGAAGACCATGCGGGAGTAGCGGAAGGGCGTGACATAGGAGACATCGCCCAGCCGCATCGCGGAAACGATGGTCCAGTAGGCGAATAGCCCGATGGTCGCACAAAGCGCCACCGTGCCCAACAGGGTGGGTGTCAGGGGAGCAAGGCCGCTTGTCACGCTCAGCGCGAGGCCAACCGGGACCAGCAAGGCAAAGGCCTGAAACGACAATTGCAGCGAGTCCATGCTGGCGGGTACCCGCCGTGTGGCCAGATCGCGAAAGGCCAGCCCCAGCATGCCGCCAACGGCCCAGAGGGCTGCTGGATCAAACCCGGCCATGCCCGGCCGCAGGATCACCAGAACGCCCAGAAAACCGACAGACATGGCCGCCCATCGGCGCCACCCTACCGTTTCGCCCAGAAAAAGAACTGCCCCGAGGGTCACAACGAGCGGGGTGGCTTGCAGGATGGCGGAGGCTGTCGCGAGATCGACTTTGACCAGCGCCGTGACGAAGCAAACCGTGCCGAAGGCTTCCGAGAGGTTGCGCAGGATAACTGGGCCGCTCAATGTCTCCGGTGGAAAGAGCGCCACGCCGCGCAGGCGCAGGACGATCAAGAGGGCCAGACCGCCAAAAGCTCCCAGCATTGCAATGATCTGGCCCGGGGGCAGGGCGCCGCCCATGCCCTTGATCAGCGCATCCTCGACCGCAAACCCGGCCATGGCCAGCACCATGAAAAGCGCACCGCGATTGTTGGGGGTCATGTTTGCTGCGCCCTCAGCTCTGCCGCTTCAGCGGCACGCCGTAAAGCTCCATGCGGTGGCCCTTCAGCTCATAGCCCAGCTTGCGTGCGATCTTTTCCTGCAGGGCTTCGATCTCGGCATCGACAAATTCGATGACCTCGCCGGATTGCAGATCGATCAGATGATCATGATGCTCCCGTTCGGCATCTTCATAGCGCGCGCGGCCGTCGCCGAATTCAAGCTTCTCGAGAATGCCCGCCTCTTCGAAGAGCTTGACCGTGCGGTATACGGTGGCAATGGATATGCCCGCATCCCGCGCACTGGCCCGGGCGTAGAGTTCTTCGACATCGGGATGATCGGCACTGTCCTCCAACACCGCCGCGATGGTGCGGCGCTGATCCGTCATTCGCAGGCCTTTGGCTTCGCAGCGTGCGATGATGGTGCTGTCGGACATGGGGACCTCGCTCGGATATGCGCTCTCCTCTAGGCGATTGCGGAGAGAAGAAAAAGGGGCGTTGCGCCGATTGCTGCGCGCCAGGGAGCAGGCGCGCAGGCTCAGATCGGCTCATTTCGCGCGTTCGGCCGCGTAGACAATGGCGCGCAGGTAGTTTCCGCTGTCATTCCAGACCGACAGCACGTTGAAATTCTGGCTGCCGGGGCCAAACGGCTGGCCTTTGCGCCAGCCATTGCGCGAGAGCATGTTGGCGGCAGAGGCCAGCGCATCAACGGCATTGTAGGGATCTGCGCGCCCGTCGCCATTGCCGTCCACGCCGTAGCGCAGCCAGTTGCCCGCAAGAAACTGCATATGCCCGAGCTCGCCGGAGGGTCCACCTTTGGTGGAGGTGCTGATCATCCCGCGATCGACCATCTCGAGCGCGGCCAGCGCGTGGGATTCAAAGCGCGGATGGCGGCGGCAGTAAGAGGCGAGTGTCACAGCGCCATCGACGATGCGCGTGCCGCCCAAATACCCGCCCCAGGAGGTCTCAAGGCCCCAGATGGATGCCAAGAGCGATCCGGGCACGCCAAAGCGCTGTTCGATGGAGGCAAAAGTGTTGGGGTTGCGCGCCATGCGGTTCTTGACGCCATTGATGAAGGCTTGCGCGGTAGAGCCGGATCGTTTGGCCAGAAAACGCGCGGGATCCGCGGCCAGCGTGCCGGTTTGTGTGGAGGGGTTGGATTCAAACTTCCACGTGATGTTGGACAGCTTCGCGCCCGCCAGCGCCTGTTGGCCGCGCTGGCCAATGCCGTTGGCGGCCAGTTGCGAGGCGAACTGGTTTTTATAGGCGTTCCAATTGCCCTTCGAGGTGATGCAGGTCGCGGCGCTGACAGGGGCCGCGAGAGCGCTCGCCAAAACGAGGCTTGCAAATACGTTTTTGATCATGGACTTCCCACTCGCTGAATTTGCGCCACTTTAGCGAGGCACTTGACCTGCGCCAAGGTCTGGATTTCCCGAAGTCGGTAGGTGGTGGCAAGCGGGCGACCGACGGATTGCCTGAAATATGGGCAAATTAAAGAGTTGGTAAAGGTGTTTGCGTATGACGCCCTGTGATCATGAGGCCAACGGACGGTCTCGCCAGCCGTGGAGCGTGCCTATGCAGATCCTTGAAGCACCTATGTCCCAGGCCTCGCTCGAGGATTTTGTCAACGAGGCCATGCGCGTTGTCTGGCAAGAGGGGCAGACCGAGCAGATTGATCGTTTCTATACCGATGATGCCGAAATCCGCGGCGTTATTCCCAATGATGTCGTGAGCCGGTCCGAACTGGCCAATATGCTCGATCACCTGCTCATGTTGGTGAGCATTGATGAGGTCCGGGTACACAGCCTCGTCTGGGATGGCGCGCAAAAGGCATCTTGCGTGACCGATTTGACGATCACGCATAAGGTAAGCGGGAAGGTTGGCAGGATCCCCGCCTCCATCTACGCGGAATTCAAAGACAATCGCATCCATCGCAGCAGCAGTGTTATTGACTACCTGTGTTTGCTCGAACAGCTGGAGCTGTTGCCGGATGGCGCGCTTTTCCTGGGTTTGACCGGTCAGGTACTCAAATAGACGCTGTGCGACGCTTGCGTGCCGTTGCAACCCCGCCAAAGCCAGTCAATGTGAGCAGCCCGCCTGCGGGCAGTGGTACGGGGGCTGTCGTGGTCGTTTCGAGCGCCGGCCCCGCGTATGTCGATTGCCGTGATCGCGGCGCCAATAAAAGCGTCAAAAGTTCTTATTTTTAGTGACTTATCCTCGATCCTAAACGAACACCCTTTGGTTTTTCACGCAGCAAAGCCCCGACAAAGCCAAACCCCTTTGAGTCAATGACCCCAAGGCGCTGCACCGAAAAAAGGCGCCCGGGGTATCGGGCGCCTTCTCAAATGTTGTGGTGATCCAGATCCGGAAAGGTCCGGCCGGAACGCATTAGCAGGAGTAGTACATGCCGAACTCAACGGGGTGCGGCGTGTGCTCGTAATGCTCCACCTCTTCCATCTTGAGCTCGATGTAGCCCTCGATCTGGTCTTTGGTGAACACGTCACCGGCCAGCAGGAAGTCCATATCGGCTTGCAGCTCTTCGATCGCTTCGCGCAAGGAGCCACAGACCGTTGGGATGCCCGCAAGCTCTTCCGCTGGGAGATCGTAGAGGTTCTTGTCCATCGCCTCGCCGGGATCGATCTTGTTCTTGATGCCGTCGAGACCGGCCATCAGGAGCGCTGCGAAACACAGGTAGGGGTTGGCGGAGGGATCGGGGAAGCGCGCTTCCACACGTTTCGCCTTGGGGTTCTCCGTCCACGGGATCCGGACACAGCCCGAGCGGTTGCGTGCGGAATAGGCCCGCAGAACCGGTGCCTCGAACCCGGGGATCAAACGCTTGTAGGAGTTCGTCGAGGGGTTGGTGAAGGCGTTCAGCGCTTTTGCGTGCTTCAGGATGCCCCCGATGAAATAGAGCGCTTCCTGGCTCAGATCGGCATATTTGTCGCCTGCGAAGAGCGGCTTCCCGTCTTTCCAGATCGACATGTTGCAATGCATGCCGGTGCCGTTATCGCCATAGATGGGCTTGGGCATGAACGTCGCCGATTTGCCATAGGCCTGGGCCACGTTGTGGATGACATATTTGTATTTCTGCAGCTCATCGGCCTGTTTGGTCAGCGAGCCAAAAACGAGACCAAGCTCGTGCTGGCACGAGGCCACCTCGTGGTGGTGCTTATCGACCTTCATGCCAAGGCGCTTCATCGTCGAGAGCATCTCGGAGCGGATGTCCTGGCCGTCATCGATGGGGTTGACCGGGAAGTAGCCGCCCTTGATGCCGGGGCGATGGCCGGTGTTGCCCATCTCGTATTCGGTGTCGGTGTTCCATGATCCGTCGAGTGCGTCGACCTCATAGGAGACCTTGTTGATCGAGTTCGAGAACCGCACGTCGTCAAACAGGAAAAACTCCGCTTCCGGTCCCCAGTAGGAAACGTCACCGATGCCGGAGGACTTCAGATAGGCTTCCGCCTTCTCGGCCGTCCCGCGCGGGTCGCGCTCATAGGCTTCGCCGGTGTCCGGCTCGACGATGGAGCAATGCACACAGACCGTTTTCTCGGCATAGAACGGATCAAGATAGGCGCTGTCGCAATCTGGCATCAGCTTCATGTCGGAGTTCTCGATGGACTTCCAACCCGCGATAGAGGAGCCGTCAAACATGAAGCCCTCCTCGAGGAAGTCTTCATCGACCTCATCGACGATGACTGTGACGTGCTGCAGCTTGCCGCGCGGATCGGTAAAGCGGATGTCTACGTATTCGACGCTTTCGTCCTTGATCATCTTGAGCAGGTCTTTTGCGCTCATTTTCTCTTCCCTTCTGTCAAAAATGGGTCGTTTAGCTGGTGTTTAGAGTGCATCCACGCCGGACTCGCCCGTCCGGATGCGAATGGCTTGTTCGACGGGAGATACGAAGATTTTCCCGTCGCCGATCTTGTCAGTCTTGGCCGCGCTGACGATCGCTTCGATCGCCCCGTCCACCTGATCGGCATCGAGGACAACCTCGATTTTTACCTTCGGCAGAAAGTCCACGACATATTCGGCGCCGCGGTACAGTTCGGTATGGCCTTTCTGACGCCCAAAGCCCTTGACTTCGATGACCGACAGCCCCTGAACGCCAACGTCTTGCAACGCCTCTTTCACCTCATCGAGTTTGAACGGTTTGATGATGGCTTCGATCTTTTTCATGGGGCTGTCTCCTCGCGCCGGCTTTGGCCAACCCCAGACCACTTCTGTTTGGGAGGGACAATCTGCTAGGCTGCCCAGTGATGAGAAATCGTGCAACGCGCCGAACGTGCGATGAAAATTTAGACAAAACGATCAAAAAGTAAGCAAAAGTGAATCGGAGTGCCTACGAAATGACAGAGCTGCTCACATCAGACCAGATGCGACGCATTGAGCAAGCGGCCATGGCTAGCGGTGCGGTGACAGGTTTGCAGCTCATGGAGCGGGCCGGGCAGGGCGTTGTGACGGAGGTGTTCAAGTGGCGGCCAGAGTTGGCCGTCGGCGTGCATCGTGCCTCCATTCTATGTGGTCCGGGCAATAACGGTGGAGACGGCTATGTGATCGCGCGGGCGCTGGAAGAGCGCGGCTGGGATGTTGAAGTATTCGCGCTCGCGCCGCCCAAGACACCTGACGCTCAGGCCATGGCACGCGCATGGGGCGGGACTGCGCGGGCGCTGTCGGAGGAGTCGTTTCGCGCAAGTGCAGATGCGGACCTTTACGTGGACGCGATTTTCGGAACGGGCCTGAGCCGCGCGCCGGAAGGCGATCTGGCGTCTCTTCTGGCGCATCTGGGTGGGTCAGGGGGGGATTACGCACATTTTCACCCACGCCTCGTTGCGGTGGATGCGCCGACGGGGTTGTGTCTGGATTCTGGGCGTCAATTGGCAGGTGGCACGTCAGACTCCGGCGAAAGCTCTGTTCCACTGGCGGGGCTCACGGTCACGTTTGAGTGCCCGAAGCTCGGGCATTTTCTTGCGGACGGTCCTGCGGCTTGCGGTCAATTGGCTGTGGTTGATCTGGCGCTCAGCACTTGGCGCGGCACTGATCCGAAGGAAGGGTATGTCCGGCCTGCGCGCATATCGATTGTGGACCGCAAGGTCTGGGCTGCGCCCTGCGCCAACGATGCTTTGGCGTCGAGGATCTCGATCCCGAAATGGCAGGGCCATAAATTTGACAATGGCGACGTTCTGGTTGTCACTGGAGGGCTGGGTGCGACTGGCGCGGCGCGCTTGGCGGCCCGTGCCGCTTTGCGTGTCGGTGCCGGGCTGGTCACTTTGGCCGCTCCACGGGCGGCGATCCCCGAATGCGCGGCGCAGATCACGTCGATCATGTTGAAGCCCTGTGATGATCCAGCGGAGCTTACCGCATTGCTGGCTGACAAACGACGCAGGGCGGTGTGTATCGGGCCCGGTTTGGGGCTGGATGACCGCGCAGCGGCGCTTGTGGCTGCGGTTTTGGACAGTGGTACAGCGGCAGTTCTGGACGCGGATGCGCTCACTTTGATCGCCCGCGACGCGGCGCTGCAGGAGAAATTGCACAAAGATTGCATCCTGACCCCGCATATGGGTGAGTTCCGCAGGCTTGCACCCGATCTGGCCGATGCCTTGCTGCACCCGCGCGCATTGGCTGCGCGCGACAGGCCCAAGACCTATGCGGACAGGCTCAAGGCGGAAAAGTCCATGGGTCAGTTCCGTGAAACCGCTCAAGCCGCGTTGACAGGCCCCGCCACATCAAAGGTGGATGTCGCGCGCGAGGCGGCAGCTCGGCTCGGCTGTGGCATCGTGCTGAAGGGACCCGACACTGTCTTTGCGCCAAACATAGGTCCGGTCTTTGTGCATGCCGCAGTTTATGATCGTTCCGTGCCCTGGCTGGCCACGGCGGGCGCGGGAGACGTGCTTGCGGGGCTGATTGCGGGGCAGGTCGCAAAGGCGCCCGGTGCGGACCTGAGCATGGTTCCGCCCGCGATCTGGCTGCATGCGGAGGCCGCGCGTCTGTTTGGACCAGGGCTCATTGCGGAAGACTTGCCCGATATGATCCCGGCGGTTTTGCGAAACATGCAGGAGGCAGGGGCACGTAGCTGACCCGCCTTAATCCGGCGTGTCAAACAGTGGCGTGTATGTGTTGCTGCTCGACACTCAATTCAAGCCCATCCGCGTAGACAATATGCGGGCGATCAAAAACAAGATCGAAAACCCGCATGTCCACGTTATGCCATTGCTTGGCAAAGCATCCGTCAACAAGCGCCTGCGCGGGAAACAGAGCGGTCGAGGTGCCGTAAAATGCCTGCGCGCGCCAGTCACGGATGAGGATTTTCTGATCAGGCGGCACGACTGTGTCTACTTGCGGACATGCGTGACTGACCGATCTTTGGCTAAAACGTATGGGGTCACACTGGATCACGCGCGCGCGGATGCCGCGCAGTCGGACCGCGCCTTGATCCCGGGTGATGATCTTGTCGCCCACCTCCAGATGCTCGACGGGCAACGCGCCATCCAGTGTGTAGATGACACTGCCAGCCGCGATACCGGTCGCGGGGGATGGATCGTCGAGAGTGCATTGCTCCCGGTGCGCCGCGAGCTGCGCCATCGCCAGCCCGTTGGGCAGAATGCCTCTGCCGTGGCGCCGGGCCATTTTTGGCTCCATAGCGCTATCCTTGTCTAACCTGCCTCGGTTTTCGCAAAGATATCTCAAGAGATTGCTAAAGTCGCAGCACTTTTTTGGCTCGCATCCCGAGTGTGTCTTTGATATCCGGGCGCCGTTGCGGGTGTGGCGGAATTGGTAGACGCACCAGATTTAGGTTCTGGCGCCGCGAGGCGTGGGGGTTCGAGTCCCTTCACCCGCACCATAGAGTATTTTGGCAAAGCCAAAATACGAACGGCGTACACAAAAGCGCGCAGCTCGAAGCGACAGGTGATTGCCCGCAATCACCGAAAGCTTGCACCAGCTACCGCGCCGCAAACACGCTACAGCAAAACAGATCCAAACAGCTCCGAATCCACCTTGCGCGCGAAGGCGTCGCCGCTTAGACAGGCGCGGATTTTGACCGCCGCGGACGCCTCTGCGGCCCCAATGCAATGGATAAGGACGACATGCAGGTCACCGAAACACTGAATGAAGGTCTCAAGCGCGGCTATGCCATCACGGTTACAGCTGCGGAACTGGACGCCAAGGTCAACGAAAAGCTGGCCGAAGCGCAGCCAGAAGTTGAGATGAAAGGCTTCCGCAAAGGCAAGGTGCCGATGCCGCTGCTCAAGAAGCAGTTTGGCCAGCGCCTCATGGGCGAAGCGATGCAGGAAAGCATCGATGGCGCCATGAACCAGCATTTTGAGGAAAGCGGTGATCGGCCCGCGCTTCAGCCCGAGGTCAAGATGACCAACGAGGACTGGAAAGAAGGCGACGACGTCCATGTCGAGATGAGCTATGAAAAGCTGCCCGACATCCCCGAAGTTGATCTCAAAGCGCTCTCCGTGGAGCGCATGGTCGCCAAAGCCGGAGACGATGAGGTTGAAGAGGCTCTGGGCAATCTTGCCGAGACGGCTCAGGACTTCAAAGCGCGCCGCAAGGGCTCCAAAGCCAAGGATGGCGATCAGGTTGTCATGGATTTCGTCGGCAAGGTCGACGGAGAGGCATTTGAAGGCGGTTCAGCCGAAGATTATCCGCTCGTGCTGGGCTCCAATTCCTTCATTCCCGGCTTCGAAGAGCAGCTTGTCGGCGTGAAGGCTGGTGAAGAAAAAGAGGTCAACGTGGCGTTTCCAGCGGAATACGGCGCTGAAAACCTCGCGGGCAAGGATGCGGTGTTCTCCTGCACGATCAAAGAGGTCAAAGAGCCTGTTGCCGCGGAGATTGACGACGAGCTCGCCAAGAAGTTTGGCGCGGAAGATCTCGCTGGTCTGAAAGGCCAGATCTCCGAGCGTCTCGAAGCGGAATATTCTGGTGCCGCACGCGCGGTTGTGAAGCGCGATCTGCTGGACCAGCTGGATGAAGCGGTCAAATTTGATCTGCCGCCGTCGCTTCTCGAGGCGGAAGCCAAGCAGATTGCCCACCAGCTGTGGCACGAAGAAAACCCGGACGTTGAAGGCCATGATCATCCCGAGATCGAGCCCACAGACGAGCACAACACTTTGGCGGAACGCCGTGTCCGGCTGGGCCTGCTTCTGGCCGATATCGGTCAAAAGGCCGAAGTGGAGGTCTCTGATGCGGAATTTACCCAGGCTGTGATGGCTCAGGCGCGTCAGTATCCGGGTCAGGAACGCCAGTTCTTTGAATTCGTGCAACAAAACGCCCAGATGCAGCAGCAGCTGCGCGCGCCTTTGTTTGAAGAAAAGGTGGTCGACTACATTCTGGAGCTTGCAGATGTGACGGAAAAAACCGTAACGAAAGACGATCTGCAAAAAGCTGTGGAAGCGCTGGAAGACGAATAAGCGTCACCACACGACAAGTGTTTGAGAAACCCGCTGCGATGCAGCGGGTTTTTTCTTTTGCCTTACGTCCCTGTCATGGGCTGTGGTGTATCAAGCCGCGCCAAGCGCTTGGGCGAGGCGAATGGCGGCATCGCGTTCGTGCTCGTCCAGTGCGTCAGAATATTGTTCGTTCAAATAGCGTTTCAAAATCGAGGGCAGGGAGCCTGATTGCTTGGCGTCGTGACACGACGGCGTTTTGCATTGTGCGGCTTTTGCTAAAATGATCACCCTGTCATCCTCGGCAAAATGTGCTGCGGGGTGCGTATGACGCATGTCTGTGTCTCCGGTAACGACTTGTTAAGCAATCCTCCGGCAAAAAAGTTAACGAGGGATGAATAGAGCAAATGCGAATGAAAAAAGCGCCCCCACCGTGGTGGAGGCGCTTCAAGAGCGTGCAATGATCAAAGCGCTTAGGCTTCGTCGTTCTCGGTCCCTTCGACCACATCCGAGGAGGGGTCTTCGGTTTCCATACCGGCGGCCTCGGCGAGGTCGTCGTCATCCGACGCAGCCGCACCGATATCGTCAAACAGTTCCGCGATCTCGAATTCAGCCGCGGCTTCTTCTTCCGCAGCTAGCTCCTGGATCGATTTGCCGGTTGCTTGCAACGCGGCTTCCTCTTCCGAGCGGGCGACGTTCAGCTTGATCGTCGCGCTGACTTCGGGGTGCAGGATGACGGCCACTTCGTGCAGGCCGAGCTCCTTGATGGGGGACTCGATGCGCACCTGTTTGCGGTCGACCGAGAAACCCGCAGCTGTAGCGGCCTCGGCGCTGTCGCGCGGGGTCACGGAGCCATAGAGCGAACCTGCGTCTGAGGCCTGACGGATGATGATGAACTGCTCACCATCAAGGCGGGACGCCATGTCTTCGGCTTCTTTCTTGGTCTCCAGATTGCGCGCTTCCAGCTGCGCTTTCTGGGCCTCGAAGCTATCGATGTTGGCTTGGCTTGCTGTCAGGGCTTTGCCCTGGCGCAGCAGGAAGTTGCGGGCATAGCCGGGTTTGACATCAACGACATCACCCATTTGGCCCAGCTTGGCCACGCGTTCCAGAAGGATCACTTGCATGTCAGTTACTCCTTACTTCACGGCGTAGGGCAGAAGGGCGAGGAAGCGGGCGCGCTTGATAGCACGGGCCAGCTCACGCTGCTTCTTGGCCGAGACGGCAGTGATACGGGACGGCACGATCTTGCCACGCTCAGAGATGTAGCGTTGCAGCAGGCGCGTGTCCTTGTAGTCGATCTTGGGTGCATTGTCGCCCGAGAAGGGGCAGACTTTGCGACGGCGGAAAAACGGTTTTGCAGCCATGGTCCAGTCTCCTCTTATCGGCGCTCGCGGCGACCTTCACGGTCGTCACGTTTTTGCATCTGTACCGAGGGGCCCTCGGCATGCTCGTCAACCTTGATCGTCAGGATGCGCATGACATCATCATGCAGGCGCATCAGGCGCTCCATTTCCTGAACCGCAGGCGCAGGCGCGTCGGTCTTCAGGAAGGCATAATGGCCTTTGCGGTTTTTGTTGATCTTATAGGCCATCGTTTTGACGCCCCAGTATTCATGCTCAACGACTTTGCCGTCGTTGTCTGCCAGAACGCTGGAAAAATGTTCGATGAGGCCTTCAGCTTGCGTCGTGGACAGGTCCTGACGCGAAATGAAAACATGCTCGTAGAGCGGCATGTGTATCTCCGTTCTTCTATCAAGGCGCGTTTCATAGGCAGGGGCCCGGTTTCCCGAAATCCTTCCGCACCCCAGCCACGAGAGCCCGCGCGGTCAATCATGATCGCGGAAGGATGGGTGCGGATACCGTGGGTGCACTCAAAACGCAAGCGGGGAAATGAGCGCTCTGAGAGGACGGCGTATTTGCCTCCCGGGCTTGCGCGTGTTGAACGGCAATTGCGCTGCGTATCCTGTTTGACAGACCGGTGCGCGATCACGAAGGATAAAGGCACGTCCTTTTGACCAAGGAGCCTTTTGCGTCATGAAATCCTTCGCCACTTTTTTGTTTGCCATGGCAATGGCCAGTCTGCCTGCCATCAGCTGGTCAGATACGGACCTCGCCGAATATTATGTCGAGTTGGGGCCGCAGGACTTTTACAATTCATCCGGCAAGCGCCTGACATCGGGTGCTGCGATTTTCCAGCAGGACAGAGCCAATGTGCATCGTTTTGGCATCCGCCATGGCGGCGACAGTCTGGATCCCTTTTTCGCAAGTCGCGCCAATCGCGCCCGGATCCCGCAGCTTTTCACCGATCCCAACAACCGGCGTTGGTTGGATGACATCGCCCGCATGAACCCTGAGACGGCTGCGCGTCGCGGATTTGCGGATTACGTTGTCATTATTTGCGGCAATGGCAACACGATCACGCGCCTGATCCTGGATTATGCCGATGGCGATGCCCGTTCGAGCTGCTGAGGCGCGTCGCATCTGACCATACGGTCAGGCAATGTCGCTGGGATGTGAAACACGGGGCCCGCGCGCCGAACGCGGATGTGCGGGTTGTGGATCGAGACGAGTGATGCTGCGCCTCATTGGCGAAAGGGCCGTGAGATCGCGACCAGCGTTGGCGGTTCTGTCCTGCCTTCACACAATCGTTTGTTTCATGTGAGCGGGCCACAGCCCATATCGGCGCAAAACAACCGAGGCAGGACCGTGACATGACCCGAATATCGCGCCGTATTTTTGTAGCAGCCCTTGCTGGAGGCGTCGCAAGCCCATCGCTCGCGCTGGACGGTGTGCGCCGGAATGTTTCGGCCTTCGGGCGGCAGGATTGGTCGGATCATTTCGAGGCCATCGGTCTGGGCTGTATCGTCTGTGATACCGCCGCGCGCGCTTTGCACTTTTGGCGGCCCGATGGGGCGTATCACATCTACCCGACGTCGGTGCCCCGCACGGATGAGCTGACAAAACGGGGATATACGGAGATCACACGCAAACGTGTGGCGCCACCTTGGACGCCGACTGCGTCTCAGCGCGAGAGATTTCCCGATTGGAAGCCCGTTGCGGGCGGTGCGCCTGACAACCCGCTCGGGTCGCATGCCCTCTATCTCGATTGGCCCGCCTATCTGATCCATGGCACCCATGACACGCGCAAGATCGGGCGCCCATCGTCAGACGGGTGCATCGGACTCTATAATGAGCAGATCGCGGAGCTTTACGACATGGCTGTCATCGGCACGCAGGTGCGCCTGATCTGATCCATCGGGGGGCAGCGGCGCACGAAACGCAACTCTGAGGTGTGCCCTCTAATACGTCGCAACCTTTCCTCGCAATGCGCGCATTCCTGCCCCATTCCTGCCCTGATTGCCCCTCACCTTCACAGTTAACCGAACGCAGGAGGGCAGGCCTATGACCGTTACATCTCATTATTCCGAGCGCAGCACACGCGAACCGAAACACGCGGAAGAACTGGGTATGGATACGCTCCTGCGTCTGGCGCGCCGGTTCACGGGTGTGATCCTGATGTTCGCCGCAGCAGGGCTCTGGATTGCGCCCGGTGCAAGCTGGGATGGCGATCTGGCCTTCATGAAGGTAGGCGTTTTCTTCTTCTTCGCGCTCATCGGCCTGACAATGTTTGCTTCCGGCCGCGCGCCCAAGTCCCAGGACTAAAGCGCGCGCGCGCTTCAGCCCGCACCCGCGGGCTTGGGCGGATCAGCAGGCGGTTTTGGCGCCTCGCTTTCCAGGTATCGCAGCAGGTTGTGAAAGATCCGCGTGATTGCCGTGAAGATCAACCCCGAATTATAGCCGAACAACATGACGATGCCGAAGGCGAACATCTGACCGCGGGCGCTGTCATCGATGAAAAAAGCGAGGATCGAGTCAATCGGAGCGATCTGGGACTTGATCAACTCTCCCGACAGAAGCGGAAACCAGAATCCGGCGGTGATCAGGAATGTCATCGGTGCCGAGACAGCGGTTTCGCGTTTTTGGGTTCCAGTCTTTCCCGGCATCAGACAAGCCAGCACGACGCCCAGAAAAAAGCAGCCCGCGGCGACGATGATGAGGGCAATATCGGTTGGCAGGTTGAGCAGGAAATCTCCCAATCCACCACCGGCTGGCGCTTCGACGATGACAGGTGCCTCAACCGGCGCGTCAGGTTGAAAGGTCGGCGCGGGTGCGGGGGGCGGATTGTTCGCGGCGGGGGCGCGATCATGGTTGAAGGCGCCGCCGGGGATGCGCAGCCCTGCCTCAGGCGCTGTAGGAATTCCAAGGGTCGGTGTCATGGCTCCCTCCCTCAATTCGCGCGGTCGAGAAGGGGGACACTGGTACCGGCCTGATATTGGACCCAGCCGCGCTGACCGGCGGCCTCCACTTCGACCCATTCCTCGATCATGCCCTGGCGCACAACCGTCCGGCTGCCGATCACCTGCAAAGAGGGTACCGTGATAGGCGCGCCCACCACGTAGTCTCCTCCATCAGGGATCAAAGAATGCAGCGTCACGGATCCGTTGGATCGTTGGGCCAGACCAGTGGGGACCTGATGTTGAAACAGGCCGCTATCAGGGGCGGAATACAAAACGACGTTATCTCGGGGCGAAAGTGTTTGTCCTCTGAGGTCTGCACTGCTTTGGGCATAGGCCGTTTGAGTCAGCACGCAGAGCAGCAGGGCAGACATGCGAAAAACATGCATAGCGCAGCTCCAATGTTTAGGTTGTAAAAAAAATCTTTGACTATCCTTATAGGGTACCACTTTCCGAGCGATCCCCAAAGGACTTTTCCTGCCCCGTTGCACAGAGCGCATGTGCGGCGTATCCAAGGCGCAGGAAGCTAAGGACAGAGTTGGACCCATGAGCAGAGCATTCGTTTTTCCCGGCCAAGGGGCCCAAACCATTGGAATGGGCCGCGCTCTTGCGCAGAGTTATCCCGCGGCGCAGGCTGTTTTCGATGAGGTCGATGCGGCTCTGGGGGAAAAGCTCTCGGCACTGATCTGGGAGGGCGACGCCGAAGAGTTGACGCTCACGCAAAACGCACAGCCTGCCTTGATGGCGACCTCTCTCGCGGCTGTGCGCGCGCTGGAAGCGGAAGGCGTGGGCATTGAGGCCGCGTCGTATGTTGCGGGGCATTCGCTGGGCGAGTATTCTGCTTTGGCGGCCGCAGGTGCCTTTACCGTCGGTGATTGTGCCAAGCTTTTGCGCGCGCGCGGGGAAGCGATGCAGGCGGCTGTGCCAGTGGGCGTTGGTGCTATGGCGGCGATCCTCGGTCTGGATCTCGATGCGGTGCGCGCTGTGGCTGAGGAAGCCGCAGAAGGGGACGTCTGTGCCGCGGCCAATGACAATGATCCGGCGCAGGTCGTTGTTTCAGGGCATACCAGCGCCGTTGAACGGGCCGTCGAGATCGCCAAGGCCAAAGGCGCCAAGCGTGCGGTCATGCTACCAGTGTCCGCACCATTCCATTGCGCTTTGATGCAGCCTGCGGCTGAAGCCATGGCCGAAGCGCTTGGTACCGTCAAAATTGTGCAGCCCGCTGTGCCTGTTGTCTCCAACGTCCGCGCTGCGCCCATCAGTGATCCCGAAACGATCCGGGCGCTTTTGGTGGAGCAGATCACCGGCGCCGTGCGCTGGCGCGAAAGTGTGGCCATGATGGCGGGCGCGGGTGTGACGGAGTTGTGGGAAGTCGGCGCGGGCAAGGCGCTATCAGGTATGGCGCGCCGCATCGACAGAAGCCTCGGCACGCGCGCCATCTCGACGCCAGAAGATGTTATCGCCGCGAAAGAGGCCTTGGCCTGATCGTGCGGTCCAACAATGAAAGAGAAGTACATGTTTGATCTGACAGGAAAAACCGCGTTGATCACAGGCGCATCCGGCGGCATTGGTGGCGCTATTGCCCAAGCCTTGCATGGCGCGGGCGCAACGGTTGGCCTTTCGGGGACACGTGAGGCGCCTTTGGAAGCTTTGGCCGCTGATCTGGGCGAGCGTGCCCATGTGTTGCCGTGCAACCTGTCTGACATGGACGCGGTGGCCGAGCTGCCCAAGCGCGCGGTCGAGGCGATGGGATCGGTTGACATTCTCGTCAACAACGCAGGCATCACCCGTGACAATCTTTTCATGCGCATGTCGGATGAGGAATGGGATGACGTTCTGGCCGTCAATCTCAAATCCACCATGAAACTCTGCAAGGGCGTCATGCGTGGTATGATGAAAGCCCGCTGGGGCCGGATTGTGAACATTTCCTCCATCGTTGGCGCGACGGGCAATCCCGGTCAGGCCAATTACGCGGCGTCCAAAGCGGGCATGATCGGCATGGGCAAATCGCTGGCCTATGAGGTTGCCTCACGCGGCATCACTGTGAATGCGGTGGCGCCCGGCTTCATCGCGACGGCCATGACAGACAAGCTCACCGACGAGCAGAAAGAGAAAATCAACGTACAGATCCCGGCCGCCCGTATGGGCACGCCGGAGGAGATTGCGGGCGCGGTTCTCTATCTGGCGAGCCCGGAGGCGGGCTATGTCACGGGTGCAACGCTGCATGTGAATGGCGGGATGGCGATGCTCTAAGTGTCGCAATTCAGGGCAGGGCGAATCCATTTGCGTCCCGCTTGAGGTGTGTTATAGGCCCGTGGCAATCCGGGGGCGGCAAGCGCTGGCCGGGTCCGCTCGACACGGTCAATGTGCTCGAGCGTCAATCTGGCCCCCGCGGGGCACGAGCATGAACAAGGGCCTGTGCGGCTCCTGAAGAAAAAGGAATGCTGATATGAGCGACGTCGCAGATCGCGTGAAGAAAATCGTGGTAGAACACCTCGGTGTGGATGAAGCCAAAGTTGTTGAAGGCGCGTCCTTCATTGATGACCTGGGTGCTGACAGCCTCGACACAGTCGAGCTGGTCATGGCATTCGAAGAAGAATTTGGCATCGAAATCCCCGACGACGCGGCGGAAAACATCCAGACATTCGGCGACGCGGTGAAATTCATCGGTGAAGCCTCCTGATCCCAGTCGATCACTTGTTTCAGACGGCGTCCCGCAACACGGGGCGCCGTTTTCTTTTCTGGCGGTGACATGCCATTGACAGGCTTGGGCGCTCTCGGGGCCTTGCTCCCATGACCACAGTCGCGATATGAGGCCCCAACACAGACGCAAGGATAGGGGCACGAGGCCATGCGCAGAGTAGTTGTGACCGGACTGGGGCTTGTAACGCCATTGGCGTCGGGCGTCGAAGAAAGCTGGCGCCGTATATTGGACGGTCAATCGGGCGCAGGGCCCATCACGCGATTTGACGCCTCCAATCTCGCAACAACCTATGCCTGCGAAGTGCCTCATGGCGATGGCTCGGATGGCACCTTCAATGCAGATGACTGGATGCCTGCAAAAGAACGGCGCAAGGTCGATGACTTTATCCTCTACGGGATCGCAGCGGCCATGCAGGCCGTTGAGGATTCAGGCTGGACGCCGGAGGAAGATGACGCCCTAGAGCGCACCGGCGTCTTGGTGGGCTCTGGCATTGGCGGGCTGAATTCCATCGCCGACACGGCGCTTCTTATCCGCGATCGTGGCCCCCGGCGTGTCTCGCCGTTCTTTATCCCGGGCGCGCTCATTAACCTCATCTCTGGGCAGATCTCGATCAAATATGGCTTCAAAGGGCCAAACCACTCGGTCGTGACGGCCTGTTCAACCGGGGCGCATGCCATCGGGGATGCGGCGCGGATCATCAAGGATGACGATGCCGATGTGATGATCGCAGGCGGCGCGGAAAGCGCTATTTCCGAGATTGGCATTGCCGGGTTTAATGCCTGCAAAGCGCTCTCGACAAAGCGTGCAGACAATCCTCAGGCCGCGTCGCGCCCTTATGATGCGGACCGGGACGGCTTCGTCATGGGCGAGGGTGCGGGCATTGTTGTCCTTGAAGAATACGAACATGCCAAGGCGCGCGGCGCGAAGATCTACGCGGAGGTTGTAGGTTACGGCATGTCCGGCGATGCCTACCACATTACGGCCCCCTCGGAAGACGGTGAAGGCGCGGAGCGCTGCATGCGCATGGCCCTCAAGAAAGCTGGCATTGGGCCGGAAGATATCGACTATATCAATGCCCATGGCACCTCGACCATGGCCGATGTGATCGAGCTGGCTGCGGTTGAGCGCATGATGGGAGATGCGTCCTCCAAGGTCACCATGTCGTCGACAAAATCCGCCACAGGCCACCTGCTGGGTGCGGCGGGAGCCATTGAGGCCATCTTCTCGATCCTTGCGATCCGCGATCAGGTGGCCCCGCCGACGATCAACCTTGATACGCCCGTTGTAGAGACCCAGGTGGATCTGGCGCCCAATTCCAAAAGGGAGCGGGGGATCACCTATGCACTCTCCAACTCGTTTGGGTTTGGCGGCACCAACGCATCGGTTCTCTTGAAGAAGGTTTAAGCCCTCATGTGGCGACACATCGCATCCAATGCGCTCACGCTCGGGATGGTTCTGCTGTTTCTAGCCGGTGGTCTTTTGCTCTTTGCGCAAGGCCAGTACGCCGGGCAGGGGCCGTTGACGCAGGCCATCTGCCTGCAAGTTGACCGTGGGTCGAACTTTTCGCGCGTGTCGCGTGATCTGGAGCGGGAAGGTGCGATATCCTCGGGCTTTCTCTTCCGGGTGGGTGCGGACTACGCCGATAAAACAGACCAGTTGAAAGCGGGCTCCTATTTGCTGGAACCCGGCGCCTCGATGGAGACCATTGTGGATCAGGTGACGCGCGGGGGCGCGTCGACCTGTGGGACAGAGGTGGTCTACCGGATCGGCGTGACCCGCGCGACGGTTCAGGTGCGCGAACTGGACCCGGCCACGAGTCGTTTCGTCGAAAAAGCGTCGTTCAATCCGGCGGAGGATGCGCTTCCGGAGGCTTATGCGCAGGTCAAGGAACGTCCCGATACGCGCTACAGGGTCGCTTTGGCCGAAGGTGTGACTTCCTGGCAGGTGGTGGAAGAATTGCAATCGCTCGACATTCTGGATGGCAGCGTGGCGGAAGTGCCTGCGGAAGGCTCACTCGCGCCTGATAGCTACGAGGTGCGTCCGGGGGATACGCGTCAGAGCATTATAGACCGGATGACCCGGGCACAGGAGCGTATCCTGGCGGATGCGTGGGAAAACCGCGCTTCCGATCTGCCTTTGGAGAGCCCCGAAGAAGCGCTCATTTTGGCCTCGATTATCGAAAAAGAAACAGGCGTTGCGGAAGAACGTCGGCAAGTGTCGTCGGTCTTCATCAACCGTCTGAACCGCGGCATGCGTCTGCAAACCGACCCCACAGTGATCTATGGGATCACGCGCGGTCAGGGCACGTTGGGCCGTGGTCTGCGGCGTTCGGAGCTGGATCGTGAGACCCCTTGGAACACCTACCGGATTGACGGTCTGCCCCCGACACCCATTGCCAACCCGGGGCGCGCCTCCATCGAAGCGGCGCTGGACCCTGATACGACGCCCTATATTTTCTTCGTGGCCGATGGCACGGGCGGACACGCTTTTGCGGAAACACTGGCCGAGCACAACGCAAACGTCGCTCGGTGGCGCGCGATTGAGGCGGAGCGCGCCAATAATTAGACGCGCTTGCGCGTTGTGCTTTCCAAAGGATTAAGCGCCCTATCTGGTGTTTTGAGGCCTGATTGAGGGGGCTTGCGTTTTATTCATTCATAGAAACGTAAGCATTTACAGGCGTTTAACCCTAATTTTCTTGACTTTGTACGCTGCTTCGGGCACAAAAGGGCATGCTAGCAGAAATGGGCAAGCGGCCCCCGGGACATCCCGGGCGGCCGTTTTTTTGTGCGTTCCCGCCAAGAGGAACCACCTGTTTCTGTCGATCGGGGTCACCGGCCTCAAGGCGCATCAAAAGCGTCGGGCCACCAAAAACAACCTCATACAAACAAGAGGACTATCGAGCATGACCCTTATCACCCCGGAGCAAGATCGCGAAACGCTGGACCAGGATGTCGAGCAGATCCGATCCGTCCTGAAAGAACTGAAGGACCAATTCGAAGACCTGAGACAACAGGTCCGGTCGGGGGAAGTCGAAACTGTCAAAGAGGCAGGCAAAACACTGAGCGAGCTGCGCAGTTGGATGCGCACTGCTATGGAAACGGAGAAACAACTGGATGACTATCTCAAACGTGAAAATGGAACCGGCCCCAAAGGATATGCCCTCGACCTCGCTGAGGCCAAACGGCAGATCGGGTGCCGATTGGGTCGCATCGCTCCCTGCTGCAAAGCGTGACGCCTGGTTGAATGACCTGACAGAGGGAGAGCTCATGGCTCTCCCTTTTTTGTTTGAGTTCTGGGGTTTTGAGCATCAGGTGCCGCCGCAGGGCGATTGGCGCAGCTGGGTTATTCTGGGCGGGCGTGGCGCAGGCAAGACGCGCGCTGGCGCGGAATGGGTGCGCTCCATGGTTGAGGGATCGCGGCCCCTTGATCCGGGTACTGCGTCTCGTGTGGCGTTGATTGGCGAGACCTATGAGCAGGTGCGCGATGTCATGGTGTTTGGCGATTCCGGCATTCTGGCCTGTTCGCCGCCAGATCGGATGCCGCGCTGGGAAAGCACGCGCCGCAGGCTTGTCTGGCCCAATGGGGCGGCGGCAACGGCTTACTCGGCCTCCGATCCCGAAGCGCTGCGCGGGCCCCAGTTTGATGCGGCCTGGGCGGATGAGCTGGCCAAGTGGAAGCGCGGGCAAGAGGCCTGGGACATGCTGCAGTTTGCGCTGCGCCTTGGTGAGGACCCGCGCGTCTGTGTGACGACCACGCCGCGCCGAAGTGCGGTTCTCAAACGTCTGATGGAAAGCCCGTCCACCGTTCAGACCCATGCGCCCACGGAAGCCAACAGCTACCTGCCGGCTTCTTTCCTCGAGGAGGTGCGTGCGCGCTATGCAGGCACGCGTTTGGGACGTCAGGAATTGGATGGCGTGATGCTGGAAGATGTCGACGGCGCGCTTTGGGGTCATACCATGCTGGATGACGCGAGGGTCGTTGAAGCACCGGAACTTGACCGGATCGTCGTGGCTGTGGATCCGCCTGTGACGGGCCACGCCAAATCCGATGCCTGCGGGATCATCGTGGCGGGGGTGGCCATGAAAGGTCCGCCATCCGAGTGGAAAGCCTATGTCCTCGAAGATGCGACGGTTCAGGGCGTCTCGCCCTCTGCTTGGGCGGCGCGCGCGGTTGAGAAGATGAAGGCCAATGGGGCTGACAGGCTGGTGGCCGAGGTCAATCAGGGTGGCGCGCTTGTGGAGCAAGTGGTGCGTCAGGTTGATCCGGGCGTGAGCTACCGGGCTGTGCGGGCGTCGCGGGGCAAGTCCGCCCGCGCGGAGCCCGTGGCTGCACTCTATGAGCAGGGCAAAGTGCGTCATGTCGGGGCGTTTGACACGCTGGAAGATCAGATGTGTCGCATGACGATCTCTGGCTTTGAGGGCCGGGGCAGCCCTGACCGGGTCGATGCGCTTGTCTGGGCGCTCTGGGCTTTGATGATCGAGCCGCAGGGTATGGGGCAGGGGCCACGTGTGCGCGTGCTCTGACGGCGTTGCGCAGGCAGCGCGCGCTCTGGTTCTAAGCATTTAACGCTTTGGTCAGATATTCCCTCACGAGACGCAGGGCCATGTGCCCCGGTTGGGATCAAGTGAGGAGCGCGCGATGTTTGATTTTCTGCGAGGCCGTAAGGGGGATGGGCATGTGCCTGAGACCAAGGCCAGCGCCACAGGGCCACTTGTCGCCTATACGTCAGGTGGCCGCGCGGCCTGGAGCCCCCGCGATGCGGTGTCGCTCACCAAGACAGGCTTTGCCAATAATCCGGTCGGGTTTCGTGCTGTAAAGCTCATTGCCGAAGCCGCTGCTGCCATTCCTTTGGTGTTGCAGGATGATACCGAGCGTTTTGACGTGCATCCGTTGTTGTCAATTCTCAGCCGCCCGAATCCGGCGCAGCGTCAGGCAGAATTGCTGGAGGCGCTCTTTGGTCAGCTCATTTTGACCGGCAACGGATATGTCGAAGCGGTGGGAGCCGGGGGCACAGCGCCTGTCGAATTACACGTTTTGCGCTCAGACCGGATGGCTGTTGTGCCAGGGCGGGATGGCTGGCCTGTTGCTTATGATTATACGGTCTCAGGGCGCAAACATCGTTTTGACGCCAGTGGCGAGATTTCTCCCATTTGCCACATCAAAAGCTTTCATCCGCAGGATGACCATTATGGGCTCTCGCCGCTACAGGCTGCCGCTCAAGCCATTGACGTGCACAATTCTGCGTCGCGGTGGTCCAAGGCGCTTTTGGACAATGCCGCCCGCCCATCCGGTGCAATCGTTTACAAAGGCAGCGACGGGGCGTCGATGACGCCGGAGCAATATGACCGGCTCTCCTCCGAGATTGAGACCAATCATCAGGGCGCGCGCAATGCTGGCCGACCGATGCTTCTTGAAGGCGGGCTGGACTGGAAGCCAATGGGCTTTTCGCCCTCGGACATGGAATTTCACAAGACCAAGGAAGCTGCGGCGCGCGAGATCGCTTTGGCCTTTGGTGTCCCGCCCATGCTTTTGGGGATCCCGGGCGATGCGACCTACGCCAATTACGCCGAAGCAAACCGGGCCTTTTATCGGTTGACCGTGTTGCCGCTTGCGGCGCGGGTCAGTGCTGCCCTGGGCGGTTGGTTGGGCGCGTTTTCCGGTGATCGCGTCGCGCTCAAGCCGGATCTCGATCAGGTGCCCGCCTTGGCAAGTGAGCGTGAGGCGCAATGGTCCCGCGTGGCCAATGCCGCGTTCCTGAGCACTGCTGAGAAACGGCGCATGCTGGGGCTTCCTGCGGAGGTTTCTGATGAATGAACGCGCAGGATTTGAAGCCTTCGATTGCGCCCCCGCGTTGCGATTGCAGGCCCATGAACGGGTCTCGGAATTGCAAATCGAAGCGCTCAATCAACGGTTGGATCGGATCGAGGATCTGATGGAACGCATGGAGCGGCGATTATGGCTCACCGTTTACGGAGTGGTTGCTGCCATTTTGGGTCAGGCTTTTCAGAGCCTGTTGGTGACGGTGCCTGTTTAGGGGCCTTTGGGAAGAAAGGAAGACCCATGGAATTGGAAACAAAATTCGCGAGTTTCGAGGGCGACCTTGAGGTCACCGGCGGGTTGGAGATCGAAGGATACGCGTCGCTGTTTGGTGCGCAGGATCAGGGCGGCGACATTGTCCAGAAAGGGGCCTACGCGCGTTCGCTTGATGCCCTGCATTCGGCCGGTCGCGCAGTCAAGATGCTCTGGCAGCATGATCCGGCCCAGCCAATCGGCGTGTGGGATGTTGTGCGCGAGGATGAGCGGGGCCTCTTTGTCAAAGGGCGCATCCTCGATGCTGTGGAACGCGGACGCGAAGCTGCGGCTTTGCTTGAGGCTGGCGCCATTGATGGCCTCTCCATTGGTTACCGCACGCGGCGCGCCAAGAAATCGGACACAGGAGCTCGGCTCCTTCAGGAACTGGAGCTTTGGGAAGTCTCTCTCGTGACATTCCCGATGCTGCCCAGTGCGCGAGCTCAACGGAAAGGGGAAGCCCCCCTCGACGAAGAGTTGCGCGAGATGGCGGCGGTCTTTGACGGCCTTCGTCTAGAGATCGCCGGGCACTAGCCCGCGGCCAACCAAAGGAGTGATGGGATGACACAGACCCATGCAAACGCAGGGGGTGGGGCGGCTTTGTCTCCGGCCTCTGAGATGCGGCAGGCCGTTTCGGGCTTTGTCGCAGAGTTCAAGAGCTTCTCGGAAGAGATGAAATCACGTGTTGAAAAACAGGAAGAGCGACTGACCATGCTGGACCAGAAACAGACTTTTGCGCGCCCGCAGCTTGCGGCGACAGACTTTGAAGCCCCCCATGTACAGGCGTTTGGTGCCTATGTGCGCTCCGGGGATGACGATGGCCTGCGTGGCCTCGAAATGGAGGGCAAGTCGCTTTCCACGGCGGTAAATTCCGATGGCGGCTACCTTGTCGATCCGCAGACCTCGGAGTCGATCCGTTCGGTTTTGACCTCTTCTGCCTCGCTGCGCGGTATTGCCAGTGTTGTGAATGTCGAGGCGACGTCCTTTGATGTGCTCATCGACACCACGGATGTGGGCGCAGGTTGGGCCAATGAAGCGGATCCCACTGCCGAGACGGCCACGCCGACGATTGATCGCATCACGATCCCGCTGCACGAGTTGTCCGCTCTGCCCAAGGCGTCGCAGCGTTTGCTCGACGATTCCGCCTTTGACATTGAAACATGGCTCGCGGGCCGTATCGCCGACAAGTTCGCCCGTGCGGAATCTGACGCGTTCATTAACGGTGACGGTGTCGACAAGCCCCGTGGCATTCTTGACCATCCCGTGGCGCCTGATGCGACCTGGACCTGGGGCAATCTTGGCTACATCGACACAGGTGCCGATGGCGAATTGGGCTCCGGCGATGCCATTGTGAACCTCGTCTATGCACTGGGTGCTCAGTATCGTGCGAACGGCACATTCGTGATGAACTCCAAGACAGCGGGTGCCGTGCGCAAGCTGAAGGATGCCGATGGCCGCTTCCTGTGGTCCGACGGTCTGGCAGCAGGCGAGCCTGCGCGCCTCATGGGCTACCCCGTCCTCGTCGTCGAAGACATGCCGGACATTGCCTCGGGGTCCTTCTCGATTGCCTTCGGGGATTTCGCAGCGGGCTATACCGTGGCCGAGCGTCCTGATCTGCGCGTGCTGCGCGATCCTTTCTCCGCAAAGCCGCATGTCCTGTTCTACGCCACCAAGCGCGTGGGCGGCGATGTCAGCGATTTTGCGGCGATCAAGCTGCTGCGCTTCTCCGCCTGATTGCGGTGATCAGTTTCTGTGGCGGGGCGCAGCCTCGCCGCAGGACCGGGCGCGCGCTCTTCACAGCGCGGGTGTTGTCTAGCTGCTCCCCTCCGATCGAGCAATGACCGCGCGGGTGCGCGTCCGGAACGAAGGGGTGAAAAGGGAGATGTCGGTATGATGTTGCGAGAAGAAACTACAGTCCAGCCGGGTGATCTGCCCGTGGCCCAATTGCGCGCACACCTGCGCCTTGGCACTGGATTTGGCGAAGAGACCGTGCAAGTGCCAGTCCTGGAGGGCTTCCTGCGTGCAGCCATGGGTGCCATTGAGGGGCGCATCAGTAAATGTCTGATAACGCGAGATTTCACGCTCGTTTTGTCACAGTGGAGCAATACGACTGCGCATCCGCTTCCCACTGCGCCGGTTCTGACGATTTCGGACGTCATTTTGGTGGATGGCAATGACAACCGCACGCCATTGGCGAGCTCTGCATGGCGTTTGATCGCGGATACCCATGAACCCAAAATTGCCCCGCGTGCCGCGTCGCTTCCAAGTATTCCAAAGGGCGGGGCGGTGGAAATCAGCTTCCGCGCTGGTTACGGGGCGTGGGGTGACTTGCCCGCAGATCTACAGCAAGCCGTTTTGTTGCTTGCGGCGCATTACTACGAAAATCGCAACGAGATGCATCTTGGCCAAGGCTGCATGCCTTTTGGCGTCACAGCTTTGCTAGAGCGCTACCGCGTCGTGCGAATGACCCTGGGAGCCTCCCAATGAGCATACCCAACCTCAACCGGCGCCTTGAGTTGGAGGCTCCGCAAGATGTCCCGGACGGTGCGGGCGGTTTTGACAGGATCTGGATGCCAATGGGCGAGCTTTGGGCGGAGATCACGTCCGGGACCGGTCGCGAGACGGCCAGCGGGACGGCGCCCGTATCGGTAACCGGTGTGAAAATCATCGTGCGCGGTGCGCCTGTCACATCGGCAGCCCGGCCGCGCCCTGAGCAACGGTTTCGCGAAGGGTCTCGGGTATTTCGGATTACGGCGGTCACAGAAGCAGACCAACATGGCCGCTATCTCAGCTGTCAGGCCGTTGAGGAGGTTGTGACATGAGCTATGCAGTTTCTGCAGCGCTTCAGGCGGCCGTTTTCCAGACACTGGCGACCGATGCGACGCTGAACAACGTAGTGGGCTCCGCCGTTTATGATGCGCTTCCAGCCGGTCAATTGCCGCCAATCTACGTGACGCTCGGTGCGGAGCAGGTCCGTGATGCGTCAGACAAGACGGGCAACGGCGCAACCCACGACATCGGTCTGAGCGTTGTGACCGAGAGCGCAGGCTTTCAGCAAGCCAAGGAGGCCGCTGCGGCAATTTCCGATGCGCTCGTGGACCAGCCTTTGACGCTGTCACGTGGCAGGCTTGTGAGCCTTCAGTTTTTGCGCGCGGTGGCGAAACGCGACCAAGCAGGATTACAGCGCCGGATCGATCTGACGTTCCGCGCGCGAGTGGAAGACAACTGAACCAAGGAGTTGAGACAATGGGTGCTCAGAACGGAAAAGATCTTTTGATCAAGATTGACGTCTCCGGCGACGGAACGTTTTCGACCATGGCGGGCCTGAGAGCCACGCGTGTCAGCTTCAACACCGAAACAGTTGACGTAACCTCGCTGGAAAGCCAGGGCGGCTGGCGCGAGCTGCTCGCGGGCGCAGGTGTGAAGTCAGCCTCTATCAGTGGCTCTGGTGTGTTCAAGGATGACGCAACGGATGCACGGGCACGTCAGATCTTCTTTGACGGCGAAACGCCCGATTTTCAGGTGATCATTCCGGATTTCGGAACCGTCGAAGGTGCCTTCCAGGTCACCAGCCTTGAATACGCAGGCAGCCACAATGGCGAGGCGACATATGAAGTTGCGCTCTCGTCGGCGGGCCAACTGAGCTTTGTTGAGGCCTGAGAGCGATGAGCAATCCTTGGAGGGGAGAGGTTGAGCTGGACATCAATGGGGAGGCGCGGGTCATGCGCCTGACCCTTGGCGCTCTGGCGGAGCTCGAAGCGCAATTGGGTGAGACAACCATTGTTGATCTTGTTGCACGCTTCGAGACGGGAAAGACATCTGCGCAGGACGTCATGGCTTTGATCGTGGCAGGTCTGCGCGGCGGCGGCTGGAATGTCACGGCTGAGGATCTCGTTTCTGCGGAAATTGCGGGCGGCATCACAGGTGCCGCCAAGGCGGCAGCCAAGCTTTTGGCGCGGGCCTTTGTGGTGCCAGGGGCTGCAGCGTGAGCCAGATCAACTGGCCACAGATCATGCGTGCTGGATTGCGCGGCTTGGGGATGCAGCCAGAGGAGTTCTGGTCGCTGACCCCGGCTGAATTGATGTTGATGTTGGGAGTAGGCGGGGACACGGCGCCGATGACGCGCGCGGGGCTGGATCGTTTGATTGCAGCTTTCCCCGATGACGATGCGAAAGGAACGGAAGATGGCGGATCTGGACGGGATTGAGGAATTCGACAACGATGTTGCTGCGCTCAGCCAGTCTTTGGGGCAAGCCAGCGCATTGGCAGCGGGTTTTGATGGTGAGATGCAGCGCATTCACCAAACCTTCTCAGCGACAGGCAATCAGGCTGCTGCTCTTGATCGCACGCTCACAGGCGGGGTCAAGAAGGCCATTGATGGCCTGATCCTCAATGGCGATTCCCTGTCCAGTGCGCTCGACAGTATTGGGCAATCGATGATCAACGCGGCCTATAATGCCGCTGTCAAACCGGTTTCCAGCCATATTGGTGGGTTGCTTTCAAATGTCTTCGACGGGTTGATGCCCTTTGCCGATGGCGGCGCTCTGAGCCAGGGTCGCGTGATGCCTTTTGCCAAAGGCGGCGTGGTCAGCAGCCCAGTTACGTTCCCGATGCGGGGCGCGACCGGGCTCATGGGCGAGGCCGGGCCCGAGGCGATCATGCCGCTGACCCGTGGTCCGGATGGCAGCCTCGGCGTGCGCGCGCAAGGATCGGGCGGCGCGGGCGTGAATGTCGTTATGAATATTTCGACCCCTGATGTGCAGGGGTTCCAACGCAGTCAAAGCCAGATTGCAGCTCAAATGCACCGCGTCCTGGGGCGCGGCGCGCGCAACCGGTAGTGAGGGGATGTCATGAATTTCCATGAAGTGAGGTTTCCAGCAAACCTGAGTTTTGGCTCCGTTGGCGGGCCCGAGCGGCGGACGGACGTCGTGACGCTCGCCAATGGCTTTGAAGAGCGCAATACCCCCTGGGCTCATTCACGCAGACGGTATGACGCGGGCCTGGGTTTGCGCAAACTGGAAGACATCGAAGTCATGATCGCATTTTTTGAAGCGCGCCAGGGCCAGCTGTTTGCCTTCCGTTGGAAAGACTGGGCTGATTACAAGTCGGCGCCTGTCTCCCAAGATGTGCGTTACAATGACCAAGTGATTGCCCTGGGTGACGGAGAGCGCACCGAGTTTGAGTTGATCAAGAACTATAATTCAGGCGAGTTTTCGTATCAGCGCCCGATTACAAAACCTGTCGCGGGGACTGTGCGCGCCGGCGTTCAAGGCGATGAGCTTCAGGAAGGCGTGCACTGGGAAATCGACACGACAACGGGGCGGATCACATTCGAGCGTCCGCCGCTTGCCGATGTCGTGGTCACGGCGGGGTATGAGTTCGACGTGCCGGTGCGCTTTGATGCAGACAGGATCGCAACGTCCGTGGCGTCTTTTCAGGCGGGCGAAGTGCCCAGTGTGCCGGTGGTTGAGGTGCGTGTCTGATGAGTGTCTCCGAGCAAATGCAGGCGCATCTTGATACGGGCCTGACAACCTTGTGTCGCGCGTGGGCTATCACACGTGCAGATGGAACAATCTATGGGTTCACGGATCATGATTGCACGTTGAGTTTTGAAGGCGTCACGTTCCGTGCGGACACGGGCCTGACTGCGCTGGCGTTGCAGCAATCCACTGGATTGTCTGTGGACAACACCGAAGCTCTGGGCGCCTTATCGGATGTTTCGCTGCGCGAGGAGGATATTCTCGCGGGTCGTTTTGACGGGGCGTCGGTTCAGGCCTGGCTTGTGAATTGGAGCGATGTTGCTCAGCGTGAAGTGGTTTTCCGGGGAACGATTGGAGAATTGACGCGCATCGACGGGGCGTTTCGCGCCGAAGTCCGCGGCCTCGCCGATCAGCTCAATAGACCCTTTGGACGGGTTATCCAAAAAACCTGTGCCGCTGTTTTGGGGGATGCCCAGTGTCGGTTTGATCGGGATCAACCGGGCTATCGGTTTGACGGAGAGGTCATCCAGACGGACGGACGCGCGGCGTTCATCATAAACCCTGAGAATACCTTTGCCGAGGATTGGTTTCGCCATGGCGCTTGTGAGGTCCTGGATGGGGCCGCGAAAGGATTGAGCGGCGTCATCAAACGAGACACGTCGCAGCCAACACAGGGTCGTCGCATCGAGCTTTGGGAGCCGTTGCGCGCCGCGATTGCCCCGGGTGATCGGGTGCGTCTGACGGCAGGGTGTGACAAAGCTTTCAAAACGTGCAGATTGAAGTTCAACAATTTGCTGAATTTTCAGGGCTTTCCAGACGTTCCGGAAGACGATTGGGTCGTGACGGCCGCCCCTTCTGCAATGACGCGCAATGGGGGGAGCCGGAGATGAGACGTGCTGATGTCGTGACATTGGCGCGCAGCTGGGTCGGGACGCCTTATGTCCATCAGCAAGCTGAGAAAGGGGCAGGGTGTGACTGCCTGGGCTTGCTGCGAGGCGTCTGGCGCGAGCTTGGCGGCAAGGAACCCGCCTATGTTCCGCCCTACACCATGGACTGGTCCGAAGCGTCGCAGATCGAGTTGCTTTGGCTTGCGGCAAATCATTATCTGCGGCCGGCCGAGGGACCCGAGCGTCGCGGCGATGTCTTGTTATTTCGCATGGCGGACGGTGCTGTTGCCAAGCACCTGGGTATCCTGACTGAGACCGCTGATGCAGCCCGGTTTGTTCATGCCTATTCCGGACATGGGGTCGTAGAAAACTCGCTAAGCTTGCCATGGCGCCGCCGGATGGTGGCGCGGTTTTGTTTCCCTGAAATCCACGAGGAGATGCCCTGATGGCGACGGTTGTACTTTCGGCGGTTGGTGCCGCTGCCGGTTCTGCACTAGGCGGTTCGTTTCTCGGACTGTCCATGACGGCCGTTGGCCGTTTCGTTGGCGCAGCGGCAGGGCGCATGCTCGATCAGCGTGTCATGGGCGAGGGCTCCAGTGTTGTTGAAGGGCGACGGATTGATCGCATTCGGATCACACGCGCCGGCGAGGGCGCGGAAATCCCACGTGTCTGGGGGCGTATGCGTCTGTCGGGTCATGTGATCTGGGCCAGCCATTTTCGCGAACGCGTGCGGATCAAAAAAGTGTCTTCCGGTGGCAGTTCGGGTGGCGGCAAAGGGGCTCCCTCTCAGCCTAGTTCCACCACCAAGTACAAAACGTACGAGTATTCCGTGAGCCTTGCTGTCGCCATCTGCGAAGGCGAGATCGCCAATATCGCAAGGGTCTGGGCGGATGGTGTCGAGATGAATACATCGCGGCTCAACATGAGACTTTACAAAGGTGCTGAGGATCAACTTCCTGATCCCTTGATAGAGGCGATCGAAGGCGCCGGCGAAGTTCCGGCTTATCGGGGTACGGCTTATGTCGTTTTCGAGGATCTTCAGCTTGAGCAATTCGGCAATCGTATGCCGCAATTCTCTTTTGAGGTTGTGCGCCCGGTGCAGCCCAGCACGCAGGATGCCGAAAAAGAGGCGCCTTACAACGTCCGGGCCGTCGCTCTGATGCCGGGGACAGGGGAATATGCCCTTGCCACCACGCGCGTCCACTACGGCAGTGGGACAGACCGGCGCGGCTGGGCAAATGCCGCGCAGCCGACGGGCAAAAGCGACTTTAGCGCCTCTCTCGATCAACTCAGCAACGAGATGCCGAATGTAGAGGCGGTCTCTCTGATCGTCAGTTGGTTTGGTGATGATTTGCGCACGGGACAATGTCAGTTGCGCCCGAAAGTCGCCAGTACGGCACGAGATGGCAATCAGATGCCTTGGAGCGTTTCGGGCGTGACGCGTTCTGCTGCACAAAGCATTGCGCAGGACAATGATGGACGCGCGATCTACGGCGGAACGCCCGCCGATGCGGCTGTTTTTGAATCCATACAGGCGTTGAACGCGGCTGGAAAAGCCGTGATGTTTTATCCTTTCATTTTGATGGAGCAAACGGTAGGCAACGCGTTGCCCGATCCCTATTCCGGAGACGCAGGCCAACCGGAGTTGCCATGGCGTGGACGCATTACAACGGAACGCGCACCTGGTGTGGATGGTTCCCCGGATGGGACGGCGGCTGCTGTAGCAGAGGTGGAGGCGTTCTTCGGGACCGCGGGGCCGACAGATTTCAGCACTGATGGAAAAACGGTCTCCTATAACGGCCCAGAGGAATGGAGCTATCGTCGATTCATTCTGCAATATGCGCATCTGTGCAAATTGGCGGGCGGCGTGGACAGCTTCTGCATCGGCTCGGAAATGCGCGGGCTCACGCAAATTCGTGGCCCGAATCATACTTTTCCGGCTGTGGAGGCCATGCGTGCGCTCGCGGCTGATTGCCGTGCGATCCTTGGTCCGGATGTGAAAATTGGCTATGCAGCCGATTGGTCGGAATACTTCGGCTACCATCCACAGGACGGCAGCGGGAACGTCTATTTCCACCTTGATCCACTCTGGGCTGATGACGCCATCGATTTTATCGGCATCGACAATTACATGCCTCTTTCCGATTGGCGCGACGGCACGGATCACGCCGATGCGGATTGGGGCTCAATCTACAATATTGACTATCTCAAGGCCAATGTTGCGGGCGGCGAAGGATACGACTGGTTTTATGCTTCTGATGCAGCGCGCCAATCCCAACGACGCCGTAACATCACGGATGGCGCTCATGATGAGCCTTGGGTGTTCCGCTACAAGGATCTTCGAAATTGGTGGGGGCATACCCATCACCACCGCATCGACGGGATCCGGCAAAGCATGCCAACGGCGTGGGAACCGCGATCCAAGCCGATCTGGTTTACAGAATTCGGATGCGCTGCCATCGACAAAGGAACCAACCAACCCAATAAATTCCTCGATCCAAAGTCCTCTGAAAGTGCGTTTCCCTATGGCTCCAACGGCGCCCGGGATGACCTGATCCAACGGCAGTATTTACGCGCGGTGACGGAGTATTGGGCGACAGTGGAGAACAACCCGGTCTCAGATGTCTATAATGGGCAGATGCTGGATATGAGCCGCGCCTTCGCCTGGGCTTGGGACGCGCGTCCTTTCCCGTGGTTTCCGCGCGCGACGGGCTTGTGGTCAGATGGGGAGAATTACGCGCGAGGCCATTGGCTCAACGGGCGCGCCAGCGGGCTGAGCCTTGCGTCGCTTGTGCAGGAAATCTGTGCCAAGGCCGGTTTGACGGAGATCGATGTTTCGCAACTTCACGGTTTCGTCCGCGGCTACATGGCCGGTGGTGTCGAAGATGCACGCGCCACTTTGCAGCCCCTGATGTTACAATATGGGTTTGACGCCGTTGAACGCGACGGTGTGTTGCGCTTTGTCATGCGCAACGGCAAGCGAGACGTTGTTCTTGATCCCGGGCAACTGGCCGTCGCCGAGGATCTCGACGGTCGTTTGGTGCAAATGCGGGCGTCAGAGGCTGATATCTCGGGCCGTGTCCGGTTCGATTTTATTGAAGCTGAGGCAGATTATGACATTGCCAGTGTCGAAGCTGTTCTGCCCGACGACAAAACCCATGCCGTGTCGCAGACAGAGGTGCCGTTGGCGTTGACACGGACGGAGGGGCGACAGTCCGCTGAGCGTTGGTTGGCGGAAGCTCGCGTGTCTCGCGAAGGGGCTAAGTTCGCTCTGCCGCCTTCGTTGCGCGCTATTGGCGCGGGCGATGTCGTCTCGGTGGAGGATGTTCTCTACCGGATTGACCGTGTTGAGCAGGGCGCGGCTCAGATCGTGGATGCCGTTCGGATTGAACCGGATGTCTATGATCCCGTTCGTCTCGAAGAAGAGCTGCGCACGATGACGGCTTTTGAACCTGCCGTCCCAGTGACCCCGTTCTTCCTCGATCTGCCGCTTTGGACGGGGGAAGAAGTGGCCCATGCGCCGCATATCGCGCTGTCGTCTGATCCATGGGTGGGGACCGCGGCTGTCTACTCGTCATTGGACGAAAACGGCTTCGAGTTGGACGCGTTGATCAATGCGCGTGCCAGTGTGGGGCAAAGTGAGACCCCGCTGTTCCGGGCGCGACCAGGATTGATTGATCGCGGTCCGGACTTGCAGGTGCGTTTTGTGGATGCCGAGTTGTCTTCCGTTGGACGCCAAGCTCTTCTCGGTGGCGCCAATGCGGCCATCATCGGCGATGGAAGCACGGGCAACTGGGAGATCTTCCAATTCGAAGAGGCGCAGCTCATTCAGCCCAACACCTATCTTCTGCGCACGCGTCTGCGTGGACAGGCAGGCACCGATGGGATCATGCCCGATGTTTGGCCGTCAGGCAGTTGGGTGATCTTGCTGGACGGCGCGCTGGAGCAATTGCCGTTGACCCTCGCGGACAGGCGGATCGCGCGCAATTACCGTGTCGGGCCTGCAACGTCCCCCGTGGATGACCCGGTTTTTGAGACGACCAGCCAAGCCTTCGACGGTATTGGCCTGCGCCCGTTCAAACCTGCGCATCTGCGCGCCCGGTCTGACGGCGGCGATCTCGAATTCTCCTGGGTGCGCCGGACGCGCATTGATGGGGATTCATGGGAGGGTTTCGAGGTGCCGCTGGGGGAAGAACAGGAGCAATACATCCTGCGTGTCAGAGACGGGCAAAACGTCCGTCGCGAGACGATCCTGTCTTCGCCAAGTTTCACCTACTCTGCGGCGGCTCAGGCGCAAGACGGGTTTGGCGCTGGATGGAGTGTCGACGTGGCACAAGTCTCGGCGAGTTTTGGCCCGGGTCTTTTTGAGACTTGGCGCGCGGCGTGATGAGCTGCGCGCAGGTCCCGCTTGCGCAGAAAACGGTCGTCTCCGGACAAGTGAAGTCGTCACAAGGCTAGAATCGCGCGCTACATGGCTCTAGCCGGGGGCCAAAGGAGTGCCTGTGATGCTGACCGTGATCTCCAACGCCTGGGCCTTGTTGCTCGGCATGCTTCTCTTGATGGTCGGTAACGGCCTGCAAGGCACCTTGCTCGGCGTACGTGGGGAGATCGAGAATTTCTCCACGTTGCAAATGTCTGTCGTCATGTCAGCCTATTTCGCCGGTTTTCTGGTGTCGTCGCAAGTCACACCGGGCTTGATCCGGCGTGTGGGGCACGTGCGGGTGTTCGCGGCACTCGCGTCGACCATCTCTGCTGTGCTGATCCTGTTCCCGCTGCTCAACAACCCCTATGCCTGGATCATTGGCCGCGTCATCGTGGGGTTTGGCTTTTGCGGGGTCTACATTGTCGCGGAAAGCTGGCTCAACAATGCCGCAACGAACGAGACGCGCGGGCAAACGCTCTCGGCTTACATGATTGTGCAGATGGCGGGCGTCGTTGCGGCGCAAGGCCTGTTGTTGATGGCAGATCCGGCCGAATACACGCTCTTTATCGTGATCTCCGTTCTGGTTTCGTTGTCATTTCTACCCATCTTGCTCTCGATTTCTCCGACGCCCGCGTTTGACACGACCAAACCCATGAGCCTTGCGCAGTTGATCAAGATCTCGCCGTTGGGATGTGTCGGCATGTTCCTTTTGGGTGGTGTCTTTGCGGCGCAATTTGGCATGTCCGCGGTCTATGGTGTGGAAGCGGGGCTCAGCGTGGCGCAGATCTCGATCTTCGTGTCGAGCTTCTATGTCGGTGCTCTTGTGCTGCAATATCCGTTGGGCTGGATGTCAGACCGGATGGACCGTCGCTCTTTGATCATGTTTGTCGCGGCGGCGACGGCTCTGGGCGCGGCTTTGGCCGCCATGATGGGCTCTGTCTTCGTGGTGCTTTGTGCGGCAGCGTTCTTGATCGGTGGCATGTCCAACCCGCTCTATTCGCTTCTGATTGCGCATACCAATGACTTTCTGGAGCCCGATGACATGGCGGCGGCCTCTGGCGGTTTGCTGTTCATCAATGGTGTGGGCGCTGTGTCCGGGCCATTGATTACCGGTTGGGCCATGAGCGCGCTCGGGTCCTGGGGCTTTTTCCTGTTTATTGGTGTTCTGATGACGGGCCTTGCAGGCTATGCGGCCTATCGCCGGACACAGCGCGCCGCGATCCCTGTGGAGGATACGATGACCTACGCGCCGGTTTCTCCCAGCTCAACCTCTGTCGCGGTGGAATTTGCGCAGGAATATGCCGTTGCCGAAGCCGAGGATGCAGAAGCGGCCCAGTGAACCTGTCACAATTGTTGCAATTCGTGTGTTTGTCCCCAGTTAATCTTTTGTAAACATTTGCCCCAGGGGGCGTGAAACGGGTGAGGAGGCCCGCGCCGCGATGACGAGTATGACACCTGACGAGGTTTTGTCCTTTTGGTTGGACGACGTTGGTCCTGAGGGATGGTACAAACAAGACGATACTTTGGATGACACGATCCGGAGCCGTTTTTCAAAGGCCTGGGACGCGGCCATGGAGGGGCGATACGCGCTTTGGATGACCTATCCATCCGGCACGCTCGCCTACCTCATCCTGACCGATCAATTTCCCCGTAATATGTTCCGGGGTTCCTCCAAAGCATTTGCGTCTGATCGGATCGCTCTGGCAGTGGCGAAAAAAGCGATCGGGCAGGGGTATGATCTCAAGATAGACGCGCCCGCGCGCCAGTTTTTCTACATGCCCTTGATGCATTCGGAGAACTTGTGTGATCAGGAGCGTTGCGTGCGATTGATGCATGAACGCATGCCGGATCAGGATAATCTGCTCCATGCCCGGGCGCACCGCGAGATCATTCGCGAGTTTGGGCGCTTTCCCTATCGCAACGCGGCTTTGGAGCGAAAGGCGTCTCACGAGGAAAACACGTTCGTGACAGATGGCGGCTATGCCAAGACATTGGAGCGCCTGCGCGCCTGACGGGCTGCGTCGCATTTGATGCAAGCGCCGCAATAGGTTAGTCCTTGTGCGATACGTGCGAGGAGGAGACGCCTATGGCCGGGAAGAGCTTTGATGTGATCGTGATTGGCGCGGGGCCGGGCGGCTATGTCGCGGCAATTCGGGCCAGCCAGCTGGGCCTCAAGGTCGCCATTGTCGAGCGCGAACATATGGGGGGCATATGCCTCAATTGGGGCTGTATCCCGACGAAGGCGATGTTGCGCTCCTCCGAAGTCTTTCATCTGATGCAGCGGGCGGGTGAATTCGGGCTGAAAGCCAGTGGCATTGAGTATGATCTGGAGGCCGTTGTGAAACGGTCCCGCAAGGTCGCGGGCCAGCTCAATTCCGGCATTGGCCATCTCATGAAAAAGAACAAGGTCACGGTGTTCATGGGGGAGGCCAGCATTCCGGCACAAGCGCAAGTCGCGGTTGCAACCAAGGCCGGGCAGGACATCTTGGACGCGCCCAACATCATTGTGGCCACGGGCGCACGGGCGCGAGAATTGCCAGGGCTGGAGGCCGATGGCGATCTGGTCTGGACCTACAAACACGCGCTCACGCCTGCGCGGATGCCCGAAAAGCTGCTGGTCATTGGCTCCGGCGCCATCGGGATCGAATTTGCCAGTTTCTACAATACGCTCGGGGCGCAGACGACAGTCGTGGAAGTGATGGAACGCATCCTGCCCGTCGAAGACGCCGAGATCAGCGCATTCGCAAAGAAAGCCTTCGAGAAGCAGGGCATGATCATCCGCGAGAAGGCAATGGTCAAACAGCTTGATCGTGGCAAAGGCAAGGTGACCGCGCATATCGAGCAGGGCGGCAAGACCACCAAAGAAACCTTTGATACGGTGATTTCTGCTGTGGGGATCGTTGGCAATACCGAAGGGCTGGGGCTTGAGGCACTGGGCGTCAAGATCGAGCGCAGCCACGTGGTCACCGATGCGCAATGTCAGACCGGGGTTCCGGGGATTTATGCCATCGGAGATATCGCGGGCGCGCCGTGGCTGGCCCACAAGGCAAGCCATGAAGGCGTCATGGTGGCGGAGCTCATTGCGGGCGGCCATCCCCATACGGTGGATCCTGATGCCATCGCCGGGTGCACCTATTGCCATCCGCAGATTGCCTCTGTGGGGCTGACCGAGGCGCAGGCCCGCGAGGCCGGTCATGAGATCAAGGTGGGCCGCTTTCCGTTCATAGGCAACGGCAAGGCGATTGCGCTTGGCGAGGCGGAGGGTCTGGTCAAAACGATCTTTGATGCCAAGACCGGCGCGCTTCTGGGCGCGCATATGGTGGGCGCGGAGGTCACGGAAATGATCCAGGGTTATGTCATCGGGCGCAGCCTGGAGACGACCGAAGTTGACCTGATGAACACAGTCTTCCCGCATCCAACCTTGTCAGAGATGATGCATGAAAGCGTGCTGGATGCCTTTGATCGTGTGATCCACATGTAGTGCGGGCAGGGCTTGGCCAGCGCGGCCGGGCCAAATGCAAAAAGCGCGCCGGGCAGGCGCGCTTCTCGTTGTCAGACAGACCGAAGATTTACCACAGATCCGCCAGATCGTCTGCGGGCTGATCATCGGAGGGATCATCGTCCGAGCCATCATCGTTCGTGTCATCACGGGCATCATCGGCCATGATATCCTCGTAAATCAGCTGGTACTGCCCATCACAGCCCGCGTCGTCCTCCTCGTCAATGACAGGGGGCGGCGCGTCGAAGGCAAGATCGTCCACTGCGCCGGAGCCGACAAGCGTGACATCCATCGCCGCGACGTTCTCGATCCCGATATCGATCGTCTGGGCGGAATTGTCGCCTGCGGCCGGGATACCAATCGAAGACAGGAGCGCGCCGTCAGCGTCAAAGAGCTCAATCGTCCCACCGGGTTCCTCGATGTCCAGCAGGGTCAGGGAATTGACCGTGCTTGGCGCGTCGAACTCGAAGGACAATGTGCCGCCATGGGCATTGTCATCCGGATCAGAGCTGTCGTTGTCCTCAGAGATGATGAGGACATTGTCCTGATCGGTATAGGCCAGATCGTGATCTCCGCCGGTGGGCGCATTGGTATTGAAGATCATCGCGTCGTTCTCGGAGCTGTCATCCTCGCCTGCGCGCTGACCGCTGATTGTCACGCCGTCGAACTGATCAGACGCCACATCGCCCGCGCTCGCATCGATGAAGCTTTCGGAATAGGGGCCATCCTCTTCCTCGCCGCCGTCGATGATCTCGACATTGGTGGTGGAAATTTCGACATTGTCGATGCGGATGATCTCGTTGCCGCCGGTGGCGTCATTGATGAACCGATATTCCACCGTGCCTTCGGCGTCCTCCAGAATGCCGCCCTCATAGGTGATGGTGCTGGCGTCAGAGGTGATGGTTTGTCCTGTCTCGGAGCCCACAAGCGCGCTGCCATCGTTGTTGACCTGGAATTCGTCCAACAGGACCCAATCGCCCCCGTCAAGGCGCACTTCGACGCGGAAGCTGTCTTCAAACCGGCCGGCATTTTCAAAGCGGCTGGCATTGTCGGTCGAGGCATCGAAGCTGAGGCTGGTTGCGCCCTCGGTCTCTACGGCCTCGAAGGTCAGCGTGCCCTCATTGTGGCTGTTGGTGAACAACTGATCGTGGCGCACATCCCAGCGACCGTCATCCGCGATGAGATCGGACATGCCGGGCGTGTCCATCCCGTCGAAATCTTCGCTGAACACTTCGGTCGTGACGATTTCCACCGGCCCGTCGCCGCCGTCCGTGATCTCGACCTCGTCAGTCGCGGTAATGGCGAGGTTTTCGATACGGAGCGTTTCGTCGCGCGCGGTAAAGTCTGACACAATGCGGAATTGCACGCTCTCGCCCGCGTCCGCCAAAACACCGCCGTCATAGGCGAGGCTGCTGTTGCTCTCGGTGATGGTTTGGCCCGTCTCGGAGCCCACAAGCGCTGATTTGTCACCGTTTACGACAAATTCGTCGAGCAGGACCCAATCGCCGCCATCAACCTGAACTTCGATGCGCAGGCTGTCGGCATAATGGCCGGAGGCTTCAAAGCGGTGCAGATCGCCGACGCTTGCATCGAGAAACAGCGCGGCGGGGCCTTCGGTCTCCACGGGCTCAAGTGTCAGCGTGCCCTCATTGTGGCTGTTGGTAAACAGCGCGCCATCGCGCAGATCCCAGCCATCGGCATCAGCGATACTCTCAACAGCGCCTGCGGAATTGGCCGTCTCGAAATCCTCTTCGACCGCAACGACTTCCGTCAGAACGGTGGTCGGGCCATCGCCGCCATCCTCTCCTTCGTCGTCCGTATTCTCGGGGATCGTCAGCGCGAGGCCCTGCCCATAGTCCGCGTTGATGACCACGGTCAGCTCGCTGAGATCGAGATCATCTGCCGTCAATGGGCGGTCGCCGGCCTCGATGAACAGGGTCAGCGCGGTTGTATCGAGATCTGAGTCCGATGGATTGACCTGCTCGCCAAACTGGATGCGCACATCGTGATCGGTTTGCAGCGTGGCCCCGTTGCTGAGGCTGGAGAAGCTGTCATCACCGGTGTCAAAGCTCGTGATATCCGCCTCGGGGCCCGTCGGGAATACGGTCAGCCCATCCAGGATGGTTGGATCGGTGACATCAAAAAAGAGCGCGTCGATATCCGTGATTTCCGGGGTCGCGGCGACAAGGCGGACGAAGAGGTTGCCATCATCCTCCGCAATCGTCACCTCGACCTGATTGGGTTGGCATCCAACAAGGAATGTTTGGGGGGCAGATGTGGCCATCGTTAACTCCGAAAATGTGAACCGAGCGCGAGTTAACGGGAATGGGGCAGGGAAGGCACGACTTTATGTTAATTTTGTGTTAACTGTTCTGGCCTCTCGAACAATACCCGGACGCGGTTTGCATTGTCCCGGGCCAAACGAAACAATGCGCCGGTTTCCCGACGCATTGTTCTGCTTTCGATCAACAATGATCGAGAATCAATTTCACCGTTTTTCGATATCCACGTAGTCGCGCATCGCTTCGCCCTGATAGAGCTGGCGCGGACGCCCGATTTTCATTTGCGGATCGCCAAGCTGTTCTTTCCATTGGGAAATCCAGCCAACGGTCCGCGAGAGAGCGAAGATCGGCGTGAACATCGATGTCGGGAAGCCCATGGCTTCGAGAATGATGCCGGAGTAGAAATCCACGTTCGGGAAAAGCTTCTTCTCGGCGAAATAAGGATCTGCGAGCGCTGCTTGCTCCAATTCCTTGGCCGTCGCGAGAATGGGGTTGTTCTCAACGCCCAGAAGCTCCAGCACCTCGTCGGCCGATTGTTTCATAACAGTCGCGCGGGGATCGAAGTTCTTGTAGACGCGGTGGCCGAAGCCCATCAGGCGGAACGGATCGCTCTTGTCCTTGGCGCGGGCGATGTATTCGGGAATACGATCAGGCGAGCCGATCTCCTTGAGCATCTCGAGGCAGGCCTGATTTGCGCCGCCGTGCGCCGGACCCCAGAGGCATGCAATGCCAGCGGCAATACAGGCGAAGGGGTTGGCGCCGGACGAGGAGGCGAGACGCACCGTCGAGGTCGACGCATTTTGCTCGTGATCGGCATGCAGGGTCAGGATCCGGTCCATCGCGCGCGAGAGGATCGGATCAACGACATATTCCTCTGCCGGAACGGCAAAACACATGTGCATGAAGTTGGCCGCATAATCGAGATCATTGCGCGGATACACGAACGGCTGACCAATGGAGTATTTGTACGCCATGGCCGCAATTGTGGGGACCTTGGCAATCAGACGGTGCGAGGCAACCTCGCGCTGGCGCTCGTCATTGATGTCGGTGCTGTCGTGGTAGAAGGCCGCCATTGCGCCCACGGCACCGACCATGATGGCCATGGGATGCGCATCACGACGGAAGCCACGGAAGAAGTTGTGCATCTGTTCGTGGATCATCGTATGTCGTGTGATCGTGGCCTCAAAGTGCTCCAGATCGGCGGCCGAGGGCAGTTCACCGTAGAGCAGCAGGTAGCAGACCTCGAGGTAGTGCGATTTGCCCGCCAATTGATCGATGGGATAGCCGCGATGCAGCAATTCGCCCTTGTCGCCGTCAATGAAGGTGATCGTGCTGTCACATGCCGCGGTCGACGTGAAACCGGGGTCATAGGTGAACACACCGGCCTGTCCGTAGAGTTTGCGAATGTCGATCACATCCGGGCCTACGGTCGGCGAGTAGATGGGCAGATCGAAAGTCTTGCCGTCAATGGTCAGCGTGGCGTTTTTGTTTGTGTCAGCCATGAAGGTCCCTCATTCAATTTGGGGCCAGCGGGCCAGAGGGCCCGGGGCACGGGGGTCGATCAATGCCTGCCGCCAAGATCTGAAATCCAGGTTAATCGGCCTTGGCAGCATCCGACAAACGCGCCAGCGTCTCATCGCGACCAAGGATCAGCATCATATCGTAAACACTGGGGGTAACTGCCCGCCCCGCAAGCGCGGCGCGCAACGGACCTGCCAATTTGCCGAACTTCGTCTCATGCGCTTCGGCAAAGGCTGACATGACCGCCTCCAGATCGTCTCGCGTCCAGCTAGCAGTTTGCAGATGCGGCGTCAACGATCCCAGTATACCACGGGATACCGTATCAAGCGCCTTGAGCGCCTTTTCATCGGGTGCAATTGGGCGGTCAGCCAGTATAAAATGAGCTTTTTCAGTCAGTTCCGGAAACGTCTTGGCACGCTCCTTGAGGCAATACATCGCACGTCCCACACCGTCCTCTTGCGCGGGGCTCAACGCAGGCTTGCCGGAGGCTGCGCGGTATTCAACCAGCTCACGCTGCAATGCCGCATCATCTGCCGCTGCGATATGCTGCCCCGACAGATTTTCGAGTTTTTTGAAATCAAACCGGGCGGGGCTTTTGCCGATGCCGTCAAAACCGAACCATTCCTGCGCCTGTGCATCGGTGAAGAACTCGTCATCGCCGTGGCTCCAGCCCAGCCGCGCGAGGTAGTTGCGCATTCCGGCCGCAGGATAGCCCATGGCCTGATATTCCTCGACCCCGAGCGCGCCGTGGCGCTTAGACAGTTTCTTGCCATCAGGCCCATGGATCAGCGGAATATGCGCCCAGACAGGCACGTCCCAGCCCATAGCCGTGTAGATCATCATCTGGCGGGCGGCATTGTTGAGGTGATCATCGCCCCGGATGACATGCGTCACGCCCATGTCGTGATCATCCACAACAACTGCGAGCATGTAGACCGGCGTCCCGTCCGAGCGCAGCAACACCATGTCGTCGAGCTGATCGTTGCGGATGCGGACATCCCCTTGCACCTGATCCTTGATCACAGTCTCGCCATCTTGTGGCGCCTTGATCCGCACGACATAGGGGGCGTCTGGATGGCTCTCGGGCGCGGCATCGCGCCAGGGTGAGCGATATAGCGTGGAGCGCCCCTCGGCCCGGGCGGTCTCGCGAAAGGCGGCGATCTCGTCCTGGGTGGCAAAACACTTGTAGGCTTTGCCAGCATCCAGCAACGCCTGTGCGACCTGCGCATGACGCTGGGCGCCAGCAAACTGACTGACCACCTCGCCATCATAGTCGAGCCCCAACCACGCAAGCCCCGTCAAGATCGCCTCCGTGGCCTCCGGCGTTGAGCGGGCGCGGTCCGTATCCTCGATCCGCAGAAGGAACTTGCCGCCGCGACCCCGCGCATACAGCCAATTGAAGAGCGCCGTGCGCGCCCCACCGATGTGAAGAAAGCCCGTGGGCGAGGGGGCAAAGCGGGTCACGATTGTCATGGCGGCATTAACCTCTGAGTAACCAAGTGCGGGATACGTTAGCGCTTCCTTAACGGGGGGAAGAGAGAGGAACAAGGTGCGCCTGTACGAGCCCTTTGCCGCCGCGCTTTTGCACCAGCGCGGACGGCTCATGCCGTGGTCGCCGGTCATGCTGGCGGCAGGGATCGGGCTGTTTTTCTCGCTTCCCTTCGAGCCTTCCGTCCTTTCTTTGTGGATCACGGGCGTGTTGGCACTGGGGCTTGTGCTTTGCGCGCTGCGGTCCGATGCGATCTGGGGCCCTGTCTTTTGGGCGCTGGCCCTCGTGGCTCTGGGGTTTGTCTTCTCCGGGCAGCGCGCCCATGCCGTCGCGGGGCCCGTGCTCGAGTTTCGCTTTTATGGCACGATCGAGGGCACTGTCGTGGGGCTGGATCGGTCGGCATCCGATGCCGTGCGCGTGACCCTCAAGGACGTGATCCTCGAAGATGTGCCCGCGCACAGGACACCCACAAAAGTGCGCATTTCCCTGCATGGCGGAGATGGTGCGCCGCCTGCGGGGGCGCGCGTCATGACGACGGGGCACCTCAATCCGCCGGGCGGTCCGGTTGAACCGGGCGGGTTCGATTTTCAGCGTCACACATGGTTTCTGGGCATTGGCGCTATCGGCTACACCCGCGTGCCGCTTCTCCTCGTGGATCCCGCGCCCAATTGGGCAGGGGTCTTCGGCGCGCGTATGGGCCTGTCTTCTTATGTTCAGGCGGCGATCCCGGGCGATGCCGGTGGCTTTGCCGCAGCCGTGACGACGGGTGATCGCTCGGCCATGTCCTCGGAAGCAGTCGAGGCACTGCGCATTACCAATCTGGCCCATCTTCTGGCCATTTCGGGACTGCACATGGGACTTCTGACCGGGTTTGTCTTTGCGACCCTGCGGTTTGCCTTGGCGCTTCTTCCCATGGCTCTCTTGTGGCCGACGCGTAAAATCGCAGCGGCAGGCGCATTGGCCGTGGGGGCTGTTTATCTGGCGCTCTCGGGGGGCAACATTGCCACCGAGCGGGCGTTCATCATGGTGGCCGTGGCCTTCAGCGCCATCTTGCTGGATCGCCGGGCCATTTCGCTGCGCTCTGTGGCCGTCGCGGCCATTATCGTTCTGGTCATGCGACCTGAAGCGTTGCTGGGGCCGGGCTTCCAGATGTCATTCGCCGCCACAACGGCCCTTGTCGCGATCTTTGCGCTGCTCTCGGGCGCGCCATGGGCGCAGGTGCCCAAATGGGCGCAACCTGTGATGGCTGTTGTCGTATCCTCAGGCGTTGCTGGATTGGCGACCCTGCCTGTGGCGGCGGCCCATTTCAATCGTATGGCAAGCTACGGGCTGATTGCCAATCTGGCGGCCACGCCCGTGATGGGGACGATTGTCGTGCCTGCGGGCGTGCTGGCCGCGCTTCTGGCGCCACTGGGTTTGGACGGCATCGGCTTTTGGATCATGGAACAGGGGCTGGCCTGGATCCTCTTCGTGGCCAACGGGGTGGCCAGCTGGGAGGGTTCATCGCGCTACATTCCAGCGCCGCCTCCGGTTGTGCTGCCCCTCATGTCGCTGGGTGCTTTGATGGTGGTTTTGATCCTGGGGCGGGGGCGGTATGTCGGCGTGCTGCCTGTGGTCGTCGCGTGCGGGATCTGGGCTGCGGCAGAGCGCCCTGCAGTGCTCATTGCCGATGGCGGTACGTTGGTGGGGGTCATGACGCCAGAGGGAAGGGCGCTTTCAAAGGCGCGGGGCGCGGGGTTCGTGGCCAATTCCTGGCTGGAGAACGATGGCGCAGGGCTCACGCAGGAGCGTGCGGCAGCGCTCTGGTCGGGCGATGGGCGGTTGCGTGCTTGGGACTTGGGCGATCATCTGATCATTCATGCCAATGGCAAACGGGCTTTGGCTGAGCTCGAGACCTGTCCGGCGACTGCCTTTCTTGTGGCGTCCGTTCCCGTGACCGAGCCATGGGCCTGTCAGGTGCTCGATCCGGATCGCTTGCGGGGTACGGGCGCCATCGCGCTGGATGCCGGGATGCAGAAAAAAACCGCGCGCCAGATTGCTGGCACGCGGTTGTGGAACACATCAGACCTGCGCCGCGCGCGTCAAACGTCGGGCGCGTGGCGTCAGTATGTCCGGATCAGCCCGACGAGCTTGCCCTGAACCTTGACGCGGTGCTCGGGATAGACCTGCGTCTGATGCGCCGCATTGGCGGGTTCCAACGCAATCATATCGCCCTGACGCCGAAAATACTTGAGCGTCGCGTTCTGGCCATCGACCAAAGCCACGACGATATCGCCCGCGTCTGCCACGGAGGTTTCGCGGATCACCACAACATCGCCATTGTTGATCCCGGCCTCGATCATTGAATCGCCGTTGACCTCAAGGGCGTAATGCTCCGCACCAGAGCGTACCATTGCGCCGGGCACGGCCACGGGCGCGGGGTTTTCCATGGCCTCAATCGGCATGCCCGCCGCGATCTTGCCCATCAAGGGCAGCTCAAACACATTGGCCACCTCGAGGCGCTGCGCCTGTGCCGGTCGCGGTGCGGCGTCTCCATCGATGACGCGAGGCGTGAAACCGGCCACTGTCGGAGCACCGCCCAGACTTTCCGGCAGCTTCACGATTTCCAACGCGCGCGCCCGATGGGCCAATCGGCGGATGAACCCGCGCTCTTCCAACGCCGTGATCAAACGGTGAATTCCCGATTTGGACCGTAAATCCAGCGCCTCCTTCATTTCGTCGAATGAGGGCGGTACGCCATCGCGCTGTACGCGTTTATTGATAAAATCCAACAGATCGAGTTGCTTCTTCGTCAGCATGTTCTGCTCCCTGACGGCTCTGAATTGCGTAATGTTCTACGCATGTTCCCGTTTTGTGTCAACTCTGGGTGAAGAAAGCGTTTAAAGCGGCAGGAAATCGATCTCACTGCCTGCGACGCGGGGGCCGTCATGGGCGGGCCGGATCATCAGGGCGTTTGCCTGCGCCAGCACCGATAGCAGCGAGCTGTCCTGATGCTGGGCGGGCGAGATCTGGCCGTCGGTGATCGTGGCGCGCATGTAGTGTTCGCGCGGGCCGCCGGGTCCGATGTCATGGGCCAGACGGGCGGTCTGGCGCGGCGCAGGTTCTGCGGGCAGGCCCATCATGCGATGCACAACAGGCGCCACAAAAACATGGCCGCAGACCATGGCCGAGACCGGATTGCCGGGCAAACCCATCATCATCGACGCACCAATGCGACCAGCCATCAGCGGCTTTCCGGGGCGCATCGCCACCTTGTAGAACTGCCGCTCACCGGCCGCCATGACACGCGCCACAACGTCGTGATCTCCAACGCTTGCGCCGCCAATCGTAATGATCAGATCCGCGTCCTGCGCCAGATCGAAGGCCAGCGCGAGCGCGGCCTCGGTATCCCGCGCGATGGGCAGAAGGCGGGGCTCTGCGCCGAGTGCTTGCAACATGGCGTGCAGGCCGAAGGTGTTGGAGGCGATGATCTGGTCCGGTCCGGGCTCTTCCCCGGGCATGACAAGCTCGTCGCCCGTGGAGATCAGAGCGACCTTGGGCCTGCGGTGCACGGGAACGCGCGGGATGTTCATGGAGGCCAAAAGTGCCACATCCTGCGGCGTGAGCCTGCGCGGGGCTTTAAACAAAGTGCCGGTGGCGAAATCGACGCCTGCGGGGCGGATATGTGACTTGGCTTCAAGCGTATCGCCAAGCGTAATCCAGTTGCCCTCGCGGTGCACGTCTTCCTGAATGACAACCCAATCGGCGCCCTCCGGGACGACACCACCGGTGAATATGCGCACGGCCTGGCCGGATTGCAGGGGCGCGTCGTATCTGTGGCCAGCGGCGGATTCGCCGACAACCTGCAGGCGTTGCCCGGGCTGCCCATCGGCTTTCTGGATCGCGTAGCCATCCATGGCGCTGGCGGGAAACGGGGGTTGATCGCGTGTCGCCTGTTGGGCGCGCGCGAGCACACGGCCTGCGGCCTGGATCAAGGGGACGTCTTCGATCTCCAGCACCGGCGTCAGGGCGAAAAGCTGCTCCAGTGCTTCGGTAACGCTGATCATGACGCTTCGTAACGGCCTGATTTTCCGCCATCTTTCAATGTCACGCGAATGCCGCCGATCTCCATGGCCTTGTCCACGGCCTTGGCCATGTCATGCACTGTCAGGGCTGTGACGGAGACGGCGGTCAGCGCTTCCATCTCAACCCCGGTCTGTCCGGTGGTCTTGACGGTGGCTGAGATGCGCAGACCGGGCAGGTCCGGATCCTGCGTCAGGTCGACGGAGACCTTGGTAATCGGCAGGGGATGACAAAGCGGGATCAGATCGGCGGTCTTCTTGGCACCCATGATGCCTGCAAGTCGCGCCACGGAGATCACATCGCCTTTCTTCGCGCGGCCTTCTGTAATGATTTCAAAGGTATGCTGGGCCATCTTCACGTAGCCTTCGGCCACGGCGATGCGGCTTGTGACGGCCTTCTCGGAGACGTCGACCATGTGGGCCGCGCCGCTATCGTCGAAATGGGTGAGCCCTGTGTCCGGCTTATCCATGGACCGCGACCTGCGCTGGGGCGGGGTTGGCAAGCAGGCTGCGCGTGGCGGCTTCCACGTTGTTCTGGCGCATCAGGCTCTCGCCGATCAGGAACGTGCGCGCGCCGTGAGCAGCCATGTCTGCCAGATCATCAGGCGTGTTCAGACCGCTCTCCGAGATCAGCAAACGATCCTCGGGCACATGCAGCGAGAGCGCGCGGGTTGTTTCAAGGGTTGTCTCGAAAGTCTTTAGATTCCGGTTATTTACGCCCATCAAGGGGGATTTCAGATTGAGCGCGCGGTCCAGTTCGGCGCGATCGTGAACCTCCAGCAGAACGTCCATGCCCCAGGCAAAAGCCGCCTCTTCCAACTCAGCGGCCTGCGCATCGGAGACGGAGGCCAAAATGATCAGGATACAATCCCCGCCAAGCGCCCGGGCTTCGGCCACCTGATAGGTGTCATACATGAAATCCTTGCGCAGCGCGGGCAGCGCAGTCGCCTCGCGCGCCTCTGTCAGGAATGACTTGGCGCCTTGGAAGGACGGCGTATCAGTCAGCACCGACAGGCATGTCGCGCCGCCGCGCTCATAGGCTTTGGCAAGGGTCGCGGGATGAAAGTCCTCCCGGATCAAGCCTTTGGACGGGCTCGCTTTTTTGACTTCCGCGATCAGGCCATAACCAGTGGCACTGGCGCGCATCAAAGCGTCGGCAAAACCGCGCGGCGCAGGCGCGGCGCGGGCGGCGTCTTCCACGGCGCTCAGGGGCGTCGCGGCTTTATCAGCGGCAATTTCTTCGAGCTTATAGGCTTTGATCTTGTCGAGGATGGTGGCGCTCATGATCTGGTCCAGTTTATGGCAGTGTCGCCTTGCTTTGTAAGCCAGTCGTTCACGCGACTAAAGGGGCGCGAGCCGAAAAAACCGCGCCGGGCAGAGAGCGGCGAGGGATGCGCGGTCTCGATGCGCAAATGGGAGGGGTTTTGTGCGATTTGCCCCTCGGATCGTGCAAAAGCCCCCCAAAGAACGAGCGCGCGCGGTCGGTCATCGAGGGATTTGAGAACCTGTGTTAACAAATCCTTCCAGCCCAGTTTCAGATGCCCGCCCGCGTCGCCCGCAGGCACCGTGAGCGCGGCATTGAGCAGGAGCACGCCTTGCGCGGCCCAAAACCGCAGATCGCCCGTCGCAGGGCGCGCGCCCAGATCGGCCTCCATTTCCTTGAAGATGTTTTGCAGCGAGCGCGGCAGCGGGCTGACGTCTGGTTCGACGGAAAAGGCAAACCCATGGGCATGGCCGGGCGTCGGGTAGGGGTCCTGCCCCAGAATGACGACGCGAGCCGCGTCGGGGGGACATGCATCAAGCGCGGCGAAGATCTGCGGCGCGGGCGGGAGGATCTTGCGCGGATCGCCTGCCAGTTCGGTTTGAAGGGTGGGCCACCTGTCCTCGAAGAACGGGAGGTGCGCCCAGGCATGCGGCACGCCTCCGTCCGGGAAGGGCGCATCCGCGCCCGCCGTGGGAGCGGACGGGGGCGTGCCAGCCCGCTGCGCGTCCCGGTGGGTCATGAGGCCGATGTGACTTTCGCCAAAGTCTCGATCGCCCGTTTGGCCGCGCCGGAATCGATGCTTTCGGCAGCCATTTCTGCGCCCTCGCGCAAGTCGGACGCTTTGCCGGCCACAACCAGGGCGGCGGCCGCATTCAGGCAGACCGCATCGCGATAAGCACTTGTCTCACCGCCCAGCAGCGCGCGGAAGGCTGTCGCGTTATATTCCGGTGTGCCGCCCATGATGTCCTTGAAAGGGTGTTCGGGCAGGCCCGCATCCTCGGGGTGCACCTCGCGCGCAGTGATCGTGTCGTCCTTGAGCACGGCCACGGAGGTCGGCCCGGAAATGGCGATCTCATCGGTCCCGTCAGAGCCGTGCACAAGCCAGGCATCGGTGCTGCCCAGGGCTTGCAAGGTCTCGGCCATGGGAAAGATCAGATCGATGGCAAAGGCCCCGGTCAGCTGGCGCTTGACGCCTGCGGGATTGGTCAGAGGGCCAAGGATGTTGAAGATCGTCTTGCAGCCCAGCTCCTGGCGCACCGGCATCACATGTTTGATCGCGGGGTGATGCATGGGGGCCATCATGAAAGCGATCCCGGCCTCAGCCAGTGCCCGCTCAACCACATTGGCCCCGACCATGACATTCACCCCCATTTGCCCCAGCGCATCAGCGGCGCCCGAGAGCGAGGAAAGGTTGCGGTTGCCGTGTTTGGCCACGGTCACGCCGGCGCCCGCGACAACAAAGGCCGTTGCGGTCGAGATATTCAGAGTGCCCTTGCCATCGCCGCCCGTGCCCACGATGTCCATCGCGCCCTCAGGCGCACGCACCTTGACGCACTTGTCCCGCATGACGGCGGCCGCGGCGGCATATTCCGCCACGCTCTCGCCCCGTGCGCGCATGGCCATCAGGAGCCCGCCCATTTGCGCCGCCGTCGCGGTGCCTTCAAAGAGATGCGCGAAGGCCTCTGTGGCTTGCGCGCGCGAGAGCGGGCCTTCGGAGGCCGCAAAAATCAATGGTTTCATGGCGTCAGAGGCGGGGGCATCGCTCATGCGGGGACCTTCATCATATCTGTGAAATTCTTGAGCAGCGCGTGACCATGCTCGGATCGGATGCTCTCGGGGTGAAATTGCACGCCATGCAGCGGCAGCTCGCGGTGTTGCAGGCCCATGATCGTGCCGTCTTCGAGTTCTGCCGTGATCTCGAGACACTCGGGCAGGCTTTCGCGGTCCACGATCAGGGAATGATAGCGCGTGGCTTCAAAGGGGCTGGGCAGGCCCTGAAAGAGGCCGCGGCCCGTGTGATGCATGGTGCCCATCTTGCCGTGCACGATCTCATGGCAGCGTTCGACGCGTCCGCCCATGGCCTGTCCGATGGATTGATGCCCCAGACAGACCCCCATCAACGGCGTGCCCGTCTCGGCGCAGGCCTCGACAAGGGCCAGACAAATGCCTGAGCTGTCCGGTGTGCCGGGCCCGGGCGAGAGCAGAATGCCAGCGGGATTGAGCGCCATGGCCTCTTGTACATTGAGTGCATCATTGCGATGCACCTGCACATCCACGCCCAATTCGCCGACGTAGTGAACGAGGTTATAGGTGAAACTGTCGTAATTATCGATCAGCAGAAGCATCGTCTTGGCCTTTTTGGCAAATAGGTGTGGAGGCAGGGGCTGCGCTCGCGGTATATAGGTCTTGGATGTGGTGGGAGGTCAAGCCCACCACTGGGTGAGAGATGGCCGGACAGCGGCACGGGGACCGAGTTCTGCGCATTCAACGATGCGGGCCGGAACCCTTGTGAGGTGAGAGCGAAAGGACAGGACATGGCACGCGGATTTCTTTCGGGCGCGCTTTGGGGCGTGGTCGTGGCGGGCGTCGGCGCAGGAACGGCCTCAGTGGTCACAGGGCCTGTGATGGCCCCGCAGCCTAACGCACAGGTGGAGACGGGCCCCAGCGGTTCCGCGCCTTTGGCTCCGGCGGCAGATGCCTTGCCCAGCACAACGCCAGAAGCCCCGCGCGGGCAAGCCAAGAGCACATCGCCGGGTGTCCCCGATCAGGATGGGCTTGTGGCGGGGCCTGAGCTGGATGTGAGCTCTGCGCCGCGCCCCGAGACGGGCCAGTCCGCCACATTGCCGCAAGCGCCCAGTGCAGGAGAAACCGGTGCAGTCGCTCTGAGCGCCGATGCGCCGGTCTTGCCCAATCCGCAAGCGCTCCAGCCAGTGGCGCCAAAAGCCGAAGAGCTCTCGATCTCGACCAATCCCGCCCAGCCGCCCGCACCTGCAGAAGAGGTGGTGCAAGCACCTGTGCTTGAGGCAGGGTCAGGGTCCGAAGCCGGGGCGGAGGTTGCGGTTGAGACGGACGTGACCGTGGCGCCTGACGCGCCAGAGGAGGCCCAGAGCCCGCAGGAGGAAAGCGCGGCGGAGGGCGCTGTCAGTGTTGCGGAGAGCGCGCCTGACAGCGAAGAGGCACCAACAGCAGATGCGGTGGATCGTGGAGACGCGGAGGCCAGTGACGAAGAGACGGCCATGGCAGAGGACATGCCAAAACCGGCGACGGACACAGACACCGCCGCGCTGGAGGCGCAGCCGGAGGCCGATGTGATCGCGCAGGTTACGGTGGATGCGCAATCAGATGCACAAAGTGACACGATGGTGCTGGCCCCTGACGCGCCCGAGACGCCGGATCCGGTCGGCGCGGACAGGGAGATGGCCGCCGATGGTGAGACGTCAGCCGAGAGCCCGGCGTCGGAAGAGGGGGATGACGCGGGTGCGGCCCCACAGGCGGATGCGCCAATCGTGCAAGCACAAACCCCGAGCCCGGCGCGTTTGCCACAAGTGGGTCAGGACAGCGCGGAGACAGACACAGAAACTGAGACCGCAACTGCACCAGCGACAGACACTGTGGAGGTCAGTGAGGCGCAGGCCGACGATGGGGACACACCCGATGCAGGCCCCCGCATCGGGCAGGGCGCCAGCAACCTCGCGACGCTGAACCCGGAGATCAAGACCAACCGCTTGCCTCGCGTCTCAGACGGGGACCAGGCGGCACAGGAGATGTCTCCGCTCAGCGCCTTTGCCGCAGAACCCGTAGCGACGGACGGCAAACCGCTCATGTCCATTGTCTTGATCGATGACGGCTCAACGCCACTCGGCCTCGAAGCGCTGGCGTCTTTTCCATACCCGCTGAGCTTCGCGGTGGATGCGGAATGGGCTGGTGCGGCAGAGGCCATGGCGCGCTACAGGGCGGCAGGCTTTGACGTGATGGCGCTGGCCAATATGCCCGAAGGGGCACAGGCCAGTGATGTGGCCGTGGCCCTGAGCGGTGTGCTGGATGTGGTGCCCGAGGCCGTGGGCGTTCTGGAAGGGGACGGCGGCGGTCTGCAAGGCAGCCGTGCGGTCACCGATCAGGTGGCCTCGGCGCTAGCCGACAGCGGCCATGGGCTGGTGCTCTATCCTCAAGGGTTGAACACAGCCGTGTCACTGGCGCAGCGCGCAGGCGTGCCGGCACGCACCTTGTTCCGTGATTTCGATGGCGCAGGCCAAAGCCCGACGGTGATCCGCAGGTTCCTTGATCAGGCCGCGTTTAAGGCCGGGCAGGAAGGGGCGGTCATTATGGTGGGGCGGCTCCGGGCGGATACGATTTCCGCGCTCTTGATCTGGGGGTTGCAGGACCGAGCCTCGCGCGTGGCTTTTGTCCCGGTCTCGCAAGTGTTGATCCAACCCCCCTCCTGAGACGCTGTTTTCACAAGGACGACGCTTTGCAGCGTCGGCTCGATCTGCGCTGACGCGCGGTTCGCGGGAGGGCTGCCGGATTCTTTCGTGGCGACAACCCGCGTGTGCGGCGTGCGGAGGCTATAGCCCTTCTCAAAAACCCGGGTCACGAAAACACTGCCACGCACCTGCTTTCCCGTGATTTGCGTGATGCCCGTTGTATCAGGTTTCCGTCGACATGCTTTGGTTTGGCGGTTCCGCGCCAATGGCGATGAGCTCTTGCTTGAGGCGTTCTGTGCCCGCGTGGCCGCATTCCAGCGCATGCACATAGGCATGGGTGAGCAGAAAGGCCCGTTGCCGGGGCGCCTGCGATTGCGCGGCGGCCTCGGTGTAGAGCTGCACGAGGAGCGGCGCGTCGTTGTCTTGCAGAGCCGCGTCCAGCCGCGCTGCAAGATCGCTCATTCAGCGGCCTGCGCGCTCCCGCGTGCGGATTGCAGGCGGCCCGCGACCCAATCGTGGAAGAGATGCGTAGGCCCGTCCATGACAGGGGAAAAGCGCCCGCCATCAAACCCTACGGCATGACGGCCCTTCTGCATGCCTTCCACCACGAAGATGTCTTCCTCGAACACGCCCTTCCATTGTTCTGCATTGCGCAGGCGCAGGGCGCTGTCGGTCTCGTCGCTGGGGTAGAACAGGTGAATATGCTCTTCGGTCACGCCTGCGCTTTGCGGGCGCAAGATGATGGCGTAGCTGTGATCGCGGTGCACACCCAGCATCACATTGGGAAAGGCGGTAATGTATTCCGCAGCGGTATCCCATTTTGCGGGCAGATCTGCGAAATCGGGGAAGGCGGGGCCGTTATCTCCTTGCATCTGCTGATAGACCAAGGTGCCTTGACCGCTGAAGAGCCCGGGCTCTTCGATATGGTAGTGGTCTTCAAGCCGCGAAATGGCGTTCAGACCCGGATGGACCCAGGGCAGGTGGTAGCTTTCGGAATAATTCTCGATTGCCAGCTTCCAGTTGCCGCGCACTTCGAGCATGAAGTTGCTCTCCGCACCGCCATGATACATGGGGCGATCAAAGTCTTTCCAGCGGGCCAGGAGGCCTGCATTGGCGTCCTCAAAGGCGGGCGCGTCACCGGAGACATTGATCCAGACCACGCCGAACCAAAGATGGCTGCGCACCTCGATGAGCCCCAGCGTGTCGCGGTCGATCCCCTCTGCGGTGTTCTGGCCGGGGCCGCCGACATGGGGCGTGGCCACGAGCTTGCCTTCCGTGGAGTAGCACCAGGAATGGTAGGGGCAGCGAATGGCGCCTTCGATCTTGCGCGGCGTGTCCACGAGGATCATGCCACGGTGGCGACAGATGTTCTGAAAGACCCGCACCTGGCCAGCGCGGTCGCGCAGGAGCAGAAGGGGCATGCCCATGAAATCAATCGGGCAGGCATCACCCGGCTCCGGGACATCCACCTGAGCCGCCAGCCCGGCCCAGCCTGAGAAAAACAGCGCGTCGCGCTCTTCTAGAAAGAGCGCCTCGTCCACGTAATGGGCGTTTGGCAGGCCATTGGCCTCGGACACAGGGCGGCGCACGAGGGACAGGTCGGTTGGCTGGGGCATGTGGTTTCCTCCCGAACACGATGCCCGAAAATTCTGTTGGAGATTCGCGTCCAACTCGCGCCCGCTTGCGACGCGGGTTGTCTCACTGCGACGTCAGATGCCTCAGCTCACAGGCTCATCGGGCTGCAAAATCGCCCGGTCCGTCTCCGAGAGATCCGACACCCAGCGATATCCTGTGCCGCGTGCGACCTTGAGCGCCCGCCCGTAATCATTGCCCAGATGCTCCCAGACCAGACGTGTGATGCGCTTGCCGGTCTGCATCTCCGGGGTGGTGCGGATTGTGTATCCCGTCCAGGTATTGAGCGCGATGGAGGGCACGCGGTGCAGGTAGGTGAAGGAGCCGGTGAGCGCATTGCGACGGGCCACCAGCGAGGCCACGCCATTCTCCTGACGCAGGAAGAAGCCACGGAACTCCCTGTCGCGGGGCCGCGTCAACCCGACCTTGGACATGGCCTCCTTGGCCTCGTGGCCGCGCACAAAGGTGAAGCCCTGTTCACGATAGACCAGAACGAGGCCTTCGACGAACTTGTCCTGCTCGATAAAGGACCGTCGCAAAAAGCGAAAAAGCCCGTCGGGCAGCATGGCCTGGGTGATATTGGTTGATTCTGCGCCGAGGAAAGGCGCGATCGTCGGATGCGACAAAAGCAGCCCGCGATCTTGTGTGATGGTCTCGACCGGCTCCAGAAGGATACGCGCATCAACGTCAAAAAAGGTGCAGATCCGGTGGAGCACATCGGGGCGCGGAAAGCTTTCGCCTGACAGGTATCTGTTGAACTGCGTCCGGTTGATGCCGAGATCCCGACACAGGGCTGAGATGGATTTTGCTTGCCGGCACAAGTGCTTGAGGTTCGCGCCGAACATATCGCGCAGCTCTGCCGGAGATGGGGTGCCGGGTTTGGCTGATTTTAACAATTGGGCCATCTGAACGTCCTTCGGGCCTTGCAATAGCGGTTTTGCCAGGGGCGGGCGCATCCAAAATTGTACCAACTCAGATCGTGATTGACGCATTTTAACGTCAGCTGATGCGAACTAGAACCAGCATTGCCCGGAACAGACACAAAAAACAAGCCCGTTCGCAGCGCTTTGGCGCTCTGCAAGGTTTAAAAATGTGCAAAATCGACAGAACACACGGTGTTTTTGTGTTCTGATCTGAGGATGGTGCGATGTTAGTCGAAAGAATGTGTGGGGTGGTTTTATGGTCGTCAGACGACGACGCTCAGGCTGTGATCTGGTGCGAAGATCATGGCAATCTCGCCTTTTACACCGCGCAGGAGACGGACATGCATGCCGGTTTGGCGCTGGATGCGGGCGACCTGATCGATTTTGAGCTCGATGACGCGGCTGAGCATCGTTTGGCGCACAATCCCCGACTGCTCGTTGAGGATCACGCACCCAATCTTGCGCAGGGGCTGCGCGGGTGTTCGGATCCTGACGCGGGTGCGCCTCCTGTGACGGCGGGCACGGCTCCAGGCAAAATTGTCCGATTCCCGGGCGCGGCTGCGGCCTGATCCCAGAGCATACAATTCAAATGGTTTGATCGCGGGCGCCGCGTCGCCTCAGGCCGCAGGCCCGCGCGACAAGGCCGCAACACCCGTCCGGGCGACTTCCTGAAGACCCAGCGGGCGCATCAGATCAGCAAAGGCATCGACCTTTTCCGGCGTTCCCGTGATCTCGAAGACAAAGCTCTCCAGCGTACTGTCAACAACATTGGCGCGGAAGATGTCGGCCAGCCGCAGAGCTTCAACGCGCTTGTCGCCATCGCCGGTGACTTTGAAGAGCGCCAGTTCGCGCTGCACGGCAGGGCCTTCGACCGTCAGGTCATGCACTTCATGCACCGGAACGATACGGCCCAGCTGCGCCTTGATCTGGTTGATGACCTGTGGCGTACCGGTCGTCACGATGGTGATGCGCGACAGGTGGCCTTCATGGTCCACTTCCGCGACGGTCAGGCTCTCGATATTGTAGCCGCGCCCCGAGAACAGGCCGATGACACGCGCCAGTACACCGGCTTCATTGTCAACCAGAACGGCGAGCGTATGCGTTTCCTGAACGTCCGAGAAATTGGGCCGCAGATTATAGGCCGAATGCTTGGACGAGCCTTTTTTGATCTTGAGTGCTGACATGGTCTCTCCGGGGTCACGGGGGCCAGACGCGGCCGTCGAACCGATTAAGCACAGAGCCGGAAAATCTTCAACTAATCTCAACACTTTTTTGGCCTTTTGAGCCCAGCAATTCAGGGACCCATCCATGCCGGCCAGCCGACAGCAACGGAAAGTGCCTCAGCCTGAAACGAATTTCTCCATGGCGCTCATGGAGCAATTGCTGTTGCCGTTGCGCGCCTATGCGTTTCAGCTCGATGCGGATTATCGCGTGAGCTACCTCAGCGATCATGTTGCGCGTGTCACGGATTATACCGCCGATCAGCTTCTGGGCGTGCAGGTCATTGATCCGAAATGGGGCGCGGCGGGTGTCGAAGTTGGCATGCAGGAGTATCACCGCACCCTGATCGAAAGGAAGCCTGTTCTCGGTCAGTCTTATGAGCGGCTTTTCGTCAATGGGCGGCGTGGCGTGATCATGGATTCCATGCTGCCGCATTTCGATGAGTCAGGTGAATTTCAGGGCTATTCCGGCCTGTCGATGATCTTGTCGGAGGTTTTCAACCATGCCGATAGTAACGGCAGTCTTGTCTCCGTTCTGAAGTCGCGCGCAGATCAACTTGAAGCGACCTTGTTGCAGCGCAACGAAGAGCTTGAGCGATCCAATGCAGCACTGACGGAGATTCTGGACGCCATGGGCGAAGGGCTTCTGGTGACAACAAGTGAAGAGATTTACGATGACGATAACCTGATCCAGTTCGTTAACCCCGCTTTTTTGCGGCAAATGAATCTGGATCCGAAGAAGGTGCATCCCGGAGCGCCGTTCAAACGGGTCAATGAAGCGCTGTTTGAACGGGGCGAGGTGAAGCAGCGCAATACCAAAACCCTGCATGAATCGCTCTCGCAGGACGGCGGTTTAACCATATCCCTCAATACGTTGGGTCGTGTTATTCGCGTGAAGGGCACAGAGCGGCCTCAGGGCGGTTTCGTTCTGGTGCATACCGATGTCACGGAGTTGGAGCAGCGCAACCAGATGCTCGAGGCCGCGCGCAAGGCGGCGGATGTCGCCAATGCGGCGAAGTCCAACTTCCTCGCGGCCATGAGCCATGAAATCCGCACACCCATGAACGGCATTGTGGGTATGACGGATCTGTTGTCATCAACGGATCTGACTGCGGAGCAGCAGGAATTTGTGGCGACCATTCGCTCCTCTGCCCTGGCTTTGACGGAACTTATCTCGGATATTCTGGATTTTTCGAAAGTAGAAGCCGGGCATTTTGACCTCTCGCCCAGCGTCTTTGGCATTGGCGACATGTGCAAGGAGGTGGCAGCTCTGATGCGGCCCATGGCGGAAGCCAAGGGTTTGAGCTTCGAATTGGACATCGCCGATGGTGTGCCCGAGGTCGTCTATGGAGACACCTCTCGCCTGCGCCAGATCCTCGTGAACCTTCTGGGCAATGCCATCAAATTCACAGTGTCAGGCAAGGTGCGTCTCGCGGTCTCCGGGCGCAGCAATATCATGTTTCAGGTGGAGGATACCGGCATTGGCATTCCCACGGACAAACTGCAATCGATCTTCAAACCGTTTGAGCAGGCGCAGGGGGGATTGCAACGTCAGTTTGAGGGGACGGGGCTGGGCCTGGCCATTTCGCTCAAACTGGCCCGCGCCATGGGCGGGGGGATCAAGGTGCATTCCGTCGAAGGAGAGGGCACCTTGTTTTCAGTGCAGGTGCCGCTGGCCCCTGCGCGCAAGACGACGCAGGTGCACAGTCGGCAGACACGATCAGGCGAGATCGATGGCGCGTTTGTCCTTGTGGCCGAGGATAACAGAACCAATCAAATCGTCGCCGAACGTATGCTCGCGCGATTGGGCGCGAAATGCGAAATCGTTCCCGATGGTCGCGCTGCCGTCGAGAAGTTCGCCAAGGGGGGGTTTGATCTGGTGTTGATGGACCTGTCGATGCCCAAATTGTCTGGCCTCGACGCCACGCGGCTGATCCGCCAGCACGAGGCCGAAGAAGCAAGATCAAGAACGCCTATTATCGCTCTGACAGGCAACGCTTTTGCTCAAGACAGGCAGGATGCCCTAGAAGCGGGTATGGATGGGTTCCTCAGCAAACCGCTTCAGCTCAAGACCCTGCAGGACGAGATTGCGCGCCACCTGAGCGGCGCGCAAGCCAAAAGCGCTTAGACGAGGACAGCGCCGGAGCTGCCAATCGCATCTTTGGTTGAGGCTTCGCCCAGAAGCATCTTGTTATGGGGTTCCCCTGACGGGATCATCGGGAAACAATTCTCGTGTTTCTCGACAAGGCAATCGAAAATCACCGGACCGTCGTAGTTGAGCATTTCCATGATGGCATCATCGAGATCGTCGGGGTTGTCACACAAAATGCCCTTGGCGCCAAAGGCTTCGGCCAGTTTGACAAAATCAGGCAGTGCGTCAGACCAGCTGTGCGAATAGCGCTCACCGTGCAGAAGTTCCTGCCACTGGCGGACCATGCCCAAACGCTCGTTGTTCAGGATAAACTGCTTCACCGGCAGATTGTACTGCACGGCGGTGCCCATTTCCTGCATGTTCATGAGCCAGGATGCTTCCCCCGCGACATTAATCACAGTCGCTTTCGGATGGGCGATCTGTACGCCGATGGAGGCCGGGAACCCATAGCCCATGGTGCCGAGCCCGCCCGATGTCATCCAGCGGTTGGGGTCTTCAAAGCCCAGGTATTGCGCGGCCCACATCTGATGCTGGCCAACTTCCGTGCAGATGTAGCGATCGTGCCCCTTGGTCAGCGCTTCCAGCCGGGCCAGAGCGTGTTGCGGGCGGATCGTTTTGCCCTTTTGCTCGAAGCTCAGGCAATCCACCGCGCGCCAATCCTCGATCTGGGACCACCAGCGCTGCAGCGCCTCGCGGTTGACCTTGCGCCCGCGCGCTTTCCAGATCTTGAGCAGGTCCTCGAGCACATGGCCCACATCCCCAATGATCGGCATATCCACGCGGATGACCTTGTTGATCGAGGAGGGGTCAATGTCGATATGCGCCTTTTTCGAGTTCGGCGAGAAGGCATCGAGGCGGCCGGTGATGCGGTCATCAAAGCGCGCGCCGACATTGATCATCAGATCGCAGCCGTGCATCGCGAGATTGGCCTCGTAGAGACCATGCATGCCCAGCATGCCCAGCCAGTTCTTGCCGGATGCGGGGTAGGAGCCCAGACCCATCAGTGTTGACGTGATCGGGATGCCCGTGGCGTCTACCAGCTCGCGCAGCAGTTGCGAGGCCCCGGGACCTGAGTTGATTACGCCGCCACCGGTATAGAACACGGGCCGCTCTGCCGTTTCCAGCGCCTCGACCAACTCGGTGATGATGTCCAGATCGCCTTTCACCTTGGGCGCATAATGCCCCAGATCCGCCTTGGCGGGCGGCGTGTATTCGGCTGAGGCGAATTGCACATCCTTGGGGATGTCGATCAGAACCGGGCCGGGGCGGCCTTTGGTGGCGACATGAAAGCCTTCATGGATCACCGAGCTCAGCTCAGCGGTATCCTTCACCAGCCAGTTCATCTTGGTGCAGGGCCGGGTGATGCCCACGGTATCGGCTTCCTGAAAGGCATCCGAGCCGATCATGAATGTCGGCACCTGACCCGTCAGAACGACGAGCGGAATGCTGTCCATCAACGCGTCGGTCAGGCCGGTCACGGCATTGGTTGCGCCGGGACCGGACGTCACCAGCACCACGCCGGGCTTGCCCGTCGCGCGCGCATAGCCTTCGGCGGCATGCACCGCGCCTTGCTCGTGACGCACAAGAATGTGGCGGATGGCGTTTTGCTGAAACACCTCGTCATAGATCGGTAGGACCGCGCCACCGGGATAGCCAAAGACTGTGTCGACACCCTGATCCTTCAGGGCTTCAACTACCATTTTCGCTCCGGTCATCTGACGTGTCATATCGTTCTCCGTATCTCTGACATGCGTCTCTTTACTCGCGCCACAAAAAAGCCCCCGGGGGTGATCCGGGGGCGCATGGGGTACCGTTATGGTGTCCGTTACCGGCCCATGCGCCAAAATTCGATTAGTACGACAAGCTGCCCCATCGGGTGCCTCCTCATGTGCATGTCAGGCGTTTTAGGGGCGCGGGGCAGGGGCGTCAACACTCAAGTGCCGCAATTCACTGCGCGAAGCCCGCATTTTCTTTGCAAAAATTGCCGAGATCGTGATTTTTGAGACAGATTGTGAATTTTGTGCATCGAAAGCCCAGGATGTCGGCGGCCCAAATTCACAAATCCACATGTGTGCCTTGCAAGACGCCATGCTCCATCGCGTAGCGCGTGAGGCCCGCGGTTGAGGAAATGCCCAGCTTGCGTTTGATGTTCTTGCGATGGGTTTCCACGGTGCGGACTGAGATATCGAGCGCCAGCGCAACCTCCTTGTTGGATCGCCCCTGCGCCAGTTGCAGCAGGATGGTTTGCTCTCGGTTGGTCAATTGCTCGCGATCCGTCGTGGGCTCCAGTGACCCTTTCGCGCCCGTACACAGATATCGCTCGCCCTCCATGACCGTGTCGATGGCCCGTTTGATCTCGTCGGTGGGCACATCCTTGAGCACATAGCCCATGGCGCCATGGCCCAGAGCGGAAGAGATGTATTCGGGGCTGTCGTGCATCGACAGGATCAAGACGCGCAGATCGGGCATTTTCTCCAGCAGCATCTCGGTCGCGGTCAGCCCGCCCACCTTGGGCATGTTCAGATCCAGCAGGACGACGTCGGGCTGGAGCGCTTCGGCTTGATCTATGATCTCCTGACCATTGGACAGGGTCGCGGCCACTTCGATATCGTCGAAGCTTTCCAGAATCGCCTCGATCCCTTCGGCGACCATGGGATGGTCATCGACGATGACAACACGGGTTTTCATGCACGGGCCTCCTTGGAGGGGGGTGTTTGGGGCGCGGCTGTCTCAGGCGGTGCGCCGTCCTGAGCCGCATTTTCGGGCGAGAGCATATGGCTGAGCGGGACCTGTATTTCAATGGTCGTGCCAGCCCCTTTTGCGGAGAGGATGCGCAAGGTGCCGTCCAGTTGATCGACACGCTCCTGCATATTCCGAAGGCCAAGACCGGAGCCGGCGAGCAGCGATGTGTCGCGCGCGGCAAAGCCTTTGCCATCGTCAGAGATGCGCAGCGTCGCGCCGCGCCGGTGGCCGCGCACATCCACCTCGACGCGGCTGGCCTCGGCATGGCGCTCGATATTGGTCAGCGCTTCCTGCGCGATCCGGTAGAGCGCGATTTTGGCTTCGGGATCCAGCCGGTTGCGGAAGACGACAGTCGAAAAGACCGTCTCCATGCCGGTGCGCTCGCCAAAATCCTCGACCAATGATTTGAGCGCAGGTCCGACGCCGAGATCGTCAAGCACGCCGGGGCGCAGATCGCGGCTGATGCGGCGCACCTCCTGCACGGTCTCGGCCAGCGTATCGATGCCGCGATCGAGGGTCTCGGAGGCGCGCCGGTCGCCTTTGACAAGCCGCCGCTTGGTGATGTCGAGCGTGTAGCGGATGGCCACAAGCATCTGGCTGATCCCGTCGTGCAATTCACGCGCCACGCGGCCGCGTTCTTCTTCCTGCGCATCGAGCACCCGCTGGGTCAACGCCTTGAGTTTCGTGTCAGCCAGACGCCGCTCGCGGATGTTGAGGAAGAGCCCCGAGAGAAAGACCAGCAGCAGCGCGCCCAGCGTGATCGCGATGATGTAGTAGAAGGTCTCCTGAATGCGGCCTTCGACATCTGCCCGGGCCGCGGCAACAGTTTCCAGAACGTCATCGACGAAAACCCCGGTGCCAACGGCCCATTGCCAATCCTGCAGACCGGTGACGTAGACGATCATGCGCGCGGTCTCGCGGGTGGAGGGCTTTGGCCAGTCAAAGCTGTGATAGCCCGATCCGTCGCGGGCAAGGCGGATGAGCTCATCTGTCACGGGCGTGCCGTTGAGATCGCGCAGGCCGGTCCAGTTGCGCCCGATCAGATGGGTCTGGCGCGGGGCCACGAGATTGGTCCCGTCATAGCGAAAGACAAAGAAATGGCCCTCGGTGCCATAGGTCATGGATGACAGAATGCGCGTGACCTCCAGCTGAGCGGCGGCATCATCGGGTGCGGCGCGCCCGTAGATGTTGATAAAGGCGTTGCGGGCGATCGTGATGTAGTTTTTGAGCTCTTCCTTCTTTGCCTCGATCAGCGCGCTTTGCAGCGCATCAATCTCACGCTCGGCCAGCTGGCGGGATTGATAGGTCACCACCATGGCGATGGCTGCCGCCGCGAGGATCAGCGGCACTGTGGCCAGCAAAAACAGCTTTTGACCATACGAGAGGCGAAACGTGTGGATGGCGCGCAGCATGTCTGATTCGATACGCGCTTTGCCGCTCTGAGGCCAGTGCAACCGTGTCAGCCTACGGCGGGGTGGGTGTATGGTGGCGCTAACATGGTCAGGAAATTTGGCCAATGCGGTCAAAAAGGGGAATTTCTACGGGGTAGTTGGTATTCCACCTCTCCCGCGCCCCGGTTAACGTCGCGCCACTGTAAACGATCCGCCCGCCCTGTTTCCGCCTTCATGCGGAACGTGGGAACGGGAGGGCACGACATATGGGGAGGACCATTTATGGATCGTCGTTCTTTTCTGAAAAACTCTGCGATTGGTGGCACCGCTGCCGCGGCGTCCGCAACACTCGCGGCACCGGCCTATGCGGCCGGTCATGCGCGTACGCTGACCATGGTGACATCCTGGGGCCGTGGCCTCGCGGGTGTTTTTGACGCGGCACAACGTGTTGCAGACAGCATCAACGCCATGTCCGACGGCTCGCTGACCGTTGAGATCAAGGCCGCGGGCGAGCTCGTGGGCGCGTTTGAGGTGTTTGACGCGGTGACATCCGGCCAGGCCGACATGTATCACGCCGCTGATTACTACTTCATCAACCAGCATCCCGCCTATGCGTTCTTCACCTCCGTGCCCTTCGGCATGACGGCTCAGGAACTCATGAACTGGTACAACCACGGCGAAGGTGCGGCTCTGCATGATGAGCTGGGCGAAATCTTCGGCCTGAAATCCTTCCTCGCGGGCAACACTGGCGCCCAAGCGGGTGGCTGGTTCGCCAAAGAGATCGCAGGGCCTGAAGACTTCAACGGTCTGAAGTTCCGGATGCCCGGCCTTGGTGGTCAGGTGCTGGGCACGATGGGTGCATCGGTGCAGAACCTGCCCGGCGCGGAAGTGTATCAGGCGCTGGCCTCCGGCGCGATTGACGGCACTGAGTGGATTGGCCCCTGGGCCGATGAGAAGGCTGGTTTCCAGGAAATCACCAAGTTCTACTACACCGCCGGTATGCACGAGCCGGGCGCTGGCCTCTCGCTGGCAACCAACCGTGACGTCTTCGACAGCCTCACACCGTCGCAGCAGAAGATCATCGAAATCGCTTCCGGCGAAGCGCACAGCTGGTCGCTGGCACAGTTCCTCAACAACAACGGTTCCGCGCTGCAGCGTCTGCAGTCCGGCGGCGTCAAGGTTCTGGAATTCCCCGACAGCGTCTGGGATGCGATGGCAGCCGGTGCGAAGACTGTCTCCGACCAGTACATGGGCGACGACATCTACGCCAAGGTCAAAGCCTCCTACGATTCCTCCATGGCGGCATCGTCGAGCTGGCTCACGCAATCCGAGGGCACGTACCGCGCCCAGCGTGACCGCACAACGGGCTAAACCCCGCAGCTGACATGACCGGGCTCGCGCGACATCTGATCGCGCGAGCCCATTGTGCACCCGGACAGCGCGTCCGGTGTAACTTCTCGTGACCAAGAGAGGGAAGGGGGCCTTATGCTGGACGGTATTGCCTGGCTACTTACCAATATCGCGATGGCGTTCGTCAATTTCTTCAGTGCGCTGGCGCAGCCGGGATTGTGGCTGAGCTGGATTGGCGGGCTGCCGACGACGGAAGCCAAACAGGCGCTGATGCGCTTCATCTATTACGGCGGGTCCGTAGAATTCTTCTTTGTGTGTTTCACCACCTTTCTCGTGGTCACGGCAGTGGGTGTGTTCTACTCGCGCCAGTTCCTGTGGAAGGTGACAACCGGGCTTGAGGCCGTGGCCAATACAACGGGCCGGATCTTCGCCTGGGCCGGTCTGCTGATGGTTTTACAGCAGATCATCATCGTCTTCATGCAGCGTATCTTTGCGGCGGCCGAGATCTCCATCGGGTTTGGCAAGGCCATGACCTATGATGTGAGCTGGTGGTCCGAGGAGCTCAAACTCTACAACGCGATGATCGTGTGTTTGTGCTGTACCTACACCTTTGTGCAGGGCGGCCATGTGCGCGTGGATCTCGTGTATTCCGCCGTGTCGCACCGCACCAAGCGGATCATCGACATGTGTGGCTCCATGCTCTTCATGTTGCCCACGGCGGTGATCACATGGATGTACGCATGGTATTTCCTCTGGCGTCACCTTGTCGTGCCGAAGCCATCGGCGTCCGACGAGCTTGACCGTCTGCTGACCAAGGCGCGCGCCTTGCGCTGGAACGTGGAGACCATCGGGTTCTCGCCCAACGGTTTTAACGCGTATTTCCTCTTCAAGGTGCTGCTGGTGTTCTTTGCCGGGCTCGTTTTCATCCACGCCATTGCGTTCTTCTACCGCTCCTACCTGGAGTATGTCGAAGGCGAAGAGGCCGCGGGCAAATACCTCGACAAGGACAGCCTTGGCGAAGGTGAAGAAGCCTACGAAGGCACACACTAGGAATATTGGGGTAGAACCATGCTATTTGGACTTGATGGCGTCGAGATCGGCCTGATCATCGTCTTTTTCTGCCTCTTCGGGGGCATTCTGTCCGGCTTTCCGGTGGCCTTTGCCATCGCGGGTGCGGGCGTCATTTCCTTCGCGATCATTGCCGCGCTCGACAGTGCGGGGCTGCTGATCCACCAGGCGATTGACAAAAGCTCGCCCGAGTTTGCGGGGCTCATAGCCGAGGGCGTGCGCTCTGAGGCGATATCGATCTTCCGATACCCGGATTTGCCGAGGATTGCGGAACCGGTCTTCGTCTCGGGGTGGGAAACCGCGCTGGATCGCAACGTCTCTTTCATCGTGAACCGGATCAACGAGCGCGTGCTCGCGGGTCAATCCATCGAGACGCTGCTGGCGGTGTTGATGTTTGTTCTCATGGGGATCACGCTGGAGCGCTCCAAGATCGCCAATGATCTGCTGACAACCATGGCGCGGGTCTTTGGCCCGCTGCCGGGGGGCCTCGCGGTCTCGGTGGTTGTGGTGGGTGCGTTCCTCGCGGCCTCCACAGGTATCGTTGGCGCGACCGTTGTGACCATGGGGCTCCTGTCGCTGCCCACCATGTTGCGGGCAGGCTATTCGCCCCAGCTGGCCACGGGTGTGATCGCGGCTTCGGGTACCTTGGGCCAGATCATTCCACCGTCGATCGTGATCGTTCTTCTGGGGACGTTGGCGGGGGATCTCTATTCCGCCGCGCAGGAAAATCGCGCCCAGCTTGCCGGGTGTTCGGACGCTCTGACGTTGCTGGGTGAGCCTGCGGTGGTCTCGGTTGGCACGCTCTTTCAGGCGGCGCTTTTGCCGGGCATCATGCTGGCGTTCCTCTATGGCGCCTATGCCTTTGGCTACGCGCTCTTCAACCCGTCCAAAGCGCCCGCCGTGGAGCTTGGCTCGACCAATTCCGAGCCGATCACGCGCAGCGAAGGCCTGACATGGTTCCTTGGTGTGCCTGCGGCCCTGATCTTTGTCGTCATCGCCTTTGGACAGCTGAACGTCGTGGGCAGCCAGAACGTCACGGTGGACAGCTTCTCCGATGCCGGTCAGACCGCATCGCTTCGCACCAACGTGTCCGAGCAATGTCAGGCCTCGATGATCGAGCTGCATGGTCAGGAAAAATGGGACGCGGCGGTGGCCGAGCAGGCCGAGATCGATGCGGCCGGCGGTGTTGCGCAAGCGGTTGAGCTGACCGATGAAGAACGCGCGGCGGCCCTGGTTGAGAACATCGCCAACGCAGCGCCCATCGGCACAGGTGTTGCCGTGGGCTTCCTGCTGCTCGCGCTGACGCTGGCCATTGCGCGGGGCGTTGCGCCCACGGCGGAGCCTTTGCCGTTGCTCATCGGCTTTGCCGGTGTCGCACTGGCCTTCATCATCGATGCGGTCGCGATTTCGCCGGTCACATCAGCGGGGGCCACCTTCTTGATCCTTCTGATCCCCTTGGCCATGGCGCTCTACGGGGTCCGGATCGCGGCGATCCGCCTGTCGAAGAACGAGCTCTTGCGCGTGGTCTTCCCACCGCTGGTCCTGATCGTGGCCGTGTTGGGTTCTATCCTCGGCGGCATCACCAACCCGACGCCCGCAGCGGCGCTTGGGGCCGGTGGCGCGATCATGCTGGCGGCTTACCGCAAGCTGGCCGATCAGAACCGCTCGGGGCGCATTGTGCTCATGACGACCTTCTCGGTCATCATCATGATCCTTGTGGGCATCAACTTCGATCTGCGCATCAACAATGCCGAAGTAAGCTTTGAGAGTTACGTGGCCTATGTCGTGGCGACGGCGGCCTATCTCTACTCGCTCTTCGGTCTCTTGTTTGCGCTTTGGGTGCTCTATGCGGGCGGTGTTCTGACGCCGGTCGTGCGGGAGACGGCGAAGGTGACGAGTATGGTCTTTACCATTCTCATCGGCTCGCAGTTGCTCAACCTCGTCGTGATCTCCTTCGGGGGCGAGCACTACATCCAGCAGTTCCTCCAGAGCTTTGACAATGAGTTCAAGGTCTTCATCATCGTGATGCTGGTGCTCTTCGTGCTGGGCTTCGTGCTCGATTTCCTCGAGATCATCTACATCGTGATCCCCATTGTGGGCCCGGTGATCTATGGCGGATCCTTTGATCCCAAATGGGTCACGATCATGATCGCGGTGAACCTGCAGACCTCGTTCCTGACGCCACCCTTTGGCTTCGCGCTCTTCTACCTGCGAGGGGTCGCGCCAAAAGAAGTGACGACGGCACATATCTATCAGGGCATCATCCCCTTCGTGGGAATTCAGGTCGTGGGTCTGGCGATCCTGTGGTTCTTCCCGACGATTGTGACCATTGTGCCGGATCTGATCCCGAACTAGCGGGTCACGCTGTGAGAATTGATAAGGGCGTCCTTTCGGGGACGCCCTTTTCCTTTGGCCTCTGAATGATTTTCAATCTGCCGCGGTGGCTTCGATCTCGAACATGAGCCCCGGCAGCGCCAGCCGGTTGACCTCCAGCAGGGTCATGGGTGGGGCGCATTGGATGGGGCCGAAACGCTGACCGAAGAGATCGAAGTTCTTCAGCGCCTCATCCATATCCGTCACAAAGACGCTCAGCCGGATAATATTGCCCAGCCCCATGTCCGCGCCCGCCAAGACGGCTTCGAGATTGTCCAGCGCCAGCGCGATCTGTCCGCGCATGTCGCCCTCGAATTGCGGGGCGCCTGTCTCATCAACGGCAGTCTGGCCTGCGCAGATCAATTGCCGGCGGTGGCCTTCGATGATCTCGCCTTGATTGTAGCCAAGGTTCAGGGACCAGCCCCATGGATTTACGGCGGTGCGTTGCATGATGTCTCTCCTTCAATATGAGCCTGAGGGAGGTCTAAAATGAATTAGTGCCAAAAAATGGCACTATATGTGCTATGGTACAAAAATGAATATACGCACCAGACATGACGCCATTATCCGCACCCTGCGCCGGCAAGGATCAGCCACGATTGAGACGCTTGCGCAGGAGGTGGGCGCGTCGCGCCGCACAGTGTTGCGCGATATCTCCGCGCTGCGCGATCAGGGCTTTGTGATCTATTCAGAACCGGGCCGGGGCGGCGGTGTGCAGCTTGATCCGCAATCCATGCAGACGACGGCGCGGCTTTCCGTTGCGGAAGTCTTTGCCCTCTTGATCAGCGTGGCGGCGATGCGGGCGGCGCAAAACCTGCCGTTTTCCGATCTGGCGGATGCGGGATTGGCCAAGATCGAGCGGTCCTTGCCGTCAGACAAGGTCCGCGATCTGCGCCGGTTTCTGGATTGTCTGCACATCGGGAAGCTTTCACCGTTGCAGGATCTCTCGGATGTGCAACCGATGGATCCTGATCTGTTGCCCGCCTTCGAGGTGGCTTTCCTGCAACGCCACGTTTTGCGCTTTGCCTATCGCGATGCGCGGGGCAATCAGACGCTGCGCGAGGTGGAACCTCAGGCGATGCTGATCCTGCAGCCCCTGTGGTATCTTGTGGCCTGGGATCCTGCGCGCGATGATTTCCGACACTTCCGTATGGATCGCATCTCCGCGCCTGTGGGCGTGCCGGAAAAGGGCTTTCGTCTGCGCCATGTGCCCTTTGAGGACGATGTCTGCCCCTATACTCAAATGCAGGAGGCCGCGCAGGCGGCACGGGCTGCGGTGAGCTAGAGCGCTTTGCGATCGGAGGACGAGATGCGCGGTACAAGCGCCTTCACAAGCTCCTTCATGTCGATCTGCCCCACGGGTCGCCCGTTTTCCACCACACGGAAGTTTTGCGACGTATCACCGCCCGAAAGCGCGATCAGGTGTTCCAGCGTGTCATGGGGGGCGACATCGCCCGCGTAGTCCGCACCCTCGGCCAGCGGGATCATGATGGAGTTGACCCGCAGGACCCGCGCGCGATTGATGTCGCTCACGAAGTCCTCGATGTAGGGGTCTGCCGGATGCATCAGAATCTGTTGTGGCTCGCCTTGCTGCACAACTGCGCCGTCGTTCAGGATGACCAGATGATCGGCCAGTTTGAGCGCCTCATCAAGGTCATGGGTGATGAAGATGATGGTCTTGTTCAGCTCCTTTTGCAGCTCCAGCAGCAGGTCCTGCATATCGGTGCGGATCAGGGGATCGAGCGCGGAGAAGGCCTCATCCATCAACATGATATCGCTGTTGGACGTCAGGGCGCGGGCGATGCCCACCCGCTGCTGCATGCCGCCTGACAGCTGATAGGGGTAGCGGTGTTCAAACCCGTCCAGCCCGACGCGCGCGAGCCAGCGGGCCGCCTCTTTGAGACGCGTGGGCTCATCAATGCCGCGCACCTGCAAGGCGAGCGCGGTATTTTGCAGAACGGTGCGATGCGGCAGAAGCGCGAACTTCTGAAAGACCATGGACATCTTCATGCGCCGAAGGGTGCGCAGGGCATCGGCATTCTTCTTGAGCACATCTTCGCCATCCACCAGCACCTCGCCAGCGGTGGGTTCAATCAGGCGGTTGAGATGGCGGATCAGCGTTGATTTGCCGGAGCCTGAAAGCCCCATGACGACGGTGATCTCGCCCGCCTGCATATCCACATTGATATCTCTGAGCCCCAGAACATGTTCGTGGCTGGCCAGCAGCTCTGCCTTGCCCATGCCGCCGAGCACGTGCGGCAGCACCTTTTGCGGTTTGGGCCCGAAGATCTTGTAGAGGCCGCGAATGCGGACTTTCGGGGCGGCGGTTTTAGGATTTGCCATGCTTTGCGCGCTCATTTGCTTTGCCGAGACACATCAACGCGTGCGAGCGCCGCTTTTGATGTGCGATCCAGCACGACGGCCAGCAAGACAATTCCCAAACCCGCGACGAGACCCACGCCTAGCTCGAGATTTCGGATGCCGCGCAGGACAAGGACGCCCAGGCCCGGAGCCGAGACTAATGAGGCAATCACCACCATCGACAGGCTCATCATGATCGTCTGGTTCACCCCGGCCATGATGTTGGGCAGTGCCAGCGGAAATTCGACACCGATGAGCTTTTGCCGCGGTGTCATCCCAAAGGCATTGGCCGCCTCCACAACATCGCGATCCACCAGCCGGATGCCCAGATCGGTCAGCCGGATCACGGGCACGATTGCGTAGAGAATGATCGCAATGCCGTAGAGCTTGGGTTCGGTCACGGAAAAGAGAAAGATCAACGGGATGAGGTAGACAAAGGTTGGCAGGGTTTGCAGAAGATCCAGAAGCGGGATCATCATGCGCTGCAACGTATTGGATTTGGACATCCCGATCCCGATGGGCACACCAAAGAGAACGCAGAGCGAGGTACAGACAAAGACGATGGACAAGGTTTGCAGGGCCGGGTCCAGATGGTCGATCACACCGAAGAACACGAACGTTGCCGCCACAAGCCCTGTGACCCGAAGCGAGCGCGAGACAAGCCAGGTCAGACCGATGAGCAGCGGGATGAGGATGAACCACGGCGTGGTGGTGAAGGCAAACAGAGCGCCTTCCAGAAGCCAGGAGAGCGGCTGGGTCAGCGGATCGAGAACGAGCTTGAGCGTATCCTTGATGGCCAGAAAGCTGTCTTCGACACCTGCCGTCATCTCCCGGGTGCGGGGCATTTCTGCGCAGGATTCATTGAGCGCGTCCAGCGACGGGAACGGCAGGGTGCCGCCTGCCTCTTCGGCGTCATCCCCGCGCGATTGGGCGAGAAGATCGGCCATGGACATGGGCGCGTCGGAGGAGGCCTGATCGCACCAGTCTCGCAACCCGAGGCTGTCAAATACCCAATCGTAAAATGCCATGGCATCCTGTCCCGTCGTCGTCTTTTGCGCGTATCAGGCGAACAAACCGAGCTGCTCCGGGGGGCATGCGTGCTGCGAACCCATGGGCTGGTTGCCTTGTGCGTATGTGAGGCATGGCGCTGGTATTGCGCAGCGCGTGTCCCGCGCACAGGGTTTCAAGTCTTGGCTGCAATTGCAACATGGCAGGTGCTTCATGGACAGCGCAAAGCAGCTCCGTCATGTTGGACGCCGGTATGTGCGGGATAAATGAGCGCAAAGAGGGCAGGCATGGCGGAGCACTCCGATCCCATTGGGGAAACACAATCGAAACCGTCGCAGATCCTCGTGGCCACAGATGCGCAGGGCGCGGTCGTCGTGGCGCGTGAGGGGCTCAGCTTTTGGGGCGGGGTTGATCCTGAAACCGGCCGCGTCATCGATGCGCATCACGATCTGCATGGGCAATCGCTGGCAGGCAAGATCGTCCTGATGCCCACCAGCCGGGGATCTTGTTCGGGCAGCGGTGTCTTGCTGCAACTGGCGCTGAACGGTCATGCGCCTGCGGCTCTTGTGTTTCGTGAGGCCGAAGAAGTTCTCACCTTGGGGTCGTTGATTGCGGCACATATGTTTGACCGGCCCGTGGCTGTTTTGCGTCTGACCCCCGCCGATTTTGACGCGCTCAGCCAAAAGGCCGAGGCGACGCTAAAAGGCACAAGGCTCACGGCGGGTGATCTCGCGCTGGATCTGGCCACGACGTCCCATAGCGATCTTGGCCTGACCAAGGAGGATCGGGAAAAGCTCGAAGGCGGGCAGGGGCGTGCCGTGGCCTTGGCGATGCAGGTGCTCTGTACCATGGCCTCCGCGCAGGGTGCGCGCCGGCTGATTGATGTGACCCGTGGGCATATTGATGGGAGTATCTACGCCCATGAGGCCAATCTCATCTTCGCTGAAGCCATGGCCGAGATGGGCGCGCAGGTGGCCCTGCCTACAACAATCAATGCCATTTCCGTGGAGCGGAACAATCTGGCGGCCCATGACCTGCCGCCGGATTTCTCAAATGCGGCGTGCCGTCTGGCGGATGCCTATGTGCGCATGGGGGCGCAGCCGACCTTCACCTGCGCGCCCTATCTCCTCGAGGACGCGCCGGGGCAGGGCGAAGACATCGGGTGGTCTGAGTCCAATGCGGTCATCTATGCCAATTCCGTCCTTGGCGCGCGCACGGCAAAACATCCCGATTACCTCGATCTCTTTGTCGCGCTGACAGGGCGCGCGCCTGAGGCAGGCGTCTATCTCGACGACAATCGCCGCGCGCGTGTTGTTATCGATGTAGCCTGCCCCGAGGGTATCGACGATGCGTTCTGGCCCTTGCTGGGCTGGATTGCGGGGCGGTGCGCGCCCGACAGTGTCGCCTTGATCAACGGGGTGGAAAAGGCTCAGCCGAGCAAGGATGATCTGCGCGGCTTATGTGCGGCGTTTGGTACGACGTCGGCCGCGCCGCTTGTGCATGTCGCGGGCATCACGCCGGAGAGCGATCTACCCCCCCGACCCGACGCGCGGCACGTTCGCGTCACCCCGTCAGACTTGCGCGCTGCTTGGGCGCAGCTCAACACGGGCACGGAGCAGATTGATCTCGTGGCCATCGGCAGCCCGCATGCGTCCTATGACGAGACACGCCGCTTTGCTGCGCTCATGCGCGGCCGTCAGGTATGCTCCGGGACCAAGGCCATTGTCACATTGGGCCGCGCTGTTCTCAGCCGCGCGCGGGCGGACGGCGTAGCCCAAGAGTTGGAGAAGGCAGGTGTGCAGCTGATTGCGGATCTTTGCTGGTGCTCAATCGTGGAGCCGATCTTTCCCACAGAGGCCCGCTGTCTGATGACCAATTCGGGCAAATATGCCCATTACGCAGAGGGGTTGAGCGGGCGGGCGGTGCGCTTTGGCGGGCTGGTGGCCTGTGCGGAGGCGGCCTGTTCGGGGCATGCGCCCACGCAATGGCCGGTCTGGCTTGATGAGAGCATTTCGACGGAACCCTGACACATCGCGCCTCACGAAAATCATGAGAAAGCAGGTGCCTGGCAGTGGTTTTGTAATCCAGAGTGTTCGCGAGATGCTATACGCCACGCGCCTCTATTGCAGATCAGCGGGCAAACCGAGGGCCGCCAAGGCATCCTCCCGGTTGTCAAAAAGATGCACGGTCTGCTTTCCAAACCCTTCGGCCAGTTTCTTGTAAGCCATTGTGCCAAATCTCAAAAGCGGATTGCGGGCGATAATGGCCGTTTCCATGACGGGCATTCCGTCTTTGATCAGGCGCATCTTCGAGCGCACCATACCGGGCAGTTTCCACAGCTGGAGGTCAAAGTTTTGCACATCACGCAGATCGATCAGAATGCGTTGCGGCAGGGGGTCCGCGTCTTCAATGAATGACCGAAACGAGTCCAGCGACTCCTCCATAGTGACCCGGCCAGCGTAATGAACGATGACAAGTTCGTACTCCGGACGTGGCGAGATGAGGATCGGCATAGACCACAGGTAGGAGGATACCGGCAGCGGAGCAAGTGCTCAAAAGGTCATCCCGAGAGGCGTCCTTGTTGCAAATTGCCGCGCAGGAGGATGGTTTAGGAGCGACTTTTGGTTAATCCTGAGCAAGGACCGTATCGAGCGCAACCGGATCGATGCGCAAGAAGCCAAGCGCTTCTTCGCGCGTTCTGAAGACCGCTGCGAGTTGTCTGTCCGACGTGGAGACCAATCGCACGTATTCTTCCCATTTGGCGAAGACATCGTCCTGCGGCGCATAAATGCCCATGACCATGCTCACCTCAAACGGATCCAGAATGGACAGCTTCTGAGACACGAAATGCAGCATTTCCTGAAAATCGATGTCCAGCTTCGTAACGCCGCTGCAATCGGCCAGGACAGGGGTTCCTGAATAGGCGTGGCCCGAGGTCAAATACTCGATGAAGTTGCTCGCGGATTCTTCAAGAACAACCGTGCCCTGCCACGTCACGATGACGATGTCTGGGTCGGTGAAGATGCGATAACTGACCGGCATTACAAAATGTTACGCGCTTTGGCGTCATGGGAGCAAGCCCGCAGACGCCAAAGCGTGGATGACATAGCGTCATGTGTTGCCCGCCTTGGCTGGCAGGTTGGGTCAGTCCATCGCCTTAAAGTTGAACTCGCCACCTTCCTTGATGCCGGACGGCCAGCGCGCCGTCACGGTCTTGGTGCGGGTGTAGAACTTGAAGGCGTCCGGACCATGCTGGTTGAGATCCCCGAAGCCCGATTTCTTCCAGCCGCCGAAGGTGTGATAGGCGAGCGGGACGGGGATTGGCACGTTGATGCCCACCATGCCGATGTTGATGCGGTTGGCGAAGTCCCGGGCGGCATCCCCATCCCGGGTGAAAATCGCGGTGCCATTGCCGTATTCATGATCCATGGCCAGACCAATGGCTTCCTCATAGGAGGCCGCACGGACGGTTGAGAGCACGGGGCCAAAGATTTCCTTGCGGTAGATGTCCATCTCAGGCGTCACACGGTCAAAAAGATGCGGCCCGACAAAGAAGCCGTCTTCATACCCCTGTAGGGAAAAGTCGCGTCCGTCGACCACGAGCTCGGCGCCCTGATCAACGCCAGATTGAACAAGGCCGAGGATGTTTTGCTTGGCAGCTGCGGTCACGACAGGTCCGTAATCCACATCATCGCCCGCCGTATAGGGGCCAACTTTCAGCGACTCGATGCGCGGCACAAGCTCTGCGATCAATCGATCAGCCGTTTCATCGCCGACCGGAACCGCGACCGAGATCGCCATGCAGCGCTCGCCTGCGGCCCCGTAGCCCGCGCCCACGAGCGCATCGGCGGCCTGGCCCATATCGGCGTCTGGCATGATGATCATGTGGTTCTTCGCGCCGCCAAAACACTGCACGCGTTTGCCGTTGGCGCAGCCGCGCGCGTAGATGTATTCGGCGATGGGTGTTGAGCCCACAAAACCGATGCTTTGCACGATGGGGTGATCAAGCAGCGCGTCCACAGCTTCCTTGTCGCCATTCACGACCTGAAGGATGCCCTTGGGCAGGCCGGCTTCTTCCATCAATTCCGCGAGCATGAGCGGGACCGAGGGATCGCGCTCGGAGGGTTTGAGGATAAAAGCGTTGCCGCAGGCGATGGCGGGCGCAAACATCCACATCGGGATCATGGCCGGGAAGTTGAACGGCGTGATGCCCGCTGTGACGCCAAGTGGCTGACGCATGGAATACATGTCGATGCCGGGGCCCGCGCTATCGGTGAACTCACCCTTGAGCATCTGCGGCGCGCCGATGCAATATTCGACCACTTCGAGCCCGCGCTGCACATCGCCCTTGGCATCGGGCAAGGTTTTGCCATGCTCGCGCGAGAGCGCTTCGGCGAGCTTGTCCATGTCACGGTTGAGCAGGTGCACGAATTGCATCAGAACCCGGGCGCGGCGCTGCGGATTGGTCGCGCCCCAGGCCGGTTGAGCGGCAGCCGCGATTTTGACGGCGGTGTTGACCTCATCGGCGCTGGCCAAGGCCAGTTGCGCCTGCACTTCGCCCGTGGCGGGATTGAACACATCAGCGCTCCGGCCTGATGTGCCCGCCACGTGGGCGCCATTCATGTAATGGGACAGCTGTTGCATGCGATCTCTCCTCAAGATGTGAACTGGTCCAGTTTCCATCCCTCTAGCATTGCGGAGATGCATGACAAAGGGGCATGATGGCAAAAGCATATTGCAATTTTGCAAGGAGGCGAGCTCATGGATGATTGGGACGATCTGCGCATATTCCTCGCAACAGCACGGGCCGAAACCCTGTCAGGCGCCGGGCGGGCCTTGCGTCTGGATGCGGCGACGGTCGGGCGGCGATTGGCGCGGCTCGAGGAGCGGTTGGGGCAAGTGCTCTTTCTCAAGTCGCCCAGAGGCTATGCGCTGTCCGAGGCGGGCATGCGGCTTTTGCCTGCGGCAGAGCAAGCTGAAATCGCGGCGCATGCGGCGGTGGAGGCCTTGGGAGAGCCCAGTGAAGGCTTGGCCGGTCAGGTCCGGATCGGCGCGCCGGATGGGTGCGCGAACTATCTCCTGCCTCAGGTCTGCGCGCGGCTGGTTGCCGAGAATCCGGCGCTGGAGTTGCAAATTCTGGCCCTCCCACGGGTGGTGAACCTCTCCAAACGGGAGGCCGATCTGGCGATCACGGTCTCGCGCCCGACAGGGGGGCGGCTCATGGTGCAGAAGATTTGCGACTATACGTTGCTTCTGGCGGGCTCGCGCCGCTATCTCGCGGCCCATGGGCCGGTGCAAGCGCGCGCAGACCTGCGACACCACCCTATGGTCGGCTATATCCCGGACATGATTTTTGATGCCGAGCTGGATTACATGCGCGAGCTGGGCTTGGGCGGTGTGCATTTCGGGTCAAATTCCGCATCGGTTCAGCTCAATCTGTTGCGACAAGACGCTGGGCTGGGGATTTGCCATGCCTTTGCCTTGCCAGCCGCGCCAGAGGTGGTCCCGGTGTTGACGCAGGACATCCGCCTGACCCGGAGTTTCCACCTTTTGCGCCATGCCGAGGATCACAAGCGCGGGCGTCTGACACGGCTTGCGGACCGTCTGGTTTCCCTGATGCGGGCCGAGATTGCCCGGCTTGAGAGCCCATTCGACCTAAGGGAGAATTGACAGAAGGCCCCCTGTGCCGCGATGCTGGGGAAAACAAGCCAATCACAAGCGACGAAGGGACAGCCAATGCTCGTGCAACAAATCCTGAATTCCAAATCAGATCAAGCTGTTGTGACTGTTTCACCGGGGACATTGATCTCTGAGGCGGCCAAGATTCTGGCGGAAAAGCGGATCGGGACGGTCATTGTCTCCAAGTCTGGCCAGACCGCGGATGGGATCTTGTCGGAGCGGGATATCGTGCGCGAGCTGGCAGCGCGCGGGGCAACCTGCCTGAGCGATGCTGTTTCGGACTACATGACCTCTGAGCTCAAGACTGCGTCGCGGGAGGACAATGTGGACACAGTTCTGGCCACCATGACCGCAGGCCGGTTCCGCCATATGCCCGTGATTGATGACGGCGCGCTTGTGGGGATCGTGACTTTGGGAGATGTGGTCAAAGCCAAGTTGTCCGAAGTTGCCATGGAGAAGGATGCCCTTGAAGGCATGATAATGGGCCATTGATCGCGCGACTTTCTCCCCCGCGACACCTGACCGCTTGAACCGGACGGCGATTTGAGGCTTTCTCCGCGCAAACGGCCGCGAGACCGGAGGGACAGGAATGCGCGTTGGACTTTACCCGGGAACCTTTGATCCGGTGACCCTGGGGCACATGGATATCATCCGCCGTGCCACGGCTCTTGTGGACAGGTTGGTGATTGGTGTTGCGATCAATCGTGACAAGGGCCCGCTTTTTCCGCTCGAAGATCGGGTTGCCATGATCGAGACGGAATGCGCGGCTTTGTCCGAACAAACCGGCGTGGAAATCGTGGCGCATCCCTTTGAGAACCTCCTGATCGATTGTGCCAAGGACGTGGGCGCAGGCGTGATTATTCGCGGGCTCCGGGCTGTTGCGGATTTTGAGTATGAATTTCAGATGGTTGGAATGAACCGCGCGCTCAATGATGATATTGAGACGGTATTCCTGATGGCGGAGGCGAAGCATCAGGCCATTGCCTCCAAGCTGGTCAAGGAGATTGCGCGGCTTGGGGGGGATGTGTCGAAATTTGTCACGCCTGCGGTCAAAGAGGCGCTTTTGGCCCGCCTCGATCGCTAGAGTGCGACAGAGGCAGGCAGTCTTTTCATCGCAGGCCGGTGTTATGGTACTCCGCGAAAAACCTGGATCACGACGACACTGCCAAGCACCCGCGTTTTCGTGAAACGCGGTGCATCAGGTTTCCGTCGAAGTGTTTTACTCGCCGTAAACTGCTTTATACGCGATCTTCTCGGCATCGCCGGGATAGATATCGAGATCCAATGCGACATCCACAGGCATATTGCGCAGGGCGTCGACGGTGCGCAGGTAGGATGCGCGCTTTTGGTACCGTTTTTGGAGTTCTGTGAAAACACTGCTCATGTTCGTGCCTCCTTTCAAGAGGGTTTGGAGTTGCGTGGTCTTTGAACCACTGACACCCCGTACATAAGCAAGTTGGTGGCGCTAACAATGCACAGCTTGTCAGGCCCGCCTTGCAGTTTTTGCAAGGCTCCCCGAGGTAAGGTTAACAATCTTTTCAGGTGGTTACGCGAAGCGTTCCTGAATTTCGCGCTTGATCTCATCGGCTGGGGTCACGCCCTGGATCGTGTGCACGTGCTTTCCTGCGCCATCAAGAAAGACGAGGGTCACATTGGGCAACCCCATGCGCGCCTGAAACTCCGCGCCTTCCAGAGTTGTGATGTTGGCCACGAGATATTGGGTTTGGGCGGCATCTTTGCATTGGCGCAAGGCCTTGCGTGTGGCTTTTTGAAGCGCGGTGCAGAGCGCGCATTGCGGATCGTGGATTTGCACGATCGTGGCCATGCCATTGCCGATCCTGCTCAGGTCCGTCTCGGCGAGCTTTTTGCGAAAATCGAGAGCCAGCGCTGTACCACCGCCGCCCAGAACGGCCGCGCCCGCGCCAAAAAGCGCCAGCGTTTTGAGTGTGTCGCGACGGTTGGTGGGTTTCGGGGCGGCAGGTTGTGCGTCCTGTGATTTGCGCCGCTTGGTGGTTTTACGTGCCATGGTGTGGTGCCCCTCGTGAATTTACGCTGAGATAACCACAAAAAAGGCGCGTGAAGGGTCAACTTCCCTCACGCGCCCGTGAACTCGTACCATAATTATGGGTTACAGAAACTTGGCCATGGCAATTGCGGTATCGGCCATCCGGTTGGAGAAACCCCATTCGTTGTCATACCAGCTCAGGATACGACACATATTGCCGTCCATGACCTTGGTTTGATCCGTGGCGAAAATGGAGCTGTGGGGATCATGGTTGAAGTCCATGGAGACCAGCTTGTGATCTGTCGCGCCCAACACACCTTTGAGCGGGCCATTGGCGGCGGCGCGGATCGCGTCATTGATCTCGTCGACGCTTGTGTCGCGGTTGGCTTCAAAGGTGAGGTCGACCACTGAGACATTCGGCGTCGGCACCCGGATGGCCACACCGTCAAGCTTGCCGTTGAGCTCGGGCAGGACCAGACCAACCGCTTTCGCAGCGCCCGTAGACGTCGGGATCATGGACATGGCCGCCGCGCGGGCGCGGTAGAGATCCTTGTGCATCGTATCGAGCGTCGGCTGATCGCCTGTATAGCTGTGCACGGTGGTCATGAAGCCGCGTTTGATGCCGATGGCGTCATTGAGGACCTTGGCCACGGGCGCAAGGCAGTTGGTCGTGCAGGATGCGTTGGAGACAATCACATCCTCGGCTGTCAGCTCATTGTCGTTCACGCCATAGACGATGGTTTTGTCTGCGTCCTTGCCGGGCGCAGAAATCAGAACGCGGCTGGAGCCGTTCTCGAGATGGGCCTGGCAGGCGTCCTTGGAGGTGAAGATGCCTGTGCATTCCAGCACGACATCCACGTCTGACCACGGAAGATCCGCAGGATTGCGCATGGCGGTGACAGCCATGGGGCCACGTCCCACATCGATGCTCTCGCCCGACACGGTCACCTGCGCGGGAAAGCGGCCATGCACTGTATCGTATTGCAGCAAATGCGCGTTGGTTTCGACAGGGCCCAGATCATTGATGGCCACAACCTCGATGTCTGTCCGCCCGGATTCGATGATCGCGCGGAGTACGTTGCGGCCAATCCGACCGAACCCGTTAATTGCAACTTTCACAGCCATCCGTCTGGTCCTTATGCATTTTTTGTCTTTGTGACGGCGTGACATGGTGGGTGCTGCGTCAGGCTATGCCCTTGCAGCTGCGTTCAGCCCGTGCCCCGCCCCGTTCTGTTACCGCTAACAACACGAACCAGCCGGTCCTGTCAAGTCATCGCCAGAAGGCGAGCCACTCAATGAGATCGAGACCCTTCTTGGACAGGAAGAGGAAATGCTCGGTGCCGAAAAACACCCAGTCAATCCCGATGCAGACCAGAATGCTCAAGCCTGTCCAAAATGCGATGCCATTTGTCATGGCGCAAACATGGGGCAGGGCCGCGCAAATGAAAAGGGCCTGTGGGCGGCGCGGTCGGTGCAAAACGCAAAAGACCAGAGCGCACGGCTCTGGTCCCTCAATTCAGTTTGAAAAGGATGGTATCAGACCAACCGGCCCATGGCCGCGGCGACATCTGCCATACGAACAGAGAAGCCCCATTCGTTGTCATACCATGCCAGCACCCGCACGGTGCGCTTGCCCACGACCTTGGTCTGGTCGGGCGCGAAGATACTGCTGTGGGGGGTATGGTTGAAATCAATCGAGACCTTGGGCTCGGGATCATAGGCCAGAACAGCGCCCATATGCCCGGCAGCGGCTTCACGCACCACTTCGTTGACGTCTTCGACCGTCACGTCTTTGGAAGCCTCAAACGTCAGATCCACAGCGGAGACATTGGGCGTGGGCACGCGCATGGCGGTGCCGTCCAGTTTTCCCTTGAGGTTGGGCAGCACTTCCCCCAGCGCCTTGGCGGCCCCGGTTGACGTCGGGATCATTGCCATGGCCGCCGCGCGGGCGCGGTAGAGATCAGAGTGACGCCGGTCCAGCGTGGGCTGATCGCCGGTGTAGGAGTGGATCGTTGTCATGATGCCGCGCTCAATCCCGATGGCCTCATCGAGAACCTTGGCCAGAGGAGCGAGGCAATTTGTGGTGCACGACCCATTGGAGATCATCGTGTCGCCATCCACCAGATCACGATGGTTGACCCCGAAAACAACGGTCTTCTGGACGTTCTTGGCAGGTGCGGAGATCAGGACGGACTTGGCGCCTTGCTTGATATGCACATCTGCCTTGTGGCCGTCATTGAACTTGCCCGTGCATTCCAGCACGACATCGCAGCCGCTCCAATCGAGCTCAGTCGGATCATATGTCGAGAAAACCTGCATCGGGCCACGGCCCAGATCCATCGTGTCACCAGACACTTTCACTTCATTGCCAAAGCGCCCATGGATGGAATCGTAGCGCAGAAGATGCGCCGAGGTCTCGATCGGGCCTGTTGCATTGATCTTCACAACTTGCACATCATTGCGCGCGCTCTCGGCAATATGAGCCAGCGTACAGCGGCCAATTCGGCCAAAACCATTGATCCCGACAGTCACAGTCATGGGGCACTCCTTACGTCCGTTGCCGTTCAGGTACCCGGCCTTTGTGTTAAGACAAAGGAAAAAGTGTTTTTCCACCAACATGATAGCGATAACCGTGGCAGGCTGGCGCAACCTGGCCCGAGGTGAGCGCTAACGGTTGCGGTACCATTTTGGAGGTTTCCGCACACAACGGCATACGATTCGCAGCCCTTGCAGGTTTTTGCCTGCGCGTTAGGGTGCAGCTCAACGGAAAAGAAGCGTGTCGGGAGTGTGGGTATGAGCGGTTTGTTGGCCTTGTTTGATGATGTGGCGGCCATTGCCAAGGTGGCGGCAACCTCCGTGGACGATGTTGCTGCGGCGGCTGCGAAGGCGGGCGGCAAAACCGCCGGCGTGATCATTGATGATGCGGCCGTGACGCCCAAATACGTCCAGGGTTTCGCGCCCGCCCGCGAATTGCCGATCATCTGGCGGATCGCCAAGGGGTCGTTTTTCAACAAGCTGGTGATTTTGCTACCTATCGCGATGCTGCTCGCCAATTTTGCGCCCTGGTTGATCACGCCGCTGCTGATGCTCGGGGGGTCATACTTATGTTTCGAAGGCGCCGAGAAGGTCTTTCACTGGCTCTTCCCGCATGCGGACAAGCATGTTGAGGCGGATATGTCAGTTAAGGATCCGGGCCATCTTGAGGAGGAAAAGGTCAAAGGCGCGATCAAGACGGATTTCATCCTGTCGGCCGAGATCATGACCATTTCGCTGGCCGCCATTGAAGCGCCCAACGTGTGGATGCAGGGCGCGACGCTGGCCGTCGTTGCGATTGCGGTCACAATCGCCGTGTATGGCTCGGTGGCCCTGATCGTGAAGATGGATGACGTGGGGCTTTATCTTGCCCGCAATGGTCAAACATCCATGAGCCGGTCTTTTGGCAACGGTCTGGTCAAGTTCATGCCGCATCTGCTCAAGGTGCTCTCAGTCGTCGGCACGGCGGCCATGCTTTGGGTCGGCGGGTCGATCATGGTGCACGGTTTGCACGATCTGGGCCTGCATCACCCTTATGTCGATATCAAACATATCGCTGAGGGGATCGCGGGATCGGTCGAGGCGGCGCAGGGCTTTGTAAAATGGTTCTTCACCGCGTTCTTTGACGGGATCATCGGGCTGGCCTATGGGCTCTTGCTGATCCCGGTCATCTTGCGGGGCATTATGCCTCTGTTCGGCAAGAGCGTGCATTAAGCCTCGGTGGCGGACGAAGTTTGGGGCGCGCCTGTTGGATGCTGATGCGCTCTGAAGGCTCTCGGTCCCGGTCATAACGCCCGCGGATTTCCGCGTGCCCGGGCCGTATCTCGGCGGTCCTTCGCCGCGTCCTGCCGCATATCGCCATTTGATGCGCCACTTCTTGCGCGCCGGGCGCGGCGAGATGCCGAAAAACGCGGCCCGCCTCGCCTGACCTATCGGGCGCCATGCGAGAGCGCGCATGCCCATGACACCCCAATCAATAGGTGTCACTATGGAACTGAAAGCAAAATCCCTCTCACTGGATACAATCGCAGAACACGTCAGCCTTGATCCCGGCTTGCGTGCGCGCACCAGCGTGGAGGATATAAATGGCGGGATCGCGGCGGCGCGGTTGATGAATGAGGTTATCCTCGAAGCGGTGGCTGCGACGGGCGTGAATGCAGACGGGCGCATTTCGGCGGGCGATATGCAAAAGCTCTCCGACTATATCCGCGCCGATGATGCGCTCTATGCCAGGTTTGTCGAGGGCCATGGCGATGACGAGGGCAATGAGGAAACCGGCTTTCATCTTGTTCAGGGCGATGGCGGCACGCTGAAGTTTCAGGGGCGCGCCTTCATCAACACGGTCGCCGATGCGATTTACCACGTTGGATTTCCCATCGTTGACGGGCGGTTCGAGAACGAGGACGGCGACGCCAATGAGCTGGCCGTCGATGTGGCGGGGTGGCTGAATTACTACCTGAACGGCGTCAACATCGTCTATGGGAGCGCAGAGAGCGAGACCCTCTATAGCGGAAAATACAGCGCCGAACTCGTCGATGCGGCCAATGAATTGTTCTACGCAGGCTCCGGTGACGACAAGATCTGGGCGGGCGAGGGCGACGATTCCGTGCGCGCTGGCGATGGCAATGATGTCTCCGGCGGCGGCAAGGGCGATGACACGCTGCGCGGTCAGGACGGCGATGACAAACTCTGGGGCGAGCAGGGCGACGACAGCCTCATTGGCGGCAACGGCGCCGATGAGCTGGGCGGCCACACGGGCGATGACACATTGCGCGGCGGCCGGGGCGACGACAAGCTCTGGGGCGATGCCGGCGAAGACAGCATCAATGGCAACGGCGGCAATGACAAAATCGGTGGCGGGTCGGGTGATGATCTCCTGACTGGCGGCTCGGGCGATGATGAGATCGGCGGCGGCAGCGGCGCGGATCGTATGCTCGGCGGCAGTGGCAACGACAAGCTATGGGGAGTCACCGGCGAAGATACGATCAAAGGCGGCTCCGGAGATGATCGCATCGGAGCCGGGCAGGGCCATGACTTGGTCAGAGGCGGCAGCGGCGACGACACGATCTGGGGCGATCAGGGCAATGACCGCCTCAAAGGTGGGCGCGATGATGATGTGCTGGGCGGGGCTGATGGGCAAGATACACTGTCCGGTGGCAGTGGTGACGACACGCTAACGGGGGGCAACGGCCGTGATATCATGCGCGGCGGCACCGGGCGCGATGAACTTCTGGATTGGGAGGATGGCAAGGCGCGCGATATCTTCGTCTTTCGCGCAGGCGATTCCGGGCTCGGAGATCAGGCGGACGTGATCAAGGGGTTTGATGCGGGCCGTGGTGGCGGAGCGGACCGTATTGATCTCAGCGAATATGGCGGCTTGCGCTTTATCGGCACGGAGGCTTTCAGCTCCGGCGCGTCGGTCCGGGTGGACAAGGATCTGGTCCAGATCGATGTCGACGGTGATGGCGGCGTGGATGAAGAAATATCCGTGCTCTGGGTTGGCACGCTGGAGGAGGTGAATTTCATCCTCTGACAGGAAAAAGGGCAAGGCTGTGTGCGCAGCCTTGCCCCTTCATGTCCTGAGGTATGCTCTGATCTTTAGCGGCGCGTTTCTTCCCAATCTCCGCCGATCAGCTTGCGGACCTTGTCGGCCACGGCCTCGGGCGTGATGCCGAAATGCTCGTAGAGCTGTCCTGCAGGAGCAGAAGCGCCAAAGCCGTGCATGCCAACAAAGCCTGATTTCTCACGCTTCCCGCGCTCCCCAAAGAGCCAGCGATCCCAGCCCATGCGAATGCCCGCCTCAACGGCGACCCGGACCGGACCGCCGGGCAGAACGCGGCGACGATAGGCTTCGGGCTGCTCCTCGAAGAGCTCCCAACAGGGCATGGAGACGACGCGCGTGCCGATGCCTTCGGCCTGCAGGATATCGCGCGCGGCCATGGCGATCGAAACCTCGGACCCCGTGGCCATCAAGACCGCCTGACGTTTGCCATCCGCATCCGCCAGCACGTAGGCGCCTTGCGCGGTCAGGTTGGAGCGCTTGTTCTCCGTCCGCACTGTGGGCACGCCCTGACGAGTGAGCGAGAGCACCGACGGCGTGGCATCCTGCGTGAGCGCAATTTCCCAGGCTTCCGCCGTCTCGACGGTATCCGCCGGGCGGAACACAAGCGTGTTGGGTGTGGCGCGGGAAATGGCCAGATGTTCGACCGGCTGGTGCGTCGGGCCATCTTCGCCAAGACCGATGCTGTCATGGGTCATGACATAGACGACGGGCATCTTCATCAAGGCCGACAGACGCATGGCCGGGCGGGCGTAATCGGTGAAGCACATGAACGTGCCACCGTAGGGCCGGATGCCGCCGTGCAGCGCCATGCCGTTCATCGCGGAGGCCATGCCATGTTCGCGAATGCCCCAGTAAACGTAGCGCCCCTTGCGATTGTCCACGTCAAAGACGCCCAGATCGGCTGTCTTGGTGTTGTTGGACCCCGTGAGGTCCGCAGAGCCGCCAACAGTCTCGGGCAGGACCGGGTTGAGCACTTCGAGCACCATCTCGGAGCTCTTGCGCGTGGCGACCTTGGGTTGTGTCTCGGACACTTGCGCCTTGAGCGCCTTGATCGTGGCCGAGAGCTTCTTGGGAGCCTCGCCTGCCATGGTGCGGGCGAATTCCTTTTGACGGCTGGCCGAGCATTCCGCGAGACGCAGGTCCCATTCCGCGCGCTCCGCCGCGCCGCGGCTGCCGATTGCTTCCCAAGCGGCTTTCACATCATCGGCCACTTCGAAATGGCCCAGAGGCGCGCCATAGGCCTCTTTTGCTGCGCGCAATTGGTCTGCATCGGTCAGGGCGCCATGGCCCTTGGAGGTGTCCTGCGCGGCATGGCCCAAGGCGATATGCGTCTTGCAGGCGATCATCGAGGGTTTCTTGGTCTTCTTGGCCGCCGTGATCGCGGCGTCGATGGCCTCGGGATTATGGCCGTCGATTTCCTGCACATGCCAGCCCGCGGCCTTGAAACGCCCCACCTGGTCGGTGCGATCCGACAGCTCGACCGTGCCGTCGATGGTGATGTTGTTGTTGTCCCAGAAGACGATCAAACGCGAGAGCGCCTGACGGCCTGCAATGCCGATGGCTTCGTGACTGACACCTTCCATAAGACAGCCGTCGCCCGCCATCACATAGGTATAGTGATCCACAAGCTTCGTGCCAAAGCGCGCCCGCAGCATCTCCTCCGCCATGGCAAAGCCCACGGAATTGGCGATGCCCTGACCCAGCGGACCGGTGGTCGTCTCAATGGCCTGCGCCAGAAAGTTCTCGGGGTGGCCCGCGGTCTTCGCGCCCAACTGGCGGAAGTTCTTGATTTGCTCCAGCGTGATCTCGCTGTCACCACTGAGATAGAGAAGCGCGTAGAGCAGCATCGAGCCGTGCCCCGCAGAAAGGATGAACCGATCCCGGTCCGCCCAATCGGGTCGCGCAGCGTCAAATTTGAGGTGTTTTTCAAACAAAACAGTCGCCACATCGGCCATGCCCATGGGCATGCCGGAATGGCCTGAATTGGCCGCCGCGACGGCATCGAGGGTGAGCGTGCGGATGGCAGCCGCCTTCTTCCAATGGTCTGGATGGGCGGATTTGAGCGCGTCGATGTCCAAGGGATCTATCCTTCATCTCAGGGTTTGCCCGCTCCTTAACAGCCCGGGATCAAAGATCAAGAAGGCCACAGGCCGCAATCTGGACCTTGGGTGAAGACCCCGCGCTAAGCGTTTGAAAACATGGGGGGCGCAATTTCCCGAACATAGGTTTAAAATCGGCATCCAGACGCGCAGAGCGATTCGCGTCAGGGTGTAATGCCCAACAGGCAGGAAGACGCGTCGCAGCGGCCCGGCGGGGTGTACGTTGCGGTGTGAGACAGAAAGGTCGGGCAATGGCAGATATCGAGGACATGCAGCGCCGCATTACGCAGGCCCTGCATCGTATCAGTGCAGCAACAGATCACATGGCCAGCGGTGGCCCCGATCAAAGCGGAGAGATTGCCGCGCTCCAACAGGCGCTTGAAGATGAGAAAACGGTGACGTCTCAATTGGATGAGCGCATCAAGGGCCTCAAGGAAAAACACGCGACCGAGCTTGCCGAGGCGCAATCCGCCAGCGCGGGTCAGGCCGAAGCCATGGCCCAGGTCGATGCCGAGCTTCAGCGTTTGCGCCGCGTCACCCAGCAATTGCGCGAAAACAACCGCGCCCTGCGGGAGGCCAATGAGAAGGGCGTGGCAGAGCCGCATCTGATCAACAAAGCCATGCTGGCCGAGCTGGAAGCGCTGCGTGCCGAACGGGCCGCTGATGTTGCGGAAGCCAGTGCGATTTTGTCATCGCTTGAGCCCATGTTGGCCAAAGGGGAGGGCGCCTGATGCCTGAAGTCGCGATTTCCATCGGAGGGCGGACCTTCGAAGTGGCCTGTCAGGACGGCGAGGAGCATTACCTGCATGCCGCCGCCAAGATGCTGGATACCGAGGCACGCGTGCTGACCGATCAGATCGGTCGCGTTCCGGAGGCACGCATGTTGCTCATGGCGGGTTTGATGCTGGCGGACAAAACCGCCGCCTTTGAAGACAAGACCCGTGAGCAGGCCGATGTCATCGCGCAGATGCAGGCGGAGCTTGAAGAGCTGCGGGCGCGCCCTGCGCCTGCACCCCAGCGTGTCGAAGTGCCGGTCATTCCCGATGACGTTGCGGATTCCCTTGCGGAAATCGCGGCGCGTGCGGAAGCCCTGGCCGATGCTGTCGAGGAAAAAGCCGGCGGAGACTAGGTCCCGCAGAAAGTGGCCTGAACGATCTCGGTCTCCAGTGGCGGTCGCGTGAGATCGTCGAAGCGCGGATCTGTCTCGTAGGGGGCGGAGAGCGCGTCCATCATGCGTTTGAACGGCGCCAGATCTCCTGCAACGGCGGCTTCGATCATCTGTTCGATCCGGTGGTTGCGCGGAATGCGGGCGGGGTTGGTCTGGCGCATAAGGTCTTGCGGCGCCGTCTCTTGCGCTAGGCGGGCACGCCACTGGACCTCCCATGCGTCAAACGCAGCGGGATCGGTAAATTGATCGCGCGCGGCATTTGCGGACAAGGCGCGGAAGGTATTTGTGAAGTCAGCATCGTGATCGGCCATGATCTGCAAGAGATCGGTGATCAGCCGTGCGTCGTCCGGGGTGGCCTCTGTGAGGCCGATCTTGCGTCCGAAGTGATGCAGCCACCGCGCGCGGATCAGGCCGGGCATCGCGTGGACAGCTTCTGTAAACTGTTCAATCGCAGCTTCACTGTCCGGCATCAGCGGGACGAGAGACGTGGCCAGCTGTGCCATGTTCCACACGATGATGTCGGGCTGGTTGGCATAGGCGTAGCGGCCTTGCCGATCAATCGAGCTGAAGACGGTATGGGGATCATAGCGATCCATGAAGGCACAGGGGCCGTAATCGATTGTCTCGCCTGAAATCGTGCAATTGTCGGTGTTCATGACCCCGTGGATGAAGCCCACGGACATCCATCGGGCCACGAGATCGGCTTGCCGGGCAATCACGCCTCGAAGAAAATCCAGCGGATTGTCGGCGTCGGGGTCGTGGCGCGCCACGGCATAGTCAAAGAGCGTTTGCAGGTGTTCGAGCTGGCGACGCGCGGCGAAGATCTGGAAAGTGCCCACGCGCAGATGCGAGCGCGCCACCCGTGTCAGCACCGCGCCCGGCAGGGCGGTTTCGCGATAGACCGTTTCGCCCGTGGCCACAGCGGCCAAGGCACGGGTGGTGGGCAATCCCATGGCGTGCATCGCTTCAGACACGACATATTCGCGCAAAACAGGGCCCAGCCAAGCGCGGCCATCGCCCGATCTGGAAAACGGGGTCCGGCCAGACCCTTTGAGCTGAATGTCGAAGCGGCCTGCAGCATTGACCACTTCGCCCAGCAAGATCGCCCGCCCGTCGCCCAATTGTGGGTTGAAATGGCCAAACTGATGCCCCGCGTAGATTTGCGCCAGCGGGCTTGCCCCCTCGGGCGGATGGTTGCCGGAGAAGACCTGCGCAAGCTCCTCCTCCGCGCCAATTCGCAGGCCCAGCTCTTCGGCCAAGGCAAGGTTGAACACCAGAAGTTCCGGTGCTTGAACCGGCTCGGGCGCGACATGGGCGGCAAAGCCTTCAGGCAGCCGGGCAAAACTATTGTCGAAGGGAATGTGCAAGGTCATGCAGGATATATATTGTGCCGCGCCGCTCTTTACAGAGGTTAAAGCGCGCGGGTCATGAGCTGGTAACGATCGCGCAGCGCAAAGCCCACTTTCGCATAGAGCCGCTGCGTTTTTGTGTCGGTTTTATCGACCTCCAGATGAAGCGCGCGCAAACCCGCGCCGGCGAGCGCCTTTGGCAGGGCGATGAGGACCTCTGTCGCCATGCCGCGCCCGCGCACCGCCGGACGGATGTAGATTTCGTCGATAAACCCGTCCAGCCCGCCAAATTCCAGGGACCACCCAAAGGACACGACCAGATAACCCACGGGCGCGCGTGCCGGGCCAATGAGGTAAGCCGCGCCATGGGGCGAACCTTCCAGCAAGGGCAGGAGCGCCGCGCCGCGCTGGTCCGGATCGCTTGGCAGTTCCATTTCCTCGGCGAAAGCGCCAGACATCGCGACCAGACGCTCCAGATGCTCCGGCCGTGCAAGCGTCAGTGCCGCGCTCATAGTCGGGCCAGCCGTTCGGTCAGAAGCGTGAAAAAGCCGTCTGCGTCGATATCACCGATGAACAGGGCATTGGGCGCGCGATCCGTGACGCGCCACCAATCGGCAACGGTCATCCCCATGGTGAGCTCTGACTGGGTTTCGATTTCCACGTTAATACAGCGGCCAGAGAAGAGATCGGGCTTGATCAGGTACGCCGTCACGCAGGGATCATGCAGCGGTGCGCCTGCGGAGCCATATTTCTCCTTGTCGAAGCGCTCAAAAAAGTCGGTCATCTGTGCGACGGCGGTGCCGACAGGCGTGCCCAGATTGCGAAACGCGGAATTGCGCTCGGACGTGACCAGCGCCTTGTGCGTGACATCGAGTGGCATGACAACGATTGATGCGCCGGATTTAAACACGATATCAGCGGCTTGGGGGTCGACGTAAATGTTGAACTCCGCCGTGGGCGTCATATTGCCCACTTCGAAATAGGCCCCGCCCATCAGTACGATTTCCTGCACCTTTTCGATAATGTCAGGCGCGCGCTCGAACGCTGTGGCGATATTGGTGAGCGGGCCAAGTGGACATAATGTGATCGTATTGGCGGGATGCGCGCGCAGCGTATCAATGATGAAATCAACGCCATGGGTGTCCTGAAGCGCCATCGTCGGGTCAGGCAGGTTCGGGCCATCCAGCCCCGTTCTTCCGTGCACATGTTCTGCGGTGACAAGCGCGCGGCCCAAGGGAGCGTCGCAGCCTGCGAAGACGGGCACATCGGGCTTTCCGGCAAGCTCACAGACGATCCGTGCGTTCTTCGAGGTCAAATCAAGGGGGACATTGCCCGCCACTGCGGTGATGCCCAGAACATCGATCTCTTCGGGGCTCGCCAAGGCCAGCAGGATGGCGACAGCGTCATCCTGTCCGGGGTCTGTGTCGATGATGATTTTGCGTGGGCTCATGGTGTAATCTCTGGACGTGGAGGATGCTTGGCTTGCGTGTCAGTAAGTGGCTGTTTTCCAAATGAGCGCGCCGTGCGCGCGCTTTATTTCTTTGTTTCGTGTCGCTCGGAGTCACCAGAGCAAAAGCTCCGCAGCCCTCCTGCGCTTGTGCCTTTGGTGACAGAGCCGGACTGTCGCCGCAAGACAAATAGCCGTCTCCCACTGCGTGGGGCCCTCGGCGATTTGACTTGCACCGCCAGCCCCGCTCCGTCTCCTGTGGCGCAAGCGACGAGGGCTCCGGAGCAAAGGCTTTAGCCCGTGCGCTCCGTGGCCTTGGCGGCCTCCCACAGCGCATCCATTTCTTCGAGCGTGCTGTCTTCGGGGCGTCGGCCAGTTTTCGCCAATGCCGCTTCGATCTGGGTGAAGCGGCGCGTGAATTTTGCGTTGGTGCGGCGTAGCGCGGCTTCCGGGTCCACGCCGAGATGTCGGGCGAGATTGGCCATCACGAAGAGCAGGTCGCCCATTTCGTCTTCGATCTCGTTCTGGCTGAGTTTGTCCCGCGCCTCGGTCAATTCGCGCGCTTCCTCGAGGAGCTTGTCGAGGACCTGGCTTGTCTCGGGCCAATCGAATCCAACGCGGGCCGCGCGTTTTTGCAGTTTCGATGCGCGCAGGAGTGCGGGCAGGCCCACGGCAACATCATCGAGCGCACCGGTGCGGGACTTGGCTGCGCGCTCTGCGGCCTTGATCGCCTCCCAATCGGCGCTTTGTTGGTCGGCGGATTTGTCCCGGCTCTCGTCGCCAAACACATGCGGATGGCGGGCCACCATCTTGTCGGACATGGTGTTGGCCACGTCCTCGAAGGTGAAGAGCCCGGCGTCCTCGGCCATCTGCGCATGAAAGACCGATTGAAAGAGCAAATCTCCCAGCTCCCCCTTGAGCTCATCCCATGCCTGCCGCTCAATCGCGTCGGCCACCTCATAGGCTTCTTCTATCGTGTAGGGGGCAATGCTCGCGAAGGTCTGCTCGACATCCCAGGGGCACCCGGTTTCGGGATCGCGCAAGCGCCGCATGATTTCGCGCAAGCGCGGCATACCGCCTTTTGGGTCGTGGATCAGATCTTCGGCCATTGCAGCGCCCTCCGATTTGGTGTTGCCTCACATCTGACGCGTGAGAAAGGTGGTGTCCAGATGGCGGTGATCAATCGGATTGCAGGTTTTGCAGATGAGATGGCCGGCTGGCGGCAGCATATTCATGCCAATCCCGAATTGGGGCTTGAGTGTTATCAAACGGCTGCCTTCGTGGTCGAGCAATTGCGCGCCTTTGGCGTGGATGAGATCCACGAAGGCATCGCCACGTCTGGTGTGGTTGCAGTCATCAAGGGGCAGGGCGATGGTCCGGTCACGGGGCTGCGCGCGGATATGGATGCGTTGCCGATGCAGGAAGCGACGGGTGTACCCTACGCCTCGATGCATGACGGGCGCATGCATGCCTGTGGACATGATGGGCACACGGCGATGCTTCTGGGCGCGGCCAAGTATCTTGCGGAGACGCGCAACTTCTCGGGCCGTGTGGTGCTGTTGTTTCAGCCTGCCGAGGAAGTCATCGGCGGGGGGCGCATCATGGTGGAAGAAGGGGTCATGGATCGCTTCGGGATCGAAGAGGTCTATGGGCTGCACACCAACCCGCATATGGCTGAGGGCGATTTCGAGACGAGTGAAGGCCCGCTCATGGCCGCCGTCGATGATTTCTACATCCGGCTGCGTGGCAAGGGCGGGCATGCGGCTTATCCGGAGGATTGCATTGACCCAATCCCCGCCGCTTCCGCTCTTGTGGGCGCGCTGCAAACCATCGTGTCGCGCAATGTCTCAACCCATGACAATGCCGTGCTCACCGTGACCCAGATCCACGCGGGAACCGCAATCAATATTGTGCCCGAGCAGGCCTTCATCTGTGGCACGATGCGTACGCTGACCGAAGAGGTGCGCGCTCTGACCGAGTCCCGCCTGCGGGCTTTGGTCGAAGGCCATGCGCAGGCTTACGGGATGGAGCTCGAGTTGCAGGTGGACCGAGGTTATCCGCCGACCGTCAATCATCCCGCGCAGGCGCGGCTGGCCGCCAGCATTGCGCGCGAGGTGGGCGGCGACGTGCGCGACAACGTGCGCGCCGAGATGGGAGCGGAGGATTTCTCCTACATGTTGGAAGCGCGGCCCGGCGCCTACCTCTTTATCGGCCAGGGCGACGGCCCCGGCGTGCATCATCCCAAGTTTGATTTCAACGACGAGATCGCGCCCATCGGCGCCTCGTTCTTTGCGCGGCTCATCGAGACACGGCACGGGCGGGCGCGCTGACATGGCATTGGAAGACAGCAAAACCTATGTGGACGAAGCCTTCACGCAAAGCGGCCAACGGCGTGGCCCGTCTTATGAGAATACGTTTGGCGGCGCGCTCTCCTTTCTGCGGCGGCGCTATTCCAAAGATCTGAGCGGCGTTGATATCGCAGTTACAGGTGTGCCCTTTGATCAGGCCGTAACCAACCGGCCCGGCGCGCGCTTCGGGCCGCGTGCGATCCGCGAGGCCAGCGCGTTGCAGAGCCCTGATGCGCCCTATGGCTGGGGCTTTGATGTCATGAGCGAGGCTGAGATCGTGGATTACGGCGATCTGCCTTTTGACTATGCCGATGTGCGGGCCTTTCCCGCCGCATTGCGCGCCCATATCACAACCATTCTGGACGCAGGCGCGGCCTCTGTGGCCATGGGCGGGGATCATTTCATCACCCTGCCGATTTTGCGGGCCTATGCGGCGGTCCACGGGCCGCTCTCGGTCATTCAGATTGATGCGCATACAGACACTTGGGCCGATGACAGCGCAGAGCGCATCGACCACGGCACGTTTATGTACAAAGCCATTGGCGAGGGTCTCGTCGATCCGTCCCGCTCGGTCCAGATCGGCATCCGGACAGACAACCCGGACACGTTGGGCATGAACATCATCGATGCAAGAGAGGCCGACAGGCTGGGCTCTTCTGCAGTGGCAGAGCGTGCGCGCGAGATCGTGGGCGCGCATCCGACCTATCTGACATTCGATATCGACGGGCTCGATCCTGCCTTCGCGCCGGGAACAGGGACGCCTGTCTGGGGCGGTCTGAGCTCTGTTTTCGCCGAAGGTCTTTTGCGTGATCTGGCTGGAGTGCGGATCGTGGGCGGCGATGTCGTGGAGGTCTCGCCGCAATATGACACGACGGGGGCCACAGCCATTGCAGGCGCTCATGTGGCCACGGCGCTGTGCTGCCTTATCTGGGCAGGTCAGCAGCACCGGCAGGCGTAAGGGGCAGGCCCTTCACGCGCCGCGAGCGATATTTTGCGCGAAAGGACAGCAGATGCGGTGGAGTTTATGGGTCATTCTTCTGGGCGTTGCGGGATTCGCCGCCTTTGTGCGCTTGGCGCCCAGCGATCCGGCCCGGTGGCATGTGGCCCTGGATTTCGATGCCAACACAACAGATGCCGTCAGTGCGTCGCGTGTGTTTGACGGCGATGCGGCACGTTTTGACGCGCTTGACGCGATTGTTCGCGCTGAGCCACGGACGCAATTGCTCGCGGGGTCTGCCGAGAGCGGCCACGTTACCTATGTGACCCGCTCCGCGCTTTGGGGGTTTCCGGATTACGTGACCTTGCAGCGCACAGATGGGCAGATCCGTGTCTTCAGCCGGCTGCGATTTGGCAAGGCGGATCTAGGCGTCAATGCGGCTCGCGTCGACAGATGGCTTGAGGCTCTGGGGCAGGGCTGAGGTGGCGCATCCATCTTCGACCTGCCGCCACATCGGCACATTGAGCGACATCTGGCATTGCGCCATGAACATGCGGCCATCTACCTGCATGCAGATCGTCTGGCCCAACTCGATGCGCGAGCCGGTGCGGTCCGTGCAGTAGCAATCAACGGTTTTGCCTCCGGGACCAACGACATCGGCGTGGGCCGGGAGCGCAAGACAGAAAAAAAGCAGGGTTCCTCTCAGCATGGGCGCAGTTTATCACGAGAGCCACGCAATTCATAGGTTTTCTGATGATCCCCCAAGAGCGTTTGATGCAGATTACACAACGGTTCGAGTTCCTCGAGGCCAAGATGGCCGGCGGCGCAGAGCCCGGTGAGATCGCGGCGCTGGCCAAGGAATACTCGGATCTCAAGCCTGTGGTGGCGCAGATCTCGGAATGGCAGCGCATCGTTGCCGACATAGAAGAAGCCGAAGCTATGCTCGAGGATCCGGATATGGCAGAGCTCGCGCAGGAAGAATTGCCGACACTGAAAGCCGCGTTGCCGGATGCGGAAGCAGCCCTTCAGATCGCGCTTTTGCCGCGCGATGCCGCCGATGCGCGCCCGGCCATGATCGAGATCCGCCCCGGCACGGGCGGCGAGGAGGCAGCGCTCTTTGCGGGCGATTTGCTGCGCATGTACCACCGCTATGCCGAGGCGCAGGGCTGGAAGTTCGAGATCATCGAAGAGGCGCAAACAGAGCTTGGCGGCATCAAGGAGGTCACGGCTCATGTGACGGGCGAGGGTGTCTTCGCGCGTTTGAAATACGAGAGCGGTGTGCACCGGGTCCAACGTGTGCCGGAGACGGAATCGGGCGGCCGCATTCACACCTCTGCGGCCACTGTCGCGGTTTTGCCGGAGGCTGAAGAGGTCGATATCGACATTGCACCGTCAGATATTCGCATCGATACCATGCGGGCCAGCGGCGCGGGCGGTCAGCACGTCAACACAACTGATTCCGCCGTTCGGATCACGCATTTGCCCTCCGGAATCGTCGTGACCTCATCGGAGAAAAGCCAGCACCGCAACCGCGAGATTGCCTTGTCCGTGCTACGCGCGCGGCTCTACGATCTGGAAAGGCAAAAGGTCCATGACGAACGCTCCGCCGATCGCAAGGCGCAAGTGGGCTCGGGCGACAGATCCGAGCGCATCCGGACCTACAACTTTCCCCAAGGCCGCATGACAGATCACAGGATCAACCTGACGCTCTACAAGCTCGATCAGGTCATGGCGGGCGATCTCGACGAGATCATCGATGCGCTGACGGCGGATTCGCAGGCCACCATGCTCGCGGAGATGGAGGGGTAATGCACTTCTTTGCCTTGGGTCGGTCTTTTGATGTGACGGACGATCAGGCGCAGACCATCGAGACCGCCGCCGGGATATTGCAGGACGCGGGCATTCCCGCGGCGCGGCGCGAAGCCCGGATGATCTGGGCGGCGTGTTTTGATCCTGACGATCCCGAGTGCGGTGCGCTGGATGACGTTGGTCGGCAAAGCCGAGTCCTGCATCACGCCCGCGCGCGAGCTGCGGGCAAGCCCATGAGCCACATCACGAACCAACGCGCCTTTTACGACCATACGTTTTACGTCAATGAAGCAGTCCTCGACCCCCGGCCTGAAACGGAATGTCTTGTGCGCGCCGCGCTGGAGCTGCCCTGGACGACACTTCTCGATATGGGCACCGGGTCGGGCGCTATTGCCGTGAGCCTGCTTGCAGCCCGACAAAACGCGCGCGGCGTGGCCTGTGATCTGAGCGCAGCTGCCTTGGCCGTGGCCGAGAGGAATGCGTACGATATTGGTGTGGCCGAACGGCTCACGCTTGTGCAGAGCGATTGGTTCGCCGCTGTGGACGGGGTGTTCGATCTCATCGTGTCAAACCCGCCCTACATTGCCGCAGAAGAAATGGCGGGATTGGCTTGCGAACTGGACCATGAGCCGCGCATGGCATTGACCGACGAGGCCGACGGGCTGTCTGCCTACCGCGTCATTGCGCGGGATGCAGGCACGTATCTCGCGCCCGGCGGGTCTGTGCTTGTTGAGATCGGGCCAACGCAGGCGGATGCGGTGAGCGCGCTCTTTTCGAACCATGGATTGCGCGACGTCAAAGTGATTCCCGATCTGGATGGTCGGGACAGGATTGTCGCCGCAAGACGGGGCTGAGAGGTAAAATCGTGCGAAAAAGGGGCTTTTTGTCCACTTTTGCCATTTATCACTTGTAAGGCAGAGCGTGCCATGGTTACTCACGCATAGGTGCCGCGACTGCCTTGCAGACGCCGCCTGACCTAAGCCAGACATTTAGCATGATCCGGTCACACCAGCGCAGCAAGGCTGCATTCCGGACACGCAAGGCAAGACTTAAACAGGCTGGATTGAAAAAAGCTCATGAGATCGTCCAAATCCCGTTCGCGGAACAAAAATAACCGCAACAAGCCACAGGGTAATGTGGTCAATCGTGTGTTCGACAGCTCCGGCCCCGAGGGCAAGGTGCGCGGCACGCCGCAGCAAATCTTCGACAAATACAACCAGCTGGCCCGTGATGCACAATTGGCGGGCGACAGGGTTGCGACGGAGAACTTTCAGCAACACGCGGAGCACTACCTGAGGCTTTTGGCCGAGGCGCAGCGCGAGCAGGAAGCGCGCCGCGAAGAGCAGGAACGCCAGAACCGGGAACGTCAGGCGCAGCGTGATCGAGAGCGTCAGGAGCGCCAGGAACGTCAGGAACGCGAAAGCAATGCCGCGCCTGCAGCCGCAGATCCAATGGTTCAGGACCCCGGAGAGGCGCCGCAGCCCGATGTCCTGGAGACGGCGCAGGCGGACACAGGTCTGGTTGAAACCCCCGAGGAAAGCGCCGAGACGGCTGCGCCCGAGGAGCCCAAACCCAAGCCCAAGCCGAAGCGGCGCCCGCGCAAACCCAAAGCGGAGACACCGTCCCCGGACGCGCCACCTGCCGACACGCCGCCGGAAGCCGCTGAATAATCCAACGTGCACGAGCGTTGCGAACAAGCCCCGATGCCCATCGGGGCTTTTTTGTTGGCCCTGCGGCCCTGCGTGGCCTGCGTCAGAGCCATTGCGCCTTGGGCCGTGACATGGCTTAAGGGCACCACATCCAAGTGGAGGCCCCATGACCCAGATCATCACAGCTTTGTCCGATATTTCCGCGCGTTATGATGCGCTCTTTGTTGATCTCTGGGGCTGTTTGCACAATGGGATCGCGGCGTTTCCAGACGCCGTGGCCGCGCTCACAGCATATCGCGCGCAAGGCGGTAAGGTGATCTTGGTGACAAATGCGCCGCGCGCGCGTGACAGCGTGGCGCGTCAACTGGAGCAGTTCGGCGTCCCGCAGGAAAGCTGGGACTCGATTGCCACCTCCGGTGACAGCGCGCGCTCCGCGATGTTCCGGGGCGTGGTTGGCTCCAAGGTCTATTTCATTGGTGAGCCCCGCGATCAGACCTTCTTTGAACCTCTCTCGCTGATCGATGATCCCGTCGAAATCACGCAGGTGCCTCTGGAAGAGGCCGAGGGGATCGTCTGTTGCGGGCCCTTTGATGCCGCGGCAGATCCCGATGTGATGCGCCCGGAATTTCTCTACGCCAAGGAAAAGGGCTTGAAGCTGCTCTGCGCCAATCCCGACATCGTCGTGGATCGCGGCGAGATGCGGGAATGGTGCGCAGGCGCGCTCGCCCGGCTCTATACCGAGATGGGCGGCGAGAGCCTTTACTTCGGAAAGCCGCATCCGCCGATCTACGATCTGGCGCGCCGCCGCTTGGCCGCTCTGGGGACAGATATCCCCAATGAGGGCATTTTGTGCATCGGGGATGGAATCATCACCGACATCAAAGGCGCAATGGGAGAGGATCTCGACAGCCTCTTCATCACCGGTGGCCTCGCCGCCAAGGAGACCAAAACGACGCAGCAACCTGAGCCGGATGCTCTAAGTGCTTATCTGCAAAGTGAAATGTCCTCGCCGACCTACTCAATAGGGTTTTTGAGATAGAGCATTTCATCCTTGCTATTTCTGCGCTTGCAAAGTAATTATCTTGCTTGAGAGGGTCGATATTGAGCTAATTGTTACCTCGACCTGAAAGAAACGCGGTATGGAGAGGCAGATGTTGGACAATATGCCCCGAGGCACGATTTGCATCGAAGATATCGAGATGGGTATGACGCGCCATCTGCGCAAAGTCGTGACCGATCAGGATATCGAACTCTTCGCGCAAGTATCGACGGATCGCAATCCGGTGCATCTCGATGACGATTACGCGCAGGACACGATCTTTGAAGGCCGCATCGCCCATGGCATGCTGACGGCGGGTCTTATCTCCGCGGTCATCGGTGAACAATTGCCGGGACACGGGACGGTCTACATGGGCCAGACCCTCAAGTTTCTGGCGCCCGTGCGGCCCGGTGATATGGTCCATGCCGAGGTCAAGGTTATCGATATCGATTTTGCCAAACGCCGTGTGACGCTGGATTGCCATTGTTCTGTCGATGGCAAAAAGGTTCTGATGGGCGAAGCCAAGGTGCTCGCCCCCTCACGCAAATTCGATTGATCTGAGCAAATCCGAGGCAAGCTGCGGCTTTGACCCGAGAGGTGTTGCGTCGCCCGAAATGACGGGCTACGCCTGCGATCATGCGGATCATCCGAGATTATCAATTCGTAGAAGACCAGGACCGGGGCGCCTCTGTTGCCATCGGCAATTTTGATGGCGTGCATCGTGGGCACAGGGCGGTGATTGACCTCGCGCGGCGCGATGACACGCCGCTTGGTGTTCTGACCTTTGAGCCCCATCCACGCGAGTATTTTGCGCCAGACGCGGCGCCCTTTCGGCTCATGTCGCGTGCGGCGCGCGCGTCTCGCTTGGCCAAACTGGGGATCGATCATCTCTATGAGCTGAATTTCAACGCGACGCTTGCCGGGTTGAGCCCCGAGGAATTTGCACGCGATGTGATCTCCCGAGGGCTTGGCTTGCGGCATGTCGTGGTGGGGGCGGATTTCTGTTTCGGCAAGGATCGTGCCGGAAAAGCAGAGGATTTGCAGGCCTTTGGCGTTGAAATGGGCTTTGACGTGACGATTGCTCCGCTGTTGCAAGAGGGATCAGACGTGGTCTCGTCAACAGCCATTCGGCGCGCGCTCAGCGATGGCAATCCTGAAGCGGCGGCAGAGCTCTTGGGCCATTGGCACCGGATTGAAGGCAGCGTCGTGGGCGGCGAGCAACGGGGGCGGACTTTGGGGTATCCCACGGCAAATATGGCCCTCGAAGGTCTGCATTTGCCGCGCTTCGGAGTCTATGCCGTTCTGGTTGACGTGCAAGACGGCCCGCACCAGGGCAGCTATCTCGGCGCGGCGTCTCTGGGCGTGCGCCCGCAATTCGAGGGCGAGGTTCCCAATCTGGAGACGTTCCTTTTTGATTTCTCGGGTGATCTTTACGGGGCGACGCTCTCTGTGGGCCTCGTGGCCTACCTGCGCCCGGAAGAGACGTTTGAGAGCCTGGAGGCCTTCATCGCGCAGATGGACGCTGATTGCGTCCGCGCCCGCCAAATCCTGAGCGCGCTATGAGCGACCCGATCCCCCGCGCGGGGCTCACACCACGGTTTTGGGAGCGCAAGAAACTCAGCGCCCTGTCACCGCAGGAATGGGAAGCGCTCTGCGATGGCTGCGGCAAGTGCTGCATGAACAAGCTTGAAGATGATGAGAGCGGCGAGGTGGCCTTCACGCGCGTGGCCTGTCGTCTGTTCGATGACGCGACATGCCGCTGCGCCAATTACGACATTCGCCGTCAGTTCGTCCCGGAATGCATTCAGCTGACCCATGAAACCATCGCAAATCATGCCTATTGGCTGCCCCAGACCTGTGCCTACAAACTGCTGTGGGAGGGCAAGACACTGCCCGAATGGCATCCTTTGCTGAGTGGAACCGCCGAGACGGTGCATGCCGCGGGTGTGTCGATGCAGAACCGGACCATCCCGGAGTTCGAGGTCAGCGAAGAAGATTGGGAAGACCACATCATCGAGGAGCCACTTTGAATGCACTTTGCGTCTGACAATACGGGCCCCGCGCATCCATCTGTCATGCAGGCGATGATGGAGGCCAATGAGGGCTATATGTTGCCTTACGGGGCTGACCCTGTGATGGCCGAAGTCACAGAGCGGTTGCGCGCGACCTTCGAGGCGCCGGAGGCGGCGGTTTATCTTGTGGCGACCGGCACGTCCGCCAATGCGCTGGCGCTCGCAACCTTGTGTGAGCCCTGGCAAACGATTTTTTGCAGCCGGTTGGCGCATATCCAGGAAGATGAGTGCAACGCGCCGGAATTCTTCACAGGCGGTGCAAAGCTCACGCTGGTGGGGCAGGGCGACAAGATGAGTGTGTCTGAGCTGCGCAGGGCGATTTCGGGCGAAGAGACCCGTGGCGTGCACGGGCCCCAGCGCGGCGCCGTGGGGCTGACCAACGTGACCGAACGGGGGCAGCTCTACTCACTGGAGGACATCCGGGCGCTCGGAGGTCTTGCCAAAGAATTCGCCTTGCCAGTCCATCTCGATGGCGCGCGTTTCGCCAATGCCATTGCTGCGACCAATGCAAGCCCTGCCGAGATGACATGGCGCGCCGGTGTGGACGCGGTCAGTTTCGGCGGGACAAAGAACGGTCTGCTCGGTGTGGAGGCGGTCATCTTTTTTGATCCCGGGCATGCGCAGCAATTCGAATACCGCCGCAAGCGGGCCGGGCATCTCTTTTCCAAACACCGCTATCTGAGCGCGCAGATGCTGGCTTATCTCCGGGATGATCTCTGGCGCAACCTCGGGGCGCAGGCCAATGCCAAGGCCGCGTATCTTGTTGCCGCTCTTGAGTGCCTGCCTGATGTTCATTTTGACACTGTACCACAGGCCAACATGGTCTTTTGTTCCTTCCCGCGCCATCTGCACCAAAGGCTGCACGCGGTGGGCGCGGCCTACAATATCTGGTCCGGCACTTTGAGTGGCGAGGATCCTGATGAGCTGTTGGAGGCGCGGCTCGTCTGCGATTGGTCCATCAGCCATGAGCTTATTGATCGCTTTGTGGATGTGCTCAAAACCGGGTAGGGCGTCCGGTCAATGACTTGGGACATCAGATAACAGCGCGGCAAAAGTGCCGTGCGGCGTTCGTCCGAAAGCTGTGCTTCAGGTTTTCAGCAGACCGGGTTAACGCCGCGCTTCGACCTCGCGTGCGAGTGCGCAAAAGGCTTCGAGAGACACCTGCTCGGCACGTTCCGTGGGTTGGATACCTGCGCTCAAAAGCGCGTCTTCGACCCATGGACCAAGCCCTTTCAGAGACGCGCGCAGCATTTTGCGGCGTTGGTTGAACGCCCGCGCCACGACATCGGAGAGAACTCTGGGATCTGCGGGAAACCGCATCTCGGGCAGAGCCGAGAGATGCACTACCGCCGAAGACACTTTGGGCGGCGGTGTAAAGGCGCCGGGTGGCAGGGACAGGACGATCCGCGCCTCCGCACGCCATTGCGCCAGGATCGCCAGACGTCCGTAAGCCTTGCTCCCGGGAGCAGCGACAATCCGTTCGGCCACTTCACGTTGGAACATCAGCGTCAAAGAGGACCAGACCGGCGGCCAAGTGTCCGGCGTCAACCAGCGGATCAATAGCTCCGTTCCGACATTGTAAGGCAGGTTCGCCACGATCTTGATCGGCGGCGTCAGGTGTTGAAGCGGATCGAGCTCCAGCGCATCGGCTTCCAACACCTCCAATCGCCCGGGATACGCTGCAGCAATCTCCGCCAAGGCCGGCAGACACCGCGCATCTTTTTCAAGAGCAAGAACCTTGCGGGCCCCCGAGGCAAGAAGCCCGCGCGTCAAACCGCCGGGGCCGGGCCCAATTTCCAGCACGTCGCAGTCCTCCAGCGCCCCGGCCTGCCGTGCAATCTTGGCGGTCAGATTGAGATCCAGCAAAAAATTCTGCCCAAGGGATTTGCGCGCAGAAAGCCCGTGCTTGGCAATCACATCCCGCAAAGGCGGCAGATCATCAATCCCGCTCACGCAAGCACCCCGGCATGGCGTTTGAGAGCTATGTGTTTCTTCTGGCCAAAAATACGCATTACCCGACCTCTGCCGCCAGGCGCAGCGCGGCAATCAAGGAGGCTGGATTGGCCAGCCCTTGCCCTGCAATATCAAAGGCGGTGCCATGATCTGGCGAGGTGCGCAAAAACGGCAGTCCCAGCGTGACATTGACGCCGCCATCAAAGTCCAATGTCTTGATCGGGATCAGCGCCTGATCATGATACATGCACACAGCCACATCATAGCGTGCCCGGGCGGCGGCGTGAAACATTGTGTCGGCGGAGTGCGGTCCCACAATGTCGAGGCCTTCGTGGCGCAAATCGTCCAGAACGGGCGCGATCAGATCAAGTTCTTCCCGCCCCATCTTGCCCCCTTCGCCCGCATGGGGGTTCAGCCCGGCAACGGCAAGGCGCGGGCTCGCGAGGCCAAAGCGATCTTTCAGGCCTTGGGCCGTAATCCGGATGGTTTCGGCCAGAAGATCCGGGGTCAGCGCGGCCTTGACGTCTTCGATCGGGATATGGATCGTGACGGGAACCACACGCAGCATGGGACTTGCCAGCATCATGACGACATGATCGACGTCTGCGAGGTGCGCCAGAAACTCGGTATGTCCCGGGAACGAAAATCCCGCGCCGTCTTGCAGCGCTTGTTTGTGGATGGGGCCTGTACACAGAGCGCGCGCATCGCCTGATTGCACCAGAGCGACACCGCGCTCGATGGCCGTGATGACGCCGGGTGCATTGGCCGGGTTTGGTTGCCCGGGCCGGGCTTCAGCCGCAAATGCGTGGCGCAGAACAGGCAAATGCGATGCGTCCAGCGCCTCCGCCGGTTGCATGATCTCCACCCAGCCTGTGCCCTTCGGCAAGTGACGCGGATCGCCGATCCAGAAGAACGGCGCGTCGTGACCGATAGCTGCCCAGGCCTTGGCGGCTATTTCGGGTCCGATCCCTGAGGGTTCTCCGCAAGTCAGCGCAATGGGTGCGCGTCTCATTTTTCGATGATGCGGGCGTCTGCGCGCAGTTGGGCGAGGAAATTATCGGCCAGAGATTGCACCCGACGGTTCTGAAGGCCAATCGTGATCGCTTGGCGGCGCTCCGCAACCGGATCGACCGGTGTCTCATCGCCGTCAGCCTCTGCGCTTTGCTCTGGTGGTGTGCCTTGCGCCTCGATGGCCACGGAGCGGCCGCAGAGCATCAGGAAGACAAGCGTATTACCGCCCGAGCGGGTCAGCGCCGTTGATACCTCGCCGGGATCCAGCTTGGAGAGCTCGAACGCGATATCGGTCGGCAATTCGCTGGGCGGAAGCGCGCCGCGCTCCAGAACCTCTTCGGGCTGGCCCTTCGCCACGCCATAGAGATCATCGCAGACGTCCACCCGGGCCTTGATCTGATTGGCCGTAGCGAGGGTCGCCTCAGTGCGCCCGCCGGGCATATAGTAAGCGGCGTATTCAATCGCGGAATAGGTCGGCGGCGTGTAGTCGCTTTCCTCGATCGCCCTGAGCTGGAACAGCGCGATGGCGTTCGGGATATTGATGGGCTCCGTAACCTCGCCGGGCGCAAGTCCGAGCACCAATGGGCGCAAGACAGGTGGCAGTTCACTCAGATCGCGCCAAGGCAGCCGTCCGCCCTGGCCGCGTGTGGCCGTTGCGGAGAAGCGCCGTGCGGCTCTGCTGAATTCTGCCTCGGATGTGATCCGCGAGATGTCTGCGGCGCGGGCCTGGACCTGTGCGGCTTGCGGGGGTGGGGCTGGCATGATGATTTCAGACAGCAAGACCCGGACGTTGGAGCCACCCGATCCTTGATTGAGAGCGCGATCGACCTCTTCCTCGCTGACGCGGGCGCGCGGACCAAATCTCTGTTGGACGAGGTTGCGCCAGGCCAGACCGGCCTCGACAAAATCGCGGAACGTGGTTTCCTCGACACCGGCATTGGCCAATGCTGCGATGAATTCTTCTCGGCTGAGATTGGCGCGGCTTGCGAATTCCGCCATGCCTTCAAGGAGCTCTTCCTCATTGGGCACGGTACCGGCGCGGCGCGCCGCTTGCAGTTTGAGGCGATCCTCGATGAGCTGTTCGCGTGCGACGTCCTCGGGATTGCCCGGAGCGCGCAAAACGCCAGCCATCGTGGCGCGCTGCATCAGCTCGTAATTCGTGATGACGTCATCATTGACTTGAATGGCGGGAGAAAAGAGCCCCTGAGCGGCCAGGCCTGTGGCCGTGACCATGGCCAAGCTCCACGTTGCGATCAGTTTGAACATGTCCTGCGATAGCCTCCTGCGTCGCCGCCTGTGCTGAACCCCTTGAGCTCAACAGTTAATTCGAAAGTTGTGGTCGGGTCCAGATTGTCACTGTCCGCAAAGTCGCGATCTGCCTCAAACCGTGCCACCACGCATTCATTTTGATATTCCAGACCAAGCGACCCGTTGGACGATCGATCCTCTGCGAGGTTGTATTGCCAGCCGGCACTGGCTGTCCAGTGGCGAGAGACGCGGTAGGCGCCATCAAAGGACCATTCCGACACCAGATCATCGCGATCTTCATCCAGATCCTCCGGCAATAGCAGATAGCTCGCCGCCAGATCCAGCCGTGTGTTGGACCAGGTGCCGCGCGCCTCGGCGCGGTGCACCTCCCGGTCATCGTCGATCAGCATGCGGCCGATGAAATCCAGCCCGGTCTCGTTCCCGATCTGACCGGAGATCAGCCAATCGCTGCGCGTTTCCGACAAACCCGATGTCGTGGAAAACGCGGCACGGTCCTCTTCGCGCACAACCCGACCGACCGCAACGCCGGTACGCCACCCGGAGGGCGCGACCATGGTCCATCGCAGTCCTGCGGCCCCTTGCCAGCCGCGCTCACGTCGGTCCTTGGCGGCAAAGCGCGACAAGGTCAGCAGATTGCCCTCGTCCAGCTCGGAGCGTTGGCTCTCGTCATTGCCTGTTTCCAGAAGATCGCCGCCTGTCCAGCCCAGCTGCACGACCGGCTCCAGCATATACCGTGCGCCGCTGCCCGAGGTGGCCACAAACGGCATCCGGAGTGTCACATGCCCATGGGGGGCCACGACGGCGTCTTCGACGGGAACCGTGCTGTCGCCGCGATTGCGCACCGCGTCAATCGCCACACCAGCGCCCGCTTCCCAAAGCACGCCCCAGGCGCTGCGCCCGGTCTGTTGCCAGAGCGCTTCGGCATGAGTGCGGACGACATCACGGCCGATGATATCGGCATCGGAATCGCGAAAATGCCCATGCGCCTCCGCCGTAAGCCGCAGTTCTCCGCCGTAGCTGGGAAAGAGACGTTGTTGATGGGAGGCATCAAACACGAAGGCGGGCTGTGTGGCGTTGCTCTCATTGTCGCGCAGCGTGTTGAAGTGAATGAGTGTCCCCTCCGTCAGCCTGTCGCGTGTCACTTTCGTGACAGAGATCGCGCTGTCGAGGCGGTTCTTGGAGGAATAGCCATAGTCTTTGAGATAGGCCTCATCGGTGGTCAGTTCGACATCGAAGGTCAGCGTGTAGTCCCGTGGCAGATCGAACGTTCCATCGGCGAAGAGGTAGCCGCGGGTCTCGCCGGAGCGCAGGGAATCGCGCGTTACTGCGCCATTGAGCTCAATGGTGCCATTGCGGAACGCCTGACGGTAGCGCGCCTCAATCGTGGTCGTTTGGGCGCTCACATAGGGGGTGAGCGTCAGGTCTCTGTGGGGGCCGATTGGAATGAAATACGGGGTTTTGAGCCCGACGCCGAGTTTAGATGTGGAGCGCAGGGTCGGGAAGAGAAACCCGCGTGCGCGCTGCAGGGAGGGGTCGGGAAAACGAAGGCGGGGCAGGTAGACCACCGGGACATCGATCACGCGCAGCTGCGCCCCATCGAGGTAAATCTGCTTTTCCTCATCATCATGGATGATCCGGTCTGCGCGGATTTCCCACAGCGGTTTGCCTTGCGGCCCGCAGATCTGGCACGAGGTGACCGCGGCGCGCGAAAGCTGCGAATAACGCCCCTCGACCCGGGCGAGCTGAACGGCGGCCAGTTGCAACTGGCGATCAAGCACCAGCCGCGCGCCGCGCAGGAGCCCGTTTTCGAAGGCCGCGTCAATTTCCGCGCTCTGGGCTGTCAGGATCGTGCCGTCTGTGTCGGTGATGCGGATCGGACCCACGATGACCAGTTGATCGGTGTCCTGATTATACCGGATCTGCGTGGCGGTGAGCCTGCGGCCCTCAAAGAGCGCTTCGACATTGCCGTCGGCAATCAGCTCTGCATCAGGGGTTACGACGACGCTGTCTGCCACCAGCAAGGCGGGATCCACGGGAGCCGGGGCCTCTTGCGCCTGCGCCATCAATGGCAGGCAGAGAGCGATCAGGCAAAGGAGCAAGGTGCGTCGCAGCATCATCCGTCCTCCATATGCAGGATAACGCCGAGTGCAAGCAGTACCGATGCCACAGGTGGCGCCCATGCGGCTAGCATGACGGGGATTTGTCCATTCTCGCCAAGGATTTGCGCGAAGTTTCTCACGTAGTACAGCGCGAATCCCAAAAGAACGGCGCTGAGCACGGCAATGCCGGTGCGCCCGGTGCGCGCGGGTCGCATGGTGAATGCTGCGCCGACGAGCACCATGGCCACAAGAAACAAAGGCCGGGCAAGTTCCATCTGAAGCCAGACGGCATGGCGGCGCGCGGAGAAGCCCGCTTCCTCGAGTTGCGTGATGAAGGCTGGCAAATCCCAGATTGGTATGGCCGTGACCTTGCCAAAGCTGTCGCGGATCCGTTCCTGCGTTAATGTGGACGGGACAAAGAGCGTCTCATGCAGCGCAGCATTGACCTCGGGATTGATGCCGGGAACGAGCGGCCAGGCTTTGGCTTCCGTCAATTCCCAACCTCCATGTGTCAGCATGGCTTTTTCGGCAATGATCCGACGGGTGGGCGAGCCGCTCTCGGCAAATGCGAGGAAGGTGACATCAAAGAGCTCATCGGCATCGGCTGAGGCGCGCCGGGCATGGATGACCGTCTGACCATCGGAGCTGCCTTGGCGCAGCCACAGGCCATTGGTGCCGATGGAAAGCGTTGCCGTGCCGCCGGATTCGTGAAACTCGCGCAAATTGGCGTATTTTTGGGAGGTTGCGGCGACGATGGGGTTGAACATGGCCACTGCGAGACTGCCCAGCAAACCCGCCACAACAACGGGTGCAACAATCGCCGAAAGCCCGGAACGGCCCGATGCACGTGTCACGACCAGTTCGCTGGATCGCGCGAGGCCCAGATACAGCGCGATCGTGGCCAGAATGACGATGAGCGGTAGCATCTGGTAAAGGCCCAACGGCGTGTTGAGCAAGGTCAACGAGAGGACCTCGCCAAAGGCGAGACCATCGAAAATACGAACCTGTTCGATCAAATCAACAAGCGCCACAAACAGCGCGAAAACGATGAGCAGGCCGCAAAAGGCAATCGCGAACCGACGGGCGAAGTACCGATGCAGAATCATGCGGCAGGCTCCCGTGGCGCGCGGCTCGGCCAGAGCCTTGCGTGTGGATGATCCGCCCGCCAGTAAAGCGCGCCTGCTATAACAAAGCCCACCAGGGCCGGCAGGTAGTTCAGTGGCCAGTTGGAGAAGTCTTTCTCCACGGGGTCCGTGATCGCGCCCTCGACGAGTTTGATCAAGACGAGAAGGCCTACCGCGGCCACCACTTGTTTGGTCACGCCGAACCGGGAGAAGCCCGAGGCCAGAAGCGATGATTGGCCGATCAACACGGCCACAAGACATAGAAGCGGCTGGGCCAACCGCCAATGCAGCTCCTTCCAGACATGGGCTGGCGTCCGGTTGGCCTCTTCCGCCACGCGCGCCACGTCGTCAAAAAACTCCCATGTCGGGACATATTCGAGCTTACGCCGCGAGGCGGTGCCTTGCAGAACAAGACCGCTGACATCGCGCACCAATTCGCCGAAATTGGTCGTCGAGAGGGTCTGCATCGTCTCATCATAGGTCTGGGCGACCCCGTCCACCATCACGAGTTTCGGCCCGGCCTCATCGCGCAGCAGATAGGCGCGTTGTGCGGTGTAGGTGACTTGCCGGCCCGTGTCTCGCAGATCAGATAAAAAGACATCGCGCAGCTCGCCCTGCGTGGAAATCTCGCGGATGTAGAACGTGACCCCGTCCACCGGATGCAGGAAAACCCCCTCCCGGAGGAGGCGCGCGGAGACGGAGCCGGAAATTTCGCGCTCGCGAAACTTCAATTGCTCCGCGCTGACGGGGACCAGAACATGGATCAGCACCGAGGACATCAGCGTCAGGAGAAGACCAAACATCACAGCTGAGCGCGCGACGCGCAGCGAGGAGAAACCCGTGGCCTGCACAACGGTCAGCTCACTGTCATTGGCCAGTCGGTTGGTCATGTAAACAGCCGCTGCAAATCCCGCCATTGGCAACACAAGCGCGATGATCTGTGGCAGGGAAAGAAGCGTAAATTCGAGGAAGACGCGGGCGGAATGGCCATCGGCAATGAGTTCGTCAAACAGCTGGATCGCGTGGTTGATCCAATAGACCGCCACGAGCACCAAAGCGAAGAAGCCAAACAGCATGACAAGCTGTGACAACACATATCTGTCGAATCTCGCCAATCCTTCCCCCAAAGGTGGCCCGCATACATGCGCCGACACTAGACGGATTTCGCGCCCGGGAAAACACCTGAGTCCAAGAGATTTTAACAACAGGATGTGGATCGGCGGAGGCTGGCCCACAATCTGTCGTGGTTGGAGCCCGGATGTCACTATGACGTTGCCCAAGCCCGCGAAACGACTATCGTTGGCACAATTCCAAGCCTGCATCCTTGAGGAACGCACCCATGACAACTCCCCCTGCCATCTCATTTGCCGAAGTAGATATCGATGCCATCGCAGCTCTGAGCGGTCATTTGGCCGTCTGTGTCGATGAAGGCGGCGCGCTGGATGTCGCCGCGCGCCGGATCAACCGGCTCTCCAAAGGGGCCTTGAAGCAATTTGTCGAGAGCGACGGTTTCGGAAAAATGAAAGACGGCGAGGCGCGTGCGCTTCTGGCGCCTCTGGGCGTTGCGGCGGAGGCGATCCTCGTGCTGCGCCTGCCCAAACGGCCCGACGCGGTGCTTGCTCGCAAGGCCGGGGCCGCGCTGGCCAAGGCGCGCGGGGCGGGTGCGTTGCATGTCTTCGCCGGTGCACGCCCCCGTGTGGCGGCCTTGGCGCAGGGGATCGCGCTGCGCAGCTATGATTTCACCGACCACAAGACAGGCGACGCCAGCGACAAGGAGACGCCCGACGGAGAGATCACACTCTTCACAACCAAGGTCGAAGAGGCCAAAGCCGCTTACACAACCTTGGGCGCGCAGGCCGAAGGTGTTTTCTTCACGCGCGATCTCGTGAACGAGCCCGCCAACGTGCTCACAACAACGGAATTTGCCAACCGCCTCACAGCGCTCAAAGACAGTGGGCTGGAGGTTGAGGTACTGGAAGAAGACCAGCTGGCTGAGTTGGGCATGGGCTCACTCCTCTGTGTGGGGCAGGGCTCTGACAGCCCGTCCAAGGTCGTCGTGATGAAATGGATGGGCGGCGAGACGGATGCCGCTCCGCTGGCGCTGGTTGGCAAAGGTGTCGTCTTTGACACAGGAGGCATCTCGCTCAAGCCTGCCGCTGGCATGGAAGACATGACCATGGATATGGGCGGCGCAGGGGTCGTGGCCGGTGTCATGAAGACGTTGGCGCTGCGCAAGGCGCCCGCCAATGTCATCGGCCTGGTGGGGCTCGTGGAAAACATGCCGTCGGGCAATGCGGTGCGGCCTGGCGATGTTGTGACGTCAATGAAGGGCGACACGATCGAAGTGATCAACACGGATGCGGAAGGCCGTCTCGTTCTGGCTGACGTCCTTTGGTATGCGCAAGAGACCTTCAAACCCGCTGGAATCATCGATCTGGCGACGCTCACAGGTGCGATCATCATTGGGCTGGGCCATGATAATGCGGGCGTGTTTTCCAATGATGATGCCTTCTGCGGCGCGCTGCTCAAGGCGGCGGAGGCCGAGACCGAGGGCGCCTGGCGGCTGCCCATGGGGCCGTCCTACGACAAACTCCTGAAAAGCACCGTGGCGGATATGAAGAACGTGGGCGGGCGCGCGGCAGGCTCGATCACGGCTGCGCAATTCCTGCAACGCTTCATTCAGGACGGTATGCCCTGGGCCCATATCGATATTGCCGGTGTGGCCCATATCGCCAAAGGCACGGATCTTGCCCCGGGCGGGGCAACGGGCTGGGGCGTGCGCGCGCTGGATCGTCTCGTACAGGATGCCTACGAGGGATAATGCCGCAGATGGGCGCCGTTTACTTCTACCACCTGACGCAAAAGCCGCTTGAGGCGACCTTGCCCATGCTGCTGGAGAAATCTCTGGCCGCGGGCTGGCGCGTTGTGGTGCGGGGAACGGACGGCGCGCGTCTGGGCAGGCTGGATGAAGCGCTCTGGCTGGGCCCGGAAGAGGGGTTCTTGCCGCATGGGCGCTCGGGCGGGCCCCATGATGCGCATCAGCCGATCCTGCTGAGCACGGATCACACCAATCGCAATGCCGCCTCCTGTGTCATGGCCGTGGATGGTGCAGAGCTGGAGGCAGACGAGGTCAAGGCGCTGGAGCGGGCCTGCATTCTCTTTGATGGCAATGATCCCGCAGCTGTCGAGGCGGCGCGCGGCCAATGGCGCACGCTGACCGGCGCGGGTGTGTCTGCGCAATACTGGTCTGAGGAAAGCGGCCGCTGGCAGAAGAAAGCCGAAGCCTGACACGCTGCCAGGCTGTGGCGCGCTATTTCTCCAAGACCAGCTTGCCGCCTGCGATCTCGATACGGGAAAACGTGCTCAGGTAGGTCATGCCCAACAGGCTCTCGGGCATCTCACCCTCATTGACCAGAACGCGAAATCCGCGCTTCTCGATCCCGCCCACGGCCAGTGTGTCCAGCACGACCGATGCCGTGCGCACGGGGCCATTGGCGGTATTGGCGATGGAGGTGAAGGCCAGCTCATCGGGAGTGATGCCCGCCGCATTGGCAGCCTCCTGCGTCAGCACAACCGCGCTGGCCCCGGTATCCACGACAAATCGCGTGGCCACACCGTTGACATCGGCCATCATGTAATAATGCCCGTCCGGTTGCAGAGGCAGCTCGATCTGGCCCGCATCCGCAAAGACGGCCTGTCGGGGAATGACAGTTCCGCGAATATCGTCCCACATGCCGTAAGCTGCGATCACACCAATAAAGATCAGACCCCAGAGCAACGCCTGCTGCATGACCTGACCCATCCGCGCGCGATTCGACGTGACAAACCAGAACACAACGGCCGCCAAGAGCACGACCAGATAGATCAGATTGCCAGTTTCCATCTCAGACATGATCCACGCTCCTGTAACACCCGCCTTAAAACCTAGGTGGCTTCACGCGTCCTGCAAGGCAAGGCAAGGCGGAGCGCCTTAGCCGGGGATGCCGAAATCCCGCAATCCGTCCAGCACAAACTGAACCGCAAGGGCCGCGAGCAACATGCCAAGCAGCCGCGTGACGACGTTCACGCCTGTTTTGCCAAGGCCGCGCTCGATCAGGTTGGCAGCCAAAAAGAGCACCAGTGCAATGAGAAGCACGCTGGCCACGACGCCCACAATGACGGCCCAGACCACAAGCCCGGACGTCTGCGCGCTGTGGGAAAGCTGTCCGGTGAGCAGGATCACCGTGGCAATGGCACCAGGCCCTGCGATGAGGGGAATGGCAAGCGGGAAGACAGAAGGGTCTGGCCGGTCTTCGGCCTGATCTTCGCGCCGCTTTGTGCGCCGCTCAAACAGCATGTCCAAGGCTGTGAGGAAGAGCAAAACGCCGCCCGCGATGCGAAAGGCGGGCATGGAAATCCCGATAAAGCCCAAAACCGCCTCTCCAAATGCGGCAAAGAGGGCAAGCAGACCCAGCGACAGGACAATGGCGCGAAACGCAATCGCGCGCCGCTCGGCTGGTGACGTGCCTTGCGTGAGCGCCACAAAGAGCGGCGACAGGCCAATGGGATCAATCACGACAAAGAGCGTGACGAACGCAGAGATGAGAAAGGCCGTGTCCATGGCGCAGTCATGCGCAGAATGCGAGGCGGCTGCAAGGGGCAGATGTCAGGCGCTGGCCTGATCGAGCGCCTCCTGCGCGGCCATCCAGAGGCCCTCGGCCTTGTCCATCGCGCCTCTGAGCTCGGCATATTTCCGGTTCCACGTCTCCAGCTCGCCCTTGCGGCTGTCCTCATAGAGCTCGGGATCGGCCAGTTTGGCCGCAAGCTTGCCTTCCATATCCGTCAGTTTCTCGATGCGTTCCTCGCATTTGCGCAGCTCGGCGCGCAGCTTCAAGAGCGTCTCGCGATCTGCGCGTTTGGGCTTTGGCTTGGCCTCAGCGGTTTTGGCGGCCTTGCCGGGCTTGTCGCCCTTGTCCTGCGCCAGCAGGAGTTTGCGGTAGGCTTCCAGATCGTCATCAAAAGGCGTCACGCGGCCTTTGTTCACCAGCCAAAGCGTATCGGCGACCAGGGAAAGCAGATGCATATCGTGGCTGACCAGAATAACCGCGCCGCTATAGGCCGTGAGCGCCTCGACGAGCGCTTCGCGGCTCTCGATATCGAGGTGGTTGGTCGGCTCGTCGAGAATCAGCATATGTGGCGCATCATGGGTCGCCAGAAGCAGTGACAGCCGCGCTTTCTGTCCGCCCGAGAGCGTTTTGACCGTGTTCTGCGCGATATCTGCCCCAATGCCGAAGCCCGCCAGCCGCGCGCGCAGCTTTGCAGGCGGTGTCTCGGGATACAGCCGGGCCAGATGATCGATGGGGCTCGCCTCCACATCGAGCTCATCGACCTGATGCTGTGCAAAATAGCCGACCCGCAGCTTGCTGCTTTGCGCTTTCTTGCCCTCCATCAACGGGAGCTTGTTGGCCAGAAGTTTGGAGAGCGTCGACTTGCCTTCGCCGTTTTTGCCCAAAAGCGCGATGCGGTCATCGTGATCGATGCGCATGGAGAGCTGTTTGAGGATCGGCGTTGTGTCATAGCCGACAATGCCGCCCTCCAGCGAAATGATGGGCGGCGAGAGCTGCTCGGGTTCGGGAAAATCGAACCGTCGTTGGGCCGCGTCTTCCGGTGCCGCAATCAGGTCCATCTTCTCGATCATCTTGATGCGCGATTGAGCCTGTTTGGCCTTGGAGGCCTTGGCCCGGAAGCGATCGACGAAACTTTGCAGATGGGCGCGGCGCGCGTCCTGTTTCTTGGCGGCGGCGGCCTGAACGGCGCGCTGCGCCGCACGGGTGCGCGCGAAGGTGTCGTAGCCGCCTGTATAGAGCGTCAACTTACGCTCGGAGAGATGCAGAATATGGCCCACCGCCCGATTGAGCAGGCCCCGATCATGAGAGATCAGCAGCACGGTATGTGGATATTTGGCGAGGTAGGCCTCAAGCCAAAGCGCGCCTTCCAGATCGAGGTAGTTTGTCGGCTCGTCCAACAAGAGCAAATCAGGCTGCGCAAAAAGGACAGCGGCCAGCGCCACGCGCATCCGCCAACCGCCCGAAAAATCTGCACAGGGGCGGGCTTGGGCGGCTGTGTCAAAGCCGAGGCCCCGCAGGATTGCAGAGGCGCGCGCTTCGGCAGACCAGGCATCGATATCGGCCAATCGCGTCTGGATCTCGGCGATACGCGCGGGATCATCGCTTTCTTCCGCCAGCAACGCCGCGCGTTCAGTATCGGCCTCCAGCACAGTGTCCAGAAGTGAGGTCTGAGACGAGGGCACCTCTTGCGCCACACCGCTAATGCGCGCCCGCGCAGGCAGCGAAATGGTGCCGCCCTCAAGGCTCAATTCGCCCCGGATCAACCGAAAGAGCGTCGTCTTGCCAGCGCCATTGCGGCCCACGATACCGACCTTGTGTCCGGCCGGGATCGTGGCGGAGGCGCCGTCAATGAGCGGGGTGCCATCAATGGCGTAGGTGATCTGATCAATGCGCAACATGCGCGCGCTCTAGCAGAGCCCGGGCGCGCATGCTAGCGGGGCATGATGATACCGCGCACACAGCCCCATCTTGGCACGCTTGTTCTGCTCACGGCACTGACCGTTTTGAGCCTGAACATGTTCCTGCCTGCGCTGCCCGCCATGCGGGATGCCTTCGGCGTCAGCGAAGCTGTCATGGGAGTGGCAATTTCGGGCTACATGATCTGCGCGGCCGCGCTTCAGCTGATCATGGGGCCGCTCTCGGACAGGATCGGCAGACGCCCCGTCATTCTAGGATTTTTGACGCTCTATGTCCTGGCCTCGATCGTTTGCATGTTGGCGCAGAACATCTGGGTCTTTCTGGGTGCGCGCATGTTGCAGGCCGTGGCGGTGGGCGGAGGTGTTCTGGCCTCCGCTGTTGTGCGCGATCTCTTTGAGGGTCGGCAGGCGGCGGCAAAACTGGGCACGATTGCCTCGGCGATGGCCATCGCTCCTATGCTGGCCCCGATGCTGGGCGGGGCGGTAGATACCGCGTTTGGCTGGCGCGCGGTCTTTGTGATCTATGCGGCTTTCGGGCTGATGCTCTTGGCGCTGGCGCTGTGGGATCTCGGGGAGACGCGCCGGAGCGCGACGCGGCCCGAGATACGCGACTACCTCGATCTGCTCCGCGAGCCGCTCTTTTGGGCCTACACGCTCTGCATGGCCTTTGCTGTTGGTACTTTTTACATTTTCCTGACAGGTGCGCCTTTCGTGGCGGCGGCGGTCTTCGGGCTGTCCTCGCGTGATATCGGCATTGGTCTGGGCTCAATCACCATGGGGTTCATGTGTGGGTCCGCCATCTCGACGCGCCTTGTCATGCGCCTCGGGCCACTACCCTTGATCATCGTCGGTCGCAGCGTTGCTGTTGCGGGGTTGATCTGCGGGTTGGTTGGCTTTTCGTTCGGCGCGGCATCTGTAGCTCTGTTCTTTGCAGCCAGCATTTGCGTGGGGCTGGGCAATGGGTTCACCATGCCCAATGCGAATGCGGGCGCCCTGTCCGTCCGGCCTGAGCTAGCGGGAACTGCCGCCGGTGTCTCCGGGGCCGTGATGCTGCTCATCGGCGCGCTTTTGACGGGCGTAGCCACCGCCTTTCTCTCGACAGAGGCCACACCGCTCAAGCTTTTGAGTCTGATGTTTGCGGCGGTCTGCGTCTCTTGCGTCTTTGTGTTTTTTGCACGTGGGTTGGAGCGCCGATAGGGACTTTCCATAGGCCAAAGCCCATGGTATCCGCAGCCGCAATTCAGGACTTCGTCGGGCATTTCGCCCGGCTTTTTTGTAGGAGAGAAACCCATGGCCCTCGAACGGACCTTTTCGATCATCAAACCCGATGCCACACGCCGCAACCTCACAGGCAAGATCAACGCCAAGTTTGAAGAAGCCGGCCTGCGCATCGTTGCGCAAAAGCGCATCCACCTGACAAAGGCGCAAGCTGGTCAGTTCTACGCCGTGCATGCCGAGCGCCCGTTTTATGACGAGCTTTGCGAATTCATGGCCTCCGAGCCGGTTGTTGTGCAGGTGCTTGAAGGGGAAGGCGCGATTGCCAAGAACCGTGAAGTCATGGGTGCGACAAACCCCGCCGATGCCGCCGCAGGCACAATCCGCGCCGAGTTTGCCGAATCCGTCGGCGAAAATTCCGTGCACGGCTCCGATGCGCCGGAAACAGCTGCGGAAGAAATCGCGTTTTTCTTTTCCGGTCTTGAGCTGGTCGGCTAAACCGTCGCAAAGCCTGCGACCAAGACGTAAAGGGGAGCCTCCGGGCTTCCCTTTTTCTTTGGCGCGTCGCTTCGGTCGATCTATGTCGCGGCGGATGCTTGCGCGGCGCGCTCAGCTGCAAATGTGAGCAAAGTTTGCAGCGCGTCGGCGAGGATGGCGTCCGGCTGTGTCAGGGCGATCCGCAGATGGCCCGAAGCGGCTTGACCAAAGCTCTCGCCGGGCATGACGGCAATCTTGTGGGCATCCAGCAATTGATGAGCGAACTCCTCGCCGGACAGGCCGGTCCGGCGCACATCCAGCATCAGATACATCGCGCCTTGGGGCGGGATGGCGCGGACGGTGTCTTGCGCTGCAAGGATCTCCAGCGCCTGATTGCGGCGGGCCCGAAACGGTGCTGCTACCTCAGCGCTCAAGGCCTGACCCTCGGTCAGCGCCCAAAGACCCGCATCCTGAATGAAGCCGGGCACGCCGTAAGTTGTGTTGGTGGCCAGATCGAGCATCGCGGCAACGGCCTCTTGCGGCCCTATGACCCAGCCCAGACGGGAGCCGGTCATCGCAAAGCTCTTTGACATCGAGCCCACCACGAGCGTCCGCTCGGCCATGCCCGGCAGGCTGCGGGGCGAGATGTGAGCGCCTTGCCAAACCTGACTGTCATAGACCTCATCTGAGACAAGCCAGAGATCGCGCTCCTGCGAGGCGCGGGCGATGCTGTCCCACGTCGTTTCGTCATAGACCGTGCCGGTGGGGTTATTGGGCGAGTTCACAAGAAGCGTGCGCGCATCGGGCGCGTGGGCAAACGTGTCGTCGTTGGGTTGAAACGCGTTGTCCGCGCGGGTTTGGAGCGCATGGGGCCGCGCGCCCGCCGCGCGCAGGGTGCCGGGGTAGGTGGCATAATAGGGATCGATAAAGAGCGCAGTGTCGCCGGGGTCACAAAGCGCCATATGCGCGGCAAAGAGCCCGGCCTGACCGCCGGGTGTGATCAACACATTGTCGCGCGTGGTGCGCACGCCCGTGCGGGCTTGCGTCTGTGCCGCGATGGCGTCGCGCAGGGCGGGGACACCGGGCACGCTTGCATAGCCCGTATGACCCCCTCGGGCCGAGCGATCCATGGCGGCGAGGATGTCCGGATGCGTGCGGATATCGTGTTCACCAATGGTCAGCTCAATGACCTCTTGCCCCGCCGCGATCATGGCGCGGGCGCGATAGAAGACCTCCCAACCATCGGAGCCTTCGCCATTCAGTGTTGTGATGCGTTTCGAAAGCTTTGCCATGCTGCGCCTTCGCCTGGAGAGACCCTGCGAGTCAATCGCGATTTTGCGCATCCATGGCGGGTGCGTCGCCACGGAGATAGCGCGGGCCCTGGCCGCGGCGCGCTGCGCGATCATCCTTGTTGTAGAGGTGACAAGCCTCCAGCGAGAGGCAACCGCATCCAATGCAGCCATCGAGCCTGTGGCGCAACGATTGCATGCGCATGATCCGCGCGTCGAGTTCGGCTCCAAACGCGCGCGAGAGTTTTTCCCAATCGGCCTTGGTCGGGGTGCGGCGTTTGGGCAGGCTTTCGAGCGCGGCGCGAATGTCCTTGAGGGAAAATCCAAGCTCCTGTGCAATCATCACGAAAGACAAACGCCTGATGTCGCCGCGCCCGAAGGCGCGGTGGCCACCAGCATTGCGCTCGGGATGCACGAGCCCGCGCTCTTCGTAAAAGCGAATGGTGGCGACGCTGAGCCCGGTTCGCTCGGCTATGGCTCCAATTGATATCCCTCGCATCGCGCAACCCTCTGATTTAGTGACAATCTATCTCCTTGATCTCAAGTATAGGTGAGATGTCATGCTGAAGACAGCAAAACAAAAGGATCACACCGATGGCAATTCTCGAACATATCAACCTGACCGTGGCTGATGCCCATGAAACCGCCAGCATATTGGAACAGGCGTTTGGCTGGCGCGTGCGGTGGCAGGGCAAGACCGCTCAGGGCGGTTGGGATGCGGTGCATGTTGGCACGCAGGACAGCTATCTGGCTCTGTTTTCGCCGGGTGATACCACGGGCCCGGCGCCAAAGCGCTATTCGCGCACAGGGACGTTGAACCATATCGGGATTGTTGTACCGGATCTCGAAGCGGCGGAGGCGCGGGTGCGCGCGGCTGGTTTTACGCCCCATGCCCATCACGATTACGAGCCGGGGCGTCGGTTCTATTTTGAGGGGCCAGACGGGATCGAATATGAAGTTGTGTGCTATGCGTGACCTGATTGTGCGTGCTTGCGCACGCGCTGGCTACGCGCTGTCGCGCGGTATTTTGGGAGTGCTTTAAAGGAGAGGTATCCGATTGGCTTTTACCTTCGCACTGGCATGAGCGTGAGAAATCTGTGGCGCATCGGCGTTGATCAGGCTATCACGGACCCATGAACCGTAGAACTGCATCAATTATCTGCTGCATTCCCACCTGAACGATCAGGCGGGCCGGTTTTCTTTTCATCCTTGTAAGACACTGCTATGCCCGCCGCGCGCGCGACGCGTTTGGAGGCTGACATGGCTGTTGAGAGTAAAATAGAGATCACCTTGCGCAACTCGATGTCGCGGGCGAAGGAGCGGTTTGTTCCGATCGATCCCGGCAATGTTCGGATCTATCTCTGTGGCCCCACGGTCTATGATCGTGCGCATCTGGGCAATGCGCGCAATGTGATCATGTTTGACGTTCTGTTCCGGCTTCTCAGAGAAGTTTATGGTGCGGATGCAGTGACTTACGTGCGCAACTTCACGGATGTCGATGACAAGATCAATGCGCGGGCCGCCGAGAGCGGTCGGTCCATTGGGGAAATCACGGAAGAGACGATTGGCTGGTATCTCGCCGATATGGGCGCGCTTGGCACGTTGGAGCCGACGCATATGCCGCGGGCCACGGAATACGTGCCGCAGATGGTGGCCATGGCGGAGGACCTCATTGCCAAGGGGCATGCCTATGCGGCGGAGGGTCATGTCTTGTTTTCCGTCGAGTCGTATGAAGCCTATGGGGCGCTGTCTGGTCGATCGGTGGATGACATGATTGCGGGCGCGCGGGTCGAGGTCGCGCCTTACAAGCGCAATCCGATGGATTTTGTGTTGTGGAAACCGTCTGAGCCCGATCTGCCGGGATGGGACAGCCCTTGGGGGCGCGGGCGGCCCGGGTGGCACATCGAGTGTTCGGCCATGGCCCATGAGCTTTTGGGCGAGACATTTGACATTCATGGCGGCGGCAATGATCTGATGTTCCCCCATCATGAAAACGAGATAGCCCAGAGCTGCTGTGCCCACCCTGAAGGAGGGTTTGCGCGGGTCTGGCTGCACAATGAGATGTTGCAGGTCGAGGGCAAGAAGATGTCCAAGTCTCTCGGCAACTTTTTCACGGTCCGCGATTTGCTAGACCAGGGCGTGCCCGGCGAGGTGATCCGCTTCGTCTTTTTGTCGACGCATTATTCTAAGCCGATGGATTGGACAGAAAAGAAGGCACGGGAGGCGGAGGCGATGCTGGCGGATTGGTATGATGCCGTGTGGCAACTGGAGCCCGACCCACAAGGCGCTTATGCTGTTGTCCCGCCTATCTCCAGTGACTTGGACACCTCCAAAGCACTGGCAAACATGATGAAATTGTACCGATCCGGAAATCGGCATCGCGAACTGCGCTATGCGATGGAATGGATGGGATTTCCGTTTCCGGATAGACAAGTCCCAGCGGCACTCAAGAAGAACAAAATCACAGACTTGAGCGCGCAAGCGCATGTCAGCTGGAAGGGATCTCTGGATCTAGACACGCAAGAAAAGCTGATGGGGCTGTGCCATTCTTTGGTTGCAAGCCGGGCCGGGGCGATTGAGACCAAGGACTTTAGTGAGTTTGATCGATTGAAGAGCAACGCGGTAGCTGCAGGCGTTGAGGTTCGTATTGGCAATGGCATGATCGAAGTAACGCCAAGCCTGAATTTCGACCCGACCAAATTGGATTGATCATGAGCATTGGAACGGCAGAGAACAGTTCCCGAGCGCGGGTGGGGGCGAAGCCCCCGCCCATGGGGGCGGTCGGGGGCTGTTCGCGCCGAGAGCACGAACGGGCGCTGCATATATTCGCATGGGCCTCTAAACGGACATTTGGAATATCATGACAGAGCGCCTCTACCTCTATGACACCACGCTGCGTGACGGACAGCAGACCCAGGGTGTCCAATTCTCGACGGATGAAAAGCTGCGCATTGCAGAAGCGCTGGATGCGCTGGGGGTCGATTACATCGAAGGCGGTTGGCCCGGCGCCAACCCCACGGACAGTGCGTTCTTTGAAGCAGGGCTGAAGACACGCGCGCAGATGACAGCCTTTGGCATGACCAAGCGCGCGGGCATCTCGGCGGAGAATGACGATGTTCTGGCCGCTGTCTTGAACGCGGGAACAGGGGCTGTGTGTCTCGTGGGCAAATCCCATGTGTTTCATGTCGAGACGGCGCTTGGCATCACGAAAGAGGAAAACCTCGATGCCCTGTCCAAGAGTTTTGCCCATATCGCAGCCTCCGGGCGCGAGGGGCTGTTTGACGCCGAGCATTTCTTTGACGGCTACAAGGCCGATCCGCATTATGCGGTGGCCTGTCTGAACACCGCGCTGGAGGCAGGCGCACGCTGGGGTGTGCTATGCGACACCAATGGCGGGACGTTGCCGGAAGAGGTTGGGCGGATCACGGCTGAGGTCATTGCCGCTGGTATCCCGGGCGACAAGCTGGGGATTCATACCCATAACGATACCGAAAATGCCGTGGCCTGCACATTGGCAGCCGTGGACGCAGGCGCGCGGCAAATCCAGGGGACGCTGAATGGCCTCGGCGAACGCTGTGGCAATGCCAATCTGACGGCCCTGATCCCGACCTTGTTGCTCAAGGAGCCCTATGCCAGCCAATATGAGATCGGCGTGAGCCGCGAGGCTTTGGCGGGCTTGGTGCGCACGAGCCGCATGCTGGACGAGATCCTGAATCGGGTGCCGATGAAGCAATCAGCCTATGTGGGCGCGTCCGCCTTTGCTCATAAAGCGGGGTTGCATGCCAGTGCGATCCTCAAGGACCCGTCAACCTATGAGCATGTGGACCCGGCCAGCGTCGGCAACACGCGCATCATCCCGATGTCAAATCAGGCCGGGCAATCCAATTTGCGCAAACGTCTGGCGGATGCCGGGCTTGAGGTCGAAAAAGGGGATCTGGCCCTGTCGCGTATTCTCGAGCGCGTCAAACGGCGCGAGGCGGCGGGTTATTCCTATGATACGGCTCAGGCCAGTTTTGAGCTTCTGGCCCGCGAAGAGCTCGGTGTTTTGCCGGAGTTCTTTGAGGTCAAACGTTATAAAGTCACGGTCGAGCGGCGCAAGAACAAGCACAATGACATGGTTTCGATCTCGGAAGCTGTTGTTGTTGTCAATGTGGACGGCGAAAAGCGCCTGTCTGTCTCCGAGAGTTTCGATGACACAGGGTCTGACCGTGGCCCGGTCAATGCGCTCTACAAGGCGCTGGCCAAGGATTTGGGCCGGTATCAGGCCCTGATTGACGACATGAGGCTCGTGGATTTCAAAGTGCGCATCACCCAAGGCGGCACCGAAGCTGTCACCCGCGTCATCATTGACAGTGAGGACGGGCAGGGGCAACGCTGGTCGACGGTTGGCGTGTCGGCCAACATCGTGGATGCCTCGTTTGAAGCGCTGCTGGATGCGGTGCGCTGGAAGCTGGTGCGCGATGGCAGATAGGCCCGCCTGGCATGCCTGCGCCGAAATTGTGGAAAAGGGCGATCCGGATCGGTTTGCGGCGGCCATGCTCGCGCCTGTGTCTGCCCGTGCCGTGCTCTTTCCTCTTTATGCGCTCAATGTCGAAGTGGCCCGCGCGCCATGGGTCACGCAGGAAGCGATGATTGCCGAGATGCGGTTGCAGTGGTGGCATGATGCGCTTGGCGAGATCGCGGGCGACGGGGACGTCCGGCGTCATGAGGTGACCACGCCTTTGGCCACTGTCATCTCACCGGCGCAGGCGCGGCTCCTGCAAGAGGCCGTCGAGGCGCGCCGATGGGATATCTACCGCGACCCTTTCGAGGATGCGGCGGCGTTTGAGAGCTACATTCGCCAGACATCGGGCCATGTGATGTCCGTTGCGGTGGAGAGTCTGGGAGGCGCCGTGACAGACAATGTGCAGCAATTGGCCTACGCCGCGGGTCTGGCGAGCTATTTCCGTGCCGTCCCGGAATTGGAGGCGCGCGGTCGCAGACCTTTGGTGGATGGCAGGCCCGAGGCGGTCGTGGCGCTGGCAAAAGACGCGCTTGGCCAACTGGATGCGGTGCGCCTGCGCGATGTGGCACCGGCTGCGCGTCCGGCGCTCTATCCGGCGGCTTTGGCGCGGCCTATTCTGAAAGCGGTCTGCCGGGATCCTTCCATGCTAAAGGACACAACGCTCGTGCTCGCGCCGATCAAGCGCAGTGTGCGGTTCATCGCGGCCCGGCTCGGCAAGTATTGACGCTCAGGCGACTTGCTCATCCTTGGGACGCAGCATCAGCCAAATGAGCGCACCGCCCGCCAGCGCCAGCATGGGCACCATAGCGAGATTGACCGCCGTCCATCCCTGCACCGGATCACCGCCCGCGCAATTCATCAACCCGCCCGAGGCCAGAGAGGCGAAGGTCACGCCGCCAAACACGATCAGGTCATTGAGCCCCTGCGCGCGCCCGCGCTCCTCGGGCGTGTGCGACATGGTCAGCAGCGTCGTGGCGCCGATGAAGCCGAAATTCCAGCCAAGGCCCAGAAGGATGAGCGCCCCGTAGAAATTCGTCAAAGCCACGCCTTGCAATGCCACGACGCCAGCGCCTGCCAGAATTAACAGGCCCAGGCCCATGATCCGTTCGACGCCAAACCGCGCGATCAGGTGGCCTGTGAAGAAGGATGGCGCGAACATGGCCAGCACGTGCATCGTGACGACATTGGACGCATCGGGCACCCCAAAGCCGCAGCCGACAACGGCCAGCGGCGTGGAGGTCATCACGAGGTTCATGAGCCCATAGGTCACAGCGCCGACGATGATCGCCGTGACAATCTGGGGCGATTGGAGAAGCTCCCGGCGGCTGCGCCCGCCCTCGACGCCTTGTTTGGCTTTGGGAGGGTTCGGGATGTCCAGAAGGACAAACAGGAACATGCCCACGGCATTCAACCCGGCCGCCGCTAGATAGACCGGCACATATCGCGCCGCCGTGGCATCCGGGTTGCCTGCGGTCAGGAACGAGACGAGCTGTGGTCCGATAATCGCGGCCAGTAGCCCACCTGCCAGCACGTATGAAATGGCCTTTGGACGAAAGGCCTCTGACGCGGTGTCAGCGGCGGCGAAGCGATAAAATCCCTGTGCGGACATGTAGATGCCCGTCATGTAGGACCCTGCCAGAAAGAGCCAAAAATTGCCAAGCATCAGCGCATAGGCGCAGATCAGTGCCCCGGCCAGCCCCCCCAGAGCGCCGACGACAAAGCCGAGACGACGGCCCATGCGCTGCATCAGGGGCGACAACCACGGCGCGGTTGTCATCGAGCCAAAGACGATCAGCGAGATGGGCAAGGTCGCCAGACAGACATTTGGCGCAAGCTGCTGGCCTGCCAGTCCGCCCACGACAAAAACCAAAGGCATCTGCGCGCCCAGGATGGCCTGGGCCGCAACAAGAACAGCGACGTTGCGCTTGGCGCGCGTGTCATCGGGGGCAACAGAAGATACGTCAGAGATACTCATAATTCCGCTCTACGCCTGTTGCCGGGATCGGGCAAGGTGTCAAAGCCGCGCTGGTGCCGGACGCGCGAGCTGTCTATGTTCACATCATGGCAGAAGAGCTTCTTATCATTGGCGGATCGGCGGAGGCACATGCGTTTGCGCGCCAATGCCCGCAAGCGCGCGCCGTGCTGCCCGGGCCCTTGCGGTCTGATCCCGGCGGTGTCGCTTACGAGATCCTTTCTGAGTGGTCGGCCGAGGCCATTGTGTCCGACGCTCAAGGGCCGGTCATATTGGCGACCCATCCCTGTGATGACGCGCTCTATGATACCTTGCCGCAACGTTGTGCAGCGCTCGGGCGTCCCCTTATTATTTTGCAACGACCCGGGTGGCAGGCAGGCCCGGGCGATCAATGGCACATGCTGAGCCGGGATGGCGATGTCGGCGCGACGATCCCCGACGGTGCGCGGGTCTTTGTAGGCCTTGGGCGCTCCGTTGCGGCTTTGGAGCATCTTCTCGAAGGCCGGTATCTTGTGATCCGGCAGCTGCGCGCGCGCGGCGAGCTTTATGCGGGCGAGGGGCATTTCCTCGACGGAGACGCGCCGTTCACGGTTGAGCATGAAATCGCGATGCTGCGTGCGGAGCGGATTGACTGGTTGCTGTTGCGCAATGCAGGCGGGCAGGGCTCCGCACCCAAACTCAAGGCGGCGCGTGCGCTGGGGTTGCCGATTGCCATGTTGCCGCGGCCGGACCTGCCTGAATCAGTGCCGGTTGTGGAGACGCCTGAAGCGCTTCTGGACATGTTGGCCCGGCGCGAGGCCGGTGTGGGGGCGTCTCAATATGCGCCGGATTGAGAGCGATGCCTGCGTGGCCGAGGGTGCGGCCTGGCTCGCGCAAACCTGTCCGCGCATGGCCCATGCCATCGACCTTACCGCGCCTTTGCCCTTGCGGTTGCGTGCGGACGGCTTTGCCCAATTGTTGTCCGCGATTGTGAGCCAGCAAGTCTCTGTCGCCTCCGCCGCGGCGATCTGGGCCAGATTGGAAGCGGCGGGTGTCGTGACGCCCGAGGCGGTGCTGGCGTTGGACGAAGACGGTCTGCGTGCCCTGGGCCTGTCCCGGCAAAAGGCCAGTTACGCGCGCGCATTGGCAGAGGCCGGCATCGACTTCGATGCCTTGCGCGCGGCGGAGACAGAAGAGGTCATCGCCATCCTCACAGCGGTGAAAGGCATTGGCGTCTGGACGGCGGAAATCTACGCCATGTTCTCTCTGGGCCATGCGGATGTCTTTGCGCCCGGTGATCTTGCGCTCCAGGAAGCGGCGAAAGAGCTCTACGGTCTGGATGCCCGCCCCAAGGAGCGCGCCTTGCGGGAACTGGCCCTGGACTGGTCGCCCTGGCGATCGGTTGCGGCACGGGTGCTTTGGGCCTACTACCGCGTGGAGAAAAATCGAGAGGGCATCAGATGACACGGGTTTTGCAATCGGGCCGGGTAGAGCCGCAATCGGGATCGGTGCGCTCGGCGGTCGTGTTTCTGCATGGCTATGGCGCCAATGGCGCAGATCTTTTGGGGCTGGCGCAGCCCCTGGCGGAACATCTGCCCGATACCTTGTTTCTGGCGCCTGACGCGCCCGAGGCCTGTGCGGGCGCGCCAATGGGCTTTCAATGGTTTCCCATTCCTTGGATCGATGGTTCCAGTCAGGAAGAAGCCGAGGCGGGCATGGCGCGCGCGGCGGAAGATCTCAATGCCTATCTCGATGGCGTCATGATCGACAATGATCTTCTGCCTGAACAGGTTGTGCTGTTCGGATTTTCGCAAGGCACGATGATCGCTTTGCATGTTGCGCCCCGACGCGAGGATCCCGTGGCCGGGATCGTGGCGTTCTCCGGTCGGTTGCTCGCGCCAGACCTGCTGCCCGACGAGGTGCAATCGCGCATGCCCATCTTGCTGGTGCATGGCGATCAGGACGATGTGGTCCCTGTGCAATCGCTGCCCGAGGCGGCCGAAGCGCTGCAGCGCGCCGAATTCACTGATGTCTTTGCCCATGTGATGAAGGGCACAGCGCATGGGATTGCGCCCGATGGTTTGGGCGTGGCCCTGGCCTTTATGCGCGATCACTGCGGGCTCTGAACCCGCGGCTTTCCCGAACACTAGCAGGAGGGGCTTGTCAGGTTACTTGCCCGATATATAGTGTTCTCTAGAGCCGGGGCGGATGTCTTCGCCTCGGGCCCAGGGGGAAGCCGAGGCAAGAAATGAGTCCACTTGATACTGCTCAAGACTTCAGAACTGAATTCACGCGGTCTCCGGGATCGCTCAAGCACTATCCCGCGCTCGTTCTGAACGCCGATTATCGTCCGTTGTCCTATTATCCATTGTCGCTCTGGCCGTGGCAGGATGCGGTCAAAGCGGCGTATCTCGACCGGGTCGATATCGTCGCGGAATACGAGGCACAGGTGCATTCGCCCACGGTGTCGTTGAAGATCCCCTCGGTTGTGGTGCTCAAGGATTACGTGAAGCCGCAAAAGCGTGTGGCCTTCACCCGGTTCAACCTCTTTTTGCGCGATGAGTTTCGCTGTCAGTATTGCGGGGCACGCGGGGAATTGACCTTTGACCACGTTGTGCCACGCGCCAGCGGGGGACGCACGTCGTGGGAAAACGTCGTCGCGGCCTGTGCGCCGTGTAACTTGCGCAAAGGCGCGAAATCGCTGCGGCGGGCCGGTCTGTCCCTGCGCAAGCCGCCGCGCCAGCCCGGAGCTGAGGAATTGCGCAACATGGGTCGCAAGTTTCCACCCAACTACCTGCACGACAGCTGGGTGGATTTTCTCTATTGGGATGCCGAGCTGGACGCCTGACCTCAAGCGCGCCGACGGCGCCGCTTGCGTCCGCCTTCGCCTTCCGAGGGGCCCGCATTGAAGCCCACATCGGGCAAGGTCACGATGGATGAGAGCTCCGGGAACGGGTCCGTTGCATGCGGGATCGCATTGGCGTTGACGAAATGCTCCTGAAAGCGCGGCTCAATGGCGGTCTCGACCTTCGTGATTTCGCCCACAACGCGTTCGATCTCCTGACGCGCCTGGGTATTGCAGAGCGCGATGCGCGCGCCTGTCCCTGCGGCGTTGCCCGCTGAAATGACTTTGTCCAGCGGCGCATCCGGGATCATACCCAGCACCAGCGCGTGTTTGGGAGAGATATGCGCGCCAAACGCGCCTGCCAGCACCACGCGATCCACCTTGTCGACCTGCATGTCATCCATCAAGAGGCGTGCGCCGGCATAAAGAGCGGACTTTGCAAGCTGGATGGCGCGGATATCTCCTTGCGTGACCGTGATGCGCGGGCCGCCGTCGTCTGTTCCGTCGTGGATCAGGTAGGCATGGGTGCGCCCCTCCGCGATGCAGCGCGCTGTGCCGGTCTGTGCGGCGGACCCGATGAGACCGGAGGGATCCAGCAGACCCGCGATCCGCAGCTCAGCTACGGCTTCGATGATGCCGGACCCACAGATGCCCGTGATGCCCGATGCGGCGGTGGCTTCTGCAAACCCTGTCTCGTCCGACCAAAGATCGCAGCCGATCACCCGGAAGCGCGGCTCCTTGGTCTCGGGATCAATGCGGATCGCCTCAATGGCGCCCGGTGCGGCGCGCTGCCCAGACGAAATCTGGGCCCCCTCGAATGCGGGACCGGTGGGGGACGAACAGGCCAGAACGCGACTTGTGTTGCCCAGCAGGATCTCTGCATTGGTGCCCACATCGACAATCAGCGCCAGATCCTCGCTTTTCCCGGGCTCCTCTGAGAGGGCGACAGCAGCGGCATCAGCCCCTACATGACCAGCAATACAGGGCAGCAGATAGATCTGCGCACGCGCATTAATCGCGTTTAAATCCAGATCTTTGGCGGGCAAACTTAATGCGCCTGACGTGGCCAGGGCAAATGGCGCCTGACCAAGTTCGACGGGGTCCATCCCCAACAAGAGATGGTGCATGACCGGGTTGCAGACAAACACAGTCTCTACAATCAACGTAGGATCTATCTTGGCCTCAACTGCGATCTCAGCCGCCAGCGTGTTGATCGCCTCACGGACGGCTTTGGTCATTTCGACATCGCCGCCGCGGTTCATCATCGCATAGGACACCCGGCTCATCAGGTCTTCGCCAAAGCGAATTTGCGGGTTCATGATGCCTGATGAGGCCAGAACCTCGCCGGTTTCCAGATCGGTCAAATGCGCGGCAACTGTGGTCGAGCCCAAATCGATGGCCAAACCGAAGAGCCCGTCTTCATGCAAGCCGGGCCAGATCTCGACAACCTTGGCCTGCGCGCTGTGATGATCGCGATGCAGGGCGACGGTCACACGCCAGGCGCCCTTACGAAGCACGTTTTGCAATTTGCTCATCAACGACAGATCAGCAGAGATCGGACCGACATCCCATTGCTCTGCCAAGGCCCGTTCCAGACGCTCAAAATCGCCCGTCGGAACATGCATGTCAGGCTCGTCCACCTCGACAAAATAGAGCCGCGTCGCCGGGTTCATCGTGATGGCGCGGGCTGTGGCCGCCTTGCGGACCACCTGTTTATGCACCTGGCTCTCGGGCGGCACATCGATCACAACATCGCTTTGCATTGTCGCCTGGCAGCCCAACCGGCGCCCCGCTTTCAGGCCGCGTTTGTCGTCATAGCGCTGCTCCACAGCGTTCCATTCGGACAAGGCATCTTGCGACACCACAACGCCATGTTTTGGAAAGTCGCCCACACCGGGCGAAATCTGGCACTTTGAGCAAATACCGCGCCCGCCGCAAACTGAATCCAGATCAACGCCCAGCTGACGTGCCGCCGTGAGGATCGGGGTGCCAATCGGGAAGCGTCCGCGCTTGCCGGAGGGGGTGAAAACCACGAGGGGATCTTGAGACATCTCATACCTTTTCGTCGCGTCGTTGCTGCTGAACATATGACCGTGGACGCAAAGATACAGCCAAAGAGCGGCATTCACATGTAACTGACCGTCATTTCAGCAAAAAGCCGCGGGTTCTTGAACCTGTACGCATTGGTCTTTTCCTCGATCAGTCCGACGGGAACCTGATACGTCGCGCATCACGAAGAACACGAGAAAGCATTTTCTTGGCAGTGTTTTCATGAGTCATGTTTTTTGCGAAGTGCTATAGGGAAGACATGTCGACACGCCCGGCGTGGGGCGGCGAGACACGACCAACTTGGTATGAGGAGAGGACTATGAAGAACTGGCGTATTATCCTGGGGATCTTGGGTGTTGTTGCCCTGTCGGCTTGTCAAGATACGGCAAATCAGTCCTCGGCGCCGGATGTATTCATGGAGGTCCCGGTGACCTCTGCGTTCAACGAGATTACCAGCGGTGTCACAGGCAAACCTCGCCCCGGCTTGATTATTCAATGGCGCGGCATTGCGGTCGATGACGAAATCGCGATTTGTGGCGCGATCACCTATCCTGACCCCAGCCAGCGCTCAGCGACGTTTCAGGTTCTGGGCAATGCCTATGTCGAGCTCAATGGCGAGAAGATCATGCGCAATCTGCGCTTCTTCAAAAACACGCGGTATACCAATGCGCCGCAGTGGGATGTGGCGAACTGCGTGAAAACGGGCGCGTCGGCGGCAGGCCCAGTGCAACTCAGGCTGGGCTGGGATGCGCAGCGCGTCAATCTCTAGAGCGCGGCAACTCCGGCAGGGACTATCGCGGACGTTTTGCCGCAATCGGTGTTTCGAGCCAACGCAGGATTTCTCCCCGGTTGCCATCAAGTGAGGGGGCAGGCGGCCGCGTCGACGGGTCCGCCATGCCACTGATCTTGACCGGGTTGCCCGCCGCCTTGAAAGCGGGCCGGCCATGCTCCAACACATCCACGACCATGTTGCGCGCGAGAATTTGCGGATCTTTCAGCACTTGCTCAACGTCCTGTATGGGCCCGGTGGGCACACCTGCCGCCGTCAGCCGCGCAATCCAATGGGCACAGGTCTGATCCAACGTGATGGCTTCGATGAGCCGCCTGAGCAAACGCGCGTTTTCACAGCGTTTTGCATTCGTGGCAAAGCGGGGGTCCTGGGCAAGTGGCAGGCCCAGGCAGACGCAGAGGCGCTCAAAGAGAGTGTCATTTCCAGCTGCGATGACAAATTGGCCGTCGCTGCCGTGAAAGGTCTCAAACGGGGTAATCGAGGGGTGCCGCGCGCCGGAACGCCCGGGCGGTTTGCCCGTCGTCGTCGTGATGGCTACGGCATGCTCCAGAATGGCCAGTTGCGAATCGAGCATAGCCACGTCGATCTTCCGACCGGTCCCGGTTGTGTGACGGTCATAGAGCGCTGCGAGAATGCCCTGTGTCAGGAACATACCCGCCACGATGTCTCCGATGGAGGCACCCACGCGCACGGGATCGCGATCTTTCTCACCGGTGATGGACATGGTTCCGCCGCGGGCTTGCACAACCATATCATAGGCGGGCTTCAGTTTATCCGGGCCCGTATGCCCAAACCCGGAGACAGCCGCGTAAATCAACGCGGGATGCGCAGCATGCACATCCTCCCAGCCATAGCCCAGACGGTCGAGCACCCCGGGGCGGTAATTCTCGACGAGGACATCGGCCCGCGCGAGTAGCTTTTCAAACACGATCCGATCGTCATCGGCTTTCAGATCAAGCGCGATGGATTTCTTCGAGTGGTTGATTGCCGCGAAATATGCGGATTTCCCATCCTTGAACGGGGGAAAGGCCCGCGTGTCATCGCCGCGACCGGGTGGTTCGACCTTGATGACATCTGCGCCCAGATCCGCGAGCGAGAGCGTGCAGAACGGCCCTGCCAAAACATGGGTGAGATCGAGAATGGTGATGCCTTTGAGGGGGGACGTCATGGGCCTGCTCCGCGTTTTTGACGTCAGCTAAGCAGGTGTCTGGCGCAAAGCGTAGGGGTTTTTCTCTCCATGCGCGACAAGCCGCCACCCTGCGCACGTGCTACAGGCTCACAGACGTCGTCAACGCGCTAAGCGCGTCTCATATTGGGTAGCTGGGGAAATTGGCTCCGGCGGTAGGGATCGAACCTACGACCAATTGATTAACAGTCAACTGCTCTACCGCTGAGCTACGCCGGAACACGAGGGGCGATATAGCAACAGCGATTCCGGGCGTCCAGAGGGTTTCGTCACAAAATGCGTAAAACGTCCCTAGCTTTTGCTTTTTGCGAAAACTGCGTCGAACCGGAGGGTTGTTGTCGGCGCGACCTGCGCTTTGCCGGTGAGGTCGATCAGATGAGCAAAAACATTGCGCGCGGCGGCGGGCAAAAGGTTGGGGGGGATATCGGTGTAGATGCGTGCGGCGAGCGCTTCAGCGGTGCCCGGCGCTTGCGTCAGGGCGCTCAGGATCTGTTGCTCGCGGCTTTTGCGGTGTTGGATCAACCAATCAAGACGCGCTGCGGGATCTTCGATAGGCAAACCGTGGCCAGGATGGAGCGCCTTGTAGGCGCCTTCCTTCAGACGTTCGCAGGAGGCCATGAAATCCGTCAGATCACCATCGGGGGGCGAGACCAGCGAGCTAGACCATGCCATGACCAGATCGCCACAAAAGCAGAGATCATTCCATGCAAAACTCAGATGGTTTCCCATATGGCCCGGCGTATGCAGCGCTGTAAGGTCCCAATCACGGGACGACACGGTCTGTGCATCTTCGAGGATCACATCGGGTATGAAGGCGTCATCCACACCTTCGCCGCCCCCCGCGAAGCCTTCTGTCGCAAGGGCGGTCATAACCTCGCTTCGGCCCGCAGTCGCCGGGCCGAACGCATGGACCATTGCGCCCGTTGCTTGCGCCAAATCCCGCGCGCCGGGGCTGTGATCGAGATGGGCATGGGTAACAAAGATATGACTGATGCTCCCGCCAGAGGGCACAGCGTCGAGGATGGCCTTACAGTGGGTTGCATCCGTGGGGCCGGGATCAATGACGGCCACGTCCCGTTGGCCCAGCAGGTAGGTATTGGTGCCCCAATAGGTCATCGGCGAGGGGTTTGGTGCGATCAGGCGGCGTATATCCGGGGCCAGCTCAAACAGACGGGGCGGGGCAGGCGGCAGCATATGTATTTCCCTTTTGTCGGGCAGGCTTGAGGGGTAGTGATAGCGCATGTCGTTCGAATGGCTCAAACGCTATATGCCGCGCGGTCTGTATGGCCGGGCTGCGCTGATCCTGGTTTTGCCGGTGGTCATGCTGCAATTGCTTGTCTCGATTGTCTTCATTCAGCGGCATTTCGAGGGGGTGACGGAACAGATGGCGCGGGCCGTGGTGCAGGAGATACGGCTTTTGCAGACGACGCCTGACGCACTGGAGCGGGCGCGGATGGCAGAGGCGCTTGACTATACGCTGACGCCCGTTCCCATGGCGCAATTGCCTGACGTCAGCGAGCGGCGTTGGTTTGACTTCTCGGGGATTGTCGTGATCCGGGAACTCACGATGCGTGTGCCGCAGATACAAGCGGTATCCTTGCCCAATGATCGTGAGGCGCTGGTCTATCTCGCCATGGCGGATGGCCCGATGGAGGTGCAGTTTGACCGGTCGCGCGTTTCAGCGTCCAATCCGCATCAATTGCTGGTCAACATGATCGTGTTCGGGGCGTTGATGACGATCATCGCGTTTGTCTACCTGCGCAATCAGCTGCGTCCCATCACGCGGCTGGCCAAGGCCGCAGAGGCCTTCGGACGCGGGCGGCATATTGCCTACAAGCCCAGCGGCGCAATCGAAGTCCGCGCGGCTGGCAATGCTTTTCTCGACATGCGCCAAAGGCTCGAGCGGCAGATGGAGCAACGGACCTTGATGCTCTCCGGGGTCAGCCACGATTTGCGCACCCCGCTCACGCGCCTCAAGTTGGGATTGTCCATGTCGGATGATCCGGGCGCGGAGGATATGTCACGCGACGTGACGGAGATGGAGCGCATGCTCGATGAGTTCCTCGATTTTGCCCGGGGAGATGCGCAGCAGGCAGAGCCGGAAAGCGTCGATCCGGAAGCCCTGGTGCGCGCCATTGTCAGCGATGCACAGCGGGCTGGCAAACAGGTCGACCTTGAGACAATCGAGGGCGCGGGGGATGTCATGCTGCGCCCGCTTGCGATACGGCGCTGCATTGAAAACCTGATCGGCAATGCGACGCGATATGGGACGCGCGCGCAGGTCAGCCTTTTTGTCACAGACCGGGCCTTGCGCATCCGGGTGGAGGATGATGGGCCGGGCATTGCGCCTGCTGAGAGAGAGGCCGCCATGCGGCCCTTCGTGCGACTTGACGTGGCGCGCAATCAAGATCGCGGTTCAGGCGTCGGTCTTGGCTTGGCCATCGCCTCTGACATCGCACGTGCCCATGGCGGAATGCTGCGCCTGGCCGAGAGCCAGACGCTGGGCGGGCTGGCCGCTGATCTGGTGATTGCGCGTTAGGGCCTGTCGCTGAAGGCGCGCGTTGAACGCGAGGGAGCGGCGACACGTTTGACTCAAACTTGAACGGAGGTTCACGCTCCTGCCATATTCTTGGCCAGCCTGTGTCGCGAGCGCTCGATCATACTCTCCTCATCAGCTGCCAATGGAGAGATCCTTATGACCAAGTTTTCCCGTCTTGTTTCCGCCGTCGCCTGCACCGTCGCCCTTGGAACACTGGCTCAGGCCAATGTGGTAGATCCCGGTGCGACGCCAGTGTCGGACATGACCTTCTTTCAATCCGATGTCTTGATGGCGCAGGCTGCGCCGCGCTCGAGCTACTCCGGAAACTGGTATGTCGCGCCCAATGGCTGTGCCTATTCCCGCGCTCAGGCGCCGGGGCATTCGCCAATGTGGATCCTGATCCAGAACCCGCATCATCTGGGCCTGCCCAATGCCAGCGGGAACTGTCCGACAACGCTCTAAAAGCGCGAACGAAATTCAGATAGAGGCGTGGTCCCAGAGAGGCGGGACCGCGCCTTTTTTGATAGGTGAAGGCCTCCAGGCGGCAACGGCTGTGCGATACGCGGCCAGCATATTTCCACTTTGAAAAAGCATGCAAGAGAGGGAGTTGGTAGGCCCGGCAGGACTTGAACCCGCAACCAAAGCGTTATGAGCGCTCTGCTCTAACCAATTGAGCTACAGGCCCCCGCGCAGATGCCTATGCGTCAGCGTGCCCCGGGTCAAGCCCGTCTCCGCGCCGTTTGCCAGTTGCGAGGCCGCGCGCGATGCTTTACGCGCCACAGGCAACGGCTTTTGGCGGAGAGTTCCCATGTCAGACCAGAATAAAAGCGGGCTCACCTATGCCGATGCTGGCGTCGATATCGATGCGGGCAACGCGCTGGTGGATCGCATCAAACCGGCAGCCAAACGAACCAATCGCTCCGGCGTGATGGCGGGGCTCGGTGGCTTCGGCGCGCTCTTCGATCTGGCCGATGCAGGATACAAGGACCCCATTCTGGTCGCAGCGACCGACGGCGTTGGCACCAAGCTGCGCATCGCCATTGATACCGGGCATGTCGATGGCGTGGGCATCGATCTGGTGGCCATGTGCGTGAACGATCTGGTGTGTCAGGGGGCGGAGCCGCTGCTCTTTCTTGACTATTTCGCCACGGGCAAACTGGAGACGGAGGCCGCAGCGCGCATCATTGAGGGCATCTCCGAGGGGTGCGTGCGCGCAGGTGCGGCGCTGATCGGCGGGGAAACGGCCGAGATGCCGGGTATGTACCCCGAAGGGGATTTTGATTTGGCAGGATTTGCGGTTGGTGCCATGGAGCGGGGATCACATCTGCCTGCCGGTGTCTGCGAGGGCGATGTCTTGCTGGGTTTGGCCTCCGATGGGGTGCATTCCAACGGGTATTCGTTGGTGCGCCGTGTTGCCGACCATGCAGGGCTGTCGTGGGCATCGCCCAATCCCTTTGGCGCGGGGACGCTTGGAGAGGCGCTTTTGACGCCAACACGGATCTATGTCCGCCAGTGCCTGGCAGCGATCCGCGCGGGCGGTGTGCATGGTCTCGCGCATATTACCGGCGGTGGTTTGACGGAAAACTTGCCCCGGGTCTTGCCGGAGGGTTTGGCGGCACAGGTTGATCTGGCCGCTGTCCGCCTTCCGCGGGTGTTCCAGTGGCTGCGCGAGGCCGGGGGCATCGCGGACAGCGAAATGCTGAAGACGTTCAACTGCGGCGTGGGCATGGTCTTGATCGTGGCTGCGGATCGTGCCGACGCCATCACCGATGTGTTGCAGGCCGAGGGCGAAACAGTCACCCGTTTGGGCGAGGTTGTGGCGCAGCCGGGCGCGCGCCTCACGCACAGTCTTTACACAGGCACGCTTGCGTGACCCTGCGGGTTGCCATTCTGATCTCCGGCAGCGGCTCCAATATGGTGCGTCTGGTCGAGGATATGGTTGGCGATCATCCGGCGCGACCCTGTCTGGTCCTGTCCAACGTGGCCAGCGCGGGAGGTTTGGGCAAAGCGCAAGCCCGTGGCGTGCCCACGGCGGTGGTCGATCATAAACCCTACGGGGATGATCGCGCGGCCTTTGAAGAGGCTCTGCACAGCGCGCTCGTGGCCCATGGCACACAGATCATCTGCCTTGCAGGTTTCATGCGTGTGCTGACAGAGGGTTTTGTCCGCCGTTGGGAGGGAAAGATGCTCAATATTCACCCCTCGCTCTTGCCCAAATACAAGGGCCTGAATACCCATGCCCGCGCGCTTGAGGCGGGGGATACCCAGGCGGGCTGCAGTGTTCACCTCGTCACGCCAGCCCTCGATGATGGCCCAATCCTCGGGCAACGCGCTGTGCCGATCCAGCCGGGCGATACGGTTGACGCTCTGGCCGCGCGGGTGCTTGTCGAGGAGCATCAGCTCTATCCAGCTGCCCTGCGGGACTTCTGCGAGAGTGTTTCAAAACACAACGAATAGATGTGACAATGAAGCGCCTTTTCCTTCCGGGTGATTATTGATAGCCCCGGGTGTACGGGTGCGGCAATAAGACAAGAAAAGAGCACACATGCGGACACTTACGACCACCGAGGGTCTGGCGGAATTCTGTTCCGAAGCCAGCCAGCATGATTATGTCACGGTGGATACGGAATTCCTCAGAGAACGCACCTACTATGCGAAGCTTTGCCTGATCCAATTGGCCATGCCGGGCAAGGATGATGACACGGCCGTATTGGTGGATCCGCTGGCCGAAGGTCTCTCTCTGGACCCGCTTTACGAGCTGTTTCGCGATGAGAGTGTGGTCAAGGTGTTTCACGCCGCGCGGCAGGATCTGGAAATCTTCTTTGTCGATGCAGGTTTCATCCCAGCGCCTTTGTTTGACACGCAAGTCGCGGCCATGGTCTGCGGCTATGGTGAGCAAGTGGGATACGAGCGTCTTGTGCGGTCCATTGCGAAAACAGGGCTCGACAAGTCGTCTCGCTTCACAGATTGGGCGCGCAGGCCGCTGTCGGATGCGCAGAAGCGCTATGCGCTTGCGGACGTCACGCACCTGCGCCGGATTTATGAGAACCTCGCGGCTGAGCTTGAACGCTCGGGCCGAACCCATTGGGTTGATGAAGAAATGGGCGTGCTGACAACGCCGGACACCTATGTGATCGAACCACAGAATGCGTGGCTGCGGGTAAAGACACGGACAAGCTCGCCGAAATTTCTGGCCATTGTGCGAGAACTGGCGAAGTTCCGCGAAGCCTATGCGCAGGATCGCGACGTGCCGCGCAACCGCGTGTTCAAGGACGAAGCGCTGGTCGAACTGGCCTCCACAAAACCGCGCACGCCTCAGGAGCTCGGCCGGTCCCGCCTGCTGCAACGCGAAGCGCGAAAAGGCGCTATTGCGGATGGCATTCTGGCCGCGATCGAGGCTGGCGTAAATTGCCCGCCGGAAGACATGCCCAAGCCTGATCGCACACGTGACAAGCTACAGGTGAACCCCGCTTTGGCGGATTTGCTGCGCGTTTTGCTCAAGGCCAAGACCGAGCAATTTGGCGTTGCGTCCAAGCTGATTGCGCCGGCCTCGGATCTCGATTCGTTGGCGGCAGGTCTGCGCAGCGTGTCAGCTCTGAACGGCTGGCGGCGTGAGGTTTTCGGTGAGGACGCATTGCGGCTTTGTGCCGGAAAGATTGCGTTAACCGCCAAAGGCGAACGGATCGAGGTTATTGAGCTCGAAGACGCGACCTGAAGCATCGGGGTTTTTACGTCAGACATCAGATAAGGGCAGAGCGCGTGCGAGGCTCATATGTCGCGCAGCGTTTATCCTGAAGCTGTTTACGGGGTTCTTGGCCCAACGCTCCAGCGCGCCCTGGACCTTTTGCCCTTAACGCCGTGAGCTGCGCACATTGCTCGCGCTGACGACACGAATAGTGCGTACGCCGAGCAAATCTTGCGTCGAGAGGTTCGTGGCCACTGTCACGGTACGCGATTGCTCCGTCCCGCGTCCGCGCCCGGCGGAGGGCTGCAAGGCGCGCATCTCAAAGGTAAGCGTGCTGCCGTCCGAGTCCGCCTCATCGCGCACCAGCCTGACGTCAAATGCGCCAAGAGAGGTCGCCACGCCCGTGGCCTTGATTACTGCGCCGCCCTGAACCTGTTCGATCCGCAGATCCGTGACATTGCCCACAAGCGTGCCGCGATACACACGGTCTTCCTCGCTCTGAAATACCGAGGCGCGCCGCGCAGGGATCAGCGGATTGGTATTTTCCGATGTTGTAACGGGCGCGCTGGAGGATCGGCCAAACCAGTTCAACGGATTGATGTTGGAATCCCGGACCCGCGCACAGCCTGCCGCCGTGGCCAGGATTAGTGAGGCAATCAACACCTTGCGCATGGGTCTCTCCGTTATCATCAGGTCTTTCTCAAGGCCTATCCCATTGCTGCCTGCGTGAAAAGCGCCTCTGGACCTTTTGCGGACAGCGGCCTAACTCAGAGGCAACACGAGAGAGAGGTGTCCGATGGCCAGTGCCGCTTTTGAAGAGATCGTGGAAGATTTCGATTTCCTAGACGATTGGGAAGAGCGCTACCGCTATGTCATTGAGCAGGGCAAAGCGCTGGAGCCTTTGCCAGACGCGCTGAAAGTGCCCGCAACGAAGGTCGATGGCTGCGCCTCGCAGGTGTGGCTGCATCCCGTCATCGAAAACGGTCGTTTTCATTTCGATGGCGAAAGCGATGCCATGATCGTGCAGGGATTGATCGCTGTATTGCGCAGGCTCTATAACGGATTGGCTGTGCAAGAGGTTCTGGCGGTTGATGCGCGTTCCGAGATGGAACGGCTGGGCCTGAATGACCATTTGTCCGCGCAGCGCTCAAACGGCTTGCGCTCCATGATCGAGCGCATTCGCGAAACGGCCGCAGCGCAGACCGCCTGACAGCGCGCATCACGACAGGCCGGATAGAAAAAGGGCGCTGCCAGATCGCGCAACGCCCTCAATTCTCTGCACAGCTGTACGCAGCCGATCAGAACGGAATTTCATCATCCATGTCGCGCGCCGGAGGTGGGGCAGACTGGCCGCCGCCGCCACCGCCGGAATAGCCTCCGCCATAGTCACCGCCCTGATCGTAGCCCATCTGGCCACCACCACCGCCTCCACCAAAGCTGCCGCCACCGCCGCCGCCGCCATCACGACCGTCGAGGAAGGTCATCTCGCCCGCATAGGGCCGCAGCACAACTTCCGTGGAATAGCGATCCTGACCGGATTGGTCTTGCCATTTGCGGGTTTCCAGCTTGCCTTCGAGATAGACCTTGGAGCCTTTGCGCAGGTATTGCTCCGCGAGGCGCGCGAGGTTCTCGTTGAAGATTGCGACGGTGTGCCACTCGGTGCGTTCCTTGCGCTCACCGGTGTTGCGATCTTTCCACGTCTCGGATGTGGCGATGCGCAAGTTGCAGACTTTCCCGCCGTTCTGGAAAGTCCGAACTTCAGGATCGCGCCCCAAGTTACCGATAAGAATGACTTTATTGACTGATCCTGCCATGGTGCCCCCTCAAGTGTGTCGCGAATCCGCGTTTGCGATTTGACGCAGAATACAGCAGCACACGCGAGGTTAAAGAGAGCTTAACCTTAGACATTGGCCAAGCGCGATAAATTCCCTATATTGCCGCGAGACTGGGTAGGGATTGCAGTGATGCGTTTGGTGATCATTGGCTTGTGTTTGGCTGGGCTGACGACGGGTGCTGCCGTGGCTGAAACCATTTCGACCAAAAACAGATCGTCACTTTTCAAATCGCAAACCTCGATTCTCGATCGCCGCGCGACCCAGCAATACAACAATTCCGTGCGCTTGCAGCCGCCCAAAGTCGTGACGCCCAGCAAGTGGAACGATGAAAAAGCGATCCCGAAATATGATGGACGCTACCGCGGCGAATATGAGCAACTTGCGCGCCAGGCCGCGCGGCGCCACGGCATCCCGGAGGATCTGTTTCTCAGGCTTGTGAAGCAGGAGAGCGGTTTCAATCCCAAGGCGCGCAGCCACAAGGGGGCCATCGGTCTGGCCCAGTTGATGCCCGCGACGGCGGAGTATCTGCGCGTCAATCCTCATGATCCTGTGCAGAATCTCGATGGCGGGGCGCGATATCTCAAAGAGCAATACCGCACGTTCAAGAGCTGGCGCCTGGCGCTGGCGGCGTACAATGCGGGGCCGGGCGCTGTGAAGAAGCACGGCGGTGTGCCGCCCTTCAAGGAAACACGCAACTACGTCCGGATCATTCTGGGCAGTTGAGCGAGCGCTCTATTGACAGAGCCTTTGGGCCTCTCTGACACTCCCTCCATTGATTTATAGGCCTGCGGGCAAATTTGAGGGAGATATCAGATGGCGGATCCGAAACATCCGGGACCGATGAAACCCAATATGGCGCCCAAGCGGGCGACGGGCATGGCTCTGAAATCCGTTGCCCCTGTTTCAGAGGCCTCGGGCGCTGTTGCGGAAGGGCCAAAGGGCCCGCTGAAACTCGTGCGAAAGAGCGAATTTGAATGGGCCTATGAGGCACGGGCCGAGCATAGCCTGACCGACGATCAGTCCTGGCTGGTGGCGGAGATCACGGGCCTTCTCAACCAGATGTATGAATTCCGGGATCAAGACGGCACCAAGCGATTGATGGAGCGTCTGGCAGACACTTTCGCGGCCACTTTGGACGATGGCTATGACGGCGATCTGGAACCGCATATCCAGCAGGTTGAAAAAACCCGGCATGAGTTCTTTCGGCGGTGTGTGAAGCCTGCCCATCGCAGGCGGCTGAACTGGCCCATCTTTATGACGGTGGCCGTTCTGGTGGGCTTCATGTTCCTCGGCGGGACAGCGGGTAGCACGCTCAGCAAGTCCATCATCGGATTTCTGGGGACCCCGGAGGAGACAACGCCGTTCTTCTTCATGATTGCAGGCGTGCTGGTCGGGCGATTGATCTATTTCGGCATGGCCCATGGCGAAAAGATCACCTCGCTGGAGATGTATTTCGCGCTGGAACGCGAGCTCTCCAGCCCGATTGTCACGCTGTTGTTTGACATCATCACGGGCTTTGTCGCCTGCTTGCTCTTCGTCACCGGCATCATCGTTATTTCGCTCGGCGGCGGAGAGAACAGCGGCGACGCAGCCATCTCCACGCTGCACGTGATTGACAACCCTATGCTGGCCATTGCCTTTGGCGTGTTGGTTGGTGTGGCCAAGGCTCAGTTTCTCAAGAAGATGGTCGGCCTTGCAACTGAGCGCGTCGGATAAATCCAACGCGCCAGTTGGAATGCAGGCGTGGCGGTGGAGGCGCGTGAGCTTACTCCGCCGCGATCTGGATCACAGGCTCCATTTCATCGAGCTGTTCTGCCGGCAAGTGGCACTTGATCTGGTGACCTTCGGCCAGGATGCGCACCGGGGGCACGTCCTTCTCGCAAAGCCCTCCGGCAACCTGTGATTTCCAGCGGCATCGCGTCTGGAAAGGGCAGCCGGGCGGCGGGTTCATCGCAGATGGGATATCGCCTTCGAGCACGATGTGTTTTTTCTTGACCGAGGTATCCGCGATGGGCACCGCCGAGAGCAGCGCCTCGGTGTAGGGATGATAGGGCGGTGCAAAGACCTGCTCCGTGGTCCCAAGCTCGACCACATGGCCAAGATACATCACCATCACGCGATCCGAGAGGTAGCGCACGATTGACAGGTCGTGGCTGATGAAAAGCAGCGTGGTCTTTTGCTCGCGCTGAATGTCCATCAGAAGGTCCGTCACAGCAGCCTGAACGGACACGTCCAGTGCGGAGACCGGCTCGTCGGCAACGACGATCCGCGCATCGCCCGCAAAGGCGCGCGCAATACCCACCCGTTGCTTTTGTCCGCCAGAGAGCTGACGCGGCATGCGGTCAGCAAAAGCGCGGGGCAGTTTGACCAGATCGAGCAGTTCCAGCATGCGCTGGCGCCGGTCTTCATCGGTTTTGCCAATCTGGAAGATCTCCAACGCGCGAATGATCTGACGGCCCACGGTCATCGACGGGTTCAGCGTATCAAACGGGTTCTGGAAGACCATCTGAACATCCGCGATGGTCTTGGTGTCGCGGTTCTCGATGGGGGTGGATTCGATGTCGCGGTTGTCGAGGATGATCTTGCCCTCCGTCGCCGTCTCCAATCCCATGAGCACCTTGGCGAAGGTTGATTTGCCGCAACCGGATTCGCCCACGATGGCCAGCGTCTCGCTCTCGCGCGCCTCAAAGGACAGCGTCTCGTTGGCCTTCACGACCTTCTTCTCGCCGCCACCGCCAAAGAGCGCATTGGCTGCGACTTCGTAGTATTTCTTGAGATTGTCCATCTTGAGAACAACCTGACCGACCTCGGCCTTTTCCTTTTTGTCGGCTACTTCGATAGGCGCATCCCAATCGATCTCCTGAAACTTCAGACAGCGCGTGGCGTGGCGGTCATTGCCGGGCACATCAGACATCGGGATGTCTTGCGCATCGCAGCGGCCCGGCTCGAAGTAATCGCAGCGCGGCCCAAAGTTGCAGCCATTGGGCCGCTCATGGGGCAAAGGGAAGTTGCCGGGGATCGCCACCAGAGGGCGGGACGATTTATCGGCCCCAGGCAGAGGGATCGAGCGGAAAAGTGCCTGCGTATAGGGGTGCTGCATCTCATCGAAAACATCCGTGATCGAGCCGCGCTCAACCGCTTCGCCAGAATACATCACGCAGAGCCTGTCACAGGTTTCCAGCACGAGGCCAAGGTTGTGCGAGATAAAGAGCATCGAGGTGCCGTATTTCTTGCCAAGGTCTTTGACGAGCTCAACAACCGCTGCCTCAACCGTGACGTCCAGCGCGGTGGTGGGCTCATCGAGGATCAAAAGCGACGGTTTCGACATGAGCGCCATGGCAATCACGATCCGCTGTTGCTGACCGCCGGAGAGCTGGTGGGGGTAGCTGTCAAGGATCCGTTTGGGGTCCGGCAGCTTCACATCCGTGACAACTTCCAGCGCCCGCGCATAGGCGTCACTCTCGGATGTTCCCTCGTGAATGATGGGAACCTCCATGAGCTGCTTGCCAATCTTCATGGCCGGGTTCAGCGAGGCCATGGGCTCCTGGTAGATCATGGCGATTTCCGAGCCGCGAATGTCGCGCAGCTCGTCATCGGTCATTGTCGACAGATCGCGGCCCTTGAACTTGATCGACCCACCCACGATCCGGCCATTCACGCCAAGATCCTGCATGACGCCAAGCGCCACGGTGGATTTGCCACATCCGGATTCGCCCACGAGCCCCACGGCTTCGCCCGGTTGCACAGCGACGGAGAAATCCATGACGGCAGGTATCTCTCTGAGCCGCGTGAAGAATGAAATCGACAGCTTGTCAATTTCGAGCACAGGGCCGTCATAATCCAGTTTCGACATCTTTTACTCTCCCAAGCCAAATGACGCATGCCGCGTTTCTTCTGGCCAAAAATACGCCGGGGTCTGGGGGTCGTTCATGTGCGCCATTGGTTCAAGCACAATGGACGACGCCCGAGGTCCCCGTTTGATCAATCTCTCAGGCTCTCTTCGCGCAAGCCATCGGCCAGCAGGTTCAGACCCAGAACAAGGGTTAGAAGTGCGAAGGCCGGGGGCAGGGCGGGGTGCATGTATATCGACAGAAGCTTGCGACCTTCGTTGATCGTCGATCCCCAATCGGGGCTCTCGGGCGGCAGACCAAGGCCAAAGAAGCCCAAAGTTCCCAGAAGGATCGTGGTGTAGCCAATCCGTAGGCAGAAATCGACGATCAATGGACCGCGCGCATTGGGCAGGATCTCCCAAAGCATGATGTACCAAGGCCGCTCGCCCCGGGTCTGCGCCGCGGCCACGTAGTCGCGTGTCTTGATGTCGAGCGCGAGCCCGCGCACGATCCGAAACACGGTGGGCGAGTTCACAAAGACCACAGAGACAAAGACCACGAGAATGCCCGGCGCAATATCGAACCAGTCAATGATGCCCGGCAGGGTGATCTTGCTGTCGGGCGCGCCGACCGCGGAGGTGTAGAGCAGCACCAGCGGGATCAGCACGATCGCCAGATACATCATATTCTTCGAGGGCTGGGTCCGAAACCGCGAATGGATCAGCACGCCCACGAAGATGATCGGAAAGAAGAACAGCACCGCCGCCATATATTGCGGCAGGCCCGTCAAAACGATCTCCGGTGTGACCAGCAGGTAAAACAGCAAGATCACAGGGAAGGCGAGGATCAGGTTGGCGAGAAACGACAGGAAGACATCGAGCGACCCGCCGTAGTAGCCCGCAGGCAGGCCTAATGTGATGCCAACCATGAAGGCAAAGAGCGTCGCCAAAGGTGCGATCTGCACCACAACCCAGGCCCCTTTGACGACCCGACTGAAGATGTCACGTGCGAGATTGTCGCCGCCCAGCAGATACCAGGCAAACTCGCCGTCCTCGGCGCCCCTGAGTGGCGTCCCGGGAACTTTGTTTTTCATGCCGGAGACCTGGCTGAGGCTGTCATGGGTGACGATCAGATCCATCGCGCCGAAGATGCCGACAAAGACCCAGAACATCACGATGCCAAAGCCGATCATGCCCACGGTGCTGTCAAAGAGCTTGCCGTAGAGGCCCAGTCTACGCTTGTAGACGATCGAGAGCGTGAAGAGCGCAATCAGCGTGCCCCACACCGGGACCAATTGCTGCGAAATGCCACCCAGAATACCTGCGCTTGTCCCCATGGCCGCACCTGCAGCCACGTATATGACCAACAGGAGCAACACGATCCCAAGCAGGACCGTCAGCGCTGCATTCAGGATGCCACCGAGGCCAGGGCCTGCGGCAGAGACAGATCCGTCTGCGTTCAGCACGTTGCGACCCTCCGCAGGCGCGCTGACGAAGAATGTCAGGATGAAGACCGCGAGCAGGCCAAGGCAGGCCAGGCTCAGCGGAATGTTCAGAAAGGCGAGGCTTCCCGTCCAGGTAAGTGGTTCCATGATCAGACCTCCCTTAGCTGACGCTGATGCGCGGGTTGAGATAGACGTAGCCGATATCCGAGATCAGCTGCGTGATGAGCACGACCACGACCGAGACAACCGAGACGCCAAGCAGCAGCTCGATGTCGTTGTTGCCCGCCGCTTGAACAAGCGTCCAGCCGAAGCCTTTGAAGTTGAAGAGCGTCTCGACGATCACAACGCCATTCAGCAGCCATGGGATTTGCAGCATGATGACGGTGAAGGGCGCGATGAGCGCATTGCGCAGCGCATGTTTGACGACGATATTGGGGAAGGACACGCCCTTGAGCCGTGCCGTCCTGATGTATTGCGCCGTCATCACTTCCGCCATTGAGGCGCGCGTCATGCGGGCGATGTAGCCCATGCCGTAGAGCGCAATCGTAATGACCGGCAGAAAGAAATTCTCGAAGGTCGCGTTTTCCATGGCTGAGGTCGCCGTGCCCTTGAGCAGGGTGCGTCCTTCAATCCAGTCATTGGCGGCGAGCCATTGGTTGAGAGGCGAGGCCGAGGCCGCAAAGATCGCAATCAGGATAACCCCGGAAACATACTCAGGCGTCGCGGTGGTTGTGATGGCAAAGGTCGAGAGCGTCCGGTCCGTCCGTGAGCCCTCCCGCATGCCCGCGAGGATGCCCACAATCAGCGCGGAGGGGACCATGACAAGCAGCACCCAGAGCATCAGCTTGGCCGTTTGACTGCCGCGCTCTGCAATGATCGTGCCGACTTCGTCCTTGAACACCGTGGAAAAGCCCCAGTAGCCTTGCAGAATGCCGCAGAAACTGGGGGCCTCAGCCGGGTCTTGCCCGGGCGCGATGCAGCGGCCCGTGACTGTGCCATCCTCGGCCGTGTGCTGATACGAGGGCACCAGCCCAACCCATTCGGCATATTTCTTTGGCGTTGATTGCAGATAGCCGCCTTTTTCGAGCCATGAGGCGACGGCTTCGTCCGACATTCGGAAATTGCCCTGCGTTTTCGCGAGCTTTTCGAGGTTCGGATAAAGGTTCGTCATGAAAAAGACGAGGTAAGTCAGGCAGAGCGCAGTGAGGACCATGACCCCCAGCCTGCGCAAAATGAACAATCCCATGTGAGCCCCTGTTGGTGGCAAGCTGCGGGCAAGGTGACCGCATCAGATCATGGCCCGTTTTCGGGCGCGTTTTATGAAAGGGCCGCGCGATCTATCTCGCGCGGCCCCTGATTTTGCTTAGCCTTTAACGTGCCACTTGTAGATTTGCGGCAGGTAGGCGATGTGCATGTCCGCATCGCCAATCGTCCCGTTGTTGTGACGATAGAGCGAGCGCCAGTAGGGCTGGATCGTCACACCTTCGTCAATCACGATGGCCTGCATCTTGCCCATGACTTCGCGGCGCTTTTCTGCATCCGCGATGCCGTTGGCTTCCGCCAGCAGCGCGTCGAACTCGGCATTGGACCATCCAAATTCGTTCCACGCCTCACCAGATTTATACGCCAGACCCAGAACCTGCGTGCCCAGCGGGCGGTGGTTCCAGTTGGTCGAGGAGAAGGCGTATTTCGTCCAGTCGTTCCAGAACGTGGTCCCGGGCAGGATGGTGCGCTTTACGTTGATGCCTGCGTCGCGCAGCTGGGCTGCGACAGCGTCGGTCGTGTTCTTGCGCCAGTCGTCGTCAATCGAATGCAGCTCGATCTCGACATCTGTCATGCCGGCGGCGTCCCAAAGCTCCTTGGCTTTCGCAGGATCATGGGGCAGGCGGGTCACGCTGGCATCATGCTCAGGGTGCACAGGGCCCACGTGGCAATTGTCTGCCGGAACACCGCGGCCTGCGTTGCCCAGCTCGTTGCACACGGCATTGTCAACCGCCATGGCAAGCGCCTGACGGGCGCGCTTGTCGCCGTAGATCACATTGCCATCGGCATCTGTGGCCAACTGGTTGGGGCGCACAACAATGGTCGAGCCAGTTGCGATTTCGGATTTTTCCCAGCCAATCGCATCCATGATGTCCACGAAGTCACCAACGGTTTCGTAGAACATGTCGACTTCTTCGGCTTCGGCCGCCGCAACCCATGCAGAGGGGTCCGTGCCGTAGTCGATGTATTCGATGCGGTCTGCAAAAAAGCCGCCGCCTTCGAGTGCTGCGTCGCCCCACCATGGGTGATCGCCGCGCACGAGAACGGATTTCACGCCCACTTCATGGCTTTCAACGACCATCGGGCCGGTGCCTATGAGGTCTTGCGTGATATCGGCGTTGGCATCGTAGGATGCATGCGTCACGGCAGCCGGATAATCCGCCATGCCGGGGATCAGCGTGATGTCAGGCGCTTTGGTTTTCAGGATGACCTTGCTCCCATCCGCTGTGATCGCGCCTTCGGCGGCCTGACCTGTCGCATCATCGACGAGCGATGTCATGCGCGCGGCCATCGAGTTGCCCTCAACGCTTGTGTCGCACCAGCCAGTGATCACACGGGCAACATCGTCGGCCGTGAAGTCATCACCATTGTTCCACTTCACACCCTGACGGACATTGAGCGTGAATTCGGTGGCGTCGTCATTGACCTCCCAGCTCTCGACCAACATGCCACGGAACGTACCGTCGCTGTTGTATTCGATCAGGTATTCCAGCGTGCCAGCCGTGACATAGGCCATCTGCGTCCAGTCATACGTGCGCGGGTCTTTGGGCGCGCGGACTTCCATCTGCATGCGGATCGTGCCGCCCTTCTGGGCATGGCCCGCGGCGCGTGCCGGGCTTGCCAGGCCAATCATGCCGTAGGCGGCCGCGGCGCTTACGCCAAGTGCGGTTGTACGCGCGAGAAACTCACGGCGGCTCAGCGCGCCGGATTTGCATTCGTCTGCGTACATGTTCGCCGCCGGATGGATCCGGGTCAGCGAGGTGTCGTGATGCGTCATAATATACTCCCTGTGACACAGTCTTCGTTTGTCATCTTCCGAAAGAGTGAGGGTCTTCCCGGTCATCGTTTCACGCAACCGCCCAAGCGTCTCTTCCCCTGTGCGCCATTCGGCATTGTTTGCACCCATAGGTCAACGGGTTGTTATGCATTTTTTGGTCAAAAAGCGACATATGAATATAACAAATGCGACACCTCGGCGATCCGGTGGATCAGATCTGCGTGCGAAGACGGCTGACGTTACGTTATTCTCACAGCGCTTTGAGTGGCGAAAAGTTGGAGGGTCAATCCGTCTGATCTGCGTGCCAAGTGGTCCAGGAACGGAATCGAGCGCGGGTCCAGGTTCGTTGGCGTTTGGCAAATTGCCGCGTTGCAATCGTCGCGCGCTCCCGGGCTTCGTCCAGTGATAGCTCGCCTTTGAGGTGAGCTATCAACTCGGCCGCGCCGATGGCTTTCATCGAAAGACGCGTGGGATCCCAATGCGCCAGGTTGCTGCGCGCCTCCTCGAGAGCACCGGTTTTCAGCATTTGGTCAAATCTCAGGGCGATCCGCCTGTTGAGCCATTCGGTGTCGGACACGACGGAAATCGCATGGCAGCTCTCGAGCGACAGCGCTGGGGGCGGCGTGTCGTCTTGCCAGTCGGCCAAGCCCCGGCCTGTTGTTTGAAGTACTTCCCACGCTCTCTGGACACGCATGGGGTTTTGCAGGTCAATCCGTTGCCGGGTTGGTGCGTCCAGCTGGGCGATCATGTCGCTCAACTGGCCCGACAGGCGAATGGCATCGGCGCGTTCTCTGATACCCGTAGGTGTGGGGGGGATCTCAGCCAACCCTTCCGTCAGAGCCGTCAGGTAAAGCCCCGTTCCCCCCACGATGATCGGTCGGTCGGGGCCTTGCAGAAATGGGGCAACCTCGCGCAGCCAATGCCCGACGGAATAGGGCGCATCAAAGGGTTTATGCCCATACAAGTGATGCGGAGCCCGGCGCAGATCCGCATCCGGCGGGCGCGCCGTCAACACGGACCAATTGCTGAAGACCTGACTGGCGTCGGCATTCACGATCACGCCGCCCAACCGCTCGGCGATCTCAAGCGCAAGGGCGGATTTCCCGCTTGCCGTGGGCCCGTAGATGAGCACGGGGCGCTCCCGTGACAGGTCTGTGAAAGGTGACGTCACGCCCGTTTGACCCATTCTTGAGATTGCGCAGAAACCCGCATTGAACTGCCCCGACAATTCCTTCATTTTGCGCGTCGAACGAATGCCTGCGCGCCATGGGAGCCCTACAATGTCCGACACGCCTGATCAAACCACCTTCAAACGCGTCATGCTGAAAATCTCTGGTGAGGCATTGATGGGGGATCAGGGCTTTGGCCTGCATCCGCCGACCGTTGAGCGGATCGCGCGCGAGGTCAAAACGGTCCATGATATGGGCGTCGAGATTTGCATGGTCATTGGGGGCGGCAATGTCTTTCGGGGGCTGCAAGGCTCCGCGCAGGGGATGGAGCGCACAACGGCCGATTACATGGGTATGCTGGCCACGGTCATGAATGCGTTGGCGATGCAATCGGCACTCGAAGGTCTGGGTGTTTATACCCGGGTCATCTCAGCTATTCCCATGGATCAGGTCTGTGAGCCCTACATTCGCCGCCGCGCGGTGCGCCACCTGGAGAAAAAACGCGTCTGTATCTTCGCCGCAGGCACAGGCAACCCTTATTTCACGACCGATACCGCTGCGACCTTGCGTGCAAACGAAATGGCCTGTGAGGCCATCTTCAAAGGTACGAAGGTCGATGGCGTCTACGACAAGGATCCCGTCAAAAACCCTGATGCCAAGCGCTACGACAGCATCACCTATGACGAAGTTTTGCAAAAGCACCTGGGCGTCATGGATGCCTCGGCCATTGCGCTTGCGCGGGATAATAATCTGCCGATCATCGTCTTCTCGCTGGATGAACCCGGCGGGTTCAAAGGCATATTGGCGGGCGAGGGCACCTATACGCGCGTTCAGGACTAGCGCGCCTTTTTTGACGCTTGCCTGAGCAACCTCTGCTACAGAGCGGGCCATTGCGGTTTGGGCAGGGTCATGTCACAACATCGCGCAATAAACAGATCAATGAGGTTGGCATGTCGGATGACTTTGAGCTTGATACGGATGACCTGACGCGGCGCATGGACGGCGCTTTGGCGAACTTGCGGACCGAGTTTGCCTCCCTGCGCACGGGTCGGGCCTCGGCTGCGATGCTGGAGCCTGTCATGGTCGATGCGTATGGCGCGCCGACGCCGATCAATCAGGTTGGCACGGTCAACGTCCCGGAACCGCGGATGGTTACCATCAATGTCTGGGACAAAGGGCTCGTTGGCAAAGTCGAAAAAGCTATTCGTGAGAGTGGCTTGGGGATCAATCCTCAACTTAACGGCACGATCATCATGCTGCCCATTCCGGAACTCAACGAAGAACGGCGGCGTGAGCTGACCAAGGTGGCTGCGCAATATGCCGAGAACGCGCGCGTCGCCGTCCGAAATCTGCGCCGTGATGGGATGGATCAGATCAAGAAGGCCAAAAGTGACGGTCTGGGTGAGGATGATCAGAAGTTCTGGGAAAGCGAAGTGCAGGATCTGACAGACACCTACATCAAGAATGTCGATGACATGCTGAATACGAAGCAAGAAGAGATCATGCAGGTCTGATGTCAGTTCGCAGGGCCGCCGCCAAGGCCACAGGCACCAAACCCAAGGGCAAAGACGGGTCAGGCCCGCGGCACGTGGCCATTATCATGGACGGAAATGGTCGCTGGGCGCAGATGCGCAAACGTCCCCGGCTTTTTGGTCACCAGGCGGGCGCGCGCCGTGTCCGCGAGGTTGTCGAAGCTTGTCCGGAGTTGGGCGTTGAATATGTGACGATCTTCGCCTTTTCGACTGAAAACTGGAAGCGCACGCAGACCGAGGTCGCGGGGCTCATGTCGCTCTTTCGGCGGTACATCCGCAGGGAGATGGAGGCATTCCGGGCGGAAAACGTTCAGGTGCGGTTTATCGGCGACCGTCCGCGCCTCGACAAGAAACTGCGCGATCTGATGGATGAGGCCGAGGCCTTCACGGCAGATTGCACCGGGACGAACCTGACGATTGCGTTGAATTACGGCGGGCGCGACGAAGTGGCCCGCGCGACGAAGCGTCTGGCGCGCGACGTGGCTGATGGTAAACTTGATCCCGATTCCGTGGATGAAGAAACGCTGCCAAAGTATTTGGATACACATGTTTTGCCCGATCCGGACCTCGTCATCCGGACCTCCGGGGAAGCGCGCGTTTCGAATTTTCTGCTCTGGCAATCGGCTTATGCGGAATATGAGTTTATCGACACGCTGTGGCCGGACTTCACCCGGGATGTCTTTGCCGAGTTGGTGAAGAACTACGGCGCCCGTGATCGTCGCTTCGGCGGTGTGAAGGCCTGATCCTATGACGACCGACAGCAAATGGAATGATCTGGCCACGCGCATGGGCTCGGGCGGTATCATGGTTGCGGTCGGGATTTTGGGCATATGGATCGGCGGCCATGTCTTTCACGTGCTGATCTCCGCCGTATGCGGCGCGATGATCTGGGAGCTCGTGCGCATGCTGCAACCGGGCCAGCCTCGGTTGGCCATGCGCCTCGGTATAGCCTCGGCGGTGGCCCTTTTGATTGCCAGCTACCTTCCCTTGGGCGTTGCGCTGCCTTTGATCCTGGCGCCGGCCTTTGTGGGGATCGGGCAAATGACCAAGCGGCGCACGCGTTTTACGACCTATGCGACGGCCACATTGCTGGCGGGCCTCGGCATGATTGCTCTGCGGGATGACTTCGGGGTGGGCTGGATGGTCTGGCTTGTCCTCGTCGTCGTCGTCACAGACGTCGCGGGCTACTTCGCCGGGCGCTTGATTGGCGGCCCTAAGTTCTGGCCAGCAGTCAGCCCTAAGAAGACATGGTCCGGAACGGTCGCAGGATGGGTTGGGGCCGCCGCAGTCGGCCTCTACTACGCGACGTATATGGGCGGCGGCGTGAATGTCATCGGAATTTCAATTGCCCTCTCCATGGCCTCCCAGTTGGGCGATATCGCTGAATCAGCCATGAAGAGGCAGGCCGGCGTGAAAGACAGCTCTGCGCTGATCCCCGGCCATGGCGGCGTGTTGGATCGGTTCGACGGTATGCTGGGCGCATCGCTCATGTTGCTGATTGTGGAAGCCTTGGTTGATTTTCCTCCGGTGACCGCATGAGGCGTGTCACGATATTTGGCGCCACCGGATCGATTGGGCAGAACACCATCGATCTGATCGCGCGCGCGCCGAATGACTACAAGGTCGTGGCTGTGACGGGTGGGCAGAACATCGCCCAACTGGCCAAGGATGCGATCGCGCTTGGCGCCGAGATTGCCGTGACAGCCGATGAAAATCGTTTGTCAGAGCTGCGCGACGCCTTGGCCGGGCATGACATTGCGGTTGCGGCAGGGCCGACGGCCCTTTGCGAGGCGGCCGCGCGTCCGGCAGATTGGATCATGTCCTCCATCGTGGGGTCTGCAGGGTTGGAGCCCGGCCTGATTGCGCTGGAGCAGGGGACGCAGCTTGCTTTGGCCAACAAGGAAAGCATGGTCTGTGCCGGTGCGTTGATGAAGGACACCGCCGCGCGCCATGGGGCAGACATTCTGCCGGTGGACAGCGAGCATTCCGCGGTTTTCCAGGCACTTCTGGGCGAGAATATCGCGGAAGTGGAGCGTATTGTCATCACCGCCTCGGGCGGCGCATTCCGCGATTGGCCGATGGAGGCGCTGGCGCGCGCAACGCCGGAAGAAGCGGCGACCCATCCCAATTGGGACATGGGCCAACGGATCACAATCGATTCCGCATCCCTCTTCAACAAGGCGCTGGAACTCATTGAAACGCATGAGTTCTTTGATGTCACGCCTGACCAGATCGAAGCCATCATACACCCCGAAAGCCTGATCCACGCTCTGGTAGGGTTCCGGGATGGGGCCTTGATGGCGCATGTGGGCCCACCAGATATGCGCCATGCCATTGGCTTTGCGCTGCATTATCCGGAGCGGCGGCATTTGCCGGTGGATCGGCTGGATCTGGCGCAGATCGCGACCTTGTCTTTCCGGCCCCCCGATGAGGCGCGCCATCCCGCGCTACGGCTGGCGCGCGAGGTCATGCAGGCGGGCGGGCTTGCCGGGTGCGCCTTCAATGCCGCGAAGGAAACGGCCCTTGACGGCTTCATCGCGCGGCGCATCGGATTTCTCGACATGGCTGCGATTGTTGAAGAGGTTTTGGACCGCTTGAGTTCAAAAGCCGGACAAATTGATGCCGCAATGACCCTTGATAACGTGCTGGCACTGGACCATCTCGCCAGACAAGAGGCGGTGCACGCCATGGATCGCAAGCAGCAGCAGGGATAACAGGCTTTGGATATCGGAAACCTCGTCGCCTCAACGGGCGGGCTCGCCTATACATTGCTTTTTTTTGTTCTGGCGCTGTCGATCATCGTCGCGGTGCATGAATATGGCCATTACATCGTGGGTCGGTGGTCCGGGATCAAAGCGGATGTCTTTTCCGTTGGGTTTGGGCCCGTCATCTGGTCGCGTGTCGACAAGCACGGGACGCAATGGCAAATCGCGGCTTTGCCCTTTGGCGGCTACGTGAAATTCGCAGGCGACGCCAATGCCGCCTCTGCGGGGGCCGATGAAGCTGCTTTGGCCGAGATGAGCCCGGAAGACTTGCGCCACACAATGCACGGCGCGCCGCTTTGGGCGCGCGCGGCCACGGTTGCGGCGGGGCCCATTTTCAATTTCATCCTGTCGATCCTGATTTTCGGTCTGATCTTCATGAACCGGGGCGTTGCCACGGACCCGCTCTCGGTGGGTGACTTGTCTCCCATGCCCGGCGCGCTGGAGCTGAGCATTGGCGATGAGATCACGGCGATTGGCGGGATCGACATCCCGGCCTATTCCGACGGGGAGGCGTTTAATGCGTTCCTCGAAGAGCTGCCTGTTCAGACGCCACTGCCTTACAACGTCATTCGCGACGGCAGCGCACGCGAAGTGCTGGCGCCGTTCCCTTATCCTCCGATGATTACGCAGCTGGTCCCGCAATCAGCGGCTTTCGCAGCAGGGCTTGAGGTGGGTGATGTCATCACGGCCATTGATGGCACGCCGATTGCGGCGTTTTCCGAACTGAAGGATATCGTTGAAGGTTCTGACGGACGCGCGCTGGCGCTGACGGTCTGGCGCGATGGCGAAACGCTCGATCTCACGATGACACCGCGCCGGGTGGATGAGCCAACGGCGGACGGCAGTTTTCAGACGCAGTGGCGGATTGGCATTATTGGCGGTCTCTTCTTTGAGCCTGCGACAGAATCGCCAGGATTTGTGAACGCATTTGCCCAAGGGGCAGGGCAGGTCTGGCGGATCATGGATGGCTCCATCTCGGGCTTGTATCACATGATCACAGGCGCGATTTCCTCGTGTAACCTCTCGGGCCCCATCGGCATCGCCCAGACTTCGGGCCAGATGGCGAGCCAGGGGGCGACCTCCTTCATCTGGTTTGTCGCCGTGTTGTCGACGGCTGTAGGGTTTTTGAACCTGTTCCCGATCCCGGTTCTTGATGGGGGCCATCTCGTCTTTCATGCTTATGAAGCGGTTTTCCGCCGCCCGCCGCCGGAGAATTTCATGCGTGGCCTGATGATAGCGGGTTTGACGCTGGTACTCTCCTTGATGGTCTTCGCGCTCTACAACGATATTTTCTGCCCCTAGGATTGCGGCGGGGGCAAACACGGGCCCTGCCCAAGTTTTGCCTGAATCTCCTTTTAGGATGCGCGTGTAACCCGTGTTCCAGAGGAGCGAGTCGATGCAAACCTTGACCTACAGTGCCCGTGGCCTGCGTCTTTTGGCGCATCTGAATGCCGATCGTATCTTGATGTGCGCAGCGCTTGGAGGTGCCTTGTTGCTCGGCACATATCTGGGGCAATTGCTGATTTCCTAGCAACATGTAGTGGGTGATTGCGCCCACACATGCGGTTTTACTGCGCAAAAATTCCCGCTTCGTTTTTGACAAGCCCGGCCATCCCCCGTAAGTGATGTGCAGGGGAATCTGTTACGGATCGGGCTGATGAGTATGACAAAGACAACAGGCGCTACCAAGGCCGCGAGAACGCGTGGTTTTTTGCGAAACACAGCTCTCGCAAGTGCTGCCGCCGCAGCATTGATGGTAACGCAGCTGCCCGCGCCGGCATTTGCGCAGAATTTCGCGTTCAACTCCGTTGAAATCGAAGGGGCGCAGCGTATCGAACCAGCCACCATTCTGACCTACGCGGGCATTGCGCGCGGCGAGCGGGTGTCTGCGGGCGATCTGAATGATGCCTATCAGCGCATTCTTGGCTCTGGCCTGTTTGAATCGGTCGATCTGGTGCCACAAGGCAGCACTCTCGTGATCCGCGTGGTTGAGTTCCCCACAATCAACCGGATCGCTTTCGAGGGCAATCGTCGCATCAAAGACGAAGATCTGCTGCCGGTGATCCAGTCGCAATCCCGCCGCGTCTTTTCCGCCTCGACAGCCGAAAGCGATGCGCAGACGATTTCGCAAGCCTATGCGGAATCCGGCCGTCTGGCCGCGCGTGTGACGCCGCGCATCATCCGTCGCACGGATAATCGCGTCGATCTCGTATTTGAAATCCTCGAAGGCGGCGTAGCTGAGATTGAGCGCATCAATATTGTCGGCAACTCCGCCTATTCCGACCGCCGCCTGCGCCGGGTTCTGGGAACCAAGCAAGCGGGCCTTCTGCGCGCGCTTATCCGGTCTGATACCTTCATCCAGGACCGTCTGGCCTTTGATCAGCAGGTACTGACCGATTTCTATCAATCCCGCGGCTATGTCGATTTTCGCGTCACAGGTGTAAACGCAGAGCTTGCCGAAGAGCGCGACGGATACTTCGTTGTGTTCAATGTTCAGGAAGGCCAGCAGTTCTCCTTCGGCGAAATCGCCGTGAACTCCGATCTGCCGGATGTGGATCCTGATGAGTTTGCCGACATCCTCAGAGTGCGCCCGGGCGTGATCTATTCGCCCTCCATCGTCGAAAATTCGATTGCGCGCATGGAGCGTCTGGCCAACCGCAAGGGCTTGAACTTCGTGCGCGTCGAGCCGCGCATCACCCGCAATGACCGGGACCTCACACTGGATGTGGAGTTCAACATTGTCCGTGGTCCGCGCATTTTCATCGAGCGCATCGATATTGAAGGCAATACCACCACGCTGGACCGCGTGGTGCGGCGTCAGTTCCGGGTGGCGGAAGGGGATCCGTTCAATCCCCGCGAAATCCGCGAAAGCGCAGAACGCATCCGCGCCTTGGGCTTCTTCTCCAATGCGGACGTGAATGCCCGCGAAGGCTCAAGCCCGGATCAGGTGGTCATTGATGTGGATGTTGAAGAGCAGCCCACGGGCCAGATTGGTTTTGGCGGGACGTTCTCGTCTGACGATGGATTTGGCGCCAATATCTCCTTCTCGGAGCGCAACTTCCTTGGACGCGGCCAGCTTCTCAACTTCGGCATCTCGACGACGTCGGGTGCGCAGGCTTATTCGTTCAGCTTCGCAGAGCCCGCCTTCCTTGGACGCGATCTGCGCTTTGGCCTGTCTCTGGCCTATCGCGAAACGGACAATCAGAACGACGCCTCGTTTGACACAACACGCGCGAGCTTCGTGCCCTCTCTGACCTTCCCAGTCAGTGAGTTTGGGCGGCTTCAGGTCCGCTATGGCGCGCGGCTGGACGAGATGCGCGATGCGGGCTCCGACGTGGGCGGGATAATCCGCGCCGAGGTGGATCGCGGTGAGCTGTGGACGAGTTCCGTGGGCTACACCTATACCTACAATACAATTGGCGTTGGCCTTGATCCGAATTCCGGCGTGCGCTTCACCTTCGGTCAGGAGTTCGCCGGTCTTGGCGGGGATGTCCAATCGGTCCGCTCGACTGTGAACCTGACCGGCGAGACCAAGGTGCGCAACGAGGAGGTCACGCTGCGGGCGTCTCTTGAGGGCGGCATGCTGGCAACCTCGGGCAGCGATGGCTCCCGCACGCTCGACCGCTTCCGCCTGAACTCGCGGCAGATGCGCGGGTTTGAGCCGGGCGGCATCGGCCCGCGGGAACGCGGCGGTGATGTCAATGACGCGCTCGGCGGCAATGCTTTTGCCGTTGCCCGCTTTGAGGCGGAATTCCCCCTTGGGCTGCCAGAGGAATACGGTATCTCGGGCGGTCTGTTCTACGACGTTGGTAACCTGTGGAGCCTCGACTCCACGGATGTGGGAACCGCTGGCACGAGTGTTCTCTACGAAGAGGGCTCATGGCGTTCGGTAGTAGGGGCGTCCATCTTCTGGGATACGGCCATTGGCCCGCTTCGGTTCAACTTCACAGAGGCCCTGCAGGCTGAGAAGTACGACAAGACACGGGGCTTTGAGTTTACCATCTCGACCCGGTTCTGAGCATGTCACGCGCAGTTGCAAGCCTCTTGGCCTGCGCGTTGTCTATTTGCGCAGCCATGGCCGGGGCGCAATCTGATGGAGATGCGGACAACACCCCGCTAAACACTGCGCCGCCTGTGCCTTCTCCCTTGCCGCAGGGCACGCCTGCTCTGCGCTCTGCCATCCTCGTTCTCGACTACGAGACGTTGTTTACCCGCTCCCGGTTTGGCCAACGCGTGATGCGCGCGATTGAAGCCGAGGGCCGCGCCTTAATCGCCGAGAACGACCGGATTGAAGCGGAGCTCACGGCGGAAGAGCTTCTCCTGTCCTCGCAACGAGATGACATGGAGCCCGATGCCTTCCGCGCACTTGCCGATGCGTTTGATGAGAAAGTGCAGCGTATCCGGGCCGAGCAGGATGCCAAGGCGCGCGCGGTCGGGCAGAACCGTGCAGTCGAGGAACGCCGCTTTCGCCAGCTCGTGACCCCGATCCTGGGCCAGATCATGCGCGACACGGGCGCGATTGTCGTACTGGACCGCCGCAACACGATTGTCTGGGTTGATGCTGTGGACGTGACGGAGCGCGTCATGATCGAGGTCAACCGCGTGATCGGCGCAGGTGCTGCACCGGAGGCCGATACGCCCGAGGACCGCGAGGCTGACCCATCTGAAATGGACGCGACGCCTGAGGCCGAGTGAGTGCGGCTTGCCCCGCGCCCGCTGGATTGCTACGCAGGTTGAAAACATCAAAGGACCACCATGACCCAAGATCTTGCCCGCGCCGATATCCAGATGATCCAGCGCATTCTGCCACATCGGTATCCCTTTCTCCTGGTGGACCGCGTCGAGGAGATTGACGGCACAACCTCCGCGCTTGGCATCAAGAACGTAACGATGAACGAGCCGCATTTTCAGGGCCACTTTCCCGGCCAACCGATCATGCCCGGTGTCACGATCATCGAAGCCATGGCGCAAACGGCCGCTGTCATGGTGGGGGTGGCGATGGATCTCGCTGACAAGAACCTGCTGATCTATTTCATGGCGATCGACAAATGCAAATTCCGCCGCAAGGTCATTCCCGGTGATGTGCTGGAGATGCGCCTGACGACCCTGCGGGGCAAGCCCGGAGCAAAGGTCTGGAAGCTCAAGGGAGAGGCCACGGTCGAAGGGGAGCTGGCGGCTGAAGCGGAGTTCACAGCCATGATGGACCTGCCCGAATGAGCGAAACGGCCATTCATCCAAGCGCCGTCGTTGAGGAGGGGGCCGAGATCGGGGCAGGGTGCCAGATTGGCCCCTTTTGCCACATTGGTCCCCGTGTCCGCATCGGGCCGGGCACGCGGCTGATGTCCCATGTGGTCCTTCAGGGCGAAACGGACATTGGCGCGGATTGTGTGATCCATCCCTTCGCAGTCCTCGGGGGCATCCCGCAGGATCTGAAATTCAAGGGCGAGGTGACCCGACTGATCGTGGGGGATCGCAATCGCATCCGTGAACATGTCACGATGAACACAGGCACGGAAGGTGGCGGCGGTCTGACCCGGGTCGGCCATGACGGCCTCTTCATGGCCGGGTGCCATGTGGCTCATGATTGCCAGATCGGGGACCGGGTCATCTTCGTGAATAATGCAGGTGCTGCGGGCCATTGCGTGATCGAGGATGATGTCATTCTGGGCGGCCTGTCGGTCCTGCATCAATGGGTGCGCGTGGGCAAAGGCGCGATCATCGGCGCGGTCACGATGGTGACGAATGATGTGATCCCGCATGGTTTGGTGCAGGCGCCGCGCGGCAAGCTGGATGGCTTGAACCTCGTGGGCCTCAAGCGCCGGGGCGTTGCACGCTCTGACATCACTGCATTGCGCGCGGCCTTTCAGATGTTGGCGCAGGGCGAAGGCGCTTTTCAGGAGCGCGCCAAACGCCTGGGCGATGAGACCGACAGCGCCTATGTCAAAGAGATTGTCGAATTCATCATGGGGGAAAGTGACAGGTCTTTCCTGACGCCGGGCTGATGCTGGCTTTGATCGCAGGCGAGGGCGATTTGCCCGCAGCTGTGGCCTCAACCCAAAAAACCCCGCCCCTCGTTGCCGCATTGGATGGGTTTTTCCCTGACGGTTTGAGCGTCGATCCAGATCTCGTCTGGCGCGTGGAAACCATGGGCAAATTGCTGAGCAACCTGCACGCGCGGGGGGTGACGGATGTGTGTCTGTGCGGCGCGGTGCGGCGTCCCTCGGTGGATATTACAGCTGTTGATGAGGCCACAAAGCCTTTGATCCCCGTGATGCAGGCCGCGCTGACGGGTAAAGGCGATGATGGCGTCTTGCGCGCGGTTATCAGTATTTTCGAAACCGCCGGGTTCAAGGTCCGTGCGGCTCATGAGATTGCGCCGGACCTGCTGCCGCAGCCGGGTGTTCTGACAAAGATGGAACCGCCCGATCACGCGGAGGCCGATGCGCAACTGGGCGATTTGATCAGCTCTGAACAGGGGCGTCGGGACCTCGGGCAAGCCTGCGTGATCCGCGCAGGTCGGGTGGTCGCGCGTGAAGATGAGAGCGGCACAGATGCCATGTTGGCCAGCTTGCCGGTCAATGACGCCGCCGCCGGTGGTTTGCCCGATGTCATGGGAAGCATCGGAGAGCTGCTGGATACGGCTGCCGATTGGCTGTCGGGGCGCGAGCATGTGGGCGATGGGATGTTTTTCAAAGCGCCCAAGCCCGGGCAGGATCGCCGCGCCGATCTGCCTGTCATTGGCCCGATGACGGTCGCCTCGGTCGCCCGCGCGGGCCTCGCAGGCATTACGCTCGCGGCAAATGGGGTCATGGTGTTGCAGCGCGATGAAACCGTGGTTTTGGCTGATAGGCTTGGGCTCTACATCTGGGTGCGCGCCTCATGATCCGGCTGTTTCTTCTGGCCGGGGAGCCCTCAGCGGACCGTCTGGGCGCTGCATTGATGCGCGGCCTGCGGGAGCTCACGGATGATCAGGTCAGTTTTGCTGGCGTTGGTGGGCCCCTGATGGAGGCGGAAGGGCTTGAGAGCCTCTTTCCCATGGATGAAATCTCGATCATGGGCATCACCGAGATCCTATCGCAATGGGGCGCGCTCATGCGCCGGATTGACGAGACGGCTCAAGCCGTTGTTGACATGCAGCCCGACGCATTGATCACCATTGATCTGCCCGAATTCTCGCTGCGGCTGGCCAAAAAGGTCAAGGCCATGAGCGCCATCAGATGCGTGCACTATGTGGCGCCGACGGTCTGGGCCTGGCGGCCCGGACGCGCGGAGAAAATGGCCCGTCACATTGATCAGGTGCTGGCGCTTTTGCCCTTCGAGCCGCCCTATATGGAAGCGGCTGGGATGCGGTGTGACTTTGTGGGCCATCCGGTGGTGACCGAGCCTGTCGCCAGTGAGGCAGAGGTGCAAAACCTCCGGGCGTCACTGGGGGTGGGAGCGGCCCCACTTGCGCTTGTCTTGCCCGGATCGCGGCGAGGCGAAGTCGGGCGGCTGGCGCCTATTTTTGGCGAGGTTCTTGGAAAGGTGCATGCCGCGCGGCCGGATATCGAGGTCCTCGTCCCGGCGGCGCCCGCGGTGCGTGAGCTGGTAGCAGAAGCGGTCAGCCACTGGCCGAGTCCTGTGCATGTGATAGACAGCGCGCAGCTTGAGCAGAAGCGCGCGGCCTTCCGCGCGGCGGATTTTGCGCTCGCGGCCTCCGGGACTGTGTCTCTGGAACTGGCCGCATCAAGCACACCCATGGTTATCGCCTATGACATGAACTGGCTGTCGCGGCAGATCATTGGGCGTATGTTGCGTGTTGATACGGTCACTCTGGTCAACCTTGTCTCCGAGCGGCGCGATGTGCCCGAGTTTATCGGTGCGCATTGCAAGCCGGAGTTGATCGCGCAGGCCTTGCTGGCGCTCGCCGATCAGGATGGTGCGCAAGCAGACGCCATGGATCTGACCATGGAGCGACTGGGGCGGGGGGCCGAAGCGCCGGGGCGTCGCGCGGCCCGGGCCGTTCTGGATGGATTAAGCCATCACGCCCATTGATCCGGGCGATCCAGAAGGAAGACCCCAAAGAAAAAAAACGCCGCCTCCCAGGGAAGCGACGTTTCCGTCTGCGATATGCCGATGCGGGATCAGTTCGGGCTGGCGACAGCCTCGATCTTGTCGAAACCTGCGGTGAAACCGGTCAGGGACATCTCGACTGTCACGGTCTGATCGGGTGCCGCGAAGGGACGAATTTGCACCTGTGCTTTCGCCCCGCGCTTGAAGCCTGTGACTTCGGCATCCGTCAGACCAAGGCGCGCATAACAGCCAACCTGGCTGCAAAACGAAAACGGATAGCGCCGTGCGTTGGCGCCATCAATCGCCATGGTGAGCTGTGCTGTCAGCAAGGTTTCCAAAGGCACAATGACCGTCGCCCCGGCCACAATCTCTCCGCCATCGGCGAGTTTGAACACGCTGACTTCCGAGACTGCATTGCCGGACTGATCTTTCAACAATTGGTACAATTGGCAGGGATCCTGCTCCGGGGTCTGCGTGCGCACACAGCGGATTTCCCAATCGCCACTAACTTCTTTTGTATAGGCCGTGCCGAGCTGATTTTCCGTGACAGCAGGCGTTCCGGTGGACAAATCATTTTCCACTGCGGACGCGCCGTCATCGGTTTCAGTCTCAGCTGTCTGCGCGTGCAAAGGTGCGGCCAGTGCCAGTGTCAAAAGCAAGGTCGTGAGTTTTGCGTACATGTGTTTTGGTTCCCGCGATAATGTCCGGGTCGGGTTAACATGTCGGGACGGGAGTGTCAGGCCTAATTTGCCCAATTCGGGGAAATCTACCGGCGGATTTGCGCCTCTGCCGCCTCGGGCGATTTGTCCGCAAAGCCTTGATCTCAAATTAGAAAAAGGGCCGGCAGCGCCAACCCTCTCTCATTTTTTTGCTCCCCGTCGGACTGGCCGACTTAGTCATTGGGGGCACGCTACGAAATGAGATTTGAACCGTCAACAGTGAAAATGCGACAATCTGTTCAACTCTTTGCTGGATACAACTTGAGCGCGAAAAAAAGGCCGCACCTCGCGGCGCGGCCAGTCTGACAGGGAGGAAGTCAGTCCCGAAATCCGAATTCTTCATCCGGGAACATTGAAGATATTCTCAGACAAAGGTTAAGGTTGTCCTAGCGTGCAAAGCGCAGGCCATACGAAGGCGAAGGGGACCTTGATGAGCGACTTGTTTATGGGTGGCGGCGGCGTGGATTATGGCGTCCGTCAGGAGCTTTCGCTGAAATACGCCAATCGGCATGGTTTGATCGCGGGGGCCACGGGCACCGGCAAGACCGTCACGCTCCAGATTATGGCCGAGGGCTTTTCCAAAGCGGGCGTTCCTGTGTTTCTGTCGGATGTGAAGGGCGATCTGTCTGGCCTTGCTGCGGCGGGCAGTGATCAGTTCAAGCTACATCAGGCCTTCATGGATCGCGCGCAGACAATCGGGTTTGATGAGTATACCTACGAGGCGTTCCCGGTGACGTTCTGGGATTTGTTTGGCGAAAAGGGCCATCCCGTGCGCACGACAGTGGCAGAGATGGGGCCCTTGCTTTTGTCGCGCCTGTTGCAATTGACAGAAGCGCAGGAGGGCATCCTCAACATTGCATTCCGTCTCGCGGATGAGGAGGGGCTGCCGCTTCTTGATCTCAAAGACCTGCAAGCGCTTCTTGTCTGGGTCGGGGAAAGCCGCGCGGATCTATCCTTGCGCTATGGCAATATCTCGGTGGCCTCTATCGGCGCGATCCAGCGGCGTTTGCTTGTGATTGAGAACGAAGGCGGCGCGAAGCTCTTTGGCGAGCCCGCGCTCGCGCTCGATGACATGATGATGACAGATCCCGACGGGCGCGGGCGCATCAACATCCTGGCGGCGGATCAGCTGATGTCGTCGCCGCGCCTCTATGCGACGTTTCTTCTCTGGCTGTTGTCAGAGCTTTTTGAGGAATTGCCCGAGGTGGGCGACCCTGACAAGCCGCGATTGGTGTTCTTCTTTGACGAGGCGCATCTGTTGTTTGAAGACGCGCCCAAGGCTTTGGTGGAAAAGGTGGAGCAGGTGGCCCGGCTCATCCGGTCCAAAGGGGTGGGCGTGTATTTCATCACGCAGAACCCCGACGACATTCCCGAGGATATCCTCGGACAACTGGGCAATCGCGTCCAACACGCGCTGCGCGCCTTCACGGCGCGAGATCGCAAGGCCTTGCGTCTGGCTGCGGAGACATATCGGGAAAACCCCGCGTTTGATATTGAAGAGGCGATCCGCGAAGTGGGCGTTGGTGAAGCGGTGACCTCGATGCTGCAGAAAAAAGGCGTGCCGGGTATTGCAGAGCGGACGCTCATTCGCCCGCCGTCCTCGCAGCTGGGCCCCATCGGAGACCGGGAGCGCGATCGCGTGATGGATGGCTCGCCTTTGGCGGGCAAATACGAGGCGGTTCAGGATCGTCGCTCCGCCTATGAAATTCTGTCGAAACGCGCCGCAGATGCCGCTGACGCCGCCGAGAAGGCAGAGCAGGCGGCCGAGGCGCGCTCGGCTCTGGAACGCGAGTTCAATTCCGCGCGGCGCTATTCCGGAACGCGCGTGGGCCGATCCACAAGCGCGCCCAAGCGCACGACGCGCGCACGTCGGGGGACAGCCAGCATCGGCGAACAAATGACCAAGATGGTTGTCAAAGAGCTGACCGGGACCACCGGGCGCCGCATTGTGCGCGGCATCCTTGGAGGATTGTTCAAAGGGCGATAGTGGGCTCGCCCATGATTTCCGCCATATGTGCCGCGCAGCCAATCAGGGCGGCGCAATCATCCGTCACGGCATGAACGGCAAACTGATCCATGAACTCCGAAAAGCGGCCCTTGTCCCGGAAGGCGGCGCCAAAGCCATTGGCCATGAGATGGGGCAGGGTGTGCAGCGCCACGCCGCCCACCAGATAGACCCCGCCAAACGGCAGATGGGTCAGCGTCAGATCCCCGCTCACCCGTCCAAACACTTCACAAAAGAGCTTGAGCGCGGCCTTTGCATGGGGGTCGCTATCCAGTGTCCCCATGATCTCCGCGGCGGGTTTCGGGGTCTGCGCGATATAGGCATAGATCGTCTCAAGACCACGACCTGAGAGCGCTTCTTCAACCGAGGCAAATCCCTGATGGCGTGCTTCGATATAGGCCACTAGCCCGCGCTCCTGCGCGGTTTGCGCAGCCAGGGCCACATGGCCGGCTTCGGCAGGGGGCACGAGGGTTTGTCCTTTGAGGCGATAGACCGGGGCCACGTTCATACCCGTGCCGACATTCACGACGAGTTTTGCGGCTTGGGCTGAGGCGGGCTCTTTGCCTGCGATCAGCGTGGTCAGCGCGCCATCGGGCAGGGCGTCGAGCGCATGCCCTTGTGCTTGCAGATCATTCAGGATCGAGACAGCTTGCGCGCCAGTGCTGCTCAACGTTTCGCGATCCACAGCCCAATCGAGATTGGTCAATCGCAGCACACCATCGCGCACGGGCCCCGCGCCTGCGGCACAGGCTGCATCCGGGCGCGCGCCGCTCTGAGCCAGATAATCCGCAATGACTGCGCCAAGACCGGGCATCGTCGCATTGCGATAGCGTTTGATCGTCTCGGATTGCAGGGCCGTGCCCTGAGCCAGAGCCACCCGCGTGTTGGTTCCGCCAATATCAATCACAAGGGTCGTCACGGCCATGGTCTCTCTCCGGGCTCGAAATGGTGTGTCGGTGCGATCGGGTCTGCGCGTGGTGCGGATCGCGTCATTTTGATAGCGCTAACTTGACGGCCTCATAAGACGCTTTTGGGGTTCTTGCCAAGGTCTCAAAATCCACATGCACGCATCCGAAGCGTTTTTCATAGCCCAGAGCCCATTCATAATTGTCGAGAAGCGACCACAGGTAATAGCCTTCAACGGGCACCCCGTCGGCAATCGCGCGCAAGACCGCATCAAGATGGCGTGCGACGTAGTCGATCCGATCCGGATCCTCGAGCGGGTTGGCGCTGGCCATGCCGTTCTCGGTGATAATCAGGGGCAGGTCGCCTGTATAGTCCTGTGCCGTCCGCTTGAGGAACGCATAGAGGCCTTGGGGATAGATCTCCCAGCCCATTTGGGTCTTGGGCAAAGGGCCGGGCGCTTCTTCATGGCTGGGCCAGGGCCCTTCATTGGGCTTGAGGAGCTTGCGCGTGTAGTAGTTTATGCCAACCCAATCAAGAGGTTGCCCAATGGTCTTGAAGTCATCTTCAAATCCATCAGGCATGTGCGTGCCAAAACCGTCGAGTACGATCTGCGGGTAGGCGCCTTTGAAAACACCATCAAGGAAAAACCGATTGTAGTAGCCGTCATAAAGCTCGGCCGCGGCCTGTGCCTCGGGGCTATCATCGGCGGGCGCGGCCCATTCCATGTTGAACACGGCGCCGAGATTGGACATGCCCAACCCGCGCATGACCTCGATGGCGCGGCCATGGCTCAGGCAGACATGATGCATCGCCCGCGCTGTCGCCCGAATATCGCGCAGACCCGGTGCATGATGGCCCAGAAAGTGGCTGAGCCAGGAGACGCACCAGGGTTCGTTGATCGGGGCTGCTGAGTACATTCTATCGCCGATGCGCCCCATGATGATCTCGGTGTAATCGGCAAACCAGCCCGCAATGTCGCGATTGCGCCAGCCCCCTTGATCCGCAAGCGCCTGCGGCAATTCCCAATGATACAAGGTCACACAGGGCTTGATCCCACGTTCCAGAAGCGCGTCCGTCAGGCGGTCATAGAAATCAAGGCCGGCCTCGTTGGGCGTGCCGCGGCCTTCGGGCAGAACACGGGCCCAGGAGGTCGAGAAGCGATAGCAGTCGAAGCCTGCCTGAGCCACGAGATCAAGATCTTCCTCGAAGCGGTGGTAGTGGTCGCAGGCCAGACCACCATGCTCCGCGCGTACCACATTTCCCGGGGTCGCTGCGAAACTGTCCCAATGCGTCGGCCCCGCGCCGCCGAACTGATGGCCTTCGATTTGATAGGACGAGGTCGCAGCCCCGAAGAGGAAGCCCTTGGGGAAGTCAGATCGATTGGGGAGCATGCAGTGTCCTTTATTCGGGTGCGGGGCCTGTGGAAGGGCCTTTCACGAAAGTGATATCTTCCATCATGTGGGTTTTGACGGGGGCCATGGGCTCTGCGATCTTTTGCAACAGCATATTGGCCAGAAGCGATCCCGCACGCCGCACGGAAGAGCGCATGGCCGTGAAGATCGCAGCATCCTCCGATCCATTGCGCAGATAGGAGAGCTCATCGTCAAAAATGAGCACAGAGATATCGCGCCCCATTTCCAGCCCGCATTCGCGGATCGCGCGCTGCACACCGAGCGCGGTGATGATGGAGGCCACGATGAGGCCCGTTGGCGCATGTTCCATCGCAATCAGCTCCCGCGCGGCCTCGTAACCGTAATGTTCGGTCATATCGCTGCTGCGCATCCAACGCGGGTTCACGGGGAGGTCTGCCTGATTGAGCGCGTCCTCGAACCCTTGTCGGCGCCGGATTGCAAAATCCAACTCCTCGGCCCCGTTGATCAGCCCGATGCGCAAATGCCCGAGGTCAATCAAATGCTGCGTGCCGTCGAAAAAGGCGCGCCTGTTGGGCACATCAAGCCAGGAATAGTCGACCTTCGTGCTGGACGAGCGCCCGTGCACCACGAAGGGCAGGCCAAGTTCCTGCAGCAGACCGATGCGGGGATCCTCAGGGCGGGGGCCATGCACCACGATGCCATCGACATTGCCCTTGGCGCTGAACTCCCGGTAAACATCTTCCTGATCGCTGTCGGGCACCATGCGCAGGATCATTTCGTATCCAGCCGCAGAATAGACCTCGCCCGCACCGGCAATGAAGTCGCCGAAGACCGGGTTGACCATCTCGTGTTTGCTGGACACCGGGATCACATGACCAATGGCCATGGAGCGCCCTGTTGCCAGTGACCTGGCTCTGTTGGATGGCGTGTATTTGGCGGCACGGGCGGCCTCGGTGACACGTTTGCGCGTGGCTTCTGACACCTCCGGATAGCCGTTCAACGCACGACTTACGGTTGTTTGAGACAGGCCAAGCTGCGCGGATAATTCCTTGAGGTTCATATCTTCACGCCCAACCGGCTTTGCGCAGTGTCAGAATGAGGTGACATGCAAGGCGTCGCGTTGAAGGCTCTGAAAAGTATGTTTTTTTGATCATTGACTTTGAAGCTGCGTTGGCAAACGATAAGGTATTCAAAGCGCTTTGAGGCGAGTCGGTCAAGACCTCAGCTGCTGAAAGGCGCAGATAGGGAAACATTCGCGCAGGTCGCGCGAACGGGAGGAAAGCTATGAAGAAATCGCTTTTGGCGGGTGTTGGTGCATTCGCTCTGACGGTTGGTATGGCGCAAGCCGGTGGTCATCTGACATTCGCTCCGGGCGATGGTCCGTTCAGCTGGGACAGCTACAATGCATGGGCGGAAAACGCGCCTGACCTGTCCGGCCAGACGATCACGATCTTTGGTCCTTGGCTGTCGCCGGAAGATGGCTATTTCAACAACGCGCTTGCATATTTTGAGGAAGCTACCGGAGCAGACGTGATCTACACGGGCTCCGATGGTTTTGAGCAGCAGATCGTGATTGACGCGGAAGCGGGCTCCGCGCCCAACATTGCCGTCTTCCCGCAGCCCGGTCTGGCCGCTGTCATGGCCGCAAAGGGTCAGCTGGCGCCGCTGGGTGATGGCATGGCCAACTGGGTGCGTGACAATTACGCCGCCGGTCAGTCCTGGGTCGATCTGGGCACATTTGCCGATGAGAACGGCAACGACCAGATGTATGGCTTTTTCTACAACGTGAACGTCAAGTCGCTGGTCTGGTACAGCCCGGAGAACTTCGAAGATGCAGGCTACGAAGTGCCTGAAACCATGGAAGATCTCAAAGCGCTGACCGAGCAGATCGTGGCCGACGGTGAAGTGCCGTGGTGCATTGGTCTGGGATCAGGCGCGGCAACAGGCTGGCCCGCAACGGATTGGGTTGAGGACATGATGCTGCGCACGCAGCCGCCTGAGGTTTACGACCAATGGGTCTCCAACGAAATGCCCTTCAACGATGAGCGCGTGATTGCGGCCATCGAAGAGTTTGGCTGGTTCGCCCGCGATGATGCGAAAGTCTCCGGCGGTGCCGGTGCGGTGGCATCGACAGACTTCCGCGACAGCCCCAAGGGTCTCTTCTCCTCGCCGCCGCAGTGCTACATGCACCGTCAGGCGTCCTTCGTGCCGGCCTTCTTCCCTGAAGGCGTTGAGTTCGGCGTGGACACAGACTTCTTCTACTTCCCGTCCTATGCGGACAAGGATTTGGGCAACCCGGTTCTGGGTGGCGGTACGCTGATGGCGATGACCAACGCATCCGAGGGTGCCATGGCGGTCATGGAATACCTGCAACTGCCCATCGCGCACGAAGTCATGATGGCGCAGACAGGCTTCCTCACACCGCATAACGGCGTGAACCTCGAAGCCTACAAAGACGACACGCAGCGCGGTCTGGGTGAAGTTCTGCTGGGGGCCACCACATTCCGCTTTGATGGCTCTGACCTGATGCCCGGTGGCGTTGGTGCAGGCACGTTCTGGTCCGGCATGGTGGATTACGCCGGTGGCAAGGATGCGACGGAAGTGGCGACCGAGATCCAAAACAGCTGGGACGCGCTGAAGTAAGCGCAGACCACAGGAGCCGCCCTGTCACGGGGCGGCTCATCGCCCAGGTGAGAGGAGCAATTTCTCCGGATCACGCTGGGCATTCGGGCGATGACATTTTGCGCGGCGCCTGACGAAGACAAGACAAAGACCTGGAGCCAAACGAAGTCGGGAGGGGACAAATGTCACCAGCGATACTTGCTATTGTGACCATTGCCGTAGGCGTTGGCGGATGCGTGGGATACTTTTACCTGTCCAACCTGTTCTTGGATAAAGTGCTGTATCCCCCGTCCGGGCCAAATGCGGGGCGCAACATCAATCGCGCCAATCAGATCCGCCCCTGGCTCTTTCTTTTCCCAGCCTTTGCCGCGCTCAGCCTTTACTTGGCATACCCGGTTGTAGAGACACTGCGGCTTTCCTTGCTCGACAGTCAGAATGACAACGCCTTTGTCGGTCTTGCGAATTACCAGCAGATGATGGCGGAGCCCAAGTTTTGGGAAGCGCTGCGCAACAATATGCTCTGGCTCTTTGTCGTGCCTGCGGCATCAACGGCTCTCGGCCTGCTCGTTGCGCAAGTGACCGATCGGCTGAAATGGGGCACGATTGCCAAATCACTCATTTTTATGCCGATGGCGATTTCGTTTGTCGGCGCATCGGTCATCTGGAAGCTCGTTTATGAGGCCCGCCCGATGGGCACGGAACAAATCGGCGTTCTGAATGCGATCTACATCTGGTTCGGGGGCGCGGAAGCGCAGACATGGCTGACAGTTCCTTTCTGGAACAACTTTTTCCTGATGATCGTCCTGATCTGGATCCAGACGGGTTTTGCGATGGTGATCCTTTCGGCGGCCCTGCGTGGGATTCCCGAGGAAACCATCGAGGCGGCTATTGTCGATGGGGCCAACCCGTTTCAGATCTTCTTCAAGATCAAGGTGCCCCAGATCATGCCCACGATCGTCGTCGTCTGGACCACGATCACCATTGCCACGCTGAAGGTCTTTGACATCGTCTTTGCCATGACCAACGGGCAATGGGAGACGCAGGTTCTCGCCAATTACATGTACGACAAACTCTTCCGCGCCTTCGATTGGGGGGTCGGCTCCGCATCAGCCATGGTGATCATGCTGCTGGTTTTGCCAATCCTCGTCTGGAACGTGCGCGAAGTGCGTAAGGAGATGCGTTAAGATGGACAATATCGCTGGCACAAAACCCGCACTCGTCTGGATCACTCATCTCACAGCGCTGTTTCTGGTGTTCCTCTGGTTGTTCCCGACTGTGGGGCTTCTTGTCTCGTCCTTCCGGACGGCGGACCAGATCGCAAGTTCGGGGTGGTGGTCATCGCTATCCACACAAGAAGCGCAGAACCCGGCCATTCGCCTCTCTGGTGAGGAATTCCAGGACGGTGATCTTTTCGTGATCGAAGGCGCGTTGTTCCCGGATCGTGAGGTCGAAGTGCTCAAATGGGGCACATCGAGCCGCGCGCCGGATGCCTTCAATGCAGGCGAGACGGCCGAGATCAGCCGCGACCGCACTGTAACGCTGCAAGTTGATGGCGCCTTCCGGTTCACGGCGCTCGAGAGCCAGGAGGGCAAGCGGTTGCCACGCGTGTTCACGACGGCCATCTCGCCGCCGGAGTTCACGACGGAAAACTACGAGTTCATGTTGCTGGACGAGAGCAATTCCGAGGGCATGGCCAAAGCCTTCTTCAATACGCTGACCGTGACAATCCCGGCCACGATCATCCCGATCCTCGTGGCGGCTTTTGCGGCCTATGCGCTGGCGTGGATGGATTTCCCGGGCCGCGCGCTGTTGGTGGCTTTCGTGGTGGGCCTGCTGGTGGTGCCTTTGCAATTGGCGCTCATCCCGCTGCTCACGCTGCACAACAACATCGGTATCGGAAAGGGCTATATCGGGGTTTGGCTGGCCCATACAGGGTTCGGGCTTCCGCTCGCCATATATCTCTTGCGCAATTACATGGCCGGCCTGCCGCGCGACATCATTGAAAATGCCCGTGTGGACGGCGCGACGGAGTTTCAGATCTTTACCAAGATCATCCTGCCGCTCTCCTTCCCGGCGCTGGCGTCCTTTGCGATCTTCCAGTTCCTGTGGACATGGAATGACCTGCTTGTGGCCAAGGTGTTCCTCATCGACTCGACCGGTCAGACCACTGTGATGACCAACCAGATCGTTGAGCTTCTGGGCACCCGCGGCGGCAATTGGGAAATCCTCGCGACGGCGGCTTTTGTCTCAATCGCGGTGCCTTTGGGGGTCTTCTTCGCCATGCAGAAGTATCTTGTTCGCGGGCTCCTCGCGGGCTCCGTGAAGTAACCCTTTCAAATAACTATGTGACCTTGGACCTGTCATGACCAATACAGCACGCGACCTTCGCACCGAATTGCACACCGATCCCGATTGGTGGCGCGGTGCGGTCATCTACCAGATCTATCCGCGCTCCTATCAGGACAGCAATGGCGACGGGATCGGCGATCTTCTGGGGATCGTGCAGCGTTTGCCGCATATTGCCTCGCTCGGTGTGGATGCCATCTGGATTTCGCCATTCTTCCGCTCGCCGATGAAGGATTTCGGCTACGACGTGAGCGATTATTGCGACGTTGATCCCATGTTTGGCACGCTTGCGGATTTTGATGCGCTTGTGGCGGGGGCCCGGCAGTTGGGCATTCGCATCATGATCGATCTGGTGCTGAGCCACACCTCCGATCAACATGCATGGTTTGCCGAGAGCCGCAAGGATCGGACAAACGACAAGGCTGACTGGTATGTCTGGGCCGATCCGAAACCGGATGGCACACCGCCCAACAACTGGCTGTCGATTTTTGGCGGGTCTGCCTGGCAATGGGATACGCGGCGGGAGCAGTATTTCCTGCACAATTTCCTCGCTTCGCAGCCGGACCTGAATTTTCACAATGAAGACGTGCAGCAGGCGCTTTTGGATGTGACACGGTTCTGGCTGGATCGCGGCGTGGATGGCTTCCGCCTCGATACGATCAATTTTTACTTTGCCGATAAGGAGCTGCGGGACAATCCAGCACTTGCGCCCGAAAAGCGCAATTCCACAATCGCGCCCTCGGTCAATCCCTACAACCATCAGGAGCATCTCTATTCCAAGAACCAGCCGGAAAACCTCGCTTTCCTGCAACGGTTCCGCGCTTTGCTGGACGAATACCCCGGGTCCACGGCAGTGGGAGAGGTGGGTGATGCGCAGCGTGGGCTGGAGATCCTGGGTGAATACACCTCTGGCGGCGACAAGGTGCATATGTGCTATGCATTTGAGTTTCTGGAAAAGAATCCGCTGACAGCCCAGAAGATCGTCGATGTGTTCAACCGGGTCGACCGGGTGGCGCCCGATGGGTGGGCGTGCTGGGCCTATTCCAACCATGATGTCGAGCGCCATGCGTCGCGTTGGGGCCTGCCTGATGCGGCGCAACGCCTCTACACCACGATGATGATGTGCCTGCGCGGGTCTGCCTGTCTCTATCAGGGCGAGGAATTCGGCTATGGCGAGGCCGATGTGGCGTTTGAGGATCTGCAGGATCCCTACGGCATCGAGTTCTGGCCTGAATACAAGGGTCGCGATGGGTGCCGGACGCCCATCGTGTGGGAAGCGTCCAACCAGAATGGTGGTTTCTCTGAGGGGCGGCCTTGGTTGCCAGTGGGCCACGAGCATCTGCACCGCGCTGCGGCGGCGCAGGAGGATGATCCATCGTCCATCGTGCATCACTACCGCCGCGCCATTGCTTTCCGTTCGGCCCATGACGCGCTGAGCAAGGGCGAGATCAATGATCTGCAGGCCACCGGTCCGGTTCTGCATTTCACGCGTCGCCATGGCGGCGAGACGATTTTCTGCGCGTTCAACCTGAGCGATGACGCGTACACACTTGATATGGCAGCGGGAAACTGGGTGCAGATTGCAGCCGAACTGGGCTCCATCGGACCAGGTCCTGACGGAAAACTGCACCTTGGTCCCTGGGCTCCGGCCCTGGCGCTGAAAGTATAACGGGGAGAGACGGAACAATGGCGAATTTGAAGCTGGTGGATGTCGAGAAGACCTACGGCGGCACGGTCAACGTGCTCAACAATGTCAATCTCGATATTGAACAAGGTGAGTTGATTGTTTTCGTTGGCCCTTCGGGCTGCGGAAAATCGACCCTTCTGCGCATGATCGCGGGGCTGGAGAGTATCACCAGCGGGACGTTGGATATCGATGGCCAACGCATGAATCAGGTGCCGCCCAGCCAGCGTGGGATCGCAATGGTGTTCCAGTCTTACGCCCTGTATCCGCACATGACGGTGCGCGAGAACATGGCCTTTGCGCTCAAGCTCGCGAAAAAGCCCAAGGAAGAGATCGACGCCGCAATTGACAGGGCGGCCAAGGTTCTACAGCTGGACCAGTACCTCGACCGTTTGCCAAAAGCGCTGTCCGGGGGCCAACGCCAGCGTGTTGCGATCGGGCGCTCCATTGTGCGTGATCCAAAGGTCTATCTCTTTGATGAACCGCTCTCCAACCTCGATGCCGCTTTGCGGGTTGCGACCCGGATCGAGATTGCGAAACTCAAGGAAGCCATGCCGCAATCCACCATGATCTATGTGACCCATGATCAGGTCGAGGCGATGACGCTGGCAACGCGGATTGTCGTCCTGGCCAACAAGGGTGTCGCGCAGGTCGGCACGCCGCTTGAGCTCTATGAAACGCCCAACAGCGAGTTTGTCGCGCAGTTTATTGGTTCACCGGCGATGAACCTGGTTCCCGGCGAAGTGATCGAAACCGGTGCGCAAACTGTTGTGGATCTGGGCGATGGCCGCCAGGTGACATCTGCCGTTCCCACGACCGAGGCGGACAAGGGGTTGAAGGTCAACGTAGGCATGCGTCCCGAAGACCTGACAGCGACCGATGGCACTGCCGCGATCACGGGGTCCGTTAACTACACAGAAGAACTCGGCGAGGTCACCCTGCTGTATATCGACTCGCCGCAATCCGATGAGGCGTTGCTCGCGAAGCTGCCGGGTATTCACAAAGGTCTGCGGGGCTCAACGGTCGCGTTGACTGCCGTACCGGAGAAAGTGCATCTCTTCGCAAACGGCACGTCCTTGCTGTATCGCTGATCTGACAGGCGCGACCTTACGCGCGAAACACTTACACGCGTTTCGCGCAAGTTTCATGCTCTGAGGCTGGCGCTGCTTTCGTCACGCACGTCGTTGCGGCTGGACGAGGGCAGGGGTCATGTCCGGGAGAAGATGCAACGGGGCTTCGCCATGTGTCACGCGCTGCCCATCCGGCGTGGTGAGTGACCATTGTGCGACCACCAATTGGTGGATCTTGCTGCGCCAGCCGTCTTCCTCGGTTTCAAACCGGGTGCGCCAGCATCCCAGCACCTGAATTGGAATGCGGACACTCGAGGTTTCGATCCGGTCCATCTTGTCCGACCCTGCCGCGCGGCGCATCTGCGCCCAACGGCGATTGAGATGGGCCACGAGCGGCTCGGCAATGGCCCGCCTGCGCCCGGCAAACAGCACTTCCATGCCCGAGGTGCCGTTCACGAACCCCTTGAGAAGGACATCACCACGATTGTTGCGCGCGCGCGCGGGCGTAACGGTGACGGACACGTCGGTCATCGGTGCTTTGAAAATCCCGATATCTTCTGTCTCGGGATCCGATGCGATCTGAAAAAGCTCTTGTGTCATGCTTTGCCTTTCACCACCAAAACCGCGCAGATCAGCGCGCGTCACTGATGGGCGATGATAGGTGCAGGTCTTTAAAAGCCGATTAACGCGTCACAAAGAGGCCCCGGTCCCGCCAAATTGCAGTGGTCACGTTCATTTTTTGTTCTCATTTTTAGATTGGCGCACGCGCCGCTTTAAACTATCTAGACACAGATAACGATCGGGGGGCGCAGGCATGGCCGAGCTGAAGAACATCGAGGTGCGCGGTGCGCGCGAGCATAACCTCAAGGGAATCGACGTCGATATCCCGCGCGACAAGCTGGTGGTCATCACTGGATTGTCTGGCTCTGGCAAGTCGTCCCTGGCCTTTGACACGATCTATGCCGAGGGCCAGCGCCGCTATGTCGAGAGCCTGAGCGCCTATGCGCGGCAATTCCTCGACATGATGGAAAAGCCCGACGTGGATCATATCGCCGGGTTGAGCCCGGCCATCTCGATCGAACAGAAGACAACTTCCAAAAACCCGCGTTCGACCGTTGGCACGGTCACCGAGATCTACGATTACATGCGCCTGCTCTTTGCCCGCGCGGGCACGCCGTTCAGCCCCGCCACGGGCAAGCCCATCGAGGCGCAGCAGGTCCAGGACATGGTCGACCGGATCATGGAGATGGAGGAGGGCACGCGCGGCTATCTCCTCGCGCCCATTATCCGGGATCGTAAGGGCGAATATCGCAAGGAGTTTCTGGAGCTGCGCAAGCAGGGCTTCCAACGCGTCAAAGTGGATGGCGCGTTTCATGATCTGGATGAACCGCCCACGCTCGACAAGAAATACCGCCATGACATTGACGTTGTTGTTGACAGGATCGTTGTGCGCGAGGGGCTGGAGACGCGGCTAGCCGACAGTCTGCGCACTGCGCTTGATCTGGCCGATGGCATTGCCATTCTGGAAACAGCGCCGCGCGAAGACGAAGGCGAGCCCCAGCGCATCACCTTCTCTGAAAACTTCGCCTGTCCGGTCTCCGGCTTCACGATCCCGGAGATTGAGCCGCGCCTGTTTTCCTTCAACGCACCTTTTGGCGCGTGTCCGGAATGTGACGGGCTGGGTCACGAGCTTTTCTTCGATGAGCGCCTGGTCGTTCCTGATCAGACGTTGAAGATCCGGGATGGCGCCCTCGCGCCCTGGCGGAAAGGCAAAAGCCCGTATTTCCTGCAAACCATTGAAGCGATCGCCAAGCATTACGAGTTTGATGACAATGCCCGCTGGAAAGACCTCGCACCGCATGTGCAGCAGGTGTTTCTCTATGGCTCGGGCGAGGAGGAAATCCCGTTCCGTTATGACGAAGGCGGACGCGTCTATCAGGTGACGCGCGTCTTTGAAGGCGTCATTCCCAATATGGAGCGCCGCTACCGCGAAACAGACAGCAACTGGATCCGCGAAGAGTTTGAACGGTATCAAAACAACCGTCCGTGCGGGGCCTGTGGCGGCTACCGTCTGCGTGAGGAAGCGCTGGCCGTTAAAATCGCCGGGCTGCATGTGGGCGAAGTTGTCCAGATGTCGATCAAGGAAGCGTTTGATTGGTGTCAGTCGGTGCCCGAGCACCTGACCAACCAGAAAAACGAGATCGCACGCGCCATCCTCAAGGAGATCCGGGAGCGTTTGGGCTTCCTCAATAACGTGGGCCTCGAATACCTGACGCTCTCGCGCAATGCTGGCACTTTATCAGGCGGCGAGAGCCAGCGCATCCGGCTGGCCTCCCAGATCGGGTCCGGCCTCACGGGTGTTCTCTACGTTCTGGACGAGCCCTCCATTGGCCTGCATCAGCGCGACAATACCCGCCTGCTCGACACGCTGAAAAACCTGCGGGATCAGGGCAATACGGTCATTGTCGTGGAGCATGACGAGGAGGCCATCCGCGAGGCGGATTATGTGTTCGACATTGGGCCCGGCGCGGGCGTGCATGGCGGCGAGGTGGTGGCCAAGGGCACGCCCAAGCAGATCCTCGAAGCACCCAAATCCCTGACGGGGCAGTACCTGTCTGGCAAGCGCGAGATCTCCGTGCCTGCCGAGCGGCGCGCGGGCAATGGCAAGACGTTGAGTGTGGTCAAGGCCACGGGCAACAACTTGCGCGAGGTCACGGCGGATTTCCCGCTGGGGCAGTTCGTCTGCGTCTCAGGCGTGTCGGGCGGGGGCAAGTCCACCCTGACAATCGAAACACTCTTCAAGACCGCCTCCATGGCCCTCAACGGCGCGCGCCAGACGCCCGCGCCATGCGAGACAATCAAGGGGCTCGAGCACCTCGACAAGGTCATCGACATTGACCAACGTCCCATCGGGCGCACGCCGCGCTCAAATCCCGCGACCTATACCGGTGCCTTCACGCCCATTCGTGACTGGTTTGCCGGCCTGCCGGAATCCAAGGCGCGCGGCTACAAGCCTGGCCGGTTTTCGTTCAACGTGAAGGGCGGGCGCTGCGAGGCCTGTCAGGGGGATGGCGTCATCAAGATCGAGATGCACTTCCTCCCCGATGTCTATGTGACCTGCGAGACCTGTCAGGGTCAGCGCTACAACCGTGAGACGCTGGAGATCCGCTTCAAGGGCAAGAGCATCGCCGATGTGCTCGACATGACGGTTGAGGATGCGCAGGGCTTCTTCAAGGCCGTGCCCTCCATCCGCGAGAAGATGGATGCGCTCATGCGCGTGGGGCTGGGTTACATCAAGGTAGGTCAGCAGGCCACGACGCTCTCGGGCGGTGAGGCGCAGCGCGTCAAACTGGCCAAGGAACTCTCCAAACGCTCGACGGGGCGCACGCTTTACATCCTTGATGAACCAACCACAGGTCTGCATTTCGAGGATGTGCGCAAGCTTCTGGAAGTGCTGCATGAATTGGTGGATCAAGGAAACTCCGTCGTGGTGATTGAGCACAATCTTGATGTCATCAAGACGGCCGATCACATCATCGATATCGGCCCCGAAGGCGGCGATGGCGGCGGTGAGATCGTGGCCACGGGCACGCCGGAAGATGTGGCCGTTGTCGGACGCTCGCATACGGGGCGCTATCTTGCGCCGATGCTGGGTGTGACGCGCGTGGCGGCGGAGTGATCCGGGCTGCCGCCTTTGCATGTGCCGTGCCTGTGGCGCTTGCCGCGCAATCGCCGGGCAGTGCCGATGTATGGCAATTGTGGTCTCTGGGCGATGCGGACAAGATCCTTGAATGCGCGGCCATTCTTGATCTCTTCGAGATTGCGCCGGGGCCAGAGGCCTTTCCCGAGGACGCGGTGATTGATTTCCCTGCAGCGGCCGACGCCATGCGCGCCAAAGTACAAAGCTTTCACGGGCGGGATTTCGTGGCACGCAAAAGCGCGGAGCACAGTGACTATTGGGGCAATGCCACGCCGGAGGATCCAAAAGTCGCCGGGTTGCAGGATTTTCTGATCGCCTGCCGCGCCTTTGGTCTGGCCCATGATCTGCCGCTCTGACGCGCGACGGCCAAACTTCTGACATGCTGCACCGCTACCCAGAGGCCATCCACGGAGGCCGTCCCATGCGTGTCATACTTGTCTTGATCCTCACTTTCGCCCAACCGGTTGCCGCAAGCCAGCCCATCAGTGAGAGCCTTGTGCAATGCGCGCAACTCTTTGACCTCTCCAACCGTCAATCGGGCAAGGCCGCGATGAACGAAAAGGGCCACACGCTCAAAGCCCTGGCAGAGAGCTACATGCAGGCTGCCGAGACGCAGGCGCAGACTGAAGGGCAGGGCGATCCTGCTGCCTATGTCGCTGCAATGGCTAAGCGCAAAGCGCAGCTGTGGGACGGCAAAGGCAGGCTCTATGTCTTCAGCGAGGAGTTCCGCGATTGGGCGCGCTATTGCCGTAAACTTGGGCGACACATCGGCGTCAATAAGCCCTGATCTGCCCTACCAATCCGCGTTGAAGCCGCGCGTGTCGATGTGCACGAAGGTCGAGTAGGTGCCAATGCCGCCCAGAAACAATCCCTCCGCACGCATGGAACGCAGCGTATTGGCCCAATCCAGCGGCGTCGAATTGCCCTGGGCGACGAAGTCAACGGCGCGAAACATCGTATGCTGGGACTTCTTCGCGCCACCTATGGCCACGTTATAGGCCGGGCTGCGATAGACGGAGATCGTCCGGATCGGTGCATCAATGCGCCCGCGCAGAATGTCCAGGACCCGTGCCGTCGGCGCGATATTGGGCCAAAGCTCGCGGGGTGGGTTGGTATTGGTCTGGTAGGCGGCACTTTCGGGATTGGCGTTCTTGTCGCCCTTGATCAGGAATTCATAGGGTTTGAAATTTTTCAGGCCAAGAGACTTGATGAAGGCCATGAAATCCGCCTCATCATCGCCGCTTGCGCTCTGTGCCGGTGCCGTGAGCACCATCGTATCACTGGCAGTCGCCCAGCCGGAAGTGGAAGAGACCACGGTCTCATCGGCCTCAGCCGCAACCACCCTGTCCGCGAGGCCCCAATCCACCAATTTGTAATTCGCGCCATGGACCTTGCCGGAGCCGGTCGCCAATGTCATCTTGCGGCTGCGCACATCGTTTTGGTAGGCCTGCTTGGATCCCAGCGCCATGGCCTCGGCATAGCAGGCCCGATAGGCCTCGCCGCTGACCGGCCCGGCCTCGGAGAGCAGGCGGTTGAGGTGTTTGCGATCCCCTGTATCAATCGAGCCGTTTTGCACAGCGATATCAAAGGCCAGACAGGCCCCCAACTCACCATCAAGGGCTTCACGCGCCATGATTTTCTGCGCGCGTGTCCAATAAAGCTCGCGGGCCAGATCGTTTTGCGCGCGCTGCGCCTGCGGGTTCTGACCCAGGCGATGAAACGCCTCTGACCACGGCGCCTTCACCTTGTATTTCTTCGGCGCAACGGAAATCTCATTGGCAAAGCTGCGTTGCTTGGTTTTGCTTTGGCCCAGAACCTCTTTCCAGGGCTCCGCCAAAGCGCCAAAAGCATCGTCAATCGCGGAGGGATCGTATTGCGTGATCCGAGCCATCAGCTTCTGGAGCGAGCCGCCGCCCATCGTATATCCGATAATCCCCCAGGTCAGCAGAGCGCCATCGAAATTACCGGCGATTTTGGTGTAGCCGTGCCCCTCAAAGCTCGCGGTGATCGCCAGCGCCCGTTCGAAAATCGAAGGCGGCGCGGCATGGCCGGTCAGCCGTGTCCATGTTGTCAAATCGACGCTGCCACTCTCTGGCAAACCCACTGATTTTTGATAGGCACGCAGGGCTTTTTCTGTCCCCCCGCCGAACTCACCATCGATCACGCCGGGCGAATGTCCACTGTCGCGCAGCGCGCGTTGCACCTGCAAGACAATCGAGCCCACAGGATTTTTGTACCCGGCGTCCGAGTTTTTCAAAATAAGCATGGTCAAATCCACTTCTGGCTAAAGGCCAAAAGCTTAACCGTAAAAGTTATTCATGCAAGCATTGCGTGTGTTCGGCCCGCGCGATCACCCGGTTGAAAAGGCGATCTCGAGACGATCTGCCAGCCTGTCAAACTTGGTCCGTTGAAAATCCGTCTTTTTGTAACGCTTGGGGGTAATAGCGAGCCAATCAATCAGCAAGCGCCCGCGCATGGCACATTCAAAGACCTCCGGGTTGATCTGATGACGATAGCGCCGGAAGAACATATCGCGGTGATGTGCGGAGATCCCGGAGCGATCAATGTCGGCTTTGGGCAAGTCCAGATGGACATCCATTTTCAGAAAGTCGACGCAATCATAGACCAGCAACTTGTCGGTAACTTCCGTGAAGTCCAGGCCATAGCAGAGGCCGCGCCCCAGCAGGAGATTGCGGCTGTGAAAATCCCCGTGAGAGAAGCCAGCGCGTTGCGGCGCGCGGGTCAGCGTCGCGCACTCCGCCTTGAAACGCGCGAGAAAAGGCTCGTATTGCGCTGCGCGGGCCAGCGGGCCAAGGGCGATTTTCTCCTCGACGCTTTCGACCATCCAATTGGGCCAGAACTGTGCCTCACGTTGCGGCCCACAGCTATGGAGGGCATGCAACCATGCACCGCCCCGACGGTAGACCTGAGCGATACGCGCCAGGTTATCGCTCTCGCGAACCACCTGCATGGCGGTCGGGCGCTCGATATATTCCGTTACGAAAAAGCACTTGTCGGGTGAGAGGTAGAGCGGAGTGATCACACCCGCATCGTCAAATGAGGCAAACTTGTCATGCAGATCGGTCAGGGTGTTGAATTCATCGACCAGACGATTGGTCTCAGCGCCTTTGGTGTCAAACTTCAGACAGTATCGCGCATCGCCAATACCCAGAACATAGACCTGTCGCTCCGTGGGATAGTCCGACGAGCGATAGAGCCGGATCAGACCGTAGTCTTGCCCGGGAAAGCGCGCGGCGACAAATTCCGCCGCGCATGTCTTGGCAAAACGCTCGCCGCTCAGCCGCCAATGCGTGAGCCCTCTCAGCTGCGACCTCGTTTTTCAAAGCGCGGCAACATCGCGGAGAAATCCAGGCCGCGCCCGTCTTCGTCTTCGACGAACGTGCGGTAGAGCGCCAGCGCTTGTGCGCCCATCGGCGTATCCGCGTCCGCAGAATTGGCGGCATCCTGCGACAGGCCCAGATCCTTGACCATAAGCTCTGCGGCAAATCCGGGCGTGTAGGCATTGTCTGCGGGGCTCTGGGGCCCGATTCCGGGGGCGGGACAATAGGCGTTCATGGACCATGAATAGCCCGAAGAGGTTGAGACAACGTCAAACATCGCCTGCCGATCGAGGCCGAGTTTGTCGGCAAGAGCAAAAGCCTCACAGGTCGCAATCATGGTGACACCGAGGATCATGTTGTTGCAGATCTTTGCGGCTTGCCCGTTGCCCGCGCCGCCGCAATGTACGGTCTTTTGCCCCATCACATCGAGGAGCGGTTGCGCGATGGTAAGTGCGGCCTCTGGCCCACCGACCATAAAGGTCAGCGTCCCGGCAGCCGCGCCGCCAATTCCGCCGGAAACAGGCGCATCCAAGGCCATTTTTCCGGCTTTTTGCGCTTCCTCCGCGACGGCGCGCGCGCTGTCGACATCCACGGTTGAGCAATCCAGCAGGACCGCTCCCTCAGGCATCGCGGGCAGAATGTTTGTGGCGACATCGCGCAGAATAGCGCCATTGGGCAGCATGGTGATCACCACCTCCGCCCCTGCGGCAGCTTCTGTCGCCACCGCGACTGACCGCACGCCGTCTGCCTGCGTGCCCGCCACGTCAAACCCGGTGACATCATGGCCCGCTTTCGCCAGATTGGCCGCCATGGGAGCGCCCATATTGCCCAGCCCGATAAATCCGATTTTCATGGGGTTTCCTCCTCGAATGTCAGCTTGTCTGGCCCGAGTGGCATCAGCATCTGGGATACGGCCAGAGGGGGTACGGCCTCCAAGGGATGCTGCCACTTGGGCGTACGGTCTTTGTCGATGATAGCGGCGCGGATTCCTTCAAGGAAATCAGCGTTTTCCATGGCGCGATGGGTGAAGCGGTATTCCAGCTCAAGCGCCGATCGGATGGTCGCGACGTCGCCGCGCAGGCGATGTGTCATGTCTATGGCGCAGGCCATGGAGAGCGGGGCATTGCGCGCCATCATGGCCAGCGTGGCTTGCGCAAATTCGCTGCCATCTGTCTCTAGATCCTTGAGAATATCGCCCAGCCGCTCGCCTGTGAAGAGGCGGTTAATCTCGGCACGCGCGTTTTGGATGGGGCCGATGGGCGGGGTCAGGGCAGCCGTGTCGATCTGGGTCCAATCGCCGGTGCGCTCCAAGGTTTCGATCAATTCGGGCCACGTATCCTCGGGGATGTAGTAATCGGCAAACCCGGCCAGAATGGCGTCTCCGGGCCCCATCCGCGCGCCAGTTGTGCCGAGGTATTCGCCGAGGCGACCGGGGGCGCGGGCAAGGATGAGGGAGCCTCCCACATCGGGGACCAATCCAATGCCGCATTCCGGCATGGCGATCATGGATGTATCCCCGACAACGCGGTGCGATCCATGACATCCCACGCCGACACCGCCGCCCATGGTGAAGCCTTGCAGGAAAGACGCCACGGGTTTGGGGAACTCGAACAAACGTGCGTTCATCCGGTATTCATCACGCCAGAACCTTTGCCCGTAGGCAAAATCTCCAGCCATTCCAGTATCATACATCTCCTGTATGTCGCCGCCAGCGCAGAAGGCGCGTGTGCCTTCGGCATCGATGACGATCATCTTGACGGTATCATTATACTCCCACGCTTTGAGCGCGGCGTCGATCTGGAGGCACATGTCGTAGGAGAGTGCGTTCAACGCATCGGGTCTCTGTAGCGTGATCCGGCCCGTGGCGCCCGTGATGCGAATAGAGATGTCAGACATAAAAAAGTCTTTCTGTTTCAGTATTTTGCCAGGCGTTCTTATTCCGCAAGAAGATGCCGGGCAACGATAAGGCGCATGATCTCGTTGGTGCCTTCCAGGATTTGATGCACGCGCAGGTCACGGACAAGCTTCTCAATGCCGTAATCCGCCAAATATCCATATCCACCAAAGAGTTGCAGGCAATTGTCGACGACTTTTGATCCCGTTTCCGTGACAAGTTTCTTGGCCATGGCGCAGTGTTTGCCCGCGTCTGGCGCGCCGGTGTCGAGCTTCCATGCAGCTTGACGCAGTAAGACGCGGGCGGCTTGCAGGTCAATCTCCATGTCAGCCAGACGGAATTGCAACGCCTGAAACTGATCGATAGACTTGCCGAAGGCTTCCCGTTCGCTCATGTAGGCGCGGGTGAGGTCCATGGCCTGTTGGGCCGCGCCCAGCGAACAGGCGGCGATATTGAGCCGTCCACCGTCGAGGCCTTCCATCGCGTAGCGGAAACCATGCCCTTCTTCGCCAAGCAAATTCTCTATTGGTGTCAGACAGTTATCCATCTGGACTTGACGCGTCGGTTGCGAGCGCCAGCCCATCTTGTCCTCAAGCCCGCCAAAGCTCAGACCCTCCGATCCGTCGTCCACAAGCAATGCGGAGATGCCTTTTGGGCCATCCTCGCCGGTGCGGGCCATGACGATGTAGGTATCAGAATACCCGCCCCCTGAGATGAAGGCCTTGGTCCCGGTCAGGCGGTATCCTTCGTTTTTTTTCAGTGCCTTGGAGCGCAAAGCTGATGCATCACTTCCAGAGCCGGGCTCCGTCAGGCAATAGGAGAAGACGCGCTCCATCGTGAGTGCGGTAGGAAGATACCTCTCTCGCAACTCTTCTGAGGCGTGTTTGTCCAGCATCTTCGCGCACATGTTGTGGATCGACAGGAACGCCGCCACAGAGGGGCAAGCCATTGACATCGCTTCGAAAACCAAGGTCGCGTCAAGACGGCTGAGACCCGATCCGCCGTTGTCTTCGCTGACGTAGATCCCGGCCAAACCCAGCTCGGCCACCTTTGGCCAAAGCTCCTTCGGAATGGTGCCCGCAGCCTCCCAATCGCGGGCAAAGGGCGCGATATGCTCCTGCCCGAAAGCGTGGGTCATATCGAAAATGGCCTGTTGCTCCTCGCTTAATCCGAAGTCCATCCACGCCTCCCAGCGATTTATTAAACGCGCGTTCAAATACTGGCGCGATGGCGTGGCTTTGACAAGATGAGCGGGGGGCTTTTGTACGATTACCCCTCCAAATCGCACAAAAGCCCTCGCTCAGACCGTTTCGCGCGCGCCCCTTGGTGAGAGTTTGTAAACGCCTCTGTGTTCGGTGCGCTCAAACCATCCATAGTGGTCATCGCGCATGATCGTTGTCGCGCGGGCAATGTCACAGGCGCGCGCCACATCCGCACCCTTGCAGGGGCCGTACTCGGCCAGATGAGCGGCAATGCGCAAGGCGTCCTGGCGATAAGCGGTCACGAGATGGCGCGAGCGATCTGCGCCGCCTTCATTGGGGTCGCCCACACGGGCAGCAAACTCTTTCAGGAGCCGCGCAGTGCGGTGCTTGGATTTGCGCGGGGCATAGGGCGCGGGATCAAGATGGATCTGGGTGTGCCCATCCTTGAGGCGCACTGTGATCAGCCCAAGCCCCAGACGGCGGCAGAGCGCCGTGTTGTCTTTGAGCGACTTCAGGAAGCGTTTGCCGGGATTGTGGGGGACGGCCACATAGACGGCGTCGGTGATCGCTTGCCGGGCGATGGCCTGATGAAAGAGCGCCAGCGCGAAGGAGGTCTTGAGCTCCACGATCACGGGATCTTCCGCGCCGCGAACAGCCACGACATCCGCCGCGCCAATCTCACCTTTGACGTCATAGCCCTGCGCTTCCAACAGGGCCTTCACGGGGCCGTAAAGCTGGGTTTCTTTCACAGGTCCTGTTCGAACTCCGCCATGAGGTGACGCACGACGGCCTCTGGCCCGCCATCGGCGGCGACACGGCGCTGGCGCTCGGCTGAGGTGCCATCCTCGACGATGGTGCGCAGGCGCGTGAGCTCATCCGTGCAGCCCAGATGCTCGGCATCCTCCGAGACCAGCGCGATCAATTCGCCCACGAGATCGGCCATGGGCACGATCTGGCCCGCGCCGAAATCGATCAGCCCCTCGGTTGCGCCGTAGCGCTGCGCGCGCCAGCGGTTTTCCTCGATGAGGAATCGGTCATAAAGCCGCCAGCGCTGGTTGTTGCGGCGCAGCCGCCAGAGCATGCGCGAGAGGCACTGGATCAGCGCGGCCAGCGAGAGCGCGTCTTCCATGCGCGGCTGCACATCCATGATGCGCGTCTCCAGCGTCGGGAATTTGTGCGAGGGGCGCAGATCCCACCAGATCTTCGTGCTGTCCTCGATCACGCCCAGATCGGTCAGCACCCCGACGGAGCGCTGGTACTCATCCCAGGAATTCAGCTGTGGCGGCAGGCCGGTGCGGGGCAGGTTGTCAAAGACGGTCAGGCGGTAGCTCGCGAGCCCGGTGTCCTTGCCCTGCCAGAAGGGCGAGGAGGTCGAGAGCGCCAGAAGATGGGGCAGGAAGTAGCTCAGCTGGCCCATCAGATCAGCGCGCAGCGCGTCATTGGCGAGGCCCACATGCACATGCATGCCGCAGATCAGCATACGCTGGACAACGCCGCCCAGATCGCTGCGCAGCTGGTTGTAGCGCGGCTTGTCGGTGTGGTGCTGATCTTTCCAATCGGCGAAGGGATGACAGGAGGCGGCAATGGGGGCCAGCCCATGGCGGGCGGCCTCGGTGGCGATGGTGCTGCGCAGGTGGCGCAGATCGGCGCGGGCCTCGGCCGCATTGCGGCAGACGCCGGTGCCGATCTCGATCTGACACTCGAGGTATTCCGGGCTGACCTTGCCGTTGAGGCGCGCCTCGCAGGCGGCCATCATCTCTTGCGGGACCTTGGCCAGCGCGAGGCTTGTGCGATCCACGAGGAGGTATTCCTCCTCTATGCCAATTGTGAAATCCGGTTCAGACATGGCTCCACATTACCGCGCTTGCGCAGAAGATCAAATCGGCGGGGTTTGATGGAACGCGCGGCGCTTTGGACGCGCTCAGTAATTGTTGCGCAGGTCGGGCAGGGAGATATTGGCCACTTGCTCGGCGATCGGATCTGTCGCCAGCGGGTGATCATCGACCGAGTAGCTCTCGGGATCGGCCATGCGCTGCCATTCGCCGCCCAGAAACACTTCGAGCCCGGAGAATTTGGCCTTGTAGCCCATCTTGGGGGAGCCGGGGACCCAATAGCCCAGATAGACATAAGGCAGACCGGATTTTCGCGCGATTTCAATATGATCAAGGATCATATGTGTGCCCAGCGAGCGGCGGGGCGCGTCGGGCGTGTAAAAGCTGTAGACCATGGAGAGCCCGTCATCGAGCACGTCGGTCAGGCTCACGGCCGTGAGCGCGCCCTCGGCGTCGGTATATTCCACGAGGCGGGAGCGGATTGGCGTCTCCTCGACCATGGCAGCAAATTCGAACACATCCATATCGGCCATTCCGCCATCGGCGTGACGGCTGTCGAGGTAGCGGCGGAAGAGCTCGTATTGTTCTTCGGTAGCCCAGGGCGAGGTTGCCTTGCGGGTCAGGTCCTGATTGCGCTTGAGCGTCTTGCGTTGGCTGCGCGTGACCTCAAAGCGGGACACGTCGATCCGGGCGGAGAGGCAGGCCGAGCATTCTGAGCAGGATGGCCTGTAGAGCACATTCTGCGAGCGGCGGAAGCCTTGTTTGGACAGACTGTCATTGAGCACGGTCGCGTTGTCGCCCTGCAGCGCGGTAAACAGCTTACGCTCCATCCGGCCCTCAATGTACGGGCAGGGCTGCGGCGCAGTCACATAGAACTGCGGCGCGAGAGGAAGTGTATGGCGCATTACAAGACCGTATTCACAGAAGCATCAGTGATGTAAGACTAGCCAATCGAGGTGGCGGTGCCAACCCTTTGTATCTCTGTGCTTTGGTCGGGTGGGTGATGCCAGTGCGATTTTGCGCTACACGCGGCGGTTGAGCATCACAGTTCCCAGCGCCATGTCTGTGAGGCTTTGGCCGCGATCTGAGGCCATCATCAGAACGATGGATGCAACCTGAACAAGAAATATGCCAATCGAGATCGTATAGCCCAGTGTATGCAGGAACGCGCCGCCCAGCGTCAGCTTGTGGCCCATCGCATCGCGCAGCTCAATGGACATCATGCGCATGCCCAGTGTCGCCGATCCATTGGCGATGGTCACGGTGCGATAGGCAAAGCCGATGACGAGGTAGAAGAAGGGAAAGAAAAACAGAGCGGTGAAGGCCGTGAAGGGCAGGATCACAACGCAGAGCGCCAGAATGAAGATCGTGTCGATGATCCAGGCAATCCCGCGCTTGGGCGTCACGGAGGCGTAGAATTCAGGCTGATAGCTGGGATCGGGCAGGGCGGCGGTGTGCATGGGAGGCTCTGGTCTTGCTGGTGTTGGTTTGCGGAGAGGCCCGGCGCGTGGGAGGGTCGGGCCCCGGTCGTCAGTGTCGGGTCACGCGCGCTCAGGCGCAAGCTCGGTGGGTGTGTCGAGGTCCGTGGCCGAAATGCGCCGGGTCTGGGCATCGTTGGCGCGCGCTTCCATGAACGCGTCGAATTCGGTGGCGTCCTTGGCGGCCCGCAGGCGGGTCACGAAGCCTTCGAATTTCTCCTGTTCCCGCTCCAGTCGGCCCAGCACATCGCTGCGATAGGCATCAAAGCTGGCATTGCCTGAGGAGGCGGTGGTCGTGGTTTCGGGCATTTGCGGCGCAACGTCTTCCACAGAAGCGCTCTCTGGCGCCATGCCCGTCAGGATCGCGGGCAGGCGGGTCCATTGGTAGGCCAGAAACGCCGCCAGCGCGAGACCGAAGAAGAAGGAATTGCCCATGGCCACAACCGAGACGGGGATCGCAAAGCCGGTGTAGAGCACCATGATGACCACCAGAACAAAGCCCGAAACGCCACGCGGCGGACGGGAATGTGCGGAAGTCCTGCGGGATGAATGCGACGTGGACATATCTGTAAATCCTCTTGGCTCTTGTCTCATGGCGCCAGTCGGGCGCGCCTTGGTCGTCGGGCGGGCTCTCCAATCCAAGAGCCCCTGGGGCGTGCGCCCTGCGCAAAAAGCGCAGGGCAGGTGCCGATATCAGGCGTTTTCGTCTTCTTTTTGAGCCGCTTGTTTCTGGGCGGCCTCGGCGCGTTCGTCCATGAACTGGTCAAACTCGGCCTTGTCCTTGGCTTCGCGCAGACGCTCGAGGAAGGATTCGAAATTGTCCTGTTCCTCCTGCAGACGGCGCAGGGTTTCGCTCTTGTAGGCGTCAAAGGCGCTGTTGCCTGAGGGTTTCATAGCACCCCATGCGGCATGGTGGCTATGGCGGCGTGCGCTGCGGCAGCTTCCAGAAAACATACGTTTGCTCCAGATCATGTAGGCCAGAAGGGCGAGGCCAACGGGCCAGAAGAAGATGAACCCAAGGACCATGGCGGCAATCCACGCGCCTTTACCGCGCGCATCCAGCCACATCTCGGCGCGGGCGAACCAGCCGGGGCGGGTCGCGGCGGGGGCGGTTGGGTTGGTGGCGAGGGTTGTCATTGTCTTGGCTCCATCTTGTTTGCGTCGGTTATGTGAATGTCTTTCACATCACCAAGATGGGAGTGTGGCGTGATCTGTGCAAGGGTCAATGTGAATGTTTATTACATTTATTTTATTTAGCAAGTAAAATCAGATGCTTGCGCACCTGTGATTTTCTCAAGCAGAGCGGAGTTTAGTGGGAAAACATGCCGTGGTGTGCCTGCAGCAGCCCAGATTTCGGTAAATTCCAGCAATCTGGGGTCGAGCCAGGCGCGGATGGGAGAGAGATGGCCGATGGGGGCCACGCCGCCAATGGCAAAGCCCGTTTGCGCGCGGATGAGGGCGGCGTCCGCCTTGCCCAGCGCCTCTCCTGCCAATTCGGATGCGCGCACGGGGTCCACCTGATTGCCGCCTGCGGTCAGGAACAAGACGGCCTCGCCACTGCGCGCGCCGCGAAAGATGATCGACTTGGCGATCTGATCGAGATGACAGCCCACGGCATCTGCGGCCTCGGCGGCAGTGCGCGCCTGTCCAACCTCGCGGATGTCGGGCGTCACACCGGCCGCCTCCAGCGCGGCGCGCACGCGTTTGAGGGATTTGCTCATGATTTGTCTCCAAGGTGCGTTGTCAGTATTTTGTCGATCCGCGCTTCAAACCGCGTCAACCGGTCCGGTGCGACCCGCTCCGCGCGGTAGAGCGAGAGATGGGCATAGCGTGCCCCTGGCGCGCAGGCCTTCACCAGCCCCCATTTCAGCGCCCGCGCCACCGGGCGGCGCAGCACCAGCCAGTCGATCCAGGCCGGAGACCCAAGCGTCGTGATGCAGATCACATGGCGCAACCGGTCCAGCCGGGGCCGCAGGGCGCTCAGATCGTCGGCATGGTCATAGGCCACGCCGGGCAGAAAGCTCCGATCGATCCAGCCCTTCAGGATCGCGGGCAGGCCAAACCACCATGTGGGAAAGACGAGGATCAACGCCTCGGCCTCCCGGAGCCCCGCGCGGTCTTCAAAATCTCGCGTGTAATAGCCCGCACGCTCCTGAGCACTGAGCACCGGGTCGAACCCTTCGCCGTAGAGATCGCGCAGATACACGTCATGACCCGCCGCGCGCAGCCGCGTCACGCAACGCTGTGCCAAAGACGCACAGAGCGATGTGCCAAGAGGATGGGCCTGCACCACGATGATCTGCATCTTGTCTCCTTCGCACGGCTCGTCCCGTCGCGTCGCTTCATCTTGCCGGGAAAACTCCCCCCGGAGGGCCGAAAAGACAAGAGCGTCTCCCGCTTGACCTTGATCCGCCCCCGTGGCCATCTGCGCCCATGAACACACTGACAGGCCTGAGCCCCACCCGCATGCCCCGTCCTTTCAACGCCGAGCGCGGGGAGGAGGCCGTGCAGGCCGTCCCCGGGCTGGATGAGACCGCCGCCGCCCTGCTGCGCGGCACGGGCGGGTGTTCGCCCTATCTCAAGGGGCTGATCGACAAGGAGGCGGCCTGGCTGCCCTCTGCCCTTGCCGCGCCCTCCGAGGCGCTTGGCGCGGTATTGGCCGAGGTGCGCGCCATGGGGCCTGAGGGCATCAAGCCTGCGCTGCGACAAGCCAAGCGGCAGGTCGCGTTGCTCACGGCGCTGATGGATCTGGCGGGGATCTGGTCGCTCGAAGAGGTCACCGGCGCGCTCAGTGATTTTGCCGATGCCGCAACCGATGCCGCGCTGCGCTGCGCGCTCCAGCCGCTCATCACACGCGGCAAGCTGCCGGGCAAAACGGAGGCCGATGCCGAGCGCGGCGCGGGCATGGTGGCGCTGGCCATGGGCAAGATGGGGGCGGGGGAGTTGAATTATTCCTCTGATATCGACCTTATTTGCCTCTTTGACGAGACCCAGTTTGACCCCGATGAATTTCACGACGCGCGCGCCACGCTGGTCAAGGCCACGCGCGCCATGTGTGCAACCCTGTCTGACAATACCGGCGACGGCTATGTCTTTCGCACCGATCTGCGCCTGCGGCCCGATCCGGCGGTCACGCCGGTGGTCATGGCGATGGAAGCGGCGGAGCGCTACTACGAGAGCCTCGGGCGCACCTGGGAGCGCGCGGCCTTCATCAAGGCGCGGGCCTGCGCGGGTGACGTGGCGGCGGGCGCGCGGTTCCTCAAGACATTGCGCCCCTTTGTCTGGCGCAGGCATCTGGATTTTGCGGCAATCGAGGACGCCCATGCCATGCGTCTGGCCATCCGCGAGCATAAAGGCACGGGCGGGCCGATCACCTTGCCCGGCCATCACATGAAGCTGGGCCGCGGGGGTATTCGCGAAATCGAATTCTTTACCCAAACGCAGCAGCTGATCATGGGCGGGCGCGACGAAAGCCTGCGCCTGCGCGGCACCGTCGAGGGGTTGCGCCAGTTGGCGGCGCGCGGGCGCATCCCGGAGGCCTTGGCCGAAGAGCTTGTCGACCATTACCGGTTTCACCGGACCGTCGAGCATCGCTTGCAGATGGTCAACGATGCCCAGACCCACACCTTGCCCGTCAATGACGAGGGGTTTGCGCGGCTGGCGGCCATGATGGACCGCGACGTGGCGGATCTCAACGCTGAGCTCCTGGAGCGTTTGGGCGCGGTGCACGGCGCGATTGAAGCCTTCTTTGCGCCGGAGAAACACGAGCGCTCAGAGGCGGCAATCGATGAGGTCCCGCCGGAGATCAGCTCGGAGATCACTGCGCGCTGGCCCACCTATCCCGCGCTGCGCTCGGCCCGTGGGGCTGAGATCTTTGCCCGGATCGAGCCCGATATTCTGCGCCGTCTGTCGCAGACCAGCCATCCCAAGGAAGCGCTCATGGCGTTTGACGGCTTTCTGTCGGGCCTGCCCGCCGGGGTGCAGGTGTTTTCGCTCTTTCAGGCCAACCCTCAGCTGATTGATCTCATCGTGGATATCGCCGGGACATCGCCTGCGCTGGCGCTGCATCTGTCGCGCAATGCCGGCGTCTTTGATGCCGTGATTGGCGGCGATTTCTGGTCGCCCTGGCCGGGGCTCGAGGCGCTGGTGGGGGAGCTGTCTGCGCGGCTGGCAGGCGAAGAGGATTACGAGGCCAAGCTCGACGCGGCCCGGATCTGGTGCAAGGAGGTGCATTTCCGCATAGGCGTGCATCACCTGCGTGGTTTGATTGATGCCGAACGCGCGGGCCACCATTACGCGGAGCTGGCGCAAGCTGTCCTGCGCGGGCTCTGGCCTGTCGTCGTGGCGCAGTTTGAGAGCAAACATGGAGCACCTCCAGGGCGCGGGGCTGTGATCCTTGGCATGGGATCACTGGGCGCCGGGCGGCTGACCTCGCAATCAGACCTTGATCTTATCGTGATCTATGACCCGTTGGAGCAAGACGCCTCAACCGGACCGAGACCGCTGCAAGCCCGGCCCTATTACGCGCGGCTCACGCAGGCTCTGGTCACAGCCCTGAGCGCGCCCATGGCGCAGGGCCGGCTCTACGAGGTCGATATGCGCCTGCGCCCGTCAGGGACCCAAGGGCCCGTCGCCACCTCCTGGGCCAGCTTTAACACCTACCAACGCGAGGAAGCGTGGGTCTGGGAACATCTGGCGCTGACCCGCGCGCGCGCGATGGCTGGGTCAGAGAGCCTTGCGGCTGACATCGAAGACCTGCGCACAGATCTCTTGGGCAAGCGGCCGCGTGAGGACGTCCTCTCGGAAGTGGCCCAGATGCGTGCACGGATCGCGGCGGCCAAGGCCCCGCAGGGGGTGCTTGATGCCAAGATCGGACCAGGTCGCATGCAGGATATCGAACTTCTTGCACAGGCGGGCTCGCTGCTTGCGGGTGAAACCGCGGTGACAACCTCGGCGGGCTTGCAAGCCTGCGCAGCCGTGGGGCTTGTTCCTGACGCCGCGCCGCTGCGCGCCGCTTATGATCTGCAGGCACAGCTCAACATGTCTGCGCGCCTGCTCTCTGACAAACCACTTCAGGAAGATGACATGACCGGCGGCAGCATGGCCTTCATTCTGCGCGAAACGGGTCAAACGACGCTGCAAGACCTCATAGGGTCGCTGGACCATATGCGCGGGCGTGCCGAAGCGGCCATCACAGCGGCACTACCGAAGAGTGAGACATGACCGATCCGCTGGACCCCAAAGGCCTGATCCGCGAAGCCTACAACATAGAAGGCATCACCGATGCGGAATGCCGCTCCATTTTTCTCGATTGGGCGCTGGCATTGCCGCTGGAAGAAGATACGTCAAAAGCCATCTCGGCGCTGCTCGAACGCTACGGCTCCGAGACGCACCCGATGACGCAGGTGCTCAAGGCCGGACAGGCCGGCATGGCCGCCCCGCGCCGCCGTGGCGGATGGCGGGGACGCAGCCGCACAAACTGAGTGATTTCATCTGGCCCAAAATACGCCGGGGAGCGGCAAATGCAATTTGCCGCCGGGGCGGAGCCCCGACTACAAAATCCTGCCGCCGCGATAGCGGCGACATTTGGATCAGGTGGGTTCAGCGAGGCAGGGCAGCGGCTTCGCGCGCCAGCGCTTCGATGCCGGCCCAATCGCCCGCCATCACCTTGTCCTTGGGCGCGACCCATGAGCCCCCAACGCAGAGCGTATTGGCAAGGCCCAGATATTCCCGCGCGTTCTTCAAGGAGACACCGCCCGTGGGGCAAAAGGAGACCTGTGGGATGGGCGCGCCGATGGCCTTGAGAGCCGGGGCGCCGCCATTGGCCTCGGCGGGGAAGAATTTCTGGACCGTGTAGCCGCGCTCCAGCAGGCGCATGGCCTCCGACGCAGTCGCGGTTCCTGGCAGCAATGGCAGGTCTTCATCTTCGCAGGCTTGCAGGAGCCGGTCCGTCGCGCCGGGGGAGACACCAAATTTCGCGCCCGCAGCTTTTGCGGCTTTCACGTCACCCGGGGTCAGAAGCGTGCCTGCGCCGACAATGCCACCGGGGACGTCCGCCATCGCGCGGATCACGTCCAGCGCGGCGGGCGTGCGCAGCGTGACCTCAAGTGCGGGCAGCCCCCCGGCCACGAGCGCCTCGGCCAGCGGGCGGGCATGGGCTGCGTCGTCCACAACAAGGACAGGCACCACAGGGGCGGCCCGGCAGATCTCGGCGGAGCGTTTGGAGGCGTCTTGGGGTGTCATAATCGGGCCTTTCGCTTGGGGTGGGCTGCGGGAGCCTCCGGCGGGAGTTTATTTGGCAAGATGAAGGAGCGGGCGCGATCAGACAACCACGCCAGCGCCGCTGGAGGCCGGGCCCACGGTTTGACGGAAGACCTCGAAAAGCTCGCGGCCCACGCCGTGGCCATTGCCGGACAGATCCGGCGTCGCAGCCGTGCGACTGTCAAAGTCCTCTGCCTTAACCTCCAGAACACCCGCCGTTGCGTCGACGCGCACAAGATCGCCATCGCGCAGTTTTGCCAGCGGTCCGCCGTCGAGCGCTTCGGGGCTCACGTGGATCGCGGAGGGCACTTTGCCGGAGGCGCCGGACATCCGGCCATCGGTCACAAGGGCCACCTTGAGACCCCGGTCTTGCAGGACAGCCAGCGTGGGCGTCAGGGAGTGTAACTCGGGCATGCCATTGGCCTTGGGGCCCTGGAAGCGCACGACGACGACCGTATCCGAGGTGAACTCTCCGGCCTTGAAGGCCTCTTTGACGGCCTCTTGTGTCTCGAAAATGCGGGCGGGGGCCTCGACGACATGGCGCTCCGGGGCGACGGCGGAAATTTTCATCATGCCGTGACCCAGATTGCCTGCCATCTGGCGCAGGCCGCCCGTAGGTTGGAACGGATCGGTTGCGGGGCGCAGGATGCGATCGTTCTGGCTCTCGCGGGGGCCCGGGGCCCAGGCCACGGTGCCATCCTTGAGGGTCGGCTCGGAGGCATAGGCGGAGAGGCCCTTGCCCGAGACGGTCGTCACATCCTCATGCAGCAGGCCTGCGTCGAGCAGATCACCGATCATGTAGGCCAGACCGCCTGCGGCGTGGAAATGGTTCACGTCTGCCAGACCATTGGGATAGACCTTGGCCATCAGTGGCACCACCGACGAGATGGCGTCGAAATCCTCCAGCGTGATGTCGACGCCCGCCGCGCGCGCCATGGCCGGCAGGTGCAACACGAGGTTTGTGGATCCGCCTGTCGCCATCAGGCCCACCATGGCATTCACAAAGGCGCGCTCATCGAGCACATCGCAGACCGGTGTATATTCATTGCCCAGCGCGGTGATGCACACGGCGCGCTGCGCGGCATATTCCGTGAGCGCCTCTCGCAGGGGCGTGCCGGGATTGACGAAGGACGTCCCGGGCAGGTGCAGCCCCATGAATTCCATCAGCATCTGATTGGAGTTCGCAGTGCCGTAGAAGGTACACGTCCCCGGGCCGTGGTAGGAGGCCATTTCGGCCTTCATCAACTCGTCGCGGCCAATCTCGCCTGCGGCGAATTTCTGGCGGACCTTGGCTTTCTCGTCATTGGGCAGACCCGAGGTCATGGGGCCTGCGGGAATGAACAGACCGGGGATATAGCCGAACGTGCCTGCGGCAATGATGAGGCCCGGGACGATCTTGTCACAAACGCCAAGATAGACCGCGGCATCATAAGTGTTGTGCGACAGTGCCACACCGGCGGCCAGCGCGATCACATCGCGGGAGAAGAGCGACAGCTCCATACCGACCTGGCCTTGCGTGACCCCGTCACACATTGCGGGAACGCCGCCTGCGACCTGGGCTGTCGCGCCAACTTTGCGCACCGCTGCGCGGATCACGTCCGGATAGCCTTCAAAGGGTTGATGGGCCGAGAGCATGTCGTTGTAGGCGGTCACGATGCCCAGATTGGGCGAGCGTTCGTCTGTCAGCGTGTTCTTGTCGCCTCCCATGGCGGCGTAGGCATGGGCCTGGTTGCCGCAGGTCAGATGGGCGCGGCGCGGGCCCTCAGCGGCGGCTTGGCGCATGCGCTCGAGATAAGTTCTGCGGCGCGGGGCCGAGCGGTCAATGATCCGGGCGGTGACATCTTCGATAAGGGGATGCAGGGGCATGTGGCTCTCGTTTGGCTACAAATCGATCATGAGGCGCTGTTAGCGCTAACTTGTGCGCTTGATACGGCGAGAGCCGGGCGCTGACAAGCCTTTCTTTTAGGCAAGAGTGACGCGCTTTGCGTAGCGATTTGCGGCGCACTGTACCGCACTGTGCCGAACCTTTGGCGCGAAAGCTCCTTGGAGCTGTCCAATTCCCGCCCAGATTGCGCTCTAGCATTAAGGTTAACGCCGCGCGGGTTGTGCGGCCCAGCCAAGGAGGCGACATGATGATGTTTACCCGTTTTTGCGCCCTCGCACTCGTTGCGCTCGGATTGAGCGCTTGTGCCCAACCCGATACCGCCATGCGCAATGCCGCATTTGAGCCCCCCCTGAGCGCACCGCTCACGGCGCCTGCGGACCGGCTCGGCGCGTTTCACATCATAGCGACAAATGTCACCGTTCCGCGCTCTTTGCGCGTCTCGGAGGCCAACCGGTATTATCCCAGCGGGGATATCGTCTGGCGCGAAGATCCCATTGGCAACCGCCATGATCAGGTCGCGCAGATTTTCAAACAGGGCGTGGCTCTGGGAGAGCCTTCGGTCATTGGCGAGCGTCCGGTTGTACTGAATGTGCAGGTCACGCGCTTTCATGCGATTACCGAAAAGGCGCGTTACACGGTCGGCGGCGTGCATGACATTGACTTCATATGGTGGCTGAGCGAGCCAAGCACCGGTGGTCGCCTGACTGAGCCCAAGCTGGTCGATGCCAATCTCGATGCGCTTGGCGGCCGGGCGGCAGTTGCGGCAGAAAACCGGGGCGTGACGCAGAAATACCGGATCACCCACCATCTGGCGCGGGTCATCGTGACGGAGCTTCTGACCAAGGATGGTTGGGTCACTGCGAATTACGGCTTCTTTGATCTCGTCAACGAGCTCTGAGCCAGAAAGACGCCCCTTTCTAAACCCCGGGACAGAGACTAAGAGAGCGCCATGACAGCGCTCTCTTTTCCTATTGTGCGACTGCGTCCCAAAACGGATGCGCGCAAGATCCGCCATGGCAGCCCTTGGGTGTTTGACAATGAACTGGTCATGGACCGGCGGACAAAGGCCATTGCGCCGGGCACGATTGCGCTCCTGGAAGACGGCGCACGCGAACCTCTTGGCCTTGTTGCGGTCAATTGCGCCAGCCGCATTGTCGCGCGGATGTTGGACCGCGATCCAAACGCCACGATTGACGTGGACTGGATCCATGCCCGGCTCGCGCGCGCGCTCGCCATGAGGGCGCGGATTTATGACGCGCCTTATTACCGGCTGGTTCATGCTGAAGGCGATGGTTTGCCGGGCGTCGTCATCGACCGTTTTGACGACAGTGTTGTCTTTCAGCCCAACGCGGCTTGGACGGAGACGCTCAAGGCAGAGTTTGCCGAGGCGCTCTTGCGGCTTGAGGGCGTGACCCATGTGCTAAAGAATGCAAGCGGGCGGGCGCGGGTCCTTGAAGGGCTCGACGATAGCGCGGAAGTCCTTGCGGGGGGGGCACCGGACGGGCCGGTGCCGGTGCCTATGAACGGGGCGACCTATCTTGCCGATCTCACAGGTGGGCAGAAGACAGGATTGTTCTTTGACCAGCGCCCGAACCACGCCTTTGCCGCGCAGCTGGCGCCGGGCGCGCGGGTTTTGGATGTGTTCTCCCATGTGGGTGGCTTTGGTCTGGCCGCGCTGGCCGCGGGCGCAGCGGCGGTCACTTGTGTGGATGGTTCGGCCCCCGCGCTGGCGCTGGCTGAAGGCGGCGCTGCGGCGATGGGGCAGGGGGACCGCCTGTCGGTGCGCTGTGGCAATGCCAATGCCCAGATGGAAGCGCTCGCTGCGGAGGGGGCGCTATTTGATCTGGTGGTCTGCGACCCGCCTGCCTATGCACCGAAGAAATCTGCTCTGGAAAAGGGGCTGCGCGCCTATGAGCGTGTGGCAATGCTGGCGGCACCGCTGGTCGCGGAGGGCGGGTATCTGGTGCTGTGTTCGTGCTCGCACGCAGCCGATCTGAGCCGGTTTCGCGCAGCCTGTAGCCGGGGCATCGGGCGCGCTTTGGCAGGGTCTGGCCGCACAGCTCAGCTCATTCACACAGGTTTTGCCGGCCCCGATCACCCGATGCTGCCGCAACTGGCGGAATCGGGCTATCTCAAAGCGCTGTTCTACCGGCTATGAAACTGCTGCTTGATGCCTGCGTCCTCTACCCGACCGTGATGCGGGAGGTCTTGATGGGTGCGGCACACGCGGGGTTTTTCACGCCTCTCTGGTCCGCGCGTATTCTGGAGGAATGGCGCCGCGCGGCGCTCAAGCTGGGCCCTGAGGGGGCGGCGCAGGCGGAGGGCGAGATTGCCTTGTTGCAATCGCAATGGCCTCAGGCTTGCGTGGCCTGGCCCCCGTCTCTCGAAGCGCGGCTCTGGCTGCCCGATCCCAATGACGTGCATGTGCTGGCGGCGGCGATTGCATCCAGCGCAGACGGGATCGTGACGATGAATGCCAAGGATTTTCCGCGCCATATGCTGGCTGAAGAGGGCCTGTCGCGCAATGATCCCGATGCTCTGCTGCATGGGTTCTGGCAGGCAGACCCCGAGGCTGTCGCGGGCATTTGTGAAGAGATACGTCTGACGGCGGAGCGGTTGTCCGGGCAGGCGTGGGCCATGCGCAAGTTGATGAAGAAGGCGCGCTTGCCGCGGTTGGGCAAGGCGCTGGGGTAGGAGGCGCGTGTTCGATCTCACCCATGCCCGGTGCGCGGCGCAGCCGCAGGGCGGTGCCTGCCCGTCCCGGCGGGCTGGCGCCATGGTGACGCTGGCGAAAGGCTCATTCCGCGCAATGACTTGGCTGAGATAAAGCGCAGATACCGTGGCGATGTCGCGCCACCCCACGGGCAGGCATCGCTCTGCTCATGTCTTTCTGACCTGCGCGCTCGTGGTTGAGCGCGGTTATGACCAGCGGGCAAGCGTGCGTTGGGTTTCTATCTGGGGACGCAGGGCGGCGCCTGCCCGTGGGGTGGTGCTGCGGCCTCTGTTCTCCGCGATTTATCCCAACCAAGTCATTGCATCAGCCCATCGTCGCGCTGACGTTACCAAGGCACCAGCCCGCCGGGACGGGCAGGTGCCGCCCTGCGGCTGCGCCGCGCACCGGGCTGGTGTGAGTTGAAAAAGCCTACCGCCCGCCGCGCGCCATGAAGGCCAGCCGCTCGAACAAATGCACATCCTGTTCATTCTTGAGCAGAGCGCCGTGCAGCTTGGGCAGGGCATTGGCGCCCTCGCGCTTGAGGTCCTCCGGCGTCAGATCCTCCGCCAGCAGCAGCTTGAGCCAATCGAGCACTTCCGACGTCGAGGGCTTCTTCTTGAGGCCCGGTTGCTCGCGCAACTCATAGAATTGCGTGAGGGCGGCGGTCAGCAGCTCGCCCTTGATGCCCGGATGATGCACTTCGACGATCTTGCGCATCGTCTCGGCATCGGGAAAGCGGATGTAGTGAAAGAAGCAGCGCCGCAGGAAAGCATCAGGCAGCTCCTTTTCATTGTTCGAGGTGATAATGACAATTGGACGGATTTTTGCGCTGATCGTCTCGCCAGTCTCGTAGACATGGAATTCCATCCGGTCGAGCTCTTGCAACAGATCATTGGGAAACTCGATATCGGCCTTGTCCACCTCATCAATGAGCAGCACGACTTTCTGGTCCGCCTCAAACGCCTGCCAGAGCTTGCCCTTGCGGATGTAATTCTTGACGTCATTGACCCGCGCATCGCCCAGCTGGCTGTCGCGCAGACGGCTGACTGCGTCATATTCATAAAGGCCTTGCTGGGCGCGCGTGGTCGATTTGATGTTCCATTCGATCATCTCGCAGCCCAGAGATGCGGCCACCTGACGGGCCAGTTCCGTCTTGCCGGTGCCGGGCTCGCCCTTGACCAGCAGGGGACGTTCCAGCGTGACGGCGGCATTGACCGCCATGGTCAGATCGTCGGTCGCGACATAGCTCTCTGTGCCCTGAAACTGCATGTTCTTTTCCTTGCGCTACATCATGGCACGCGCCGCGCCACGGGTCTAAAATCAGGACTTAGCTTCCGCTTTGTGTAGTGACAAGGTGCGCCGATACCGCTAGAGCGTGCGGCAGGGGTAGCAGGGGCTGAAAAGGAGAGATTCATGACAGCCTCTAAGCGAGAAGAGGGAAACGCCATGAAACAAGAAGTGTTTCTGCCGGATGATTATCGTCCCGCCGAGGACGAGCCTTTCATGAACGAACGGCAGACGGAATATTTCCGCCGCAAACTGATCGATTGGAAGAACGATCTTATGGCCGATAGCCGCGACACGATCGAGGGCTTGCAGGAAGGCACGCGCAACATCCCCGATGTTGCCGACCGCGCCTCCGAGGAAACAGATCGCGCGCTGGAGCTGCGCACGCGGGATCGTGCGCGCAAGCTGGTCTCCAAGATCAACGCCGCGCTGCGCCGGATCGACGAGGGAGAATACGGGTATTGCGAAGTGACAGGGGAGCCGATTTCGCTCAAACGCCTGGACGCCCGCCCCATCGCCACGATGAGCCTCGAAGCGCAGGAGCGCCATGAGCGGCGCGAAAAAGTGCATCGCGACGATTGATCAAGGCTGCGCCGTTGGCGCGCAGATGCGACGATTTACCGAAACCGCCGGGGCTTCTTCCCCGGCGGTTTTGCGTTTAGCTAAAGCGTATGATTTTGGGACAAAAGATAACCGTTCTGGGCGCAGGTATTGGTGGGCTGAGCGCTGCATTGGCGCTCGCGCAGCGCGGCGCGCAGGTCACGGTGCTGGAGCAGGCGGAAGCCATCACAGAGGTGGGGGCGGGCATTCAGGTCAGTCCCAATGGCGCGCGGGTCCTCGAAGCGCTTGGCGTGGCAGACAGGCTGGCTGCGCGCTCGGTCACAGGGCGCGCCGTTGTTCTGCGCGACGGGCTCTCGGGGCAGGATGTGGCCAAGCTGGATTTGACCCAATTGCCCGCGCACCAGCGTTATCTCTTTGTCCATCGGGCTGACATTGTTGACGTTCTGGCGGACGCCGTACGCGCCGCCGGTGTGACGATCAAGCTGTTGCAAAAGGTCGTTGATGCGCAGGCGGATGGGACCGTGCATCTGGCGACAGGCGCGCAGCACAAGGCTGACCTTGTCGTGGCCGCCGACGGGCTGCATTCGCGGATGCGCCCCGCCCTTAACGGCACGGCAGAGCCATTTTTCACAGGCCAGGTCGCGTGGCGCTGTCTGGTGCCCAATGTCATCGGGCATCCGATGCACGCGCGCGTGCACATGGGCCCGGGGCGGCATTTGGTGAGCTACCCGCTGCGCGATGGCAAGATGGTCAACATCGTGGCGGTGGAAGAGCGCAAACTCTGGGCGGAGGAGGGGTGGTTTCATGAAGATGACCCGCAAAACCTCAAGGCCGCGTTTGCAGAGTTTGATCCCGAGGTGCACCTTTTGCTGAACGCCACAGAGAAGGTCTTTCTCTGGGGGCTCTACCGCCACCCGGTGGCCACGCGCTGGACCGATGGGCAGGGGCGCGTCGCACTACTCGGGGATGCCGCCCATCCCACGCTGCCGTTCCTGGCCCAGGGAGCCAATATGGCGTTGGAAGATGCCTGGGTGCTGGCCGATTGCCTGAGCCAGCATGACGGCACCGCTGCCGCGCTGGCCGCGTATGAGCTGCAACGCAAGCCGCGGGTGAGCCGCGTGATCGAGGCGGCCAATGCCAACGCTTGGAAATACCATCTGCGCCGCGGCCCGGTCCGTCTCGCGGCGCATCTGGGCATGCGCACGCTCTCGCGCATGGCGCCCGGGCGCTTGCTGCACCAGTTCGATTGGCTCTATGCCCATGACGTGACGCAAGCGAGCACGCCCGGCAGGGGCTCTGCCTCAGTAGTCTAAACGGACGCGCGTCTCCCCCGGATATTTAAGCAAGAGGAAGACAGTGGCGTGCGCCTCGTCCTCTTGCTTAAAAACTCCCCGCCTGAGGCATCCGGCTTTTGCCCCTTGCGTATCGCCTGGAAACTGCGTAATGGCTCGCGCATTCAATCCGCAGACGGGGCGGGCGTTCGGGGGAGACATCCCCGATCTTCCACCGGTTGGTCAGTTGACCCATCCCCGTCGAGGCGCAAACCGGAAAGGTAGATAGCATGGCTCTTCCAGAGTTCACCATGCGTCAGCTGCTCGAAGCTGGCGTTCACTTCGGCCACCAGACACAGCGTTGGAACCCCCGCATGGGTGAGTTCATCTATGGCAGCCGCAATGGCATCCACATCATGGACCTCACACAGACCGTCCCGATGCTGGACGCGGCGCTCAATGCAATCCGCGAAACCGTTGCCAAGGGCGGCCGCGTGCTCTTCGTGGGCACCAAGCGCCAGGCCGCGCAGCCCGTGGCCGATGCCGCAGAGCGTTGCGCGCAGTATTACATGAACCACCGTTGGCTCGGCGGCACGCTGACCAACTGGAAAACCGTGTCCCAGTCCATCAACCGTCTCAAGCAGATTGACGAAAAGATGGAAACCGGCGGCGACGGCCTGACCAAGAAAGAGCGCCTCAACATGGAGCGCGATCAGGGCAAATTGCAGGCCTCCTTGGGCGGGATCCGCGAGATGGGTGGCACGCCTGATCTGCTTTTCGTCATCGACGTCAAGAAAGAAGCGCTGGCCGTGGCGGAAGCCAACAAGCTGGGCATCCCCGTTGTAGCCATTGTGGATACAAACTGCTCGCCCGATGGCGTGGATTTTGTGATCCCCGGCAATGACGACGCGGCCCGTGCGATCTCGCTCTACTGCGATCTGGCGGCCCGTGCAGCGCTTGACGGCATGTCCGCGCAGCTTGGCGCGGCAGGTGTGGATCTTGGCGCCATGGAAGAAGCCCCTGCAGAGGAAGCTGTCGCCGAGGCCGAAGCGCCTGCGGCAGAAGGCGCACCTGCAGAAGGCTGAGGCCTGAGCCCAACCGGGCAGACCATTCGATAAAAAGGACGGCGCCGTCGTGGTGCCGCCTGAAACCCCTTTTTCGATGAGGAGAGCCGATATGGCCATCACTGCATCCCAGGTGAAAGAACTGCGCGAGATGACCGGCGCAGGCATGATGGACGCCAAGAAGGCGCTGACAGAAACCGACGGTGACATGGAAGCTGCAATCGACTGGTTGCGCACCAAAGGTCTGGCGAAAGCCGCCAAGAAATCCGGCCGTACAGCCGCAGAGGGCCTTGTGGCCGTCTCCGTTGACGGCGGCACGGGCGTTGCCGTGGAAGTGAATTCCGAGACGGACTTCGTGGCCAAGAACGCGGAGTTCCAGGAGATGGTCTCCGGTATCGCCGGTGCGGCCATGGGCGCTGCGGATGTCGAGGCTCTGGCCGCGGCAGATCTGGGCGGCAAGAGCGTTGCTGACACGATCACCGACAAGATCGCCACTGTTGGCGAGAACATGTCGCTGCGCCGTATGGCCAAGATCGAAGGCGCGCAGGTTGTCTCTTATGTGCACAACGCCGCCGCGCCCGGCATGGGCCAGATCGGTGTGCTTGTGGCACTTTCGGGCGACAACGAAGCCTTCGGCAAGCAGGTCGCCATGCATATCGCGGCCTCCAACCCGGCATCGCTCTCTGAGGATGATCTCGATCCCACAGTTGTGGAGCGCGAGCGTCAGGTGCAGATCGATATTGCCAAGGAATCCGGCAAGCCCGAAGCTGTGATCGAGAAGATGATCGTTGGCCGCATGAAGAAGTTCATGGCCGAAGTCACGCTTCTCAACCAAGCCTTTGTAATTGACCCCGACAAGACAGTTGCCGCCGCCGCGAAAGATGCAGGCGTCGATGTCGTTGGCTTTGTCCGCATGGCGGTCGGTGAAGGCATCGAGAAAAAAGAAGAAGACTTCGCAGCCGAAGTGGCCAAAGCCGTTCAGGGCTAAACCCCACGCGCAGGCGATTGGTACGAAAAAAGACGGCGTCAGGTTGCCCTGGCGCCGTCTCCTATTTTGGCCCGCCCCAGACAAATGGGGATGAGACGAGGCAGGCCGAGAGGTGACTGACCCCTCCAGCGTAGAATTGCGTTCAGGGCCAGTCTCCGGTTACCCGGTTGAGTGGGCGGAGCCTCGAAATCACGAGGATCACCCTCCCAATGTTCCCTGGCTAAAGCCACCACTCACGGAACGTCTCTAATGTGCCCTGTTTACCCAGCGTTAAGGAAGTATGGATTCCCATACTTTTGCCGACAAAGGCTTTCAAAGCGCTTTTATTGGGCAAAAAAGTTCCATCAGACGTGCAAAGGTTAACAAAAATTTCGTGATTGATGCAGGTGTAGCAACAATAACCGGAATCACCTGATTATCGGCGCGGGGCACTAAGGTGCATCGCAGATAGATGATTCTGCCCCAAGGCGGACAAGGCCGGGCCTAAAGATCGAGCACGAACATCTGGTTCTGGAAGGCGGCCTTGAGCACGGCTTGGGCCGTTGTCTCGACGTTCAGCGTTTCGCGGGCCAGCCGCAGGTGTTTTTCCACGGTCGCCGGTGTCAGGCCCATCAGCAGGGCGATGTCCTGGGTGGTCTTGCCATCGCCCACCCATTCCAACGCCTCGCGTTGGCGGTTGGTGAGCTTGCGGCCGATCCCGGTGAAGGGCAGCGTCAGGATCTTGAGGTGGGTCACGTTGTTGATGGTGACGATGTCCTGCCCCTCGCGGGACCAGAGCTCTTCCACGTCGTCCTGAGACATGCCGCGTTGCGCCGTCAGCGCGATCGCACCTTTCGAGCGCGCGGAAACGGCTTTGAAGGAAATCGTGTAACCCGCCGTGACGCCCATATCGAGGTTGAAAGCCACGACCTTTTGTTCTTTCTCGGTCAGATCGCCCTGCGCCATGCGCTCGCCAATCGTCCGCCAGCTTTGCACGCCTTCATTCTCGATGGCCCAGCGGGTCATCGGCGCGTTGGCATAGAGCTGCTGGCCCAGAAACACATCCGTATAGGCCTGATCGTGGTTGGTCAGCATCAGGAAATCATTGGGATCGCCCAGCGATGTCTCGGTGCGATAATAGGTGAAGCCGTAGATCAGGCGATCAAAGCCATAGCCCGCCATCTTTTCGGAATGCATTGCCCAGAGCGTCTCGATATCGGTCGTGTTGGTGACATCGAGCAGGTAGGAATTGAGCGCAGGCGACGGGGTATTCATGCCTGGCGCTCCAAGACACCCAGCATGGCGTCAATCGCGAGCCGGTACCCTGCCGCGCCAAAACCCGCGATGACGCCCGTGCAGACCGGTGCGATCATCGAGTGATGACGAAAGCTCTCGCGCGCATGCACGTTGGACAGGTGCAGCTCGATGACAGGCAAGGCAATGCCGGAGATCGCGTCGCGCAGGGCGATGGAGGTGTGTGTATAGGCGCCCGCGTTGAAGATCACGCCGTCCTGGCTGCCGCGCGCGGCGTGCAGGTGGCTGACAAGCGCGCCTTCTGAATTATCTTGTGCGCAGGTCAGCGTCACACCACGCGAGGTGGCGTAGATGCGTGCATCCTCCTCGACATCTGCCAGCGTCTGTGCGCCGTAGATCTCGGGCTCGCGGGTGCCCAGCAGATTGAGGTTGGGGCCATTCAGGATCAAGATGGATGGCATGGAAACTCCGTGACTTGACTTGTGCTTAGCGCGCCAGCGCCCCTCCTGTCCAGAAGGCTGAAACACACCGTTACGTCATATCGCCACCCACGCCGTCGCGCTTTGGCTCAGAGGTCTTTCATGACAAACCGCCACGCGCCATCGTCGGCGATCTCGCGGGTGGCCTCGCCTGCGTGCCACAGGTGCAGGCAATGGGCCATCGCCTCCACCAGCGCCAGCCCGTATTCGCCGGGCCCGATCTTGCGTTTGAAGAGCGGCGCAAAGCACGCGCCGGCCGTTTTGGGCTGGTCCAGATGGGCGCGAAGACGTTTCAGGCAGCCATGGTGATTGTCGATCAACTGGCTCAGGCGCAGCGGCAGGCCGGTGAAGGGCAGTTTGTGGCCCCCCAGAACAAGATGGTCAGCGCGGGCGATCTCGGCAAAACGGGCGCAGCTGTCCATCCAGTCCTGGACCGGATCGGCTTCCGGCTCCGTGGCATAGACCCCGATGTTTGACGAGATCGACGGCAGGATCTGATCCCCGGCAATGACAAGCGCGTCATCACGGCTCCAGAAGGTCACATGGTCCGGCGCATGACCTGCGCCCAGCCGAATATCCCAGCGGCGCCCGCCCATCGTGATCTCACCGCCCTCGGAGAGGCGCGAAAAGCCCAGCGGGATCGGATAGACGATATCGGCAAAGTTGAACGGGCGCTCCTGCGCGCGCTGTGCATAGATCTCCGCATCCATGCCGCAGGCGCGCCAATAGGCCAGTGTCTCTGGTGTAGGACTGGCCTGTTCATCCAGCGTGAGCATACGCGCAAAGAGCCAGGACGTGCGGCTCGCCAGTGTTTCGGTGCCGTGGTGCTCGGCCAGCCAGCCCGCCATGCCCACATGATCGGGGTGATGATGGGTCAGCACGACACGTGTGATGGGCTTGCCCGCCAAAGGCCCGGCAATGAGGTTTTCCCAAATGCGCACGGAGCGGCGCGAATGCACGCCGGTATCGATCACAGTCCAGCCGTCGCCATCATCAAGCGCATAGAGATTGACATGATCCAGCGCCATGGGCAGCGGCATGCGGATCCACAGCACCCCCTCGGCCACTTCCAGAACCTCTCCCTCTGCGGGAGGTGTCTCAAACGGATAGCGGATGCCGTCCATCAGGCCACGGCCAGATCTTCAGGCCGCAGGTCAAGCACAGCTTCCGCCGCCCCACCGGCTTGGGCGAGCAGGCCCTTGTGCTCGGGCAGGAGGCGTTCGATGTAGAACCGTCCGATACGCCCGCGGGCACTGTCGCGCCCGGCGATCTCGATGGCGCGCAGGTGGTAATGTGCGCCAAGCACCCGGGCAAATCCCATCAGGAAGGGAACAGCGCCCGAAAAGCGCGCTTCAAGGTCACGCTCGAGAAGCGTCTCGACCGTCTCGCGCAATGTCTCGGAGGCCTGCCAGACAGGCTCTGCCAGATCGGGCAGCCTGTGGCGGAGCGCTTCCGCATGGGCTTCGATCTCATCGATGAGCCCGAACATCGCCTCACCGCTGTCGGCCATTTTGCGCGCCACGAGGTCCATCGCCTGAATGCCATTGGTGCCCTCGTAGATCGCGGTCACGCGCACGTCGCGGGCAAATTGCGCAACACCGGTCTCCTCGATGAAGCCCATGCCGCCATGGACCTGCACACCCAATTCAGCCACGCGAATGCCTGTTTCCGTGCCAAAGGCCTTGGCAATTGGCGTGAGCAGCGCGGCACGGGCTGTGGCCTCCGGCGCACCCGTGGCATGGGCCAGATCAATGGCTTGTGCGCAAGCGAGCGCGAGGGCGCGGGCCGCAAAGGTATCGGCGCGCATGGTGGCCAGCATCCGGCGGACATCGGCATGATCGAGGATCGTCCCTGTGGGACCGGACGTGCGCCCCTGCACGCGGGCCTCGGCGTAATGGACCGCGGCCTGCGATGCGGCTTCGGCAATGCCGATCCCTTGCGTTCCGACACCCAGGCGGGCGTTGTTCATCATGGTGAACATGGCCTTCATGCCCTGATGGGGCTGGCCCACGAGCCAGCCTGTCGCGCCGGAGTATTCCATGACAGCGGTGGGGGAGCCATGCAGGCCAAGTTTGTGCTCAAGGCTCACCGCGCGCAGATCGTTGCGCGCGCCAAGGCTCCCGTCGGCATTGGGCAGGAATTTCGGGACGAGAAAGAGGCTGATCCCCTTGGTGCCAGGACCAGCGTCGGGCAGCCGCGCAAGCACGAGATGCACGATGTTTTCGGCGCAATCATGATCGCCCCAGGAAATGTAGATCTTCTGCCCGGTGATCGCATAGGTCCCGTCCGGTTGCGGCTCCGCCCGGGTCCGCAAGGCGCCCACATCAGAGCCCGCTTGCGGCTCGGTGAGGTTCATCGTGCCCGTCCATTCGCCCGCGACCAGTTTTGGCAGGTAGAGCGCCTTGAGCTCCTCAGAAGCATGCGCTTCGAGGGCCTCGATCTGGCCTTGCGTCATCAGCGGCGACAGCTGGATCGAGAGACAGGCCGAGGACATCATGTCATTCACCGCCGTCGTCAGCATCATGGGCAGGCCCATGCCGCCATGTTCGGGGAGCGCTGCAATTGACACCCAACCGCCCTCAGCAATGGCCCGATAGGCAGCTGGAAATCCCTCCGGCGTGCGCACAACGCCATTTTCAAGAACCGCTGGTTTGAGATCACCGACACGGTTCAGTGGCGCCAGAATGTCTTCGCATAATTTGCCAGCCTCCGAGAGGATGGCCTCGGAGACATCGGACGTGGCCTCTGCAAAGCGCGCCGTCTCGGAGATGGGCGCCAGCGGCACAACGTGATCGAGGATAAATCGGAAATCGGACAGGGGGGCAGTATAGGTCATGAGGCTCACATGGTCAGTCGACGGGCAGTTGGCCACATCGGGGCTGGGCAAACGGATCCCTCCCGGGCTATACCGCCACGCCAAAGTTCGTCCAACAAAACGCGGCGTCACGAATGAAAATCCAGACCGAACGCCTTGAGGCGGACCCAGACGGGATCGCGCGCGCCGCCCGGCTTTTGCGGGACGGGCGTCTTGTCGCCTTCGCAACGGAGACCGTCTACGGGCTGGGCGCGGATGCGACACAGGGCGATGCGGTGGCGCGGATTTATGAGGCCAAGGGGCGGCCTGCGTTCAACCCGCTCATTGTGCATGTGGCCTCGATCGATGCCGCCCAAAGGCTGGTGACGTGGTCTGCGCTGGCGCAGCGTTTGGCGGAGGCATTCTGGCCGGGGCCGCTGACGCTCGTTTTGCCGCTCAAACCGGAGGCGGGGGTGTCCTCGCTTGTGACAGCAGGGTTGCCGACGCTGGCGGTGCGTATGCCGCAGGGCGCTGCGGCGCAGGTGTTGTTGCGTGCGGCGGACCGTCCGATTGCTGCGCCTTCGGCCAACCCGTCCGGGCGGATTTCCTCCGTGTCTGCCGATCATGTCATGGCGGGGCTTGGGGGGCGGATCGATGCGGTTTTGGACGCTGGGCCCTGTCAGGTCGGCCTGGAATCCACGATTGTCGCGGTCGGAGAGCATGTGCAGCTGCTGCGCCCCGGCGGGATCCCGCAAGAGGCGTTGGAGCAGGTCTTGGGCGCACCCCTACAACAGCCGGAGACGGGCGCAATCACGAGCCCCGGTCAGCTGGCCTCGCATTATGCGCCGGGCGCGCGCGTCCGGTTGAATGCCACCTCCGCGACCCCTGACGAGATCCTGATCGGTTTTGGGCCCGTGCAGAGCGCGCTGACCTTGTCGGCATCCGGGGATCTGCGCGAGGCGGCTGCCCGGCTCTTTGCAATCCTGCATGAGGCGGATGCGGATGGGCGGCCTATTGCCGTGGCACCTGTTCCCATGGAGGGTCTGGGGCAAGCCATCAATGACCGTCTGCGCCGCGCGGCGGCACCGCGCAAATAGCTCTCAAGGACATCAGCGCAACGGGGGAATGTTGCGTAACGCAAACGCAAGCAAGAGCGCGGTTTGACACGGCGCAGCGTTTGATTGCTCGGTTTGATTATCCCGTGCCTGAAGTCCACGGCGGTCGATACACAATCCCGGGGGCAGGGCGTGGGCGCGTGGACGGCCGGAATGTCCCTTAGTACAACCCTGTGGCGCGTATTGTTGGACAGCTTGTCCGCAAGCGCACGCGCCTCCTCAAGAAACGTCCCCAAGCCCTTCTGACAGGCGCTTTTCGCGCTGTTCCCTGCCTGCGCAGACCTGTAGGTTATGCCCGAATGAAGGGGAGGAGGACCGGCGATGGTCGATCTTTGGGCCGGATTGGTGCAGGCCTTTTGGCTGGTCATCACGCTGGACGCGGATTTGCTGGAGATCACACTGCGCTCGCTGCATGTCACGCTGAGCGCGCTTGTGATTGCCTCGGCCATTGCTCTGCCTCTCGCGGCCCTTCTGGCGGTACGCCGGTTTCGGGCGCGGCGTGGGGTAATCGCGGTACTCAATGCTCTGATGGGTCTGCCGCCTGTGGTCGTGGGGCTGATTGTCTATGTGATGCTGTCGCGTTCCGGGCCCTTTGGCGTTTTTGGCCTGCTCTTTACGCCCACGGCCATGATCATCGCGCAGGTCATCATCATCGTGCCGCTCATCGCCTCGATCGCGCATCAGAACCTGCGGGATCTGTGGACGGAGTACCACGATCTGCTGATTTCCATGAACGTGACCCAGATGCAGAAGATGCGCACGCTGCTTTGGGACGCGCGGCGCGCGCTGTTGACGGCCTCGCTTGCGGGCTTTGGCCGCGCCATTGGCGAGGTGGGCGCGATCATGATCGTGGGCGGCAATATCGATCACGCGACACGCGTGCTGACCACGGCCATCGCGCTGGAGACGGGCAAGGGAGAGTTTGCTCTCGCATTGGGCCTGGGCTTTGTGCTGATTGGTCTCGCGATTGCGGTGAACCTCTCGATCCATTGGTTGGGCCGGACGGAGCGGGAGGGGCGGTGGTGAGCCAGTTGCTTCCCCTCACAGCGCGAGGAGCTCAAACGTCGCGGCGTGGACGGACGCTTGCGGGGCCGATTGATCTGAGCCTGGAGGGCCATGGCACGGTGGTGGTCATGGGGCCAAACGGCGCGGGCAAGACGAGCCTCTTGCGGCTGCTTCATGGCACGGCGCGGCTGAGCTCGGGCGCGCTGGATTGGGCCTGCGGCACACAAGAAGCGCGCCACCATCAGGCCTTTGTCTTCCAGCGCCCCGTCATGCTGCGCCGCTCGGTGCTCGACAATATCGCCTATCCGCTGATCGTACGCGGCAGCACGAAACGCGCGGCGCGCGCCAAGGCGGAGGATTGGGCACGCCGCGTGGGGCTGGGCGATATGCTGCACCGGCAGGCGACGGTCCTGTCAGGCGGCGAGGGGCAGAAGCTGGCACTGGCCCGCGCCTTGATCATTGATCCGCAGGTGCTGTTTCTCGATGAGCCTTGCGCCTCGCTCGACGGGCGCGCCATGCGCGAGATCGAGACGATCCTGCAAGACGCCAAGGCACGCGGCACCAAGCTCATTCTTTCCACCCATGATTTCGGCCAGGCGCGCAGGCTGGCGGATCAAGTCCTCTTCATGCTGAAGGGGCGCCTTCACGAAAACAGCCCTGCGGAGGCTTTTTTCACGCACCCAACCACACCACAGGCCCAGGCCTTTCTGAAAGGAGACATCGTCGAATGACCCGTTTGTTTGTCCTGCTGACCACGCTTTTATTTTCAACCGCTTTGGCGAGTGCGGAGACGTTGAAACTGGCGGTGACAACCTCGTTTCACAATTCCGGGTTGGCTGACGTGCTGATGCCCGAAATTGCCGGGGATCTGGGCCTTGAGGTGCAGTTGCTGGTCGTGGGCACGGGGCAGGCGCTCAAGCTCGGCCGGGCAGGGGATGTGGATGCCATCCTGGTGCATTCGCGCGCGGCAGAAGAAGCCTTTGTGGCGGATGGTGCTGGCACCCACAGACGTGAGATCATGTATAACGATTTCGTCTTTATTGGCCCTTCCGAGGATCCCGCACAGGTTGGATCGGCGAACGCGGCGGTGGATGCGCTACAAGGCATCGCCAAGGCTGAAGCCATTTTCGTGTCGCGCGGGGATGACAGCGGCACGCATAAAAAAGAGCTGGGTCTCTGGGCAGATGCAGATCTTGATGTTGCGGATTTCGGCGGATGGTACCGTGCGGTGGGCGCCGGTATGGGGGCCGCGCTCAATACGGCCTCGGGCATGAATGCCTACATCCTGTCGGATCGCGCGAGCTGGCTCACCTTTGGCAACAAAGGCGATCTGGCGCTGCTCTTTGCGGGGGATCCGGAGCTTTTCAACCAATATGCCTTCCTGCCCGTCAATCCGGAGAAGCATCCGCATGTCGCGCATGCGCGGGCGCTTGAGCTGCAAGGTTGGCTCGTCTCTGAGCGGGCCAAAGCGCTGATCAACGGCTACCGTGTCAGTGGCGAGGCGCTGTTTGTCTTCAATGCAGAGCCTTAAGCCGGCGCGGGCAGCGTTTTGCGATAGGTGAGCGAGCACTCAAAGACATGGCACTTGGGCGAGACGCTGGGACGGTCCCACAGGGGGCCTTTCAGCATCTCTTCCATGACATCCATGCAGGCCTCGACGATCTCGGGGATGGGTTGATGGATTGTGGAGAGCGCAAAGCTCTCCCAGCGGGCCATGGCCATGTCATTGAGGCCCAACAGGCCGACGTCGCCCGGCACGGCATGGCCTGCATCGGCCAGAGCAGAGAGCGCGCCCATGGACAAGACGTCGTCACCGCAGAAATAGCCCTGAGCAGGTGGGCCAGCCGCGAGGAGCCTCTGCATCTCCAGTCGACCGGCGTCAAAGGAATAGGCCGAGGCGAAGCTGTGGCTGGAGAGGATGTCTTTTTGCGCGGCCATAACGCCCTGAAAGCCTTGCAACCTGTCCTGCGTCGAGGTGGCCTCTGCCGGGCCTGCCAGCATGTGAACATGCCCGTAGCCTGCTGCCAGCAACGCCCGGGCCGCCATGGCCCCGCAGGCGACATTGTCGATGCCCACGACATGGGTGCGCGGCGCGTCGGATTTGCGGCCAAAGGCATGGACAACCGGCATGCCGGCATCTGCGAAGGCCTGGGCAAATTCCGGCGAGAGCGTCGAGGATGCGACGACGACCCCATCCACGGAATATTCGCGCAGCATTTCGACCGAGCTTTCGGGATCAATGTCCGCGCTGAGGTTGACCAGCAGGGGCCGCAATCCGCGCGCCTGCAAACCTCGCGTGAAGAGATCAAAGACCTCCAGAAAGATCGGATTCTGAAAGTTGTTGGAGACCAGACCAATGAGCTGCGTGCGCCCGGTTGTGAGCGAAGACGCGAGACGGTTGGGCCGATAGCCGAGCTCCTTGGCCGCAGCCTCCACCTTTTCGCGCATGCGCGGCGAGACGGAGGCACCATCGGTAAACGTCCGGCTGACCGCGGATCGGGACACGCCCGCGCGCGCGGCAACATCTTTCAAGGTCACGGCCATGGCGTACTCCTTCCGGGTGCACTATGCCTGCGTGCAGGTGCGCTTGCAATCGGTTGCAAAACCGCCATCGGTTCGGGTCCCTGAAGAGACTTGCGCTGTGGGGCGTTCCCTGCAATACACCGCGCATTGCACGCAGGCGCGAGTCGGCGGGCAAGCTGTGTCTTTGGCCGTTGCGATCCGTGTCGCACATGCAAGGGCCCAACACGGCGCGACAAGCAAAAGACGACCTGATCTCTGGCGGGCACAACAGGTGGACCCGATCAACGGCCAAGAGCTCTGAGGCGGCATCACATGCGCGGGCAAACCGTGCGCAGTTAGGAGAATAGCGATGGACCTGATCGCTCAGTTGGAGGCGGAGCAAATTGCCGCCCTGGGGAAAGACATCCCCGATTTCAAAGCCGGTGACACGATCCGTGTTGGCTTCAAAGTGACCGAGGGCACGCGGTCGCGTATTCAGAATTACGAAGGCGTCTGCATTTCCCGTCGCAATGGCGATGGCATTGCCGGTGCCTTCACTGTGCGCAAGATTTCCTTTGGTGAGGGCGTGGAGCGTGTGTTCCCGCTGCATTCCACCAATATCGACAGCATCACCGTTGTCCGCCGTGGTCGCGTCCGTCGCGCCAAGCTGTACTACCTGCGCTCGCGTCGCGGTAAGTCCGCGCGGATCGCGGAAGACACCAACTACAAGCCAAAGAAAGCCTGAGGAGCGCAATCATGAAAAAAGATCTGCATCCCGACTATCATGTCATCAACGTCAAGATGACCGACGGCACCATCGTTCCGATGCGCTCTACCTATGGCAATGAGGGCGACCAGCTCTCGCTCGACATCGACCCGTCCGTGCATCCCGCATGGACCGGTGGCGGTGCGCGCCTGATGGATCAGGGCGGCCGTGTCTCCAAGTTCAAAAAGAAATACGAAGGTCTGGGCTTCTAAGCACCGTTTCTTTCCGCGTTTCGAGAGCCGCGTCCCTGTTGGGGCGCGGTTTTTTGTTGTCGTGTTTCTTAGCTCTCCCAGCCCGATGCGCGGCGCAGCCGCAGGGCAAAGCCAGCCCTCCCCACGGGCTGGCTTTTTGGGGGCTGCCGCACGATGATTAAATTGCGCACAGGCACGACATCCATAAAGGCCGCAGACCCTGCGTTGGTATCGCCAACCCGAGGGCTGGCTTTGCCCTGCTACTCGTCCAGCGAGCCGTGGATCGCAAATTGCTCGAGCCCCGCCGCGTCCGCCTCGATCATGCGGTAGGCTTCTTTCACGCCGGCATCCGTCAACTCCCGCACCACGGTCAGCAGTGTATTGGGCGCATGATCGTCGCAAAGCTCGCGCATCTGCGCAATCTCTTCCGCGGCCACGGGGGTCGCAGCTTCAATCGACGGGGCGCCATAATAGGTCACGAAATGCTGCGCCAGAAGCTCTGTCAGCGTGGCAATCTCGGCCTCCTCGATCTGCGTCACGGCCACAAAGGTCACGCGCCCGCCGGTTTCCAGACCAAACCAGCCATTGGCAAAGGCCTGACGCGCCTTGCCCGTGAGATCGGCCTCGGTCCAGTTGGAAAACTCAAACCCGCCCGAGATACACCATTCCCCGGTGCGCGCGGGATTATGGAAGACCCTCTGGTCGCTTTCGTCAAAGTGAATGGCCCGTGCAAGATTCATCAGCTTGTCTCCAGCAATGTGGTCAGGGGGATCAAATGGGTTGTGCTCTCGTCGCGCAACAGCATGCCGAAATGCTCATCCACGCCCAGAAACGTACCTGTCAGGCCGCCGCGCGTGGCCTCTTCGCCAATGCCATGCACCAGACCGCGCCATTCCGAGTGCAGCGCTGCGCTACCGTCCTCTTCCCAGCGGCCGATCCAGTTCATTGTATGGCGCGCCCAGGCCTCAACCAACATCGGCGCCTGCACATCAACGCAGCCTTCGGCGTAGAGCGCTGTCTCGTCGGGCGTCTCACCCGGCGCGTCGCTCTCGGGCCAAAGCGGCAGGCTAAAGCCAACGACCAGCCAATCCGGCACGGCCTCTGCGTCATCCGTTGATGCCGCCACGGAGAAACCACCGCAGGCCGCGCCATTGACGCGTATCCCGCCATTCCATTCCAGATGCACAGCCACTTCCGGCGGGGCCAGGGCCCCAAGCGCATTCTGGAACCCCACGCCGCAGAGCGGCAGCATGGCCATGGCCGCGCCAAGGGGCACTTCAGGCGCAAAGACAAGGGCCGCCTCCACACGGTTGTCGCCGAGGGCATACACGACGAGGCCCGCATCACAGCCCTGCACCGCCCGCATCTGCGCGGCCTCCATGACATCATCGGTGACCTGCTCACCCGACATCATGGGGGGGAAGTGCAACGCACTCATGCGACCCCCTTGTCCACCAGTGCCTTGGCCACCGCATGGAAGGCCTGCGCGGACGGGCTGTCCGGCTGGCTGACCACAATCGGCGCGCCCCCGTCAGCGGCCAGTCTGATATCCAGGGTCAGCGGGATTTCAGACAGGAGCGGCACGCCCACTTTCTCGGCCTCCGCCTTGACGCCGCCATGGCCAAAGACATGCTCTTCATGTCCGCATTTCGAGCAGACATGGGTCGACATGTTCTCGATCATCCCGAGAATGGGCACGTTGAGTTGGTTGAACATATCGATGCCCTTGCGCGCATCCAGAAGCGCCACGTCCTGCGGCGTGGACACGATCACCGCGCCATCCACATGGGCCTTCTGGCTGAGCGTCATCTGTACATCGCCCGTCCCGGGCGGCAAATCGACCAAGAGCACATCGAGAGCGCCCCATTGCACCTGCATCATCATCTGCTGCAGCGCGCCCATGAGCATCGGCCCGCGCCAGACGACGGCCTGATCCTCATTGGTCATCAGCCCGATGGACATCATCGTCACGCCGTGGTTGCGCATGGGCAGGATCGTCTTGCCATCGGGGCTGGCAGGCCGGCCCGAGACGCCCAACATGCGGGGCTGCGAGGGGCCGTAGACATCTGCGTCCAGCAGACCCACGCGCCGACCCTGCTGCGCCAGAGCGCAGGCGATATTGGCCGAGACCGTGGACTTGCCCACACCGCCCTTGCCGCTGGCAATGGCAATGATGTGATCCACGCCGGGGATCTTCTGGGGTCCGGCGGGCTCGGCAGGTTTGGAGGGTTTGAGCTGCGGCGGCGCAGGCTGGGCGGAATGACCCGTCAGCACGATGGAAACCGTCTCGACCCCCTCAAGTGCCTTGAGCGCTGTTTCGGCCTGCGCCTGAATGCCCTCATAGACCTTGGCCTGTGATGGTGCGATCTCCATCACGAAGCGCACCGTGCCGCCTTCGACATTCAGCGCCCGCATGACGCCAGAGGCCACAATGTCTTCGCCGCTTGGATCCTTGATTGTTTTCAGCGTCTCAAGAACGCTTTCCCGTGTGGCCAAGGCTCACTCTCCGTTAATGTCGCCGGTGACCTCATGGGTCATGTCCAGCTCTTCGATCGTGACGACGGCGCGGACCTTGTAGGTTTTGCCCGCTTCGCCTTTCTCGCGCACAGCCGTCTCAATGGCCTGTTGCGATGTCACGCCCACCTGCTTGAGGAATTTGCGCATCGACATGTTGAATTCATCGCTCATTGGTCTGCTCCTTTGGTCGGATTTGACGGAATTGCCCGCGCGCGATTAGGCTTGACCCATGATACGCGCGTCTCTTGTGGTCTTGTCTTGTGTCACGGCTCTGATCGCGTCCTCGCTGGGGGCGCAGGAGCGTGAGGTCCTGTTGCATGCCCCCGATACGCTCGTCGAGACGGGAGTGATGAAATATGTCCTGCCGCGCTTTTCGCTGAAAACCCAGGTGCGCGTGACGCTTGTGCCGGAGGCGGAGGCGCAGATGGTGCTGGGCGCGGGCGGGCGGCCTTTGATGACTGGCATCGGTGAGACATGGGGCGTCGCTCTCCTTGAGGAGACTGACGATGTCGCGCGATTTGCCGATTGGCTGTGGTCGGATGTGGGTCAACGGACCTTGTTTGCCTTTGCCCCCGAGGGCAAGCCGCTTTTTGGGCCGCCTGCAATCGTCGAGCAGGAGGTTGTCGAAATCACCTTCGATGGCGATGCCGATGAAGGCGAGCAGGTGAGCATTGTGCAATGCGGCCGGTGTCATGCCGTCAATGAGAAGGGGCGCATGTCCGATATCGGATCGACCCCATCCTTCTTCGTGCTGCGCGCCATGGGCGACTGGGAGCAGCGCTTCGGCGCGTTCTATGTGCTCAAACCCCATGCCGCCTTCACGCAAGTGATTGATATCACAGATCCGTTTCCCGCCGATCGCCCGTCGCCCATCGTGCCGGTTGAGATCAGCCTCGATGATCTGGAAAACATCATGGCCTATGTGGGCGCGCTCACGCCCGCCGATTTGGGAGCTCCGATCCAGCATCAGTGATCCCGGCGCTTGGAGAGGTAATCATCTGTCGTGCGCACGCGCGGACGCTCGCCGCCCTGAAAGGGATTGTCCGCGCTGTGGAACTGCGCATTCACCCGGCAATCATCGCACATCTGAATCATGCGCAGCTTGTCCTCGCCCGCAAACATCGCATGGTCGCGCAGCTTTTCGGTGATCCGGTCAATCGCGGATTTTGATCCGAAAAGCGCGCCGCATTCCACGCATGGGAAGGGCTCTTCCTCGTTGAGGACCTCTTGCCGCAGGGCCTGATCCGTCAGATCGAGGCGCGGCGCGAGCGTGATGGCATCCTCGGGGCAGATATTGGCGCAAAGACCGCATTGCAGGCAGGCATCTTCCTGAAACCGCAGCTGCGGCTTGTCGGGGTTATCGCCCAAAGCGCCGGACGGACACAGGGAGACACAGGACAGGCACAGCGTGCAGTTGTCGGTGTTCACGAGAACCGCACCATAAGGCGCGCCCTCGGGCAGGGGGATCGTCTCTACATCGGGCAGGAGCGCCTTGGCCGCCTGACGTGTGATCTGGCGCCGTGTGCCCATGGGCCGCACGGGCGCGTTGATCGGTGTGCAAGTGGTGCCTTCATAGAGAGCGTCGGACATGGCGTCAGGATCTTCCACATCTAACAGCGCGACCCGCTCCACACCGCCAATCGCCTGGGCGAGCACGATCTGGGCGTCGAGAGCCGCGCGATCTGTGGTCGGGCCGGGCAGGAGGGTCACATCGACAAATCCGGCGGCCAGAGCGGCGACGATTTCCGAGTGTCCAAAGCCGTTTAGAGCCGACACTTCAAGTGGAATGACATCGGCAGGCAAGCCCCGTCCGAACCGCGCGGCGAGGCGGATCATCTCGGCGCCATGGGCATTGTGCACCAGCAAGCGCGGCGCAGTGCCGCCTGCGGCGACGTAGGCTTTCGCCTGCGTTTGCACCCGCTGGAACGTGAGGTCAACCGGCGGCGCGTCATAGGCGATTGCGCCCGAGGGGCACACGGCAGAGCAGGCGCCGCAGCCCGCACAGATCATGGGATCGACCGTCACGTGATCTCCATCCGGCGTGATCGCGCCTGTAGGGCAAAGATCGAGACAGCGGGTGCATCCCGTCTGTTCGGCGCGCGAATGTGCGCACAGGAGCGCATCTGTCGCCACGTAGAGCGGTTGCTCGAAGGTCCCGGTCAGATGGGAAGCCGCGAGGATCGCGGCACTGACCGCAGCGGGCCGTCCGGGATCAGCGCGCAGATAGCCTTCGCGTTTTTCGTGGGCTGGAAAGAGGGGGGTATCCCCGCGCAGATCGAGAATGATGTCGCATTGCGTGCTCGCGTGATCGCGTGCGGGAGAGAGCTCCGCGCTTCCGCGACCGGCCGGGCTTGGCATCTGAAGCCCGTCGATACGCACGTCGAATTGACCCAAAGCCCCCGTCGCCGAGCGCAGACGTCCGATGACAATGTCATGCTTGGCCATTGGTGGCATGTCGTCCCCGTGATCCAGCAGAACCGTGACACCGAGATGCTCTTGCAGCGCTTCGGCGGCGGCGAGCGCCACATCAGGCGCGCCGAGGATCAGGCACAGACCTTCAGAGACGACATCCATCGTTTTTTCAAGCGGCGCGGGCAGAAGCGCTTCGGCGGCGAGAGCGGACATTTTGGGTAGTGTGCTGGCGGTGTCGGCGGTCCATCCGGCCCGATCCCTGAGGTCCAGAACCGGGGGCATGGGCTGTTCCAGTTCCTCCGCGAGCTGCTCGAATCGGCGCTCCTCCTGGGTGCAACATAAAATGGCGTCGCCACTTTGGATCGCGGCCGCGGCGTGATCGATATTGCCCATGCACAGTGCCGCGCAGGGCTTTGACACGCTGAGACCGGTTTGGCCGGCAAGGGCATCGGCGTCGATCTCCTGTGTGCCCAAACAAGAACATGTTATCAACGTCTTAGCCATGATTTTCCGACCTCCCGATGTGCATCTTTGCCGTCATGACGGGTGCACAATTTCGCGTAGGCTAGACATGATTCTGCGCGGTTCACAACCGATTTTAGATCGCGGGTAGCAGGCTGGATTCGGGTTTTCGGGGACGAATCGAAGGGAAGATTCGAGACCGGACGGACGGGACGCATTTCCGAGCGAAATAATCAGGTTAGACAAATCGTCCAAGGGCGCAGTGAGGTGCTGTGCAAGCTGTCCAAAATGTCCGTTTCGCCTTTGGAATACGATGGTGCACAAAAAAACCCTTCGCGACGCGGCGTTTTGTGGTCACTCTCGCTGGCAGGGAGACCGATTTGATCCATAACCCGAACATGTACCGCAGCATGCCATTGGGCATCGTGATGCGCCGAACGCCGGGTGTGACCACGTGGGTGGCGCATCATTGGCGGGCGACGGCTGTTTTGCCGGGCGCGGGACTGGCAGATTGGCGTGTGCTGCGCGAAGAGGGTGAGGCCATCGAGTATCACGCGGCTACGGTCACGCTGGAATTGCATGGCGCCGAGACGGAGGCTTATCTCCACGGATTGCAAGCGCAGGAGCCGTCTATCTACATCGTGTTGCGGGATGACGCCGACGGGGAGTGTCCGCTGGATGTCGTGCTGGCTACAGCGTCGCCCTATGAGGCGCAGGATTACACCGATAGCGGCGAAGAGATTGTGGAGAAGGTGCCCATGCCCCCGGCCTTGATGGCGTGGGTCGAAGCCTTTGTGCATGATTTCCACGAAGAGGAGGTCTTCATCAAGCGCAAGCGGGACAAGAAGCGCCTCGATCTCGTGGAGGATGGCATCGGTGATGCGCGGATCGTGCAGACCGCCGATGTCTACGCGTCGCCGGCGCGCAAACGGGGGCGGTTGCAATGATGGATTTCTGGGCCCGCAGAAAAGCTGATGTTCAGGCTGAGGCCGAGGCGCGCGACGCCGCGCTGCAACAGGAAATCGCGCGGGAGAAGGACGCGGCCCAGGACGCCAAGTCGGACGAAGAGCTTCTGGAGGAATTGGGATTACCCGAGCCGGAAAGCCTCGATGCGGAGGGTGATTTCAAAGCCTTCCTCAAAGAGGGTGTTCCGGCGCGGTTGAAGACACGTGCGCTGCGCCGCTTGTGGCGGGTGAACCCGGTGCTCGCCAATCTCGACGGGTTGGTCGATTACGGCGAGGACTTCACCGATGCCGCAACGGTCATCGAGAACATGCAAACAGCCTATCAAGTTGGCAAAGGCATGCTCAAGCACGTGGAAGAGCTGGCGCGGCAGGCGGAGGCGAAAGAAGCCAAAACTGCCCCCGAGGGGGATGAGACGTCCCCGCCTGACATCGAAGAGACCCCGCCAGCACAAGAAGATGCCACGGTCGCGACAGTTGAACCTGAGGCCACGCCGGAGCGTGAGGCGTTTGTGTCCACTGAAGCGGCCGTGACGTCTTTTGCCGAACCGGTGCATTTTGAGGACGATGTGCCCGCGATGGCGCCGCCCTCGCGTCGCCGCATGAGCTTTACTTTTGATGACAGCCCCGCATGACCGAGGACAAGATGACCGCAGTGCCTGATATGCCCACCGAGATCCAGATCGCCGAAGAAGACCGGCTGCGCGCGGATCTCTACAATTTTCTGGGTTTGCTGCTGGCTGGCCCGCCCGATGAGATGCTTCTGGAGCAGACCGCAGGCCTGAGCGGGGATGACAGCGAGATGGGTCAGGCGATCACGACGCTGGCCAAAATGGCAAAGATCACCAAGCCGCGGTCTGTGGAGAGCGAATACAACAAACTCTTCATAGGTTTGGGGCGCGGGGAGCTTTTGCCTTATGCCTCCTACTATTTGACAGGTTTTCTCAATGAGAAGCCGCTGGCAAACCTGCGTCAGGATATGGCCGCACGCGGCCTGCAACGCGCGGAGAACGTGTTTGAACCCGAAGACAACATCGCATCCTTGATGGAGATGATGGCGGCCATGATCGTGGGCCGGTTTGGTTCAGCTGCGACGCTGGCCGAGCAAAAGACGTTCTACAACCGTCATATCGCGCCCTGGGCGGCGCTTTTCTATTCAGATTTGGAAGGGGCCAAGACCTCTGTCTTCTATGCGTCTGTCGGGACTGTCGGCCGGGTGTTCATGGAGATTGAGCAGGATGCTTTCCGAATGAGCGGCGAAGGGTGATCCTTTCGTCAAACCGGTGCTGGGCGACCAGTGCCTTCACGAAACCAAGGAGGACCTTGGACATGAGCGAAAAGACCCCGGGCAACAGCCGGCGTGATTTCCTCAAACTGGCTGGGACCACGGCACCTGTTGCTGCGGTCGCACTTGCAGCCGGAGGGACAGAAGCAGAGGCGGCCGAGCCCGATCTCTCTCTGGAGAAGATGCAGGATACAGCACATACGCGTGCCTATTTCGATAGCGCGAAGTTCTGATCCTGTAACGTCAAGACCGCGCCGCCCGGATGAACCGGACGGAGCAGGGGAGAGGCAACTGGTAGCGTGACGCCCGACCGCCTTGATCCGAGATCGTAGCCAAGCAAGGCGCCTGCATCTTGGCGCCAAGCAAGGGAGTGAGAAACCATGTTGAGGAAAAAGACCAACGGGGTTGCGCGACGCCCCCAGCGGACAAGTATCCTGTCTGACGTGGCCGAAAAACGGGTAGACCGCCGCAGTTTCCTGCGCGGTTCCGGGTTGGCCATTGGCGGTCTTGCCGCCATCGCCGCAACAGGCGGCACCGTCCAGCAAGCCAGTGCCGCGGGTGCGGTTATGGGCAAAGTGGACCTTAAGAAATCAGTTTGTACGCATTGCTCGGTCGGGTGCACCGTCATCGCTGAGGTGAGCAATGGTGTCTGGACGGGCCAGGAGCCCGGCTGGGACAGCCCGTTCAACCTCGGTGCGCATTGCGCCAAGGGGGCTGCGGTACGTGAGCACGCTCATGGCGAGCGCCGTCTCAAGTACCCGATGAAAAAAGAAAACGGTGAGTGGAAGCGCATCAGCTGGGAACAGGCGATCGACGAGATCGGCGACGGCATGATGAAAATCCGCGAAGAGAGCGGCTCGGATTCCGTGTATTGGCTGGGAAGCGCCAAGCACAACAACGAGCAAGCCTACCTGTTCCGCAAGTTCGCCGCCTATTGGGGCACGAACAACGTGGATCACCAGGCGCGGATCTGTCACTCCACGACGGTTGCGGGTGTTGCAAACACATGGGGCTACGGCGCCATGACCAACTCCTACAACGACATCCACAATTCCAAGGCGATCTTCATCATCGGTGGCAACCCCGCCGAGGCGCATCCCGTTTCGCTCCTGCACCTTCTCAAGGCGAAAGAGCAAAACAACGCGCCCGTCATCGTCTGCGACCCGCGTTTCACGCGGACAGCGGCCCATGCGGATGAATATGTGCGCTTCCGTCCCGGGACGGACGTGGCTCTCGTCTGGGGTATCCTGTGGCACATCTTCGAGAACGGCTGGGAGGACAAAGAGTTCATCCGTACCCGTGTCTGGGGGATGGACCAGATCAAGGCCGAGGTGGCCAAGTGGACACCTGAAGAGGTGGAACGTGTGACAGGCACGCCTGGCTCGCAGCTCAAGCGGGTTGCGCGGACCATGGCCAACAACCGCCCCGGCACCGTCATCTGGTGCATGGGTGGCACACAGCACACCAACGGCAACAACAACACCCGCGCCTATTGCGTGCTGCAGCTTGCGCTCGGCAACATGGGCACATCGGGTGGCGGGACCAACATCTTCCGCGGCCACGACAACGTGCAAGGCGCCACCGACCTCGGTGTTCTGTCCCACACGCTGCCGGGCTACTACGGTCTGTCGGGTGGCGCATGGGCGCACTGGGCGCGGGTCTGGGGGGAAGATCCCGAATGGCTCGCCGGTCGCTTCGGCAAGACCACGACGCGGGACGGCAAGGAGAAATCGCTCCAAAACCTCACGGGCATCCCCGTGTCGCGCTGGATCGATGGTATCCTCGAGGACAAGGAGAACATGGACCAGAACGAAAACGTTCGTGCCATGGTGCTCTGGGGTCACGCGCCCAACTCGCAAACGCGGATGACAGAGATGAAAACCGCGATGGAGAAGCTGGACATGCTGGTCGTGATCGACCCGTTCCCCACCGTCTCCGCCGTGCTGCATGATCGTGAAGACGGGACCTACCTGTTGCCCGCGTCCACGCAGTTCGAAACACGCGGTTCAGTCACGGCGTCCAACCGGTCGATCCAGTGGCGTGAAGAGGTCATGGCACCGCTTTTTGAGTCCAAGCCTGACCATGTCATCATGGGTATGTTCGCCAAGAAGTTCGGCTGGTCCGATCGCTTCTTCCGCAACATCGAAATGGAAGATGACGTCACGCCGAACGTGGAATCCATCACGCGCGAGTTCAACTCGGGCATGTGGACCATCGGCTATACCGGTCAGTCGCCGGAGCGCATCAAGCTGCACATGGCCTACCAGCACACCTTTGATCGCACGACGCTCAAGGCCGTTGGTGGCCCGGCGGATGGCGATTACTACGGTATGCCATGGCCCGCGTGGGGTACGCCCGAGATGAAACATCCCGGGACGCCGAACCTCTACGACATGTCAAAGCCTGTTGCTGAGGGTGGTCTCACCTTCCGGGCGCGCTTTGGTGTCGAGCGGGACGGTGACAACCTGCTGGCCGAAGGGGTCGCAAGCGTTGGGTCGGAAATTCAGGATGGATATCCCGAGTTCACGATGCAGATGCTGATGGACCTCGGCTGGGATGGCGATCTCACCGATGAGGAACGTGCCGCAATTGATGCGGTGGCCGGGCCCAAGACCAACTGGAAAACCGACCTCTCGGGCGGCATCCAGCGGGTGGCAATCAAGCATGGCTGTGCGCCCTTCGGGAACGCGAAAGCCCGAGCGGTTGTCTGGACCTTCCCCGATCCGGTGCCGCTGCACCGCGAGCCGCTCTACACGAACCGGCGCGATCTGGTGGAAGACTACCCGACCTACGAGGACCGGCATGCCTACCGTCTGCCCACCTTGTATGCCTCGATCCAGAAGAACGACTTCTCCAAGGATTATCCGATCATTCTGACTTCCGGTCGTCTGGTCGAATATGAAGGCGGCGGCGATGAGACACGGTCCAACCCGTGGCTCGCAGAGCTGCAGCAGGACATGTTCGTCGAGATCAACCCACGGGATGCCAACAACCTCGGCGTGCGCGATGGTGCGCAGGTTTGGGTCGAAGGTCCTGAGGGCGGCAAGGTCAAGGTCATGGCCATGGTCACCGAGCGGGTGGGTGAGGGCGTTGCCTTCATGCCGTTCCACTTCGGCGGTCATTTCCAGGGCGAGGACCAGCGGTCGAAATACCCCGAAGGGGCGGACCCGTATGTCCTGGGTGAGAGCACCAACACCGCTCAGACCTATGGCTACGATTCAGTGACCCAGATGCAGGAGACGAAAGCGACTCTCTGCAAAATCTGGACAGCGTAAGGAGGAAAGAGAATGGCAAGAGCAAAGTTTCTCTGCGACGCCGAGCGCTGCATTGAATGCAATGCCTGCGTAACAGCGTGCAAGAACGAGCATGAGGTGCCCTGGGGCATCAACCGCCGCCGCGTGGTAACCATCAATGATGGCTCCCCCGGTGAACGGTCGATCTCCGTGGCCTGCATGCATTGTTCGGATGCGCCCTGTATGGCGGTGTGCCCGGTCGATTGCTTCTATCAAAACGAAGAAGGCGTCGTCCTGCACTCCAAGGATCTCTGCATTGGCTGTGGTTATTGCTTCTACGCGTGCCCCTTCGGCGCGCCGCAATTTCCGCAGGCGGGCAACTTCGGCTCCCGTGGCAAGATGGACAAATGTACCTTCTGCGCCGGTGGCCCGGAGGAGACCCATTCCACAGCGGAGTTCCAGAAGTATGGTCGCAACCGGATCGCGGAAGGCAAATTGCCGATCTGCGCCGAGATGTGCTCCACCAAGGCGCTGCTGGCGGGTGATGGTGACGTTGTCGCCAATATCTACCGCGAGCGTGTCGTGGCCCGCGGCTTCGGCTCCGGTGCCTGGGGTTGGGGCTCGGCCTACGGCCAGCGCGACGGTTAATCGTCCTGCATAATGATCACGGGGCGGGCAGCATTGCCCGCCCCATTTCTACTTTCTCGCGACCCGGTGCTCTCGCACCCCAAAACTCATAAATTTTGACAGATCGAGGATCCCAACGTGACCCGTATGCGCGCTCTTCTCTGCTATCTTGCCCTCTGCCTGATGCTTCCGCTCTCCGCACAGGCGCAATCCGAAACCGAGGCCACTGAGCCTGCACCGATTGACCGCTCCGCCACAGGGGGTGCGCAGACGCTGGAAGACATTCTGGCCCGCCAGCGCGGCGAAGAAGTGGCGCCGCGCACCGGCGACGGCAGTGCTGCCTCGGCCGCTGGCGATCTGGCGGGGCAGTTGGGCATACGCGGCAGCGCGTCGGACCCCGACCTCTGGCGCGCGCTGCGGTACAATACGGCTGATATCAGCGTGTCGGCGGGGGGAGATGTGGCCAAAGTTCTCGTGCAGGACGGTGGTATGGCCTGGTACGAATTCCGGTCAGGACCTCTGGCGACCTATGGCGGCTACCTTTTGTTGGGAACCATCGTCGCGCTTGTGATCTTCTACGCGCTGCGTGGCCGGATCAAGATCGACGAGCCCATGACAGGCCGGACGGTCACCCGGTTCAAATTCATTGAGCGCTTCTCCCATTGGCTTATGGCAGGCTCGTTTATCCTGCTGGGCTTTACGGGGCTCTTCGTGAAATACGGGCGTGAGTATATCGCGCCATGGGCGGGGCTGGAGTTCAATGCCTGGCTGCTGACCGTTTCGAAATTCGTGCATAATAACGTGGCCTGGGCCTTTATGCTCTCGCTCTTCATGATCTTCTTCCTCTGGGTCTGGCACAACATTCCCAACCGGACGGATATCAAATGGTTTGCGCAATTTGGCGGCATCATTGGCAAGAAGCACCCGCCCGCCAAGAAGTTCAACGGCGGTCAGAAGATCATCTTCTGGTCGTGCATTCTGTTGGGCGGGTCCATCTCCGTCTCTGGTCTGTCGCTGCTCTTCCCGTTTGAATTGCCGCTCTTTGCCAAGACCTTTGCGGTCCTCAACGACCTCGGCATCACGGCGCTGATCGGTATGGACGCCCTGCCCACGACCTTGGCGCCGCACGAAGAGATGCAATTGGCACAGGCCTGGCATGCCATCGTGAGCTTCGTGCTCATGGCCATCATCGTCGCGCATATCTACATCGGCTCGGTCGGGATGGAGGGCGCCTATGATGCCATGGGCTCCGGCGAAGTGGATGAAGCCTGGGCGCACCAGCACCATTCCCTTTGGCTGGACGAGGTCAAAGCCAAGGAAAAAGAGGCGCCATCCTCAGCGACGCCTGCGGAGTAACCCGGTGGCGGGACGGCTTATCGCTGTGCTGTTGGCCGGGATGACCTCGGCCGCAGCGGCGCAGGATTTCACGACACTCAAGGGCCACGGTGGCCCCATTATGGGCCTTGCCGTGACACCGGACGACAAGGTCGCCACGGCCAGTTTCGACAATTCATTGGGAGTGTGGGACGGGCGGGCGCCCACTTGGCTCGAGGGCCATGACGCTGCCGTGACTGCGTTGCTGGCGCTGCCTGACGGGCAGCTGGCCTCGGGGGGAGACGACTTTGCCGTCATGCTCTGGGATGGACCGCAGGGCCGCGTGCTGGGGCGACACAAAGGCAAGGTCACCTCGCTGGCGTTGTCGCCGGATGGACGTTGGTTGGCCTCGGGCTCCTGGGATGGAACAGTTGGCCTTTGGCCTTTGCAAACGGGCACTGCCCGCACGCTGCACATCAACGGCAACGTCAATGACATTGCTTTTGTGGAGGAGGGAGCGGGACTTCTCGTTGCGACATCGCAGGGGCGGCTGAGCAAGTTTGACGTCAGCGGCGAGGATACGCCCCATCCGCTGGTCAACCACGGTTTCGGCATCAATGAACTGGTGATAGGGCAGGGCTGGATCGCCTATGGCGCGGTGGATGGCGGCACCCGCATCGTCTCACAAAAAGACGGTGCGCCGCTGCACGATTTCACCCTGGATCGTCGACCTGTGCTTGCCATGGTCCATCATCCTGAGACAGATCAATTGGCCGTGGGCGATGGCGAAGGCTTCATCATGATCATTGATACGAAAGACTGGCGTATCGCGCGGGATTTCAAAGCCACGCGGAAAGGACCAGTTTGGGCGCTTGCCTTTTCGCAGGACGGCCAGACGATCCATGCGGGCGGTCTCGATGATGTGGCCTACAGCTGGCCCGTCGCGCTTCTGGGTGAATTTGAGCCCGGGATTTCCGGCGCGCGCTCTTTTCTGCGCGCGGCGGACGAGATGCCCAATGGGGAGCGGCAGTTCATGCGCAAATGCTCGATCTGCCACGCCTTGGATGCCGGTCCCTCGCGCAAGGCCGGTCCAACGCTTTACAATGTCTTCGGGCGACGGGCGGGCGCGCTGGAGGGCTACCGCTACTCCCAGATTCTAGACGGCTCCGATATCGTCTGGACCGAGACCACGATTGACGCCCTTTTCGACGAAGGCCCGGATCACTACATTCCGGGTTCCAAGATGCCGATGCAGGTCATTGCCAAACCGCAAGACCGCGCAGATCTTATTGCCTTTTTGAAAGAGGCCACCACGGGAGACGGGAAATGAAAGCGATGATGACAGGGTTCGCAGCCATTATTGTCATTAGCATAGGCGCGTATTTCGCGCTGGGTGAGATGGGCTTCTCCTCTGAGGATACCTTCTCCAGTCCGAATGTGCGCCTCGACGGATGAATTCCGAGGTTCTTCAGGATTACGGCCCTGCCTTGGCGGGCGCGTCCATCCTCGTGGTGGATGATGAACCGGGCATGCGCAATTTCCTGACGAAGATCCTCGAGCCGCGCGCGCGCCGTGTCATGGAGGCCGCAAGCCCGGCGGAGGCTGCCAATCGTCTCGATGAGGCACATTTTGACCTGATCATTCTGGATAATATCATGCCCGGCCAACGGGGGTTGGATTGGGTCAGCGCGCAGCGCAAGATGGGGCTTTATGCCGATACGATCCTGATCACGGCTTACGCCGATGTCGAGACGGCCATTGAAGCATTGCGCGCGGGCGTGAATGATTTCGTGCTCAAACCATTCCGCGCCAACCAGATCCTGAACGCGGTCTCGCGTACGCTGGATCGCTCCTATTTGCGGCGGGACAATGCGCTCTTGCGCCATGAGCTGTCGAGCGCCTCGTCACAAGGCCAGCTCCTGGGCCGGTCGCCCGCGCTGTCGGATGTGCGGCAAATGCTCAACCGTCTGGCGCCGCTGCCCACGCCTGTTCTCTTCACGGGAGAAAGCGGCACGGGCAAGGAAGTGGCCGCGCGGACGCTGCATGCGATGTCAGATCGTGCGGAGAAGCCCTTCGTCGCCATCAATTGCGCAGCCATTGCGCCAGACCGTCTGGCGCAGGAGCTGTTTGGCGTTGCGGGTCCTGAAGGTGCACGTGCGCCGGGGCTATTTCTGCTGGCTGACGGGGGCACACTCTTTCTCGATGAGGTGGCCCAGATGCCGGAGGCCTTTCAGGCTGCCTTGCTCCGCGTTCTGGAGGATCAACGGATCCGGCCTGTGGGCGGCGAGCGCGATATCCCGCTCAATCTGCGGTTCTGCTTTGCCACGAATGCCGATCTGACCGAGGCCGTTGCCGCGGGCACATTCCGCGCCGATCTCTTCCACCGGATGAACGTCGTCCAAGTCGCAATGCCCCGTTTGCAGGATCGGTCCGAGGATATTGTCGAGCTGGCAGCCCTCTTCATGCAGCAGTTTGCAACGACCCTGGGGGTGCCTGCACTCGAGCTTGATGATCAGACCCTGTTAAAACTGGCGCGCCACGATTGGCCCGGCAATGTGCGCGAGTTGCGCAATGTGATTGAGCGCTCCCTTATTCTGGGCGCCTTTCCCAGCGAATACGAGGGCTCTGGCAATGTGATCGGCTCCCGTGCCATCGAGTCTCTGGAACTGGTGGAACAACGCCACATCCTGCATGTTCTGGATCTGTGCGGCGGCAATCGCGCTGAAGCGGCGCGCAGGCTCGGCGTGTCGCGCAAGACCATTGATCGCAAATGCGCCAGTTGGGCGGAGTAGGGCGGGTTATTCTGCGGCCAACTCATCCATGGACGCAGAAGGCAACCAGACATGGAAGATCGCGCCGCCTGTGGGTTTGTTTTCCACCGAGATCATGCCCTTGGCCCGTTGAATGATCGTTTGGGAAATGGACAGCCCGAGCCCCGTGCCCTCGCTGAGTTTCGTGGTGAAGAACGGATCAAAGACCGATTTCAGCACGTCCTCAGGCACGCCGGGCCCTGTATCCGCAACACTCAGGCGCGCGCCAGCCCGTCCCTCATGGGATGCGGCTTCAAGGGTAAGCGAGAGCGTTCCCTGCATCTCCATGGCCTGAGCTGCATTCATCAGAAGGTTGATGATGACCTGCTGCATCTCGCCTGTATCAACGCGGACCGCGGGCACTTCGTGAAAATCTGTCTTGACCGTGATATGACCGCGAGTGAACACGTGATCCACCAGAACAAGGCAATCCGCCACGACAAGCGGCAAGACGATCACCTGCGCCGAGGACGCATATTCGCTGGGGCGCGCAAATTGCAGCAATTTGCCCACGATGGCCTCAATCCGCGTGACTTGCCTGTCGATCAGCGACAATTCGGTTTTGATGGGCGCGGCTCCTGCCCCGAGCGTTTCGCGGATCACATCGACATTGCCCTGAATGACCGCGACGGGGTTGTTGATCTCATGTGCCACACCGGCGGTGATCTCCCCAATTGAAGCCAGTTTTTCGTTCATGACCAATTGCTTGTAGGTCGTTTCCAGCTTTTGATTGGCGTCTTTGAGCTCCTGTGTCCGGTCCTCGACGCGCGTCTCCAGATCCCGGGCCCAGGCGCGCAATTTCTCGTCACGATCCTCGATGCCGTCGAGCAGCCTGTCCATATGCGCGGCCACGATGCCCACCTCGTCTTGTGTTCCGACATCGCCGTTGCGCGCGCTGAGATTGCCGCGCGCCACGGTAGACATGGTCTTGGTCATCCGCTCCAGCGGCGCAAAAATGCTCTTTGCCAACCATAAGAAGACGGGCGCAGAGATCATGAGCACAACGAAAAAGGCCACCAGCATGGCTGCGACGGCCGCGCGTTTGGCGTTTGTAAATGGTGCTTCGCTGAAGCCCACATACAGCATGCCGACGCGCGCGCCGAAGCTGTCGGTGATGGGGAGATAGCCGGAGATATACCAATCATTGACCACAAAGGCGCGGTCCAGCCATGTTTTGCCATCCCCCAGAACCGCTTGCCGGACTTCCGCCGAGACCCGGGTGCCCAAGGCGCGTTCATCGTCAAAGAGGCGCACATTGGTCGAGATGCGGACATCGTCGAGAAAGAGTGTGGCCGTGCCTTGGCGTGTGCCGCCTGTGACCGCGTTGAGATAGACAAGTTCATTAATTGTATCAATGAATTGCAGGTTTTTGTTCAACAGGATTCCGCCCACCAAAGCACCCGTCGCACCGGGCAATTGCACGGGCGTTGCGGCATGAACGACCATGCCGCGATCTTCGACGTTTCGATCCGTGGGAACCGCCGCTTCTGTCGGCACAAGCTGAATGCGGGCGCGGTCTTTCAGCGTCGGGGGCAACGCCGCAAAATCGTCGTTTTCAAAGATATCGATGACGGTGCCGCGCGCACCCGCAAGCGCGTTTTCCACAACCGGCCAGCTGCGCGTCTGCACGGGCGCGCCTTGCGGCTGAAAATACAGGAAATCCAGGCCCAGCTCATTGCGTTTCTGCTCGAGAAATGCCGTCAGATCAGAGCTTTGAGCCACGTGATCCGAGAAATCCTTCGAGCCTGCGACCATGGCCAGATTGGCATCGGTCCCGTCCATGATCGTATCGAGATATTGAGCTGCAATGCGCAAATCACTTTCCACATTGGCGATCAGAACTTCATCGTAATCCGACGTCCAGCGCGACATGCCGAGCCATAGCAGCAGCGGCATCAGGACGACCAAAGGCGCAAGGGCCATGATCAAAAGGCGCAGACGAACGGATTTCATGGGAAGACCCTAGCGCCGGGATCGCGCCTGAGCAAATGTCCCGCGCTTGTGGACGGCTGCATAGCTGCTATCAAAAGAGGCCCATTGCAGAAGAAGGCGCCGAAGGCATGGCCAGACCAACCCAAGCACAGGCTGTCATCGAAGCCGTCATGTCCCGGATCGAAGAGGGAACGCTCTTGCCCGGGGATGTTGTCTCTGAGGCGGATTTGATGGCCGCGTGTGAGGTGTCCCGAACGCCTGTGCGGGAGGCGATTATTCAGCTGGAGGCCACGGGGCTTGCGGTGCGCCACGCGCGCAAAGGCGTCCGGTTGTTTCAGCCCAATACGGATGAATTTCTCGCGATACTCGAGGTGCACGCCAATCTGGAAGCCCAGGCCGCAGGGCTGGCGGCCCAGCGAATTTCGCCCGATCAATTGGCGCATTTGACGGCCTGCGGTCGCGCTTGCGCGGAATTCGCGGCGAAAACCGCTCCGCGTGATCACGCAGCTTATTACCGGCTGAATATGCTGTTTCACGCGGCCATTGCCGAGGCGGCCTGCAATCCGTTTCTGACGGAGATGATCAAGCTCAACGCACGCAAACTAATGGCGCATTACCGCCTACGCTACCGTGTCGATGGGGAAATTGCGGCCTCAGCGCGTGAGCATGCAGCCATCGTGGATCTCATTGCGCAAGGCGATGCCGCCGGCGCATCTGCGGCGATGCTTCAGCATTTCAATTATGATCGCGAGACGGTCACGAATATGATTGCCTCAGTGGTCCAACGCCCCGGAGGCCCCCTCAAAGAACCGCGCGATTGATTGCGCAAAGAGTTCGCTGTCTGCTTTGCGGCTGAGAGAGGCGCGCGCACGGGCGGCGACCTCGGGGCCCAAGGTATCGGCGTATTCCTCAACCAAGGCCGCGGCAAATTCAGGCGACATCTCGGGATGGTTTTGCGTCGTGTAGATGTGCTGGCCCAGAGCGAAGCCTGCGTTTTGGCAGTGCGATGTGGAAAACAGAATGCGCGCGCCGTCCGGTGCTTGCGTGACATGATCGATATGAGCCGCGAATTGCGTAAATCGCGGCGGGCCGTCAAACCAGTCGGGCGCATCGCTCACGAACATGTCGAGCAAACCAAAGGCCCAGTCGTCCTCGCTCCGGCGCACCTCACCGCCAAGAGCCATAGCGATCGCCTGGTGGCCAAAACAGGCGCCAAACATGGGCAGGCGTCGATCATGGGCCTCCCGGATCAATTCGAAGAGCCTTTCCATCCACGGGGTCTGTTCCAGCACGGACGCGGGGCTCCCGGTGATCATCAGCCCGTCATAGCGGGACAGATCGTCGGGAAAGATCCCGTCTTTCACGATGTAGCTGCTGACCTGCCAGTTCGGCCGCACGGACTGAATGAGACGCGTGAATTTCTCCCCGTCTTTTGGATGGGCCTGCGCGAAGGCGCTTTCGTCTGTATTTGTGACCAGTACAGCCAAATGCATCTGGGTCTCCTGAAGTTCATTTATTTGTATATTTATGGATTACGTTTGTATATCCATTTAAGAAGGGAGGGCGCGAGATGACGATTTGGACCCCAACAGATGACGGCTATGCCGATCTCACAAGCCATGACACATTCGTGGCGGGGCCTCCGCATAATACGTTCAAACGCCTACGCGACGAAGATCCGCTGCATTGGACAGAATGGTCGGAGGGGCAGGGGTTCTGGTCCATCACGCGCTACGCGGACATTCTGGAGATGAACCGCCAGACAGATGTCTTTTCCTCGGCCCACGGCATCCGGATGGAAGATCAGACGCCTGAAGAGGTCATCGCCCGGCGCACCTTTCAGGAGATTGACCCGCCCGAACATATGAAAACGCGGATCAAACTGGCCAAGGCTTTTTCGAAGACGGTGATTGAGACCTTCAACGACGATATTCGCGGTCTTTGCGTGGATATTCTGGATGAGGTTCTCCAGCAGGACAGTTTTGACGCAACAGCCGCAATCGCGCGGGTTTTGCCGATGCGCATGTTGGGGCGGATCATGGGCACCCCGGAGGAGGACCTGCCGTGGCTCGTGGAAAAGGGGGATGCGCTCATTGCCAATACCGATCCAGATTTCACGGATCACGTGCTGGACAAGATGACCACCGATGAGTTTCGCATGATGCCTTTCAATTCGCCTGCGGGGGCGGAGCTCTATCAATACGCCAAGGAGTTGATGGCCCGCAAAACCGCCAGCGGCGATACCTCTGGCGTCTTGCATTTGATCCTCGCGCCGGGGCCGGATGGCGAGGTCATCTCCGAGGAGGAATTTCGTAATTTCTTTTGCCTGCTGGTCGCCGCGGGCAATGACACGACACGCTATTCCATTGCCGCAGGTCTTCAGGCGCTGTGCCATCAGCCCAAATTGCTGGGGCAGTTGCAGGCGGGTGGGGCGGTTTGGGAGACCGCGCCGGATGAGATCATCCGCTGGGCCACGCCCGCGACTTACTTTCGCCGGACGGCGCTGCGGGATTACGAGATGCACGGCAAGACAATCCGCGCGGGCGACAAAGTGCTCTATTGGTTTGCCTCGGGTAACAGGGACGAGCGCGCCTTTGAGGCGCCGTTTCGCGTCGATCTGCATCGCAGTCCCAACAAGCATCTGGCGTTTGGCCTGGGCGGGCCGCATCTTTGCCTCGGCATGTGGCTCGCGCGTCTGGAAGTGCGGGTGCTGTTTCAGGAACTGGCGCACCGGATCACGTCCATTGAAGCCACCGGCCCACAGCAGTTTCTCCGATCCAACTTTGTCGGCGGCATCAAATCCTTGCCTGTGCGCATCACACGCGCCTAACCTTTCCCAAGCCAATAACGGAGTCTCCCATGGCAGATCGACTGAGAGCAATGTTCTGCGACCATCTGAGTATCATGCGCGGAAAATACCTGCCGGCGCACAAGATCGGTTCGCATGAAACACGGTTTTGCCAATCCACCTTTGGCGTACATTACGACCGCGATTTGCTGCCATCGCCGGGCTCCATGATGATGGAAGGCCTGCCAGACATGGAGCTGCGCTGGGAAGCGGATGATATTCGCGACGGTTGGGAGCCTGGCACAAAGGTTGTTTTGGGAGATCTTTACGACGTCGCTGGCGCGCCTTTGGGCCTGTGTCCGCGCGGCGCGCTGAAGCGCGCGGTGGCGGCATGGCAGGACAAGGGATTGTCGCCCAAGGTCGGTTTGGAGCTGGAGGCTTTTGCTTTCATCCAGACCGAAGACGGCGCGCTGGTGCCATACAACAGTCCGGGTGGCGTGGTCTACGGCACGGGGCCTTTTACCGATCCCTTGGGATTCAATGATCAGATCTGGGAGATGGCGGACAAGCTGGGCTTCAAGCTGGATATGATCACGGCCGAATACGACGCGCCGCAGTTTGAATACACGCTGACATTCGATGATGCGCTCCGCGCAGTCGATGACATCGTTTTGTTCCGGACCATGGCGCGGGAAGTGGCGTATCGCGCAGGTGTGATCCTGACCTTCATGCCCAAGCCGCTCGAAGACGCCGGAGGCTCCGGGTTGCACGTGAATTTTTCCTTTGTGGATGGCGATGGCAAGAATGCCATGGCCAGTCCTGACGGCGGCGGACCCGAGCATATGAACGCACTGACGCGTGGATGCGTGGCGGGTCTTGTGCATCATCACAAAGGTCTGGCCGGTCTGATCGCGCCGACGGCCACGTCTTACAAACGGCTGCAACCAGCCTCGCTTTCGGGTTATTGGCAAAACTGGGGAGGCGATCATCGCAACGTCACGACACGTGTCAGCACGGAAGGCGGCGCCAAGGCGCGTTTGGAGCATCGCACTGCCGATGCATCTGCAAATCCGTTCACAGCGGTCGCGGCCGTGCTGCAAGCGGCGCGTCTGGGGGTAGAGCAGGGCTATGCGATGCCTGCGATGGAAACCGGCGATGGTTTTGAGGTGACAGATGCGTCCGACGGCGTGGCGGCTGATCTGGCGGGTGCGATCGAGGATCTGAAAGCAGATGAAGTTCTGTGCAGCGCTGTCGGTGATCTGCTGACGCAGAACCATATCTTCATGAAAGCGCAAGAAGTCGAGAAAACTGCGGCGCTAGACGCAAGCGCTCTGAGAGACTTCTACATTTACTTCCTTTGATAGCTTTCCCTGCGTTGTCTGGTGCCGCGCGAGGCACAAGGACGTTGCAGTGTTGGCCATCAGGGTTGCGCATGCGGGTGCCAAATAAAGGCAAGGCGGTAAATACCTGATTTTGGGATATTACACATTTTACATAATTCACATTATACGAACTTCGTATCGAATACGGAACAGACGCGCGCGCCCTGCCTAGAGGTTCTTGGCGATGCGATCAAAGGCCACCAGACGTTTGATCAAACCCGCCATCTCATCGACGGGTATCATGTTCGGCCCGTCGGATGGTGCATTGTCAGGGTCTTCATGGGTTTCGATGAACAGCCCCGCAACACCAACAGCAACAGCCGCGCGGGCCAGTACGGGCGCGAATTGCCGCTGGCCACCTGATGTGGCACCATGACCGCCGGGTTGTTGCACCGAATGCGTGGCGTCGAACACGACCGGATAGCCTGTCTCGGCCATGGTCGGCAGCCCGCGGAAATCAGAGACAAGCGTGTTGTAGCCAAACGATGTGCCCCGGTCGCAGAGCATGATGCGCTCATTCCCGGTTGAGGCCACTTTTTCCGCCACATGGGCCATATCCCACGGCGCCAGAAACTGGCCCTTTTTGATATTGATGGCGCGCCCGGTCTCGCCTGCGGCCAAAAGCAAATCCGTCTGACGGCAGAGAAACGCCGGAATCTGCAAGATGTCCACCGCCTCGCTGGCCGGGGCGCATTGGCGGGCGTCATGCACATCCGTCAAAACCGGGCAGCCAAATTCATCGCGTATCTTGGACAGAATCGAGAGCCCCTCCTCCATGCCCAAACCCCGCTCCGTTTTTACGGATGAGCGATTGGCCTTGTCGTAGCTCGCCTTGAAGACAAACGATGTCTCCGTTGGGGCGCAGGCCTCGGCAATACGCTCCGCCATCATGCGCGCATGATCCAGGCTTTCGAGCTGGCATGGCCCCGTTATGAGCGAGAGCGCCTTGTCTTGTGCAAAGCTGACGTCAGCGACATCTACTGTTTTTGTCTGTGTCATTGCGTTGCCAATACCTTCTCGATGCGCGCGATGTCTTCGGGGTTGTTCAGCTCCCAAAAGACCCTTCCCCGCGCCTGTACTTCCACGCAGCGTACAGCCGCGCCGTTGACCAGAAAGCGCAATTGCTCAAGCCCTTCCAGCGTTTCCAATTCGCTGACAGGCCAGCGTGTATAGGCCTCCAGCGCAGCGGGTCGGTAAGCGTAGACGCCCACGTGATGATAGACCGGAATATCCGTCGCGGGGACCTTGCCGGGATCTATGTAGGGAACGATTTCCTTGGAGAAATACAGCGCGCGATAATCCGCGCCGAAGACGGCCGTTGTGCCGCCGACGCGGCCATTGCGCCTGTCTTCTGCAAACATCGCATAGGTGCCTGCATCACATTGCAACACAGGCGTTGCCATGTCGGCGGATGCATCCTGCGCCATGGCTGCAATCAAATCCTCGACGAACCATGGCGGCGTGAGCGGCGCATCTCCTTGAAAGTTCACGATTAAGTCGGCATCTACATGGGCCGCTGCCTCCGCACAGCGCGCGGTGCCATTCTCGGCGTCGGGCGATGTCATCAAGACAGACGCGCCAAATCCTTCTGCGGCCTGTTTGATCCGATCATCATCCGTGACGACGTGCACCGCGGCTACACCGGCAATGGCCTGTGCCGCCTCCCAGCTCATCTGGATCAGCGTCTTGCTGCTGCCATCTGCTTGACGCAAGGCCGCCAGAGGTTTTCCGGGATAGCGCGTGGACGCATAGCGCGCCGGGATCAGGATAACAGTCTTCATACCACCCCCGCGCGCAGCAGATCCAGAACATGCAAGACACCCACGGGGCGCTTGGTCTCGTCCACCACCATCAGAACGCCGATCTTGCGCTCGTTCAACACAGCCAGCGCCTGCGCGGCAAGGACGTCCGGCCCGATTGTAACAGGCGATGTACTGGCCATTTCGCCTGCCGTCATGTCCATCAGCCGTGCCATATTGCGCCGCAAATCACCGTCGGAAATGACGCCGTAGAGCTTTTCATCTTGTGTCACAGCTGCAATGCCAAACCCTTTGGATGTCATGGTGAGCAACACATCACTCATGGGCGTCTCGGCGCTCACGATTGGCATCGCCTCGCCGCTGTGCATCAGCTCCGACACGCGCGTCAGCTGCGCGCCCAGCTTGCCGCCGGGGTGATAAATCTGAAAGTCTTCCGGACTGAAGCCGCGCATCTCCATCACAGTCACCGCCAGTGCATCGCCAAGCGCCAGCGTCAGCGTGGTTGACGTGGTTGGCGCCATGCCAATGGCACAGGCCTCCGGCAGCTTCGGCATCAGGAGTTGGACATCGGCAGCCTGCATCAAGGTGCTCTGCGCATTGGAGGACATCCCCACCAAGGGAATGGAAAAGCGCCGCGTATAGCGGATCAAGTCGCCGAGCTCGGACGTCTCACCGGAATTGGAGATCAGGATGCAGACATCGCTCGTCGTGAGCATTCCCAGATCGCCGTGGCTTGCCTCAGCCGCATGAATGAAGTCCGCCGGTGTTCCGGTGGAGGCAAATGTTGCGGCTATTTTGCGCCCGATGTGGCCTGACTTTCCGATCCCTCCGATGATCACCCTGCCCCGGGTTTTCAAGATGGCGCGTACGGTCGCGGCAAAACCCTTGGGCATATCCTGTGAAATCGTTGCAAGCGCTTCGGCCTCAACTTTCGCAACCCGCGCCCCCAAGGCCCGGATGGCAGCGTCATCGTGGATCTGGTCAGCCATTTGACTCCTCACAGCCAAGTCCTGCGCCCTGACTACAGCGGAAACCACCAAGATGCACCTGCCAAGACAGCACAGCCTGCACAAGACGCAAAACGCATAAAACTCATGACCTTAGAGGAAGTTCTTCATCTAAAAGAAGGCCTGCAAACCCGTTTGCGCACGGCCAAGAATGAGCGCGTGCACATCATGTGTGCCCTCATAGGTGTTCACGGTTTCAAGATTCATCATATGACGGATCACCTGAAACTCACCGCTGATGCCGTTCCCGCCATGCATATCGCGTGCCATGCGGGCGATATCGAGCGCTTTGCCGCAATTGTTGCGCTTGATGATGGAAATCGTTTCCGGCGCGCCCTTCGCCTCATCCATCAACCGCCCGACGCGCAAGGACGCTTGCAGCCCCAGAGCGATTTCCGTCTGCATATCCGCAAGCTTGCGCTGGAAGAGTTGGGTCTGCGCAAGGGGCTTGTTGAACTGATGCCTGTCGAGACCGTATTGGCGCGCTGCGTGCCAGCAAAACTCTGCTGCGCCCATAACGCCCCAAGAAATGCCGTAGCGCGCGCGGTTCAAACACCCGAACGGCCCTTTAAGACCTTCCACGCCCGGCAAAAGCGCGTCTTCTCCGACCTCGACGCCATCCATAACGATTTCGCCGGTCACTGACGCGCGCAAAGACATCTTGCCCTCGATCTTGGGCGCGGACAGGCCTGCCATGCCCTTCTCCAGAACAAAGCCCCGGATCTTGCCGCCATGGGCCTCTGATTTGGCCCAGACGACAAAAACATCCGCGATCGGCGCGTTGGAGATCCACATCTTCGCGCCAGTCAGCTTGTAGCCGGTGGCGGTTTTCTCCGCGCGTGTTTTCATGCCAGCCGGGTCCGAGCCCGCGTCGGGTTCCGTCAGCCCAAAACAACCAATCAGACGGCCCTCGGCCAGACCGGGCAAATACTTCTGCCGTTGTTCCTCGCTGCCATAGGCATAGATGGGATACATCACGAGGCTCGATTGCACCGACATCATGGAGCGGTAGCCGGAATCAACCCGCTCAATCTCACGGGCGACGAGACCATAGGCCACGTACGACGAGCCCAGCCCGCCATATTGTTCAGGAACTGTGATGCCCAACAGGCCCATCTCGCCCATTTCACGGAAAATCTCCGGGTCCGACGTTTCTTCGGCAAACGCCTGAACGGCGCGGGGGGCCAACTTCTCTGCCGCATAGCTGCGCGCACTTTCAGCCACCAGGCGCTCTTCTTCGCTCAATTGATCCTGCAGCCGAAACGGGTCTTCCCAATCAAAAGCTCCCAGGTCCGGAGCATCTTTGGCCTTCAAAGCGGATACATCGAGTGCAGACACAACACATCTCCCATCTTTTGCATTTCACATCTTAAACCGCGCCTGTCAGAAGACCAAGCCACTCCCTTCCTCTTGCCAAAAATATCCCGAGGGAATTCTCCGCAGGAGCTTAGGGGCTGGCCGCCTTGCTGCGCCAAAGGCGCTGATCGTGTGTGCGCAGCACGCAATAAGATTACGTCAGCCCAGTGCGTAGCCTGCGCCGCGCACGGTTCTTACAAGATCGTCATCGCCGAATTGGCACAGCGCCTTGCGCAAGCGCCCCACATGCACATCAACCGTGCGGGTATCGACGTAGATGTCGCGCCCCCAGACCCGATCGAGCAGTTGATCGCGTGACCAGACACGGCCCGGCTTTTCCATGAAGGTCGTCAGCAGGCGAAACTCGGTGGGCCCCAGTTTGATGGCCCGGCCTGCGCGGGTCACCTTGTGTGTCTCGCTGTCCAGAACAAGACTGTCATATTCCAGCACAACCCCAACGGAAGAAGGGCGCGTTCTGCGCAATTGGGCCCGGACCCGGGCCATCAACTCGATCACGGAATAGGGTTTGATGACATAGTCATCAGCCCCCGTCTCAAGTCCGCGAACGCGGTCGACTTCCTCGGAGCGCGCCGAAATCATGATCACGGGAACATGTCGCGTGGCCGGGCGCATCTTGAGCCTGCGGCAGACCTCGATGCCCGATACATTGGGCAACATCCAGTCAAGCAAGATCACATCCGGGGCGTCTTCCTCTACAAGCAGCAGGGCTTCTTCGCCGTTCTCCGCCCGGCTGACCGCAAAACCCTCTGCTTCCAGATTGTAGCTCAGCACCTCGCGTTGCGCCGCTTCGTCTTCCACCACAAGCACACGCGGCTGCGACCCGGACATGGTCTACTGCCCCAGCTGCGCCGAGAGATCGGCATCCAGCGATGTCTTGTCTCCCTTGGGCCGCTCGTCTTCCGGCATTTCGCCTTCCACGAGGAATACGACCTGTTCGGCAATGGCCGTGACATGATCGCCCATCCGCTCGATGTTTTTGGCGATGAAATGCAGGTGCATACAGGCTGTAATGTTGCGCGGATCTTCCATCATGAAGGTCAGGAATTCGCGGAAAATCGCGTTGTACATCTGATCCACGTCGCGGTCGTGCTGGATTACGGCGCGCGCCAGCGTTGCGTCGCGCTGGATGTAGCTGTCCAGCGCGTCCTTGAGCATGCGCTCGACTTCCTTGGCCATGCGGCGCAACGTGGCCGTGGTCCCGTTGATCGGGCTCATGGTCATCAAAACGGAATTCCGCTTGGCCATGTTCTTCGCAAGATCCCCGATGCGCTCGAGGTTGGAGGACATTTTCATGACCGACAGGATGACCCTCAGATCAATCGCCGTTGGGGCCCGCAAGGCAATGACCTGTGCCGCTTCTGCATTGACCAGATCATCCAGAGCATCAATGGCCTTGTCTCCATGGCGGACCTTCTCGGCCAGCGCTTCATCGCGGGTCTCAAGCGAATGGGCCGCATCGAGGATGGCTTCTTCGACGAGACCACCCATTTTCATGATCTGTGCCTGGATGCCTTCAAGGTCGCGGTCATATGCGGAGGAAATATGTTGCTGCATGTCCATCTCCCCTACCCGATCCGGCCCGTGATGTAGCTCTCGGTGCGCGGATCTTCGGGTTTGGTGAAAATCTTGGGCGTGTCATCATATTCGACAAGATTGCCGAGGTGGAAAAACGCGGTCTTCTGGCTGACGCGGGCGGCCTGTTGCATCGAGTGGGTCACGATGACGACCGCGTAGTTCTGGCGCAACTCGTCAATCAGCTCCTCCACCTGTGCTGTGGCAATAGGATCGAGCGCGGAGCACGGCTCGTCCATCAAAAGAACCTCCGGCTCAGTGGCCACCGCACGCGCAATGCACAAACGCTGCTGTTGGCCGCCCGACAGGCCGGTGCCGGGGGCATGCAGCCGGTCCTTGACCTCGTCCCAGATTGCGCCGCGGCGCAGGGATTTTTCAACGATCTCATCAAGGTCTGCCTTGGAGCGCGCAAGCCCGTGGATGCGCGGGCCATAGGCGATATTGTCATAGATCGACTTGGGGAAAGGATTGGGCTTTTGAAACACCATCCCCACCTTGGCGCGCAGCTGCACAGGATCCACGCGGCGGTCATAGATATCCTCGCCATCAATGCGGATATCCCCCTCAACGCGGCAGATATCGATCGTATCATTCATCCGGTTGAGACAGCGCAGAAAGGTGGATTTGCCACAGCCCGACGGACCAATGAAGGCGGTCACGGTTTTGTCCTGTATCTCGACATTCACATCCTTGATGGCGTGATTGTCGGCATAATAGACCTGCACGCCCTCTGCCGCGATTTTGACGGTATCTGTGCTCACGTTGCTCTCCGTAGTCTGAACGGCATCATACATCGCTCGTATCTCCCTACCAGCGTCGCTCGAAGCGGCGGCGCAGGATGACCGCCAGCGTATTCATTGTCACAAGAAAGATCAGCAGGATGATGATCCCGCCCCAGGCGCGTTCATAGAAGGCGGGATCAGCCCGCTTGGCCCATTCGTAGATCTGCGCAGGCATGGCGGAATTGGGATCGAGAAGCCCGCTGGCCACGCTGTCAGGCATGTTGGAGGCAATAAAGCCGATCATGCCAATGAGCAAAAGCGGCGCCGTCTCGCCCAAGGCTTGCGCCAGCCCGATGATCGTGCCCGTCAGAATGCCCGGCGCGGCCAGCGGCAGAACATGATGAAACACCGTCTGCATCTTGGAGGCCCCCACCCCAAGCGCGGCTTCCCTAATCGAAGGTGGCACGGCCTTCAGGGACGCGCGCGTTGAGATGATAATCGTGGGCAAAGTCATGAGCGTCAGGACCAGCCCGCCCACCAAAGGCGCGGATTGCGGCAGGTGCATGTAGTTGATGAACACAGCAAGGCCAAGGATACCAAAGACAATCGAGGGCACGGCTGCGAGGTTCGAGATATTGACCTCGATGATGTCCGTGATCCAGTTCTTGGGCGCGAATTCCTCTAGATAGATCGACGCCGCAACACCAATGGGAAGCGCCAGGACCAGCACGACGAGCATCATGAAGAACGAGCCCACCATGGCCACACCAATCCCAGCGGCTTCGGGCCGGGCATCAGAGGCATCCGCCCCCAGAATGAACGCTGGATTGAACCGTTTCTCGATGACGCCTGCCGTGACAAGCGCATCAACCAGATCAAGCTGCGCGACGCTGATATTCTTGTCCTCGGCAATGTTTTCCCGGAACACACGGTCCTTCAGATAGCCATCCACACGGGATTGGGCCAGAAACTCGAAAGTGATGGTCTGTCCAATGACGGACGGGTTGGCAATCACGTGATCGCGCAGCTGTGCGGCGGCGGATTTGGAGAGGAGCTTGGCCATGTCCTTGGCCTTCATCTCCGTGGCGATACCCGCCTCCGCGACAGCATTCTCCATCGCGGTCCGCAAGAACGGCGCATAGCCAAAGGTCGTGACCTTCCTGATATCGTCGAGATCGCGATTGCCATTCTTGTCGAGCTTGTCTTCCAGCAACTCGACATTGAGCGTCACAAAGGTTTGCTGGAAGGCAGACGCACCATTGCTCACAATCGTCCAGACGAGGAAGGCGAGCATGATCAGACCGGCCGAGATCGCGGCGACGCCATAAGCCTGAAAGCGCGCCTCGGCGGCATTGCGCTTCTTGGTTCGGGCATCAGGCGCGATGATGGAGCTCTTGAGCGCGGGGCGCGCGTCATCCCCGGCCCCGGCATTCGTGAGATCACTCATTCGTATTGCTCCCGATATTTGCGCACGATGTAGAGCGCGAGGACGTTGAGCCCGAGGGTCAGGACAAAAAGCGTGAGCCCCAGCGCAAAGGCCACCAGCGTTTCGGGCGAAGAGAAATCCCCGTCGCCCGTGAGCTGGCTGACGATCCGTGTCGTGATCGTGGTCATGGCCTCAAACGGATTGCCGGAGAATTTGGCAATGGCCCCGGCCCCCAGAACGACAATCATGGTCTCACCGATGGCGCGGGATGTGGCCAGCAAAACCGCGCCCATGATGCCGGGCAGTGCCGCTGGCAAAACAACCTGCCGGATCGTTTCGGATTTCGTTGCCCCAAGGCCCAGCGATCCATCGCGCATCGCTTGCGGGACGGCGTTGATAATGTCGTCCGACAGCGAAGAGACAAACGGAATGAGCATGATGCCCATCACCACGCCCGCCGTGATCACGGCTCGGACACCAGCCATCCATTCCACACCTGCAAACCCGCCTTTGCCGAAGATATCGAACAGGAAGGGGCCCACAACCAGCAGCGCGAAGAGCCCGTACACAATGGTCGGGATGCCAGCGAGAATTTCGAGGAAGGGTTTGGCGAAGGCCCGCGTGCGTGGGCTGGCATATTCCGACAGATAGATCGCGGCAAAAAGCCCAATGGGCACAGCCACCAGCAGCGCAATGAAAGAAATATAGAGCGTCCCCCACAGGAGAGGCAAAATGGAGAGCTCTGAATCGCCCCGGAAATTAGGTGCCCAGGTGCCGCCAAAAAAGAAATCACTCCAGGAATGCAAGCCAAAGAAATTGCGTGTCTCAAAGAGCATCGAGAGGACAATCCCCAAGGTCGTCAGGATTGCGAGGCAAGCGGCGGCCAGAAGCAGTGCGAGAATGCCGGTCTCTACGCTGTTGCGTGCCCGGAAGTCCTTGTGCGCCCGCGCATAGCTTGCGCCAAAGCCGAGCAACGCTACTGCGAGGACCGCGTAGCCCATGATGGTGTGCCAACGCGCGCTCAAACTCCAGTACCGCTGGCCCGCGCTCAGGACTGTCTCATCGATCTCCGAGGCCAAGGCCACGCCCACCTCGCCGAACTGATCGCGCAGATCCGCACCTGCGCTTTGCATTTGCATCGCGGCCTCGCGGCTCAAGCGATCCTGATCGAAAAGCGCTTCGAACCCGTCGGCCGTCCGCCTTACATCAGACATCACAAGCGCAATCGACGATCCTTCCGGCACAGCACTATTGGGGATAAGCGACGCGACAGAGCGCTCAATCATCATGGGCTGCACGAAAAGCCAGAGTCCAAGGGTCGCGATAGCGGGCACGCCCGCGCACAAAGCAACGTAAGCCCCGTAGTAATTGGGGCGTGAATGCAAGTTGCGCGCGTCACCTCCGGCGCTTGCCAAGGCCCGCTTGCGGCCCAGAGCATAGCCCGCAGCACAGATCACGATGATCGAGATGACCAGCCAGATAAGAGGCATGTCTTTCCCCGCTTCCCTTTGAGAGAGTGCAAGCGGCGCCCCGCAATGTGCGGAGCGCCAACATCACATGGTTTTACATGCTGCCGCTGATGGTTTGTTCGTCCGCGACAATGGCTTGTGTGGCCTCCAGCTCAGGATCGGCCACGAGGCCATATTCCGCCAAAGGACCATCCGGGCCAGCTATGTCGTCAATGACGAAGAACTCCGCGAATTCCTTGAGGCCCGGGATCACGCCGATATGCGCTTTCTTGACGTAGAAATAGAGCGGGCGCGAGACAGGATAGGCCCCTTCAGCGATGGACTCGGTTGTCGGGACAACGCCCGACATCGTGGCCACTTTCAGCTGGTCTGTGTTGTTTTCATAAAACGCCAGACCAAAGACACCGATACCATTGGGGTTGGATGCAATCGAGGCCAGTGTTTCGGTGTAATCGCCATCAATATCCACGGATTTGCCGTCCACGCGCACGCTCATGCAGGCGCGTTCCGCGTCGTCCTCGGACATTCCCGCATCCAGCATCGCGCTCAGCGCGCCGGCGTCTTCACAGCCCTGCAGGAGCACTTTTTCCTCAAAGACTTCGCGCGTGCCGTGTTTCGTCCCGGGGATGAAGGCCACGATGTCCGCGGCTGGGAGCTCCGCGTTGAATTCGGACCATTGCGTATAGGAATTGTCGACCAATGCGCCGTCTTTCAGCACCTTTGCAGCCAGCGCGTTGAAGATGTCTGCGGGTTCAAAGGCCGCGAACGCAGGCCCGTCCTGCTGGGATGCAAAGACGATACCGTCGTAGCCCACGCGCACTTCGATGATGTCGGTCACGCCGTTTTCGGCGCATGCCGCAAGCTCTGTCTCTTTGATCTGGCGCGAGGCGTTGGCAATATCGATCGTGTTCTCGCCCACGCCCTCGCAAAACCGCTTCAGACCGGCCGAGGATCCGCCCGATTCCACAACTGGCGTCGGGAAATCGAAATTCTCGCCGAAGGCTTCCGCCACGATGGAGGCATAAGGCAACACGGTCGATGACCCGGCAATCTGGACCTGATCCCGCGCAGCAGCGCTTGTGGCGCATAGTGCGGCAACGGCGAGGGATGATGCGGAGAGTTTTACGAGTGTCATGGAGAGAGCTCCTGTTATCTTGACTGACGCGCCGCGCAGACGCGCCTTCGTACGGCCTTGCTAGGCCCCACGCGCAATGCTTTTGTGACACTTGTGTAACAGCTTTATGACAACCTGAGAGAAGTGGGGGCGCACTACGGTAGCTTCCTTCAAGTATCTGATAAATAAAGAATTGTATTTGCTTTGCGTTGCCCCTCCCACGCATCCGGAAAATGCTGGGCCTCAGGCATCTACAGGCAAAATGACCGAAAACCGGGATCCCTGCCCAAGTTCAGAATCAATCTGCAAACGCCCCCGGTGCCGGGTCACGATATGTTTTACAATCGCAAGCCCAAGACCGGTCCCGCCTTGTTCGCGGGATCTATGGGTATCCACCCGGTAAAACCGTTCGGTCAGGCGCGGAACATGTGCGGCGTCTATCCCCGGGCCATAGTCGCGCACGACGATTTCCATGGCCTCGCAACGCAAACGCGGATGAAAGGCGGGGCCTAGCAAGGCCACCACGCAGCGCTCACCCTCGCGGCCGTATTTGATGGCGTTCTCCACCAGATTGGTCGCAACCTGGCGCAGCTGATCTGCATCGCCGGGCACAGACAGCGCCGCGTCAGGGATCTGGGCCTCCAAGACCACGCCCGCTTCCGCTGCGAGCGGCGTCAAACCATGCAAGACCGAGCGCAGAAGATCGCCGAGTGCCACCGGATCTATTGGCCGCTGCCGTTCTTCCGCTTCCACACGATTGAGCGACATCAGATCACCGACAAGCCGGTTCATCCGACCGGCTTCCGCTTCCATGATCGACAGAAACCTCTCCCGCGCCACGGGATCGTCTTTGGCCGGACCGCGCAGCATCGTTTCAATGAAGCCCAGCAGTGCGGTCAGGGGCGTGCGCAGCTCATGGCTGACGTTGGCCACGAAATCGCGCCGCATCTGGCTCGCACTGTCCAGATGGGTCACGTCCTCAAAGCTTGCCAGAACCCCCTCGTCCAGTACCGCGACACTGGCCTGATAGGTCACGTCATGGCCCGTTTCATCGGACGTCAGATACCGTGCGGTCTGGGTTGTCCGCGTGGATTTTGCCCGCTCAATGGCCGATAGCAGGGATGGCTGGCGCAGGGCTGTGATGTAGTGACGCCCCGTGAGGCCTTCGCCAAATACGGCAGCCCCTGCGGGATTGATAGCCGCCACCCTGTCATCTCGCCCGATCCAGATGACTGGTGTTGGCAGGGCGTGGATGAGGCGGCCGGGCTCCATTACACGGCCTGAGAGGCCCGAACGGCGCGTTCGAACTCCGCAATTAGGGCTTTGGGCTCTTCGAGCCCGACCGAGACGCGGAACGTGCCCTCCGAGATGCCAATGGCGGAGCGCGCCTCCGGTGTCAGGGCGCGATGCGACGAGGACGCGGGATGCGACAATGTGGAGCCCACATCCCCCAATGTCGGCGCAAAGGCGATGCCCGAAGCCTCCGCAGCCAGCGCATTTGCCGCAGGGCGGCCGCCCGAAACTTCAAAGGTGACCATGTTGCACCCCTGCCCGTCCAGCAACGCCACCGCGCGATTGTGATCGGGGTGATCCGCACGCATGGGATAGACCGACCGGATGACGCCGGGCATGTCCGCCAGCGCATCCGCAAGTGCTGCGGCTGTGGCCTGGGCCCGATCAAAGCGCAGATCAAAGGTCATCAATCCGCGCTCGGCCAGCCAGCAATCAAAGGGGCTGGGTGTGAGCCCGGTCGTGACGGCAAAGGTGGTCATGCGCTCCATGAGACTTGCCTCATTTGCCCCGACCCAGCCCAAAGTGACGTCTGAATGACCCGCCATCAGCTTTGTGACCGAATGCAGCACGATATCCGCCCCAAGATCGACGGGCTTGACGGCGCGCGGCGTCGTGAATGTGTTGTCGACCACCAGCAAAATGCCGCGCGCCTTGGCCAATTGCCCGAGCGCCTGAATATCGGCCACGCGTAGCGTCGGGTTGGAGACCACCTCAACGAGGATGAGTTTTGTCTCGGGCCGGAGCGCAGCCTCCATCGCGGCAATATCCGTAGGATCCGCAAGCGTCGTCTCAATGCCAAGTCGCGGCAGGTCTTCTGCCATGAGCCGCAGCGAGCGACCGTAGAGCTGATCACCGCCAAGGACGTGATCCCCCGACCCGCAGAGCCCCATCAGAACAGCCGTCACCGCGGCCATGCCGGACCCCAGCACGAGACCGGCCTCCACACCCTCCAGCGTCGCGATGCGCCGGGCCAGAACGTCCGCGTTGGGATGGCCCTCGCGCGCATAGGTATAGCCCTGCGTGCGGCCTTCATATTGCGCGTCAAGCGCGTCCGGCGTCTCAGAGGCATAGACCACAGAGGGCGACAAAGGTGTCACCACAGGACGCGAAATGCTCTCCGGCAAAGGCTCGGGCCGGATCAGGGTGGCGCGGGGCTTGGCCATGGCAAAGGTCCTCTCGTGTTCTTTGTGATGTTTGTCAGGCATGCAGATAGATGTCTGTTCCGGCCAACGCAATTCGACAATTCCGAATGCGCTGCGATGGCCCTCGCATGGATTTGCTAACCCAACTGCATTGGCCTGCGTTTCAATCGAGGCCTTTCGCAAGGCTGGTGTGGCGACACCTATCGGAAAAGTCACGAAGCGCGTCGCATGCACCGCAAGCCTGCATGGGATGGTTCACTCTGCGTTATTTGATGGGCCGGCAATATGCTGGATCGCGGTGAACCCCTCGAAACTAGGCGTGCCTTCATGCAGTTTGGACGTTGTGCGCGCACCTGCATGTGCAGCGCGGAACTGCTCGGACCGTGTCCAGGCCAGAAAATGCGCTTCGCTGGCCCAAACCGTATGTGAGGCGTATAAAAACGTCCCATCCTCGCGCGCGGCACTCTTGAGCATGTGGAACTCCACAAACCCCTCAAGCTGGTGCAAGTGGCTTTCCCGGTTGAGCCAAAGATCCTCAAACGCCGCGGCGTTTTCGGATTTGACCGTAAAGCGGTTCATGGCGAGATACATGGCGGAACTCCTCACGTGATCTGAGCGGAATGTGCCACCAAGGTAGGGGAAGTGGAAGAAAAGACACGTCCACCTCGGCCAAAGGACAAAGCTTGGGTCACTGCGCCCTGCGCGGTTTTGCAGATTTTTGGAGGGAAGTGGCGGACAGGAAGGGATTCGAACCCTCGAGACGGTCTCCCGCCTACGCACTTTCCAGGCGCGCGCCTTCGACCACTCGGCCACCTGTCCGCCGCCGGGTCTACAGAAAGCGAGGGGGGGGATGCAAGAGCTTTTCGTCGTCTAAATGGCGCAATTCATGACGGGGCGCTCGGGCAGTGCGCCGGTCATAGGACACGCGCTGAGATGACCTTGATCTGCGGCTTTATACCGAGGGCCTTGCTGAGCTGGCCGCCGCTGTCAGGTGGGATCTGCTAGTTTTCCAACAGAAGGTTCACCCTGCGATTCTGGCGGCCCTTGTTTTCGATCTTGCCCAGTTTGAGCGAGCCGATTTCCCCTGTGCGCGCCACATGTGTGCCGCCGCAGGGTTGCAGATCGACCTGATCTCCACCCCGGCCAATCCGCACCAGCCGCACCTGTCCGGCCCCATGAGGCGGTTTGACGGACATGGTTTTGACAAGCTCAGGTGTGGCTTGCAGGACCTCGTCGCTGACCCAGGTCTCCGAGACCTCCAGATCCTGCTCGACCAATCGTTGCAGGGCAGCTTCCAGCCCGTCTCGATCACTGGGCGCTTCAGGCATGGCAAAGTCGAGCCGCCCCCGGCCCGCAGACACCTGCCCGCCCGTTACAGGAAGCGGGATCACGACGGACAGAAGGTGAAGAGCAGTGTGAACGCGCATGTGCTTGTGGCGTCGCTCCCAATCGAGATGCTGCTCGATGAAAGCGCCGATGGGCGGCAAAGCCATGGGCTCGGCGGGCACAAGCACGATATCGTCTCCGTCACCTTTCACAGCTGTGGCAATGGGCATCTCGTGCCCATCCCATGCGATCAGGCCACTGTCGCCGGGTTGACCGCCGCCGGTGGGGTAAAAGATTGTCTGGTCCACGACAATCCCGCCCTCGTCGGTGTGGCCCGTGACCTTGCCACGGGCGCTGCGCTGGTAGGGATCGGTGCGAAACAGCATCTCGGTCATGATTGTGTCTCCGCGTTGGGGGCCGAATCTGTGGAGGCCAGGTCTGGGTTGTCCTGTGCGTTGGGGGCCAGCGCATTGGGCGCCAGTGCTTCGGGGTTGCGCAGCCAGACATCGCGCTGTGCGAAGGGTATTTCAATCCCCTCCTCCGCAAACCGCATGGCGATTTCATGGTTCATCTCGGATTTGACAGAGAGCATGTAGTTCACATCGCGCAGAATGGCGCGGATTTCGAAATCCATGGAATCCGCGCCAAATCCCTGAAAGACGACCGATGGCTCGGGGTTCATCAGGACCATGTCATGCTGCCGGGCAATGGAGAGCAGAACGCTCTCGACCTTTCGGGTATCCGTCCCATAGGCCACCCCCACCGGCACGATCAGACGTCCGATGGAATTGCCACGGGTGAAATTGGTGACCGTGCCTGCGATCAGATCCCCGTTGGGAACGATGACATCCGTGCGATCAAACGTCTCGATACGGGTGGAGCGGACCGAAATATCGCGCACGTACCCCATCTGACCGCCAACCTCGATCCAATCGCCCTCCGCAATGGGCCGTTCGATCAGGAGGATGATGCCAGAGACGAAATTGTTGACGATGTTCTGAAGGCCAAAGCCAATCCCCACCGACAAGGCGCCCGCAACGATTGCCAGGGCGGACAGGTCAATGCCAGCCACCGAGATGGAAATCAGGGCCGCCAAAAAAATCCCGATATAGCCCACACCCGAAATCACGGCTGTGCGGGCGCCCTGATCCAGCTGGGTTTTCGGCAAGACGGTATTGCGAAGCGAGGCCTGCAATAGCTTGGTCGCGGAATACAAAACGACAAAGACGACCACGAAGGTCAGAAAGTCCGTCGGTTGAATACGGGTCCCGCCAAGGCTGACGCCTTGCAGGAATCGAGACCACACCTCGGTGATGTCAGCGGTCCGCGCGCCCCAGACCAATGCCAAAAGCGGCAGCGCTCCGATGGTCAGGGCAAAGGCGATCAGGACGGTAACAAGCGTATCTTCATCATTGGCGGACTTGCCCGTAATGAAACGGTAAACATCCCCGCAAAATCGTTGCAGCACGAGCAAGGCGCCTGCCAGCAGCAAGGTGGTGGCCGCGGGATAGACCAAAGCGCGGGCCGCCGCGCCATATCCGAAAACAGCCAGCAGTGGCGACAGGAGGGCAACAATCACCGCCACGCGCCCGATGATCTGCATGAACCGCGCCCGCATGGGAACAGGCTCATCGGCCTCGCGCTCAAAGATCACCTTCCTGCTCAGCAACTGCCCAAAGCGGAAGAGCAACAGAGCGGTCAGACACAGGATCGGGAAGTCGAGAACGGCGAGCGTCCCGTCTGAATACCCGTCCCGCTCGGCCAGAACCGATATGGCCCCGCGCAAGACTGACAAAACAGCCAGAAGGCTCGCGTAGCCCCGCGCTTCGACCCTGTGCAATTGCTCCATCGGCAACATGCGGTCGCCGTCATGTTCGGAGAAAACACGGTCCGCGACCCAGCGCGCGCCAAGGATCGTCAAGGCCCATAGCGGCACGTATTCGATCAGTAGATTGCCCCGCAACCCGAGGATCTGCGTAATCTGGACCGCTTCTACGAGTGCAAAAATGCCAGTGATCGGCAGCAGGATCTGTCCGACGGAGACCAGAAAACTCCAGATCCGCGCGCCGCGCCCGCTGCGTTCGAGCACCCAGACACCGGCAGAGCGCGCCCAGGCGCGCCCTCGGATCAACAAGACAAGCCCCAGGATCGTCAGCCCCAACCAGACGGGCGCCGCGCCCAGGATTGCGCTTTGGCGCGATGGCAAGGCCAGCGCGTCCGTGGCCTCCCGGACGATCCCCGTGAGCGAGCTTGTCAGATCACGATATGCCGGGCCCCACAGCGCGGGATTGAGCGGCGATGGCCCAACCTCCAAAAGCGCATCCGTCTGGCGCGTGCGGATGATGCTGTCGAGTTCCGCGATCAGGCCATCGGCCCAGTTGAAATTCTCTTCTGCTGCCACGACAGGCGCGCGCGCAACGGCGAGCTCTTCTTCAAGCGCTGCGCGTCGCGCGGCAATATTGGGTGCTTCTTCGCCGCTTTCAGGCACAGGGCCCATGGCTTCGATCTGGCGTGCCAGCGATGTAATCCGGGCCGCATTCAGGCTTTGGGCATCGAGAAATGCAGCCCGAAACTCCGCGATCTCGGCGCGCAAACTCTCCAGCTGCGGTGTGCTCGCGCTGCCTGCGTCAATGGCGGCCTCGGCCCGGGTTGCCAGCGCTTGCCAGGCCTGAAGATCAATGCCCGGAATGAGCTCCTCGGGCCCGTCTTGCGCCGCGGCCTGGGCCTCATCAACCGATTGCACCTGCGCGATGGCCTGAGGCGCAAGGCCGAAGGCGAGAACGCACAGAAGAGCAAAAACGAGATGCCGCATCACACCGGCTCGAATACACCGGGAATGGAGGCGGGAGCACGGTCCAGCCAATGGGGTACCGGCAGGTCTTTTGAGCGCAGGAATTCAGGATTGAACAGCTTGGATTGATAGCGTGTCCCGTAGTCACACAGGATTGTCACGATCGTATGGCCCGGCCCCATCTCTTGCGCCATGCGTATGGCACCGGCGAGATTGATGCCGGACGAGCCGCCAAGGCACAGGCCTTCCTCTGCCAGAAGGTCAAACACGATGGGCAGCGCTTCTTCGTCGGAGACCTGATAGGCCATGTCTGGAGTGAAGCCTTCGAGATTGGCCGTGATACGCCCCTGCCCGATGCCTTCAGTGATCGAACCGCCTTCCGCTTTCAACGCGCCGTTTGTGTAGTGCTCATAAAGCGCCGAGCCCATTGGATCGGCCAGAGCCACTTTGACACCCTTGGGCTGCAACGCCATGCCGACCCCGGCAAGTGTGCCGCCCGAGCCTACAGCGCAGACAAAGCCGTCGACGTTGCCGTCGGTCTGCTCCCAGATCTCCGGGCCAGTTGTGTCGATATGGGCCTGACGGTTGGCGACATTGTCAAACTGGTTGGCCCAGATCACGCCCTCGTTGCTGTTGCGGGCCATTTCTTGGGCCAAGCGCTCGGAATAGCGAACGTAATTGTTGGGGTTCTTGTAAGGCGCGGCCGGGACCTGCACGAGCTCCGCGCCCGCCAGCCGGATCATGTCCTTCTTTTCCTGGCTCTGGGTCTCGGGGATCACAATTACTGTTTTGAATCCCATGGACGCGCCCACAAGCGCCAGACCGATGCCGGTGTTGCCGGCCGTGCCTTCAACGATGGTCCCGCCGGGCGCGAGTTGCCCCTTGGCAATGGCATCCTTGATGATTGAGAGCGCGGCGCGGTCCTTGACCGATTGGCCGGGATTGAGAAATTCGGCCTTTCCCAGAATGGTGCACCCTGTCAGCTCACTGGCTTTGCGCAATTTGATCAGCGGCGTGTTTCCAACGGCCGTGGCGAGATCTTGGGCGAAGTGCATCGGGTCGCTCCTTGTGCTGTGGCGTCCTGTGTAGGCGGGGTGAACTTTGGCTTCAAGTGGATGCGCGCAGGCCATCGCGTTTGCGTGACAGCAGGAGCAACATCAAGGCAAGCGGCGTCGCGGTGATCTCACCGCTGTCAACCAGCGCCATCGCCTCATCGAAAGGCAGGATGTGAGAGCGAATATCCTCATTCTCCGAGGCCAAACCGCCCAGGCCCGCCATGTCTGGATCAAGGTCACACAGACCCAGATAGCAATGGTGATACTCTGTCACATATCCGGGCGCCGGATATCCCGAGATGAGCGGCAGGAGCTCACTGAGCGCAACGCCCGCCTCTTCCTCTGCCTCGCGCCGTGCCGCATCCGCCGGGTCCTCGCCCGCGTCCACCAGCCCCGCGACGGGCTCAAGCATATAAGGCTGCGGATCACCCCGCCACAGCGGCGCAAACCGCAATTGCTCAATCAACAGAACCAGATCGCGGGCTGGATCATAGGGCAGCACCAGCGCTGCATCGAAGGCCAGAAACGCCTCGCGTTCAAGGATCGGGCCGGGTGTTCCGTCAAACTTGGTTTGCTGCAACGTGAATTGCTTGATCCGGAAAAAGCCCTCGTGCCCGCTGGCCTCCGACAGGATTGTAACATCACCGGGCGAGATGTGGCGCCGGATGGTTGTTGGTTTGGTCGTTGTTTCGGCCATCTGACGGGAATGCGCGCGCGCCCGGATGAAGGGATAGAGCGTCACGAGCTCGGCCTGACCCGACAGATGCCGCCGCTCCATGATTTCCTTGGCCGCGAGGATATTGATCCGCCCGTTGGTCCGCGCCCATTCCTCCAGATGCCATGGCCCATCCGAGATCCATCTCCCGGCGGGCGGCATATACACCTGGGCCTCACGGAGCCCATCTTGTGTCACGACAACGACCTCGCGGAGGGTGTATTCGAAGAGGCTCTCATAAAAGTCGATGCGCTCGGCCGCCTCGCCACTGAAGCCTTGCAGCAATTGCCCCTCAGCGCGCGCGCCCGGCGTGGGAACAAGCAGCGGAAACGCCTGATCCTTGGCAGTGCAGACCGCATGCTCAGGAAGATATGCCGCGCTACCGGCAACAGGGCCTCCCGCCACAACCTCTCGCAACTCTTCGTTCAGCAGCGTGCCAAAGACAAATAGCGGCAGTGTCATGACCAGCGGCGCGCGGCCCAATCGGCCAAAATGCCTGAGACAGCGCCGCCGATGGCGAGGGTCACCACGATTTCGGAGGTGAGATATTGGGCGAAGTTCAGGCCTTCGACAAAGATGGCCGCCACAGCCTCAAAAGGACCGTCGTAGCGATTGCGCATGGCCAGCCGCATCATTTCGTTGGCCGATTGCAAGAAAAGCGCCACCGCTGTGAGAACTGCGGCGCTGGTCAATCCATAGCTGATCGCCGAGGAGACGCCCTCGCCTACTTGCCGGCCCAACCAAAGCCAGCCGACAAGCACACCGAGCACAATATTGAGCGGCAGGAAATTCCCGAAAGCGGTCGAGTCCGGCATGACCGCCATGACCTGCTGCGATACGATGAACGCCAGTGCGGCGAGACAGATCGAGGCAACAAGTTTGGCGGCCGTGGGCATCAGGTCGGTTTCTGAATCGTGATTTGCGTCACATCACAATTGCCAAAATGAAAGGTGGAGGCGCAAGAGGTCAGATAAAAATTCCACATGCGCCGGAACCGATCATCAAAGCCCATCTTGGCCACTTCGTCCCAACGCTCATTGAAGGTCTCGTGCCAACGGCGCAGGGTCAGATCATAACTCTTGCCGAATTCCACGGAACGCACCACGTCGAGCCCGGATTTCTCGATCTCCGAGCGCAGGACCTTGGGGGCGGGCAACATGCCGCCGGGGAAGATGTATTTCTGAATGAAATCGACCCCGCGTTTATAGACGTCCCAGCGCCGATCCTGCACCGTGATGATTTGCAATGTCGCCGTCTTGCCCGGCTTGAGCCGCTCCTTGACCGCGTTGAAATAGACCGGCCAGTATTTCTCGCCTACAGCTTCGAACATCTCGATGGAAGCGATACCGTCATAGCTGCCGGTTTCATCCCGATAGTCTTGCAACTTGAATGTCACCAAATCGGAAAGCCCTGCCTTTTCAATGCGATCTTGGGCGTATTTAAACTGCTCTTCCGAGATCGTCAGGCCTGTGACCTTGAGGCCCCGCTCCTTCGCGGCATATTCCGCGAACCCACCCCAGCCGCAGCCGATCTCAAGCACGTGATCGCCGGGCTGTGCGCCCATCTGATCGACCATGCTTTTGTATTTGGCAATCTGGGCTTTCTCTGTGCTCTCCTGACCCGTCTCAAAGAGCGCGGAGGAATAGGTCATCGTGTCATCCAGCCAGAGCCCGTAGAAATCATTGCCCAGATCATAATGATAGGAGATGTTCTTGCGGGCCTGTTTTTTGGAATTGCGCTGCAACCAGAAGCGCATTTTCTCAAAGCTGCGCACCAGCCCCATGCCGGGAAAGCCGTCGTACATCTCGTCATTATCGGCATGTACGAGGTCCATAAAGGCCTGCAAATCCGGCGTATCCCATTCGTCATCGAGATAGGCATCACAGAAGCCAAGATCGCCCTCGCGGATGAGCCGCGCGAAAAGATCATCGGATTTGATCTGCAATTCAGCCACCGGACCGGGATTTTTGCCCTCTGCCCGGAAATGACGTCCGTCGGGCAGGATCATGTCCAGCCGTCCACGGTTCATATTGCACGCCATCTGGAACACTTGTGCAAAGTAACGCGGCAAGTTCTTCTGCCCGTCCAATGATGTGAGGACCATCCCCATCCTCTCCCTGTCTTGTTTGGTTGACACTTTAGTCAGGACATCAGGCCGGGGAAAGGGCAATTCGTTAATCGATCCTGCGGTAGTTTCGCCTGAGATGTGCCCTTTAGGCAGAGATCCGTCCATGATGTGTCCTGTTCCAAAAATCGTTCGTTCTGCGCCACTTGGCGATCCGGGCCTGATCAGAAGCCTCTGTTTTCATATGCGGCGAGCGCGCGTTTGCGACCGTCTTCCGCGCTTACGATCGGACCGGGGTAATCCATATCCGCAGACAGGCCCCACGCGCGCGGAATGGCGTCAAAATACGCGCGCGCGTCCTGAGACGGATTTGACAGGCCTTCCGCGATCCAGTGGCGGGTGTAGCGCCGGTCCTTGTCGAACTTGTCGAGCTGGGTCACCGGGTTGAAGACGCGGAAATACGGCGTTGCATCCGGGCCTGAGCCTGCGGACCATTGCCAGCCCATGGCGTTGGAGGCCGGGTCCCAGTCGATCAGGCAATCCTCAAACCACTTCAGGCCGATCTTCCAATGGCTGAGCAGATGTTTGGTCAGATATGACGCAACAATCATGCGCGCACGGTTATGCATCCGGCCCGTGACATACATCTCGCGCATGCCCGCATCGACAAAGCGGATGCCCGTACGCCCCTGTTTCCAAGCCACGACTTCGTCAGTGTCTTCGGTGTTCCACGGAAACGCGTCCCAGTCTTCTTTCCAGTTCGCGGCCGTGATGCGCGGCGTATGAACCATCAGATGATAGGCAAACTCGCGCCAGACGAGCTCTTTGAGAAAGGTCTCCGCCCCCGCCTTGCCCTCCTCGCGCGCGCGCATGCCTGCGTGCCAGCATTGGTGCGGGCTGATCTCGCCTAGAGCGAGGTTTTCCGACAGGCCAGAGGTCCCGTCTTTCCAAGGCAAATCGCGGTTTTCAACGTATCCCGCCACATGGGTCTCGATAAATGTGCCAAGCCTGTCCTGAGCCGCGCTTTCGCCAAGGCGCACATGGGGTCGGACAATATCCGCGCCCCTGTGCATTGCTGCGCCGAGCTGCCAGGATGCGAGATCCTCTGACGCGGGCCAATCGTCTGGTGCGGGAATTCTGCCGGGTGCGGGAAGCGGTGCTTCAACGCTCAGGTCTTTGACGTTTTTCCAGAACGGCGTGTAGACCTTGTAGAATCCGCCGGTCTTGGTCTGGATGCCGGTGGGATCGAACATCAGATGACCGCCGAAGCTGCGCGCTTCCAGACCGGCGTCCTTCAGGGCCGACTTCACTGCCGTATCCCGTTTGATCGCATCCGGATCATACAGCCGCGACCAGAAGACCCGTTTGGCCCCGGTCTCTTCAATAAGCGCGCGCAATTGCTCCAACGCATCCCCGCGCCGTAAAATCAGCTGCGATCCAGCGGCCTCAAGCTGCGCCTGCATCTCGGCAAGCCCAAGACCCAAGCGCCACTTGGGAGCAGCGCCCAAGCTTTGCACGCTGTGATCATGGATGAACACGGGGATCACCGAGCCGCCTGCCGCGCAGGCCTCTGACAGCGCCGGGTGGTCTGTCAATCTCAGGTCGCGGCGAAGCCACACCAATGTTGGAGATCTGTCGCTCATCGTGCCCCTTTTCCCCTATGGGTCGTCTTTTGTTAACAATACGGAGGGCGCAGAATGCTGGATCAATCACATGGGCCTGTTTTTTCGCTTTGCGGGGGTCCCGTTGGCTGAGACAGGCGCCATGGAGCCGCTTGGTTTACAAAACGGCTTCCAAGGCTGTCAGCAATTGATCGATTTCGGCGGGCGACGTGTAATGCGTGAAAGACAGGCGCAGAACACCGGGATCGGGGGCCACACCGCAAGCTTGCAAAGCGCGCACCGCATAAAAATCCCCGCCGTCACACATAATATCGTGCTCTGCCAAAGCGCGGGCCTTGCCTTGCGGGTCCGGGACCTCCAGTGCCAGCGTGGGTGCGCGCTTGGTCGCGTCCGCCGGGCCCAGCAGGCGAAGGTCATTGCGGCCCGACAGGAAGGACAAGACCGGTGCCATGCGTTCGATCTCAGCAGTTCGCATGAGATCATGGGTTTGCGCTGCGCCTTGCAACCCGTGATGAGCGGCCAGTTCGTCAAGATAATCAGCAATCCCAGCGCAGGCCGCCACTTGCGCGTGATCGGGCCCGGCGGGCGTGAAGCGTTTGTAGAGCGTGCCTGCGTTGAAATAATGCCCCTGGTTGGGCAAAGCCTCGCCCAAGGCCCGCCGTATGACCATCAAACCCTGATGCGGTCCATAGGTTTTGTAGGCGGAGAAGAGATAGATATCGCAACCCAGATCCGCAACATTTGGCAGGCCATGCGGGGCATAGCTGACGCCGTCCACACAGGTGAACGCGCCGGCGGCATGGGCCAAAGCCGTGATCTCCGCGACAGGATTGATCTCACCCACGACATTGGAACAATGCGGGAAGCAGACAAGCCGCACCTTGTCATCGAGAAGATCGGCCAGACGGGCGGGATCCAGATGGCCCGTATCCCGATCAATCTGCCATTCTCTGATTTCGATACCCCGCTCGGCCAGCCGCCGCCAGGGGCCGGAATTGGCTTCGTGATCCTGATTGGTCACGATGATGGCCTCGCCTTCGCCCATGAACCCGGCGAAGGCCTGAGCGAGCACATAGGTATTTGCGGTCGTAGACGGCCCGAAAGATAACTCATCCCGCTCCACCCCGAGGATTGCTGACAATCGCGCGCAGGCTTCATCCATCTCCGCACCTCCCAAACGCGCGGCTTCATAGGGTCCGTAGGGCTGAACCTTGCGCGACGTGTAGAACCGCGTGAGCCGGTCAATCACTGGCTGACAGGTGAACGAGCCGCCTGCGTTTTCGAAGAATGCCTGCCCCAGCAGCTCAGGTTGTGAAAACGCCGGAAACTGCGCGCGTACAAAATCGAGATCGAGCATAATGTCTCCCAAATGAAAACGCCCCAGCCAGCTTGGCCGGGGCGTTTCAAAGGTTCAAGCGGGATTTATTCCGCCGCGATCTCTGCCGCCGTGGTGGGCAGGCCTTTTTTCTCGCGCCGTGAATCGCGCCAGATCGCCTTGAGCACCGAAATGCCCATGAGCGCCATCACGAGGCTGAAGGGCAATGCGCCAATCACCATGGCCGTCTGGATCGCGCCAAGACCGCCTGCAATGATCAAACCACCGACCACGAAGGCCAAGGCGGCCCCCCAGAAGAGAATATGCGGACGGGCTTTGGGCCCTTCATCGCCGGCTGCGTTGATGGTGTTGATGATCAAGACCGCGGAGTCTGCGGATGTCACGAGATAAGTCAGCAACAAGATCACCACGATCACCGACATGACCCATGCCAGGCCATCAGACAGAATAACGGCCAGCATGGCGAAGAGTTGATCTGATTGTCCTGCGCCCACGATTGCGCCATTGGCGTCGCCGTTCAGCTCAAGATCGATAGCCGTGCCGCCGACAATGGCAAACCAGACGAAGCACATCGTGGCGGGAATGATGATCGCGCCCAGCACATATTCGCGCACTGTCCGGCCCTTGGAGATCCGTGCGAGGAAGACACCCACGAAGGGTGCGAATGCGATCCACCAGGCCCAGTAGAAAATGGTCCAGCCTCCCTGCCATCCGGCAAGTGCTGCGCCAGTTTCCGTTCCGTCATCGCTCCAGACTGTGAAGATCTGTCCGGGAACCGAGAGCAGATAATCCCAAATGCCCAGGACCAGTGCCTGAAGGCCAAAGAATGTCGAACCGAAGACGAGGAAGAAGGCGAGGATAAAGAAGCTCAACCCCATATTGATGTTGGACAACCATTTGATGCCTTTGCCTACGCCTGAGAGCGCGGAGAGAGTCGATGCCCCCATGATCACTACCAGAGCAAATATAATGGCCACCGTGGACATGCTTTGTTCGCCCGCGTCATCCAGCGTGTAGAGCCAATCGCCAAAACCGATCCGCGACAGGCCGGAGATGAATTGTTCTACCCCGAAGCCTAGCGTCTGCGCGACGCCGAGCACAGTGGCCACCACAGCGACCACGTCAACGACATGGCCCAGCGGCCCAGACAACGAGCGTCCGAAAATGGGCGCCAGGGCGGAGCGAATTGTCAGCGGCAGATCACGCCGGTAAGCGAAATAGGCCAGCGACAGCCCCACAATCGCATAAGCCGCCCAAGCTGCCAGCCCCCAATGGGTAAAAGACCACACGTAAGCCTGACGAACATTGCCAGCGGTGCTGCCTTCGGTCAGGCCCTGAATCGTTGAGGGGTTGGACGCCCAGTGATAAAGCGGCTCTGCCGTGGCAAACGTCAGCATGCCAATCCCAATGCCCGCACCGAACATCATGGAAAACCATGAGAAGTTCGAAAATTCCGGGCGGTCATCATGATGCCCCAGCCGCAACCGCCCCGAGGCGGGCATTATCGCCAGCAGCAGGCAGACAAAAACAAAGAACGCCATCACATAGACGTACCAATAGTTAAATGTCGCCAGAATGATGTTGTTGATACCAGACAGAACACCCGCCGCCTGCGTTGGGAAGGCCACGGCCCAGATGATCAGCGCGCCAACCAGCAATTTTGCCGAAATCGCGACGATCTTGGCAAAGCCCTTGTAAAAGCCGCTATCGGCGACCCGAATGGGCAGATCAGTTAATGGTGGTTTCATGAGTGTCCCTCCCTACTCAATTTCCATTACGCTACGCGCAGACTGCGCACGAAAGTAGTAAAAAATCGGCGTTTGAGAGGTTTTTTGCAACCTGAACGCGCACCTGAACCCCTAAAGTCTCGCTTTCGAAGGGAATGCGCACGTCGAGAGGACAAAACAAAAAAGGCGCCGTGGAGCGCCTTTTTTCCTCGTTCTGTGCCGGTCTCAACCGCCTACATCAACAACCACCCTGCCCCGCACTTGCCCTTTCAGGATGTCTGCGCCCAAGGCAGGCAAATCGTCCAGCGTGGCGGGCACGACCATGGCCTCGAGCTTGTCCATCGGCAGATCCCGCGCGATACGCTCCCATGCGCGCAAGCGATTGTCGTAGGGCTGCATCACCGAGTCGATCCCCAGCAGGTTCACGCCGCGCAGCAGGAAGGGCACAACCGTTGCAGGCAAGCCTGCACCGCCCGCCAGACCAACCGCCGCGACCGAGCCGCCATACATCATCTGGCCCAGAACCCGCGCCAGCATGGCACCGCCAACAGCATCGACGCAGCCAGCCCATGTTTCGCGCTCCAAGGGGCGTTTCACGGTTTCATTGAGCTCTTCGCGCGCGACGATGCGCTTGGCGCCGAGCCCTTCGAGATATGTGCCTTGCTCCGGGCGCCCCGTCACACCGGCCACATCATAGCCCAAATGCGCAAGGATCGCTGTTGCAACAGAGCCGACGCCTCCCGCAGCCCCGGTGACCAGAACCTCGCCGCGCCCGGGCGCCAGACCATGATCCTCGAGCGCCATCACGGCGAGCATGGCGGTGAAACCGGCTGTGCCAACGGCCATGGCCTGACGCGTGTCCAGCCCCTGTGGCAGCGGAACCAGCCAGTCAGCACTGACACGTGCGCGCGTCGCGTAGCCGCCCCAATGCACTTCGCCCACGCGCCATCCCGTCAGAACAACCTTGTCGCCCGGCTTGTAGCGCGCGTCCGCAGACGTTTCGACGGTGCCCGCAAAGTCAATGCCCGGCACATGGGGATAGTTGCGGACAAGACCACCGCCCGGCCCAATGCAGAGCCCATCCTTGTAATTCACCGTCGAATACTCCACCGCCACCGTCACATCGCCCTCTGGCAAATGCGCATCGGACAGTGTTTTGACCCCGGCAGACGTTTTGCCGCTCTCTTCGTCTTTCTCGACAACAAGTGCCTTGAACTCGCCCATCGCCCTCTCCTTCCTCTTGCTTCAAATATTCCGGGGTGAATTGGCCGTCAGGCCAGGAGGGGCTGGCCCCTCGCTTGCGTCCCGGTCCTCGCTTTAGTTCCAGAATACCTCACGGACCGTCGCCACTTGTACGCCCGCCGGCGTCACGACATCCAAATCCGTGCCCGCTTTCCAATGGGTCATGCGCACCATGCCAATGCCCACATTCACATCGAAGTCGGGGCTCCAGGCGGCAGAGGTGACCTGCCCGACCTGCTCGCCATCATCCATGATCGGCCAGGGCCGGTCACATGACGGGACCGCGTCGCCGTGGATTTCAATGGGCCGGATCTGGCGGACGGGCCCTTCGCGCGAGACGCGCAACAAGGCATCACGACCGACACAGCCAATGGCAGTTTCGGTGTTACAAAACCGCCCAAGGCCGCATTCATGGGGTGTGTTGTTCTTGTCCATGTCATTGCCGTAGGACAACAATCCGCCCTCAATGCGTTCAATGAGGTTCGGGCAGCCTGCATGCACATCGAGATCTCGGCCCGCTTCCATCAGCGCGTTCCACATGGGCATGCCCGCATCGCTGCCCTCGACATAAATCTCGAAGCCGCCCTGTTTGGAATAGCCCGAGCGCGCAACGACATGGCTGCGCCCTTCGAATTCAAACCAGCCAAAGCGGAAAAAACGCAGATCTGTGACGCTGTCGCCGAAGACACGGGTCATCAACGCCTCAGCTTTGGGGCCCTGCACAGCCAGCGGGCTCACATCGGGCTCATCCACCAGAACGTCCAGACGCAAGCCCCATGCCACGCCTTTGACCCACAACAGCAGGTCACTATCGGCAATCGAGATCCACCAGCGGTCTTCGGCCAGCTTCACGGCCACCGGATCATTCAGCATGCCACCGGTCTCATCAACAATGGGCACGTAGTAACACTGCCCCGGCAACATGCCGCGCAAATCTCGGGGGGTCAGCATCTGCATCAAGCGGCCAGCATCGGGCCCGCGCAATTCCACCTGCCGCTCGACCGAGACATCCCAGATCTGCACAGCGGACTTCAGGTGATGGTAGTCTTCCTCCACCGAGCGGAATACGGTCGGCAAAAGCATACGGTTATAGACCGTGTAAGCTTTGGCCCCCGCCGCTTCGACGCCTTCGGAAAAAGGCGTTCGCCGCAGCCGTCGGGACGGCGAAATCAAAGCACTCATAGCTCCTCCGGCATCAAAAAGAGATCACTGTCGATGGGTCGTTGCCCGGCCGCCGTCAGCATCGCGTGGATCTGGCCACGGTGGTGGGTCTGGTGGTTGAAGAAATGCATGATGCACATGGACTTGGAGACGCTCATCTCCTTACCCGCCGCGCCGGAGTACCACGTGAGATTGCCCACAAGGTCGACCGTGCGCAGGCCATCGGCCCAGAGCACGATACGCCCGTCGGTTTTGTGGCGCAGCACGAGCCAGTCCTGGATATTCGACGTGAGCCCGACGCTTTCCACGATCCCGCCGCGCGCCTGGCCCGGTGCGGAGGGGGGTGCCTCACCACCGTCAAACCGAGACATCCACAACATGTCACCCCACAACAGATGGTTCGCCGTCGCGAAGATCGAGCCAAAAAATGCGCCCCGATCCTGCGTCAACTCCTCGTGCGGCATGCGCTCAAGAATGGGCCGCAACCCATTGTTTTGCCACTTGTTGTAGCGCGCCATGGTGCGGATGAAGGCAGAATCGATCATCGCCGTCCGGGGCCGCCCCAGTTGACCGGAATGATATCCGCGGACTTGCCTTCAAAATCCCATACACGGCCGTAATCACGCACTTTGGACTTGAGCCCAACGGCGGGGTAAATCGTGGGGCCCATCCAGTATTGTGTGTTTTCCATGGAAACCGGCACATCGGGATCCTTGCCCGGAATCATCTCGATCTCGCCCTGGATTTTGCGGCCCACCACGATGCGGCGCTTGCGGCCATCTTTCTCGATGATCACCTTCTCGCGCTCCGCGCCAAGAATTTCGGAGACCAGGAAATTGAACACGCCCGTGCTGCCGCCGGCCTCGCCGGAGAGAATTTTCAGGATGCCGTTATAGGCTTTGCCGCTGGCGCTATCGTCGACGTAGGCTGCGACTTTCCAGTTGCCCTCACACATCCGTCCCGGAATATCGATGAGAAGCGCCACATTCAGCCCTGACAGGCTTTCCCCTTCGAAATGACCCTCGTCGATCTGCAGCGCAAACCACGTCTGGCAATAGCCATAGGTCGGCGGATGCCGGCCCAGCGAGATCCCACAGGGACAGACCACTTCACAGGAGCAATTCATGAAGAGCTCGCCCTTGATTTCCCATTCCGTCGGGCTCATGCGGCGGCGCATGGGATTTTCCATGCGTTGATCGATACGCTGAGAGACCGGCAAACGGTCTGCGTCAGGTCTTTTTCTCACGGCCATTTTAGCTCCTTCCTAGGTTGCCAATGGCCAAGCGAGCACGCCCAGCCCAAAAATGATCAATGCCACACCAAGTGGCTTGGTGATACGATGCCCGATCTGGGGCAGTTTTTCGAGAACCATGAAGAGGGTCGCAAGCCCCATCCAAGCGAGGTTCATCACACCGCCCACAAAGCCCAGCACCATAAAACCCCAACAGCAGCCGACACAGAACGCGCCCAGCCCCAGGCCCATGCGCAGGCCGCCGGCAAACCCTGTGCGCCAATGGCCGAGGAAATAGCCCATCGGGCTGTGACACACCCCATGGCAGACCTCTTTGGCGCGGGTGAACTGAAAAGCACCCACGGCAATGAGCAACGCGCCAGAAAGCCAGGGCGATTTGAAGATGCCCAACATATCGATGACGCCGCCAAAGAGCAGCGCAAGCTGCGCGCCTGTGATCGCGGCCGCAAACAGGACCCAGACGATGAAATAGCCCAGCAAGACGCCCAACCATCCTGCCCGGCTGCCATTGGCCGAGCGGATCAGATCATCATAGGCCTGTAGGGTTGGCACCATCGTGGGCAGCATCATCGCCGCCATCATGCCCGCCCACATCATCAAAAGCGGCCAGAACTCCGCCATAGGCATATACATGTCCATGCGCGGGTCCATGGCTGCCATGCGTTGAGCCATCTCGTTGGGGCGGCCGAGCAGATCCAGCCCCATGCCCGTGGACATCGCATACATCCACCACCAGGACAGCAGGATCACGCCAAAGAAGGCGAGCCACAGGCCAGATCGCACAATATCAGACATGAACCCTCACCTCCCTGCGACTCATCTTCTCTTGCGCGATAAATGTCAGACCTTTAATTGTCTGACAAATGAAAAATCACTTGGATGCGCCTGTGTCAGCCTCACCAGATCTCTCGGCTTCCATTGCGAAAGACATTCGCGATGCCATCATTGCCGGACGGTTGATTGTTGATGAGCGACTGCCTTCGGAGGCGGAGCTGGCGGAGCAATTCAGCGTGTCGCGCTCGACGGTGCGCGAAGCGCTGAAACGGCTGGCTGCGCAATCCCTGATCCGAACCCAGCGCGGCGCGTTTGGCGGAGCCTTTGTCAGGCGGCTGTCTTATACGGAAGCTTACGGCCAACATGTAACGACCTCTACGCTGCTGTTGTCGATGAACGATGTGTCGTTTGATGTGGCCTGTGAGGCGCGGTTTGCTCTGGAGCGCGCTTGCGCCGAGATGGCATGTGCGCGGCGCACGCCGGACCATCTGGCCACCATGCATGCGGAAATCACGCGCCAGAAAACGCCCGGGCTGACGGATGAGGCATGGTGCGCGTCTGACGTGACATTTCACCGGGCGCTGGTTGATGCGGCGGGTAATCCTGTCTTGTCGTACCAACTGGCGGGTGCGGTGGAGGCCATGCAGCCCTTGATGAATATGATCACGTTCACTGCGCGCTCGCGCGAACGCATCATCGCGCTGCATGGCGGTATCGCCTCCTCCCTCGAAGCGCGTGATGCCCCGGCCGTCACCGCGCAATTAGAAGATCTTGCGCAATATACCAGCGTTCTGGGCCGCGATGTCCTGGCGGCACGGGCTGCACGGGCGGCACGAGAGACGCGGGCCTAGTCCTGTCGCCGCACCCGTTGCGCTGTTTTGGGGCTCTGCCCCCGCCCGCGTTGCGGGCTCCCCCGGAGTTTTTTCGGCAAGATGAAGTACAGAACGACCAATTCACGTCGGTTTCGCACTTGCGGATGAATAGCTTTGGGCCACAGTGACCTTGAGCATTCGAGGAGCGCGGAATGAAAACGCAGACGCGGGTTGTCGTGATTGGTGGCGGGGTTGTCGGCTGTTCGGTGCTGTATCATCTGACCAAGCTGGGATGGTCGGATGTGATGCTGCTGGAACGCTCGCAGCTGACCTCCGGCTCGACCTGGCATGCGGCCGGCGGGTTTCATACCCTCAATGGCGACACGAACATGGCGGCGCTGCAGGGCTATACGATCAAGCTCTACCGTGAGTTGGAAGCGCTCACGGGCATGTCTTGTGGGTTGCATCATGTTGGCGGCGTCACGCTGGCAGATACGCCAGAGCGCTTTGACATGCTTTTGGCGGAGCGGGCCAAGCACCGCTACATGGGGTTGGAGACGGAGATCGTGGGGCCCGAAGAGATCGCGAATATCGCGCCGATCACCAATACCGACGGCATACTCGGCGCGCTCTACGATCCGCTGGATGGCCATCTTGACCCGTCCGGCACCACGCATGCCTACGCCAAGGCCGCGCGGATGGGCGGCGCGGAGATTGTGACCCATTGCATGGTTCGTGAGACCAACCAGCGCGCGGATGGAACATGGGACGTGGTGACCGACAAGGGCACCATTCATACCGAGCACGTGGTCAATGCTGGAGGGCTCTGGGCGCGCGAAGTGGGCGCCATGGCGGGCGTTTACCTGCCTCTGCACCCGATGGAGCACCAGTATATCGTGACCGATGATGTGCCTGAGATCTATGAGCGTGAGGCCGAGCATCCCCATGTCATGGACCCGGCTGGCGAAAGCTATCTGCGTCAGGAGGGCCGCGGGCTCTGCATCGGGTTTTACGAGCAGCGGGCCAAGCCCTGGGCCGTGGAAGGCACGCCTTGGGACTTCGGCCATGAGCTCTTGCCCGATGATTTTGACAAGATCGGCGAAAGCATTGAATTTGCATATAAACGCTTTCCTGTGCTGGAGCGCTCGGGGGTAAAATCGGTCATCCATGGGCCCTTTACTTTCGCGCCCGACGGCAATCCGTTGGTCGGGCCTGTTCCGGGGCTGCGCGGCTATTGGTCCGCCTGCGGGGTGATGGCCGGATTCAGCCAGGGCGGCGGCGTCGGATTGATGCTCGCGCAGTGGATGACGGAGGGCGAATGCGAACGTGATGTCAGTGCGATGGACGTGGCCCGCTACGGCCGCTGGATCACGCCGGGCTACACCTTGCCCAAGGTCATCGAGAATTATCAGACGCGCTTTTCCGTGGCCTATCCCAACGAAGAACTGCCCGCCGCGCGCCCGCATCGCACAACGCCGATGTATGACATCTTTTCCGAATTGGGCGCCGTCTGGGGCCATCAATTCGGGCTTGAGGTCCCCAATTATTTCGCCCTGCCCGGTGAGCCGCGCTATGAGACGCCGTCCTTCCGCCGCTCCAATGCCTTTGAGGCCACGGCGCAGGAGGTACGCGCGGTGCGCGAGGCTGTGGGCATCAATGAGGTGCAGAATTTCGGAAAATATGACGTGCAAGGGCCCGGGGCCCGGGCATGGCTCGATTGGATCATGGCGGGTCGGGTCCCCAAACCCGGACGGGTGTCGCTTTCACCGATGCTGTCGCCCAAGGGGCGGATTATCGGTGATTTTACGGTGTCCTGCCTGGCCGAAGGGCATTTCCAGATCACAGGCTCTTACGGCGCGCAGGCCATGCATATGCGTTGGTTCATGAGCCATCCGCCCGAGGGCGAGGTGACGCTTGATAATGTCTCGGATCGGCGCACGGGCTTTCAGATTGCCGGGCCTCGGGCGCGCGACTTGTTGCAAAAAGTTTGCAGGGAAGACATCTCCGGGATGGCCTTTATGGAGGTGCGGCAGCTGACCATCGGCACGATGACTGCGCTCGTGCAAAGGGTAAGTTATACTGGCGATCTGGGGTATGAGATCTACGCGGATGCCATGGAACAGCGCGCCTTGTGGCATGTTCTTTGGACCGCGGGAGAGCCTCTGGGGCTCAAACCGTTTGGCATGCGTGCGATGATGTCCTTGAGGTTGGACAAGTCCTTTGGCTCCTGGCTTTCGGAATTTTCCCCTGACTATACCGCGGCCGAGACCGGGCTGGATCGCTTCATTCAGTTTTCCAAGGACACGGATTTCATCGGGCGCAGTGCAGCAGAAGCCGAGCGTGTGGCACCTCCCGCGCGCCAGCTTGTGACCTTTGAGCTGGATGCGGCGGATGCAGATGTTCACGGCTATGAGCCGGTTTGGATTGACGGCGCGGTGGAAGGGTTCTGCACCTCGGGCGGCTATTCGCATTACGCGCAAAAGTCGATCGCGCTGGCTTTGATCCCGCGCGCCAGGGCTGTGCCCGGATTGCGCTGTGAAATCGAAGTGCTGGGCCATAGACGACGCGCCACATTGCTGGATGGGCCGCTGTTTGACGCCGATGGCGCGCGCATGCGCGGATAAGAGGGCCGCGATGAGCACATGCCTGATCCTTCTTGCGGCCGGTTTTGGGCGTCGCATGCGCGGCGCGGACAAACATCTGGAACGGGTTCAGGGTCATCCGGTTCTGCGGATGCTTGCCATGCGTGGCTTGGAGGCTGGTCTCGAGGTTATCGTGACAGTGCCGGAGCTGACCCATCCCCGGGCTGAGGTTTTGCGGGGATTGGACGTCACACGTGTCCCCGTGCCGGATGCCGCCAGCGGCATGGCCGCCTCGTTTCGTGCCGCATTGGCGGAGTGTTCCGCGAGGGACGCAATGTTTCTGCCCGGCGACATGCCCGACATCACAACCGGTGATCTTTCAAAGATCGCAGGCGCGGAGGGCATGATCGTTCAGGCCACAAGCGAGGATGGCCTGCCGGGTCATCCCGTGCGCTTTCACGAAAGCCTCTTTGAAGAGTTGCGCCAATTGCAGGGTGATACCGGCGCGCGCACTGTTCTGAAGAGGCACAGTGATCACGTCACGCGCATCGCTCTGCCCGCGCACCATGCCGTGACGGATCTCGATACACCCGAGGAATGGGCCGCCTGGCGAGCAGGACAGGCGACCCAATAGAACGCGCGCAGGGGCAGGAAGGCGCGCTCTACTCCTCGGATCCGGGCCTCAGCCCAGAAAGAAGACGCGTGCTTCATGCGCCTTCAAAGTGGCACGTGCCGCAGGAAAAACCCTCTCAGCCGCAACACATGCCAATTCAGGAAACAGGGTGATCAATTCATCTCTTTGCGCCTGATCGAGCGCGCCAAGGGAGAGATCACCCGGCTGGAAACTTTCCGACCATGTCCCGTCGGACATGACGATTTCATGCTGATCGAACAGAATGTGAATATAGGTCACCTCGTCGGCATCGACCTGTTCGACCGCGTCAAGGCAGGTCATGTTGATCGCGGCCACGAGCATTTCCTCCTCGCCAAACCAGAGCTCTGTTTTCGTGCTGCCGACAAGCATGCGGTGCTGCGGAGAGACGAGCATGTCACGCTCGGGCATATTGGGGCCAAGCTGGCCCTGGGCGATGCGCACTGGGCGTAGTTTGGGGTTCGCGGCCATGTCTTTGCGCGTCAGCGTGCGGGCGCCGACCCAGCGGATGGTCTGAAAACCATTGTCCCGGGTCAGAACCGTATCGCCGACACCAAGGTGTTCGACAGCGACCTCGCCCATGGGTGTCTTGATCCGCGTGCCCGGGGTGAAACAGGGGACGAAGTTCTCGATGTTTTCAAAGGTCAGGGAGCCGGTAAACGTCCCGGTATTGTCGAAATAATCGACACGACCGTCCCAGCCATTGCCGTCACTGTCGGCCGTCTCCTGCACAATAGTGAAGGAGCCGCCCGGTGAGGCGCTACCTGCGAGAAAAAGGGTGTCGTCATCGGTGCCACCCGAACCGCCCAGCACCACATCGCCTGCGTTGAGATTGGTGAAGACATCGGCGCCATCGCCGCCTTCCAGCGTGTCGTTGCCCGCGCCTCCCGAGAGGGTGTCTGCGCCCACGCCACCCACAAGACTATCGGCATCTGCGCCGCCTTCCAGCGTGTCGTCGCCAGATCCGCCAAGCAGGGTATCGGCGCCCGCGCCCCCGATCAGGCTATCGGCATCCGCCCCGCCGTCGAGGCTGTCGTTTCCGGTGCCGCCATCAAGGGTGTCAGTCCCGGCACCCCCCAGCACTGTGTCGTCGTCTTCATCCGCAAACACCAGGTCATCGCCTGCGCCGGCATCAATGTCGTCCGCGCCTTCTTCGGTGTTGATCGTGTCATTGCCCAGACCACCGACCAGCGTATCGGCACCGTCACCTGAGTTGATGATGTCATCGCCCGCGCCTGCGTCATACGCGATCCCATCGCTCAGCGTTCCGCCTTGCAATGTATCGTCCTGTGCTGTGGCGCCGATGCTTTCGATGTCGGTGAAGGTGGCGGTGTTGCCCGCCCAGGTGGCTTCCCCGTCCTCTGTGGAGGTCAGGTCAATTTCGACGCCGGCGCCGGTGACATTGCTGAAATCAAGCGTATCGCTGTCGATACCGGTCGATCCGCCATCGATGACATTGACATCATTGCCGTCGGCATCGCTGTCCAGAAGGAAGACATCCGCATCTGCGCCGCCAAACGCCGTGTCGTTGCCTTCGCCCAGCACGATTGTGTCGTCACCCGTGCCGCCTTGCAGGCTGTCGTCGCCGCCGCGACCGTCGATGCTGTCATCGCCCGCGCCGCCGTCGATCTCATTGGTGAAGGTCGCGTCAAAGGCGTCAAAGCCGGTGAGCGTGTCGTCAAAGCCTGATCCCGTGACGCCGTCGATGCTGAAACCGAGCGTGTCATTGGCGGCATCCCCGCCCGAGACGATACTGTCAGCCAGATCGATGTTTACCGCGCCGGTGGAGGCAGAGTAGTCGACATTGTCCTGCCCCGCATCGCCCACGAAACTGTCCGCGCCGCTGCCGCCTTCGAAGACATCGTCACCCGCGCCACCGATAAGGGTATTTGTACCCGTGCCGCCGGAAAGCGTATCATCGCCATCCTCGCCGCGCACAAGATCGTCGCCCGCGCCCGCGAGAACGGAATCGTTCCCACCGCCCGCTTCAATCGTGTCATCCAGCCCATCCGCGCTATCGACAAGATCGCCATCCAGATCACCGACATAGGCGCCATCAATGACATCATCTGCGCCATAACCGGAGACAATCCCATCGGAGGGGATGCCGATTGACACAAGCCAGGCCGGGTTGTCCGCCAGCGCAGGCGGAATGCCGACGAGCGTGATGGCCTCACCATTGGGGAAGACAAGCTGGGCATTTCCATTGTCATCCACAATGGTGACATCGGCTGTCGTGACGGGAACCGTTCCGGCCAAGTCCGAATGCAGATTGGTGACATCGAGCAGATCATTGCCCGTAAACGTACCATCGCCATTGTCTGTCGGGGTCTCAAACGCGCTGACCGTATCGGTGCCAGAGCCATCAGCCAGCAGGATCGTGTCCGTGCCGCCCCCCAGAATGATGTTTTCAATTTCCGAAAATTGCGTCGTTGACGTGCCGTCGGTGACGCTGCCGTTTTCGGGGAACGCAGCCGTCAGATCGAGAGTCAGATCTTCCGTGACGTCGGAGAGATCCAGCGTATCGCCAGAGACTTCGCCATCTTCGCCGCCAACAATCGTTGCATTGCCTGTGGCATCGGTCAGCTCAAAGGTATCATCGCCGTCATTGCCCTCGGCCGTGTCCGCGCCACCATCGAGGCGAAATGTGTCATCGCCCAGACCGCCCAGCAGTGTATCATCATCAGCGCCGCCAAGCAGACTGTCATTGCCCTGCCCGCCCTCCAGCGTGTCAGCCTCAGACCCGCCCGCGAGCGTGTCTGACCCTTGGCCGCCAAGGATGGAATCCGCGCCAGCCTGACCATCGATGGAGTCGTCGTCTGTGCCGCCGTCAATTGTGTCGCCCGCTGCGCCACCGTCGATCGTGTCGTCTCCGGCATAGCCGAAAATCGTGTCGGCAAGCCCATCTGTGCCGTCCGTCTGATCGCCTTCCTCATCGACGAAGGTGACGCCCATAGCGTCGTCGCCTGCTGTCCCATCCACGATTTCATTGGAGGGGATCCCCATGGCCACCAAATAGGCGAGGTTGGAGGCGGCAACCGGGTCAATGCCCACAAGGGTAAGCGACCCACCTGCGGGAAACGACAGGAGCGCATTGCCGCTGCCATCATCCGTGACGGTGACATCGCGGGCAGTAATGGGCGTGACGCCGAAATCCGTCGTGACGTTGGAGACATCCAGCTGATCCACGCCAGTGAACGTGCCGTCGCCATTGTCGATGGGTCCGGTGAAGGATTGGACGATGTCATCACCGCTGAAATCATCGAGGACCAGCGTGTCGATGCCCGAGCTGAGAATGATATTCTCGATTTCAACGAATTCTGCTGTCGACACACCATCGGTGAGCGTGCCGGCTTCGGGGTTGGCATTGGTCAGGTCAATGGTCAGATCATCGGTGATGGCGGAGAGATCCATGACATCGCCCGTGGATTCCTGCGCCTCTTCACCTTCGATCGTGTCATTGCCGAAGTCGTTTTCGAGCACGACCGTGTCATCGCCGAAACCCAGCCAGAGGTAATCGTCCCCCTCGCCGCCGATCAGGCTGTCATTGCCAAAGGTGCCACGCAGGAAGTCATCTCCGGCGCCGCCAATGATGGTGTCGTTCCCGGAGCCGCCGATCAGGCTGTCATCATCATCGCCGCCATCGAGGCTATCGGCCCCGTCGCCGCCTTGCAGGGTATCGTTGCCAGCACCGCCGTCCAGCGTGTCATTGTCTTCATCGCCAAAGAGGGAATCCGCGCCCTCACCGCCGATCAGCGTGTCGCTGCCAAATCCGCCAAAGGCGGTGTCATTGCCAGCACCGCCGTCGATGCTGTCCGCACCGGTGGAATCGTAGATTTCGTCATCACCCGCGCCGCCCAGCAACGTATCATTGCCAGCATCGCCGATGAGCGTGTCATTGTCCGCGCCGCCATCGAGGTAGTCATTGCCACCGTCACCGTCGAGGCTGTCCGCGCCGGATCCACCGAGCAGGCTGTCGTTGTCCTCCCAGCCAAAGAGCACATCGTCGCCCGTGCCGCCAACAAGCGTGTCATTGCCAGCCATGCCTTGGACGGTGTCGTTGCCCGAGCCGCCTTCCACGGAGTCGTTGCCCAGACCAGCATTGACGTCATCATTCCCGCCCCAGGCGCGAATGACATCGTCGTCAGCTGTGACGCCGGGCAGAATGCGATCCCCACCATCGACCACATCGCCGTTGGGATCACCGAGGTAGGAGGCGTCAATTGTATCATCGCCAACGGACCCATCGACATAGCCATCGGGGACCGGAGCGCCCGTTGTTTCAATGTTGATGTAGCCAACATCTGTTGTGCCGTTGCCGTCTACGATGGAGTAGGTAAAGGCGTTGGAGCCAATATCGCCATCGGTCAGGATCGAAAACGTATTGTCGGCGTTCAGAGTGACCTGCTCGCCCGTTGGCAGTGTGATCGTATCACCGGCCACAACATCATTGCCGTTGATCTGCGTGATCGTCAGCCCTGTGCCCGCAAGATCGGTGTCATTTGCCAAAGGCTCGATGATCGCGGTGGAGTTCTGTGGAACGGAAAACGTGTCTTCTATGGCCAGCGCGACGGATTGCACGGAATCGGCCGCGATCAGCAGGTTGGAATCGTAGACCCCGTCGCCACCATCGGCGATGCCTATCTTGATGGTGTTGGAGACACCTGCGTTGAGCGGCGCTTTGACAGAGAGAACAACCGTGAGGCCGTCCATCTCGGTGTTGTAAGTGTCATCGGTGGCGGCGTTGTTGAGATAAAGGTTGGCGTTGGAGGTCGTGTTGACCGTATCAATCGTGACATCGCCCGTGGTAATCGAGAGGTCAATCTTGACGTCGTTGACCCATATGCCCATCGCATCGTTGACGCCACTGCTGACGTATTCCAGATATTCTTCGGACGAAAAGACGAATTGCATCGTGAGCGTATCGCCCACCGGGATGAATTCCGCTTCCAGAATAGAGCCGTCGAATGTTGCCTGTCCGGCAACTGCATCAAGATCGGTGTCCCCATCGATCCCACCGGCCATGTCGGTGCCCGTCCCCGCGGCGGTGTTTGTATCAGTGGTCCCGGAATCGTTGGTGAAATCGGCGGCTTGCCCCGTCGACAGGATTACGCCGCCATCTGTGGGCGATATATTCGGGATCGTTGACGAGGCACCGGAGTAGATGCCCGATGACGCGGCATCACCGGAATAAGTTGCCGCCACGACAGTCATGCCGTCGCCAAAGATGGCTTGCGCCATGTCTTCCGCCGTGGCGGCTGTATTAATCGTTAATTCTTGCGCGATAGGCATGCGCAGGCACCTCTTACACACAGGCACGTCGTTGCCTGCTTGAAGAAGATGCAAGTTGACTTAGGCGTAAAGAAGGTACGAACGGCGGTCTTTTTGTGGTTGAGGCGCTGTATTCATATACCTCCGCAACCGCGACGGCCCCGTGCGTCATGCCGCAAACGCCTTTGTTTTAAAGGCTGCAACGTGTGGTTGCACCTTGCGTTGCCTTTAACTCGCCGCAATCGAACAAAAAATGGCGGAAGCAATAAATGCTTCCGCCGGTGCTGCGCGGCCCCTTGGATGGGAACCGCGCGCGCTGCATATTCCGGGGGTGTTCCAGCCCGTCAAAAGGACGGGCTGGAAACCGATTTAGCGGGTAAGGAGGCGGGCCTCATGCTTCTTGAGGGAGCGTCGGGCCGCAGTATAGCCTTCGAGCCCCTCGCGCGTCTTGAGCTCGGGGAACAACTCATAGATCTCGTTGCGCTGCGCATTGCCCATGCCTGACATCGTGTAGTCGCCGGGCTGGAAGCTTTCGGTCCAGGCGCCGTTGGACAGAACAACCTCGTGCTGATCACACATGAAGTGAACATAGGTCACGCCGAGTGTGCCAACTTCGCTCACACCATCGAGGCCAATGAGATGTTTGGCCGCCGCCAGAACTTCGCGGTCCTCAAAGTAAAGCGATGTCTTGTCATTGCTGACCAACACACGGTGATTGGGAGACACAAGGATATCATGCTCGGGCAGGTTCGGACCCAGCGCGCCCGCCTGAATGAGAATGGGCTTGAGGTGCGGCGCGCGGGCCAATTGGTGCCCGGTCAGCTCCTTTTTGCCAATCCAGCGGATTTCCTGGAGGCCGTTGTCGCGTGTGATGATCCTGTCGCCCTCACGCAGGTCCTCAACGAGGCGCTCGCCCGTTGGCGTTGCGATGGTTGTCCCGGGCGTAAAGCAGGGAATGATCTCTTCGATATTGGTGAAATCGAAGCTGCCAGTGACCGATCCGTCATCATCGAGGAACTCGATCGTGCCGTCGATCCCGTTGCCGTCGCTGTCGATCACTTGATTAACGAGGCGCCAGTCTTCGCCGCGCTCACCAACACCTGTCAGATCAAGCTGGTCGAAGTCATCGCCCGTGGAACCACCGGTGATCGTATCATCGATGCCATCTTCTGCGCTTTCGATCACAATGACATCGCGGTCCGCGCCGCCATCGATCACGTCAGTGCCCGCGCCGCCAATCAGCGTATCGCCACCGGCGCCGCCGCCAAGCGTGTCTTCGCCCTGGCCGCCGATCAGAACATCATCACCGTCTCCGCCTTCAAGCGAATCCTCGTCGATCCCCCCATCGAGACTGTCGTCACCTGCGCCGCCAAGGAGCGTATCGTCGTCGTCGCCGCCAGTGATCGTGTCATTCCCGGCGCCGCCATCCAGAAGATCACGGTCATTGTCAGGGTCGGGATCCACATCATCCGTCAGGACAAGGTCGGGATCCTCGTTGCCGCCATCAATGACATCGTCGCCATCGCCTGCATCGACTGTGTCGTTGCCGTGGGCCGCGATGATGGAATCGTCGCCATCGCCGGAGCTGATCGAGTCGTCATCAATACCGGCGTCGATCGTATCGTCGCCGCTGCCGGAAATGATCGTGTCGGCATCATCACCGGTAAAGACCGTGTTGTTGCCCTCGCCTGCATCAACGAAGTCGCGGTCGTCTTCCGGATCGGGATCTGTCTCATCGAGGATTTCACGGGTGAAATCATTGGCGGTGTTGATGCTGTCATCACCTTCGCCGCCAAATGCAGAATCGGAGCCCTGGCCGCCGATGATGGTGTCATCTCCGGTCCCGCCGAAGACTGTGTCATCGTCGATACCTGCATCGATGGAATCGTCGCCTGCGCCGCCGAGGATGCTGTCGTCATCGTCGCCCGTCAGGATCGTGTCATTCCCATCGCCACCATCGACAACGTCACGGTCGTTCTCGGGATCGGGATCGACATCATCGATTGCTTCGTCATCTTCGCCGATCCGCGTGTCCACGAAGTCATCATCGGTGCCCGCGTCGACGGTGTCGGAGCCGTGGCCGGTGAGGATTGTATCGTCACCACTTCCGCCCAGCACGGAATCGTCATCAATACCCGCATCGATTTCATCGTTGCCGCTGCCGCCTAGGATCGTGTCCGCGTCATCACCGGTAAAGATTGTGTCGTTCCCGTCGCCACCATCCACGAGATCGCGGTCATTGTCGGGATTGGGATCAATGTCATCGGTCAGCACGAGGCCCAGATCGGTGATCGCGGCATTCACGCTGTCATCGCCCGCGCCTGCGTCAATGGTATCGGAGCCATGACCGCCGATCACAGAATCGTCGCCTGCCCCGGAGGTTACGCTGTCATCATCGATGCCCGCGTTGATCGTGTCATTGCCGGAGCCTGCAATGATCGTGTCGTCGTCATCCCCGGTGAAGACGATATTGTCGCCCTCGCCTGCATCCACGAAGTCACGGTCATCATCGGGCTGCGGATCGGTTTCATCCAGCTCTTCACGGTCTTCGGGATTGGCGGCGTCGATGTCATCCGAACCGTCTCCACCAAGGATCGAGTCCGAGCCATGGCCGGTGAGGATCGTGTCGTCGCCTTCGCCGCCGTCCACGGTGTCATCGTCAATGCCCGTGTTGATCTCGTCATCGCCGAGACCACCCAGAACACTGTCGTCATCATCGCCCGTAAAGATCGTGTCATTGCCCGCACCGCCATCCACGATATCGCGATCGTTGTCGGGGTTGGTGTCAATGTCGTCTGTGGCTTCATCGAGGAACGGCAGGCCGGTCTCGACAAGGTCATCCCCGTCACCGGCATCCACGGTGTCATTGCCGTGCTGGCCAAAGATGCTGTCATCTCCGCCGCCTGCGATGATGCTGTCATCGTCAATCCCGGCATCAATGAAATCTGCATCATCACCACCGATGATCGTGTCATCATCATCGCCTGTGAACACGCGATTGAGACCATCGCCGGCATCCACGAAATCACGGTCATCATCCGGGTTGGCGTCGGTTTCATCAACCTCCGTCAACCCCTCGGGGTTGCCTGCATCAATCGTGTCAGCGCCAGTGCCGCCCAGGACGGAATCGCTGCCCTGCCCGGTGATGATCTCGTCATCTCCCGCACCACCATCCACAGTATCTTCGTCAATGCCAGTGTCGATCACGTCATTGCCGTCGCCGCCGTCCACGCTGTCATCGTCGTCGCCGGTCACGATGGTGTCGTCGCCCGTGCCGCCCAGGACCGTATCGCGGTCGTCGCCTTCAAAGGCGTCCGTGGCGTCGATGATTTCGCGGCTCAGCAGGTTGCGCGTGTCGATTGTGTCGCCTTCGGCGCCGCCATCCACAAAGTCAGAGCCTTGCCCGGCAATGATCGTGTCCGCACCACCCTGGCCAAGCACGGAGTCGTCATCAATGCCCGAGAAGATATTGTCGTTGCCGCCATTGCCTTCGATCGTGTCCGCATCATCGCCGGTGAAGATCGTGTCATTCCCGATCCCGCCGATCACGCTGTCGCGATCATTTTCGGGGACGAGATCGCTGTCAGCGCCGTTGTCATCAATGATTTCAAGAGCTTCGACATTGCTTGCATCAATGAGGTCATCGCCCTGACCGCCGTCGATGGTGTCTGAGCCATGGCCGCCGATGAGCTCGTCATCGCCGCTCGCGCCAAAAACGGAATCGTCGTCAATACCTGCATTGACCGTGTCATTGTCGGCGCCCGCGTCAATCGTGTCGCGGTCATCGCCGGTGAAGATCAGGTCATCGCCTGTCCCGCCGAGGATGGAATCGCGCCCGTCGTCCTGATTGGGATCGCGGTCGAAGCCCAGGACATCGCCCAGAGCACCGGGGCCAAAGAACGTGTCATCGCCTGCGTAATCGGAGAATGTGTCGATCCCGGCATTGATCGTGTCATTGCCCGCGCCGCCGTCGATTGTGTCAGCGCCCTGAACGTCGATGATGAGATCATTGCCCTGACGGCCTTCGACCACATCGTCATCAATGCCCGACAGGATTGTGTCATCGCCACCAAAGCCAATGATCGTGTCGGCGTCGTCTCCCGTCTGGATGAAATCCGCGCCGCCCGTGCCATCAACGCTATCGCGGTCGTCATCGGGGTCTTCGTCCTCATCGAGGCCATCGAAGGGATCAAGCGGCTGGAGGTCCGGGGAGACGGGCAAAATGTCGGTATCGATCCGGCCCTGACCCACTTCGACCGTAACAGTTGCTGTGGATACCGCGCCACTTGGGTCTTCAATGGTGTAGGTAAAGGTATCGGTGCCCTCAAAATCGGGATCCGGGATATAGGTGATCGTTGTGCCGTCATCTGAAATGAACGCCGTGCCGTTGGGCGGATCCTGAACCGCGATCACGCGGATCGGATCGCCATCGGCATCGCTGTCATTACCCAGAACGGGGATCACAATTTCCTCTTCCGGCAAGGCCTGGGCGGTATCATCCACGGCGACGGGCGGCGTATTGCTGCCATCGGTCACTGTTATGACGAGATCGGCCGTATCGGTGCCGCCGTTGCCGTCGCTGATCGTGTAGGTAACGGTATCCTCGCCTGTAAAGCCTGCATCGGGCGTGTAGGTGATGGTGCCGTCTGCGTTGATCACGGCTGTACCATTGGCGGGATCGCTGGTCGCGACGACTTCCAAGGGATCATCTTCAGGATCGCTGTCATTATCGAGCACAGCAAAGGTTGTTGCGGTATCGATGGCTGTCGTCGTCGCGTCGTCAACTGCATCGGGCGCTGAATTGCCCGGAGGCGATACGGTGACCACGAGTTCCGCCGTGTCGGTGCCGCCATTGCCGTCACTGATCGTGTAGGTGATGGTATCTTCCCCGACGAAGCCGTCATTTGGCAGGTAGGAAATGGTCCCATCGGGATTGATCGCCGCAAGGCCATTGGCCGGATCCGAGATAGCTGTCACGGTGAGGGGATCGCCATCGGGATCGCTATCATTGCCCAAAACGGGGAACGTAACGACCGTATTGAAAGCCGTCGTTGTTTCATCATCCACCGCGTCGGGGGCCGTATTGTCCGGGTTGCCCACGGTCACAATGACCTCAGCGGTATCCGTGCCGCCATTACCGTCGCTGATCGTGTAGGTGATCGTATCCTGTCCTTCGAACCCATCGTCAGGGGTGTAGGACAACGTCCCGTCCGGATTGATCACCACAGTGCCGTTGGGCGGATCAGAGGCATCGATGACGGTCAGCTCATCGCCGTCAGGATCATCATCGTTATCGAGAACAGGTATGACTGTCGACGTATTGACCCCCGTGCTGGCCGTATCATCCGTCGCGACAGGCGCCGCATTGCCATCGTCTGTCACCGTGACCGTGACAATTGCGGTGTCAGAACCGCCATTGCCATCGTCAATTGTGTAGCTGAAGCTGTCTTCGCCGGTGAAGCCATCGTTGGGCGTGTAGGTGATGGTGCCATCGGGATTGATGACAGCCGTCCCGTTGGGCGGTGTCGATGTACTGGTGACGCTCAGCGGATCATCTTGCGGATCACTGTCATTGTCGAGGACGGCGATCACAACCGGATCGCCCTCGCCCGTTGTCGCGACATCATCCACCGCGTCAGGAACGCCGGCATCGATCGTCTCGAAGTAGACATCTGACACAGTGACGGCCTGAACGCCTTCGGCACCGTTGTCATAATCGATTTCAATCCGCGCGACGGGGCCTGCAATCTCCACAAGCATGGAATGCGCGGCATCCGTATACGTGCCATCATCCAGCCCGGTCGCTGTATTGCCGACCAGAGAAATATCGTCACCAACGCTCAGCGTCACCGGGATGGGATTGCCGTCGGCATCAAAGGCCCGGATCGACACGATGTCCTGAAACGGGGTCGCCGGGCCACCGTCAAAATCATCGACTGCGGCGCCATCGATATCGCCAATGCGGAAAGACACGTTCTGCACCTGATCGCTGAACGCATCGTCGGAGGCAGAGAAATCAAACGTTGTCGTTGAGACGTTGCCCGCCCCCGAAGGATCGTCGCCATCCCCGAAGAGTTTGAGGTGCGAATTGATGGCGAAGGGTTCGTCTTCATCGACATGGGCCCGGACGTTGCTGATCGTGCCAATGTCGCCCTCGGTTACGCCATCTACCGTCACGCCCACATTGACGCCGCCTGTATCAAACAACGGAGTGCCCGATATGACCGTCCCGTTTGGCGCAAGCGCCGCCCAGTTCAAAAACAAAACAGGCATGTTCAAACCCTCTTACAAACGCGGGGATCTCCCCGGGGCACCACGGTTTGGTGGCGGCCTTTCGGCTTCATCAACGACGTGTCACACTTGTGTCGGGCAAAAAGAGGCAGGTGCCCCCAAAGGGAGGGGGCATGAGCGACACCGCGCCAGACGGCCTGGACCGTCATCCCACACACTTTCTGCACAGCAGAAGCATGACGTTTGGTGGCCGCCCCATGGCCAGCAGACTTTACCCCCCAGTCGGGTGAGTGGAAATTACGAGCAAGGCGGTACGCTTGGAAGCATAAATTTTTCGAAAAACGGTTTTCATTGCGGCAGCCCCGTGGCGGGCCATTAACCTTAACGTTGAATTGTGGCGCGTCGAAATATGGGCTCACCGCAGCAGCGGTTTGGCTGTAAGTAACTGTATATATATCGCTTTTTGCAACTTCAGGCATGTTGGAGTGGTGTCAAAATGGGGCGTTCTGTCATCGGGTTGGTAAATGCGGCCGCCGGATACGCGCCATAGTTGCGTCGCAATTCACAATGAAATGCGGCAATATTGGTCGTCATTCTGGAACCAATCGGCCGCGAAAAATGCCGATTGTCAGCACTCTAGAGCTGAACGCCGCGAATCAACCGCACTCCGGCAGCACAGAAAGCGCCAACAATTAGAGGTAAACCCGCCTCATGTGGCCATCGGCGCTCCGGCTGGCGCACGGGTGCAAACGACCAAAATATCAGGAGGTTTCTTTCGCGTAATTGGTGCCCAAGGCGAGACTCGAACTCGCACGCCCGTGAAGGCGGGGGATTTTGAATCCCCTGCGTCTACCATTCCGCCACTTGGGCACAGCGCTGTCCTACCCGAGCCGCGCGCGGGCCGCAAGCGCTTGACGCACTCGTATTCACATGATCCATCCCTTCGTGATACGCGCGAGCGTCCGCCCCGCCTTCTTCAGCGGTGGCCTGAGCCAAAAATGACCCGTCAGGAGAGCCCAATGACAGCACAACAGCCAGAGGATGTGGCAATCTCGGAGCGGCTTGATCAACTGGCAGCCGATGCCGAAGGCGAGGCCGTTTCTCTCGCCTGGGTTCTGGCCCAACTGCATGAGCGTGCCTTTGGGTTATTCCTTCTGATTCTCGCCCTGCCCTGTTGCATTCCGTTCCTCTATGGGATTCCTCAGGTGGTCGCGTTGCCGCTCATGTTTATCGCGGCGCAAATCCTGATTGGGCGACGCACGCCGTGGCTGCCGCAGAAGCTTGGGACGCGGACCATCGCAACATCCGGCCTGACCTCACTTGCAAACCGCGCGCGCCCTTGGCTGCGCCGGATCGAGGCTGTCAGCCGCCCTCGCCTGAGCGCATTGACCCGTCCGCCCATGGAACGGCTTGTGGGGCTCGCGCTGGTGGCCTTCAGCGCGTCCATTCTCGTGCCCTTGCCCGGGACCAATACAGTGCCCGGCTTTGCCGTGGTCATAGTATCGATGGGCCTGTTGCAGCGCGACGGTGTGTTGGTCATCCTCGGCGCGTTGATCGGCACAACCTGGATCGCCACTCTAATCTTCGCAGGCGCCACTTTAGCCAGCCTGATCAAAGGATGGATCGGCCTGTAGTCAGTTCACGTTTCAGCCAAGGCGCCGCAAGCTGTCTTGCGCTCTCTGCCCTCCCCGCATTAAGCCTGCCGCGACCGATATTTGTGAGGGCATTGTGACGCGTCGGACATACATTCTAGCAGCGGCAGGCGGCTCACTCGCCTTGTTACTGGCCGCTTTCTTCTTTCAAGCCTTGGGTTGGGCGCCCTGCGCGATGTGCCTGTGGCAGCGCTGGCCCCATGCAGCGGCGGTTGCCTTCGGCGCGATCGGGGCTGTTTTGCCGACGCGGCTTATCGCTCTTGGCGGGGCGATCTCCGCCGCCACAACCACAGGTCTGGCGATCTTCCATTCAGGCGTTGAACGCAAGCTCTGGGACGGGCCCGCGTCGTGTTCGTCCGGCGCAGATCAGCTCTCGGGCTTGTCGGGCAATGCTCTGCTGCCCGGCGCGTCCGATGCCCCGGCGCTTGTCTTGTGCGATACGCTGACCCCGTTCCTGTTTGGCTTGACCATGGCCAATTGGAACGCGCTCGCCTCACTGGCGCTGATGGGCGTTTGGATCATGGCTTTGCGCAAAAACGCCTAGGATTTGATCCGCCATCCCGTCTGAATGGGCAAAAAGACCTCGACAGCAGCCGTTGCGGCAATCTGGACCGCGCCCGTCTCCGAATCTTGGACTTTCAATCCGCCCGGAGTAATCCGGATATCCGTCTGCCCCAGTTTGTTGAGCGCCACCAAAGCCTCGGCATCGACTGCCGCAGGCTCCGGCACGCCGAGGTTGATGCATACCCGCACCGCATCGGAAGTAAGGCCAAGTGTCTCGGGCGCGGCGATGTCCGCCTGGCTGAGCGCGCGTTTCACAGCCCGCACCGCCGCGCGCTGCATATCGCCGGTGGCATCTGTGGCTTGTGCCATCTGGATGATCAAACGCTGTTCGCTCATGTCGCGCGCTCCATGTCGAAGTGGACAGATATGGCCACAGCCGCCATCAGTGTCGGGTTGCCTGTTCCTTCCGGCCGGGGCACATCCAGCCCGCCCAGCCGCACTGTGATCTCGGGAGTGCCATAGGGAAAGATCGCCATGAGCGCCTCGATATCAACGGCATCGGGGTTTTGAACGCCCACATCGACCTTAAGGATCATGTCGGTTTTCGCAAACCCCATCAGCTCTGCGGCGTTGATCGAATTGGACCAAAGCGCGGCGCGCAGACCGCGGGCCGCAGCCTCGGTGTAATCAGCACGGCGCAGCGATGTGCCCATGCCAAATTCCGTGAGCATACGTGGCATGTCGCCCCCTTCTCTTGCATCTCGTTGACGCCCTGCCTATCAGGCCTCATGACCGATGCCCACACCCATGACCGCCTCCTTATTATCGACTTCGGCAGCCAGGTGACGCAGCTCATTGCGCGGCGCCTGCGGGAGCTGAATGTCTATTGCGAAATCCACCCCTACCAGAGCGTCACGGCTCAGTTCGTGCGAGAGATGGCGCCCCGCGCGGTGATCTTCTCGGGAGGGCCCGACAGCGTGACCCGCGACGGCAGTCCGCGCGCGCCGCAAGAAATTTTCGAGATGGGCCTGCCGATCCTGGGGATCTGTTACGGTCAGCAGGTGATGATGACGCAGCTTGGCGGCAAGGTTGTCACAGGCGAAGGCACTGCCGAGTTCGGACGGGCCTATGTCGAGCCGGGCGCGCCATTGCCTTTGCTGGAGGGATGGTTTGCCGAGGGCCGTGAACAGGTCTGGATGAGCCACGGTGATCACGTCGCGGAACTGGCACCGGGATTTCAGGTCTACGGCACCTCCCCCGGCGCGCCTTTTGCCATCACGGGAGATCCTGCGCGAAATTTCTATGCGGTGCAGTTTCACCCCGAAGTGCACCATACGCCCAATGGCGCCAAGCTTTACGAGAATTTTGTGCGCCTCGCTGGTTTCTCCGGCGATTGGACGATGGGGGCGTACCGCGAGGAAGCGATCCGCAAGATCCGGCATCAAGTGGGCGACAAACGCGTGATTTGCGGATTGTCCGGTGGGGTCGACAGCTCTGTGGCCGCTGTTTTGATCCACGAGGCGATTGGCGATCAACTGACCTGTGTCTTCGTGGATCACGGTCTGTTGCGGCAAGGCGAAGCCGAAGAAGTCGTTACGATGTTCCGGGACAATTACAACATGTCGCTCATCCATGCCGATGAACAGGAATTGTTCCTCGGCGCGCTGGATGGGCAATCTGATCCGGAAACGAAGCGCAAAATCATTGGCAAGCTGTTCATCGATGTCTTCCAGAAACATGCCAATGAGATTGATGGCGCAGAATTTCTGGCGCAGGGGACGCTCTACCCTGATGTCATCGAGTCCGTGAGTTTTTCCGGCGGACCATCCGTCACCATCAAGTCGCATCACAACGTGGGCGGCCTGCCCGAAAAGATGGGGCTGAAGCTCGTGGAACCGCTGCGGGAGCTCTTCAAGGATGAGGTTCGCGCGCTGGGGCGTGAATTGGGCCTGCCGCAAAGCTTTATCGGACGTCACCCCTTCCCCGGCCCCGGTCTGGCCATCCGCTGCCCCGGGGAGATCACACGGGAAAAGCTCGACATTCTGCGCAAAGCGGATGCCGTCTATATCGATCAGATCCGCAAGCACGGGCTCTATGACGAGATCTGGCAGGCCTTTGTCGCGATTCTCCCGGTGCGGACCGTGGGCGTTATGGGCGATGGGCGGACCTATGATTACGCCTGTGCCCTGCGCGCTGTCACTTCCGTTGATGGGATGACTGCGGATTATTATCCGTTCAGCCATGAGTTCCTCGGCGAGACGGCGACCCGGATCATCAACGAGGTGCGCGGGATCAATCGCGTGACCTATGACATTACATCCAAGCCGCCCGGCACTATTGAATGGGAGTAATCCGGCATGCCGTCGGCGTTGCTGCATCCTGACCCGGCTCGCGAGATCGCGCGCGGCTCGGAACGTCTGGTCTTCACGTTGGAGCAGCATCCCGATTTGCTTTTGAAGATCCTGAAGCCCAAGCATCTCAGACGGTTGCAGGGCGCTCAGGAGCAAAGCTGGCGCGGCTGGTTCAGGATCAGACAAACTTACGGGCTCTATCGACGCGAGCAAAAGGCTTGGACGGACGCCATGATGCGGGCCTCAGTTCGCCGCATACCGCCACCCGTGGCAGGGATCGCGGATTTTGTCTTAACGCCAAACGGCTTGGCCCAGCTCGTGGAGCATATTCGCGCCAAAGACGGCCATACAGCGCCCACGCTGCACGCCTTGCTGGAACAAGGTCCGCTCACGCGTGAGCAAATGGAGGCGCTGAACGCTTTCGTGGCGGCGCTCTATGATTGGCACATCCCGGCTTATGATCTGGGGCCGAAGAACATCGTCTGGCAGGACTCACAGGCGCGTTTTGTGCTGGTGGATGGTTTTGGCGACCGCGCGGCTGTGCCCTTGGTCACGTGGTTCAAAAAGCTTAATGCCTGGAAGCTGGACCAAAGCTTTGCTGTGACCGCCCAAAAATGCCCTCTCATCTGGCAACGCGCCCAACGGCGGTTTGATCCCCTACCCCGGAGCAGCTCATGACTGACACGATACGCGCCTGTTTGTGGATGCTTGGCACTGTGATGTCTTTCATCACCATGGCCGTCTGTGGCCGCTTGCTGGCGGGCACGCTCGATACGTTTGAGATCATGATGTATCGATCCATTGTCGGGGTCATTGTGGTCTGTGCGGTAATCCAGCTGCGCGGGCTTTGGCCCGAGATCACGCGCCGCCATCTGGGCATACATCTGTTGCGCAATATGGGCCACTTCGCGGGGCAAAACCTCTGGTTTGCTGCATTGGCTCTGATCCCCTTGGCGCAGGTCTTTGCTTTGGAATTCACCACACCTTTATGGGTGCTGGTGCTCTCGCCCTTGCTCTTGGGCGAGCGCCTCACACGGATTGGAGCGCTTTCCGCGGCGCTTGGCTTTGTGGGCATCCTGATTGTGACCCGACCGGGCATGATCGAGGTATCAACCGGCGTGTTGCTGGCCTCGGCCTCAGCGATCGGGTTTGCCCTCTCGATCCTCTTGACGCGCAAACTCACCCGGACCGAGACCATTGCCTGCATCCTGTTCTACCTGACGACGATGCAGCTCCTGATGGGCATTGTAACCGTTGTCTGGGATGGCGACATCGCAGTGCCCACGGCGGGCGAGATCCCGTGGGTCATCATGATCGGTTTTGCCGGACTCTTCGCGCATTTTTGCTACACAAAGGCGCTCTCGCTGGCGCCGGCGACGATTGTCAGCCCTGTGGATTTCATTCGCCTGCCCCTGATCATGATCGTGGGGGCAATGTTCTTTTCTGAGGCGATGGATCCCTTCGTGGCCTTGGGCGCCATCCTCATCTTCGGGGCCAATTATCTCAATATCTGGCATTCGTCGCGCCAGCAGGCTGTAGCAGCAAAGTGACGCTACGTGTTTGATATCGCGATGACGTATGGTCAAAGATTGACCCGCACGGCACCTGAGGCCTACCGTCGCACAAGGGATGAGAAACAAGGGATAACACCCAATGAAACAGGTACTTCTGGCCACGACCGCTCTTGGCCTGACGACAAGCATCGCAATGGCGGGCGGTATTGACCGCGCACAGCCGAACTACGGTGTGTTGTTTGAAAGCGGCAATACCGTGCAATTTGGATTTTCCTCGACCGCGCCAAGCGTAAAGGGTGAGCATCCAGCGGCCACGGCAACCGCTCTGAACGCAACGCGCGACAGCGAAAACATGGCCAACAACGAGAGCTTCTACAGCTTCGCGATCAAAACCGATCTGACAGATCAGCTGTCCTTCGGCTTCTTCATGGGGCAGCCTTACGGCGCCAATGTGGATTACACGCAAGGCATCTATTCCGCGGCCAATCCGGCTTTCACCACTGTGGACATCAATGGCGACACTATTCCCGATATCGCGGTATCAGGCAGCCAGAACCTGTCTGCGCGCTGGGAAAGCATCGGTTATGAAGCTGTCCTGCGCTACAAGTTCAACGAGCGGATCTCCGTGCACGGCGGTCTGCGCGCTGTGACGTCGCAAGCCCAGATCAGCCTGCCCGGCCAGCTTGTGGGCGCGGCATCCGGCGGCGCCTTGGGCGCGGATTATCAGGCAAACAGCTCCCGCGAGACGGACTTCGGCTACATCATCGGTGCGGCTTATGAAATTCCGGACATCGCCGCGCGCCTCGCGGTGACGTATCGCTCCGAGATCGAGCACGAGTTCGACGTGGACGAATCCGCGACAAACACGACAACGGTTCTGGCCACTGGTGCGCAAGCGATGAACACGCTGCTGTCGCAAAGCAGCAAGACCAAGATCAAGATGCCCCAATCCTGGACGATTGATTTCCAGACGGGTATCGCCGAGAACACCTTGCTCTTTGGCTCCGCGCGCTGGACAGAATGGACCGCGTGGGAAGTGCGCACCGATGGGTATGAAGACGCAACCAACGGTGAGATCACAGGGTTTGAAAACGACACCTGGAACTACACGCTGGGCCTCGGGCGTCGCATCAACGAGAAATACTCAGTCTTTGGCACTGTCGGCTATGAGGAAGCCAAGGGCGGCGATCTCAACCGGTTGTCCCCAACCGATGGCTCGACCTCCATTGGTCTCGGTGCGAGCTACACGTTCGAGAATGACATGGTTGTGCGCGCAGGCGTGCAGCATGCATGGCTCGGCGGTGGTGAGACCAGTGACGGGACGGAGTTTGAAGGCAGCACGGCAACAAGCTTTGGCATGACGCTCGGCTTCAAGTTCTAAGCCTTATTCCTTGCAGATGACGAAGGCCTCGCCCAACGGCGGGGCCTTTTTCGTCACGTCAGCTCGCGCAGCGCTCAAAAAGCGCAGAAAACAGAATACGCCCTCAGCTAACCTCCCCGCATGACACATCAAACATCCCTTTCAAACCGCGCCTGGGCAGAATTGATCCTGCTGGGCACCATCTGGGGCGGGTCCTTTCTCGCCATCCGCATTGCGCTGGATGAGGTGCCGGTCCTGACGTCGGTCTTTCACCGTGTCTTTTGGGCGGCACTCGCCCTTTGGCTGTTTGTCCTGCTGCGTGGCTTTCCCCTGCCCCGTGGCGCGCGGATCTGGGGCGTATTCCTTGTCATGGGGGCACTCAACAACGTCATTCCCTTTGGGCTCATGGCGTGGGGGCAACTCCACATCGAAACGGGGCTGACCTCCATCTTCAACGCCGCCACGGCCATTTGGGGCGTGCTTGTGGCCGCGATCTTTTTTGCGGATGAAAAGCTGGGGCCGCTCAAGCTCATCGGCGTCTCGCTGGGCTTTCTTGGAGTGGCAACGGCCATCGGCATCAACAATGTCGTCGATTTTGACATCCGGTCCCTCGCCCAGCTTGCTGTGCTCGCCGGAACCTTGTCGTACGCGCTGGCCTCGGTCTGGGCCCGCAAGATGATGTCAGGCCTGGCACCTCCTGTGGCGGCCGCTGGCATGCTGAGCGGCGCGACGTTGTGGATGATCCCGCTGGTGCTCATTGTCGATGGTCCGCCATCGCTCACGCTGCAAACTGACACGATGCTGGCCATTGGCTATTACGCGCTGATCGCAACGGGCTTTGCCTATCTCCTGTGTTACCGTGTTCTGGCCATGGCTGGCGCTGGCAATCTCATGCTCGTGACATTGCTGATCCCACCGGTTTCGATCACGCTCGGCGCTTTGGTGCGCGATGAGGTTCTCTCGCCAAACGCCTTTGCAGGATTTGCACTTTTGGCACTGGGCCTCGCTGTTCTGGATGGGCGCCTTTTCCGCCGCCGTGCAGGATGATAACAGGAGAGAAACAGCGAAGTGAGGCCCGGCCCGATGCTCTACTCTTCCGGCGATGACTGGCGTGCGGCAACGCATAAGCGTGTTCTCTTTTTCGGAATGTCCGGTCTGGGCAAGACCTATCTCTCCAATCTGCTCCGCGCGGGCGGCAATTGGTTTCACTACTCGATCGATTACCGCATTGGGACCCGCTACATGGGCGAGTTCATAACCGACAATGCGAAGGCCGAGGCCATGCGTGTGCCCTTCCTGCGCGACCTGTTGATGACAGATTCGATCTACATTGGCTCCAACATCTCTTTTGAGAACCTCAGCCCGGTGTCGACCTATCTGGGCAAACCGGGCAACACAGCCAAGGGCGGCGTTCCCATCGAGGAATACCGCAGGCGGCAAGGCCAATTCCGGCAGGCAGAGATCTATGCGCTGCTCGACACGGGCTATTTCATCGAACGCGCCGAGCGGCTCTATGGCTATCCCAACTTCATCTGCGATACCGGCGGCTCGATTTGCGAATGGGTCGATCCGGACAATCCCGATGATCCGGTGCTGAAACACTTGTCCGAGCAATGCCTGTTGATCTGGCTTCAGGGAACAGAGGATCACGCCCAAGAGCTTATTCGCCGGTTTGACAAAGATCCCAAACCGATGGCCTATCAGCCTGAGTTTCTCGATGATGTCTGGAGCAGATATCTCAGGGAAAACAATATACAGGAAGACGATGTTGATCCTGACACCTTCGTGCGCTGGACCTATTCACAGGCGCTGGCGCATCGCCAGCCACTCTACGCGCGCATGGCAGAGCAATGGGGCGTGACCCTGCCGATGTCAGCCGCCGCTGACATCTCTGATCCTGCCCGCTTTGACGAGGCGGTGGCCCGTGCCATTGATCTCAAGTCAGCCAAAGCCTAAATACCCCCTCCGATAAAGCGTAACCCCGTTTCAAAAGGCCTCCCATGCCAATCAAGCTGCCCTCTGATCTGCCCGCTTATGATGTTCTCACCCATGAGGGCGTCATGGTAATGGCGGAAGAACAGGCCGCGCGGCAGGATATCCGGCCCTTGCGCATTGGCTTGCTGAACCTGATGCCCAAGAAGATTGATACCGAGACGCAGTTCGCGCGGCTTATTGGCGCCACGCCGCTGCAGATCGAGCTGACCTTGATCCGCATGACGGAGCACGAGACGCGCAACACGGCGCCTGCGCATATGGAGGCCTTCTACCGCCCCTTTCAGGACGTGAAGAACGAATTCTTCGATGGCCTGATCATCACCGGTGCGCCGATTGAGCACTTGCCCTTTCAAGAGGTGACATATTGGGACGAGCTTGTTGAAATCATGGACTGGACCCAGACCCATGTGCATTCGACCTTCGGTGTCTGTTGGGGCGGCATGGCCATGATCCATCACTTCCATGGCGTGCAGAAACATATGCTGGAGGCCAAGGCGTTTGGCTGCTTCCGCCATCAGAACCTGACCCCGGCGTCGCCTTACCTGCGCGGTTTTTCCGACGAATTCGTGATCCCCGTCAGCCGCTGGACAGAAATTCGGCAAGACGAAGTGGATGCGGCGGGATTGACGACGCTCTTGGGGTCTGAGGATGTCGGCCCCTGCCTTATCGAGGATGCCGCGCACAAGGCGCTCTATATCTTCAATCATTTCGAGTATGACAGCGATACGCTCAAAGGCGAGTATGATCGCGATGTCGCCGCAGGGACGCAAATCAATGTGCCGATGAATTACTATCCCGGCGATGATCCCGCACGTCCGCCGCAGAACCGCTGGCGCAGCCATGCGCACCTGCTCTACGGCAATTGGGTCAACCAAATGTATCAAACAACGCCGTTCGACATCACCCAAATCGCGCACGGCACATCACGGTAACGTCATCATGCGCGCCTGTACCCCTTCATCACTGGACAGGCTTGCCTGCGGCATCATCTGTGGGGCATGGGTTTGAAGACAGCAATCACAACTCTGGCTCTCAGCGCGGCGTTTCTGGCGGGATGCGGAGCATTGGTGGACCGGCGTGCGGACCTGCGCGAAGCTGAAGCCGAGGCAACCTATGGGCCCGTGGGGCAGCTTCTCGATGTGAATGGCACAACGATCCACGCGCTTGTTCAAGGCGATGGGCCGGATCTCGTTCTTATACATGGCGCATCGGGAAATCTCCGGGATTTCACCTTCGATCTCGTGGACCGCCTGAAGGACCGCTACCGCGTCATCGCCTTTGACCGCCCCGGGCTGGGTTGGTCCGAGCGCCTGCCCGCCTATCGCAGCTTGCGCAACGTGCAAGGCGAAAGCCCGCGCGAACAGGCCCGCGCCTTGCAAGCAGCCGCGGATCAGCTTGGCGTGCAAAACCCCATTGTGCTGGGGCATTCTTTCGGCGGCGCTGTTGCGCTTGCCTGGGGTCTCGAACGCCCCGCAGACACTTCCGCGATCGTGGCCCTTGCGGCGGTCTCCAACCCCTGGCCGGGTGGGCTTTCTGGCTTTTACCGGCTGACTTCCAGCCGCTTGGGTGGTGCGGTGGCCGTTCCCCTGATCACGGCCTTTGCGCCGCGCAATCGGGTGGATGATACAGTCGCGTCGATCTTCACGCCTGATCCTGTGCCATCGGGTTACAGCCGCCACGTCGGCGCGGCGCTGTCGCTGCGGCGCACATCATTGCGCGCCAATGCCCAGCAAATCTGGACCTTGCGGCCGCATATTGTTGAGATGTCAGAGCAATACGCCGATACATTGACAATGCCCGTTGAAATTCTGCACGGCAGCGCTGACGAAATTGTTCCCGCCACGGTGCATGCCGATGTCTTGGCGACCCAATTGCCCAACGCAGAATATACCCGCATCGATGGGCTTGGGCATATGCCGCAACATGCCGTGCCCGATCAGGTCGAAGCCATTATCGACCGGGCTGCGGCACGCGCGGGTCTGCGTTAACCCCCTTAACATTGCGACCAGAAGCGCTTAGCTATGGGGCAAAGGAAGACCCCATGACCAAACCTTTCGACGCAGCCATCAGCCGCTTCTTCACCGATGATGCCCCCACCGAGATTCGCAATGCGATCCAGCGAGCCGAAAAAGGCGAGATCATTGACACAAGCTATCCCTATTCCGACCGTATGCCGCGCAAGGCCTATGAAAAGGAGCTCGCGCTGTTGCAGATTGAGCTCGTCAAGATGTTGGCCTGGGCCAAAGACAGCGGCGCGCGTATTGCGGTAGTCTTTGAAGGCCGTGATGCGGCGGGCAAAGGCGGGACGATCAAGCGCTTTCGCGAGAACCTGAACCCGCGATCCGCTCGCGTTGTGGCCTTGTCCAAGCCAAGCGAGAAAGAGGCCAGCCAATGGTATTTTCAGCGCTACGTCAAACATATGCCGTCAGGCGGCGAAGTCATTTTCTTTGATCGAAGCTGGTACAACCGCGCCGTGGTCGAGCATGTGTTTGGATTTTGCACAGACGCGCAGCGCGCGCATTTCTTCGATCAGGTTCCCGCCTTCGAGAGCATGCTGGTGGACGAGGGCATCACGCTTGTGAAGCTGTGGCTCAATGTCGGGCGCGCCGAGCAACTGCGCAGGTTTCTGGCCCGCGAAGGCGATCCTTTGAAACAATGGAAGTTGAGCTGGATTGACGTGGAAGGCCTCAAAAAGTGGGACGCTTATACGCAAGCCATCAGCGAAACCTTCGAGCGGACCCATTCCGAGATCGCGCCCTGGACCATCATCAAGACGGATGACAAACGCCGCGCGCGGCTCAATGCCATCCGGCATGTCTTGCGCCAAATTGACTATGCCGGGCGCGACGATAAAGCTCTCGGCACCGTAGATCCGCTTGTCTGCGGTGGACCTTCCTTATGGGAGGCGCGCGTCGCGGATGCCTAAACGCGGCTACCATCACGGAAACCTGCGGCAAGCCCTGGTCGATGCGTCGCTCACGCTGATCGAGGAGCGCGGCCCGACGGGTTTTACGCTGTCTGAGGCTGCCAAGACCGCGGGCGTCACCCCCGCCGCCGTTTATCGGCACTTCGAGGGCCGCGAAGACCTCATCGCGGAGGCCGCGCTGCAAGGCTATGAGATGTTCGCCGATCTGATGGCACATGCCTATGATGACGGGCGTCCCTCAGATCTTGCGGCCTTTGAGGCCACGGGCCGCGCCTACCTCGCTTTTGCCCGCAAGTTTCCCGGCCATTACATTGCCATGTTCGAAAGCGGGATCTCGGTCAATCGGACGCCGGAGCTGGCCGATGCGTCTTCCCGCGCGCGCGCCGTTCTGGAGCGCGCCGCCGAAGCGCTTTCACAACACATTCCCGAAGACAGACGGCCGCCGGCAGCGATGTTTTCCGCCCATATCTGGGCCATGAGCCACGGGGTTGTTGAACTCTTTGCCCGGGGGACGCCCGGGCGCGCCTCTCCCTATCCGCCGGAAGATCTTCTGGAGAGCGGCATCGGGATTTACTTGCGTGGCCTGGGGTTGTTGCCGCCCGATGACTGACAAGACCTTCTTTCTGGGCCTTGGCGGCCAAAAATGCGGCTCCAGTTGGATGCAGGCCTATCTCGCCCGTCAGGACGGGAGCGACTTCGGGCGCCTTGGGGAATACCAGATCTGGGAATCAGACCTGGGCTCCGTCTTTGCCCGATACAAAGTGGCCAAACCCTCTGCGTTTGAGCTGGTGCGCGCGCGTGCGAAGGAAAAGCTGGGCGCGGCCGTTCCGAAAGACTATCTCCGCTGGCAGATGCAAACGGATCGAAGTCTTTATTTTGATTATTTTCAAAAGCTTCTCAAGCAAAGCTCAATTGACCGTACCGGCGATATCACCCCGTCCTACGCGGCCCTTCCCGCGCCCATGTTGGCCGGAATCCGCGATGGCTTTGCTGCGCGGGACATCAAGGTGCGCGCCATGTTTTCCATGCGTGATCCGGTGGCGCGGCTCCGCTCGCATCTCAAAATGGAAATGGCGAAAGGGCGGATTGACGAGACGGATGAGATCTCTGCTCTGGACGCCTTCTTCGCAGGGCCTGAAGCCGCCGCGCGCATGCGCTATGACTTGACCCTCGCGGCCATGGAAGAGGTTTTCGCCCCCCAGGATCGCTTCATCACGCTTTTTGAAACCCTTTTCACACCCGAAGGTGTCTCTGAATTCGCGCAATGGGCCGATGTGCCTTTAGAGCCGGAGGCCGGATCGGTTTCAGTGAATGCGCGTGGGTCCGGCAAAGAGACCTTGCCGGATAGCCTGATGGCAAAGATCGCCCTGCATTACCGCCCGGTGTACGAAGCTGCGGCGCGCCGGAAACCGGAAATCGCACGTCTCTGGCCGTCTGCGGCTTACGTTTTGTGAGCACTCACCACTTCATCAATCCGCAATCGATCAGTTGCTGCGGGTTTTCGTATTTCTGCGATCGCTCGGTCAGGAAGCCATCCTCCACACCATCCATCGCATCGAGCAAACGCCGATAGTAATTGTACTTTGCCGCGCCTTTCACATGGGCTTTCCATTTGCGCGCATTCTCGATCTTCTGCGCAAAATTGGACGTGAAGACGAAATGCGCCAGCGTCAGCAAAATCTCTCCGGACGGCGGAACAATCGCGTCGTGACAGGAAAACATGAAACTCTCATCGGTGCGGCGCAGGATCGGCGTCTTGTGACGCGCGGAGCGGTTAAACCCTTGATCGCGCTTTTCTTTGGAGGACAAGTAGATCTTCTCTCGCAGAGTGTTGCGCTCGATGATCGGATCGATCTTGTAATCCTCGAAGAGCCGCATTGATTTGGACGGTGTGTGAAAGACAGGCTTGCCCTTCTTGTCGAGTGGCGCCATCGGATCGAACAAATCCTCGGCTTCAAACCAGCCGTATTCCTCCATCAAACCCTCAAACGTACTCGGCAGGGGCTTTTTGAAACTCTCGGTCGAGCGCGGGAAGAACTCGACAACTGTTGCATAGAGCCCGGTGCTTTCGAGCGCGTCGATCCTGTCATGAACCTCGCTGATGTGGCTCACGCCCGGCGGCAGCAACAAGAATTCATCGGCGTCATAGTATCCGACGATTTTACCGGGCAGAAAGTGATGCGGGATCGCCATTTTCGAGAAGGTGCCAAACCGCGTCTCGCGCTGGTTTTTATGTGTGGGCCCGGTGTATTCCAGCTCCTCACCAAAAGTCATCGTGGTGTGGATCACGATGCAATCATCCTGCGCGGTCAGGTATTCGAAGGTTCCATCATCAGATTGATCATCAAAAAACAGGAATTGCTCATACCCGATACTGCGGTAGTAGCCCAGGAATGCGGGGATCAGGCCCATCTCATTCTTGACCGGAATGAAGAGCGAGATTTTGTCCGGATCCACGTCGCCATGCACAGCTTTGATCAACTGTCCCACATCCGGGATATCGTATTTCGGAAGCACCGGCGGTTTGGTCTTGAACAGCTTCATCCGTCTCACCCTCATATGGCCCCAGAAAAAAAGGGGCCCGTTGCGGCCCCTTTTAATCTCAGCATGTGCCTTTGAAAAGGCGACAAGATTAACGCTTGGAGAACTGGAAGCTCCGGCGCGCCTTGCGCTTACCGAATTTCTTACGTTCCACGACGCGGCTGTCGCGCGTCAGGAAGCCAGCGGCTTTCAGCGCACCGCGCAAGCTGGGATCATACAGCTGCAGCGCCTTGGAAATGCCGTGCTTAACCGCACCGGCCTGACCGGAAAGACCGCCGCCTTTAACCGTCGCGTTGACGTCGAACTGATCTTCCACACCGGCCACGGTAAACGGCTGGCGCAGGATCATCTGCAGAACGGGACGCGCGAAATAGGCGTTCATTTCCTTGCCATTCACGACAACCTTGCCGGAGCCCGGCTTGATCCAGACGCGGGCAACCGCGTCTTTCCGCTTGCCTGTGGCATAGGCACGGCCCAGCTCGTCACGGACGGGCTCGCGCGCTTCGACGAGGGCTTCGACAGGAGCGGCATCGCCCGCTGCGGCGCCCAGCTCTTCGAGAGAATTGATTTGATCAGCCATTATTTCGCCACCCGCGTGTTCTTCGAGTTCATCGACTTCACGTCGAGCACTTCTGGGTTTTGCGCCTCATGCGGGTGATCACCACCGGCATAAACGCGCAGGTTTGTCATGATCTGACGCGACAGGCGGTTGCCTGGCAGCATCCGCTTGACGGCCAATGTGACCACGCGCTCAGGATGATCGCCTTCAAGGATCTGCTCCTTGGTGCGCGACTTGATGCCACCGGGGTGGCCTGTGTGCCAGTAGTGGTTTTCCTGACGCTTGTTGCCCGTCAGCTGGACTTTTTCAGCGTTCACGATGATCACGTTGTCACCGCAATCCATGTGGGGCGTGAAGGACGGCTTGTGCTTGCCGCGAAGACGCATGGCGACGATCGATGCAAGACGGCCCAGAACAACGCCTTCAGCGTCGATCACGATCCATTTCTTCTCGATGTCTGCTGGCGTTGCAGAGAAGGTTTTCATGGGTTTACCTAGCGATTGAAGGGGCGCGCGCCCCGGACATTCAGATTGCGTGGTTATAGGCATGCCTTTTTTTCGCGTCAACGGCGTGAAGGGCTAATTATCTGTTTGAAAACAACGCTTTGCAATTTAGGTATAATAATACCCCAATAAACTTTAAGAATCTAAACTCCAATGCGTTCAGGTGGTTCATCCAGCAAATCGCGTAGGATCTGCATCGCGTTGCAGAACCGTTCCAAAGGGATTTGTGCATTGACCGCAATGCGTACGGCATGGGGCGCGCGGGCGTCACGACCGGCGAAATCCTCGGACGGCCTGATCTTGACGTCTGCCTCTGCCGCCGCCTGGCAAAACGCGGAGGCGCGCCATCCTTCGGGCAATTGCAACCAAAAGAACGGGACATCCTCTCTCCACCGAAGCTCATACCCGCCCAGATGATTCACCGCCTCGCGGATGTACAGCCCCATATGCGAGACAACGCCCTGTGCCAGCGTCTCGATCTGCGGATGCGCCAGCAGTTTGGCCGTTAAATCCGCCAACGGGGTCGCCAGACCGAAGAAGCCATGTTCAGCGGAACGTCTGAGTCCCGCGCCTTGCCCGTCGGGTGCCACAGCAAAGCCAATGCGGAGCGATGGCGTGATCGTTTTGGAGATGGACGAGACATACCAGCCACGCTCAGACGCAAGCATCCGATAGGTCGGTGCGCGCGCAGACCCCATGCGGTAACAATCGTCTTCGACAATCTGCACGTTCTGCCGCCGTGCGATCTCGACCAGATCGCGTCTGCGCTCCAGTGGTGTGAAAATCCCCGTCGGATTGTGCACTTCAGGAGAGGTACAAAGCACTTGAGCTGTGTGCAAACGCGCGGCGGCTTCAAAAGCCTCCGGTACAATTCCATGCGCGTCCATGGCGACCGGAACAACTTTGGCCCGCAACAAGTCCGCCGCACGGCGAAAACCGGGATAGGCCAACTCCTCTACCAGAATAACCGGGTTGGAACCCTTCAGGAGCGTTTGCAGAACCAGCGAAATACCGTTTTGCCCGCCATGGCTCAAAACAATATCCTCTTGTTCCAGAGGTCCCAGAGGGGTCCCTTGCAGCCATTGCACGACGGCATTCCGCGCCGGTTGAAATGCGCGTCTGTTGGGGTAATGCATGAGGCCAGAGGGGGGATCATGCGCCACCTCTGCCATGAGCTGGCGGATCAGTCCCGCCTGCCCCACATCTGGCAATGCAGGCGACATCAAATTGATATCCGGCGTATTTCCTCCGGACCCATGCGGCACAGCGTCCACTTCGAGAGGACTCATCTCAACGCGAGGCACGGATCTCTCAGCCACGAATGTGCCGCGACCAACGGTTGCCTCAAAGATGCCTGCATCGGTCAGGATGGAATAGGCCCGCGCTACAGTGCCCGGTGTGATCCCAAGGTGGAACGCCAATTCACGCACGGGCGGAAGCTTGGAGCCTGCTGTTAGAGCGCCTTGTGTCACACCGTCTTTCAGGGCGGCGGCCAGCGCTTTGTATTTCGGGCCGGGGAAATGCTCCAGAGTTGGCGTCCAAATTGTATTCATTACAATAAATCTCTAGCTCGGTCACTCTGAGTCAATGTATCAATTATTCATGGCGCATTCGCCATATTGTGTCAATACAATTTGGAAAGGACATCCCATGACACAGCTACAGCCCGCCTCCGCGTTGACGTATCTGCAAAACCGCCCGCTGACACCCGCGGCGTCGGTCGCGCTCTTTGTGGCTGTTGCTCTCGTGTCCTGGGCCGAGCGTCGTCGCACACGCATAGCTCTCAAACATCTCGATGATCATCTTCTCGATGATATCGGCGTCACGCGCGCTCAAGCCTCCAAGGAGGTTGAGCGCCCGTTCTGGCAAGGCTGATTCCCCGGTCTGGCCAGACCTCTTCCCTTGAGGCGCCTTCGGGCGCCTCTTTTTTGTTCGAAACCATCGATTTTCAAGACGTGTGGACGCCCCCGCCCGGCCTTGCTATCAGGGCCGCGCAATTCTGAACAAAGGACGCACAATGTCGGCCCATGGCGCGCCAATCCCCATGACATCCCATCCCTGCACAGCCCTGCAGGGCACGGCCCATGTCCCGGGTGACAAGTCGATTTCCCATCGCTCCCTGATCCTCGGCGCCATGGCCGTTGGGGAAACGGTCATCACGGGTCTGCTTGAGGGCGACGATGTCTTGGACACAGGCAAAGCGATGCGCGCCTTTGGCGCTGATGTGCAGCGTGACGATGACGGGACGTGGCATGTGCGCGGCGTGGGCGTCGGTGGATTTGCCGAGCCTACCAACGTCATTGACTGCGGCAATTCCGGAACGGGTGTGCGCTTGATCATGGGGGCCATGGCCACGACCCCGATCACGGCCACCTTCACCGGAGACGCAAGCCTCAACAAACGCCCAATGGCGCGGGTTACGGATCCCTTGGCTTTGTTTGGAACGCAAACCGTGGGCCGCAGCGGCGGCCGATTGCCCATGACCCTCGTGGGTGCCGCAGAACCCACCCCGGTGCGCTACACAACGCCGGTGCCTTCGGCACAGGTTAAATCCGCTGTTTTGCTGGCAGGGCTCAATGCACCCGGCCAGACCGTCGTGATCGAGAAAGAAGCCACGCGTGACCATACCGAACGCATGCTCGCAGGTTTTGGCGCGGAGATCACAACAGAAGAAACTTCGGACGGCCATGTGATTACGCTGACGGGCCAGCCCGAACTTAAGCCTCAAACCATCGCCGTACCGCGCGATCCGTCCTCTGCGGCTTTTCCGATCTGCGCGGCCCTGATCGTTCCGGGATCTGATGTACTGGTGCCGGGTATCGGGCTTAATCCGACCCGCGCCGGTCTGTTTTATACCCTGCAAGAGATGAACGCGGATCTGACCTTCGAGAACATGCGCGAGGAAGGCGGCGAGCCTGTTGCGGACCTGCGTGCGCGGTATTCACCGGAGATGCGCGGCATCGATGTCCCGCCGGAGCGCGCGGCTTCCATGATCGATGAATATCCGATCCTCTCGGTCGTGGCCGCCAATGCCACGGGCAAGACCATGATGACGGGTGTCAAGGAATTGCGCGTCAAGGAGAGCGACCGGATTGAGGCCATGGCAACCGGGTTGCGCGCCGCAGGCGTTACGGTCGACGACGGGCCGGATTGGTGGTCGGTTGAGGGCTGTGGTGCGGGCCAGGTTACAGGCGGCATGACGGCGGCGAGCCATTTGGATCACCGGATCGCAATGTCCTTTCTCATATTGGGCATGGCCGCAAAAGCGCCTGTCGCAGTGGATGATGGCGGTCCCATCGCCACGTCGTTCCCCATTTTTGAAGGTCTGATGGCAGAGTTGGGCGCAGATCTTCGCCGGGACGCGTGATGACCGCCGCGAGGGTGCGCAGTGTTCTGGCCATTCTGTCAGCGCTTTTGTTTGGCGCGCTGATATGGCTGTCCGCCACCTATCTGACGCCGCAGGGCTATGACACATTTGATGGCAGCCCCCTTGGCTATGACCTCACCTATGCGCGCGAATATCTCAGTGCCTTGCAGGATACCGATGGCGCATTGGCGCTCTATACGGGCCCTGTGCGTTTGCTGGATACTGTCTTTCCGGTGGTGTTCACGGGGCTTCTCGTCATGATGCTGCATCACGCCAGCCGGACATGGAGCCTGGTTCCCCAGCTCTTTTTGTTTCTCATACCGGGCACATATCTCGTGATGGATCTCGCCGAAAACGCGCTGGTGGGGCAGATCCTGAGCACCAATGTGCAAGAGTTACGCGCAGATCTGGTCAATCAGGCCAGCGGCTTTACCGTGTCAAAATATATTGCACTGGGCGCCTCGGTGCTGGCACTGGTAGCTGTAAAGATCGGTGCACGGGGAAAATAATGGCATTTACGATTGCGGTGGATGGACCTGCTGCCTCTGGCAAGGGCACGATCAGTCGGGCATTGGCGGAACAGTTGGGGCTTGCGCATCTCGATACCGGCCTGTTGTACCGGGCCGTGGCTGCGGCCACGTTGCAAGGTGCCACCCCCGTCGCGGCCGCCCGCGCTTTGGCGCCCTCGGATCTTGAGAATGAAGACTTTCTGCGCACCGCCGAGATCGCGCAGGAGGCGTCGAAAGTGGCGGTGATCTCCGAAGTGCGCGCGGCGCTGCTGGATTTCCAACGCGCCTTTGCCCGCAGGCAGGGGGGCGCGGTTCTGGATGGGCGCGATATCGGAACGATCATCTGTCCTGAGGCGGAGGTGAAGCTCTTTGTGACGGCCAGTGCAGAGGTCAGGGCGCGGCGTCGTTATCGTGAGCTTGCCGCGAAGGGCCATGACGTGACGCCAGAAGGCGTCTTGGAAGATGTGCAGGCCCGTGACGCGCGCGACATGAACCGCTCTGATGCACCGCTCAAGGCCGCCGCAGGCGCTGTGTCGATTGATACGTCTGACATGAGCATCACAGATGCCATTGAGGCTGCTCTTGCGCTTGCGCGCCCGGCGTTTGACGCGGCGGCGCGGTGAACTTTTCCAGCCTGACCCTGCCGCCCTCGCTTTGGCGCGAGAGCGCATTGGCCGAAAAATACCGTCCCGAAGGCTATCTCGACGCCTTTGATCACGACACGCTCTGGTATGATGCCATCGCGCGCCCCGATGGGCTTTTTCTCATCTGCCCGAAGTTGAACAACCTGCTGCCCGCCATGCGCAAGGTACGGTTTCGCGCAGACGGTGTGCCGCTCGGGCTGCGGCGCATCCGAAGGTACAAGCGCCACGATGTGGTTGAGCTGAGCCCGCCTGTCCGGCCTGCGCAGGTTCTGACCGTTTATCTGGAAGGCTGGCGCGGCGAAAGCGCTGTCAGTGCAGCGCAGCCCGAGCGCTTCGCAGGCAAGAACACCATGTTTTATGTCAGTCAGAACAATGACCTGTCCTGGCTTGTGGATCATGCGCTGTTTCACAAACGCCTGCACGGGGCGGAGGCGCTCATCGTGATGGACAATGACTCCACCGCCTATGGTGTGGATGACATCGAGGCGGCACTGGCGCCCACAGGGCTTGATTTACTGGTTCTGCCTGCGCCGTTTCGCTATGGGCCCGTGGGCCTGCCGCCGTTTCGGCGGCTCGAGAAGTTCATGCAGACCGCGCTCTTTAACGTGTTGCGGCTGCGCTATTTGAGCCAGGCACGGGCCATTCTCTCGGTGGATGTTGACGAACTGGTTCTGACCGACGGGCCGTCCATCTTTGACGCCGTTCAAGAGAGCCGATTGGGATTTATCCAGATCGCGGGGCAATGGCATCTGCCAACACCCGGCGCCACCGGTCCCTTCACACATGCCGACCACGGACAGACCGCCAATCCACCCAAGCCCTGCCCGCCCAAATGGTGCCTTAGGCCCGATGGGCTGATCGGCAATTGGTCCTGGGACATTCACGGGCTCGAACGCGCGCAGCTGTTGCACCGCCGCACGCATCCGGCATTTCGCTTTGCCCATTGTCGCGGCGTGACAACCGGATGGAAGAACCTCAACCGATTGAAAACGTCAAAAACTGTGATGCAAGATGCCCTCGCGCACCGCTGTTTTGAGCGCGCGGGCCTGTTGGACTAGGCCGATTTACGGGGCGGGATTGCATAGGTCAGCGACGCATGGGCCACTGGCGCATTCGAACCTTCCGAGAAGAGCAACACGTCCGTCACGCTTAAACTGCGCCCGATCTTGAGCACCCGCGCATGGGCAATGACATCCCGCTCCGCTTCGGGCTTACGCATGAAGTCGATCGAGCAATGGGTCGTCACGGTCAATGCCTCGCGCCCGATCCGCGCCATTGTCGCCACATAGGCGGCTACATCCGCCAGGGAAAACATCGCGGGGCCAGAGACCGTCCCGCCGGGGCGCAGATGGCTCTCATTTGCATGCAGACGCATCACCAGCAGGTCTTCGTCCATGGCATCGATGCCGAACATCCCCGCAACCTGGGGGAACACCTCATCAAGATACGCCGCCATCTCGGGAATGGTTAATTTGAGCGTCATTCTTGCCTCCTCACGCATTGCGGCTAAGCTGCACGGCAAATCACGGGAGAACAAGATGGCACTTCTGGAACGTCACGACGCAGGCGGCATCGCGCATCTGCATATGAATGCCCCTGAGCGGCTCAATGCGCTCTCCGATGAAATGCTGGCCGCGTTTCAGGAACAGATTGATGCGCTTGGTGCCGATCGCGACACGCGGGTGGTTGTGATTTCCGGCGCAGGCAAGGCCTTTTGCGCGGGTCATGACCTGAAACAGATGCAGGCAGGCCGACAAGCCGAAGATGGCGGCAGCGCGTATTTTGCCGATCTGTTTGAGCGCTGCGCCTCGGTCATGACAGGGCTCACGCGCCTGCCGCAACCCGTCATCACGCAAGTGCACGGCATTGCTACGGCGGCAGGCTGCCAAATGGTGGCGTCCTCCGATCTGGCCGTTGCGGCGCAGGGGACGCGGTTTGGCGTAAACGGCGTGAATATCGGCCTCTTCTGTTCGACCCCCATGGTGGCCCTGTCGCGCAATATTCCACGCAAGCGCGCCTTTGAGCTGCTGACGACGGGCAGTTTCATGGAGGCGGAGGAAGCCCGTGAGGTGGGGCTGATCAACCGCGTGGTCCCGCCTGAAGATCTTGCCGCGCAGACACAGGATTTGGCTGAGACCATCGCGGCCAAACTCGGCGCGGCCGTGCGCATCGGCAAGGAAGCCTTCTACCGTCAGGCAGAGATGGATCTCGATGCCGCCTATGCCTACACCGGGCAAGTCATGGTTGAAAACATGGCGCTCAGCGACACCGATGAAGGGATAAACGCCTTTTTGGAGAAACGCCCGCCCAACTGGCAAGCGTGAGCCCTTTTCAACGCGGCCCCGCGCCGCTATCTGGCACATCATGACACAGACATTGCATATCATCGGCGGCGGCATGGCCGGGAGCGAAGCAGCCTGGCAAGCGGCCAATATGGGCGTTGACGTTGTCCTGCATGAGATGCGGCCGAAGGTCGAGACCTTTGCCCATCAAACCGGATTGCTGGGCGAAATGGTGTGCTCCAATTCCTTCCGCTCCGACGATGATGAGCAAAACGCGGTTGGTCTGTTGCATTGGGAAATGCGCGCGGCGGGCGGGCTGATCATGTCCATGGGTGACACACACAGGCTGCCCGCAGGTGGCGCGCTTGCGGTGGATCGCGAGGCCTTCGCGCAAGGTGTGACGGACAAGATCATGGCCCATCCTCGCATTAGCGTCGAATATGGCGAGATCTCTGCGCTGCCCTCAGACGGGCATTGGATCATCGCGACGGGCCCCCTCACCTCCGGTGCGCTGGCCCAGGCCATTCAGGCGGAAACAGGATCTGAATCGCTTGCCTTCTTCGATGCCATTGCGCCCATTATCTATGCCGAGAGCATCGACATGTCGAAGGCATGGATGCAATCGCGGTATGACAAGGGCGAGACCGAGGAAGAGCGCACCGCCTATCTCAATTGCCCGATGGATCGCGACCAATACGAGGCCTTCATTGACGCGCTTCTGGCGGCAGACAAGACCGAGTTCAAAGAAGGCGAAACGGCGGGGTATTTCGACGGCTGCCTGCCCATCGAGGTCATGGCGGAGCGTGGCCGCGAGACCCTGCGCCACGGGCCCATGAAACCAGTTGGGCTGACCAACCCGCATCAGCCGGATGTCAAAGCCCATGCCGTCGTCCAGCTGCGCCGCGACAACGCGCTTGGCACATTGTTCAACATTGTGGGCTTTCAGACCAAGATGAAATACGGCGCGCAGACGGAGGTCTTGCGCATGATCCCGGGGCTGGAGGAGGCACGCTTTGCGCGGTTGGGCGGCATTCATCGCAACACGTTTCTCAACTCGCCGACGCTACTGGATGATCAGATGCGCCTGAAATCGAGGCCCCATATTCGCTTCGCAGGCCAGATCACTGGTGTTGAGGGATATGTCGAGAGTGCGGCCATGGGCCTTCTCGCAGGCCGCATGGCGGCGGCGGACATCCTGGGGCAACATCTGCCTGATGTGCCACAGGACAGCGCCATGGGGGCGCTCATCCACCACATTACAGGCGGTGCGGACGCCAAGACGTTTCAGCCCATGAATGTCAATTTCGGCCTCTTCCGACCGGTCGATGGCCTCAAAGGCGGTCGGCGCGGGCGCAAGGATCGCTACAAGGCCTATACAGATCGCGCCAAGGCTGCCTGGACCGCGTGGCTTGGCGCATCGGCACTGGACGCGGCATAAGCCTGAGCGCTAAAGCATGTCGACGGAAACCTGATACAGTGAGCTTCACGAAAAAGCAGTTGCTTGGCCGTGTTTTCTTGATCCATGTTTTTCGCGAAGTGCTATAGGACGGTGATATGACCGAAAAAGATGTGCTCAAACCCCAGCTATGGACAGAACGCCCCGTAGAGGAGACGATCGAGGTCTATACCGATTGGGCGGACAGGTATGACGCGGACGTGACCGCGCGCGGGTATCATACGCCCAAGCGGATCGCAGCCGCGCTAGTGCCTTTTCTGGACGCGCAAGACGCGCGCCCGGTTCTGGATTTCGGATGTGGCACAGGCATTTCGGGCGCCGCCCTGCGCGAGATCGGCATCGAGAATGTGCATGGGACCGACATTACCGCGATGATGCTCGACAAGGCCGCGCCAAAACGCATCTACAAGAAGCTCTGGCTCAGCCCGCCCGGCGCACTCGAGGTGCGTGTCGGTCAATACAAGGCTGTGGTGGCCACCGGTGTTGTCAGTCTGGGCGCAGCCCCGCCGGAGACCATGGATATCCTGATGGCCGCGCTGAACGCGGGCGACTATCTCGCCATGTCATTCAACGATCCCACGCTGGAACACGGCGGCTATGACGCGCGGCTCGCTCAACATATCGAGGAAGGTGCGGTCGAGCAGGTCTTTCGCGAACATGGGCCTCACCTGGACGATACTGATATGCACTCTGACGTTTTGGTGCTGCGCCGGCTGTGATCACGCGGTTCGCGCCCTCGCCCACGGGCCCGCTGCACCTGGGCCATGCCTATTCGGCTCTTCTGGCCCATGATATGGCCCGTGCCGCAGGCGGTCGCTTCCTGCTCCGTATCGATGATCTCGATGCCTCACGCAGCCGCCCCCATTGGGAAACACAAATCTACGATGATCTCGCTTGGCTTGGCCTGACGTGGGACAATCCCCCCATTTGCCAATCCCAGCGTTTTGCGCATTACACATCGATGATCGTGCAACTGCATGGGCAAACGGCTGCGGTCTATCCGTGTTCGTGCAAACGACGGGACATTCAGGCCGCCGCTTCTGCACCGCAGGAAGGTGTTGCACAATTTGGCCCAGACGGGCCGATCTACCCCGGAACCTGCCGGGCCCGTGCCATGCAGAGCCGCCAACCCACCGATGCGCTGCGGCTGAATCTCGACAAGCTGAATGGGATTAATCCCACGACCTTTAAAGAGCTGGGCCCATTGCATGCGGGGAGCCACAGCGTCTCTCTGGCAGCCATGCGCACATTGGTGGGTGATCCGGTTCTTGCGCGGGCCAATATGGCCGCGTCCTACAATCTCGCCATTGTTTTCGATGATGCGATGGACGGTGTGACCCATGTGATCCGGGGTGCGGATCTCTTTGAAGCCACGCATGTGCAGGTTTTCCTGCAATCCTTGCTTGGGTATGAGACGCCGCTCTACCTTCATCACGACCTCATCCGGGATGAGGCGGGCAAACGCCTTGCCAAACGAGATGATGCGCGGGCCATTGCGACGTATCGCGCCGAGGGCAAAACTCCTCAGGATATCCGCGCCATGGTTGGCCTGTGAGCCCTGTCTGTGAGCCCCGTCCGTTCGAGCGCGCGACTGAGACTGGCTAGGGGCTAGACCATCGGCGCCATCAACTCCTCTTCGCCATCCAGAACCGAGGTGTAAAAGCATGACCTGCGATTGGTGTGGCAGGCAGGCCCTTCCTGCTCCACAATCGCGAGCAGGCAATCCCGATCACAATCCACGCGCAGATCAATGAGTCGCTGGCTATGTCCACTGCTCTCGCCCTTGATCCAGAACGCCTGCCGCGACCGACTCCAATAGGTGACCTTGCGTGTCGCAAGCGTTTGCGCCACAGCCTCCGCGTTCATCCATGCCATCATCAAGACCTCACCGGCCTCGGATTGGGCAATCGCGGGGATCAGGCCCGCCTCATTATAGACCAAAGTCGCAGGATCGAAGCGCATCGTGAGTTTTCCTTTGGCAGGACGCGTGACCAGTCCTATCTAGGGGAGAGCACGTTCGAGGAAAAGACATGGCCGAGACCGATCTGATCAAACTTTACTCCGCCCGCATTCTGGCTCTGGCCGCGGATATCCCGCATCAAGGCCAGCTGGAGGCACCCCAGGCCCGCGTCAAAAAACGCTCGCCTCTGTGCGGCTCGGCCGTGACGGTGGATGTCAGCATGCGAGAGGGCCGCATTGCGGAGTTCGCGCAAGACGTCAAAGCCTGCGCGCTTGGCCAATCGGCCGCTGCCGTGCTGGGCGGCGCCGTGATCGGGCGGACACCGGCGGAAATTCATGCGTTGCGGGATGCCCTGCGCGCCATGCTGAAATCCGGGGGTCCCGTACCCGATGCGCCGTTTGACGGCTATGAGGTGTTGGAGCCCGCGCGCGATTACAAAAACCGTCACGCGTCGATTTTGCTCGCGGTTGAGGCAACTGCGGAGGCCTGTGAAGAAGCTCTCGCCAAGGCCGGCTGAGCAGACGCGTTACAAAAGAAAAAAGCCGCGCTCTGGCAGGAGCGCGGCGAGGTATGCAATCAACGGACCGGATAGGGCAAGTGAGGCAGCCCCGGGGAACAGGCAGTGTTCAGACGGTGCACGCGTGGTTGGGAATACGTGCGAGGTCCGATTGCAGGCAGAAACTCTAGAAGATCATCGGCAGGTGCAGACCGGCAACCAGGGTCACAACGAGCGCCGTTGCTCCAAGTGCATCCTCGATCAGCGTCGCGGAGTTGCGTCGGGCAGTGGAGCGGAGTGTGGCGATCATGGTGGCTACCTGTCTGTCGATGTTCTCGTTGCTCATTTGTTCTCATTTTCTTCACGATGTGTAAAGAACTTTTTAAGAACATCTGCGAACAAAATGCACGCCGATTCGCTAACCCACTGAAATCAAACGAATCGATTCGTCTTGTCGCATGAGCCAGAGCAAATGCCGAACGGCTTCGCCGCGGGTTGTGTCCAACGTGGGATCTTTCGAGAGCAGGTTTCGTGCATCGGATTGTGCCAGCGCCATCAAACCGGGCTGACCTTCCAGATCAGCCACGCGGAAGCGCGGCAAGCCGGATTGCGCTGTCCCGATCATGTCGCCCGCGCCGCGCATTTCCAGATCGACCTCCGAGATGCGAAAACCGTCCTCGGTCTCGCGCAGGGTTTCCAATCTCTTTTGCCCGCTCTCGCCCAGGGGTGCCTTGTAAAGCAACATACACGTCGACGCCTGGTCGCCCCGCCCCACGCGGCCGCGCAACTGATGCAATTGAGCAAGGCCGAAGGTCTCTGCCCGCTCAATGATCATGATCGTCGCGTTGGGCACGTTCACACCTACTTCGATCACGGTGGTGGCCACCAGCACCGAAGTCTCGCCCGCTTGAAAGGCCGCCATGGCCGCGTCTTTTTCCGCGGGCGGCATCTGTCCATGAACAAGACCGACCCGCCCTTCACCCAGAACGGCGCGCAGATGTTTGAACCGTTCCTCCGCCGCCGTCAGATCACTGACCTCGCTTTCATCGACGAGGGGGCAAACCCAATAGGCCTGCCGCCCCTCCTCAGCGGAGGCGCGCAACCGAGCAACAAGGTGGTCCATCTTGTCAATTGAGAGCAATGCCGTTTGGATCGGTTTGCGTCCAGGTGGCTTCTCATCAAGGATCGAGACGTCCATATCGCCATATTGCGCGAGCGCAAGTGAGCGTGGGATCGGCGTTGCCGTCATCACCAAGACATCCACCGCCTGCCCTTTCTCGCCCAAAGCCAGACGCTGGCGCACGCCGAACCGATGCTGCTCATCGACAATGGCAAGCCTTAAGTCCGCGAAGATTACATCGTTCTGAAAGACAGCATGGGTGCCGACAAGGATTTGAATGTCGCCCTCCGCCAATGCGCTCAATTTGGCGCGCCGCTCAGCCCCTTTGTCGCGTCCCGTCAAAAGCTCAAGGACAACGCCCGCCTCATCGGCCAGAGGCTTGAGGCTCTCAAGATGTTGCCGTGCGAGGATCTCCGTTGGGGCCATGAGAGCGCCCTGCCCGCCCGCTTCGACCGCCACCAGAAGCGCCATGAATGCGACCAGCGTCTTGCCCGCGCCGACATCGCCTTGCAGCAAGCGGTTCATCCGCTGCGCGCGCGCCATGTCATCGGCAATCTCGTCCATGGCGCGGTCCTGCGCCCCCGTCGGGCGATAGGGCAAACCTGCCAGAACCCGAGAGCGCAGCGCTCCTGATCCTATAGTGGATATCCCGGGTTTTGCCCTTTGAGACTGACGCGCCAAGGCCATCGTGATTTGATGGGCGAAAACCTCATCATAAGCCAGCCTACGCCGCGCGGGTGCGGAGACAGCGGTTTGCTCGGTGCCTTCCGGTCGGTGCGCATTGCGCAACGCCTCCTCCCAGGTCGGCCAGTTCTCTCGCTCCAGCAACGTGGGATCAATCCACTCCGGCACATGCGGCACCCGCGACAGCACGCCTTGTGTTGCCTTGAACATCGCTTTTTGCGTGATCCCGGCTGTTAAAGGGTAAATCGGTTCAAAGGGCGGTATCGCTCCCACGTCATCCAAAGACACCACGAAATCCGGGTGTACCATTTGCAGCACATTGTCGAAGAGCTCGACCTTGCCCGATACAAGACGTTTGCTGCCCTCGGGCAGGAGTTTTTGAAGGTACTCCGAGCGGCCCCGAAACCACACGAGCTGAAACCCGATTTGACGATCTGCGACATTCACGCGGTATGTTCCCCCGCGCCGCGCAGCGGGCCGATGTGCGCCCACGGTGACTTCGACCGTCAGCGTCGCGGGCAAAACGGCCCCGTCAACCGTGTCGCACACCCGCCGGTCGATAACGCCATGGGGCAATGTGTAGAGCAAGTCGACCGGCGCGCGCACATGCAGGTTTTCGAGCGCCCTGGCAGACTTCGGCCCGATCGCTGGCAAGCTCTCCAGATCAGAAAAGAGCGGAAACAGCGCTTCAGGACGCCCCGTCATGCATCACCGATCAAGGCAAGCCATTCATCCTCGTCGAGGGTTTCAATTCCCAACTCGGCGGCTTTCTTCGCTTTTGACCCGGCCCCGGGCCCGGCTACGAGCAATGTGGTCTTGGCGGAGACCGAGCCGGACACTTTCGCGCCAAGCGCTTCAGCACGCGCCTTGGCCTCAGCCCGTGTCATCTTCTCGAGGCTGCCCGTAAATACAATCGTTTTGCCGGCCACGGGGCTATCCGATTGATAAGGCTGCTCTGCGTCGACGATCTCAAGCTCCGCGACCAGCCGGTCGATGGAGGCCCGTTCGGCCGTTTGATGGAATGTCGCGGTCAGAGCATTGGCCATGACCTCGCCCACACCGTCGACGCTCAACAGATCCTCGCGCGCCTCGCTGCCGGGCTCATGGGCTGCGATGGCTGCGGCCTCGAAAGCAGACCAGGATCCGAAATGCCGGGCCAGCAGGTTGGCCGAGGCCTCGCCGACGTGACGAATGCCCAAGGCGAAAATGAACCTGCCCAGTGGGATTTCTCGTTTTTCATCAATTGCCTGCCAAAGCTTCTTGACGCTTTTTTCACCCCAGCCATCGCGGTTTTCCAAACGGGCCAAACCTTCCGCATTCCGGCGTTGCATGGTGAAGATATCAGCGGGCTCACGAACAGGGAGATGCGTGTCGTGATAAAATGCCTCGATCTGCTTTGCGCCGAGACCTTCGATGTCAAAAGCGCCTCGGGAGACGAAATGCTTCAGCTTTTCAACCGCTTGCGCAGGGCAGATCAAGCCACCGGTGCAACGGCGCACCGCGTCTCCGGCTTCCCGCACGGCGTCCGAGCCGCATTCCGGACAGATTTGCGGGAATATGTAGGGTTCGGCAGCAACGTCACGTTTCGACAGATCTACATCCGCGACTTTCGGGATCACATCTCCTGCGCGGTAAACCTGCACCCAATCGCCGATGCGGATGTCTTTGCCGTCGCGAATGGTCTCGCCCTTGCTGTCTCGACCGGCGATGTAGTCCTCATTGTGCAAGGTGGCATTGGAGACAACCACGCCACCAACGGTTACGGGAGTGAGGCGGGCCACAGGGCTCAGCGCCCCGGTTCGCCCCACCTGAATGTCGATGCTTTCCAGCTTCGTCCACGCCAATTCCGCCGGAAATTTATGCGCAATGGCCCACCTCGGCGTCGTTGAGCGGAAGCCAAGACGGGACTGGAGGTCAAGACGGTCCACTTTGTAGACGACACCATCGATGTCATACGGCAGTGTCGCCCTTTGACGTTCGATCTCGCGGTAATGCGCGATCAGGTCTTGGGGCGAGGTGCAGCGTTTGGTGAGAGGATTGGTCGTGAAGCCCCAGATCGCGAGCTGAGAGATGGCCTCGAACTGGGTCTCGGCGAATGGCGACGAGACGTCGCCCCATGCGTAGGCAAAAAACGCGAGTGGCCGCGATCTGGTGATGTTCGCATCCAGTTGACGCAAGGATCCGGCTGCGGCGTTTCGCGGATTGGCAAAGGTCTTCAGACCGCGCGCGGCTTGTGCGCTGTTCAAAGCTTCGAAATCGGCATGCCGCATATAGACCTCGCCACGTACTTCCAGAATATCGGGTGCATTCTCAAGATGTGACGGTATATCCGAAATGGTCAGCGCATTGGCGGTCACGTTTTCGCCTGTGCTGCCGTCGCCTCGGGTGGCCGCATAGAGCAACGCGCCCTGTTCGTACCGCAATGAAAGCGAAAGGCCGTCGATTTTGGGTTCTGCGGTGAATGCGAGGCCAGAGCCATCGCCCAATCCCAGGTAGCGTTCAATTCCCTCAACGAAATCGGCTACATCCTCATCACTGAAGGCATTGCCCAACGACAGCATGCGCACGCGGTGATTGATCTTGGAGAAACCCTCGGAGACAGACGCGCCCACCTGATCGCTCGGGCTGTCTGCACGCTTTAGTGCGGGAAAGCGCGCTTCAATGGAAGCGTTTCGGCGCTTTAAAGCATCGTAATCCGCATCGCTGAGCGTCGGGGCATCCTGCGTGTGGTATTCTGTGTTGGCCTGTCCCAAAATGTCAGAAAGGCGCGCCAATTCGGCGCGCGCTTCATCTTCATTGAGATCTTCGACAGGTTTTTCCAGCGACATGTGATGCTCCCCGATTGCCCCAAGTGATAGGGCTCACTCCGGGGAGCGTCCAGTCCGATCAGGCGCTGGCCGCGATCCGGGTATTGGCTGTTTCAGGCGCCGGGTCGCGCAGAACATAGCCGCGTCCCCAAACCGTCTCGATATAGTTGTCGCCGCCTGTTGCTTTGGACAGCTTCTTGCGCAGTTTGCAGATGAAGACGTCGATGATCTTGAGTTCCGGCTCGTCCATGCCGCCATAGAGATGGTTGAGGAACATCTCTTTGGTCAGCGTCGTTCCCTTGCGAAGGCTCAACAGCTCGAGCATTTGATATTCCTTGCCCGTGAGATGGACCGGCGCGCCTCCGACTTCGACTGTTTTGGCATCCAGATTGACTTTCACCTGACCCGTTTCGATCACGGATTGTGAATGCCCTTTGGACCGTCGAATGATTGCGTGGATACGTGCAACTAGCTCTTCGCGGTGGAACGGCTTGGTCAGATAGTCATCTGCCCCGAAGCCAAACCCCTTGATCTTGCTCTCGGTGTCATCTTCACCTGTCAGGATCAGGATCGGCGTTTCGATGCGGCTCAGCCTCAACTGACGCAAAACTTCCAGACCACCCATATCCGGCAGACCAAGATCGAGCAGGATCAGGTCGTAGTCATAGAGCTTCGCAAGGTCGATGCCCTCTTCGCCAAGGTCCGTGGAATACACGTTGAGGTTGGCATGTGTCAGCATGAGCTCAATGCTCTTTGACGTGGTAGCATCGTCCTCAACCAGAAGTATGCGCATCTGTCATCTCCGCAATAAAATGAAGTCAAAAACAAATTGACCGTAAATGGTTAACGAAGGTTTACCACGTTCAAGCTTGTTTGAACAATAATCGATGCGCAACCTAAGATTGTCTGTAGCGCTGTAATGCGGTGGCTTTGAGCGCTTCTTCGCCGTGTTTGGTCACTGCGATGACCCATTCCCGGAATTCATCCGCCGAAATACTATACATCTCCTCGGCTTCTTTCTGCGAGATAAGCCCATACAACACGCCTCTGACCACTGCCGCCTTACGCGACGCAACCCATCTGCGCGTGTCTGAAGACGGCAGATCTGCACGGGTCATCGTGGATCCATCCGGCAAGGTCACGGCGCGGGGGCCGTCTACTTTCTTGAGAAACATCTGTCACCTCAACCATTACACTTTGCTCGAAAGTGCACTCACGCGACTTAACGCGACATGAAGCCAGCCCTTGAGAATACTTAGGATTTTCCTATATTCCGCGCATTCCTCCTCAAGGCAGACATACGATGGCGCTCGACAGTAAAACCGACCTCAATTCGCTTGGCTTCGCCAAATCCCCGCAGGACACGCGGGTCGTTGTTGCCATGTCGGGCGGTGTGGACAGCTCTGTTGTTGCGGCTGAACTGGCCTCTCAGGGGTATGACGTGGTGGGCATAACCTTGCAGCTCTACGATCACGGCGCGGCATTGGCCAAGAAAGGCGCCTGCTGTGCCGGGCGCGATATTCATGATGCGCGGCGCGTCGCTGAAGAGATGGATTTTCCGCATTATGTGCTTGATTACGAGAATATTTTCAAAGACGCCGTCATGGACGAATTTGCCGAGAGCTATCTCGGCGGGGCAACGCCGGTCCCTTGTATTCGGTGCAATGAGCGCGTGAAATTCAAGGATCTGCTGGAAACCGCGAAGGATCTTGATGCCGATTGCATGGCGACGGGGCATTACATTCAGCGCAAGGCGGGCCCGCACAAAGCAGAACTGCACGCCGCGGCGGACCGCGCCCGCGATCAAAGCTATTTCCTGTTTTCCACAACTCAGGAGCAGCTGGATTTCCTGCGCTTTCCCTTGGGTCACCTCGAAAGCAAAGACGAAACGCGCGCTTTGGCGGCCAAGCACGGGCTGCCTGTGGCTGACAAACCGGACAGCCAGGACATTTGTTTTGTACCGGACGGCAACTATGCCAAGGTCATTGAGAAACTGCGGCCCGGGTCGGCAGAACCCGGGGAGATCGTGCATGCTGATGGACGTGTCCTTGGGCGACATGAGGGTGTGATCCACTACACGATTGGCCAACGGCGCGGCCTGGGCATCGGCGGCCTGTCCGAACCGCTCTATGTGGTGAAGCTCGATGTCGAGACGAAGCGGGTCATTGTGGGTCCCAAGGCGCTTTTGTCGACGCGGACGATCCCGGTGCGCGAAATCAACTGGCTAGGGGATGCGCCGCTGACACCCGGTCAGGAAATCAACCTGGCCGTGAAAGTCAGATCGACCCGTCCGCCGCGCGAAGCGATCCTCAAACCGCTGGACAACGGCTTGGCTGAGGTCGAGCTCCTGGAGGCTGAGGAAGGTGTTTCGCCCGGTCAGGCCTGCGTCTTTTATGACCCCGAGAGCACGCGCGTTCTCGGGGGCGGCTGGATCTGGCGCGGCGCATAGCGGCTAGCTTGCGCAGACAGCCTCGGCCGCCACGACATAAGTGTGAATGCCAAAGACCACCGCGCGTGTGCGCGGCAATCTGAGCAGGGTTTGATGCTCTGAGCGCAAAAACGGTGCTTGAGTGGTGTCATCGATCGGGCGCGGCACATGGGCAGAGCGTGGCTGGTAGAGCGTCGCGTCCTGATACCATAGCACGTTGCGACGCCAGAGCGGCCGGCCCACTTGAACCCCGTCAAACAAGCGCTGCACCCGGGCTGCAACGGAAGTGTATTCCGGCACCGGTTCATGCACCTGCACCAAGGGTTTGCCAATCTTCTCGGACAGGCGCCAGGAGGCCGGAAAACACAAGATGGCACCAGTCAGCACATGTTCGCGCGCGCCTTCGGCCTTGGTGAGGAGACAGAAGTCTTCCTGAACCAGCGAAGCGAGGGTCATCAACGGCGCGTCCCGATCTATCTGGGTTCTGTGTCCATCAGGGCCTGTGATGCAATCGTGCTCCACGGTAAACTCAGGCCTATCCGCGAGATCGAGACGGACAAGCTCCAGCAATTCGCGCGCCGCGTCTTCCGCAGGAGGCAGCATCGCATGCACATCTTCCCATTGCTCCTGACATAATCTGCGTCGCTCACGCATTTGCGCGGCGTAAGCGTCATCGACGCGCAGCCAATCCGACGGATCCAACGGTTGGATACCGGGCAATGGTTTGTCCGCAATGTCGTAAGGGATTTTGTCCTGTAAAATCATGGACCCAGCGTGGCGCAGGCGCGCAGGAGACACAATGCGCAATCACCGCGCATTGAGACCCGGTCACTTCGCGACATCGCATCAGGTCGCAAATAGCCAAGCTTAGAGCAACAGAACGTTCCCAAATCGGGAAAAGACGACGGGAGGGCCAGATGAACACGCATTATCGCGACACGCGCAAGATTGATCCCAGCCGCGGCGCCATGCTCGGGGATAACACGCCCAATGATGCAGATCGCATCGAGATTGGCCCCACCCAGCTTGCCTTTGACGAATGGGCCGCCGCGGGATTGGAACTACCGGACTTGCAAGCCATGCGCCGCTATCGCTGGGACCGGCTGACCCGCCATGTGGTAGACCGTGATCTTGCGGGGCTCTTGGTCTTTGACCCGCTCAACATTCGCTACGCCACCGACAGCACCAACATGCAGCTGTGGAACACGCACAACCCGTTCCGGGCGGTCTTGCTCTGCGCCGATGGCTATATGGTGATCTGGGACTACAAAAACTCGCCGTTTCTATCGACGTTCAACCCGCTGGTGCGCGAACAACGCTCAGGCGCGGATCTGTTCTATTTTGACCGCGGCGACAAGGCTTCCGTGCAGGCGGATGTCTTCTCAAATGAGGTCCGTGTTTTGCTTGAAGAGCATGCCCCGGGCAACAAACGCCTGGCTGTCGACAAGATCATGCTGCATGGGCTCCGCGCCCTTGAGGCGCAGGGCTTTGACATTGTCGAAGGTGAAGAAGTCACTGAGAAGTCCCGTGCCGTCAAAGGCCCCGATGAGATCAAGGCCATGCGCTGTGCGTCGCATTCCTGCGAAACGGCCGTGCGCGCGATGGAGGATTTTGCCCGCGCCCATGTCGGGGATGGCAAAACCACCGAGGATGATATCTGGGCGGTATTGCACGCCGAGAATATCCGGCGCGGCGGCGAATGGATCGAGACGCGGCTCCTGGCCTCCGGCCCACGCACAAACCCCTGGTTTCAGGAATGCGGGCCGCGCAAACCTCAGCTCAATGAGATAATCTCCTTTGATACAGATCTCGTTGGAAGTTACGGCATCTGTGTTGATATCTCGCGCTCCTGGTGGATCGGACCGGAGGCACCGCGGCAGGACATGATTGATGCGATGAACATCAGCGTCGAACATATCCAGACCAATATGGAGATGCTCAAACCCGGCGTGAACATCGAGTGGCTCAGCCGGAATACCCACGTTTTGCCCGAGAAATACCAAAAGCAGAAATATGGCTGCCTGATGCATGGCGTGGGGCTCTGTGATGAATGGCCGCTTGTCGCCTACCCGGACAAAATGGTGCCCGGCGCGTTTGATTATGAGCTGGAGCCCGGCATGACGCTGTGCGTCGAAGCACTTGTCGGCGAAGTGGCCGGTGACTTTTCGATCAAGCTGGAGGATCAGGTGCTGATTACGGAAGACGGTTACGAAAACCTGACCAGCTACCCGTTTGATCCCCGATTATGGCGCCCGTGAGAACTGTGCTGTGCGCATTTGGAGATTGCGCCTGAGTGCCGTTTATTCGCCTCCCCTGACTGTCAGGTGGGCCACAAGCCCCCAATGATCCGAACCTCGTCCCGATACGGACACAACTGAGCCTTCGAACATCGGATCAGCAAGCACGTGGTCAATTGTAACGGGCATGCGGATTTTGGGCAGACGAAATGTCACCGGACGCGGCCCCAGCCGCTTTGTCCCTGTCGCCCGCTCCAGCCGCGTGATCGCGTGAGACCATGGGACTGTGTTGAAATCTCCCGCGAAAAGTATCGGCCCTTCCAGCTCTTCCAGATAGGGCAGGATCAGTTCCAGATGCCGATCCTGCCCGTAGGGCCACGGCCACCTGAGATGCAGCGACACGATCCAGACGGGTCCCCATTCGGTGACCACCTGCATCATCGTGACCCCCTCTTTTTCGATGCAGCGCAATTGGCCGGGGACCAAGGGGTAGCGCGAGAGCACGGCCGTTCCCCCGACAATTGAGAAATCGCAATAATGCTGAAACGGCAGGATATCTGAGAGCGACGCGCGCAGGTGTTGGTTTTGCGGGGAGACCTCCTGAAAGGTCACGACATCGGGATCAACCAATCTGACCTGTTCCAGAAAGTCGTCATTATGTATTCTCGAATGCCGAAGGTTTTGTTGATAAATCGTCAGGTCTGCTTGCACCCGCGCGGGCACCACATGATCCTCAGGCCAGGACGTCACCCAAATGACGCCCATGGCCAAAACGGCCAGCGGCCAGCGCACCCGACGCCGCCAAGGCGTCCAGATCACGAAAAGCGCAAAAAGCACCGCGAGCGGCATGCGGAAAACGGCGATACTGTCGCCCGAAGCATGCAGAGCGCCAAGATAACCCCAAAACAGCAGACACCCAAAGAAAAGGGCTCCCGCGACAGACGCCACGTTCAACATACAGGCTTGGCCTTGTTTTTCTAACTTGTCCCTGCATGCGCGATGGCTTTGTCACAAACAACACCAAACCATCGCATGCCATCACAGGCGCGAGAGGCTGTTGTCACAGTGCTAGGGAGATCGGGCAAGAGCGCTTATCGTCCTGACATCACCAAGACGAGGACCAGACATGGCCACTGAAAGACTGACATTTACCGGCCATGGCGGCGACAAACTGGCCGCGCGGCTGGACCTCCCCCGGGGGCCGCATCTGGCAACAGCGCTCTTCGCGCATTGCTTCACCTGTTCGAAGGACATCCCCGCCGCGCGCCGTATTGCTGCCCGGCTGGCATCCATGGGGATTGCCGTGTTGCGCTTTGATTTCACAGGGCTGGGGCATTCCAGCGGCGAGTTTGCCAACACAACCTTCACCTCCAACGCACAGGATCTGGTCGCCGCCGCGCAAATGCTTGAGGCGCGGGGCATGGCACCGGACTTGCTCATTGGGCACTCCCTCGGCGGTGCTGCTGTTTTGCGGGCCGCCGAAGACATTCCCAGCGCGCGTGGCGTTGTGACCTTGGGTGCTCCGTTCGATCCCGGTCATGTGACTCACAATTTCGCAGATGCCCTGCCGACGATCGCGCGCGAAGGCTCAGGCGAAGTGCAACTGGGCGGCCGCCCTGTGCGCATCGGGAGAGACTTCGTCGAGGATGTTTCCGGTGCATCGCTGACCGACCGTATCAGCGCCTTGAAGAAAGCGCTGCTTGTGTTGCACGCGCCTCTTGATGAGGTCGTTGGCATTGAAAATGCGACAAATATCTTCAGCGCCGCCAAACATCCCAAGAGCTTTGTGACGCTGGATGATGCAGATCACCTCATCTCACGCGCGGCTGATGCCGAATATGCCGCGGATGTCATATCTGCCTGGGCGACGCGCTATCTGGACCTGACCCCGCCTGCCCCGCCCCCCGGCGCACCCGAAGGCATTATCCGCGTCTCGGAGGCTGACCCGTCTGGCTTTCTGCAAGATGTGCAAAACGGCCCGGATCACCATATCCTCGCTGATGAACCCCTTGCCTATGGCGGAACCAACAAAGGCCTGTCGCCTTATGGTCTGGTCTCCTCCGGTCTGGGCGCCTGCACTTCCATGACGATCCGCATGTATGCGCGCCGCAAAGGCTGGCCGCTCGATCATGTGTCGGTCGATGTCTGCCATGACAAGGTCCATGCCCAGGACGCCAGCGGGGGTGGCGGCGACAAGATTGATGTGTTCCGCCGTCGCATCCGCTTGTCCGGCAATCTCAGCGAGGAACAGCGCACGCGCTTGTTGCAGATTGCGGATAAATGCCCTGTGCACCGCACGCTTGAGCGGGCCTCGGAAGTGGTGACAGAGCTTGTCTAGCGCGGTGCGCTATCGCGTATACAGGCTCTTCATCGTGTAATTCTTGCGCGGTCCGCGCACCCGCCAAGTTGTGTCGAATGATGCGGGCCACGCTGAAAAATCATAGATCGCGGTATAGGCATCCGGATCGCAAAAATGATAGCTCTCGCCGCCTTCCGGCGGAACGGCATGAAAGAAACGCCCATCGTCAAAGAAGACATCCAAGGGTGCGCGCCAGAGATAGCGCCGCTCCGATTTCATGGGGGCATGGCCCGGCAAGCAGAGCGTGCCTTGTTCGTGATAGATCAATTCCTGCCCGTGTGACGCCCATTCGGCAACACCATCAAACTGCGCGTCAGGGGCGTCGGCATGCAATATCTGACGCGAGAGTGTCCATCGCCCTGCGAAATCGGACAGAACGCGCACCGATGCTGTGCTCACTTTGCGTATTCGCCTTCGGTTGAGACCCGGTCCGGGCCTGTGAAGCGCAAGCGTATGCCGTCCACCTCCAGATCATAGCAGGTCCAGACATCACTTGGCGGCCAGACACTGCAATACTGTCCGCCGCGCGCCGCCCAACGTCCCTGGGCCACGCGTTCGGTGATATAGAGCGTCTCTCCCGAGGCGCTGAAGCTTTGGGTCGTATAGGCGTCATAGACAAGCGTTCGGTTGGCCAAAGCTTCCTCCACCTCCACATCGGAGGACAAACGCAGCCAATCCGCCGAGGCCATTGCCGGCAAAAGCATCAAAACAAGGACAATCCAGCGCATCTACAAACCCTTCCCTTGCCGCGCACAGGCTCCCAGTCTAAGACCACGGCGCTCAAACTGAAAGGCTGCGCCGATGATCCCCCGCTATTCCCGCCCTGATATGGTTTCCATTTGGTCCCCAGAGACCAAATTCCGGATCTGGTTCGAGATCGAAGCCCATGCCTGTGATGCGATGGCCAATCTGGGTGTGATCCCGCGTGAGAATGCCGAAGCTGTTTGGAAAGCTAAGGATGTCGAGTTTGATGTGGCGCGAATCGATGAGATTGAAGCGGTGACGAAACACGACGTCATCGCCTTTCTGACGCATCTGGCTGAGCATGTGGGCAGCGACGAGGCGCGTTTTGTGCATCAGGGCATGACCTCATCGGACGTGCTCGACACCTGTTTCAACGTGCAACTGACCCGTGCAGCTGACATTCTGATCGCAGACATCGAAGGACTGCTCGCCGCGCTCAAACGCCGTGCGCTGGAACACAAAGATACGCTCCGCGTCGGCCGTTCCCATGGCATCCATGCGGAGCCCACCACGATGGGCCTGACCTTTGCGCGGTTCTATGCGGAAATGGACCGCAACCTCTCCCGCATGCGCGATGCGCGGGCCGAGATTGCCACAGGTGCCATATCCGGCGCCGTCGGGACCTTCGCCAATATCGATCCGGCCGTGGAAGAACATGTCTGCGACCAGTTGGGCCTCGTCCCTGAGCCCATCTCGACGCAGGTTATACCGCGCGATCGTCATGCCGCATTCTTCGCGACCCTTGGCGTCATCGCCTCTTCAATCGAGAACATCGCCACGGAAATCCGCCATATGCAGCGCACGGAAGTGCTTGAAGGCGCGGAGTTTTTCTCCATGGGCCAGAAGGGCTCCTCTGCGATGCCGCATAAGAAAAACCCCGTGTTGACGGAAAATCTGACGGGTCTGGCGCGACTGGTGCGCTCGGCCGTGGTTCCTGCGATGGAAAACGTCACCCTTTGGCATGAGCGTGATATTTCGCATTCTTCCGTTGAACGTATGGTCGGCCCGGACGCGACAATCACGCTTGATTTCGCGCTTGCCCGGCTGACGGGCGTGATCGACAAGATGCTGATCTTCCCCGAGAACATGCTCGAGAATATGAACAAGTTCCCCGGCCTTGTGATGAGCCAGCGTGTTTTGCTGGCCCTGACCCAAGCCGGGGTCAGCCGCGAAGATGCCTATGCCATGGTGCAACGCAATGCGTTGAAAGTCTGGGAAGAGCGTACGGATTTCAAGGCGGAGCTGCTGGCAGACAAGGACGTTGTCGCAGCCCTTGGCGAAGCGCAGATCGAAGAGAAATTTGACATGGGCTATCACACCAAACACGTGGACACGATTTTTGCCCGCGTGTTTGGTGAGGACAACTGATGTTTCGTTTTAATCTGGGTGTTCAGGCGCTCCGATACGCACTGAGAGCAGAGGCATGCTCATAAAATAGACATTTATGATCTCCCTTTTGGACAAATGGCAAAGGCGTGCTACCGTTGCGTCAGGCTCAGGTATCCTCCGGAGCCGTTCGAAAGGGAGAGACCCTATGATCAAGACCTTTCTCACTGCCGCTGCATTGACTGTGTTGCCCGGGCTCGCGCTCGCAATGGGCTGCTCGTCGGGGCACAAGGAAGATATGGCCATGTCCTGCGCAGATGGCATGAGCTATGATTCCCAAACCGGCAAATGTGTTCAGCAAGTCACAGGCTGACAGGTTCCGAGCCCCGCTGAGGGCTCGGATTCATCTAACACCCCACATTGGAGGGATTTTATGCGCCACATCGCATTCGCGCTGTGCCTGATGCCACATGCGCTCTGGGCCGCAGGCTCCGGCGACAGCACACCGCCCACCCCAACGCAGACGACAAAAACCTGCGCCGCCGGGCTCGTTTGGGATGCCAAAACGTCCACCTGTGTGGCGCCGCAAGACAGCCGTCTCGATGACGACACCCGCTATGACGCGGTTCGCGAATTGGCATACGCTGGCAAGATTGACGCCGCGCAGCGTGTGCTGTCGAGCATGAGCGATCAGCAAGAGGTTCGGGTCCTGACCTATTGGGGCTTCACATATGGGCGGAGCGGTCAATATGAGAAAAGCCTCGCAGCTTACGGCGCCGCCCTTCAAAAAGATCCCGACAGTTTGTTAACGCGCTCGTATATGGGACAGGCCTATGTCGCGATGGGCGCAATGGCGCGCGCACAAGAACAACTTCATGAAATCCGCGCCCGAGGCGGTGCGGGCACCTGGCCTGCAACCGCCTTGTCCCATGCCATCCGGTCCGGTAAAGGTTATAGTTACTGACTTAGGCAAGTGTTTACCCTTCTAACGTAGATCACGAAGGGTAAACACTTGGAGTTCAGGGATGACTGATCTGACGCCTATTATGGGGGCATCCGGTGCGCCCGTTGCATCGGGTACTGTCGGGCAATCGAAAGCGCAGAAGCTTACTCGGAAGCAGAAAGCGGCCATCATCGTGCGCCTGTTGGCAAATGAGGGCGCCGACGTGCCGTTGTTGCAACTCGAAGATGATCTGCAGCTGGCCCTCACGCAGCAAATGGGCAAAATGCGCTATGTGGATCGCTCGACATTGGCAGATGTCGTGGCGGAATTTGCCAATGAGCTGGATTCAATCGGATTGGCCTTCCCAGGGGGATTGGCGGGCGCTTTGTCGGCGCTCGATGGTAAAATTTCCCCCCAGACCGCTGCGCGTCTGCGCAAGGAAGCGGGCGTGCGTCAAGCGGGCGATCCGTGGGAGCGGATTCGCAAGCTGCCCCCCGAACGCCTGAAAGAATTTGTTACAAACGAGGCGACGGAAATTTCGGCCGTGCTGCTCTCGAAAATCGACACCGGCAAGGCTGCGGAGCTTTTGTCCATGCTCCCGGGTCCCGAAGCCCGACGTATAACCTATGCCGTTTCACAGACCAAATCTGTCACTCCGGATGCCGTGGATCGCATTGGCGTCAGCCTTGCGTCGCAGCTGGACAAGGATCCCATTCCGGCCTTCGAAGTGGAGCCGACCAAACGGGTCGGAGACATTCTGAATTTCTCTCCCTCGGATACGCGCGAAAGCCTTTTGACTGAGCTGGAAGAGGAAGATCAAGAATTTGCCGCCGAAGTGCGCAAACTCATGTTCACGTTCCCTGACATTCCAGAGCGCGTGGCGCCGCTGGACGCGGGCACCATCCTACGTGAAGCCGATCAGGCTGATGTGATCACCGCTCTGACCTATGCAAACGCGAATGGCATGGAAAATGTCGTTTCCCATCTGCTCGACAATATTTCCAAGCGCTTGGCCGAAGGCATGCGGGACGAAATGAATGGGCGCGGGAAGATCAAAGCCAAAGAAGGCGAAGCAGCCATGAACAGCGTGGTTCAGGTGATCCGCAGGCTGGAAGCTGATGGTGTCCTCGCTCTGGTGTTGGCGGAAGAAGACGCCGAGTAATATCTCGGCCGGATATGCTCCTGTCCGCGCAAGCGCTTGTTTCGCCGCCCGCAGCCCCGTATGTCAGGGGTTCAACGCGATGGTAACGGGCGCACCTTGGGTAAGATCAAACGTGAAGATAAGCCGCGCGGAGGCTGGCAGGATTGGTGTGTAGATCGAGCTCTGCGGATCATTATTGCGGCCATGGCGCTTCTGCCGTTGCGCGCGCGCCTCAATACGATGTCATGGATCATGCGCCGGGTCATTGCGGGGCCCGCAGGATACCGGGAGCGCGCACGCGCCAATCTGTCCCACGTCTGGCCTGACAAGAGCGAAGGCGAGCGCAACCGGATCGCGGAAGCCGCCATTGATACCGCCGCCCGCACGATCATCGAAAATTACGACGTCCTGGGCCTGCGCGACCGCATGCGTAAAATAGCGCCCGAAGGTCCGGGCTTTGAGGCCGCGAAATCTGCTCAAGCTGCGGGCAAACCCGTTCTGTTCGTCACAGGCCATTTCGGAAATCACGAAGCCCCGCGTGCCACTCTCGTGGCCCATGGGTTTGAGGTTGGTGGCCTCTACCGCCCCATGTCGAACCCCTATTTCAATGCGCATTACGAGCAGAACATGCACGCGCTGTCCGGCCCGGTCTTCAGCCAGGGCCGCAAAGGCACCATGGGATTGCTCCGGCACCTCAAAAACGGTGGGCTCGCGGTCCTATTGTATGACGTCTACGACAGTGCTGGCCTGCCGCTGCCCTTCATGGGCCAACCGGCCCCAACGCTCACGTCAGCCGCGGAGATCGCGCGCAAGACGGGTGCGGTGCTCATCCCGTTTTTCGGAATTCGGCAGGACGATGGGGTTTCAATACGCAGCGTCTTTGAAGAGCCAGTGCCCCATGACACGCCAGAGGCCATGATGCGAGAGCTCAACGCGCGTCTCGAAAGGCGGATAGAAGAGCATCCCGGGCAATGGTTCTGGATCCATCGCCGATGGAAGCCCAAACGTCAGGCGCGCCGTCAGCGCAAAGCCGCAGATCCCAAAACCACTCCGTGATCCGCAGATTGCACGAGCACAGCCACAGGCATGTTCCCTGATATCTTCGCAGAAGCACTCAACGCCTTGCGCCCATCCCACGTGCCCACTTTCGTCCAACTGCGCACGATATTTGCGTAGGTCAGGCGCTTGCCGCGATTCTCACCTCGCGTGATTTCTACTGTTTCATTCGGCTGATATTCGACAACATGGATCTCGGCCGTGCCCGAAACTTGCCCCTCCGCACGAATGGTGAGCCTTCCGCCGGAACGCTCCAGAGCAACCTTAACGGCATTGGGCTTGGCCGCATGTGCTGCCAAGGCGTCGGCCACGTCCATGGGCTTGTTGCCCACGACATGTGTTTCACCATCAATCACCATCTGCGGCGTATAGATCATGCTCTTTCCGGCTTTGCGGGCATAGCCGCGCTGGCGGTTGGCAAAGGCAGGCTGGGCAAAGACGTCCTTCCAGCCGATGTAATCCCAATAATCGACATGCAGCGCCAGCGCGATCACGCCCTCTCGCTTTGCCAACTCATGCAGGAGCTTGTCCGCCGGCGGACAGGAAGAGCAGCCTTGCGAGGTATACAATTCCACGACAACGGGCCCACGCTCCTGCGCAGACGCAAAAGTCCCCAGCAGCATCGCTGCAACGAACAGGGCATGCTTGATGTGAGCCAGCCGTCCCATAATGTCTCCTGATCCAGTCTATCCTCAGACCTAGCGGGGGCACAGCACAAACTCCAATCACCCTTTTGCGAGAGTGTTGAAACAGGTTGGAAACCAATTTCCCATTTTTTTGTGCACAATGGTATACAAAGTGCCGCACCCCCCTTGATTGCGCGGGGAAAACGGGCGTATGGCCTGCGGTGAGAAACCCTCGCCACCTCTATCAGAGAAGGGAGCCAATATGCCCATCACCGTTGGTCAAGATACCTCCAAAACCCGCCGCACGCTAGAAGCAGGCGGCGCAACGCTTGCTTATTACTCAATTCCGGCCGCGCAAGACGCCGGTCTTGGTGATTTCTCCAACCTACCCGCAGCACTCAAGGTTGTCCTGGAAAACATGCTACGCTTCGAGGATGGCAAAACCGTCTCGGTTGAAGATATCAAGGCCTTCGCTGAATGGGGCGCCCAGGGCGGCAAGAACCCCCGCGAAATCGCCTATCGTCCCGCGCGCGTCTTGATGCAGGACTTTACCGGAGTTCCCGCAGTGGTCGATCTTGCGGCCATGCGCGATGGCATTGTGGCGCTTGGCGGCGATCCCGAAAAGATCAATCCGCTCAACCCCGTGGATCTTGTGATTGACCACTCGGTCATGATCGATGAATTCGGCAATCCGCGCGCCTTCCAGATGAATGTGGACCGGGAATATGAGCGCAATATGGAGCGCTATACCTTCCTGAAATGGGGCCAAAGCGCCTTTAACAATTTCCGCGTTGTGCCCCCCGGCACCGGCATCTGCCATCAGGTGAACCTCGAATACCTCGCCCAGACCGTCTGGACCGATACCGACCAGGATGGCGTCGAAGTGGCCTATCCCGATACGCTCGTGGGCACCGACAGCCACACCACCATGGTCAATGGCGCCGCCGTTCTGGGTTGGGGTGTGGGTGGCATCGAGGCAGAGGCCGCCATGTTGGGTCAGCCGATCTCCATGCTCATCCCCGAAGTCGTGGGCTTCAAGCTCACCGGCGCGATGATGGAAGGCACCACCGGCACAGACCTCGTCCTCAAGGTCGTCGAGATGCTGCGCGAGAAAGGCGTGGTTGGCAAATTCGTCGAGTTCTACGGCGAAGGGCTTGACCGTCTGCCGCTGGCGGACCGCGCGACCATCGCCAACATGGCACCGGAATATGGCGCGACCTGTGGTTTCTTCCCCATCGATGACGAGACCCTGCGCTACCTGCGCAATACGGGCCGCGACGAGGCGCGCATCGCGCTGGTCGAAGCTTATGCCAAGGAAAACGGCTTCTGGCGCGGCGCAGATTATAGCCCCATCTACACAGACACGCTGGAGCTCGACATGGGAACCATTGTGCCCGCCATCTCCGGCCCCAAACGCCCGCAAGACTACGTCGCCCTCACAGATGCGAAGACAGCCTTCGCCAAGGAAATGGCAGAAACCTTCAAGCGCCCCATGGGCAAGGAAGTTGCTGTCGCGGGCGAAGACTACACGATGGAATCAGGCAAGGTTGTCATTGCTTCCATCACGTCCTGCACCAACACGTCGAACCCCTATGTGATGATCGGCGCGGGTCTCGTCGCGCGTAAAGCCGCCGCTCTGGGGCTCAACCGCAAGCCGTGGGTCAAGACATCGCTCGCTCCGGGCTCGCAAGTTGTCTCCGCCTATCTGGAGGCTGCGGAACTGCAAGACGACCTCGACAAGATCGGCTTCAACCTCGTGGGTTATGGCTGCACGACATGCATCGGCAATTCTGGCCCGATCCAAAAAGAGCTCTCAGATGCCATTGCTGAAGGCGATCTGGTGGCCACGTCAGTACTCTCGGGAAACCGGAACTTCGAAGGCCGCATCTCGCCTGATGTACGCGCCAACTACTTGGCCTCGCCGCCGCTGGTGGTGGCCTATGCGCTGGCCGGTACGATGGATATCAACCTCGCGACCGACCCGATTGCACAAACGCCTGAGGGCAAAGACGTCTACCTCAAGGACATCTGGCCCACGTCGCAGGAAGTGGCCGAGCTTGTCGAGGCAACCGTGACCCGCGAGGCCTTTCAGGAGAAATATGCCGACGTCTTCAAGGGCGACGAGAAGTGGCAAGGCGTGGAGACCACGTCTGAGAAGACCTATGATTGGCCGCCCACCTCGACCTATGTCCAGAACCCACCCTATTTCCAGGGCATCACCATGGACACCAAGAAGATCGAGAATATCGAGGGCGCCAAGGTTCTGGCTCTTCTGGGCGATATGATCACCACCGATCACATCTCGCCTGCAGGCTCATTCAAGGAGACCACGCCGGCCGGTCAATACCTCACCGAGCGTCAGGTCAGCCCACGGGAGTTCAACTCCTATGGCTCGCGCCGTGGCAACCACGAGATCATGATGCGCGGCACCTTTGCCAATATCCGCATCAAGAACGAAATGCTCGATGGCGTCGAGGGCGGCTACACCAAAGGCCCCGATGGTCAGCAGACGTCAATCTTTGACGCCGCAATGGCCTATCAGGAGGCGGGTACCCCGCTGGTGATCTTCGGTGGTGAGCAATATGGCGCAGGCTCTTCGCGCGATTGGGCCGCCAAGGGCACCGCGCTTCTGGGCGTCAAAGCAGTGATCGCCGAGAGCTTTGAGCGCATTCACCGCTCCAACCTCGTGGGCATGGGCGTGATCCCCTTCGAGTTTACTGGAGGCGTGACCCGCAAAACACTCGGGCTCACAGGCGAGGAAACCGTCGCAATCTCCGGTCTCGACACAATCGAGCCGCTGCAAGAGGTGCCCTGCACGATCACCTACGCTGATGGTCGCACCGAGGAAATCACGCTGATATGCCGGATCGATACGGCTGTGGAGATCGAATACATCGAAAACGGCGGCGTACTGCATTACGTTCTCCGCAATCTTGCCTCCGAAAGCGCAATCGCGGCGGAATAATTCTGGCGCCACGCTAATCTAAGAGAGGACCGTCCATATCGGGCGGTCCTTTTTTGTTGGGGGCACAATGCAGAAAACCGTTTTGATCACAGGCGCCGCACGGGGCATTGGCAGCGCCATCGCGCAGGATCTGGCCCGCGATCATCAGGTCGCCATCACCTATCTCACAACACCGCCAGACGCATTGCTGGCCGCCTGCCCCAGTATCCTCGCGCTTCAGGTAGATCTGACAGACGATGCCGTGCTAGCGGCCCTGCCCGGGCAAGTGGCTGCGCAGTTTGGCCCCCTCACGGCGCTGATCAACAATGCTGGCGCTGTGCTGGCAGACACAGCAGACTGCTGCGACCCCCAAACTGCCTTGCACAACTTCCATCTCAATGCGGTCGTGCCCCAAGCCCTCACCGCCGCCGCGCTTCCCTATATGTCAAAGGGCGGCTCAATCGTGAACATCAGCTCGACCAATGCTCGCCTGCCCGCCATGGGCGCGCAGAGCTATTCCGCATCCAAAGCCGCGCTTGAGACCCTGACCCGTATCGCCGCCAAGACCCTCGGGCCCAAAGGCATCCGCGTCAACGCTCTCGCACCCGGCGCCATCAGCCCGCCCGACGCGCCCCGCGCGCAAGAGATGATTGACCTCTTCGCAGGCATGAACGCCATGGAAAAACTGGCCGACGTGGACGACCTCGCCGCCGCCTGCCGCTTCCTGATCTCGGACGCAGCCAAATCCATCACCGGCCACATCCTGGATGTGAACGCAGGCTACAGGCTCTAGCCTCTTCCTCTTGCGGCAAATGTCCCGAGGGAGCGCCACAGGCGCGGGGGCAGAGCCCCAACCGCCCGCCGCAAGGCGGGCTCATACAGCGAGGCGCGCCAGCGCCTCACCGTGCGAAAGCGCTAGCCCAGATAGTCGGAGCGTTGCAGCCCGTATTTTGCCATCTTCTCATTGAGCGTTCGACGCGGCAGGCGTAGCTCATCCATCACCGAGGCAATCGAGCCCTTGTGGCGCCGCATCGTATTGTCGATCAGCATCCGCTCGAAGGCTTCCACATATTCCTTGAGCGGCTTGCCTTCTGTCGTCATCACAGGCTGCATTTCCTCATTATCGGTCATAAGAAGCGATGCGATGGTTCCAGAGCCTCGGCGTGATTGAAGCACGGCGCGTTCGGCGACGTTGATCAGCTGGCGCACATTCCCGGGCCACGGCGCCTGCAGGAGCTGTGCGGCTTCCTGTGCGGTCACTTCCGGCGCGTCGCAGCCATATTCCTCGGCAAATTGTTCTGAAAGCTGCGTAAACAGCATCAGAATATCTTCACCACGCTGGCGCAAAGGCGGCACCGTAATCCGCAAGGCGGCCAATCGGTAGAAAAGATCAGGGCGTAGCGCGTCTTCGCAGGTTCTGTCCTGCTCCTGAAGGTTGCAGATCGCGACGATCCGCGTTTCCGGCGGGTTGCCCTGTTCATTGATCAAATTCAGCAATTTGGCTTGGGCCTGATCGCTGAGCGCCTCGACATCTTCGAGCACCAGCGTCCCGCCGCGCGCCTCTTCGACGGCGGGCAGTTGCACATCGTCAGGCTGCACCGGCCCAAAGACCCGCTGCATCAAGGCCTGTTCTTCGAAAGCCGCGCAGGAGATCAGCACAAACTTCTTGCCCGCCCGAGAGCCCACGGCATGAAGCGCATGGGCGACAAGCGTCTTGCCCGTCCCGGTTTCGCCTTCGATCAGAACATGCCCGTCCGCCTGCCCCAGATCGAGGATATCCTCGCGCAGACGCTCCATGGTGGGGCTTGCCCCGATCAGCTTTTTCATAAGCTGGCCACCGTCCGAAAGCTCTCGCCGCAGCGCGCGGTTGTCCAAGGTCAGGCGGCGCGCATTCACGGCCTTCTTGGCCAACTGGCTCATGGCATCGGGATTGAAGGGCTTTTCCAGAAAATCAAATGCGCCCACGCGCATCGCTTCCACAGCCATCGGCACATCACCGTGTCCTGTGATCATGATCACCGGCAGCGTGGAATCCGCGCCCATCAACCTTTTGAGAAAAGACATCCCATCCATGCCCGGCATGCGAATGTCAGAGATCACGATACCCGGATAGTCGGGCGTAATCGCGCGCAGCGCATCCTCCGCACTGGCAAAGGTCTCGGTATCATATCCGGAGAGGGCCAGCCATTGTCCGATGCTCTGGCGCATGTCCTGTTCGTCATCCACGATGGCAATCTTCATTACCTTGGCCATGGTCTTCACTCCATTTTCATTCCGCAGCATCCACCGCATCCGCCAGAACAGGCAGCTGCATCTCGAAGACTGCGCCGCCGCCTTCCGCATTATGCGCGGTGAGCCTGCCGCCCAAGTCGTTGACGATGCCGGAGGAGATGGCAAGCCCCAGCCCAACGCCCTCGCCGGGCTGTTTGGTCGTGTAGAAGGGCTCAAACAGGGCATCGAGATCGTCAATCCCATGCCCGTTGTCGCGCACGCTGAGCACCACGGTTTCACCTACTGAGAGCAGGATCTCGACCTGCGCATCCCGTTGTCCTTTGGTCGCGTCGAGCGCATTGCGCAGCAGGTTGACGAGGACCTGCTCAATCCGCACGCGATCCCCCATCACCAGAACCGGTGTATCGGGGAGAATACGGCTCAGCCGGACTTGCCGTTGTTTGAGTTGCGGCTCCATCATCGCCAGCGCTGAGGCCAGCGCATCACCCATATCTACAGGCGATAACGCATCTGCGCCCTTGCGCGCGTAGGATTTGAGCTGGCGCGTGATGGCGCCCATGCGGTCAAGCAAATCATCCACCCGCCGGAACGAAGCCAGCGCCTCATCTGGCCGGTTGCGATTGATCAGCAAGCGGGCGCCGGCCAGATACGTTTTCATTGCCGCGAGCGGCTGGTTGAGCTCGTGGCTGACTGCGGCGGACATCTCCCCCAAAGCCGCCAGTTTTGAGCTCTGCGCGAGCGTTTGTTCGGCCACCGCCAAGGTCTCCTGCACGCGCTCACGTTCGGCAATTTCCCGCTGTAGCCTCACATTCAACTGGCGAAGCTCTGCCGACTCGCGCTGGAACAGTGCCATACGCACCGCCGTTTTGCGGCTGAGAAAATAAAACGCGAGCGCGAGGAGAATCGCAAATGCCATGATTTCGATCGCCAGAACCCCATTCACCCGCTCGCGCACCGAGGTGTAGGGCGTGAAACTGACGATCCGCCAGCCGCGAAAGGCGATCTTGCCCTCCATCCTGAGCACCGCTTCGCCATCCACACGGACCGCCTCAGGATCGACCGCCGTCCAATCCGTCGTGGCGCGGATCGCGCGCTGAATGGCCGATTGCGCGGGTTGGGCCGAGAGCGCCTGCCCTTCGGTCTGCCCCCGCCAGCGAGGCTCTGTCGCCAGAATGACCGTTCCCGCGCTATCGAGCACCAGAACAGCATCCGAAATGCCCGCCCAAGCGCGCTCAAACTTGGCGAGATCCACTTCGACCATGATCACGCCGATGGGATCGTTGCCATTCTCGATCCGCCGCGAATAGGTAAACCGAAAGCCACCAGCCTCGCGCTCCATGGACGAAAACACCGTGGCATTGGCGCGCAGCGCATCAATAAAATAGGGTTCATTGCGGTGGCTCGAGCCCAGGATATTGCGGTCCGTGGCCGCAACCGCACGGCCGTCATTGTCCAGCAGCATGAGCGAGGCCGCGCCAATCTCTTCCACGAAGGAGATCAAACGCTGTGTAGATTGCGAATAATCATTTGAATTGAGCGCCGCGATAAGCGCGGGATCCCGGGCCAGCAATTGCGGCACGATGGCATTGCGGCGCAACTCGGATAGAACGTTGCCCGCATAAAGCGCGAGACGCAGTTCCGCGCGGTTGGCTGTCGCAGCCGTGAAGCGCTCCGTCAGAAGGCGGCTCGTCAGTGTCACAGTGACGACACCAATGCAGACCAACAGGAGCAATGCGAGGCGCACGCGCCATGACAAGGCGCCCTTCGATTGCGCATGCGTTTGCGCGCGAAGGCCCCCTATGGTGCGGTTGGGTTCTGGTCGGTCTGCCATGGGCCAAGTCTACGCCCCCGCGCGACGCGCAACAAGCGCCCCGCCATCACATCAAGCCGGTGCATGCTCCAGAGCGCTTGCAAGGCCCGCAAACATCGCTGCCCCATCGGTATTGCCATGGGCGGGATCAGCGGCGCGTTCGGGATGAGGCATCATGCCCAGCACGCGCCCATTTTCAGATACCAGCCCCGCAATATCGCGCTGTGAGCCATTGGGGTTGTCCGTGTATCGGAAGGCGACGCGCCCTTCGCCTTCCAACCGGTCTAACGTCGCGGCATCAGCGAAATAATTGCCGTCGTGATGCGCAATCGGGATCTGTATCACCTGCCCGGCGGCGTAGTGCGATGTAAACGCGGTCTCTTCCGCTACGACCGAGAGCCCGACCGTCCGGCAAATATACTTCAGCCCCGCATTACGCAGCAAAGCCCCCGGAAGAAGCCCGGTCTCCGTCAGTACCTGAAATCCATTGCACACACCCAGAACATAGCCGCCGCGCTCTGCATGGGACTTGAGCTCCGCACAAATCGGGGAATTGGCCGCAATCGCACCACACCGCAGATAATCGCCGTAGGAGAACCCGCCAGGAACACCGACGATATCCACCCCTTGGGGCAGCGATTGGTCCTTGTGCCACACCATGTCGACATCAAAACCCGCGCGCGCAAATCCCTGGGCCAGATCGCGGTCACAATTGGACCCTGGAAAAACAATGACTGCCGCTTTCATCTCAGGGCTCCTTTTGCCTACCTTGGTCAGCGATCACGCTTTTCGCACACTCGCCCCCGGTGGAGAGCGCAACTGGCCTGCGTGAGATCACGCCATCATTTCGATTGCGTAGCTTTCGATAACCGTGTTCGCGAGCAGCTTCTCGCACATATCTGTCACCTGCGCCTCGGTCGTGCCGGCTGCCAAATCCAACTCAATCACCTTGCCCTGACGCACCCCGGAAACACCGTCAAATCCAAGGCTGCCCAACGCATGTCGCACGGCCTCTCCCTGCGGATCCAGGACCCCTGTTTTCAGCATTACCGTGACTCGTGCTTTCATCTCAAAGCCCTCTGCTTCTTCTGGCCCTAAATACGCATCCGCCCTGCGACACAGGCACCGCCGCTCAATTGATCAGCGTCGGTTTGCTCATGGGCGTGGCGTTCTTGGGCATCACGCCCAATCGTGTGGCAACTTCCGTATAGGCGTCTGTCAAAGATCCCAGATCGCGGCGGAACACGTCCTTGTCGAGCTTTTGGCCCGTCTCGATGTCCCATAGACGGCAGCTATCGGGGCTGATCTCATCGGCCACGATCAAGCGCTGGAAATCACCGTCATACACGCGCCCGATCTCGATCTTGAAATCGATGAGGCGAATGCCGACCCCGTACATCAAGCCAGACAGGTAGTCGTTGACCCGCAGCGCGATGCTCAGGATGTCATCCATGTCCTGCTGGCTGGCCCAGCCGAAGGCCGCGATGTGCTCCTCCGTCACCAGCGGATCGCCGAGGCTGTCGTCCTTGTAGCAATATTCGACAATCGGCCGGGGCAGCGCTGTGCCCTCCTCGATGCCCAGACGCTTCGACATCGTGCCGGCCGCGACATTGCGCACGATGATCTCCAGCGGCACGATCTCACAGGACCGGACCAGCTGCTCGCGCATGTTCAGGCGCCGAATGAAATGCGTGGGCACGCCAATATGGTTCAGGCCGGTCATGAAGAACTCGCTCAAGCGATTGTTCAACACGCCCTTGCCGTCGATCACGTCTTTCTTCTCAGCGTTGAACGCGGTGGCATCATCTTTGAAATACTGCACGATCGTTCCGGGCTCGGGGCCTTCATACAGAATCTTGGCCTTGCCTTCGTATATTTTCTTGCGACGCGCCATGCGAGCCACCCTTTCCAAAAGCCGTTCCGCTGCATTGCGCGGAACATCTGCGGCTGTCTTAGGCCAAGGGCGCATTGGGCACAAGCGCCCCACCGGACACAAATCCGCTTTCAAACCGCGCTGTCTTACTCTGCCGCGCCTGCAACAAAGCCCGCGCTGCGCTCAGGGCTTGCACCCGCGCCGTCACAATCGCATATCAGTACCATAGACTTCAGATGGGGACACCACCATGAGCACCTTTGATGACCGCGAGAGCGCCTTCGAGAACAAATTCGCCCATGACGCGGAGATGCAATTCAAGGCCGAAGCGCGGCGCAACAAACTCCTTGGCCTTTGGGCCGCAGACCTGATGGGCAAATCCGGCGATGAGGCGGAGGCTTACGCCAAAGAGGTCATCAAGGCAGATTTCGAGGAAGCCGGTCACGAAGACGTCGTGCGCAAGGTCGCCGGAGATTTGGGTGATAAAGCGTCAGACGCGCAGATCCGCGACAAGATGGCAGAGCTTCTGGCCGTGGCAAAAGGTCAATTGGTCGACGAAGCCTGAAGCGCGCAACGCGCATTGTTCCGAAAACTTCTTGTTTTCCGCAGCGGCCCTCCCAATGGGGGTCGCTTTTTTTATTGCGCATTTGAAGCGTTAAGGGGCGCGCAATACTCCCGAACGCATTCTGAGCCCCGGTGAGAATTGGGGGACCAACATGTCAAACATCGCGACGTCGCATGCCGTGCGCGGCACGAAAAAGCACGCTTTGCGTCCATTGCAATTCGTGTTTCCGCTGTTAATTGCAGGGCTGTGTCTTTGGACGCTGCAAGATCAATTGGAGACGCTGGATCTCAATGGTTTGCTGGGATCGCTTTCAGATGTCGGCCCCATGCAGTGGATGGTCGCCGCGCTGGCTACGATCGTGAGTTTCTGGGCATTGGCCCGCTATGACGTTCATGTCCATGCAATTTGCCGCACGCAAATCGATGATCGTCGCGCCACGCAAGCGGGCGCAACCGCCATCGGACTGTCCCAAATAACCGGGTTCGGCCTGTTCGTGGGCACCTATGCACGCTGGAAGCTGCTGCCCGAGCTCAGCATGGTTCAGGCCGCCAAGGTGACGGGCGCTGTCTCGGTGGTATTCCTCATCGGCTGGTCTTTGCTCCTGGGCCTCATGGCTTTTCTGCCCGGCGGACCGCTGCCGTTTTGGTTGGGGCCCGTGATGGGCGTTGCCGCACTTTGCCTGTTGATGCTGTCGATTTTGCGCGTGCCCCTGCCCGGTCGTGCGCAAAGCTTGCCTTTGCCAAGCGTGCTTCAAAACGCAAAGCTCTTCGGATTGACGACGCTTGATCTCGTAGCAGCAGCCGCAGCCCTTTACGTGCTTTTGCCCGACACTGCTCAGGTCAGCTTTCTGACGTTTGTGCCGGTGTTTGTCATGGCTTTTGGCATTGGGCTCTATTCAGGCTCGCCCGGCGGCATAGGCCCGTTCGAATTGGCCATGGTGACCCTTCTCAAGGACATACCTGCGCAAGACGTCCTAAGCGCCATTCTCGCGTTTCGCCTGATTTATTTTGCGCTGCCGGGCTTCGTCGCCATTTTGTGGCTCTTGCGGGATCATCTGCGCGAGACGCCGCCTGTGCGTCCACACCGCAAAATACATGTTCCCCTGATGAACGCACCGCGGGCTGAATCGGCCCTGGTCCGCCAAAACGGGGGCTTCGTGCACAATATGGCAGGGTCCAGCTGGGCTATCGTCGACACAGGGCAAACCTTCGCCGCGCTATTTGATCCCGTGCGTGGCTGTGCTCAAAGCGCGGTGCCTTTGCTCAAGAAACACGCCCGAAAAGCCTCACGATTGGCCCTACTCTACAAGGTCTGTGCGCGTACCGCTTGTGTCGCGCGCGAGGCTGGATGGGCCGTCACTCATATTGCCGATGAGGCGATCCTCCCCACCAAATCCTACGATCTCAATGCAAGCACGCGCAGACAGCTCCGCCGAAAGCTGCGCCAGGCCGAACGCGCCGGACTGGAGATCAGAATTATTGAACCAAAAACGTATGAACAGGAATTGAGCGCTGTGTCACAGGTTTGGACAGATGCGCATGGTCGCGAACGCGGTGTGAGCATGGGTCGGTTTGACCTCGCGGCGCTTGCGGATCAAATTGTGGTTGCGGGCTTTGAAGACGGAGATCTTGTGGCCTTCGCCAGTTTCCACAAAAATGCTCGCGAAATGTGTCTCGATCTCGTCAGATATACAGACGACGCACCCGCAGGCAGCATGCACGCCATTGTGCATCATGCCGTGGGTCTTGCGCAAAAAGAGGGCATTCCGCGTGTATCTCTGGCAGCCGTGCCTGTGGCACGGGATCCGGAGGGGGCTGGCTTCATCGGCAAGATCAATCGACACATCGCAAAGCGCGCTGGCGCCGATGGATTGCGTCGCTTCAAGCAAAGCTTCGGCCCCCAGTGGCATGCCCGATATGCCGCTGCGCCCGGCAGACTGGCCTTGATTCTTGCTCTGGTCGACATGGCGCGCGTTGTACATTGGCCCGATCGGATCGTGCGTTCATAATCTTGTTGAGAATTATGAATTTGCCTCACAATCCCCGCCGTGCGAAGGGCGGAGGAAACAGAAGGCCAAGATATCATGGATGCACTCTCTCAACTGCTCTCCGAGCGCGAATGGCTTTTGGCCGATGGCGCAACGGGGACAACACTCTTTGACATGGGGCTGCAATCCGGCGATGCGCCAGAACTGTGGAACAGCACCGCTCCTGACAAGATCAAGAAGCTGTATTCCGGCGCAGTAAATGCGGGCAGTGATATCTTTCTGACGAACTCCTTTGGCGGCAACGCGTCTCGTCTGAAGTTGCATGCCGCCGAAAGCCGGGTTCACGAATTGAACCGCCTGGCCGCAGAGATTGGACGCGACGTGGCGGATGCCGCGGGGCGCAAGGTTGTCGTCGCAGGCTCGGTTGGTCCGACCGGTGAGATCATGGCACCGCTGGGCGCGCTGACCCACGAAGGCGCGGTCGAGATGTTCCATGAACAAGCAGAAGGCCTCAAAGACGGCGGAGCGGATGTGCTTTGGCTGGAGACGATCAGTGCACCGGAGGAATACCGCGCCGCCGCCCAAGCCTTTGCGCTGGCGGACATGCCATGGTGTGGAACCATGAGCTTTGACACAGCCGGTCGGACGATGATGGGGGTAACGTCTCCTGATTTTGCAGCCCTTGTCGAGAGCTTGCCCAATCCTCCCCTGGGATTTGGCGCGAACTGCGGAACGGGTGCGTCGGACCTTTTGCGCACAGTCCTGGGTTTTTCCGCCACGGGAACAGACATTCCGATCATCGCGAAAGGCAATGCCGGTATCCCGAAATACGTGGAGGGGCATATCCACTACGACGGAACGCCTGATTTGATGGCTGAATACGCGGTGCTCGCGCGAGACAGTGGCGCGCGCATCATCGGCGGGTGTTGCGGGACAAAGCCTGAGCACCTTGAGAAAATGCGCGCCGCACTCGAGAACAGACCGGCTGATAGCGCGCCCTCTTTGGACGCGATCGTCGCCGCCTTGGGGCCGTTTTCTTCGTCCGACGACGGAAGCTCCGGAAAAGCCGCAGCACCAGAGCGCCGCAAACGGCGCCGCGCGCGCGCCTGAGCCCCGCCCAGTCAGATGATTTGGAGTTTACCCATCTTCAAACAGGGACAATTGCGCGCTCCGTGCAGTGGGCGGGCGGAACAAATGACAGGGCAAACGCGGGGCGTGGGTTTCCAATCCAACCGCGCGTACGGCGCGGTCAAACCGTTGCGCGATCATCTCTGCGTAAGGCCCCTGCCCGCGCATGCGATGCCCCCAGCGCGCATCGTAGTCCTTGCCGCCATGCATTCCGCGCAAATGGCCCATGATCCGCTCGGTCCGATCTGGAAAATGCGTTTGCAGCCACTCCTGCCAAAGTTGGGACACCTCGCGCGGCAGACGCAACATGATCCAGCTGGCGGTCGACGCGCCGGCAATGGCACCCGCTTCGAGGATCGCTTCAAGCTCATGATCTGTCAGCGCCGGCACCATGGGCGAAGCCATGACCCGGACCGGGATGCAAGCCGCAGCCAATCTCCGGATCGTCTCGAGTCTGCGCGCAGGCGCGGGACAGCGCGGCTCCATTTTGCGCGCCAGAACCGGATCGAGCGTCGTGATCGAAATTCCGACACGCACCAAGCCCTGCTTTGCCATCCGCGCCAGAATATCAATGTCGCGCTCGATCAAACTGCCTTTGGTCACAATAGCCACCGGGTGACGGGCGCGCGCCAGAACATCGAGACACTCCCGCGCAAGACCCATTTTCTTTTCAATCGGCTGATAGGGATCTGTGTTGGTCCCAATAGCAATGGGCGCGACCTTGTAGCCGGGTTTGGCAAGCTCCGCCGCCAGCACTTCGGCTGCATTGGGGCGCGCAATCAATTTGGTTTCGAAATCCAGCCCCGGCGACAGACCAAGATAGGCATGGCTGGGGCGCGCAAAACAATAGATACACCCGTGTTCGCAGCCACGGTACGGGTTGATCGAACGATCAAACGGCAAATCAGGCGAGCGATTGTAGGTGATCATGCTGCGCGCGTGTTCACAGGAGACATCCGTGCGCTGCACCTCAGGCGCGTCAGCGGTCCAGCCATCGTCAATGCGGGTTTGCGTCAAGGTCTCGAAGCGACCCGCACGATTGGATGCGGCGCCCCGGCCACGCGTCATGCCTTCTGGCAGGGTCTCTGGTAATTCAGTCATGCGCGACAGAATAGAACAAAGTAAGAACTTATGCAATATTTGCCCGTAAAATCAGCGCCGCAACGCAGCAAATCGACCCGATGGTCGCGCGCGGCTTTCCGTTTGTCGCAAATTGCCAAGTGCGACTTTCGGGATGCGACACAAGCTGAATCAATCGCACGTGCGTGCCCCAGTTTAAGGAATGACGGTCATGTCGGATGAAGAAGACGATATCATCCTCGCGGAGCTCGATGACGAAGAGCTTGTCCAGCAGATGCATGATGACCTCTATGATGGTCTGAAGGAAGAAATCGAAGAGGGCGTGAACATCCTGCTCGGCCGCGATTGGGAGCCGTACCGTATTCTGACGGAAGCGCTTGTTGGCGGCATGACAATTGTCGGTCAGGACTTCCGCGATGGTATCCTCTTCGTGCCCGAGGTTTTGCTGGCCGCAAATGCCATGAAGGGCGGAATGGCGATCCTGAAGCCTCTGCTCGCAGAGACCGGCGCACCGCGTGTGGGCAAAATGGTGATTGGCACGGTCAAAGGCGATATTCACGACATCGGTAAGAACCTTGTCTCCATGATGATGGAAGGCGCGGGTTTTGAAGTTGTTGATCTGGGCATCAACAACCCGGTTGAGAGCTATATGGAAGCGCTTGAGAAAGAGCAGCCCGACATCCTTGGCATGTCAGCGCTTCTCACGACGACCATGCCTTACATGAAGGTCGTTATTGATACGCTCGTCGAACAGGGCAAACGCGATGATTATATCGTGCTGGTCGGCGGCGCTCCTCTGAATGAGGAATTCGGCAAAGCCATTGGCGCGGACGCCTATTGCCGCGATGCCGCTGTCGCGGTCGAGACGGCCAAGGAATTCGTCGCGCGGAAGCACAATCAAATGGCCGCTGGCTGAGCCTGTATTGCTGATCAAATGAATTGGGGGCTGCCTTCGGGCGGCCCTTTTTCAATCCAAAGGATAGTCGTAGGCGCGCAGCAGATCGCCCCACTCCGCGACAAAGGCGGCGTTTCGCTCAGGCGAGAAATGGGCGCGCCATTGGCCCGGCGCCTTGTTGCGCACATGGCCTGTTTTAACCGTTGCTTTGTTTTGAGCAAACTCTGTGGCCATGCGGAGAGCGCAGTCGCGCGCTTGATTGCTCCATTCGAAATGATCGGCAATCTTGTGAAAACTCGCCGCTTCCGCGCCAATGAAGTCCTCATAGCGGATCGTCAAAACGCGCGGATCGTCCGGGGCCCAGGCGCACATGGACAGGAAATGCGGCGCGCGAAAACACATCTCGGCATCAAGTCCGACGTCCATATCCACGCGCTGTAGATAGTTGAAGAACCGCTCATCATCGGCAATTCCCTCTGGCACGCCTGCGTTTAACTCAGCAAAATCCCCGGGCTTGGGCCCGTAGATCTTGTTGATGTTCTCGGCGCCACGCCGGTGGAAATAATAGCCGGAGATCAGCAGATCCCGGGGATCGCGGATAAACCGCACGGCGCGGATATCATCGAACTGATCCAAATCCACGGCCTGACCGCTCAGCGAGGCGATCCCTACGCGAGGCGCAATCTTGTAGAAGCGTCGCACCGCATGGAAGCAATGTTTGTAGCCAATGTGACGCCCGCGCATACGCCTTACAAACGCACCTGCGCCATGCGGAGAGTGCGTCAACGCGCCAATGGCCGTGTAGACCCGCTTTTGAAACATCGTCAGGCATTTGTGCAGCCCCGCCTGCAAGCGGACGGGTCGTGTGATGCGGGCGGCGGGTTGCAGCACCGGCACGAGCCTTTGCCCCAGCCCCTGCACGACCCGATAGGAGCAAGGGCCAACGGAGAAAACGTCATTTGCGCCAAGCGTATCCTGCATCTGTGCGGATGTGCCGTTGATATGCAAAGCGCCATTGGGATCAAGCGGCCGTTGATCGCCGGTTGCAAGCAAGGTCAACGCATCTGTTATCGCAAGCGGCGGCATCTTTGTCATACTGATCAATCTTTACTCAAGACGCGCAGGAGCCCCCGAACCTACCATCGACGTCCCAACAAAAACGCGCGCAGGACGTCATTCACCCATGCAAGTCTTGTAGCCAGTCAGCGACGGGAAAAACAGCGCGTTCACGAGGCGTTACGCGTTTTCTGGCCACCCCAACGGATCTTCTGGTCTGCAAACATGACGTCCTTAAGCTCGGAGGGCGCACTGGAAGGCACATGGCGCACAAGCTCAGCGTAGAACAACAGGCTCAGCAATGTTTCGGTGGCCGCATCATCATGCACGCCCAACCCGCGCCGCGCGACCAGCTTTTTCAAGGCCTTGCGTTCCTCTTCCGTGACCTGCGTGAACTCCTGCGTCCAGCTTTCCAGATCATGGGTGGTCTCCGCGCCGCTCTGTGGCAAGCCCGCCTGAAAATTGCTTCCACTATGGGCATCAACCCAGGCGACGTCGTCGCGATCCACGAGGTCTCCCGTGAACAAGCTCTTGGGAAACCGGAACTTCTCGCCATCAAACTTCTCTTGCAGAAGCGACACCAGACTGCGCCGCGCGGCCATGAGCCAGGCATTGCCCTGGCTGACACAGCCGGATCTGTTGAAGATGAAGAGCAGCTTCGTCGCGGTGTAGCTTAACCCTTCATTGATCCGCAGTTCTTCAGGCGCAGGCCCGCGGGCGCCCGCGAAGTGCAAGACATCCCGAACAATCGATTGCTCATGCATTTGCGAGATATCAAACGGGCGAAGCGTTACGGCGTCGCGCCCGAAAACATCCATGAAGCGTTCGAAATGCGCGCGGTAATGCGGTTGTGGGACAACCAGCTCATCCCGCCCGTGCTTCACCACCTGTTGAAAATATGATCCGGCATAGCCAACGGGATCACGGACATAGGCGAGCAGTTTGACCTCGTCACAATGCTGTTCCAGAAAGTTCTTCAGGTTGCGTACCGCGGGAAGGCCCATGCGAGGGATATCTTCCCCCGAAATGATCAGGACCTCGTGGCCAAGAGATGTCTCTTTTGCCAGCATCTCACGGTAGTCTTTTCGCAACGCCGCAACTTCGCGCTGCGATACACCGCGATGTCGGTAAAATCGCTTGCGATACGCGTTTTTCATAACAGCGGTCTGGATTTGAACGGAATGGTTTTTGCGTCCCAGACGGGCGTAGCGCACAACGCCATCGTCGTATTTGGCCAGTGAGTTCTGAATGGAACTGCTGCCAGCTTTTTCCATTCCAATGTGCATGACAATCGTTTTCAATGAACCCACCATTCGCTCGCAATATGTCGCGTGTTCTAGAGAGGGCTTTGATGAAAAACAACCGCTCCCCCAGGCGGCGAAACACCGCGCGCGCGAAGACCTCGGCGTCCCCTTCCTCTCGCGATGGCGAGGTCCTGATCGATGACCCCACCTCTGACGGCGAGGCCACACATCTGGTCTCGCATCGAAACGCGCGCACTCTTCTTCTGGCCTGTGGCGCCTTGGCCCGCGAGATACGCGCGCTCATGACCCAAAACGCCTGGACGCATCTCGATCTGATCTGCCTTCCCGCAATCCTGCACAATCATCCCGCTCGTATCGCGCCTGCTGTGCGACAAGCGCTCACCACACACCAAGAGGCCTATGATGAGGTCTTTGTCGTCTATGCCGATTGTGGCACGGGGGGCGATCTCGCGAAGGTCTGTGCGGAATTTGGCGTTGAGATGGTTCCGGGGCCCCATTGCTACAGTTTTTACGAAGGCACGGAGGCTTTTGATGCGCTGGAGGAAACCACAGCCTTTTATCTGACGGATTTTCTGGCGCGGCAATTTGATGCCTTTGTCTGGAAGCCATTGGGCCTCGAAGAGCATCCCGAACTGCGCGATATGTATTTCGGCAACTACACCAAGCTCGTATACCAGGCGCAAACCGATGACCCTGCCCTCACGCAGAAAGCGCAGGAAAGCGCGGACCGTCTGGGATTGGCCTTTGAGCGCAGGTTCACAGGGTATGGCGATCTGGCGAAAGCCCTTGCGGGTATTGCGCCGCCCCGGGATGCGTCATAAGCGAGCGCGCCCTACGCCTTGGATTTGCGACGCTTTTTGGGCGACCAGGCTCTGGCCAGCTCATCATAGAACAAAAGTGTCAGCAGATCGGTCGGTGTGGCGGCATCGCCGTGTTTGATCTTGCGCCGCGCCATCATTGTTGTCAGCAGCGCGACCTCATCGTCGCGCAAGCGCTCCAAGTCCGCTTCCAACTCAAGATCAGGGAGCTCCGTTTCTGTCAGAGCGGGAAGTGACTGGGTAAAATCAACGCCCGTCGCTTTTGCGAGCCATGTGACGTCACTGACATCGACCGTCCGTGCTGTGAAAGCAGCGTCCGGCAATCGAAAGCTCGCGCCCTTGAATTTCCGCGACACCAGATCGACGAAGCGCTTTCTGATTTCAATGATCCGCTTGCTGCCCGTTGAAAGGGGGCCGTTTCGATTAAAGTGAAACAGGACCCGCATGGCCGGATCGCTCAGGCTTTCGTTAATCACAGTTTCCGGCCAATCCACATCACCAATGCCCGCCGCCTCCATCACGTCGCGCACAACGGAGTTGCGATAGAGAAGATCGCGCCGAAACTCCTTGATCACAACATTGTCTTTGCCAAAGACATCGAGGAACTTCTTGAACCGCCGACGGTAATCCGGCTGGGGCACCATGACCTCTTTGCAATCGAATTTGACGAGTTGCTGAAAGGATGAGCTGGCAAAAGAAATCGGATCGCGCGCATAGCCAAGGATCAACACCCTGTCGCATTCCGGCGCCAGCATGTCATGCATGTCCTGCACGCCAGCGAGGGGAATGCGGGAAATGTCTTCGCCAGACAGGATCAGGACATCGCGATCCAGTTTGATTTCTTTTGCAAGCCTTTTGCGAAAACGCGCTGCCATTTCATCAACCTGCGCGCGTGTGATGCCACGCTGGCGGAAATAGCGTTTCTCGTAGCGGTTCTCGGCGAAGATCGTATTCACGGGCACGGAATGGTTTTCGTTGCTCAGATCGGCATAGCGCACACGCCCGTCATCATAACCCACAAGGGAGCGTTGCACGGAGCTGGACCCGGTCTTGTGCATGCCGATATGCACCAAAATCGTCTTCAACGCTCTCTCACTCCATCTCGAGCGCGCTCAGCGCTCCTTCAAACCGTCCTGCAACAGCTGGACCACTGCCTCTTTGGGGACATCTGACGTCACGAAGGCCTCACCAATCCCGCGCGCCATGATGAAGCGCAATCGCCCATCGATGACCTTTTTATCCTGCCCCATGAGGTCCACCAAGGCCTCCGCCCCGGGCAGCGCCCCCGGAATATCGCCGAGATCGCAACACATGCCCATGCGCCGCAGATGCGCGCGCACACGGCTCGGCTCTTCTTGCGAACATAGCCCCAGGCGCGACGACAACTCAAACGCGAGAGCGCACCCGATGGCAACGCCCTCCCCATGCAGCAAACGATCAGAATAGCCTGTTGCCGCTTCCAGCGCGTGGCAGAACGTGTGCCCCAGATTGAGAAGCGCCCGGTCGCCCAGCTCGGTCTCATCGCGTGCAACAATGTCCGCTTTCATCTCGACAGAGCGGCGCACGGCATAAATCCGTTTATCAACGTCGCCAGCCACCATGGCGGGCGCGTTTTCCTCCAACCATGCGAAGAATGCGGCATCGCCCAGCATGCCATATTTCACAACCTCGCCGTAGCCCGCCAGAAAATCGCGAGGCTGCAGCGTGTCCAGCACGTCTGTATCGGCCAGCACCAGCGCGGGCTGGTGAAACGCGCCAATCAGGTTTTTCCCGGCATGTGGTGAGTTGATGGCCGTCTTGCCGCCGACCGAACTGTCGACCTGCGCCAAGAGAGATGTCGGCACCTGCACAAAGCGCACACCTCGCCGCATAATCGCAGCCGCAAACCCAACCAGATCGCCAATGACGCCACCGCCAAGGGCCACGACGACGTCATTGCGCTCCACCTTCTCAGCGAGCAGCCATTCAACGACCTCTTGCAGATGCGCCCAACTCTTGGTGGTCTCGCCTTCCGGCAGCACAAGTGAGGTCATCCCAACACCGCCCGCACGCAATCCCGCTTCGAGAGCTGCCAAATGCTGTGCGCCAACCCGCGTGTCGGTGACCACCGCCACACGAGGCCGCGTCAGCAGCGGCGCGATCTCATCACCCGCGCTCGCCAGGAGACCCGTGCCGATCCGCACGTCATAAGCCCGCTCGCCCAATGGTACGTGAACCGTTTCCACCATCACTTTGCCTTCTCCAACACATCGGGCCGGGTCAGCAGCGCCTCGAGGACGCGCTCAGCCATGTCTTCAATCGCGTAATCCGCATTGGCCTTTACGCGTAAATCAGCCTTGGCATAAAGCGGAACCCGGGCATTGAAAATCTCTTCCAACGTCGCACGCGGATCCTCTGTGCGCAGCAAGGGGCGTGTGTCTTTGCTTTTAACGCGCGACCACAGCAATTCGAGATCACCATCGAGCCAGACCGAGACGCCCCGTTCCGAGATCGCCGCACGGTTCTCACGAGCAAGAAAGGCCCCGCCCCCGGTCGAGAGCACACAGCGCTCCGTCGTGAGCAACCGTTCGATCACTTCGCGCTCCCGCGCTCTGAAAAACGCCTCGCCATCGCGCTCGAAGATTTCGGGAATCGTCATATTCGCGGCCTCGACGATCTCCGCATCGGAATCGAGGAACGCCACACCCAGCTTGCCCGCAAGAGCCCGCCCGACGGCCGTTTTGCCCGCGCCCATCATTCCCACCATGACTATGGTCTTTTTGACGATGTACTGCGTCATGCCCGCAAATTTCTGCTTATTGCCCGGTGGTGAATTGCATTTCCTGACTGAATGACGTGAACTTGCTCAAAAGGCTAGGTATAAGAGCGAAAAAAGGCCAGTGTTGCCTTCACAGAGGCAAGCTAGGGCCAAACAGGCAGGAAAGGCACAAGGCCACACCATGGGGCGCTTGATCAAATATTTGTTTTATCTCGCCATTCTTGGCGGCATTGGCCTTGTGGGCTATGCGTATATCGGTCCGTTTTTTGGTGTCGATTTCTCCCCACCCGCTGAAGAGATTCGTCAGCCATTGGTGCTGGATGCGAAGTAGGGCATTTCTTTGTGTGGCCCTGATCGGCGCCACACCGGCTCTGGCAGAAGGGCCTTTGTCGGCAATCGATTGGCTGGACGCGGCGCCCATTCAGACCCCTGCCCCGATTTCCATAGCGCCGGGCGCATCCTTTGATGAGCCCAAGGCCACGCAGGACGCGAGCGTCGGTGACGTCACCGTCACGGCGTTGGACGCGCCAAGCGTGGGCGGTGTCGGGTTGCTACCAGCGCGCGTCACAGGCTTTCCGACAGACCTTTGGCGCGGCCTCGATGCGGATCGTTTGCAGCGCTTGTTGGCGGATCTGCCAACTCAACAGGCTTTGCCTGCCGCCCAATCGCTGGTGCTGACGTTGTTGCTTGCAGAGGCCCAGCCCCCCCAAACGGGCTCCGCTGACGACTTCCTCGCGGTCCGGATCGATGCATTGACCGATCGCGGCGCCGTTGGACCCGCGCAAGAGATGCTCCGGCTGATCCCCAATTTGGAGTCTGCCGTTCTGATGCAGCGCGCAATGCGGCTGGCCTTGCTTTTCGGAGAGACAACTGAGCTTTGCGCACGTGTCGCAGGAGAGCCGCGGCTCGCGCCTGATCTGGCGCAGCAAGTATATTGTCAGGCGCAAACCGGGGCCTGGTCCGAAGCGGTCACGACGCTTCAGGCGGGACGCGCCTTGGGAGATATTAAACCTGGCCGATACGAACGGCTCTTGCGATTCCTCGATCCAGATTTGGCCGAAACGCTGCCTCCTCTGCCGCCACCCGCCCTGAACCGCCTCGATGCTTTTGACTATCGCCTCATGGCGGCCAGTGGCGAGCCTGTGGCGACATCCGCGCTACCGGTAAAATTCGCCTTTTCCGATCTGAGTGGCGATGCCGGCTGGAAGGCCAAGTTGGAGGCCGCTGAGCGCCTTGTGCGCGCCGGTGCTCTGAGCGAAACGCAGCTATTTGCGGCCTACACCGAACGCAAACCCTCTGCCTCAGGCGGCGTTTGGGATCGCGCACGTGCGGTTCAGACGCTGGAGCAGGCATTGGAGGGCAATGACGCCGACACCATCGAAAAGGCGCTGGAGGCGGCCTGGCCTTTGATGCGCCAACATGGTCTGGCCGTGCCGTTTGCCCGCAGCTATGCAGACAGCCTGACCCGCAGTACGGCCTATGACGCGCCTTCAGAAACGCTCATCGCCATTGGTTTGCTATCGCCCGATTATGAGCGTTTGGCACGCGATTTGGGACCGTCTGAGACGACATTGCGTTTCGCCCAGAGCCTCGCGCTGGGATCGCCTGCCGCCCCGACTTCCGCCCGCGACCGCGCCATTGCCGCTGCCTGGGATGACACCGCAGCGACTATGCCCCAACAGGTGTCGCGAGATTTGGACAGCGGGCATGTCGGCGCCGTTGCCCTGCAAGCACTGGGCCGCTTGTCCAGCGGTGCCGATGGCAATTTGCAACATTTGACGCAAGGGTTGCGCACGCTCCGGGCGTTGGGTCTCGAAGACGTCGCACGCAGGGCCGCCTTGCAGGCCATCCTTGCGCTGGAGACGCGACCGTGAGTTCTGACGGGCACTTCATTCAGTCCTTTCTAGAAGCGCAAGCCGCAGAACTCGGCGCGGCCCATAATACGTTGCTCAGCTACGGCCGCGATCTGCGCATTTTCGGCGATTGGCTCAGAGAGCGGGGCCAGCAATTGGAGACAGCGCAACGCGCGGATGTCGAAGCCTTTCTCGTGGCCTCCGAGACCGAGGGTCTTGCGCGCGCGACGCGCGCACGGAGGCTCTCCTCCATCAAGCAATTCTATCGCTTTGCCTTTGAGGAAGGCTGGCGCAGCGACAATCCGGCAATCCAGATCACCGGGCCAGGAAGGGAGAAACGCTTGCCCAAGATCCTTTCGGTGGATGAAGTTGATGCCCTGCTCGACGCAGCGGCGCATCTTGGCCGCACGCCTGAGGAAAAACTGCGCACAACCTGTTTGATGCAATTGCTCTACGCAACCGGCATGCGCGTGAGCGAGTTGGTGACACTACCTGTGGCGGCTGTCCGCGGCGACCCCCGAATGATCCTGATCCGGGGCAAAGGCGGCAAGGAGCGAATGGTGCCACTCTCGCAACCCGCCCGCGAGGCGCTGGAGCACTGGCTGGCTTTTCGCGATAGCGCCGAAGAAAAACGCGTGGCTGACGGTCATGGACCGTCTCTGTTTCTCTTCCCCTCCCGCGCCAAGGCAGGCCACCTGACTAGGCAGAGCTTTTTCAATACAATCAAATTACTGGCGCGCGAAGCTCATGTGGATGATGGTAAGGTAACACCCCATACCCTGCGCCATGCTTTCGCCACGCACCTGCTCCAGAACGGCGCAGACCTGCGGGCGATCCAGACGCTGCTGGGACACGCGGATGTCGCGACAACGGAGATTTACACGCATGTTCTGGAGGAGCGCCTGAGGGATCTGGTTCTCGAGCATCATCCGCTCGCCACGACCCGCAAGTCTGGCGGCAAGACATCCTCAGACGGCCAATAGCCGCTTTCCAGCGCGTGATCATATCCTTGTGTCAATCCCGCCGCACGCATCGCCTGTTGCGCTGCGCGCCAATCATACGGCAAGGGCCTGAATTCAAATCCGTTTTCACTCATGATTGTGTAGAATGTATCGGATGATCCGTTGTTCGCAGGCATCCCGATCGCCCCTGCATTGACCCATGTCACCCCGTCAATTTCGCGCTGAAACGGGATCCCGCTATGGCCACTCAAGACAACGTCAACACCTGAATTTGGATAAAGAATTGAGTTCAGAATATTGATTTCATGCGTGAATTCCTCCTCAGGAGTAGTGCTCCACATGAAGCGCGACACATCTGATGTCGCGCCATGCAGCACCGCGACGCGTCGTCCATGTGCTTCGAACAGAATACAATCCGGCAAACCGTTCATCCATGCCCGGCTGGCCTGACTGACATCGCGACGCGCGTGGGCATACCAGGCCATCGACAGACGATCGCATGTTGTCCCTTCTTGAAAGCCACACCCGCAGTCTTCCGCATCTGCCGCCAGCTGCAACTCACAATTCCCGGCGATGGACGGGATGCCGGATTGCCGCATCGCTTGAACGCAATCTTCTGCATCCGCGCCATAGGCCACTATATCTCCAGTACAGATCGCCGTGCGCTCTCCCTTGGCGGCGAGCAAGGCCGTCAGCGCTTGTGCGTTTGAATAGACGCCCCCAAAAACTACGATCTCACCTGACAATGCGCCGATTTCTTTGATCCGCATATCCTTAACCGGCCTCTCTGCCCTTGATGCGCCCCGCTCGCATCCCCATAACCTTGCCAACGCAGGAGAACACCAATTCATGGAACCGTCCACCACCGTCTTTGACACAGCTTTCTGGAGCACGGCCGCAGCCATTTTGGGCCTGCTGGTCTTGTCGGGCTTCTTTTCTGGCTCCGAAACAGCGCTGACGGCGGCCTCCCGCGGCAAACTGCGCAGTCAGGCAGACAAGGGCTCCAAGGGCGCGGCGCGGGCATTGGCGATCACGGAAGACAATGAGCGCCTGATCGGATCGGTCCTTCTGGGCAATAACCTGGTGAATATTCTGGCCGCATCCCTCGCGACGGCGCTCTTTACCCGCGCCTTTGGCGAAAGCGGTGTCGCCTTGGCCACTTTGGTCATGACGTTGCTGGTGCTGATTTTTGCCGAGGTGCTGCCCAAAACCTATGCGATCACAAATTCGGAACGGGCCGCAGCATTGGTATCACCGGTCATTGCTGTGGTTGTGCGCGTCTTCTCGCCCATTGTTTCAACAGTGCGGTTGCTGGTGCGCGGCGTTTTGAGCGTCTTTGGCGTCAAGACCGATCCCGACAGTAACATTCTGGCCGTGCGCGAGGAAATTCAGGGCGCGTTGACCCTTGGCCACGCAGAAGGCGTTGTCGAAAAAGAGGATCGTGACCGGATCCTTGGCGCGCTGGACCTGGCGGACAGGACTGTCGAAGAGATCATGTTGCACCGCTCCGGTATCGAGATGATTGATGCCGACAGCCAGCCGCGCGATATTCTCCTTCAATGTCTCGAAAGTCGCCACACCCGCCTGCCTGTGTTCAGGGATGACCCTGAGAACATCATCGGGATGGTTCATGCCAAAGATCTGCTGCGCGCCATGTACAAGCTGATCGATGGCGCTGAAAATGCCAACGCGGCATTGGACGGGTTCGACATTCGTGAAGTCGCCATGAAGCCCTATTTCATCCCGGACACAACCTCTCTGGACGATCAGATGCGCCAGTTCTTGAAGCGGCAGACGCACTTTGCCCTCGTTGTGGATGAATATGGCTCGCTAGAAGGTTTGATCACCTTGGAGGACATTCTTGAAGAGATTGTCGGCGAGATCACGGACGAATTTGATGAGGGCGAAGACAACGCTTTGCTGCAAACAGAGGATGGTCACTATCTGATCGATGGGGCCATGACTATTCGGGATCTGAACCGCGCGACCGATTGGAACTTGCCCGACGATGAGGCCAATACGGTTGCAGGTCTGGTCATCCACGAAGCGCAACTGATACCAACCGTCGGCCAGGTGTTTTCGTTTCACGGATTTCGATTCGAGGTGCTGGCGCGCGCCGACAACCGGATCACAAGGCTTCGCATTCGTCCATTGAGCTGAAAAACCGCGCAACAATCGACGCGATTTACCCGGTGTTTACGCAACACACGCTATCGCTCTGCGCATGAGCGAGATGCAAACACAAGCGCGCGAAGCGTTAACCCAGATCCTGGAACAGGCATGGAAACGGAAAGACACCTCCGTTTTGCATGACATCTACCATCCTGAGTCCAGGATTGAGGGGATTTTGCCCGAAGCAACCGTGAGCGTGCAGGAACTGTGCGATCTGGTCGATCAATTCAACATGATGGTCGACGTACTGGATTGGGAATTCGTGCACGATTTTTGCGACGGCACCGAAAACCACTACGCACGGCTGAACGTCAAGGTGCGGCTCAATGCATCAGGTCGGACCGCGTGGTTCAACATGGTCAATTGCACGACCATGCGCGATGGCCGTATGTCGGGGGCTTATATCCAGATTGACGCGCTGACCTTCCTCGAAAAGATCGGGCTCATGCCTCAGGGTTCGCTCTATATCGCATTCGCAGGGGGAAGCTTCTCATGAAGGCACATCTCCGGAATACGTTCGAGCCAGCGCGCGCCCCTTTTGAACTGCCGTCGCCACAGACGGCAGAGATGCTGCATGTGATGAAACGCATCTTTCAGGAGATCTGGATCGACGAACATGATGAATGCTTTGACGAGCTATATCATCCCGATGTCGAAGTGCAGGGTATCGACCATGGGAGCTCTGTCGGACTGGAAGATTTCAAGGATCTAGTTCGGGAATTCCGCAGACATCAGATCATGCGCGACTTCAAGATCATCGATGTAATTTCCGACGATCATAGCCGCTGCGCCATCTGGATTGACTACAAGGTCCATGTCAAAGCCGCAGAAGCGGACGCGACGCTATCGGTTGCCTGCAATTACACGATCACGGACGGCAAGGTGAAACACGTTCGGGTCTTGATGGAGCGCCTGGCAGTGCTGGAAGAAATTCATGCCATCCCCGATGGCGCCTATTTTATCGGACTTTCAGGTGGCCGTTTCGCCTGATCTCTTCACAAACCAATCCATCCAACTTATATGTTGGGTGTCCTTTCGGGGACTATGGACATAAACGCGCTCGTAATAAGCGGATCGGACCCGGGGGCGGTACCCGGCGGCTCCACCAAACATCCTTCGTTTGAGGATCATGGGGCCGAACTAGGATCGACGGACGTCTAAAGGGGTTAGCTTTGTCTCGGCTGTCTGCCACCGTTACCGGCGAAAAAAGTACAATTGCAAACGACAATCGTGCTCCGGTTGCTCTTGCTGCGTAAGCAGTTCGAGGAATCGAAATCTTAAGTCCTAGCGCCTAGCCGTGTTAGGCGGGGTCCGCAGGCACCTGGCAACAGAAGCCTGCACCTTCACCGACATACACTGTTTGTTAGGGGTCACGCCCTACACACTTTGTCATGATGTATTCCGCTTCTTTTGCCCAAGAACTCGTGTCCTCAATGCTCCATGCTGTTTGGGTCGAGCAAGACTATGCAAAGATGGCACGCTACTTTTCTCCTGATGCGGCCATTCATGGCGTAATCCCTGGCATGCAAATGACCTTGGCGGACTATGCCGAAGCCGCCGCCCAAGTCGCCAGACTGGCCCAGGTCCATCGAATCGACATCCGCGATTTCGCAGGGCAAGCGCCCGGGCCGTTGGCGGCGCGGGTCATGTTGGACATGACGGCATTGGCCACAAAAGCCTCCGCCCCCATGGAAGCCGCCGTCTTTTGCAAAATCGAGGACGAGCTCATCGTTGAATACCATGTGGTTCTCGATCTCATGACATTTCTGGAGCAATCCGGGCTCGTCGCGGAAGATGCGCGTATGCTCTTTTTGACCGGCTCACCTCTGGCTTGACCAAAGCAGGACTTGAGCGGACCATAAACGTCTCGCTTGCACAGACGCGCGCCCCGGGGCACTTAAGAGTGAACAGCAGAACCTGATCTGTCTGATCCCTTCGGAGCCCCTCACGTGCAACGCACTCCCCCCGCTACTCTTCGCGAGCTTATCGGTGTGTTTGGCAAAATCGGTCTGCTCTCCTTTGGAGGCCCCGCGGCACAAATCGCCCTATTGCAGCGCGAGATTGTGCACGAACGCAAATGGCTGGAGGATGATCAATTTCTCAAAGGTCTCGGATTTTGCATGATGCTTCCCGGACCGGAAGCGATGCAATTGGCCACCTACGCTGGTTGGACCCAGCGCGGCATCATCGGGGGTGGTATTGCAGGAGGTTTGTTTCTGCTGCCCGGTGCTTGTGTCATCGCAGGCTTATGCGCGCTCTACATTGTCTATGGTACGAACCCCGAGGTGCAAGGGGCTTTTCTTGGCATCAAGGCGGCTGTACTTGCCATTGTGTTGCAGGCGGTTTGGAGGCTGTCCCGGCGCGCTTTGTCGCGCCGCAGTGACATCGTCTTGGCCGTATTGGCATTTCTGATGCTCACGAGTTTGGACGTGCCTTTCCCGCTTGTCATCGCGTCTGCCGCGGTTTGGGGCCTGTTGCACCGGGCATCGAGCACGCCAAGCAATCCTGTCAAAGCTGACCTATCAAATGCCCTCAAAACGCTCGCAATTTGGGGCGGGCTGAGCCTATTGCCGCTTGTCGTATTCTGGCTCGCAGGCCACGACATGCTCTTCGAGTTGGCTCGTTTCTTCGGCCAATTGGCACTGACCTCCTTTGGCGGCGCATATGCTGCGCTCGCCTACATGACACAAACCGTGGTCACGACCCAAGGCTGGCTCAGCGCAGATCAGATGATTGATGCATTGGGTCTCGCCGAGACCACGCCCGGCCCGTTGATATTGGTGACACAATTTGTGGGGCATTTGGCCGGCTATGGCGCAGGCGGGTGGATGCTCTGGGCCACCGCAGGGATCACAGCGCTGTGGATGACGTTTATGCCATGCTTCCTCTGGATCTTTCTGGGCGCGCCATACCTCGACGTGCTGATGTCGCGGCCTCGCCTCGCAAGCGCACTCAGAAGCATCACCGCCGCCGTCGTCGGGGTGATGGCATCGCTGGCCCTGTGGTTCGGCCTCAATGTCCTCTTCGACACACTCATCCGCACAGGCATCGGTCCTGCGACGCTGCTTTGGCCCCAGCTCTCATCAATCTCTCTTCCGGCGCTGGCCTGTTTGGGCATTTCTAGCGCTCTTTTGTGGCTACGCGGCTGGCCCGTCCCCATGGTCCTTCTCTTGTCCGCGCTTCTGGCCACAGCCTTGGGCTGGCGTCTCGCATGAGGGCCGACAGCTGCCCTTTTGTTTCCCATCGAATCCCCTATGATTGATGTATCGTTAAAGGAGCATGCCGCCGATGCCGCGCACGATCGACTATGGCAATCTGATGCACCGCGCCATGCGTGGCCTGATCCAGGACGTGTTGCGCGATGTGGCCGAGAATGGCCTGCCCGGCGAGCACCATTTCTTCATTACATTCGATACGGAGCATCCCGATGTCGAATTAGCCGATTGGCTGTCGGATCGTTATCCCGAGGACATGACCGTTGTCATGCAGCATTGGTATGACAATCTGAATGTTACCGATGAAGGATTTTCGGTGACTTTGAATTTCGGTGACAGCCCGGAACCCCTCTACATCCCCTACGACGCGATCAAGACCTTTGTGGACCCTTCCGTTGAATTTGGACTGCGGTTTGAAACACAAGATGAGGGCGAGGAAGAAGGTCTGCACGAGGTTGTTGCGGAAGAACCGGACGAAGAGGCGCCCGCTGCGCTTGATGTTGAGCCGGAGCCTGCGAAGCCCGCCGAAGTCGTCAGCCTCGACAGTTTCCGCAAGACCTGAGCCACCGCCACCATTTTCTAAAAACACAACCGATCTGCGCCCTTCTGGCAAGTTGCGCACAGGGGCTTGGCATTGTATGCGGCATACAAACGTATACCGATGGAGAGCGCCATGACCGCCACCCGCACAGAAACCGACAGTTTCGGCCCCCTCGAAGTTCCCGCAGACAAGTATTGGGGCGCACAGACACAACGTTCGATCATGAATTTCCCGATTGGATGGGAAAAGCAGCCGGTGGCCATCGTGCGCGCGCTGGGCGTGATCAAACATGCCTGCGCCAAGGCCAATATGGAGCTCGGCAATCTCGACGCGTCATTGGCTGACGCGATGATGCAGGCGGCCAGCGAGGTGCATCAGGGCAAGCTTGACGATCATTTTCCGCTCGTCGTCTGGCAGACAGGTTCGGGCACGCAATCCAACATGAACTCCAATGAGGTCATCTCAAACCGGGCCATTGAAATCCTTGGCGGCGAGATGGGCTCCAAGAGCCCCGTTCACCCGAATGACCATTGCAATATGGGCCAGAGCTCCAACGACACGTTCCCGACGGCCATGCATATTGCAACCGCCATGACAGCCCATGACGTGCTGATCCCCGGGCTGGAGAAACTACACGCCGCGATGCAGGCAAAGGTCGAGGAGTTTGACGGGATCATCAAGATCGGGCGCACGCATACGCAAGATGCCACGCCGCTCACGCTCAGCCAGGAATTCGGCGGCTACACACATCAGATCGCCATGGGCATTCAGCGCGTGAAAGATGCGTTGGGCCGCATCTATGAGCTGGCCCAGGGCGGCACTGCTGTTGGCACAGGTTTGAACACCAAACAGGGCTGGGGCGAGATGGTTGCCGCCAACATGGCGGAGATCACGGGCCTGCCCTTCGTGACAGCCCCCAACAAGTTTGAAGCGCTGGCGGCTCATGACGCGATGGTTGAGATCTCGGGCGCGCTTAAGACTGTGGCTGCGAGCCTGTTCAAGATCGCCAATGATATCCGGCTCTTGGGATCGGGCCCTCGCTGCGGTCTGGGAGAGCTGATCTTGCCGGAGAACGAGCCCGGCTCGTCCATCATGCCGGGCAAGGTCAATCCCACCCAATGCGAAGCCCTCACGCAGGTCTGCGCCCATGTCATGGGCAATGACGCGGCCGTGGGATTTGCGGGCTCACAAGGACATTTCGAGCTGAACGTCTACAAGCCGATGATGGCCTACAACGTCTTGCAGAGCATGCAGCTGTTGGGAGATGCGGCGGACTGCTTTACGGACAATCTCGTTGTTGGCCTGCAGGCTGATCGCGACCGGATCGAAAAGCTGATGCGCGAAAGCCTGATGCTTGTAACAGCCCTCGCGCCCGAAATCGGCTACGACAATGCCACAACAGTCGCCAAGACGGCCCACAAGAACAAAACCACGCTCAAAGAAGAAGCGATCAAGCTTGGCTTCGTTGACGAAGAGACCTTTGAGCGCGTCGTCCGGCCCGAAAACATGGTTGGCCCCAAGGCCTGAAGCCGCGATGGCGCGCGGCGCTTCAGCCGTGCGCCACATACCTTTGCACCTTCTGACCGCGGAAATCCGCTTGCAGTGTTGACGCGCCCCCGCGTCAGCCTTGTAATATGGCGTAACGCCGTGGGTCGGAGGCCGTTGCAAGCATGAGCAAGATCATCAATCTCAATCAGGCACGAAAGTCACGCGCGCGCGCCGCAAAACGCGCGCGTGGTGATGAGAATGCGCGGCGCCATGGCATGAGCAAGGCAGAGCGCGAGGCCACGGCAAAAACGCAGGAAAAATCCAATCGGCATCTGGATGGGCATGCCCTGCAAAAGCCCAATTCCGGCTCAATTGACTCCAAAGAGACGCCGTAAACGTCGCGTACACCATTAAATTGTAAAGACTGCTCAATGGATCGCTTAACAATGGATTTAGTGCTGCCCACATATCCGTCGCGCCCCCTGACATGGGGTCACCCTTTGCAAGACGGGCGTTGTGAGGCGTTTGAGCAGGTGACGTCATGAATACACGCCCGAAGAAACGCTCCCTGACGTTGAGAGGCCACCGGACCTCGGTTTCGCTTGAAGATGATTTCTGGCAGGCCTTCCGGGATATTGCCGAGCGGCGCGGCGAGCCTGTAAACGCGCTTGCAGCGCGGATTGACGAAGAGCGCGGCAGCGAATGCGGTTTGGCCTCCGCCATACGGCTCTTTGTGCTGGAGCATTACCGCAAGAAGGCCAGCTGACCTCTCCGTCACAGCCCAAACAAAAAAAGCCGCGGCCCACAAAGGACGCGGCTTTGTAATGTCTGGTGGTTACGGCGATCAGCTGGATGCCGCGAAAATCTTGTCGATATTGGCGCCGAGTGCTGCGTCGAACGCCTCATCGGATTGCTGCGCCGACAGACCTTCGGTCAACGCGCGTGAGAAACTTGCAATCATCTTGCTGTTCTTGGCCAGACGTTCGCAGGCTTCCGCCGTGCTGTAGCCGCCAGACAGGGCAACAACACGCTGCACACGCTGATGATCCGCACAGGCATCATAGAGCCCCGGCTTGGACGGAATGGTGAGCTTAAGCATCACGTCGCTCGAGATCTTGTCGAGATGGCGCAGAATTTCGTCGCGGACCATGTCTTCTGCTTCGGCCTTGGTCTCGGAATGGATATTCACTTCCGGCTCAAGGATCGGAACCAGCCCTGCCCCACAGACGGCCTCTGCCAGCTCGAACTGCTGCGCGACGATGTCAGCAATGCCCTTGGCATTGGCGTCATGCACCACAGAGCGTTCTTTCGTGCCGTAGATGCCGAAGCTCTTGGCTGTCTTGAGCGTCTCGTCAAGCCCCGCAATCGGTTTCATCAGCTGAACGCCATTGGCCGTCTCTTCCAGGCCCTTGTCGATCTTGAGAAAGGGAACAACGCCCTTTTGCGACCAGAGGAACTCCGCCACCGGCATGCCATTGATCGTCTCATGCATCGTGCGCTCAAACAGGATCGCACCGAGGATCTTGTCCGAGGAAAACCCGGGGGCCAGGATGATCCGCGCGCGCATCTCCTGCATGAGAGCGAACATCTCCGTATCATTGGCGTAGGCATCCTCTTCGATCCCATACAGCTTGAGAGCCTTGGGCGTTGACCCGCCAGATTGATCCAGCGCGGCGATAAAGCCGGGGGCCTTGGTGATGCGGGCAAGCTGGTCAGAATGGCTCATGTGCGTTCCTCGAAAAAAATGTCTTGATGACGTCTACGCCATGGCGCGCAGGCTGGGTAGGGCCGGAGGCGGCTTTTAACGCTAACACCGGTCACGCTGCCGCACGCGGAGGTATATACCGGCGCGCGACCGGACGGTCAGATGCGCCACTGGCACCGGAGGCGGCCTGTCTGTGAGGTCAAATTGCAGATCGCGCAGGAGTTTGGAGAGAATCAAAACACCCTCAGCCATGGCAAAACCCGCCCCCGTACACACACGCGGCCCAGCAGAGAAAGGCATATAGACCTCCCGCAGGCAGCGCTTGCCGTTCTCTGTGCTGAAGCGCTCGGGATCGAACCCATCGGGGTTGTCCCACATCCGCGTGTGTCGGTGCACATGCCAGGGAGACAAAACCATCTGGCTTCCCGGTTTTTGCTTCCGGTCTCGAAAGGCCTCCGGGCAGGTGTTTTCGCGCACCATCATCGGCACGGGCGGATAGAGCCTGAGGCTTTCGCGGAACACATCGCGCGAGAGACGCAGTTTGCTCAAGATACTAAAATCCGGCGCGCTGTGGGCGGAGCGGCCCTTCGGGGAGAGTTTTTCAGGCAAGATGAAGCTGCGAGCTTCTTGCGCCACTTTCTCCTGCCACTCGGGGTAAAGTGCCATGAGATAAAGCGTCCATGCCAGTGCGGAGGCGGAGGTCTCGTGACCGGCGAGAAAGAAGATGGCGACCTGATCGACCATCTCTTCCGCCGTGAACGTCTCGCCCGTTTGCGGATCACGCGTGGTCATGATTTTCGTTGCAAGATCATCAGGCGCCCCGCCTTTTTCGATCTCCTGTTGGCGCGCTTCGGTCAGTTCGGTGATCAAGCCGCGGATGATCTGCGCAGACTGGCGGGTGCGGCGCGAGAACCCTCGAGGCATCCAACGCGGGAGCGGCAGAAAAGCCGCGATATTCAACAGGGGTTGCTCGCGCTGGTAGGTGCGAAATTCATCAAAAACCTGAGCGGCAATCTCATGATCGATTGGGATGGAGAACAAGGTTCGGAAAATGACATCCGCAGCGGCATGGGAGGTCTCGGGCTCGACATCGATCTCCTCGCCCGCACGCGCGGCAAAGCGCGCGGTTGCGGCCTCTGCCGCAGCCCACATGGCGGGAAATGTGTCACGCAATCGACCGCCTTCGAACGCGGGATCAATGATCCGCCTTTGTCGCTTCCATGTCTCGCCATTGGTCAGAAAGACAGACTGGCCAAGGAGCGGGCGCAGGCCTTCCGAAATCCGGTCAGATTTCGGAAAATCGTCTGGACGGTCTTTCAACACGACCTTGATCAGATCGGGCTGGTTGAGAAGATAGGAGCGGAAAAACGGGGTTCGAAACTCCGCCATCCAGGCCCGGTAGAGCCGCGCAGGCTGCGCCGAGAGAATGTCCTGTTTGAAGAGCTTTGCATATTGACGCAAGGACACGCGCTCGGCCCGTGCAGGCGGTTTGGGCGGCAGCGTCATGGAGCCATCTCCCGGTAGCCGCTCACCGCGCGCTCGATCCGTGATTTCGACGCGGGGCGGTTGGCATATCGTGTGCCAAGCGTTTGGGGGCCCGCTGTGATCTGAAAGTAATCATAATCCTTGGGCGCATCAAATGCGCAGATGTACTGAAAATGCAGCCGGAAAAAGCGCCAGCGCAATTCTTTCCACCGTGCGGGGCTCAGTGATTGCGTGAAGGCCGCCGAAAAGACCAGCGGCCAACGCTTGCCCGTCTCAGGCGCGACACCGGACACCAACACCGGATCACAGAGCGCAAACGCGCATCCATCCCCAGGTGCTGTCACATCGATCCACGCCAAAGCCTCGCTTTGGCACAGGTCATGCAGGTCACGGCGCAACCGACGCGCTTCGGGCAGAAACGACACCATGGGCACCACCTGGCCTAGGCTCAAAAACCCAAGCGCAGGCCCGTTTGCGGGCACCCTGCCCGCGCGGACCAGATCGGCCAGGAGAGAAACGCCAAGATGCGCACCGGAGGAATGCCCGACCACAAGCACTTCGTCGACATCGCTTCGCAAACCCGCCGCGACTACATCGCTGAATTCTGCCAAACGCGCTTCCAACTCGGGCGGGTTGGCGCCGCGGCGACGCGCGGAATAGCTGTAGTCATGCATGAGGTAGTAGACGAAGAACTTGTTGTCGAAGCGTCTGAAGAGATCCAACAGCCACCAGGCTATGCCTAGCAGGCTGACCCAATAGATGCCGTTTGCAAGCATGTCTCGCGCGGCAGAACGCGTACTCTCGGGGCCAAGCGGCGCATAGCTTGCCAAAGCGGCCAGCCCCTGCCCTGCAAAATGACCGATCGCGAGAGCCAGCCCCAGCTGCGCAAGCAGCATGAGCACCGGATAGAGCGCGGCGATAACAGGCCCTTTGCGCAGGCGCATCAGCCGAAAGAGCGCGCCTGACCCGATATAGGCCCAAGCCGTTCGCAGCATGGCGCCGTAGGTCGCGAGGATCGAATGGCCCATGGAATTTTTGACGATGTCGGACCAGACCAGCACTTCCACCGCGCTGTCGATCTCCTGATCCCCGATTTGTGCCTGGACATGCCAACCATAGGGACCGGGCGTTGTCTTGGGCTTTATCTCAAGCTCATAGCCCGAAAGCGCCGCCTGCGCCGCGCCCTCTTTTCGATAGAGTTCCCGGTAGCGACGCGGATGAAACGGATCATATCCCGGAATATAGAAGACCCGGCGTCTGCGCACAGGACGCGCATCAGCCCGGGGTGCGGGCCCGGTCGCCATCGCTTGTTCAACACCGTCGTCCGACCTGCTCATGGGGTTGATCCTTACCTCCCCTTTAAGGCGAGTTTAAGGCTTCCAGCCCCATGCGCAACGCGAATACGCCGCCCCCACTGGACAGGCACGGCGCGCTGACCTAGATCGCCAGACATGCGTGACACACTCGATGCTCTTGGGCTCCTTTGCCCCCTGCCCGTACTTAAGGCCCGCAAACGGCTCAAGTCGCTCTCCCTGGGCGATGAACTGGAAATGTGGGCGGATGATCCGGCAGCGATTGTCGATGTTCCACATTTCTGTGCAGAGGCCGGTCATACGCTTGTCGAGGCCCGCGACGGCGATGGGCATCAGATCTACGTGATCCGCAAAGACGCATAAAAAAAAGGCGACACAAAAGCGCCGCCCTTTGTCTGTTTATCTCACGAGGTTTAGCGGGACCACCATCCCGTACGCTTTGGCTTGGCCGGCGCAGACTCGGCCTCGGCAGCGACAGGCTCGGGTTCCGGCTCAGGCTCAGGCTCAGGCTCAGGCTGTGGCACGGGCTCACTGGAGGATGCTTCGGGCGCATCCGTGGCGTCCTCCGGTTTGGCTTCTGGCTCGGGCGCAGGTTGAGGCTCCGCTTCGGTGGCTGTTTCTGCCCCGGTCTCTGTAGATGGCGCATCATTGGATTCAGCCGCAGCTTCCGCAGGGGCTTCAGCGTCCGCCGAGGTGCTGGCCTCCTCAGGTGCAGCTGGTTCCTGCGCCTCCGCCTCTGCGGGCGTGTCGGTCGCTTCTTCTTGAGCGTCATCTGTCTTGGCGGGCTCTGCCTTCTTGCGGGACCGCGTTCGTGTCCGGGACCGGCTACGGGGCTTCTTGGGCTCACCGTCTTTGTCAGCGTCTTTATCCGTGACTTCAACTGCATCTTCAGCTTTGGATGCCTCGGCAGTATTCTCCGCCGGTGCTTCCGCTTCAGAGGCCGCCCCAGTGTCCCCAGCCTCGGCCTTCGTCTCAGATGCCTCAGATGTTTCCCCATCCTGCTGCGTTTGCGCCTCATCCCCATCGGAGGATTTCCGACGGCGCCGACGACGACGGCGCTTTTTGCGCGGCTGTTCGTCGTCCTCGGCCCCATCTATGGGCGCCGCAGGTGCTTCCGCCTCGTCGGGCGTGCTGACGTCTTCGTCGACCTCTGCCATCAACTGCGTATCCACAGAGACCACCGCGGCCGACACTTCCGCGACGCGGCGTGTGGCTGTTTTGAACTTCTCCAGTGTGAAGTCGGGGCTCACTAGGCCCGGATCGCCTTCAATCCGCACGGCCATGCCATAGCGCGCTTCAATCATCGCGATATGTTCGCGCTTGGAATTCATCAGGTAATTGGCCACGGCCACCGGGCATTTGATGAGTACCTCGCGGGAGCGCCGCCGTGTGCCCTCTTCCTCAATCGCACGCAGAACCTGCAAAGCCATGCTGTCATCGGAGCGTACGAGACCTGTCCCATGACAATGGGTGCAGGGCGCGGTCGTGGCCTCGATCATGCCGGGGCGCAGACGCTGACGGCTCATTTCCATAAGGCCAAAGCCCGAAATGCGGCCCACCTGTATGCGGGCACGGTCTGTCTTGAGCTTGTCCTTGATGCGCTTCTCGACGGCGGCATTGTTCTTGCGCTCGTCCATGTCGATGAAATCGATCACGATGAGGCCCGCAAGATCGCGCAGGCGCAGCTGCCGGGCAACCTCCTCGGCCGCCTCAAGATTGGTCTTGAGCGCGGTCTCCTCGATGGAACCTTCCTTGGTGGCCTTACCGGAGTTTACATCGATGGCAACTAGCGCCTCTGTCACGCCGATGACGATATAGCCGCCGGATTTGAGCTGCACCGTGGGGTTGAACATCGCGCCGAGATAGCTCTCGACCTGGTGCCGCGCAAAAAGCGGCAGGCCTTCGGAGTAGTGTTTCACGTTCTTGGCATGGGACGGCATGATCATTTTCATGAAGTCCTTGGCGTTGCGGTAGCCGCGCTCGCCTTCGACCAGCACCTCGTCAATCTCACGATTATACAGATCGCGGATCGAGCGTTTGATGAGGTCGCCCTCTTCATAGATCTTCGCGGGCGCAATCGACTTGAGCGTCAGATCGCGGATCTGCTCCCATAGGCGTTGCAGGTATTCGTAGTCGCGCTTGATCTCTGTCTTGGTCCGCTTGGCACCTGCGGTGCGCACGATGAGGCCCGCGCCCTGAGGCACGTCGATCTCATTGGCGATGGTCTTGAGCTTCTTGCGGTCCACGGCGTTGGTGATCTTGCGGGAGATGCCACCGCCGCGCGCGGTATTGGGCATGAGCACGCAATAGCGGCCCGCGAGGCTGAGATAGGTGGTCAGAGCTGCGCCCTTGTTGCCGCGCTCTTCCTTGACGACCTGCACCAGCAGGATCTGGCGGACCTTGATGACTTCCTGAATTTTGTAGCGGCGTGCGCGCGGTTTGCGCGGAGGACGGATGTCTTCGTGATCATCGTCATCAGCCACGGATTCAATGGCCTCGTCCTTGTCCGCCGCCTTGGTTTTGGCAACCGTAGGCTCGTCTTCGCCCTCGTCGCCCTCGGTGGCCTCAGACGTCTCTGCGTCGTTGTCAGCCTTGGCGCCGGAACCATCATCCTCGGAAGGAGCGTCCTCTTGCGAGGTGTCGTCGGACGCCTCTGAGGAATCCTCCGCTTTCCCGGCATCCGCTTCTGCGGCGTCCTCGTCCGACGTGGCACCCACCGCATCGTCCGTGGGCTCTTCCACCGGTGTCTCTTCCACCGTCTCCATGGGAGACAGGCCCTCGCCATCATCAACGGCCAAAGAATCCTCGAGGTCGATGGTTTCCATCCCCTCGATATCCTTGGTCTCGATCACGTCATCCGACGTAACCTCTTCCGCCTTCGTCTTGGAGCGCGAACGCGACCGACGTTGACGCTTGGGCTTTTCCTCTTCTTCCTCGTCGCGCTTGCGCATCGCTTCGGCATAAGCGCGCTCTTCCTCGAGCAGGGCCTCACGGTCTGCCACAGGGATCTGATAGTAATCCGGATGAATTTCAGAAAACGCGAGGAAGCCGTGCCGGTTTCCGCCGTAATCGACAAAAGCCGCCTGAAGCGAAGGCTCTACGCGTGTAACTTTAGCAAGGTAGATGTTGCCAGCGAGTTGCCGCTTGGCCTCGGACTCAAAATCAAATTCCTCGACCTTGTGTCCGTCCACCACCACGACGCGGGTCTCTTCCGCGTGGGTGGCGTCGATGAGCATTTTCTTAGCCATTGTAACCTTTTGCACCGGGCAAGCGCATCATGCGCCGCCAGCCGAGTTGGGCCGGGGGGCGCTGTGCATCTTGTGAGGTGTCTGTGTTTGGCGATGGCGCGCGGCGTGATCGGGCCCGAAAGAGCCTCCGAGTCATGCCTGTTCATGTACGCGCGTTGCATCGCGGTTCTTCTCCGACAGCTGCGTTTGGTGCGCTGCCCATTAAGGTCCCCACGGACATGTCTGCGGGGCATTATCTGATTTCTGGTGCGCGAAAGCCGTGCCGCCTGAAATCCAATCAGCCTGTACCGATCCAGCTTTTTGAGGACCGACACAGCGAAACTCTCGCCCGACACCGCATAACTGATACGGCACCTGATGGGCATGTGGACAACATAGGGCTGCACGGTATGCAATTACAATCCGAAAAACGCAATCAGCCTGACTTTATTTAGCGTCAGGTGTCGCCAAGATATTGAGAGCGTGACATTCTTCGCGGTCTTGCCAAGCATAGCAGTGCGCAGCGCCGCCGCGTAGCCCGCTTAAATCGGAAAGAGGAAAATCACCTTTGATCACGCGAAATCAACTTGAATGTGGGCAAGCTGGCAAACTAGCTTAAATCAACAATATCAAGGTGAGACACACCCCTCGGAGGTTTCGATGCAAAAGATCCAACCCACCCGCCGTGATCCGAACCATGCGCGCGCTGCTGTCATGGCGCGCCCGAACGAGATTTGGCGATGGGGACTTGGTGCTGCGCTGGGTCTGGGCCTGCTGGCCGCTGCGGGGTTGGCGCAGGCCGCAGAAACCATCAGATCTCACGGCGTTTCGACATTCGGCGAATTGAAATACGACGCCGACTTCGCGCATTGGGACTACGTCAACCCCGAGGCGCCCAAAGGCGGCACCTTCACGACATGGGCCTTTGGCACCTTTGACAGCCTCACGCCCTATATCCTCAAAGGCAATGCCGCATCCGGTGCCACTGTCTTTTATGACACGCTCATGACGGGCAACCTGGAAGAGCCCGACGCAATGTATGGGCTTGTGGCCCATTCGATGGAATATCCGCCCAACCGCGAATGGGTCATTTTCTATCTGCGCCCCGAGGCGAAGTTCCGCGACGGCTCGCCGCTCACCGCCCATGATGTCGTCTTCTCCTACGAGGTGCTCGTGGAAAAGGGCCGCCCCGTTTACAAAACGACCTTTGCGGATTTTCAGAGCGTGGAAGCGCTCGACGATCACACGGTCAAATTCACCTTTGATCCCGAAGGCCCTCTACGCGAGCTGCTCATGACAGCCGCAGGCATCCCGATCTTTTCCAAGGCATACTACGAGGATCGCGACTTTGCCGACAGCAGCCTTGAGCCGCCCATGGGATCGGGCCCTTACACGCTGGATGAAGTCGATCCGGGCCGGTCTGTCAGCTACAAGCGCCGCGATGATTATTGGGCCAAGGATTTGCCCGTCAATGTGGGCCAGAACAACTTTGATCGCCTCGCTTTCGAGTACTTCTCTGACTACACCTCCGCCTTTGAGGCCTTCAAGGGCGGCGCCTATCTCTATCGTGAGGAGTTTTCCTCCAAGGTCTGGGCAACCGGATATGATTTCCCCGCTCTTGAGGCGGGCCACGTAAAGACAGAGATCCTGCCCGATGGGCGCCCCGCAGGGACGCAAGGTTTCTGGTTCAACTTGCGCCGGGACAAGTTCTCTGACCCTCGTGTCCGTGAAGCGATTGGCATGGCCTTCAACTTCGAATGGTCCAACGAGTCGCTCTTCTACGGCATCTATGGCCGCACAGACAGTTTCTGGGAAAACTCCGATACATTGCAGGCAGAGGGTATGCCGTCTGAGGCGGAGCTCGCCTTGCTGGAGCCGCTGCGCGAGTTCCTTCCCGAGACCGTGTTCTCTGAGCCCGCCTTCACACCTGCCATCTCCAGCGGGGAAGACCTGGGCGACCGTCGCACGTTGCGCCGTGCCGGACGCTTGCTGAGCGAGGCCGGTTGGGAGGTTGGAGATGATGGGTTCCGCTACAAGGATGGAGAGAAGCTCGTTCTCGAAATCCTCAATGATTCCGCTTCCTTCGACCGCGTTATTAATCCATATGTCGAAAACTTGAAGCGCTTGGGCGTCGATGCCAAGATGAATCGCGTGGACGCCGCAGAAGCGCAGGAGCGCGAGAAGAACTTCGACTTCGACATGGTCACCCAGCGCTTCGCCATGAGCCAGACACCGGGCAATGAACTGCTGCAGATCTTCGGCTCCGACACGGCCAACACCCCCGGCGCGGTGAACCTTGCGGGCGTCTCTAACGAAGGGGTGGATCGGCTGATCCGCATCATCGCCGACGCCAAATCGCGCGAAGATCTGACAACTGCCGTGCGCGCTTTGGATCGCACGCTACGTGCGATGCACATCTGGGTGCCGCAATGGTACAAGGGCACGCATCAGATCGCCTATCGCGATGTTTTCGGGCGGCCCTATACCGACAATCCCCCGCCCTTGTCGCTGGGCACCAGCAGCATCTGGTGGTGGGATGAAGACAAAGCCGAGGCGCTGCGCGCCGCTGGAGCTCTGTAAACCGCCATGGGCGCCTATATCCTCCGACGCCTGCTCCTCGTGATCCCGACGCTGATCGGGATCATGGTGATCAACTTCACACTGGTGCAATTCGTCCCCGGTGGCCCGATTGAGCAGATCCTGGCCCAGATCGAGGGCGAGGGCGATGTGTTTGAAGGCATTGCCGGTGGCGGCGGTGAGGTCGAGGCTGCCAGCGACAGCGATTATGCTGGCGCCCGTGGTCTGCCACCCGAATTCATTGCAGAGCTGGAGCGCGAGTTTGGCTTTGACAAGCCGCCACTGGAGCGCTTCCTGAACATGATGTGGAACTACATGACCCTCGACTTCGGCGAGAGTTACTTCCGCTCCATCTCCGTGATCGATCTTGTTATAGAGAAGATGCCTGTGTCGATCTCGCTCGGGCTGTGGTCGACCCTGATCGCTTACCTCGTTTCCATCCCGCTGGGCATTCGGAAAGCCGTGCGGGATGGCTCCTCCTTCGATACCTGGACCTCTGGCCTCATCATCGTGGCCTACGCGATCCCAGGCTTCCTTTTTGCAATCCTCCTACTCGTCCTCTTCGCCGGCGGCTCTTACGTGCAGATTTTCCCGCTCCGTGGCCTCACTTCGGACAATTGGGAAGACCTGAGCATGCTAGGCAAGGTGGCCGATTACTTCTGGCATATCACCCTGCCCGTCTTGGCCTCAACCATCTCCGCCTTCGCGACGCTGACATTGCTGACGAAGAACTCCTTCCTTGACGAGATCAAGAAGCAATACGTGATGACGGCACGCGCCAAGGGCTTGAGCGAGAGCCGGGTTCTCTACGGGCACATCTTCCGCAACGCCATGCTGATCGTGATTGCGGGCTTCCCGGCTGTCTTTATCGGCGTTTTCTTCTCCGGCTCGCTGATTATCGAGACGATCTTTTCGTTGGATGGGCTTGGCCGCTTGGGATTTGAAGCGGCTGTCGCGCGGGATTATCCGGTGATCTTCGGCACACTATTCATCTTCGGTCTGATTGGTCTCGTGGTCGGTATCCTGTCGGATCTGATGTATGTCTTCGTCGATCCCCGGATCGACTTTGAACGGCGGGAGGGCTGAGATCATGGCCGCACAGCCCGAACCCCACACGCCTCAAGAGACCGCAGCACCCCACGTGCCCGCCCCCAAGCGCAAGTTCTTCTCGCTCTCGCCCATCAACCAACGGCGCTGGCGCAATTTCAAACGCAACCGGCGGGCCTACTGGTCACTGTGGATTTTTGCGATCTTCTTTGGCCTCTCGCTCTTCGCCGAGTTCATCGCCAATGATAAACCCATCGTTGTGAGCTACCGGGGCGAGATCTACACGCCGATCTTCTCCTTCTATCCCGAAACAGCTTTCGGCGGCGACTTCCGCACAGAGGCGGCCTATCGCGATCCGGAAGTGAAATGCCTGATCCGCACTGGCGGTAATATCGATTGCTTCGATGAACCAGATGCGCTGATTGAGGCTGTCGAGCGCGGCGAAGAGGTGGGCGATGATTTCTACAAGGGCTGGATGCTTTGGCCGCTTATCCCTTACAGCTACACCACGCCTGTGGACCGCCCTGGCGCGGCACCTCTGCCCCCCAATGAGCAAAACTGGCTGGGCACAGACGACACGAAACGCGACGTCATGGCGCGCGTGATCTACGGCTTTCGCCTCTCAATCCTGTTCACGCTGATTGTGACAACCGCCGCGTCCCTCATCGGGATCATCGCCGGTGCCCTCCAGGGCTATTTCGGTGGCTGGTTGGATCTCATCTTCCAGCGCGTGATCGAGATCTGGGGGGCCACGCCATCGCTCTATATCATCATCATCATGTTCGCGATCCTGGGGCGAAGTTTCTGGCTCCTTGTGCTGCTCACGATCCTGTTCAGTTGGACGGCCCTCGTGGGCGTGGTCCGCGCCGAATTCCTGCGCGCGCGCAATCTCGAATATGTCCGCGCCGCGAAAGCTTTGGGTGTGTCGAACTGGACCATCATGTTCCGCCACATGTTGCCCAACGCCATGGTGGCCACAGTCACCATGCTGCCCTTCATCGTCACAGGCACAATCGCCACGCTGGCAGGCCTCGATTTCCTGGGCTTCGGCCTGCCCTCCTCCGCCCCTTCGCTGGGTGAGTTGACCTTGCAAGCCAAGCAAAACTTGCAAGCCCCGTGGCTGGGCTTCACCGCCTTCTTCGTCTTCGCCGTCATGCTCTCGCTACTGGTCTTCATCTTTGAAGGTGTTCGCGACGCGTTCGACCCAAGAAAGACCTTCTCATGACGCAGCGCCCCCTGTCTTCTTCTGGCCCCAAATACGCATATCCCACAGCGCACCAAACGCGCGGCGCAGGCAAAAGGCGCACAGCATGAGCCACATCCTCGAAGTTAAAGACCTGCGCGTGGGCTTCCGTCAGGACGGTCAGCTCTCCCAAGCCGTGAAAGGCGTCTCCTTCGGCATCGCGCGTGGCGAAACCGTGGCGCTGGTGGGTGAGAGCGGCTCGGGCAAATCGGTGACAGCGCTGTCCACAGTTGGTCTGCTCGGCGAAAGCGCTGAGGTTTCAGGGTCGGTGACCTATGATGGCCAGCAAATGGTGGGCGCGTCAGAGGCCACGCTGCGCAAGGTGCGGGGCAATGACATCTCTTTCATCTTCCAGGAACCTATGACCTCTCTCAACCCGCTGCATACGCTGGAGAAACAGCTGCGCGAGAGCATCGAGTTGCATCAGGGCCTTACGGGTGACGCTGTGCGCGCGCGCATCATCGAGCTTCTGACCGAAGTGGGCATTCGCGATGCCGAGACCCGGTTGGGTTCTTACCCGCACCAGCTCTCCGGCGGCCAACGCCAGCGCGTCATGATTGCCATGGCGCTGGCCAATGGCCCTGAACTTTTGATCGCCGATGAGCCCACCACGGCGCTGGACGTCACCATTCAGGCCCAGATCCTTGATCTGCTCGCTGAGTTGAAAACTTCTGGCAATATGAGCTTGCTTTTCATCACCCATGATCTCGGCGTTGTCCGCAAGATTGCTGATCGGGTTTGCGTGATGCAGCACGGCGAAATCGTCGAGACAGGACCCACAGCTGAGATATTCGCCAATCCGCAACATCCCTATACCAAGGTGTTGTTGGACGCCGAGAGCTCTGGTGTGCCTGATCCGGTTGAGGAGCGTGCGCCCGTTGTGGCGGATGCCACCAATCTGCGCATCTGGTTTCCGATCCAGCAGGGCCTGCTCAAACGCACGGTTGGCCATGTCAAAGCGGTCAATGACGCGACGCTCGCGGTCCGCGCGGGGGAGACCATCGGGATCGTCGGCGAAAGCGGGTCAGGCAAAACGACACTCGCGCTGGCCATCATGCGACTCATCGCATCAGAAGGCCACATCTCCTTTGAGGGCAGTGATCTGCGAGCACTATCGACGCGCGAATTGCGGCGCTTGCGCTCCGAGATGCAGATCGTTTTTCAGGATCCCTATGGATCACTGAGCCCACGGATGTCCTGCGCCCAGATCATCGCGGAAGGCCTCGGCGTGCATGGTCGTCAGGGCGATGACAGGCCGGAGCGTGAGCTTGTGGCTGACGTCATGCGCGAAGTGGGTCTCGATCCAATGACGATGGATCGCTACCCCCATGAATTCTCGGGCGGTCAGCGGCAGCGCATTGCCATTGCCCGCGCCATGGTTCTGCGCCCGAAGCTTGTTGTGCTGGACGAACCAACATCCGCGCTGGATATGACCGTGCAGGTCCAGATCGTTGATCTCCTGCGCAAACTGCAAAAGAAATACGGGCTGGCGTATCTCTTCATCAGCCATGATCTCAAAGTGGTGCGGGCCATGTCACACCATGTCATCGTGATGAAACAGGGCGACGTGGTGGAGCAAGGCCCCGCCGATCAGATCTTCAACACTCCCAGCACGGATTATGCCCGAAAACTTCTGTCAGCGGCCTTTGATCTGGCCTCGTGAGGCAGCTGGAATATCTGATGCGCCGCGGCGCATCAGATAGCCGTGAAGGTGGCCTTACGCGTCATCCGCCTCCGGCTCAGGTGCTGGATTAAAGGCATTAAGACGCTTGATCAGGCTGGACGTATCCCAGCGGTTACCACCCATCTTCTGAATGTCCTTGTAGAACTGATCAACCAGGGCCGTCACAGGAAGAGACGCGCCCACATCGTCAGCCGCGGATAGACAAATCCCGAGATCCTTGCGCATCCAGTCGACCGCGAATCCATGTTCGAATTCGTCAGCGAGCATTGTTTCGAACCGGTTCAGCATTTGCCACGAACCAGCCGCACCGCCCCCGATCACATCGACCACGGCGGCCCCATCAAGCCCCGCCTTTTGGGCAAAGTGCAGACCCTCGGAAAGCCCCTGTACGAGCCCCGCGATACAGATCTGATTGACCATCTTGGTCAATTGCCCCGAACCGCTCTCTCCAAGACGGCGACAGGCCTTGGCATAAGCGTCGATCACTGGTTCGGCCTTGGTATAGGGCTCTTCATCGCCGCCGCACATGACCACCAGTTGACCATTTTCGGCACCGGCCTGACCGCCAGAGACAGGCGCATCCACAAAGGCAATGCCCAGCTCCTGCGCCGTCGTGTAAAGTTCGCCCGTGACCTGGGCCGACACGGTCGTGTGATCCACGAAAGTCGCGCCGTTCCACATGCCCGCAAATGCCCCATCTTCGCCCAGACAGACCGCGCGCAGATCATCATCATTGCCCACGCAAGCCATCACAAACTCCGCGCCCTCAGCCGCTTGGCGCGGGGTGCGCGCGTAGGTCCCGCTATGGGTCAGCGCCCAGGCCTCGGCCTTGGTTGTGGTCCGGTTGTAGACGCACACGTCATGGCCTGCCGCCGCCAGATGCCCTGCCATGGGGTACCCCATAACCCCAAGCCCCAAAAACGCTACCTTCGCCATAAATGCCTCCCGCTATTTGCTTTCATCGTCTTGCCAGAGTAGCTACCTGTTCAAGGCGCAAAGGCAAGGGGCGTTCATGGCAATTGTGTTTCGGTGGCTGGTACGGATTACGTCAGCACTGATCATTCTGGGCGTTCTGGCGGTTGCGCTGATCTACTACCTCGGGTCGCGCTCGCTGCCCGATTACGACAAGACGCTGCGCGTGCAAGGCGTGAGCGCGGATGTCGAGATTGTGCGCTCCAATTCCAACGTTCCGCATATTTTCGGCGCCAATGATCCGGATGTCTTTTTCGGGCTGGGTTATACCCATGCGCAGGACAGGCTGTGGCAGATGTTCATGCTGCGCCGCACTGCGCAGGGACGCCTGTCAGAGGTGTTCGGGCGCCGCACGCTCACGATCGACACGGTGATGCGCAGGCTTGATCTCTACAACCTCGCCGTTCAGTCCGTACCCGATCAGGACGCCTACACCCAGGCCGCGCTTCGGGCCTATGCGGCGGGGGTGAATGCCCGCCTGGAGGAGATCAACCGCGATGCCCTTGGGCGCGGCGCACCGGAGTTTTTCATCTTCAACGCCCCGATTTCGCCCTGGCAACCAGCGGATTCGCTGGCGTTGCTCAAGTTGCTCTCGGTGCAGCTCTCCGGTCATATGTCAGCGGAGGTCGTGCGAGCACGGGCCTCTCTGCTCCTGCCGGATGAAGCCCGTCTGAGCGACATTCTGCCCGACGCGCCCGGCGCAGGGATAGCCGCCCTGCCCGATTATGCGCAACTGATCCCCGGCGTGGCTCCAGGGCTGGCGCCGACCCAATTGGCCCGCGGCCCGACCGATCCGATCTCGCCCTTCCCGAAACTGGCGTTTGCAGGGGCCTCCAACGGCTGGGCAGCAGCACCTTCACGGTCTGCCTCCGGCGGCACCTTGCTCGCCAATGATCCGCATCTGGGCTTCACGGCGCCCAGTATCTGGTATCTGGCGCGTATCGAACTGCGCGCGGGCGGCGTCATGGGGGGCACGATCCCGGGCATTCCTGTCGTCATGTCGGGACGCTCCGATGCACTGGGCTGGGGGATCACATCTGCCTATCTCGATGATCAGGATGTCTATGTCGAGGAGCTCAACCCCGACAACCCCGAAGAATACCGCACGCCGGGCGGCTACAAGACCTTTGAGACCCGGCGCTCGATCATCGAAATTGCGGATGAAACGCCCGTCACACTGACGCTGCGCTGGACAGACAATGGCCCGGTCCTGCCGCCGTCGTTCCGAGATGTAGGCACAGTCACACCGCCCGGCCATGTGGCAGCGGTCAATTGGACCATGCTCACGCCTGATGACACGACGATGACAGCTGCCATGGGGCTGATGCAGGCCAAGTCCGTGGACGAGGCGTTGGCGCTGTCGGAGAGTTATGTCGCCCCCGCGCAGGTGCTCACGCTGGTGGATCGTGAACGCATCGCGCTGCAATTGATCGGACATATGCCGCGCCGTTCCGAGCTGCACCAGAGCAAGGGCCGTCTGCCCACGCAGGGCTGGCGCGTCGAGAACCGCTGGCAAGGTGTCCTGCCCTTTCAGGACAATCCCCGCTTTCTGGATCCCGAAGGCGGCATTGTTGGCAACACCAATAACAAAATCATCGACCGCCCCTTCCCCCGGCACGTGAGCTATCACTGGGGGGATACGCAGCGCATCCGGCGTTGGGAGCGCCTTATGCAATCGCGGCAAGTCCACACCCGCGACAGCTTCATTGAAACCCAGCTTGATACCGTGAGCTTTTCAGCGCAGACATTGCTGCCCCTCATTGGCCGGGAATTGTGGTTTACGGGCGATGCGGCGCCGGAGGGGACCATTGCGCGGGAACGCCAGATCGCGCTGGAGCTTCTGGCGGGCTGGAACGGTGAGATGAACGAACATCTGCCAGAACCGCTGATCTACGCCACATGGTTGCGCTTTTTGCAGGAGCGCCTGATCCGTGACGATCTGGGGCCGCTTGCGGAAGATTTCACCCATGTGCAGCCGCTCTTCATCGAGCGTGTGTTCCGCAATGTCGACGGGGCCAGCGCATGGTGTGACATTATCCAGAGCTCGCCCGAGGAAAGTTGCACCGATGTCGCGCGGCAAGCGCTGGATGATGCGATTGTGTGGCTTGATGAGACCTATGGCACGGCGCTGGAATCGCTGCGCTGGGGAGATGCGCATCAGGCGACCCATGATCATCCCGTTCTGGGTGACGTGCCGATTCTGCGCGCCTTTGTGAACATCCGACAATCCACCTCGGGCGGCGACAACACATTGCTTCGCGGTAAAACCTCCGGCGATGATCCCGCCGCGCCTTTCAAAAATGTGCACGGGGCGGGCTACCGGGGAGTTTATGATTTTGCCGATCCAGACAGTTCGGTCTTCATCATCTCCACCGGTCAGAGCGGGCATCTCTTTTCGCGGCACTACGATGATCTGGGCACGCTGTGGCGGCGAGGAGAGTATATCCCGATGTCACTGGATGCACAGCTGGCGCGGGCCGCGGCGCGCGGTGTGACCATTTTGCAGCCGGGTGCCAATTAGGGGGCGCTGCCCCCTCGCCGCTCGCGCGGCTCACCCCCGGAGTTTATCTGGCAAGATGAAGATGGGCGATTGCGTCTGCCCCTCGCAAGAAACATGCGCCACAGGCGTCAAAGCTGTGCAAAAAGGCCCGCCTGTTTGCGTGTCCAGCGGATTGCGAGCGTGAAGCCGGATTCCGTCTGGCGCTCCTCTTCGACCACACCCTGATCGAAAAGCCAGGCGCGCTTGCGACCTTCGTCAAACCGCAGGGTGACATGGGTTTGTATCTTGCCTTCATCCAGCGCCTCTTCAATGGCCGCGAGGAAGGCATCCATACCATCGCCCGTGACCGCAGAGAGCGGGACAACCGCGTCCTCACGGCTGGCGCGCGCCAGCGTGGCGGCGCGCTCGTCCGTGTCCAACTGGTCGATCTTGTTCCAGACCTCGATCTGGGGCGTGGTCTCTGGCAGACCCAGTGTTTCGAGAATGCTGCGTACGTTGCTGGCCTGCGCATCGGTTTCCTCGGCCGAGATATCGCGGACATGCACGACCACATTGGCCGCAAGCACCTCCTCCAGCGTCGCCCGAAAGGCCGCGACAAGCTCTGTCGGTAGATCCGAGATGAACCCCACCGTATCCGACAGAATGACATCCAGCCCGTTTTCCAGTTTAACCGCGCGCATCGTGGGATCCAGCGTTGCAAAGAGCATGTCCTTGGCCATGACATCCGCACCGGTGAGCCGGTTGAACAGGGTCGATTTGCCGGCGTTCGTGTAGCCCACAAGCGCCACGATTGGATAGGGCACCTTGGCGCGGGCCGCCCGATGGAGCGCGCGCGTTTTGACCACACGGTCCAGTTGGCCCCGCAAGCGCACGAGCTGGTCATCAATTGCCCGGCGGTCCGCCTCGATCTGCGTCTCACCCGGTCCGCCCACAAAGCCCAGACCGCCGCGCTGGCGCTCAAGGTGGGTCCAGGCGCGCACAAGACGGGTGCGCTGATAGCTGAGCGCAGCCATCTCAACTTGCAAAACCCCTTCGCGCGTCGCGGCGCGGTCAGAGAAGATCTCGAGAATGAGCCCTGTTCGGTCGAGCAGTTTGACTTTCCAGGCCTTCTCGAGATTGCGCTGTTGGACCGGGGTGACCGGCCCATCGATCAGCACGAGCTCGATCTCCCGCGCCTTGAGCTCCGCGCCCAATTCCTCGATCTTGCCAGAGCCAAACAACATGCCGGGATGCGGACGCGGCAAGGGCACGATTGTGCGCCCCACGACCTCCATATTGGGCATGGCCGCAGCCAAAGCCACAGCTTCATCCAATGCCGGTTGCGCGGCGCGCCGATCCGGATTGCTTTTGATATCGGGATGCAGGACCCAGGCGCGGGTCAGCGGCACATCATGTTCGTTCAAGAGGCCTCTTCACCATCGTAGAGGTTGATGGGTTGCGCGGGCATGATCGTCGAGATCGCGTGTTTGTAAACGAGTTGGGACTGGCCATCGCGACGCAACAGCACGCAGAAGTTGTCAAACCACGTGATGACGCCCTGCAGCTTCACACCGTTGATCAAGAACACAGTCACTGGAACCTTGGTCTTGCGAACGTGATTCAAAAACGCGTCCTGCAAGTTCTGTCTGTCTGAAGCCATTTTTTTAAGCCTTTATTCTTGCTGTCACATCAAGGCGCGATCCCCTCGCCTTGCGAAATATGTATTCTATTTCAGATACTTTCCACCACAAAATTGGCAGGTCGCTGCAAGTGCATCATGGCGCGCGCGCAGTGTCAACTTGGATTGTCAGTCGCGCCACAACTCCGGCGAAAAGAGTGCCACAATAGCCAGTGTCTCCAGGCGACCGAGGACCATGGCCGCTGCAGCAACGATTTTTGCGCCATCTGACAATGCCGTAAGGTCAATTGGCAGTGACAACGCATGCGCCATCAAGGGGCCCGTGGTCGACAAGGTTGACACTGCAATCACCAAAGCTGCGTCAAATTCAACACCCAGCCCGGCCAGCAAAACGGTTGTCGAAGCCAGGGAGAGTGCAAACAACATGAAAAACACCCAGGCCACAACGGCGCCCTGCCGCCGCAAGCGGCGTGCCATAGGCGTGGCATTGCCGACGGATGAGGGGTGCATCAGGCGCTGCATTTCGCGCACGCCGTTGAGATAGAGCGCAAAGACGCGCAGCAGTTTCACGCCGCCCGCGGTCGTGGCCACGCCTCCGCCGACCATGGCAAGGCCCAGCAATATCAGCCCGGGCGTGCCCAATCCGGACCAGTTTTGCGCATCCTCCCAACCGCCGCTGACAAATCCTGTGGTCGAAACAAAGGAGAGGACGGTGAATACAGAGCCCCAAAGCGCGCGCAGTCCGGCCAGCGCCTCGGCCTCCTCATTCACATCATAAGCGCCCAGCCAGTGGCGCAAAAACAGCATCAGCGGCACCACAAGAACAAGCAGCAGGCCAATCCGAAACTCCGGGTCATCGCGCAGATCCGTGCCGGCGCCCGTGACCGTATCATTCGAAAAGGTCAGTCGCGACAGCGCAAAGAGCAGAAAGAGGAACACCAGAACTTCACCCGCAAACCCGGAGCTGTGATTGGCGTAGTCTGCGAGCGGTGTAATTCCGGAGGTAGACATGGTCGAGAGCGCATGGCAGAGCGCGACGATCACGGGATCGCCTGCGACCAGCAGACAAACCCAGAGCACAGCCGTCAGGCCCGCATAGATCGGCAAGAGCAGCGCCACAACGCGCACCATGCGTGTCGCCGGTTCCGCCCCATCCATTTGCAACAAGCGCCCCTCCCCGCGGCCGGGCTCGGCGCTTGCGGTCAGCTCAAATCCGCCAAGGTTGAGCGGCGCGAGAATGGCCGCCGCGGCCACCCAGATCAGCAAGCCGCCTGACCAGCCGACCAGCGCGCGCCACAGATGCAAGGTGTCCGACAGACGGTCGGCGGCAAAGAGCGTGGCCCCCGTTGTGGTGAAAGACGACACCATCTCGAAATAGGCATTCAGAAAGGTTGTTGTCTGCAAGGCCTCGGCAAAGGGGATTGCCATGATGATGGGCAAAACGGTGAAGGCCGCCAGCAAGGCCATGAGCTGGCGCAGCGCCGTTCTGTTTGATCGCCGCCCCATGAGCGAAATGGCCACGAAGCCCGAGACGATCAGGGTCAGCAGCCCCCCGTAGAAGAAACTGCGCGCTTCGTGAAAATCCTGCCGCGTCAGCGCATGCACGGCGGGGACAACCATCATCGCCCCTGTCAGGATGCACAGCTGCAAAAACAGCGGCATCTGGGCAAATCGCAGCCGCATCACGACGCCTCAGAAAAAGTCGATAGAGACCTGCAGAAGCCGTTCGACTTCGGGCACGTCTTTGGCGAGGGCAAAAATCGCGATCACATCGCCTGCATCAATGCGCAATCCACCCGTCGGGCGTTTGATCTTGCCCTCTTGCTTCACGGCCCCGATGAGCACGCCTTCGGGAAAATCGATATCGCGCACGCGCTGGCCTGCAATTGGCGAGGTTGAGAGCACCTCCGCCTCAATCAATTCGCCCTCCGCGTCCCCAACCGAATAAACGGCGCGGACGCGGCCATGGCGGATATGGCGCAGGATCGAGCTCACGGTAGTGGCGCGGGGATTGATATAGGCATCGATCCCCAGCGGCGTCATGAGCGGTGCGAGGGTGGGATCGTTGATCAGGGCAATCGCGAAGGGACAGCCTTCGCTTTTGGCGCGGACAGCGGCCAGCATGTTGGTCTTGTCATCATCGGTCACAGTGAGAACAGCGTCCGCCTTGCGGATATTGGCTTCCTGCAAGAGCCCGGCATCCAGCCCATCGCCGTTGAGAACAATGGTCCGCTCGAGCGCGTCAGCCGCACGCTCGGCGCATTTCCGGCTCTTCTCGATCATCTTGACGCGCAGCCTGTCGGCCTGTGCCTCCAGCGCCTGAGCCACGGAGAGGCCGACATTCCCGCCACCGACAAGGACAACGCGTTCCTGCTTGGCCTGTTTCTTGCCGAAGATCTCCATCATCCTGGAGACATCCTCGACGTGACACATCACGTAGATATCGTCCTGAGCAAACATCTGATCGCCGGGCTCAGGGGCAAAAAGCGTCCCCTCCCGGCGGATGGCCACCACGATAGCCCGCAAGGTGGAGAAAAGATCCGAGAGCTGCCGTAAGGGCGTATTGAGGACATTGCAATCCTCATCTAGATTGAGCCCCAGAAGACGCGCCTCGCCGTCAAAGAAAGTCTCGATGTCAAACGCAGCCGGTGCGGTCAGACGTTGCAGCGCCGCCTCGGCCACCTCGCGTTCGGGCGAAATCACCACATCGATGGGCAAGTGATCCCGCCGATAGAGGTCGGAATAGATCGCATCCAGATAACTTTGAGAGCGCAAACGCGCGATCTTGCGCGGCACGGCAAAGACCGAATGCGCCACCTGACAGGTCACCATATTGACCTCGTCAGAATGGGTCGCGGCGATGATCATGTCGCAATCCTCCGCGCCCGCGCGCTTGAGGATGTCGGGATAGCTGGCAAAGCCCGCGATGCCCTGCACATCAAGAGAATCCGTGGCCCGGCGCACCAGATCGGCGTTATTGTCGACCACGGTCACATCGTTGCGTTCCCCCGAGAGGTGGCGCGCGATTTGCCAGCCGACCTGACCCGCCCCGCAAATGATGACTTTCATTGCTGCTCCCTCGGCTGCCACGTCGCGCTGTGCAGACGCGTTTTGCGCGCGCTTTGCGTGCCTTCAACCTTGTGCCAGTGTGTTGATGCCAGAGTGTGGCTGGCCGGTCAACGTATGCGGGCGCCGCCGCGCCTCACATCCCGGAATGGAAGCCAGGGCCCGGGGCGCAACCAGAGGCAAAGCTCCCCCACTGCGATGCTCAAATAATCAGCAACATCAGACAATTGGCTTGATTAGAGGGCGGTGCAAAAACTAGACACGAGAGATTAAATATCATGACTATTGGAAGGATAGGCGTATGCCCATCACAGTTGGCTCCACAGATCTCGACATCGGGTTCCGGAATATCATTCAGGTCGGCGACGACCGTTTCCTCGAGATTGAAAGCGGCGCTTTCGCACAACCAGATCTTACCATCCGCGATTCAGAAGGCACGATTATCTCAGATCGCACGGCTCTGATCCCGGACACAGAACCACGCCTGCCCTATTCCGTCTGGCATGCCCGCGATGATGGCGATGGCGCCTTCACCTTGTTTGTTCAAGGGCGTCAAGACAGCAATAACCAAACCAACCTGTTGACCCTAAGCTTCGATGCCGAGGGCAACCAGATCGCGCAAGGCACGTATGAGCAGCCCTATTTCGCGGAATGGTCCGCCGATGTGGCGATTGATCTCGATGATGGCGCGATCATGGGTGTCTTTCAGGTGCCCGGGTTCTCCGAGCTGCGCATCTGGGATGCAGATGGTGATATCACCTTCTCGTCGCGCTGGTCCGATACGTCCACGGGTGCGTCCTCATCCCAGGGGCGCAACCTTGAATATGCCCTGACCCGCTCGGGCGACACGGTCTTCATTTTCTACAACAATGACGATTTCACCAATATCGGCGGCGACCCGGGCGAGACCTTCCTCGTGCGCGTCAACACGGATGGCTCGTTCGTGACCCCCGCTTCGGTGGAGGAGAAAGTCTCCACGGGCGATCACTACACACTGGGCGCTGGCACAGCCCGCAGCATTCCCATCGACGCCACCACGCTGGAGGATGGCAAGGTCGTCGTGATCTGGGCCTCGGAACAACGCGCCACGGATGACGGACAGTTCCCCACCACGGGCAATGACGTCTGGATGCGCATCTACAATCCCGATGGCAGCACGTTCCTCGGCGAGACGCAAATCAACGATCCGCTTGATGGCTATCAGGGCGAGGTCAAGGTGTTTGCCCTCAACACCGGCGGCTTTGTCGTGCTTTACCACGAGTTCGGGGACAACTCGCGCAACACTGCTGAAGCGATTTTCCAGGTCTTTGACGCCAATGGCAACGTCACCACCCAGGTCACCCAGCCCCTGCCCGATGATACGCCCGGCGAGAGCACTGTGATCTTCCCCGATGGAACAGGCGTCGTGATCGATTTCACCGGAGCCTTCGCCATTTCGATCACCCCCGATGTGACCCTGCCCTCTGACGGGGACGACACGATCACGGGCGATGGGAGCAACGAAGTGATTGACGGTCTCGCAGGCGATGACAGCCTTGCTGGAGGCGCCGGTGACGACACGCTCATCGGTGGGCTCGGCAATGACAGGCTGGCCGGAGAAGACGGTGCGGACTCCCTTGAAGGGGGGGATGGCGACGACACGGCCCTGGGCGGCGATGGCAATGACACGATCCGCGCAGGCGCTGGAGATGATCGCGCGAGTGGCGGCAATGACGATGACCGGATGTTTGGCGGCGCGGGAGAGGATGATCTCTTCGGCAATGCAGGGGACGATTCCCTTTTTGGACAGGACGGCGACGATTCCCTCTCGGGCAGTTCGGGCGCGGATTCCCTGCGCGGCGGTGCGGGCGAGGACACGCTGAACGGTGGCTCTGGAAATGACAGGCTCTTTGGCGAGGATGGGGACGACAGCGGCCGCGGCGGTTCGGGCGATGATCTCATGGTCGGCGGCGACGGCAACGACACGCTGGACGGCGACGGGGACAATGATCGTCTCATCGGCAATGACGGCAATGATTCTCTGCGCGCAGGCTCCGGCGATGATACCTTGTCGGGCGGCGCCGGTGACGACACGTTGCGCGGCGAGGCAGGCAGCAATGAGCTTGACGGCGGATCCGGCAACGACAAGCTCTATGGCGGCACTGGCGCCGAGACGATCACGGGCGGATCAGGTGATGATACCCTTGTCGGCAATGGCGCTGCGGACCGGCTCAATGGCGAGACCGGGGACGATGTCCTCTACGGCAGCGACGGCAACGATACGCTGGACGGTCGCGACGGGGCGGATTGGCTCTCGGGCGGCAATCAGGCTGACCTTGTGCTGGGCCGCGAGGGCAACGACACGATGCGCGGCGGAAACGCAGATGACCGTCTTTACGGCGGCAATGACAATGACCTCATCGCAGGCAACAACGGCGCCGACCAACTCTTCGGCGGCAGTGGAAATGACCGATTGTTCGGCGGTGGCGGCAACGATCAGATCACCGGCGGCACCGGCCGCGACACGATGGGCGGCGGCGATGGTGTGGATGTCTTTATCTTCAACACCGTTTCTGAGAGCCCCCACACCTCCGCACGCGACCGGATCGTCGATTTCACAGCCGGGGTCGACAAGATCGACCTGAGCGGCCTTGCCGATGATCTGACCTTCGTTGAGAGCTACTCCGGCACAGGTGGCGAGGTGCTCTACAGCGAAACCGTTGGGCGGCTCTACGTGGATATTGATGGAGACGGATGGGACCTCTCCATCAATCTATCGGGGGACCCTGCCCTGACAGAAACGGACTTGCTCCTCTAGCGCCCTGCGGCGGAGATCTGAGAACACGGCCGTGCATATGCATGACATCCATGCGCCCGGCCGTGTGTCTCACAACGGGCATGTCTTCAAAAGGTCCGACACCGAACACAGGCGTTTGGCGGCTGCACGCGTGACCGCATCCTGAAAGCTGCTTTCGATGACACACGACGCTCTGCGTGTTACGCTCGACAGGCACCTTAAGGAGCACGCCCGCCAAGATGACACGCAATCGAGCCTCGTTTCCACCAAGCACGGCCGACCTTTTCCTGGCCTATGCCGGGATGGAAACAGATCTGATCTTCAACAAGGGTGTTGAGCTGCCGGGCTTCGCCTCATACCCGCTCTTGAAAACCGCAGAGGGCCGAGAGCTCCTCAAAGGGTATATCAAAGACAGTATCGCTTTAGGCAAAGAAGCGGATGTGGGCGTCATTCTCGAAAGTCCGACATGGGTCGCAAATCGAGACCGCGGGGCGGCGATTGGCTACGGTGTAGACGCACTCAAACAGCTTAATCGAGAGGCCATCGCCCTGATGGCGGACGTTCGCTCGGATTGCGGTCATGCCCCGACGGTTATCAGCGCCAATATCGGACCGCGCGGCGATGCCTATGCCCCTGCCGCGCAAATGACCCCGGATGAGGCCGAACACTACCATGCAGAACAAATATCCTTTTTGGCTGAAACAGAGGTCGACGTGATCAGCGGATACACGCTTGCATATCCTTCTGAGGCAATTGGCATCGTCAAAGCGGCCCGCCGGTTCGGTCTTCCGGCGGTCATCGCATTCACCGTGGAAACTGATGGACGGTTGCCCACCGGACAGTCACTTCACAAGGCGATATCACAGGTTGATGCCGACACTGAGAGCTACGCAGCTTACTTCATGATCAACTGCGCCCATCCCGATCACTTCTCTATGGTTCTTGAAGACGCGCCGTGGATGCAGCGCATAAAGGGCATCATCGCCAATGCCTCGCGTTGTAGTCATGCCGAACTGGATGAAGCCGAAGCGTTGGACGAAGGCAATCCGACTGATTTGGACGCACAATTGTCCGACATCAGGCAAAGATTTCCGCACATTCAAGTCTTGGGGGGGGTGCTGCGGCACCGACATGCGCCATTTGCGGCAGATCGCAATGGCCACCCGCTCGCCCTGAGCCGACACGCGCAGCAGCGTTGATTTCTAAAAGTGCGGGCTCGTTCTGTGCTCTATTGTCAGCGTTGGGCGTGCCGGAACTCAAGCGTGTTTGCCAATGGCGGCTAGGACGGTTTCTGGCGTATATTCTTGGTGAGGGATTTATCTCAGCCGTGCGGGACAAAGCGACCTTTCGCTGCGACTGCACCGATGGCCGCTTCAGTTGATTTGGACTGATGTTCCAAAAGATTGGTTTGGCGACTTCAACTACACGGCAGGACTGCTTACTTTTGACTATGAGTAAGCTGAGGAAACATCGAATTGCCAGACAAAACTTCTAAGGAAGAACGGCTAAGCAATTTAGATCAACTCGCTCTGTTGATCGAAAATCGGTCCTTAGTTGACTATGACTTCAAGCGAGCGACCGGATCGTTAGCCGAAGACCTAAAGTTCACATCTGATGCGCTCTGCCGCGACGATGAAGTATGGCGCATGAACCGAGCATTTCATGCGGTTCACGTTCCAAGCTTGCTGGCAATTATGTCGATGTTGGACGACATCGACGACATGAAGTCGATCAGTGAAGACGAGCAGCATCAGCTTTATTGCTCAATCCATCGTGCGGCACAGCTTGCCTCATCTGCGCGGGAGCGGATCGAACAATCCGCACTTATGGAGGCCAAGGTCGAACTAAGCGTGCTCGCCAATTATGCACCACCCGCCCCTCAAGCATTTAGGAAGGCATCACTTCTTGAACGAACCCGCGATGGCGTTCTGTCGGTCTCCAATACGACCCTGCAAAGGGCCAAGAACAGCGTTGAAACTGCACCAAAAATAATTGATGCGCTGAAGGGCGGTGTTTCGACATCGCTTGATCGCGCACAAGCCGTCCCAACGCTAGCCGCCAACTTGCATCAGACACTGGCTGGACTGGTGTCAGACAATGTGACCAAGCCAATTGAGATGCGTCTTCAAGCCAGCGGCAAGGCGCTCACTCATGGGACCGGTGCCGGAGTTGGGTTGGGCGTAGTGGCTGCGGTTTTATTTCCTCCATTAGTTCCGGTCAGTGCCGGAGCCGGAATTCTTGTGGCAATGCGGTCTTGGCGAACGGAAATGCAAAAAGCACGGGCACTTCATGGGCAAGAGCGTGAAGAACGCATTGCTGAGCTACGGGCAGAAAGGTCAGCGGCCCTTCTTCAACTGACCAATGGCGCGTCTTCGGTTCAAATGGAAACGGAAGAGCTGAGTCTCACAATAGATGCCGGAACGGGAGAAGCGGACGCACTTATTTTGAAAGGAGAGCATGCGGGACGCACATGGTCTGATCTGTCACCGCTTGAAAAGGCCGAAACCGTTTCATCGTTTGCTCAAGGAGCGGACGCACTCCTGAAGATTCTCGAATTTGGGAACGAAAGTCTCTAGTTTTTGCAATGAGCCGACATTGAAACGAGGCACAGCATCCGACAATTTGGGCTCAAAGCGGTCATGTGCTCTGAGCCCTTTTCGATGTTGGCGCGCGTAGGTTCCCTTAAGAGACGAGGGCTCCGTCCCTTCAGATCAGGGTCAAACCAAAGCGCTTATCCCGCTTCGGCTTGCACCTCTTCGTCCACCCGTGCGACGCGGGCTCCGGCTTTGGAGGACGTCACGACACCCAGTGACTTGAGTTTGCGGTGCAACGCGGAGCGCTCCATGCCCACAAAAGCCGCCGTCCGGGAGATGTTGCCGCCAAAGCGATTGATCTGCGTCAGAAGGTATTCGCGCTCAAAGGCTTCGCGCGCCTCCCGCAAGGGCATCGTGGCCAAAGTGCCTGAAATCACCACGCGGCTTTCGTCACTGACGGCTTCTGTCTCCTGCGGCAGTTCCCGGGCCTCGATGGGCCCCGTGCCCTCGCCCAGAATCAAGACCCGCTCAATAAGGTTCTTCAGCTGGCGCACATTGCCGGGCCAGATCATCGTCTGCATGAGCGCAATCGCATCGTCAGAGAGCGGCCGCAACGGCAGGCCCTGCGCCTCGTGACATGCAGCAATGAAATGCTCGGCCAGAACCGGGATATCCTCGCGGCGTTCCTCCAGGCTCGGGACCGGGATTGGCACGACGTTCAGACGGTGGTAAAGCTCCTGACGGAAGCGCCCTTCGGCAATCTCTTCCTCCAGATCGCGGTTTGTCGAGGAAATGACGCGCAGATCCACGCGGACCTTATCGGCGCCGCCGACGCGGGTGAACTGCTGGTCAACCAGTACACGCAAAATCTTGGATTGCGTACCGGGCGGCATATCCGCCACCTCGTCAAAATAGATCACGCCGCCATGGGCCTGCTCCAGCAGCCCCGGCTCAAGCCCACGATCTCCCCCTTCCCGGCCAAAGAGGATTTCCTCCATCTTGTCCGGTTCGATTCCGGCGCAATTGACCGTCACAAAAGGCGCAGAGTCCCGGTTTGAATGGGCGTGGATATAGCGCGCGGCGACTTCTTTGCCGGAGCCGGCAGGCCCGCGCAGCATCACCCGGCCGTTGGACTTCGTGACCTTGTCAAGCTGGCTGATCAATGTGCGGAACATCGCGCTCTGGCCGATCATTTCGACATCGCCGCCGTCCTGGCGCTTGAGACGCGTGTTCTCATGGCGCAGACGCGAGGTTTCCATCGCGCGCCGGATGACCACGAGCAATTGGTCAATATTGAAGGGCTTTTCGATGAAATCATATGCGCCCTGCTTGATGGCGGCGACGGCGATTTCGATGTTGCCGTGGCCCGAGATGATCACGCAGGGCACCTGCGGGTAATCGCGCTTCACGATTTTAAGGATATCAATCCCGTCCATGGAGCTGTCCTTGAGCCAGATGTCGAGGATCAACAAGGCCGGCGGCGCGGCTTCGAGCTCTTTCATGCACGCCTCCGACGTACCCGCAAGACGCGTGGTGAAGCCCTCGTCTTCCAGAATGTCGCCAATCAACTCACGGATATCGCGCTCGTCATCTACAATGAGAATATCGCTCATGTCATTTACCCTTCACTCTGCTCGGTCTTGTCGTTGTTCGTTGATGAGGTTGCCGTGATCGGCAAGGTGATGATGGCCTCTGCGCCCCTGTTGGGCTGGCCATCGAATTGGGGCGCCGTCTCAAGGACGAGGTTGCCGCCATGTTCTTCGATGATCTTTTTGACGATCGGCAAGCCCAGCCCGGTGCCTTTGTCGCGTGTCGTCACGTAGGGTTCGAACAGTTTGGCGCGGTCTTCGGGCAGGCCGATGCCGTTGTCCGCGATGCGGATCGTCGCGGCGCTCCTGGACGTCGTCATGGCGATCCGGATCATCGGTTGATGCCCGTCTGCTGCGCCCTTTTCCTGCAAACTTTCAATGGCTTCTCCGGCGTTCTTGATGAGATTTGTCAACGCCTGCGAGATCATCGTCGCGTCCAGTTCCGCCATAACCGGAGGCTCCGGCAGCTGCACATCGAACGCCACAGTCGGTTGGCCGGCCTCTTGGAGCAGCGCCGCATCGCGCACGAGCTCCACCAGATCTTCATCGCGGCGCTGCGGCTCTGGCATGCGGGCGAATTTCGAGAACTCATCCACAATCCGGCGGAGATCATCGGTCTGGCGCACAATCACGCCGGTCAATTGTTCGAGAACCTCCGTCTCCTCGACCTGACGGCGGAATTTACGCTGAATCCGCTCTGCTGAGAGCGAAATAGGCGTCAAAGGGTTCTTGATTTCATGGGCAATCCGGCGCGCCACGTCGCCCCAGGCGGCCATGCGCTGCGCCGCAACAAGGTCTGAAACATCATCAAAGGCTACCACATAGCCCTCCAGCGAGCCATTGGCCCGGCGCCTCGTCGAGACCCGGACCAAAAGGTTCTCAAGCTGACCATCGCGGCTGACTTTGACTTCCTGCCGCGCGACCTCGGTCTCACCGCTGGCGACCCTGTCAAACAGGGCCCCAAACTCGGGAACGGCGACGCTGATCGGTGTGGCTGCGCGGTCCTCGTCCCACCCCAGCAAACGTTGCGCCGAGGGATTCACGAAGGACACCTTCCCATCGTCGCTCAGCCCCACGACACCGGATGTGACAGAGTTCAGCACTGAATCGAAGAGCCTCTGGCGGCGCTCGATCTGGCGGGTGTTCTCCAGAAGCCGCTCGCGCTGGCCTTTGAGCTGGCGTGTCATCTGGTTGAAATAACGTCCGAGCATGGCGATCTCGTCATCGCCACTTTCCTCAGACACCTGAACGTCCAGATCACCGGCGCCCACGCGCTGCGCCGCCCCTGTCAACCGCCCCACAGGGCGTGAAAGGCGCTCGGCAAACCAAAGGCCCAGCCACACTGCCGCGAGGACCAGCAGCAGCGCAAAGCCCAGATAAATCAGTGCGAAGTCAAAGAGCCTGCGCCCGCGTTCGGCTTCCTGTTGTTGATAAAAGCGTGCCGTGGCCTGTGTGTCATCCAGAAGCGACAGGATCTCCCCGTCGACCTCACGGCTGACATAGAGCAGCCTATCATTGAACGCGCGCAGCGGGATCAGGGCGCGAAACTCGTTATTGGTCCAGTCTTCGATCAGAACGATCCCGGCTTCCCGCGCCTGGGCGATCTGTTGGGCACTGGGGCGTTCAAAATCAAACAGGTAGGACCGCTCGCCGCGGGCACGGATCTCCCCTGTGCCGTCAATCAGGAAGGCCTCGCGCAAGCCGCGTTGGACCAGAGCCTGGCCCTCGGTCAGGACAGTGCGCAAGCTCCGCGTCGGATCAAGGCGCACAGTGCGCGCTTGGCCGTCAATGAAACGTGCAAGGGCCGCGACATCCTCCTGGAGATCCGCCCGGTTGTCCGCCTCATAGGCTTCCGCAGCCGCAAGCGACGCGCCCACGACCTGCTTCACACGGTCAGAAAACCATGTCTCCAGCCCGATATTGATCGTCAGGACCGCGAAGACAGCGACCGTCACCGCAGGCAGGAGCGCCATGACAGCAAAGACACCGGTCAATCTCAAATGCAGACGGGAGCCCGCAGAACGCGCGCGCCGCGCCGCAACCAGCCGCATGACGCGCGCCAGAACCAGCGCCGCAATCAACAGCACGTAGACGAAATCCGCCAGCAGGATCAGGCGCAGCGGCGTTGAACTTGCGCCCATGTTCCACGGGCCAAGCGCAAGAAAGGTGAGCCCTGCCAGAACGGGGCCCAACAACACCAATCCGATGCTGAAAATCGTTTGAAACCGTCGCTGCCTGCGCAAGCGCGAGAGCTGGTCCCACGACCAGCCGGACGAGCGCCGCGCCATGCGCGTCGAGTCCTTAGCAGACTGTGTCCCAGCAGACACGGAGCGCCACCACCTCAATTATGTGCCGCAGAAACGGCAACCGCCACATTTTGTGATCCTCACCAGGCGCAATCAATTGACTGCGTCTTCGGGGCCACGCTTGTGGCTCTTTTACATCAACTTGCGCCGACGTGTCACGGAAATATCGAGGTCAGTGATCTTCTTGCGCAAAGTATTGCGGTTTATTCCAAGCAAATCGGCGCATTTCGCCTGATTTCCGCCCGTCGCTTCAAGCGCGATCTCGATCAATGGCATCTCAACCTCCCGCAGAATCCTCTGATAGAGGCCCGGCGGCGGCAGCATGGCCCCGTGCAGATCGAAGTAGCGCCGCAGATGCCGCGCCACGGATCCGCCGAGCTTTTCATTGGCATTGCCCGTGAGCATAGGTTCCATATCCGGCTGATTGCCCAAAACAAGCTCGACCTCCGCCCGCGTGATTTCATCGGAGCGAGAGGTCAGGCTCAAACGACGAATGGCGTTTTCCAGCTGGCGCACATTGCCAGGCCACGAATAGGCGCGGAACAATTCGGCCGCATCCGCCGAGAGCCAACGCGTCGGGGCGCCTTCGCGCTCGGCCCGGGCGAGGAAATGATCCGCCAGAAGCGAAATGTCATCCACGCGCTCGCGCAAGGACGGCACGTGCAACGTCGCGCCCGACAGCCGGTAGTACAAATCCTGACGCAAGCCGCCGGTCTCCAGCGCATGGGCAAGATCGCTTTGCGACGTGGCCATGAACCGCGGCATGTGTTCGCCTGGCCCATCAATCATCCGCACGATCCGGGCCTGCACGTCCTCATCGATATCCGTGATCTCATCAATCAGAAGCGTACCCCCGCGCACCTTGGCCAGAACCCGCGCCGGCCCTTCGATATCTGACAGATCTGCTGCGGTGACGGAGACAAACGGCAGCGTACGACGGTCGGAGAAGTCGTGGATGGCGCGAGCAATCAGGGATTTGCCCGTCCCGCTTTCCCCCGACAGCATCACGGGCAGATCGGTATTCATCACACGGGCCACAAGACGATAGAGCGATTGCATCGCGGCTGTCTTGCCGACGAGAGGCAGCTCATCGGATGCGGGCTCTTCATGCTCCACCGTGCGGCGCATGCTTGTGCGGCTCTCCAGCGCGCGTGCCGTGCGTTTCATCAGATCAGGCAGATCGAAGGGCTTGGGCAGATAGTCAAACGCCTCTGCCTCGGCGGCCTGAATGGCGGTCATGATAGTGTTTTGCGCAGAGATTACGATGACAGGCAAATCGGGGCGATCCTCGGCAATTTTGGGCAGCATCTCGAGGCCATTCCCGTCTGGCATCACCACATCCGAGATCACCACATCCCCTTTGCCTTCCGAGACCCAGCGCATCAGCGTGGTCAAAGACGAGGTGGCATGGACCTTGCACCCCGCCCGCGTCAGCGCTTGCGTCAAAACGGTCCGGATCGTGCGATCATCATCCGCAACAAGAATTGTGCCGTCCATGTCATTGATCTCCTGTATCTAGTCCGCAGCGCTTTTGGGCACCATCGGGAGAGAAATTCGAAACACCGTGCGACCGGGCACGGATGTCACCGCGATCCAGCCGTCATGGTCGGATATGATTTTGCTGACGAGCGCGAGGCCAAGCCCTGTCCCGTTCTCGCGGCCCGAGACAAACGGATCAAACACATCGCCGCGCAGATCCTCCGGAAGCCCCGGCCCATCGTCGATCACCTCGATCTGCAACGGCAGCGTCTGGCCTGACCCGTCAGAGCGCCGCAGACGGAAGGCGCGCTCGTAATAGGTGTGCAAGGTGATTTTGCCTCCCCCCTCGCCCGCAGCCTCAGACGCATTGCGGATCAGATTGGCAAAGACCTGCTGCAGCTGATCGGGATCGCCCCAGGCTGGCGGAAGGGAGGGATCATATTGCTCGACAATTGTCATTTGCGCGGCAGGCCCAAGGAGAGCCGAGCGGCGCGCCCGATCGAGCACGTCATGCAGATTGATCGGCTGGCGCGCGGGCAGCGTGAGGTTCCCGAATTGCTCGACCTGTTCCAGAAGCTTCACGATCCGCCGCGTTTCCTCCACGATCAGATCGGTCAGCTCATTGTCCTCGGCCGACAGGTTCATGCTCAAAAGCTGGGCGGCACCGGTAATGCCCGCGAGGGGGTTTTTGATTTCATGGGCCAGCATTTCCGCCATACCGATGGCGGATTTCGCCGCTGATTTGACCGATTGGCTCTGCGTCAAACGCCCGGCAAGCTCACGCGGTGAAATAAGCAGCAGCATCTGCTCATCGCGGCCCTGCATGGGGCTGACTTGCAGGTTGCATTGCAAGGGCGGTCTGTCGCCCGTGCCCACGTCGACGTCATTGACAAACAGCGGTGTCCCATAGCGGCGCGCGCGCTCGAAGCTTTCTTCCAGCGGTGCGTCAATGGCCAGCTTGTCCCAGACAGGTGTGCCGATGAGATGCTTGGTCGAGGCATTCAGGAACCCTTCGGCCGCCGGGTTTACATCGACAATCACGTCGTTTGCATCAACGATGACCGCAGGCACAGGCAAGGACGCCCAGAGATCATTGTCAGCAAAATCCTGCGCGCTCATGCGACACTCTCCGTGCGCTGCGCCAGCGCGTCAGACAACAGGCGCATGACGTTGTCCGGTGCGCGCTCTGTCAGGACGGCGCGCCGCAAACCGGCATCGGTTCCCACGACATCCATGTACCAGCCCAGATGTTTCCGCGCGACCTTGAGGCCCAGCGTCTGGCCATAAAAGCTCAGCATGTCCTCGTAATGGGCGGCAACCATCTCGTAAAAGCGCTGGCCCTGAGGAATGTCTGGCTTGGGGCTGTTGAAAATCTCCGAGGCGATCTGCGCGAGGATCCAGGGGCGCCCCTGCGCACCGCGCCCCACCATAACGCCATCCGCGCCCGAGGCCTCCAGAGCGCTGCGCGCGGTTGCGGGATCAACAATATCGCCATTGGCAATGAGCGGCACGGAAATGGCCTCGCGCACCCGGCGAATCGCAGCCCAATCGGCCCGCCCTTTGTAGAACTGACACCGCGTGCGCCCATGGATCGTGACCATCTGCACGCCCGCATCTTCGGCGCGCCGCGCAACATCATGGGCATTCAAACTGTCGTCATCCCATCCCAGCCGGGTCTTCAGCGTAACTGGAACGGACACTGCCCCCACCACGGCCTCAATCAACGACAACGCCCGATTGGGCGTACGCAACAAGGCTGAGCCGGAATAGCCATTGGTGACCTTCTTGGCGGGACAGCCCATATTGATATCGATGACCCGCGCGCCGTTGGCCTCTGCCATGCGTGCGGCTTCCGCCATCCAGTAGGCTTCGCGCCCGGCCAGTTGCACGGCGGAATTCTCAACGCCAAGCCCCAGCTCAGCCCGCTCCCGCGTGGCCCATTTGCCTTGGACCATCTCCTGGCTGGCCACCATTTCGGACACGACAAGACCCGCGCCAAAGAGCTGGACCAAACGGCGAAACGGCAAATCCGTGATGCCCGCCATGGGCGCCAGCAAAAGTGCGGGAGATACGGTCAATGTATTGAGGTTGAAGGTCAAAGGTGTGGTGTCGCTTTCCTGAAGTTGTCCTCTGCTAGCGTGCCCACCGGTGTTAATCCATGAAATCCCGGGTGGGTTGTGACGCTAAAATGACCTTATGCCTAATTTTTGAGCACACCTCCATGTGGAATTGCGCTGCGGGGCGGCAAAGCCTACACCAGTTTGCATGACGCACACCCCCAAAACCGCCGCTCTGATCGTCGCCGCAGGTCGTGGCACGCGGGCAGGCCCGGGCGCCCCAAAGCAATGGCGGGCGCTTGCCGGCGCGCGCGTGATTGACTGGACATTGAGAGCCTTCGACCTGCCCCAGATCGACGAACGGATTGTCGTCTTGCACGCGGAGGATATGGATCAGGCCGCCACCCTGCCCGCTCCCTGCGTCACCGGAGGGGCCACGCGGGCGGCATCGGTTCTGGCAGGGCTTGAAGCCTTGGCCGGTCGGGGGGTGGCGCAAGTCCTGATCCATGATGTGGCGCGGCCCTGCGTGAGCCGGGCGGTCATCACATCCGTTCTGGACGCCTTGCAGCATGCGTCAGGCGCAGCACCGGCTTTGGCCGTGACGGATGCGCTCTGGACCGGTGCCGAGGGTCGTGTCACGGGCACACAAGACCGCTCCGGGCTGTTTCGCGCGCAGACGCCACAAGGGTTTCGATTTGAGGCGATCCTCGCCGCACACCGCGCCAGAACGGGCGACGCGGCCGATGATGTAGAGGTCGCCCGCGCGGCAGGTCTTGACGTGGCCATCGTTGCAGGCGAGGACGCCAACCTGAAAATCACCCATCCCGGCGATTTCGCACGTGCCGCGCAACATCTACAGGAGGCCACACCCATGCGCATGGGAACAGGCTACGACGTCCATGCCTTCGCCCCAGGCGATCATGTGATGCTCTGCGGGGTGAAAATCCCGCATACCAAAGGGTTTCGGGCCCATTCCGATGGCGATGTCGCCATGCATGCCTTGACCGATGCGATCTACGGCGCCCTGGCGGATGGGGATATCGGGCAGCATTTTCCGCCCTCGGATCCGCAGTGGAAGGGCGCAGCATCAGACATTTTTCTGCGCCATGCCGTGGAGCGCGCCCGCGCGCGCGGCCTCGCGGTCGGCAATGTCGATGTGACGATCATTTGCGAACGCCCCAAGATCGGGCCTCATGCCAGCGCCATGCGCGCGCAATTGGCGGGCATTATGGGCTGTGACACCGATCGGGTCTCGGTCAAGGCCACAACCTCGGAAGAGCTGGGTTTCACCGGGCGCGAGGAAGGCATCGCAGCCCAAGCAGCAGCGCTATTGGTCCCAGCCTCATGAGCGCCCTCATCGCCACCTGGTTTTACGTGGGCCATCTGCGCCCCGCGCCGGGCACGTGGGGATCGCTGGCGGCCCTGCCCTGCGCCTGGGCGTTGCATGTGGCCTTTGGGCCCTACGGCCTGATCCTCGCCATAGGCGCGGCCTTTGCTCTTGGACACTGGGCGACGGAGCGCGAAACAGCAGGCAAGGATGATCATGATCCGTCGGAGATTGTTATCGACGAGGTCGTTGGCCAATGGATCGCGCTTTTGCCTGTTTCTGCGGGGGCCATGGCTGTCAATGCGGACGTGCTGCGGCTGTGGCCGGGGATCCTCGCGGCGTTTGTGCTGTTTCGCCTGTTTGACATCTGGAAGCCCGGGCCCATTGGATGGGCGGACCGTCGCGGTGATGCGCTGGGGGTCATGTTGGACGATATCATTGCCGGTATCTTCGCGGCTCTGGGCGTTGTTCTGCTCGCGGCTCTGGCCCATGGGTTGATACGATGAGTGACGCGGACGCCCTGGTGCAGAATGCGTTGGCCGCCGGACTGACCGTCACGGTGGCGGAAAGCTGCACCGGCGGCATGGTGGCTGCAGCGATCACGGATATTGCGGGCGCGTCTGCTGTCTTTGAGCGCGGATTTCTGACCTATTCAAATCGGGCCAAGATCGAGATGTTGGGCGTCTCCGAGGAGACCTTGCGCACTACGGGCGCGGTCTCGGAAGAAACGGCGCGTGAAATGGCCGAGGGCGCACGGCGTGCGGCCAGCGCGGATCTTGCTGTCTCCATTACCGGTATCGCCGGGCCCGGCGGTTCGGACTTCAAACCCGAGGGCCAGGTCTGTTTTGGTCTCGCCTCTGCGGCGGGCACAGAGGTGGAAACGGTCGAGTTCGGCGCATTGGGCCGCAGCGCAGTCCGCTCCGCCGCCCGTGACCATGCCGTGCGGCTCCTGATCCGCGCCGTGCCGCAAAAGTAAGCGCCACTCCGCAAATACCGCTCATTTTTTAACCGAACCACGAAAGCACAAGCTTTGTGCAGCGATTCCGCCATTTGCCTCTTTTTTCCGCGCGCGTGATTGGGTTTGTCGCCCAAAAAGCCAAAATGAAAGGAATCTGAGGGATGAATGGAGCTGATACAGCGTGGATCATCGTGGCGACGGCCTTGGTCCTGTTTATGACCCTGCCAGGCCTTGCCCTGTTTTATGGCGGTCTGGTCCGCGCGCGGAACGTCTTGAGCGTTTTCATGCATTGCTATGCAATTGCCTGTTTGATGAGCGTTCTGTGGTTCGTCATCGGCTATTCCATCGCGTTTGGCAGCTCTGACAGCGGGATCTGGGGCGGCTATGACAAGATGTTCCTGTCGGGCATCACGGCAGATACCCTGTCCGGAACGCTGCCTGAAGTGCTGTTTTTCGCCTTCCAGATGACCTTTGCCATCATCACCCCCGCGCTGATCGTGGGCGCTTATGTCGAACGTGTGGGCTTTGGCTTCGTATTGTTGTTCTCCGGCTCATGGATGCTCTTGTGCTACGCGCCGGTTGTGCATTGGGTCTGGGGCGGCGGCATGCTCGCGGATGGTGGGATTTTCGGCGAGACGGGCGTGCGCGATTTTGCGGGCGGCATCGTTGTGCACGAGACTGCGGGCCTTGCGGCGTTGATTTTGGCGATGTTCCTCGGCCCGCGCAAGAACCAGACGACACCGCCACATAATCCCGGCTACGTGATGATTGGCGCGGCCATGCTTTGGGTCGGTTGGTTCGGCTTCAATGGCGGCTCGCAACTTGCCGCCGATGGTGGGGCCGCCATGGCGCTCACTGTCACGCATATCTCAGCCGCAACGGCGTCGCTCTCCTGGGCGCTTTGGGAGAAGATCAAATTCGGTAAAGCCTCGCTGGTGGGCATGGTCACCGGGACCATCGCAGGCCTTGCGTCGATCACACCGGCCTCCGGCTTTGTCGGGCCCGTGGAAGCGCTGGTGATTGGCTTTGTCGCGGGGATCCTCTGTCAGGAAGCTGTGAACTTCATTCGCAACATGCTCAAGATTGATGACACGCTTGACGTTTTTGCCGTGCATGGCGTGGGCGGTATCTTCGGCACGATCATGATCGCGCTCTTCGGTGCGGGCAGCTGGGCCGCACAATTGGGCAGTCTCGCCATCGTCGGCGTGTTCACGATCGTTGTGACGGTTGTGCTGATCTTTGTCTGTCGTGCCATCACGCCGCTGCGCGTGGATGAAGAGACCGAAGTGAACGGGCTCGATCTCATGGTCCACGGCGAGCGCGCCTACGACACGGCGAGCTGACTGTAGACGCCCCTGAAAACCACTTCTTAAACGCCCTGAAGCGCCGCGCCAAACTCACTTGGCGCGGCGTTTTCCGTCACAAGGGTCCACAAAGCGTCTGTGGCCTGCGCGCCCAAGAGCGCACCAGCCTTGGCCTTGACCTGCGCTTCTCGCACCTCCGGGCTCTGCCAGGCCGCGAGATCATGCTCCGCCTCAAAAACCTCGGACCCACGCGTGACCCGCACGCGGGCCTGCATTTCGCTGAGCGCATCATTGGCCGAGACCTGCACTTTGGCACGCAAATCTCTCACGCCGGGATCTTGCATCAGCGCATCGCTGTAACTCTCGGGCCTATGTGTGTCATGGCCCAGAAGCGCCATCGCGGCGACGGTCGCGTAGCTGAACTTGGCCCCAAGCCCCGTCTCCGGCGCGCTTTGATTGCACACGCTCATCCAACGCGGATGGGTCTCGATCTCAATGACGTCAGCCTCCCCGGGCGGGCATCCCTCCAAGGCATTCAAGGTGGCATGAAGCCCATGGCAACAGGCGTGCAACTTGTGGCTCACCGCGCTGAACTGCCAGTCTTTGGGAAGTGCTGCGCCCTCTCCGTGATGGGTCTCACCAAAGACGCGCAGCGCATCTGGATTTGACGTCAGGCCGCCCATGACAAGCGAGGCCACCTCGACGCCCGTCTGTGCGGCGAGACCTGCGTTGTAGGGTTTGCCCATTGTGCCGAATTGCGCCTTGAGGCCTGCAGCCCGTGTGGCCGTCAGCCCCAAAACATGCTGCATTAGCGTCTCACCGGCCTTCATCAATCGCGCAGCCGCGACCGCAGCGCCAAACGCGCCCGCTGTTGCCGTTTGATGAAACCCCTTTTGATAATGCGCGCGGCCCAGCCAGACCCCAATGCGCACGGATGCCTCGACACCCATGAGTGCGGCCTCCTGAAAAGCTCTACCGCTTGCCCCTTCCCGCTCGGCCACAGCGAGCGCTGCGGGGATCACGGCAACGGATGGATGGCCGATATGGGCGAAATGGGTGTCATCGTAGTCCAACGCGTGAGACGTTGCGCCATTGACGAGAGCCGCCCCGCGCGCAGGCGCGCGGCCACCGCCAAAAAGCGCCGCTTCGCCCGCGCCCTGCTCCTGCAAGACCATCTGTTTTGTGATGTGAGACACGGGCTCGGAGACGCCGCGCAGGCCGCACGCAAGCCAATCGAGCAAGGAGAGACGAAAAACGGCGCGTGTCTCTTCATTGGCGTCACAGTCTGCAACTGCGAAAGCGCTGAACTCTTCCAAGGGATCAAAAGACATAGGTGGCCTCCGGAGCGGTCATGACCCCAGCTGCCTAATCAGGCTCAAACCAAAATGCTAGAGGCGCGTGTCCTGCGCGCTGCGCGTGGGATCCGACAGCTGCGCATAGCCCGCTTGCGCTTTCGAAAGCGCCTGCTGGCGCGCCTCTGGCTCCACGCGTGTGCTTGCCGTCATCGCGTTCTCGGCACGCGACATGACTTGTGTTTCACTGGGTGCGAAAATGGCCAGCGCGCGCGACACCGCTTCGCCGGAGATAGCTGGCGTCGGGGCATTGGCTTGTTTGGCCGCGGCCTCTGACCGCTCGGCAGGCGGCGTCCCGGAAGACGCCTCTACTCGGGAAGACACAGTCGGCATCGCACCGCTATAGGGACGGATCGAAGACAGCATCGCGCACAGCTCCTTAACTCAGCAGACCCCACAATATCGCAGGCCAGACGAATCGCAGCGCAGTTTCTGCGTTAATGGTTAAAGCGAGGTATGCCGCGCCGGGATGTGATCAGGCTTGCGGGCCGTAGAGCTCTGCCGCGCGGCGCTCAAAGGCGCGCACAATGCGCTGCATCGCTTCATTGAAGACAACCCCAATAATGCCTTGCAAGATCGCGTTCTTGAATTCGAAATCCACGAAGAAATGCACATCACAGCCGCCATCCTCCGCATCCGAAAACGCCCAGTTGGACTTCATGTAGCGAAACGGCCCATCGAGATATTCCGTATCGATCTTCTTTTGCTCAGGCCACAAGACGACACGGCTGCCAAAGCGTTCGCGAAACACCTTGAAGGAAATGACGAGATCCGCCTCCATCAGGACCGACCCGCCCGGTTGTTCGGTTTCCTTGCGAATGCGCGCCGCGGCACACCAGGGCAAAAACTGCGGATACGCCGCCACATCCGCCACAAGGGCATACATCTGATCGGCTGTGTACGGCAGACGTTTGGTCTCGGAATGGGTTGGCATGCGCGGCCTGATTTGTCATGTGTTAGCGGGGGATGTCGCCCCTTTCGTGAGCAAGATCAAGGGGCACCCGATGTCAGAGCGGCCATATGTCATAGACAAGTTAATCTCCGCCAAATCCATTGCGGCGCGGATCGAAGCGCTGTGTTCGGAAATTCGGAATGAATTTTCCCACGCCGATAAACTTGTGGTTGTGGGTCTCTTGCGGGGCTCATTTGTCTTTATCGCGGATCTGGTCCGCGAGCTGGAGATGACTGTGGAGGTCGATTTCATTGAGGCTTCCTCTTACGGCGACGGTATGGAATCGAGCCGGGAAGTTCGTATTCTCAAAGACTTGCGGGGCGCAATTGAAGGGCGCGATGTGCTTGTGGTCGAGGATATCGTCGATACAGGCCACACGTTACATCACGTGATGGGCCTGCTGCGATCGCGCAATCCCGCCCATCTGAAATCCATCGCCCTGCTCGATAAGCCGACCCGGCGCGAGGTTGATTTCCGTGCGGATTGGATCGGCTTTGAAATTCCCGATGAGTTTGTCGTGGGGTATGGCATCGATTTCGCCCAACGAAACCGCAATTTGCCCTATATCGGGAAGGTCCGGTTCACCGATTGAGATGGGCCCGCTTTGGTTTCTCCGCATGGCCAAGTGGGCGCGCAGGCCCCCCTCCGATGCCCGCGTCAAATTGGTCTTTGGCATCCTTGTGCTCTGCGTCATCCTCTTTGCCATCGAACGCTGGATCGGCTGGCCCGACGCCCTGTCCACGCACTGGACGCAACCGTGATCACGATTGCCGTGAGGACCGTTGATCTGACAAGATGTCGCACTAAACTCCGCTCTACACTGCAATGAATGGAGCCTTCACATGAAACTCAGCCATATCGCGCTAGCCCTTGGCATCACCGCCTGCGCCACGACCGCCGTCGCGCAAGACTTCAAAAACCAAGTCAAAGCCCGGCAAGGTCAGTTTCAGATCATGGCTCTCAGCCTCGCTGAGCTTGGCGCCATGGCCAAAGGCGAAGTTGAGTATTCCGAGGAAGCGGCCAAGGCGGCGGCGATGTCCATCGCCGGGATCGCCATGGTCAACCCGGCCACGCTGTGGGTAGAAGGCAGTGACAACATGTCAATCGACGGCACGCGCGCCCTGCCCTCAATCTGGGATGACAACGCCGATTTCGTCGCTAAATGGGGCGCCTTTACCTCTGCGGCTGCTGGCATGCCTGATGCCGTGACGGGCGGTGTGCAGAATGTCGGCCCCGCCCTTGGCAAGGTTGGCGCATCCTGCAAATCCTGCCATGAGGCTCATCGCGCCCCCGCCAATTGATCGGCGTGCCGCGACTTTTGGCATATCTCGGCCTTGCGGGCGTGGCTGTTGCTGCGTCCGCATGGGTGCTCACAGCGCCTGCCCCTCTGGCAGATGACGCGCTGGCTGGTCTCTCTGGCAATGCCGAGGCAGGTGCCACGATATTCGCAGCGACAGGCTGCGCCTCCTGTCATACCCGCGAAGGGGCCGAGACATTAGGCGGCGGCGCGTCTTTCGTCACGGATTTCGGCACATTCTATGCGCCCAATATCTCACCGGACGCGGCGCACGGGATCGGAGGCTGGACGGCTCTGGATTTCGCGAATGCCGTACAACGCGGCGTATCTCCCGGGGGGCAGCATTACTACCCAGCCTTTCCCTACACATCTTATGCGCTGATGACGGCACAGGACGTATCTGACCTGTGGGCCTACATGCAAACCCTTGCGCCGGATGCCACACCGTCCAAGCCCCATGACGTGGGATTCCCGTTCAACATCCGCCGCAGCCTTGGCGGCTGGAAGATGCTCTATGCCGATGCCGGGTATCACGTGGGGCCCTCTGACGATCCAGTCCTTGCGCGGGGGCGTTACCTTGTGGAGGCCATGGCGCATTGCGCGGAATGCCATACGCCTCGGGATTCCCTCGGTGGTCTCGATCGGGCGGCATGGATGAGCGGCGCCCCAAACCCGTCAGGGCGCGGCGAAATTCCTGCACTCACGCCGGACAAGCTCGATTGGAGCGCGGTGGACATCGCCTATTATCTTGAAACCGGGTTTACGCCGGAATTCGATAGCGCAGGTGGCTCCATGGCCAAGGTGGTGAGCAATACCGCAAAACTCTCCGCCGAGGATCGCGCCGCGATTGCAGCCTATATCAAGGCCCTGCCCGCGCCCTAACGCAGATTGACGCGCAGCACCGCCGCACTCGCGAAGGGCAAGAGCGCAATCACCGCGAGAGAAATTCCGGCCAGCATCATAACAGGCGTTTGCACCGCCATGCCTTCCGCCCCGCGCCGGGCCACCTCAGCGCCAAAAATCAGGGACGGCACGTAGAGCGGCAAAACCAGCAAGGACAAGAGCAGGCCGCCCCGCTTGATCCCCACAGTCAATGCCGCGCCAAATGTGCCGATAACGGACAAAGCAGGCGTTCCCAGGGCCAATGACACGACAAGCCAGAGATACCCCTCCAGGGGCAAGTTCAGCAGCACGCCGAAAAAGGGCGCAGCAATCACGAGGGGCAAGGACGTCGTGAGCCAATGGGCGAGCGCCTTGACCGAGACGATGCCTTCGAGCGGCAGCGGCGCTGTTGCGAGCAGGTCGAGCGAGCCGTCCTCCCAATCCAGCGCGAAGATACGATCAAGCGACAGAAGGCAGGCAAGTAGCGCCCCGATCCACAAGATGCCCGGCGCGATGCGACCGAGCAATTCTGTGCTGGGGCCCACGCCAAAGGGTACAAGGATCACAACGATCAAAAAGAACGACAGTCCGAGACCAAATCCCCCTCCCGCGCGCAGCGCCAGCGACAGGTCCCTTCGCAACAAGGCAATCACAAGAACACCTCATCAAACGCGCCTGCATCGGGTTGCTTGGCCCTGAAAGGCGTTACGTCGAAGACAACGCCGTCCAGTCCAAGCTCGATATGTGTGGCAATCAACGCCGCCCCGCCTGTTTCGAGATGGGCCCGCACGGCATCGGCGAACATCTCAACAGCGCGTGTGTCGAGCGACACGGTCGGTTCGTCAAACACCCAGATCCGGCGACCCGTAACGACCATGCGCGCCAAGCCCAGCCTGCGCTTCTGGCCTGCAGACAATGCACCGGCGGGCCGCGAGGCCAGCCCATGCAGATCGAAGGCTGTCAGAGCGGCATCGATGCCTTGCGTGCCAAACACAGACGCCCAGAAGGTCAGGTTCTCGGAGACTGTGAGCGTCGATTTCAGACCATCGGCATGCGCGGCATAGGCCACGTCTTCCAGATCGCCCAGGATCTCGCCGGCATGGGGCGGCTGAAGCCCCGCGATTGTGCGCAAAAGCGTCGTCTTGCCCGAGCCGTTGGGGCCGCGCAGGATCAACGCCTGACCGGGCGTGAGCGCGAAATTAAGCCCCTCGAGAATCGGAACGCCACCGCGCGTGACGCCAAGGTCTTTCAGTTCAAACACTCACGCCACCCGGAGCGCGGCCAGCGCGATGCGGCGGCCTTCTGACAAAAGCACATTGTAGGTCCGACAGGCAGGCGCAGTGGCCATGACCTCAACGCCCAGTCCAGCCGCTTCCAGCCGGGTGCGCAGCGCCGCGGGCATATGGGCGATTTCAGCGCCTGTGCCCACGAAGAGCACGTCGACCTGCCCCGCCAGCGCTTCCAACGCAGCACTGTCGTCCCACCCCTGCCATTCGCCCGTTCCGGTCGGGCCACACAGCACATGCCCACGGATGATCTCACCGCCGACGCGGAATCCCTCCTCGGAATAGCCCTCGACGGGTTTTGCATCGGTGTAGACCACTTCGTTCAGGCGCATCGATTATCCCCAGATTGGCAATCCCCGCAGGACAGCGCCCGCGATGATCAGATAAGCCCCCAATCGATACACCGCCTCGCGGGAGGGATCAAACATCCGCTGACCTATCGCGGACGTCACGAGATAGGGCCCGGCGATAAGGATGCCCACAAGGATCAGTTCCGGAGCTGCGAGATCGCTGAGAAGGAGGATCGCCGCGATCATGATATCGAGGCTGGCCAGGAACAATATCGTGTTGGCCCGCACGACGGACACAGCCCGTGTGCCCGCGAGGTAGAACAAAATAACGACAGGCCCGGTCAATCCGGTCATACCGCCCAGAAGTCCGGCGCCCGCGCCCACAAAAGGCAAGCGACGAGAGGCAACCTCGCCTTGATAGCGCCAGCCCGAGATCAGGCAGATCAGCGTGAATGCTCCTGCGACCGAGACAATCCAGCGGATGATGTCTGCCTCAAGCGTTGTCATGAGCCAGATGCCCAGCGGGATCATGACGAGAGCGCCCGCGGACAGCAATCCGACCTCCCGCACCTCTCCATCGCGCAAGGCACGCGGCAGAAGGACGACATTCGACAAGACCCCCGTGATCGTCAAAATGAAGATGACATCGGCTGGTGGAAGGTAGATGCCCGCCACCGGCACGAAGATGAGCGCCGTGCCAAAGCCCGTAAACCCCCGGACCAGCCCTGCGATGGCCATGGCAATGATAAGTGCGGCCAGCCCCGGCGTTGCAAACGCCGCGACCAGCGCATCAGGCATCTACATTGCCGAACTGATTGCCGGCATTGGCGTCAGGTTTGGACCAATCCCGTTTGACGCCGAGCACAAGCAGAACAGCCGAGGCCACGAAAATCGAGGAATAAGTCCCCACGATCACGCCCCAGATCATCGCAAAAACGAAGCCCCGGATCACATCACCGCCCAGCACAAAGAGCGCAAGCAGCGCCAGAAGCGTCGTGACGGAGGTCATGAAGGTTCGGCTCAGGGTCTCGTTGATTGACAGGTTCAACACCTCGCGCAGCGGCTTTTTCTTGTACTTCATCAGGTTCTCTCGGACCCGGTCGAAGACCACGACGGTGTCGTTGAGTGAGTAGCCGACGATGGTCAAAAGCGCGGCGATGATCGCGAGGTCAAACTTGATCTGAAGCTCTGAGAATATCCCGATGGTCAGAATAACGTCATGCACAAGGGCCGCCACGGCGCCCAGGGCAAATTGCCATTCGAAGCGGAGCCAAATGTAGATCAACACCGCGCCAATCGCCAAAACCACAGCAATGACCGCCGTCTGGATCAGCTCTCCAGATACTTTGGGGCCCACCGATTCCACCGAAGGGAACGGCAGGACAAGGCCCGGATCAGCCGCCGAGAGTGCCGCACCAACCTGATCGATCATATCCCCGGTGACGCTTTCCGTGCCCTCCTGAGACTGAATGCGAATTTGCGCGACAAACTGATCTTCATCGAAATTGGGATCAAAGACCTCAGAGATCGTGATATCGCCCAGGCCCAATGGTGTCAGAGCATCACGATAGACGCCAACGTCAATCGGCTGGTTGCTCTCGGTGCGGATCGTCGTCCCGCCCCGGAAATCGATGCCGTAGTTCAGTCCCTGCAGGATGAACGACACAAAGGCCAACACCATCAGGAGGCCGGAAATCCCCAGCCACAATTTGGGCCGCGAGAAGAAGTCGAAGGCCGTGCCTTGTTTGACAAGTCTCAGGCGCATTCTCAGACCTCCAATGTTCTGGGGCGTTTGCGTTCAAACCACATCACGATCATCACGCGGGTCACGAAGATCGCCGTGAACACAGATGTGAGAATGCCCAGGCCCAGCGTAATCGCGAAGCCGCGCACGGGGCCGGAGCCCATGGCAAAGAGGATCACAGCCGTGATAAAGGTCGTGATATTGGCGTCCACAATAGCGGAGAGCGCTTTCTCGTATCCTTGCTCAATGGCACGTGCCGGGCCCTTGGAAGACCTCATCTCTTCGCGGATCCGCTCGAAGACCAGCACATTGGCGTCCACCGCCATACCCACGGTCAGAACGATACCGGCAATCCCAGGCAATGTCAGCGTGCCGCCGATGAGCGACAGCAGGCCGAAAATAAGCGCGATATTGATGATCAGCGCGACATTGGCGAAGAGACCAAAGAGACCGTAGCTCAGGAACATGAAAACCAACACGGCGCTAAAGGCCACGATCGTCGCGATCTTGCCTGCGTCAATGCTGTCCTGACCAAGCTCGGGCCCGATGGTGCGCTCTTCAAGGAACGTCAACTCCGCAGGCAATGCGCCCGCGCGCAGCAGCACCGCGAGGTTGGTCGATTCCTCAACCGTAAAATTCCCGGTGATGATGCCCGATCCGCCGGGAATGTGGCTCTGGATCACGGGTGCGGAAATGACCTCATCATCGAGCACAATCGCGAAGGGATTACCGATATTCTCGGCTGTGTAATCGCCAAACTTGCGCGCGCCAGACGGGTTGAACCGAAAGTTCACCGCCGGTCTGCCGTTTTGATCGAAGGAGGGCTGTGCATCGACGAGCTCCTCGCCGGTGACAACCGGGTTTTGCTCCAGGATGTAGAACACACCCTCTTCATCCAGCGATGGCAGGATTTCATTGCCGATCCCCGCAGAATCGCTGGCGCTCCCCGCACGGCCCACGACGGGCTGAAAGGTCAGCTGTGCTGTCGTGCCAATGATGTCCTTGAGTTCTTGTGCAGATCCAAGGCCCGGAACCTGAATGAGAATGCGGTCGCGGCCCTGACGTTGGATCGTGGGCTCGCGCGTCCCGACCTCGTCGATCCGACGGCGGATGATTTCAAGCGATTGCTGTACGGTCCGCTCGTCTGTCGCAATCTGCTCCGCCTCGGACAAACGCAGAATGATCAGCGCACCATCGGAGCGCACATCCAGATCCAGCTCGCCAAATGCCGTGGCTGACACGACCGGTTGCGCCAATCCGCGCACCAGTTCCATCGCGCGCGACATGCCGCCTTCTTCGGAGATCAACACATGCAATTCATCTGGCGGGCTCGGCTGACGCCGGATGGTGCCCACGGTGGCCCGCTCAGGGCGCAGCACATCCCGGACTTCGGGCCACAGCGCGACCATGCGTTGCTCATAGACATCCGAGGTCTGCACTTCTGCCAGCAAATGTGCACCGCCGCGCAAATCGAGGCCGAGGTTGACGAGCCCCGAGGGCAAGGCCGAGGGCCAAAGACCCGCTTCCGCCTGTTGCGCGGGCGTGTCTTCGCCCAGCTCAATAGCGTTCACGGCATCATTATGCCGCTCGACACGTTCGTAAAAGAGATTGGGCGTGGCCATGATAATACCCACCGCACAGGTGAGCCAGATCAGGACACGCTTCCACAGATCGATCTGCAGCATGTTTGCCCCTCCCGCTGGGGTTCAGGGGATCAGGACTTGGCCGGTTCCGTCTTGGACCGCACATCCGCGATGGTGGATTGCACAACGCGCACCCGCACGCCGTCGGAGAGTTCAACCTCAACCTCGCCGTCATCCTTGACTTTGGACACCTTGCCGATGAGGCCCCCCGCCGTCACCACCACATCCCCGCGACGGATCGCAGAGACCATCGCCTGATGTTCCTTCATCTTTTTCTGCTGCGGACGAATGAGCAGGAAATACATGATCGCGAAGATCAGAATGAGGGGAATGAACTGCGCGAAAGCGTTACCTTCCATGGGGCGTTCCTTATGTCTTTGGGTTGCCGCGGGACGCCGCCCATAGGGGTGGCCGCTGGATTGAGGCGGAACCTATGCGCGCAAACAAGGGTTTGCAAGGTGCGGCGGGCCAAGCATTGGCCCTGCGACACTTATTATTTACTCCTCGAAGCGCGCGTGGCGTCCGACCAGCCTCAACGGTACTTCAAAACGAAATCGACCAGCGCCTGTGTCGAGCTATCCTTGTGCGCAGCACTTTGCTCGCCCGTCACGATGGGCCCCAAAGCGGTCGCCAGTTCCTTGCCCAGCTCAACGCCCCATTGGTCATAGGAATTGATGCCCAGGATCACGCCCTCGACAAAGACACGGTGTTCATAAAGCGCAATGATCTGGCCCAGAATTTCGGGTGTCAGCTGAGGATAGATGAGCGTTGTCGAGGGGCGGTTGCCCGGGAACACCCGATGGGCCGCCTGACGTTCGAGCTCGTCTCCCTCGAAGGCTCCGGCCACCTTGCCGCGCGCCGTGTCCAGATCGCGGCCACACATCAGTGCTTCGGATTGCGCAAAGCAATTGGCCACCAAAAGATCATGATGATGCTGAAGATCCGGCTCGTGCCCGCGCGCAGCCACCATGAACTCACACGGAACAATACGCGTTCCCTGGTGGATCAGCTGGTAAAAGGCATGCTGGCCATTTGTCCCGGGCTCTCCCCAGACGATGGGTCCGGACGGCGTTGTCAATGCGGCGCCATCCATGGAGACAGACTTGCCGTTGCTCTCCATTTCCAATTGCTGAAAATAGGCAGGCAAACGCGCCAAACGATTGTCGTAGGGCAATACGGCGCGGGTCTCATAGCCCAGCACCTGCGCATGCCACATCCCGACGAGCGCCAGCAGTACCGGCATATTTTCGTGCAGTTCAGCCGTGCAGAAGTGTTGGTCCATTGCCCGCCCGCCCCGCAGAAAGGCGCGAAATGCGTGCGGGCCGATGGCAATCATCAATGACAGTCCAATAGGGCCCCACATGGAATACCGTCCGCCGACCCAATCCTCAAAGCCAAACACGCGCTCAGGCGAGATGCCGAACGCGGCTGTTTTGTCATCCGCGGTGGAAAGTGCTGCGAATTGTCGGGCGGGATCGCCGCCGTTCTCTTTCATCCACGCGCGCGCCGTGCGCGCGTTCGTCATGGTCTCAATCGTCGTGAAGGTTTTGGAGGCAACGATGACAAGTGTTGTCTTCGCCGGGCATTGGCGCAGCGTATCCGCAATGTCAGCCCCGTCCACGTTGGAGACAAAATGGCATCGCGGCCCGTCGTGATAGGGGCTGAGCGCACGCACGGCCATGGCCGGGCCCAGGTCAGAGCCGCCGATCCCGATATTGATCACATCGGTAATCTCGGAGCCCCGAACGGCATCGGCATAGGCTTCCATGCGCGCCAGCGTCGCGCGCACACCGGGGACGACATCCCCGCCATCCACCATAACGCTGCCACCATCGAGATTGCGCAGCGCCGTGTGCAGCACAGCGCGCCCTTCGGTCTCATTGATCGCCTCCCCTGCAAACATGGCATCGCGGCGGGCCGGCACGTGCGCCTCGCGCGCCAGGCTCAGAAGCGCGTCCAGCGCCTCGGCATCGATATTCGTTTTGGAATAGTCAAAGACCATCTCCCCAACGCGCAGCGAAAAGCGCTCGGCCCGGCCTGCGTCTTCAAAAAGATCGGTAATGCGGCGGCCATCGGCACGCGTTGCTGCGGCTTTGAGATCTGCATTCATAATGGTCTGCACCTCCTTGTTATATATTATTTTTTACTCGCCTCAGACAGCCCAGTGAACATCCGCGCCCGTGAGGACCGAGCCGATGGGGGCTTCCCTGACGGGCAAGTGCCTGGCGCGCTCCAGCGCCTCACGCTTCTCCTGCCCGGTGATGACCACATGTTTGCGCAGCGCACCGTCCAAAACGCGTGCCGTCAGGGTCACACGCGGCTCGGGCGCACCGGGCGCGCGCATGGGCATCAAGATGGGCGCATGGGGATCAAGGGCTTCGTCGAGCTTGTCGGCCTCAGGAAAGATCGAGGCGGTGTGCATATCCGCGCCCATACCCAACAGCAGAACATCAATGGGCAATTGCGCGACGATGTTGGTCTCGAGCTCTGCCAACCGATCTTCAGGCGTCTTGCCCGGCAAATACATCGGCAGGTAACGGGCCTTGGCGGCATGGTTCACGAGCAGACGCGCATGCAAAAGCCGCGTGTTCGAGCGCTCATGGTCCTCACGCACCCAGCGTTCATCCGTGAGCATCACATCCACACGCGCCCAATCAAGGTCCGCGGCGCACAGAACATCGAAGATCGGCCCCGGCGTCGTGCCCCCGGGCACCGCGAGCAGCGCGCGCTCCTGATGCTCAAGCGCTTGCGTCAATTCTCCGGCCAAACGATTGGCCAGATCAATCATCATCATTTCCTGATCAGGATATTCGTTGAAGGTCATGCCCTTCCCCCTGCACTCTTTGGCCACGCTCATCGGATGCGACCGGTTCTCACAAACCGTCTCAACCGCCGATTACGCTTTGATCTCGCGCCACTTGCGGCCATCGCGATGCATCAGCATCAAGGCATCCTCCGGGCCGCTCGATCCGCTGTCATAGAGTTTTGGCACATCGCCGCGCGCCTCCCAACCCTGAATGATCGGATCCGTCCAGGCCCAGGCCGCCTCCACCTCATCGCCGCGCATAAAGAGCGTCTGGTTGCCACGGATAACATCCATGATCAGCCGCTCATAAGCATCGGGCACTTCTTCCGCTTCCGGTCCGAGCGCATCGGCAAAGGTCATGTCCAAAGGCACGTCTACAAGGCGCATGCCCCCGGGGCCGGGCTCCTTGATCGTCACGCCAAGTGTAATGCCTTCGTTGGGCTGCAATCGAATGGACAGCACATTGCGGTGCTGCCCTGCTTCGGGGCCAAAGATGGAATGCGGCGTATCCTTGAAGACTACGGCGATCTCGGATGTGCGCGCCTTCATGCGCTTGCCTGTGCGCAAATAGATCGGCGTTCCCGCCCACCGCCAGTTGGAGACATGGGTTTTGAGCGCCATGAAGCTTTCGGTCTTGGACGTCGGGTTCTCCGCGTGATCGCGGTAGGACCCCTCCTCTTCGGACGCGTCGTATTGACCGCGCACGATGTGATGCGGCTCAACAGGTTCGAGCGCGCGGATGACCTTGAGTTTTTCATCCCGCACCGCATCGGGATCGAACTTCGCCGGTGGCTCCATCGCAATCAGGCACAACAGCTGCATCAGATGGTTTTGCACCATATCCCGCATGGCGCCGGATTTGTCGTAATAGCCGCCACGGCCGCCAACTCCTACAGTCTCTGCCACGGTGATCTGGATGTGATCGACATATTGGCTGTTCCAGAGCGGCTCAAAGAGCATATTGCCGAAGCGAACGGCCATCAGGTTCTGGACCGTTTCCTTACCGAGGTAATGGTCAATCCGGTAAATCTGGTCTTCCTTGAAATGCTCCGCAAGCGTCGCGTTCAGCTGACGCGCTGTTTCGAGATCCCGGCCAAAGGGCTTTTCCACGACGATCCGGCTGTCGCGCGGCGCCATGCCGTGGCGGTGCAAACGCTCCGCGATATCGCCAAAAAGACCAGGCCCCACAGAGAAATAGAAGGCCCGCACCCGCCCCTCGCGCAGCCGCGCCGCGAGATCAGGCCAGCCCGCCTCACCGCGCGCATCCGTTGTGACGTAGCCCAATGTCGCAAGGAATTCCGCGAGCTTCGGGCATGTCTTGGGGCGTTCCCCGTCAAACTCGACAATCGCGTCCCGCACAAACTCGCGATAGCCCTCATCATCAAGCTCCGCGCGTGCAGCCCCTAAAATCCGTGCGTCTTCAGGCATTTGCCCTGCACAGAACCGTCGGAACAGGCCCGGCAAAATCTTTCTGCGCGCAAGATCGCCTGTGCCACCAAAGATGACCAGATCGAACGATTCTACGGGAATGACACGTGACACCATTATTTTGCCCTCAGCTCCAATGCAGCTGCGCTGTTAGCGCTAACCTTTGGTTGGGATGCGGTTTACTCACACTTCCCCGCAATGTCCACTGGTAGATTCAAGTTCACAATGGTGTGCGCCGGTGCTTGGAGGCTGGGAAAACGAGAACGCTCAAGTTAAGAATGCCGCAACGCGCAAGGAGCAGATAATGAAAGATGTGGTCGATGCCAACCAAGGCAAATTTATCGATCCTGAGTTGACAGCAAAAGGCGAAGCCCGGGCAAAAGTCGCGCTCAGCAATCCTCAAACTCTTTGGTTCAATACGGGCACCCTGTGCAATATCACCTGCGCGAATTGCTATATTGAAAGCTCACCCGATAATGACCGGTTGGTCTACATCACGCGGAAGGAGGTAGAGAGCTACCTCGATCAACTCGATGCGCGCGGATGGGGCGTGCGTGAGATCGCGTTCACGGGCGGTGAGCCTTTCATGAACCCGGAGATGATCGAAATGGCCGAAGCGGCGCTCGCCCGTGGCTACGAGACATTGATCCTGACCAATGCCATGCGCCCGATGATGCGCAAACGAATGCTTGCGGGTTTGGAGCGCCTTCAGAAAGACTATGGCGACAAACTCACGCTGCGGATCAGCCTCGATCACTGGCAACCCGAGGTCCATGACGCGGAACGCGGCGCGGGGGCTTTTGAGAAAACGCTCGAAGGCATGCGCTGGCTGCGTGATGCCGGGGTGCGCATGGCCGTGGCAGGCCGGATTGTCTGGGCTGAGAGTGAGGCCGATGCGCGGGATGGCTATGCGGCGCTTTATGCGCGCGAAGGTTTTGATATTGATGCGCAAAATCCGGGCATGACGGTTCTCTTCCCCGAGATGGACATGCGCGTTGAAGTGCCTGAAATCACAACTGCGTGCTGGGGTATTCTCAACAAGTCGCCGCAAGATGTCATGTGCTCAAGCTCGCGCATGGTCGTCAAACGCAAAGGGGCCGATGCACCGTCCGTGCTGGCCTGCACGCTTCTGCCCTATGATCCGCAGTTTGAGCTTGGCGAGACATTGGAAGAGGCCGAACGTGAGGTGAGCCTGAACCATCCGCATTGCGCCAAGTTCTGTGTTCTGGGTGGCGCGAGCTGCTCGGCCTAGGGTGATCCACACCAGCACTGCGACGGCGCGACACGTCAGGCACAAAAAAGGGCTCCAATCGGAGCCCTTTTTCGGTTCTTACCCTAGTGAACCGCCGTCCCGGATCAGGCCGCGTCGGCTTTCTTCTTGCGACGACGCAAGGCGACCAGCGCGCCAAAGCCCATCGGCAAAAGCGCGGCCGACGCAGGCACAGGAATCGTCGCGGCTGTGATCACGCGGACCCAGTCGCCCGGCTGTGTAATGACGAACTCATCGGCTGTGAAGACCGAGCCCGACACTTCATAGCCATCGCCATTTGCGCCCCCAAACTCAAGGCCGCGCGCGGTGAATGTGTCATATGTGGTGCCCGGACCAAGCAACGCATCGGTGTTGCCCAGTTGAGCTGTATTTGAAATCACGCCAAGGATCATGCCATCGAATGTGACGGACCCGGACAATCTGACCAGCGCAGAGCCCGTCTCGCGGTTGGCAAAGACCATGTGGCTGTTGATGCGCGTCCCTTCGACGATTGTCCCGCCGTCAACGCTGAGATCATCATCAAGCGTCAAGCCTTGAATTTCGTCGAATGCTTTGATGATGGCATCGCTGCCCGGATTATCGTCCGTGACAGATGTGGGCGTGCCAATCTGTTGAACGCCTGGACCGACAGACACAATCGCAGCTTGGGCGCTAAGGCCAGCAAGGCTCAAACCTACCGTTAAACCGAGTAACTTGTTAAACATCTTTTCCCCTTCGAGAGTTAGACCATAGTGATGAATTCACTAACACATCGCTCACACCGGGTGACATAAAAAAGACGCATTTACCTTAGGTTATCCGCAATTCTGCCACTATTGGCGTGTGATTGGAGACTAGGCGTGAACAATCGCGCACCACACGGCGGACTGTCCGCCGCAAGGGACATCACCGGGCGATCATCCACGTCCCGTCCGGCCAGAACGCGTGAAAGGCAAATGCAAACATCACGTCATGGGCCACATCGCGGCCCTGCGCATCGCGCACCCGGATCGTGCCAACATCGCGCCCGGCGTTGATGTCCTGACTGTCCAGAGCCGAGGCTTGCCCGGGCGCCCAGCTGAGGTTGACGCCTGCCTCGGAAATCTCGGTTGCCGTCTCGAAGCGAGACAACGGCCAGGCGCGATCGCCCACGCGCACAACCCGCATGAGCGCCGGGATGCCATGAGGGGGCAATTCTCCCGAATACAGAAACGGGCGATGGGACGAATCGTAGTTTTGATACGGGTTGGCCCCATACATGCGCGGATACCCGGGCTGCGCCATGACAAGACCGTCAGGGTTGCGCGCTTTGAATTCCGCCCAGCTCTCCATCCATGTCGGGATTTGCTCCAGCTCGGTGCCCAAAAGATCTCCGACAATGGCCTCACCCACCGCCTGCTGCCACCAGCTCTCGGTTTCGCGGTCATACATGATCATGTCCGAGTTGCGCAGCTTGCCGGACACACCAAAGCTCAAGACGCCGTGCCGCGTTCTGCGATCGAACGTGATGCCGGAATTGCACAGCGGGCAAAACGTGACAGCGACGGGGACACCGCCGACAGTGTCATTCACAATCTCATGCCATGTCAGATACCGGATCGGATAGGCGCGATTGTCATCCCCGATCTCGACCGTGATGACGGGCTCGCGCGCGCCGACGGTGGTCTTGTCCGCGACATTCTGAAAGGTCGGATTGTCAATTGCGGGGATGCCATCCTTGGGCGGCCCGCCCGAGAGGATCTCGACCCAGTTTTCGACAGATGACCTCTCGAAATTGGTGTTGGGCCATTCGCGTGACCAGAAATCCGGGCTGGCCAGCGCCTGCCCTGCCATTATCACGGCTGTTGCCGCTGCAAAGATCACGTGTCGCATGAGACATCTCCTTTGGCAGAGAGCTTGTCCCAAAAGTGCCGCGCTGCCCAGAGGCCTGACACAGATGTGAAAAGGCGTGCGCGCCCTCGCCCGCACGCCTTTTGTCGTTTCCGAGCGCCTTTAGCGGATCGCCATCAGCGCAGGACGATGCAGGTGCTACTCGGTGACCGTGACCGTGACCATCCGGTCAGGCTGTCCGATCACTGCGCCATTCCGGCCCTCGCCGCGCTTGATCGCATCCACCACATCCATGCCCTCTGTTACCCGGCCCACGACGGTGTATTGACCGTTGAGGAAGGCACCTTCTGCGAACATGATAAAGAATTGCGAATTCGCGCTGTCAGGGCTCTGAGACCGGGCCATCCCGACGACGCCACGCTCGTAGGGCACATCAGAGAATTCCGCCGCCAGGTCGGGTTGATCAGACCCGCCCCGACCGGCCATGCGCATATCGCCGCCCATCTTGCCGAATTGCACGTCGCCGGTTTGCGCCATGAAACCGTCGATAACCCGGTGAAACACCACATCATTGTACTGACCATCCGCGGCCAGCGCTGTGATCCGCTCCACATGGCCGGGGGCCACATCCTCGAGAAGATCAACCTTGACGACCCCATTGGCCCCCTCTCCGGCAATCTCGATCTCGAGACCCGCGGAAAAGGCAGGCCCTGCGAGACAGAGGGACGCTGCGATCAGAGCCTTACGCATCGGAGGCCACCACGCATTTGATCATGCGATCGGGCTCGGCTGGTGGCTCACCCCGGGTGATCGCGTCGACATGCTCCATACCGGAGATCACACGGCCATAGACCGTATATTGTCCATTGAGGAAATGGTTGTCCGAGAAGTTGATGAAGAACTGCGAATTGGCCGAATTGGGATTGGCCGAGCGCGCGGCGCCCAAAGTGCCACGATCATGGGGCAGCTTGGAGAATTCGGCGGGAAGATCGGGCTTGTCGGAGCCGCCCGTCCCGGCCATGCGCAGGTTGAAGCCATCTTCCATATCGCCGTGTTGCACGTCGCCGGTCTGGGCCATGAACCCCTCGATGACCCGGTGGAAGGCCACATTGTCGTATTGCCCTTCCCGCACGAGCTCTTTCATGCGTGCGCAATGCTCGGGCGCAACATCGGGCAAAAGCTCGATGGTCACATCTCCGCCTTTCAGCGTCACAATGATCGTGTTTTCGGGGTCTTTGATATCGGCCATTTGGCTCTCCTGTTGATGTCTTGGCCCATACCTAAGCCCCCCTTGCGCGAACGACAAGCAAGCCCGGTGGCGAAAGAGCGCGGCAATCCGGTTGACGCCCGGGCAGTGAAGGGCCAAACCCTGCACGCAACGCACACCCCGACCTGCCCACAGGAGACCCCCATGAGCTGGAAAACTCTCGACGACATGACATTGAGCGGACAGCGCGTGTTGGTCCGTGTGGACATCAATGTGCCCATGGACGCAGGCCGCGTGACGGATGCAACGCGGATCGAACGCATTGCCCCCACGATCCGCGATATTCTCGCCGCAGGTGGCAAACCTATCCTTCTTGCGCATTTTGGCCGCCCCAAGGGCCAGCGCGTCGCCGAGATGAGCTTGCAACACCTGGTCCCGGCACTGGAAGACACGCTTGGCGCACCGGTGGTCTTTGCGGCTGATTGTGTGGGCGACGCGGCGCAGGCCGTGGTGGACGCGCTCCAACCCGGCCAAATCGCGCTGCTTGAGAACACGCGCTTTCACGCCGGAGAGGAAAAGAACGATCCCGCCCTCGCCCTCCAGATGGCAGCGCTTGGCGATATCTACTGCAACGACGCCTTCTCTGCCGCGCACCGGGCCCATGCCTCAACCGAAGGCCTCGCCCGGCATCTGCCAAGCTGTGCGGGACGTTTGATGCAGGCTGAGCTCTCGGCGCTGGAAGCCGCCCTTGGCACGCCCGAACGCCCGGTCACGGCGGTTGTTGGCGGCGCCAAAGTCTCCACGAAGCTCGATCTGCTGGGCAATCTCGTTGAAAAGGTCGACACGCTGGTCATTGGCGGGGGCATGGCAAACACCTTCCTTGCCGCCCAAGGCATTGGCGTCGGCACATCGCTTGCCGAGCATGACATGACGGAGACGGCCTCCGATATCCTGGCCAAAGCCCAAACGCTGGGCTGCACGATCCTGCTGCCCACGGACATCGTTGTCGCGCGCGCCTTTGAGGCCAATGCGCCCAACGAAACCCTGCCCGTCGATGCCTGCCCGCAAGACGCCATGATCCTCGATGCCGGCCCGGCCTCCGTGGCGCGGATTTCCGAGGCGCTGAAAGCTTCCAAAACGCTCATCTGGAATGGCCCTCTTGGCGCTTTCGAGATTACGCCGTTTGACGCAGCGACCAACGCCGCCGCGCGTGAGGCAGCCGCCTTGTCCGCCTCTGGCGCGCTTGTTTCCGTCGCGGGCGGTGGCGATACGGTGGCTGCGCTCAACCAGGCAGGCGCGGCTGACAGCTTCACCTATATCTCCACGGCAGGTGGCGCATTTCTCGAATGGATGGAAGGCAAGGAATTGCCAGGCGTGGCCGCGTTGAGCAACGCGTCCTGAAGCATCGCTTTTCAGCCTCAAGCGGTCCGGAAATAGTTTCACAAGCCGGGCGTGCTGTGTCATACTGCAGGGAACGTCCGTCAGAGACGACTTGAGGTAGATATTCATGCGCACGAAAGCAGGGCAGAACCTGACCCCTATCATTGTGTTTGCGGTGGCCTTCACGTTGGGCGCCTATTTCACCTTTGCCGCCGTGCAAGGCGATTACGGCCTCTTCCGCCGCGCCGAAATCCTCGATGAGGCTGCACGTCTCGAAGCCGAGCGCAACGCGCTGTTGGGCGAGGTGCGTCGCATGGAGAACCTGACGCGCCGGCTCTCGGATGATTATCTGGACCTTGATCTGCTGGACCAACAGGCCCGCGACATTCTTGGAATGGCCCGAGCCGACGAAATGATCATTCGTTAACGCTTCTCTCAGCCGTGCCTCCGGCGATACGACGTGTCGCGCCACGCAAGTGCATTCTTTTCTTCCCCAAAGAGCATTTTAGCGTTAGTTTAAGGCTAAACTACCGCCTAAGCCCGGGAGGAGCACATGGCCGCACGCAAAGCAACGAAATCGGCTGCCAAACCGAATGTCTCTGCCGAGGAGCTCAAATCCTACTACCGGGATATGCTATTGATCCGCCGGTTCGAGGAAAAGGCAGGGCAGCTTTACGGCATGGGCCTGATCGGCGGCTTTTGCCATCTCTACATCGGGCAGGAAGCCGTTGTTGTTGGCCTCGAGGCGGCGGCTGAAGAGGGCGACAAGCGTATCACCTCCTACCGTGACCATGGACACATGCTGGCCTGCGGCATGGATCCCGATGGTGTCATGGCCGAGCTCACAGGTCGCGAGGGCGGCTATTCCAAAGGCAAAGGCGGCTCCATGCACATGTTCTCGAAAGAGAAGCATTTTTATGGGGGCCACGGAATTGTTGCGGCGCAAGTGCCGCTGGGCGCGGGCCTCGCTTTTGCAGACAAATACAACGACAATGGCCGAGTCACCTTCACCTATTTCGGCGATGGCGCCGCCAATCAGGGCCAGGTCTACGAAACCTTCAACATGGCCGCGCTCTGGCAGCTCCCGTGTGTTTTCGTCATCGAAAACAACCAGTACGCCATGGGCACCTCCCAACAGCGCTCCACATCCACTCCAGACATTTACACGCGCGGCGAGGCCTTTGGCATTCCAGGCGAAGCGGTCGACGGCATGGATGTTCTTGCGGTCAAAGCGGCCGGTGAAAAGGCCGTGGCGCACTGCCGCTCTGGAAAAGGGCCGTATATCCTTGAAATCAAGACCTATCGCTACCGCGGCCATTCGATGTCTGATCCGGCAAAGTACCGGACACGCGAGGAGGTCCAGAAGATGCGCGATGAACGCGATCCGATCGAAAATGTGCGCGAGATGCTTTTGCAAGGCAAACATGCGACCGAGGACGACCTCAAGGCCATCGACAAGGAGATCAAGGCAATCGTGAACAAGAGCGCGGATTTCGCTCGAACAAGCCCCGAGCCCGCCCTCGAAGAGCTCTGGACCGATATTTATGCCGACGCCTGAGAACACATCCCACCATGATCGTAACCATTGTCATGAGCCTTTTTCTGGTGGCTCTCTATTCCGCCGTACAAGCGGTACTGGTGTATCTCATCTTTCGGTTTGGGATAAAGCAAACGCCGGAATTGTCACCTGTTTTTGGCATTCTTCTGACGTTTGGGATCATCTATCTCATTGTGAACGCCACCCTGACCTTCATCATTGGGGCTCAAGTGCGATCTGCCATCGCAGCGGCAGGCGACACAGCCGATCTCGCGCAGATCGCGGCAGAGTTCAATGCCTCCGGACCGTGGGCTCTGCTGAACCACTGGCTGACCGAATATGTCACGCTCGCACTTCTGACCCTGCTCACTGCTTGGGTCATGTCGCGACTGGTCGAAACCGTGGATGGGCACCCTGTCGCCTTCCGCGCCGCGCTCATCGCCAATATCGGCATGCAACTCATCATTTTGCTCATCGGCAGCGGGCTGGCGCTCGGGTTGGTGTCACTTTCTCCGGCTTTGTGAGGTAAATATCATGACCACAGAGATCCTCATGCCCGCCCTCTCGCCCACGATGGAAGAAGGCACGCTCGCCAAATGGCTTGTCAAAGAAGGAGACGCGGTCTCCTCCGGCGACATCATCGCTGAGATCGAGACCGACAAGGCCACGATGGAATTCGAAGCTGTTGACGAAGGCGTCATGGGCAAGATCCTGATCGCCGAGGGCACGGCCGATGTGAAGGTCAACACGCCAATCGCCATTTTGGTGGAAGATGGCGAAGAGATCCCCGCCGCCAGCGCGCAGCCTGCCCCGAGCGTGCCTGCAGCGGCCCCCACAACTGCACCAGCCTCACCTGTTCCTGCGCCAGATGCGCCGGCCCCGACGGCCACAGCCCCAGAACCCGACTGGCCCGAAGGCACAGCCATAAAACAGCAGACCGTCCGCGAAGCGCTGCGTGATGCCATGGCCGAGGAAATGCGGCGCACGCCAGAGGTCTTCCTCATGGGCGAAGAGGTCGCGGAATACCAGGGCGCCTACAAGATCAGCCAGGGCTTGCTGGACGAATTTGGTGCCCGCCGCGTCATCGATACCCCCATCACGGAGCACGGCTTCACCGGGATCGCCGTGGGGGCTGCCTTTGGGGGCCTTAATCCGATTGTGGAATTCATGACGTTTAACTTCGCCATGCAGGCCATTGATCAGATTATCAATTCCGCCGCGAAGACACTCTACATGTCCGGTGGCCAGATGGGCTGCCCCATCGTGTTCCGGGGGCCCAATGGCGCGGCCGCCCGCGTCGGTGCACAGCACAGCCAGGACTACGCCGCCTGGTATGCCCATATCCCCGGGCTCAAGGTCGTCATGCCCTATTCTGCGTCTGACGCGAAGGGCCTGCTCAAGACCGCCATCCGCGATCCCAATCCCGTGATCTTTCTCGAAAACGAGATCTTGTACGGACGCAGCTTCGACGTTCCCGAACTCGACGATCTCACAATTCCCTTCGGCAAGGCCCGGATCTGGCGCCAAGGCAGCGATGTGACGCTCGTCTCCTTCGGCATTGGCATGCAATACGCGCTGGAGGCCGCCGAGACACTGGCGGCAGACGGTATCAGCGCGGAAGTCATCGACCTGCGGACCCTGCGCCCCATCGACTACGACACAGTGCTTGCTTCCGTGATGAAAACCAATCGATGCATCACAATCGAGGAAGGCTGGCCTGTGGGCGCCATTGGCAACCACATCTCGGCCACGATCATGGAGCGCGCCTTCGATTACCTCGACGCGCCGGTTCTCAATCTGACCGGTAAGGATGTGCCCATGCCCTATGCCGCCAATCTCGAAAAGCACGCGCTCGTAACAACTCAGGAAGTGATCGATGCCGTGAAAAAGGTCACATATCGCTAGTCCCGCCCTTCTTTTGCCTCGAAATACCTCGGGGAGCGCGAGGGGCTGGCCCCTCGCTCCCACACCCGCCACAGGAAGTGTCTCATGCCCATAGAAATCCTGATGCCCGCCCTGTCCCCCACGATGGAAGAGGGCACCCTTGCCAAATGGCACGTGAAAGAAGGTGATGCGGTGAGCTCCGGCGATGTGATTGCCGAGATCGAGACGGACAAAGCCACGATGGAATTCGAGGCTGTGGATGAGGGTGTGATTGGGCAGATTCTGATCGCCGAGGGCACTGCGGATGTGAAGGTCAATACCGCCATCGCCGTGTTGCTCGAAGACGGCGAAAGCGCCGATGATATTGCCAATACACCCGCGCCCGCAGAGGCAGCGCCGCCAGCCGCAGCCGCATCACCGGCACCCACTCCGCGTCCGGCCCCCGCTCCGCGCCCGGATCCCGACGCTGCCCGGGCAGGTCGCGTCTTCGCCTCCCCGCTCGCACGCAGGATTGCGGAGCAAAAGGGGCTGGATCTGAGCCAGATCGTCGGGTCCGGGCCACGGGGTCGAATCGTGAAGGCAGATGTCGAGGCGGCCGATCCCAGCGCGCAGAGCGCTGTGCCTCAAGCGCGTGCGACGACACCAGCGCCCGCTGCAGAACCCCAACTGGCCCCAACCACGCCAAAAGCCCCGCAAGACGCGGGCAAGATCGCCGCCATCTTCGAGGGCCGCGAGTTCACCGAGGTGCCTCTTGATGGCATGCGCAAAACCATTGCCGCACGGCTGACCGAGGCCAAACAGGACATTCCGCATTTCTATCTGCGACGCGACATCCAGCTTGATGCGCTGCTGGCCTTTCGCGCAGAGCTCAACGCGCAATTGTCGGCGCGCGGTGTGAAACTGTCGGTGAATGATTTCATCATCAAGGCCTGTGCCAACGCTCTGCAACAGGTGCCTGCGGCCAATGCTGTCTGGGCGGGTGACCGTATCTTGCAACTCACGCCCTCAGATGTGGCCGTGGCCGTGGCGATTGAGGGCGGGCTTTTCACGCCTGTGCTGAAAGACGCCCATCAAAAGTCCCTCTCCAGCCTGTCCGCCGAGATGAAGGACCTCGCCGCGCGGGCGCGCGACCGCAAGCTCGCCCCCCATGAATATCAGGGCGGCAGCTTTGCCATCTCCAACCTCGGGATGATGGGCATCGAGAACTTTGACGCCGTGATCAATCCGCCCCATGGCGCCATTCTGGCCGTGGGCGCAGGCATCAAAAAGCCCGTGGTTCAGGAAAACGGCGCTTTGGGCGTGGCCACCGTGATGTCAGTGACATTGTCGGTGGATCACCGTGTTATCGATGGCGCTTTGGGGGCTGAGCTCCTGGCGGCCATCAAGGATGGTTTGGAAAACCCGCTGGCGCTTCTCGCCTGACATCCAAATTCTGCCAAATCAACAGACTCTGACAGGCACCCTCCGCCCGGTGATCTCTTGTATCAGCGGGCAAAAAGCCATGAGGTCTGGAATACCTCACCTGACGTCAAGCGCAATTCCGCCTAGGCTCGCTCTCATTGATAGGTATGTTTTTTCGGTTTTTCCGACATCTTCTAACCATTGAGACACAAATGATTGCTTACGACTTTTCTTCCTTTGATTTGGAAACTCTCTGCCGCGCCCTCGGGCTGATCGGATTCGCGATATATGTTGTTGCCTTCCTCTGCCTGAGCCTTGGCAAGCTCGACAGTACACGGCCTTTGTATTTCGCGATGGTGCTCGTCGCCTCAAGCTGTGTTCTGGCGAGCTTGTGGGCGGACTTCAACTTGTCCGCCGCACTCATTCAGGGGTTTTATATCGCGATGTCCTTTGGCGCGATCGTGCTACGCTGGCGCCGTTGGAAGATGGCGATGCGGCCGAAGATCGTGCCTCACCCGCCGCAGCCGCGCAATATCTGATCCATGCTCATGGAAGGCTGATCGCAGCCGGCCTCGCCCACGATTTTGGCGGGCACGCCTGCCACGGTCTTGCAGGGCGGCACCTCGGCCAGAACAACAGAGCCCGCGGCAATCCGGGAGCAATTTCCGACATGGATATTGCCCAGCACCTTGGCCCCTGCGCCAATCAGAACGCCGTCGCCAATCTTGGGGTGACGGTCTTCTTCTTCCTTGCCCGTACCCCCGAGCGTCACGGAATGCAGCATGGAGACATTGTCTCCCACAACCGCCGTCTCACCGATCACGATAGAATGGGCATGGTCGATCATGATCCCCTGCCCGATCCGCGCGGCGGGATGAATATCGATGCCAAATACTTCCGAGACGCGCATCTGAATGAAATAGGACATATCCAACCGGCCCTCGCGCCACAGCCAGTGGCCAATGCGATAGGCTTGCACCGCCTGAAAGCCTTTGAAGAAGAGCAGCGGTTGCAGGAATCTGTGGCATGCCGGATCACGATCATAGACGGCCGCGATATCGGCACGCGCCGCAAGACCGATACCGGGATCGCTGGCATAAGCCTCATCCGCGATTTCCCGCAGCAATTGCTCCGACATTTCGCCTGACGCCAGCTTGAGCGCAATACGGTAACTCAGCGCACGTTCCAGCGACGTGTGATGCAACACGCTTTGATGGACCAGCCCTCCCAAGAGAGGCTCATCCTGAACGGCCTCCTCTGCTTCCCTGAGAATCCGCACCCAGACGGGATCCATTTCGCGGATTTGCGTGTCTGTATAGGCCATGTCATGCTTCCGGTGGTTGGGTTGGCTGGGATGTATATAACACCGCGGTCCCGGCAGACCAAATATTAAGCTGTGATGGAGCCCATCAGACATGGTCACGCAAGCTCAAATCCGCGCACGCATAGCCGCCCGGCTGGCGGAATTGACGGAGGAAAACGCGTTAGGGGCCGAGGCTCAATCCGTCGTGACGCTGGATCAACAGGCCGTGGGGCGGCTCTCTCGCCAGGACGCGCTTTTGGGGCAATCCATGGCCAAGGCCACGCAAATGCGGCGCGATGCTGAGGTCCAGCGGTTGCGCGATGCCCTGTCCAGACTGGAGACCGATCCCGATTTCGGATTTTGCGAGGATTGCGGTGAGGCCATTGCGGAGCAAAGGATGCTCTTTGATCCCAGCACACGGCGTTGCATTTCCTGCGCGACAGGCTAGGCGTTCGGGAGCAAGAGCGACGCATCTCCGTAGCTGAAAAACCTGTATTTCCCTGAGATTGCGTGAGCGTAGAGCGCCATCATGCGCTCGCGGCCCATCAAAGCCGAGACAAGCATCATCAGGGTCGATTTGGGCAGGTGAAAATTCGTCATCAAGCCATCGGCCACGCGGAACTCAAATCCGGGATAGATGAAGATATCCGTCTCACCTTTAAAGGGCGCAATCGCGCCTGTCTCCCGCGCCGCGCTCTCAATCAGACGCAGGGCCGTTGTGCCCACGGGGATCACACGGCGGCCCGCGGCTTTGGTTGTTGCCATGGCCTGAGCCGCCTGGGCACTCACCTGCCCCCATTCCGCATGCATCTTGTGGGTTGTGACGTCATCGACCTTCACGGGCAAAAACGTACCCGCTCCCACATGCAGCGTCACATAGCTGATCTCGACCCCTCGCGCCGCCAATGCGCGCATGAGCGCGTCATCGAAATGCAACGAGGCCGTGGGCGCTGCGACGGCGCCTGTGTGACGCGCCCAGATGGTTTGATAATCGATGCGATCCTGCGCATCAGCGGGCCGTTTGGCCTCGATATAAGGGGGTAGCGGCATCGCACCTGCCGCATTGAGCGCAGAATCGAAATCATCGCCCGTCAGGTCAAAACGCAAGAGCCCCTGACCTTCTGCCTTGGCCTCCAGCGTCGCGGACAAATCGTCGGAAAAGCGGATGGTTTCGCCTTCGCGCACTTTTTTCAACGGCTTGATGAGGGCCGACCATGTGCCTTCCGCCTGCGGCTCCAGAAGCGTGACCTCCATCTTGGCCCCGTCCGTTCCTGCGCGCTCGCGCAGGCCGCGCAGACGCGCGGGGATCACTTTCGTGTCGTTCAAGACCAACCTGTCGCCGGGCTCCAGAACGTCCGGTAAATCGAAAACATGCAGATCTCGGCTCCCCTCGCGTCCTTGGGCCACCAGCAAGCGCGCCGAGGAACGCGGCCGGGCGGGCCGTGTGGCAATGAGGGCTTCGGGCAGGTCAAAATCAAAATCGCTGAGCTGCATTTTTATTCCGATACGGTGGGAGGTGGGCGGCGGAATATGTCCCGGAACATGCCCGGTGTCAAAGCGGAGAATGGATTGACCGAAACGGTTGGATCAGATGCGGCGCCCGTCATGTTGAAGTTGAACCCAATCAGCCCCTCGCCCTTGCGTGCGATGGCGCGGCCCAGAATGTTGACTGCATAGAGCGGCGAGACCACGCCTTGCATATCCATCTCGCCGCGCGCGATGTCGTAAAACCCATCGAGCGAAATGCCCATGGATGGCCCAACCGCGCTGGAGGATGTCAGGATAACCCGGCTGGGCGAGAGGCGGAACCGCGCCTCGACTTCCTGAAAGTAGATCCCCTCGCCATTCAGCTGGGACAGGAGGCCCACCACAGACACGGCATTGAGCAGCTCGGCAATGGCGGGCGCATTGCGCAGGCGTGGCTCGTTGATTGTGGCCTCACCATCAAAGGTGCCCGGCTGGCCCGTTGGCCGCAAGCGCAGGGTCAAACGCCCATCGCTGAGATTGCGAAAGAGCCCGGCATCGCGCAGCGCATCGCCTGCATCCTCGGCACGGATGACAAAACCCGTGCCCCGGTCTTCGGCCCGGGCCTGCCCTTCGATCTCAGCCCCGCCGTTGATGCGCGCGGTAAAGGGGCCGACAAGCCCGCGGCCCGTCTCGAAATTGCCGAGAAAATCGGTGAGTGCGAGCGTGTCAGTGATTTGCAAGCGGTCGACCGCGATGCGCAACGGACCGCCGCCCCCGCCTGCGCTCACACCGCCGCCGCTGGCGCCAAAGGGGGCACGGCGCAGATCAATGGTCCCGCCGCGCACCGCGACGGCGAAAGGTTGGCCCGCCCCGCGCCCGGCCAGTGTGACCGGGCCATCCAGCCATCCGCCGACGCGTACGCGGTCCAGCTCCAGACGATCCAGCCCGCCGCCCTCCTGCAACCCGATGCGCCCGGACGCCTCGAGCCCCGGCGCGTCAAGCGCGATCCGGTCCACCCGTACGGGTTGGCTCAACGCGCCCGCAAGGCTCAGCCGCCCCTTTGCGCCGCGCGAGAGCGCCCAACCGATGGGCGCGATCTGCAGTCCCAGACCGGTCAAATCCGTGCTGACTGAAAAACTGGGCGTCTCTCCGGGCGGCAAATCGACGACAAGACGACCACGGCCGCGGCCCTCCAGCATACCCTCTGGCAAATCCACATTCAGCGCGGCAAGGCTCGCGCTGGACAATTCGATATCCGCTTCGACCACCGAGGTCGCGGGTTCGGCGCCAATCGGGCTCTGCCATGCGCCTTCGAACGGCACGCCATCGAATGTTCCCGCTCCGGCAATGCGGATATCTGTGGGGGTCACGTCGATCTCCAGCAGATCCGACGCGATCTCCCGTCCCGCAACAATCTGATCCGAGCGCACATTCCGCAACGCGCCCGAGACGTCATAGGCCACGGAGATCCCCTCCTGCCCGTCAGCGCGCCCCAGCGCGAAGGACAAGAGCCCCGTCAAATCAGCGCGACCTTCGGCCAGATCAACAGGCCGATCGGCCTTTTGCATCACGGCGAGAGGCTCGGCATCAATCAACGACAGGGCCGCTGTGATGGTGCTCTGCGTTTTGAGATGTACCTGCGCCTGCCCGCTCTTTTCACGGACATCCGCCAGCACGAATTTCGTCCCATCAGCCTCAATCGCGCCGCCCTCTTCTGGCCGGACAACCGCCTGATCCGCAATGACCACCAAACGGTGGTCTTCCAATGTCAGACGTCCGGTCAGATCCTGCAAAGGCGGCATGGTGGGCAGGAATTGAACCGTCGCCTTTTGAACGCTGCTGCCCAGATAGATGTCAGGCTTGGCGCCTTCCCGGGCGCGCAGGACAAATTGCAGATCGCGAAACTCGGCTTCGGGAATGCTGCGCGCGATCCAGTCCCGCGTGCCGCTCAGCGCTGTTTGCGGCCAGAATTTGAGGACCTGCGCCGGCGTTGCGGTCTCTGCTTCCGCCATCGCGCTGACCTTCCAGCCCTCATCATCTGCAACCACGCGGCCCTGAGCCAAGAGCGCGGCGTCGCCGCTTTGCGCCGTCACCTGGCCCAGTCGCAGAACAAAGGGATCGAGCGCCAGATGCAAGGCCATGGTGGCGTCATCAATCTGGCGCGGTGCGTCGTAGAGCTCAAAGGGATTCGCGCTGACATCACTGAGGCGCAATTGCGCCGTGAGCCCCGCAAGCCCAGCCGCGCCTTCTGTCTCAAGCGTGGCCGTGCCTGTGCCCGATCCCGTGACCCAATCACTGCGGACCGAGACCTCCGAGAAATCAAAGGCGCGGGTTGCCGGTTCATAGGTGAAATAGGCGCGGGCCGCTTCGAACGGAACAGGTTTCGCAGCATCGTTGGGTTGCAAAACGCCTTGGCCTATCTGCAATGTCGCGTTGAGCGGTTGCAATGCGCCAGTTTCGTCAAACCCGGTGCGCAACGCGCCCGAGATCGGCGCGCGCAAAACGCCCAGCCATTCCAGAGCGCTGCTTTGCGTTGCGATGTCGCCCGCCGGGATGTCAGTCAGCGTGACACCAATGGCTATCTGGGGCGAGCCCAAAGGCGATGTCGCGTTCAGAGCGACGCTCGCGGCCTCCGCCCCGCCCGTGAGCAAGGCGAAATCGCTGGAAGCAGACAGCATCGCGCTGTCGCGGCGCAATGCGATCCGGCCACCGTCAATCAACCACGACCGCCCCGAGACGGCGTCTTGATACTCCAGCGTGACCGCGTTGAGCGTGACTTCACGGAGCGCGTCGAGCTGCGCATCTTCCACCACCGCATCAAATTGGCGCAAAAGCCCCGCCATATCGGGCGCCGAGCGGTTCAGACCGCTGCCAAAAGAGAGATCAAAGGCCCCGTCTCGCCCCCGGCGCAATTGCAAGAACAACCCCGCCGCGCTGACCTGCTTGGCGCGCACTTGACCGCTCAGCAGATTGCGGCGCGAAAACTCCGCATCGAGCCGTGTCAGGCTCACCAGAGGCCGCCCGCTCAGGGGATCAGAGACGGTCACATTGTCGATGCTGACAGCCGGGTTGAACCCCTCATCCACCTGAAGCGTGATGGCGCCCATATCGATACTGACTTGCGGGAGCGCCGCATCAAGCCGCGCTTCGATCTGATTGCGCACCCAATCGGGCGCCGCGATGGCCCGACCCAGAAGCGCCCAGCCTGCCGCAGCGCCTGCCATAGCCAGCAGCACCACCACAGCGCCCATCCACAACACCACGCGACGCCCCCGCCGCCGACCTTTCGTCGGGGCGTCTGAGGACGCGGTATCCACATCCTCCGGAGCCGCATCTTCGGACCCCGATGTCACTGTCTCACCCTTGGGGCGGGTCACTGCTTTCCTCTCGCCTGTTGCGTTCTACTATGATGCACCTGCGATCCAACCAAGAGGACAAATCGATATGAGCGATGAAATGACCATGGCCCCTGATGTGACTTTGCCACGCGATGGCGGTGAGATGGTGCGCCTCGCGGATCTGCGGCCGTCAAAAGTGGTCCTCTTTTTCTATCCGCGCGATGACACGTCGGGGTGCACGAAGGAAGCGATCGCATTTTCTGCTCTGAAGGCCGATTTTGAAGCAGCAGGCGCGCAGATCTTCGGCATCTCCAAGGACAGCGTCGCCAGCCATGACAAATTCGTCGCCAAACATGATCTCAGCGTAGCACTTCTCTCCGATGAAGGGGCTGACATCTCCGAGAGTTTCGGGGTTTGGAAAGAAAAGAAGATGTATGGCAAGACTTTCATGGGCATCGAACGCTCAACCTTTCTGATTGATGGCGAGGGCTGCATCGCGAAGGCCTGGCGTAAGGTCAAGGTTCCCGGACATGCAGAAGAGGTGTTGCAGGCGGTGCGCGATCTCTGAGCTTGGAAGGCCGCGCCATCAGGGCCGTGCTCTCCGGCATCAGGTGCCCGCACCAAACATGCGCACAAAGGGTCACGGAACGAGCGTCGGCTCCGATGAGGCTTTATTCGACCGCAATGCTATGGCAAGGCTCTTGGGATGACACAGGATATGAAACCTCTGGCCGAGATGGCCGACGATGTGCTGCGCACCGCAGATGGGCGCGCGAAAACGGCACTGTCCTTGAATTATGCCGCCCAGTGGCAAGAGGCGCGACGTGCAGGCCAACCCGTCGAGATCGGACACGCTGCGCCGCCGCTCCATCCCGCGCGCCCCGCCAGCCCCGAATTGCTCAGCCCCCGCGATGTGCCGAAACGCAAACCCGGCAGCCCGCAAGGGCGGATCGCCCTGCTGCACGCCGTCGCCCATATCGAGCTGAATGCTGTCGATCTGCACTGGGATATCATCGCGCGCTTTACCGATACGCCAATGCCCATGGGCTATTACGACGACTGGGTGCAGGCCGCCATGGAAGAGAGCAAGCATTTCAACCTGATGTGCGATTGCCTCGAAGAGCTCGACAGCCACTACGGCGCATTGCCCGCCCATGCAGGCATGTGGCGCGCGGCCGAAGATACTGTGGATGATCTCATGGGCCGTCTTGCTGTCGTGCCCATGGTGCTTGAGGCGCGCGGATTGGATGTGACGCCGGGGATGATCGAGATCTTCAGGAAGGCCGGAGCGCGCTCGGCCGCAGAGGCGCTGGAAGTCATCTATTCCGAGGAAGTGCACCATGTCTCCTATGGCTCGAAATGGTTCCATTTCCTGTGTGGGCGGCACGATCTGGATCCCAAGATTGTCTTCCATGAGCTTGTGAGAAAATACTTCAAAGGCGGCTTAAAACCGCCTTTCAATGAGGAAAAGCGCGCTGAAGCCGGGCTGCCACCTGACTTCTACTGGCCCCTTGCCGAAGGCGCCGCGTGAGGGCCTTCGCGTAACTTCGCCATGCAAGCCATTCTTGTAGGCGGATTTTTGCCAGTTTCGGTTACAGAAGACACAGGTGACGAATCGCCTCTGCTCCGCCTGTTGCGCGATTATTGCGCGGTGGTTAAAGAAACTGACCAAGGCGCCCGGTTTGGGGAACGGAGCGCTGCTGATTGGGTTGGGATAAAGGATGCCTGTCGTGATAGCACGCTTGGCTCAGAATTTTCATGTCGCGCTTGAGCGGCATTTTCCGGAACGTCGCGTCTTTCTGAGGTCCGACACCGACACGCGGTTCATCCGTCTCAAGCCCGGTACGCAGCTGATCGCCTTCACGGGAACGGCGCTCATCGTGGCATGGTCGATCATCGCCACATCCATCTTGCTGATGGACAGCATTGGCGCGGGCAACTTCCGCGAACAGGCCAAGCGCGAACAAAACACCTATATGCAGCGCCTCAACGCGCTCTCCGAAGAGCGCGATGCCTATGCCGCAGACGCCATCGCCGCTCAGGAGCGGTTCAATTCGGCGCTGGAGCGGATTTCTGTGATGCAATCGGAGCTTTTGTCCGCCGAGACCCGGGCGCGCGAGCTCAAGACTGGTCTCGAAGTCGTGCAAACAACGCTGCGCGATGTCATGGGCGAGAAGAAAGAGACGCGTGCGCAACTGGCCGAGCTGCAAGAGGCGCTTGAGGGTGACGGCACTCTGCCGGGCGCGGGCGACGGCGCGAGCTCCGAGGCGGTCGATCTGCTGGCCGCAGCGCTGGAACGCACCGCCAAGGAACGCGATCAGGTTGTGGCCGATGCGCAAGACGCCCTTCTGGCGGCAGACGAAATGGCCCAGCGTATTCGCGCCATGGAAACCAAGAACGACGCGATCTTCCGACAGCTCGAAGAGGCCATGACCATTTCTGTCGAACCGCTGGACAAGATGTTTCGCGCCGCGGGCATGAATACCGAGCGCCTGCTGGACCAGGTTCGTCGCGGCTATTCCGGGCAAGGGGGTCCGCTGACGCCGCTCTCATTCTCGACGCGCGGCGAAGAGCCCGGCCTTGATGCAAGCCGCGCCAATGGCATCCTGGGCCAGATGGATCGGCTCAACCTCTATCGGATCGCCGCGCAAAAAGCGCCCTTTGCCCTGCCCGTCAAAGCCAATTTCCGCTACACCTCCGGGTTTGGCATGCGCTGGGGCCGGATGCACAAGGGCTCTGACTTCGCCGCCCCGCACGGGACAGATATCTTTTCAACCGCAGATGGCGTCGTGACCTTCGCAGGCTGGCTCTCGGGTTACGGCAAGCTGGTCAAGATCCAGCATGAATTTGGCATCGAGACGCGCTATGCGCACATGTCAAATATCCGCGTGAAGAAAGGTCAAAGGGTCTCGCGTGGCCAGCATATCGGTGATATGGGGAACACAGGACGCTCCACCGGCACGCATTTGCACTATGAAGTGCGCGTAGGTGGCAAGGCGGTGAACCCGATGATCTATATCAAGGCTGCGAACGATGTTTTCTAAAAGCAAAATCAACGAACCCGGACCCAAAACTGACGACGCGGCCAAGCCAGCAGCACCAGAAGCTGCCGCTCCGGCGTCGCCCCGGCCGGACAACTTCAAGGCGAGCCCCCCAAAGGCCAAACCGCCTGCGTCAATCCTGTCCGCGGATCTTCACGTCACCGGCAATATGCGCACAACAGGCGATATTCAGGTGGAAGGCACTGTCGAAGGCGATATCCGCGCGCACCTGCTGACTGTGGGCGAAAGCGCGACGATCAAAGGCGAGGTGATTGCCGATGATGTGGTGGTCAATGGCCGCATCGTGGGCCGCGTGCGTGGTCTCAAGGTCCGGCTGACGGCAACGGCGCGGGTTGAGGGTGATATCATCCACAAGACAATCGCCATTGAAAGCGGCGCGCATTTCGAAGGCTCCGTGCAGCGTCAGGATGATCCGCTCAACGCGGGCAAACCCAAAGCGACGGCTCCCGCACCCAGCGTCGACGGCTAAACGCGACGCAAGACTGTGAGTGATCTCGCCCAATCTGGCGAGGCCCGCGAAACCCAGGCGCCTCAGGACGATCCCTCGTCCGAGGCAACTGCCTTTCATGACGGCTTCTGTGATCCAGCACGACGCAAGCGCGTTTTGTGGGCGGCTATTCTTGCATCCTCACTGGGCTTCATCGATGGCTCAGTGGTCTCGATTGCCCTTCCCGCCATGCGCGAGACTTTGGGCGCAAGCCTCGGGCAAGCAATCTGGTTCTCCTCCGCATACCTCCTGACCCTGACCGCCCTGATCCTCACAGGCGGCGCTCTGGGCGATCGGTTTGGGCTCGGTCGCGTCTTTGGTGGGGGCATTACTCTGTTTGTCCTGGCATCCATGGCCTGCGCCGCTGCCCCAAGCGCGGAAAGCCTGATCGCTGCGCGCGCGATCCAAGGCATTGGCGCGGCCTTCATGGTTCCGGGATCGCTGGCGGTTCTCAATCGCGCCTTTCCGAAGGAAGAGCGCGGCGCGGCTATCGGCTTCTGGGCGGGGATCTCAGCGCTCACAACCGCGCTCGGGCCCATCATTGGCGGGCTTGCGCTGACCTTTGGCGGGCCTGAGATGTGGCGCGCGGTTTTTGCGGTCAATCTGCCGTTTGGCGGTCTCGCGCTTTGGCTCCTGTTCTCCGCGCTCAAGCGCGACGACAGCCGTTCGCGCGCCCCCGTCGATCTTCCCGGTGTCCTCACTGCGACGGCTGCATTGCTGCTTATGGCCTGGTCACTCTCCGGCGCCGAACATGACGGTACTGTGCACGGGCTGGGCCTTGTTGCCGGATGTGCGCTGCTTGGGCTTTTCATCCTGATCGAAAAGCGCAGCGCGCATCCCATGGTCCCTTTGAGCCTCTTTGCCAACCGAACCTTCGCCATGACGAACCTTTATTCACTGGTGATCTATGGCGCGCTGGCGGCTGTGTTCTTCTTTCTGCCGATGGTTCTCATCGCCCTCTGGGAGACCACGGAGATCATCACGGCAGCCATGTTTGCGCCACTGTCCGTCTTCATCGCGGCGCTCTCGGGTCGTGCCGGCAAATGGGCGGGTAAAATCGGACCGCGCCCGTTTCTCGCCCTTGGCGCCGCCTCGATTGCCATAGGCTACGTGTTGCTTTGGTGGGCCGCACCCGCGCAAGCACTCTGGTCCGGGGCCTTTGTCGCCATGTGTTTCATAGGTCTCGGCATGGCGCTCCTCGTTGCCCCACTATCGACCGCGATCATGGCGTCCGTACCCGAAGCCTCGGGCGGCACAGCTTCCGGTGTGAACAATGCCATCAGTCGGATGGCCTCCATGATGGGCATCGCGAGCTTCGGCGCGCTGGCCGCCGTCATGTATCATCGCGCAGGCGGCGCGTTGAGCTTTGCCGCGGCGGGCGGTGATGAGCTCCACATCGCGCAATCCACGATGGCCTTTCAAACGATCATGCTGACCGCCGCCGCTCTTGCTGCTTTGGCCTGCCTCACTGCGCTGCTCGCCCTGCCCGGCAAAGCCACTGCGCGCATTTAGTCTTCTATGGAATTGCGCTTGACCCGCTGGGGTCTCGGGCCTAATCACAGGCCCTGAGCGCGGGTATGGTGAAAAGGTATCACGCGAGCTTCCCAAGCTTAAGTTACGGGTTCGATTCCCGTTACCCGCTCCAGATCTCCCGCCAAAACACCAATCCGCTCACGGACTAATCAAGCCCACAAGTTCACGACCAATACTCGACGCGCTGGATCGCTTTTTGCGCCAAGTCGGCAATCTCCGGGCGCACCGGCCCCGGGCGCGGCGTGTCGAGCAAGGTCGTCCAGTGATGCTCTTGCGGTTGCGCCTTTCGGGACCAACGCAGGCCGCGCAGAACATCTTGGGCCGCATCGGGCAAACGATCCGGTATGTCATAGCCCGCGAGCGTTGCCCATATGGCCGTCCAGCAGCGGCCCACGGTCCACGGATTATATCCGCCACCGCCCAGCACCAGCAGCCGTGAGCAGCGTTCCTTCAACGCCGCGACCATCTTGACATGGCACCTGTTGGACAAAGCCAAGCGCGCCAGCGGGTCCTCCAGAACAGCATCCGCCCCACATTGCAGCACAACGGCCTGCGGCGCGTAGCGCTCCACCGCAGGCAAGATTACATGATCCATCAAATGGTCAAATTCGCTGTCATTAAACCCTCTTGGCACAGGCAGGTTCAACGCAGCACCACCGGCATCATCGGCAAAGGCACCTGTAAAGGGCCAGCGATCTTTCTCATGCACCGAGATCAGGAACACATCTTCGGCGCCCATGAACGCCGCCTCAACGCCATCGCAATGATGCGCATCGACGTCGATATAGAGGATCCGCTGCAATCCCTGTGCCCTGAGTGTCATGAGTGCCAGCACGGGATCGTTGAAGTAGCAAAAGCCATTGGCGCGATCTGACAATCCATGATGCGTGCCGCCGCCGGGATTGAACACATGGCCGCCCGCCTTGATCAGCATCGCCCCCATAAGAGAGCCGCCTGCGGCCGTGGCGGGTCTGCGATACATCTCGGGAAAGACGGGGTTTGACAATGTGCCCAGACCATACCGCACGCGAACATCATCATTTACGGCCTGCGTGGTTTCCGCGTCCTGGACAGCGCGAATGTAATCCTCCGTGTGAAAAAGCGAAAGCGCCGCTGGTTTCGCGCGCGGGCTCGTACGGTATTGCGCGGGGCTGAGCCAACCAAGCGCACGCGCAAGATCAATGACCGTCGGCACACGCGGAATACTCAGCGGATGGAAGGGGCCATAGCTGGAGCCTCTATAGATATTCGAGCCTATGAAAAGCGCGCTCACGTCGCGGCCTTCTCCTCAAGCGTCAGCCATTCCTCTTCCGCCGCGGCGAGCTTCTCCTGGCGTACGACCAAAGCTTCTGTTGCCTTGCGAAACTTCACAGGTTCGCGCGTGAAAAGCTCGGGATCCGCCATGAGTTCCTCGAGCTTGGCAATCTCGGCTTCCAAACGTTCGATCTCTGCGGGCAAAGCGTCCAACCTGTGTTGCTCGGTAAAGCTCAAACCCTTGGGTTTGGGCGCAGGCTTTTCTGCCGCTTGTTTGGCTTTTGCTGGCTTGGCATTGGCTTTTGCTTTGGCGCCATCGCTTTGTCTTTGCGCCTGATAATCGGACCATCCCCCCGCATAGGCGACCGCGCGGCCATTGCCTTCCATCGCGATGGTGGTGGCCGCAACGCGGTCCAGAAAATCCCGGTCGTGGCTGACAAGCAACACTGTTCCCGGATACTCCCCAAGCAGATCCTGCAACAGATCGAGGGTTTCGACATCCAGATCATTTGTCGGCTCGTCGAGCACCAGCAAATTGCTCTCCCGCGCCATGATCCGAGCGAGCAAGAGCCGCGCGCGCTCTCCCCCTGAGAGCGAGCGGACCGGCGCGCGGGCCTGAGCCTCGTCAAAGAGAAATTCCTTGAGATATCCCACCACGTGTTTGGGCTGGCCACGCACCATGACCTGATCGGACTTGCCCGACACACGCATCTCGGGATCATTGGCGAGGTTATCCCAAAGCGAAGCATCGGGATCGAGCTTGGAGCGCGCCTGATCAAAGACGGCGGCTTCGATATTCGTGCCGTGTTTGACGCTCCCTTCATCCGGCGTGACCTCGCCCAAAAGCATCTTCAGAACCGTGGTTTTGCCCACGCCATTGGGGCCAACGAAGGCCACGCGGTCGCCCCGATTGATCTGGATCGAGAAATCCCGCACGATGGGTTTACCCGCGTAAGCCTTTGAAATACCGCGCGCTTCAATAACCTTCTTGCCGGATTGCTGCCCCGCATCCAATGCCATGGCCGCAGCACCTTGACGACGGATCATCGCGGCGCGCTCGGCGCGCAGATCGCCAAGGGCGCGGACCCGGCCCATGTTGCGCTTGCGCCGTGCCGATATGCCCTCGACCGCCCAACGGGCCTCCTCCTTGATCTTGCGATCGAGCTTATGACGGGCGATGTCCTCATCTTGCCAGACCTTGTCACGCCACGCCTCAAAGTGGGCAAATCCCTTTTCCTGACGGCGCGTTTTTCCTCTGTCAATCCAGAGGGTTGCGCGCGTCAGTGAATTCAGAAATGCCCGGTCGTGCGAGATCAACACAAAGGCCGCGCGGGTGGCGTTCAGCTCGGCTTCAAGCCAGGCGATGGCCTCGATATCGAGATGGTTGGTCGGCTCGTCCAGCAGCATCAATTCCGGCGCTTCCGCCATCAGCTTGGCCAAAGCCGCACGGCGTTTTTCTCCGCCAGATGAAGTACTTACAGGGCGATCTGGATCAAACTTCAGCCCTTCGCCAGCCCGCTCAACCTTGTAGACCTCGCTGGCCTCAAGCTGCGAGGTGGCAAAGTCCCCCAAGGTGGCAAAGCCCGCCATATCGGGCTCTTGCTCCATATAACCCACAGAGGTCCCCGGCCCCAGAACGCGCCCCCCGCGATCCGGTTCAACAAGACCCGCCATCACTTTGAGAAGCGTAGACTTTCCCGATCCGTTGCGCCCCACGAGAGCGACCCGATCTCGCTCCTGGACCACCAGATCCAAAGCGTCAAAAACAGGATCGCCGCCGAAGGTCAGCGAGATGTCGGTGAGTTGAAGAAGAGGTGCCTGTGCCATGCCCCGGGAGGTAGCGCAGCGCGCGACAAGAGGAAAGAGCCCGCTCCCATGGAAGCCTCCTCCAGGGGGGTATTTGTGCGAAACACCCCTCAAATCGCACAAAAGCCCCCCCAAGACAGGCCGTGCAGCGCGCGCTCACTTCGCAACAGCGCAGGCGTTACTTCATCTTGCCAAATAAACTCCCGCCGGAGGCTCCCGTCCTCTACCCCGCGACCGCGCGCAGAAGTCTCTTGCGCGCATCCGGGATCGCGCCAATCTCGACGCCGGTAAAGACGTGCAGCGTATTCATCTGGGGGTCCACAACCGCATGATCGCTGACCCAGCCGCCCATCATGAGATAGGTGCGCAGCAGCGGCGGCATGACCTGCATGGCGCGCTTGGCATCCGGCTTGCGGCGCAGCCGCGCGGCGAAGCGAAAGACGTTGGGCGCCTTGATGCGCGGCAGCCAGCGCGCGGGCGCAAGGTGCCGAGCCTTGAGCACGGCGAAGGCATCGTCATAAGGCGCATGTTCCGTGCCATCAAAGGAGGTACAGCCAAAAAGCAGCGTGACGCCGCGCGCATCCACATATTGCGTCAGGGCCGCCCAGGCGACGCGCAGAATGTCCCCGTCCTTTGATGCCGGATGCACGCAAAACCGCCCCATCTCGACGACCGGCCCCTCGAAACCATGCAGCGCGGAGAGGTCGTAGAATTGCGCGGAATAGCTCGTGTCGATCTCCGCACCGCTATGCAGCGTCAGCATCCGGCAGGTGCACACAAGCTCTCGTGTGCCCGCGTCTTCCACGAGCAGATGATCGCAGCGCGCGTCAAAACCATCGCAATCGCGCCCCACCCCGCCGTGAAAGGCCGCAAACCGCAGCGCCTGCGCTCGGGCCACATCCTGTGGGCCCTCGGCAAGCCGGGCGGTGTATTGGCCTTTGGAAATCATGCAAACGGTATCCATGGATCATGCCCTGAAGGCGACATGATCCAAGCTTAGGAAGCTCTGCGGGATCGGGCAAGCGCATTGGGCACGACCGGTGGTCGCGGCCCGGATATGGCGCTGACGCGGTCTGCTCAAACAGTCCGGGTCAGTTGTTGCCCAAAAGGCCGTCCGTGCTCAGGCCGCCGATATTGCCGAAGAGCTTGCGGATGAAGCTGATGTCGCCATCGGAGGTCTCGGTCACGCGGCGCACAATGGGCACGACGCGGCCATCCTCCAGCCCGTAACGGGTCACGTTCTCGACCACACCGGCCTGATCAAACGTCACCGCAACAATCTCGCGCTCTATGATCTTGGGCGCTTGCCAAGCATAGCTGCGCACCTTGTCGCCGACATAGTAGAAATTACCGCCCGAAAGGATGCCCGCCGTGGTAGGCGGGCCCAGCGTTTCGGCCACGGTATCGCGGGTATCGAGGCCCACAACAACATTGGCGAGGTCTTCTTCTCCGGGCAGATAGCCATGGTTGCGGATTGATTCCGTGCAGCCTGCTGTTGCCAGCATGAGGCCTAGCGCCCATGTTGCCATGCGTGCTCTCGTGCCAAACCTTGCGGTAGTCGCGCCCATGAAGTGCCTCTTGCGTTGACCTGCCCTGCCTTTTAACGACCACTACACCACAAGCAATGAACCTTTCAAGCGATGCCCGATATGACCCCTCCTGATGCCCCGTCCGACAGCGTCCGCCCTGCGGGACCCAGCGCCTATGCAAAAGCCGTCTCGGGCCTGTCACAGGCCGCGCCTACGGCAGTCACCATTGAGCTGGACGAGGCCGCGCGCGCCGCGCTGGCCCGCGATCTGGGGTTTGAGGCCATCCGCAAGGTGCGCCTTGAGGCGGAGATCGCCGCTTTTGGCAAGCGCGACTGGGTTCTGACCGGGACATTGGGCGCCACGATCGTGCAGGCCTGCGTCGTCACGTTGGAGCCTGTGGTCACGCGGATCGATGCGCCGGTCGAGCGGCGCTATCTCGCGCGGTGGGAGGAGCAGCCGGAGGCGGGGTCGGAAACGGAGATGCCCCAGGACGATACGCTGGAGCCATTGGGCACCCATATCGATCCCTTTGTGGTGCTACAGGAAGCGCTGGCGCTGGAGGCGCCGGACTTCCCGCGCACCGATGGTGCGGAGGCGCTGGCGTCCGTCACGGTCACAGAGCCGGGCCTGGCCCCGCTCACGGACGAGGATGTCAAACCCTTTGCGGGTTTGGCAGCGCTCAAAGCGCAGATGGAGCGCAAGGACGACTAGGGCTGCGCAGCGCCCTGATCTCGTCCGCCCTGATCTCGACGGCCCTGATCTCGCTCTCCGTGATCTCCCGCTCCCTGATCTCTACTCTGAGGCGCCGAATCTCCTTGCCATATGGCAAAAGCTTTGTATGTTCGCGCCTCCGATGGAATTTCGGGCTTGTGCCCCCGGCTCAAAGGGGATTATCAGCCCTTGTAATGTGAATCCCGCGCATGCATTTCGGCTTTGGCTGGATGTTCCGCGCCCCAGACGAGGTTGAGACATGGCTGTCCAACAGAACAAAGTGTCCAAATCGCGCCGCAACAACCGTCGCGCGCATGATGCATTGGTCGCTGCAAATCCGAATGAATGCACAAACTGTGGCGAGCTGAAGCGCCCGCATCACGTGTGCCCCTCCTGTGGCCATTATGCCGACAAGGAAATCGTTGCGGTTGCAGATGAAATTGATCTCGACGAAGACGCAGCATAAGCTGGTCTGACCGGCGTATTCACCGGCGAGATTGAAGGGGCAAGAGCCCGTCCATGCAGGCCACCAGAACATCACAGACGGCGCAGAGCGGTTCCCCCGCCCGCGCCGTTGTTGCGTCTGATGGCTCCGGTGTGGCGGAGGCCACGGCGCAGGTTGTTGTCTCCGTGGATGCCATGGGCGGCGACAAGGGTCCGCAGCCTGTTGTCGAGGGGCTGGCTAAGGCCGCCTACAAGAACCCCAATTTGCGTTTCATCCTGCACGGCCCTGTGGCTGAGCTGCGCCCCCTTCTGGCCCGCAAGCGCGGGCTGTCGGAGATTTGCGAGCTGCGCGAGGCGGCCGGCGTGGTGTCCATGGAGGACAAGCCCAGCCAGGTGATGCGCCATGGCAAGGACACCTCCATGTGGTCGGCCATTGAGGCGGTGCGCGCGGGCGAGGCCAAGGTGGCTGTCTCTTGTGGCAATACCGGCGCGCTCATGGCGGTCTCCATGGTGCGGTTGCGCAAGCTGCCCGGTGTGGCGCGGCCTGCGATTGCCGTTTTGTGGCCCTCGCGCAACCGCCAAGGCTTCAACGTGATGCTCGATGTTGGCGCGGATATTCGCGCCGATGCGCAGGATCTGGTGCAATATGCTTTGATGGGCGCGTCTTACGCGCGCAATGGCATGGGCCTGCCCCGCCCGCGCATTGGCCTGCTCAATGTGGGCACGGAGGAGCACAAGGGCCGGGCCGAGCTGAAGGAAGCCCATGATCTGATCGCAGCACGCACCGATGCGGGCAAATATGATTTCGTAGGCTTCGTTGAAGGCGGCGATATCCCCGGCGATCGTTGCGATGTGATCGTGACCGATGGGTTTACCGGCAATATCGCGCTCAAGACGGGCGAAGGCACGGCCTCGCTCATCGGGGATTTCCTGCGCGAGGCCTTTGCCTACACGCCCCTGTCGCGGCTGGCCTCACTGCTCGCGCTGACCTCGCTGCGCCGCCTCAAGAAGCGCATTGATCCGCGCCGCGTCAATGGCGGTGTGTTTCTGGGCCTCAACGGCACGGTCGTGAAGAGCCACGGCTCTGCAGATGCCACGGGCGTCTCGGCCGCGGTCAAGCTGGCCAGCCAGCTGGCCTCCTCGGGCATGGGTGACCGGATGGCGGCGCGAATTGCCGCCGCGGCCGTCGAAGTCCAACAAACAGAGGCCAAGGGCCCGGAAAGTGAGAGCCAATGACGCGTCGGGCCGTGGTGCGAGGTGTGGGGCATTATCTGCCTGAGCGTGTGGTCGACAACCATTGGTTCGAAAGCTTTATCGAGACTTCCGACGAATGGATTCGCGCGCGCTCCGGCATTGAGCGCCGCCACTTCGCCGCCGAAGGCGAGCTGACCTCTCATCTGGCCACCAAAGCCGCGCAAAACGCGCTGGACGATGCCGGGATGCAGATCGGGGACGTGGATGCAATCATCGTGGCCACCTCCACCGCCGATCTGACCTTCCCCTCCGCCGCCACCATGGTGCAGGCGCAACTAGGCATGACGCGCGGCTTTGCCTTCGACGTCCAGGCCGTCTGCGCGGGCTTTGTCTTCGCACTCGCCAATGCCAATGCGCTGATCCTCTCGGGTCAGGCGGAGCGCGTTCTGGTCATCGGCGCGGAGACCTTCAGCCGCATCATGGACTGGACAGACCGGACCACCTGCGTGCTCTTCGGAGATGGCGCTGGCGCGCTTGTGCTGGAAGCGCAAACCGGCGCAGGCAAGGCCGATGATCGCGGCATCCTCTCCACCGATCTGAACTCCGACGGGCGATATCAGGAGATCCTCTACGTGGATGGCGGCGTCTCCACCCAGACAACCGGGCATCTGCGCATGGCGGGCAAAGAAGTCTTCCGCCACGCGATCGAAAAGCTCGCCCGCACCGCCGAGACAGCCATGGAGCGCGCAGGCGTCACGGCGTCAGACGTGGAATGGATTGTCCCGCATCAGGCCAATATCCGCATCATCCAAGGAACAGCCAAGAAAATGGGCCTGTCCATGGAGAATGTCGTGGTGACAGTTCAGGATCACGGCAATACTTCCGCCGCCTCGATCCCGCTTGCGCTCTCGGTCGGTAAGGAACGCGGCCAGATCAAGCAAGGCGATCTGATCGTGACCGAGGCCATCGGCGGTGGCCTCGCCTGGGGCGCTGTGGTCCTGCGCTGGTAAGCGACCAACTGTCGCCACCTGACCTTTGTCTGCTTAATTTGAAATGCCGTCCGGCGCGTCAAGCGTTGGGCCAGAAAGCTGAGCCAAAGCTTTTGAACACACGCCGCGCGGCGTTTGCGCCCAGCCTAAATTCAGCCTGCATCCGATGTTTCGGCGTTAAGGCGAGGCGCTTTGCGGATATATGCCTGAACCGCCACCATTGTCGAAAAGATAAAAACAGTTCGGATTTTCATCCGCTTTTTGTTTCCGCCGCGATGTCTCTGAGCGATCCAGCCTAGGTCGGAAAGCATTTTTACTGTCGTGCAAGTCAAAATTTTGCTGAGGGTTAACACACCATTTTATCTCTTTATCAAACATTGAGGTCTTCATGAACCGTTTCCTTTCCGCCATCGTCACAAGCGCCGCCCTGTTGGGCGCGAGTATCGCAAGCGCCGGTACCGTTCTTGTCTCTGGTAGTCCGCTGTCATCCTTTGCTGTTGACGGATCATCCAAAACGGCATTTCGCGGCATTCTCGAAGCCGACAACACGCTGGTTTTTGCAGCTGACATGTCCGACGCCGCGCAGGTCGCCTCGGCTGACGCGCTCTACGTGGAAACACGCGGCACCACGTCCCAATTGTCTGCTGCTGAACTGGCGAACATTGCCGCCTTCATCAGCACCGGCAAGCGCGTTTACCTGGGCGGCGAGAACACAAGCTGGACAACCTGGAACAATTCCATTCTCAGCCTGGTCGGCAGCAGCGCAGGGGCAAGCGTAACCGGTTTTCAAACAACCACTTTGATGCATCCGCTCACAGCTGGCGTTGCGCAGGTAAATGTTCCAGCGGGCTCAGGCCCGGCGACAGGCGGCACCAGCCTGTTCAGCGGTAATTTTGCGAACCTCTGGGGCGCCGATCAGAACGTGTTGACCCTTCAGGACACCAACATGTTTCAGAACGCCTTTATCGGCGAGCAAGACAATACGCAGTTCGCGCGCAATGTCTCTGCCTGGCTTGCAGACGGCGATGTGACAACGGCGCCTGTGCCAGTGCCTGCGGCCCTGCCATTCCTGCTGACCGGTCTGGCCGGTTTGGGGCTGATGGCGCGCCGCCGCAAAATGAGCGCCTGAAGCGACACGTACATACACGACGCACATCGCCGTCCGGGACAACCCGGGCGGCTTTTTGTTGGTCTTGCATCAGGCCTGCCTCTGGCGTTTGCCTGACGCAAAATCAGTTTGCCGCCTGCCTCATTCCGACCCAACGCCAGAGCTGGCTCACTCAGGGTCAAACGAGATCGCTTGAACAGAAACACAGCGGGATTTTCGCCTGCGCTGCATGCCCCTTGTTGGCCCACAAGGCAGGACAAGATCCTCAATCGCGCGCAATGATCTCCGGAGCACGCGGCCCTTCATCGGCAACCGCAGCCTGTCAAACCGGCGCAATCGCGGCCTCCGTTGCGCTGCGGTCCGCCACACAGTCAAAGCCCTGGGCGCCTTGGTCATCATGCCCGCTCCGCAATTGATGAACACTGGCGCACCCATCTGGCCCATCTGGTTCGCCTCAAAACGCCCCATCATCCGTTGTGGCGCTTTTTGGTTAGGCCGCCCTCAAAGTCTGTGACAAACGCGGCCCAGCCACGTAGGCTTCCGTCCAGTGCACCGACGTCAGGCATTTTCTGGCTCCGCTATCCCAGGGTAAAGGATGTTTAACGATGAAGTCCGCGGAGGCGACAGCCAAGCCAAGCCTGCCAAAATACTGGGTGTTCCGGATCACAGAAGCCTTGCCCATTCCCTATTGGCAAACCTGCTGCCTTTATAGCTGCGTGTTCTTCGCGGTCCTGCTCTCCGCGCTCATCGCCACGGGCGCGGATTTTTCCAACAAAACCTACATTCGCGGCCTCGTCCTGATGCCGCTTTTGGCGGGATACATTACCGCGCTTGGCCCCATGGTCTCCAATAGCGCAAACCGCATGATCGAAAGGCTGGAATACTGCCTCAAGCCGGGTGCCCCGGTGGACCGGTTCAAAACCGAAACCTACACGCTCAACGCCAAGACCTTCTGGACCTGGACGATCATCTTTCAAACCATCTCCCTCGCCTTGCAATTGCTGGGATCGGAGCGCGAAAACAGCAGCGACTGGGTCATCTTCTTCGCGCGGCAGTTTCTCTTTCTGCACTACACGTTCTATGCGTTCCTCTTCGTCAAGATCCTGCAGATTTCGGGCTTTCTGGACAAATGGGTTGTGGCCTCGGTCTATAAATCCGCCGATCTGGCCGCTGTGGGCCGGTTGGGCATGTCGCTCGCAGGGCTGGTGACCATCGCGCTGGCCTTCGTGGGTGTGATCCAGATCGCGCTGGAGGCGCCCGTGGGTGTGCTGGTCATGGTGGTGATCATGTCCCTGCCCGGCTACGTTCTTGTGGCCTTCACGCTCTACCGCCCGGCCCGCGTTGTGCAGCGCAAGATACGCGCAGCCAAAGAAGCCGAGAAGCGGCGGATCGCAGACGCCATCCACGACAAGTCAACCTTGCTCGTTCTGGGAGAGAACCTCGGCGGGACCGATCTGATGGATTACAAGAAACGCATCTACTACATGCGCGAATGGCCCTTTGACTTCACCACGATCCGCGCCTTTGGAGGCTTTTTGCTCTTCCCCTTCTTTTCATGGACCTGCGCTGCAATCATTACGGTCTTCGTGCGCAAAGCCCTGATGTAGCCCACAACCCCGCGCGGCCCGGAGCCGCCACACCCCCTCTTCTTTTGTCCTCAAATACCTTGGGGTGAGCGCGCGCAGCGCGCGAGGGGCAAAGCCCCTCAAAGCGCGGAGCAACACGCCCAGACCACCACCTGCAGGCCCAGGCGCGTCAGTAAAAATGCGGCAGGTTCTTGGCCCGGGCCGCGCGGACCCAGGAGGGCACAAAGGGCACGATGACATCCTGCGTGGGCACGCGCAGCTCGATGAAACTCGCGCCCGGATGGGCAAGTGCCGCTTCCAGCACAGGCGCAATCTCCGCCTCCGTCGTGATGCGTGCGGTCTCAAATCCAAACCCTGCGGCCACCTTGAGATAATCCACGGCGCCAAAGTCCGTGGACCACGGCTCATCGACCTCATCGAGCAAGATCGCCTCGCCCCGGATCCAGCCAAAACTGTCATTGCGATTGAGAATGATCGTGACATTGCGCCCGGAGCGTTTGATCGTCTCCATATCGCCCATCACAAACCCCATGGAGCCATCGCCGGTGAGCGAGATCACCGGCCCTTCCCCCGCATAAGCCGCGCCCAGCCCTGCAGGCAACGCATAGCCAAGCGCGCCCATGGAGTAATTCGTGATGTAGCGCCGCCCCGGTCTTCGAAAGGTCAGAAGCGCAGAGGGGTAAATCGCGCTCACCCCCGGCTCGGAGGTCACAATCGCATCCTCAGGCATCAGCTGATCGAGCACCTGCGAGAGTTTGACCGGGGAAACCGTGCCGTCGGGCATGGGAATATTGGCGTTAAAGACCTTTTGCAGCGCGCTGCGTTTCATCTCGGTCAGATCGCGCCTGGGCCTTTGCAGATCAGGATGCGCCGCTTTGAGCAAGGTGACCATATGCTCAAGGCTCGCCCGCGCATCGCCCACCATGCCAACGGCCACGGGGAAATTATTGCCGATATGGGCCTCGGCAATATCGAGATGCAGGAAGGTTTTGCTCTTGGGATCGCCATAAAGCTTCCAGTGATCCGTGGCGGCGCTGTCCGTGTTTGAGCCGATAAAGAAGATCAGATCGGCATCATGCACATATTGGTTGGAATATTCCATGCCCCCGCGCCCGCCGATCACGCGCAGCGAGAGCGGATGATCCTCCGCTATCGTGCCTTTGCCCGGCGTGGTCGTCCCCACGGGGATTTGCAACAGCTCCGCCAGAGCCAGAACAGCCTCCCCCGCCTGCGAAATCAGCGCGCCTTGCCCGCAGACAATGGCCGGGGCCTCAGCGCCCAGCAGCAGGTCAATCGCCGCGCGCAGCTTGTCATGATCGGCCACAGGCCGGTGCGCGGGATAGCGGCTGTACTCAGGCTCGGCATAAAGATCGTCCATCTCCGCAGCCTCGCCAAAGATATTGATCGGCACCCGGATGTGCACGGGGCCCGGCCGCCCCGACGTGGCCACGCGAAACGCGCGGCGCAGCAGGAAGGGAACATCGCTGACCTTGGAGATCACGAAGCTCTCCTTACAGATCGAGGCATAAAGCGCCGTCTGATCCACGCCGGTCAGCCCGTGGCGCTTGTCATGGTTGATGGGGATATCGGAGGAGAAAAAGATCACCGGGACGGAGCTCAGATAGGCCTCGGTGATGCCCGGCGTGCAATGTGTGACCCCGGGGCTCGGCGCTTCGAGCACGGCAGGTCGGCCAGTGATCTTGGCATAGGCCTCCGCGGCATAAGAGGCGGTGCGTTCATCACGGGTCAGCACAAAGGTAATGTCGGAATGCGCGCGCCATTCCTTGTACCACCCGATGGTCGTCTCACCGGGCAGGCCAAAGACATGCGACACGCCATGCAGCGCCAGCATATGTAAAAGCGCCTGTGCGCCATTGAGGGTACGGGGGGCGGGTATCTCGGGCATCACACCTCCCCTTCACTCATCAAAGCCGTGCGGTAACGCGCGAGAGCGTCGGGATCGGGCGCCGTGCCCAGCCCCGGCGCATCCGGCACATGCACATGGCCCCCGGACACCGGAAAGGCGGTATGCGCAATATCGGCTGCGGCGTAATAACTCGACATGTAGAACTCGCAGCCCAGCGTCAGATCGGGGATCGCCGCCATCAAATGCGCACCCGCCATATGGGCAATGGATGTCTCGAACATGCACCCGCCATAGACCTCGATACCTGCCGCGCGGGCGATGGCCGCAATCTCCATGCAGCGCCGGAGGCCGCCGGATTTGGCAATCTTGAGCGAGAAGATCCGCGCGATGCGGGCCGCCGCGCCCTCTTGCGCCTCGCGCACGTTGAACACGCTCTCATCGGCCATGATCGGCACAGCCACCGCGCGGGTGATCTCGGCCAGGGCGGCGCGTTCGTGCATCTTGACGGGTTGTTCGACGAATTCGGGCCGGAAGGCTTCGAGATCGCGGATCTGGCGGATCGCATCATGGGCAGAAAGCCCCTGATTGTAGTCGATCCGCAACCGGATCTCATCGCCAAACCGGGCGCGCAGCCGCTCCAGTCGCATCAGGTCAAAGGCATGATCGGCAAAGCCTGTCTTGAGTTTGAAGATCCGAACACCGTCGTCCCAAAGGGCCGCGACATCTTCCATATCTGCGTCAAAATCAGGATTGGCGACGGAAAAGCTGAGCGGGATCTGGCTGCGGTGCCGCCCGCCCAAAAGCTCGGCAATGGCCAGACCGGAAATCTGGCCGGTGAGATCAAGCAGCGCTGTCTCAAGCGCGGCCTTGGCCTCGGGATGGCCCACGAGCACCCGGCCCGCCTGTGCCATGATGGGCTCCACCAGACGCGGATCCTGCCCCACGACATGGGGGCGCAGATGCACATGCAGCGCGGCCGCGTTGCCTTCCACTGTTCCGGTAAACACCGGCCAGGGCGAGGCCTCGCCCCAGCCTGTGAGGCCAGACGCCGTGCCCAGCTCGCAGAGCACGGCATTGATCCCGCTCACATCACCGGAGCCATGGGAATGCACTGCCTTGGCCGGGATGGACACGATATGCACGCGCATGCGGGTGATGACATGGTCGCTCATTCTCAAACCTCCCGCCGATCATCAAGAAACGGCTCAAACCGGCGCGGCAGGAGCCCCGCCTGAAACCACAGAAGATAGCTGTAGATCGAGAAGACAGGCCGCCCTGTCGCGCGGCGGATATCTGCGGCATAGGGCACCATATTCGTGCATTCGAGCAGGATCGCACCAACGCCGGGATGCTCCGTCACAAGGCGCTGCGCGGCTTTGATATTGTCGGCCCGGGCCTGCGCGAAATCGATCTCGAGGGCATCGCCCAGCACGTGTTCGGTGAAATGCGCGCCTGCGCCGGTGCCCATGACGGGCGTGTCGGCGGGCAGGCCTGCGGCATCGAGATGGACCCGGGTCAGCGTCTCGGAGGATATCGTCAGAACGCCCACGCGCTGCCCGGGCGGCAGGGTGGCCTCGATGGCGGGCCCTTGCAGCAGCGAGGACGCGGCCACCGGCACGCCAAGGGCTGCCTTCATCTCTGCCTGAAACGGCACGAGGAAGCCGCAATTGGTGGCCACCCCGTCGCAGCCCAGCTCCACCAGCTCGCGTCCCGCCGCAATGAAGGCATCACGCAGAGGCGTCGCATCCCCGCGCACCACATTGTCAGGCGTCGCTTCGCGCACGACCTTGTATTGCACAGGAAAGGGCCAGGTGCTGGCATTGCCGATATCGCCGGGGATACGCGGGAAGCGGGTGTTGAGCATCAAGATACCGACGCTCGCGCCATAGACGGTCTTGCCGCCTCGCAAGACATCCTGCGTCATGATCTGCTCCCGGGTGGCCTGGGCCTGTGGTTCATCTGTGCTGCCCTTCCCGGAGAGTCTTTGTGTCAAACCAGCCTAGCGTCCTGCTTGCTTTGCGCGCAAGGCTGTGCATTCATTTGCGCAAGTCAAGACGGCGCTCGGCTTGCGTCACATCCAAAAGCTGCGGGGGGACCGATCATTCCTGAACATGTGATTATCGCGGGCGCTGGTATTGTTGGCGTTGCGACGGGGATCTGGCTGCGGCGCATGAGCGATGCGCGTGTCACGATCATTGACCGGCTGCCCCCCGGCGAGGGCACATCCCATGGCAATGCGGGCGTTCTGGCGGCCTGTTCCATCGCGCCTGTCACGGCGCCTGGGCTTATCGCCAAAGCGCCCAGGATGGTGATGAACCCCGATTTTCCCCTGTTCATGAAATGGGGCTATTTTCCAAAGCTCCTGCCCTGGCTCCTGAAATATCTCTCGCATGCCAATGACGCTGATACCCGCCGCATCGCTCAGGGGCTGACCCCGATCGTGAGCGACAGCGTGGATCAGCATCTCTCGCTGGTCTCCGAGACGGATGCGGCGGAGTGGGTCGTTCAGAGCGACTATTCCTTTGCCTATGCAGACCGCGCCGCCTTTGAGGCCGATCACTATACGTGGGGTCTGCGGCGGGATGCGGGCTTTGAACCGGTGCTGCGCACGGGCGCCGAGATCCGCGACTATGAGCCCAGCCTTTCGCCCCGGATCGGGCTTTTGGCGAGCATGCAGGATCATGGCTTCGTGCGCGACCCGGGCGGCTATGTCAAAGCGCTGGCGCAGGCCTTTGAGCGTCTGGGCGGCACGCTCCTGCAAGCCGAGATCAAGGATTTCGAGCTCACCGACGGCAAGATCACGTCAGTGCTCACCGATGCGGGGGCCCAGCCCTGTGATCGTGCAATCCTGGCGACGGGCGTCTGGTCCGGGCCCTTGATGAAAAAACTGGGCCTGAAGATCCCGATTGAGACCGAGCGGGGCTATCACATCGTCTTTGAGGATGCCGAGGGCGGCCCCTCCCACCCGGTGATGGTGGCCAGCGGCAAATTCGTGGCCACGCCGATGGCGGCGGGCCTGCGCTGCGCCGGTGTCGTGGAATTCGGCGGGCTGGAGGCAGGCCCCTCCGAGACGGCCCTGGCGCTCTTGCGAAAACAGACGCGCCTGGCCTTTCCCAACCTGCGCCATGGCGCCGAGATCCCGTGGCACGGGCACCGGCCCGCACCGTCCGACAGCTTGCCTCTCATCGGACAGGTCCGCCAGTCAGGCATCTACACCGCCTTTGGACATCACCACATTGGATTGACCGGCGGGCCAAAAACGGGAAGGATCGTCGCAAGCCTCGTGGCTGATCACCCCGTCAACACCGATCTGGGCGCCTATGATCCCATGCGGTTTTCATGACGCAACACAAACAAAAACCAACAAAAACATCATCAGGGAGAATATGATGACCAAGACCACAACAGCTTTTGTCACACTGGCCGCGACGACCGCGATGGCGCTGCCGGCGCTTGCGGCGGAAAAGTGGGATCTGCCCATGGCCTATGCCGGGTCCAACTTCCACTCCGTGACCGGCGCGGAATTTGCCCAGTGCATCACAACCGGCACAGGCGGCGAGATTGAGGTGACAACGCACCCCTCCGGCTCCCTCTTTGCTGGCGGCGATATCAAACGCGCGGTCCAGACCGGTCAGGTCCCGCTGGGCGAGCGCCTGCTTTCGGGCCACCAGAACGAAAGCGCGATTTTCGGCTGGGATTCGGTGCCCTTCCTCGTGTCTTCCTTCGACGAGCACGACAAGCTCTATGCCGCGGCCAAGCCCCATCTCGAAGAGCTTCTGGCCGAGCAGAACATGACCATGCTCTATTCCGTGCCATGGCCGCCGCAGGGGCTCTACTTCAACAAGGAAGTGAATTCCGTGGCCGATATGGAAGGCCTCAAGTTCCGCTCCTACAACAACGCGACAGCGCGGATGGCCGAGCTCACCAAGATGCTGCCCGTCTCCATTGAAGCCGCTGAGATCAGTCAGGCTTTCGCCACAGGCGTGGCCGAGAGCATGGTCTCATCGGGCGCCACGGGCTATGATCGCAAGGTCTGGGAAAGCCTGAGCCATTTCTACTCGGTCGATGCGTGGTTGCCGCGCAACTACATGCTGATCAACAATGATGTCTGGTCCGGTGTCTCCGAGCAGAACAAGAACGTCATCAATGCCTGTGCGCGCATGGCGGAATATGCAGGCACCTGGCGCGCCAAGGAATACACCGGCTTCACGCTGGCCGGTCTGGCCGCGGGCGGCATGACCGTTCAGCCCGCCGGTGATCAGCTGATGAACGATCTGCGCGCCGTGGGCGAAACCATGGCCGCGGAATGGCTCGAAGCTGCAGGCGAGACCGGCAAGGCCATTCTCGACGCCTACAACGGCCAATAAACATCACCTGACATGCTGACAGGGGGCTGCGCGATCTCGTGCGGCCCCCTCCTCGCCCGGAAACGGGCGCCAGAACGGGAGACGGGCCGATGACAGCTGCCCTGCGCGGTCTGCGCCGCATCTTGGATTTCATCTATCAAGCCGCCGGTGTTCTTGCCGCACTCTGCCTGATCGCCATCTTGTTGCTGATCGTGGCGCAGATGATTGCGCGCTGGACCGGTGAGATTTTCCCCGGTGCGGCGAATTACGCAGGCTACGCCATGGCGGCGGCCAGCTTCTTTGCCTTTGCCAATGCGCTCAATCGCGGCGCCCATATCCGGGTCTCGCTGGTGCTCAATGCCCTGCCCAAGGGGGCCAAGCGGATTATGGAGATCTGGTGTTTCGCCATTGCCGCCGGCGTCATGTGGTATTTCACCTATTACGCCTATTGGTTCACCTATTGGTCCTGGAAGTTCAACGAGGTCAGCCAGGCGCAAGACGCCACGCCCCTGTGGATCCCGCAATCCGTCATGGTTATCGGCGGCGGCATTCTGGCCATCGCGCTGACCGATCATCTCATTCACGTGCTCTTTCGCGGCGATCACAGGATCACGCGGGATCTCGTCGATCAAAGCCACGGGGAGTAACGCTCATGGAAGAAATCACCGCCATTGCGCTGTTTCTGGGCGTGCTCTTCTTGCTTCTGGGCACAGGGGTCTGGGTGGGCCTTGCGCTGATGGGCGTGGCCTGGGTCGGGATGGAGCTCTTCACGTCGCGCCCTGTGGGCGACACGATGATCACGACGATCTGGGCCTCCTCTTCCAGCTGGACGCTGACGGCCCTGCCGCTCTTTATCTGGATGGGGGAAATCCTGTTTCGCACGCGGCTCAGCGAAGACATGTTTCGCGGCCTCTCGCCCTGGCTTGCGCGGCTTCCGGGCGGGCTCGTGCATACCAATATCGTGGGCTGCACGGTCTTTGCTGCCGTCTCCGGCTCTTCCGCGGCGACGCTCACAACCGTGGGCAAGATGTCGATCCCCGAGCTGCGCGCGCGGGATTACCCCGAGCGCATCGTCATCGGCACGCTTGCCGGCGCGGCCACGCTGGGCCTGATGATCCCGCCGTCGCTGGCGCTTATCGTCTACGGTGTGACTGTGAACGAGAGCATCACCCAGCTCTTCTTCGCCGGGGTTTTCCCGGGGCTTTGCCTTGCGCTGATGTTCATGGGCTATGTGGCGATCTATTCGAAGCTGTCGCGCAAGTGGAATCCCAAGCAGGAGCACGGCATGTCCTTCTCGGACAAGCTGAAGAACTCGCGCTTCCTGATCCCCGTGCTTTGCCTGATCTTCGTGGTGATCGGCTCGATGTATGGCGGCTACGCCACCGCGACTGAGGCCGCCGCCATTGGGGTCATCGGTGGTCTCGTGCTGGCGGCCAGTCAGGGATCGCTGAACTGGTCGACTTTTACCGAGAGCCTCATGGGGGCCACGCGCACCTCCGCGATGATCGCCTTGATCCTTGCCGGTGCGGCCTTCCTCAAGCTGGCCATGGGTTTCACCGGCCTGCCGCGCGCGCTGGCGGACGGGATTGCGGTGATGGAATTGTCTCGATTTGAGCTCCTGATGATCCTGATGGTCTTCTACATCATCCTCGGCATGTTCCTTGACGGGATTTCATCTGTGGTTCTGACCATGGCCGTGGTCGAGCCGATGGTGCGCGAGGCGGGGATTGATCTGATCTGGTTTGGCATTTTCGTGGTGGTCGTCGTGGAGATGGCGCAGATCACGCCGCCCATCGGGTTCAACCTCTTCGTGCTGCAAGGCATGACCGAACATGAGATGGGCTATATCACCCGCGCGGCCTTCCCGATGTTCATGATCATGGTGCTGATGTGCTTCGTACTGATCTGGTTCCCCGAGATTGCCATGTGGCTGCCGGAAAACATGCGACAGGCCCCCTGACCGGGCGGGCCGCGCCATGATCCGGGCGCTGGCATGGGTTGGGCAACAGGGCCGCTATTGCCTGATCCTGGGCCTCGCCCTGGGCCTTTTGGCCCCGGGCCTGGCGGAAGTGTTGCGCCCTTGGGTCGGCACGCTGGTGGCGCTTTTGCTCTTCGTGACAGGCATGCGCGTGGGCGCGCGCGCCGCCTTTGGTTCGCTGGACAATGTCGGTCCTACGCTCCTGCGCATCGGGTTTTTCCAGACGATGCTGCCGCTGCTGGTCATTGCGCTTCTTCTCGGGCTGGGTCTCATGGGCTGGCCGCTGGCCCTTGCGGTCTCGCTGATGCTGGCGGCCCCGTCGCTCACGGGCGCGCCCAATTTCGCGATCATGATGGGCCGCGATCCCGCCCCCGGCATGCGCCTTCTGGTGCTGGGCACGGCCCTCTTTCCAATCACCGCGTTCCCGGTACTCTGGGTGCTCAATCCGACGGGGGGCGGTGTCTGGGATGCGATGTCGCTCTCGCTGGGCCTTCTGGCGGCGATCCTCGCGGCGGTGGGCTGTGGGTTCGGGATCCGACGGTTGCTGCCCATCTTGGCGGAGCCCCCTGCCCAAAAGGCGCTGGACGGGGCGGCGGCCTTGCTGCTGGCGATTGTCGTCGTGGGGCTGATGAGCGCCATCGGCCCGCTCCTGCGCAGCGATCCGGGCGCCTTGGCGCTCTGGCTGCTGGCGGCGCTGCTGGTCAACCTCCTCCTCGTGATGACAACCTTGGCCATCTCCCGCCGCGCCGGGCTGGGCCAAAGCATTGCCACGGCCATATACGCCGGCAATCGCAATATCGCGCTCTTTTTGATCGTCTTGCCCGATGCCGTGGCCGCCCCCTTGATGATTTTCGTGGGCTGCTACCAGATCCCGATGTATCTGACGCCCATTGTCCTGGCCCGTTTGAGCCGCAACACGGACAGCTAGCGTCCACGCGCTTTGACAAAGCAGTGGCGCGCCCATAGACATATTGTATCCACAAGGATACAAAACATCACATGACACAGCCAGACAAATCCAGCGGCGAGCGCGCCTATGAGGCGCTTCTTGGCGAAATTCGCGCGGGCCAGTTTGCCCCGGGTGATCGCCTGCGTGAAGAAGACGTGGGCGCAAAGCTGGGTCTGTCGCGCACCCCGGTCCGCGAAGCGCTGCGCCGGTTGGAGAACGACGGCATTGTCGAGCATCGCCCGCGCGTCGGTGCCATCATCCGCACGCTAAGCCATACCGAGATTGTAGAGCTTTACGAAATGCGCATCGTTCTGGAACGAACCGCCGCCGCCATGGCCGCCAAACACGGGGCGGATGCGGAGTTTGACGCCATGGAGGCGATGAATGCCGAGATTGAAGCCGCGCGAGACGCGCCGATGCGCGGGGCCAGCATCAATCAATCCTTCCACCATGCCCTGCATTTGGCGGGGCGCAATCGCTTCCTGCTGGAGGCCGCGCGCGCATTGACCAATGCCCTGCTGCTCCTTGGCCCCACGACCTACACCGATCCCGCGCGTCTTGATGCCGTCACGGCGCAGCACCGCGATATCCTCACAGCCCTGCGCGCCCGCGATCCGCAAGCCGCCGCAGAGGCGGCCGAGGCGCATCTGCAATGCTCGCTGCGCTACCGGCTAAAGGCGCTCGCGCTATGAGACCCGTGGCCCATGCTTTCGGGGTGGCGCTTCTCGGCGTGGCTGTCTTCAAACTGCTGGGCCTGCCCCTGCCCTGGTTGCTGGGCCCGATTGCGGCGTGCCTTCTGGCCGCGCTCTTGCGGGTGCCGATGGGGGCCATTCGGCCTCTGAACGAGGGGATGCGGACCATTCTGGGCGTGGCCGTGGGCGCGACACTCACGCCCGCGGTCTTGCTGAGCTTTGGGGCCATGTGGTCAACGCTGATCCTGGTTCCCGTGATGGTGGCGCTGATCGGGCTTATTGGCGTGCCGTATTTCCAGCGTCTGTGCGGCTATGATTTCCCCACCGCGTACTACGCGACCATGCCCGGCGGCTTTCAGGACATGATCGCCTTTGGCGAGGAAGCGGGCGCCAATGTCCGGGCGCTCAGCCTGATCCACGCGACGCGGGTGCTGGTGATTGTCGTGAGCCTGCCGTTCATCCTCAAGGGGATCTGGGGTGCGGATCTGAGCAATCCGCCGGGCCTTCCCGCACGTGACATCGCGCTGCACGAACTGGCGCTCATGGCGGTTTGCGCCATCGTGGGCTGGCGCGTGGCCAAGCGGATCGGCATGTTTGGCGCCTCCATTCTGGGCCCCTTGATCCTGACCGCCGCCGTGACGCTTGCGGATGGGTTGCACAACCGCCCCCCCGCTGAAGCCATATGGGCCGCGCAGTTTTTCATCGGCATGGGGATCGGCTGCAAATATGCAGGGATCACGCTGGCCGAAGTGCGCCGCGATCTGGCGGCGGGGCTGGGGTTTTGCGGCGTGTTGATGGTGCTCACGCTGATCTTTGTGGAAGCGATCTACGGGTTCGGGCTGGCGCCCGGGATGGAGGCGCTTTTGTCCTTCGCGCCGGGCGGTCAGGCAGAGCTCACTGTGCTGGCGCTCATCGTCGGCGCGGATGCGGCTTTTGTCGTGGCCCACCACATCCTGCGCATTTTCGTGGTGATCCTCGGCGCGCCGTTTGCCGCGCGCCTGTGGGATCGCCCGCGCCTTTAGCCCAACCGATCCAAAAGCTCCCGCACCACCGCCCGCGTGCCCATATCGCCACCAAATTCCATGGGGCGCAGCGCGTTTGCCGCGAATCCCGCCTCCACGGCGTCCTCGATCAGCATCGCCGCCTCCCCAAGGTTGGCTCGGCCTGCCTTGTCGGCGAGATAATCCAGCATCAAGGCGCCGGAGAGAATGGCGGCGAGCGGATTGGCCTTGTCCTGCCCCATGATATCCGGCGCTGAGCCATGGGCGGGCTGAAAAAGCCCGGTCTCATCACCAATCTCAGCGCAGGATGCCATGCCCATACCGCCCACAAGCCCGCCCGCCAGATCGGACAGGATATCGCCAAACATGTTTTCCATGACCATCACGTCATACTCCCAGGGCTTGCGCACGAGATCGAGGGCCTGGGCATCGACGTAATTATACCCGGTCTCGACCTGGGGATAGAGCGGCGCAATCTCGTCGAAAATCTTGCGAAAGAAGGCCATGGAGGTGAAGACATTGGCCTTGTCCACGCAGGTCAACCGGCCGGGACGCCCGCGCGCCCTGCGCCGCTCGGCCAGTTTGAAGCCGAAGTGATGCAGCTTTTCCGTCGTGGCGCGCGTGATGCGCAGCGTATCGCGCACTTCCTCATCACCACGCACATCCGCCCGGCCATGCACCGCCGCAGAATAGAAGAGACCCTCCGTGCTCTCTCGCAGGATCACCATATCAATGCCCGCCGCGCGCGGATCCGCGAGACGTTGCGGGGCGTTGGGATAGGCCCGGACCGGGCGCACGCCAGCATAAAGCCCATAACGGTCGCGCAGCCTCAGATGGGGCGAGATCTCGGTCCCGTCGGCATGGCGCACGGCAGGCAGGCCGATGGCGCCCAGAAAGATGGCGTCCATCTCACCGGCGCGGACCTCGCCACCGGCCTCGATGTCGCGCCCGGTCTCGCGAAAGTATCCCGCCCCGGCATCGATGCTCTCATAGCGCAGCGGCGCCGCGCCCACTTTGGCCAAGGCCGCATCGACAATGGCGCAGGTGGCCTCCGAGACATCCACACCGATGCCGTCCCCACGGATCAGGGCAATACGCAAAGACTGGGACATGTTCACTCCTTTGACCAGCTCACAGCTGAGACAGTTGATAGGTTTCAAGACACTTCATGAGTTCGTCTGCCGCCCGCATGCGATGCGCGCGAAAGAGCCGCCGCGTGGCCTCCGCATCGCCCCGGCGCAAGGCGCTCAGGATATCGCGATGCTCGCGGGTGGACCGGTCCGGCAATTGGCGCAAGCGCAGGGTCACGATGCGGGCGCGGTGGGCCTGATCGAGCAGCGTGGCCACGATCCGGGCCAGCCGCCCGTTGCCCTGCGCGTCCAGCAGCGCCAGATGGAAAGCATCATCGGCGCGGGCCCAGCCGTCGAGATCTTCGCGCAAGAGAGCCTCTTCCATCTGCTGCGTCGCACGTTCCAGCGGGGCAAGCTCTGCCTCGGACGGTCCCCGCGCGGCGAGACGTGCGGCAGCGTCCGGCTCAAGCGCCGTCAACACGTCATAGATCTCGCGCATGTCGTCTGGCCGGATCGGTTTGACGCAAACGCCCCGGCGGGGCACCAACGTGATGAGCCCCTCCGCCTCCAGACGGATCAGCGCCTCGCGGACAGGCGTCCGGCTCATCTCCAGTCGCTGCGCAATCTCGGGCTCTGTCGCCTGAAAGCCCGGCGGCAGGACATTGGCACGGATCTCGGCCTTCAAGCGATCATAGGCATCCTGCACGCGCATGGTGGCGGGTCTCCTTTAGGTGAGCGCCATACAGGATACTCCTATTAATGTATACATTAATGTCAGTTTCTACGTTCAGAGCGCATATGACGCAGCACTGGCGCTCGACCTTCCTCCATATTATCGATAATCGATAAACATGCTCGATCTTGGCCTCCTCCCGATTCTCACCCTTGCCGCAGCCATCCTCTTGCTGGGGATTGCCAAAGGCGGCTTTGGCGGTGTTGGCGCGCCTGTCGCCTTGCCGATCATGGCGCTGGTCATCCCTGCTGACCTTGCCCTTGGAGCGCTGCTCCCCATTTTGCTGGCGATGGATTGCGTCAGCGTGACAGCGCACCGGCGTGCGGCGGACAGCAAAGCGGTGCTCTTCGCCCTGCCCGCAGCGGTCATTGGCGTCTTGGCGGGCGCGGCGCTTCTGGCTTCTGTGCCCACCGATATCGTGGGCATTGTGATCGGCTTGTTGGCGATCCTCTTTGCGCTCATGGCGTTGACGGGTTTCGGGCTCAACATCTCCCATTGGCCGCGCTGGACGAGCGGGCTTTTTGGCGGGCTGTCGGGTCTGACGAGCACTCTTGCCCATGCCGGCGGGCCACCGATCCATATCTACTTTCTGTCGCGCGGCTATGCGCCTGCGCAGTTCGTGGCGACGTCTGCGATGTTCATGGCGGGGGTCAATGTCATCAAGATTGTGCCCTTCCTTGTGGTCGGCGCGTTGAACACGCAGGCCCTCACGCTGGCACTCTGGCTGGCACCGCTGGCGTTGGCAGCGGCTTACCTGGGCGTCTGGATTGCGCGGATCCTGCCGAAACCCGCGTTCAAGTTGGCAGTCAATGGCCTCTTGATTGTAACCGGTGTAAAGCTGATCATGGACGGGCTTCTGTGAGCGCGGAGGCACATACGCAGTTGACCGAAGGCCATAAGGTCTCTGATGTCCCCACCCTGCCCGAGCGCATCAAGGCGCAGATCGTGGGGCAAATCCTCTCGGGCACACTTGCGCCGGGCGACCGCTTGGTCGAGCTCAGGATTGCCAAGGACATGGGGACAAGTCAGGCGCCCGTGCGTGAGGCCATCCGGGATCTGGAGGCTTTGGGGCTGGTCGAGACGCGGCGCAACCGCGGGGCCGTCATCCGACGGATCACGCCCGAGGAGCTGATCGATCTTTATGCGGTGCGCGCGCAGCTGGAGGGCTTTGCCGCAGAGCTCACCGCAACCCATGCGCCACAGACCGCCTCTGCCCTGGCGCGATTGTGCGATGAGATGGAAGCCGCGCGGGGCAATCCGCAGGCGTTTGTGTCGCTCAACACCCGGTTTCACCGCACGATCATCGAGGCCAGCGGCAATGCGCCCCTGCTCAAGATCTGGGAGCGGCTGGATATCCAGATCACCACCGCCGTAAACCGCGCCGCGCGAACCGAGGGGTTGGAGGCGGCCCTGGCCGATCATCGCGCCATTACAGCAGCGATTGCCCAAGGCGATGCGCGCGCGGCGCGCCGTGCCATCCAGGCCCATGTCAACAGGGTCGTTCTCTAGCCACAGCGCCGGCAGGTCTCGCGCACGATCAGTTCGGGGGCAAACCGCACGCTTTGGCGTTGCTCCAGCGGCGCTTGCAGCGCTTGAGAGATCATCGCAGCCGCCCGGGCGCCGATCTGGCGCGCCGGGATGCGGACCGTCGTCAGCGCGGGCTCAAAGGACCGCGAGCCGCGAAAATCACCAATGCCCGTCACACTCATGTCCTGCGGAACGGCCAGCCCGGCCTTGCGCAGCCCATGCAGCGCGCCCCAGGCCAGAACATCATTGCCGCAAATCAAGGCCGTCGGCAGTGCGCGGCCCTCCAAAAGCTGCGCCACCGCGTCTTTGGCCGCCTCGACGCTGTAGCGCGTTTCCAACCGGAAGGGCGCGTGAATCACGATCCCCTGCTCGGCCAAAGCCGCCTCGACACCCTGCAACCGCTGGCTCGCGCGGTCATTGTCCGCGACGGGCGGGAACAGCACGGCCACGTCCCGGTGCCCCAACGCCGCGATATGCGCCCCGATAACCCGCCCCGTCTCCGCATTATCCGCACCAACGCATGGAAACGGCGCGCGGGCCCCATGGTTCCACAGCAGAAGCGTGGGGATGTTCTGGCGTTGCAGAAGGTCCGTCGTCTCTTCGGCATGGGCCGTCCCGATCAGGGCCATGGCATCCACGCGATGCTCCAGCATCTTGCGGGTCAGCGCATATTCGCGTTGCAGATCATAGCCATGGGAGGCCAGCAGAATTGTGAAACCCTGTTCTTCCAGCGCATCGGAGACGCTTTGGATGAGCTCGGCAAAGATCGTGTGGTCAATCGTGGGCACGATGACGCCCACTGTGCCGGAGCGAATGCCGTGGATCGTTTGGGCTGCGCGGTTGCGGATATAACCCAGTTTGCGCACGGCACGGTCGATCTTCTTGCGGGTGCTTGGCTTGACAAGCTCGGGGTGATTGAAACTGCGCGAGACGGTTGAGGCAGAGACCTTTGCCGCACGTGCCACTGCAATGATATCCGCTTTTTTACTCATGATTCCAGCGCCTTAAATCACATATTCAAGAAATTTATGAAAACATTTGCAAAACTATTTTCATCCCTTACCGTCAAAGATCAAGTCCAAAAGGGCATGTCCTTGCGCGGCGCGAGCGTGGGACGAAAACAGGGAGAGCGCCTTGGAATTTCTGGCCTATATGGGCGATGTGTTCACGCCCATCAATTTCGGTCTGTTGCTGCTCGGCACGATTGGCGGGTTGATCCTCGGGGCGACGCCCGGCCTCTCCCCGACGATGGCGGTGGCGCTGTTGATCCCGTTTACCTTCAAGCTCGAAGCGGCGCAGGGTCTGATCCTTTTGGGCGCGGCCTATACCTCAACGGTGGCGGGCGGCGCGGTCTCGGCCATTTTGCTCAAAATTCCCGGCGCGCCCGCCAATATCGCCACGACACTGGACGGGCACACCATGGCCCAGAAGGGTCAGGGCGCACGGGCCTTGCAGCTGTCGTTTCTGGCCTCGGCGGTGGGCGGTGTGTTCGGGGTGATGCTGCTCATCTTCCTGACGCCGGTGCTCGCGCAATGGGCACTGGCCTTTGGGCCGTCGCATCTGTTCTGGCTGGCAATCCTCGGCGTGACGGTGATTGGTTCGCTTGATGGCGGCTCGGTCGTCAAAGGCCTGTTGGCGGGCTGTATCGGGCTCTGGCTCGCGACCATCGGGTTCGACGATATCATGGGCGCGCAGCGGTTCATCTTTCATGACGCTGTGGCAGGCGGGATCAATGTGATCCCCGCCCTCATTGGCCTCTTCGCGATCCCGCAGGTGATCACGATGTTTGCCAAGGGCCGCGTGCGGCTGGATGCGGAGGTGCTCGAGGTCAAGCGCCACCCGATAGGCGAAGCCGTGCGCGAAGTGGCCCGCCGGGGCCGTGCGCTCTCCATCGGGACGATCACAGGCTCTGTCATCGGTCTGATCCCCGGCGTGGGCGGCCAGATCGCGGGGCTTGTGGCCTATGACCAATCCAAGAAGATGAGCCCGGAGCGCGACAAGTTCGGCACCGGGCATTCCGAAGGTGTGATCGCGGCGGAGAGCGCCAACAACGCCATGGTGGGCCCCTCGCTGGTGCCGCTTCTGACGCTCTCGATCCCCGGCTCGCCCACGGCGGCGGTGCTCTTGGGGGGCTTGCTGATCCACGGGATTTTCCCGGGCTCCGATCTCTTTGACAACAACCCCGACGTGGCCTGGACCTTCATCAATTCGATGCTGATCGGTCAGATTCTGATGTGCATCTTCGGGCTTTATGTGGCCGGGCTCGCAGCAAAGGTGGCGCAGGTGCCCAATGCGGTGATGGCGGCCATTGTGCTGGGGCTTGCCGTCTTTGGCAGCTATTCGGTGCAGAACTCCATGGGCGATGTCTATGTCATGATGGCGCTTGGCACGGGGATGTATTTCCTCGAACGGTTCGGCTTCTCAGCCGCGCCATTGGTGCTGGGCCTGATCTTGGGGCCCATCGCAGAGGCCAACTTCATCCAAGGCTCGATGATCGCCAATGCCACCTCCAGCGTGGGCCAGTATTTCTTCACCGGCGCGCTCAATATCGCGCTCATTGCGGTGGTGGTCGCCTCCATCGCCTATTCGATCTGGATGGAGCTGCGCCAACGCCGGTACACCACCAAGGATGAGGCCGTGGCCAAAGAGGAGGCCCTGTCATGACCGACCTGCCCCGCTCCCAGCATATCGTGGCCTCGGGCATTGTGGCCGCTGTTGGCATCAGCGTCGCCTATATCAGCTTCACGCAGGAGCCTGCGGCGGCCTTCCTCTTTCCGCGCCTGATCTCGTCGGTCTTTGTGGTGCTGGCGCTCTGGACCTTTGGCAAGGCGCTTTTGGGGCGCACCAAGGTGGGCAATGGGCTCGATACGCGTGCGATGCTCAACATCCTGCCCGGGCTCATCGTGGCGCTGGTCTTTGTTTACTGGGCGGCCAAGGGTCTGGGGTTTTACACCGCCTCGACGCTGGCCTTCTTCGTTCTCCTGTCGCTCTACGATCCCGCGCCGCATTCGGAGCTGCGCAGCTGGGTCAAGCGGCTTGTCATCACGGCGGCCTATCTGGCTGTCATGTACGGCCTCTTCGCGGGGCTTTTGAATGTCTTCACACCGCGAGAAATCCTGTTCTGAACCGCAAGAGCGGCAGAGCGCATCTGTTGAAAAATCCTATGGGAGGAAATCCATGAAACATCTTATCGCAGCCGCCTCCATGGCGCTTCTGGGTCTGGGCACAAGTGCCTCGGCTGAGGGACATGCCAATTACCCCGAGCGGCCCATCATGATGATGGTCAGCTATGGTGCGGGCGGCGCCACGGACTTTCAGGCGCGCATCGTGACCATGACCGCAGGCAACGAAGACGCGCTTGGCATGCCGATTGCGATCATCAACAAGCCCGGCGCGGGCGGCCGCGTGGGATGGAACTGGTTTGCGAGCCAGGCGGAGGCGGACGGCTATACGCTGGGGGCCTACAACATCCCGCATTTCATTGCCCAGAGCATCGAAGGCGGCGTGTCCTACTCCGCCGACAGTTTCGAGCCCATCGCCAATTGGGGCGCCGATCCGGCGGTCTTCGTTGTGGGCGCGGACAGTGAATTCAATTCCATGGCCGACGTGGTGGATTATGCCAAGGCCAATCCGGGCAAACTCACCTTCTCGGGCGCCGGTCTCTTTGTGGGCCACCACATCGCAGCTTTGCAGCTTGAGAAAGCCGCAGGCGTGAAGCTTGCTTATATCCCGTCCAACAAAGGCGGCGCGGGCGCGATGAAATCGGTGATCGCAGGCGAGGTTCTGGGCGGGGTCAACAACCTCTCGGACGCTTTCCGCGCCCAGGAAGCGGGTAATGTGAAGATCCTCGGGGTCTTTGATCTAGAGCGGAACGACTTCCTGCCCGATGTGCCGACGATGAAAGAGCAAGGCTTTGACATCGACAATGCGTCGGTGAACTTCCGCGGCGTGATGGTGCCCAAGGGCACGCCGCAGCCGATCATCGACAAGCTCGCCGCGACGGTCCCTGAGATGTTCAAGAACAGCCGTGTGGCTGGCAAGATGAAGGCCGGTGGCTCGCCCATGCATATCATGACGCGCGATGAAGTTCTTGAGATGTGGGCCGCGCGCGAAGAGACGCTCAAGGAGCTTCTGGCCGGGCTGTGAGCCTTCCTTGTTTCGACGCCTGACGGCGCCGACCGACTGGGAGGGGCGTTGCCCCTCCCAGACCCTCCCCAGCGTATTTTCAGCCAGAAGAAGCCTGCAGGTTTCGCACTTTCGTCAGAACGGTGGCGAAGAGACTCTGGTTGCTGCATCTGCCAACACTCATGGTTAAAGGATCTTTTTCGTGTCTGAAGAGCTTGCTGAGATTGACGACATCCTCGCCAGGGCGCGCGCCGCGCAGACCCGTTTTGAGGCGCATGGCTCGCAGGCCTTGTATGATCAGGCAGCGCTGGCTGCGGGCTGGGCGATCATGGAGCCTGAGCGGAACCGACGTCTGGCGGAATTGGCTGTGGCCAGTACCGGGCTTGGCAATGTGGCGGACAAGATCACCAAGAACCATCGCAAGACACTGGGGCTCTTGCGCGATATTGCAGGGGTCATCACCCATGGCGTGATGCGCGAGGATGCTCAGAGCGGGATCACGGAAATTGCCCGGCCATTGGGTGTTGTCGGGGCGATCGTGCCCTCAACCAATCCTGCAGCGACGCCCGCCAACAACATCATCAACGCGGTCAAATGTGGCAATGCCATTGTTGTGGCCCCCTCGCCCAAGGGTGTTGCCGCCTGCGAAATGCTGCTTGCGTTCATCCATGCGGAGTTTGACAAGGTGGGGCTTGATCGTGATCTGGTTCAAATGATCCCGGCGCCCGGCTCCAAGGCCAAAACGCAGGCGCTCATGGAGGGGTGTGACAAGGTCATCTGCACGGGCTCACAAAACAACGTGCACCGTGCGCAGACCTGCGGCACACCGGCTGTGGCCGTGGGCGCGGGCAATGTCACTGTGATCGTCGATGACAGCGCGGACCTGGGTGACGCGGCCCGGAAGATCCGCGCCTCAAAGACCTTTGACAACGCGACCTCCTGCTCCTCGGAAAACGCCGTTGTCGTGCTGGACAGCGTGCGCAGCGCTTTTCTTGAGGAGATGGCGAGCGTGGGAGGCGCGCTGGTGGAGGATGAAGCGGGGATTGTTGCGAAGCTCTGGCCGGACGGTCATCTCAACCGCGCGGTCATCGCCCGCGATGCCAAGGACATGATCACAGCGCTGGAGCTTGATGGTCAGGTCCCGGAGACGACGGAGTTCATTCTCGTCCCAACACAAGGTATTGGCCCCGAGCATCCCTTGAGCGGCGAAAAGCTCAGCCGGGTTTTGGCGCTCTACAGCGCGCGGGATTTTGACGAGGCAGCAGCGCTCACGGAGCAGGTGCAACGCCATCAGGGCGCGGGCCATTCCGTCGGCATTCACACGAAGACCGAAGCGCATATTGAGCGCCTCGCCCGAAGCATGCCGACCTCTCGGATTATCGTGAACCAGGCCCATACCTTTGCGACCGGGGGCTCTTTTACCAATGGGATGCCGTTTTCGCTCTCCATGGGATGCGGCGCCTGGGGCGGCAATGCGGTCAATGAGAATGTGCACTGGCGCCACTTCCTGCAAAGCACCAAGATCATACGGGAAATCCCCGCCCGTGAACCCAGCCTTGATGAGATCTTTGGCCGTTATTGGCAGGAGGCCGGGGCATGATGTTTGCCAAGGACCAGCCGCCCGGCGGCACGTTGCGCGATTGGCTTGATACCCGTGCAGAAAAAGGCGGGCCGGCCATCGTCTTCCCGGAAACGGGCGATGTGCTCAGCTGGTCGGAGCTGCGCGACAAAGCGCGGGCTTTTGCCATGGGGCTCACGGCCCGCGGTCTGGCCAGGAGAGAGAGCGTGGCCATTGTCGGGCCCAATTGCCCTGAATGCGTCATTGCCTTTTATGGCGCGGTCTATGGCGGGTTTCGCGCGACAATGATCAATCTCGCAGCGGGCCATGAGGCCATGTCATACGCCTTGTCGCATTGCGAGGCGCGCATGGCCTATGTCTACGAGACCTGCCTTGCCGTCTTTGATGCGGCCAATACCACCGGGATCGCGCCGCTCCCCTTGCCGGAGCACAGCCATGGCGCGCTGCATGAAATCGGGCCGCAGGACCATGCACTACTCATGTATACCTCGGGCACGACCGGGCGACCCAAGGGCGTGGTGCACACCCATGCGAGCCTGCTTGCGGGCGGGTGGACAACGGTGCTGGCCCATGAGTTGAGCCCGGCGGATCGCGGATTTTGCGTGCTGCCGATCTACCATATCAATGGGCTCTGCGTGACGCTGATGGGGGCCTTGGTCTCCGGCGGGTCCCTGTCCATGGTGGGGCGGTTTTCGGCCTCGCGCTTCTGGGCACAGGCCGACGCGGCGGAGGTGACATGGTTTTCAGCGGTGCCGACGATCATTTCGCATCTCCTGCACGGCGCGCATGACCCCTCGGAGCGCTGTCGATCGCGCATTCGATTTGGCCGCTCCGCCTCCTCCGCTCTGGCCATCGAGACCCAATCTGCCTTCGAAAAGCGCTTTGACGTCCCCATCGTGGAGACCATGGGGCTTACGGAAACGGCTGCTCAAATCCTGTCCAATCCCCTGCCGCCGGGGCCGCGAAAGATCGGCTCTCCGGGCATTGCCTTTGGCTGTGACGTGGCCATTCAGGGCCCCGATGGCACGACGATGCCTGTTGGGCGCGAAGGCGAAATCGTGGTGCGTGGGCCGAATGTCCTGTTGGAATATCTCAAGAACCCGACCGCCACAGCCGAGACCTTTCGCGACGGCTGGCTGCGCACCGGCGATTTGGCGCGCATGGATGCGGATGGATATGTCTTCGTGACAGGACGGCTCAAGGAATTGATCATCAAGGGGGGCGAAAACGTGGCGCCGCGCGAGGTGGATGAGGCGCTTTATGCCCATCCCGATGTGATTGAGGCCGCGGCCTTCGCCCGCCCCTGCGACAGCTATGGCGAGCGCATTGAAGCGGCGGTGCGCCTGCGCGAGGGCAGCACAGTCCAGGCCAGCGCGCTGATTGACATCTGTCATGCGCGGCTGGGCGCGTTCAAATCGCCGGATGCAGTATATTTCATGGACGAATTGCCGAAAGGACCCTCCGGCAAGATCCAGCGTTTGAAGCTGGCAGACCTCATCCCGGGCTAGGCCGCAGTACCCCAGCCTGTGCCGAGGCGTGGCAAAACCCGCTTACGTTGTGTTTGACGCGCGCTCGTTATTGACTTTGAAATTCGCATCCCGCTAAAGTTCTCAAAATTCAGGGGGATTTTGTATGAGCTCGAAAACTTTGACCCGTATGGACCTGTCTGAAGCAGTGTTTCGCGAAGTCGGTCTGTCCCGCAATGAAAGCGCGGAACTGGTGGAGCGCGTCCTGGCGCTGATGTCAGATTCGCTCGTCAAAGGTGAGCAGGTCAAAATCTCATCCTTCGGCACCTTCTCCGTACGAGACAAGGCGGCCCGTGTTGGACGCAATCCGAAGACCGGTCAGGAAGTCCCCATCGAGCCGCGCCGGGTTCTGACGTTTCGACCATCGCATTTGATGAAAGACCGTGTCGCAGCTGGCAACAAGTCCTGAGCTAGGGAGGGTCCCGCGTGGCCGAGAAATCCGCCGACGCCTTCCGCACAATCTCCGAGGTTTCGGAATGGCTTGATACCCCCGCCCATGTTCTGCGATTTTGGGAGAGCAAGTTCAGCCAGGTCAAACCGATCAAACGCGCCGGTGGCCGGCGGTACTACCGCCCGGCCGACATGCAGCTTTTGGGCGGTATCAAGAAGTTGCTGCACGACGATGGCATGACCATCAAGGGCGCTCAGAAGCTGCTGCGCGAGAACGGCATCCGCTTTGTCGCCAATATGTCCCAGCCTCTGGAAGATGATCTGGAGCGGTTCGTGGAACCCTCCTCCCCGTCTCGGGACAGCATTCCGCCGCGCAAGGCCAAACCCGCGACGGATTCGCAAGACAAACCGGCCGTTCTGCCCTTCTCCGGACGAATGAACGAAGATCCGCCGAAACGTCCTGTGGGCGATGATGCTGTGGCTATGGGGCGCGATGACGACGATCTGGACGACGCGTTGGCCTCTGAGGCAGCGGCGTCTGTTGAGAGTGTCCCATCTCAGGAGCCTGCCACCCCGCCCCGCGCGGAAGGGTTGCCTCGTTTCTTGTCTGCGCAGCCCGCCGAGGAGCCCTCCGAGATCACGGGTGCGCCTGATGCTGAGGATAGCGCGGACCCGGCGACGCCGGTTGTTGCTGAGACCGCAGCTGAAAATCGCACGTCAGACACGGCCGCGACGGACGCAGCGGACACTTCTGATACGGATAGTAACAGTGATACCACGTCTGAGGTGGCAGAGGACGTGGCAAACGCTGGCGAGGCAGAGAGCTTCAAACAGGACGATGGTTTGCCCGAAGGCGTCAAAGAGCCTGATCAACCGCTCCCCGGTTTCCTGCGCCGCCCTTTGAAACCGGCTGACGCGCCAGACACGACAGCAGACGCAACCGCTGCCAGTCAGGATAGCGCTGAGGCAGCGCCTGAGGACGGACCCAAAGAAGCAGCGCGCGTCGGCGCACCGCTGGATATCCCGGACGACCCCGAAGATGACGCGATCACAGCGCCTCCGGGGCTGATGCATATGCTGGCCAAGCACAGCGCGGGCGATGTCAATCCGGACGATCTTGCCCCAATGGTCGCGCGTTTGGCGGCCCTGCGCGACAAGATGGCCGCAGCGCGACGCAACTGAAATCGAGATGATGCATATTTTGGGTTGCGGCGGGCGACAGATGGGGTATGACCAAGCCTCAGTCGGGCTATGGCGCAGCCTGGTAGCGCGTCCGTCTGGGGGACGGAAGGTCGCAGGTTCGAGTCCTGCTAGCCCGACCAAATTCACCCCCCGTTCAAGTGTATGGCGTGCTCCGGGTCCCATGGGATCAAGGGGCGAGACATGACCGGCGTATTGGCCAGCCAGCATATTGAAAAGCTGATCGAAACAGGCGCGCTCACGGGCGCACCTGCGGTCCTGGAAGATCAAATCCAACCGGCAAGCCTCGATCTGCGCCTGGGCGCGATGGCCTACCGCGTGCGCGCCTCGTTTCTTGCAGGCGAAGGCGCGTCTGTCGAGGATCGCCTGGCGGAGTTCGAAATGCATCGAATCGATCTGAGCCAGGGGGCGGTTCTGGAAAAAGGCGCGGTCTATGTGGTGCCGCTCATGGAGCATCTCGACCTGCCCGAGGGGCTGACGGCGGTGGCCAATGCCAAGAGCTCGACCGGTCGGCTGGATCTGCTCACCCGCCTGATCACTGACAATGGCACAGAGTTTGACCGCATCCCCGCAGGCTACCATGGCCCGCTTTACGCTGAAATCTGCCCGCGGTCATTCTCGGTTCTGGTGCGTCCCGGCATGCGCCTCAATCAGATCCGCTTCCGCGACGGGCAAGCTGTTCTGGACGACGCCACTTTGCGGCGCTTGCATGACACCGAAACTCTGGTCGACGGGCCTGCGGTTATTGACGATGGTCTGGGCTTCTCCGTCGATCTCAAACCCCATGAGGGGACGCTGGTCGGATACCGCGCGAAGCCGCACACAGGTGTGATCGATCTGGACAATATCGGCGGCTACAACCCACGGGATTATTGGGAAGAGCTGCATTCAGACAATGGACAGCTGATCCTTGACCCCGGCGCGTTCTATATCCTGGTGAGCCGCGAAGCGGTGCATATCCCGCCGCAATACGCCGCCGAGATGGCGCCCTACCTTGCCATGGTCGGCGAATTCCGTGTGCATTACGCGGGCTTCTTCGATCCCGGGTTTGGCCATGCGCAGGCAGGCGGCGCAGGCGCTCGGGGCGTTCTGGAAGTACGCTGCCATGAGGCCCCGTTCGTGCTGGAACATGGTCAGATCGTGGGGCGTCTGGTCTATGAGCGGATGGCAGAGATCCCGCGCGCGCTCTACGGCGCGGATCTTGCGTCGAATTATCAAGGCCAAGGCCTGAAGCTGTCCAAGCATTTTCGGATGGCGCCCTGATTCCGTCCATCTCCGCGCGCAGACGTGCTCTGATGCTCCCGGCAAGTGACCGGCGAGGCGCAAATCCCTCTCGGGTCCGGCTCAGAACCCGTATCTTCCTTTGCCTCCGCAGCGCAGGCGGTCTAGCCTTGAGGCCAAGAGGGAGGCTGACACATGCGCGACGAGACGGAGACCTTTATGGCCATGAAGGGCGCAGGCTATTACAGCCGCGCCACGACCGGGGCGCGAGACGTGATCAATGGGGCTTTGCCCTTGATCGAGGACCTGTTGTCTGCTGAAGGCAATGACGGGCCCCCGCTGACCTTCTCGGACATGGGCGCTGCGGATGGCGGGACCTCGCTGCCGATGTGGAGCGCGCTCATGGCGGGGCTGCGCAAGCGGTTGCCAGACCGGGCCATGCAACTCATCTACACGGACCTGCCCAAGAACGACTTTTCCCAGTTGTTTCAGATCGTCCACGGACAGACCGACATCGAGAGCGGGCTGGCCGATCTGCCCGGCCTCTCGATCATGGCCTCAGCGACCTCGTTTCACCGCCCCATTTTGCCGCCCGGCCAGCTGCGGCTGGGCTTTTCCGCCACTGCGTCTCACTACATTGTCGAGACGCCCTGCGATATTCCCGATCATGTCCACATGGTCGGAGCCTTGGGCGATGTCCGCGCGGCCTACCAGAGACAGGGCGCGCAGGATTGGGAAAAGTTCCTCCTGGCCCGCACCGCAGAGCTGCAACCCGGCGGGCATCTGGTCTTGTATAATTTCGGGATCGACCAAGAAGGCCGCTATCTGGGCCATACCGGCGGCGTCTCCATGTTCGATACATTCTCCGAGCTTTGGCACGCGTTGGCCGATGACGGCGTGATCACCCAAAAGGAATACCGCACGACGAATTTCCCGCAAGTCTACCGCAGTGTTGAGGAATTCGTCGCACCGCTTGAAAGCAGCGCATCACCGGTTCATGCCGCGGGGCTCAGGCTCGCTTCCGTCAAAACGCAGCTGACCCCCTGCCCTTACGCCACAGCCTTTGCCAAGGGCGGGCAAAGCGCCGCGGACTTTGCCAAGGCTTACATCCCGACGCTGCGCAGCTGGTCGGAGCCAACGTTCGTGAATGGCCTCTCGGCCAATAGGCCCGCCGCTGAAAAACGCGAGATCGTGGATCAATTCTACGCAGCCTACGAGGCGCGCGTGGCCGCTGATCCAGCGGGGCACGGGATGGACTACATCCACGCGGTTCTCGTTTGCGAGAAGAGCTGAAGCCTCAGCCTGTAACGAACCGGGTGTAGCGCCGAAGTTCCATCGTCGGCGCGCGCTGGATAAACCGGCGCCGGTAGACCTTGGCGGGCAATTCCCGCGCATATACGTCGGGCAGCGTTTCTGCCTCGGGCGTCTGCGCCTGTCGGGTTGGTGTGGGCAGGGATACGTCGCTCATCTCTCAAAACCTCCCGATGCGGCGTGCGGCGCGCATGGCTTGCTTCGCTTGCCGCGCCTGTTTGCGATTGGCCCGCTGTTGGGCCTGTTTTTGACCATTTGGAGCGCGATCCGACGCGGTCTCAGCGCCCCGCTTCGATGCGACCCGATGCGCGCTGTCGAGGCCCGCTTTCACCCCGCGATTGACGAGTTTGCGCATGACCATGCGCAGCACCATATTGATCAATCGATTTGCATTCATGACGCTCTCCCTGCGGGGCTATCTTGGTTACCTAGTGCATATCCGGGGCAAGATCTGGGCAGGTTTGCGCAAATTTGACGACGCCAGCTTTTGCGCGATCCATCAATCTTCAAAGAGCTCGGATTGCCCCTCGGTGGCTTCCATCTCGCCATCGTCTTCCTCGGTACCCAGGGGCGCCGAGCCATCAAGCGGACGGGATTCCAGCAAGCCTGCCTGACGCAATTCCTTGAGCCCCGGCAAATCGCGCGCAGATTCCAGCCCGAAATGATCGAGAAAGCTCTGCGTGACAACGAACGTGACCGGGCGGCCCGGCGTCATCTTGCGGCGTCCAAAACGGATCCATTCCAACTCGATGAGTTGGTCCAGCGTCCCGCGCGAAACGGAAACACCCCGGATTTCTTCGATCTCCGCGCGCGTCACCGGCGCGTGATAGGCGATAATGGCCAGCGTCTCGACCGCCGCGCGCGAGAGTTTGCGCGTCTCGACGGTTTCCTTTTGCATCAGATAGCCAAGATCGGGCGCCGTACGCATGGCCCAGGCATCGCCCACCTTCACAACGCGCACGCCCCGCCCCTCATAGCGTTTGCGCAGATGCACCAAAGCTTCAGCAGCATCACAGCCGTGGGGCATGCGCGCCTCAAGCTCCCGCGTGGACACAGGTTCGGCCGTGGCGAAGAGAATGGCCTCGACCATGCGCTCCTGCTCGCCCATGGGCGGCGCCTCGAACAGGCTTTCTTCCTGCGCGTCAATCTGCTCTGCGTCGTCGTTCATCTAGGTATCCTGCCTGCGGCGCAGTTGAAGGGGGGCGAATGTCTCGGATTGGCGGAGCTCGGCCTTGCCTTCCTTGACCAGTTCCAGCGAGGCCGCGAAGGTTGCGGCGGTGGCGGAGCGGCGCTTTTGCGGATCGCTTTCCCAGCCATCGGGAAGATAGGTCGAGATATCGGTCCAGGTGCCGGCAAAACCAATCAGCCCGCGCATCCGGTCCAGCGCCTGCTCCATGGTAAACACGTGATCGCGATCCATGACAAAGGGACGAAACTCATCCTTCGTGCGGATGCGGGCATAGGCCTGCATGAGATCAAGCAGGGTCGCGGTATAGGTCACGCGTTTGACGCGTTCATAGGCCTCCGGCAGACCGCGCTGGAAGAAGTCGCGGCCCAGCCTGTCGCGCGCCATGAGTTTGGCGGCGTGTTCGCGCATGGCTTGCAAGCGTTCCAGTTGAAAGGCCAGATGCGCGGCGAGATCTTCGCCGGACGGGCCCTCTTCGGTCGGATCCGGCGGCAACAGAAGGCGCGATTTCAAAAAGGCCAACCACGCCGCCATGACAAGGTAATCCGCAGCCAGTTCGATCCGAAGCGCCTTCGCGCGCTCGACAAACGCCAGATATTGCCGCGCCAGCGCCAGAATGGAAATTTGCCGCAAGTCCACTTTCTGGGTTCGTGACAGGGTCAGCAGGACATCCAACGGACCTTCAAAGCCGTCGACATCCACGATCAGCGCTTCCGCCGCCAGCCTGTCGGCCACGCTTTGTGGGGTCTCCTGCTCGAAGAGGGTATCGCTGCTCATCCGCTGCCGGGCCTTTGTGCATGCCGCCTTTGGGAAAGGATACACGGGTTTGGGGGCCCGTGAAAAGGGGATCAGGCAAGGCTCTCGTATTCGGCCATCCAGGCCTCAACATCTGTGGGCGCTGGCGTGGCACGCGCGTCCAAAGCACGGCGGGCGCGGCGGACGGCCTCGCGCGTCATGGCCGGGCATGCCTCGGCCAGCGCCTCCATTTCCGAAAGCGCTCCGTTGCAATGCAGCACGACATCACAGCCCGCCTCAAGCGACGCCCGCGCACGTGTCGTGACATCGCCATCCAGCGCATCCATCGAGATGTCATCGGTCATCAACAGACCCTCAAAGCCGATCTGCGCGCGGATCAGATCAATCATGATCGGGCTCTGCGTGGCCGGTCTGTCCGGGTCGATATCGCGGTAGATCATATGCGCCGTCATCGCCAGCGGCATCTCCGCCAGTGTCCGGAAGACGGCGAAGTCTTCGGCCTCCAGAACCTGACGCGGTGCATCTGTCTGCGGAAGACTGTGATGGCTGTCCACCGTGCCGCGCCCGTGGCCGGGCATATGTTTGATCACAGGCAGAACACCGCCTTCGAGCAACGCGCCTCCGACCGCCAGGCCAAGAGACGCCGCGCGCGCTTTGGTTGCGCCGAGACAGCGATTGCGCAGAAACGGATGGGTTTCGGGGCCTGCGATGTCCAGTGTCGGCGCGCAATTGACATCAATGCCAAGCGCCAGCAATTCAGCCGCGATGACTCGGTAGCGCAGCGCAAGCGCCTGTGCCGCCCTTGGCCCAAAACGCGCGGCATCATCCAGCGGAGGAAGCCAGTCTCGCGCCAGAGGCGGCCGCAGCCGTTGCACGCGCCCGCCTTCCTGATCGATGAGCACAGGCGCATCGCGCCCGACCGCATCGCGCATATCATCGGTGAGCCGCCGGATCTGGCCCGGCTCCTCGAGATTGCGGGTAAAGACAATGAAGCCCCAGGGATCACACTCCCGGAAAAACGCGGCCTCGCGTTGCGAGAGCGTTGGGCCTTCCGGGGCGAGGATCAGGGGCGCTTGCGCCATATTGGTCTCAGCGGGTTACAACAGGAATGCAATCGGCGCGCTCCGCCACAAGGGCCGCGCAAAAGCGGCGCGCATCTGCCAGATCGGCAAAGCCTTCGGCGCGCAAACGGTAAAAGGTCCGACCGCCGGATTGTGCCCGCTCAATCACGCGGCGTTTGCCATCGAAGAAGGTATCAAACCGGCCCGCGATACGGGACCATTCGGCCTGCGCCACCTCGGTACTGTCATAGGCCCCGAGCTGGACCAGCCGTGTCCCCACGGGCAGATCAGCGGCATTGAGGTCGAGCGCATCGGCGCTTGTTGCGGTTGCAGGCGCTGCCACCGGCGCAACCGAGGCTGTGCGCAAGGCGCCGGGGCGCGCTTGTGGCCGCAACGACCGTGCGTCCGGTGCGGCGCTGGCGGCGGCCACCGGGTTTGTTTCTGCGTCCGTGCCGGGATCGGTCACATTGGTTTGCACCGGCGGCGTGCCATCCAGAGACGTCTCGCTCAGAGGTGCGACGCCTGCTGCGATTTGATCCGCGAGGGCCTGAATGGCCGCGTCCTGCAAATCCGTGCCCACGGGCGCGGGCGGTGCAACCGCAATGTCTTCGGCCTCGGTCACGGCGCGTGCTGTCGGCGTCGCTGCCGGGCGGATTTCGGGGGAGACAGAGGTCAACTGCAATTGCGCGCCCGACGCGTCCTCGGTTGTCAGGTCAACAGGTGTCGGTGCGAGGGTCAATTGATCGACCGGCCCGGAAGCTGCGCCGCGCCCGGCCACTTCATTGACCGCAAGCCCCTGATTGGCGGTGATGGACCCGCCGGGATCTTCCGGCGCCACGCGCATGGGCCCTTCCGTGGCCTGCACAACCGGAATACCCGAGACATCGCGCATGATGAGCTTGTAGCCCCAGACCGATACGCCCGCGATGAGCGACAGCGAGACGAGCGCGCCTGCGATTTGCGTCAGCCCCATGGCGTTGGATGCGCGCGGCTCGGCCGGCGCATGGGGCCGGGCCTGATAGCCAGCGGCGGCCTGCATATGCGGTTGGGGTGGTGTTTGAACCTGTCTGTAAGGTGCGCCTGTTGCCCCGCCGAAGGGCATATTCGCTTCTGCCATTTTCGCCTCTCACCCGCGGGCTTGAGGTGCCCGCTGTCTCTTGGTTGGATGCACCCCACATGCGGATTGGCGCCCTTTTGGGGCGATACAGAATTGGGGTAGCCTGCTCAGAGCCAGCGGGGCGATGTCTTAGCGCATTTCCTCCACCGGCGTTACCCCAAGGATACCAAGACCGGCCGAAATCACAACGGAAACGGCCCGCGCGAGCGCGATTTTCGCCGATGTTGCGTCTGGGTCACTTTCCTGCACAAACCTTAACGCGGGCACATCATTGCCTTTGTTCCAAAGGGCATGAAAGTCCGCTGCCAACTCGTTGAGGTAGAACGCAATTCTGTGCGGCTCATTTGTCCGCGCGGCAATTTCGACCAAACGCGGCCATTCGGCCATTTTGGCGATCACGCCAAGTTCTGCTTCATGGGTGAGCAGGCTGAGGTCGGGCGTGCCCACGTCAATCCCCGCCTCACGGGCTTTGCGCAGCACAGAATGCACCCGCGCATTGGCATATTGCACATAGAAGACCGGATTCTCCCGGCTTTGCTCCAGCACCTTGTCAAAATCGAATTCCAGCTCAGCATCGTTTTTGCGCGTCAGCATGTGAAAGCGGGTCACGTCGGGGCCCACTTCACTCACGACATCGCGCAAGGTCACGAACGTGCCCGCCCGCTTGGACATCTTGAACGGCTCGCCGTTCTTGAAGAGTTTGACGAGCTGCGTGAGCTTGATATCCAGCGAGGTCTCGCCATCCGAGAGCGCAGACACCGCCGCCTTCATCCGCTTGACATAGCCGCCGTGATCAGCACCAAATACATCAATAAGGGCGTCGAAGCCTCTGGAAACCTTATCATAATGATAGGCGATATCCGGTGCGAAATAGGTCCAGGACCCGTCTGACTTCATGACGGGACGATCCACGTCATCGCCATGCTCAGTGGATTTGAAGAGGGTCTGTTCGCGCGGCTCCCAATCCTCGGGCTTCTTGCCTTTGGGCGGCTCCAGCACGCCTTCATAGATCAGGCCCTTGCCCTTGAGATCCTCGAGCGCCGCCTCGATGCGGCCCGTGCCATAGAGCGATTTCTCCGAGAAGAAGACATCCATTTCGACATTGAGCGCCGCGAGATCGTCGCGGATCAGGTCCATCATGGCGGCCGTGGCAAATTCGCGGACCTCCGCAAGCCAGACCTGCTCCCCCTGACCGACATAGGCATCGCCGACCTTGTCCTTGAGCGCCTCGCCCACGGGCACAAGATAATCGCCGGGATACGTGCCGTCTTCAAAGGCCACCTGTTGGCCATGGGCCTCGAGATAGCGCAGGTAGACGGACCGCGCGAGCACATCGACCTGTGCACCGCCGTCATTGATGTAGTATTCCCGCGTCACATCCCAGCCCGCATAGGCCAGCAGCGAGGCCAGCGCATCGCCAAAGACCGCCCCGCGGGTATGGCCCACATGCAACGGCCCGGTCGGGTTGGCGGAGACATATTCGACATTGACGCGCTTGCCCTGCCCCATATCGGAGCGGCCAAAGGCGTCGCCCGCCTGCAACACATTGGCCACGACACCCTGCCAGACCGACGGCGCAAGCCGCAGGTTGAGAAAACCGGGGCCCGCAACAGAAGCTTCCGTGATCCGGGCATCGCCGCCCAGTTTGGCAGCCAGCGCCTCGGCAATGTCGCGCGGTTTGGATTTGGCGGGTTTGGCCAGAACCATGGCCGCATTGGTCGCCATATCGCCATGGGCCGGATCCCGGGGCGGCTCAACCGTCACATTTCGGAAATCCAGCCCTTCCGGAAGAACGCTTTCTGCCTGCAGGCTTTCCAATGCGGAGATCACAAGCGCACGGATATCGGAAAAGAGGTTCATTGCGACGGTCCTTCGGGGATCATGTAAGGTGTGCGGTTTATCATGGCAGATCGTGGGGTCAATGAAGGGGCGTGAGCGCGTCTGGTTGTCCGCGGATTTGCGTATTTTTGGCCAGAAGAAACAGAGGTGGGGTCACAATCGGGCCCGTTCGGTCAGGCTGGAGGGGCCGAAGTGTTCTGCATGGGCCTGCAAGGCGTAGCGATCCGTCATGCCGGCAATGTAGTCGGCCACGTGGCGCGCGCGCTCGTCGGGCTCAGACATCTGGGCGCCTTGCCAATCGGGCGGCAGATGCTCTGGCGCCGCCATATAGAGCTCAAAAAGGGCGCGGACGACTTCGGTCACTGCGGCGCGGACTTCCATGACGCTCGGGGCGCGGTACATGCGGCTGAAGAGGAAGCCACGGATTTCCTTGAGATCGGTCCACATCTCGTCCGAGAAGCGGATGACCTGACGCCCTGCGGCGCGAATATCATCGGCCGAGCGCGGGTTCAGGCTTTGCAAGCTGCGTTGCGATGTTGCGATGACGTTTGTGACCATGGCCCCGAAGACACGCCGGAGCGCTTCGTGGCGGCGGCGCGTGGCATCGAGGCCCGGATAGAGCTCGTCTACTTCAGCGAAGGCCGGGCCCACCAGCGGCAGATCACAGATATCTTCCTCGCAAAACAGCCCCGCGCGCAGGCCATCGTGCAAATCGTGGTTGTTGTAGGCCACATCGTCGGACAGGGCAGCCACCTGCGCTTCGGCGCTGGCATGTGTCTGCAGCTCCAGATCGTGGTTTTGATTGTAATCCGCGAGCGCCAATGGCCATGGCTGGTCCACGGGGCCGTTGTGTTTGGCGATGCCTTCCAGGGCTTCCCATGTCAGATTGAGCCCATCGAACGCTGCGTAGTGACGCTCGAGTGTCGTCACGATGCGCAGGGCCTGGGCATTGTGATCAAAGCCGCCAAAAGGCCGCATGAGCCGGTCCAGCTCATCCTCGCCGGTATGGCCAAAGGGGGTGTGTCCAAGATCATGGGCCAGTGCGACAGCCTCGGTCAGTTCGGTATTGAGCGCGAGGGCTTGCGCGACTGTGCGAGCCACCTGGGCCACCTCGATGGAATGGGTCAGCCGCGTGCGGTAATAATCGCCTTCATGTTCGACAAAGACCTGCGTCTTGTGTTTGAGGCGGCGAAAGGCGGAGGCGTGGATGATCCGATCCCTGTCGCGTTGAAATGCGGAGCGATGCGCGCTCTCCTCTTCAGGCCAAAGGCGGCCGCGCGACTGGGCTGGATCGGATGCATAAGACGCGTGGGACATGACTGTGCCTTCTTGTCGGCGAGGAATGGACTTTCTATATGTAAAACAACGGCCCATGAAAACTGGTGAGACATCATGCAACTGCCCCCAAAAGTCACGGAACGCGCCTTTGCCCGACTGGCCGAGATTGGCGCTGCGGAGCAAGGTCAGGCGCTGCGCGTCGCGGTCGAAGGCGGCGGGTGTTCGGGATTTCAATACGAAATCGCGCTGGATGCCCCTGCGCAAGACGATCTGGTCCTCGAGGGCCAGGGAGAGCGCGTTGTGGTGGATGCGGTCTCGCTGCCGTTTCTGGAGAATGCCGTAATCGACTTTTCCGACGAGTTGATCGGTGCGCGCTTTGTGATCGAGAACCCCAACGCCACGAGTTCCTGCGGCTGCGGCACGTCCTTCTCGATGTAGCCGGGATCGGGGATCATCTCTGATCCGGCCGAGCGCTCAGGATACAACCAAACTCAGGATACAGTCGAAGCCGTTTCGCGGCGCGCGGGTGTGGCGCGCACTTTCTGCTCGTAGACCAGAAACAGCCCGGACAGGACGATAAAGACCGCGCCGCTCACCGTATGGGCCGCCGGGACTTCGTGAAAGATCACCATGCCCACCACGACCATCCAGACGAACTGCACGTTGATCAACGGCGTTGCCGCATAGGCTGGCAGGGATTGCATCGCCAATGCCAGCGCATAGCGCGCCCCGAACAGCGTGATGCCGCACATCAGCGAGAGCGACAGATCAAACTGGCTCATCGGCTGCCACACGAAGGGCGTGGCGATCAGCATACAGATGAAGACTGCCAGTTGGGGGTAGAAGACCTGCGCGATCGCATTGTCTTCGATGCGTGCGATGTAGCGTGACATGACGATGGCAAAAGTGCCGGCAGCGGCAGCGCCAAACGCCACGATGTGACCCGCGCCAATATCAGTATGTCCGCCCGGGAAAAGCAGATAGACACCAAAGGCGCCCACGCAGAGCGCCACCCATGTCGCGGGCGACACCTTTTCGCGCAGGACAGGCGCAGACATCAGGCCCGCCAGAATTGGCACCATTCCAATGAATAAAAAGACGTCCGCGAAGGGCAACAAAGCGAAGGCATAATAAAAGAGAACCGCAGCGACAACGGTCGCGCCAGACCGCAAGGCCATGGCGCGGGGTGCTTTGGTGCGCAGCGCGGATGTATCGTTGCGGACAAGAATTGTTCCCATCGAGATGAAAACGACCGCTGCCGATACAATCATCAAGACCTGCGGCGCCTCATAGGCGATCGCGAGATGTTTGGTCATTGCGTCGGCCATGGTAATGGCCGCGGTGTAGGCAATAACGAGAAAAGCGCCAACGAGCGGGGTGCGGATGGCCTCTTTCATGCCTGCACCACGCGGCTTGCACGGGCAAAGCCTTCAAAGAACCGCTCAAAGGCATCGCCCGTCTCGAGGGCGGACGCCAACTGGCCGCGCGCCTGATCCGACAGGCGGTCATCAAGTACGCCGCGCATGCGCGCCCAATCCGAAGACCTGTCGGGCATGCCATAGAGATGTCGTGACATTTCGCGCAGCGCGCTGTGATCGGGCTTGGGCATCATCAACACCGGCGCACCCTCGCCCGGCTGCACGTCCAGCGCGGCCAAACCGTCGCCGCCGCGCAAGGCACTGAGCCAGGCACCCATGAAAACGCTGTGATACGCGTCGCCCGCGGGAACGGCGGGGGCTCTTGTGAGAGTGACGGACTTCATCCTTTGCGCGATCCATGATTCCCAAGTATCGTATGGGTTGTATCCGGCATAACGCATAGCGATGCAAACTTCAGCCAAAAGATCGGCATTCCCGTCAAGAAAAGCCCAAACGCCCACGTTTTCGAGGCTTTCTTGCAAGGCCGCATCGAAGTCAGGCGCTATGCGCCCGTATTCCGTGAGATAAAACACGATGTGGGTCAGTTCATAAGCGGCCTTCTTGTTGGGAAGGGCAAAGCGCTGTGGCGCGCTGATAAATTGTCGAAGGCGGGCCTGCACAGCTGCGGTATCCAGTCGAGCCTGACAATTCCGCCTTGATAGAAGGCGTTGGGCCTCAAGGCGTTGGATATCGGAGGTTTCGCCCTCAGCCAAACCCTGATCCACGACCCAGTCACACATGCGTTGCGCGACATTGCCGGTGGGTCCGGCTGACAGGCCCAGATCTTCCAGATCAAGTGCCAGCGAAACCAAGAACCGGTAGTATTGCGGGAAAAAGGCGAGGCGCTCCGGCAGAGCGGAATAGGTCGCCTCATGTACGCCGAGAATGGCGGGCGCGACCTGCGCGCCCGTGCATTCCAGGATGTTGAGCAATTCGCCGTTCTCCTTGAGCCAGAATACATCGGTATCCAGGCGCCGGGAGATGGCGAAATCGCGGATGAGCGTGCCGAGCGCATCCGCTCGGCGCTCTTCGCGGGTGGGAAACGAGACATGGATTACGTTGGACATGGATTGGTCCTCCTTGCGTCACATGGGGTTTCCCACCCCGAGATCAGGCTCTTACGAGCAGGACATCATGGCTTGAACCTGGTCGCCGTCGAACATGTCCGAACCTTCTTCGATGGAGCAGGACATCATTGTGTGCACGAGTTCGCCTTCGGCGATTTCTGCAACGGGTGCAGCCACTTGTGCAGTTTCGATTTCCTTAACGTTTTCCTGTTTACGTGCCAGCATAGCTTGTCTCCTTGGTTGCTAAGCGAAGTTGTGCCTCAAGGTTTGCTCGCATGGCGGGAGCTGTAAAACGTTTTTTCTCGCAGAGGTGGCAGAACGAGACTTATCCACAAAAGCTGTTTCCGGCAGACGACCCGGATTTTTCGGCAATTCTTGTTGTGCTCAAATTTTGTGCGCACGTTCAGTTTACCCAAAATTAGCGACTTTTCAGCGTCAACCGAAGCGAATCAGCGGCGAATCGCCGGGCGTTTGACACAGTTGCAGCCTCTTGCCCCGCAGCCTGATCCCGCCGATAACCGCAGCAGATGGAGAGAGGGCAGCCATGAAAATCGCGACATTCAACATCAACGGCATAAAGGCGCGCATTGGCGCGCTGACGGCATGGCTCGAAGAGGCGCAGCCGGACGTGGCGCTCTTGCAAGAGATCAAGTCTGTCGACGAAGGCTTTCCCTCAGAGCATTTCGAAGCCATGGGCTACAATGTGGAGACCCATGGTCAGAAGAGCTTTAATGGCGTGGCAATCCTGTCAAAACTGCCGCTGGAGGACGTCACGCGCGGCTTGCCCGGCGATGAGAGCGACGAACAGGCCCGCTACATCGAGGCCAGTGTCATGGGCGACCATATGGCTGTGCGCCTGTGTGGCTTGTACCTGCCCAATGGCAACCCCTGCCCCGGCCCCAAGTACGACTACAAACTGGCCTGGATGAAACGCCTGAAGGCACGCGCGCAGAGCTTGCTCGACGCAGAAATGCCGTTTCTGATGGCGGGGGATTACAACATCATCCCGCAGGCCGAAGACGCCGCGCGCCCGGAAAGCTGGACCGATGATGCCTTGTTTCGGATGGAAAGCCGCAACGCGTTTCGCGAGATCGTCAATCTTGGCCTGACCGATGCCGTCCGCGCGCGCAATCCCGCGCCCGAGACGTATTCTTTCTGGGATTACCAGGCGGGCGCTTGGAACCGGAACGATGGCATTCGGATCGACCATATTCTGATGAGCGCACTTGTGGCGGATCATATGACCGATGTCGGCATAGATGCCGCCATTCGCGGCCACGACAAACCTTCAGATCATGTGCCGGTCTGGGTCGAGCTTGCGATCTGACGCTTGATGCCCGCTCTGTTGCCCTGAGCGCGTTTGGGGGCGCTGCCCCCGCCACAAACTGCGTTTGTGCCTCCCCCGAGGTATTTCGAGGCAAAAGAAGTCTGTTGGCGGTGTCATGGTGAGGGGTGCTACAGGAACACCCGCTCGACAACCCACCATGCCCCGATCAAGGCAATGATCACGCTGGCAGGGATCGCTATCGCGCGCCGGTACCATGGTTTGGCGCCGAACCAATAGACCACAAGGCCAAAGGCCATGGCAATCACGGCAATCTGCCCCAGCTCCACACCGATGTTGAAGCCGATCAGCGCAGGCACCACTTGACCTTCGGGCAAACCAAAAGCGCCCAGCACCGATGCAAAGCCCAATCCGTGCAGCAGGCCAAACGCAAAGACCACAACCGGACGCCACGGCGTCATTTTCGGAGACAGGATGTTTTCCACCGCCACGTATACGATAGACGCGGCAATGATTGGCTCAACCACGGCGCCGGGCAGCGATACCCAGCCCAAAACGCTCAACGCAAGCGTGACGCTATGTGCGAAGGTAAACGCCGTGACCTGCCACAAGAGCGCGCCCATGCGCAGCGAGAGAAAGAAAAGCCCCAGCACAAAGAGGATATGATCTAGGCCTTTGGGCAGGATATGTTCAAAGCCCACTGCGATGTAGCTGAGTAAAACACTGCCAGCGCTGAACTGTGTGGGCGATGCAATGGAAATCGGCCCGGACGTGCTGCCTCCGTCGATATAACCTGCGTATCCATCCTCCAGATCAATCTGGCGCAGGATCAAGGTGCCGTAGCCGCGTGGCCAAGTCACCTCCAGCGTTGTGCCACGTTCCAGATCGGCTGTGAGAATTAGCGTGCTGTCACGCAGGGCTTCGATATCGCCGATGGGGCCGATGTCCACGCGTTCGACCCGCAAGGGCAAGGCCGCGCCATCCGCTGACATCCCGATTTCAGCCGCCATGCGTTCTGCGACGGGCGCAAAACGGTCTGCGAGGGCGTCAGAGCTCAGCGCGCGCAGCGTGTCATAGGCTTGGGCCTCCGGGGCAGAATTGGTGTCTGCCGCCACATCGAGATCAACACCTGAAACAAAGGCCTCCACGTTCAGGTCAAGCAACAGAGTGACAACGCCGCCTGAGGTCGACAGATCCCCCACCGTGGGGCGTACTTCATGCGCAATCGCGCCGCTGGCCCAGATCACAATCGCCAAACAGATAAACCAGACCTGCCTCATGGCCATCCCCTCACATGTCTTGCGCGCAGACTTGCTCTATTCGCGCAAATGGGCAAGGCCCCGACTTGCGGATCACTGCGCAACAGGCCACTACTCCACCATGACAAACGTATTGTGCATTGGCTCTGTCCTTTGGGACGTGATTGGTCGGACGGCCAACCATGTCGGGATGGGGTCGGATGTGCCGGGGCGGATCACTCAGATCCCCGGCGGGGTTGCGTTCAACATTGCCATGACATTGCACCGCTTTGGCCTCACACCCGCGCTGATCACCTCGATCGGACGGGACAAGGAAGGCGAAGCGCTGATCGCAGAATGCAACGAGATGGGGTTAATCACGGATTACATTTACCGTTCCGATGATCTGGCCACAGATCGCTACATGGCCATTGAAGGCGCAGGCGGTCTTGTCGCGGCCATTGCCGATGCGCACTCCCTGGAGACGGCTGGCGAAAAGATCCTGCGTCCCGTGCTGGATGGCACCTTGAGCGCCACCGGAAAGCCTTTTGGGGGTTTGATTGCCCTTGATGGCAACCTGACCGAGGCTTTGCTCGCGCGGATCGCGTCGGACCCGGCTTTCGCCGCCGCGGATCTGCGCGTCGCGCCAGCCTCGCCCGGAAAGGCCCAACGCCTCGCGCCCTTCCTTTCAACACCAAGTGCCACGCTCTACGTCAACCTCGAGGAGGCCGGCATCCTGTGCCAGGACACATTCGAGACAGCCCATGACGCGGCCCGAGCGCTGGTCAAGCGCGGCGCCCTGCGCGCTTTGGTGACCAATGGTGGCGCCATGGCCGCTGATGCGACCAGCGAGGCAGTCCTCGAAGCGCATCCGCCCGAGGTCCTCGTCACACGGGTGACCGGTGCGGGCGATACCTTTATGGCCGCCCATATGGCCTACGAATACCGCGGACTGGACAGGCAAAGCGCGCTAGGCGATGCTCTGACCGCTGCCGCACGTTACGTTGCAGGAGATACCCCACAATGACCCCCGTTTACTCGCAGGAAGTGGCCGAGGCGCGAGCCGCCGGTGCGCCAATCGTTGCCCTGGAATCGACAATCATCACCCATGGCATGCCCTGGCCTCAGAACCTAGATATGGCGCGACGGGTCGAAGCCGAAATTCGCTCAAGCGGTGCCACGCCCGCGACCATTGCCGTTTTGCATGGCAAATTACACATCGGGCTCGATGATGATGCGCTGGAAGATCTCGCGGGGACGCGCGGCGCGGCCAAACTCTCGCGCGCGGATCTGGCGGTGTGCCTGTCTGAGGGCCGAACGGGTGCGACAACCGTGGCCGCCACTATGATCGCCGCGCATCACGCAGGCATCAGCGTCTTTGCCACAGGCGGCATCGGCGGCGTTCATCGAGGCGCAGATCAAAGCTTTGATGTGTCGGCAGATCTGCGTGAGCTGGCCATCACGCCGGTAACTGTCGTGGCCGCAGGCGCGAAAGCCATTCTTGATCTGCCGAAAACACTTGAAGTTCTAGAGACGTATGGCGTCCCTGTCATTGCCTATGGGCAGGATGCCTTTCCCGCCTTCTGGTCCTCCGATGCGGGCCTCAAAGCGCCTTTACGCATGGACACACCCGACGCCATCGCGGGCGCCCATGCAATGCGCGGCGCGCTCGGGCTTGCGGGCGGGCAGCTGATTGCAAATCCAATCCCGGTTGAGGCGGAAATTCCGCGCGCGGAAATCACGCCGATGGTGGAGCGCGCCCTCGCAGATGCCGAGGCCCATGGAATCACAGGCAAAGCCGTGACCCCATATCTCCTGCAACGCATTTTCGAGCTGACCGAAGGCCGTTCCCTGACCGCCAACATTGCCCTTGTTCTCAACAACGCCCGTCTTGGCGCGGAAATTGCCTGTGCATTGAGCAAATGACGCCCTGCGACGCTGTAAAGCGGCAAGACCCATTGTGAACGCCGCCAAGAGCCCCTAGCTATAGTACAAGACTGGACCATAGACCCGAGACATGACGACCCCATTTGACCCTGAACCCAGACGGCCGGGCCTGATCTCGCGCCTGCGCGCGTCTTTCCTGACAGGTCTAGTGGTGATCGCCCCTGTTGGCCTGACGATCTGGTTCCTCTGGACACTGGCAGGCTGGGTCGACAGTTTTGTGCTGCCTCTCGTTCCGGACACGTTCAACCCCGAGAAATACATTGGGATTAACCTGCGCGGTGTGGGCGTGATCATCTTCCTGATCTTCACGATCATCGTCGGCTGGATCGCAAAGGGACTGATCGGCCGGTCGCTCATCCGCTTTGCCGAGAGCCTGGTGGAGCGCACGCCCGTGGTCCGCTCGATCTATTCAGGCATCAAGCAAATCGCGGAAACCGTCTTCGCGCAATCCGAGCGCAGCTTCGAGAAGGCCTGCCTTTTCCAATACCCGCGCAAGGGCATCTGGGCCATCGGCTTTATCTCGACGACGGCGCGCGGCGAAGTGGCCGACCGCGCCGAGACACAGGGCGATCTTATCTCCGTCTTCGTACCCACAACACCCAACCCGACGTCAGGCTTCCTTCTCTTCTTCCCGAAAGAAGACATAATAGAGCTGGATATGAGCGTTGAAGATGCAGCCAAGCTCGTGATTTCGGCTGGCCTCGTCTATCCCAATGGCAAGGATGCCAAAGCCAAGATTGAAGAGCTGGCGCGCAAACGCGCGTCCTGAGGGCGCAGTCCCGCGCGCAGGCAGGCCCGTTTCAGGCAAACATATCGCGTAAATCCGCGCTTTGCCGCTGCCCCAGATCATCTGCGTGTTTGCTAAGAAAGACCTCGGCAGCCTCCTGCCCCGCCGCCTTGAGCTGCGCGATCACACTCGGCAGAGCGACCAGTTTGGTCGCAACGGACAGATCATTCATCAACCCATCATCCGCAATCATGTGCACCCGCAGGCGCTTCATCGCCCCCTCCGGGATCTGCCCTTGATCCAGCAACCGCTGAACAAACTCGATCGCGCGCAACTCGCGCAACAAGGAGGAGTTGAAACTGATCTCGTTGATCCTGTTGGCAATGTCCTGCGGCGTGGCCGGTATCCCCTCCCGCTCCAGCGGGTTGATGTTCACAATGACAATGTCATCGGGCAAATGCGCCTCAAACAACGGAAACAACGCAGGATTACCCGTATAACCGCCGTCCCAGAATGCCTCCGGCGCACCGGTAACCGGATCAGGCATCTCAATGGCCTGAAACAATGTGGGCAGGCAGGCAGACGCGAGAATGACATCGGTATTGATCCCCTCCCCGGTAAACACCCGCACCTTGCCATCCCGAACACATGTGGTGCAGACATGTAGCTCAGGCCCTTTGACACGCGTGCACACCTTGTCGAAATCAAATTCCGAGACGATCCGCTCCAAAGGGTTCTTGTAGAAAGGTCCATAGATATACGGCGACACAACGCGTGTCAGCGTATCCGCCATTGCAAAAAGTGGCGAATACTCAAGCGCTTTTGCCGTAAAAAACGGCTCCGGAACAAATCCCTGCATCCATGCCGGCATGCGCAAGTCGCTGATCCCCGAGACCTGCTGCCACAGCGCCTCCAGCGCCTCCCGAGCCCCCTCGCGGTCGCCCCGCACCCAACCAGACTTCAGCGCCGCCCCATTCAAAGCGCCCGCTGATGTGCCCGTCACCGCCGCGATCTCCAGCCAGGGCTCCTCCAACAAACGATCCAACACCCCCCAGGTAAACGCCCCATGGGCGCCGCCGCCTTGCAAGCCAAGATTGATGCGTACAGGCTCACGCATGTGCCGTCTCCTTCTTTTGTCCCCAAATACCTTGGGGGAGGCCGCAGGCCGGGGGCAACGCCCCCAAACCGCGCGTCAGCGCGCATCCAGTGTGTGCAGCACGCATTGAAAAACCGCGCGGTTCAGAGCGCAGTCCAGCCACCATCGACGGAGATCGTCGTGCCCGTGATCTGCGCGGCCGCGTCAGATGCCAGAAACACAGCCGTCCCACCAAGCTGCTCGACGGTCGCGAATTCCTTGGACGGTTGCCGCTCAAGGATGACCTTTTGTTTGGCCTCCTCCTCGGACATCCCGTATTTCTTGGCCGTGTCCGGGATCTGGCTTTCGACCAGCGGCGTCAGAACATAGCCCGGGCAAATCGCATTGGCCGTGATGGGTTCACGGGCCGTCTCCAGCGCCACGGTCTTAGTCATGCCGACGATGCCGTGTTTGGCTGAAATATAGGCCGACTTGTAGGGCGATGCGGTCAATCCATGGGCGGAGGCAACATTGATCACCCGCCCCCAGCCCGCAGCCCGCATCTTGGGCAAGGCGGCGGCGGTGGTGTGGAAGGCGGAGCTGAGGTTGATCGCGATAATGGCGTCCCATTTCTCGGTCGGAAACTCCTCCATCGGCGCCACGTATTGAATACCTGCATTGTTGATCAGAATATCGCAGCGGCCAGCGGTCTCGATCAGGGCCCGACATTCGCCCCCCTTTGACATGTCCGCCTTGATGTAGCGCGCTGTGACGCCTGTTTCGGCCGCAATCTGCTCCGCCAGTGCATGATCCTCGTCCCGATCCGTAAAGGAGTTCAGGACAACATCGGCGCCCGCGCGCGCCATTTCCCAGGCGATGCCCAGACCGATCCCGGAGTTCGATCCCGTAATCACGGCGGTCTTGCCCGCAAGCTGCGCTGTTTGTGTCATGTCCCCGGCTCCTGTTGCTGCATTGCCGCAATACTACATGCTGCGCGCGCGAGGGAAACCGCTAAACACGGGACACCAATTGTCGCCACGCACACCCGTGACACTTATCCGCAACATCGTCGTTAACCTCGTGTTAACTCAAAATGTGGTTACTACCTCTACATGTTGGGCAGCAAATCAACTCTCCCCCAAGATGAAAGGCGTCGCGTTCTGACCCTCCCGCAGAACGCGGCGCCGACGATGCGCACAGCCGTTGACCGAAACGATGTGATCGCGCGCGCAGATGTGCAAAAGGCAGGCACAAAAAAACCCCGGCACGAAGCCGGGGTCAGTTATTGAGGCAGGTTTCATACAGGCAAGAAACCTATCGAGCAGTGATCTCTTTATAAGCAATTTCTGTGAGCCATGAAAGCTAAAAGTTTGAAAACGCGTAAAACCCCCGCTACGCTCTGCGTCAATAATAATAGGGCAGATGAGGATTGTTGATAAAATGGGCCTAGATTTTTTCCGCCCCGCGCTTGGCGCCGGGCTGCTGATGGCCAGCATTTCGATTGGGGGATTCGCGCAAGCTGAGGCCAGCCATGGCATCGCTATGTATGGCGACCCTGCCCTCCCACCGGATTTTGTGTCCCTCCCCTATGCCAATCCCGACGCGCCCAAGGGCGGGCGCATCGTCATGGGCGAAGCTGGCGGCTTCGACAGCCTCAACCCATTCATCCGAAAAGGGTCCGTTCCGTGGATGCTCCGTTTCATCGCCGTCGAGAGCTTGATGGGACGTTCCTACGACGAACCCTTCGGACTTTACGGTCTTTTGGCCGAATCGGTCGAGACTGCAGAGGATCGCTCCTGGGCCGAATTCACCCTGCGTGAGGAAGCGCGATTCTCTGATGGCACGCCGGTTACGGTGGAGGATGTCATGTGGTCCTACGAGACGCTGGGCACCGTGGGCCACCCGCGCTACCAGGGGCTCTGGGGCAAGATTGAGACGATGGAGCAAACCGGTCCGCGCAGGATCCGCTTCACCTTCAACACCGAAGACCGGGAGCTTGCTCTGCTTGTGGGGCTCAGACCGGTGCTCAAGAAAGCACAATGGGACGGGATCGATTTCGCGGCATCGGGCCTTGATACGATCCCCATCACCTCCGCGCCCTATGTCATCGATGATTTTGAAGCCGGGCGCTTTGTCTCGCTCAAACGCAATCCGGACTATTGGGGCGCCAAGGTTCCGTTCCGCCGTGGCACCAACAATCTGGATGAGATCCGCATTGAGTTCTTCGGCGACGGCGCGGTCGCCTTTGAGGCGTTCAAGGCCGGTGAGCTGAACACGCATCGCGAGTTCAACGCCTCCAAATGGGCAACGCAGTTCAATTTCCCTTCGGTCCAGAACGGAGACGTGATCCTCTCGGAAATCCCGCACCAGAGGCCCACGGGCATCACGGGCTTCGTGATGAATTCCCGCAAGGATGTCTTCAAGGACTGGCGCGTGCGCGACGCGATGATCCATGCCTTCAACTTCGAGTTTATAAACGAGGCCATGACCGGCGGTGCACAGCCCCGGATAACGTCCTACTTCTCGAATTCGGTGCTGGGCATGCGCGATGGCCCCGCCGAGGGGCGCGTCGCCGAATTCCTCGAGCCTTTCGCGGCGGACCTTCTGCCCGGCGCATTGGAGGGCTACAGCCTGCCAGTGTCTGACGGCTCCGAGCGCAACCGCGCCAATATCGCCAAAGCCATGGCGCTGATGGAGGAAGCGGGTTGGACCATTCAGGACGGTGTCATGAAAGACAGCGCCGGCACGCCGTTCACGTTTGAGATCCTCCTGCGGCAGGGCTCTTCGGAAAACCAGGCCATTATTGATATCTATGTCGAAGCGCTGACCCGTTTGGGCATCACACCCACGATCACCACTGTCGACAGCGCGCAATATAAAGAGCGCACCAACGCATATGACTTTGGCATGGCGTACTATCGGCGCGGTCTGTCGCTCTCGCCCGGCAATGAGCAATTGCTCTATTGGGGCGCCGATGGCATCGACACGCCCGGCACACGCAACTGGATGGGCGTCAACTCACCCGCCGCTGAAGCCATGATCAACCGGCTTGTGAATTCCGAGAACAACGAGGATTTCATCGCCGCCACCCGCGCGCTTGACCGCATTCTGACCACGGGGCGCTATGTCATTCCGATCTATCAGTTCAACGTGGGCCGCGTGGCCCATGTCAAGGAGCTGAAATATCCCGAACGCATCCCGATGTACGGCGACTGGATCGGCTGGCAACCGGATGTGTGGTGGTATGACGAAAACTGACCGGGGCGCAGATCTCGCGCGGCGCTTGGTCCTGGCGGTGAGCCTCTTGGCGCTCGTCAGTTGCGGCGTGGCGCGAACGGCTGTGAAAGTGCCCGTCAAAGCCACCAAAACGGTCGTCAAAACCGTCTTATGAACCATGCTGATCGAGCCCGTCACAGGACCGTTACAAAGACGCCTTAGGCGGGCCTGATGAACATACTTGTTTTGTGCACCGGAAACTCCGCCCGCTCGATCTTGCTGGAATCCATCTTCAATACCGACGGCGCAGGCCGTGTACGCGCCTATTCCGCGGGATCGCATCCGACCGGACGGGTGCATCCGCAAAGCCTGAGGTTGCTGAGCTCTCGGGGCCATGACATATCCCAAGCACGCTCAAAATCCTGGGATGAATTTGCCTCTTGCGACGCGCCTCAGATGGATGTCGTGATAACAGTTTGCAGCGCGGCCGCAGGAGAAACATGCCCGCTATGGTCGGGCGCGCCCATATCCGTCCATTGGGGTGTTGACGATCCCGCAGCAGCGACAAAAGACGAACGGGCCACAGCCTTTGAAACGGCCTATGCCTTGTTGCAGGGCCGCGCCCGCAGCTTGCTCGATCTGCCTTTTGAGGCGATGGATCGCGGCGCGCTCAAAACCGCGCTGACCCAAATAGGAGACTTTCGATGACCGCGCAAAAGCTCGCCGCAGAAGCTCTGGGGACAGCGCTGTTGCTCATGTCCGTCATAGGCTCAGGGATCATGGGCGAGACTTTGGCTGGGGGCAACACGGCCATTGCGCTCCTGGCCAATGCAATCGCCACCGGCTGCATGCTCTATGCGATTATCACCGTGCTTGGCCCCATCTCGGGCGCGCATTTCAATCCTGTCGTGACCCTCGCCTTTGCCTGGCGCGGCGAGATCACGTTGGCGCTTGCGCTGGCCTACATCGCCGTTCAGGTTTCAGGCGGTATCGCGGGCGTCTGGCTCACGCATATCATGTTTGACCAACCCGTGTTTCAGCTCTCGCAAACCCTGCATCGCACCGGGCCCGCGCAATGGGTTTCCGAGAGTGTTGCGACCTTTGGCTTGCTCTTTGTCATTTTCGGGGGCTTGCGCTCGCGTCCGGATGCGATCCCAACACTGGTCGGGCTCTACATCACTGGCGCTTATTGGTTCACCGCATCCACCTCATTCGCGAATCCTGCCGTGACCATCGCGCGCACGCTTAGCGATACTTTTGCAGGTATTTTTCCCGCGCACGCACCAATGTTCATCGTGATGCAAGCTTTTGGAGCACTGGTTGCAGTAATTCTACTGCCTCGACTTTTCAGGTGAAATTTCAAAGTCTTAAAGTGCCCTGAAAAGTGTTTCTTTAACCAAAAAATACGGCAAATCGACTTTTTTCGAGATTAGCGTTTATTTAACTCTACTTCTTCCTAATGATCAGGCCCTAGGCAGGGGTGCTGGCAAACATGGGATACTTGCAATGAACTGGTCGGACCTCACCAACAATCTCACGGACTATCTTGGCCGTCTCAAGTCGCGATTTCCGAATGTCGACGAAGATGTGCTGCCCGATATGGACGAGCGTTCGCGTCTGGTCGAACATATCGCGGCGCGCCATGATTTGACAGCCTTTGAAGCCAGCCAGGAGATTGATGATTGGCTGTTTATCGAAAGCCTGGCGCGGCAGGCCTCTGAAATGCACGTACGCTGATCAACTGAGCGACGTGACCCATAGGATGGTCGCGTCTTCTTCGCTGGTTGAGATCACGTTATGCCCCATGGCGGCGTCGTAATAGGCGCTGTCGCCTCGCCGCATCTCCACAGGCTCATAGAACTCCGTATAGAGACGAATCGTTCCCGTCAGGACATAGAGAAATTCTTCTCCGTCATGGCGCACCCAGCCATCAAATTCGTCCATGGACCGCGCGCGCACGCGGGCCCGGTAGGGCAACATTGCTTTGCGCGTCAGCTGATCTGCCAGCAACTCATGCTCATAGGTCGCCGTGGCCTGCTCAGTCCCTTCCCCGGACGAAGTCACCGCCATCCGCCCCATGATCTGCCCATCCGAGGGCGCTGTGAACAGTTGCGGGATCGAGATGTCGAGCCCCAGCGCCAGCTTCTTCAGCGCGTCATATGTCGGCGACATCTGTCCATTTTCGATCTTCGACAAGGTTGAGCGCGCCAGACCCGCCTGTTTTGCCGCCTGTTCCAATGTCCAGTCCCGATCCTTGCGCAGCGCACGTACGCGGGCGCCAAGATCAAGGGGCTCGGCATGGGCATCCGCGCCATTCGCGCGGGCCAGCTGGATCAGGGATTTGGGGTCTCTGCGTTGGGTCATGGGGTCTGATAGTCGCCCTGTCCGACCCTTGCAACCGCAGGCCGCACTGCGTAGCAACATGGCATGACCCCACCTCACGTGTCCTCCCTCCTCGATCGGAGCCCCTGGCCTGCCTGTCCACGCCCGTTCAACATGGCCGCCCATGTCCTGCAACATGCCGAGTCCCTGCCTGACAAGGTCGCTCTGGCGGTTCTGGGTCCGGCCCGCGCCGAACGGTGGAGCTACGCCCGTCTCGCAACGGCCATCAGGGGAACCGCGACGGGGCTTTTGCAGTCCGGGCTGGCGCCGGGCGACCGTGTCCTCTTGCGCTTGGGCAATACGCCCGATTTTCCCATTGCCTATCTCGGCTGCATCACGGCCGGGATCTTGCCTGTCCCCACATCGGCGCAGCTGACGGAGGAAGAAGTCCAGAAACTGGCTAGCATCGTGGATCCGGCCTGCGCTCTGCGCGCGCCTGACATCGCCTGCCCCGACGCGCTAGCCCAAATATCGCAGGATAAGCTCCGCACATTCCATGAGCTGCCGCCCGCACCCTTTGCCATGGGCGACCCGGACCGCCCCGCCTACATCATCTTCACCTCCGGAACATCGGGGACACCGCGCGCGGTTGTGCATGCCCATCGCGCCATCTGGGCGCGCGGCATGATGCATGCAGGCTGGTATGGTCTGACGGGTACAGACCGTTTGCTGCACGCGGGCGGCTTCAACTGGTCCTTCACCCTTGGCACTGGTCTCATGGATCCCTGGAGTGTGGGCGCGACCGCGCTCATCCCAGCGGCCAACACAGCCCCGCAGATGCTTCCGCTCCTCTTGAAGAGACACGACGCCACGATTTTCGCCGCAGCTCCGGGGGTTTACCGACAAATCCTCAAGCACCATCAGAGCTTTGATTTACCAAAACTGCGCCACGGTCTTGCGGCAGGCGAAAAGCTCTCCGAGACTTTGCGCGCACGGTTTCAGGCGGCATCAGGCCGCGCGATTTACGAGGCTTACGGCATGTCCGAATGCTCGACCTTCATCTCCGCGAGCCCGGACGCCCCAGCTGCGCCCGGCGCTCTGGGCACAGCGCAACGCGGGCGCCGGATCGCCTTGATGCGCGATGGCGCACCCGTGGCCCGGGGTGAAACGGGCGAGATCGCCGTTGATGCAGCAGATCCGGGCCTGATGCTGGGCTATTGCAATGCCGCTGGCGCGACCGCTGAGCGACTGCATGATGGCTGGTTTCACACCGGCGATCTGGCGCGCATGGATGCCGATGGGCAGATTTTCTACGAAGGCCGCGCCGATGACATGATGAATGCCGGTGGCTTTCGGGTCTCGCCTTTGGAGGTCGAGGCCTGTTTGCAGAGCCTTGCTGGAATTGAGTCCGTGGCGGTCACGGATGTCGAGATCAAGCCCGAGGTCCGCGTCATCGCGGCGTTCTACACCGGCCCCGAGGCCTTGCCGGAGGAGCAGCTGCGGGCGCATGCGGAAGCACATCTGGCGCGTTACAAGCAACCGCGTCTCTTCCGACATCTCGACGGGCTGCCCACGGGCCCCAACGGTAAACTGTCGCGGGCCGCGTTGCGCCGGAGCTTTTCGCCTGACACCGGCCAAAACACCTGATAGGCCGCGCCCATGGTACAGCTCGACATCTTCTCCGATCCAATTTGCCCCTGGTGCTACATTGGCAAGGCCTATCTTGATCGCGCGCTTGAAGCGCATCCCGATCATCCTTTTGCGATCCGCTGGTTGCCCTTTCAGCTGAACCCGGAAATGCCCCGCGAAGGCATGGACAGGCGCGCCTATCTCGAGGGCAAATTTGGCGGCAAGCAAGGCGCGGTCACGGCCTATATGCCTGTGCAGGAGCATGCCGACAAAGCCGGGTTAAAGATCAATCTCGACGCGATCAAACGCACGCCCAACACGCGCGATGCACATCGTCTGATCCACTGGGCCGAGATTGAAGGGCGTCAGACGGCGGTCGTCTCAGCACTGTTCAAAGCCTATTTCGTGGAAGGTCTGGACATCGGAGATCGCGATATTCTCGCGGATATCGCGGATTCCGTTGAGATGGATGCGGCCGTGATCCACAAACTGCTGGCCTCAGATGCAGATGAGCGCGAGACGGTGGAGCGCGATGCGGCGGCCCGTGGTATGGGGATCAATTCCGTTCCAACTTTCATCGTGGCCGGCAAACATGCCGTACCCGGCGCGCAGCCGCCCGAGCTTTGGGCCAAGGTCATTGCCGAATTGTCCCAACAGGATGGCGCATGACGCAACCGCGGCATCGCGCAGCCCTGTCCCAGACGGAATTCGTGGCCCTGATGGCCATGTTGGCGGCGACGGTCGCTTTCTCCATCGACGCCATGCTGCCGGCCTTGACCAACATGGGGCAAGAGCTCTCACCGCAGGCTCCTGACCGCGCGGCGCTCGTTGTCACTGCATTCATCGGCGGGATGGGTCTGGGCACGTTGTTCACAGGCCCTTTGTCAGATGCCTACGGTCGGCGCCCGGTGATGTTCTGGTCCTCGGCACTGTTCATGTCCGCAGCCGCCTATGCCATGTTTGCCCAAAGCCTTGAGGCCTTGCTGATTGCGCGTTTCGTTCAGGGGATCGGCGCGGCAGGGCCGAGGATCGTCGCCATGGCGATCATCCGTGACAAATACCAGGGGCGCGAGATGGCGCGGCTTTTGTCTTTTGTCATGATTGTCTTCGCGCTGGTGCCTGTGCTTGCGCCCACCATGGGGGCCGGTCTTATCGCCATCATGGGCTGGCGCGGTATTTTTGGAGCTTTTGTCGTCTTTTCCTTTCTGACGAAGCTTTGGCTGTATCTACGCCAACCCGAAACGCTCACTGCCGATATTCAGCGCCCCTTCCGGCTTGGCCTGATCTGGGACGGATTGCGCGAAATGTGGGCCATTCCCATGGTGCGTCTGTCCATCCTCACGCAAACCTGCGCGTTTGGCATGCTCTTCGGGATGCTCTCCTCCGTGCAGCTGATCTATGATCAGACCTTTGATGCCGGCCACACATTTCACCTCTGGTTTGGCTTTGTGGCGCTTGTCTCGGCCAGTTCCGGCGCGCTGAATGCCTCGCTGGTGCAGCGCTTTGGCATGCGGGCCATCATCATGGTCATGTTCATGGTGTCCGCCTCGCTCAGTTTGCTTTTGGCGCTCATCTGGCCGTGGCTCTCGCCTGAGTGGCAGTTCGGAACCTTTGTGGCGTGGCAGATCCTGATCTTCTTTCAAGCCGGCATGACCATTGGCAATCTCAATGCGCTTGGCCTTGAGCCGCTGGGCCATATCGCGGGGTTGGCGGCCTCTGTCATGGGCGCGATTGCCACATTGGGCGCAGCAATTGTGGCTGCGCCATTGGGGATCGCTTTCGACGGCACGCCGGTGCCTCTGGCCTGGGGTCTTGGGCTGCTTGCTATTGCATGCACGGCCATGACCTTGCGGATGCGCAAGCTGGAACGGGTCATCGTCACGGCGGAGTAGCGCCTAGCCCGGCGTGATGCGGTAGAGCGCCCCCTCGCCCACGGACAGAAACCAGATCCCCCCGTTCGGACCTTCGCGCACATCGCGGACACGATTGGTCATGGGCCCGGAAATCTGTTCCACTTCCGATATGTCTGACCCGCTCAGCCGGGAGATGTAGTCGAATTTCAGCGAGCCTACGAAGATATCGCCCTCCCATTGCGGCCAGAGCGCGCCGGAGTAGATCATCATACCTGAGGGCGCGATGGAGGGATCCCAGTAGTGCTCGGGCTGTTCCATCCCATCGCGTGTGGTGCCTTCGCCGATCTTGAGGCCCGAGTAATGCCGCCCGTAGGAAATCACAGGCCAGCCGTAATTCGCGCCCCGTTGCACGCGATTGACCTCATCGCCCCCGCGCGCGCCGTGCTCGACAACGTAGAGCTGACCCGAGGCGTCAAGTGCTGCGCCTTGCGGGTTCCGGTGTCCGTAAGACCAGATTTCCGGCTGATCAAAGCCCGGATTGCCCGGCGCTGCGGCACCATCCCGCGTGATCTTTAGGACCGTGCCATTGTGATTGCCCGTGTCTTGCGCAGATGGCCTGTCGCCCCGGTCTCCGATGGTCACGAAGAGATGCCCGTCGGGCGCTTCGACGAGGCGAGAGCCGAAGTGGCGGCCGGAATTCGTGGGCTCGGCAATGGTGAAAATCGTCTTCGTCTCCAGCAATCTGGCCCCGTCATCCGACAACTTGGCCCGCAACACGGCCGTCGCCGAACGCCGCCCAAAGGGCTGTGCATAGGTCATGAAGAGCTCGCGCCGTTGTGCAAAATCCCGGGGTATGAGCACATCGAGCAAACCACCCTGCCCATCGGCGGCAATGTCGGGCAGCCCGGCGACCCGGTTCACCTGACCTTCGCGCGCCAACAGCAGAGCGCCGTCCCGCTCCGTGATCAACAAACCGCCTTCCGGCAGAAACCCAACAGCCCAAGGCGCATCAAGACCGGAGACGATCCTGTCGACCTGCAATTGCCCCGCAGCGCTGTCTATTTTCTCCGCGCTGAGAGGCGATGAGGCGGTGGCTATGAGAAAAGCGGCGGCCATCCCGCGCGCGAGACGTGAAGAGGATTTCAGCGACATGACAAACTCCTTTTGACAAAAGAGTTAGCGTCACGCCCGCCTCGCGCCAGCTTCCTCACGTGGACGTTAAGGCACCTGCGTTTCCCACTTTTCAATTCCGATCAGCCCGCATAATCTCCCGTGTTAGACGAAAGTCCAATTTGGGAGTTTAACAATGAAAAATCTGATGACTGCGACAGCAATCGCAGCTCTGAGTGCTGGCATGGCATCTGCCGCCGGCCATGGCGAAATCAAAGTCGGCGTATTCCTCGGCTTCACAGGCCCGATTGAATCGCTGGTGGCCGAAATGGGCCCGGCGGCCGAGATGGCCATTGCGGAAGTGAGCGACAGCGGCGCCTTTCTGGGCGGCACCAAGGTCGTTGCGGTACGCGGTGACACCACATGCGTAGATGCAGCAGCAGCCACAGCCACGATGGAACGCCTCGTGACATCCGATGGCGTCAAAGGCGTTGTCGGCGGCGATTGCTCCGGCGTGACCGGTGCGGCGCTGCAAAACGTGGCTGTGCCCAATGGTATGGTCATGGTCTCGCCTTCGGCGACATCGCCCGGCCTGAGCCACGCCAACAACGAAGACAATGGCCTGTTCTTCCGCACCGCGCCGTCCGACGCCCGTCAGGGTGTTGTGATGACCGAAGTGCTCATGGAGCAAGGCATCAAGGAAGTCGCGGTTACCTATACCAACAACGACTATGGCAAGGGTCTTGCCGATGCGTTCCAAGCGGCTTTTGAAGGCGCTGGCGGTACCGTGACCATCTCGGCGGCCCATGAAGACGGCAAAGCGGACTATTCCGCGGAAGTCGGCGCGCTGGCGGCTGCAGGCGGTGAGCGTCTGGTTGTTGCAGGCTACGTCGATCAGGGCGGCTCCGGCATCGTGCGCGGCGCGCTTGATACAGGCGCGTTTGACACGTTCCACTTCCCCGATGGCATGGTCGGCAATGCGCTGGAGACGATTTTCGGTTCTGAGATTGATGGCTCCACAGGTCAGGCACCGGGCACAGACAGCCCCGGCGCGGCCACGCTGGCCGAGATGTCCGGCGACGCGTTTGACGCCACATCGCCTTTCGCGGCGGAATCCTATGACGCGGCAGCGCTGATCCTTCTGGCCATGCAGGCCGCAGGCTCTGCGGAACCCGCTGATTACAAAGAGAAGATCATGATGGTCGCCAACGCACCCGGCGAACAGATCTTCCCGGGCGAGCTGGCCAAAGCGCTTGAGATCATCGCGAACGGTGGCGACATTGACTATGTCGGTGCTTCCGCTGTTGAGCTGATCGGACCCGGCGAATCCGCGGGCAACTACCGTCAGATCGAAATGAAGGACGGCAAGGTATCAACGGTTAAATTCCGCTGATCCACCGTCTATTGACACAGCAAGGGCGTGGGCTTCGGCCTGCGCCCTTTGCGGGAGGCGCCGGGTTTTTCTGTATCGAGACAAAGGGGAACTACCGTGATTGAGGTCCATGACCTTCACAAACACTTTGGCGGTTTTCGCGCAGTTGACGGCGCGAGCCTGTCTATCGAGACTGGAAAGATCACGGGTCTGGTTGGACCCAATGGCGCAGGAAAAACAACGCTTTTCAATGTGATAGCAGGCGTTCTTCCACCTACATCCGGCAGGGTCACGATGGATGGCGAAGACATCACGGGGCTTCCCCCGCATGTGCTTTTCCACAAAGGTCTTCTGCGTACGTTCCAGATCGCCCATGAGTTTTCCTCGATGAGCTGTCGCGAAAACCTGATGATGGTCCCGGGCGCGCAATCCGGGGAGACGCTTTGGAACACCTGGTTTGGCCGCAAGCGCATCGCCGATGAGGAGCGCGCGCTCAAGGCCAAGGCCGATGAAGTGCTCGAGTTTCTGACTGTTGAACATCTCGCCGATCACCCGGCCGGGGCGATTTCTGGCGGGCAGAAAAAGCTGCTGGAGCTCGGACGGACGATGATGGTTGATGCCAAGATCGTCTTTCTCGACGAGGTTGGCGCGGGCGTGAACCGGACCCTTCTGGGCACGATTGCGGGCGCGATTGAGCGGCTGAATCAGGAGCGCGGCTACACGTTCTGCATTATCGAGCATGACATGGATTTCATTGGACGACTTTGCGAGACGGTCATCGTGATGGCTGAGGGCAAGAAGCTCGCGCAAGGCACGATTGATGAGATCAAGGCCGATGAGCAGGTAATCGAGGCCTATCTGGGCACGGGTCTCAAGAACAAGGAAACCGCGTGATGACGCAGAGGGTCCGCCGTGAGGGGCCAGCCCCTCACACTCCCCGGAGTTTAACGGGCAAGATGAAGGGGACGACGGATGGCTGAGCCGTTTCTGATTGGTGACACCATGACTGGCGGTTATGGCAAGGGGCCCGACATTCTGCATGAGTGCACAGTCAAGGTTGATCCCGGCGAGATCGCTGTGATCGTGGGGCCAAACGGCGCGGGCAAGTCAACGGCGATGAAGGCGGTCTTTGGGATGCTGGACGTACGCTCGGGCGCGGTGCGGCTGGGTGGCGAGGATATCACGCATCTGAGCCCGCAGGACCGCGTGGCCAAGGGGATGGGGTTTGTGCCGCAAACCTCCAATATCTTCACCTCGATGACGGTCGAAGAGAACCTTGAGATGGGCGCCTATATCCGCACCGATGATTTCAAGGAGACCATGGCGCAGGTTTACGATCTGTTTCCGATCCTCAAGGAGAAACGGTATCAGGCGGCGGGCGAGCTCTCTGGCGGGCAACGCCAGCAGGTGGCCGTGGGCCGGGCGCTCATGACGCAACCGCAGGTACTCATGTTGGACGAACCGACGGCGGGCGTCTCGCCCATCGTGATGGATGAGCTCTTTGACCGGATCATCGAGGTCGCGCGCACGGGGATTTCGATCCTCATGGTGGAGCAAAACGCCCGTCAGGCTCTTGAGATCGCGGATACTGGTTACGTGCTCGTGCAGGGGCGCAATGCCCATACGGGGACGGGCAAGGACCTGCTGGCGGATCCGGAAGTCCGCAAGTCGTTTCTGGGGGGCTGACGTTGGATTTGCGTATTTTGGGCCAGAAGAAACTTGCAGCGTTGGCTTTATGCTCTGCGCCGGGTTTGGTCGCGGCGCAAGCGCTTGAGATTCTGGACTGTCGTTTTGAAAGCGAGTGCTTTGAGACGGAGGCCTGTGCCGCGACATCCTACGAGCTGACGTTAACCTTAACGCCCAGTGGTGGGCGGACGATGGCTGTGGCGCAAAGTGTGAATGAGACGATGTCTGGTGGTGGGTTTGATCTGGCGCAGGGCGGACGCTCGTTTTTGTTCCAAAGCCAGATGGGGCCGGTGATGCTGACGCTGGCCGCTGATGGCAGCGCGCGGCAGGCGGTGCATGGCGGCGGGGATGCGATGATGATCAATTACGCGGGCATGTGCGAGGTGCGAGGATGAATGCTATCGCAGCTCTTCACGGCACAGACGGACACTCATCTCGCAGGGACGCGCCGCGAGTGGCCAGCGGTGTTTGCCAGACGGCGGCTCGCGTTCGACCGCCTAATTGGCAGAAACAGGCAGGGGCCATTTTGGCATTTTTCGCCACGCTTCCCGCGAGTGATGCGACTGCCGAGGCCTATGCGTGTTCTTCTAAGGCGTTTTGCAGATGTGAAAGTGAGGACGGCTGTTCTTCTGTGGCGGCCTATCCTGACGCTTTACCGAAGATGACTTGCGGCCCCAGCGACGTTCAGTTTGACCTGCAGACCAAGCGGCGCTCGCTGCAGCTCCAAGGGGCTACCTTAAAGCTGACCCTACGAGAAGCGCGCCCTTACTTCGGCGATATGGACCGATATCAAGCTGGGGCCACTGCGACCAGGGGCCTCATCAATTTCAGGCTCGACAATGAAAGCCGCAAGACGCCGTTCCAAATGCGCGAGATGGCCGCAGGATCCGTGAATGACACTATTTGGCGCCTTGAGGGCACCTGCGAGGTGATGAACTGATGGACTTTCTCAATGCGCTTGTGGCGCTGACCAACTTCGTGATCATTCCAGCCACCGCCTATGGCGCGCAGCTTGCGCTTGGGGCGCTTGGCGTCACGCTGATTTATGGCATCTTGCGCTTTTCCAACTTTGCCCATGGCGACACAATGGCCTTTGGCACGATGGCCACGATCCTCTTTACCTGGGCGTTTCAGGCCATGGGGATCAGTTTCGGGCCTTTGCCCACCGCGCTTTTGGCCCTGCCCTTCGGGATCGCGGCCTGTGCGGCGCTTGTTTTGGTGACGGACAGGTCGGTCTACAGGTTTTACCGGGCCCAGAAAGCAAAACCTGTGATCCTCGTGATTGTTTCCATGGGTGTCATGTTCATCCTCAATGGGCTGGTGCGTTTTATCATTGGCACCGGAGATCAGCGCTTCTCGGATGGGGAGCGTTTTATCATCTCCGCGCGCACGTTCCGGGACATGACGGGCCTGCGCGAGGGGCTGGCCTTCAAGACGACGCAGGGGATCACCATTGTGGTCTCGGTCCTCTGCGTGATTGCGCTCTTTTGGTTTCTCAACCGCACGCGGACGGGCAAATCGATGCGGGCTTACTCCGACAATGAAGATCTCGCGCTGCTCTCGGGTATCAATCCCGAACGTGTGGTCATGGTCACATGGATTATTGTGGCCGCGCTGGCCACCATTGCGGGCACGCTTTACGGGCTCGACAAGAGCTTCAAACCCTTCACCTACTTCCAGCTGCTCCTGCCGATCTTTGCCTCGGCCATTGTCGGGGGGCTTGGCTCGCCATTGGGGGCCATTGCCGGCGGCTTCCTGATCGCCTTCTCCGAAGTCACGATCACCTACGCCTGGAAAAAGGTTGTCACCTATCTGGTGCCCGAGGCGTGGGAGCCTGACAGCTTGTTGCAACTTCTGGGCACGGATTACAAATTCGCGGTGAGCTTTGTCATATTGGTCATCGTCCTGCTCTTCCGGCCTACGGGCATCTTCAAGGGGAAATCGGTATGAGAACGCTTCTCCTTTTCGCACTTGTGGCCGCGCTTTTGCTGGGCACGGGGATGTTCCAATCATGGAACCTCGCGCTCACGATCCTCAATATGGGGCTCGTCTCGGCCATCATGGCCTTGGGGGTCAACCTGCAATGGGGGTTTGCCGGGCTCTTTAACGTGGGTGTTATGGGGTTTGTGGGCATCGGCGGTCTGGCGGCTGTATTGATTTCGATGCAGCCCGTGCCGGAGGCCTGGGATGCCGGCGGCGCGGGCCTCGTGATGGCGATGCTCATTGGATTGGCGACTATCGCTGCGGCTGTTTTCGTGACGCGCAGCATGCCGAAAGGTCGCCTCAAAGCGCTGGCCATGATTGGCGTCCTCGTCGTGGGATTTTTCATCTACAAATCGGTGTTCGGGCCCGCGCGGGATGCCGTTGAAGCGGTGAGCCCGGCGACGACCGGATATCTGGGCGGCTTAGGCCTGCCGATTGCGCTGTCCTGGCCCGTGGGTGGGCTGCTTGCCGCGGGCGCGGCCTGGGTCATTGGCAAGACCGCCCTGGGGCTGCGTTCGGATTATCTCGCGATTGCGACGTTGGGGATTGCCGAGATTGTTATTGCTGTCATGAAAAACGAGGATTGGCTGGCGCGCGGTGTGAAGAATGTCATTGGTCTGCCCCGGCCTGTTCCTTACGAAATTGACTTGCAGAACGATCCCGCCTTCGTGGAACGGGCAGCGGGCTTCGGAATGGATGCCACGACAGCGTCGACTGTTTACGTCAAAATCGAATATGCCTTGATGTTCTCGGCCGTTCTGATCGCCATTCTGATCCTCGCGCAACTGGCATTGCGTTCACCCTGGGGGCGCATGATGCGCGCCATTCGGGACAACGAGACAGCGGCGCGCGCAATGGGCAAAGACGTCACCGCGCGGCACTTGCAAATCTTCGTTTTGGGCTCTGCCATCTGCGGAATTGCCGGCGCGATGATGACGACACTCGATGGTCAGTTGACGCCATCATCCTATCAGCCGTTGCGCTACACCTTCCTGATCTGGGTGATGGTGATTGTCGGCGGCTCGGGTAACAACCTCGGCGCGGTTCTGGGCGGCTTTTTGATCTGGTTCCTGTGGGTTCAGGTCGAACCTTTGGGCAACGAGGTGATGCAGCTGATCACGGCTGGCATGGAAGATGGCTCGGCACTCAAGGCGCATCTTCTGGAAAGTGCGGCCCATATGCGTCTGCTGACGATGGGCGTTATCTTGTTGCTCGTCTTGCGTTTTGCGCCGCGCGGGCTGTTGCCCGAGAAGTAAAAGCCGGGGAGGCTCAGGCCTCCTCGGTCCACTCGGCCAGATCTTCTTCCAGAGGGCGGACACTTGGCCCTCCCTCCAGCCGGGCCAGCGCCCAGACCGCCACGGGAAACCCTGGTTCATTTTGAAGGTCATCATGCTCGCGGGAAAACTCCGGCGGAAACTTTCCAAAGGTGTTGCGCACAACGGCGGCCCGGTTGCCCCATTCGAAAGAGACGATCTGGTCTTCTGCAAATCCCGTTTCGATCAACAGGTTCTGCATGCCGCGCGCGGTCCAGCGCGAACAATCCACCGGCGCCCCATGGATGCGCACAAGGAAAGGGCATGCCAGCCAGAAATATCCGCCCGGACGCAGCATCTGGCGCACATGGCCGATGGCGGCATAAGGCCTGTCGAGATGTTCCCAGACCTGATTGGCCATAACCACATCCGCCCGCCACGGCGCGCCCTGGGCATCTTTGAAAGGTCCCGCGCAGATGTCGTAATCGGGGAAGAAGGCGTTGCGATATGTCTTGAACGGCAGGCGCCGCCCTGTCGTGCCTGAGATTTCAATACACTCGAGTTTGGCCGGGTGCAGCTTGCGCAGCATGGCCCGGCTGGCCTTTTGCATGACGATCCGATTGAGAGAGGCCATCGTGTCTGCCCTTTTTCGCGAACATGCCAGAGGGCTGGGCCTGTGGCCAGTGTTGGATGCCTCCGGCGGGAGTTTATTTGGCAAGATGAAGGGGGCCGTGCTTCTTTGGCGTTGCGCCGTTGTGCATCGTATTTTGGATGACGTTTTTGAAGGGGGCTCTTCGGCATTCCGGGGTAAACTCGTCGGTCTGGATAGAGACGTGGTGATCGCCGACGCAACGCGTTGTGTTGCGCCTCAAACGCCGGATGTTCGCATCCAGCAGTGAAGGCCCGCTATGAGACCCAGAGGGTTTGTCAGCTTTGGTGCGGAAAACGTGCTCCGTGAACTCATCGGTCAGAGCCGTCGGATTGCCGTTACACCCCTGTCTAGGACGCCTGGGCTTTGCGGCGCTTTTTCTCAGCGACAACCTTCTCAGCCAGATCGCGAGCAATGGCGAAGGCGCCTTTGATCTTGTCGCTGTCTTTCTTCCAATCCCGGCGCACGACGATCTTGTTGTCCTTGACCTTGGCAAGCCCACGCTGATCTTTGATGAAATCGACCAAGCCCTGGGGCGAGGCGAATTTATCATTGTGGAACTGGATCGTCGCGCCTTTTGGGCCGCCGTCGAGCTTGGCGATGCCCGCTTTCTTGCACATGCCCTTGATGCGCACGACCAGCAGCAAGGTATTCACCTCACGCGGCAGTTTGCCGAAGCGGTCAATGAGTTCGGCGGCAAAGCCTTCCAGCTCGACCTTGCTCGTGAGCGAGGACAAGCGGCGGTAGAGACCCAGCCGCACATCGAGATCGGGTACGTAATCTTCGGGGATCAACACAGGCACGCCAAGATTGATCTGCGGGGCCCATTGGTCATCGGCCTCGGACAGCCCTTCCATCTCGCCTGCCCGGATCTTGGCAATCGCCTCTTCCAGCATGCTTTGATAGAGTTCATAGCCCACATCGCGCATCTGGCCGGATTGCTCTTCTCCGAGCAGGTTGCCCGCGCCACGAATGTCGAGATCCTGGGAGGCCAGCGTAAAGCCTGCGCCCAGCGTATCGAGCGAGCCCAGCACGCGGAGGCGTTTCTCGGCGGTGGGTGTGAGGCGCGTGCGCGGTTTGGTCGTGAGATAGGCATAGGCGCGGGTCTTGGAGCGGCCCACGCGGCCACGGATCTGGTAGAGCTGGGCGAGACCAAACATGTCGGCACGGTGGATCACCATCGTATTGGCGCGCGGGATGTCGAGGCCGCTTTCGACGATGGTCGTGGCGACCAATATGTCGAATTTACCGTCATAAAAGGCGTTCATCCGGTCATCGAGCTCACCGGCCGCCATCTGTCCATGCGCGACCACATAGGTGAGCTCTGGCGCTTGCGTCTTGAGGAAGTCTTCCACCTCCGGCAAATCCTTGATGCGGGGAACAACGAAGAAGCTCTGCCCGCCCCGGTAATGCTCCCGAAGGAGCGCTTCGCGGATGGTCACGCTGTCGAACTCGCTGACATAGGTCCGGATGGCGAGACGGTCGACGGGCGGTGTGCCGATGATCGAGAGATCACGGACGCCAGTGAGGGAGAGCTGCAGGGTGCGCGGAATGGGCGTTGCGGTCAGCGTGAGGACATGGATGTCCGAGCGCAGTTGCTTGAGCCGTTCCTTATGGCCCACCCCGAAGCGTTGCTCTTCATCGATGATCAAAAGGCCGAGGTTCTGAAAACGGATCGACTTGGCCAGAAGCGCATGGGTCCCGATGACGATATCAACCGTGCCTTTGGATACGCCCTCGCGCGTCAGATTGGCATCCCGGGTAGAGACAAAACGCGACAGCGGGCGCACGTTGATGGGAAATCCGCGGAAACGTTCGGCAAAACTTTGATAGTGCTGGCGCGCAAGCAAGGTTGTGGGCGCGATGACAGCCACTTGCAGCCCCGACATGGCGGCAACGAAGGCCGCGCGCATGGCGACTTCGGTTTTGCCAAAGCCAACGTCACCACACACGAGCCGGTCCATCGGCGTGCCCGCATGCAGATCGGTGATCACGTCCTCGATGGCTTTGAGCTGATCATCCGTCTCCTGATAGGGGAAGCGGGCGGAGAAATCTTCCCAGGCCCCCGTCGGCGGATCCATGATAGGCGCCTTGCGCAGAGCCCGCTCGGCGGCCACGCGGATCAACTTGTCCGCCATCTCGCGGATGCGTTCTTTCAGCTTGGCTTTCTTCGCCTGCCAGGCGCCGCCGCCCAGCTTGTCGAGCAGACCTTCGTCATGGCCATATTTCGACAGCAATTCGATGTTCTCCACCGGCAGGTAGAGTTTCGAGGCCTCGGCATATTCCAGCAGGATACATTCATGGGCCGCGCCAGCCGCCGTGACAACCTCGAGACCTTTGTAGCGCCCGATGCCGTGATCGACATGGACGACGAGATCGCCGGGGCTCAGACTTTGGGTCTCTGTGAGGAAATTATCCGCGCGCCTCTTTTTCTTGGGCGCACGGATCAGACGATCGCCCAGAACATCTTGCTCGGAAATGACCGTGAGGGTTTTCGTGCCATCCGCTGCAAGTGGCCCCTCAAAGCCGTGCTCAAGCGCCCAGATCGCCAGATGCAGGCCCCGTTTGCCCACGCCTTTGAAATCGCGCACCGGGATGGCTTCGGCCAGCCCCTCGTCCTCAATGAGCCCGGTGAGCCTCTCGCGCGCACCCTCTGAATAGGAGGCAATGACCACAGGGCCCTGCTGCATCCGGGCTTTGACATGGCTCGCCAAGGCGCCAAAAAGGCTCACCTTTTCCTGCTGGCGCTCCGGCGCAAAGTTGCGCCCGATCCGCCCGCCGCCATCGACGACACCGGGGCCCGAGGCCTGCGCCAGCGGATGAAACTGCACCACACGCCGCGCGCCGAGCGCTTCACTCCATGCGGCATCATCAAGATAGAGCGTTTCAGGCGGGGCGGGTTTGTAGACCGTGTCCATCCGCCCTTTGTCCGCAAGGGCGAGGCGACGGGTCTCATATTGGTCAGCGATCATGTCCCAACGGGCAAGCCGCGCGGGCGTGAGCTGATCATCAAGCGTCACGGTGGCATTGGGCAGATAATCAAAGAGCGTCTCAAGTCGGTCATGGAAGAGCCCCAGCCAATGCTCCGCGCCCTGATGCTTGCGGCCCGCGCTCACGGCTTCATAAAGCGGATCATCGGTGCCTGCGGCGCCAAATTCGATCCTGTAGTTCTGACGGAACCGGGTAATGGCCGCCTCATCAAGGATGACCTCAGAGACGGGCGCGAGCTCAACCAGCTCCAGCTTCTCCGTTGTGCGCTGCGTCGCGGGATCAAAGCGGCGCGCGCCATCGAGCACATCGCCAAACAGATCCAACCGCACAGGCCCGCCCTCGCCCGGCGGAAAGATATCGATGATGCCACCCCGGATGGCATAGTCGCCGGGCTCCATGACCGTAGGCGCTTGCACAAACCCCATACGGACCAAAAACGCCCGCAGTGCTTTTTCATTGACCCGCCCGCCGACGCGCGCCGTGAAGGCCGCCTCCTTGAGCAAGGTTTGGGCCGGGACTTTCTGCGTGGCCGCGGCCATGGTTGTCAGCAGGATAAACTCTTTGGGCCCGCCATGGACGAGACCGGCCAGCGTCGCCATGCGCATGGCAGAGATATCGGCATTGGGGGAGACACGATCATACGGCAGACAATCCCAGGCCGGAAAGGTCAGCACGGGCATATCGGGCGCAAAAAACGCAAGTGCAGATTGCAGTGCTGCGAGCCGTTTGTCGTCGCGCGCGACATGCACAACCGGGCCACGCTGTGCCTCCTGCAAAAGCAGTTTCGCGTCAAACCCCTCGGGCGCGCCGCCTATTGTCAGTGTCTGTGCCATGAGGGCGTGCATGTGGCGCAGGCATGGGGTTTGTCAACTGCTGAGAGAGGACTTTAGCGCCCCAAAACGCCCATCGAAAAGTTCTGATACATGCCCCACATGGCGGTCACGAAAATGAACAGGATGCCAAGGACCTGAATGTGAAAGCGGTGGCGCGTGATGCGGCGGCACAGGGCTTCGCCGTGCAGCTCTTGCATTTCAATCAGTTTGGCCGTGTTCACGCTCAGCAACCAGATGATCGAGAGCGGAAACACCAGCAGGAACGTGGCCTGGGCAAATTCATTGGCCAGAACGAAGCCTGCGGTAAACAGGCCCGACAGGATGAAGCAGAACACCGCCACGAGCCAGATCCCGGCCATACGCCCAATGAAGAGCAATCGGTTCACGTTGATCCGGGTGAGATCTTCGAGATCGATCATCGTCTGGCCGCCGTATTTGCGCGCACGGGAGACCATGTCAAATGGCACGCCCAGCACCCAGTGGCTCGCGGTTGACCACATGACCGCCAGCGCGATCCAATACCAGAGGTTCGAAAAGCTCCGCATGTCGATCAGCTCGAACACGGAAGTATAGACGTCATTCATCGCAGGCCCGGCCTCATTTTGTCCCTGCTTTAACGCGAAGGCCCGGCGACGACCAGCCCTGCGTTGATCTGACCCAAACTGTCATGAGGGGTTTACACAAACATCCGCGCTTGGCAGGACTGGAGCAGACTTTGCGAAAGAAGACGATCATGACCCAAGCGCCCTTCCCCGCCACCCGTTTCCGCCGCACCCGCGCCTCCGGCGCCTTGCGCGACCTTGTTCGGGAAAACACGCTGACGCCGGGGGATTTTATCTGGCCCGTTTTTGTACGTGATGGCGAGGGCGTTGAGGAGCCCATCGGCTCCATGCCCGGGGTCAACCGTCTGTCGGTTGACAAGGTTGTGGAGGCCGCACGCGAAGCCCACAGCCTTGGCATCCCGGCGATTTGCCTGTTTCCCTATACCGATGAACGCCTGAAGACGAAGGATTGCGCGGAAGCCTGGAACCCCGAGAACCTCTCCAACCGGGCCACACGGGCGATCAAGGAGGCGGTGCCGGATATTGCGATCATGACGGATGTGGCGCTTGATCCCTACAATATCGATGGTCATGACGGATTTGTTGAGGACGGCGTGATTGTGAATGACCGCACGGTTGAGGCGCTGGTCAAACAAACCCTGAGCCAGGCCCGCGCCGGGGCCGATATCATTGGTCCGTCAGACATGATGGACGGCCGCATTGGCGCGATACGCGCGGCGCTCGAAGCCGAGGGCCATCAAAACGTCTGCATCCTGAGCTACTCCGCTAAATATGCGAGCGCGTTTTACGGCCCGTTCCGCGATGCCGTGGGCGCATCGGGCGCGCTCAAGGGAGACAAGAAGACCTATCAGATGGACCCCGCCAACAGCGACGAGGCCATGCGCCTGATCGAACGGGATCTGAATGAAGGGGCCGATATGGTCATGGTCAAACCCGGCCTGCCCTATCTCGATATTTGTCGCCGCGTGAAAGACAGCTTCGGCGCGCCGACATATGCCTATCAGGTCTCCGGTGAATACGCGATGATCGCAGGCGCGGCCGAGCGCGGTTGGGTTGATGGCGATAAGATCATGTTGGAAAGCCTGATGGCCTTCAAACGTGCGGGCTGTGACGGCATTCTGACCTATTTCGCACCCGCCGCCGCGCGCATGCTGAACGGCTGATCTCACATCAGCGCGCCCTTGCCCATGATGCAAAGGCTGCGTGACAGCCTGTGACAGCTGTTGTATAGTCCCGCCTAAACGGCACTAGACCGTGTAGACATCACATGAGGCGGTAGACATGAGCAGACTTTCTCGCAGACCTTTTCTTTTGGGCCTGGCGGCCACGACGGGCGTGGCAGCCTGCGGCAACGGCGTGGGCTCCCCAGCGCCCGCGACAATCGATGCGCGCGTTGATTCAACCCTCGCGGCAATGTTTGCCGAATTCCCGGGGACCCGGACACTGGCGGCGAAATCCGTGGGCATGCTTGTTATGCCTCTCGTGACAGAAGCCGGGCTTGGCATTGGCGGCGCTTTTGGGCGCGGCGCGTTGCGCATCAACGGTGTGACGACGGATTACTATTCAAACACCAAGATTTCGACGGGCCTTCAAATCGGGGCGCAGCAATACGCCCATGTTCTGTTCTTCATGACGGAAACGGCTCTGGAGAACTTCCGCCGGTCCTCCGGCTGGGCGGCTGGTGCCAATATTGAATATGCCTATCCAGAAGGCGGCGAGACACTTGCGGCAGAGACCACCACGTCTTTGGCGCCTGTCGTTGCCGTGATCTTCGGGCAAGCCGGTTTGCGTGCTGGCGCGACGCTGGAAGGCGTGAAGTACACCCGCATCATTCCTTGACGCGCCTCTGCCGCGAGCATCGCGGCGGACAGAACATGCGTTGTTTGAAGCGCGGCTTCAGATGGAGCCCGCTTCGACCATGAAATTGCTCGCCGAGCACATGGCCGCGTCGTCGGATGCCAGAAATACGGCCATGCGTGCGACATAGACCGGGTCAATCAGATCCGGCAAGCATTGGCGGTCACGGTGCTTGTCTATGGCTTCAGGCGTGACCCACAGCTCTTTCTGGCGTTCGGTCATGATCCAGCCCGGCACGATGCAGTTCACGCGAATGCGATGCTCGCCAAGGTCACGCGCCATGGTCCGCGTCAACCCGTGAACAGCCGCCTTGGCAGAGGTATAGGCCGGAAAACCACCGCCCGCTTCCCACCAGGAGTTGGACCCCATGTTGATGATAGAGCCCCCGCCCCGCGCGATCATATCCGGGGCCACCGCCTGAATGGCAAAGAACATGTGACGCAGGTTTGTGGCCATGCGCTCATCCCAATACTCGGGCGTGACATCCTGCCAATTGTGCCGATCATCCCGGGCGGCGTTGTTACACAGGACATCGAAACCTCCGAGCTTGTCACGCAACCGAAGAATGGCCTGTTGCAACGCGTCGATGTCCCGCAGATCGCAAATCTCATAGGCCACATTGCCCGGCGTCCTGCCCGCAAGGTCTGCGCTGGCGGCCGCATCAAGATCAAGAAAGCCGACATTGGCGCCCTGAGCGGCGAAGGCTTCTGTCATACAGGCCCCGATCCCGGACGCCCCTCCCGTAATCAGAACGGTTTTGCCCTTCAGGCTTGGATACATGGCAAACTCGGACATCTGGGGCCTCCCTGTTGATCAGGGCACCCTAGCCGTCTGAGACAGCTCTGCAAGGTCGGGCAGATCAATGGTAGGTGAATTCACCCGTCACATAACGCCATTCGCCCGGAGAGATCATCTTGCGGTGGGTGAACCTGACAGAATGCAGGGGGCCATCGATTTCCTTTTGCCAGAAGTCGATGAATTCAAAGAGCTTGGGATGGTCGGGCGCGAGGTCGTATTCCTGCCAGACGAAGGTGTTGAGCACATGGGCGTAGTCCGGCATTCGGTAGAACATTTCTGCTGTTGTGAGCCCATATCCTTTCAGCATCATTTCCGTTTCAGTCATGGCCATTTGTATCCTTCTTGCTGGCTACTCTCGTCAATGATGCCCAAGAAGAATTACTTTTCAATAAAAACAATATGTTAGCACAGGCCAGGGCTGGCTGCCAAATCGCTGTGTGCAGGAGCATTGCACCCCATATGATGGCTCTGATATAGTGATGTATAACAACATATAGATCGCAGCGGAGTGTCAGGCGACCACATGAGCGACAACGAACAAACCCCTGAAGATCAACAGAAAATTCCCTACGACGGCCCCACGGTCAGCATCGTGGACGAGATGCGCACCGCTTATCTCGATTACGCCATGTCCGTCATCGTCTCCCGGGCCATCCCGGATCTTCGGGACGGGCTGAAACCCGTGCATCGGCGCATCCTGTATGCCATGCACGAGACCGGCAACAGCCATGACAAATCCTATCGCAAGTCCGCGCGCCCGGTGGGCGATGTGATGGGGAAATACCACCCCCATGGCGATGGCGCGATTTATGACGCGCTGGTGCGGATGGCGCAGGATTTTTCCATGTCGCTGCCATTGCTGGATGGTCAGGGCAACTTTGGCTCGATGGACGGCGATAACCCTGCCGCCATGCGCTACACCGAAGTGCGGATGGACAAGCCCGCCGCCTATCTGCTGAATGACATCGACAAGGAAACGGTCGATTTTCAGGACAATTATGACGGCAAAGATCGGGAACCCACCGTTCTGCCGGCGCGCTTCCCCAATATGCTCGTCAATGGTGCGGGCGGCATCGCCGTCGGTATGGCGACGAATATTCCGCCGCACAACCTTGGCGAAGTCGTCGATGCAACGCTGGCGTTGATTGATGATCCCGATCTGACGTCCGAACAGCTTATTGACTACGTGCCCGGCCCTGATTTCCCCACAGGCGGCATCATGCTGGGCCGGTCCGGGGCGCGCAAAGCCTATCTGGAGGGGCGCGGCTCGGTCATCATCCGCGCGCGCACACGGGTCGAGGAAATTCGCAAGGATCGCTGGGCAATCATCCTCGATGAGATCCCCTATCAGGTGAACAAAGCCACATTGATCGAAAAGATCGCGGAAGCGGCACGCGACAAGAAGATCGAGGGCATTGCCCATGTGCAGGACGAGAGTGACCGGAACGGCGTGCGCGTCGTTGTGGAGCTCAAGCGCGACGCGACAGCCGAGGTTGTTCTGAACCAGCTGTTCCGTTTCACACCGATGCAAACCTCTTTCGGGTGCAACATGCTGGCTTTGAACGGCGGGCGGCCGGAGCAACTGACGCTGCGCAAGTTCCTGACAAGCTTCATTGATTTCCGTGAAGACGTTGTTGCACGGCGCACCGCGCATCTCTTGCGCAAGGCACGTGATCGCAGTCATATCCTGTGCGGTCTGGCCGTCGCCGTGACCAATGTTGACGAAGTCGTCGCCACGATCCGTGCCTCCCGCGACGCCGCTGAGGCCCGTGAGAAGCTGATGACGCGCCGCTGGCCTGCGGGCGATATCGTGCCTTACCTCAAGCTCATCGACGATCCGCTGCACCCGGTGAATGACGACGGGACCTATAACCTCTCCGAGACCCAGGCCCGGGCGATCCTTGAGCTGCGGCTGCAACGCCTCACGCAGATCGGCGTGAAGGAGGTCACCGACGAGCTCGAAGAATTGGCGGGCAAAATCCGCGAATATCTCGAAATCCTCGGCAGCCGCGAGCGGATCATGGGCATCATCGCCGATGAGCTGCGCGAGACAAAAGAGCTCTTCGCCGTCCCCCGTCGTACCGAGATCGTCGATTGGTCGGGCGACATGGAAGACGAAGACCTGATCGAACGCGAAGACATGGTCGTGACGGTCACGGAATCCGGCTATATCAAGCGCACCGCGCTGGCCGACTTCCGCGCGCAAAAGCGCGGGGGCAAGGGCCTGTCGGGCATGTCGACCAAAGATGAAGACGTTGTGACAACACTCTTCGTCGCCAATACGCATACGCAGCTGCTCTTCTTCACCACGGACGGGATGGTCTACAAGCTCAAGACCTGGCGCTTGCCACAGGGTGGGCGCACCGCCAAAGGCAAGGCGATTGTGAACATCCTGCCGATCCCCACGGGCGTCTCGATTGCGGCCATCATGCCGGTGGATCGCGACGAGAAGGACTGGGATGATCTGCAGGTCGTCTTTGCTACGTCTGCGGGCACAGTGCGGCGCAACAAGCTGAGCGATTTCACCAATGTGAAAGCCAACGGCAAGATCGCGATGAAATTCGAAGGCGAGCACGAGCAGACAACGTTGATCAATGCGCGCATTGCCTCCAATGAAGATGATGTGATGCTTGTGACGAATTCCGGGCGGGCCATTCGCTTCCCCGCCACGGATGTGCGCGTGTTCAACTCGCGGGCGTCAGTCGGTGTGCGGGGCATTACCCTCAAGGGCAGCGACGAGGTCGTGTCCATGTCGATCATTCGACATTCCAAATACACGCCGGAACAGCGCACCGCTTATCTCAAGATGCGCCGCGCCATGGCGGGCCTTGCGGACGATACCGATGCCGGTGACGAAGAGGCCGTGGCCGATCCCAATTTCTCGACCGAGCTCTATGCCGAGATGTCCGCGGCTGAGAACCTGATCCTCACGATCACCTCAGGGGGTGCGGGCAAGCTGTCATCCTCCCATGATTATCCTGTGCGCGGGCGTGGGGGCCAGGGCGTGATGGCGATGGACAAGGCCATGCGCGGCGGTGCGCTTGTCGCCTCTTTCCCGGTTGAGATGGATGATCAGATCATGTTGGCCACGTCCAAGGGCCAATCGATCCGGGTGCCTGTGGAGGGTATTTCCTTCCGCTCCCGCAGCGCCGGGGGGGTCAAGGTCTTTGATACGGGCAAGAATGAGGAAGTGGTGTCTGTGGCCTGGATTGCAGATCAAGGCGAGGACGACGAGGCTGCCGAGGAATAGGCTGACAGGCGCTTACGCGGCATAACCGCAAAGAAAGACCCTGCCAGCCATGCGCTGCGCAGGGTCTTTCCGTCTAAAATCAGTCTCAAAGAAGCGCTGGTTCAGGCGACGGTTTCGGCATCGACCACGTCAGCAAAAGACTTGAAGAACTTGGCCGCGAGCTTTTTGGCCGTGCTCTGGATCAGGCGGCTGCCCAATTGCGCCAGCTTGCCGCCGATGTCGGCCTTGGCGGTATAGCGAAGGATGGTCGTGTCGCCCTCTGTGGTCAGCGTGACATCCGCCCCGCCTTTCGCATGTCCCGCAGCGCCGCCGTTGCCCTGCCCTGTGAGCGAAAACGCCTCCGGCGCACCGGTCGTGTCCAGTTGCACATTGCCCGCGAACCGCGCCTTGACGGGCCCCACTTTCAGCACAACCTTGGCCTCCAGCTCGCTGTCCGAAAGCTTGATCAGCTCTTCACAACCCGGAATGCATTGCTGCAATACTTCCGCGTCATTGAGCACGGCATAGACGCGATTCCTGGGGGCGTTGATGACAATCTCATCAGAAAGTTCCATCGTGTTTCCTTTTTCCTTCAGCAGCAGGGAAATCTGATCTTTTCGGCCTGCTCGGGTGTCAGGGCCCATTTGCAGGCGTTCCGTCGAAACCATGATTTGAGCCGTGTCATCCGGGAGGCCTCCTTCGCTCAACTTCAATCAAGGCGCATTGCCGTGCGCCGCGCATTTCAATCGTCGGATCTGCACAAGCTCTGCGAGGATCGAAAGCGCAATCTCTTCCGGCGTCACCGCTCCCAGATCAAGGCCCGCCGGGGCTTTCACGCTTTGCACCAAAGCGGGCGCGATACCGGCCTCGATCAACTTCGCCGCCAGCGCCTCAAATTTCCGCCGGCTCCCGACAAACGCCACATGATCGGCATCTTGCGCGAGTGCCTGCTGCAACGCTGGGATATCCCCCTGCCCTTGTGTCGCGATCACAATCACCTTTTGATGCGAGGCAGGCGCAGGCTCCGCGTCCGGCATGTCGTTTGTGACAGCCCAGTGGAATTGCGGTGCAAGGGAGGCCAGCGCCTTGGCCACGGGCGATGCGCCAAGCACCACCAGCTGCGGCATTGGCAGGCAGGGCTCAATGAAAATGTCCACGCTGCCCTTGGAGGGGCATCCGTTGCGCGCAAACCGGGTCCCCTCGACCTGATCCCCCGGGCTGATCCCTTTTTCGGCCAAGAGCTCTTCAGGCGCCACGGAGACGAGCTGGGGTTGACCGCTTTGCAACGCGGCCAGGGCCGCTTTCTTGACAGCGCCTCGCGTGCATCCCCCGCCCAGCCAGCCATGCAGGATCGTGCCATCGGCCCCGAGCAACGCCTTGGCACCGGGCTTGGCCGCGGTGGCCCCGGCTGTGCGCACGATGGTGGCAAAAGCAAAGGGTTCATCCCGGGTGCGCAGGTCACGCGCCGCGCGCGCCAGTTCGTCGGAGAGGACTTCCGCAGGGCTCATAACCGGACAACCTCATTTTCCAAAGCCGCGAGATCGGCCAAGGTGTTGGCGGCACAAAAGAGATCAAGATGGGGCAAGGCCGCCGCCATTCCCTCGGCCACCGGGGCGTAATCACGCCATCCTTTCAGGGGGTTCAGCCAGATGATCTTGCAGCCGCGTTTCTTCAGAGCCTCCAAAGCCTCGCCCAAAATATCAGGGGCGGCGGTGTCATAGCCGTCTGAGAGGATCAGCACGACACTGCGCCCATCCACGAAACGTTTGGCATAGGTCGCCGAAAAGCGCGCCAGAGATGGCCCAATCTGGGAGCCGCCGCCGAACCCGTCTGCCATCAGCGACATGCGGCCAATCGCGCGCATCATATCCTTGTCGCGCAGCGCCTCCGTGATCCGCACGAGACGCGTGTGAAACAGATAGGCGTCTGCTGTCGTATCACTGCGCATGAGCCCTGCGAGAAAGGCGAGAAACACCTGGGCATAGACGGTCATGGAGCCCGAGACATCACACAGAGCCACGATCTTGCGCGGGCGATCCGGTCGCTTCTTGCGCATCAGGCGCAGCGGTTCGCCGCCGCTGGCAAGGCTCGCGCGGATCGTCTTGCGAAAATGCAGGCGATCCCCTTTGCGCTTGGCGATCCGGCGGCGCGAGCGTTTGTCTTTCAACGCCGCACCCAAACGGCGCGCCACGTCTTCGGCCTGTGCAATGTCCTGCGCGCGCACAAGATCGCGCAGGTCCTTGCGCATCAGGTTGCGGACTTCCGTCGCGATCAGGCGTCCCTCACCGTCACTTTGGGCGGCGCCATCACCGCCATCAGGCGACGTTGCGGCGCCCGCGCCACCGCCCTGATCCTCGCCATGCGTCTCACGCGAGGAGTGCACGTCATCGGCGCCTTTGTGGGGCGGTGTCTGCATGATCTTCTGTTTGACCCGCCCCGCATCCATCCAGAACGCGTCAAAAAGCGCATCGAACCGCTGCGCCTCCTCATGGCACCCAGCACAGACCGCGCGAAGCGCCTGGCGGCATTGCGCAGGATCCGCAGCTGCAACCTCGGCCAGCGCGGAGAGAGCCAATTGCGTCTCAGAGACGCCAAGACGCCAACCGTTTTCCCGCAAATGCGCCATGAAGCCAGCAACGCGGGCAGATGGCCCGGGATCGCGGGCGGCAAAACGGGTGACCCGGGTCACGCGGCGCGCCCCGCCAGCCGCCCGGCCACCTCCGGGGTGATCTGCGCCCGGTCGCTCTGGGTTTTGAGCAGCGTGCTCAATGTGTGCTGTAACGCCGCCGGATCAGAGGTCAGATCAGCAATACCGAGCCCCATGAGGGCTGCTGCGAAATCCAGCGTCTCGGCGATGCCCGGAACCTTCTCCAGCTCCTCTTCCCGCAACTTTTGCACGAAGCCCACCACTTGCGCGCCCAACCGCGCCTCAATACCGGGGCAGCGGGCATTGAGAATGGCGATTTCCGTCGTGCGGTCGGGATAGTCAACGTAGGAATACAGGCAGCGGCGACGCAAGGCGTCCGAGAGATCGCGGGTGCCGTTGGAGGTCAGGATGACGATGGGTTTGGACGTCGCAGAAATCGTGCCAAGCTCAGGGACCGTGATCTGGAATTCGGAAAGGATTTCCAGCAGATAGGCCTCAAACTCCTCATCCGCGCGGTCAATCTCATCAATCAGGAGGACGGGCGGCGTCTCTTGCGTAATGGCCGCCAGCAGAGGCCGCTCCAGCAGGAAATCGCGCGAGAAGATGCGCTCTTCGACCGCCCGGCCCGTCTCGCCATCTTCTGCCGCCGCGCGGATCGTGAGCAATTGGCGCTGGTAATTCCACTCATAGATGGCCTGCGCAGCATCCAGCCCTTCGTAGCATTGCAAACGAATGAGCTTGGTCTCGCGGTAGGTCGCAAGACTGCTGGCCAGCTGGGTCTTGCCCACGCCCGCAGCCCCTTCCAGCAAGAGCGGCCGCTCCAACGTCAACGCCAGATGCATGGCCACGCTCAGATCATCGGAGGCCACATAGCCATCCGCCGCCAGCGCCGTTTGCAGATTGGTCCAGGTCATTTGCTCACCCCGCAAAGCCGGCACCCGCCGCAGGACATGTCCCGACGGGTGCCTTTTGGTGCTGCCTAGTCATGCAGACCCAGTTCATTGGCGGTTTTCCAGATGCGCCAATGGTCGTGGGGCATGTTGGTGTGCCGATTGCCGAAGGGCCGGAAGGCGTCCTGAATGGCATTCGAGAAACAGGGCACGCCGCCCACATGCGGGCTCTCGCCCACGCCCTTGGCCCCGATGGGGTGATGCGGGCTGGGGGTCACGGTGTAATCCGTCTCGTAATTGGGGACTTCCCAGGCCGTGGGCAGGAAAAAGTCCATCAACGTGCCGGTCTTGACGTTGCCCATATCGTCATAGGCAATCTCTTGCCCCAGAGCGACGGCCAGCGCCTCCGTGAGCCCGCCATGGACCTGCCCCTCGATGATCATCGGGTTGATCCGCGTGCCGCAATCATCCAGCGCATAAAAGCGACGGATATCCGTCACACCGGTATCCACATCGATATCCATCACGCAGACATAAGCCCCGAAGGGATAGGTCATATTGGGCGGATCATAATAGCTCACTGCCTCAAGCCCCGGTTCGATCCCCGGAATGGCCTGATTATAGGCGGCGAAGGCGATCTCTTTCATCGTCTTGAACTTCTCCGGCGCGCCTTTGACGACGAAGCGGTCCACGTCGAACTCCACGTCATTGTCATGCACTTCGAGCAGATAAGCCGCGATCATCTGCGCCTTGGCGCGGATTTTTCGGCCTGCCATGGCCGTGGCAGCACCGGCGACCGGCGTGGAGCGCGAGCCATAGGTGCCAAGCCCATAGGGCGCAGTATCGGTGTCGCCTTCCTCGATGGTGATGCTGTCGGCAGGCAGGCCGATCTCAGAGGCCAAAATCTGGGCGAAAGTGGTGGCATGGCCCTGACCCTGAGAAATGGTTCCCAGCCGGGCAATCGCAGAGCCCGTCGGGTGGATGCGGATCTCGCAGCTGTCGAACATGCCGAGGCCAAGGATGTCGCAATTCTTGACCGGCCCTGCGCCCACGATCTCCGTGAAGAAGCTGAGGCCAATCCCCATCAGCGAGCGCGTCTTGCCCGCCTTGAAATCCTCAACCCGTTTGGCTTGTTCTGCGCGCAGGCCCTCATAATCGACGGTCTTGAGCGCCTTCTCCCACGCCGTGTGATAGTCGCCGCTGTCATATTCCCAGCCCAGAGCCGCTGTGTAGGGGAACTGCTCCTTGCGGATGAAGTTGATCCGGCGCAGCTCGGCCGCGTCCATGTTCAGCTCGATGGCCAGAACCTCGATCATGCGTTCAATGAAATACACCGCCTCCGTCACCCGGAAGGAACAGCGATAGCTCACCCCGCCCGGCGCCTTGTTGGTATAAACCCCGTCGACCTCAAGATAGGCCGTGGGGATATCATAGGAGCCCGTGCAGATGTTCATGAAGCCCGCGGGGAACTTCGTGGGGTCTGCACAGGCGTCAAACCCGCCGTGATCGGCTGTCACATGGCATTGCAGCCCGGTGATCTTGCCCTCCTTGGTGGCGGAGATCTTGCCGGTCATGTGGTAGTCGCGGGCGAAGGCGGTGGTCATCAGATTGTCCATCCGGTCTTCGATCCATTTGACAGGCTTGCCCGTCACGATGGAGGCCACGACCGAACAGACATAACCCGGATAGGCGCCAACCTTGTTGCCAAAGCCACCGCCGATATCAGGCGAGATCACGCGGATATTGTGCTCCTCGATGCCGGAGATCAGCGAAACCACGGTCCGGATCGCGTGCGGCGCCTGGAAGGTACCATAAAGCGTCAGCTTGCCATTGACCTTATCCATCGAGGCGACACAGCCACACGTCTCCAAGGGGCACGGATGCGTGCGGTGGTAATACATCGAGGCCTCAGCCACGACATCCGCGTTGGCGATGACTTCTTGCGTGGGGTCTTTGTCGCCTGCCTCCCACGTAAAGATATGGTTGTGATGCTTGCGCGGCCCGTGAGCGCCCGCCGGAATGGAGCCATCCTCCGCGACGAGATCTTCGCGCAACACCACATCGGATTGCAGCGCTTCGAAAGGATCGACGATGACGGGCAGTTCTTCGTAGTCCACCTCGACGGCTTCGATCCCATCCGCAGCAGCATAGCGGTCCTCGGCCACCACGAAGGCCACTTCCTGCCCCTGAAACAGCACCTTGCCATCGGCCAGCACCATCTGCTTGTCGCCCGCCAGCGTCGGCATCCAGTGCAGGCCCAGCGGCTCCAGATCCGCAGCCGTCAGAACAGCCAGAACGCCCGGGACCTTCATGGCCTCTTCTGTATTGATCGACACAATGCGCGCATGGGCATAAGGCGAGCGCACGAAATCGCCGAAGATCATGCCATCAAGCTTGATGTCATCGACGTAATTGCCCTTGCCTTGCGTGAACCGGGCATCCTCGACGCGCTTGCGCGAACAGCCCATGCCTTTGAGATTGGCGACGCGATCTTCGCGGTTGTCCACTTCGTCCTTCATTGCGCCGCCTCCTTGGATGCCTGCATTTCGGCGGCAGCCGCCTGAATGGATTTCACAATGTTCTGGTAGCCCGTGCAGCGGCAGATATTGCCCGCCATACCAAAGCGGATTTCTTCTTCGGTGGGGCTGGGGATTTCTTCCAGAAGCTTCGCGGCGCGCGTGATCATGCCCGGCGTGCAATAGCCGCACTGAAGCCCGTGATGCTCTTTGAAGGCCTCTTGCAGCGGATGCAGCGCGTCGGGCCCGCCCAGACCCTCAATGGTTGTGACGGACTTGCCATTGGCCTGGGCTGCAAACATCGTGCAGGATTTCACCGACTTGCCATCGATCGTGACCGTGCAGGCCCCGCAATGGGAGGTTTCACAGCCGATATGCGGCCCTGTGATGTTGAGCCGCTCCCGCAGCGTGTAGATCAACAATTCACGGGGCTCCGCGAGGAACTCCTCGTCCTTGCCGTTCACGTTGAGTTTGATGTGCATTTTGTTGGACATGCTCGTTTCTCCCTATGCCCGCGACCAGGCGCGTTCGATCGCGCGGCGCAGGATGACACCAGCCACATGTTTCTTGAACGCGATGGGCCCGCGATTGTCCTCAGATGGATCAATGTCGCCCAGCATCGCCGCGACGGCAGCCTTCAGGGCTGCGTCATCCACATTTGTGCCCACCAATGCCGCCCCGGCGGCCTCAGAGAAGATCGGCGTATCGCTGAGGTTGGTCATGGCGATTGAGGCCGCCGCACAGGTGCCGCCGTCCTTGACAATCTGCACCGCGGCAGCCGCCGTGGCATAATCGCCAATCTTGCGTTTTTGCTTCTCGTAGGCATGCCCACCCCTGGGCACAGGCATCGTCACCGCTGTGAGAACTTCGTCATCCTCCCGCGCCGTCATGTAGGCGGCCTCATAGAAATCGCGCGCCGGGATATCCCGCGCGCCATCTGGGCCCACGACCGTAAACTGCGCATCAAGGCACTGCATCAACCCCGGCATGTCGTTGCCCGGATCGCCATTGGCGACATTGCCTCCAACGGTCCCCATGTATCGCACCTGTGGATCCGCGATCTGCAACGCAGCCTCGCGCAAGATCGGCGCGGCCGCGGCAAGGGCGTCATCATCAATGATGTCGTGCTGGGTCACCATGGCGCCGAGGCGGATGCTGTCTGCGCCCACATCGATGCCCGCCATGCCGTCCACATCCTGCAAGTCAATCAGATGCGGGACATCGGCCATACGCAGCTTCATCATCGGGATCAGGCTGTGCCCCCCGGCCATGACGCGTGCATCGTCGCCATGCTCCTGCAGAATGGACAGGACTGCGTCCATATTCTGGGGTCGGTGGTATTCAAATGCCGCTGGTATCATCGGCTCTCCTCCCAAAAAGCGATTGTGCTGTTTCAGAAGACGCTGACACAATGTCGCAGGCGCAGGCTTTCAAAACCTCATGAAATGCAGGGGTTTTGCACGAAATGCGCCTCAGCTCTCACGAAATGCGCCGAGCTGTGCACCCAATGCATCCTGAATGCCTTTCAGCTTGCCACGGCTGACCGGCGCGGGCGGTAAATCCGCGCAGGCAAAGATGCAGCGGCCTTTGTCCTTGGAGCGCTCGAAGCGAAAAACCTTGGTTGGATTGACGAGATAACTGCGGTGCGTTTGCAGAAAGCCTGTGTTCATCAAACGCTTCGTCGCCTCCGTGATGGGCCATGCGCAAAACAGCCGATCTTGCTCAGTATAAATCTGCGTGTAGTGCCCGTCCGCCCGCACAAAGGCCACTTCCTGCGGAGAGACAAACACGCGCGCGCCGTCCCGTTCGCAGGGGATTTGAAGCGACTGCGGTTCAAAGACGCCTGGCGCACCTCGCTGTGTCGCCTCGAGAGGCTCAAGAACAGGCGCCGTGCTGCGGTCGTCCGAGGGTGCAGGGTCGGCAGGTTTGAGCAGATACGTCACGCTGACCCAAAGGAACGTCCCAAACAGGATGAAGCTTGTGAAGATCACACCAAGGGCCAAGAACTCATTGCTCATGGTTGGCCCGAATTCCGCGAAGCTTGGCACTTGTTCAAATCGCGTACCTGCCATGGCGAGAAAATGCACCGAGCAGACCGCAACCGCGAAGCACAGTGTTCCAAGAAAGATCGTTCGGTTCTCACGCCGCCCATAAGCCACCCAAAACGCCATGATGCACAGCGCAACCGCCACGAGCGACGACAAGATCACACCCGGCACCGTGTATATCGCGCGGCAGAGCTGCAAGCCGGCCATGCCGATGTAATGCATGCCCAGAATGCCGATCCCCACGATGCTGCCTGCCGCAGTGATCACCAAAGGCGTACGCTCCACAAAATGCAGCAACACAAGGGCGGCCCCCACCACGATGATGGCGGTCAGCGCCGAGACAAGCGTGATCGCGGCATCGTAGTAGAACAAAATCGGCAGCTCGAGACCCAGCATCGCCACGAAATGCATCGACCAGATGCCCCCTCCGAGCGCCACCGACGCCAGCGCCACGGAAATCTGCCGCTGCACTATGGGTTTTTGAGACAGGTCCCGGGTCAACGACAGGCCTGTGAACCCCGCCACAAGCGCCACAACGCAAGACATGATCACCAGAAACGTGTCGTGGTTGGCGTCGAGATATTCCATGTGGCGAAAGCATACCCAAAACAGACCTGTTAACAATGGTAAGCCCCCAACCCCGCAGGTCAAAAAACAGAGCCTCGATTTGACCATTTTGCGCCGCGTCGCATGTGTTGAGGTACCTAAACGGGAGGATCGCTATGTTTGGACGCGCTCTTGTACTGCTGGTAGCCCTCAGCCCCTGCGCTGCGCAGGCGCTCGATCTGCGTGAAACGGGCCGCTACGATCTCAACAGGCCCGCAAGCCTCGAATACGACCCGACCTTTTGCGGGCTGTGGATTGCCAATGAAGGGCCTGAGGCTGTTCTGGTCACCCTTCAGGGCGACGACCTCCGCCGCATCACAAGTGATTTGTTTCGGATCAAGGCGATTGCGCTGGAGGGCAATCATCTCATTGTCGGCGATGGCTTTGGCAGCTTGCAGCGCCTCACGAAAGACGGAACGCCCTTGGGGGCGCCCTTTACGCTGGAGGGCGGCGCCAGCGATGTCGAAGGCATTGCGGTGAACGCGCGCGGCGAATTTGTCACGGTTGAGGATGATCCGGAACGTCTCACATGGTTTGATCGCGATGGCGCGCTTTTGCGCCGCGTTGATACCATGACGCTCTCTCCCCCGCTCAGCGAGGCGCAAGGCATCGCCATTGATCCGCGCACGGGCTACCTGCTGATCGTGGATGATTGGGAAGGCACCAACGCCCTCTATGAATTCACCGCCGAAGGCGACCTTCTCGCGCAGGCCAGCCTGCTGGAATATGGCACCGATCCCGAAGGCATCGCCATCCGCCCCGGGTCCAACCAGCTGTTCATCGCGTTTGACGGCGGCGCGAAAATCGTCACCTTCGACTACGCGCCCACTCTCCCCGCAGGCAGCGCGCCTTTGGAGCCGGGCGCAGATTGCATGATGTTCTAGTCGCCAGATTGATTAACGCTTCACCAACGCCCTAGAGCCCGTAGAGCGCGCCGAACTTCGCATCGATGTAGTCAAGCAAAGGCCCCTCGCTCGGCTCAAATCCGCAAGCGCGCGCCACGGTGTCACGCGGCGCATACCGCCCGCCATGTTGCTGCAACGCCTCGCGCAGCCACGCTGTTGCCTGCTCGAGATCTCCGCGCTCCAGTTGGGCCTCCAGATCCGGCACCGCCACGCGCAGCGCCTGGTTCAAACATCCTGCATAGACATTGCCCAGCGTGTAGGTCGCGAAATAGCCAAAGAGCCCGACCGACCAATGCACATCCTGCAAACAGCCGTTTGAGGGACGATCGACCGCATAGCCGAAATCGGCCTCAAACCGCGCGTTCCACGCCTCCTCCAGATCTTCAGGCGCCAATCGTCCGGCGATCATCTCGCGCTCCAGATCAAAGCGCAAAAGGACATGCAGATTATACTGCACCTCGTCCGCTTCCGTCCGGATATAGCCCCGCTTCACACGGTTCACCGCGGCATAAAACGCGTCCTCATCGGCCACACCGATATCGCCAAAGGCCTGACGCATCTGGCCAAAGAGCCAGCCACAAAAGGCACGGCTGCGCCCAAGCTGGTTCTCATAGATCCGGCTTTGGCTTTCATGCACCCCCATGGAGACCCCACGGCCCAGCGGCGTCAACAGATACGCCTTGTCGATTCCTTGCTCATAGGCCGCGTGGCCAACCTCATGGATGGTCGAATAGAGGCAATTGAACGGATCCTCAGGGTCCGTACGTGTCGTGATACGCACGTCATTGCCTGACCCCGAGGAAAACGGATGAACCGCCTTGTCAACGCGCCCCATGCGCATGTCATAGCCAAAAACCTTGGCAATCTGGCGCGAGAGCTTCATCTGGATGGCCTCATCAAACGGCCCGCGCACATTGGCAGGCTCTGACTGGGCAAGCACCTTCTCACGCAAAGCAACCAGACGCGGCCGCAGCGCGCCAAACATCTGCTCAAGCTCTGCAGCCGTGGCGCCCGGCTCATAATCCTGCAGCAATGCGTCATAGGCATCACCACCATCGGCAATGGCCGCGCCCTCTTCCTGACGCAGCTGCACCACTTCCGCGAGGACCGGCGCAAAGGCCTTGAAATCATCCTCTGCCCGCGCCGCAGCCCATTTGCCCTGTGCCACAGACGTCACCTGCGCCAGCTTGCTCGCCAGCGCGGCGGGCACCTTGCGCGCCCGGGTGAAATTGCGCTGTATATGACCCACTTGCGCGGCCTGAACTTCATCAAGTTCCGCGCCTTCCAGTACAGCCAGCCACTCCCCCACTTGGGGTGCCGTACGCCGCGCATGCAAGACAGCCTCCATGGCCGCCATCTCTTCGCCGCGCTGCTCGGCCGCGCCGCGGGGCATCATGGTTTCCTGATCCCAGCCCAAGCGGCCCGCAACCTGCCCCAGCGCCTCGGTTTGGCGCTGGTGGCCCATCAATTCCTCATAGGCTTTCATGATTTAACCTCTCACGGATTCAAACGCAGGATACCCGGCCAGAAACCGCGCCCTCAAGATCAACACCCAAAGCACCACCGCGCCGAATTGGTGCACAATCGCGATATGCCAGGGCGCTGAATACATGACCGTCGCCACGCCCAGGGTCATCTGCAGAAGCATCACGGCCATCACGGCATTAAAGCCAAAACGGGTCTGCGCATTAGGTGAGCGCCGGGCGCGCAGCCAGACAATCAGCCCAAAGAGAAACAGCGCGTACCCCGCCATGCGGTGCATGAACTGCACCAGGCCGTCATCTTCGAAGAAATTGCGCCACAAAGGCTCCAGAACAAACAGATCCGGCGGCAGGAATGCACCCGCCATAAGCGGCCAATCCGTGTAGTTGCGCCCTGCATCAATGCCCGCCACAAGCGCGCCAATGAGGATCTGCAGGAAAGCAAAATGCATCAGACCTGTGCCCATGCGAAAGAGCTTGTCTTCCCGCACACGCCGCGCCTGCATCAGATCGCGCTCCTCGCGGCCCAGCAGGAACACGTACCACGCGATGAGACCGAGGATCACAAAGGCCAGGCCCAGATGCGTCGCCAGACGGTAGGAGGCCACATCAAGCATCGTGCCAGTGAGGCCCGAGGCCACCATCCACCAGCCAATCGCCCCTTGCATGCCGCCCAGAACCCCAAGCCCCAAGAGCCGCAATTTCCAGCCTTTGGGGATCTTGCGCGCAACAAGGAAGCCGAAAAACCCTAGCGCCCAGACCAAACCAATCACGCGACCCAATTGCCGGTGGCCCCATTCCCACCAGTAGATGAACTGGAACTCGGCCATGGTCATGCCCTTGTTCTGCAACTGGTACTCTGGGATCGCACGGTAGAGATCGAACTCCGCCTGCCATTCCTCGGCTGTGAGCGGTGGAATGGCGCCCTTGATTGGCTCCCAGACCGTGATCGAGAGGCCGCTATCGGTCAGCCGCGTCAGACCGCCGACTGCAATCATCACGACCACAAGGGCAAACAACATCATGAGCCACAGCCTGATGCCCCGGCGCGCCCCGCCGCGCCCGCGATCAATCCCACCTGCAACAGCCGGCGCCTCTTTTGGCGCAGCGTTGGCAACCTCTTCAAAAATAGCGCGTTTCTTGCTCATCGACTTATCCTTTTGAGACCGAGCTAGTCACTCGCCCCGCTCTTTCCAGCGTACCATTTGACGCATCACGCCATGCAGCATCTGTACATCCGCCCGCGTGAGCGGCATGCGGCTCCACAGGTTGCGCAGATTGATCTTCATATGCGCCGCCTTGGTCTCTGGAAAGAAAAACCCTGCTTGCGCCAAACGATCCTCGTAATGCTCGGCAAGCTTTTCGACCTCGATCGTCTCCGCCCAATCCGCGCCACCCATTTCGGTTGTCTGAGGGACAATCTCGCCCGCCACCGCCTCGCTCGCGCGGCGCCACTCATAGCCCGTGAGCAAAACACATTGCGCCAGATTGAGAGAGGGAAAGGCCGGGTTGACCGGGACCGTGACTATCGCATTGGCTACCGCAATATCCTCATTCTCAAGGCCCGCACGCTCGGGCCCAAAGAGCACGCCCACTTTCTCGCCCCTACCAATGCGCCGCGCGGCCTCGCGCATGGCCTCTTCGGGCGAAAACACCGGCTTGGTCAGACCCCGCTGTCGGGCCGTCGTGGCAAACACAAAAGAACAATCGCCCACGGCATCGGCCACTGAGCTGTGGAGTTGCGCATCGTCCAACACGCGTCCGGCCCCGCTTGCCATGGCAACGGCGCGCTCGGAGGGCCAGCCATCGCGCGGGCTGACAACGTGCATGCGCTGCAGGCCAAAGTTCAGCATCGCACGCGCCGCCGCGCCGATGTTTTCCCCCATTTGAGGGCGCACCAAAACGAAGGCCGGCTCGCCCGAATATGTCAAAGCATCTGTCATGGGCCCCTGATACGCGCGCCAAAGCGCCATCGCAATCCATTGAGGTTGTGTCAGATGCTTCTTCTGGCCTCAAATACGCAAATCCCGCCGCCTGCCCCTTTTCCCCGACGGATCAAAGGGCTATCACCCGTTTAGTACTTGCGTGAGGTCCAGCATGTCCACGTCCCAGAGCGCTGCGGAACATCCGCAGATTTATCTGATCACCCCATCCAGTTTCGAGCTGTCGAGTTTCCCCCGGGATCTCGCCAGCGCTTTGGATTGCGTGCCCATCGCCTGCCTGCGCCTCGCGATGGCCAGCCATGACGAGGACAAGATCATCCGCGCCGCGGACGCGCTGCGCGAAGTCACGGAACCACGCGATGTGGCACTCGTTATCGACACCCATATCCAGCTGGCAGAACGGTTGGGGCTCGACGGCGTCCATCTGTCCCATGGCGGGGCGAAGGCCATTCGCGATGCCCGCAAACGGCTGGGGCCGGACGCGATCGTGGGCGGCCATGCAGGCACGTCGCGCCATGACGGCATGAATATTGGCGAGGCAGGCGCGGATTACGTCTGTTTCGGCCCAGTCGGGGTCAGCCCGCTGGGCGATGGCGCACAGGCGGATGTGGAGCTCTTTGAGTGGTGGTCTCAAATGATCGAATTGCCTGTGGTCGCGGAGGGCAAGCTGGATGCCGAGAGCATTGCGGCATTGCGGACAAAGACAGACTTCTTTGGCCTGGGCGCCGAGATCTGGGATCACGAAAGCCCGCTGGAGCATTTGCAAACACTGGCGGCGCTGATCGCGTCAGACTGATCGCTCAGGCAGAGCCGCGCAGCGCCGCTTCATGGCCGGACCGGACCAAAGTTTCCGCATGTTTGGCCAGTGTCTTCCGGTTCGGGAAATCGTCCACGCGCAGAGGCGCATGATAGATCACCTCGGCGGTCCCCTGTCGCCGCGCAGCCAAAACCTTGAGCAGATGCGGCCCGAAGCTCATGTCGCCCCACCATCCGTAAAACCGTTCCCCTTCGCCGGGCGGCGCGTGATAGGCCACCGTGACCGGCTGGATATGCAGCTCATGGCGCAACTCATCAGTGAAGAACGCGGCGAAAAGCGTTGTTTTAAAAGGCAAAACCACGCGTCCATCGGTAGAGGTGCCTTCCGGGAAGAAAAGCAATTTATGCCCCGCAAGCAGACGTTGTTCGAAAATCTCCTTCTGGGCGCGGGCCTGCCTGGGATCACGCGCGATGAAGACAGTGCCGGTGGCGCGCGCAAGCCAGCCGATCCCCGGCCAACCCGCAACTTCCGCTTTCGAGACAAAGTAGATGCGCTTGGCAGCATTCAGAACGAAAATATCCAGCCAGGACCCGTGATTGGCGACAATGGCGCCGCGCTCCTGCATGGCGCGTCCGCGCACCACATAGGTAATCCCCATGAACCAGAGCGCACCCCGGCATACGGTCTTGGTGATGTAGGGCGTCACGGGGCGGGCCATCCCGAAGATCGGGCGCTCTATGAGCCGCACAAGCAACAACAAGGCCAGGCCGCCGAAGGTCAGCGTGCCCACAAACACACCCCGGATCACAATGCGCAGCCAGTCTGTCGCGCCGAAGCGTGGCGCGGGGGGTTCGGGCGGTGCGTCGGGCCAGAAGGTCATGACTGGCCTCGCGGGCTCGTGTAGATCTGTTTCTGGCGCGCGTTGAGCCGGGCCGTATCCATAATCAGGCAGACATCGGTTGTGTTGAACTCATGATCCGTCCACGCGCCTTCACCCACCACGCCGCCGAGACGCAGATAAGCTTTGATGAGCGCCGGCGTCTCCAGCATGGCCTGTTTCCGGTCGATCTGATCCTCAGGCAGCAAATCCATGGGGTGATACTGCTCTGCCCGGGCCCTGACACGCAAGGCCGGCGGTGCAAGATGACGGTGGTGCAGCAGTGATAGGGGCTGGGCCAGCGCTGCGGCGTTTGTCCCGTGAAAAGACGCCACGCCAAACAGGATATCGATCTGATGCGCGGCGACATAATCGGCAAGCGCTTGCCAGAGGTGGAACATGGCCGCCCCGCCGCGATACTGCGCATGCAGACAGGAGCGGCCCAGCTCCATCAACCGGCGCCCCGAGGCCTTCAGCGCGCTCAGATCGTATTCGCTCTCAGAGTAAAACTGACCGGCCGCGCGCGCCTGATCATCGCGCAACACCCTGTAAACGCCCACCACGGGCGCATGGTCGCGGGCATGATCGCGCAGCAGAAGATGGTCAACGAAAGGGTCGAAGCGATCTTTCTCAAGGCATTGATCGTGATCCACATCCGCACCGCCACCGCCCAACTCGCGCACGAAAACATCATACCGCAGGGCCTGCGCAGCGCGCACGTCTTCCGCGCTTTGCGCCAGTCGCACATCAAATTGAGGCTCTTGGGGGGCCATGGCATTCTCTTGGCTTTCGATGGGCCTTTCTACCACTCACGCCAAGGCACGCAATGTCACAAGGTTAATCTTATTTGACCAAGTCCGACGAACGTTAAGGCCTCATTAACCATGCCGACTTACGACAGATCGTAAACCGGATCGAGCGCAATGCGGGCCCCATCAATGACCATCTTGCCAGCTTCCCGAAAGTTGACAGTGATCTTGTTCCCGATATTGGATTGGACCTGACCAATGCCCCAGTCCGGTTTGTCGGGATGTCTCACGAGCATGCCCGGCTCCAAAATTGCGTTGATCTCGACGCTCACACCAATTGCCTTTCGCTACCCTGAGGGACCATGCAAGACCATAGAACACAACTCGCCACGCTGATAGCCTCCCGCATCTGTCATGACCTAATTAGCCCTGTCGGGGCTATTTCCAACGGGCTGGAACTGGTCTCTTTGGGGGGCGGCATGAGCGATGGGCCCGAAATGTCGCTCATCTCCGAGAGCTGCGACAATGCCAATGCGCGGATCCGTTTCTTCCGCGTGGCCTTTGGGACCGCCAATGACATGGCGCAGGTCTCAGCACTGGAGACGCGCTCCATTCTGGATGCCATGACGCGCGGCACGCGTCTGCAAATCGTCTGGCCCAGTGATGGCGATGCGTCGCGCACCGATGTGCAGCTGGCGTTTCTGGCGATCCAATGCGCTGAGGTGGCGCTGCGTCGGGGCGGTCGGATTGATATCTCCCTCGCGCCCAACCGTGTTGAGATACAGGCGAGCGCCGACACAATCTCAATCGATCCGATCCTGTGGCGACACCTCGATGGCCCACAAGCCACAACCCGGGTCCTGGGCGAGGCGTTGGACATTGCGCCCGCCCATGTTCAATTTGCTCTGCTGCCGCTTCTTGCAGGCGACCGCGCGCGCAAACCCAGCTATCAAGCCACCGAGAGCGACCTGACGATCGTTGTCTGAGCGCTGGCCGCGGCTTTAGTTGCGGGTCGTCCCGTCGCCTTCCACAAGGTATTTGAAGCTCGTGAGCTGCGTGGCCCCGACCGGGCCGCGCGCATGCATCTTACCCGTCGCGATCCCGATCTCCGCGCCCATGCCAAACTCGCCCCCGTCGGCAAATTGTGTCGAGGCATTGCGCATCAAAATAGCGCTGTCGAGCCGCTCAAAGAACCGCGCCGCGACCGCGTCATCCTCCGTGAGAACGCAATCGGTATGGTTGGAACCATAGGCGCGGATATGCGCGATGGCGGCATCCACATCATCCACCACACGCGCCGCTATGACCATGTCGAGATACTCACAGCCCCAATCCGCATCCGTTGCAGGCGTTGTGCCCGCGATATGCTGCAGCGCTGTATCGGCGCGCACTTCCACACCCGCATCAATCAGGGCCCGGATCACACCCTGCCCCACGCTATCAACCACATCCTTGTGGATGAGCAAGCATTCCGCAGCGCCGCAAATCCCCGTCCGCCGCGTCTTGGCATTGAGCACGACGTCGAGCGTCTTGATCGGATCCGCCGCAGCATCCACGAAAATATGCACGATCCCCTCAAGATGGGCGAAAACCGGCACACGCGCCTCACGCTGCACGAGGCCCACAAGGCCCTTGCCACCACGCGGCACGATGACATCGATGTGATCCGTCATGGTCAGCATGCATTGCACGGCCGCGCGATCCCGTGTCGGGACAAGCTGGATGGCGGCCTCAGGGAGGCCCGCGACGCGCAAACCCTCAACCAGACAGCTGTGCAGCGCGCTCGAAGAGTGGAAACTTTCCGAACCGCCGCGCAGGATCACCGCATTGCCCGCTTTGAGGCACAACGCGCCCGCATCCGCCGTGACGTTGGGGCGGCTCTCGTAGATCACGCCAACCACGCCAAGAGGCGTCCGAACCCGCTTGATGTTCAGGCCCGTCGGACGGTCCCATTCTGCCATGATCTCGCCCACGGGATCATCCTGCGCCGCAACCGCGCGCAATCCGTCGACAATGCCCTGAATGCGCGGCTCATCCAGCATCAGGCGATCCATCATCGCAGCGCTCAAGCCTTTGGCGCGGCCAAATTCCAGATCCTGTGCATTGGCCTCAATGATTTCAGCGCGGCGGGCCCAGACCGCATCGGCAGCGGCATTCAAGGCGGAGGTCTTGGCCTCGGCACTGGCAAAAGCCAGCTCAGCCGCCGCGGCGCGCGCCTGTTCACCGATCTCAGCCATGGTCGCGGCGATGTCTGTCATGTCTTTCATAGCTCAGTGCCTTTGTTGGTCCGGGAAGCCTCCGGCAGGTATATTTATAACAAGAGGAAGGAGCCCCTCAAAGCGCCTTCTGCACAGCTCTGATCAGAGCGCCATATCATCGCGATGGATGAGCACGGCCCGGCCCGGATATCCCAGAAGCCCTTCGATGTCGTGAGAGCGATGCCCTGCAATGATGCGCGCCTCTGCGGCGGTGTAGCGGGTCAGGCCTTGCGCCAGTTGATGACCATCGGAAGACAGGAGCGCCACCGGATCGCCGCGTTCAAACCGCCCGGTGACATGGGTCACACCTGCAGGCAAAAGCGATTTGCCGGAGTGCAGGGCCTGCACCGCACCGGGATCAAGGGTGATCTCTCCTGCTGGCTTCATCGATGCAATCCAGGCTTTGCGTGCGGCTTGAGGATCAATGCCTGCTGTGAACCACGTGGCCTTGGCGCCCTGCTCCAGAGCGCTCAAAGGCCGCAACACAGAGCCTTCCGTGATCGCCATGGCACAGCCCGCAGCCGTCGCCGTCTTGGCTGCCATCACCTTGGTTTTCATGCCGCCCTTGGAGAGCCCCGAGCCGGCATCGCCTGCCATCGCTTCGATCTCGGGCGTGATATCATCAATGATATCAAATCGGTGCGCTGTGGGTTCAACGGATGGATTGGCCGAATAGAAACCATCGACATCGGAGAGCAAGATCAGTTGGTCCGCACCAACGGTCACCGCGATTTGTGCCGCGAGGCGGTCATTGTCCCCAAAGCGGATTTCATCCGTTGCCACCGTGTCATTCTCATTCACGATCGGCACGACGCCAAAGGAAAGCAGCTGGCCCAGCGTGGCCCTCGTGTTGAGATAGCGCCGCCGATCTGCGGAATCCTCTAGAGTGACAAGCACTTGCGCGGTCGACAGACCATGCGGCGCCAGCGCCTCCTCATAGGCCCGCGCGAGACGGATTTGCCCAACGGCGGCTGCGGCTTGAGATTGCTCCAAGGGCAGTTCCGACACGCCCAGCGAAAGGACGCCTCGGCCAAGCGCAATAGAGCCAGAGGAGACCAGAACGACATCTGCGCCCCGCCCTTTGAGCCAGGCAACATCCTCGGCCAAGCCATTGAGCCAGCTCGTTTTTAACGCCCCGGTGTCGCGGTCCACCAAAAGAGCAGAGCCAATTTTTATGACGACCCGGCGCGCGGAGCTTAAGGCTGCCATGGCTCGGGCGTCTCATCTGCCGCCTTCTGGCGCAGGCGGTCTTCGGTAATTTCAGCACGCACCGCGCGCAGCACAGCGTCCAGCCCCTCGCGGCTCACACCAGACAGCATCATCACAGGGCTGCCCACCGCCTCTTCCAGCGCCGCGCGCGCCGCCTGCCGTTCGTCGTCATCCAGCGCGTCGATCTTGTTGAGCGCCGTCACGCGGGGCTTGTCTGCCAGATGCCCGCCATAAGCTTCAAGCTCTTCGATAATCGTCTGATAATCCTCAACAATCGTATCGGATGTGCCATCGACCAGATGCAACAAAACCGCACAGCGCTCCACATGTCCGAGAAACCGGTCGCCAATGCCGCGACCCTCATGGGCACCGGCAATAAGGCCCGGAATATCGGCCATGACGAACTCCGCATTGTCGATCCCGACGACGCCAAGATTGGGGTGCAATGTCGTGAATGGGTAGTCAGCGATCTTGGGGCGGGCGTTGGATGTCGCGGCTAGAAACGTCGATTTACCGGCATTGGGCATGCCCAGAAGGCCTGCATCCGCAATGAGTTTCAGGCGGAGCCAGATCGTGCGCTCAACCCCGGGCTGGCCCGGATTTGCGCGACGCGGCGCCTGATTAGTGCTTGATTTAAAATGTAAATTTCCAAACCCGCCGTTGCCGCCACGGGCAAGGACAACTTGCTCTCCGACCTCCATCAACTCGCAGATCTGGGTCTCCTGATCTTCATCGAGTACTTCCGTGCCCACCGGCACCCGCAGGATGATGTCGTCCCCATCCTTGCCCGTGCGCTGCTTGCCCATGCCGGGCTGGCCGTTCTTGGCGAAAAAGTGCTGTTGGTAGCGGAAGTCAATCAGCGTGTTAAGCCCTTCCACAGCCTCAATAATCACCGATCCGCCCGTGCCACCGTCGCCGCCGTCAGGGCCGCCATATTCGATATATTTCTCACGCCGAAAGGACACGGCCCCGCCGCCGCCGGCGCCAGACCGGATGTAGACTTTGGCGAGATCCAGAAACTTCATCTTATCCTCAATTGGCTCTTCTCTAAGCCGCTTATGTCATCCCGACGACGCGCTCAAGGGGGGGTATTTGTGCGATTTACCCTCCAAATCGTACAAAAGCCCTCGCAAGCACGCCTCGGAGCGACCGCTCGATTAACCAAGTTTGCGCAAATAGGTCCATGTGGGCACGGGGGCATTGCGCGCGACGCAAAAGGTCTCGGCATCGCCAATATATTTGAAACCGCAATTCGTCAGGACACGGGCCGAGGCAGGGTTGTCCTGAAAGACCGACGCGAACATCGTCACGTTGATCATCGGATTGGCCTCGACCAGCGCAGCCACGGCGTCGGACGCGAGCCCGGTGTTCCAAAACGCAGGCGCCACCCAGTAGCTGATCTCCGATTGCTCCCGGTCCATGCGGTGCAACGAGATGAGCCCCATGAGATCCGGCCCGCCCTGCACGGTGCCATCCATGGCCCAGACATCCTCGTCGCGCTCCATCTGCATGGCCCGGCTGACGAAGGCCTCCATCATGCCCGGGGGCAAGGGATGCGGGATCGCAGGCGTCATGCGCGCGACCCGGTCATCAGAGGCGTAATGCTCGATCAATCCCAGATCCGCCTGTTGCAAGGGGCGCAAGGTCAGTCGATCTGTCTGCACAATGGGTTGGTGGGATACCACCTGTTCAATACTCATGATCTCTCTCCTCCAAAGAGAACAAACAGAACCGAGGCCACTGTCAGAAGCGCCAGGGTTCCCATCAAAAATGGCTCAATACGGGTGCCCGCAACGCTGCGGGCCAAGGCCGCGCCCGCCAGCGTCCAGAGCGGATGCAGGACAAGCTGCAAGCTGAACAGACACAGGGCAATCACCGCCGTGGCTTCCAGCGTGGGTGTGCCCGGCGCGGTAAAACTGGTGAAGCCTGCGGTGATCATGGCCCAGGCCTTGGGGTTGAGCGGATGCACAACCAGCCCCGCGACGAACCCCGGCGCCGCGACATCGTCGCCCGCGCCGGATGCCAACCGCATCTGTGACACGCGCCAGGCCAACCAGATGATGTAGCCCGCGCAGATCCACTTGAGCGCTTCAAACAGGAGCGGCGCGGCCTGGGCGAGCTCCATCAGGCCAAAGCCTATGGGCCAGATGATCAGCTGCTTGCCAAGCGCGACGCCCGCGACGAACGGCAAAGCGCGGCGAAAGCCGAACCGCGCGCCCGTTGCCATGAGCGCCATATTCGCCGGGCCCGGCGTGCCGACCTGGCTCGCGCCGAAGATCAGGAAAGGCATCACAGCAACGCTCATGCCTGCCCCTCCCACCGCTCAGATGACAGGGTCATGACTTGCTGGCGGCGCGTCTCGCCGGTGATCTGATGGGTGCGGTCCACGACCCCAACATCCTCAAACCCCATCTTGAGCAAAACGGCACGGGAGCGCGCATTGCCAATGGCATGGCCGCTCGTCAGCGGCGCGTCCTCTTGGGCGAAATGCCAATCAATCACCGCGCGACTGGCCTCCGTGGCGTAGCCCTGCCCCCAGTGATCACGCGCGAGCCAATAGCCGAACTCTCCAACCGTACCGATGCAGCCGATCACCGCGCCTTGCAGGCAGATCAGAAAGGTCTTCCCCGAGGTTTGGCGGGCGATGAAGGCCTTGGCATCCTCCAGCGTGTAAGGATGGGGGACCTGCGTCAGCCAGCGCGCAATCTCCCGATCGTTCACGGCGCGCGCCACATCCTGCGCATCCGCCATGACAGGCGGGCGCAGGCTCAGACGCTCAGTCGTGATCATTTCGGCAGGCATGGGGCATCTCCGCAAACATGCGCGCTCAACAGAAAAGGGGGCCGGTTGTGCCCGACCCCCCTGTTTTTTCAAACACCGTGAAAGATCGGTTACTCCGCGGCCTCCGCCATCGGGAGAACGGAAATGAAGGTGCGGCCCTTGAGGCCTTTGTGGAACGTGACGTTGCCATCGACGGTTGCAAAGATCGTGTGATCCTTGCCCATGCCCACGCCTTCACCCGGCCAGAACTTCGTGCCGCGCTGGCGGACGATGATGTTGCCGGGGATGGCGGATTGGCCACCGTAGAGTTTCACACCAAGGCGGCGACCGGCTGAGTCGCGGCCGTTACGGGAGGAACCACCTGCTTTTTTATGTGCCATGCTGTCTCTCCTTACGCTTTCGAGAATTCTTTGGCTTGCTCGATCCAGTTATCCCGGTCGATACGGCCTTTGAAGTTCAGTTTGTCGTCCATCTCCGCGACATCTTCAGGCGACCAGGCGGCGATCTGGGCGAAGGTTGTCACGCCGAGGTCATTGAGCTTCTTGACGAGCACGGGACCCACGCCGGAAATCTTGGAGAGGTCATCCCCGCCAGCGGCCGCTGCGGGCTTTTCAGCCTTGGGCGCCGCTTTCTTTTCCGCCTTGGGGGCTGCGGCACCGGTGGCCACTGCGGCCACGGAGCCTGCGCCAACGGCGGCTTTGACGCCGGACTTGTCCGCGCCGGAGGCGAGGATCTCGGTCACGCGCAGCACGGTGAGCTGCTGGCGGTGCCCCTTGGTGCGCTTGGAGGAGTGCTTCCGGCGGCGGCGGACGAAGTGGATGACCTTGTCACCCTTGATCTGGTCCACGACCTCGGCCTGTACGGCCGCGCCATCGACGAGCGGCGCGCCTACAACGGTCTTGTCACCGCCAAGCATCAGAATTTCGTTGAACTGGACTGTTTCACCAGCGTCAGCAGCCAGTTTCTCAACGCGCAGCGTGTCGCCGTTGGAAACCTTGTATTGCTTGCCGCCTGTCTTCATGACTGCGAACATCGCGTCTTTCCTTTGTCTTCCGCGTCTCTGAGGCCCCGGATGTACCGGCGTTTGATGCCTTTGGACAGCGCGCCCGCGCAGGGCGTCATTAAATCAAAAAAAGGCGACCGGGAGGGCCCGACACACCTTGTGCGCGGGCTTATGCGCGGCGGGGCGTGCAAAGTCAACTGCGATGATGCGATTTGGTCGTGCCTTTTGCCTGTGCCTTTTGCGGCTTTGCCTTAGACCGAGCTGGCGGGCGCGCGCGCCGCCCTGCCCCGTTCAGAGATCCTGCACATCCATTTGCCCGGCGATGGCCCGGCCAAGCGCGTAGGAGATATCGCCATACATGGCGTCAAACCCGGCAAAGAGCGCCGTGTTCATGGCCTTTCCCTCAGGGGTCGAGACGACGTCGGCATAGGCCATGAGATCGTCATCCGAGAGCGGACGGTAGGCCATCATGAGAAAGCCAAAGATCCATTCCATCGTATCGGTGCGCGTTTCGCCTTCGCTGCCCCAGACCTCCGCGATGATTTTGGGCTCGCTCATATCCAGCGCGCCGCCATCCACGAGGCCTTGATAGAAGGCAATGGTCGTGTTCATCCCGCCCACCACATTGGCCTCCACAAGATCGTTGGCCTCCACGAAGGCCTTGATCTGCGCCAGGCGCGCGTCTTCGGCCTCTGTGGCGCCGGCGCGGTCCAGATAGGCCGCGCGGGCGGCATCCTCGATGGCCTGATCGACCATGGCCTCGCGGGCCGAGATTTCGAGGCGGATGATGTCCTGCCCCAGATCGGAGCCGAAGAACGTCTCGAGCGTGTCGGGGTTCACATCGCGCGACAGGAAGGAATCGGCAAAGCCCGCGCGCACGGTTTCTTCCATGCGGTCGGGATCGTAGATCGTCTCGATGGTTTTCTGCCAGGTCACGCCGGGGCTGGAGGGCAGCATATCGGCGGCCAGCTCATCCGCATAGGCCAGCCCCTCCACGCGCATGATCTCGATTGTTTCAGGAACGCCAAGGAGATCGAGCAACTTGTCGGTCGTGCGCGTCTCAGCCTGCGCCCCGAACGGTGAGCCAAGCGCGGGGGCAACAGCCAATGGCAGAGCCACGACAGCGGCACGGGTCACCCGGCCCACGGCCTGTTGAAAAGAGAATGTCATGCGTGCCTCGGATGAATTGTGTTTGGTTAACGGTAAGCAGTGGCGCAGGCAATTCCAACCTCCGGCGACGGCCATTGGGCAAAAAACCTTGTGAGCCTGCGCAGAAACCCGCTTGCGCGCTGATAGGCTTTTGGCTATCCCGCCTCCCACCAGACCCCCGCGGAGAGGTGCCGGAGTGGTCGAACGGGGCGGTCTCGAAAACCGTTGTCCCTTCACGGGGACCCAGGGTTCGAATCCCTGTCTCTCCGCCACTATGCCTGTTCAGCGCAACACTTTGGCCTTCGGGTCAGGAGCTCGCTTCGCGCCTACTGATCCTGTTCCTGCGGCTTTCCCGCGCCATGACCCGTCAAAACGCGTGGGCGATGTTCCATGCGTTTTGTCTCAGGTCGATGGGTATTGCTTCGTCAAGCATATCGAAATGCAGGGTATCGTAGGAAAACGCGCGGGCGTCCCGTTCTGCGCAATGCAAAGCTTCGGCATTCGCAATCAAAGCGCGCGCCGTGTCTGTGTTCGGCTGGGTCATAAAGTCCCTGTATGCGCTCGAATGCGCCAAAATTGAACACAACCTATTTTGGCAAGCGCCCTCTTTGCACGTGGGTTTTCAGGGGCTGACTGGCGCAACTCAGAGTAATTGCCATCGGTGATGCTCTGAAGCAGGGCGATGCAGAGGTCCGATGAAACATCCACGGGCGTGTGAACGATTGAATAGCGTGGGCACTGGATGTCTTTCACATGGCACACCGCCAATGTGCCCACCAAGTAGTGCGGGATCTCGAGGTTTCTGACAAGCGCCTCCCGCACGAGTTCTTCGTTTGCCTCGCCCGACGCCGCCAATTGGTCGTTGAGTTTTGCGATGGCGTCGTCTGCCAGTGACGCAGCGAATGCGCTGGTTGCCAGGCATAGCAAAAGCAAACAAAGCGTGGATTTTATCTTCAGTCTTGCCTTTCACATAGAGGATCCAACCGGCTCGGGGGATGCGTTGTCTAATATCGGTCATGTGGTCTTGTTGAGGCCGAACCGCGCCCCGTTTCTGACGTCGTTCAAAAAGGTGCCGGATGTGTTGTGCAACACCACCGCCCATTGGTCTGAACTTCTCGATCACCGGGACGCAGAGCCCTGAGCGGGCTTCCATCTCAAATCTGACTACTTCAATCAGATATTGCGCTTGAGCCGGGGCGCGCGTATGCTCGAACGGTGCGATCCAGCAAGGCAGATGCGCCTCCGCCAGACATCACGTCGGTTTAAATGACAGATGTAGGGTGTCTGATGATTAGGCTCTTTGGTGGACTTTTCTGCGCAGGATGTCTCAGCATGACGGGTATGGTTGCCAGTGCGGATGGGGCGCTCCAACCGCCCGGCATTGATCTGGAGCTCAACGCAACCCAAGCTCAGGACGCGGGCTGTCTGCTCAGCTTTGTGGTTCAAAACGGCCATGAAACGGACCTTGAGCGCGTCGTGTTTGAAGCGGTGTTGTTTGATACAGCCGGACAGGTGCACCAGCTCACACTGTTTGATTTTGGAGCATTGCCCGCCGCACGCCCGCGGGTGCGTCAGTTTGTGGTGCCGCAATTGGCCTGTTCGGATCTCAGCCGCATCATTTTCAATGGCGCCTCCACATGTGACGGGCAGGACATCGCGCCGGACCTGTGCACGCAAGGCCTCACCTTGCGCAGCCGTACAGCGACGGAGCTTTTGGGATGATCGAGGCGGTGTTGTCGATTATCCTTGAGGCGGCCGAGCTCGGAGGCCCCGTCGTTGTCATCTTGATGGCTGTATCTGTGCTCACACTGGCTGTGGTGATCTACAAGATCGCTCATTTTCAGATGGCAGGCGTGGGGCGCCATAAAAGGCTGTCGGACGCCGTGGCGCAGTGGGATGCAGGCCAAGTGGGCGCAGCACGCGCCACGCTAGAGCACTCGCGCAGTTTTCTCGGCCCGGTCGCAGCCATGGCGCTCTCGGGATGTCGCAATGTCACGCGTCTGGAAGCAGAAGCTGAGATGCATTTTGCGCGTCTGGAGCGTGGCTTCCGCCTCTTGGATACCGTGGCGCAGCTGGCGCCTTTGCTGGGCCTTTTCGGCACGGTTCTGGGCATGATTTCCGCCTTTCAATCCCTTCAGGACGCAGGCGCGCAAGTGGATCCCTCGATCCTGGCAGGCGGGATCTGGGTCGCCTTGCTGACCACGGCGGCGGGTCTGGTCGTCGCGATGCCCACAGCCGCAATGCTGAGCTGGTTTGAGGCGCGTATCGATGCAGACCGCGCCTTTGCCGGACAAATGATTGCCACCCTGGTGACGCCGCTCGGGCACACGGGGCAAGAGCAAGGGAGACAAAAGCACGGGGGACAACAGGAGGTTTCACAGGAGGGCTCTGATGCGGCGTATCTCCCGGCGTAGACGCTTGTCGATGACCTCCCTCATCGACGTGATTTTCCTGCTGCTGCTCTTTTTCATGCTGACCTCGACCTTCACGCGCTTCGCCGAGGTGGAGGTTGTGGGGGGCGGCAGTGGTGCGGTCGCGGGCGACGCCGCGCCGATCTTTGCTCAGCTGCGCCGTGACAGCTTGCGCATCAACGGGGTCGAGGTCGCGCTGGAGGCCCTGCGGCCCCATCTGGCAGGCCTTGCAGGCGCGGGTGCCAGCGCCAGTTCGGACGCACCGACACCGCTGCTCGTGGCTCTGGGCGAGGATGTCACGGCACAGCGTCTGACCGATCTTCTGGTCACCTTGCAGGGCGCAAAGGACGTCAGTGTGACGATCCTGGGGGCCAGCTGATGCGGCACAACCGGACACGAACGGCGCGCGAACCAACGATTGCTCTGATCAACATTGTCTTTCTCATGTTGGTCTTTTTCATGGTGGCGGGCACCTTGGCGCAGCCTATGGATGGCGACATCCGGCTCGTGCGCACGGCGGATCTCGATGGGCGCGCGCCGCCTGATACGCTGGTGGTGCATGCCGATGGGCGTCTGAGCTATCGCGGGGAAGAGATTGCGGATGTTGCGGGTTTTATGGCCGAAAAAGGCGGTGAGATCGCGCGGATCGTGCCCGACAGGGCGCTTGACGCGCGCAGGCTCATGGAGGTGGCTCAGGCGTTGCGCGCAGGTGGCGCGGCGAGGGTCATGATCGTGACGGAACGGGGGATCGAATGATTTTGCGCGGCACGATGCTGAAGGTCAGCGCGCTGGCACTTGCCGTGGCGCTGCATGGGGCGGTGGCCTACGGGCTCTATGACGCGCCGCAGGTTCTGGTGGAGGATCAGGACGGCAGCAGCGATGTGAAGCTGGGCAACAGTTTTGCGGATATGGCTATCGGCACGTTGGAGGCGGTGGATACGACGTCGGACATCACGGAGCCGGTCTCTGCGGAGGCAGCTGTCACGCCTCCTCCGCCAGAGCCCGCACAGCCCCACGCCCTCGCACAAGTGGCCGCGAAGGCCCCCGAAGCGCTGCCCGCGCAACCGTCCAAGCCAGCCGAAACCCCAGCGGCAAGCACGCCGCCAAGGGCGGCGACGTCGGTGCGTGACACCACACCGACCGCGCAGGCCGCACTGGCCGATCTGCCCGCTCTGGCGCTGCGCCCGGATACGCAAAGGCCTGTGGTTGCGCCGCAAGAGGCGCCTGCAACGCTGGAGGCACTGGCCCCACGCCCTGCGCCACCACCAAAACCGACGCAAGTGCCAAAACCGGCCGCACCCTCGTCCTCACAAATCCAACTGGCACCACCGAAACCTCTTGAATTGAGCCCCGCTGCACCCGCTCCGGCACAGGTCGTGACGGCAATAGATAACCCGGATGAAACGCCGATGCGCTCCAAAAGACCGCAACCGCGCAGCAAATCTTTTGAACAGCGGCACGCATCGAAGACAGCCCCGCCCCAGACACAGGCCAGAACACAGGCCGCGAAACGTACCGCACCGGCCAAACCTGCTGCGCGCGGCAATGCCAAGCGCAACGCGAAGGCAGGTACACAAACCGGCCGGACGGCGGCTGTGGCCCCGCGCAAGGGGACGGCAGGCCGCACGGGCAAGACCGAGGGCAACGCAGCGGTGAGCAATTATCCCGGCAAGGTGTTTTCCTGCGTGCGCCGCAGCGCCGGGCGCATCACGCAAAAGGGCTCGGCCGTCATTTCATTCAGCGTCTCGGGCAGCGGGCGCATCAGCGGCGCCTCCGTCTCGCGCAGTTCGGGCTCAAGCCGGTTCGACCGGGCAGCGCTCCGCGCGATCCAACGGGCAGGCCCCTGCCCCGCACCGCCCAGTGGCGCACAGCGCAGCTTCCGGATACCTGTGAAAATTCGCTAAGACCTGACCGCCCTCCGGTGAATTCCCCAAATGACAACGCCGCCCCGCATAGGCGGGACGACGCTCTGCTCGACGGTTTCGCGACTGCCCTGTCTTCAGAAGACCTTGGAGATCGACAGTTTGACATTGCGACCGGGGCCGTCTTTCGTGGCGAGATTGCTCCGATAGTCGATATCGAACGCGTTCTCGATGCCAAGACGCACTTCGAAATCCTCGAAGACACCGGATTGAGGCACATAGGTCGCACGCAGGTTGTTGAGCGTATAAGGATCGCTTTCCTCGCCGGTGCTGAATCTCGGGGCCTCCCCAACGGCCACCACTTCCCAGCTCAGATCGAGCATCTCATCCCAGCGTTTGCCGATGGTCAGGCGTGTCGTGTCGGCGGGGATATTGCGCCAGTCACCGGAGCCTCCGCCCGCATAATTCTCCTCGCCATCGACGAAATTGGCGTTGAGATCGAAATAGAGCCCGTTCTCCAGCCCATAGGACGCCTCAAGCTCAGCGCCGCGTTGCTCGACATTGTCCAGCAGGTTCGTGACGGATCCCGGCTGGGTGTAGGAGGTAATGTCCCACGTGGTCATGTGGTAGAGATTGAGGCGCACCGAGAGATTGTCGCCGGGCATAAAGACAGCTTCGTTCCCAAAGCCCGCACCGATCTCGTAGGTTTCGGATTTCTCGCTCTGCTCCATGCGATCAGGCGTGTCGATATCGTCGATGGGGGCGAGGCCCTCGGTATAGGCGTAGCTTGCGAAGACGGAAAACCCGTTGTCCCATTCATAGGCCAGACCAAGCCCGCCCATCAGAGCTTCGTTATAGAAATCGCCTGCGTCATCGCTCGTCACGTCGGATGTCTCAAAACGTAGCGCCGGTGTGACCGTCCAGCCGCCATTGGTCATCTCGTCGATGAGGACCAGCGCAAAGCGGTTGTCGATCCCGCCGGGCGCGCTTGCGCGGGAATTGAGTTCGTTTTCCTCACGCACGCGGCATTGCAGTTCGGCCCCCACGAGCAGGTTGTGTGACCAGACGCCTGTCTCGAAGAGGGCGCGGTTTTTCAGCGCGAAGGTCGTCGTGGTGTAATTGTGATCAGCGTCAGCCAGAGCGCGAATCTGCGGCCCGAAGAACGGATTGTCCTGAAAGGCGGATGAGCCTTCGAGATAGGTCTGATCAATACTCTCTCGGGCATAGGTCAGATCGGCGGTCAGGTTGATGAGATCATTGCCCGGGTTGAACCCATAGCGCAGCGAGGCCTGCTGCGTCTCGCGTCGCCGGTCGACCCGGCCAAAGAGATCGGACACGCTGGCAAATTCGTTTTGCGGCACATCGCTCTCGTCATTGACCGAAGACGTCGTGGAGAAGGTGAGGCTATGGGCATCATCATCGCCGAAGGTGAACCGGGCCTTGGCCAGCCAGGAGGGTTGATCGACGGAGCTGTTGCCGATCTCGTCGCCCTCACCGTTCTGCATGTCGTCCTGTTTGCGGATCGTGTAATTGGCGAGAAACTCTGCGCGCTCGGTCGGCTGCCAGGTCAATGTGGTCGAGCTGACGGCGCCGTTGCCGTTGGAGGAGAATTGCAGCGTCTGGCCCAGACGAAAGCCAATCTCGCCATCGGTGAAATCCGAGGCGTCTTTCGTCTCCAGCCTGACAACACCGCCCACAATGCCCGAGCCATATTCAAAGCTGCCGATTGTGCCGCGAAAGACCTCGACCTCGCGGTAGAGAAACGGATCGGTGAAGAGCTGCGAGCCCAGGCGGTAAAGCTCTTCCGAGCCCACGCGCGCGCCATCCACCACCACGGCGATCTTCTGATCATTGCCGAAGGTGCCATTGGCGCCCCAGCCGCGAATGTTGATGCCCGACCCTTGCGGCGTGGAGCCGTTGATCAGCGTTACCCCCGGCACGGAATCGATCAATTCGCCGATGGTCCCCGCTTGCCTGTCGGAGATCTCCGTGGCGTCGACCACAGTAGAGGTTACGGGCGTTCCCAGCTGCAGGTCGCGTTTGCCCAATGTCTGAAACAGGGTGTCAAGCAACACGGTTTCCTGTGCGGCGAGCGTCGTTGGCACAGTGGCGAGAAGCGCAAGCGCAGTTGTCCTGCGCAGATGATGTCTAGGCATTGAAATTCCCTCGGTTTGGCTGCTGTATGCCTGGCTGGCCGAGGGCTCGCGCGGTCTTGGGTAAAAGGTGTTTTCGAAACACAGATTTTACGTGCTTGCAGTCCTACCTTTAACCAAGTAAAAGTGTCAACAATAACTCGTTAACGTTCCAGGCACGGAACCCTATCCAGCCACGTGGGCGGCAATCGCGCCACACGCAGCCATTTGTTCTGACACATCAGGATCATGAAAATGGCTGACACGCACAAACTCACATCCCATGACATCCGCTCTGCCGTGGCCGAATGGCCAAAGCTGCGTGAGCGGGATCTGGCCGCCAAGCTCGGGATTTCAGAGGCACAATTGGTGGCGGCGCGTGCAGGCCATGGCGTGACGCGGATCAATGCGCACCCCGATGCGCTCATGCCTGCGGCAGAGCGTTTGGGCGAGGTCATGGCCCTGACCCGGGTCGAGGCAGCGGTGCATGAAAAGATCGGTGCCTATGCCAATTACCACCCGGGCCAACATGCCGCGATGGTGCTGACAGAAGACATCGATCTGCGCATTTTTCCGTCCCATTGGGTGCATGGGATGATGGTTGAAAAAGAAACGGAGGCAGGGCTGCAACGGTCTTTACAAGTCTTTGATGCGGCGGGGGATGCTATTCACAAGATCTTCCTGCGCGATGGCTCTGACTTGGATGAGTGGACCAAGCTGCAGCGCACGCTCGCTTTGCAAGATCAATCGGCGGAGCTCGAGGTCGCGGCGCGCAAGCCCGTGGAGGCGCCGAAATCCGCGCCCGACAAACTCGAAATCCTGCGCGCCGAATGGCGCAAATTGACCGATACGCACCAGTTCCTGCGGCTATGCTCCAAGCTCAAGATGAACCGTCTCGGCGCCTACCGGATTGCGGGCGCGCCTTTCGTCCGGGCGCTTGCGCCCGATGCGGTGGATGAGATGCTCACCAAGGTGGCGGCCAGCGACATGGAGATCATGCTCTTTGTTGGTAATCGCGGCTGCATCCAGATCCATACGGGGCACATCAATACGTTGCGCCCCATGGCGGCCTGGCAAAATGTCATGGACCCCCGGTTCAACCTGCATCTGCGGCGCGACAAGATTGCTGAGGTCTGGGCCGTGGTCAAACCCACGCAGCGCGGCGAGGCCGTGTCGGTGGAAGCGTTCGATGCCGAGGGCGGGCTCATCCTGCAGACCTTCGGGCTGGGCAAGGAAGGCCGCGATCACCGGCCCGCGTGGAAGACGCTGGTGGATAGCCTTCCAGACCTTGGCGCAGGAGACACACCATGACGTGCCGGGGTGGAAACTCCGCTCTGATGGCTGTTTTCATCGGGCTTTTTGGCGCCTTGACGGCCTGGATGGTCAGCGCTGAGCAGCCTCAGGCCCAAGCAAAGTCCCCTGAGGCAAATGTTTTGGCCCTTGGCGGAGACATCACCGAGATCGTCTTTGCCCTTGGCCAGGGTCATCGCCTTGTGGCCCGCGACACAACCTCCACCTACCCGCCCGAGGCCCGTAATCTGACGGATGTCGGCTATGTGCGCGCGCTCTCGCCAGAAGGGGTGCTCTCGGTGGAGCCGGAACTGATCCTTGCAGCGGAAGGCGCGGGCCCGGTCGAGGCGATAGAGGTTTTGCGCGAGGCCTCGATTGATTTTGTGACCGTACCGCAGGGGTTTGATGCCCAGGCCATTGCGGAGAAAATCCGCGTGATCGGGACTGCACTGGACGTGCCGGAGCGTGCCGAGGATCTGGTCTTCCAGATGATGGCGGGGCTGGATGCGGCCCGTGCACAGGCTGATGCCCGAGAAGATGCGGGCAAGCGCGTTCTGTTTGTCCTGAGCACGCAGGGCGGACGTATCATGGCCTCGGGCCGCGACACAGGCGCCGCGCATATCATCGAGATGGCCGGCGGCGTGAATGCGATATCTGAATTCGAGGGCTACAAGCAGATCTCGGAAGAAGCCGTCATCACGGCCGCGCCCGATGTCATCCTGATGATGGATCGTGGCGGCAATCACGGCGCGACGCCTGAAGAGCTTTTTGCCTTGCCCGCCATGGCGGCCACGCCTGCGGCTGAAACGGAAGCGTTGGTACGGATGAATGGCCTTTTGCTGCTGGGCTTTGGTCCGCGCACGCCCGATGCGATCCGGGAACTCTCTGCCGCGCTTGCAGAGAGCTGAGCCCATGTTTGCGCTCGATACGGCTCCACCTGCCCCGCGCCCGGCGGACAGACTGGTCTTTGCCCGGCGTCTGCATCTCTGGCTTGCGCTTTTCCTGCTCGCGGTCTCCTGTCTGAACCTGACGATAGGGGCGACCGGGGTGACGCCCTGGGATATGGCCGCGGCCCTTGCCCGTGGCGAGGCCCCGGCCGCGATGACCTCTGTTGTTCTCTTCGACATCCGCATGCCGCGTCTGTTCATGGGGATTCTCGTAGGCGCCGCGCTGGCCGTGTCTGGCGCGCTCATGCAGGGGTTGTTTCGCAATCCCCTGGCGGATCCGGGCATCGTGGGTGTCAGCGCGGGTGCAGGTCTTGGCGCGATAATGGCCATCGTGTTGGGCGCGATGCTGCCACTGGCCATCCTCGACTGGGCGGGCAACGCGCTTGTGCCGCTGGCGGCCTTTCTGGGCGGTTGGGGATCGACAATGCTGCTCTACCGTGTCTCGACCCGGGGCGGGCGCACGTCCGTTGCAACAATGCTGCTGGCAGGCATTGCCCTCGCCGCACTCGCGGGCGCCGTCTCGGGTCTATTGGTCTATGCCGCAGACGACAGGCAATTGCGCGATCTGACCTACTGGGGGCTGGGCTCGCTCGCGGGTGCCAGCTGGAGCAAAGTCCTGATTGCAGGCCCTTTGATCCTTTTGGCCATCGGTGCCTCCCTGACCTTGGGTCGGGGCCTCAACGGCTTGGCTTTGGGCGAGGCCACGGCGGCGCATATCGGCATCCCCGTGCAACGCCTGAAGAACATCGCCATTCTGGCTGTCGCTGCCGCGACGGGCGCGGCCGTCGCAGTCTCTGGCGGGATCGGCTTTATCGGGATTGTCGTGCCGCATCTTTTGCGTCTGGCGACAGGACCAGATCATCGCGCGCTCCTGATCAATTCGGCCCTGCTCGGTGCTGCACTGCTGCTTCTGGCAGATGTCATCGCGCGGGTCGTGATTGCACCGGCGGAGCTGCCCATCGGGATCGTGACAGCCGTTCTGGGCGCGCCCGTGTTCTTGTGGATCTTGCTGCGCAATCGTGGCGCAATGGGGTTTTGAGCCATGCTGAGCGTTTCTGATCTGCGCATCCGGCTGGGGCAAAAGGACGTTTTGCACGGGATAACGCTGGAGGCCCTGCCCGGCACGGTGACCTGCATCGTTGGGCCAAACGGCTCGGGCAAGACAACCACCCTGCGCGCGATGACAGGCGACGTGGCGTATTCCGGCACGGTGACGCTCAACGATCATACGCTCAAAGACCTCAAGCCCTGGGAGGCGGCGGCGCTGCGCGGCGTCTTGCCCCAAGCCTCTACGCTGGCCTTTCCCTTCACGGTGATCGAGGTCGTACGCATTGGATTGCAAGCCGGTACGCGTGGTGATGATGACCAGATCGCCATGCAGGCGCTCGCACGGGTCGATCTGGAGGGCTATGCCAACCGGTTCTATCAGGAGCTTTCGGGCGGCGAGCAACAGCGCGTGCAGCTGGCTCGTGTGCTGGCACAGATCCCCGCCCCCGTCACAAAAGATGGGCCGCGCTGGTTGTTTCTGGACGAACCCGTTTCCAGCCTCGATATTGCGCACCAGTTGCAGGTCATGACCATCGTGTCGCGGTTTGCCCGCGCAGGCGGGGGCGCGGTCGCCGTGATGCATGATCTCAACCTCTCCGCCATGTTTGCCGATCAGATCATTCTTCTGGCCGAAGGGTGCTGCGTCGCGGCCGGGTCTCCGAAGGAGGTGATGCGCGATGACACGCTATCGCGCGCCTATGGCTGCGCGTTGCGGGTCTGTGCACCACCCCCTGCAGATGTGCCCTACCTTCTGCCCCATAGCGCGGCCCTGGCTGCGGAATAAGCCCCCCCTGACGGAAAGGACAACGAATGTTTATCGCCATGAACCGGTTTACCGTACCTCTTGAGAATGCAGCAGCGTTCGAAGCGCTCTGGCTGGGACGCGACAGCCACCTCAAGGAGATGGAGGGTTTTGTTGAGTTTCACATGCTTAAAGGCTCCGAGGCAGACGGCAAGATCCTCTATGCCTCGCACACGGTTTGGGAAAGCGAAGACGTGTTTCGCGCTCGGACCCGGTCCGAGCAGTTTCGCGCCGCCCATGCAGGCGCAGGCAAAACCGCGAAATTGCATGAAGGCGCGCCCACGTTTGAGGGGTTCACAACCATTCAGCACCTCGCAGCGGAGACCGCCGCGCAGTGACGGCCTTCGCTCTCGAGACCACAATTCCTGCCTTGCGGATGTTTGATGTGGCCAAGACGCGCCACTTTTATGTGGATTGGCTCGGGTTTGACTGGGCTTGGGAGCACCGCCACTGCGAGAACGCTCCGCTCTATGCCGGGCTGCGCCTTGGCGCGCTCGAGCTGCATGTGACAGAGCATTATGGCGATTGCGCACCGGGCGCGCGCGTCATGCTGCGCGTCTCTGGTCTTCGGGCGTTTCACGCAGCACTTCTCGCCAAACCCTTTCGTTTCGCGCGTCCCGGCCTCGATGTGATGCCATGGGGGTTGGTGATGGCCGTGACTGATCCCAGCTTCAATACGCTGGCCTTCACCGATCCTGGCGAAAAGGCGTGAGGCAACGACACGCGTCACATGGGCAATTGGGTGATCAAGTCGGCATCAAGCATTCTGGTGGTCACAGCACCAAGGCTTGATGCACTGCGACGGAAACCTGAGACATCGGACATCACGAGAAAGCAGGGGCTTGGCCGTGTTTTCGTGATCGAGGTTTTTCGCGACGTGCTTTGGCTCCTTGGCTTAACGAGCACGCTGGAAAATGAGTGCCCAAGTGCCGCGCCCAGGCTTCCATCAGCTTGCGTCGTATATCAATCAGATCAGACCGCAGGTAAGCCGCCTCTGCTTTGTCTTGGACGTGGCAGAGAGGGGCTTGCCAGGTTTTTCCGCCACAAATCCTCCTAAAATTCTCATTTTATCAGCTACTTGGCGACGATCAATCCAATCCAATCTGCCATGAAGCGCCCCACAAAAACGATGTATGAGCGCGGCCAGCGCGGCGCGTCACGGATCGCGGGGTTTTGCAGGCCCGTTGTGGACATCAAGCGCGGCCATCACAGGCCAGAGCCGCAGCTCCAAAACGGACATGCAACACGCAACCGCAGCGTTGCGCAGGGTCAAAGCACCGGGAATACAAACGAAGAAACCGGTGGCCAAGTCACGTTGTCTGTTCGCGTTGATCGATGAGGCGCGCGTTTTCCAAGGCAATCACGCTTTGCGCGGCAAACATCTGCGCCAACCGGAGCGCATCTTCCGAAAATGGACGGACCGATTGTCGATAGATCGTGAAGGCGCCGACAAGGCGGTCCGCGGCCAGCATGGGAATCGCGACGAAGGACCGCGCGCCGCCCAGATCCGCCGTGGCAAAGCGCAGAGGATCGTCGGTACGATAGAGCGCCTCTGATTTCACATCCATGATGTTCACCATCGCACGTTGCGTGACCATTCTGCCGAGGCCGGTCTGATCACTCACGCTGAACGTTCCATTGTCATCGAGCCAGTCCTGAAAAGCCGCTGGGATGCCCAGCGTGAAACTTGCGTGGAATCTCTTTTTGTCCCGGTATTCAAACAGGATGCCAAACTCGGCATCGCAGAGATCCAGGGCGTAGCGCAGGATGGCCGGCATGACCCGGTCCAGATCGCCTTGCGCCGCGCCGATGATCCGCAGGACCTCGCTGAGCGCTTTTTCGCGGCTCAACGCGTCTTCGAGGCTCAGCGCAAGTTCGGAGATGATGGCCGCATGGTCAATCTCGCTGCGCGGGGCAGCAGTGACCCCGTTGAGGCGGTTGGCAAGCTCGACTTTGGATGTGATCTCCAGCTTGCGATAGATCGTGCTCAGATGGGTTCGCACCGTGGAGGGCGCGATATGCAGGTCCGCCGCGATCTCCTGATAGCTGGCCCCCGCAGCGTAACATTCCGCAATCTGCTGCTCTCTGGGGCTAAGGTCTGTTTCAACGAGCATCTGCCGGGACTCCATTGATTGTGCAGTCTTCAGGCTATCAAAAGCCAGCAGCAGAACAATCCTGCAGATGCTGTAGGCGCCTGGTGCCGGATTGTGCCGAAATTACTGCATTTGCCCGATAGGCAGTGCCGCGCGGCCCCCCTACTCTTCCTGTGATGCAACCCAGTGAAGGAGATCACCATGACACAGTTTGATACCGCCCAGGCTTTCTTTGACGCTTGCGAAACCGGAAAAGGATGGGAGGTTTGCCAGGCCTGGTGCAGCGACGATGCGAGTTTCGCGTGTCAGGCTGATGCGCTCGCCGAAACCACGACGCTCGCGGCGTATTGCGAATGGATGAAAGGTTTGCTGACCCCTGTGCCCGACGGGCGCTACAAGCTCACGTCCTTCGCGATGGATGAGACGCGCGGCACAGCGGTGGCCACCGCCACGTTCCACGGCACGCAGACAGGACCGGGTGGGCCCGTCGCACCGACCGGCAAGGCTGTGGCGTCCGATTACGCCTATGTCATGCACTTCGACGGCGACAAGATCGTGCATATGACGAAGATCTGGAACGACGTGCAGGCGCTGCGCGGACTCGGTTGGGCGTAGTGCGCTGGCGCATTCTGGCCTTGCTGTTTCTGGCCCGGATCGGGATGGGCTTGCAGTTCCAGACACTGGCCTCCGTGGGCGACAGTCTGACTGTCGCCTTCGGGCTGGATTATGCAAGCATTGGCCTGCTGATCGGGCTCTTCATGGCGCCGGGTCTGATCCTGGCGCTGCCGGCGGGTTATCTTGGCCAGCTCTTTTCCGATCGCGCGATGGCGGTTCTGGGCCTTATGGCGTTGGCCGTGGGCGGGCTCGTTTCTGCGCTTGCGGGCGGCAGCACCGGTATCGGAGCCGGTCGTGTCATCGCGGGCATCGGGTTTCTCGTCATCAATCTCTATTTCACCAAGATGGTCGCCGATTGGTTCGACGGCCATGAGATGGCAACCGCTATGAGCATTCTGGTCATGTCCTGGCCTTTTGGCATTGCCATGGGGCAGATCGGGCATGTTTGGCTGGCAGAGCTCTATGGCTGGCGCGCGCCGTTTCAAATCGCATCCGTCTATTGCGTCATGGCCGCAGCCGCCGTCTTTGCCGTCTATCGCGCCCCGGGGGGCCTGCCTGCCCCGAAATCCGGCGGCGCGACGCGTCTGACAGGGCAGGAATGGCAATTGGTCCTGTGTGCCGCAACCGCCTGGGGTGTCTTCAACGCGGCCTACGTCACCTATCTCTCCTTTGGGCCAAAGGTGCTTGAAGACCTGGGCCAGTCCGCCATTGCGGCGGCTGGTGTCATCAGCATCGGCAGTTGGATCATGATCGCATCCGGCGCGGTCTGCGGGCAGATCGTCGACCGTTTCGGCGGACGGAGTGTCGTTTTGATGGTCTGCATGGGCGGGGCCATTGCCGCGCTCCTGCTGCTCACGGTGCCCGGTGCGGGCTTGAGCGCCAGTGTTCTGTTCGGTTTGATCGGCATGGCCCCGGCTGGTGTCATCATGGCCATGGCAGGCCAAGCCATGCGGCCCCAGGTCAGGGCTTTCGGGATGGGCATCTTCTTTACGGTGTATCATGCGATCATGTGGATCACACCGCCCGTGGCCGGCGCCATTCTCGACGCAACAGGCAATGCACAGGGGCCCATGTGGCTCGCGATGTTGCTCTTTGCCGCCGTGGTGCCGCTGGGCCTCGCGTTCAATTACATCAAACGTGGCCCCCGCGTGGGCTTGGCAAAGGAACTTTGAATGCGGACATTCGGAAAACGGTTTTCGCAAAAGAAGCCTTCCCCGCAGATGAGATAGTCCTGTCTTGCCCAGCGATCACGCGGGTCGCTGCAATGACCCGCGTCACCCTCCCTGGCGGAGGTATCACTCAAACGGATTGCGTGCCTCGTTCGACCTGAGCGCGCGAGAAGCGGGGATAGGCGCATCCCAGATATGATCCAAGCACAAGCGCGGCCCCGTGGGAGCCAGCATTGATTTGCCATTGGGTCACACGGCCAAGGCCTGCATGCCGATCCTGTCCACACAGGCGCGCCCGCGCTACCCTGCCAAGAACTCCGCGAGCGTGCGATTGTAGCCCTCCCAGCATGGGCTGCCGTGCAAGGGCACGTGGTTGGCCGTTTCCAGAACCACCAGCTCCGCCCCTGCAATGCCAGCCGCCAGCGTCTGTGCCTGCGACAGGGGATGCACGGAATCGTCGCGCGCATGCAGGATCAATACCGGGCAGCGCACGTGCTCCAGCAGATGCGCAACTGTCGCCTGATTGACCGCGTCGCGGGCGCGCAGCATCATCTCGGGTGGGCTGGCAGCCTGCGTCATGCGCTGGACCTCGCGCCTTTCCTCTTCTGGACCTTCGGGAAAATATGCCGTTGCAAAGCCACTGACGAAGGCGCTGTCGGGCCGCGCCCAACCTTCGGCGATCATGGCTCTCAATGCATCCGGAGACGCATCCGCGCGGCGGCGCGACCGTCCCTCGATATATCCGCCCACGATCGCCAGCCGTTCAAGCCGCTCAGGGTAGCGCGCCGCGAAGGCCAGCGCAGGAATGCATCCGCCCGAAAAGGACACAGCGGCGAAGCGCTCAAAGCCAGCCGCATCGGCAACAGCCGCCGCATCGCGCGCCTCGATGTCAAAGTCCAGGTCGCGCAGGACCCGCTCCGACTGGCCGCTGCCCACGGTATCAAAGCGCAGGTATCGAGTGTGGAGCGCCATCGACGAAATCCAGGAGCGGTGAAGCCCATAGGTCCATTCGAGTTCCAGATCGTGCAGTGACGGAGGGCCGAACCGCAACACGGGCCTGCCCGCGCCGCTGACGGCATAAGCGATCGCACTGCCGTCCTCGCTTCGGCAATAGCGGATCCGCTGCGCTGCCGCGTTTGACGCCGGATCCGGGATCAAATCCTGCTCGGCCGTCTGACCCGACACGTCGCCCACCAGCATCAGCCCCCGCCGCGCAACGGTTCGGATGACGGCCTGTGCCTTGCCAGTATCGCCGACGGCCTTACGCGCGGACGCGATGCACGCTGACATCGCGGAGTCCGACACGATCCGCCCGCCCCAGACCTCCTCCACCATCCGGTCGCGCGGCACGAGCTCTCCCGCATGGCGCACCAGCAAATGGATGAGATCGAACACCTTGGGCTCCACCGCAACCGCAGTGCCGCCACGGGTCAGCGTCATGCGGGCGTCATCCAATGTGCAATCGGCGAAATGGTACTCCATGTGCTTACACTTAAACTGTTTTCCAACGTCCTCACCAACAAAATCGAAACGGCACAATGGTTTCCCAAGGCAATCCCAAGGGTTTCCAAACCTCCCCCTCAAGCACAAGCGCGCGAGACCGCGCATATTGGGTCAATCAGCAAAAGTGAGACCCTGCGATGACCCCAATGCATACCGACCTGATGAAGCATAGCGCACCCGCCGCCCCGACCGATCAAGAGCGTCAGGCACTGCGCATCCACCGCCACAACCGCCGCGCTGTGCTCTCTGCACTGATCGGAACGCTGCGTTTGCAGGCCATGCGCTTTGCTGCGCTGGCCAAGGTGCCAAGTCTCACCTCTCGGCCCTGATCCCAGCCTGAGCGCCAATGCAATGCACGCCTGCGCAGTCGCAATCAAACGCCACCTGCTGTGAAATCGCGAAGCCATGTGACGAAAAACTCGGGATCACCATTCCAGACGAACGCGCAGATATCCAAAGGCCTCAAAATGATCTTCAAAAGCCTTCTTCCCCCTGTTGAGCTGAAAAACACCTCTGTGACCGAAAGACTGTTTGAAGGGCTGGAGGCCAGAGCCGAAAAGACCGTCATGATAGATGGGATCACCGGACAGACAGTGACCGGGCACGCGCTGATGGATCGTATCCAGAGGCTCGCGGGAGGATTGACCGCACGCGGCATGGGCGCGGGAACGGTGACGGCTTTGATGGCATCAAACTGCATTGACTGGGTCACGGCCTTCCATGGTGCCGCCTATGCAGGTGGCACCGTGACCCCCGTCAATCCCGGCTATTCCAACGCGGAACTGAACAGGCAACTCATCGACAGTGGTGCCACGGTGTTGATCACCTCGCCCGAGTGCTTTGAGACCGCGCAGGCGGGTGCCGAGGGCACAAACGTTTCCGAGATTATCGTCATGGGAGATGCGCCCGGCGGCACGTCGCTGGAGGCCGTGATGGGTGAGCCATTGCAATCTCAAGCGCCCATCGATCCGGCAGAGACCGTGGTTGCGATACCGTATTCCTCGGGGACGACCGGCCTGCCCAAGGGCGTGTGCCTGACCCATCGCGACCTCGTGGTGAATATCGATCAATGCGTCGCGGCGATGCCCACGATTGATGCAGGCGACACCACCATCGCGGTGCTGCCGTTCTTTCATATGTTCGGTCTCACCGTCGTCGCCAATGTCACGCTGGCACAGCAGGGCTGCCTCGTGACCCTGCCCCGCTTTGATCTGCCGCGCTTCCTCGAACTGATTGAAGAGCACCGCATGCCTCTGCTCTATGTGGTGCCGCCCATCATCGTGGGCCTGGCCAAGCACCCACTGGTCGATGCCCATGATCTTTCCTGCGTGAACACCATTGTCTCTGGCGCAGCGCCCCTCGGCGAAGCGCTCGCGCAAGCGGTCACCAATCGTCTGGGATGTGCGGTCCTTCAGGGATGGGGCATGACCGAGGTCACGACCGTCGCGTCCTGTCAGTTCCCCGACACCAATCGACCGGGAACCGTGGGCCTTGTTTTCCCCAACTCAGAGGTCCGGATCGTTGACACAGAGACCGGTGACGACCTGCCAACGGGTGAACCCGGCGAGCTTCTGGTGCGCGGCCCGCATGTGATGAAGGGTTACCTGAATCGCCCCGACGAGACCGCCAGGACGCTGAGCGCGGATGGCTGGCTGAGCACGGGCGATGTGGCAAGCTTAGACACAGACGGTTATCTGACGCTGCATGACCGTCTCAAGGAACTGATCAAGGTCAACGGCTTTCAGGTCGCGCCTGCCGAGATCGAGGCCGTCCTTCTCGCTCATCCAGAGATCGCGGATGCCGGGGTCGTGGGGCGAGCGGACGCGGAGGCCGGAGAACGCCCTGTCGCGCATGTCGCCCTGGCACCGGGCGCATCGACAAACGCGGAGGCCATCACAGCTTTCCTGCGCGACCGTCTGGCCAGCTACAAGCTGCCTGCGGAAGTGCATTTTGTAGAGGCAATCCCAAAATCGCCCTCCGGTAAAATCCTTCGCCGCCTCCTGCACCAGTCAGCCTGATCCCGATGCGCGGCAGGCCTTCACTATGGACGTGAAATTGCGGGCCGACGGGACGTCGGGTCCCTGCGACATCGCCTTTGGGACAAACCCAGACGGCCGCCTGAAACGCTATCACTGGCGTCGACCTCCTCCCACAAGGGTGGCCGATAGTTGGACAGACCGACAAAGGAGGAGCGATTTCCACGCGGCTTCCTGCGCCAGACCAGCCGCTACCCTCCACGATCCGCGTCGGACCGCCAAAGCAATTGCCGCCACATAGACGACATCGACCTCGTGCCGAGCGCTGAATTTGCAGGTCGGACCACTTTGAAACATCTGCCACACGCCGACGTTTCTGGCGCTCACCGCTGAAGCGACGCTCTCGAAAGGGACCGCTGGACATGGACGGGCTCCCGTTGCGCATTGCGTCATGGCGTTGGACAGCGTCGGATGAGGGCCCCTTGGTCTCAATACGAGCACGCATCTGTTCCCAGATACGGTTTCCGCCCTTTGCAGCCATATTGTGCACCCATGTCATGCCCCCTTTGCAGATCAGGCTGCGCGGGACGCAAACGGAGCGTGGCGGTCAGCGTGTCCCCCACGACACTCCGTGCCTCACCGACGCGGGTGATCCGGCGGGGCAGAGGTCAGATCATGCCATCGAGCTTGAGCTGTACCTTCACTGCCTTCTCGCGGTTGGTCGCTGTTTGGAAGGCTTCAACTGCGTCTTCGAGGGGATAGGTCTGTGTCACGATCGGTGTCACGTCGATCACGCCGCGATCAATCAGATCCACCGCCTGTTCGAACTCGGGGTGGAAGCGGTGGGTGCCCTTGAAGTTGATCTCTTTGCCCACGATGGCGTTGATCGGCAGGCTCAGACTTCCAGCGACGCCCACCTGCACGATGGTGCCACGCGGGCGCACGGCCGCGATGGCAGACAGGATTGCCGGTTCCGCAGCGGAGCATTCAAAGACCACATCGAAGGGGCCGTGTTTGGCCACGTGATCGGATATGCCATTTTGATCGGCGCCAATGTTGATGGTCTGTGTCGCGCCCATCTTTTCGGAGACAGCCAGCGTGAAATCGAACAGGTCGGTCACCACGATACTGTCGGCGCCGTGCATCCTGGCAACCGCCACGCAGAGCGCGCCAATCGGGCCCGCGCCAGTCACGAGAACCTGTCTGCCCGCCAGCGGCCCCGCCTGTGCCGCCGCGTGCAGGCACACCGCCAGAGGCTCGCTGCAGGCGGCATTGGCCAGCGGGGTATCCTTGCCGATTTTGAAGCACTGGCCCTGCCCCGTCACCATTTTGGAGCGAAAGCCCCCCTGGACATGGGGCACCGTGCGCGCCGAGCCCATGAAACACATGTTGACGCAATGCTGAAACTCCTCACGGGCGCAGTAGGCGCAGTCAAAGCAGGGCTGGCTGGGGCTGACGGCGACGCGGTCGCCCACCTCGAGGTCGCGCACATCCGCGCCCACGGCCTCGATCACGCCGGAGACTTCGTGGCCCAGAATGATTGGTTCGACAACACGCACAGGGCCAAAGCCTCCGTGCTGGTAGTAATGCATGTCCGAGCCGCAAATCCCGCCATAGGACATGGCCACGCAGACGTCATCCGGGCCAAGATCGGCCAAGGCAACGTCATCAATGCGCAGATCGTTTTGTTTGTGAAGGACACAGGCTTTGACGGTCATGATGTTTCCTAGGGCATAAGGACGGAGGGCAGCCATGTCGATATCGCAGGCACGTAGGATACCAACAACAACACGATGATGTTGGTAAACAGGAAGGGCAGGATCGCGATGACGACCGGCGTCAGCGGCAAGCGCGCGATACCCGCGCAGACGAAGAGGCACACACCAAGCGGCGGCGTTGTCAGGCCAATCATCAGGTTGAGAACCGCGAAGGTCGCGAAATGCAAAGGCTCGATATCGACCGCGACGGCCAACGCCAGCAACGGCACGAACAGGATGATCAGCGCCGCAATCGTTTCCATGAACATCCCCACCAGCAACAGCAGGATGTTGATGATCAGGATCACGAGGAATTTGTTGTCGGTCATCGACAGAACCGCCGCGGCAATTGCCTGCGGGATCTGTTCGGACACCAAAATCCAGCCAAAGACATTGGCAAAGCCCACCAGCAGCAGGATGCCCGTGGCCGATACCGCACTGTCCACGACGATCCGGGGGATCTCCATGAAGGGCAGCTCACGGTAAATGAACAGCCCGATCACCATGGCATAGACAGAGGCCACAATGGCGGTTTCGGTCGGCGTGGCGATCCCGCTGAGCAGGCCGTAGAGGATGATCCCCGTCATCGCGAGCGCCCAGAAGGCCCCCGCGAATGACTTGCCGATTTCGCCGACGCCTTGCCAGTCCTGTTTCGGGAAGTTCTTCTTGCGGGCGATCAGGTAAGTCGTGACCATCATCGCCACGCCCATCAGAATGCCGGGAATGGCACCGGCCAGGAACATCTTGCCCACGGAAATGCCCGAGAGCGCACCGACGATGATCATCGGCACACTGGGCGGAATGATTGGCCCCACGGTGGAGGATGCAGCGGTCACGGCGGCGGAGAAATCGGCTGGATAGCCCGCTTTTTTCATGCCCGGGATCATCACGCCTCCGATTGAGGCGGCATCCGCCACGGCTGTGCCCGTGATGCCGCCAAACAGCATCGAGGCGCCGACATTGGTCAGGCCAAGGCCGCCCCTGATCCAGCCCACCAGCGAATTGGCGAACCGGATGATGCGTTCGGTTATGCCGCCCCGGTTCATCAGGTTGCCAGCCAGGATAAAGCCGGGAATGCTGAGCAGGACGAAGACATCCATGCCCGCATACATCTTCTGCGGCATCACCACCGGGGGGATGCCCATGACCAGCAGATAGCTGAGCGAGCTCACGCCCAGCGTCACAGCGACGGGCAGACCAATCACAAGCCCGACGACAAACACGAGGATCAAGATTGTAAGGCCCATCAGACGATATCCTCGCGCACGTCCGCTTTCCCGTCACGACCGGCAAAGAGCATGCCGATAACCCTGAAGGCGGAGAAAAGGAGAAGGGTCACAAGCAGCCCGAAGACCGTGAAGTGCACGTAATCCATCCGCAGGGTCATGGCCGGGGATGTTTGCATCGCACCGATGGACACGTATTTCCACGCGGGCAGAATGAGATAGGCACACAGAAGCGCCGTCAGCGTGGCCGCGACCAGCCGCAGCCGCCAGGGCCACTTGCCCGGCAGGTTTTCACAGACCACATCGACATTGACCAGATCGCCCGAACGCAGCGACAGGCCCGCGCCGAAGGCAACCATGTAGAGCATGGAGAACCGGGTCAGCTCCTCGGTCCAGATCGGGGACGATCCGAACGAACGCCCAAGAACCTGCGTCAGAACCGTCACGATCAAGACGAAAAACGAGACCCCGACGCCGATGCGGCAGAGGGTATAAACAAAGCTCTCAATTCTGGCCATGGGATGACTTCCGGTTGCGGCGGGTTCCGATTTTGGGGATGGGAATTGCCGACCCGTCGCCGGCAATTCCCCGTGTTGTCAGGCAGGTGCGCTTAGTTTGCGAACAGGCCCTCGACGATAGGCTTGATCTCGTCGCTGACATTGGCAAGGACCGCGTCACGTGCAGCCGCCTGGAAGGCCGCGCCATCAACCTCGACGAAGGTCATGCCGTTTTCCTCAAGGTAGGCCCGGTCGGCGGCAAGGCTGTCCAGCAGCAGGCCGCGCTCGTATTCCTGTGCGGCGGCGGCAGCTTCCATGACGGCGGCCTGATCGTCCTCAGACAGCTTGCCCCATGTGGACTCGGCAATCGTCAGGTAGATCCAGGAGCGCACATGCTCGGTCTGGTTCACGTAGCCCTGCACTTCGTTGAAGTTGGCAGAGCGGATCAGCGCGAGCGGGTTCTCCTGCCCGTCGATCACGCCGCTTTGCAGCGATGTAAAGACTTCGGAGAAGGCCATGGGTGTGGGGGACGCACCGAGAGCCGACCAGACATCAACGAACAATGGCACGTTGGGCACACGCATTTTCATGCCGTTGAGATCCGCGGGCGATTCAATCGGGCGCTGGGATGTCAGGTTGCGCGGGCCGCGTGCGAAATGGGCAATCGGGCGCACTTGCGCTTTTGAGATGATCTGTTCCTTGATCTGCGCGCCGATCTCGCCGCTGGCGACCTCATCCATATGCTCCAGCGAGCGATAGGCGTAGGGTACGGCCAGCAGGGCTGCCATCGGTGCCCAGTTTTGCAGGCTTTCACCCGTGATCGTCATGTCCACGGTGCCCAGCTGCATGCCGTTGATCAGGTCAATCTCCTTGCCCAGAGATTCGTTGGGGAAGACCTGAACCGCAATGCGGCCGTCCGTGCGCGCGCTGAGTTCTTCGCCGAAGCGAACAGCGGCGAGATGCCAGGAGTTTTCTTCATTGGCCAGGTGGCCGAGCTTCAGTGTCATTTCCTGGCTGAACGCGGCGGTGCCGGTGGCCAGCGCCATGCAGCTTGCGGCTGCCAGTGTGGTAAATTTCGAAATAAGGCCCATGGTAATCTCCTCCTAGGGTTTTGGCATGTCTTCGCGGGACGGACCGCGCGAATTTTCGAAGTAATCAGGGTAGAGGTCCTGAACACGCGGCAGACTGTTGAGAATCTCGCGCAGATGGTCGCGCATGGCGTCCTCTGCTCCGCTCACAGTCTTTTGCTCGATGAAGTCGACGATGCGTTCATGCTGATCGATCAACTTGGAAATCGGGAATTCCTCGAAGGTGATGAAGCGCACACGGTCCATCTGCGACTTGATGCCTTCCAGGAAGTCCCAGGATTTCGCAAACCCGGCCCCTTGCGCCAGGGTCATGTGAAACTGTTCGTCCAGCTCCATGAATTTCTCGGGCGCGTCCTTGGCGACATCCTTTTGCATCGTCAGCTGCCTGCGCAATTCCCTGATCAGGTTTGCATCATCCTCGGATGCAAGTTTGCGGACGATGTCGGCCTCAACCGCTTCGCGCACAAAGCGCGCGTTCAACACGGCGTTGTAGTCGATCTTGCACACATAGGTGCCGCGCTGGGGGCGGACCTCGACCAGGCCTTCGTTCATCAAAGTGATGAAGGCCTCGCGGACCGGCTGGCGGCTGACGCCGTATTCCTTTGCAAGTTCGGGTTCGGACAGGCGCGACATGGGGCGCAGATCATTGCGGATGATGCGGCTTCGCAGAATGGCGCGCAATTGCGGGCTCACGGCCCTGCGGTGATCCAGCGTCCATCCCTCAACGTCGACCAAGTCCACAATCAAAATCCTCCCGCCCTTTCTATACTTGCCTACTTCCATACAAGTCAACAAAATGTTAGGATTTGCAAAGGCCCTTCAGGTCATCAATAGTTTCAATGCGTTACACATCGCAGCGGAGGACAACATGCAGCAATCTTGGCGTTGGTTCGGACCGAAGGACACGGTTTCGATTCCCGATATGCGACAGGCGGGCGTCACAGGCGTCGTCAGCGCGCTGCATCACATTCCCAACGGGGTGGTCTGGTCTGACGAGGACATCCGCCTGCGGCAGCGCCAGATCGAGCAAACGCCAGACGGCGAGCCCACCACTCTGGTGTGGAACGTCGTTGAAAGCCTGCCGGTGTCAGAAAACATCAAGCAACAGACTGGCGACTGGCGCGCGCATATCGAAAACTACAAGCAAAGCATTCGAAACCTCGCGCAGGCCGGCATACCCGTGATCTGCTACAATTTCATGCCTGTGCTGGATTGGACGCGGACAGATCTGGGCTTTGAGCTGGCCAACGGCGCCAGATGCATGCGCTTTGACCTGATCGATTTCGCCATCTTCGACATCTTCGTGCTGGCCCGCGATGGGGCGCGCGATGATTTCCCCGCCGACGTTGTGCGTCAGGCACAGGACCGCCGCGACACCATGAATGACGCTGATCTTGATGCGCTGATGCAGAACGTGATCTGCGGCCTGCCCGGCGCCGAGGAAGGGTATTCCCTCGACGATCTGCGCACTCATCTGGACGCCTATGGCAAGATCGACGCGGACCGTTTGCGCCAACACCAGATTGATTTCCTGAGCGAGGTCGTGCCCGTGGCCGAGGAGGTCGGCGCGCGTCTGTGCTGCCACCCCGATGATCCGCCCTTCGCCCTACTGGGCCTGCCGCGCATCATGTCCACCGAAGAGGATTACGCCCGTCTGATGGACGCCGTGCCATCGCCAGCGAACGGGATCACCCTGTGCAGCGGCTCGCTCGGCGTGCGCCCGGACAATGACCTGCCGGGCATGATGCGCCGCCTTGGCGCGCGGGTGCATTTCGTGCACCTGCGCAACGTCCGCCGCGAAACCGAAGGCTTGCCGAATTCCTTCCACGAGGCCGCTCACCTTGAGGGCGAGACGGATATGGTAGATCTGATCGCCGCCATTCTGGAAGAGGAGCGGCGCCGCGAGGCCCAAGGACGCAGCGATTGCAACATCCCCTTCCGCCCCGACCATGGACAAGACATCCTGAGCGACCTGGGCCAGAACAGCCAGCCGGGCTATCCCGCCGTCGGCCGCCTCAAGGGGCTGGCCGAGTTGCGCGGCATCATGGAGGCACTGTCCCACCCAAGGTCGGCAGCATGACGGGTTTGGGTGCCCGCAGTATCGCGTCCCTGCCCGACACCGCCGCGACCCCTTCGTATGACCGCGCCGCTTGCGGCGTAGGCATCGTGCATCTGGGCCTTGGCGCCTTTCACAAGGCGCATCAGGCGTTCTACACTGATGCGGCGATGGCGGCGCAGGGGGGCGACTGGAAAATCATCGGCGTCAGCATGCGCAACGCGCAGATTGCAACGGATTTCAACGCGCAGGACGGGCTGTTCACGCTCCTTGAGAAAGGCGTGGGCGGCACAAGCGCGCAGATCATCGGCAGCATTGACCACGCGCTGTGCGCGCGCAGCCAGCCGGAAGCGGTTCTGGATGTGCTGAGCGATGAGACCATCCGCGTGGTCACGACCACGGTGACCGAAAAGGGCTATGGCATCGACCGCGCGACCGGCGGCGTCGATCTCTCCAACCCCGTCATCGCGCAGGACCTCGCCCGCGCGCACGCGCCGGTTGGCGTCCTCGGCTTGATCGTGACGGCGCTTGAACGCCGCCGCGCCGCTGGCATCGCGCCCTTTACGGTTTTGTGCTGTGACAACCTGCCTGACAACGGCGCGTTTCTGCGCGCGGGCATCATAGACTTTGCCAATCGGCTCAGCACCGACTTGGGCCAATGGATCGCCGACTCGCTCCCCTGCCCGTCGTCCATGGTGGACCGCATCACACCCGCCCAAACCGACGACACCCGCGCTCTCGCGCAGGAATTGACGGGCACCGACGATGCGCTGGCGATCGAAACCGAGCGTTTCCATCAATGGGTCATCGAGGACAATTTCCCCACCGGACGCCCGGCCTGGGACGCAGCAGGCGCGATCTTTACCGATGATGTCGCGGCGTTCGAGAAAATGAAACTGCGCCTGCTCAATGGCAGCCACTCGCTGATTGCTTACATGGGACAGCTCTTGGGCAAGACCTATGTGCGCGACGTGATGGCCGACCCATGCCTTGAGGCCATTGTGCGCCACCATCTTGACCAGGCGGCCGTGACCCTGCCGCCCTTGGCCGCTATTGATGTGCCAGAGTATTGTAACGCGCTGATCGAGAGGTTCCGCAATCCCAACATCGCCCATGAAACGCTCCAGATTGCGGCCGACGGCTCCGAAAAAATGCCCCAACGGATTTTTGCCCCGGCCCTGGACGCCATCGCGATGGACGGGCCCATCGATGGTTTTGCCTTCGCGACGGCCCTTTGGATGTGGTTTTGCAAAGGCGATGTGACATCGCCCACCCCCTTGAACGATCCGCGCGCGGACCTGCTGCGAAAGGCGGCCATGGCCGATACACCGGAAGATATGCTGGCGGGTTTTGAAACCCTGCAGAGCGTCTTTCCCAATGACCTGATATCGTCTTCAAGATGGCGCAAGGCCCTGCTTGAGGTCCTGAAAGATCTTGCGGACAATCCGATGGACCGCGTCATTGAAACGACCTGCAGACGGATCAACGGATGACGGCCTGATCGATGCGTGAGCCGGTCCTGGCGCTGTCTCATCCCAATCACGAAGCGCCACGCCCGGCCTCATGCATGAGCGCCATCCCGCCACTTATGTTGCCGGTCGAGCTTTGCGCAAAACTCCGCGGTTCGCGTTCATTGCGGCTACCGGAGCTCCTCGGGAAACGGCCCAAAACGCGGCGATGCCGGCGCGAGACACATGTGCCGAACTGTCGTGGCGCGATGTCCCGACCCTTGATGACAAGGCCCAGGTCATGACTGACCGCCAAAAGACGCGACACCCGATCCAAGACCGAAAAGGCCCCTGCCAGACCGGACGGCCAGACATCGGGAACATCGACAAGGACCGGCGCCTCGTCAGAATTGGCCCATAGCCAAACGTTTTCACCGCTTTCGCTGCCGCGCAGCCCGCGCTGGGTCTGAATGGCGCCGGGGGTCTCTGCCTTCGGTTCTACGGCCGGGGCAAGCGCGATCCGCGCACTGATATCATGCCGCGCATGGTTTAAGGGGAGTTCGGGATGGCTGGCCGGGCCTCAACCTCCTGACGGACGACCCCCGCGTGCTGCCTGAGGAAACTATGCCCCGGGGCGGAGCTTCCTGCGCCTCAAGTGACCAGCGCGCGTTTCTGAAATGCGTCTTGCGTGTAGCGTTCCTCGCGCAAGATCCGCTCAAGCGTGTCGACGGCTGCAATGATCTCGGCCTCGCCGACAAAGAGTGGCGTGATGCCAAACCGCATGACGTTTGGCGCGCGGAAATCACCGATCACATTATCGGCGATCAGCGCCTGCATGGCGGCATAACCGTGTTCGAAGGCGAAGGAGACATGGCTGCCGCGTCTCTGCGGATCGCGTGGGCTGACCAGCGTGAGGCCGGGGCACCGGGCTTCGACCTCGCGAATAAAGAGCTCAGACAATTCGATGGACTTCGCGTGAACCTCGGTCACGTCAACCTTGTCCCAGACATCGAGCGCAACCGACAGCAAGGCGAAAGAGGCAATCGAGGGCGTTCCGATGCGCATCCGCTCGATCTTGCCCGGCATGGGGCGGTAATCGGTGTCAAAGGCGAAGGGCGCTTCGTGGCCGTACCACCCGGAGAGAAATGGCTCGGCACTCTCCAGCAAGCGCGGCGCGACATAAATGAAGGCAGGCGCACCGGGGCCGCCGTTGAGGTATTTGTAGGTGCAGCCGACAGCGAAATCAGCGTCGAGCCCGCCCACATCTACGGGCACCGCACCAGCAGAATGCGCCAGATCCCAGACGACGACGGCTCCCTTGGCATGGGCGCGCTCGATGATGGCTCTCATGTCATGGCGGCGGCCCGTGCGGTAATCCACCTCCGTGACCATCACGACGCCGACCTCCTCGGTAATGTGATCCAGCACATCCTCGGGATCGGGCGTGCGCAACTCGTATCCGGCATCCTTCAGCTTGATCAGCCCCTCGACCATGTAAAGATCGGTCGGAAAATTGCCGTTGTCCGACAGGATCACCTTGCGCTCTGGCACCATCGCCATGCCCGCAGCCACCGCCTGAAACACCTTGATCGACAGCGTGTCGCCCACAACGGTGGTGCCCGCCTCAGCCCCGATCAACCGCCCGACACGGTTGCCCAGCGTATTGGTCTGCATGAACCAGTTCTTCGTGTTCCAGCCCTTGATGAGCTCCGAGCGCCATTCGTCATTGAGAAAACTGGTCATCGCCGGTACGGACGCGCGCGGCATCGGCCCCAGGGAATTGCCATTCAGGTAGATCATCCCGTCGGGCAGATCGAACTGCGCCCGTGTCCATTCGAAATCAGTCATGTCTCGTCCTTTCCGGAGCAATCGTCGTAGGGCTTGGCAGAGCGATGCACATCATGCAGCACCTCCCGGTTTTTGCGCGCATTCCATGAACATGCGCAGCTTGCAGTCTTTGCATATGTTGTCGTCAGCGGCCGCTACCGCGGCTGCGATGGCCTCGCCCTTGTTGTTGTGCAGATTCTCGCGGCCCAATTCATCGAAAACATGCAGCCGTTTCAAGATCAGCAGAGCGGGGGCATTTGTGGTGAAGATACGGAAATCGGCCCCGGCTTTGCGTGCGCGCCGAATTTCCTTGAGCAAGAGGCTCGCGCCGGACAGATCAATCTTCCACAGCCCTTTCAAACCCATGAGTTTGGTCTTTGGCACCGGGCTTGCGGCTTCGGCTTTTCTGAATTGTTGCTCCACGTTCTCAACTGAGGCAAAAAACAGCGGCCCATCGACCCGGATGACCGAAATCTGCGGGCATTCCGGCAGACCATAAGTGGCCGCGTTCTTGAACACACGCCGCCCGTTGATGTTGGTCGGTGCGCCCACAGCCACAACCGGGTGCGCGCTGTCATACAAAAACACGCAAAGCGATGTGATCGCGCCCACGACAATGGCCAGATCAAGCTCTGTGAAAATGCCGGTGAAGAACGTGGCCGCGAGGATCGCCGTCTCCTTGCGATTGGACTCCAGCACATGGCGGACTTCCGCGAAGTTTATCAGCTGTAGGACACAAACAGGATGACGCCCGCCATGGCCGGAACAGGGACAAATTCCAGATAGGGGGCGAGGACAAACAACAAGACCACCAGAAAGCCCGCCGCAAAGATGGTGGACATGGGCGTCTGGGCGCCCGCATCAGCGTTCAGGCCCGACCGGGTGAAGGACCCGGACCCGGCATAACACTGGAAGAAAGACCCCACGGCATTGGAGAGCCCCTGCCCCACCATCTCCTGGCTTGAATCGTAAGGCTCATCGCGGCGCAGGGCGAAGGCGCGTCCGATGGAAATGGCCTCCAACAGGCCGACGAAAGCCACAGTTGCGGCGATGGGCAGGAGTTCGACCATCAAGCCCGGCGACAGGTCCGGTGCGCCAATGGCCGGAACAATCGAGGCAAGAGGCGCGAACATGGCAACGCCTTGCGCGGGTGCCTGCAGGAACCACGCCACACCCGAGCCGACGGCTAGAGCGATGATGTAAGACGGTATCTTCTTGCTGAAGCGGGACAAGACAACGAGCGTGAGGATCGTGGCGCTTGCGATGATGACGGCGGTCATATTCACATGATCGATATGCCGGGCCACATGGATCAGCCGCTCCAGAACACCTCCGCCCCCGCCCGCTTTAAGGCCAAGCGCGCCACCAAGCTGGCTGGCGGCGATAAGGAACGCAGCTGCTGCGGTGAACCCGATCAGGACCGAGTGCGATATGAACGAAATCAGTCCGCCCAGTTTGAAGAGTCCTGCGATAATCTGGATCACACCCACCATCAGCGTCAGCGTGAAGATCATTGCGATGTAGTCTTCCGATCCCGGCGTCGCGAATTGCGACATGGAGGCAAAGATGACGGCCGAGATGGCGGTGGTCGGGCCGGAGACCATGATCATGGACGCGCCCCAGATCCCGGCGATCAGGGCAACGACAACGGCGGTGAACAAGCCGAACTCAGGCGGAAGCCCCGCGATGATCGCAAAGGCCACACCTTGGGGCAAAACGATCGCCGCACCGGTGAGGCCGGCCATCGCATCCGCCTTGAGCGTGCCGCTATCGACCCGGGCGAACCACGGTCGCACAGGGCTGAGCGATGATGCCAATGCTTTGAGCCTGGGGTGCATGGGGGTCTCCGAGCCTGCGCCTCAGGCCCTAGCGGGTGAATACGGTCAGCCTTGCGAGCGCTTTGCGTCCTCTTCCAGCGCGGCTTGGAGATCAGCTTCCGTTGGGAACCCGATAATGATCCCGGCCTTGGCCTCATTGAGGTCCTGCCCGCGCCGCTCGATCTCGGCATCGGATATCGTGGTGCGCTGGCTGATGCGGCGGGTCCATTGGAAGAACAGCGCCTGCAGGCGGTCGCATTCGGCGGCGTAATCGGGATTGTCCCCCAGATCGCGGAACTCGTCGGGGTCGGTCTCCAGATCAAACAGCATCGGGCGGAAGCCTTCGGCAAAGATGTATTTCCAGCGCCCGTCAAACAGCATCGTCAGTTTGGCATCTGCGACACTGACCCCCAGACGGCGGCGGACTTGCCGCATGGAATAGTCGTATTCCGAGACGACGAATTCCCGCAGGGTTTCGGTCTTGCCATGCAAGAGCGGCAGCAGGGATTTGCCTTCGATGATGTGGGGCACGTCCGCGCCGCCGAAATAATCCAGAAACGTCGGCGTCAGATCAATCGCCTCGACCAGCGCGTCAGAGACGGTGCCGCGCGTCGCGTCCGCCTCGGGGCTTGGATCAACGACAATAAGCGGAATACGGGCGGAAGGGTCGTGGAACAGCTCCTTCTCGCCCAACCAGTGATCGCCCAGATAGTCGCCGTGGTCGGAGGTAAAGACGATCATTGTCTCGTCCGTCAGGCCTTTGGCATCGAGATAGGTCATCAGCTCGCCCATCTGGTCGTCGATCTGCTTGATCAGGCCCATATAGGCGCCGATGACCATGGAGCGCGTGGTCCCATTGGTGAAGGCCTTGGAGACACGCTCTTGCATAAAGGCCCCAAAAACCGGGTGCGGGTCCTCCTGCTCGGCCTCGCTGCGCAGCACCGGGGCGTGCGTCTCGGGCGGGTACATGTCGTGATAGGGCGCAGGCACGATGTAAGGCCAATGCGGCTTGATAAAACTCAGGTGCAGGCACCAGGGCGTGTCGCCGGCCTCGTCGATGAATTCCATCGCGCGACAGGTAATATAGGGGGTTTCGCTTTCCTCGTCGGCGGCGCGCGCCTTGAGGTCCGAGTTATCAAGGAACCAACCGCTGAGGATGTTGCCATCGGCGTCCTCGCCGCTGTTGGCGACACTGTCCCAGGGGTTTTCATCCTCCCAGCCGCGCTCCTTCATGTATGCGTCATACTTCTTGTTGCGCTTGCCGTAGGCCGTGCTTGGGTGCAGCCCGTCATCGCGTTCATAGGGCTCGAACCCACATTCCGACACCAGCGCACCGATCTGGCTGTCGGGGGCCAGGCCAAGGCGTTTCATCCCTTCCGCATCGGCGGCCATGTGGGTCTTTCCGCAGAGCACAGTCCGCACGCCGAGGGGGCGCAAATGATCACCCAAGGTCATTTCGCCCACTTTTAACGGGATGCTGTTCCACGTCGATCCATGCGAGCTGACGTAGCGCCCCGTGTAGAAGGACATCCGCGACGGACCGCAGATGGGCGACTGGACATAGGCGCGATCAAACCGGACGCCGCGTTTGGCCAGCGCGTCGATATTGGGCGTGTCGAGGCCCGGATGCCCCGCGCAGGACAAGTAGTCCCACCGCAGTTGATCACACATGATGAAGAGGACGTTCTTGGTCATGAGACGCTCCGGGATCAGCCTGTCAATCAAGTTCGGGAGGCCGGGGCTTGGAACAGCCCCGGCCCAGTTTATCAGCTGCGGGCAGCGTCAGGGATATCGACACCAAGCTCTGTGAGCGCGCGCAGCGCCCCGGGATGCAGGGCCAGGTTGATGTCCTTGACCGCAGCAGCAGGCGTGACGGCGCGAAGCCAAGGCGCACTTTCACCGGCCTCTGCGACACCTGCATAGAACGCTTTGGTCATCTGATAGATCATCTCTTCATCAGCGTTCTCATTGGCCACGATGCCAACGGTCACGCCAAGCGTTGTGACATCGCTGTCGTTCAACTGATTGTCGCCATAGACGCCTGCGGGCAACGTGGCCGCGCTGAAGCCCGGACGGCCAACGAGTTTCTGGACCGCCTCGGTTTCGAGCTTGTCTGCGGGAATGCCAAGGAAGCGTATTTGGTTGGTCACGGCGATCTGCGTGAGCGCGGGGCTCGGCGCGTTGGTCGGGTTGCAATAGACGTCGATGTTGCCATCCTGGAACGCGGCGGCTGCGGCATCCCAGCCCAGCTTGACGGCCTCATAGTCTTTACCTTCTTCGAGACCCGCCACCGCTTTGAACGAACGGTTCATGGTGGCGAAGGCTGCGCCGCCGGGGGGGCCAAGGAAAACGCGCTTGCCCGCGATCTGATCCATCGAGGTGATGCCGGAATCCCCATAGACCGCGATATGGTAAACGCCCATTGGGAAATTCAGGACGGTGCGCAGTTTCTTGACCAGCTCGGGTGCTTCATCAATCTTGGCATACATCGCCGCCTTGTTGCGCATCAAAGCGTGGATGGCAGGTGAGGACATGCAGAAGTCGCTGCGGCCCATGGCCACTTCCAGCACGTGGCGTGTCGCGGCGCCAGTGGCGTTCAACTGGATCTCGTAGTCGGGCAAGGCGCCGTTTACGATATTGGCGAATGTCGTCATCACAAGGTTGGGGCTGGTGCCCGGCCCAAGCGTGGACATGCGCAGCAATTCCTTGGCGAAGGCCGCGCGGGGCAGAGCCGCGATGGCAGCGGCACTTGCGGCGGTTCCCAAAAGCGAACGGCGGGTTAGTGTTGTCATGGTGGTTTCCTCCTCTGGATTTTAAGACTTTTCGGGAACCATGAAGCTGCCGAATTTGACGACGGACCACATCGCGATCGTGGCGAGCACAGCGCGCCACGCAACAAGCGGGCTCAAGAATAGCAGCGCGAAGGCCAGCGCGAGGCCAATCGGCGCGTAGCGGGCCGTGCCCTTGGCCGGGTAACAGGCGCGCGAGATGTGTAGTACGGCAAGCGTGACGAACAGGATCGACTGGGCCGACTCGGCCAGCGGATATCCTGTGCCCAGAAGCATCGCGGGCTGGTAGATGAACGCGAACGGGATCACGAACCCGGGCAAGGCCAGCCGGGAGGCCTCCACGGCGGTGCGCATGGCCCCGGCCCCGGCAATGGGTGCTGCGGCGAAGGCTGCAAGGGCCACAGGGGGCGTCACGGCAGACAGCACGCCGAAATAGAGCACGAACATATGCGTGTGGATAATCGGTACGCCAAGCTGTTGCAGCGCGGGGCCCATGACCAGCACGATGATCAGGTAGGCAGGAACAGTTGGCATCCCCATGCCCAGAAGCAGACAGGCCAGCGCCATCAAGAGCAGCGAGACCGCCAGTTGCCCGTCCGCATAGCTGCCCACGAGGGAGGCAAACCGCAGGCCGACACCGGTCAGGTTCAGGATGCCGATGATGATGCCAACGGCACCCACGATCACCACGAGTTGCGCCGAGATCATACCAGCCGAGCGGATGAACTTGAGCCATGAGGCCGCATCCGTCAGCAACGAGGGCTTAAGGGCAAAGCCAAAGACGATGGCAAAGGCCACGCCGATAAACCCGGCATAGGCAGGAGACGATCCGCCCACCATGGCCACGACGATTGCCGTGAGCGACAGCATGAACACGATGATCTGGGCCACCTCGCGCCAGGCAAAGCGCATCTTTGGCTGCTCGGAGACATCAAGGTCCATGTCCCGTGCCGCACTGGACGTCGCCATGAACAGACCTGTGTAGTAGAGGATGGCGGGCACCGCGGCCGCGACACAGATCGTAAGATAGGGCTGCCCCGTAACGTCAGCCATGATGAAGGCGACAGCCCCCATGATCGGCGGCGTGATCTGCCCGCCGCTGGAGGCGGCCGCCTCAACTGCGCCGGCGAAATGCGCTTTGAACCCGCGCTTCTTGATCAGCGGAATGGTGATGACCCCGGTGCCCACGACATTGGCCACCGCACTGCCGGAGATCGTGCCGAATAGCCCGCTGGCAATCGTGGCTGCGGCGGCGGGACCGGACCGGACACGACCCGTCGCGGCCAGCGCGAGTTTGACCAGAACCTTGTCGATGGTCAGAAACTCAAGGATCGCGCCGAAGATGATGAAAATCAGGATGGTAGACACGACAGTCGCCATCGGACGCCCGAAAACGCCGTCAAACGAATACCAAAGCACCTGGATCAACTCTTCAGACGTCATGCCTGCATGGCGCATGAAACCCGGGGCATGCTGCCCAAACGCGCCATAGATCAGAACAAAGGCCGCGACGCAGGCCATGACCATGCCAACAGAGCGGCGCGTCAGCTCGATCACGGCGATCAGTCCCAGTGTCCCCAGCCAGATATCCGCTGAGGTCAGGAATTAAAGACCGGTCTCAATCTCCGCCGCCGCGCGAAAGTATTGATAAACAACGACGCTCAGAAGCGCCGCCGTGATGAGCGCCAGCAGCTTTCCAATGAGACTTTGGCTGCCCTCGATCTGCGCCAGCAGGATCAACAGCCCGCCCACCAGAAGCATACCCACTCGTAGATAGGACTCGCGAAAGACCCCGAATACCGAGACGTAGAAAACAACGACGATGACCAGAGCGCACAGAGCCAGGTTCAGTCCGGTGACGGATTTCGAAAGCACGTTCTGCATTGTTTCCCTCCTCCTCGATATGCGTCGGCGCGGCTCCCTGCCCGTCCAAAGCGCATGTGCGCAAAAGGCTAGACAAAAATAAAGCTTTGGTCGAACCTGCGTTTCACTAGGTGAAACGCATGACAAAAACCAATCGCTCTGTCGAACGCAGCATGAAAATACTCGAAGTAGTCTCGGGTAGTGGCGTGTGTTCCTTGGCTTTTTTGGCTGATCAGACGGGTTTGCCAAAATCCACCATTCTGAGAATCTGCGCGACCCTCGTGGGTCAGAGATGGCTCACCCAAAGCCGCAGCGACAACCGCTACCGGATTGGGTCCGGCTTTCCGCGACTTGGCGGCTCATCCGATTCGATGGATGCGCTTGTCGAAGCCGGAAGCGCGCAGATCATGGACCTTTCCGGGGATACCGGCCTCGGCGTCGATCTTGCGGCGGCCATCGGGAACGGGCGTGTCGAAATCGTTGATACGACGCGGCAATATAGCGAGCATGGCATCTTCCCCGATTGCATCGGGTATCGTCCCTCGCCTTTCCGGTCGGCCCTGGGCGGCGCCTTTCTCGCGGCCCTGGGGCCAAAGGAGCTCATGGAATATTCAGATGTTCTATCTGCCAATACCACAGGCCGGGATCGTGCGGCGGCCTTGCAGCTTCCGGCCAAACTCAAGGACATCCGGACGCGGGGCTTTGCCAGCCGCGAACCGGGGTACTGGGGGCGCGCGGTTGATTACGGGGGCGTTCCAAGCGCAATAGGCGTCGCCATTCGCGCAGGTGATCAGGTTGTGGGGGCGTTGAGCCTTGTCTGGCTGGCCGAGAGGCGCAGCGTTGACGAGGTGGCTCAGGCACACCTAGGGCGGCTCACTGTGACCGCAAAGACCATCGGCGCGCAATTCGCATCTTAAAGCCTGACGACCGAATATTGATCCCCAGTGTCTCCTGGTTGTGCTCAGCACAAGCCGACCGAGGGTGGCGCGGGACGCGCCGCCCCTGGGGGCGGTCGGCGCGTGGCCTTCCTTGCGGAAGGCTGGAGATACAATACTGTTGGGACCAATATTCGGTCGTCAGGCTTTAGGTTCGTCTAACCGACTTTGAGACACCCCAAGCGCCCATCACGACGTTTTGCCGGCTCCGAGAAATGCCTGCGCCTTTGCGCTGGTCTCGAAAATATGCGTGCGCGCGTCGGGAAAGACCTCTCCCAGTTTCATCCTCATGAAGGCGGAGCCGGAATAGCGCGAGACCTGGGCGTAGTACCGCTCGGTCAACCCGTTGACCATGTCGGCCCAGTTGGTTTCAAGCGCTTCATCAATGCGAAACCCGTCATAGTTCACAATGACATCCACCCGCGCGCCATGCGCCTCGCAGACCCGCGCCACGGCATCCCGCACAAGGTCGATGTCTTCATGCGTGCGGATGCGCATCTTCTCGAAGTTAAGGAACAACTGCCCAAGCTTGCTGTCGATCGCAACACGATCCGGCAGATCGAGATGCAGCAGGTCGGTCCGCAGCCCCATTTCGTCCGCGCCGAAGATGCGCGGGTCCATGAGAGAGACGTCTTCGACGATGGGCCGCGCATCCATCAGGCGCAGAATATCTCGCTCCAGATCAATACCGGGGGCGACTTCGATCAGTTTTAGGCCGCCCGAGGTCAGCTCAAAGACGCAGCGCTCAGTCACATACAGGACCGGTTGGCCCAAACGCGCCGCCCGCGCGCCCGAGAATGATATCTGCTCCACATGGTCCAGAAACTTCCGCGCCTTGCCCTCTTGCCGTATCTCCACCCCGTCTTCGCTGATCCGCACGTCCAGCCCCTGCGCGGTAAACGTACCCGCAAAGACCACGGCACGGGCGTTCTGGCTGATATTGATGAACCCGCCTGCACCGGCCAGCCGGGGGCCAAACCGCGAGACATTCACATTTCCTGCGGCATCGGCCTGGGCGAGCCCGAGACAAGCCAGATCGAGCCCACCGCCATCGTAGAAGTCGAATTGGTTGTTTTGTGGGATAACGGCATCGGTATTGACCGCGGCCCCGAAATCGAGACCGGAGGCGGGCTGGCCGCCGATGACGCCGGGTTCCGCTGTCAGCGTCAGATGCTCCAGCAGCCCTTCTTCCGCCGCGACCGAAGCCACCCCTTCCGGCATGCCAATGCCGAGATTGACCACGCCGTTCACAGGCAGTTCAAAGGCACAGCGCCGCGCGATCACCTTGCGCGCATCCAGCGGCATGGCGGGCATCTCACCCAGAGGCGGCTTGATCCGGTTGGTGAAGGCCTGGCTAAAGGCGGTGCTGTAGGTTTGCAGATGGTTCTCGGGTTTGGCGACGACAACGGCATCCACCAGAATGCCCGGAATATGCACATCCCGCGCAGGCAGCGATCCCGCGCGGGCAACGCGTTCGACCTGAACGATCACTACGCCGCCTGCGTTATGCACGGCCATGGCCTGCGCCAGATTGTCGATGGTCAGCGCCTCACGCTCCATCGTGACATTGCCCGCCTCATCCGCTGTTGTGCCGCGCAACAGAGCAACGGTCAGTTTCTGCGCCGGATAGAAGAGGATCTCTTCACCACCCATTTCCATCAGCTCGACCTGCGGCTCGGTGGAGACATCGTTGATCGCCCCGCCGCCGTTTCGTGGGTCAACAAAGGTCTCCAGCCCAACCTTGGACAGCATCCCCGGCTTGCCCGCGGCAATGTCACGGTAAAGCTGACTGATGACACCTTGCGGCAGGTTCCACCCCTCGATCTTGCCATCCGTCGCCAGTCTGGCAACCTTGGGGATCAACCCCCAATGTCCGCCGACAACCCGTTTTAGCAGGCCTTCATGGCCCAACCTGTTCAAACCGCGGTCTTTGCCGTCGCCTTGCCCCGCAGCAAAGACCAGCGACAAATCACGCGGATGCCCGGTTTCGACAAAGCGGGTCTCAAGAGCGGCCAGAAGTTCATCCGGTACGCCGATCCCCACGAAACCGGATGTCGTAATAGTGTCGCCGTCCTTGATCAGGGCGGCGGCTTCAGACGGGGAAACAACCTTGCTCGCTTTCATACCGCAGTCCCCCTACCATCCACCGGCAAGGCGACCCCGGTGATGTTTTCCGCAACCTCCGAGCACAGGGACACAGCAACGCCCGCCAGCTGTTCCACGGTTGCGACTTTCTTGGTCCATTGCGCAGCCAGCAAGACGTTTCGCTTGACCTCTTTCTCGGTCATGCCGCGCGATTTGGCCGTATCGGGGATTTGCTTCTCGACCAACGGCGTCAGCACATAGCCCGGACAGATCGCATTGCAGGTGATCCCATCTTCGGCCACTTCAAGCGCAATCGTCTTGGACATGCCGACCACACCGTGTTTGGCCGTGACATAGGCCGATTTGAAGGGTGATGCGACGAGCCCGTGCGCGCTGGCGGTATTGATCAAAGCCTCGATCTGATCCGGTTTGGTCATGTCGGCGCTGTCATAGCTCACCTGACCGGCGGCGGAGGCATCCAGGTCTGCGCGTGTCCTTTCGATCTCTGCTGCATCGCCAAAACCGTTCAGGACGACATTCGCGCCTGCTTGCGCAAAGCCCCGCGCCAGCCCCAAACCGATGCCCGAGGTTGAGCCTGTGATGACTGCTGTCTTACCCGTGAGATCTGTCATGTTCGTGTCCTCTGTCGTGTCGCGTGTTCAGCTCTTCGCGTCGCTCTCGCGCGCTTCTTTCGAACGCATGGATTGCGCAGCCTCGTCCATTTGCGGTCGGCGCGTGGCATCCGGCAGACTGTCTAGCACGTCATGGAGCCGTTCCATCAAGACATGCATTTGATCCAATTCCTCAGGTGTGAAAGCGCTCAAAATCGCCGTCTCAAACGAGAGCGCCTCGGGCACAATCCGGTTGAATAGGTCGAGCCCTGCGGCTGTCAGTTCGATTTCAACCAACCGGTGGTCCGCCTCGCAGGTCGTTTTCCTCAGAAATCCAGATTTTTCGAGCTTGGCAACGGCGCGGCTGACGGCAGGTTTTTCAAGATAAACGCTGTCATGAATTTCGCGAACCGACATTTTTTCACGACGGGCGACATGCACCAGCACCCGCCATTCCGGCGTCGAGAGCCCATATTTTTCGCAATAGACTTTCGACAACATCTTGGTGGTTCGCGAGGACAGAACCGACAGTTTGTAAGGCAGAAAGTCTGACAGATTGAAATTGTCTGACATCATGTGAATCAGCCTCCCGCATTTCGTTGCATATGAAACGATCTTGACTCACTCTCTCACAAAATGATAATCGTTGCAAGTGAAACGAATTTCCGCCCGGTCGGTTATCGCCTGTCCAAGCTAGACTTGGTCAAAGTCGGCTTCGGCTGCAAACCGACAGCACCAAATGAGAAAAAGCGCATGAAAGACCTAGATATCAGCCTCATGGTTCAGGCCGACGGTGGCTTGACGAATCCTGGCTACATGCCCGGTTTTGGCAACGATTTTGAGACAGAGGCCCTTCCCGGAGCGCTGCCTCAGGGCATGAACTCGCCTCAGAAATGCAACTACGGGCTTTACGGCGAGCAGCTCTCCGGCACGGCCTTCACCGATGTGCGCCCCGAGCGGACATGGTGCTACCGCATCCGCCCCTCGGTCAAGCACTCCCACCGCTATGAGAAAATCGACCTTCCCTACTGGCGCTCTGCCCCCGATATCCATCCAGACGTGACGTCATTGGGCCAGTATCGTTGGGATCCGGTGCCGCATACCGACGCGCCGCTCACTTGGCTGACCGGCATGCGCACCATGACCACGGCGGGCGATGTGAACACGCAAGTCGGCATGGCCTCCCACGTGTATCTGGTCACCGACTCCATGAAGGATGAATACTTCTTCTCGGCCGACAGCGAGTTGCTTGTCGTCCCACAAGTAGGCCGCCTGCGTTTTGCCACCGAGCTGGGCATCATCGACCTTGAACCCAAGGAAATCGCGATCATCCCGCGTGGGCTGGTCCACCGGGTCGAGGTACTGGAAGGGCCTGCGCGTGGATTTGTCTGCGAAAACTATGGTCAGAAGTTCGAGCTTCCGGGCCGCGGGCCCATCGGGGCCAACTGCATGGCCAACCCGCGCGACTTCAAGGCTCCTGTTGCGGCCTATGAGGACCGCGAAGTGCCCTCGACTCTGACGGTCAAATGGTGCGGCCAGTTCCATGAGACCAAGATCGGCCAAGGCCCGCTGGACGTGGTGGCCTGGCACGGGAATTACGCGCCCTATAAATACGACCTGCGCAACTATTGCCCCGTGGGTGCGATCCTGTTTGACCACCCCGATCCATCGATCTTCACCGTTCTGACAGCCCCCTCGGGCAAGCCAGGCACTGCGAATATCGACTTCGTGCTGTTCCGCGAACGCTGGATGGTGATGGAGGATACGTTCCGCCCGCCCTGGTATCACAAGAACATCATGTCCGAGATGATGGGCAACATTTACGGCGAGTATGATGCGAAACCGCAGGGCTTCGTGCCCGGAGGTGTGAGCCTGCACAATATGATGCTGCCCCATGGCCCTGACCGCGAAGCGTTCGAGAAAGCCTCCAACGCCAACCTCGGCCCAGACAAGCTCGACAACACCATGTCCTTCATGTTCGAGACCCGCTTCCCCCAGCAACTGACCCAGTTCGCAGGCAAAGAGGCCCCGTTGCAGGACGATTACATCGACTGCTGGGCGGACATGGAGAAGAAGTTCGACGGCACGCCGGGCAAGAAGTGACCGGCATGCTGACGCTCTATTCCTATTGGCGGTCCACCACATCCTACCGGGTGCGGGTCGCGCTGAACCTCAAGGGGCTGTCTTACGAGACAGTCCCGGTGGACCTTGTCGCTGGGGATCAGCGCGCACCGGACTACGTGGCGAAGAACCCAAGCAAGGGCGTGCCCGCACTGGTGCTGGAGGACGGCACGGTGCTGACGCAATCGCTGGCGATCCTCGACTATCTGGATCACATCGCCCCCGATCCCGCGCTCTTGCCAGACGACTCGATCCTGCGGGCCAAGGTGCAAGCGGCGGCACAGATCATGGCGCTCGACGTTCATCCCGTGAACAACCTTAAAGTCGTCATGCGTCTGAAATCCGAACATGGCTTCCCCAACGATGATGGTATCGCATGGATGCGCCATTGGATGAGCGAGGGCTTGCACGCCTATCAGGCACTGCTGCCCGAGGGCCCCGTCTACAGCTTCTCGGACAGCCCGCTCCTTTGCGACATCTGCCTTGTTGCCCAACTTTACAACGCACATCGCTGGGGCGTTGACATGACGCACTTTGCCCGGCTGCTTGAGATCGAAGAGCACGCTTTGAAACTGCCGGCCTTTGACGCCGCGCGCCCTGAAAACCAGCCAGACGCGAACTGAAGGAAAACCAATGACACAGCTTCTCCGCTCTTGGGTCGAAAGCGCCAATGCGCCCGACACCGACTTTCCCCTGAACAACCTGCCCTATGGCGCCTTTCGCGCGGCTGGCGGTGATCTGCATGCAGGCGTTGCCATTGGCGACCGCATCCTTGACGTGACCGCGCTGGAACATGCGGGCCTTCTCGACCTGCCTGCAAAGGGTGTTTTTGACGCCGGTACATGGAACGATTTGATGGCCCTTGGTGCCGAAGTCTGGTCCAGCTTTCGCGCCTACCTGACAGAGGCACTGGCCGAGGGTGCCGCGCAGCGCGACGACCTTGAGCCACATCTGGTTCCCATGGCCGATGCGACGCTGGAGATGCCCTTCACGGTGACTGAGTTCACAGACTTCTACGCAGGCCGCCACCATGCCTTCAACGTGGGCTCCCTCTTCCGCGATCCGGCCAACGCCCTGCCGCCCAACTGGCTGCATATCCCCATCGGGTACAATGGCCGCGCGTCGTCGGTCGTGGTCAGTGGTACGGATGTCACCCGCCCCAACGGGCAGTTGAAAGCCCCCAACGCGGATATGCCCGTATTTGAAGCCTCCAAGCGCTTCGATCTGGAGCTCGAAATGGGTGCTATCGTCGGCAAGCCGTCCAAAGGTCGCGTCAGCGTGCAAGAGGCCGATGACATGATCTTCGGCTATGTGCTGCTCAACGATTGGTCCGCGCGCGACATTCAGGCCTGGGAATATCAACCGCTCGGGCCCTTCCAGGCCAAGGCGACGGCAACAACGATCAGCCCATGGATCGTGACCAAGGCCGCGCTGGAGCCCTTCCGCACCTCGACCCCGCCGCGCGAAAAGGAGCTTCTGCCCTATCTCGCGGAACCCGGCCCGATGCTCTACGACATCGATCTGGAGGTCGGTCTCGCCCCGGAAGGTCAGAAAGAGACGATCATCTCGCGCACAAACTATAACGAGATGTACTACTCCGCCGCGCAACAGCTGACCCACCACACCACCAGCGGATGCCCGATGCGTGTGGGCGATCTTCTGGGGTCGGGCACGATTTCCGGGCCGCAGAAGGAAAACCGGGGCAGTCTGCTGGAGCTCAGCTGGGCGGGCAAGGAGCCTCTGACGCTGGACACGGGCGAGACGCGCACATTCCTTGAAGACGGTGACACGCTCACCCTGCGCGGCGCAGCCAAAGGGGACGGTTACAAGATTGGCTTTGGCGATTGCGCAGGCACATTGCGCCCCGCCCCCGCTCTGGACTGATCCAAGGCAAACAGACATGATAAAGCCCGCCATCACAGGATGGCGGGCTTTTGTCGTGGATAGGCAAGGGTCAGGCGGCGAGATCGAAGAACAAAAACTCCGCATCCTTGCCATCTGAAAAGGTCAGCGTGCCACTGCCTTCAATCGCCAACCCATCGCCCTTCGACAGGCGGACACCGTTCACGGACAGCGCGCCATCAGCCACTTGCACCCAACCCTTGCGGCCTGCTGCAAGCGCAGTCTCGATTGATTGCGCGCCGGTCAGCGTAGCGGCATAGACACTGGCATCAGCCTGCGTGGTCATGGAGCCATCGCGCCCGTCTTGAGACAGAAAGAGTTTCAACTTGCCGTCCTTATCTTCCGGCGTCAGGTCAATGGCGTCATAGGCCGGCGCGGTATCCTGCTTTTCGGGCAGTAGCCAGACTTGCAGAAAGCGCATGGCCTCGGTCTGGGACGGGTTGAACTCGGAATGGGTCACGCCCGATCCTGCGCTCATATATTGCACCCCGCCTGCGGCCACGACGGAGCCATTGCCCATACTGTCACGATGCTCCAGCGCGCCTTCCAGAACGTAGGAGAAGATCTCCGCATTGCGGTGCGGGTGCTGGCCGAAGCCCTTGCCACCATCGACAAGGTCGTCGTTGATCACGCGCAGGTTGCCAAAGCCCATATGGGCGGGGTCGTGGTAATTGCCGAAGCTGAAGCTGTGGGCGGATTTGAGCCAGCCGAAATCTGCCGCGCCACGCGCATCGGCGGGGCGGCGCGTCAGCTGTAGTGCGTCCTGCGGTGTGATATGCTGATGATGTGTCATGTCTCTTCTCCTGAACGCAGACCCCGCGAAAATGCGGAGCCTGCGGATGGGTTGGGTGGTTGTCTTGAGCGTCAGGCCTTGAGCGCGGTTGGCACGAAACCGTCCACAACCGGCAGTTTGCGCAGGGCAAAGGCTCCGCCACCCTGAAGCGTCACGGCCAGAGCCATGGCCACCAGAACCAGCGGGAATTCCCAGCCGCCATTGGGCGCGCTGAAGAGCCAGCCGTTGGCGGCATGGACCCAGACCGAGCCAATCAGGATCGGCAGGGACAGCGCCGCCACGAAGCGCGCGTAAAGGCCGAGGATCAGAGCCGTGCCGCCCGCAAGCTCACCGAAGATCACCAGATAGGCGGCCATGGCGGGTAGGCCGAGGCTCTCGAAATAGCCAATCGTCCCGGGGATCGTGAAGACGAGGACCTTCAGAAGCCCGTGGGCCAGAAGGACAACGCCCAAGGTTACGCGGATAAGGAAAGCGCCGTAGGTGAGTTCGTTTTGCTGTGTCATGGGTTTTCTCCAGATGTGTGTTTGGTCTGAAGCGGATATTGCATTTGTCGCCCAGATTGATAATCCTGAGATCAGGAAGATCACTCATTCCAATTAGTTGATAATGATATGGACCACATCTCGCGTATTGGCGTGTTCATTGCTGTTGTAAAAGCAGGCAGTTTCGCAGGCGCGGCGCGAACTTTGGGCATCACCAGTTCTGCCGTGTCCAAGCAAATCCAGAACCTCGAGCAGGACCTGCGGGTCAAATTGCTCAATCGCACCACCCGCATCGTCTCCCCCACGGAAGAAGGCGTGGTCTATTTCGACATTGCATCGCGCGCGCTGGAAGACCTCATCGAGGCCGAAAACCAGATCAATGAGCTGAAATCGCGCCCCCGCGGGCCGTTGAAAGTCAGTTTCCCCCAAAGCCTTGGCATCAAGTATTTCGGCCATGCCATCGCCGCTTTTGCCGCCGCTTACCCGGAGGTCGAGTTGGATGTCAGCCTTGATGACCGTCTCGTGGATGTGGCGGGCGAAGGGTTTGATCTTGTGGTCCGCATCGGCGCGCTCAAGGACACCTCGCTGATTGCGCGGCGACTTGCGCCCTGCCCGCTCATGCTCTGTGCCAGCCCGGCCTATCTCGAGCGCCATGGCACGCCGCACGGGCCCGACGATCTCGCGGCACACAACGTCCTTGAATTCACCGGAAACCGAGGTCCGCATGAATGGCGTTATCGCGATGCCGCCAGTGACACCGGCCAGGTTTCGCTGCGGGGCAGTTTCAAGGCGGATTCCGGCGAGATCCTGTGCAAGGCGGCGCTGGAGGGGCTGGGTATTGTCCTGCTTCCGATCTTTTATGTCGCCGAGCACCTCAACAGCGGGCGCCTGATCGCTGTCTTGCCGGATTGTTCAACCGATCCGGATCGCGAGATCTACGCTGTCTTTCCGCCAAACCGGTTCCAATCCACACGGCTGCGCCTGTTTGTCGATCACCTTGTGACGGAAGCCAAGACCTTGCCATGGGTCAGCTGATCTCCCGTGGCGCAGAGCGGTGCGACGCAGGTCATAATCTGCGGACTTGTCGCCGGGCCGGCATCCATAAAAAATCCGCATACACCGATTAACACAATAAATTTTCTAAATTTCAGTTCGGCTGTTAGCGTCACCGGACGAAATGGGATCGAGAGCTGAGATGGATCGACGCGACTTCAAAAACGCCTTTGGCACATCTGGCCCCGTCATTCTTCCTGTCATTCATGTCCTTGATAGCGAACAGGCGGGCCGCAATATCAAAACAGCGATCGCGGGCGGCTGCCGTGGCGTTTTCCTCATCAATCACGACTTTGAGAAGGAAAGGCTCGTCCCGATCATCAAAGAGATGCGGGCGGCGTTTCCGGACATCTGGCTCGGGGTCAATTTCCTCGCCGTTACGGGCAAGTATGCCTTCCCCATTCTGGGCCAGTTGCAAGCTGAGGGCTGCCGCGTTGATGGCTATTGGGCCGATGATGCCCGCATGGACGAGCGCCGCGCGGAAGAGGACCAACCGGAGGCCGAAGAGATTGCCGCGATTCGCACATCCAGCGGCTGGGATGGGCTCTACATCGGTGGCACGGCATTCAAGAAACAGCGCGAGGTGGACCCTGCGCACTACGGCAAGAGCGCGCGGATCGCGACGCGCTATATGGATGTGGTCGTGACCTCTGGTGTGGCGACGGGCCATGCCGCGGATGTTGGCAAGATCGATACGTTTCGCGCGCATTGCGGCGAGACAGCGCTTGGCCTTGCCTCGGGCATCACCCCCGACAACGCGGCGCAATACAAAGACGCGGTAGATCTTTTCATGGTCGCGACGGGCATCAATTTCGAGGGCGATTTCTACAATATCGATCCTGAGCGGCTCACGCACCTCATAGATCAAACACAGAGATAAGGGAGACAGACATGGCACAGGACAAAGGCCCCAGAGACGATCGTTGGTATTTCTCGCTCATGGCGCCCAATACCAAAGGCGACAAGTTTGCATGGCTTGACCCGACCTCGATCTACATCAACGGCCGCGCCTATCACGATCTGCTCGATGATCTGGTGGCTGATCTCGATGCCGATGAGATTGACGTCGTCGCGGGGCTCGATGCGATGGGCTTCGTGCTGGCCGCGGGCATTGCCGCGCGGATCGGCAAGGGATTTCTGCCCATTCGCAAGCCCGGCAAGCTCTGCGTGGACACAGACAGCGCATCCATGACCAATTATTCGGGCCAGACCCAATCGATGGAGATGCGCCTGCCCGCCTTCGCGCCCGGAACGCGTGTTTTGCTGGTGGATCAATGGGTCGAAACCGGCGGCACGATGCATGGCGCGGTCCAGCTGGTCGAGCAACAAAAGGGCACGGTCGCGGGCATGGTCGCGATTGTCATGGAAGAGAATGACAATACCAAATCCTATCGCGAAAAATACAAGGTCGTGACTGCGATCCAGCCCGGCACTGAATGGCAACGTCAGGCCAACGCGCAATATCTCGAAAGCTTCAAGACCTACAAACCCGAGATGGCCTTCCCCGTTTAGGGGCAGACCACAGCGCAGGGTCGCTAGCGCAAGACGTGCGGGGCGGGATAATGGCTCTGGCAAAGAACCACATCCCGTCCTACTGATGACAACGCGCCGCCGGTGCCCCTCGACGGGCGCCGCGCAACCAGGGGATGTGGTATCCCCTTGAGTGACGTTTTGTGGGGCAATGCCATCAGCAGACTACTCCGGCAGGCAAATGTCCGGCAGATACATAACCCAACATTATGGTTGCCCACCTGTCATTTTCGGCCCTAATGTTTCTCCATGGGCGCGGTTAACCTTTCCACAGAGCTTTTGCGAACCTTCATCACGGTGATCGAAGTGGCCAGTTTCACGCGTGCCGCAGAGATCCTGGGGCGCACGCAACCTGCCGTCAGCTTGCAGGTCAAACGCCTCGAAGAGGTCGTTGGCTATCCGTTGATTGCCCGCAAGGGCAAGGAAATTTCCCTCACCGAACGCGGCGAGGCGCTGGCTATCCACGCAAGGCAAATCCTGCGCCTGAATGATCTCGCCATCGCTCAGTTCGAGCGCCGCGATCCCGCCACGAAATTGCGGGTGGGCTTGCCCGTGGACTACGCCGTCACCACGCTGCAAGCCTGCGTGACGGATGTTGTCCGAAAATTCCCCGATACTCAGATCGAAATCCGGTGTGACCTGTCCAAAAACCTGCTCACCGCCATGCGCAGCAATGAGATCGATATCGCCATTGCGCTCTTTGATGGCGATGATCAACAGTTTCTGTTTCGCAACTGGAAAGAGCAGCCGACCTGGGTGGGCGCGACGGCGTTCGAGATCCCCCGGGAGGCCGAGATCCCCCTCGTTGCCCATCCCTTTGGCTGTGTGTACCGCGACCGTATGGCCGCCGCCTTGAAGCTTGCGGGCAAAAGCTGGCGGATTGCGTTCTCAAGCCCCGGTATTGGCGGGCTGCAACGCGCCGTGCAGGATGGCCTCGGTCTGTCTTGTCTGACCGCCCCGACGGTGCAAAGCGGGATGCGGATTTTCTCCGAGCAAGACGGCCTGCCGGTCCTCGCGCCGCTGCACATCGGGCTTTTTGCGCGACAGGCGCAGCTGGGCGCGGGCGGCTACGCGGCCATGGATGCGATGATCAAAACCCTTGAGCAGCGCTCATCCCGCACAGTTAACGCATAAGCGCTTATTATGAGGGCATATCAACGATAAATTTCCAAAAATTGGCCTTTTGCCATAGCATTCTTAAAAAATCCGATTGAACCTTGGAATTCAACGGAACCTCAAGATGCTCTTTTGTTGGAAAGGGCGACCAACCGGGAGACAAAAATGTACAGACCAACCGCAACCTCATCCCTCATTGGCCTGAACCGCCGCCAGTTGCTCAAAGCAGGGGGTGCCGCGGTTTTGACGACGCCTTTCGTCAGTCGCGCCTGGGCCTCGACGACCGAGATCAACATGCTGGCCTGGTATGGCCATGGTGAGCCCGACGTGGTTGCGGAGTACGAAGCTGCAAACAACGTGAAGTTCGTGCCGAAGTACTATGCCGGTGGTGACAACATGCTGGCGCTGATCGCGCAATCCCCTCCCGGTACCTACGACCTGATCCTGTCTGACGCCGAGTTCGTTCAGCAGTTGAACCTCGCGGGTTACATCGAAGAGATGAACCCGGCTGACTATCCGCTCGATGATATGCTGCATGAGGACTTCACGCAGTTCCCCGGCCATTGGGTCGATGGCAAGATGTATTCCATGATGCTGCGCGGCGGCCATCTGGGCGTGTCCTACAACAAGAACTCCGTGACTGCAGAAGAAGCGGAAAGCTATGCCTGTTTCTGGAAGCCCGAGCTTGAGGGCAAGGTTGGGCATTTCGACTGGCACCTGCCGTCGCTTGGCATGATGAGCCTCTATGACGGCAACGGCGCCGGTCTTTGGGATCTCAACGATGACCAATGGGCCAAGGTTCAGGAGACGACCATGAGCCTGCGCAAACAGGTCGGTGGTTTCTTCGACTATGGCGGCACATTCAACGGCCTCAAGAACGGTGAGATGCAGGCGATGTGCGGCATTGGCGATTGGATCACCGGCGTTCTCGAAAAAGACGGTGCGCCGGTGGCGTCCGTCATCCCGAAAGAAGGCGGCATCCAGTTCACCGAGAGCTATTCCATCGGGAAGGGCAGCGAGAAAGCTGAAGAAGCCAAGAAGTTCATCCAGTACATGATGTCGCCTGCCGGTCAGGTGAAATCGGCGCAAATGGCGGCCTATCCCGGCTTTTGCGTGACCAAGGCAGGCCGCGCGGCACTCATCGAGGCTGATCTGGCCGAGGCCACACGCTCGCACCAGATCGACGGCGATCCGCAGGATCCGATCACCCTGATCCGCGAAGGCCGCATCCACTATCGCAACATCCCCCAGCAGCAATCGCTGGAGGACTGGAACGACTTCTGGTCCGAATACAAAAGCGCCTGATCCAGTCTCTTGATTTCAAAGGAGCGGGCGGTCTCGGGGCCGCCCCTCAATCTCTGACCGCGCGAAAGCCCCATGGCCTCCGATCCAAACAGCCGCCCCAATCTCTATGCGCTGACGTGGCGCCTGCCGATCATCTTTTGGCAACTGCTCTTCTTTGTGGGGCCGGTTCTGTTCATGGTCGCGATGTCGTTCTTCCTCGTGAAGAACTACCGCATGACAGAAGCCTTCGAGTTCGTGAACTGGACGCGGATGCTGACACGCGGCTTTTTCTGGGACAGCTATTGGTACACGATCTTCATCGCCAGCGTCTCCACCATCTGCGCGATGTGCATCGCTTTTCCAGCCGCCTTCACCCTCGCCTTCCGCGCCTCCGAGAGCACGCGACGCTGGGCCATCTTCCTGCTGATCATTCCGTTTTTCACCAGCTATCTGGTGCGCACCTTTTCATGGTTCGTGATCCTGTCCGAAAGCGGCGTCGTCAATGCCGTGCTGGGCTATGTGGGCCTTGGCCCCTACACGATGCTCAACACCAATTTCGGCACTCTGGTGGGCTACATGACGCTCACGCTGCCGCTGGTCGTGATCCTGCAAACCGTCACCATGGCCAATATCGACAAGACCCTCATCGAGGCCGCCCGCAACTTGGGCTGCTCCCCGTTGCGCACGATCTGGCAGGTGATCATCCCGCTCTCCAAGACCGGCCTGATCATTGCCGCGATTTTCTGTTTCATCCTGTCTTTCGGGGATTTCGTGGCGCCCTTCTATCTTGGCGGATCGCAGGAGCCGACCTTGCCGATCCTGATCTTGGACACCACCAAATCCGGCCAGCAATGGCCGCGCGCCGCAGTCGTCGCGATCATGATGATGGTCACGCTCTTTGCCATCGCATTTACCGGCATCGCGCTGGCCTACCGCAAGGGAAAGGGCGCGAAATGAGACAGAGCCGCTCTCTCAACTTTATTCTGGGCCTCTATGTCCTGCTGATCTTCGCTTTTGTATTTGCGCCGATCGTGTTCAGCATGATCTTCTCGTTCAACTCGCAGCGCTTCCCGACGATCCCGCTCGGCGAATTCTCAACCGAATGGTACGAAAAGATCCTCGCAGACCCGGATATCTGGAAAGCGGCGCGCAACAGCCTGATCGTCTCCGTCTCGACCGCGCTGATCGCGACGTTCCTTGGCTTCTGCACGGCCTATTCTGATTTCCGCTACAACTTCCGCTTCAAGGGCCCCTATCTGGCGCTGATCCTGCTGCCGCCCACGATCCCGCTGATCATCATGGCTTTGGCGATGCTTGCGTGGCTCTCGAAGATCGGCATGTCGGGGCAGCTCTACTCGATCATCATCGCCCACAGTGTGCTGACCGCGCCCTTTGCCATGGCCGTCATCCGCCTGCGTCTCAACCAGATGGACCCGGATCTTGAATCCGCCTCCTGGAACCTCGGTGCATCGGAATGGCAGACCATGCGCCACGTGATCATCCCGTTTTGCAAGCCCGCAATCTTCTCGAGCCTGTTTCTGACGGCGGCGGTCTCCTTCGATGAATTTGCCGTCTCGTGGTTCGTGTCGGGCCTGAATTCCACGTTGCCCGTGGTGGTTCTCGAAATCGTGCAGGGCAACATCGACCCACAGGTCAACGCCATCGGCACATTTGTGTTCCTCACCTCAATGACGCTGGTTGTGCTGGCACAGCTCTTCTTCGCCAGCCGCCAAATCAAGGGTATGCAACCATGAGCAAACCGCTGGTCGTCTTTGACAAGGTACAAAAGCACTTCGGCAGTTTTGTCGCTGTAAAAGAGCTCGATTTCGAAATTCGCGAGGGCGAGTTTCTCGCCATCATGGGTCCTTCGGGCTGCGGCAAGACCACGACCTTGCGCATGTTGGCCGGGCTGGAAGCGCCCAGTGTCGGTGAAATCCGCCTGCAGGGTCGCGTAATGAATGACGTGGCGCCTCATGAGCGGGACACGCCACTGGTGTGGCAATCGCTGGCGCTCTTCCCGTTCCTGACGGCGCGCGAAAACGTCGAGTTTGGCCTCAAGATGCGCGGCATCGACAAGGCGGAGCGCAAGGAACGCGCCATCAAGTGGCTCGACAAGATGGGCATCCTCGAGTTCAAGAACCGCCACATCTCGACCCTGTCGGGCGGCCAGAAGCAACGCGTGGCACTGGCCCGGTCCCTCGTGATGGAGCCGCAGATCCTGCTGCTGGACGAGCCGCTCTCCGCGCTCGATGCGCATCTGGTCATCCGCATGCAGGCGGTGCTGACTGACCTGCAACGCGAGTTAGGGATCACATTCGTCTATGTGACCCATTCCCAATCCGAAGCCTTCGCCATGGCCGACCGCGTGATCATCATGGGCAAGGGCGAGATCGGCCAGATCGGCACGCCCAAGGAAATCTACCGCGCGCCTGCCAACCAGTTCGTGGCCGAATTCGTGGGCCGCAACAACATTCTCGCAGGAACAGTCAAATCCGTCGACGGCGATACCGCGTGCATCACCACCGCGTCGGGGGAATTCACCGTACCGACCAATGACGTGCAGCTGACCCCGGGCCATGACGCCAGCTTCGTGATCTCCGCAGACCTCGTGCATATCGCAATGGAAGAGCCTGCGGGCGGCAACAAGGCCCATTGCAAACTCATCTCCGAGGAATTCGTGGGCTCCATGGTCACGCTCTTCCTTGAGGATGCGCAGGGCCATGAATTCAAGGTTCAGATGCAGGAGCGCGAGCTGTCGAAGTTCGAACTGCATTCCGGCGATGAGCTCTGGCTGTCGTGGGATACGCAAAGCGCACACGTCCTGAACGAAAGCTGAAAGTGTGATCCGTAATCCCATTCCCTGGCCCGGCGGCGCGAAGTGTGCCGTGGCCATCACGTTTGACATGGATGCCGACAGCCTGATCCATATTGCCAAGCCTGCGGACAGTCATGACCGGCTCTATCCCATCTCGATGGGCCGCTACGGGCCCATGGTCGCCCTGCCCCGCATCCTCGACACCTACCGCCGCTTGGGGCTGAAACAATCCTTCTTCATCCCCGGCTGGTGTCTGGAGACCTACCCGGATGTGGCTGAGGCGATCCTGAAGGACGGCCATGAGATCGGCCATCACGGCTATCTCCACGAAGACCCGATCAAGACGCGCGGGGCTCAGCGCGAATGGTTCGAACGCACGCTGGAGGTGCATCAAAGGATCTGCGGGCAAAAGCCCCGTGGCTACCGCGCGCCGGTCTATAACATCACACAGGAAGTCGTCGATCTGATGATCGAGCACGGCATGCGCTATGACAGCTCCATGATGGCCGATGACATCCCCTACAAGCTGGAGGCCCCCGGCGGCGCGCTCTACGAGATGCCGGTGCATTGGGGCACAGACGATTGGCCGCCCTTCGCGCATTACGACGAAATCGGATACATGATGCCTGTCCGCGGGCCGTCGCAGGGGTTGGCGGGCTTCTGGGAGGAGTTTGACGCGCAATATGCAGCGGGCGGGTTCTTCATGCTCATCATCCATCCCTTCCTCACGGGCCGTTTGGCCCGTTGGGCACAGGTCGAAGCCTGGATCGCCAAGACGCAAGAGAGCAAAGATGTCTGGTTTGCCACCCTTGACGAAATCGCCGATCACATGGACCTTCTACAACGGAACGGCACTTGGAACCCAAGCGTCGAACGCCTGCCCTATTACGACGGCCCAATCCTGGGGGATCAGACATGAATGCAGATGACACACGCCTGCTGCGCATCGCTTACGACGAGGCCAAGGCCGGGTTCGACGAAGGCGGCTGCCCCATCGGGTCGGTTCTGGCCCGTGGTGGCGAGGTCGTAGCGCAGGGGCGCAACCAGCGCGTCCAGAAGGGTGACCCAATCGCCCATGGCGAGATGGACGCGCTGCGCAAGGCGGGCCGTCAGAAGACCTACCGCGACACAACGCTTTATACCTCGCTCAGCCCCTGTATGATGTGCACCGGGACGATCATCCAGTTCGGGATCCCCCGCGTTGTGGTTGGCGAAAACCAGAACTTTGGCGGCAATGAAGACTTCCTACGCTCCAAGGGCGTTGAGGTCATCGTTGCGAATGATCCCGATTGCATCGCCTTGATGCAGCGCTTCATCGAGGAAAAGCCGGAGCTTTGGGCGGAAGACATCGCCGAATAGGGCGTCGCGCGTCCCGCTTGCACGCATCCAGTCTTGTGCACGCATTCATCTTATGGATGCATAAACATTTCTCATGAGACCACGGGTTTCATTTGGCGCACTAATCCGCCCGATGACAATCAAGAGGGACGAGGAGACAGCCCATGGCTTCAATTGCTTCAAGTCACGTGCCACACGGCGGCACCATGGATGCGGATGGAAACACGCTCAATCCGGCCGGTGCAGGCGAAAAACCTGGGGGTCGTTTGCGATCTTCAATATCTGGGCCAACGATGTGCAATCGCTGTTTGGCTATTCGCTGGTGGCCTCGCTTTTCATCTCTTTTGGCGTGGGAGGGTGGACTGCCTTTGCCGCTCTGATCACCGCGGGCCTCTTCGTGATGTGGATGGTAAATCTCTCCGGCGCGCCGGGCGAAAAATATGGCATCCCCTACCCGGTCGTCGCGCGCGCCAGCCTCGGCACGCAGGGCGCAAAGCTGCCCGCCATATTGCGCGCAATTGTTGCCGTCTTCTGGTATGGCGTGCAGGTCTATTTCGCCTCCACGGCGCTCGCGCTGCGGATCTACTCGATCACGGGCGCCAGCGGTGGCACGGAATATCTGGGGCTGACGGCCGTTGGCTGGATTTCCTTCCTGATCGTGTGGTTGTTCCACATCATCATCTTCTGGCGCGGCATGAACTGGGTCGAAACCTTCCTGAACATCGCGGGGCCGTTTGTATATCTCGTGATGATCGGACTCGTGATCGTGCTGTGGCAGCGCTCGGACGGGCAATTGCTTGAAGCAACCGCGACAATCTTTGCGAACCCTGAAGGCACCTTCTGGACCGAAGCGAAGGGCTTTGTCGCCATCGTTGGCACCATGGTGGCCTATTTCGCCGCCGTCATGATCAACTTCAGCGATTTCTCCCGCTACGCCAAAGACAAGCCGACCATGATCCGTGGCAACCTGCTTGGCCTGCCGTTCAACATGATCCTGTTCTCGGCGCTGGCGCTTCTGACAACCGGCGGCGCGGCAGTGGTCTTTGGTGAAGAGATCATCAACCCGACCGAGATTGTGGAGCGGACAGACAGCGTGTTGCTCGGCATCATCGCGGCCATCACCTTCTTCGCCGCGACCGTGGGCATCAACCTCGTGGCAAACTTCATCCCGGCCGTGAACGGCATTGCCAATCTGGCCCCGGAGAAACTCAGCTTCCGCACATCGGGCCTGATCACATCGGTCTTTGCCCTTGTGATCGGCGGTCTGTGGGTGAGCTTCATCAGCCAGGTCGGGATCAGCGGGTTCGTGAACACTCTGGGCGCGGTGCTGGCTCCGATCTTCGGGATCATGATTGTGGATTACTATCTCCACCGCAATCAGGAGCTCAGCGAGGCGGACCTCTACAACATGGACGGCGGCATCTATCACTACAACAACGGCTGGAATGGTGCCGCGGTCAAGGCCTTTGCTGCGGCGGCAATTTTCTCGGTCGCCACAGTCTGGATCCCGTGGTTCTCCGTCCTGTCCGGGTTCAACTGGGTGATCGGGGCGGTCCTTGGCGGCGTTCTCTACAACGCCATCGCCAAGCCAGCCGCCAAAGCCTGAGCATTTGCAACCTGAAGGACCGGATGGGCATGTGCCCGTCCGGTCCTTTTCTCTACGAGCCGATCTCAAGCGGCCCCCGATTGAGACCCTCTGGCACGATCCGACGGGGCGCCGATACCAAAAACCAATTCATGTGCTTCGTATTGTCGGCATTGATGGCGCTGCGCCCAACGTGATCTGTGGATCAGTCAATGGTCGCGCTTGTGAAGCAACGTCTACGCAACAGCGTATTTTGCGAGTGTTTCATTGCAGTGAGAACCTCTGCTCTGCTTGTTTTTAGGCGGCGTGCCCAGCGTCTGCCGAGCGCGCTCGTGTCCCGCACTGCCATCACGTCCAATAGTCAATTGGTGTGGACGGGTCCGGCAGATCAAATCCGTGTGCGCAAGGTATAGCCGGGCGCGAACAACAGGCGGACCTTGGTCACGGATGCCGCATTGTCCCACGTCAACCGATCCATGGCGAAGAGCGCACTCTGAGTGGGCACACCGAGGATATCGGCAACCTCTGGCCCAGCTTGGACGGAGGAAAAAGCGATGTCGCCATGTGTGTAAGGCGCGTGTTTCAACAGCCATTCGTTTGCGCTGACGCGGTCAAACCCTTCCGAGGCCGCCTCGGGGACAACCTCGGTATTGATCCACCGGTCCTCGAAGGCATAAGGCGCGCCATCCGCGAGATGCAGCGCCCGCAGGTGAAGCAGTTTTTGCGCCGATCCCGTCTTCATGGCGCCGCTGACCTGCACAGGTGCCGCGACAAAAGCCCGTTCAATCAGGAAATAACCATAGCTTGCGCCGCCTTCCTCAATCTCGTGTCGGATCACGGCGATATTCAGCGTCGCTTTGGCCACCGGTGCCGCGGCGACCCGCGTGCCTGCTTTGCGCCTGCGGTCCAGCAGGCCGCTCTCCGCCAAAGACCTCAGCGCGCGGTTCACGGTCGAGCGCGCACAGCCAAACTCCGCCGCCAGATCAGCCTCGTTGGGGATCAGATCACCCGGCGACCATTCGCGCGCATGTATCCGCCGCAGGACTTCCTCCTGAACGCTCTGCCAGCTGCGAAAGGTCTGAGTGTTCATAGCGCGTCTCTCAAAGCGTCCATTGCCCGTTTGTAATCTGCCGTGATACGCGCGCGCTGGATATGCAAGCCATCCCTGACCATATGCCGGCCCGCCGACCAGACGTCGGTCACAAGACGGTCATCCCCGGCAAATATCCACGTGTCCAGAGCCGTGTCGCCCGTGCGACCCCACAGATGTTCGGATGTTGTATCAAGACAGAGCAAGTCTGCCCACGCGCCGGCTTCAATGCGCCCGGTCTGGCGGCCAGAGGCCTGCGCGCCACCCTTCAAAACCTCGTCGAACAAGCGTCGGCCCGTGGATTTTTCAGGCGTGGCCAGGGCAGCGCGTGTCCTGTCGCGCAGGCGTTGCGAATAGTCGAGCGTGCGCAACTCCTCGCTCAGCGAGATGCGGATGTTGCTGTCGGACCCGATGGCGATGGCCCCGCCGTTGTCCAACCAACGCACACCGTCAAAAATCCCATCACCCAAGCTGCTTTCCGTGATCGGGCACAGGCCCGCCACGGCACCTGAACGCGCGAGTGCACCGGTCTCTTGGGGCGTCATCTGGGTGCAGTGGATCAGGCACCAGCGCCCGTCCAGCCCCATATGCTCCAGCGCCCAGTCCACCGGGCGCGCGCCCCAGGCCTGCTGGACCTCTTCCACTTCCGCGACCTGCTCGGCCAGATGCATGTGGATGGGTCCGCTCGGGAAATGCGCAGCGTAGCGCTTCAGATCATCGCGCCCGACAGCGCGCAGCGAATGTGGCGCCACGCCAATCGCGGCATCCGGGGCCGCTGCATCAATCGTCGTGGATGCCGCCGCATGCAGCACCTGAAACTGATCAAACCCGTTGCCAAACCGGACCTGCCCGATCGTCAGCGCACGCTGATCACAGCCGCCAAATTGATAATGCACCGGCAAGAGGCACAGCCCCATGCCGGAAAGCCCGGACGCGGCAATCACCCGATCCGACATCTCGGCGATAGTGTCGTAGGGCGCGCCGCCGGGCTGGTGGTGCAGATAGTGAAATTCCACTGACGCGCCGTAGCCCGCCTCCAGCATTTCCATCTGCACAAACGCCGTGATGGCCTCGATATGCTCGGGCGTCAGACGGTCAAGGAAGCGGAACATCAACTGGCGCCAGGTCCAGAAACTGTCGGTCGGGTCCGGGCCGCGCCGCTCTGTGAGGCCCGCCATGGCCCTCTGAAACGCATGGCTGTGCACGTTGACCGGCGCAGGCAAGAGCATCGGCACCCGCATTCCGCGTTCCGGCGCATTTTCGGCAACGGTTTGGATGCGACCCATTGCATCAAGATCAACAGCGACGCCACAGGCCCAGCCCGTCGGCAACAACGCCGTCTCCGCCCAAATCGTCTGCATGAGTGCTCCGCTTGACAGGTTATTATGTCCATACATAAAAGCATTATACGTAGATTTTATCAAGCGAGTCGCCCCATGCTCCTGACAAATGCGCAGATCGTCTCCCTGCACGACGGGGCGAGCTATGGCCTGATCCGCGATGGTGCCATTGCCCTGCGCGGCCAGACGATCGCCTGGGTCGGTGAGGCTGATACGGTGCCGGAGCTTTACCGCGATGATACACGCCACGATCTGGGCGGCAGGCTTGTCACGCCTGCCTTGATCGATTGCCATACACATATGGTCTTTGGCGGAAACCGCGCCGCAGAGTTCGAGCAACGCCTCAATGGGGCAAGCTATGAAGAGGTCGCCCGCGCCGGTGGCGGGATCGTCTCGACTGTCAAGGCCACCCGCGCGGCCTCCGAAGAGGCCCTCTTGCAAGACGCGCTGACCCGTGTGGATGCAATGGTCGCCGAGGGTGTTAGCCTCCTTGAGGTGAAATCCGGCTATGGGCTCGACCAAGAGACGGAGCTGAAGATGCTCCGCGTCGCGCGCAAGATCGCGCAGGAGCGCCGCATCGACGTTCGAACAAGTTTCCTCGGCGCCCATGCGGTGCCGCCGGAATACGCAAACGATCCCGATGGCTATATCGACGACGTGTGCATCCCTGCCTTGCGCGCGGCCCATGCGGAGGGGCTGGTCGATGCCGTGGACGGGTTCTGCGAGGGGATTGCCTTTGATACGGCACAAATCGCACGCGTTTTCGATGTTGCTGTCGAGTTGGGCCTGCCCGTCAAACTCCATGCCGAGCAGCTGTCCAACATCGGCGGCACACAACTGGCGGCGCGCTACGGTGCGCTCAGCGCCGATCACGTGGAATATGCCACCGACGCCGATGCCCGCGCGCTGGCCGCTGCGGGCACCCTTGCTGTGGTCCTGCCGGGCGCATTCTACACGCTGCGCGAAACGCAAGTGCCGCCCATTCAGGCGTTCCGCGAACACGGCGTGCCGATGGCGCTGGCCACCGATTGCAACCCCGGCTCCTCGCCACTGGCCTCATTGTTACTCACGATGAACATGGCCTGCACCCTGTTCCGCATGACCCCGCTGGAGGCCCTACTGGGCGTGACCACCCATGCCGCCATGGCCCTTGGCCTGAGTGATCGCGGACGGATCGCCCCGGACATGCGCGCCGATCTGTGCGTCTGGGACGTCTCGCACCCCGCAGAACTCTCTTACCGCATCGGGTTCAACCCGCTTCACCAACGCATCTTCAAGGGGGTGCTATGACTGTCACACTCACACCCGGCGCCGCGACGTTGGCGCAGCTGAAAGGCATCTGGGCGCAGAACCGCCCCGTGGTTCTGGACCCTTCGGCCCATGCCGGGATCAGCGCGGCGCAGGCGCTTGTGACCGAGGCGGCCAATGGCGAAGAGGCCGTCTACGGTGTCAACACCGGGTTCGGCAAGCTTGCCAGCGTCAAGATCGCCGCCAGCGACGTGGCCACGCTTCAGCGCAACCTGATCTTGTCGCATTGCTGCGGTGTGGGAGAGGCGCTCGACGCGGCGACCACCCGGCTGATGATGGTACTAAAGCTGCTGTCGCTTGGGCGTGGGGCGTCCGGCGTGGCCATGAGCACGGTCAAGATCATCGAAGACATGCTGGCGCGCGGCGTGATACCAGTGATCCCCGCGCAAGGCTCTGTGGGGGCTTCGGGTGATCTGGCCCCGCTGGCCCATATGGCGGCGGCGATGATTGGCGAGGGCGAGGCGGTCTTTGAAGGCGCGCGCATGCCCGCAGCCGATGCGCTTGCCAAGGCGGGCCTAACGCCCATTGTGCTCGGCCCAAAGGAAGGGCTTGCCCTGATCAACGGCACGCAGTTTTCCACCGCCTGCGCCCTTGTGGGCCTTTGGGGCGCATGGCGCAATGCGGCGACTTCCGTCCTGACTTGTGCGCTTTCCACCGATGCCATCATGGGCTCCACCGCGCCGTTGCAGGATGCCATCCACACGCTGCGCGGCCATCCCGGGCAGATTGCCGTGGCGCGCGCACAGCGCGCGCTCATGGATGGCTCCGAGATCCGCGAGAGCCACCGCGATGGCGACACCCGGGTGCAAGACCCCTATTGCATCCGCTGCCAGCCGCAGGTGACGGGCGCGGCCATGGACCTCTTGCACTTTGCCGCCCGCACGCTTGAGATCGAGGCCAATGCGGTGACGGACAATCCGCTGGTGCTGGTGGAAGACGGCCTGATCGTCTCGGGTGGCAATTTCCACGCCGAGCCGGTGGGCTTTGCCGCCGACCAGATTGCTGTGGCCATTTCCGAGATTGGAGCGATTGCCCAGCGGCGCGTGGCGCTCATGGTAGACCCGACGCTCTCGTTTGACCTGCCCCCCTTCCTCACGCCTGATCCGGGGCTCAACTCCGGCCTGATGATCGCAGAAGTCACGACGGCGGCCTTGATGAGCGAGAACAAGCATCTCGCCAATCCTTGCACAACCGACAGCACGCCCACATCCGCCAATCAGGAGGACCATGTCTCCATGGCCGCCCATGCCGCGCGGCGGCTGGAGCGGATGAACCGAAACCTCAATGTCATCCTCGGCGTCGAGGCGATGTGCGGCGCACAAGGCATCGAATTTCGCGCGCCGTTGCAGACGAGCACAGCCTTGAAAGCCGCCATGGCGACCCTGCGTGCGGAGGTGCCAACGCTGGCGGAAGACCACTACATGGCGCCCGGCATCGAGGCCGCGGGCGCGCTTGTGGCCACAGGGGCCCTCGCCGCATCGGTTGATCTTCCGGCCTTCATCACAGGAGACAGCGCATGACGCCCGTAACGGTGCAACGCGGAGACGGCCCGATTGTTCTGGGGCTGCCCCATACCGGCACCTTTGTGCCCGACGATGTGCACGCCCACCTCAATGACACCGGGCGCAAGCTGGCCGATACGGATTGGCATATAGACCAGCTTTATGACGGGCTGCTGGAGGGCGTGACCATCGTGCGCGCCACCCATCACCGCTATGTGCTCGATGTGAACCGCGACCCGTCGGGCCAGAGCCTCTATCCCGGCCAGAACACCACCGGGCTCGTGCCGCTTACGGATTTCGAGGGGCGCGACATCTGGGATACGGCCCCGGATGCCGATGAAATAGCGCGCCGACTTGATGCGCTGCACCGGCCTTATCACGCGGCGATGGCGGCGGAGATGACGCGCATCCGGGATCTGCATGGCGTGGCAATCCACTATGATTGTCACTCGATCCGCTCGCGCATCCCGTTTCTCTTTGATGGAACGCTGCCGGATTTCAACATCGGTGACGACAGCGGCACCACCTGTGACCCGCGCATCACCGCGGCCGTCGAAGGCATATGCCATGGCGCGGAAGACTACACATCCGTGACCAACGGAAGGTTTCGCGGCGGTTGGACCACCCGTCACTATGGCAGACCCGCCGAGGGCTGGCACGCGGTGCAGATGGAGCTCGCGCAATCGAGCTATCTGACGGATGAGGCCCCGCCCTGGGCCTATGATCCCACCAAAGCAACTGCGCTGCGTCGCCACCTCGGCGCGATCCTCACCACATTGGCCGAATTGGCCCCGACCCTTGGAGGCATTCGATGAACAATCCTCGCCACAACCAACGCGACATTTTTCCGCCCACCGGCCCCGAGATCACCGCCAAGAGCTGGCTGACCGAAGCGCCCATGCGGATGCTGATGAACAACCTGCACCCCGACGTGGCGGAGAACCCCCATGAGCTGGTCGTCTATGGCGGCATTGGCCGTGCGGCCCGCACCTGGGAGGATTTTGACGCGATCGTTGCAGCCCTGAAGGATCTCGACGAGACCCAGACACTGCTGGTGCAATCCGGCAAGCCCGTGGGCGTCTTCAATACACACAAGGACGCCCCGCGCGTGCTCATCGCCAATTCCAACCTCGTGCCGCATTGGGCCAATTGGGACCACTTCAATGAGCTCGATAAGCGCGGGCTCGCGATGTACGGCCAGATGACCGCCGGGTCGTGGATCTACATCGGCACGCAAGGTATCGTTCAAGGCACCTACGAGACCTTCATGGAAGCAGGCAGACAGCACTACGATGGCAACCTCAAGGGCCGCTGGATCCTGACAGGGGGCTTGGGCGGCATGGGCGGCGCGCAGCCGCTTGCGGCGGTGATGGCCGGCGCCTGCTGTCTCGCCGTGGAATGCGACGAGAGCCGCGCCGATTTCCGCCTGCGCACCCGCTATGTGGACGAAAAGACCCATGACCTCGATGAGGCTCTGGCCATGATCGACCGCTGGACCGACGCAGGCGAGGCCAAATCCGTGGCGCTTATCGGCAACGCGGCGGATATCTTTGCCGAGCTGGTGAGGCGCGGCGTCAAACCGGATATGGTGACAGACCAGACCTCCGCCCATGATCCGATCCATGGCTACCTGCCGCAGGGCTGGTCGGTTGCGGAATGGCGCGCCAAGCAGGAAAGCGATCCCGCCGCGGTGGAAAAAGCCGCGCGCGCCTCGATGAAAACCCAAGTCGCCGCGATGGTGGACTTCTGGAACGCGGGCGTGCCCACGCTGGATTACGGCAACAACATCCGTCAGGTCGCGCAGGAGGAAGGGCTGGAGAACGCCTTCGCCTTCCCCGGCTTTGTGCCCGCCTATATCCGCCCGCTCTTTTGCCGGGGCGTGGGCCCGTTCCGCTGGTGTGCGCTCTCGGGTGATCCGGAGGATATCTACAAGACCGACGCCAAGGTCAAAGAGCTGATCGACGATCCGCATCTGCACAACTGGCTCGACATGGCGCGCGAACGAATTGCGTTTCAGGGCCTGCCCGCGCGCATCTGCTGGGTCGGTCTGGGCCAGCGTCATAAGCTTGGTCTGGCGTTCAATGAGATGGTCCGCACGGGCGAACTCAGCGCCCCCGTTGTGATTGGCCGTGACCACCTCGACAGCGGCTCGGTCGCCTCGCCCAACCGCGAAACCGAGGCCATGAAAGACGGCTCGGACGCCGTCTCCGACTGGCCCTTGCTCAATGCGATGCTGAATGTCGCGGGCGGGGCCACATGGGTCTCGCTGCACCACGGTGGTGGCGTCGGCATGGGCTTTTCGCAGCATTCCGGCATGGTCATTTGCTGCGATGGCACGGAAGATGCCGACCGCCGCATCGCCAATGTGCTGTGGAACGACCCCGCCTCCGGTGTCATGCGCCACGCAGACGCTGGTTACGAAGAAGCACTGGACTGCGCGCGCGAAAACGGCTTGAACCTTCCGGGTATTCTGGGCCGCGGATAAGAGCGATGACACAGATGTTTTTGAAGAACGCTTGGTATGTCGCCGCGTGGGACCATGAGATTACGCGCGATTTGCAACAGATCATGGTCCTTGGGGAAAAGATCTGCGTGTTCCGGTCTGAGGCAGGGGATCTCGTGGCGCTCGAGGATGCCTGCCCGCACCGCAAGCTGCCCCTGTCCAAGGGGCGGATCAAAGGCGACACGGTGGAATGCGGCTATCACGGGCTTACGTTCAACTGCGCGGGTCAATGTGTCTGGGCGCCGGGCACGGGCAGCATCCCTTCAAATGCCAAAGTCCATGCCTACCCGATGCATGAGAAATACGGGCTTGTCTGGATCTGGATGGGCAACCCGGCGTTGGCGGATCCGTCGGACATTTTCGAGATCGAGAACTATGACAACCCCGATTGGGGCATCAATCGCGGCGCGGCCATGGAGCTTGACTGCAACTACCTGCTGATGTGCGACAACCTGCTTGACCCGACCCATGTGGCCTGGGTTCATCAATCAAGTTTTGCCGCCGATGCCACCAAGGACACGCCGCTCAGGATCACCAAGACCGATGAAGGCGTGATCGTGCATCGCTGGATGATGGATCATGAGCCTGCCCCGTTCTACAAGAAGGTAGTCGAGTTCGAGGGGAACTGTGACCGGCTTCAGCACTATGAGGTCCGCTACCCGTCCCACGCGCTGATCAAGGCTGTCTTCACACCTGCAGGCACTGGCGGGCCGGACGGTCCGCTGCATGAGAAAACCTTCATCATGGACAGCTACAATTTCATGACGCCAACTGACGAGGGCCGCACGCGCTATTACTGGTTCCAGCTGCGCAACATCCGCCCGGATGACGAAGAGCTGTCGAAAATGATGTCAGAGGATGTGCAGCACGCCTTCGAAGAAGACCGTGCCGTTCTCAATGAAGTGCAGCTCGGCATGTCCAACAAGACCTCACCGCATGTCGACTTGCCGATTGATGGCGGGCAGCTGCGCTTTCGCCGACAGTTGCAGGCCATGATCAACGAAGAACACCAGGTTGACCGCCAGATGGCGGAATAGTTTTCACTCCCCCAACAATCGCAACGAGAGGTCAGACCCATGACACACCCTCTTTTGACCCAAGAGCATATCGAGGCCTACGCCCGGGACGGCGTCGTACTGGTGAAAGGTCTGTTCAAGGACCAGGTGGAGCAGCTCCGCGACGGCGTCGCGCGCAACATGGCCGAGCCTGGCCCCTACGCGGCCGAAAACCTCAAGGAAGGCGAAGGCGGGCGTTTCTTTGATGATTATTGCAACTGGACCCGGATCCCCGAGTTTCGGGAGGCCATCAAGGCTTCTCCCGCGGCTGAAGTGGCCGCGGAGCTCATGGGATCGCGAACCGTCCAGATGTTCCATGATCATGTGCTTGTGAAGGAGCCCGGCACCTCCAAGCCCACGCCTTGGCATCAGGATGCGCCCTATTACTTTGTCGAGGGGCAGCAAACCGTGAGCTTCTGGTCGCCGCTCGATCCCGTGCGCGAGGCCTCTTTGCGTTGCGTGGCCGGTTCGCACCTGTGGGAAAAGGCGGTCCTGCCAACGCGCTGGCTGGCCGAAACGAGCTTTTATCCGAACGACGATGAATATATGCCTGTCCCCGATCCGGATGCGGAAGGCATGGACATCCGCGAATATGAGATGGAGCCGGGCGATGCCGTCGCGTTCAACTACAAGACCCTGCATGGCGCGCGCGGCAATGAGGCGGGCACGCGCCGCCGGGCCTTCTCCCTGCGCCTCCTCGGGGACGACGCGCGCTACATTGAGCGCCCAGGGCCAACATCGCCTCCCTTCCCCGGGCATGATATGAAAGAAGGTGAGCGTTTGCGGGAAGACTGGTTCCCGATGCTTCTGGAGAGAACCGACTGAGGGGGCAATTGTGAGCAAAAATGAAGGCAGGGACACAGGTCGGCCCGATCTCGTGCCAGAAGGCGCATTCAGCTACCCGATCAAAGCCGCAAAAGAGACCCGATGGTTCGGCTTCCTGCTTCTGCCCCAGTTCACCTTGCTTGCCTTCAGCGCCGCACTCGATCCATTGCGCATCGCCAATCAGCTGGCGCAAAAGCCGCTTTATGGATGGTTGGCGATATCTGACGACGGAAGGACGGTCTCCTCCTCGTCAGGGATTGATATCGACGTGCATGCAAACCTGCGCGCGCTGACGCCGGACACCTATCTCTTTGTCTGCTCCGGCAACAACGGCATTCAGGCGGCCTCGGAGGATGTTCTGGGAGGCATCAGGCGCCACGTCCGCTTTGGCGGCGCGGTCGGCGGGATCTGCACTGGCGCTGCGACCCTGGCGCGGGCAGGCCTACTGAAGGGCAAGAGGTTCACGCTGCATTGGGAGAACCAGCCCGGTTTTATCGAGGAATTTCCTGATCTGGCCCCCACGCCGCAGCGGTTCGAAAAAGACGGAACACTTCTCACCTGCGGAGGTGGTGTTGCCGCGACCGAGTTGATGGTCTCCATTATCGCAGAGGACTACGGAGAGGACTTTGCTATCGCGGTCTCTGACATGTGTCTGAACGGGCCGGATATCACGACGCGCAGCGAACAGCGCTCCTCCATCGCCAAGGCCATCAGCTCGCGCAATCCACGTATCCTGGCCGTTTTGCGGGCGATGTACGACAATATCGAAAATCCCCTGACGCTGGATGAGCTTGCGATCCGCGCGGGAATTTCGCGCCGCCAGATCGAACGTCAGTTCAAACAATTGCTGAATGAGGCTCCCGCACAAACCTATCGCAATATCCGGTTGGATCGCGCGCGCACATTGCTGACGGAGACCAATCTCAGCGTTATGGAAATCGCCGTAGCGGCGGGCTTCAATTCCAACAACGTCTTTTCGCGCCATTACAAAGCCCGGTACGGGGAGACACCTTATGGGCACCGCGGGCGCCTGAAAGCCCGGGACGATCGCTGAACGCCCCGGGGTGGGTATGAGCAACCCGGGCCGCTCATACCTTTATTCCGATTCGATCACCCGACGACGTTGTGCTCCGGGCCGTAGGGGAAGCCGGTGATGTTTTCATTGCCGTCTTCCGTGATCACAAGGATATCGTGCTCCCGGTAGCCCCCCGCGCCGGGCTGGCCATCGGGAATTGTGAGCATCGGCTCCATCGAGATCACCATGCCGGGCTCGAGCACCGTGTCGATGTCCTCGCGCAGCTCCAGACCTGCTTCCCGGCCGTAGTAATGCGACAGCACACCGAAAGAGTGGCCATAGCCAAAGGTTCGGTATTGCAGCATGTCGCGTTCTGCGAAGAAGTCGTTGATCTTGTGCGTGACCTCAGCGCAGGACACGCCGGGCTTGAGCAGGCTCATCCCGTATTCATGGGCGCCGACGTTGGCCTCCCAGACCTTGAGGCTCGCAGGATCGACCTCTTCGACAAAGAGCGTACGCTCCAGCGCAGTGTAGTAGCCTGAGATCATCGGGAAGGTGTTGAGGCTCAGGATATCGCCGCGCTCAAGCTGCCGCGTGGTGACGGGGTTGTGCGCGCCATCGGTGTTGATGCCAGACTGGAACCAGACCCAGCTGTCGCGGATCTCGCTGTCGGGGAAGCGCTTGGCAATCTCCAGCTCCATCGCATCGCGGCCCGCCATGGCGATATCGACCTCGCGCGCGCCTGCCTTGATGGCATCGCGGATGGCATAGCCGCCCACATCCGCCGTGTTGGCACCGGCGCGGATCAGCTCGATCTCAGCGGCGGATTTGTGCATGCGCAGGCGCATCGTCGCGGGCGCGATGTCCTTCTTGCCCGACGGCTTGAGGAACGCGTCCAGCAAGCCAAGCTGGGTGTAGGAGATATGATCACCTTCAAAGCCAACGACCTTGCCCGAGCCCACCACCGAGTGGATCGCGCGCCAGTAATTGTTCCGCTGCCAATCGGTGTAGGTGATGTTGTCGCCATAGCCGCGACGCCAGGGCTGGGCCGCATCGATGCCCGCGCTGAAGGTCACGGTCTCGGTGGCCGTTACGACCTGCGCATAAGGCCTGCCAAACGAGCAATACAAAAAGCCCGAATAATAAGCGACATTGTGCATCGAGGTCAGCACGCAGGCATCAACGCCCTCATCGGCCATGACCGCGCGCAGCTTGGCCAGCCGCGCTTCATATTCGGCATCAGCGAAAGGCAGCACCTTTTCGCCCTGGTGAAAACGGTAAAAGTCGGGGCGCTGACCCGCGACGCCAAAGTTGGATGCTCCGTCCATCGGTTCACTCCTGTTCAGGCCGCTTTTGGTGATGAGGAGTGCCCTGCAGTCCGGTTGCACCTTCCCCCACCGTTAAACGGCAAAGCAAGATCCCGGCGTTCAGGATTTTTGGTTTGGGATGCTCTGACCGAGTTTCCATCAGCGACGACGCCATCGTCGATCCCACGGGGCATCCTTAGACGCAAAGCTCTTTTCGATCAAGAATTCTGGCACTAATTCGGCTGGAAAATTTGCAATGTTTTGCCCGCCGCAAACTGTGCTTCGCGCTTGGCAGAGACATGTGCAGTCCAGACCCGATCTCAGTTGCATTGGGCTTTGGGGAAGCATCAGCGCCACCTTTGATGACGGCCATATCGTAAGCCCCATGCAGCGATGTGCGGTTCCGGTCTTTCACGCACGAGACCGCAATTGATTTGATTTCCCCGCGCGACTGTCGTCATGTCAGCGCATAGGGCGCAAAGGGAGGTGTCGATGAAGGCCGGGTCTGTTCGCATGGGGGTCGATATTGGCGGCACCTTCACGGATGTCGTGCTCGAACAAGGCGCGACACGCGTCTCGGTCAAGGTGTTGACGACCTATGCCGCCCCGGAGGACGCGATCATCGACGGGATGCATCAGGCCTGCGCCAAAGCGGGCATCGCACCGTCTCAGATCGAGCAGATCATACATGGCACGACGCTGGCCACCAATGCGCTGATCGAGCGGCGCGGCGCCAAGACCGCGCTGATCACGACCGAAGGGTTTCGCGATGTGATCGAGATGCGCACCGAGTCGCGCTTTGAGCAATACGATCTCAACCTCAACCTGCCCGACCCGCTGCTGCCGCGCCATGTGCGCTTTACCGTCCCGGGCCGTGTGAATGCCAGGGGCGAGATTCTGGTTGCTCTTGAGCGCGCCGATGTCGAGGCCGTGGTCGAGCGCATTGCGGAAGCGGGCTTCAAAAGTGTCGCCGTTGGTTTGATCCACTCCTACCTCAACCCCGCCCATGAAGTATTGGTGCGTGATGTGCTGGCAGAACGTCTGCCCGATGTCTCGGTCTCGATATCGTCCGAGGTCTCGCCGCAAATGCGCGAATATGAACGGTTCAACACGGTTGTCGCCAACGCCTATATCAAACCGTTGATGGCCTCTTATCTCGGGCGTCTGGAAGAGCGGCTGCGCGGCGAAGGCGTGGGCTGTCGCATCTTTCTTATGCATTCGGGCGGCGGGATCATCTCGATCCAGAATGCGGCAGATTTCCCGGTGCGACTGGTGGAATCAGGCCCCGCAGGCGGTGCAGTCTTTGCGGCGCACATCGCGGCGCGCTACGGGTTGGACAAGGTGCTCTCCTTCGACATGGGTGGGACCACAGCCAAGATTTGCCTGATCAAGAACCAGACTCCCAAGACCAGCCGCGTCTTCGAGGTGGCCCGCACGTATCGCTTCAAGAAGGGATCGGGGATGCCGATCTCCATTCCCGTGATCGACATGGTGGAAATTGGCGCGGGCGGTGGAAGCCTGGCCCATGTGGACGCCCTGCGCCAAATCCGTGTCGGGCCGGAAAGCGCGGGCTCCGAGCCCGGCCCGGCCTGTTACGGTCGCGGCGGCGCGCGCCCCGGTGTCACGGACGCTGATCTTGTGCTGGGCAAGCTGGACCCCGAGAATTTTGCAGGCGGATCAATTGTTTTGCACCCTGAGAGCGCCCGGGCCGCGCTGACTGACCATGTCGGTGAGACGTTGGACATGGACGCGACTGAGGCTGCCTTTGGTGTGGCCGAAGTGGTCGACGAAAACATGGCCAATGCCGCCCGTGTCCACGCCGTCGAGAACGGCGAGGATTTGAGCGAGTACACGATGATCGCCTTTGGCGGTGCCGCCCCGCTGCATGCGGGCAGGCTTTGTGAGAAGCTTGGCGTTGCACGCCTTCTGGTGCCGCCCGGCGCGGGCGTCGGCTCTGCCATCGGATTTCTGCGTGCGCCTTTCAGCTTTGAGGCCAATCGGTCGGTCTATATGAAGCTGAGCGACTTCGATCCGGGAAAAATCAAAACCCTCCTGAGCGATCTTCAGACCGAAGCCACCGGCTTTGTCCGCACCTGTGACGCGGTCAGCCCGATCCTGTCGGAGTTCAAAGTCTATATGCGCTACACAGGTCAGGGCTGGGAAATCCCGATTTCACTGACCGAAGAACAGGCCATGACCCCCGATGCCGCGACCTTTGAGGCGCGCTTTGAGGAAGACTACACCAAACTCTTTGGCCGCCCCGTCGCCGGGATGGATATCGAGATAACGGTGTGGTCCGTGAATGCCACGACTCCCCCTGAAGACGTCGCACGCATTGAGACAACAGACGGCAGCGCGCCCGTCGCGACGGGCAGCACGCGGCCCATCTTCGATGCGGCGGGAGGCGCTTATCTCGACGCGCATGTGATTGACCGGCACGCCATGGGCACGGGTCAACGGGCGCAAGGCCCGGCGGCTGTGACCGAAGCCGAAACCACCATCATCGTGCCCGCCAGCCGCGACGCGATCTGCCAGCCCGACGGCTGCATCGATGTCGTCGCGCGCAAGCCGAGCAAAGACCCGAAAGGATAAGACCCATGGTACAAGAGCATTCCAAGGTCGTCTATCAGGTCATGTGGAACCGCCTGATCTCTGTGGTTGAGGAACAGGCGCAGGCGCTGGTCCGCACGGCCTTTTCAACCTCGGTGCGCGAAGCGGGCGACCTCTCGGCTGGCGTCTATGACACCCATGGCACCATGCTGGCCCAAGCCGTGACCGGCACCCCCGGTCATGTGAACGCCATGGCCGATGCCGTGGCCCATTTCATCCGCCGGATCGGGCGAGACAACATGTTCGAGGGCGATGTCTACATCACCAACGACCCTTGGGAAGGCACCGGCCACCTGCACGATATCACGATGGTCACCCCGTCGTTTCACGAGGGCGCTCTGGTCGGCTTTTTCGCCTGCACAGCGCATATCGTTGATATTGGCGGCCGTGGTTTTGGCGCCGATGCACAGAGTGTCTACGAGGAAGGCCTCTACATCCCGATCATGAAGTTTGCAGACAAAGGCGTTGTTGATGAGACGCTGGTGCGGATCATCCGTGGCAATGTCCGAGAGCCAGACCAGCTCATCGGCGATGTCTATGCGCTGGCCACCTGCAATGAGATTGGCCACAGGCGGCTTGTGGCGATGATGGAAGAGTTCGGCCTGGCCGATCTGGACGAGATTGCCGCGTTCATCCTAGACAATTCGCGCCGAGCGACACTCGACGCCATCGCCGCCCTGCCCCAGACCTCTGCCAGCGGCGAGATGACGATGGATGGCTTTGACGTGCCCATCACGCTCAAGGTGAACATCAGCATCAAGGGAGACCGGATCGTCACGGACTTCACCGGCACATCCGGGATCGACAGGAAAGGCATCAACTGCCCGCTGGTCTACACAAAAGCTTATGCCTGCTATGCCTTGAAAGTCGCCATCGCGCCCGAGATCCCAAACAATGCCGCTTCGCTGGCGCCCTTTGAGGTCACCGCGCCGGAAAACACCATCGTGAACGCGCTGCATCCCGCGCCCGTCGCGCTGCGCCACATTGTGGGGCATTTCGTTCCCGATGCGGTCTACGACGCGTTCGACAAGATCGTTCCCGGACTGGTCCCAGCCGAGGGCGCAGGATGTCTGTGCAATTTCCAGGTGAGCCTGCGCCCCCGCAGCGACGCCCCTGCCCCTGCGGATGCCAAGCGCGCCGAGGTCCTGACTTTCAATTCGGGCGGTTCGGGCGCGCGCCCTGAGCATGACGGGATGAACGCCACGGCCTTTCCGTCCGGCGTCATGACCATGCCCATTGAAGCCACGGAACACGCAGGCCCCGTCATCATCTGGCGCAAGGAGCTGCGGCCCGACAGTGGCGGTGCGGGCAAAACGCGCGGCGGTCTGGGCCAATTCATGGAAGTGGGCGCGCAAGAGGGTCACGAGTTCGATATTCAAGCCATGTTCGATCGCAGCCAGCATCCCGCGCGGGGCCGTCGCGGCGGCTTGAGCGGCGCGCCAACGACAATTGCGCGAGACGACGGGGCGGAGATGCGTGTCAAAGGCAAGCAATTTGTGCCCCACGGGCGCAGAGTGATGATGGCCTTCCCCGGCGGCGCGGGCTACGGCGATCCGGCTGAGCGCCCCAAAGAGCGCGTGAAGCGTGATCTTGCCCTCGGATATATCTCGCCCGAGACCGCCGCGCAGGACTATGGCCTCTCTGCGGATGAGATCGCCGCCGTCCAATCCGCCGTTGCAAAAGGCCAGCAGATATAGCCACACCGCACATATGACGCCGGCGTTGCGACGGCACCTGATTTGAACGCTTCCCGGCGATGAAGTGGCTCATGCTGACTGGTGCCGCAAGCAGGTTTGGCGGGTATGCGACGCATTGGTTTATTGCTCCCGTCGATACGGTGGCGTGGATTGAGCCTTCGGTGGCGCAAATGAAAGCAGATGCGCGCGCTGCGTCAGAATTCGGCTCGGGCGTTCTGCGGCCCCGTCGTCACGTAATACAAATCGGGATCCGTCGCCCATTTGTCCACGGCCAGTCGCTGAACCCCGCTTTGGCGTGCAGATAAGCGTCGGGGATATTGCCTTGATGTTGTGCGCACATCCAAGTGCCTCGCGGGATCACGGGGGATTGGCGGCAATGATCATCACGTCACACGGCCTCGCACCCTGTCCCGCCAAAGGGTTGCATAGGACATGAGCGCTTCGCGTCGGTCCGAACCGATCAAGACCGGATGTGCCTGCACCGGCGGCGGAACAGATGGCCCGGGAGCAAGGAGAGCCGCTCCCGCGCTGGTTCCGGTCGTGCCGAGCGCGCGATAGACGTCAGAGCCTGTCACGACGCTCAGCATATCGAGGAAGATCGAATTGCCCGCAAAGGGCCCTTCGACAATGATCTTGCCCTCCTGTCCGATATTGGAGAGGCATTCCGCAGTCACAAGTGCCAGATAGAGCGCCACGGCGGCGCCCCGCGCGCCTGTGCCGCGCTGAGGTTCTTCACCAATCCAAAGCGCCGTCTGCCCCTTGAAAGGCCCGGTGTCTGACACGACGGCGGGCAACAGCGTGATCTCCTCTCCAAGGATCGTCTCCAGATCCTGTTGCGTGGGATCCGGGTACGGGCCTGCGGTTGCCAGATCGTGTTCGCGTCCGCCCATGAAACGCGCCGAGGGCGCCGGTTGGCCTGTGGCTGTTACATTGATCAGCGTATCGCGGTTTGGATCCAGTGACCGCACCCTGCCACCAATCGACATGGCGATGACCCATGTTCCCGTCGACACTACGCTGAAAGGTGGCGTTTCGCTCAGAACATAAGGCAGGAGCGACGCATTGGAATCGTGAATGCCGCAATAGACCGGCGTCTCAGGCGCAAGCCCGGTTGCGTCGGCGACATGGGGCAGGATTGGGCCCAGGATATCCGAGGGTGCGCGCACAGGCGCCAGCTTGGATGCAAGACCAAATCCGTCCACCAGAGAGGACAATGTCGCATCTGTCGGGTTCCAAAGGTCACTATGGCAACCCAAAGAGGTCGGATCCGTCGCCGTCACACCGGTCAGCCGCGCCCCCCAGAATTGCGGATAGGTGACGATCTGATGCGTTCTGTCCTTGAGACCGGGATCGCTCTGAAACTGCCAAAACAGCTGTGCGCCGATGTTAAGACCACCTGCCAGTCGCGGCGATCCTGTCTCGGCAAACGGGGGGCGGATGGCGTCATACGCCGCTGCTGTGTCGTCGGGTCCTGCATGTTCGTAATCAAGGATCGGTGCGGCAAGCTGCCCATCTTTCGACAGCAGCGCGGCGCAAGCGCCATGGGTTGTGACAGAAATGGCCTCAATGCCATGGGCTGCATGAAATGCGCGCAATCCCTCCAGAAGAAAGCGCCAATGCCCCTCGACATCGAAATGCGGCCAGGGCGGGCCGGGAATGCATGTGTTGGGCCGTGTGATGACAGCGATCTCGGACAGGGTCTGCCGATCCACAAGCACGAGCTTTGCGTTGGTTTTGCCAATATCTATGACTGCTAAATGGCGCGTCATGGCATGTGAAAGACGCATTCAAGGGGGCGCGCGACAGGCGCGTTGTCGGAATGCGTTTCCATGATATCCGCCATATGCGCCCACCACTTTTGCATGATGGGATGGTTTGGCAGGTCATCCATGCCATGGCCCTGTTCGCGCCAAAGAACGCCAAAGAGGATGTGGGTTTCGGGATCGAAGTGTATTGAGTAGTCGCTCACGCCTGCATCTTTCAAAAGCGCGGACAATTCCGGCCAGATCTCATCGTGGCGTCTGATATATTCGGCACGGCACCCCGGATTGAGCTGCATTTTGAAGGCATATTTCTCCATCACCGCCCCCGCCACATCGACCACAAGCGCGGCAAAGCGATGACCCCGATCAAAAGCGCCCCGATCACGATGGACATTACAATGCCGGGCACGTTGAGGAGCCCAAGCCCGAACGTCACCAGCCCCATGACGAAGGCCGCGATCACAACACCCAGTATGGTGCCCGAGCCGCCGAGGATACTGACGCCCCCCAGAACCACCATTGTCACGATCTCCAGCTCCCACCCCGTCGCGATGGACGGGCGGGTGGAGCCCAGCCGCGCCGTCAGACAAACCGCTGCCACGCCGGACATGAGGCCCGTGAGAAGAAACAGAATGAACTTCACCCGCGGGACGCGAATACCCGAAAACATGGCGCCGGTTGCATTATTGCCTATCGCATAGACCGCGCGGCCAAAGTTGGTCTTGTGCAATACAACGGCGTAGATCAGCGCAATGACCCCGAAGAGCACGAACTCAAAAGAAATGACCCACCAGACATAGCCCTGCCCGAACCATGAGAAACTATCGGGGTACCCGCGATAGGCCTGGTCGCCCAGAACGATGAAACTGATGCCACGAAAGAGGCTCATCGTCCCGATGGTCACCACAATGGAAGGCAGGCCCATCCGCGTGACCAAAAGCCCGTTGAACGCACCGCACAACAGCCCGACGCCCAGCCCGATCAGCACAAGCCCCGGCGTGCCCACGCCCATCTGAACAGCCGCCCCCATGGCCGTGGACGCCAGCGCAATGATCGAGGCGACCGACAGGTCAATCTCACCTGAGATAATCAGCAGCGCCATCGCAAAGGCGATCATGGCTTTTTCCGTGAAATTGAACGTGGCGTCGCTCAGGTTCCACGCATTCAGGAAATAGGGAGACGCAAAGCTGTTGGCCACAAAGATGGCAATGGCCACCAATAGCAAAAGGGTCTCCCAGCTCTTCAGCCGTTGCTCCAGAGGAGACCGCAAGCGGTCGGGGACGAAACGATCGGTGGTGCTCATGTGGCCTGCTCCGCGCGTTTGAGGATGATCCGGCCTTTTTCCCGGTTGGCCTGTGCATTCAGGGCCACCGCGATGATGATCGCGCTGCCTGAGATCGCGAGTTGCCAGAAGGGGGAAATATCAACGACCGGCAAGGCATTCTTGATGATACCCAGAAACAAGGCGCCCAGAAGCGCGCCTGCGACCGTGCCGATGCCCCCCATGATCGACACCCCGCCAATAACGCAGGCAGCCACAACATCCAGCTCAAATCCACCGGCGATATCCACATATGAGACGGCAAAACGAGAGACCCACAAATACCCTGTCAGCCCGGCCAATGCGCCCGAAATTGTAAAGGCCCAGAATTGGGTTTTTCCGACATTGATCCCGGCATAAGTGGCCGCATGGGGGTTGCCGCCGGCGGCATAGAAGGCCCGGCCCAGTGTGGTTCGCGTCATGACAATCGTGAAGAGTATGACCGCAAGAATTGCGATCCATCCCAAAACAGGCAGACCCAATAGCTCGGTGCGCGGGAAGGCCTTGAACGCGGGGCTCATTTCGTGGCTGTTGACCCATTTCCCATCCGAGATGACGAAGATCAGGCCCCGGAAGATCGTCATCGTACCCAATGTGACGACAATGGGGGGGATGGCCAGTTTCCAGACCAGCAGGCCGTTGATCATGCCGAGAACCATCCCGAGACCCACGGCGATCATCAGGATGAAGACAATGGGCAAGCCCGGCATCGCCACATTGAGCATCGAGACGACCATACCCGTCAGCGCCAGATTGGCCGCAACGCTGAGGTCGATGCATTTGGTCAGAATGACAATCATCTGTCCGATGGCCAGCAGGATCAGTGGCGATGTATCATTGAAGACATTGGCCAGATTGCCCGGGGCAATAAAGGCAGGAAAGCGCGACGAGATCAGCGCCAGCAACACAGCGATGGCGCCCACAAGAAGGGCTTCGCGAGATGTCAGAATGCGTTTGAGCATGAGCGGTCCCTTCTAGATACCAGCGGCGTGACGGACGAGCGTTTCGGGCTGTAACTCCGCCTCGGACAGCTCTGCCACCATCCGGCCCTCGCGCATGACGATGACCCTGTCTGACATGCCCAGCACTTCGGGGATTTCCGAGCTGACCATGATGACCGCGAGCCCCTGGCCCGCCAATTCCGCCATGAACTCGTGCACGGCAGCCTTTGATCCGATGTCGACGCCTTTGGTCGGCTCATCAAGGATGATGACCTTGGGCTGGGTCGCGAGCCATTTCGCTATGACCACCTTTTGCTGATTGCCGCCCGAGAGGTTGCCCACATGGGTATCAAGCGACGCTGCGCGCAGATCCAGCCGCTCTGTGTATTCCCGCGCCAGCCTGAATTCCTCGGCAAGCGCCAGAAAGCCCCTGCTGGAGATGCGCCCCAGTGAGGGCAAGGTCACGTTCTGAAAAATGGGCAGATCAAGGATGGCGCCCTGTTTGCCGCGATCCTCTGGCACATAGACAATGCCGTTGGCGACCGCATCCGCTGGCGACATGATCCGGACCTTCTGCCCGTCAATCTCGACCTCACCGGCCGAGGCACGCGTGATGCCAAACAGAGCTTGCATGAATTCGGACCGTCCCGCCCCCACGAGGCCATAAAACCCCAGAATTTCGCCTTTTCGCAGAGTAAACCCGATGTCTTCGAATTCCGTTGGATGACAATAGCCGGTCACTTGCAAGATCGTGTCACCGGGATGGGCCGCGCGCTGGGGAAAAATCTGACTGACATCCCGGCCCACCATCATTTTCACCAACTCCGCCTCGCTGACATCGGCAATCGCACCATGACCAATCAACTGCCCGTCGCGAAAGACCGTGTAATTGTCCGCGATGCGAAAGATCTCATCGAATTTGTGGCTGATGAACAGGATCGCCTTTCCCTGCGCCTTCAGGCTTTCGACAAGCTCATAAAGCTCCTCGATTTCCTTGTGCGAGAGCGCGGCAGTGGGTTCGTCCATGATGACGACACGGGCATCGATCGATAGCGCGCGCGCGATCGCCACGAGGTGTTTGCTGGCAATGCCCAGATCCTTGAGCTTGTGTTCGGGATCGATTGTCGCGCCGATGCCAGTCAGGATCTCTCCGGCTTTGCGGGTCATCGCTTTCACATCGATCAACCCAAATGCGCCGCGCGGCGCATGGCCCAGAAAGATGTTTTCCGCCACGGACAATTCATCAAAGAGGACCGTTTCCTGATGAATGGCTGTGACACCGTGATCAGAGGCCGCCTGCGGGGCGGGAAATGCTGTGGGCTGTCCATCCATGAGGATTGTGCCGGCGTCGGGCTGGTAGATGCCGGTCAGGGTCTTCACGACCGTTGACTTGCCAGCGCCATTTTCGCCGATGAGCGCCGTGACCTTGCCCGGATAGAGCTCCAGCGACACGTCCGAGAGGGCTTTCACGCCCGGAAATGTCTTGGTGATCCCGTCCAGCGCAAGGATCGCCGCCTGCGTGGAAATGGCGGCCGGCGCACGTCTGGTGTCCGCTTGGTGTAACATCGAAAAACTCGGCTGAGGGATCGAAAAGCCTGCGCAGCGCGATGGTGCGCGCTGCGCAGGACAGGAGAGGCTTAGAAAATCGACTTGAACTGGTCGATATTGGACGCGTCGTAGATGAACGGATCGGCCATCGCGGCCTCGTTCTTGTCGTCCAGCGTGATGCTGCCCACGCGGCCAATCGAAATCTCCGCACCAGGTTCCGCCGTGACAGCGCCCGAGGCGAGCGCATGGGCAATCATCGCTGCCGAGTAGCCCAGATCAATCGGGTTCCAGATGGCAAAGGATTGCGACGCGCCGCTCTCGATGGCACCGGCCATCTCGGAGGGCAGCCCGAGACCTGTCACATTGACTTCGCCAACCTTACCCGCATCCACCACGGCCTGCGCCGCAGCCACAATACCCACGGACGTGGGCGCAATGATCGCGTCAAGATCGGGATAGGATTGCATCAGGCCCGTCGCCTCACGGTAGGATTTGTCCGCAAGGTCGTCGCCATAGACTGTCGTGACGACATTGATGCCGGGGTAATTGCCCATGACCTTCGTCATCTCTTCGATCCAGATGTTTTGGTTCGTGGATGTTGTTGTGGCCGACAGAACCGCCACATCTCCGCCATCGGGCAGATGATCGGCAGCCAGCTTGATGATCATATTGCCGATCAGCGCATTGGACGACGGGTTCAGATGCATCATGCGGCCTTCTTGGGCCACACCGGAATCCCAGCTGATGACCGTGATCCCGCGCTGCATCGCCTTTTTGAGGGTTGGAACGAGCGCATCCGTATCATTGGCCGATACGGCAATGGCGTCCACGCCCTGTGCGATGAGGGAATTTATCACCTCAATCTGGCCCTCGGCGGTCGTGTCCGTCGGACCGGTATAGATGATCTCGACATTCCCCAATTCCTTGGCGGCCTCCTCGGCTCCTTCCGCTGCGGCCTCGAAGAACCCGATGCCAAGCGCTTTCACAACCAGCGCAATGCGCATGTTGTCCTGCGCCATGGCTGTGGTGCCAAACAGGGTGGCCGCCAGGCTGAGACCTGCTGTGAGTTTGGTAAACGTGCGACGTTTCATTTGGAATCCTCCCTAAATACGTTCGCTATGACGGTCCCCTTCAGGAGGCCGCCGACCTGTGAGCGCTACCGGCTGGGGTAACGATCATCTTTACTTCAGCGGCCTCGAGCATCGCGGCCGCCTTGTCTGAGATCTGGTCATCTGTAATCACCGTCGTGATCCGGTTGAGCGGGCACAGGACGAGGCTCGAGCGCTGCTCGAACTTCGTGCTGTCAGCCAGAACGACAAGTTCATCGGCTTGCCCAATAAGCTTTTGCTCCGCCTGAATAAGCAGTGGATCCGCCTCCATGAGCCCCAGTGGCCCAAGCCCCTGCGCGCCCATGAACATGCGCCGCGCACAGAAATTGCGCGTCACATCATTGTCGAAGGGTGACAGGATGATGTTCTGCTCGCGGTAGATCGTTCCACCAGACAACATGATGGTATTTTTCGAATGCTTCAGCAGATGCTCTGCAATCGGAAAGGAATTGGTGAAGACCTGCAAACGTCGACTGGCCAAGGGGTGCACCATCTGGAAGGTCGTTGTCCCGCCATTGATGATGATCGCATCGCCATCCTCGCACAGCTCCACGGCTGCCGCTGCAATCGCCTGTTTTTCTTCAATCCGCATGGTCTCATTGACCGAGAACGGACGCCCGACAAGCCCCACGACCTGCGGTGGGTTCAGGGCCTCTGCCCCACCGCGCACGCGCCGGAGTTGGCCGTCCTTGTCCAGGGTTGCGATGTCGCGCCTGATTGTCGCCTCGGAGGCACCGGTCAGTTTGCACAGGTCAACCACCGTCACAACCGGCCGTTCTTCAACCGCAGACAGGATGATCGTGTGGCGCTCTTTCTCGTGCATTTTGGCCTCCCTCACCGCTTACGCTGTCGAGATTCGCGCCCTCTGTCAATCATAAACGATCATAATCAATCATTCTGCAGTGCAGCATGATTGATTGTGATTGAAATTGATTGACAAGCAAATTTACCAGGATCAAGCTCAACGCAACTTGTCATCACAGGCGCGTTGCGTTTGCCGGGAGGAAAAATGTTGAAATCATTGAACAATCAACTTCTGGAAAGTCGTTGGGACCCGACCGTGGCGGACGGCCTGAGCGAATCGGAATTGCTGCGCTATCGCTCCAACATCCTGGGATCCGACAAGCGCGTGACCAACTACGGCGGCGGCAACACGTCTGCCAAAGTGATGGAGACCGACCCCTTGACCGGAGAGCCCGTCGAGGTGCTCTGGGTCAAGGGATCAGGCGGCGATATCGGGTCCATGGGCATGGATGGCTTTGCCACCCTTTACATGGACAAACTGCGCGCGCTGAAGACACTATATCGCGGTGTTGATTACGAAGACGAGATGGTGGGCTACCTGCCCCATTGCACCTTCCGGCTGAACCCGCGCGCCGCATCGATCGATACCCCCCTGCACGCCTATGTGCCCCGCACGCATGTGGATCATGTGCATGCAGATGCGATCATCGCGATTGCCGCATCCACAAACTCCAAGGAGCTGACGCGCGAGATCTTCGGTGACCGTATCGGCTGGCTCCCATGGAAGAAACCCGGCTACGAGCTGGGATTGTGGCTCGAGACGTTTTGCCTTGAGAATCCGGATGCCGATGGCGTGGTGCTCGAAAGCCATGGCCTCTTCACGTGGGGCGACACGGCCAAGGCCTGTTATGATCAGACCATCGATGTCATCAATGTTGCCACCAAATGGCTCGCAGAACGCAGCAACGGAGTTCCGGCTTTTGGTGGCGCGATCCATGAAAGCCTGCCGCCCGAGACCCGCGCATCGATCGCTTCAAGGCTCATGCCTGCCATTCGCGGGTTTGTCTCCGGCAATCAGCATATGGTTGGTCATTTCAATGACGACGACGTGGTTCTGGAGTTTGTCAACGCAAGGGACATGGCGCCACTTGCCGCTTTGGGCACCTCCTGCCCGGACCATTTCCTGCGCACCAAAATCCGCCCGCTTGTCGTGCCCTTTGATCCTGCAAGCGGCAATATCGAGGAGGCCTTGTCCGCGCTGCCAGATCAGATTGCGGCCTATCGCGACGATTACGCGGCCTATTATGCGCGCTGCAAACACGAGGACAGCCCGGCCATGAGGGATCCGAATGCTGTGGTCTATCTCATTCCCGGCGTCGGCATGATCACCTTCGCCAAGGACAAGGCGACCGCGCGCATTTCCGGCGAGTTCTATGTCAATGCAATCAACGTGATGCGGGGCGCATCTGCGGTCAGCACATATCAGGGTCTGCCCGAGCAGGAAGCCTTTGATATCGAGTATTGGCTTCTGGAGGAGGCCAAATTGCAGCGCATGCCCAAACCCAAGTCGTTGGCAGGGCGCGTGGCGCTCGTCACGGGGGGCGCAGGAGGCATCGGCGCGGCAACAGCCGAGAGATACCTCAAGGAAGGCGCGTGCGTCGTTCTGGCAGATATCAACGAAGACGGCCTCGCTTCAACCCAGGCCATGCTGTCGCAGCGCTATGGCAAGGATGTCATCCGCAGCGTCACCATGGATGTGACACGCGAAGAGGCTGTCGCGGCGGCTTTTGCCTCGGCATCGGTTGAGTTCGGTGGGATCGATATTCTCGTCTCCAATGCCGGGATCGCATCATCCGCGCCAATTGAAGAAACATCTCTGGCTTTGTGGACCAAGAACATGGACATCCTGTCCACCGGCTACTTTCTGGTGAGCCGCGAGGCCTTCAAGGTCATGCGGGTTCAGGACATGGGGGGCTCTGTTGTCTTTGTGGCCTCCAAGAACGGACTTGCCGCCTCTCCCAATGCGGCGGCCTATTGCACGGCAAAAGCATCGGAGATCCATCTGGCCAGATGTCTGGCGCTGGAGGGGGCGGAGGCTGGCATCCGGGTCAATGTCGTAAATCCCGATGCGGTGTTGCGCGGCTCAAAGATCTGGGAAGGCGATTGGCTGGAACAGCGCGCGGGCACCTACGGCACGGACAAGGAGGGCCTCGAGGAGATGTACCGCCAGCGCTCCCTGCTCAAGCGTTCCGTGTTGCCTGAGGATATCGCTGAAGCCTGCTATTTCTTTGCCGCGGACACGTCAGGCAAATCCACGGGCAATATCCTCAATGTGGACGCTGGCAACGTCCAGGCCTTCACGCGATAGGAGGCGGGCATGAGCTATGACACAGCAAAATCCGCCTTTGCCGACTGGGGTGTCGATACGGATGCCGCATTGGAGCAATTGACGCGCATTCCGATCTCCATGCATTGCTGGCAAGGCGATGATGTTGTCGGGTTTGAACAGAAATCGGGCTCCTCTGGTGGAGGCATTCAGGCCACCGGCAACCATCCGGGCCGCGCGCGCACGCCCGATGAATTGCGCGCCGATCTCGAATTTGCCTATGCGATGATACCCGGCAAGCATCGTCTGAACCTGCACGCCATGTATCTCGATACGGACGCCCGCCCGGATCGTGACGAAATCGAGTTCGAGCATTTCGCGCCCTGGGTCGACTGGGCCAGAGATCAGGGGATCGGGCTCGATTTCAACCCGACCTTCTTTGCCCATAGCAAAGCCGACGACAATCTGACGCTCAGCCATCCCGATCAAGGCATCCGCGATTTCTGGATCGAACACGGCAAACGCTCGCGCGACATTGCAGCGCGCATGGGTGCGGCTCTGGCCAGCCCGTGTGTGAACAATATCTGGGTGCCCGATGGCTACAAGGACACGCCCATCGACCGCATGTCGGCGCGCGCGCGTCTGGAGGGCTCTCTGGACATCATGCTGGCGCCGCCGCAGGACAAGACGCATATGCTCGATGCCGTCGAAAGCAAACTGTTTGGTATCGGCGTCGAGGCCTGCACGGTAGGCAGCCACGAGTTTTACATGGGCTACGCAATCCGCAATGGCACGCTTTTGTGCCTCGACATGGGGCATTTCCACCCGACTGAAAACATTGCGGACAAGCTCAGCGCAGTCGCCCTGTCACTGGATGAAATCCTTCTGCATGTCTCACGCCCGATGCGGTGGGACAGCGACCATGTGATCTTGCTGAACGAGGACATCCTGCAGATGGCTCAGGAGCTGGTCAGTGCGGACCTGCTGGGCCGCACCCATATCGGGCTCGATTTCTTCGACGCCACGATCAGCAGGACAGCCGCCTGGACCATCGGTACCCGCAATATGCAAAAGGCCCTGCTGCGTGCGCTTTTGATGCCATGGGAGCAGCTGAAGGCGGCTGAAAGCACTCTCGATTTCTCGCACCGCCTGATTGTCACGGAAGAATTCAGGGACATGCCCTTCGGCGCGGTCTGGGCTGAGTTTTGTGCGCGTGAGGATCGTCCCAATGGACAGGCCTTGATCGCAGAACTCGACAGGTATCAGGCCAGCGTCGCGGGCCGGGGCTGACGCTCTGCGCAAACCGTGATGCCCTCACGCCGCTCAGGTGCGCCGCGCCTCGAATTGCGTCCAGACCTCTTCCAACCGGTCGATGTCAAAACCCGGGGCCCGCGCGGGTTCCAGGATCATGGCTTCATTGGCAAACACCGTGTCGATAGCCGCCTCCAGATCGCCGATGACGGCTTCCGGGATAACAACCGCGCCGTGCCGGTCCGCGTGGACCAGGTCATCTTCGGCGACCTGCATACCCATGATCGAGACCTCTCCCCCCAACTCGCGGACATGAACAAAGCCATGGCTGGGCCCGATGGAGCCTGCAAGGATGGGAAAGCCATCGTCGATCACATCGAGATCGCGCATGACGCCATTGGTCAGCGCGCCCGCCATCCCAAGCCCCTTGTGCACGGCGACATGCACTTCTCCCCACCATCCCGCGATGCAATGGGGATAGTCCAGATCTTCGATGACCGCGACGCTGGGCCCCGGCCCCCGCGCCATCGCCCGGAAATAGGCCAACCTGCGGGCTTTGATGGTTGCATCGTCCTCGGTGGGCGGCGCCAACCCCGCGATGCGCGCCGTGCGCGCCCGGCCCACCATGGCGGGCATGCCGGGCTTGCAATGATGCATGGTGCCCCGCGTGAATCTGTTGAAACCACGCTGGCCTTGCGCCACTTCGATGGCATTGCAGACCGTGGGCGTATCGACGCTCCGCAGTTTTTCAAGAAGTGATGTTGGAATGTCTGCGCGTGTCACTGGGGCTCTCCTCCCTGTCGTTAAATCCTGGGGCCGTCTCCAGACCGGCACGGATCGCCTGGGCCACTCGGGCCGGGGCTTCCAAGAGCGCAAAGTGCCCCAATCCATCGAGGATGGACAGATGCGCCCTGCAGGCCGTGTCCGTGATCTGTCGGATTTGATCCCCCGGGGTCAGACGATCTTGCGCGCCGGTGACGAAGACAAGCGGCAACGTACTGCGCCGCAGCGCCTCCGCAGCGCCCGGGCGCGCGGATGCCAGTTCGGTTTGGGCCGGGATTTGATCCCGTGTTTGCTCGGCCATGGCGATGACAGCCTCGCGCACGGCGGGATCGGTCGAGGTTGACATGGCGGACCAGTTCTCCGCGACCCATTCGCGCGCACCACCGCGCAGGATGCGATCGCGAACACGCTCGCGGTTGGCCCTGTTGCCGGGCGGATCAGGAAAGGGATTGCAGGCCAGCAAGACAAGCGCAGAGGCGTTCGCGAGGGCTCCAAGATTGTGCGCGGCAACCATCGCGCCGAGGCTGAAGCCGCACACGATCTCGCCTCCCGTGACCCTCTCACGCAAGCGCGCGTCATAATCGCTGACCCGCGGGGCATCCATGGGAACGAAGCTGCGGTTTTGCGGGCCGACACCAAGCGCGCGCATAACCGGATCAAAGACCGCCTCCGAACACAACGTGCCGGGAAGCAGCACCCATTTGGCGCGCGCGATCTCAAACGGGTCTGGCACGCGTCTATTCCGCGACCATGCCGTAGCTTGGGATCAGATGAGCCTGCGCCACGTAGCCCTGCGCATCAAGCGTGAGACCTTTTGCCAGCGCGGCTTCCAGCACATGGCCGCGGAACTGCGGACGCTTTTGATGATCTCCCGACACGATGACCAGAACCTCAAGCGCCTCTTCGCTCCTGTTTTCCAAAACGCGCACAACATCTGCGGGGATCGAATACGTATCCCAGGGGCCAAGATCGACGGCCACGTCGCGCGCGTCATTGAAATGCAGTCGCAGACCGCCTTCACGCGGGATGACGACCATCTTGTCAGACAAGCTAAACGCCGCGACGGACTGGCCCGGTTGCAGGCGCAGCCATTCCATGGAGAAACCATGCGGGTTCAGGATCGCAGCAGCGTGATTGCGGTTTTGTGTGAGGCCATACCCGATCACCGGCGCAATTTCCGCGCCGCATCCCTCAAGCCCCGCATCCACAAAGGCCGGTTGGAAATCACGATCTTCTGTCGCGACAACACGCTGGCGCATCTGTTGCGGGGTAAACGCGCGCAGTTTGGCCACATCTTCGTCAGCCATCGGCACCATACGCTGATCTTCCTCCGGGACCGTGTCACCCTGCGAGACGTCGATCAACTGGTTGTCCTTGGACAGATAGAGCCCGTAATCCGCAGCCTCGCGCAGGATGTCGGGATGGAAGATCACGCCGCCCGTGTTGTCGCCGCCAAGAGTGGTGAAGAGCCATCCATCATCCTTGCCGGTATTGGTAAAGCCGCGGAAAATCCATGTCGGCACGGACAGGATATCGCCCGGACGCCCGACAAACTCGTTCTCCCCATTGGGCCCCCAGCGGAACGTATATTCCCCGTCGTAGACCATGAAGACTTCGGCGGTGAAATGGATATGGAGGTTGTTTGTGATGCCGTTGGGCATCGCAGCGGCACCAATGTTGAACCCATGGGCTTCGGGCAGGTTGATCACCTGCTCAGACGACGAGGTCACGCCGGGGCCAATGATCGAATAATTCTCTTTGAGATGGGAGCCGGGCTTTTTGCAATCGATGAAGGCCACGGTGCAGGAGGTGTAGTCACTGCGGCGAATGTGGCGGGCGTCAGCTTGGGATTGGGTAATCGTGGGCATGGGTATCATCCTTTCGTCAAAGGCGGACGGGTCGAGCCGCGCACCACGAGGGCCGCAGGCAAAACGATGTTCTGAGGGAGGCGTTGATCTTCTTGAATGGGGCCATGCAGCAACCGGACGGTGGCTTCGATCATGTCGCTCATCGGCTGGCGGATCGTGGTCAGGTCAAACATGGCCCAGCTCGCCATGGGCGCATCATCATAACCCACGACTGAGACATCACCGGGCACGGAAAGGCCCAACTCCACGCGCAGAACTTCCAGCACACCAAAAGCCATATGATCACTGGCCGCGAAGATCGCGTCGGGCGGTGTCTCGAAGGCCATCAGAGCCCGCGTCTGCTCCATGGCGATCTCGCGGCGGAAATGGCAATCGACGCACGCCAAAGGCGTCAGGCCATGATCGGCCATGGCATCGAGAAAGCCCTGACGCCGCTCCTGCCCGTTGAGCGCATCGCTCAAGCCCGCGAGATGCGCGATGCGCGAATGACCACTTCTGATCAGGAATTCCGTGGCATCGTAGCCGCCTTGCAAGTTGGACGTCGTGACAACGGAGACCCCCGGCGCAGGTTGGCCCCGGTTGAACAAGACGCAGGGGATACCCGCGCGCTGGACCTGTTCCACCAGATGATTGGACAGGCTGGTCGAGGCCAGGACGATCCCGTCCACCTGATCGGCCAAAAGGTCAGACACGATGCTGTCTACGTCCCTTGGTCTATCCCCGGCAAAGTACACGGTGACGGAATAGCCTTGGGCATTGAGCGCCTTGGACAAATCCTGCAACGCAGCCGCAAAGAAGTTATTGTTGAGATGCGCCAGGATGACGCCGATCCGGTAGGACCGGCCGGAATTCAGGGTGCGCGCCACCAGATTGGGAATATAGCCAAGACGCTGCGCCGCGGCGCGGACCCGCTTTGCCGTGCCCGGATCGACGGCTGTGGAGCGGTTGAAAACGCGGGACACCGTTGGCTGGCTCACACCCGCCGCCCGCGCAACGTCACTTGCAGTGACCCGCCCCATCCTCTCAGCTCCTTATGCGGTTGCCCGTTTCCGGGTCAAAGAGATACAGGTGATCAGTGTTCAACGAGATGCCCACAACGTCATCCTGCTCTTTGCGAAGATGGCGATCTCCGCGCGCAATGACGCGCTGCTTGCCCCACTGGACGGTCAAAAGCGTGCTCTCGCCAGTGTTTTCAAAGGCATAGATGGTGACATCAATGTCGCCCTGCCCCTGGTCATGGACCATCATGTCATCGGCGCGAACACCCAGGATAGCACTCGCGCGGTCAGGTCCGGGAATAGCGACCAGCCTCGTGCCGCCCGTCGTGACGAACATGCCCGATTGCACCGACCCGTTGATCAGGTTCATCGCAGGTGAGCCAATGAACCCCGCGACAAAGAGATTGGCCGGGTCATTGTAGATCTCATCGGGCGTGCCCAGCTGCTGGATGACCCCGTGTTTCATGACGGCGACGCGATCGGCCAGTGTCATGGCCTCGATCTGGTCATGGGTGACGTAGACAGTGGTGATCTGCAGTTCACGGCTGAGATGCTTGAGCTCGGCGCGCATGGTCACGCGCAGTTTTGCATCGAGGTTCGACAGGGGCTCATCCATCAGGAATACTTTGGGCGTGCGGACAATGGCGCGGGCCAAGGCCACGCGTTGGCGCTGTCCGCCCGAGAGCGCCTTGGGCTTACGGTCCAGAAACTGGGTCAGCTCGACCTGCTCGGCCGCCTTTTTGACCCGCTCCGGGATTTGATCCTTCGGCACGCCGCGCACCTTCAGCGGATAGGCGATATTGTCGAAAATCGTCATATGCGGATAGAGGCCGTAGTTCTGGAACACCATGGCCACATCGCGGTCTTTGGGCAGGTCATCATTGACCTTGCGGTCGCCGATCCAGATCTCGCCGCCGGTGGGATCTTCCAGCCCTGCGATCATGCGCATCGTTGTTGTCTTGCCGCAGCCCGAAGGGCCAAGCAGGACAAGAAATTCGCGATCCTTGATGTGGAGCGATTGATTGTCGACCCCGATAAAATCACCCCAGCGTTTGGTGAGGTTGTTCAGTTTGATCTCAGCCATTGGCGGACGCTCCCCTCGCACCAAAGATGCGCAATGTGTTCGATGTCATCGCGCTGCTCCCGTCGCACCAAAGGTGCGTTGTGTGCGATGTCATCGCACGGCTCCCATTGTCATGCCCTGAACGAAATATTTGCGGATCATCAGGGTCAGCACGAACATCGGGGCCATGATGATGATCCCCGCCGCCGACAGCAGGTTCCACAGGTCGCCCTCCTCACCTTTGAAAAGCGCAAGCCCAATGGGCAGTGTGACTGCGTCCTTGTTGGTCAGGATCAACGCAAAGAGGAATTCGTTCCACGCGATGATGAAACAGAAGATACCCGAGGTCAGGAGCCCCGGCGCGGCCATCGGCAAAACGATATTCCAAATCACCTGCAGGCGCGACGAGCCATCAACCATCGCCGCCTCTTCGGTGTCCATCGGAATGCCGTCGATGAAGCCTTTGATCATCCAGATCGCAAACGGCATCACGATGGCGAGGTTCACAAGGATGAGCCCCAGCCGCGTATCGAGCAGACCAATATCACGGAACATGATGAAGAACGGCAGGATGATCACCACCGCCGGCAGGAACTGCGTGGCGAGGATCGTGACCAGCATTGCCGTCTCCCCGATCATCGAAAACCGGCTGAAGCTGTAGGCCGCCAGCGTCGCAATCGGGATCGCGAAAAGGACGGTCACCAGCGCCACGATGGTTGAGTTATAGAGCTTCTCGCCCAAACGGTAAGGATCATCGAAGACGACAGCGAAGTTCTCCAGCGTGGGCGTAAAGAACAGCTTGAGCTGATAGACGTCGACATGGGTTTTGAACGCCGCCAGAAAGATCCAGATGATCGGCACCAGCATGACGAACATCGCCATGAGAATGAGGATCGTGTGCAGCGCGCCGAAGAGCTGTTTGCGTTGTTTTCCAGTCATCGCTCAGGCCTTCCGAAAGACGTATTTGGCATAGGCATAGGTCAGGAAGATCATCGGGATGACCATCAGCCAGGCCACGGACGAGGCATAGCCGATCTGCCCGTATTTCATGCCGTTGAAGTAGATGTAGTGAGACAGGGTCTGCGTCGCCGTGCCGGGGCCGCCATTGGTCAGCATGAAGACCTGATCGAAGGTCTTGAGGCTGAAGATCGACTTGAGAATGATGACCACGGCCAGAACCGGGCCCAGCTGCGGCAGCGTGATATCCTTGAAGACACGCCACCCGCTGGCGCCATCCACCTGCGCCGCCTCGATCGTGTCCTGCGGAATAGACGCCAGCCCTCCAATAAGCACCAGCGTCAGGAAGGGGATCCAGCCCCAGACGTCCGCCATCACGACCACCGCGAAGGCCAGTTGTGGATCGGCCAGCCAGCTCACATCGGCGAGCGGGGGGAAGACAACGCCGAAGAAAGCATCAAAGAGCCCAAACTCGGGATTGAACATGAAGCGAAACGAGACCCCGATGAGCGCGGGGCTCATGGCAAAGGGCAGGATCAGAAGGGTCTGCGCCGTGCTGCGCAACTTGCCCCCGGGCGCGAGCAGGAGCGCCAAGCCAAGCGCGCAGAGCGTGGTCAGCGCCACGGTCACAACCGTATACATGCCCGTGACATAGACAGAATTCCAGAAGGCGGGCTCTTCGAAAAAGGCCCAGGTGTAATTCTCAACGCCCAGGTATTGCTCCAGCGAGCCAGGCCTGTTGAGACGCCCCACAGTAAAGGACATGCGGAAGGCTTCGATCAACGGCCAGATCGCTGTCGCAAAGACCACGATAACCGCCGGGAAGACCAGCAGGTATTTCAGGGTATTGTCGCGCATGGCAACCTCCCACAGGGCGGGATTGGAATAACGGAGATGTGCAGGGCGCGCTCGCGGCACGCCCTGCGACTTGTCGGGCTTAGTCGATCCGACCGGCGCGGCGCAGCACGCGATTTGCGCGATCGGCCGCAGCTGTCATCAGTTCCTCGACATCACCGCCAGCCGCGGCCTCGGCAATCGCTGCCGAAAGAATGTCGCCCACTTCAGGCCATTCCGGGATCTGAGGCATGATGTCGGATTCCTTGAGCGAATCCCAAGCCGCAGACTGGATGCCATCATTGGCCGCGTTGACCTCAGGATCCTGCAAAGAGGAGATATGCGTCACCACGTTATTGATGATGGTCTTGCCGCCCACCTCACGCACCGTTGCGTTGGCTTTGTCCATCTCTGGGTTGGAAAGCCATTTGAGGAATTCCCAGGCCGCATCCTTGTTGTCCGAATACTCGGAGATCGAGAAGGGCATCGAGATTGCGTAAGTCTTGGTCACGCCGTTGTAGGCCGGCATGCCAGTGAAGGCGACCTGCTCTTTTTTGAGCGTGGAGCTGTCGGGATTATAGAAGCCTGAATAGGCCCACCACCAGACGGGGATCATGGCTGAATTGCCCTGCATGAAGGACTGGCGCGCATCCTGCTCGACGAACGCAAGCGAGTTGGGGTTGGTCACGCCATGCACTGTGTGCAGCTCAATGTAGTCCTTGGTGGCCTGAATGCCCTCGGGCGTGGCCCAGGCCGCTGTGCCATCGTCGTTGAAGATGTCGGCCCCAGCCGCCCACAGGAAGTTGAGCCAGATGAACAGGTTCTGACGGTTGCCATCGTTGTTGTAGTAAAGCGCGAGTGGCGCGATGTCAGGGTTGCTCTCCTTGAGCTCCTTGCCAATGCGGATCACATCCTCCCACGTCGCGGGCGGCTCGTCGATCAGGTCGGCGCGATAGAACATCAACTGCGGATGCGCGCGCAGCGGGAAGCCGAGTGTCTCACCCTCATATTGTGCAGACCGTGCAAAGGCCGCCGGGTAGCGATCCATCGAGATGCCGTCGCGCGCCATCAGCTCGTCAATGCGCTTGAGCCAATGCGCATTGGGCGGACCCCAGCTGTCGAGATAGTTGACCACGTCAAAGGCGCCATTGGCGGCGATGCCTTCCGCGTTGATCTTCTCCTGAAGTGAGCCGAAGGGAATGAAGGTCCATTCTGTCTCGATCCCGGTCAGATCGGTGAATTCCTGATCGCGCAGCATCAGACCGTCAAATTGCGGTGTGACAACGCTCAGAATGTTCAGCTTGGTGCCTTCAAAGGGCTTACCCGGCAACAGGTTGTACTTCTCCAGATGCCCATCAGCGGCGGACATGACCGGGGAAAGAGCCATCATCGCGCCGAGGGCGAGTGTGCTCAGGAATGTTCTTTTACGCATGCGTTCCTCCCGTTGCTGCGTTTTATTGACTCATGCATAGATCTTTATGAATGCGCATTCAACACTTATGAATTCGCATTCACGAAAGATCAGTGTATCAGGCAGATGACAGGAAACGGGAGGTATTCATCATGCGCCAGAACGCGCTCAAACCCCTTTTGCACGGCGGCAAGCCGATTCTAAACGCATGGCTCTCTGTTCCGTCGGGATATCTGGCCGAGGGCGTCGGGCATCAGGGCTTCGACAGTGTGACCGTCGATCTGCAGCATGGGATGATCGGTTTCGAGACGGCAATCACGATGCTGCAGGCAATTTCCGCAACGCCCGCAGTGCCTCTCGTTCGTTGCCCCTCGCGCGACAGTGAGGCCATCATGCATCTGCTCGATGCAGGCGCCTATGGCGTGATCTGCCCCATGATCTCTACCCGACATCAAGCCGAAGACCTCGTCGCGGCCTGTCGCTACCCTCCCCACGGGACGCGCTCCTTCGGGCCCGCACGCGGCAAACTCTACGGCGGCGCGGATTACTTCGATGCCGCAAATGCTGAAATCATGGCCATCCCGATGCTGGAAACCGCGCAGGCGCTGGACAATATCGATGACATTCTCTCGGTGGACGGCGTGGATATGGTCTATGTGGGCCCCAACGATCTGGCCCTCGATCTGGGCGAAAGGCCCGGAGCAGAAATGCAGGACGGCAAAACAAGTGCCGCGATTGCGCACATACTGGCCCGCGCCAAGGCGGCGGGCGTTCCCACTGGCATCTTTTGCAGTGGTGGAGAACTGGCGCAGCGCCGGATCAAGGAAGGCTTTGACCTTGTGACGCCCAACAATGACTTCAATACTCTGATGGCCGCCATGCAAAATGAGATTGCCAAATGCAAAACCTGAGCCCGCCGCACGGGCCGATCATGGAGGGGTTCGGCGACAGGTTCGAGAGCCCCGAGGACTATATCCTCACCTGTACTGCGGACATTTGGGAAGGCCGGGGCATCGCGGCGCTCGACTGGCACTATGCGGACGACCTTCTTGTCCGCACACCCGCCGGGATCCACCGGGGCAATGACGCAGGCAAGGCCAACACCATGGCCACGCTGACCGAATTCCCCGACAGGCAATTGCTGGGCGAAGATGTGATCTGGTGCGAGGCGCCGGACGGGGGCTTTTTGTCCTCCCATCGCATTCTATCGACGGCCACGCATCGCGGCGGCGCTTTTGGTCCGGCCACGGGACGGCCCGTCAGGTTTCGGACCATCGCCGACACCTTTTGCAAGCAAAACCGCGTCTGGGATGAATGGCTGATCCGAGACAATGCCGCAATCGCGCTGCAACTGGGCTCAACCGCGCGGAACGTCGCTCAGGCCCTGATCGACGCGGGCGATCACTCCCCGCCCCTGACCCCGGAGACAGACCTGCCCGGCCCCTACACCGGCCAAGGCAACGCCAATAGCTGGGGCGATCGACATTGCGATCTGCTGCGTCGCCTCATGGCGCATGATTTTGCGGCAATACCCGGCGCCTATGACCGCGCATGCCATCTCTCGTCTCCGGGCGGTGCTGAAAGCCACGGATGGCCTGCAATCGAAGAGTTCTGGATCGGCCTGCGCAGCGCGTTGCCCGACGCGACGTTTGACATCGCACACCAGATTGGCCGGACCGATGCCGCCTGCCCACCGCGCAGCGCCATCCGGTGGTCCCTCACGGGCACCCATAGCGGTTGGGGCCGGTTTGGCGCCCCCACAGGCGCGCAGATCCATGTCATGGGGGTCAGCCATGTCGAATTCGGACCGCGCGGCATCAGGCGAGATATCACCCTGTTCGATGACATCGCCGTCTGGACGCAGATCCTGTTGCAAACATAACCCTGCGCCCAGCATACGGGCGATACATTCAATCGGCCAACATGCGCCGCGCGATATCATCCAACAACTCGTCCAGCACAAACTCACCGCCGAGTTTCGTCAGCTTCGGGTCAGCCATCAGAAAACTCAGCCCGTGCACGAAACTCCAGAGCATGAAGCCGCGACGACGCACGTCAGGCGTAATCTCGTCCTGCCCCAAACAGGTCGCCACTTCATGCAAGACAACATCGAAGGTGCCCTCTCCCGCTTCCTGAAGCCGGGGATCGTCAAGCCGGTCCGTGAAACCACCGAACTTCAGACGAAACACACCCGGCTCCCTGAGCGCGAAATCCACATATTCACGCCCCAGAACCTTGATCCGCGCAGGCGTTCCCGGCGGGACACCGTCCAGCGCTGATGTCATGTTCGTCCGGTGGCGGTACATGCCCTCCATCACCATGGCGGCAATCATTTCTGACTTATCCTTGAAGTGCTTGTAAGGCGCAGCCGTCGACACACCCGCCAGTTTGCACGCATCTGTCACGGAGAAGCCATCCGGCCCCTTTTCCTCAACAAGCTGCCGCGTCGCCTCGATCAATCCCGCCCGCAGATCGCCATGATGATAGCCATGTTTGCGCAGCTCGGCGGGTTTGTGTGTCTTTGCATCGGTCATGATCCAATATCTTTCAAAGATCGTATCTCTTGTCAAAGTGAGAACTTCTAACATATAAGTTAGACAGTCTAACTTTGGGAGAGTGAAGCGATGACGCAACCAAAGCAAAAGCCGAACCAGACCAAACCCGGGGCCTTTCGCCGCGCGGCCAGAATGGGCCTCACCGCGAGTATGACAGCGGGCGTGCTGCTGGCAGCCTTTGCGCTGGTGCAACTGGGCAGCCAGGAGCTGACGCGCCGCGCGGAGGCCGCGCCCACGGCTGATCCGGCTCAGGTGCTACCCGTCGAGACGCGCCCATTGACGCTGGAGGAGAGCTACGAGGTCACCCGCACATTCGTGGGCCAAATCGAGCCGCAACGCAGCCTTGTCGTCTCCTTCGAATTGAGCGGCACATTGCTGGATATCCAGGTGGATGAGGGTGATACGGTGCGTGCCGGCACGCCTGTGGCAACGCTGGATACCCGGCTGTTGACGGCAGAACGCGAGCGTCTTTTGGCCACTCGGAACGCAATTGACGCCCAACTCCGCTTCGCAAATCAGACCGTCGCGCGGCAATCCCAACTGAGCGAACAAGGATTTGCCAGCCAAGCCAAACTCGATGAGGCCCTGTCCCGCGTGGAAGAACTCAGCGCGCGCATCACCGAGATCGAGGCCAGTTTGGTGGCCAATACGATCCAGATGGAGAAATCCCACGTGCGCGCGTCCTTCGAGGGCGTGGTCTCCGCGCGGTTTGTCGATGGCGGCGAGAGTGTCGCGCCGGGCCAGGCTCTCATCGAGATCGTGGCCGCTGACGCGCCACGCGCGCGCATCGGAGTGCCGCTTGATGTGCGGGCTGACGATCTGAAGGGGGCAACACTTCAGATTGGCGACAAAATCTATGACGCAACACTGCTCACCCTGCGACCGGACATCGATCCCATCACGCGCACGCGCATCGCGCTCTTCGCGCTGGAGACGGACGATGCTCTGGCTTTCGGTCAAACCGCGCGGCTGCAAATGCGCGAGCATGTCGAGACCCCCGGCGTGTGGGTCCCCGTGACAACGCTGAAAGAGGGGTTGCGCGGGCAATGGACGATTCTGGCCGTGTCTGCGGACAATATCGTGCGCGCCGTGAGTGTTCAGGTGGTGCATGTGGCGGGCGATCAGGCCTTCGTGCGCGGCGCCTTTCCCGAAAAGGCGCGCCTGATCTCTGCGGGCCCCCAAAGGGTCACCGTTGGCCAAACCGTCGATCCGAAACCCGCATCCTGAGACCCCTGAGGAGACACGCCCATGGAAACGCTCACCTTTCGGCACCCCCGCCTTGTTGCGCTCATCATTTTGGTGCTGGTCTCCGCAGGCCTGTCGTCCTTTCTGTCGCTCGGACGGCAGGAAGATCCCACGATCACCAACCTCTTCGCATCCGTGACGACGCAATTCCCGGGCGCGGACCCGCAACGCGTGGAGGCGCTTGTTACAGCGGAGATCGAAGAAGAGCTTCGCAAGATCGCCGAGATTGATCAGATCAGCTCCGTCTCGCGCACGGGCGTCTCCGTGGTCTCCATTGACCTGATCGAGACGCTGGATGCGGCCACGATTGAACAGGTCTGGTCCGAGGCGCGCGATGCCATAGAAGACGCCCGTCGCGCGTTCCCCGCGGGCGTGCTGGCCCCGGATTTCAATGCTGAGGGCATCTCCGCCTATTCCAGCGTGATCGCAATCACCTCTACCGAGCCCGACATGCCCCTCACGCTCATGGCGCGCCATGCGGAAGCACTGGGCGACAGGCTGCGCGCCATCCCGGGCACACGCGCGGTCGATTACTTTGGCCTGCCGGACGAAGAGATCCTCGTACATGTCGATCCCGCGCGGGCCGCGGCCCTGGGCCTCACTGCACGGGACATCTCCAATCGAATCGCGGCGGCGGATGGCAAGGTGCAGGCCGGGCGCCTTCAGGGCGATGTGAATTTGACCATCGCGGTCAGCGGCGAGATCGACACGCTGGACCGTCTGCGCCAGATTGTCCTGCGCGAGGCCGAGACCGGCGCATCGAGCAGGCTGGCAGACATCGCAACGATCACGCGCGGCCCCAAATCACCCCCCGATGCGCTTGCCTTTTCCAACGGCAAACCTGCAATCCTCATCGGCACCTTGGCCCAGGAGGGCCAGCAAATCGACCGCTGGATGGGGTTTGTCCGCGCAGAACTCGAGGCCGGGGCAGACAGGATCCCCCTCGGGATCGAAGAGACCCTGCTCTTTGATCAAAGCACCTACACAACAGACCGTTTGGCAGAGGTGGCAACGAATATGGCCATCGGCGTCGGATTGGTCGTTTTGGTACTGCTCGTGACGCTTGGGGTCCGGGCCGCCCTGATTGTGGCGGCTGTTCTTCCCATCGTGTCGCTGGCCACGCTGGCCACGATGAACATCATCGGCCTGCCGATACACCAAATGTCGGTCACGGGGCTGATCGTGGCGCTGGGGCTGTTGGTCGATGCGGCCATTGTCATGGCGGACGAAGTGCGCAAGCGGCTCAAATCCGGCATGGCGCGCGCGATAGCCGTGGGCGACGCGGTGCGCCGTCTGGCAGCGCCCCTCCTCGCCTCAACGGTGACCACGGCGCTGGCCTTCACCCCGATGATCCTGTTGCCAGGCCCGGCGGGCGATTTCGTGGGCTCCATCGCGATTGCGGTTGTTCTGATGCTGATCTGGTCGCTCTTTGTTGCGCTGACGGTGACGCCCGCCCTTGCGGGCTGGATCCTGCCCTCAGCCGATACCAAAGGCGCGCTTTCCAATGGTATTCAGATCCCGGCCTTGGGACGGCTCTTTGAAGCCTCCGTGCGATTGGCCGTGAGCAATCCGCTGCGCGCCATCGCCCTGTCCCTCGTCTTGCCCGTCCTTGGTTTCGTGGCCTTCCCGACCCTGACCGCGCAGTTCTTCCCAGGGGTTGAGCGCGATCAATTCTACATCGAGCTCTCCATGCCGCCCGGCAGCGCGATCTCCGAGACCGCAGAGGTTGCCAAGGAAATGGACAACATCATCCGCAGCGACGACGGCTTGCGCAGCATCTACTGGTCCATCGGCCAATCCGGCCCTGCGTTTTACTACAACATCGTAGGCGGGCGCAGTCAGGAGCCTGGATTTGCGCAAGCGATGATCACAACCAAAACCGATGCAGATGCCGCGCGCCTCGTCGAGGGCTTGCAACAGCAATTTGATCGCGACTTTCCGCAGGCGCAGGTTATCGTACGCGGGCTTGTGCAAGGACCGCCCGTAGACGCCCCCGTTGAGATCAAAATTCAGGGGCAGGACATCGCCACCCTGCGCGCTCTGGGCGATGACATCCGTGCTGCCATGTCAGATCTGGATCTGGTCACGCAGGCGCGCTCGGGCGTGAACGGCGGGGCGCCGCAGCTACGGTTCGAGATCGACGAGGACAAGGCGCGGCTTTTGGGATTGAACGTCACGGATGTGGCCGCGCAACTCGATGCCGCCCTGATCGGCGTCACGGGCGGCTCTCTCGTGGAGGGCACGGAGCAACTGCCGGTCCGGGTCCGGCTGGGAGAGGGGATGGGAGAGGGTCTGCCCCGCAATGGCCTGCGCGGCGATGCAGAAGCCATCACGGATCTGCCTATCGTGCTGCCCAATGCTGCCACGCTCTCAGCCACAGGCATCTTCCCAGCTGTTCCCTTGTCGGAATTGGCCACACCCGTTCTTGAGCCTGCCGAAAGCGTGATCACGCGGGTCGACGGGGTGCGCGAAAACGTGGTGCAGGCGTTTCTCGTGCCCAATGTCCTGCCCGAAGAGGCCCTCCAACAGGTCCTTACAGCACTGGACGAACGCGGCTTGGAGATACCTGAGGGCTATACGCTCTCGCTCGGGGGCGACAGCGACGCGCGGGCCAACACAGTGGGCAATCTACTGGCGTCCATCGGCCTGATTGTAACGCTCACCGTGGCCAGCATCGTTTTGACCTTCAATTCCTTCAGGCTTGCGGGCGTCACCCTGGTGGTGTGCGTGCTTGCGGCAGGGCTTTCGATGCTGTCGCTGGCGATCATGCAATATCCCTTCGGCATCGTGGCTATCATCGGGGTGATTGGCTCGATCGGGGTTTCCATAAACGCGGCCATCATTATCCTGACAGCCTTGCAGGCTGATGCCGAGGCGGCGGCCGGGGATGCAGACGCGATGGCGCGTGTAGTGACGGGCTCAAGCCGCCACATCATCTCGACCACGATCACCACCTTTGGTGGCTTCCTGCCGCTCATTTTGGATGGGGGCGCGTTCTGGCCGCCCTTTGCCGTCTCCATCGCAGGGGGCGTCTTGCTCTCAACGCTGGTGAGCTTTTATTTCACGCCGCCCATGTTCGCGCTTGTCCGGCGGCGGCGCACGGTCCCTGCGCCGGTTGGTTTGACCACCCACGAGGTCGTCGATCTGCGCGTCGCCGCTGAATAACAGGACGCTGGCCGAATTTGCGCAACGCGGCATCTTGCCGATTGACACTTCCCGGCGCGCAGATAGTGTCGGCGCGTGATGGTTCTCGTGCAGGAGACTGCCGGGAATAATAGGGAACACGGTGCGGCACCGCATTGAGGCGCCAAATCCGTGACTGCCCCCGCAACTGTAGGCGGCGAGCAATGTTGGTTCACCACTGGCCATGACGGGCTGGGAAGGTCAACGGAGCCGGGACCCGCAAGTCAGGAGACCTGCCATCACCTGTTGTTCAACCCGGAGCGGGGCGCTCTGGAAGGAGGCGCGATGGCACAGATCTTGTGCAGAGACATGACCCGGCTCTCCCCTTGCCTGCTTTTTCCGGGGCGGAGGCCAAAACGGCAATGTCCTCAGACCTGATCATCCTGATTTGCACGACCTGCCGGGGCTCTGGGCCCGCGTCTGATCTGCGCCGCGCAATCGCTCGTGGCGCGCCGGAGAGCGCTGTTTTCAAGGCGGTGGATTGTCTGGCGGCATGTGATGCGCCCATTGCCGTGGGATTGCAGGGCCGTGGCAAGGCATCTTACCTGTTTGGCGGCATCGAAAGCGACATTGAGGCCCGCGCCATTGCGACATTTGCCCATGCCTTTGAGAACTCCGCCACCGGCTGGACCTCCTCGCAGGAACGGCCCGCAGCTCTGGCAGACAAGACGCTGGCGCGCCTGCCCGGGATTGCACTCTCATGAGCCACGCATTCCTGTGCTCCCATGATCTGAGCTACCACACCAGGGCCGGTGTGGAGCTTCTGAGCGGCGCCGAGTTCGAGCTGGACCCGGGCGCAACACTCGCGATCGCCGGGCCCAACGGTGCAGGCAAGACCACATTGATGCGTATCCTCGCAGGCACGGTCGCCCCCAGCGCGGGCCACGTAAGCCTTGATGGGCAAGACCTCGCGTCGCTCTCGCTGGAGGCGCGCGCCCGCCAGATCGCGCTCGTCAGCCAGCATGAGAACCCCGATGGCCGGTTGCGCCTGCGCGACTATGTGGCCTTGGGGCAGATGCCCATATGGGCGGATTATTCCAGCGCCGCGCACGCAGAGGCTCTGGATCGCGTGTTGGATCTCGCACAGCTGCGCGATAGGGCAGACAGCCCCATGGCGCGTCTGTCGGGCGGAGAACGGCAGCGCGCCCATATCGCCCGCGCCCTGGCGCAGCGCCCCAAGCTCTTGTTGCTCGATGAGCCCACCAACCATCTGGACCCGGATGCCAAGGGGCGCATGCTTTCGCTCGTCTCGGCCCTGGGCATCACCATCGTCATGATCCTGCATGACCTTGTGCTGATCCCCGAATTCGCGAGCCATGTCGCCCTCATGCAAGACGGCCGCATCATGCACTTTGGACCTGCATCGGAGGTTTTGACCCCTGAGGCCGTCCAACAGACATTCGGCGTGAGCTACCTGCTCCTGCCCTATGAAGAACGCGTCATCCCCGCGCTCGATATTCGCAAAACCTCTGTGTCAATTTGAAGGAAAGACCCATGACACCCTCCCGCATCGCCCCCCTGATGCTCTGCGCTTTCGCAGCCTCCCCTGCTCTGGCCGACGTGACCGTCGACAATTGCGGCACGCCCCTGAGCTTCGCAGAAACGCCTGAGCGCCTTGTTGTCCATGACATGAACATGACCGAAATGGCCTTCGCGCTGGGATTGCAGGATCGCATCGTCGGCCTCACTGGGATCACAGGCTGGTACAAGACAAGCCCCACCTTTGACGCCGAGCGCGGCGATATCCCCGAGCTTGCGCCAAAATATCCCACCGTCGAAAACCTTCTAACGGTCGAACCCGATCTGTTTTTCGCCGGTTGGTATTATGGCATGAAGCCCGGCGGCGATGTCACGCCCGATACACTGGCCCCGTTTGGCATCCAGACGATGGTGCTCACAGAAAGCTGTGTGCATCTGCACGATGACCGGCCCGGGGCCAGCATGGATCTGCTCTTTGACGATGTGCTGCGGCTGGGCAAGGTCATGGATGTCACTGAGACGGCAGAAGCGCTGGTTGCGGGCTGGAAAAAACAACTGGCCGCCATTGAAAGCAAGACAGACGATGTCGCCGCGCCGCGCGTTTTCCTGCTGGATGGGCCCGCCGATGCGCCGTTCACCGCCGGGAAATTTGCCATTCCCGACGCCATGATTACAGCCGCAGGCGGCGCGAACGTCACCGGGGACATGGAGACCAGCTGGGGGCGCTCCTCCTGGGAAGCGGTCGCCGCGGCGAACCCTGAATTCCTGATCCTGCTGGATTACCAGACGGGAAATGGCGCGGAAGACACGTTTCAGTTCCTCAAAGACCACCCGGTCATGTCGACCACGGATGCGGTTCGCAATGAGGCATGGATTGGCCTGCGCTATGAAGAGCTGACGCCGGGGCCTGCCAATATCGCCGCCATCGAAAAGATCGCGCGTGCCATGCATCCCGGCCTTTTCTAAGTGCCGCGTTTTGGCGTGGTGATGGTTTTGGGGGCGGCCGTGTTGGTCGCCCTCATTTTGCTGTCTGTCCTGTACGGCAGCGCGGACATCCCGCTCGCAACGGTCTTTACCGCGATCCAGGGCGGTTTGGGATTTGGCGAAACCGCGCCCGCGCCCATGGAGCGCATTGTCTTTGAGTTGCGTCTGCCGCGGGCGCTCTTTTCTGCAGTCATCGGGGCGGGTCTGGGCATCGTCGGGGCGCTTTTGCAAACCACGACGCGCAATGATCTCGCCGATCCGTTTCTTTTTGGGCTGTCGTCAGGCGCCGCCGCAGGGGCGGTTTTTGTCATAACAGTCACCGGCGATGTTCTGGGGTTCTGGACGCTGCCACTGGCGGCCTTTACGGGCGGTATCATCGCGTCCCTCATCGTTCTCGCGCTGGTCCGCAGCCTGCAAAGCGACGCGCCGGAAAAGCTGATCCTCGCGGGGCTGGCGGTCTCCTTCCTTTTCGCCGCGCTCACCAATTATCTCATCTTCGCAGGCGATAATCGCGCCGCACATTCCATCGTGTTCTGGATGCTGGGTGGGCTCGGCCTTGCGCGCTGGGATAGTTTGCCACTGATCCTCGCAGGGCTCGGTCTGATCCTCGGCCTGTCGCTCTACCGTCGTCGCTGGCTTGACGCGCTTCTTGCGGGCGATACCACGGCCCACAGTCTCGGCGTGCCCATTGCGCGTTTTCGCATGGGGCTCTTTCTCGCCTGCGCTTTGGCAACGGCGGCCTTTGTCTCGGTGGCGGGCGTGATTGGCTTCGTCGGGCTCATGGTGCCCCATCTGGCGCGCGGGCTTGTGGGGCCTCTGCATGGACCGCTCATCCCGGCCTCCGCCATGATCGGCGCCATCCTCTTGACCGCATCTGATCTGATTGCCCGGCTTGTCCTGGCTCCGCAGGAAATTCCTGTTGGCATTGTCACGACGTCGGTAGGCGCGGTCTTTGTCTTCGTGCTGCTCTTTGGCGCGCAACGGCGCGAACGTTGAACCGCCTGTCAGCAGGCGCAAAAGAGCGCGCCTGCCCGGATCGCCTTTTTTGCTCTCGGAAAAACCTCAAAAGTCCGTGGGCAAAAGCGCATCCGGCACATTCTGGTAGCACACGGGACGCAAGAAACGCCGGATGGCCAGGGAGCCTACGGACGTTGCACCAAAATTCGTCGACGCTGGGTAAGGCCCGCCATGCACCATCGCATCACAGACCTCCACACCCGTGGGAAACCCATTGACCAGCACACGCCCCGCCTTGCGCTCGAGCAGCGGCATGAGGGCTTTCGCGTGTTCGGTATCGCCCGGCTCCATGTGGAGAGTGCAGGTCAGCTGGCCCTGGATGGACCGCGCAATACGGGCCATCTCGTCAGTGTCTTTCGCGGTCACAACAATGCCCACCGGACCAAAAACCTCTTCCTGCAAATCATGATCGCGCAGCCAATCCTGCGCAGAGATCTCGAAGAGAAAGGGGGTTGCCATGCGCCCATCACAGGCCGTGCCCAGTCTTTGGCTAACCCCGTCTCCGCGGGCCAAACGCGCGACGCCGGACCGGTAGGCATCCGCAATGCCATCGGTGAGCATGGTCTGTGGGGCTTGCGCTTCCAAGGCCTCCACCGCTGCGGCCACGAACGCGTCAGACCCGGGCAGGACCACGGCAATTCCGGGGTTCGTGCAGAACTGCCCGGCCCCCATGCTCAGCGAGCCTGCCCAGCCGGACCCCAGCTCCGCGCCGCGCGCCGCCATGGCCTCGGGCAGAAGAAACATCGGGTTCACGGACCCCAGCTCACCAAAAAACGGGATCGGATCGGTCCGCGCCGCACAGAGATCAAAGAGCGCGCGCCCTCCCGCCAGTGAGCCTGTAAAGCCCACAGCGCGGATGAGCGGATGCTGGACAAGCGATGCGCCGACATCCCGCGTGCCGTCCTGGATCAAGTTGAACACACCGGCGGGCAGATCACTGGCCGACAAAGCCGCATGAATGGCCTCCGCCACGATTTCAGCCGTGCCCGGATGGGCCGGATGCCCTTTGACCACGACAGGACAGCCCGCCGCGAGAGCCGCAGCGGTATCGCCGCCTGCGGTCGAGAACGCCAAGGGAAAGTTGGACGCGCCAAAAACGGCGACCGGACCAATCGGTCGTTGGACCATTTTCAGATCAGGACGCGGCAGCGGCGCGCGGTCGGGCAGCGCCGTGTCGTGGCGGCGGTCCAGATAATCGCCTTGCAGAATGTGGCTGGCAAACATGCGCAACTGACCTGTTGTCCGTCCGCGCTCGCCTTCCAGACGCGCCTCGGGCAAGCCGGATTCCTGTGTCCCTATTTCCGTAATTGCGGCGCCACGGGCCTCGATTTCATCGGCAATGCTGGTGAGCAACGCAGCCCGCGCGGCGCGACTGCTCTGCCCGAACGTCTCGAACGCCTCTTCTGCGGCCTGACAGGCCTGATCTATCAGAGCGGGCGTACCAATCGAGAAGCTGTACGCCGGTCCGTGGGCGGGCTTGGAGGAAACGGTGCCTGACGTGCCAATCCATTGGCCTGCGATCAGGTGCTTTCCGTGCGGTGCGTAGGTCATGATGTGGTGTCCGTGTGATGAGATGCGTGTGGCGATGCTGATGGTTGACGGGGATACTGCTTGGCGCTGTCGCATTGCCTGATCCTAGCACGCCCTATGGGAGCCGCCAGAGCCCCCTGTCTGGGCAAATCCCTGCGGGTCAATGGCCCCACTTGAGCACAACAGGGTCCAGCGGGCGCAGAAGGTCCATCAGTCGCTGCCGGATGGCGGGATGCAGCGGCGGGATCGGATGGCGGCAGAAGTCCGACCTGATCACGCCGCCCTCGACCATGGCCGCCTTGCACGATTGCCAGCCGCATTGGCGGTTTTCGTGATTGATCGCCATCGCCACGCGCCCATAGGCCTCCGTCGCGCCGGAGATGTCGCCCGCAAGATGGCGCGTGATGACAGGTTTGATCTGATCCACGATCATGCCGCTTGTCATGGACCCTGTGGCGCCTGCATCCAGATCGGCCAGCAAGGTGATGGCTTCCTCACCATCAAAAGGCGCTTCAATGGCCGCGCCCCCCTGCTCGATCAAGGCGCGTATCTTGTTGGCGGCCCTGGGGCATTCGATCTTGAAGAGCTTCACCATCTCGATCTCTTGCGCCATGCGCACCAGCAGCGGCACGGAAAGGTCAACGCCCGAGAGCGGCGCATCCTGCACCATGATCGGCAGGCCCACCTCACTCACAGCGGCAAATTGCTCGAAGCTCTGCTCCGGTGTGCCCTTGAGCAACGCGCCGTGATAGGGCGGCATCATCATCACGATATCGGCGCCCAGATGTTTGGCAAACCGGGCACGCTCAACCGCGATCTGCGTGGCATAGTGGCTGATCGTAACAATCACCGGCACGCGGCCTGCGACGTGTTCCACGCTGAGCTGCGCCAGTGTCTCGCGTTCGGCGTCTGAAATCAGGAATTGCTCCGAGAAATTCGCGAGGATGCAAATCCCGTCTGCGCCCTGGTCGATCAGGCAATCAAGAACGCGTTTCATGCCTTCAAGATCAATGCGGCCATCATCATGAAAGGGCGTTGGGGCGACGGGCCAGATGCCGGTGTATGGTGTCATTCGAACGTTCTCAAAGGGCTAAACAAGAGGCTCAAGATGCTGGACCGCGGGAGCCCTACGGCTGCGCTGGCCATCCTGTGTCGAGAGATAGCCATCCTGCGCCGCCGCGTCACGCCCGAAGATGCGCGGCCGGAGTGTGTTGCCGACTGGCACGTTCTCATTTTGATCAGAAACCACGTTAAGGCTGAGAGACAGGGTATTGGTATTATTTCGTAAATTACGTCTATCGCATCACGAACGGGTCCGGGATCGGATCGTCACTCGTGCGCAGCCAGACGGCCTTGGTCCGCGTATAATCGAGCGCGGCTTGCAATCCCCCTTCGCGTCCGTGACCGGACAGGCCATGGCCGCCAAACGGCGCGATGGGGCTTACGGCACGGTATGTATTGACCCAGACAATCCCGGCCCTGATCCCCCGGATCATGCGATGCGCGCGGGTGAGATCACGAGTGAAAACCCCGGAGGCCAAACCAAAAGCTGTATCATTGGCGATGCGCAGCGCCTCGGCTTCCGTGTCAAAACTCACAACGCCGAGCACTGGGCCAAAGACCTCCTCATGCAAACAAGGCGCGTCTGGCGCATCGGAGCAATCGAGGATCGTGGGCGGGACGTAATGCCCTGCCCGATCCAGCGCGGCACCCCCCGTCACAAGCCTCGCACCTTTGGCCACAGAGGCCTCACAAAGGGCCACGGCCTTGTCGCGTTGCGCCTGCGTACACAAAGGCCCCACTTCTGTGGCCATGTCGTCAGGAGCGCCAATGACAATGGCCTCGGCTTTGGCCTTCAGCTGGCTCAGAAAGGCATCCTTGATCTGGCTTGAGATCACCAGCCGTGATCCCGCGACACAGCTTTGCCCGGTGGCGGCGAAAATGCCAGATATTTGCGCGTTCACGGCGCTCTCGATATCCGCATCCTCAAACACGATGAAGGGCGATTTGCCCCCCAGCTCAAGCGAGGTTGAGGCGAGGTTTTCCGCTGAGTTTCGCACCACATGACGCGCCGTTTCCGGCCCGCCGGTGAAGGCCACATGATCCACGTCGGGGTGGCTGGTGAGTACCGCGCCGCAGTCCGCGCCAAACCCGGTAATGACATTGAGCACGCCGGGCGGAAAGCCCGCCTGATCGAAGATCCGGGCAAATTCCAGCATCGGCGCAGGCCCATCCTCGGAGGCCTTGAGCACCATCGTGCATCCCGCCGCCAAGGCAGGGCCGATCTTGACCGCGGAGAGGAACAGCTGCGAGTTCCAGGGCACAACAGCGGCCACGACCCCCACAGGTTCACGCCGCAGCCAGACCTCCATATCCGGCTTGTCGATGGGCAGATGCGCCCCCTCGATCTTGTCTGCGAGCCCCGCATAGTAGCGATAATACTCGGCCACATAGGCAATCTGAGCGGAGGTTTCGCGAATGATCTTGCCTGTGTCCCGCGTCTCCAGCTCCGCCAGCCGGGGCGCGTTCTCCGCCACAAGATCGGCCAGTCTGTGCAATAGCTTGCCCCTCGCTGAAGCGGTCATACCCGCCCAAACAGGGCTGCGAAACGCATTGCGTGCCGCTCTGACCGCCGCCTCGACCTCCGCCTGACGCGCTTCGGGCATCCGCGCCCAAACCGCCCCGGTCGCGGGATCGTAGCTGTCAAACTGCGCCGCCCCGTCTGAGAAAGCGCCGCCGATATAGTGCTGAAACTGCTGCATTCTCTGTCCTTCAGGCAAAAGCGGGCATGACTTGCGTCATGAAGCGGGCAAGCGAGGCCTTTTTGCGCTCAAAACTCATGCCGCTGTCAATCCAGAAGGCATATTCGTCATAGCCCAGCGCTTCATAGCTTTTGATGCGCCGTGTCGCGTCTTCAGGCGTCGCAATCACATTGTCACGCACCATGGCCTCGGGGCTGTAGAACGGATGCGCCGCAATCTCGTCGTCCGAGAGCGGCGCGATCAGCCCCTGCGACACGGGCCGCTTGTTCTGAAACCAAGCCCCGAAATAGCAGTAGAAGCGATTGATCTCTTGGGCCGCCTGCGCCACGTCCTGCGCATCTTCGGCGATGTAGGTGTGGTTGAGCAGCATGATCTGGGGCCGCGTCACGTCCGGATACTTGGCGCAGGCCGCGTTGAACGTGTCCATCAAGCGCGTGATTTCCTCGTCGCCCTGCCAGAGCGGCGTGACCTGCACATGGCAGCCCTGTTCGATGGCAAATTCATGGCTGTTGGGATCGCGCGCAGCGACCCAAATCGGAGGGCCGCCCTCCTGAACCGGTCGGGGCGATGACGTCGTCGCCGGAAAGGAATGATAGACCCCCTCCTGCGCATAATCCCCCTCCCACAGGCCTTTGACCGCAGGCACCAGCTCGCGCATGCGCTGACCTGCATCCCAAGCATCCATACCGGGCACCATGCGCTCGTATTCATAGCTGTAAGCCCCGCGCGCAACGCCCAGATCAAGGCGGCCCTCCATGATCATATCCGCCATGGCCGCTTCGCCCGCAAGGCGGATCGGATGCCAGAACGGCGCAATGATCGTGCCCGTGCCCAGCCGCACATGTTTGGTCTGGCGCGCGAGGTCGATCAGGTTGAGGAAGGGATTGGGCGCAATGGTGAAATCCATCCCGTGATGCTCTCCAGTCCAGACCGCATGCATGCCGCCCTCATCCGCCATCTTGGCCAGCGCCACGAATTGATCGTAGAGCTCTTTCTGATCCTGTTCAGCTGCGGTGCGTTCCATATGAACAAACAGCGAAAACCGCATTGATCCCCCTCCTCAGACCATGGTGCGGACCTGGCCGCTCTTTTGTGTGCCAAAGTAAATGCCGAAATTGCCCAGCGCGCTCTCCATGGCAAAACGCTCCAGCATGGTCAGCATGGCGGGATCTGCGACATCATCAAAGCGCGCGTCCTTGGCGGGCACGAAGGTGCCATGGCGCGGCGTCGCATTGGCCTCTGCCTGACAGAGAAACGCAATATGCTGACGCTTGCGACCGACATCCTCAAACACAGAGTAGATGAAGCCGGGCTCTGCGTTCAGACCCGTCGTCGCGATCAAGCGGCGCAGCGCAGCCGTTGCCCCGTCGTCTGCCTGGACCACAGTCTCCGGCAACGTCACGCCACCAGCCCCATCATCAACCAGCAATACCTCACCCGCCCGCTCTATGAGCGCGGAGACAACCAATGCGCTGTCCTGGCCCAACGCGTCGCTTGTCGTTGATGGTGTAACATAGGCACCGCGCGCATAGCCCAGACCGGGCGCTGGCGTCGCATCAAAGGCCTTCACCTCGCCGATCAGGATGGCGTGATCTCCGGCCTCCACGATCTTGTGCATCGCGCAATCAAACCACGCAGAGACATCCTCAAGGATCGGCGCGCCATGGGGTCCATGGCGCCAGTTCACAGCGGCGAAGCGATCTTCGACCGGGCGCGCAAAGGTGTTGGACACCTCGATCTGTGTCGCGGACAGGATATTCACGGCGAAATGGCGCGCGCTCACCAAGGCCTCATAGTTCCGCGAGCTATTGGCCACGCAAACGAGGATCAGCGGCGGGTCCAGAGACACCGACGAAAAGGAATTGGCGGCAAATCCAATGGGCGCGTCAGAGGCATCGTAAGATGTCACCACCGTCACCCCGGTCATGAACACACCAAAGGCGTCGCGCAAGGCGCGCGGGTCATGGGTCATCGAAGCGCCTCCCTTGTCTTGGCTGTGCGCGAGAGCCATGCGTTGAGATGCCCGGTGACCACATCCGGCGCCGTGAGGTTGACCATATGCCTGTGGCCATCAATCACCACAGCCTGACCGTCCTGCACCGCTTCGGCCATGGCCTGCGCCATGCGCGGCGTGGAGTTTGGATCCTGTGCACCGGTCAGCGCGAGGAAGGGACAGCTGATTTCTGCAAACCTGTCGGCATAGGTCGCATCGCCCGTCGCAAAGGCCGTGTAGGCATTGGCGTAACCCTCCAGCTCAACGGCGCGAAGCCAGCGGGCAACGGCGGCCCGCGCCTTTTGCTCCGCAGGCGTGTCTCCAAACCAGCGTTTGAGCGGCGTGTCGATGTCGTGATGTCCCGCAGCAATCTCCGCGGCCCGCTGTCTGACGGCAGCGCGCGCTTCGGCGCTGCGGCGATACACGCCGTTGAGAAGCGCCACACGCGCGACCTGCCCCGGGTGGCTGACGGCAAAACCCGCCGCGATCAGCGCACCCATGGAATGCCCCACGAGGCTCACAGGCGCGGAGGTTATTCCCGTCAGAGCCTCCCGGAGCCAGGCCACATACGCGGGCAGCTGACTGCCTTGCGGCAGTGGCGCGCTGCTGCCATGGCCGGGCATGTCCAGTGCGATGACGTGATGTGTCAGGGACAAGGCTTCTATCTGGGGCGCCCAGGCAGCGGATTGCATCCCGACCCCGTGGATCAGGACAACCGGCGCGCCCGAGCCCGCCTCACGCAGACCAATGGCCCGGCCCGTCTCAGACAGCCGCAGGGTTGTCGACGTCATGGCCCAACTCCTTGAGGTCCTGATAGCGATCCCCGATGCGGTGATGCGGCCTGCCCCCGATGGAGGCCCCGAGTGCGATGAGGATCTCGTCCGCCGCTGGCGCGTCTGCGACGGAGGTCTGGATCGTAAGGTAATGAGAGCGGCGTCCACCATCATTCTTGTCCATCAGCGGGATCATCAGCGGTGCGTTTGCCGGTCCGCGCGTATTGCAAAAGGACAGATAGGACTTCGCCCCGACCGCATTGCGATAGTGATTGCCGAAATGCAGCGTGTGGATCAGCGCGGAGGCATGCTCGACCTCGCCGTTCAATCCCACAATTGCGGACTTGCCATAGCCTTCGACAGCCTGCCCCCCGCCCGCGGCCTCGAGGATCATCTGCGTCAGCATCTCTCCCAGATCCGAGGCACAATCCCGAATGCCGGGGCCGAGATCCTGCACAAACCCCTGACCTGCCCAGGGGTTTCGGATCACGGCCATCGCGGCGATCATCTTGAGAGGCACAGGCGCCTGCTTGCCGCCTTCGATCAGGGTCGTCTCTACATGCAGCAGTGTTTTACGAATCTCGGCAGGCATCGGGCATCCTCATCGGTGATTTCGGCCAGAGTGGTCTAATGGTATACCATATGTCAATAATTCTTGTGAGCGCCCTGCCCCGATGCTATCGCTGGCAGCATGGCGGCAGACAAACCCACCCTGCAAAAGATTGAAAAAGCACCGCAAACCCTGCGGGACATGGTCCAGTCGCGCATGCGCGATGCCATCATCTCCGGGCATTTTGCGCCCGGTGACAGGCTTGTGGAGCGCCCTTTGTGTGAGCAGCTGGGCGTGAGCCGGACGGTCATCCGCGAGACGATCCGCTATCTCGAAGCGGAGGGCCTCGTGGATATCCTGCCCAACAAAGGGCCCATCGTGGCGACCTTGAATTGGGATCAGGCCAAGCAAATCTACGACATTCGCCGCCAGCTCGAAAGCTCCGCCGCCGCCGCAGCTGCTGAGCGTCAGAGCCCGGCCTTCGGTCCCCGCCTGAGCGCTGCCGTCGATCAGGTCGGCGCCAAGATGTCTGATACGCATTGGTCAGATCTGCTGCAGGCGACCACCCGGTTTTATGCATTGATCTTCGAAGAAGCGGGCCATGACATCGCGTGGGATGTGGTGCAACGGCTCAATGGGCGGATCAGTCGCCTGCGCGCACTGACCCTGTCGACCCGCGACCGGGCACAGCCCGGGATACGCCACATCCATGCCATCCGGGATGCGATCCTGAGTGGCGACGGGGCGGCGGCGCGCAGCGCTGTTGATACGCATATCTCGGATGCCGCCCAGACCGCGCGGCGCTTTTTACAAGACGACGGGACTGACCCCTCGCCCTGAGCCTGTTTTTTAGGCAAGCCAGCTTACGAAAAACCTGTTGGGCAGCGCTTCCTCTGCATCGCAAGAAAAAAAAGAGACATCGAAAACACTCATTTGACCTGAATCAAAGCCGTGCGAGGACACCCGCCGCAAGTTGACACTCAACTCAGTTGGGAGATCACTCTTGTCCTTGCCTGTCGCAGACCATCTCAGGGCACATCCGAGCACCTTCGGGCGCCGGACCCCGGAGGCCATACAGCGATGAGCGCGTTTCAGGCGATATCTGCGCGCAGCCGCGACGTCCAGCGCCCGCCTTGGAGCAACGAGGCAAGCATACGCGCGGAGTGCACCTCATGCGGCGATTGCCTGCGGGCCTGCCCCGAAGCCATCCTGATCCCCGGTCCGGCCCGGACCCCCAGCGTCGATTTCAGCCGTGGCGAATGTACCTTCTGTGGCGCCTGCGCCGAGGCCTGTCACGAAGGGGTTTTTGCCCCAACAGATATGCAGCCCTGGGATCTCGTGGCCCAGATCGGCCCCTCTTGCCTGCTGGCCAGCCACGTGTCCTGCCGTCTGTGTACAGATTTTTGCGAAACTGACGCTTTGCGTTTTGATCTGCGTGCCGGAGGTGTCGGGGCGCTGCGTGTTGAGGCTGAGGCCTGCACGGGATGCGGCGCCTGCGTCAGCACCTGTCCGGTCGCTGCCCTTACCCTGACATCCGATCCAAACCCTGCCCGCCAAACAGCCAAGGAGCCCGTCGCATGAACATTTGCGGATGCCTGATCCACATTGCACCCGGCAAGGAGGCGCTTGCGCGCGAGGCCATGCAGGCCATGCCCGGCGTAGAGGTCCATGCCGAGAGCGAGGACCACCGGTTTGTCGTCGTGGTCGAGGATACGAAGGAGAGCTTCGCCTCCGAGATCATCATGGAGTTGCACAAGGTTCCCGGCGTGCTCTCCCTCACCCTGAATTTCCATCATTTCGAGGATCCGGCGGAGACACATCCCCGTCTGGCCCCCGCCCCGCAACACACATCCGGAGGTCCCATCCATGACAGTCTCTGACTCTCGCCGTACTTTCCTCAAGGCCACAGCCGCTGCAACAACCGCCGCGGCCGCAGGCATCCCAATGGCAGGCAATGCAACGGCCACCGCCCAAATTCAGGGCATCCGGTGGGACAAGGCGGCCTGCCGGTTCTGCGGCACAGGCTGCTCGGTCCTTGTGGGGACGAAAGAAGGCCGCGTTGTGGCCACGCAGGGCGACCCTGACGCGCCGGTCAATCGCGGCCTGAACTGCGTCAAAGGCTATTTCCTCTCCAAGATCATGTATGGCGAGGATCGCCTGACGACCCCGCTCTTGCGCAAGTCCAATGGCGTTTATGACAAGAACGGCGAGTTTGAGCCCGTCTCCTGGGACGAGGCCTTCGACGTCATGGCCCAGAAGTGGAAAGAGGCGCTGGCCAAGAAGGGCCCGACCTCCGTGGGCATGTTCGGCTCAGGCCAGTGGACGGTCTGGGAAGGTTATGCCGCCGCCAAGCTCATGAAAGCGGGCATGCGGTCCAACAATATCGACCCCAACGCACGTCATTGCATGGCCTCCGCCGTTGCGGGTTTCATCCGCACCTTCGGCATTGACGAGCCCATGGGCTGTTATGACGATCTGGAGCATGCCGATACCTTTGTGCTTTGGGGCTCCAACATGGCGGAGATGCACCCGATCCTATGGTCGCGCCTCACCGATACGCGCCTGACCAAGCCCGGCGCGGAAGTCCATGTGCTCTCGACTTACACGCACCGCTCTTTTGAGCTGGCCGACAATGGCATGATTTTCAAACCCCAGACCGATCTCGCGATCCTGAACTACATCGCGAATTACATCATCCAGACCGGCGCGGTGAACGAGGAGTTCGTCAAGAACCACGTCAACATCACCAAAACCGCGACGGATATTGGCTACGGGCTGCGCGATAGCCACGAATTGCAACAAGCCGCCGCCAACCCCAACGCGGGCAAGCTGAGCCCGATGACCTTCGAGGAATATGCCGAAGCGGTGTCTGAATATACCGCCGAGAAGGTCTCCGAGCTCTCCGGCGTGCCGGTGGCGGCTTTGGAGAGACTGGCCAAGCAATATGCCGATCCCAACCGCAAGGTGATGAGCCTGTGGACCATGGGCTTCAACCAGCATACGCGCGGCTCCTGGGTCAACTCGCTGATGTACAATGTGCATTTGCTGGTTGGCAAAATCTCCGAGCCGGGCAATTCACCCTTCTCGCTAACCGGTCAGCCCTCGGCCTGCGGGACCGCCCGCGAAGTGGGCACCTTTGCCCACCGTCTGCCCGCCGACATGGTCGTCAAAAACGACAAGCACCGCGAGATCTGCGAGACCGCCTGGAAAGTGCCCCCGGGCACGATCCCCGCCAAGCCCGGCTTCCACGCAGTCCTCCAGCACCGCAAGCTCAAGGACGGTGATCTCAACGCCTATTGGGTCCAGTGCAACAATAACATGCAAGCCGCGCCCAATATGAACGAGGAAGGCTTCCCGGGATATCGCAACCCCGAGAACTTCATCACCGTCTCCGACCCCTACCCCACGATGACAACCGTCTCGGCGGACTTGATCCTGCCCACGGCCATGTGGGTCGAGAAGGAAGGCGCCTATGGCAATGCCGAAAGGCGGACCCAATTCTGGCGTCAGCAAGTTTCGCCTCCCGGCGAGGCCAAGTCTGACCTCTGGCAGCTCATGGAGTTTTCCAAGCGCTTCACCGTTGAGGAAGCCTGGGGCGCCGAATTCGTGGCCACGGCCCCGGAATATGCGGGCAAGACGCTCTATGACGTGCTCTTCGCCAATGGATCGGTGGACAAATATCCCCTGTCCGAGACCGCGGAAGGCTTTGACAATGACGAGAGCCAGCACTTCGGCTTCTACGTCCAGAAGGGCCTCTTTGAGGAATACGCCAATTTCGGGCGCGGCCACGCGCATGATCTGGCCGATTTCGAGGTCTATCACAAAGCGCGCGGTCTGCGGTGGCCGGTCGTGGAGGGCAAGGAGACGCTCTACCGGTTCCGCGAAGGCTATGACCCTTACGTGCCGGAAGGTGCGGGCGTGAAGTTCTACGGCAAGAAGGACGGCCGCGCCAACATCATCTTTGCGCCCTACGAGCCTGCCGCAGAAGAGCCCGATGGCGAATATGATCTGTGGCTGTGCACAGGCCGCGTTCTGGAGCACTGGCATTCCGGCTCCATGACACGCCGGGTGCCGGAGCTGCACCGCGCCTTCCCCTCCGCTGTGGTCTACATGCATCCCGACGATGCCAAGGATCGCGGGTTGCGGCGGGGGCAGGAAATCTCGCTCTCCACACGGCGCGGCGAGGTCTTCAGCCGGGTCGAGACACGGGGGCGCAACAAGGTGCCGCGCGGTCTGGTCTACATGCCTTGGTTCGATGAGGGGCAACTCGTGAACAAGCTGACGCTTGATGCGACCTGTCCGATCTCCAAGGAGACCGACTTCAAGAAATGCGCTTGTAAAGTCACACGTGCATAAACCCTCGTAGCCCATTGATCTGAAAGTAAAAGGCCAGCTCCATGCCCGCCAAACGCTCCAATCCCAATGCCTCGCGCCGCCGGTTCCTGACAGATACTGCGCGTGCGGCAGCGGGCTGTGCCCTGGCGGGATCGGCGCTGGCCTATCTCGGATCACAAGCGCGCGCTTTGCCCGCACAAGCATTGCGCCCGCCGGGCGCTCTGCCAGAGGCGGATTTCCTGTCGGCTTGCGTGCGTTGCGGGCTATGCGTCCGCGACTGCCCCTATGACACGCTGCAATTGGCCGAGCTTGGCCTGACCAGCGCCGCCACGGGCACCCCCTATTTCACGGCGCGCGACGTGCCCTGCGAAATGTGCGACGACATTCCCTGCGTTGCGGCCTGCCCCACGGGCGCGCTTGATCCCCATCTGACCAATATTGACGATGCCGATATGGGCGTCGCGGTCCTTGTGGATCAGGAGAATTGCCTCAACGCGCTCGGTCTGCGCTGTGACGTGTGTTACCGGGTTTGCCCCGTCATTGACGAGGCGATCACGCTGGAGCTGTCGCATAATGCGCGCTCGGGCCACCATGCGATTTTCATGCCGGTCGTGCATGCCGATCATTGCACAGGCTGCGGCATGTGCGAGAAGAGCTGTGTCCTCCCCGAAGCCGCGATCAAGGTCTTTCCGGCGCGCATGGCGCGGGCCGAGGCCGCAGAGCATTATCGCCGCGGGTGGGAAGAAAAAGCCGACCGGGGCGCGCCGCTGCTCGATGATGTGATTGACTTGCCTGACCGGTTGCCCGGCCCCGGCACGGACAACCTCGCCGCGCCCGGTGGTTTCACACCAAGCTATACCCTACCCGGAACGGGAGCAGGCCAATGACCGCCTCCGCTCTCCCCGTCGGCCGCGAGGCCATCACCCGCAAGGGGTGGCTCAAGGCGCATCGATTCCTGTTGCTGCGCCGCGCGTCACAACTGGGGTTTCTCGCGCTCTTTGTCGCCGGACCCTGGTTTGGTCTGTGGATTGTGCAAGGCACTTTGGCCAGCTCGCTGACACTGGGCACGCTCCCCCTCACGGACCCGATGATGCTCTTGCAAAGCCTTTTCGCCGGGCATTGGCCGGAAATGACCGCGCTGATTGGCGCTTTCATTGTCCTGCTGGCCTACGGCCTTCTTGGCGGGCGCCTCTATTGTTCCTGGGTATGCCCCATTAACCCGGTCACCGATGCCGCAAACTGGCTGCATCGCAGGCTCAACCTGCCCAAAGGCTGGCAGCCCAAGCGCAGCACGCGTCTGTGGATACTGGGCGCGGTCTTTGCCGCCTCAGCCCTGACGGGCACCGTCGTGTGGGAGCTCGTGAACCCGATCACGCTTTTGCATCGCGGCATCCTCTTTGGCATGGGCTTTGCCTGGGTCTTTGTGCTCGGGATCTTCCTGTTCGACACGCTCCTGGCCCGGCACGGCTGGTGTGGCCATCTTTGCCCCGTGGGCGCCTTCTACGGCGCGGTGGGGGCCAAGGGTCTCGTCCGGGTGAGCGCCAGCGCGCGCAGCGCCTGCGATGATTGCATGGATTGCTATGCGGTCTGCCCCGAAAACCACGTCATCTCCCCCGCGCTCAAGGGTGCGGAGGGAACGTCCCCGCTCATTCTCTCACCCGATTGCACCGCCTGCGGGCGCTGCATCGATGTCTGTGCCGAGAATGTATTCACTTTCACCCATCGGCTCGATGCCCAAGGCGCCGCGCCGCATGTTCCAACGCCAAGAGCAGGCGTCCCGCCCCGCATGAGCGCGAAAAAGGAGTTCTCCCAATGAAGAAAACAATTCGAGTAGGTCTGGCGGCTGCCCTCACCCTGTGCGGGACACTCGCGCTCGCGCAATCGCTGAATGTCACCCTGCGTGGTGGCACGGTTGATGATCAGGTCGCCGTGGATCGCAACTACGACCAGATGGAGGGGCGCATCAAGCGCAACTACCGCCAGCAGCCGCCCCTCGTCCCACATTCGATCGCGCAATATCAGATCGATCTGCGCACCAATCAATGTCTGGGCTGTCATGACTGGAGCAAGGCTGGTGAGCGCAATGCGCCGACCCTGTCGATGACCCACTATCTCGACCGCGAAGGCCGCGAGCTCGATCAGATCGCAGGTACACGGTATTTCTGCAACCAGTGCCACGTACCGCAGGCCAATGCGCCCGCGCTTGTCGAAAACCTGTTCCAGCCGTCCATCGGACGCTGAGCCTCGCGCGCAAGGAGCAAAGAAATGGACGACAAATCGCAAAACCGTGGCGTGATCGGGCGCGCGTGGGACTGGTTCTGGGGGCCGGTGGCAGCTTTGAGCGTGGGCTTCACGCTGATCGCGGGCTTTCTCGTGGGCATTCTCTTCTGGGGCGGCTTTCACTGGACGCTGGAGGCCACGAATTCCGAGGAATTCTGTGTCTCGTGCCACACGATGGAAACAAACCTTGGCGAATATCGTGAGACCATCCACTACTCCAACCATTCCGGCGTCCGCGCGGTTTGCGCGGATTGCCACGTGCCCAAGGAATGGAACCACAAGGTCAAGGCCAAGATCATGGCTGTGAAGGATGTCTATCATGAAGCCATGGGCACCATCTCGACCCCCGAAAAATATGAAGACCACCGTCTGCAAATGGCCTCGGCGGTCTGGACCAAGATGAAGAAATCCGACAGCCGCGAGTGCCGCAACTGCCATGAGTTCGACGCTATGGATTTCACGTTGCAAGAGGCCCGCGCCGGCCGCGAACACCAGCGCGCGCTGGATGAGGGCATGACGTGCATTGATTGCCACCAGGGCATCGCACACAGCCTGCCCTCCGGTCATCTCGAGGAATACCAGCGGATCACGGAAGAGCTGGGCCTGCCTTCTGGCGCGGACCGCGAAAACGCCGGTCTGGCGGACTAACTTACTGTTGTCGCGAGGGCCGGTGTCAACCGGCCTTTGTGCCACCTGCCCTGCATCCGAGACACGAACCCGGGTGCCCAGGGTCAAAGAAATCAAGGAAACACCATGTTAGAACTTCTCGGAACCATTGGCGGCAACGTCCTGAGCCTTCCCGGCATCCTGGGCCTCGCCGTTGGCATGATGACCCGCAACATTGTCCTGGCTGCGATCCTCGGCGGGGTCGTCGGGCTTGGCGAAGCGTTCCTCTTTGGCGATCTGGCCGCCATGGAGCTTGGCGTCTCTGTGCTTGTCGGTGTGATCGCGGCCTCGCTGGGCTCGCTCATCCGGCGCAAGGGCGCAACGGTCTAAATCATGCTCTGCGAGCCTGGAGCCCTCAGCAGTCCATGCGCAGGAGCGTGCCATAGTCGGGCGTCCGTGCGGGCGGGGCTGGCACCGCCCAGATCACGGGACAGCGCAGCGGCGCGCCCAATGGTGCATCAAGATCGGTCATGATAATGATGACGGACGGATTTAGCCCCTGTGCCTCCTGCAAAAATGGCGCGTAATCCGTCCCGCCATCGCGCCGCATCTGCACATTCTCCAGCGTACTGGCCTCGGACAGATCGAGCCGCAGATGTACCTCTGTGTCAAAGCACAAGAGGTGCGCCTCGGCTCCGGACCGTCGGGCAATCCCCTGCGCTTCAGCTACAAACAGACGCCATTGCGTGGCCGTGATGGAGCTTGATGTATCAAGGCCAATCACAATGCGCGCGCGCCGCTGGTCCCGGGCAAAACCGGGCTCAAAGGCAGGTGACGGGTCATGAGCCAAGCGCGCCTGTGCGTCCCGCGCAATCCAGCCCCGCGCGGGCCGCTTGCTGCTCAGGCGCGGCTGATGGCTGACGGCCTTTGCCAAAAGACCCCGCAGATGGCGCTCCCAGGGGATGTGAGATTGCGGCAGATCCGCGATCTGGGCCAGCGTCGCGCCAATGCCGCTGCCCGCATGCCGCCCCGCGGCCCCGGCATCACGCAACCGCGCCGACCAGGCCTCTTCCATCTGACCGGCCTCGTCCTCTGCATCCAGATCCGGCTCGAAGCGCTTGGCCAGTGCATAGCTTTCGGCGGATTGACGCGCGTTTTTTGCGCCTGTGCGCGTGTGGCCCGCGATGTGCAGATAAAGCCGTTCGGTGTTCCACTCTGCCAGGAGACCATCGGTTGCCGCGTCTGGACATATCGCTTGCAGCAACTCGCGGGCGCGCACCGCAGGGCGCGGCACCGCATGGCCTGCCAACAACAGCACTTCATTGATGATCGCATCCCCCGCCAGCGCATAGAGCTTGGGATCAAAATCCGCCCCCAGCCTTTGCGCCATGTCAGCCGCCCGCGCGCTGTGTTGCAGCGCCACATGCAAAACGTGATGCGCGGCAAGGCCCACCTGTTCGGGCATCGGCAGGGTTTCGAACCCCGCTCCATAGGTGATGACAGAGCCTTGCGTGCGCGTCTGGCCCGGCCCATCGCGATGCTGACACCAGAGCGCCAAAACGCTGATCGCAGGATCCACGTCCGGCATGCGCGCGAGGGCCGCGCGCGCGCGATGGCTGTGGCGCGACCCGCTTGTTGGCGCAAGGCTCACGCGAGGCCTTCGGCTTCACGCTCACTTGCGTAATCCGCATAGGCCTTCGAGCTGCCAAAGGCGTCCTCAAGCCCCTCGGCCAGCGCTTTGCGGATCAACAGCTCAAAGCCAAAGCTGCACAATTCGGAGAGCGGCAGGCTGGTCCCTGCGCCCGCATCGAGCTTTCGAATATCTGCCATGATGTCGATTGTGCCCGGCATGGTCTCGGCATCGACCTGCGCCACGAGCGCGTAGATCAGGCCCACCAATCCATTGACACTGCGCGGCATCAGGGCACGGCGCTCGCGCGCATGGGCCGCAAGAAGCTCTGAGACCGTGACCAGCGCGTCCACCTCATCGGCCACGCGGGCAAACTCGACGGCGGCGGCCACGCCGATGGTGCCTGAGATCATGGTGCTGCGGTGGCGCTTATCGGTTACAGCCCCCATGATCTGGCTCACCCGTTCCCAGGAGCGCGGCGTACAGGCAATCATCTCTCCGCGCCGCAGCGCATCTTCCGTTGTATCCAGCAGATCAGGCCGCGCGCGCAGAAACGCTGTCACCGCCGGATGCAGACTACGGTCGACGGCATAATGCTCCAGCCAATCGCGCGCATTGGCCTCAACCTGCAAATGCACCAAGCGGTCAGAGAGCGCCGTGCCCATCTCATAGGCCACGGCACCATCCTCGACGGTATTGCCCGCAGCAATTATCAACACATTGGCGGGCAGCAGATGACGGCCCACGCGACGCTCCTGCAAGAGCCCGTAGACCGTGGGCTGCAGATAGGGCGATGCGGCGGTGAGCTCATCGAGAAACAGCACCGCCGGGCGCGTGGGATCATCGGGTAAGTCTTCTGGCCGGTACCAGACGGTCTGTTTGGTCTCATGATCGTAATACGGCAGGCCGCGCAGATCCTGCGGCTCGATGGTTGTCAGGCGAATGTCGAAGAGTTGCGCGCCGATCTCCTCGGAAAGGCTGCGCACAAGTTCTGTTTTGCCCACACCGGGGCGCCCATGCAGCATCCATGACACGGTCATGGTGCCTGCGGCCTGTGCTGCCCACCCTGCGCGCAGCACGTCCAGCGCCTCACCGGCAGAGACGGATTGTGCATTGATGCTCATGCCAGCGCCTGCGCCTCCTGCCGTTGCCTCAAGCGCGCCGCAAGCCGCGCGTGGCCCGAGACACCGCGCGTGTCAAACGTTGTCGTGCGCACGAAACTGTCCTCCCGCAAATTGGCAAGCTGCAACTGCGTCTCGGTAAAGCTGTCATCAAAGAGCGCGTCCCGGACAAGCGCACGATCCTCTGCATCCAGCGCGAGCAGTCTGGGTCTGCCAATGGCGGTTTGCACCGATACAAGCGTCAGCGGCGCGATATTGGCCAGTTCCGATTGCTCAACAACCAACAGAATCTCGCCCTCCAGATCCTCATGGCGCGCGGCAATCCGGCTCAGGATATTGCGGGCCCGAAAGGTCAAGGCATCAAGCGCCTGGGCGGCCTCGTGTTCCGCGATCAGCGCATCTCGTTTCTCGGGCTTGATACGCAGCACTTTCATCTCGACGAAGGCAATCGCCACAATCATCGCGATGGGGGCCTGCGAGATCGGCAGGGCAAGATCCGGCCAGACAAACATCGCAATGATAAAAGGCGTTAGCGCCACCATGTAGCGCAGGATCTGGCTTTCGAAAATCACGCGGGCCACGAGCTTTGCACCGGCCTCCCTGCGCGGCAGGATAGAGATGCGATTGATCACCTTGCGCGGCACATGGCCCGTCTCCAAAGCGCCGGGGTTCCAGACAGTGTCCTGCGTCAGAACGAGAAGGCTCATGGGAGAAGCTGCGTCGAGAAGAGCGGCGTGGAGGCGGCCAGCGCCCAGGCCAGGCAAACCCCCTGCGCCAATGCCGCGGACCCGGCCCCGCGTCGCTCCGAAATCCAGCGCGCGAAGCTGCCGTAGACCAACACGAAGAGCACAAAGACCGGCAAGACCGTAAAGGTCAGAGCCAGATCCTGTGCATTCAGCGCCATGGCCGCAGATAGCGCCAAGAGGATCGCAAATCGCGCCACGAGACGCCGCCAAAGCGATGCGCTTCCAAGCAGCATGGCATCAGCCAGCATGAGCGGCACGGTGCCCAGGGCAAGCAAGGCCATAACAGGCACACGTGGGCCCGAGGGCAGAAAGGCAGCCCCGTAGCGATCCAGCGCCAAGGCGAACACCGCGAGGCCCCAGACCAGCAGCGCCGCGCTCGCCCACGCATCGACGCGCGGAAAAGCCTGCCCGAAACGGCGCAGCAGGATTAGCTGAACGCCGCCCCAAATGCCGAAAAACCCCGCAAGCGTGGCAAAGCCCGCCGCAGGACCCACAGTCGCCGGGATCAGCAATGTGACGCCCACTGCGGGCAAAACAGGCAGGCCCACAGCCATCCAGAACTGTCGGCGCGGAAGATCGTTCGAAGCTGCCTGCGGGCGGGCGGGTAGAAGCCGCGACATGGGCCAAGCGAGGCCCGTCAGCGCGAGGAGCAGAAGGCCTGCCGTGATGCCACTTGTATCACTTTCAACGCGCCATCGTTCGCCAACGGCCCGTGAGAGCCAGTCTGCGGCCGCATCAAGTGTTGTCTCGCTGTAAAGCACCCCGACATGGCCCACGAACGGAGCTGCAATCGCTTGACGCGACGTATCACCTTGCCGAACAAGGTCGCCTTCTTGCGCCTCTGCCTGCAACATCCGGACGGCCTCCAGCGCGACGGCACGCAAATGGCCCTCTGACGCGCCCGAAACGATGAGCAGATCCTGTGGGAACTGGGGTGTGACAGCCTCGGAATACATGGAAATTGCTACAAGAGCGCCAAGGTCCGGCGTCTCTTCAGCGGCGCGGATAATCACATCTGTCGCCATGGAATGACCCACGAAGGAGATCGGGCCTGCAATATCGTCTCGCGCAGACATCGCGCGGGCGACCTCTTGCGTCACCGCCACAAGCTGCGCGGTGGTCCCGTCCAGCGATGTCACGTCACGAGACAATGGCTGCGGGTTGCGCCCATGACCCGGGAAGTCAAACGCGGCAACGGCAAAACCGGCGCGGGCCAGCGTGACCGAGATTTGATCCATCATCTGGCGTGAGCCACCGAACCCATGCGCAACAACGACTAGGGGCTGCGGCTCTGCGGCGGGCAGGCTGTAGAGCGTCACAGGGGTCGAACCGACATCGGCGGCGCGCACATCCAGACCGTCAAAGCGCCGCTCCAGTCCCAGAATACTGGCCAAGGCCACGGCTGCCAAAACGAGCCCCAAAGCAAGGGGCACCCAGCGGCGCCAAGAGATCGCGCGGCGCGGGCGCCCCTGCTGCGCCCCGTGCTGATATGTATATCCATCCGTCATGGCCGACAGATAGTGTTAATCGCACCCAAGGCCACGGGCTGGTCCATGCGTATTTTGCGCGAGGCTCATGCGCGTCTGACAAGATCTCGCGTATGCGACGTCTCGATGGAGAGCCCCCTTGCGAATAGATCAAACGCAGCCATGGCGTTCTTGCGCGCGAGCAAGATCCCGACGCGCGATGTAAATGCCGCGCATCAATCTGCGAGCCTGCCAGAGCATAATCGACGCCCAGATTGGCGGTCAGCCCAGGCCCCGCGCCGCGCGCTCTGGATCATGGGAGAAGTGCTGGAGTGCAACGCCCCTCCGATCCTCCAGATCCGCGCGGCGCGCGATATTCGGCTGGCTGATCTCGTCATCATCAAACGATGCACCTGTGCGGTTGCGGATTTCCGCAGGATGTGGTCTTCGGACCGGCCCACCATCAACCCGCCCTCACGCGATCCAACATCCAATCCAACGCATCCCTGTCCGCCTTTTGCAGAAGCATCTTTACGGTGGTTCCCATGCCCTGCTGCGATGACAAGGTGATGCTGCCGCCCATCAGGGTGACAAGGTTTTGCGCAATCGAGAGACACATTCCAGCCCCCTCGGCATCGGCAAACGGCAGGGTTGTAGGCGACAAATCCGCCAATTCGGCGCGGGTCATGCCTTGGCCGGTATCCGTTATGCGCACGCAGACATGGGTCTGTTCCTCGGTGATCGAGGCAAGGATATGACCGTTTGGTACGTTCCGGGAAATGGCGTTGCGCAGCAGGGTCAAGACAACCTCACGCAGCGCGCGCGCGTCCGCAAGTACATGCGCCTGCGTGCGCTCCGCGATCTCGAAGGTGATGTCACGCATCTGCATCTGGGCTTCCAGCGCTTGCGCGCATTCGGCCAACATATCCCTTATCTTGAGTGCCTCCAGTGTTTCTTCCCCCAAAACAGAGGGATGCACCGCGTTGTTCAACGTCATTTGGACAAGGTGGGTCATGTCCGCTGACGCCTCCTGCATGAACACGTGATCCGAGGCGGCCGTCCCCTCCAGCATGGCCTCGTCCTGGCCCAGGAGCGCGGACAGACCGAGGAGCGCGTTGAAGGGCGAGCGCAGATCATGGGCCAGTCGCGAATAGCGATCCTGTGGGTGCATAGTGTCGGCATCCGGGGCATGCTGGGCCTTAACCAGAGCGCCAGCGATGTGGCGCTCCTCCGTCACGTCGCGCAATGTGACCAGGTCCAAGCGGATCGTCTCATCAGGTTCGTTCTCCCGCCCCATTTCGATCACACGGGCGGATTGCAGGACAAAGTCCCTTGCGCCCTTGTTGTCCGTCGAGAGCGTTACTTGTGCCGCATCGGCTTCCAGAACCCGTGGCTCTAAGCCAAGCGCTTGCCCCATGTGATCAAGGCTCAGGCCGCGCGTCATCTCGGACGTAAGCGCGAAGGCCTCGGTCATGGCAGGGTTCACCTCCAGCACCTCGCACTGGCCTGATTTCTCGAGCTCCAAGGCAATGGCCATTGCGGACTTATTGCTCTGGCACAGCGACTGAACGTGGCGGCGCAGACGATCAGGCTGCGCCATCAGATCCATCATATGGGCCTGAACGAACGCTCCAAGATCCTGTGAGTCCAAACCAAAACCATCCGAGAGAACCGAGAGACAAACCGCGAGGATTTCTTCGGTCTGTTCAGACCAGGGCGCGCAACGGTCGGCAATGCGCTCGACCCAGATCTGAGGATTTGGGCTGAAAGCGCGCCTTTGATCGGGCCCATTTTGAGTGATCGCCTGAGGTTTGTCTCCCCACGTCAGCGCGTGCGCATGAAGGGGCCGATAGGTGAGCAGAAATGCCTCTGGGTCGGCGCTCAGCTTGGTGACGCTGGCGCCGGCGATGTCCCGGCGCTCTGTATGCGGGAGGACCGCATCAAGCCTGTCCAGCGTCGTTGTTTCAAAAGGGCATAGTGGTGCGCCAAGCGTATCTATCAGCCCCAGAATGACTGCCTGATCCGGCACATCCCCCGTGTGGCAATAGCTGTCACCGCACACGAGTGTTGCGCCCACAGCGCCCAAAATCCGCTGAAATGAGGTCCGGGACGTCATCAACGCAGACACGAAATTGTCCGTCTCCTTGGCCGTGTTCTGAAAATCCCGGGTCAACCGGCGCAACCGTCCACGACACAGCTGTTGATCGGCTTGCCGGGTCCGCTCCAGCGCTGTGGCAAATCCCTCCGACACGTTTTGCAAAAAGGCAAATTCAGGGACATTCAACGCCCTTGCCTGCTCGAAATGCAGCAAAAGCATCCCCCAGAGTCTGCCTTCGAACATGAGCGCGCAGGAGGCAGAACCGCCCGCGCCCATGCCTTCGAGAAATTGCACATGAAACGGCGAGACGTAGCGGCCAAGCGCATGGGTCAGATCAACTTGCGCGGCATCATCCGACACAGGCGTAAGCGGCACGGCCCCCATCTGCGGCGCAAATATCTGACGCGACCAGGTCTCTACGAAGAGCTGTCGGACCTGCGCAGGCATGTCGGTCGGAGGAAAGTGGCGGCCGAGGAAAGGCTCGAGATGCGGCGCGTGCCGTTCTGCAATGATCTCACCGCTCCAATCGCTGTCGAACCGGTATACCATGGCGCGTTGGGAGCCCAGCACACGGTGTGCATCCGCACAGAGATAGGCGCATAATTTCCAAAGATTGCCCCGGCTCGAGCTCTGCAACGCCTGCCAATCCACATGCGGCAAGGCCCAGTTTTTCCCGCCTGCGGACGGGCGCTCGAGAACAGTTGATCCGTCCCGCGAGTGACGCACCCAATCATGGCGGTCTGCGCCTGAGACAATGTCATGGTAGCGCCCGATGTGGTCAATCGCGGGTGCGATGGCCAGTTCCCGCAGATCATCTGCTGAATAATGGCCAAGGTCTGCGGTGCGCGATAGTGATCCGTTGGCACCCAGCGTAAAGGCACTTGTCCCTGCCTGTACGTATCCTGTTGCGCGCAATTCTTCTGTCTCGCACGCATCGTTGCGAGTTATGTAATCCAATTGTGAGCGCATCATTCCCTCCGCTCGGTATGAAGGACAGCGGCTAATCCGTCCTGAAATTCCCTATAGTCCAATGGCTTGGTTAGTACGGCGCGGAAACCGGCTTGCGCCATGGCCACCACATCCAATGAATCCGTTCGCCCGGTGTAAGCGAGAACAGGGGTGGACGTCTTTTGACTGACCTCACCTGCAAGCGCGAAGCTCTCTCCATCCGGCAGCATGATATCAAAGACGACAAGGTCATATGCGCCATTCTCGATGTCCGTCTGAAACGCCCGCGCATCCTTCAGGGTTGCTGCATGATCACAGGGCGGGCAGCCCATTTCCTTCAGATAAGCCTGAAAGACAAAGACATTGCCCGGGTCGTCTTCCAGCAACAGGATCTTGAGGGGCTTGATCGCGCAGGCTCCGAGGGAACAATCACCGCTTGGCTGAAGCGAGACCGTGGCTCCCTGCCCTGACCGGTCAGGCGAGAGGACGAACGCTCTGACGCGTTCGAAAAAACGGGTAAGCACCATGTGCCCCTTTTCCGAAAGAACTTCTGTTGTTCGCTTACCCCTTCGTTAACCATGCCCCAAAAGGGATTAATGAAAGGTTAAGGCAGAGCCCTGTGCAACACCTGCAAGGGGCAGGCTGAAACTCAGATTTCCAAAGGCCAACCGGGCCTCAAGCACTGGCGGTCTCGGTGCGCGCGGTTACGCGACCTTTTTGTCGTCCCACGTCAGCTTGATCTTCTTTTTCTTGAGCTTGCTGTCATAGGCTGGCGCCCAGTGCTTGTATTTCCCGAGGCTGTCCTGCTGGGTGCGCAGCATCTCAATAAAGGCCAATCTGTGCTTGTCCTTCTTGAGCTCCTTGAAGAGGCTTTTTTGGGCTTTGGTCATGGAGCACCCGATGCAATGGCCTGCACGCTTGAACTTGCATACATCAATACACGGGCTTGGGACCTTCGCCATCAACCTGCTCTCCTGACCATCACCGGGCCCTTCAAATTGTGTGGTATGCGGGCAGAAAAATCAATCCTGAGTGAAATACTCAAATTGACGCAGGCCGCAGCTTGTTGGCGCGGTCTTGGCTTGTGCCTGCCTGTCCCATGGCGTAATTTCACGATATTGCTGCCAATTGCTCTGCAAAGGAGCTGACCCTGCCACCCCTCCTCACACGGCCAGATTTGCCCCCGGATCGCTACATCGTCTGTCCGACCTGCGATGCGGCCTATGAATTGGTGCGCCCGAAACACGATGAGCAAGCGATCTGCGCGCGCTGTCATACAGTCCTGATCACGCCTAAGCGAAAGGCAGGCACCCAGATCATCGCTTTGGCATGTGCTGTCTGCATTCTCGTGACAGCGGCGATGTTCATGCCGTTTCTCGCCATCAAAGCGGGCGGGATGACCAATTCGATCTCCATTTTGGGAACAGCCTTTGCCTTCGACGGCGGCATCTATGAGCCGCTGGTATTGGCCATGATTGCGTTGATCATCGTGATCCCCGTCGCCCGTGCACTGGGGCTGATCTATGTGCTGACGCCGCTTGTGCTCGAACGCCCGATCCCGCCGGGGGCAAAACGTATCTTCGGCTGGGCCGAGGCGTTGCGGCCCTGGTCCATGGTGGAGATCTTTGTGCTGGGCTGTGCGGTTGCGCTGATCAAAGTGGCCGATCTGGCCGATATCTGGTTTGGCCCGGCGTTCTGGCTGTTTTCCATGCTTGTGCTTGTCGTGATTGCGCAGGATTCCTTTATGTGCAGGTGGTCCGTATGGAACGCACTCATTCATCCTCGCAAACCGTAACGGCGCGCGCGCTTGGCCTGGTGGCCTGCCGTCGTTGCTCGAAGGTACACGAGAGTAGCGATCGCATCCCTGCTCCCGCACGTTGCACGAGGTGCGGCAAGACGCTGAGCGCCCGCGATCCGCTTTCTCTGCAACGGGTCTGGGCGTGGTGGATCGTGGGCCTGCTGTGCTACATTCCCGCCAATATCTACCCAATGCTGCAAACCCGAACACTGCTGTCCACGCAGGCCGATACAATCGTTGGCGGCGCAATCGAGCTGTTTGATCACGGCGCTTACGGCGTTGCGGCCATTATCCTCATTGCGAGCGTCGCCATCCCCATCGGGAAATTCGTGGCCATCGCGCTCCTCGCGCTCAGCGTGTCCCGGGGCACGCGGTTGACCGGCGGACAGCTGCGCCTTGTCCATGAAGTTGTCGAATACATCGGTCGCTGGTCGATGATCGACATATTCGTGGTTGCCATCCTGTCATCACTCGTCCAACTGAATGTACTCGCGGCAATCCAGCCCGGGCCTGCCAGCCTGTTTTTTGCAATGTCGGTCATTTTTACGATGCTCTCTGCTCAAGCCTTCGATCCCCGCATGATTTGGGATGCGCGTGCGGCACAGGAGGCTTCATGAGCCAAACGCCGCCGCCTCTTCCCATCGAGCCGCCACAGCCCGGCGTGCTGTCGCGCGTGTCGCTGATCTGGTTGATCCCGCTGGGCGCAATCGTGACCGCGCTCGCCATCGCCTGGAGCAGCTACGCCAATCAAGGGCGCATCATCCATGTGATGTTTGAGAATGGCGCGGGCCTGTCCGCCAATTCAACCGAGCTGCGCTTCCGCGACGTGACCGTTGGCGTGGTCGAGGACATTGGCCTGACAGACGGGCTGGAAGCGGTCGACGTGGCGATCCGGCTGGATCGCGACATCGCCGCTTACGTCGATGACACGGCGCAATTCTGGGTCGTTCGGCCCGAGGTCACGACACAAGGCATCACAGGTCTCGATACCGTGCTGAGTGGCGTCTACATCGAGGGCAGCTGGGACACCGAGATCGGCGCGCCTGCCAGCACCTTCCGAGGTCGCCCAGAGCCACCGCTCTTTCGCTCCGATCAACCGGGCCTGCAAATCTCGCTGCGCAGCACCCAGCGCGGCACGTTATCAGCCGAAGGGCCGATCCTGTACCGCGGCATCGAAGTCGGGCGGATTGGCAAGGCCTTCATTGATCCTGTGGGCAATTTCGCCGTCGCCGAAGCTGTCATCTACGAGCCCCATGACCGGCTGATCAACGACAATACCCGCTTTTGGGACACGTCGGGATTTTCGCTCTCCGTGGGCGCTTCTGGCGCATCGCTGGACTTCAGCTCTCTGGCAAGCCTCGTGGCTGGGGGCATCACCTTCGAGACCTTTGTCTCTGGCGGCGCACCGGCAACGGCGGGGACGCAGTTTCAGGTCTATGGCAATGAAGACGGCGCGCGGGATTCGATCTTCAATCAATCCTTGGTGGAGGATCTCTCCGTCAGCGTCATTTTTGATGACAATATCTCGGGCCTCAATATTGGCGCGCCTGTCGAACTGGCAGGGCTGCGGATCGGTGCGGTCAGCTCGGTCTTTGGCGTGATTGATGCGGAGACGTTTGGCGACAATCGCGTGCGGCTCAATGCGGTTCTGGAAATCCAGCCCACGCGGTTAGGGCTGGAGGGCGAGGCAACTGCCGATGCTGCGCTGGACTTCTTGCGGCTGCGCGCGGGCGAAGGTCTGCGGGCGCAGCTGGCCTCGGCAAGTCTGCTGGCCGGGGGGCTGAAGGTTCAGTTTGTGGCTACGGACAATACCGACGGGCGCGCCTTGCGCGAGACTGCCGAAGGCTTGCCCGTACTGCCTTCGATTCCCAGTGAGATGGGTTCCGGACAAGCCTCCGTGGAGGGTGTGCTCAACCGCGTCTCATCTCTGCCCGTCGAAGAGCTGATGCAAAGCGCCATCGATTTTCTGGATACCGCGCGCAGCTTCGTCTCAAGCGACGCCTTGCGCGAAACACCTGAAGACCTGCGAGCGCTGTTGTCCAGCATCACAGACGTCGTGCAATCCGACGATGTGCAGGCGGTTGCGGGCAATCTCAATCAGGTTCTGAGCCAAACCGAGACCTTGCTGGCCGATCTGGAACGTGCGCAAACCGTGCAGCGTCTGGCCGATGCCGTGGATGCGGCGGCGCGCGCAGCCGATGCCGTGGACAGCTCCGTCGAAGGCCTGCCCGCCTTGCTTGAGGAACTCACAACCGTGGCTCAAAGCGCCCGCGATCTGCCGCTTGATGTGCTGACTGAACGGGTCATCGGGGTCATGGATGCCGCCGATGACATTTTGCAAAATACGGATGTGCAGGAACTTCCCGAAGACCTGCGCCTGTTGCTGGCCAGTATCACGGATGTAGTGCAATCCGATGACGTGCAAGCCGTTGCAGGCAACCTCAATCAGGTACTGGGCCAAACCGAGGCGCTCTTGCGCGATCTTGAGGAAGCGCAAACCATCCAGCGCCTGGCGGCTGCCGTCGATAGCGCGGCCACAGCCGCAGCTGCCGTGGAAAGCTCCGTGGACGGCATGCCCGGGCTGCTCAACGAGTTGACCGAGGTGGCGCGCACAGCCCGCGCCCTGCCCCTCGATGCGCTAACCGAACGGGTCACAGGCATCGTCGAGACAGCTGATGGTCTGTTGCAATCGGACGGCGTGCAGGAATTGCCAGAACAGCTCAATGCAGCATTGGAAGAGCTCAACCTGACGCTTTCGGAGCTGCGCGCAGGCGGTGCTGTAGACAATATGAACGCCACGCTGGCCTCCGCCCGCGACGCGGCCGATGCGGTCGCAGGCTCGACCCGGGATCTTCCCGCGCTCGTGACGCGGTTGACCCAGGTTCTCAATCAGGCCAGCGCAACCATTTCAGGCTATGACAAGGGCGATACGCTGAGCCGGGACGCCCAGGCCGCATTGCGCGACATCCAGAAAGCTGCGTCCGCGATCACATCGCTCGCGCGGACCATCGAGCGCAACCCAAGCGCCCTGATCCGAGGAAGAAACTGATGCGACTTGCCCCATCACTTGCGGCGCTGGCCCTGCTTTCGCTTGCCGCCTGCGGCTCCGAGCCTGAACTCGTCGCGGTCAGCGCGCCGGAGGCACAAGGCCAGTACCGTGTCAGCATGGCAACGCTGGAGCTCAAGGAGCCCTCGCTTCCGGCCTATGCGCTGGCAGATGAAATCGCCGTAGAGACAGAAACCGGCCTCGTGGTTTCAGGCAGCGATGTGCTCTGGGCGGACAAGCCCGACCGCGCCATCGCGCTGGAGATCACCCGGCATCTTTCGGCGCTGACCTCCGCGCGCATCGCCCCATCGCCCTGGCCCTTCGAGAGCCTGCCCGAGGCCGCGCTTGATCTGCGGTTTGAAACGGTCTTGGCGCGCGCCGACGGCACATTTGAGCTCGCCGGCCAGTATTTCCTCGGACGTCTGGATGACGGGCGGGAACGATCCGGACGGTTTGATCTCTCAGAGCCCATCGCGCAACCGGTAGGACCAGTCAGCATATCGGCGGCACGCGCGCGGGCCATCCTGGCCCTGTCAGAGCTTTTGGCCCGCGAGGCCCTGCGTTAGCCGAATTTGTCGAGCTTGGCCCGGTCCCGCCCACGCTCTATGCCCAGCTGCCGCTCACGCCAGATAATGAGCGCCCCGGAGATCATGATCACCGCAGAGCCCAGAAGCATCTGGGATGTCGGGACTTCTGCAAAAAAGACATAGCCCGCGATCAGGGCATAGATCATTTGCACATAATCAAACGGCGCCAGGACCGAGGCCGGGGCGAATTTATACGAGGCCGTGATGAAGATCTGCGCCACGCCGCCGATCAGCCCGGCCCCGATCAGCATGGCCGTTGTCGTCATATCGGGCACCACCCAGCCGAAGGGCAATGTGAGCAGCGAGAACAGGGTCGCCGTGAGCGAGAAATAGAAGACGACAGCCGCTGTCTCCTCACCAGACCGCATCAGCTTGCGGATGTGGATTTGCGCCAGGGCTCGCAACGCCGCCGAACAGAGCGCACAGATCGCGCCCAACGTCGCCGCGTCCTGCGCGGAGACGCCCAACTGAGGCGCCAGAACGATCATGACCCCGATGAAGCCCACGCCAATTGCGCTCAGGCGAAACAGGCGCAGCCGCTCTCCCAGCAAAAGGGCCGCCAGAATGATCGTGATGAGCGGCGCGGCAAAGCCAATGGCCGTGACATCTGGCAGAGGCAACATGCCCAGTGCGGCAAACCCCAATCCCATTGAGCAAACCCCAATGAAACCGCGCCAGAAATGGCCCAGCGGATTTGTCGTCTTCAACCCGCCACGCAACTCACGGCGCAGGGCGAGCCAGCCGATGATAATCGGCATCGCAAAGGCCGAACGGAAAAAGACCGCCTGCCCCGGTGGAACAACGTCGGACGCAGCCTTGATGAGCGAGGCCATGATCGTGAAGAGGGCAAGGGCAAGGAGCTTGAGCAAAATGCCGCGGGTAATGTGCATGGGCGCAACCTGCGCGCGGATGGCGGCAAGGTCAACGGGGCTTGGGTGACTATGCGTCTTCCAGACCTTCCGAGAGGATGACCAATGGCGCGGCCATAGGTTCTTCCTGCTTCAAAAGCGCCGCCAGACCCGACGCTCCGGACGGTGTCGAGCCAAATCCCATGGCGCCAGCCTCGGTCACGGCCTGAGCGCCTTCTTCGTCGGAGATGGTCACGTACCGATCCGCCGCTTCGCGCAGGATATCGAAGGCCAGCAAGGACGCGTCCTTGCAATCCAGACGCCCCATGTTGGACACAGGACCCTCTACCGTTACCATCCGTCCCGCCGCCACTGAGGCCTGAATGCACGGTGCCGCCGTGGGTTCAACGATGATGATTTCTGGTTGCCGGGCCCAGTTTTCCCGGATCATATGCGCCACAGCGCCCGCCAAACCGCCGACGCCCGCTTGCAGAAAAACATGGCTCGGCCAGGAATTCTGCGCCTCGAAAACCTGACGCATTTCTTCGGCAATGATCGTGTAGCCTTCCATGACAAGGCGCGGCGGCTCGGTATAACCGGGCCAGGAGCCATCGGCGAGGTGAATGGCGCCTGTGCTCTGCGCATCCGCGATGGCGGCGGCGATGCTTGCCTCATAGGTCGCGCCGGAGCGCACGACGCCTGCCCCCTTCGCGCGCAGGCGCGCGGCAAAGGCCTCGGGCACGGTCTCAGCCAGGTGGATGCGACATCCCGCGCCAAAGAGCTGTGCGCCAGCCGCGACCGACATGCCATGGTTGCCCGCGGAGGCGCAGACAAAGGTCAGATCGGAGGCTTTGGCGCGCGCGGCCTCGGATGTGAGCGCCGGTGCGGGCACGCCGGTGGATTGAGCCACCAGCTGCGCCACGGCATACACACCTCCCAACGCCTTGAACGCGCCAAGTCCCATACGTCCGGTCTCATCCTTGACCCAGATCCTGTGGCCCGCGTGGCTGTGTTGCGCCAAGGGCGAAGCTTCATAGGCCGGGCAATGCTGCAACAAGGCCAACGGCAGGGCGGGATCAAGCAGAGGGGATGTCTGTGTCATGGCCTGTGCCTATCATTCAGCGTGCGCCGCGCGCCATTGGAAAATCAGTGCAGACCAGGCAGGCAGGCAGCCAAGGCCGGGCCCTGCGCCGCGCTCAGTCAAAGGCCTCGAACCGCAAGATGCCCGCATCGCCAGAGGGCCCATCGGACGGATGATGCACACCGTCATGGACCAACACTTCTGGCAAAAACGGGGTTTGTCCGTCGAGACAAGCGAGGTTGACCCCGATTTCATTGGGATTGGAGCGGCGGCGATGATGGGTGTAAATCCCGCAAATAGAGCAAAAGTAATGCTCGGCAGTTTTCGTCCCGAATTGATAGAGCGTCAGCCTGTCCTGACCGGAAAGATAGCGAATGCCATCCAAGGGCGCAGAAACCGCGACGGCCCCGCGCCGCGCGCATAGTGAACAATCACAGCGCCGCGCAGAGGCGATTCCCTCACTCAGCGAGACTTCGAACGTGACGGTACCGCAATGACAGCGACCTGAGATCATGACCTGGCTCCTTGTGCCGCTCCCCTGCCGTAGTTTGCGCGGAAGACGCAGCCGAGACAAGGCACGCAAGCCAAACAGGGCATCTGGCGGGATCAGCCCCTTTGCGGCACGTGGCAGATCGCGCTACGCTGTTTTTTGATGTTTGCTCTGATCCGTCCCTCTATCGCTGCACTGTGCCTCACGCTGCTGGCGATCACCACCCTGCTGCACGCCCAAAGCGCCGCAGGCTATCCCGCCTCTGTCTCGACGACCGTCAATGATTTTGCCGATCTGCTGCCCGAGAAAGAGGAGGCCGCGCTTGACGCGATCCTGAAATCCTTCACGCAAGAGACCGGCGTTGAAATGACGATCGTCACGCTGGACAGCTACGACCGCTACGCGCCGCGCGAGGATATAAGCATCGAGCAATTTGCCACCGGACTTTTTAACGATTGGGGCGTTGGAGATGCCGCGCGCAATGACGGCGTGATGATCCTGGTCGTGCGCGATGACCGGGTCATGCGGATTGAGTTGGGCCAGGCCTATGGCCGAGCGTGGGACAGAGCGGCGGCCGTCGTGATTGACCGTCACTTTTTGGATGCGTTCGCGGCAGGCGATTACATCGGCGGTATTTTCAAAGGCACTCAGGCCACTATGAATCAGCTCGTGCGCCCCTTTTTGGGGTTGGAGCCGGTGACCATCGAAGAGACCCAGAGCACAGGCCGCTGGGTGCCTTTCACGATTGTGGGTGTGCTGATGGCTGCGCTGTTTTTTGGCATACCGCTCCTGAAGACGCTGCGCCGTTGCCCCAAATGCGGTGCGCGGAGCCTCAAGAGCACGCGCGAGACGATTATGGGCCCCAGTGCGGCGGTGCCCGGCATGGGGCGCAAAACGACGACCTGTTCCTCCTGTGGGCACCGGTTTGAAGACACCTATGTCATTGCATCACTGAACTCCCGCCACACGACGGGGGGCGCGTCTGGCGGCGGCTCTTTTGGGGGCGGGTCCTCAGGCGGCGGCGGCGCGACGGGCCGCTGGTAGCCTGCTGAAACGTCCAAAAACGACACATCGTCGCAATTGAGTAAGACCCAAGGCTGATCCGCGCTGACACTCCTTCCAACGAGGGAGGCCACATGCAGCATCATTCCTGCATGATTGTGTTGGTGAGCCGCACCATTGGTGCGGCACGGGGCCGTGCGGCACGCGGACGACCAGTGAGCTTGTAACAACCGCGCCTGCGGTGTCGCCCACGTCTTTCGCCCTTTGCCCCGATGAGGCCCCTATGAACACGCAAACACCATCCCGCGCCGGAGGGCGTTCTGCCCGCCGCGCCGCCCGCGCCGCCAAATTGCCGGAACATATGCGCCCGGTGCGCCCCGGTCTTGAAGGCGGCAGATATGATCCTTTGAGTGCGGCAGATGTCCGGCGTATTCACGACACCGCACTTGATGCGCTGGAACAGATCGGCCTTGCGGATACGCCGGCCTCGGGCATCGAGATCCTGACAAAGGCGGGCGCGGAGCTGGGCTCCGATGGGCGCATCCGCTTTCCCCGCGCGCTGGTGGACGACATGCTGGCCCTTGCGTGCAAGGATGTTGTCTTGCCCGGCCGCACTGAAGCCAATGATCTCGACCTCTCGGGCACGCGCGTGCACTACGGAACGGCGGGTGCGGCGGTCCATATGGTGGATGTGGATGGCAAGTCCTACCGAGAGAGCACCTTGCAGGATTTGCATGATGCCGCGCGCATTTGCGATGCGCTGGACAATATCCACTTCGTGCAACGGCCGATGGTCGCCCGGGATGTCATCGACAATCTGGAGATGGATCTCAACACGATCTATGCCTGCACAACCGGCACTCACAAACATATCGGCACGTCTTTCTCTGACCCGTCGCATATGCCGGACTGCCTTGAGATGCTTTACATGATCGCAGGCAGCGAGGAGGCTTTTCGCGCGCGACCTTTCGTGTCCAACACCAATTGCTTCGTCGTCCCGCCGATGAAATTTGCAACCGAGAGCTGCGAGACAATGGAGGCCTGCATCCGGGGCGGCCTGCCGGTTTTGCTGCTGTCCGCAGGTATGCTGGGGGCCACGGCGCCCTCAAGCATTGCGGGTGCCATCGTTCAGGCCGTGGCCGAATGTCTGGCGGGCGTGGTCTATGTGAATGCCATGGCGCCGGGGCATCCGGCAGTTTTTGGTACATGGCCCTTCGGCCTTGATCTGCGCACCGGCGCCATGTCTGTGGGGTCCGGCGAACAGGCGCTCCTCTCGGCGGGCTGCGCACAGATGCACCGGTTCTACGGATTGCCCGGCGGCGCGGCGGCAGGTGCCTCCGACAGCAAATTGCCCGACATGCAGGCAGGATGGGAGCAGATGTGTTCCAATGTGATGGCCGGTCTGTCGGGGCTCAATATGGTGTATGAGGCGGCGGGCATGCATGCCTCGCTTCTGGGCTTTTGTCATGAAAGCCTGATCCTGAGCGATGACCTGATTGGTCAGGCGCTGCGCTGTGTGCGGGGGATCGAGGTGGATGACGCCGCGCTGGCTTTGGAGGAAATCAGAGAGGTCTGTGTGGGCGGGCCCGGGCATTACCTGGGCACAGATCAGACGCTGGCCCGGATGCAGACCGAATGCATCTATCCCAGCCTGGGCAATCGGATGAGCCCCAAGGAATGGGACGAATCCGGACGGCCCGACCTCGTGGCCAATGCTGTGGCGCGCAAGGAAGAGATCCTTGCCGCACCGGCACCTGCGCGATTTGATCCAGAGATCGAGGCCACCATAAGATCCCGGTTTTCCATTCATTTGGCGCATTGAGGCCCGCGTGGATGGGGGCGCTGCCCCCGTCACAAACAGAGTTTGTGCCTCCCCCGAGGTATTTGCGGACAAAAGAAGGGCTGGTCACGGTCTCGCGGAACGGTCAGTCTGCGCAAAAGGAGTTCGTGCATGCCTGCCTATCTTGCTTTGATCATCGCGGTGGCGTTTGAGACCGTCGGGACCACCGCGTTGAAAGCCTCCGAGCAGTTTACCAAGCTGGGCCCATCGCTCATCGTTGTTGGGGCCTATGCAGTGGCGTTCTACTTTCTTGCGGTGACGCTGCGAACGATCCCGGTGGGGATTGCCTATGCCATGTGGTCGGCCTTGGGCATCTTCTTTATTTCGATCATTGGCTGGGTAGTTTTTGGCCAGCGTCTGGACTGGCCTGCAATTGCTGGGTTGGGGCTGATCATTGCGGGCATCGCGGTCATTCAGGTGTTTTCCAAGAGTGGCGCGCATTGATCTGAGCTCGAAAAAGAACAGCGCCGGTGACCCCGGCGCTGATCGGTGTTTCATCGCTTTTGATTGCTTCAGGATTTACGACGCAGCGCCGCGACACCACCAAGCGCAGTCAGCATCAGCAAGCCCCCCGCGGGAAGCGGAACCGGTGCAGTGGCTGTGAAATCATAGCCACAATCATCGCAAACGAGGCCTGCGCCGTCAGTGACATTGACAACTTCAATGCGGGTCACGTTCGAGAATGCCGTAAGATCCTGCATGTTTGTGGACAAGATATCTGCATCTCCAATCAAATCCACCCTAGACGACTGCAGACCGCCAACGAAGACGTTTATCGCCCCGACCACCCCGGTATCGTTGTCTGCACCAAGGTAAAACGAGAGGTTCGACACGCCGACGGCGTAATCGACATAGCGGTCTCCGTCAAAGCCGTTATCCCTAGGCCCGATGGTGTTGGATCCGGACTGCGCATATTGCGGGAAGTCGTAGATCCGTGCGCGTCATGAGGATATGTGGCCCGACGGCGCAAATTGCGCGGTCTTCGCTCTGGTCTTTGGCGGGCGGCCATTGTATGGCGCGCGCAACTCCCGACAAAGGCTGACCTCATGGACCTTCGCAATATCGCTATTATCGCTCACGTTGACCACGGCAAGACCACGCTGGTGGACGAGTTGCTCAAGCAATCGGGCGCCTTTCGCGCCAACCAGGCCGTGGCCGAGCGCGCGATGGACAGCAACGATCTCGAACGCGAGCGCGGCATCACGATTTTCGCAAAGCCCACGTCCGTGGAATGGAAAAGCACGCGGATCAATATCGTGGACACCCCGGGCCACGCGGACTTTGGCGGCGAGGTTGAGCGTATCCTGTCCATGGTTGACGGGGTTGTGCTCCTCGTGGACGCGGCAGAAGGGCCGATGCCGCAGACCAAATTCGTGACGTCAAAAGCGCTGGCCCTGGGGCTGCGCCCTATTGTGGTTCTCAACAAGGTCGACAAACCGGATGCCGAGCCGGACCGTGCGCTGGATGAATGCTTCGATCTCTTTGCCTCGCTCGATGCCAATGATGATCAGCTTGATTTCCCCCACATGTATGCTTCCGGGCGCAACGGCTGGGCCGATCATGAGCTGGACGGCCCGCGCAAGGATCTCACGGCCTTGTTTGATTTGATCGTGAACCACGTCCCCGCGCCCAAGCAAATCGCACAACAAGACGACGATTTTCGCATGCTGGCCACAACGCTGGGCTCGGATCCCTTTGTGGGCCGTATCCTCACGGGCCGGGTTGAAAGCGGCACACTCAAGGTTGGCGCGACGGTTCAGGCGCTTTCCCGCATTGGTCAAAAGATCGAGCAATTCCGCGTCACGAAAATCCAAGCCTTCCGTGGGCTTGAGGAAGCCGACATTCCTGAAGCGCAAGCAGGCGATATCGTCTCCATCGCGGGCATGTCCAAGGCGACTGTGGCCGACACGATCTGCGCCCTTGCCGTTGAAGAACCGCTGGACGCACAACCCATCGATCCGCCCACCATCACCGTCACCTTCGGCATCAATGACAGCCCGCTGGCCGGTCGTGATGGCAAGAAGGTGCAATCGCGCGTGATCCGCGACAGGTTGATGAAAGAGGCCGAGAGCAATGTTGCGATCAAGATCGCCGACACGCCCGGCGGTGAGGCCTTCGAGGTCTCGGGCCGTGGCGAATTGCAGATGGGTGTTTTGATCGAGAACATGCGGCGCGAAGGGTTTGAGCTGTCGATCTCCCGGCCCCAGGTCATCATGCGCGAGATTGATGGTCAAAAGGTCGAGCCAATTGAAGAGGCCACCATCGACGTCGATGACGATTACTCCGGCGCGGTGATCGAAAAACTGACCGGCGCGCGCAAGGGCGAGCTCGTCGAGATGCGCCCGGCAGGTGCAGGCAAGACCCGCATCATTGCCCATGTGCCCTCGCGTGGCCTGATCGGATATCACGGCGAATTCCTGACCGACACGCGCGGCACCGGCGTTCTCAACCGCGTCTTTCATGGCTGGGCGCCGCATAAGGGTCCGATCCCCGGCCGTCGCGCCGGTGTTCTCATCTCCATGGAAAATGGCGTCTCCGTGGCCTATGCACTGTGGAACCTCGAAGACCGTGGCAAGATGATGATCGGCGCGCAAGCGCAAGTCTATACTGGCATGATCATCGGCGAGCACAGCCGCGACAACGATCTTGAGGTCAACCCCCTCAAGGGCAAGAAACTGACAAACGTGCGCGCCAGCGGGTCTGACGAGGCCGTGCGCCTGACGACACCGATGACGCTCTCTCTCGAAGAGGCCATTGCCTATATCAACGATGACGAACTGGTGGAAGTGACCCCCAATCAGATCCGGCTGCGCAAGCGCTACCTCGACCCCCATGAGCGCAAGCGCATGAGCAAGCAAGCCTGAAGATAACTCCGTAAAACACTATAAAGCGCAAGGGCGTGTAACAGCTTCGTTACGCGCCTTTCTGCCTTAAATGTCACTACTTTCAGACAGTTACAACTTCCAGGCGAAAGTGGCGCAGCGTTAATAAACTTAACGCCTTGTGGATAAGTCTGTGCAAAGCATCCCGCCACAGACACGCGATCTCATCAGATTATTGACGAAACAGCGGTTTTTCGCACTTCACGCGCAAATCCAAACGCCACTCCACGCGTTTTGCAAGCTCTCACACCCGTCAGGTTGTGGCAGTAAGAACGCGCACCCACAATATATGCGTCAATGAGGGGAACCCGGAATAGACAAATGAAAAAAGCGTGACTACAGTTGACCTTGCGTCGCGGGGTTATGCGCCTGTTCGCTCGCCGCAAGCGCCGCAACAATAAACTTTTGATAGGGTAAACACACCATGATCCAATCCAAAAAAGCTCTTAAGCTGACAGTCTTGGCTGCCGCACTCGGTCTCGCGTCGCAAGCGTATGCGCACGGCCCCGAAACCAAGACAATGGCTCTGCCTTCGATCGCTGCTGGCGCGTCCATGGACGTCTCGATCACGTGCTCGCACGGACATTCCGTCATGTCCGGCGGCGTGCAAGGCATCGACCAGTTGAACGCAACTGGCCCGCTCGTCGTGACAGGTTCCGGCGCAAGCTCCACGAGCACATGGACAGCGACACTGACAAACCGTTCCGGTCGCCCCACAGGCGCGAACGAAGCTTCCGTGACATTGACAGCACTCTGCGGCTACCGTCACTAAGTTCTCGATTGATACGCGATTGTGCCAGACCTGGCGCAATCGCCACCCCCAAGACGGATCAATTGGTACCGTCCTGCAAGCTTAGGGCGCCATATCGGCGCGCTCGCGCTTAAAACCTAAACCACAGACATTTCTGTTCAGCGCACAGCCCGCTCCTGCGTTCCAGCTGTGACCAGTGTGTTAGCTTTTCGCAGACTGCCTCGTGCATCATCGAGATGGGATAGCGCGCCCCTCACTCGGGCCAACACGCACGCCGTGTGGCAGGGCAGCCCCAAGGCCGCGCCCCTCTCAGTTCTCCAAAACGGCCCGCGCGGCTGCAATCGCCGCCTCGGCATTCTCGGCGCTCGCCGCACCGCCCTGCGCCATGTCAGGACGACCGCCACCACCTTTACCGCCAAGCGCTTCCACTGCGGCCTGCACCACATCCACGGCATTGACCTTGTCTGTCAGATCTGAGGTTACCCCCACGGCCACGGCAGCCTTATTTCCCGCATCTGCAATGAAGAGCGCTACGCCCGAGCCCATTTTCTCTTTTGCCGCGTCAATCAAAGGCGGCAGGTCTTTTCCAGTGACACCAGAGACGACTTGCGCGGTGAAAGACATGCCTGCAACGCTCTCGGCCTCGGAAGCCGGACCTGAGCCCCCGCCTGCCATTGCCAATTCCCGACGCAGCTGCGCGACTTCATTCTGGAGCGATTTGCGTTCATCCAGCAGGGCTTTGACCCGATCTGGCACATCCGCAGCTTGGGCTTTAAGCGCCAGGGCCGTTTCCGCAAGCCGGTGATCCTGCCCGGACAGATAGGCAAAGGCCGCCTCACCGGTCAGCGCTTCGATCCGGCGTACTCCGGCAGACGACGCGCTGTCGCCCAGGGTGACAAAGACACCGATGTCTCCCGTCTGGCGCACATGGGTCCCCCCGCAGAGCTCGATTGAGTAGGTATCGCCGCCCTGCCCTTTGCCCGAACCCGATTGAGTACCCATCGAAACAACACGCACCTCATCGCCATATTTCTCGCCAAACAAGGCCTGCGCGCCAATCGCACGCGCATCGTCCGGCGTCATGATGCGGGTTTCGACCGCCGCGTTTTGGCGGATATAGGCATTCACCTCTTGCTCTACCTGCTTGATCTCTTCCAGCGAGAGGGCCTTCGTGTGGCTGAAGTCAAAGCGCAGGCGATCCTCGGCATTCAGAGAGCCGCGTTGCGCGACGTGATCCCCAAGCGCGTGGCGCAAGGCTTCGTGCAGAAGGTGTGTTGCGGAATGGTTCGCACGAATGGCGCTGCGGCGGGTGTGATCCACGCGCAGCTCCAGCGCATCTCCCACTTTAAGAGAGGCCTTTTCCGGCTTGATCTTATGGGCAAAAACGCCCCCGGCCATCTTTTGTGTATCCAACACGGCGCCATTGCCATCTGGCTTGAGATAGCTGCCACGATCGCCGACCTGACCTCCGCTTTCGGCGTAAAACGGCGTCTGGTTCACGACCATCCAACCCTCCGCGCCGCTGGCCAGCTCATCTGTCAACGCGCCATCTTGCACGATGGCCACAACCTGTCCTTCTGCGAGTTCGGTGTCGTAGCCCAGAAAATCGGTTGCGCCATGCGCTTCGGAGACGTCGAACCAAATGGCAGAATCTGCCGCCTCGCCTGAGCCGGACCACGCCGCGCGGGCTTTGGCCTTCTGTTCCGCCATCGCGGCATCAAACCCGTCCGTGTCCACGGAGCGACCCTTCTCCCGCAACGCGTCCTGCGTGAGATCCAGCGGGAAGCCGTAGGTGTCGTAGAGCTTGAAGGCCGTCGCGCCCGGCAATGGCGCCTCCTCAGGGAGATCCGAGAGCTCTTCATCCAGCAGCTTCAATCCGCGATCCAACGTGGCCTTGAAGCGCGTTTCCTCAAGGTTCAAGGTCTCTTCAATCAAGGCCTGCGCCTGCCCCAATTCGGGATACGCCTGCCCCATTTGCTGCACAAGCGCGGGCACCAGGCGGTGCATCACAGGATCCTTGGCGCCCAGCAAATGCGCATGGCGCATCGCGCGCCGCATGATCCGGCGCAACACGTAACCCCGCCCTTCATTGGACGGCATCACACCATCAGCCATCAGGAAAGACGTCGACCGCAAATGATCCGCGATCACCCGGTGATGGACATTCTTGTCGCCAAAGGGATCAACGCCTGTCGCATGGGCCGACGCCTCGATCAGCGCCTTCATCGTGTCAGTGTCATAATTGTCATGGCTGCCCTGCAACAAAGCGCCAATGCGTTCGAGCCCCATGCCGGTATCGATCGACTGCATGTCGAGTGCTTTCATCGAACCATCTTCGAACTGTTCGTTTTGCATGAAAACGATGTTCCAGATCTCGATAAAGCGATCGCCATCTTCTTCAGGCGAGCCGGGAGGGCCGCCCCAGATATGATCGCCGTGATCGTAGAAAATCTCGGTGCAGGGCCCGCACGGCCCCGTCGGCCCCATCTGCCAGAAATTGTCGGATGTTGCGATACGTATGATGCGGTCCTCGGGAACGCCCACTTTCTTCCAGATCTCCGCCGCTTCGTCATCGGTATGGTATACGGTCACGTAGAGCCGATCTTTGGGGATACCGAACGCATCCGTGATCAATTCCCATGCGAAGGGAATAGCCTCTTCCTTGAAATAATCGCCAAAGCTGAAGTTGCCGAGCATCTCGAAAAACGTGTGATGCCGGGCGGTATAGCCCACATTGTCGAGGTCGTTGTGCTTGCCGCCGGCCCGCACGCATTTCTGCGAGGTTGTGGCGCGCCTGTAGTCCCGCGTTTCCAAGCCGGTGAACAGGTTTTTGAATTGCACCATGCCGGAATTGGCAAACATCAACGTCGGATCGTTCCGCGGGACGAGCGGGCTGGAGGCCACCACCTCATGCCCATTTCGGGCGAAGTAATCGAGAAAGGTGGAGCGAATTTCATTGAGGCTGGTCATCGACGGTTTTCCTTTGGGCTTGACGTGAAATAGCCCTCACATGCCGTCCTCGCAACGAGAAAGAGCGGCCCCGTCGGACCGCTCTTTCATGAAGTCTTCTCGCTGCTCTGCCCGACATCAGTGGATCTGCTGCGCCGGCAGGTGACGGCTTACCCTTCCAGAACGCCATCATCCTCGATTTGTTCTTCGGGGGGCATGTCAAAATCCAACCCGTGAGCGGCGCGAATCTTGTCTTCAATCTCATAGGCCACGCGCTTATTTTCCCGCAGGAACGTCTTCGCGTTCTCGCGGCCTTGCCCAATGCGTTCATCGCCATAGGAGAACCATGAGCCCGATTTATCAACAACGCCTGCCTTCACGCCAAGATCCAGCAATTCCCCCATTTTGGAGATGCCTTCACCATACATGATGTCGAATTCGACCTGTTTGAACGGCGGCGCCACTTTGTTTTTAACAACCTTCACGCGGGTCTGGTTGCCGACGACCTCATCACGATCCTTGATCGCGCCAATGCGGCGGATATCGAGGCGCACGGAAGAGTAGAATTTCAGCGCATTGCCGCCGGTCGTCGTCTCCGGCGAGCCGAACATGACACCGATCTTCATCCTGATCTGATTGATGAAAATCACCATGCAATTCGAGCGCGCAATCGAGCCCGTCAGCTTACGCATGGCCTGGCTCATCAATCGGGCGTGTACGCCGACGGAGCTATCGCCCATATCCCCTTCCAGCTCGGATTTGGGTGTCAGTGCCGCGACCGAATCCACAATTACCATATTCACCGCGCCGGAGCGCACCAATGTGTCGGTAATTTCCAGCGCCTGCTCCCCGGTATCGGGCTGGGAAATGAGCAATTCGTCCAGATCAACGCCGAGCTTACGCGCGTATTGAGGGTCAAGCGCGTGCTCCGCATCCACGAAGGCACAGACGCCGCCTTTTTTCTGTTCCTCTGCCACGCAATGCAGCGTCAGCGTGGTCTTGCCGGAGCTCTCGGGCCCGTAAATCTCAACGATCCGCCCTTTTGGCAGGCCACCGATGCCCAGAGCGATATCAAGGCCGAGGGAGCCGGTCGATGTCGCCTCAATTTCCTGAATGGCGTTCTCGCCACCCAGCTTCATAATAGAACCCTTGCCGAACTGACGTTCAATCTGGGCCAAGGCACTATCAAGCGCCTTTTGTTTGTCTGCGTTGCGTTTGCTATCCATGGAAAGAAGATCTGCCGTTGCCATACGTCTGGTTCCTTATTTCACGCTGCCGCCGCAAGGTCCATGACTTGCGTTTGTTCTTGTCTTGTTCTTAATGCGATCAAAACAAGAACATTTCAAGATGAATTTTGTGAGCTTTACTTTTGTAGCGATTGGTTAAGGAGTAGTTTACAGTCACGAGAGCAACCAAAACGGTAGGCAAATGCTTGTTTTCTGGAAAGAAAAACTGACGATCTTGGCGGTTCCAAAGACCGGCACGACCGCATTGGAACATGCTTTGGGGAATCACGCCGATCTCGTGGTGCGCGATCCACCGCAGCTGAAACATGCTCCTGTCTATCGCTACAATCGATTTTTTAGGCCCATGTTTGAAAAACAGGGCGCACCGGACATGGAAACGCTGGCCGTCATGCGTGAGCCTATTTCCTGGTTGTCGAGTTGGTACCGCTACCGCGCGCGGCCGTTTATGGAAGGCAAACCGAACTCAACCGCTCGCATGTCATTTGATGACTTTGTCAACGCCTACATCAAGGGCGAGAAGCCCGGATTTGCCAATGTCGGCAGTCAACTCAAGTTTCTGGAGCCTCGCCCCAATGGGACCGAGGTTACGCATTTATTTCGCTATGACGATCAAGAGGCGATGATTGCGTGGATCGCTCATCGTCTGCGGCGGGATATCACACTGGAGCGTGCGAATGTCTCACCAAAGGTTCCAGCATCCTTGTCGCCAGAAGTGGAGCGGAAAGCGAAACGGAAATTGACGGCCGAGTTCGAACTCTATGCGTCAATTCCCGACGGGGGGCGTCACGTCAAAGCATAGTCAATGCAGTTGCCGTTGCACCGTGTCAGTGAGTTCGCTTAACGAAAACGGCTTTGGCAAAAACACTGAGTTGGGAATTCGGGTTTGATCCTCGCTGAAGCTCTCTTCTGCATATCCCGACACGAAAACAACACGCACGCCCGGCCTTTGCTCCAACGCCTGCTTGACCCAACGCGGACCGTCCATTCCGGGCATGACCACATCCGTGACAAACACATCAATCTTCAGGTCGGGGTCTTCGAGTTTCTCCAGTGCTTCTTCAGCGGACTGTGCTTCAACCACGGTAAAGCCTCGTAAGCGCAACGCGCGCGATGCAAAGGCCCGAACAGGCGCTTCGTCTTCAACGAGCAAGACAACAGCATCGCTTTGTTGCGGAAGCGCTTCACTGGCCACGGGCTCTTCCACAACCTCAGCTTCGACAACCTCGTCATGGACGGGAAAGAGAAGTGTAAAACACGTGCCCTGCCCCACGACCGAATCGACAAAAATGAAGCCACCGGTTTGCTTGATGATGCCGTAGACAGTCGACAAGCCCAGACCGGTTCCTTCACCGGCACGTTTTGTCGTGTAGAAGGGCTCAAAAACCTTTTGAAGATTGTCGGGCGCAATTCCGCAGCCTTGATCGGAAACTTTCACCGAGACGTATTCACCGGGAGAAACGACAGCCCTGTCCCGTTTGAGCGGTGTTTTCAAATGTACCACATCGGTTTGAACATCAATTTGCCCACCGTCGGGCATGGCATCTCGCGCGTTTACGACGAGGTTCATCATCACTTGTTCGAGCTGTCTCTTGTCCACTCGCACGGCGCGCAGGTCTTCTGCGTGGTTTAGGGAAAGCCTGACTTTTTCACCGACCAAACGGTTCAACAGGTGCGTCAGGTCAGACAGCGTATCGCGCAAATGCAACAATTCGGGTCGCAGCGTCTGTTTGCGCGAGAACGCCAATAGCTGGCTAACGAGAGCCGCGGCGCGATTGGCGTTCTGGTTGATCTGGACCAGATCTCCATAGTCAGGGTCACCCTGATCGTGACGCAGCAAGAGCAAATCGCAATGCCCGGAAATGGCCGTCAGAAGATTGTTGAAATCATGCGCGACACCGCCGGCCAATTGGCCGATAGCTTGCATCTTCTGGCTTTGAACGAATTGGGCTTCCAAAGTCTTGAGCTCAGTTGCGTCGCTCAAGACCGCAACGAGACCAACGCCATCGCCAACGATGACCCGCTTGAGCGATACCTGCAAAAAGCGTTCTTTGCTGGCATTAGACAGGCGCAAAAACTCACCGTGGTTTTGCGCGCGACCATTCACGACATCGTCAAGCCAGTCGCTTATTGGGCGCCCCAACCCTTCCAGAACATCTCCCAACCGCAGGTTGTCAGCCGATTGGATATCGAGCAACCGTAAAGCTTCACTATTGGCGCGTGAGATCAAACCATCCGCAGACAGGCGCAGCAAGGGCACGGGAAGTGTATCGAAGCCGGATTCATCAGGCGGTGTTGTCATCGTTTTGGGCGGAGGCAGGAAAAACAACTCTCGTCGCGCACCACTTATATCCACCTGCGCCACCAAGCACTGGATGGCTTTCTCTTCGCCCGCGACCGTAATTACTGCCCCTGCAGCCACATTACCAACGCCCAGATCATCAAGGGATTTCGCGCGTTTGCCGAACAAACGCCGGGCCGCATCGTTCATGAAGAGGATGGCGCCTGACCGACCAACAGTGACACGCGGCAGCGTCACGCCGTCTTGCGCACGCTGCAAATCAGTCTCACTGACCTCTTCGACACGCCACAGCATCAGCCCGCTGCCCACATCCTGCGCCGACAATCGGACCTGGCCCTTTCGGGTCACAACCGATTCTTGCGCCAGACCTTTCTGTATGGCCTTCGTCCGCATGCGGTGAATCAAACCGCCGGGACTTGCGAGCATCAGTTCAAGGATCTGCCCAAGCCGTTCGATTTCGCCAGCCTGCACGATCCTGTCATCACCGACATCCCGACGCAAACGGTCCAGGGCAGCAGCGTTAACCAGCTTCACCTCTCCATCAGCAGTTGTGACCACGCAGATCGCTTGCTCATGCTCGATAAGGCTGCGCAGCATCGTCTCTTGTGATGTACCCACGCGATCTCGCAGAAGGGTCCGCAGGCCAACGGACAAGCCCGCCAGTAGAATCGTGATGCCAGCTCCTATGAGAACAGATCCCAGGGCGCCAGAGGCAAAGAGCACGCCGAAGACGGCACTAAATGCCCCCAGCAGAACCGCGATGGCCCCCAGTTTTTGATGGCTCAGGTTAGATTGCTGCGCCGAAACCATTAGCCTGCCTAAGTAAGTCAACCTGCAAAACGCACACTCCTTTGCGCAACCCTATCGCTCATCACGTTAACGCGAGGTTAAACCAATTACCACCTAAGGTTGAAAAGAAATGGCTAACCCGCTTTTTGCAACACAGATACAAAGAACCCATCTCCGCCATCGCTTAACAAAAACTGACGCGACAAGACCTCAGACAGATTCTGGATTTCCTCTTTGATTTCAGATACCTGCAGCGCGTTCTCACAGTGCAGTATGGAACAGGTCGCATAGGCCAAAACGCCACCCTCGGCCGTAAGGCCGGCAGCTTTGCGCAATATGTCAGTTTGTACGCATCGAATATCTGACAGTTCTTTTGGCGTTAACTTCCACTTGCCATCCGGGGATCTGCGCCACGATCCACTTCCCGAACACGGCACGTCACACAGGACCAGATCATAGGATCCTTTGGGCTGCTGCGTCATTCGGAGTTCCACGCCCGCGCGCCCCGCCCGCTCCGGGATAGAGGCCATGCGTTCCGGCGATGCATCATGCACATCCACGGGCCCGGACACACGCGCGGCCATGGCCAATGCTTTGCCGCCGCCGCCTGCGCAATAGTCCAGAACACGCATTCCGGGTTTGAGCGGGAGAGACTCTATTACGGCCTGGCTGGCCGCATCCTGCAGTTCAACCAAACCGTCCTTATAGGCTTCGGATCGGGCAACGCGGCGCGCGCCCTCAGTCACGCGAAGTGCGGTGCGCGCCAAGGCAACGGTTTGCGTTTTAAGATCGTCGCGCGCCAATACGGCCTGAGCCGTCTCCAGATCGCATTTCGCCAGATTGACGCGGAGATCCACGGGCGCGCGCGCGCGCAGCGCTTGGGCCTGAGCGTCCGCCACATCCAAAGACATACCTTCGAGAAACAATGGCCATAGCCAATCCGGGAGATCACGAGCCGTTTGAGGGTCAGGCGCCGCGCCCATCGCGCGTTCGGCCTCGTCCAGCTCTTTCGGGGCATGACCTTGCCCGGTGAAAACATCATCGGGATCAATGCCTTGCGCACGACACAAGCCGATCATGCGCGCGCGCCCCGTGTCGCCTCCCCCCAGGGCAGCGGTTGAATGCCATTGCCGGCGGACATCAAAGACATGATCGCGCACGGCCGCGCGATCTTTTGACCCGGCGAAACGGCTGGCGCGGGCCCAACGTGTCAGGGCCTGCTCCGTGGGTAGGCCCGCAGCGATGGAATCCAAGATCTCTATGGCGGCCTGAACCCGTGCACCAGGCGTCATGGCCCTTATCCCGCCCGGTAGTTCGGCGCTTCCCGCGTGATCTGAACATCATGGACATGGCTTTCCCGCAGGCCCGCCCCGGTGATCTTCACGAAACGGCACGCGGTGCGCATCTCCTCAACCGTGGCGCAGCCTGTATAGCCCATGGCCGCGCGCAAACCGCCCACCAATTGATGCACGACGGCACCGGCCGGGCCTTTGTAAGGCACTTGGCCTTCGATGCCTTCAGGCACAAGCTTGTCAGAAGCGGCATCTTTCTGGAAATAGCGATCCGCTGAACCGCGCGCCATGGCGCCCAGGCTGCCCATGCCACGGTAGGCCTTGAACGAGCGGCCCTGATACAGGATGACCTCGCCCGGGCTCTCATCGGTCCCCGCGATCATCGAGCCAACCATGGCGCAGGATGCCCCCGCAGCAATGGCCTTGGCGAAATCCCCGGAGAACTTGATGCCACCATCCGCGATCACCGGCGTCTCGCCCGCCGCCTGCGCGCAATCCATGATCGCCGTCAATTGCGGCACCCCCACACCGGCGACCATGCGCGTGGTGCAAATCGAGCCGGGCCCGATCCCCACTTTTACGGCATCCGCGCCTGCATCGATCAACGCCCGCGTGGCCTCGGCCGTGGCGACATTGCCAGCAATGACCTGAACTTCGTTGGACAGCGTCTTTGCCCGGGTCACCGCTTCGATGACGCCTTTGGAATGCCCATGGGCCGTATCGACAACAACGATATCAACCCCGGCATCCACAAGCGCCTCGGTGCGCTCAAAACCGCTGTCCCCCACGGACGTGGCCGCAGCGACGCGCAGGCGGCCCAGCTCATCCTTGCATGCGGTTGGGTTCAGAACGGCTTGCTCGGTGTCCTTCAGCGTGAGCAGGCCCGTGAGCTTGCCCTTGCCATCATGGACCAGAAGCTTCTCGATCCGACGCGCGCGCATCAGGCTTTTGGCTTCTTCCAGATCCGCAGGCTCGGCCAGCATCGCAAGGTTGTCAGAGGTCATCATGACATGCACGGGCGTATCGTCGGAGTTTGCAAAACGCATGTCGCGGTTTGTCAGAATACCGACCACAAGACCTTTTTCGTCTGTGACAGGAAAACCGGTGAAATTGTAGCGCTCCACGAGAGCTTTGGCATCGGCCAGCGTCTGATTGCTCTTCAATGTGACGGGATTGTAGACGATCCCGCTCTCAAACCGCTTCACGCGCCGCACCTCGCGCGCTTGCGCTTCGACATCGAGGTTCTTGTGGATCACGCCCATGCCACCCCATTGCGCCATGGTAATGGCCATGCGGCTTTCGGTGACCGTATCCATTGCGGATGACAGCAGCGGAATGTTGAGACCGATCTGACGCGTCACGCGCGTTGTCGTATCAGCGGTGGACGGCAGGACGTCAGACGCACCGGGCACAAGCAGTACGTCGTCAAATGTAAGCGCGTCGCGAATCTCCATCTCAGAGACCTCCTGGGGCAGCATCATTTGACACCTCCCTATTTCACGCGCGCCTCTGAAAGGAAAGAGGCTTTCGCGCGGCCCCCGCCAAGATGCTCGCGGCTTCGTGATGCAATCAGCCTCTGCCCTTGGCGCGCAAGGACCGATATAAGACGAGAGAACTCAGACAAGGATGCGCCCGGTGCTGCGTGTGATCTCCCTCTTGATGCTCTTGGTGTTGGCCGTCCCGCTTTGGGCGGCGGAAAGCGCATGGGTTGAGCGCACAAGCGCGCGCGCGCAGCTCATCACGGCCGAAGACGGCATTGCCCCGGGGGCCCGGACGCTTTCTGCGGGATTGCGCGTGGAGATGACACCGGGTTGGAAGACCTATTGGCGCAGCCCCGGCGAGGTTGGCCTGCCACCCGAAATCCTGTGGGACGGGTCCCGCAACCTCGCAGAGGCTGAGCTGCTCTTTCCCGCGCCGGAGCGCTTTACCGCCTTCGAGATTGAGAATTTCGGCTATGGCGGCACGGTTGTCTTCCCAATCCAGATCTCGCTTGAGGCCCCGGGAGAGCCGGTAACGCTCAACGCCTCCGTGCGCTTGCTGGTCTGCGCCGATGTCTGCATTCCAGAGGACTTCACGCTGAGCCTTGAGCTTGCCGCGGGCGCCGGGATCAACCCGGACCATGCGGCGACGCTGGCAGAGGCTATCGCAGAAGTCCCCTTGTCCGGCGAAGACGCGGGCATGACGGATGTGCGCGCCCACTGGGATGAGAGGCAATTGACGCTGGAGGCGCGCCGCGACGTGCCGTTCATCGCGCCCGATGTCTTCCCGGAGCTGGGCGACGCCAGCTTTGGCAAGCCTGATATCCGCCTGTCCGATGGGGGAAGCACGCTCTGGGCGAGTTTGCCTGTCCTGTATCTGCCTGATGGCGCGGCTGCGCTGGATCTGACGATCACGGACGGCGCCTGGGCTGTCACCGCGGCCGCAGCCCAAGCCAATGCCCCCCTGCCCGCGCCGGTGGGCACCGGGCTTTTGATGACGGCCCTCATCGCCATTCTTGGCGGGTTGATCCTCAATGTGATGCCCTGCGTCCTGCCGGTCCTGTCCCTGAAAATCGGCCACGCGTTGGAGACAGCAACACAAGGCCCCGCTCGGGTACGGGCAGGGTTTCTGGCCTCAGCCTTGGGGATCGTGAGCTTCATGTGGCTGCTCGCCGCCATCGTTTTGAGCCTGCAAGGCATGGGGCGCATGGTAGGCTGGGGTATTCAGTTTCAAAGCCCGGTGTTTTTGTCGCTCATGATCCTTCTCATGGTTCTGTTTGCGGCCAACATGGCGGGGCTTTTTGAGATCAACCTGCCTGATGGTCTGCAAACACGCATGGGCGGGCCGCAGGGCGCCGGTCTGCTGGGAGATTACGCCACGGGCGCGTTTGCAGCTGTGATGGCAACGCCCTGTTCTGCGCCTTTCCTGGGCACGGCCGTGGCCTTCGCGCTCGCGGGGGGTGCGCTTGATGTCGTGGTCATCTTCACGGCGCTTGGCCTCGGTCTGGCCCTGCCCTACCTGCTCTTTGCGCTGCTGCCCGGTTTGATCACGGCGCTGCCACGCCCGGGCGCGTGGATGGTCAAGGTCAAATGGGGTCTGGGCGCGCTGCTGGGGCTCACCGCCCTGTGGCTGCTATCCATCCTCTGGGCATCGGCGGGCCTGCGCGCCGCGCTGGTCATGGCCGCCATTGCTGCGGCGATCCTTGCGCTCATGATCCTGCGCCTGCCCAAACGCGGCATGGTACTCAGCGCGCTTTCCGTGGCCGCCCTTGCCCTCCCCGCCGCTCTCGCCGCCCCGGCGCAGCTGGTTTCCGACACAAACTGGGCTGTGTTTGATCAGGCACGCATTGCCGAGGAAGTGGCCGATGGCCGTGTGGTCTTCGTTGATGTGACAGCGGATTGGTGCCTGACCTGCAAAGCCAACAAGGCCCTGGTGCTGGACCGTGAGCCCGTTGCAAGCCTTTTTGAAGACGAAAACCTCTTGCCCATGCAGGCGGACTGGACCCGGCCAGATGCCACGATCCAGAGCTATCTTCAAAGCTATGGTCGGTTCGGTATCCCGTTCAACGTGGTCTACGGACCGGCAGCACCGCAAGGCATACCGCTGCCCGAGTTGCTGACAGCGCAATCCGTGACCGACGCGATTGACGCGGCACGTTGACCGGCGGCTGAGGTTTAACCGCCTGCCGCTTCCAACCCTTGGGCGACCACTGCGCGGCGCGGATCGTCGACAGGCAGTGCTTGCAACAGACCTTCTGCCGCCTCATAGGCCGCGCGGGCCTGCTGCGGTTGTTGCAGGACCAGATAGGCCCGGCCCAATTGCAACCAGCCATCCAGATCGTCCGGCTCGTCTTCCAGCCGCGCGGCCAGACCCTCAACCATGGATTGGATCATGGCGCTGCGATCCTCAGCCGACATTTCGGCCGCGGCGTTCATATCTTCCTGAGACGGGCCGCGGGGCTGCTCCACAAAGTCTTCCACGCTGACAGGCGCGCCGCCGGATTGCGCCGCGATGCGATTGATCTGTTCGACGAAGATATCCATCCATGGCTGGTAGGAGGTCTCAAGGCCCAACCGATCGGCCAGCAGGGCTTGCGCTTCCTCGGCGCGGCCTTCCTGATCGAGCCATTGCGCCTGATAATAGGTGGCGGCAGGATTGCGCGGCTCCATCGCCATCGCCCGCTCAAGGATCACAGCGGCACGGTTTGTCACCAGCCCGTCCTCGGAGGCAATCAGCGCCTCGGCATATTGCGTCAACATGCCCGCGGTGGCCTCTGGCCTGTCAATCACACGGGCGAAGGCCAGCGCTGCATCGCCATAGCGGCCCATGCGAAAATAGGTCTGGCCCAAGAGGACCCAACCATCTGTTGGCCCGCCCGATTCATCTTCGAGCAGACGTGTGCGCAGGCGGCTTGCCAGTTGCGCAACCTCGTTGGAATTGGCCCGCTCGTCTGCACGGCTGGCATAGGGTTGGCTTGGAACATCGGGACTGCCCAGCTGCCAATACAGCCCCCCACCGATGACAGGCACAATCAGCGCCAAGACGACAATCAGCCCACGCCCGGAGCGCTCAGAAACAGAGCTGCCACGCGTTTTGGCCACCGCCAGCATGCGGCGCTTGATCTCGACCTTGGCCGCTTCCGCTTCCGCGCCCGAAATGAGCCCCTGGTCAGCCTCGCGTTCAACCTCTGCGATCTGATCCGCAAAGATGGCCAAGGCACCTTCTGCGTGATCCACATGGGCCTCATCGCTGCGCCGCACCAAGGGCGCCACCACAAAGGCAATTGTCATCACGGCCAGCGCCGCACCGGCGATCCAGAGCATCATGTCTTGTCGTTCTTTCCGTCTTTCTCGGCAAACTGCGCCAAAAGGGCTTCTGCCTCTGCATCTTCATCCGCACTCAAGCCTACAACCGCTTGCTTCTTTCGACGTGCGAAGGCGGAATACGCAGCCAGCCCGCCAAATCCAATCAACGCTACCGGCGCCAGCCAGAGCGCATAAGTGCTGGGCTTGAAGGGCGGCTTGAAGAGCACGTAATCGCCGTAGCGCGCCACGAGGAAGGCCTCCACTTCGGCATTCGTATCACCGGCCACCAACCGCTCGCGGATCAGGATACGCAGATCCCGCGCAACCCCGGCGTTGGAGCTGTCAATCGGCTCATTCTGGCACACCACACAGCGGACATTCTTGGAAATCTCCCGCGCGCGCTCCTCCAGCACTGGATCGGCCAGCACTTCATCCGGCTCAACCGCAAAGGCTGGCCCGGCGAAGACCAAGGCGAGGATCAACATCACATGCCTCATACGCCCGCCCCTCGTGCCTGGGCCAAGGCCGCACGCAGCTCGTCTTGCGCCTGTTCCGTGACGATGGGCCCGACGAACCGCCAGACAACCGTGCCATCCCGACCGATGATGAAGGTCTCCGGCACACCTGAGATGCCCCATTCGATCCCGGCGCGGCCCGAGAGATCAAAGCCGATCCGCTTGTAGGGATTGCCCAGATCTTCCAGCCAGCGGGACGCATCCTCTGCGCGGTCCTTGTAGTTGATGCCCATCAGGTCAAACCCTTCGGATTTGGCCAGCCGCGTCAGCACCTTGTGCTCAGCCCGGCAGGGCACACACCAGGATGCAAACACGTTGACCACAGCAGGATCGGGCCGGTCCGTCAAATCCGCCGTGGCCAGGCCCGGCACGTCAACGCCGGGCACAGCCTCAAGATCAAACACCGGCGCAGGCTGGGAGATCAGGACCGAGGGGATCGCATTTGGATCGCGGTTGGGGTTGAGCCCCCACAGGAAAAACCCGCCGATGACCAGCACCACGATAAGAGGCACAAAAACCAGTATTTGCCGCATGATCTACTCCGCAGGGGTGGCTTGCGCGGGAAGCGCGGTCCGCGAGCGCTTGGGCGCGCCCACTCGCAAGCGTCTGTCCGACAGGGACAGGCATCCGCCAATGACAAGCATCAACGTGCCCAGCCAGATGAAGTTGACCAAAGGCTCGTAGATGATGCGCAGGGTCCAGATGTTCCCACCCGTCTGTGCCGCAGGTTCCGCGACGGACGTGTAGAGATCGCCCGCCCATGAATGGCGGATCGCACTTTCCGTCGTGGCCATCCCGGCGACGGGATAGGTCCGCCGCTCCGGATTGAGAACGGTCACGAACTCACCATCGCGGGTCACCGTCAGCGTGGCGCGATTGGCGGTGTAGTTCGGACCTTGCACGCGCTCCATCCCCTCGAACGTGAGGGTGAAGCCCGCGATCTCCACATCCGTACCGACTTCTGCGAAGGTCACGATGTCATCTTTCCAGGCAGATGAGCCGACAAAGCCGAAGATGCAAACCGCAAGGCCCAGATGCGCCATGGTCATCCCATGGGTCGCTCGCGGCAAGCCCTTCGCGCGCCGCCAGCTCTCCGCCAGCGGGGCCGAGCCCAGCTTGATGCGCCCGGCCCATTCCATCGCCGTTGCTGCGAAAAGCCACAGGCCCAGAGCAAAGGACAAGACCGCCAGAACAGGGCCTTTCGTCACGACATACCAGATCACGAGGACCGCCAATCCCGTAAGACCCATCAGCCATTTCAGCCGCTGCACAACAGCCCCGAGATCGGCGCGTTTCCAGCTGAGAAACGGCCCCATGCCCATCACGAAGATCAAAGGCAGCATGAGCGGCACAAAGGACATGTTGAAGAAGGGTGGACCAACCGAGATTTTATCTCCCGTGACGCCTTCCAGGAAGAGCGGATAGAGCGTCCCGAAGAGAACCGTCCCCGTGGCCGTGGCCAAAAGCAAGTTGTTGACCAGCAGGCCGCCTTCGCGGCTCACCGGCTGGAAGAGACCCCCACCCTCCATCTGCGGCGCGCGCCAGGCGTAAAGCGTGAGCGAGCCACCTATGGAGACAGCCAGAAGACCGAGGATATACACCCCGCGCTCCGGATCGACCGCAAAGGCATGCACCGAGGTCAACAGGCCAGAGCGCACGATGAAGGTCCCCAGTAGCGAGAGCGAGAAGGTCAGGATCGCCAGCAGTATGGTCCAGCTTTTGAACGCCCCGCGCTTTTCCGTCACGATGGCGGAATGCAAGAGCGCCGTGCCCAGAAGCCAGGGCATAAAGGAGACGTTTTCGACCGGGTCCCAGAACCACCAGCCGCCCCAGCCAAGCTCGTAATACGCCCACCAGGACCCAAGCGCGATCCCGCCCGTGAGCGCGATCCACGCCGCCAGCGTCCAGGGCCGGACCCAGCGGGCCCAGGCCGCGTCCACGCGCCCTTCGATGAGGGCTGCCACGGCGAAGGAAAACACGATCGAGAAGCCGACATAGCCGATGTAGAGCAGAGGCGGGTGCAGCGCGAGACCGATGTCTTGCAACAAAGGGTTGAGGTCATTGCCATCCGGGGGGGCCGGGAAAATCCGGTCAAACGGGTTGGAGGTGAAGAGCATGAAGCTCAGGAACCCCACCGAAATCCACCCCTGCACCGAGAGCGTGCGTGCCCGCAAGGCATTGGGAATATTGGCCCCAAAGACCGCGACGCCCGCGCCAAAAAGCGCGAGGATCAAGGTCCACAAGAGCAACGAGCCCTCATGGCTGCCCCATGTGGCGGCCACTTTGTAGATCATGGGTTTGAGCGAATTGGAGTTCTGAACGACGTTCACAACCGTGAAATCGCTCACCACAAACGCCCACATGAGCGCCGCAAAGGCAACGGCACATAAAACGAACTGGCCGATGGCCGTCGAGATGCCCAATTGCATGAAAAGCGTATTGCCCTTGGCTGCGCCATACATCGGCACAGTCGATTGCACGAGCGCCACGCCAAGCGCCATGACAAGAGCTATCTGTCCTATTTCGGGGATCATCGCGCGTCCTCCTCAGGGTTTCTTCTCACCCTAACCTGTTCCGCGCCTTGACTTAAGTCATCTTTGCGCGAGCCAAGTGCGACGATGTCGCACCCGACCCTTTTTGTCGCGCTTTCCAACACATCAGAGCGACAAAAGGCCAATTTGCCCCGAAGCCAAAGCCATCCCCCTGCCCTTTGGGGCGGAGCCGCTCTCGCATGATCTCCAAAAGACCGGGCGCGGTGCGGGGAGACAAGGAAAATCGCGGAGGCTGCGCGTCCGCAAGGCGGGCGGGGAAACCGCTATTTTCCTTGACGCCACGTCCCACGCCCGGTCATGCAGGAGATCAGAAGAGCGCGGCTCCGGCCCTTTGGGGAGGTGAGCTCGAAGCGCCTTTGCCCCAAAGAAACCTGCGCGGGCGCAGCCCGCTCCTTGAAGAAACGTCACGCCAGTGAAGGTAGCCACAAGACAATCGCGGGAAACATGACCAACAAGGCGATGGTCACTGCGTCTGCCAGGAAGAACGGCGTCACGCCTTTGAACACGTCCTGCACCGAGAGGTCATCGCGCACACCCGCGACCACAAAGCAATTCAGCCCAATGGGCGGCGTGATAAGGCAGAACTCAGCCATCTTGACCACCAATATTCCGAACCAGATCGCACACATCGGCCCGGACATCCCGAAGGTGCTGTCCTGCGCCGAGACAAATTCCCCGCCGTTGAGCGCCATCACTGCCGGATAAACCACGGGAAGGGTCAGCAGGAGCATGCCAATGGCATCCATGAACATGCCCAGCACCGCATAAGCCAGCAGGATGCACACGAGGATCAGCATCGGCGAAACGGTCAGTGACGTGATCCAATCCGAGAACGCGCCGGGCAGATCGGCAAAGCCCAGGAAGCGCACATAGATCAACACACCCCAGATGATCGTAAAAATCATCACCGTGAGCTTGGCCGTCTCCAAAAGCGCCATCTTGAGCTCTTTCCACCGCATGCCCCGATAGAGCGCCATGCAAAAGACGATGAAAGCGCCAACAGCCCCGCCTTCCGTGGGTGTGCCCCAAGCATCCCCGAAGGGATTGTAGACGAAGAAGATGATGATCACGACGACTGCCACGATGGGCAATGCGGCAGGCAGGCTGGCAAAGCGCTCGCGCCAAGTAAACCCGCGCACCGGCGGGCCCACGTTCTTGAAGATCACGGCAATACCGATGATCAGCGTCGCATAGACCAACGCGGAGAAGGCGCCCGGGATAAAGCCCGCAAGCAGCAGCTTGCCCACGTCCTGCTCCACGATGATGGCATAGATCACGAGGATCGCCGAGGGTGGGATCAAGGAAGCCAGCGTCCCACCCGCCGCCACAACGCCCGCCGCGAATTGCTTGTTGTAGCCGATCTTGAGCATCTCCGGGATCGCGATCCGGGCAAAGACCGCCGCCGTGGCCACCGACGCACCGGAGACGGCGGCAAAACCTGCCGTCGAGAAGACCGTGGAGACCGCAAGCCCGCCGGGCACCCAGGCGATCCAGCGCTTGGCGGCTTCAAAGAGCGCCTTCGTCAACCCGGCGTAATAGGCGAGATAGCCGATCAGGATGAAAGTCGGGATGAGTGACAACGTATGAGCCGCCACTTTTGAGTGGGGCACCTGCCCCGCCGTCTTTACGGCCACACCCAGCGCCCAGCCGAAATGCTCCGTGCCAAAATTGCGCTTTTCCCAAAAGACGAGAATAAGCCCGATAAGCCCCGCCAGCCCCGCAGCAAAGGCCACGCGCATGCCCAAAACCACCATGAGCAGCAAACCGGCGGAGACGTATAAACCAATTGTGGTGGGCTCCATCTCAGCGCTCCCGCTCTTGGCCTGCGGCCTCGAGGGACGCGGCTTCTGCGGCCGCCTGCTCTGCGGCCGAGAGCACCATGGGCACCGCCACGGGCCGTTCCAGGCCCAGCACAAACGCGCGGCCATAGCCCCAGATCTGCACCAGAAGCCGGAGCGCCAGAACCGAGAAGGCCACGGGCACCATCAGCTTGGCTGGCCAGATGGGCAGGCCGATGTCGATGGAGCTGTCGCGGCTCCACATCGGTGCACCAAAGTCAAAACTGCGCTGAAAATGCGCCCAGCTGCCCCAGATGAGCAATGAGATCAGCAAGAAGATCAGGATGACGGAAATGAGCTCGAAGAGCCAAAGCGCCCGGCCTTTAAGGGCGCCCACGAGAATATCCATGCGAATATGGGTGCCATCGCGCTGGCAATAGGAAATGCCCATGAAGGCGATGAGCGGCATCGCCATCTCGATCCAGTCGACATAGCCCGAGAGCGGCACTTCGAAGAATTCCCGCCCTCCGACCGAGCGGACGGCCAACCACATCAGGGCAAAGACCGCGAGGCCGGAGATCAACGCGAAGAAACGCTCGAGCCTGAGCAAGCCTCGGTCCAACCGACTCAGCCGGGAGCCATCCTCCAGCACTGCTGCACTGCCTGCCATGTCACTTTTCCCCCAGACCCAGCGCGTGCCGGGCCTTTTTCGTCAGTTTGGCCACAACGAGCTCGTAAGAGACGTCGAGATGCTGGCGCAGGTCCGTGTCAGGCACCTCATCGGGCTCGTGCACTTGCAGCCATGTCATCCCGCGCGAGGCCATGTAAGGCGCCGGGCGGTAACCGGGTTCGCGCCCCAGAAGCTCGAACACCATGGGCGTGACCTTGAAGGTGAAGGCATCCCGCCCGTCATTCCAGCCGCACAGCGCGAAGACTTTGCCGCCCACTTTCCAGACGTCGGCATTGCCCCATTGCACCACATGGGTCGTGCCCGGTTTGGCGCGGCAATAGACGTTGAAGCTGTCACGATCCATCTTGGTCAAACCAGTTGCGAGGGCTTGCCCCGACGCCTCAAGAGGCTGGGACAAGCCAATGACTTAGTTCGACATTTTCGCCTTCTCAAGCGTCGACGTCACCAGATCGTAGAGCTCCTGCGCAGGCAGGCCTTGGGCGGACATGTCTGCAATCCAGGCGTCGCGCGCGGGTGCCGCTGCCTTGGCGCGGAACTCATCCAGAACGTCGCCGGAGATCTCGACCTTCTGCACGCCCTTCTCGGACAAGACACCGTCCCAGCGCTCCAGCAGATCGGCGTAATTGGCGAGGTAGTGGTCAATCGCTTCCGGGATGGAGCTTTCGAGCGCTGCGCGGTGCTCATCGGAAAGCGCGTCCAGTGCATCGGTGTTGACGACCACGGGGCAGTTCACGGTGCCGGGGTTGAGGTTCGCGGTCCACCAATCGGCTTCATTGATTGTGCCGAACGACAAATGGGCGTGCTGGGCGAAAGCCACTGTATCGACCACACCTGATTCCATCGCCTGGAAGGCTTCCGTCGCGGTCACCGATGTTGGCACGGCGCCCACGGCCTTGAAGGCCTCGCCCAGACCACCGGTGGCGCGCACGCGCATGCCTTCCATCTTGGCCAGCGTGTCACGCGGCTCGCCCGTGCCCACGATGTTGTATTGTGGCATGGGGCTCGTCATGATGATCTTGGCATTCCACTGCGCCATCTCGTCGATCACTGCCGGGTGATCATAGACTGCGTGGCTCACGGCCACTTCCTGATCCAGCGTTTCGACACCGAGGAAGGGCAGTTCCAGCACCGTGATCGCACGGTTCTTGTCGCGGTGATAGCCGGCGCAGAACTGGGCCATCTCAAATGCGCCGATGGAAATGCCATCGAGGTTTTCGCGGTTCTTGCTGAGACCACCGTAGGAAATGTTGATGGTAAACTCACCGCCCGTCTTTTCCGAGACCAGCTCAGCCAGCTTCTCGACATGTTCGGTAAAGGCGCGCCGCTTGCCCCAGAGCGATGCATTCCACTCCGTTGCCGCCGCTTCACCGGCAAACGCCACGATCACAGCCGTGGCGGCGAATTTCGCCGTCATATGTTTCATGATATGTCCTCCCAAGGATCATGGGCTTTGCGCCCTTGTTTGATGACAGGAAGGTAGCAGGCCCGCCGTGGGGTGCAAGCATCCTCGGCGTTTAGGCCGCTTCCTCTTCCTTCAGAAGATCATAAACATGCCATGTCGCATGGCCCAGCAAGGGCAAAACCAGAAACAGACCCAGAAACCACGGCACCAATGCCAAAAAAGTAAGCACGGCGATAAAGAGCCCCCAGCCGAGCATTTGCACGGGATTGTTCAGCACAACCTGAAAAGACGTGAGCATCGCGGTCACGAAATCGACCTCTCGATCAAGCAGCATCGGCAGCGCCAGCACCGATATGTTGAACAGGATGATCGCGAAACCGGCCCCCACCGCAGAGCCGAAAAGCAGCATGGAGGCGCCTTGCGGTGTCGTGAAGACCTCCAGCGAGGTCGAGACATTCACCATCGGCATGTGCCCCAGAAAGAGCGCAAAGACCATGTGGCCCAAAAAGAACCAGAACATCACGACAATCACGATCACAGCGGAGATCGAGGGCAATTGGCGCAGCCTTTGCGAGAAGATGACGCTCAGGACTTCGCTGACAATCACCGGCTCATTCGCCTGACGTTTCCGCGAAATGTCATAAAATCCCACCGCCGCGAAGGGCCCGATGAGCGGAAAGCCCGTCGCCGCAAGCACCAGCCAGTAGGTGGTCTCCGATTGCAGCGTGATCCAGACGAGGATCCAGCCACAAATGAAGTAGAACAGCGAAAAACACAGCCCGATGAACGGGGCGGCCTTGAGATCGGCCATGCCCTTACGAAGCGCTGTGCGAAAGATGTCCAAAGTGACGGGCTTGAACTTTGGGGCTCCGTGTAGCGGCGTGGGCGCCCCGCCCTTGCGTGTGTCTGTTCTCATGTCCGTCCCTCGCTATTGATGACAGGTTGGCGCAGGTCCGCCCCAAAGATCAAGTCGCGGTTTTGACGGGCTGGCCTGGCCACGACACAACCCAAGCGAATACGGCACCCACGCCGATCTCCCAAAAGGCATTCTATTGGTGCGCAATGCCAAACGCTGTGTTCCGATCCAGCCCGCGATTGCGCCATGCACACCGCTCAAACGCCATGTTTGCGCCCTTTTCACCCGTCAAATTTCCCAACAACCTTAACGATTGCGCCTGCGAATACATGTTCAAGAAGTCTGCCACCTTCCCCCGCATGCGGCCTTTGGGCCGCCGGTTGCCAGCCCCGCCCATGACCGACGCGCTGATCGAGGCGCGGCTCTCGATGCCTGTTTGCAAGGAAACCCCCGAAGAGACAGGCACCGCCGCGATTTTTGAGATGGGCCGGGATATGGCCCGGCAAGACGCATGGGACGAGCTCGCCGCCCTGATCATGCATCATGATCAGGCGCGCGACATGACCGCCGAGGGCACGCCTTTGGCAGAACTGCTCAGCGCAGGCGCGCGCTCTGATCTGGTGATGGCGCTGCAATCCATCGCTCGGTCGGGCCGGTTGTCGCAAAAGCATGGAGTGCTTGAGGATCTCGCAAGCTTCTGCACCGATCTCAATGATCCCGCCCTTGGTTACGGCGGCGCGGTGCTGGCGGCGGATGCGCTGATGGATGCGGGCTGGGCCTGGTATGAACAAGGCGTGGTCCTGCACACACCAAAACGCCATCTGCCCGAGTTCTGCGCGATGTTCGAACGCGCGGCGGCAACCATCAACGGCTTTGATGCCACGCAAGAGCGCTCCAGCATCCTCGCCGCGCTTCAGGCCGCGCTGCTGGCGGGCAACAACGCCGACAAACGCGCCGTGATCAAGGCTTATGAAACGCTCATCGGGCTCAACCCCGACGCACCCGGCCATCTGCGCGCCTATGGGCTGCACCTGTTGCCGCAATGGTTTGGATCTCATGGCGATCTGGAACTGCAGGCTCGGCGCTGCGCCGTGCAGACCCACCGGACATGGGGCAATGGCGGCTATACCTGGGTATGGCTCGATGCGCTGGCGCTGGACCCGGCGGGCTTTGCCTTCCTCGATACGGACTTCTTCCTGGACGGGATCGATGACATTCTCGCGCGCCGCTCCTCCCAGCATTTCGTGAACCTGTTTGCCGCCTATCTGTCCCGCTTTATTGACGTGGCCGACGGCAAAGGCCCCGATCGCGCGCAACGCAAGGCGCTGGTCAAACGGCGGGCAGGACTTGTGCGCGGACGGATGGAAGAGCTGCACCCCTGGGTCTGGGCGCTGGGGCCGCTGTCCAATTGCACCACCTTGCAGATGGATCGCACGCGCCGCGCCACGCTTTTTGAGGACGGCCACAATCGTGCCTGGGATGCTGTGGCCCATGTCTTTGCGACCGAATTGAAGACCCCCTCCGCCCGGCGCGTCTGAGGCTTGCTCCCCCCTGCCACCTGCCCTAGAAGCAGGCGAGACCAAGAGGAGCACGCACACCATGCTGGATCTGAGCTATGACACGCCCAAACCCAAGGTGATTTCCGGGGCAAAGGACGATTGGGAACTTGTCATCGGGATGGAGGTCCATGCCCAGATCTCCAGCCAGGCCAAGCTCTTCTCCGGCGCCTCCACACAATTTGGCGCGGAGCCCAATGCCAATGTGGCTTTCGTGGATGCCGCGATGCCGGGGATGCTGCCGGTGATCAATGAATTCTGCGTTGAGCAGGCGGTGCGCACTGGCCTCGGCCTCAAGGCACAGATCAATCTCAAATCCGCCTTTGACCGCAAGAATTACTTCTACCCCGATCTGCCGCAGGGCTATCAGATTTCCCAGCTCTACGAGCCCATCGTGGGCGAAGGCGAAGTGCTGGTCGAGATGGGCGACGGGACGGCCCGTCTGGTGCGCATTGAGCGCATTCACATGGAGCAGGACGCGGGCAAATCGATCCACGATATGGATCCCGCGATGTCCTTTGTAGACCTCAACCGCACCGGCGTCGCGCTCATGGAAATCGTCTCGCGCCCTGACATCCGGGGGCCGGAGGAAGCGGCGGCGTATGTGACGAAGCTGCGCCAGATCCTGCGGTATCTGGGCACCTGTGACGGCAATATGCAAAACGGCAACCTGCGCGCGGATGTGAACGTCTCCGTCTGCCGCCCGGGCCAATACGAGAAGTATCAGGAAACACAGGACTTTTCCCACCTCGGCACGCGCTGCGAGATCAAGAACATGAACTCCATGCGCTTCATCCAGCAAGCCATTGATTTCGAGGCCAGACGCCAGATTTCTCTATTGGAATCAGGCGGTTCCGTGGATCAGGAAACGCGTCTCTACGATCCCGACAAGGGCGAGACGCGCTCCATGCGCTCCAAGGAAGAGGCCCATGACTACCGCTACTTCCCCTGCCCGGACCTGCTGCCGCTTGAGATCGAACAGGCCTGGGTCGACGGGATCGAAGCCACGCTCCCCGAGCTGCCCGACGCCAAGAAAGCACGCTTTATCAAGGACTTCAGCCTGTCTGACTACGACGCCTCCGTGCTGACGGCCGAGACCACTGCCGCTGACTTTTTCGAGAAGGTCGCTGCGGGCCGGGACGGTAAAATGGCGGCCAACTGGGTCATCAACGAGCTCTTCGGCCGGCTCAAGAAAGACGACCGCGAGCTTGCCGACAGCCCCGTCTCCCCGGATCAACTTGGCGGCATTATCTCCTTGATTCAAAAGGGAGATATCTCCGGCAAGATCGCGAAAGACCTCTTCGAGATCGTCTATACCGAGGGCGGCGATCCAGCGGAGATCGTCGAGGCGCGCGGCATGAAACAGGTCACAGACACCGGCGCCATCGAGGCCGCCGTGGATGACGTCATCGCCGCGAACCCCGCGCAGGTCGAAAAAGCCAAGGAAAATCCGAAGCTTGTGGGCTTCTTCGTCGGTCAGGTCATGAAAGCGACTGGCGGCAAGGCGAACCCCAAGGCGGTCAATGACATCGTGAAAAGCAAACTCGGGCTGTAAGCCTCTTTTGCTTTTTCGATGCGGGCGCGGCAGCGGTTTGACCAAACCGCGAGAGCGGCACCCATCCGCCATCCAGGGCGCTGTAAGTGGGGGTATTTGTGCGAAACACCCCTCAAATCGCACAAAAGCCCTCAGGGGTAACAAAAGTTAAGAGCGCTTCGGTGATCTTGCCTTAACCAACAGCAACAACCCGCCAAAGATTCCATCAACTGGATGGTCCTCTGAATTGCTGATCAGCCAATGATATCAGAGCATGTCTCACGCGCACAGAACGACCGCTTCAAGCCCAACCTGTGACTTTGGATTTCTCGCTGCGTGCGCTCGCAGCGGAAAAACCTCTGCAAGTGCGTAGATTTGGATGCTGTGTCGCAGCAGCAATAGCAGCCATTGGGACGTCACGCAGCGAAGATTGAGCCGGCAAATCACAGTTCGCGGCCATAGGGTGAGTTTGCTGCGTTTGCGTGCAGGGCTGCTTTCGTGCGCTTTCCCAACCCTACTTTAGGTTGCACGCAAGCTGCACGCCTCCGGTGGGAAAGACTCTGATCCGGCGAACAGGTCTCTTTAAACCTGCATCGAGGCGATCCTCTGACGACCAACGCCTCCACTCTTTACGCGCTCTCCGCATCGGCCCATTCCGAAGTAGGAGCACGCCAAACCAAGACGACAATCGAAAGCAGCGCTACGATTTCGCAGCTCGCGACGAAGATGTAGTGAGGTCGTGGAGACCCGCCGGCGACAACAAAAACGGCTGTCACCAGAGCGGCCAAGATGTTGACCGCGCGCCACGCGCGGAGTGGCAGGAACTGCATCGCGACGATCAACGCGACCGGGATCTGGATGAACACCGCCGCGATGAGTATCATGTTCTCGGTGACGGTGACGCCTTCGATGACACCTTCGATGACCTCGGGAATGACGCCGGGCGTGTAGAGCCCGAGGATATCGGCAAACGCGATGTTGAGCGCGACAAAGGCCCAGAGAGAGGAGAGCGCGTTCCGACGCGCGGTGAGGGTATTCATCTTGGTCATCCTTTCGATGTGGTGATCACGGCTGGTCGAGCTTGGCCCGCGCAGTGGCGAGACCCCCTTTGGCCCCGGCCGAAACCGCAAGCGAGATCGCCCGGTCATAGGCGTCGCGCGCCTCCACAATGGCACCGGACCCCGCCAACAGGTGGGCGCGGGTTGCCCAATAGGGTTGAAATCGTTCAAGACGCGGATCGGCACGTTTTTCGAGCGCCGACAGGCCCGCCTCCGGGCCATTGATTTCGCCGACGACCGCGGCTTGGCTGACATATGCGCCCAGGGTTGGCGCGAAATGGATCAGACCCTCGTAAAGCGACAGCAGCGCTGGCCAATCGGTTGTACCGGTGCGGGCCCGCGCCGCGTGGACAGATTGGATCGCGACTTCCATCCGGAACCGGCCGGGACGTGCGAGTTGGAAGGCCTGTCTCAGCCGCAAATCGGCTGCGGCGACAAGTTCGTGATCCCAAATCTCGGTTGGCTGCTCGGCCAAGGGGACGAAGCACCCATCCCGAAGCCGCGCCGCGCGGCGGGAATGCAGGAAGGCAAGCAGTGCCGACAGACCCAGCACCTCCGGGTCGTCGTTCATTTCCGAGGCAAGCAGGTCGGAGAGGTAGACGGCTTCGCGCTGCATGCTGTCCGCCTCCTGCCCGTCGAGCCAGCAGAGGGCGTAACAGCCGTAGATCGCTTCCATCACGTCCGAAAGGCGTTCTGCTCTGATCTCGGGGTCCGGGACGCGGAACGGGATGGCATTGGCCTTGATGCGCTCCTTCGCGCGCACCAGTTGTTTCGGTATGGCGGCGGGAGAGCTGACATAGGCACGCGCAATCTCGGCCGCGGTGAATCCCAGAACGGCCTGAAGCATCAACGGGCCGCGCCCCGGTTCGGCGATACCCGGATGAGCGCAAACGAACAGCAGCGGCAAACACGGATCTGCAGTCTCAGCCGTGTTAGAATCCGAAACTGTCAAATCATGTTCTTCGAGTGCCCACACCCCACGCAGCTCTGTCGGAGTGTAGAACAACTCTGCAGAGCAGCCTGCCAGAATTCCAACGGCAAGGAGGGATGCCTTGAGCGTCTCGATGCGCATGGGAGACATCAGACACTCCTCATCAGCGACAATGCGATGCTCGTCTGATCCCGGTCCGCCCCGAGCGGACTGCCCGTGACCGGATCCGGCAATCGCCTGTATTCGACAAAATCAATCAACGACGCGCCGTTCTCGAACGGGAGTGCAGCAGAAAACTCGATCCTTGGGGGCAGGGTTTCACCGGGCGAATAGGCCACCCGCGAAGAGGTGGCCGCGTCCGGCCCGACGCCACAAAGATGGCATCCAAAATCAGCATCAAGGTACCCCACGCCCAAGCGCCCTCCCACCTGAAGACGAACGACCGACACCGTCCGGCCAACCAAGAGGTCCGCGCGAACCCCGTCATGGACAGATGAGATATCCGCGCCGACTTCCGTTGCGATATCGAAACCATCGAAGCCGTGGGCGATGGACGCGACAAGCTCGATGTTGCCGTCCCGATCCAGGCCATTGAAAAGCGCCGTCTCGGGCACATCAGGACCGAAACGGTACGCAGGCCCGACTTCGACCCGCGTACGATCGGTCGTCACAGCAGCATATCGAATGCCGCGTGACACATCTGCGGTCCAATCCCGGTATGTCGCCATCAGGATGGGGAACGGCAATACTTCATCGTCCTGCCCGACATAGAGGCCGGACGTTGCGGCAACACCTGCACCGAAAGTGAGCGTAACCCCTTCGTCGGCCTGCTGGGCAAGTGCAACTCCGGGGCCAAGGAGTGCCAACAAGATGAGAAAGGATCCGAGTTTCATTGTGCCATTACTCCGAGGCACAGGGGCTGAGTTGCGACATCAGCATCGCTGCGTCGCGGGCACCGATGGCCCGCATTACGTCCTGACGGCGCGTCAGCTGCACGAAGCCATCGGACGGATCGGTCTGGAGCCAGGTGCTGACCGAAATCACTTCCGGTGGCGCACCGAAAAAGCAGCCGCCGACAATCCTGACGGTCAGCGATCCGTCTCCGTCCGTTCCCGCAGCGCGCAGGTCACGGATTTCCTTCTGCACGGCTGCGATGCGGTCCGCGTCTTCCGGCGCGATACGAGCGATATAGACGGTCTCACCAGGTGTGCTTGGGCGCGGACCTTCAGAACCGGTCACTGACAAGCTCAGAGGCGCGACCCTCTCCAGCATGATCGTGGAGGCCGCCGATCCCCCACGGAAAGCGATGTGGAACTCCGCGTCGCCGTCTTCAAGTCGCAGAGTTTCAGGGACGCCGACGGCAACTGAGATCTCCGATGGCGGCGTGTTCAGGGGATCAAGGCGGCTCGCCGCGACAAGTGCTGCCGGGTTCATTGTGCTGCATGCAGACGCGGTTGCCACAATGGCCAATGTTGCCAGCGTCCGGAAAGAGGGTAACGTGTTCATGCTCAAGCCTATTGAATGATTCAGGTGAATTATTTAATGTAAAACATGAAACTTTTCGAGAGGGAAGCTGAAAGATGATTGACGCCACACGCACGCTTGCCGCCGCCCGCAAGATCGAGGTGATCATGACGGCCGGAATCGTGGTCTTGATCGGGGTCGCCTGCATCGGCGCCGTGGCCAGCGTGGTGTCTCCGACCGAATTGGCCGAAAGCATTGCGCATCGTGCCGGATATGTGACCGCCCCGCTTGTGCTTTGGCAGTCCTTGGCACTGATCGCGATCCTGGCGGCGCATCTGGCACTGTGGCTTGCCTTGCTTCTTGTCGCCCGGCGCCTGTTTGGGCAGCTTCGTCAGGGTAACTCCGCCGCTGCCGTGCAAAGCGCGCGATGGGTGGCCTATCTGCTTTGGATCATGCTGGCCTCAGGGCTCGCGTCGCAGGCGCTTGCCTCAGTCGCGGCGACCCGGGGCTACCCGGACGGATCACGTGTGCTGAGCATCGCCTTCGGAACGCCACAGATTTCGGTGGCTTTCACGGCGCTGATCGCAAGCTTCATGGCGCAGGCCTTCGCCCTCGGCGCGGAGCTTTGGCAAGATCACCGGGAGGTCATCTGAGATGCCGATTATCGTCCGCCTCGACGTCATGCTGGCTCGGCGCAAAATGACGTCACGGGACCTTGCTGCAAGGATCGGCATTTCGGAGCAAAACCTGTCGCTGCTCAGATCCGGCAAGGTGCGCGGCGTGCGGTTCAATACTCTCGAAGCGATCTGCCGGGAGTTGAACTGCCAGCCCGGCGACCTTCTAGAGTTCGATGGCGCTCAGACCGAGGTGGGGTAACAGCCCACACGCTCACCGTGTCCGAGCGTCCCGATCTGCCAGGCCATCCAGAACAAACCGTTCGATAAGGTCACGCGATCTCTCGAAATCGCCCGGCGTGTTGTAGTTCCTCGACTGAACCACAACGACAGCATCGTACTCGGGGATAACGGCGACGATATTCCCACCGTTGCCCATCATCATAATGGTATCGACGGTTCGGACGGAAGCACCGACGCGGAACTCGCCGCGCCACCACAAATAGCCATAGGACAAATCCTGCCTTGGCCACGACGCAGGGGTCACCATTTCCGCGATCCAAGCTGCGGGGACGATCTGCTGGCCGCCCCACCGCCCCTCGTTCAGGACCAACCGACCGATCCGCTCCGCGTCGCGTGCGCGCAGGCCCAGCTGGCCGCCGCTCTGGATTTCTCCACTTGGCGAGCGGGTCCATTCGACATCGGTTACGCCGATTTGGTCGAAGACGCGGCTTGCGACGTATCGATCGAAGCGCTCTGCGCTTTCGCGCTCGATCATCTGGCCGATCAGGAAGACACCGGCCGTGCAATAGCTGAACCGTGAGGCGCCGCCAGCTGCCGCCGATGCCCTTGGATCGACGGGAAGGTCCAACGCGAACCGCGTCCAGTCGCGCGTGCGATACATGCGCTCTTCGTTGCCGGGACTTGGGCGCCAATCGTTGCAATCAAGTGCCGAGCGCATGGTCAGCAGGTCGCGCAGCACGATGGACCGTTTGATCTCGCCATCAAGAGCGATGGGCGCACGATCCGCGAAGACCGAAATCACAGGCGCATCGACGCCCGAAATCAAACCCTCCTCAATCGCGATACCCGCGGCGATGGCGGTAAGGGATTTTCCGGCCGATCGCATATCGACCAAGCCGTCTGGCGACTGGCTTGCGAAATAGTCCTCGAAGACCACCGTCCCGCCTTGCGACACCACGACGGCGGCGATGCGACCAAAGGCGCCCGCATCGACCTCGGCGGACAGGGCGGCGAGGTTCAGCTGATCGACGACAGGGGGTGATACGGGCGTAAGGGACCCACAGGCACCGAGTGCCAGAAAGGCCATAAGGAGGTGTGACCAGCCAGGAACCGCAGGCATCAGCTGCTTGATCGGTGGCATTTTGTTCTCTCCTTGAGACGTCGCTCGCAATGACCCGGATCTAAAGCCGCAAGACACTGATTGCAATCTTTAGGGATAAATAATTAATGTTTTACTTTAATTTTTACCTTGTCTAGATCCTAGGCGACCGTGCCACTCACCGCGCTCCGCGCTTCTTGAAAGGACTGACCAATGACCCAAGCCGAACTGGAAACCCAAAACTGGCTTGGCTTGCTTTCCGCCGATGAGCTTGCCAAGGCGGTCGCCTATACGCAGGGGAACCATTGGATCTTGGTCGCGAAACTTGCTGTGACGCTTTTCGCCTGCGCACTGATCGCCCGTTCGGGCCTGCTCTCTCGGATCGTGGACGGGCTCAACGCGACGAAGGCCCGGCCCAATCTGTCGGCGCTCTCGGCGGCCTTCGTCTTCCTTCTTGCCCTCGCGGTGATGGCGTTGCCGTTCACAGCGTTTGTCGATTGGCATCGCGAACGCGCCTTCGAGCTCTCCGAGCAGCCGTTTGCGGACTGGGCCGTTCAATGGACGCTTTTGTCGGGCCTGACCGCACTCGCAGGCGCATTGATCGTTGCAGGCATTTACTGGCTTGTGCGACGCACTGGTAAAAATTGGTGGGTCTGGGCGAGCGGGCTGACCGCAGCAGCTTTGTTTGCGGTGACGTTCCTTGCACCGGTCGTCCTGCAACCTCTGCTGAACACCTATACCCCGGCACCGCAAGGCGAGGTGTTGACGGCTGTAACGGAGCTTGCGGATGCGGCTGGTATCGAGGCGGCCTCCATTCATCTTTACGACGGAAGCCGCCAGTCCGAACGCTTCACCGCCAACGTGTCCGGATTGTTCGGAACGGCGCGCATCGCGTTGAGTGATACCATGTTCCAGCAAGGCGCAGATCTGGCTGAAATCCGCGCCGTGGTAGCTCATGAGATCGGCCACTTCGTCAAACACCACGTCATGGTCACCCTGGTGGTCTACAGCGCTCTTGCCGGAGTCGCGCTCTACTCTACAGATCGCATGTATCGTTCGATACCATGGGAGCGCGCGGGACTGTCGGTCGCAAGGATCGATCATCCCGGCTCTCTCCCGATCCTATATGCCCTGTTTACCGTGGTGTTGTTGCTGGCAACGCCCCTGACCTCAAGCTACTCCCGCCTCCTTGAATCCGCAGCGGACCGCTACGCACTGGAGCTGTCAAATGAACCCGATGGCCTTGCCCAGGCACTCATGCGCACGGCCAACTACAGGGCGCCTTCGCCGCACTGGCTCGAGGAGGTGTTCTTCTTTTCTCATCCCAGTATCGAACGCCGCATTGGCCGGGCGATGGCGTGGAAATTCAAAGATCACGATTGATGCCGGGCGCTGCCTTTTGCTGGGTGACGGTGCCGGTGAACCGAACGTCTACAAGCATTTTTTGCGTGCACCAACCTGCAACCTGCCGTGGTAAAGGCACCAACCGTCGCGCAGCGGTTTCCTGCTTAATTGGCAATCGCGCGAAATGCCGGCGACGGAGCACGACATCACTGGATCAACCCGAGAACCATCCGCGAACGACTGCTTCGTAACTGTTTTCAGATCTCCGCGCATTCCGCACCATTCGGTAACCTGGGCTCATAGCAGCCGTATGCTCATGCAGCACTGACGCCGTCAGCCGGCTCGCGAAGACTGCCCTTGCGAAGGACGATACAATCCAGCCGCCAGCGCGGTGCTGGTGATTGGGTTTGAAGGGTGGATCGGAAGGCATATCATGCCAAGAGTCCAACTTCCCGCAACACCCCCGAAACGCAGAGCTTGGAACAAGGGGCGGATCATCGGCCAAAAAAGGCCTTACTGCCAAAACAGGTTTGGGCAATCCGGGCAAGGCTCGCACTCGCGGGCTATCTGCGCGGCTGTGATCTCGTCAAATTGGCCGTGTCGGAATTGGCGAAGGATGATCGCGTGCGAGAACGCATTTCGGTCATCCAGAGCAAGACCAAGCGACCGGTGCAGTTTGAACTGACGGAAAACACACGCGATACCGTCCTCGCGTGGGTCAAATCGCCCGAGATGTTTGCCTGCCGGTTCATGTTCCCGAGCCGCTTCCACGACAGACCGCATATCTCAACCCGCCAATATGGACGGCTTGTCCGCGATTGGGTAACGGCGATTGGCCTGGACCCAAGTGGATATGGCACTCATTCGTTGCGCCGGACCAAAGCGGCGGAAATTCATCGAAAGACCGGCAACCTCCGCGCGGTGCAACTGCCGCTAGGCCATACGAAGGTGGACAGTACTGTTCGCTATCTTGGCGTTGCGTTAGAGGACGCCCTGAGCATCGCAGAGCGCGTTGATATCTGAGACATCTTGGCGAACGGTCCTGCCGTTCGCCGTCTCAAAGCGGCTGTCGTTCCCTCACGCGGTATTGGTTGGCGCTAAGCCTAAATCTACCTCTTCTGCAAAGGTTGCAACTGACAGCTTTTGCCGGATAGCGGTCCTATCCCGGGCATATCTGGATTTTTTAAGTCCGTTGCGTTTTGGCGTAATTATTCAAGAACACCGCTTTTGCATTCCCATTTTCCAGAGAAAGCAAATGTGGAGAATACGATGCAATTCACGTTGAACGGAACCCAATCCGACGTCCCGGCAGACTGGAGCAATGAGCCGTTGCTCTTTGTCTTGCGAGAGCATTTCGGCCTGACTGGGGCGAAGTTTGGTTGCGGTGTGGGGCAGTGCGGCGCTTGCACGGTCATTGTTGATGGGGTCGCCACGCGGTCCTGTGTGATGCGGGCTGAGGACGTGGAAGACGCGGATGTGCGCACAATTGAAGGGCTGGCACAGGGCGAGGCCTTGCACCCCGTTCAGCAGGCTTGGCTCGACTTAGGCGTGCCGCAGTGCGGCTACTGTCAGGCTGGGCAAATCATGTCGGCGGTCGCCTTGCTTGAGGAAACACCGCAGCCTTCTGGGGACGAAATAGACGCCGCAATGAACGGTAATCTGTGCCGCTGCGGCACTTACCTGCGCATCAAGACGGCAATAGCCCGCGCGGCGGGGGCGGTCTGATGCGGCGGCGGGCATTTTTGAAAGCAGCGAGTGTCGGTCTTGTCGCATTGGTCGGCGCGGGCGCAGGCGTTTGGTCACAGATGCCCGTGATCCCCGCGCGCCCCGCCCCTGATCTGGACACTGCGGCAGGCTGGATTGCCTATCGGGACGGTCGCTACACGCTCAACCTGCCGCGGGCAGAGATGGGGCAGAACATCGCAACTGCCTTAAAACAGGTGGCCTGCGCGGAACTGGATGTGCCTTGGGAGGCCGTCAAAGTTATGCTGCACGACACGGACGCAGGTCGCGTAAGGGCGACGGTGGGCAGCGAGTCCGTGATGGAGTTCATGGAACCGTTAGCGCAGGCCTGCGCTGCGTTGCGTGATGCGCTGGACGCGGGGCAAACGACTGGCGCGATCATCGTTGAGGCGCGTCCACGCACCGAATTGCGGTCTTTTCAAGCCGGGGGGGTAATCGGCGCGAGCCCGGAGATCGAACAGGGTCGTGCCATCGTCACGGGCGCGCCGCTTTACGCCGCGGATGTGGTGCGGGACGGCATGCTTTACGGGCGTGTTTTAAGAGCGCCCGCCGCGCCGGAAGTAGCCTCAAAACCCGTAAGCTGGGACGCGGCAGCGGCCGAGGCTGTCCCTGGGTTCGTCGCAATTGTCCAAGAGGTCAGCCTGCCCATAGGACAGGCGCAAGGCCTCGGCATCGTCGCGTCGCGGCCCGGTGCCCTGGATGCCATTGCCGACGCCTTGGACATCAAGTGGGACATCGGGCCTGTGCACGCGCGGGCCAGTGTCACCGATGCAATCAACGTAGACGCCGCCCTTGCCCAAGGAGAGTTGCGGCACACTATCGCAACCGCCGCGACACCGGACGGCGGGTGGGACATCGATCTGCGTTTCGACGTGCCGCCTGCGGCCCATGCGGCGATCGAACCGCGCGCAGCTGTTGCCGAATGGCGGGACGGTGCGCTGAAAGTCTGGACCGGCTCGCAGGACGTTTTCTATGTCCGCGATGTATTAATGGATGCGCTCGACGCTGACGTGACTGTGCACTCCATGCGGATCGGAGGCGGTTTTGGTGGTCGCACGATCTGCACTGTCGAGGCGGAGGCCGCCGCGCTGGCCCGCGCGGCAGGTGCGCCGGTGAAAGTGCAATGGACACGCGCGCAGGAGTTTGCATGGGCTTTCCACCGCCCGCCATCCTCCCATCGCGTGCGCGCAAGGCTCTCCAACAGCCGAATAAGCGATTGGCGGCACGATCAGATGTCCTCGCATATTCTTTTCACATCTGCTGTGGTACCTTCGTGGATGCAGCGCGGCACGGATTTTGCCATCGGGGATCTGGGCGTCGCGCGGGGGATGCAGGTGCCCTACATCATCCCGAACCGTCATTTGGCCTATGACACCAGACGCTTGCCGATCCCGACCGGACCGTGGCGTGGGCTGGGGGCCGGACCGAATGCTCTGGCTGTCGAGTCTGCGATGGATGAAGCGGCACGCGCAGCGGGCGTGGACCCGTTGGATTTTCGGCTTGCGCATATTGATGACGCAAGACTTGCAGCGGTGCTGGGGCATGTCGCGGAGATCGCTGATTGGGGTGCCCCAACATCTGGCATCGGCCGTACAGGACGGGGCATCGCCTGCGGCATCTACAAAGAAACAAGTTACGCCGCCGTGGTGGCAGACGTAACCGTTTCGGATGGCGGGCAGACGCGCGTGACGCAGATGTGGTGCGCGCATGAGTGTGGGCTGGTGGTGAACCCGGACCAGGCCCGTGCGCAGTGCGAGGGTAACCTTGTCTGGAGCATCGGTTTGGTTCTGTCTGACGACATGCCTCTGGAAGAGGGTCGTGTGGTCGCCGAAACCTTTGCCGATGCACCGATCCCGACCAGCGCGGATGTCCCGCCGATGACCATCTCGCTTGTCGAAAGCACTTTGCCCCCATCGGGCGCAGGCGAAACCGCGATGGCCGCAGCTCCGGGCGCGATCGCCAATGCAGTGCGGGACGCAACGGGCATTCGACCCGCGCGCTTTCCCTTGAGACCGGCGGATTTCCTGGCATGACGTTTGTAAGCTCTGTGAGGTCACACCGCTGTTTATTTGGGTGAAATTGCCCGCATGTGCCGGTTTATCTCGGGTTCAGGGCGTCCGGTTTTGGCGGTCCTGCTGGCCAGGCCCGGTGGCGCGCTTCACGAACGGCAACAGTCCCTCTGAACATCCCCCTGCATCGTTCTATGTTCTCAGCGAGAGAGGTCGTTGATCACTTGAGAAGTCCGGACAAAGAAGCCTTCGCCTCGGCGGCAATGATGCGATTGGTGGCTACTGGCCTTGCGAAACAAGGGCTTGCGACTGTGTCGCGCCCCGCAGGTGCGCATGTACCGCAATCGGATAAGCGGGCGGTGTTGTCCGACATTCTGTCAAATCATGGGGCGCACGCGATCCTGTCAATCGCTGATGCGGTGTCTGAGATGGAGCCTGAACCTTTGGTTCAAGCACTCATGCGTGCCCGAAACATGTGCGATCTGATGGACCGGTGGGGACGATTGGAAAAATTCAGTCACGGCCGTCACCGGGTAACAGCGCAAGAGATTGGACAAGCTGACTGGCGTTTGGTCCACGTTGCAAAGGATGGGGGGCCGCCCCCCGCCATCGCGGAAAGCCTTCTGGTTCTGGGACTGATCATCATACTTTGTGAAATCGTCACGCAGACCCAAACCAGTGTGGCGGGTAAAGGTGGCCAGGTCTGGCGTAAGGCGGGTCAATGGAAGCTCACAAAAATCCCAGATGTCGCAAGCGAAATCTCCATTTGCTGGATTGAATCGAAAGCTGTGAAACCAAGCTCGCGGAGCAGGAAGGACGACACGATTGCGGCGCTGAAATCCCGAATATTGCGCGATCCAGCACGACGTTGGATCTTGCCAGAGGTCGCGCGGGAGATCGGAATGTCCGAAAGAACCTTGCAACGCAAGCTTCAGGCGCATTCGTTGTCTTTCTCGCGCGTGATCTGCGAGGCGCGTCTTGAAATTGCGGCATCATACCTTTGCTCCGAGGACGGCCCCGGCCTCGCAGAGATCGGCTTCTTGACCGGCTACGCGGACCAGGCCCATTTCACACGCACGTTCCGCCGCGAAGTCGGTACAACGCCAAGTGAGTATCGCGCGAATTTTGCTTGAGCCCTCGCGCGATGCGCGAAGGAGAACCGGGCTTTGAGCGGGTTTTTCCGGACTTGCCCGCCCCGCGCATGCCGGTCTGGCTGGCGACGCACCGCGAGCTCCAGACCAGCAAACGCAAGGATGACACATCCTAGGGCCTAAGGTCCGTCGACCTCATCGCCGACCTTCGCAACTCGCCGAACAGCATCACGCGCGATGGCTATGTGAAACGGCATGATCAGCGCAAGGTACAGACGTCCGCCGAGGTTATGCGGGCGAACCCAGGTCGCGAGCGAGACGCGCCCCGCATGCGCCATCACCGAAACGCGGAAATCGAGGTGCCGATCATCGAACCCGGCAATTATCTCGGTCTCGGTTTCATGTTCGACCGGAAAGACACCCAGCTTGTCTTCCGCTTCGGGCCCGTCCGCAGACAGCCCAAATGGCGCTGTCACGATGTTTCTGAGCGCGACCAGCGCCTGCGCCCACCCCGGGAATCGGACGATTTCTTCCGCCGCCAGTCGTGGAGAGAGGCTCGATGAAACCGCGTAGCAATCCAGAAAGTCGCCAGGGCGTCTGTACGCCTCCAGCAGACTGCCCGGCGGCAGTTCGATCTTCGATACGAAGGGCAAGACACGGGACATTCGGGATCTTACCGCCAACCGAGGGGTGCGGGAACGTGCCAAAGCGTCCACCTCAGCCGTTGCCCGTCCCAAAAGCGCTGTTGCGACGCCATCAATGAAACCACAGCGCACCGCCCCCTGCAGCAGTGCTCAGCGTCTCGCCGAGCTGACTGAGCTTGTCGGGATGTCGCAAAATGAAGAAATCGCGGACGCACCCCTCAGCATCATACGCGAACGTCACCGAGGCAAAGGGTATCGCGCCATCCTCGACCACAAGGCCCAAGAGGCCATTGATTTTCTTGATCGACAGCCGCATCCCCCGCCACGCCGGAGACAGAACCCCAGCGACGAAACGGCAAACGTCGCCTCGACCCTCGATCACCCGCCGAATGGCCGCAGCCTTGCCGTCGCTGTCCGCGCGAAGCGTGGTCTCGGCGTGAAGAACGTGAACCAGCCCACCGGTATCGCCGGTCGCCAGCGCGGATCGAAACGCCTCCATCAGTTCTGCCTGACGTTGCTCATTCGGAATATGGCGGACATGGCTTTGCGTCACGAAACGCCGCGCCCTTGCGGCGAGCTTCCGGCAATTGGCGGTGTTCAGATCAAGGGAGGCCGCGACTTCGTCAAAGGGCATGCCGAAGATGTCGTGCAACAAATACGCCGCGCGCTCCTTCGGTGTCAGCCGCTCCAGCAGAAGCAGAAAGGCCGTCGTCAGGGACGACGCGATCTCAACCTGCTCTTCCGCACTGGCGACATACTCGGTCTGGATCTGATCCGGTATCCAAGGCCCGACATAATCGACCCGCGTCTTGTGGGCGGACTTCAATCGGTCAAGGCATCGGTTCGTGCACACCCGCGACAACCATGCCGCGGGTGCGTCGATGGCGGGTCCGTCATACGTGACCCATCTCAAATAGGTATCCTGGACGACATCTTGCGCGTCGCTGACCGAGCCCAGCATCCGATATGCGATCCCTGTCAGTCGGGGCCGCTGCTCCTCGAAGATTTCGGTCTGCTCTCGCATCTCAGTGCTTGGACCTCTGCACCCGGTTCCACAGGTTGATCATTCCGACATCCGCGGTGATCACGGCGATCTCGGCGTCGTCGAAATGATGTTGCAAGTTCGCGCGCAGAGGGGCGAAGTCGACCCCCCGATCAAGATATGTCATTGCTTCAGCCCAGGCCAGGACAGCACGCTCAGCGTCCGAAAACACCTGCGCCTCCCGCCACACGACGAGTTGGTCGATCTTATCTTGCGCCACACCAACCTCGCGCGCGTGGGCAAGGTGCATGTTCACGCAATAGGCGCACTGATTGATCTGTGACACACGCAGTTCAGTCAGGGTCGAAAGTGTGGGCGCGAGGCCCAGGTTTGCCATCATCATGTGGGTCTGCCCAAGATGGGCATAAAGCTTGGGTTGGAGGGTTTCGTAGCCCACGGGTTCAGCGGTGTCTTTCATGAGGTCATCCATTTCATTGCATTGTATGACCTTGACGATTGTCGCCGATCAAATGTGACACTGGTCGGCAAACGCAATGCGCTGAATCCCCAGCCGCCGGCTCGGACAAGTGTCGCGATCGGGCTAGGCATCCTCAATTCTTGCCCGACGGACGAGCCATTTCTCCATCTCGTAATTGTGGATCAGCACATCACGCCGCCGAAACGTCTTGCGCGCAATCACCTCAAACCCCTCACGCAGAAAGAACCGCCTCGCCGCCTCACTCGCCTCAACGTAAAGCCGGGTTTGACCAGTTTCGATGGCATGCGCCTGAGCCTGCCGAAACAAGGCCTTGCCGACGCCTGATCCGGCCACATCGGGGTGGCAGTAGAAGCAATCGATATGACCATCCGCCTCAAGCTCGATGAACGCGACAGGCACATCCTCGTCCGAAACGGCGACCGTCACCAATCGTCCGTCCGCGACACGGGCGCGGTAGGTCTCCGGCGGCAAGGGCGCCAAGCTCCAAGCGTCAAGCTGTTCGGGCGTGTAGTCGCGCGCGCCGATCATATGAACGGCCTCGTGCAGGATGGCCGCCAGACGCTGCGCATCTGACGGCCTGAAGGGTCTGAACCTCACCTCAGGCATCGCCCACTGCCCCGAGAGTGTCCGCGACAAGCCCCGACTGCCATCTGCACACGACCATCACAGGTCAATCTCTGCATGGGGAACCCCGTCCGACGTGCGTTCCTTCGAATGACCCGCCGGGCCGATCTCGACCCGAACCTGTTTGCGCAGGTTCGAGAAACTGTCGAAGCGGACGACGTCCACAGCCTCATCAAGAGCAAGCACCAGCCGCAACCGTCCAGGTCGGATCTGCTCCGATTTCCGGACCGTCGCGCGGAACGGTTGAGACATGTACCGCCCCGTCACGCGCCCCCCGATCTGCAAATTGCGGGGCCAAACATTGATCTGCTTTGCGCAGAGCGCGTTCCAATCGCGAAAGCCATGATGCTTTGCAATCCGCTCAAGCGCTTGGGCGTGGCTGATCTGTTGGCGCTGTTCGGCAAGCGCGGCGCGCAGTCTCTTCGCCTCGCTTTTGACCTCTGCCACGGAAGGCAATTCACGGCTCATGAGGCAACCTCCTCGTTTGATGAAAACAGGCCCCATCTCAGCGATTGCTTACGGGCCAACCGCGCCAGGACGAGGCCAGTCAGTCCTGCCAAAAGCGCCTCGGCCAACGGACCGGCGAGCCATATTCCAGGCTCACCGATCAAGCCCGCAAGGACGAATGTCAACGGGATCGCAAAAAGATAGGGCTTGGACAGACCAAGGAGTGCCGCACGACCGGCATCGCCAATCGCTTGGAAATGCATCGCGATCATCATCATCGGGCCCGCCACGAAGAACCCGGCCGACAGCACCGGCAATATCCGCGCAACCTCGGCAATGACAACCGGGTCCGATACGAAGGCCGAGCCGATCGGCCCGGCAAATAAAGACATCCCGATCTGCAGCGTCAGACAATAGACCAAGGCCGCCATGACCGCCGCCCGCAAGCTGGCATCGCTGCGCCCGTAAAGGCCCGCGCCAAAATTGTTGCCGGTAATCGTTTGCATGGAATGTGCCAGCCCGAGAAGCGGCAGGAAGGCGAAGGTGATGAGGCGGGTGATGATGCCATAGGCCGAAACCGTCGCATCGTAATTGGGGGCTTCGACCCATTGCAAGGCAGCGATGATCGCCCCGGAGCCAAGTGCAAGGCCAATAAAATTGAGGCTTTGCGGCGCGCCGAGCGCAAGCATGCGGGCCCACCCTGACCAGAGCGAATGCTGCCACAGGGCAGCAGGTTTCAGCGCTGTCGCACCCAGAACGCGGTACCCGAGAATGAGGAACAATGCCAAACCCTGCGCCAATGCGGTTCCATAGGCAGACCCCGCCACACCCATATCGAGGCGCCCGATCAGGATGAAATTGAAGAGCATGTTGGCCAGCGATACAAAAAGGCTCATTCCTGCCATCAACGCGACAAGCCCTTCGTTGCGCAACGCATCGGAATTGACCGACAGGACGAAGACGATGGGCGACGCGAACGCAGTGATGCGCAGATAGATCAGCCCCATCTCGGCCAACTCTTCCGATCCACCGGCGACAAGAAGCGCCACCGGCTCTCCGAAGCCAAGAAACAGAGCCACAAGACCGACACCCACCGCCAGCGCCATGCCATGCGCGCTGGCATAGGTCGCGCGGGCCCCGGCCATCTCACCAGCGCCGATCTCTCGGGCGAGGCAGCTTGACATGCCCGACGACACCAGCGTCGCCAGCGAGACGATCAGCATGTAGAGCGGGAACATCAAAGTGACGGCCGCCAGGGCCTGGGGCCCTGCAAAATGGCCGAGAAACAAGGCATCGGCGACGGCAAGCAGCCCGTTCATGCTCATCACGAAGATGATCGGCAGTGCTGTACGGACATAGATCGGGCGCAGTGGCCCGTTGAGAAACCTATTGGTTTGGGACGACATGACCCCGTTTTCCTTCCGGCTTTGGTCGCGCAAGAAGTGGATGGGGCCCGCATTACCATCTGCACGACACAGGCCGAGGATGACGAAGATCGTATCTGGTACAGAACTTCACCGTGACGAATGTCGGCGGGCGGCGGGCGTCTGTGGCCTGCGGTCTCACTACGGAGACGTGCAATTTGTGTCAAGCGGGTCTGGATCGGCCAATGTGGCGCGGTGGTGAAGTACATCACTTCATTGATCCGCCATCAGATCAGCTACAGCGGCGGACAGCCCTATCAGCGCGGCGTTGCGCCTCTCAAAGCTCACTTCGGCGTCCGAGATGTAGATCGCGACGAAATACGGCGCCCCCACATTCGGCGTCACCATTGCAATCAGGCTTCGGCTGCTGGCGCTGGCCCCGGACTTGTCCGCAACATCCCACGTGTCCGGTACATACGGACGCAACAGGCTGCCCGTCACCCCGCCCAGGCCCATCCACGCGCGCAACTGAGATCTGGAGGGCTGAGAAAGCACATCACCCATCAGCAGTGTTTCCAGTGACGCGGCCATCGCATCCGGTGTCGAGGTGTCCCACAGACCGTTCGCGCTGAGTGTGTTCAGCTCGGGTTCGCGGCGGTCCAGCCGTCCCACCCCATCCCCGATGCTCCGCAGGAAGTCGGTGATCGAGTTCGGGCCACCCAAGCGGTCAATCAACAGGTTCGCGGCGGTGTTGTCGCTCAGATCGATGGTTGCAAGGCAGAGATCGCCGATGGACATGAAGGCCCCGACGCGGGCCGCGGTCACCGGGGCATAGTCCTGAAGGTCTGATGGCGTGATCGCAAGGGCCTCATCCAGATCAAGGGTGCCCGCGTCGGCGCGGGCAAGGATCGCACCGCAGAGCAGTGCCTTGAATGTACTCGTCATCAATACTCGCTCATCCCCGCGATGGCTCCATGACCAGTCGGTGCCGCTCCGGCGGATCACCAGCCCGACCCGCGCATCGAGCGTGTCTTCGACGCTCTGGACGGCTTCGCGCAATGTGTTCTGAGGCGTCTGGGCCAGCGCCGGAAAAGCGGCGACAAAGGCAAACGTGATTGTCCATGCGCTGCGACCCAGCCCCCGCCGCAGTCGAGCGGCACGCATCTTTGAGGGGCAGGGAAACGCAGCGAACAGGCGCCGTGGTAGTGTCGGGTTTTTCATGGCATTCATCTTTCACTGCTCGATATTGGTTTTGTCTTGCTAGAAACCGCGCGCCGTTTGGCGATTGGCTTGCGTCCGGTCGCGATCCATGCAGTCGCCGCCAACCTGTTCGGAAACGGTCCGGCCTTGGCATCGATGAACCTGACGGCATCATCCGATAGCGCCGCCCAGGCGTCGGCCGACAGACGCGACCGCATGACCGACACCGGTGCGCTGCCCTCCGTCAATCCGTGCCAAAGCTCGCTGGCCGACGGAAACGCGAAGCTGCGCTCAACCGGGTGCACGGCGACGTCCGCGAAACCGGCGGCCCGCATCTCGGACAAAAGAACATCCGGATTCTCCAACGAACTGATGTCGTATGCGGGGGGCCCTCGCGACGGATCGAGACGCGCGATCGTATGCGCCATCACTTCGAACAAGGGACAGAGAGACAGCCTGGCCCAGCTTGAAACGCACCCTGTGCCGCTCGGGCGCAACGTGCGAAGCATCTCGGCATAGCCCTTTGTTCGATCAGGGAAGAACATCAGCCCGAACAGGGAAAACGCCGCATCGAACTGGTCGTCCTCGAAAGGCAAAACCTGCCCATCCCCGTGATGGACCGACACACCCTCCAGTTGATCCCGGGCGACGTTCCTTTCCAGGATCCACAACATGCGGGGTGAGAAATCGAGCGCACTGACACGCGCACCGCGTTCGGCAAGCAAAATTGTGAGCGTTCCTGGCCCACAGGCAATATCTGCAACGGTCTGGCCGGGCTGCACGTTGGCGAGATGCAGCGCGGCGTCGGCGAATTCCGCGAACACGGGCCGCGCAGAGGTCTCATAACCATCCGCAACCCGGTCCCACGGGTCGACATCACTCAAATCGGTCATTCTTGGGTGGCTCCGTCCCTGGTACCTTGGCCGCCGAGATATGGCACGATCGGCTTTCGAACCGAGGAATGCCCATTTTTTCATGCTGGATACATTGCTGAAATTCGAACAGCGGCCATACACCGGTATATGAACTCGTACGGGCAGCGGGGCGTCGCCCGACAAGCGCCGGTCTGGTGCGCTCGTCAGATTTTCCGGGTCAGTTTTGTTTCAGGCGCCCTGACGACGAATCAATCGCAAGATCTGCGACCATCGAGGACATCGGTCTCGTCACGATGTCATTCGGCGAGTGCGACGCGATCCTTGCGGAATGGTTCGCACAAACTGGTTTCCACGGACTTTCTCCGTTCAGGCCTTGGCGCTCAACTTTTGCGCCATCAACGGCAAGTGGCCACTCATATATCGCCTACGGGATTGCCTCGCGGCTTGGTTGGAACCCGAGCAACCGGGCCATTGACCACTTGGCGGTACCATGCTGCCCGGTCACGCTTTGGGTGCGCGCGCTCCAGCAATCGCCTTGGACCCCGAACCAGGCGCGGCGATCTTGGGCGTAGAGTCCGACGGCCTTTGTCGCGCAAGACGTTCCGCAAGCCCTCTGGCCAACGTGTCAAACACGATGCGGATGCGCCGGCTTGTCTGCAATTCCCGGTGCGTGACGAGCCAGATCGGAAACTCGAGCGTCGGGAAATCGTCAATAACCCGTTCAAGGGTCGGTTCCGCATCGGCGAGCGCTTCGGGCAGCATCGACACGCCGTATCCGGCCTTCACCAGTTCCCACGCCACAACGCCGTTCGCGCTGGACATCACAAAGCTCTCGGCTCGCACCGGTATGCCCATGTTGTGAAGCGGTGCCATCAATCGTTCGGGGTCTGCGTTGCCGACGAAATCGTAGTCGGCAATGTCGCGCAAGCGGCCTGGACGACCCACCCGATCAAGATACGCGGAGGTCGCAAAGAGGTTGGCGCGAAAGTCGCCGATGTGCCGGGCGATCAGATCGGGCTGATCCGGCCGGACGTGACGGATCGCGATGTCGGCGTCACGTTCGGTCAGGTTCTCCAGCTCGCTCGATGTGAGAATACGAACGCGGACGCCGGGTGCAGTCTCGCGCAATGGCCAGAGCACACCCGGCAGCACGGACACCGATAGCAAATCGGTGCCGGTCACGGTGACCTCTCCCGTCACATCCTGCGAACTGCCATCCGCCACCATCGAGATCAGCGTCGCCGCTTCGCCCATCGCCCGCACATGGTCCAAAAGGTTGCGACCTGCTTCGGTCAGCTTCAGCCCGCGCACGCTCCGTTCAACGAGCGTCACCCCAAGCGCTTCCTCCAATGCACCGATCTGCCGACCAATGGTCGGTTGGGTCGTCTTCAGAGCCCGAGCTGCACCGCTGAACGAGCCCTTCTCGGCCGTGGCGAGAAACGCGCGCACCTGGTTCCAGTCAAAGGAGATGGCCTGCCAGTTCATGCATCTGCGTATAGCAAGTGTAGAAATTTAGGCAATCCACCATTTACTGACGCACAGATAAACGGTCTTCAATCTAGGAGGCCCGACGTGATGAACACCACCACCTACTCAAACCGATCCCTCTCTTTCTGGGACAAGGCCGCTGCGAAGTATGCCCGTAGGCCGATTGCCGACCCTGCAGCTTATGACGCCAAGATCGCCCGGGTCCGTGCCCTTCTGCATGCAGAGGACCGGATGCTTGAGATCGGGTGTGGAACTGGAAGCACCGCGCTCAGGCTAGCCGAGCATGTCGCGGAACTCACCGCAACGGACATCTCGGGCCGCATGATCGACATCGCCGAAGAAAAACGCGCGTCCGCCGATGTCTCCAATCTGACATTCGTGCGCGCTGATGCGACCGCGCGACTGCCCGGCGCGCCCTTCGACATCATCACGGCGTTCAGCATGCTTCACTTAGTGGAAGACGTGCCCTCCGTCCTGGGCGCCGTTTACGATCAACTGAAACCGGGCGGCTTGTTCATGTCGAAGACGGTGTGTCTCGGAGACGCGGGCAGGCCATTGCGCATTTTCGTTCGTGCCCTCGGCATCATTGGCATCGCGCCGCCCGTCACGATCCTGAGCAGGGCCGAACTGAGCCATGCCTTGGTCCGCGCAGGCTTCGACCTCGTCGAGTGCCGATATTTCGGCAAGGGACGACTGAACCCTTTCATCATTGCGCAGCGCCCCCTCTGACCTCAAGCCGCATCCTTTGCACCCCTCCCCCGTCGGGAGCGTGCATCAAAACAACCGGACCCCACCATGCGCAGACTTACAAAAAACGAATGGACATTCCTGGCGGTAGTGGCGGTGTATTCGTTCATTCCGGCAATTCTGGGCCTTTTCCGGATACCGGAACTTGTTGGCGGGCCGACGATCATGCCGCCAAATCCGCGCGCAGTCATCGACCCGGTCCCGATCATCCTCCACATCCTGGCGAGCTCGATCTTCTGTCTTGCCGGCGCGGTTCAGTTTCTGCCGAGCGTCAGACGGGATCGCCCAGCCGTTCACAGAGGCCTTGGCCGTGTAGTTGTCGCAGCAGGCGCGATCAGCGCGTTGGCCGGGCTTTGGATGACGGTTTTCTACGTCTTTCCACCTGCCCTTCAGGGACCGCTGCTTTATTGGGCACGTGTCTTTCTCAGCCTTGCAATGTTCGCTTTCCTGTTCCGGGCGGTGATTGCGCTCAGGGCCCGAAATGTCGCGGCACACCGGGCCGCAATGCTGCGGTCCTACGCTATTGGCCAGGGGGCCTCGACACAGACGGCACTATTCATCGTGGCTATGGCGTTTTCTGGTGTCGAGCCTCTCGACCTCTTCCGGGAGCTGATCATGGTCGCGGCGTGGGTGCTCAACCTCCTGACCGCGGAATTCGTCATCCGCCGCACCGTTGCGACGCCCCGATTTTCCGTGGCCGTCTCGCGTCGGTCGCAATCCCAGGACTGATGCCCTCCAACCCCAAGTACAAAGAAACCGATATGCGTAAACTCGACCCCCACACACTTCTGTCCACGCTCTGGCTGTTCATCCTGCTGAACATCATCTTTCGCGACATCCACCAATTCGCTCTGAAGTCGCATCTCGAGATGCTCCTGACCGGCTACTACGACGGCATGCTGATCACAGATGAGCTGATGCTGCTTGGCGGGTTTCTTGCGCTTGTGCCGATTTCAATGGTCCTTCTGTCGCTTCTGCTCCAGCCACGCTGGCTTCGTCCGGCAACGGCCGTCGCGGTTGTGTTCACGGCAGGTCCCGCGATCCTCTCACCGCCCACCGACCTCGACGATGTGCTGCACTTCTCGGTCGCAATTCTGGCGTTGGTTGCAATCTCGTGGATCGCGTGGACAACACTCGGCAAACCAGCCGCGCGGCCCGCGTCATGACCCACCATGCGAACCCCATGTGTTTCGTCTGGATCGGCAAACCTAAACCGCTGCGGCGCTGCGCCCGTCTGTTCTGTTTGGTTCTCATGGTCGGACTTGTGTATTCGCTGGTTTCCCATTCGCTCGAAGTCCCCGCGACACTCCTGGCAGAGCTGGAGATCGGAATGCAATCGCTCTGCATGGTCTGGATCGTTCTGCTGCTCTACGTTGTCCTCCTTGCCGTCCCGTTTGTGCCAAGCGCAGAAATCGGCCTCGCCGTCATGCTGGCCTTGGGATCGTCAATGGCCGTGCCAGTCTATGCCGCAACCGTTCTCGGTCTGACCATCGCCTTCATAGCGGGGCGCCACGCGCATCTCTACCCGCGCGGCAATGGCACGGGCGACGCTCTCCGGACGCCCGATGGGATCGCACTCCTGCACGACAGGCTGCGCAATCGGCCGACCCTGCAGCACCTACTACGATTTCGCGGTCTGGCGTTCATCGCCATGATCAACATGCCCGGCAACACGGTCGTGGGCGGCGGTGGCGGCATCGCGATGGCCATTGGATACAGCCGGTCGCTGACCCTCAGGCAATTCCTCCTTTGCACAGCAGTTGCAGTGGCGCCGGTCCCTGCGGTATTCCTCGCAGCCGACCTCATCGGGCTGGAAAGTTCGGTCCGCGATTGGCTCCATCACATATTGACCGCCTCGACTTGAAGCCCCCCGACGGGCTTCCATTGCCACGGCTTCGGCAGGTAGAAAAACAAGATGACACAGGACGCCTCAACCACAGCAACCATCAAAAGAGTGACGGTTTTCGGAAAGCCTGCGGGCGGCAAGTCGACGCTGAGCCGCAGGATATCCGAAGCGACCGGCATCGCCTTGTTTCCGCTGGACCTATTGGAATACAGTCAAAACGGCGACCTCGTTGACAGGAACGTCTTCCACCAGAAACATGCCGAGCTGATCGCATCCGACGAATGGGTGATTGAAGGCTTGGGAACCATGCGCTCCTTTTGGGATCGCATTGATGCGGCGGACACGCTCGTCTACGTCGATCTGCCCTACCGCATTCACTACTGGTGGGTGATCAAGAGGTTCCTCAAGGGCCCCTTCGTCAGGCCGCTTGGGTGGCCCGAAGGAAGCTCGGTTCTCAAAGGCACCCTCGCAGGTTTCAAGTACCTCAAGTTGTCGCGCGGTTTCTGGACGCAAGATCTGCTCGAAAAAATCAAAGCACGTGCCAAGGGCAAGACGTTGCACCACATCACGTCGCTCAAGCAGCTCAACACATTCACAGACAACCTGTAGGTTGCCCGTCTGGAAAGTCCGACCCGTGGCGTACTAGCTGCATCCCTTCCTGGGGAAGCCATGGCCATGAAACCAAACCTCAAATTCGTTTGGTAGTCACACATCGCTCTAGCCCATGTCGCACACCATATGTCCGATCCGCGGAGGGCAGTGCATATGCCCTTGCTGGAGCCGGCTTGGGATCAGGCGCAGGCCGTCAACTTCATCGCTTTGAATGAAGCGGTCTGGCGCGGGGCGGGCTGGGGCCTTGGGCGTTTCTGGCAGACGGCAATTATGCCTGTTGGGGCGGTTTTCAAAGAGAACGAGACGAGTGGGATTTCGGATTGGTACTGAGGCCCGATGCTTCCGGCCTCGGGACGCGCATAGCGAAGACGGCCACCCATTTCGCCATGGAAGGGGAGTGCATTTTCGTCGTGACGTTCCTAACGCCGCCGTCCGCATTGGTTATTTTGTGGCCGAACCCGTCGCACTGCCGATAGTTCACAACCTTCGGCGGTTGCGTTTTTCGCTGATATTGCAAAGCGCACATAGCAGACCTTCAAACGACAAAACTGATTTGTAGGAAAGTCCGCATCATTCCTGTCTGACGTGGCTGCCGCGAAAGTACGCGTCGGTGCGAGCGAAACCGACCCCTGCGAACGACCGCAGTGACGACACGCGTTGCGCTGTATCAAAAGTATTGCCGCATGTGCGAACAAATGCTGTGTCAGCGAAGTCAGAAAAGACAATGTCCGCTTCGTCCCGCACAGCAGCCGTCCCTCTCTCAATCAACCACAGCGCATCCCACCTTTGTCCCAAGCGCGCACATTCTGGCAGTCCACGGTTTCGGGGGCACCGGCCCATTGCGCGAGATGGGCACTTCCGCCCACCAGCAAAACCCCGCACAAATGTGACGCAGCCTCTTTTGACCCACCCCCGGGATACCTTTATAACGGGGTGAGAGCAGGAGGGCGCGCTGGTGCTGCGATTCATTATGTCGATCCTTGGAGGCGTGTTCAGCCTCATCACCCTGGGGGCTGCCGTTGTGGCGATCACCATCGGGGCGATTTTCTGGATGTATGGCCGGGATCTGCCCTCCCATGAAAGCCTCGCGCAATACACGCCGCCGACGATCTCCCGGATCTATTCCGGCGAGGGCAATATCATTGATGAATTCGCCCAGGAGCGGCGGCTCTTTACGCCCGCCGAGGATATTCCCGATCTGGTGAAACAGGCCTTCATCTCGGCGGAAGACAAGAATTTCTACACCCATGCGGGCTATGACGTGCGCGGGATCGGAGCGGCGGCGGTTGAGGCCGTGCGCTCGCGCGGCTCCAATGTGCGCGGCGCCTCCACGATCACCCAGCAGGTCATGAAGAACTTCCTGCTTTCGGGCGACCGGCGCGCCGAGCGCAAGATCAAGGAGATCATCCTGGCCACCCGGATCGAGGATACTCTCTCCAAGGAGAAGATCCTTGAGCTCTATCTCAACGAGATTTTCCTGGGCCAGAATTCCTACGGCGTGACCGCTGCGGCGCAGACCTATTTCAACAAGACGCTCTCGGAGCTTGCGCCTCATGAGGCGGCCTTCCTGGCCTCCCTGCCCAAGGCGCCCTCGCAATACCACCCCGTGCGCCAGATCGAGCGGCTCACAAACCGGCGCAATTTCGTGCTGCGCGAGATGAAGGAGAACGGCTATCTCACGCCCGCGCAATATGAGGTCGAGGTGGCCCAGCCCGTGCGCTCGGTCCAGAACGGTGATTTCGAGCCCTTCCGCCGCTCCCTGCCGCCGCGCGATTACTTCACCGATGAGATCCGCCGCCAGCTGAGTCGCGATTTTGGCGAGGAGGAGTTCTTCTCCGGCGGCATGGCCGTGCGCGCGACGATTGATCCCGAAATGCAGGTCGAGGCGGCGCAGGCGCTGCAGCGGCGGTTGGAGGCATATGACCGTGGCGCGGGGCGCTGGCGCGGCACGGGCAAGACGATCCCTGTCGAGACACTGGGCGACGAAAGCGCCTGGCGCGCGGCGCTCAGTGAGGTGTCCGTGGCGCGCGATATCGAGCTCGATGCCAAATGGCATGTGGCCGTGGTGCGCGAGGTCCGGGAGAACGAGCTGCTCCTGGGTATCGAGAATATCTCGACCGCTGATCCGCGCGGCATGACCCTGCCCCGTTCTGACACCAACTGGTTTACCGGCAATCTCTTCGAGAATTTCTCGCCTGGCGATGTGATCCATGTGCGCGAGCGGACGGAAGGCGGGCAGTTTGTCCGCTGGAGCCTGCGGCAGGTCCCGCAGGCGCAGGGCGCTTTCGTGGCCATGGACGTCAATACGGGCCGGGTGATCGCGATGCAGGGCGGCTTCTCCTACCAGAACTCCGTCTTCAACCGGGCAACACAGGCGCAGCGCCAGCCGGGCTCGGCCTTCAAGCCCTTTGTCTATGCCGCAGCGCTCGATTCCGGCTATTCCCCCGCGACAATCGTCGTGGACGCGCCCATCGAGATCAACACGCCGCAGGGCATCTGGCGGCCCAAGAACGCCTCCAACAAGTTCTACGGCCCCACGCCTCTGCGCACCGGCATCGAGCAATCTCGGAACCTCATGACGATCCGTTTGGCGCAGGAGGTGGGCATGGATGTCGTGGCGGGCTATGCCGAACGTTTTGGCGTTTATGACCGGATGAACCAGGTGCTGGCTGCGTCGCTGGGCTCTGACGAGACGACGCTCTACAAGATGGTCGCCTCCTACGCGATGTTTGCCAATGGCGGCGAGCGGATTGAGCCGACGCTGGTCGACCGGGTGCAAGACCGGTTCGGCAAAACAATCTTCCGCCATGACAGCCGCGATTGTACCGATTGCGACGTGCCGGGCATTGCCTCGGACCGGGGGCCGCGCGTCCTCTCTGATCGCTCGCGCGTGATGGATGCCGTCACAGCGCACCAGCTGCGCTCCATGATGGAAGGCGTTGTTGAGCGCGGCACAGCGGCCAAGGCCGTGAACCTCGGCGTGCCGACAGCAGGCAAGACGGGCACGACCAATGACGCCAAGGACGTCTGGTTCGTGGGCTTTACTTCCAATATCGTGGCGGGCTGCTATATCGGTTATGACAATCCCCGCTCGCTGGGGCGCGGCGCCTCGGGGGGCGGCATGTGCGGCCCGGTGTTCAACCAGTTCATGAGCAAGGCCATCCAGAAATACGGCAGCGGTCCTTTCCGCGCGCCGGAGGAATGTGAGTTCATCAACATCGACCGCTTCTCGGGCGCCCGGATCTCGGATGGGGCCTCAGGCGAAAATGTCGTGGCGGAATGCTTCCGTCCCGGCGAAGAGCCTGTCTTCGGCATCACCTTCGACGGCGGCTTCGCCATGGGCGGCAGCTTCGAGCGCTTCGATGTGGGCGGCGGTGGCTCGCGTCAGGTCACGACCTCCACCGGGCGCAAGGCAATCGTGGGCCCCAAAGCCTCCTTCGGTTCCCTCTCCTCAGGCGGTCTTTACTAAGCCTGCCCAGCGGCTGCCCGAGGCGCAACGACGCCCCCTCGGGCCTCCTTCATCTTGCCATGTAAACTCCGGGGGGAACGCGCGCAGCGCGTGGGGGGCTGGCCCCCCGAACTCCCGGTGGCGCAGGTGTCTCGTGCACGTATCGCAGCGCCAGATGCACCATGTTCCGGCGACGATGACTTGACAGGAGCTTTGCTCCGTCTCATTTCTAAAAAACCGAAACCGTTAACGATTTTGAAAGGCCCTTTCCATGAAACCCATTCTCTTCGCCGCTTTGGCTCTGTCCCTCAGCAGCCCCGCTTTCGCCGCCAGCGTTCTGTTTGAAGACGATTTCGAAAACAACACTGCAGGGGCCAACCGGACACCTTCGGGGTGGTCCGCAGTCAGTGGTGCCGTGGACATCACAGGCCCCGGCTACTTCCCCCAGATCTGCTACAATACGGGCAATTGCATTGACCTTGATGGCTCCTCGGGCACCGTCGGCCATATCCAGACAACCCAAAGCTTCACGCTGACCACGGGCGCGCTCTATTCGCTGACATTTGACTACACATGGAATTACTTCCAGCAACAAAACCCGAACTCGATGAACTTCGGCGTGGGCGGTTTTTCCGACAGCCTCACAACCACCGGGACCCGCACCAGCGATGGCACAGGCGCCTACGAAAGCCTCAGCTTCAGCTTTCTTGGCAATGGCAGCACGGGCGCCATCTTCTTCCAGCATCTGGGCGCCTCTGATCTGGGCGGCATCGTGATCGACAATGTGACGCTCACCGAAACACCCGTCACAGCGCCGGTTCCCCTGCCCGCAGGCCTGCCGCTGCTCTTGGCCGGCCTCGGCGGCCTGGCTTTGGCGCGTCGCAAGAGCTGACGGGCGCATCAGCCGCCAGACCCACCTGCGAGACCCGCCCCTCTTGGGGGCGGTCTCCCTGCCTCAGCCCCCGCACATCTCAGCATCTCTCCGCCTGTGCTTGACCTTGTTGCACGAGGTTTCCTAGGCTGCGACCCATGACAGAGACACATGCTCAGGATTACGCGCTATCCGGCGCAGGCGCGCGCCGCGCCGAGGCGGAGGGACGGGCCAATCCCAAATGGTACCGCACTAAAGTGGACCCCGCCGCGATCCGCGCCTTGATGGAAAAAGAGGATGCACGCCCCACGCGGGATGCGCTCATTTGGCTGGGTGCGCTTGTCATGAGCGGGGCCGCAGCCGTGACGCTTTGGGGCTCATGGTGGTCCCTGCCCTTCTGGATGGCCTACGGCGTGCTCTACTGCTCTGCCTCCGATGCGCGCTGGCATGAATGCGGGCACCGCACCGCCTTCAAGACGCCCTGGAAAAACGAGGTGATCTACCAGATCGCGAGCTTCTTTCTGTTGCGCTCGCCTGTGGTCTGGCGCGCCAGCCATGTCCGCCACCATACCGATACGATCATCGTCGGGCGCGACCCTGAAATTCAGGCCATGCGGCCGCCCGATCTGGTCAAACTGCTTCTGAATATCTTTGGCCTGACTGATCTCGTGACCCATGCGCTGCCGCGCTACTGGCTGCATCTGACGGGCCGCGTGCATCCCGAGGAAGCGCCTTACCTGCGCACACAGGATTATCCCGTGATCTTCCGGACGGCGCGGATCTGGGCTGTGTTGCATGCCGGTGTGATCGGTGCTGCGCTTTGGTCGGGCTCGCTCCTGCCGCTGATGCTTGTTGGCCTGCCGCGCATCTATGGTGCCTGGCATATGTGGATGACGGGGGTTTTGCAGCATCTGGGGCTGGCGGAGAACGTCACGGATCACCGTCTCAACACGCGCACGGTTCTGATGAACCCGATCTCGCGCTTTTTGTACCTCAATATGAACTACCATATCGAGCATCACATGTTCACCATGGTGCCCTATTACAATCTCCCGCGGCTGCATGCGTTGATCGCCCATGATCTGCCCCCGCCAGAGCCGTCTATCCCGGCCGCCTTCGGTAAGCTCGTGCCGGTCATGCTCAAGCAAGTGCAGCAGGAAAAGGCAGTTATCCTGCCGCAACTCCCTCCAACAGCTGCGCCTTTCGGGGCGGAAGCGGAGGTTCTGCGGCCTTACGCCATGTGAGCCTACGCGCTCCCCTGCTCTGCCCAGAGCGTCGCGGCCTGTGGAAAGTCCTGTAGTGTCGCAACGCAAAAAGGGCCAGCGCAGCGCGCCGACCCTTTTCACTCACGGGGTTTATGTCAATGAGACGTCAGGCGGCGCGGCGGCGCAGAAGCGCCAGCCCTCCCAGACCCGCCAGCAAGAGTGGCAATCCCGCAGGCAGCGGCACAGGCGCGATGAAGGGATCGGGCAGGTCTGATCCCGTGACTTTCAGGATCGAGGGATCACCATTTGTCGCCGCGTAAAGCAGGCGCCAATCGCCGCCGTCAAAGCCTGTCGCGTTGGTATTGACGACGGATGTCGGGTTGGCCCGTGTGGCATAGGCCACGCCATCGTCATAGGCGGTGATGCCATCGTCATGGCGGATGACAGAGTCAAAACCGCTCAGGAAGGTCGCCGTGAAGTCAAAAAACGTCACCGTGGCCGAGCCTTGGCGGATGTTCGGGCGGCTGAGCTGCAAGGCGGCTGTGGTGCTGGAGAGCGGTGTGAAGCTGCCGCCCACACCGGTGTTGAGCCAGTCTTCGATGGTGGTGCTGTCATCCATGTTGCGTGTGCCGAAGTCGATCTGGCCTGTGTAGGTGATCGTTTCGAGAAAGACCGTATCGGCCGCCAGAAGGTTGGCGGCATCTGCGCGCGCCTCGGCGGATGTGGCATTGGTGCGCTGGTAAATGTCGACGCTGAATGTACCGCTCAATGTTGCGGCGACAGCGGGCATGGCAAAGGCGCACAGAGCACTGGCGGCGATCAAAAAGGTCTTCATAACGTCTCCACTCGATAAGGTGCCCCCACCCGTACGAGTTACGCCCCTTTGTGCTACGAAGAACGCACGCGCACTGGCCAGAGGAAAAAGGCAGGTTCGCCGCATTTCCGTCCAAAAGTCGCCTGATTGGGTATCATGATACGCAAAGCCCGCCAGAATGGGGTATCTGGCGGACGCAGCCTGGGAGCGCCGTTTCGCGCATCTGTGCAATCGAGGCTCTGCGCGGTTTTTGTTTCCATGGGACTTCAGCCAGAATCACTTGTCTCGTCACCCAACGCATCACCCGCGCCATCTTGTGAGGCGCGCAGGGCTGGGCTACATCTCGCAGACAGAAGTCAGAACAAGGCCCCGGGATGCGCGCTGAAATTCAGAACATGGTTGAGAAGATCGAAACCTCGCTGGAGCTTCTAGCCCAGCGGATGGATTACGAGACCGCCCCGCACCGGCTGGAAGAATTCAATGCCATGACCGAAGATCCCGATCTTTGGAACGACCCCGAGAAGGCGCAAAAGCTGATGCGCGACCGTCAGACGCTGATGGACAAGGTCGCGACCTATGAGGGGATCAAGCAGGATCTGTCGGACAATATCGAGCTCATCGAGATGGGCGAGATGGAGGACGACGCCGAGGTCGTCTCCGAGGCGGAAGCCGGGATCGAGGCGCTGGTCGCCAAGGCCGCCGAGAAAGAGCTCGAAGCGCTGCTCGATGGTGAGGCGGATGCCAATGACACGTTCCTTGAGATCAACGCGGGCGCAGGCGGCACGGAGAGCTGTGACTGGGCCTCGATGCTGGCGCGGATGTATGTCCGCTGGGCCGAGAAGAAGGGCTACAAGGTCGAGCTGCAATCGGAGAGCCCGGGCGACGAGGCCGGGATCAAATCGGCGGCCTACAAGATCTCCGGCCACAATGCCTATGGCTGGCTGAAATCGGAAAGCGGCGTGCACCGGCTGGTGCGTATCTCTCCCTATGACAGCGCGGCCAAGCGGCATACCTCGTTCAGCTCGGTCTGGGTCTACCCGGTGGTCGATGACAATATCGAGATCGAGGTGAACCCCGCCGATATCCGCATCGACACCTACCGCTCCTCCGGCGCGGGCGGCCAGCACGTCAACACGACCGATTCCGCCGTGCGCATCACCCACAATCCCACGGGCATCGTCGTGACAAGCTCGGAAAAATCCCAGCACCAGAACCGCGACATCGCCATGAAGGCGCTCAAATCGCGGCTCTACCAGCTCGAGCTCGACAAGCGGAACGCCGCCATCAACGAGGCGCATGAGAACAAGGGCGATGCGGGCTGGGGCAACCAGATCCGCTCTTACGTGTTGCAGCCCTATCAAATGGTCAAAGACCTGCGCACCAGTCATGAGACGTCGGACACCAAAGGTGTGCTCGATGGCGATCTTGATGGGTTCATGGCTGCAACACTGGCCATGGATGTCGCGGGCAAAAGCCGGGCCGATGCCCAGAATGACGGCTAGCGCGCCGATACTGGCGTGCGATGTCGGGGGGTCAGACCCCCGTCCTGCGGACTCCCTCCGCGATGTTTTCAGCAACAGGAAGGGGGTGGCTCTATGGCAGATGTGATGGCACCAGCCCATGTCTTGGCAGCCCAGCTCCGTGCGGGGCGCCTGAAAGCGGTCGACGTGATGGCGGCCTGTTATGATCAGCTGGAGGCCCAGAATGGAGCGCTGAACGCTGTGGTCTCTGCCCTGCCCCGGGACGCGGCCATGGCGCTGGCCCATGCCGCGGATCAGAGCGCGCCGACGGGCTCGCTTCACGGCCTTCCCCTCGCGGTCAAGGATTTGGCCAATGCCGCAGGCTTTCCGACGTCGATGGGCTCGCCCCTTTCGAGCACGAGGGCCGTTTCAGCAGATGACCCGCATATTGCGCGGCTGCGTGCAGCGGGCGCTCTCGTGTTTGGCAAGACCAATACACCCGAATTCGGGCTGGGATCCCACAGCTACAACCCCGTGCATGGCGTGACCCGCAATCCCTTTGATCCCGCGCGCTCCGCTGGTGGCTCTTCGGGGGGGGCTGGCGTGGCGCTGGCCTGCGGGATGATGCCCATTGCTGATGGCTCCGACATGATGGGCTCCTTGCGCAACCCAGCTGTCTGGAACGGTGTCTATGGGCTGCGCCCCAGCTTTGGGCGTGTGCCCAGTGAGCCCAATGGAGACCGCTTTCTCAATATGCTCTCGACAAATGGGCCGATGGCGCGCTGTCCTGAAGATCTGGCGCTTCTGCTGGATGTCATGTCCGGGCCCGACGCGCGGCAGCCCCATGGGCGGGATCTGCCACAGGTCACGCCTGCCTTGACGGCAGAGACCGGCGCGCTGCGGCTCGGGTGGCTGGGCGATTGGGGCGGCGCCTGGCCCATGGAAGAGGGGCTGTTGGCGGCCCATGAGGCAGCCTTGGAACAGTTTGAAGCGCTGGGGCACGCCGTGACCGCCCTGCCCGCGCCTTTTGACCGGGACGCGCTTTGGCACAGCTGGATTGACCTGCGATCTCTTGTGGTTGCTGGGTCGCTGCGCGCGCTCGCCCATCGCCGCGATGGGCTCAAACCCGAAGCCCTGTGGGAGTTGGACCGGGGGCTCGCGTTCAGCGGTGCGGAGATCCTGCGCGCCTCCAGTGATCGCGCGGCGTGGTACCGGACGGTGATGGCGCTCTTTGAGACCTATGACGCGCTGATCCTGCCTGCGGCGCAGGTGCGTCCTTTCCCGGCGGACTGGGCCTGGCCGCGCGAGATCGCGGGCGTGGAGATGGACAGCTACCACCGTTGGATGGAGGCTGTGATCCCGGCATCGCTCATCGGGCTGCCCTGTCTGGCGGTGCCTGCGGGGCTCGATCGCGGCCTGCCATTTGGCCTCCAGATCATGGGGCCACCTGACAGCGATGCGCGGCTGCTGCAAATCGCGCGGGACTGGCACAGGCTTGGGCTGCAACCCCGGCCCGGGCCCTGATCCTATTGACGCCGCAAGGGCGCGATGGCGCGATCCTCCGTCGCCCAGCTGAGCACACCTTCAGCAAGGCCCCCCGCAATGCGCGCGCGCCATGCCGGATCCTTGAGACGTTCGAGCTCCGCATCGGTGGACAGAAACGCCGCCTCAACCAGCACGGAGGGAATGTCCGCTGATTTCAAAACAGAGAAGCCTGCCTCTTGCAGAGGATTTTTGTGCATCATGACGCCCGCGCCCACAATCCCGTCCTTGAGCGCCCGCGCGAGCGCTTGCGAGCGCTGCCGGCTGTCCTGACGGGCCAGATCAATGAGCACCTGGGCGACCTCGTCATCTGCGCGGCTCAGATCGACACCGGCCAGCAGATTGCCGCGTTCATGGCGTTCGACAAGCGCGGCCGTCGCCGCCTCACTGGCGCGGTCCGGAAGCGTGAAAATCGACGCCCCCTCCGCGCGGCCCTCTGCAATCGCATCGGCATGCAGCGAGACAAAGGCATCCGCGCCCGCCTGCGCGGCAATGGCCACGCGACGCTCCAGCGAGACAAAATCATCAGAGCGCCGGGTGAGAATGATGCGCAGGTCCGCGCCCGAGCGGATCAGCGCTTCCTCCAGCGCCAGGGCCAGTCGCAAGACGAGATCGGCCTCTTTGTAGCCTGCGCGAATGGCCCCGGGATCAATGCCGCCATGGCCCGGATCAATCACGATGGTAAAAGCGCTCTCCCCCGTCTCGGGCGTGCCCAGAACAAGCGGCGCGTCCTGCCAATCCGGGCTGGCGGGCGCGCCGGCTGTCGCGTCAAAGCTGGCGCGGTCCGTGGGTTGCAGGCGCAGCGAGAGCGCCGCACCCTCTGGTTCGGTCACAAGGCCCGCCTCGGCAATGGCCAGCGGCTCGGCCAGAACGAGCACCATGCGCGACCAGCCCGCGCGCAAGGGCCCGGCGGCCAGCTCACTGACGGCGTCAGAGCCATCAAAAGCCGCCAGATCGAGGCCAGAGAAATCCACTTCGCGGAAATCGAGGACGACGCGGTCCGGGGCCGTCAGCGTGTAGGCGCGCCAGGGCACACCGGCAGACAGCTCCAGCCGCAGCTGCGTCTCGCCGCGCCAGCTGTCCCGCAAAACGCTCTGCTCGGGCAGCGCGCGTGCCGCGACGCCAAAGTCCTGCGCCAGCGCGCCCGAGGGCAGCAGCGCCGCCACAAGGAGCATCCAGATCGCGCAGAGTTTGCCCATATGCTAGCCCCTCCGCCCGGCCATGAAAATCTCCAGCCGCCGCAAGCCCTCCACGATATCCTCTGTCGCGCGGGCGTAGGAAAAGCGCAGGGTCGTGGCCCCGCGCTTGGGATCGAAATCCAACCCCGGCGTGACGGCAACCCCCGCCTCCTCAAGGATTTCACGGGCAAAGGCGAGACTGTCCGAGGTATGCTCAGAGACATCCACATAGACATAGAAGGCCCCATCGGGCGGGGCAAAGCGCGTGAAGCCCGCCTTGGGCAGCCCCTCGATCATCAGGCGGCGGTTCTCGGCATATATGGCCAGATTGGCTTGCAATTCATCGTCACACTCCATCGCGGCCAGCGCGGCGCGCTGTGCAACATGGGGCGCACAGATGAACATGTTTTGCGCCAGCCGCTCGACCTGACGGATGTGATCTTCGGGCACAACCATCCAGCCCACGCGCCAGCCCGTCATGGAATAATATTTCGAGAATGAATTGATCACATAGGCCTGATCGGTGATCTCCAGCGCGGAGACGGCGCGGGCCTCGTATTCGATCCCGTGGTAGATCTCGTCTGAGATGAAGGCGGCGCCCTTGGCATGGGCCGCCTCGATCAGCGCGCGCAAGGCGGCTTCATTAAGCATCGTGCCTGTGGGATTGGCGGGCGAGGCCACCATGAGACCTTGATACTCCACATCTGCGAGATCAGACGGCGTGGGTTGCAGGCGCGCGGCATCAGAGGTTTCGATATCGAGCGGCACGAGGTCCAGCGCCTTGAGGATCTGGCGATAAGAAGGATAACCCGGCGCGCCGATGGCCACGCGGTCGCCCGGATCAAAGAGCGCGGTGAAGGCCAGGATGAAGGCGCCCGAGGAGCCCGGCGTGATGACCACACGGGCCGGATCGAGCGTCACGCCGTGCCGCTCGGCATACATCCGCGCAATGCGCGCGCGCAATTCCGGCAATCCAAGCGCCACGGTATAGCCCATGGGGTCCCCCTGCATCGCCTGGGCCACAGCGGCCCGAGCGCCTTGTGGGGCTGGGGTTCCGGGCTGGCCCACCTCCATGTGAATGATCGAGCGCCCGGCGGCTTCGAGGGCGCGCGCGGCCTCCATGACATCCATCACAATGAAGGGATCGACGGCCCCACGGCTTGAGTTCTTCATGCTTCACTCTCTATCCTAAGGATAAGAGCGGTTTCACCTATGTAGAGGCACCCGTCAATGCGCTGGCTTATGCCAAAGATCATCCCTGTGGTCCTCGTGACCGTCCTGACATTGGCCGCACTGCCCGCACAGGCGCGCGGGATCATCCGCGATGCCGATATCGAATATGCGCTGCGCCAGTTGGCCGCGCCGGTTTTGCAGGCCGCAGGGCTCAATGCCAAACGCACGAAGATCATCGTCATCAATGATGGCTCACTCAACGCCTTTGTGGCGGACAGTCGGCATATTTTCCTGCATTCGGGGCTGATCCTGAAGCTCCAAAACGCGCGGTCACTGCAAGCGGTGATCGCCCATGAGGCTGCCCATATCACCAATGGCCATATCACGCGGCGCGCAGGCAATGCGCGGGCGGCGCGCTCGGCTGCGGGGCTGGGGCTGGTTCTGGCAGCCGCCGCTGCGGCCAGCGGTGCGCCGGAGGCGGCAGCAGGGATTGCAGCGGGCTCGCGTTCCTCGGCCATGCGCCGCTTCTTCGCCCATACCCGCTCCGAGGAGGCCTCTGCGGACGCCACCTCCATCCGCACGCTGGTCAATGCCGGGATCGACCCGCGCGGCGCTCTGGAAGTGCAGGAGCTCTTTCGGGGGCAGGAAGCGCTGACCGCCGGGCGGCAGGACCCCTACAACCGCACCCATCCCCTGACCCGTGACCGGATCCGCGCCAATGAAGCCACGATCGCGGGCGTGCGCGGCACCTTCAAGGACCGTCCGGCGGATGCCTATTGGTTTGCCCGCGCGCAAGGAAAGCTCTCCGCCTTCACGCGCGCGCCCCGCTGGACGTTGCGCCGCGCGGGCAGTTCGCCCAGCTCTGATATCGCCGAGATGCGCCGCGCGGTGGCCTATCACCGGCAATCCAATCTGGGCAAGGCGCTCACCCATATGGACAAGGCCATTGCGCTGCGGCCCAACGATCCGTTCCTGCGCGAGTTGAAGGGGCAGATCCTGCTGGAGAACCGCAAGTTCTCGCAAGCGGCGCAAGTCTATGGCCAGGCGGCCAAAATGGCCAAGGGCGATGCGTTGATCCTTGGCGGCCTGGGGCGGGCGCAGCTCGCCGCGGGGCAAGTCAATGCCGCGCTCAAGACCCTGGAGACCGCCCGCGCCCGCGATTTCTCCGATCCGCGCATCCTGCGCGATCTTGCGGTGGCCTATGCGCGGGCGGGCAATAATGCCATGGCCTCGCTGGCCACGGCCGAGCGCTATGCGCTGGCCGGTCGCCTGAAAGATGCGCGGATCAATGCCGCGCGGGCCGAGGGGCTTTTGCCGCGCGGCTCTGGCCCTTGGCAGCGGGCACAAGATGTGCTCTCTGCAACGAGAAACCTCCGCTGAGGAAAGGATTATCATGACCCGATTGTTGACCACCACGGCCCTTCTGGGCGCGCTCGCCCTGCCCGCTCAGGCCTTTGACCTGACCGATATGAGCGATGCCGAACGGGCCGCCTTCCGCGCGGAAATCCGCAATTACCTGCTGGAAAACCCCGATGTGATCATGGAAGCGGTGGCCGTTCTGGAAGAGCGCCAGCAGGCCGATGCCGCGCAGAACGATGAGGCCATGCTGGAGGCCAACAAGGCGGCTTTGTTTGACGATGGGTTTTCGCATGTCGGCGGGAACCCCGAGGGCGATGTGACGATTGTCGAGTTCATCGATTACCGCTGCGGCTATTGCCGCCGCGCCCATGATGAGGTCGCGCAGTTGATCGCGGGCGATGGCAACATCCGTCTGATCACCAAGGAATTCCCGATCCTCGGCCCCAATTCGACCGCTTCCTCCAAATTCGCCATTGCCGTCAAGCATGTGGCGGGCGGCGAGGCCTATGAGGCGGCCAATGAGGCGCTGATCCGGCTCAATGGCGAGATGAGCCCCAAGGCGCTGCGGCGGCTGGCCGATACGCTGGGCGTTGATGCCGATGCGGTGATTGCGAAGATGGAGAGCGAAGACGTCGCCCGGGAGATCAACGAAACCCGCGCGCTGGCCCAGCGGTTGCAGATCAATGGCACGCCGACCTTCGTCGTCGAAAGCCAGATGTTGCGCGGCTACCTGCCTTTGCAAGCCATGCAGGAGATCGTCGCGCGCGTCCGCGCCGAAGGCTAACCGGAGGCGCCGCGCTCGCTTGCGGCGCACCGATGCACATTACGAGGCCCGTGCCCTTTCCGGCGCGGGCTTTGTCTTGTCTCCCATGTCCGCCAGCCAAACACCGTCGCGGGCAACACTGAACCAACTGGCCACAGCTACACGGCCCAGGCCGCGCCGCATGAGTGGCGATCTGGATGATGTCTTGCGGGGCCATGTGGCAGATAAGGAAGGTTGTGACCGCTTTTACCAACGGCTGATTGCGCCCGCGCCCATGGCGGCTTTCCCCGCCAGTTTCGGGATGAAGACATCAAGGACAGCACCGCCCGCCCCCTCTAGAGCTGCCCCGGCACCGTCTCGCGCGGTTGCGCCTCCAGCACGACCGAGGGAAAGGAGAGCGTTACGATGGTGCCGCGCCCTTTGATGGAGCTTATCTCCAAAAGCCCACCCGATTGCTCCATCACACCCTTCGCCATCGATAGGCCCAGCCCCGAGCCTTTGCCCACGGGTTTTGTCGTGAAGAAAGGATCGGTGACCTTGCCCAAAATCTCCTCCGGAATGCCCGCGCCATTATCCTCGACCTGGATTTGCAGGCAGGTCCGCTCCAGGGGGCGACGCGGGCAAGCCCGCTCGCGCGCGCGCAGCAGGACGCGCCCGCCCTCCGGCATCGCATCACGCGCGTTGATGACGAGGTTGAGGATGACGTTTTCGAGTTGCGAGACATCACAGCGGATCGGCGGCAGGCCCGACGGCATGTTGATCCGCAGGTCAATCGTTGCGGGCAGCGTCGAGTGCAAAAGCCGGTCCATATTGCCGATCACGTCCTCGATCAGGACCACTTCCGGCCGCAGCACGGACTTGCGGCTGTAGGCGAGCAATTGCTGGGTGGTGCGCGCGGCGCGGTGCGTGGCCTCTTCGGCTTCGCGGATCAATTGCTCGGCCTCGATGAGCGAGCCGCCCTGCTGCTGGATCTCGCGGCGCAGTTCAAGGTTTCCCTGAATAATGGTCAGCAAGTTATTGAAATCATGGGCAACACCGCCAGTGATCTGACCAATGGCCTCGACCCGCGCGCGCTCCACCTGCAAGGCCTGATTGATCTGGAGCTGCTCATGGGCCCTGCGCGTGCCGAAGGCGGCCTGAAGGTAATAGGCCAGAACGGCCACCAGCCCGAGCACCATGGAGACGGCCGGTCCGGTCATGTCTTCCATGAGCGCGGTATGCACCGCAAGCCCCAGCAGGCACAGCGACGTCAGCCCCACCTCGACGCGGGTAAAGATCGCATGATAGGTGCTCTGCGCCGTCGAATAGAGCATGACCGTCACAATCAGCAACAGCCCAAGCACCTTGCCCGCAGCGCCCTGCGTGACCCAGACATAGGCGGATGAGCTCAGAATGACTATGACGCAGAACCAGCCGATCCCGAAAAGCACCGCCAATTGGCGCAGGGACACCCGGTCCGGCAGCGCGCGCAATATCAGCAGGAACGCCAGCTGGCTCAGGTTATATGCCCCGAGGAAATACAGAAAAACCCTATCCTGAAACAGATAGGTCGCGATCAGCCCCGCCGCATTGAGGCCGACGACGCGAAACAGCATTTCCGCAACGTGGTTGCGGACGATGTCACGATAGGCCTCAAGATCATATGTCTGGCGCTCAGCGCTGCCTTTCACCCGATTGTCTTCCCTATTCTGGGCGAAAAACTCTGAAAAAAATTACTTATTCTGCCGCCTGCGCCTCTGCAGCGCTGGCTGCGTCCAATTCCGCAGCCTTCTTCTCAACCTGTTCGACGATATGATCAACCATCTGGTCGTTGCTCATCTTATGGCTTTGCTTACCAGCGAGATAGATCATACCCGCGCCATTGCCACCGCCGGTAAAGCCCACATCCGTCATCAGCGCCTCGCCGGGTCCATTGACCACGCAGCCGATGATGGAGAGCGACATGGGCGTTTTGATGTGCTCCAGCCGCGCCTCCAGCGTCTCGACCGTTTTGATCACGTCAAAACCCTGCCGCGCACAGGAGGGGCAGGAGATGATGTTCACGCCGCGATGGCGCAGGCCGAGGCTCTTGAGGATCTCATAGCCCACCTTGACCTCCTCCACCGGATCGGCGGAGAGCGAGACACGGATTGTATCGCCAATGCCCATCCAGAGCAGGTTGCCCAGACCGATGGCGGATTTGATCGTGCCCGAGGTGAGCCCGCCGGCCTCCGTGATGCCAAGATGGATGGGCGCGTCGGTCAGGTCCGCCAGCTGTTGATACGCTGCGGTCGCCATGAAGACGTCGGAGGCTTTGCAGGAGATCTTGAACTCGTGAAAATCGTGGTCCTGCAGGATCTTGATATGATCCATCCCGCTCTCGACCATCGCATCAGGCGTGGGCTCGCCGTATTTGTCGAGCAGGTGTTTCTCCAGGCTGCCTGCATTCACGCCGATCCGGATCGAGCAGCCATGATCGCGTGCGGCCTTAATGACCTCCTTGATGCGGTCTTCGCTGCCGATATTGCCGGGGTTGATGCGCAGGCAGGCCGCGCCCGCCTCTGCCGCCTCGATCCCGCGTTTGTAGTGAAAGTGGATGTCGGCCACGATGGGCACGGGGCTCTCGCGACAAATCTCCTTGAGCGCGCGGGAGCTGTCCTGATCGGGGACCGAGATGCGCACGATATCCGCCCCCGCATCCGCCGCCGCCTGCACCTGCGCCAGCGTCGCCTTGACGTCAGGCGTCAGCGTGTTGGTCATGGTTTGCACAGTGATCGGCGCATCTCCCCCGACCGGCACGGCGCCCACCATGATCTGGCGGCTCTTGCGGCGGTAAATGTTGCGCCAAGGGCGTATGTGGTTGAGGCTCATCGGGGCACCTGTCGCGTCAGTTCGAGCTACATCTAGCAAGCAGTATTGCAGATGCAATGCGTCAAGTGAAGTTTACACTTTGGGGAAGCCGCTGTTTCGGCCAAATGGCCGCATTCCGGCTCTTTGGGCGTTATTGGCCAGCCCGTTGCAGCGAGGCGTTCAGCTCCGCCACAGCCCGCGCGAGCGGTGCATTTTGCTGCACATCCGCCGGTTGGAAGCGATCCTGAATGGTGGCCACATCCAGCGCGAGATTGTCGGCAATCGCACCGCTGGAGCCATAGGGGCCAAAGGTCTGACCGGCGGCGGCGAAGAAAATTGCACCGGCATCGCCCGTGCGGATCGTGGGCGCGCTTTGCGTGGCGGGCACTGTGTAGAAATCCCCGGCCTCCATGACGCCCTCATAGAGGACCGTGCCCTGCGCCGAGCGCACCCTGACCCAAGCCGTCCGCGTGGCCACAACTGTCACGCGTTTGTCTGTGGAATCAAGAACTTGCGGGACGTTTGAGGCAATCGTGGTCTCTGTCTGACCCAATGAGGCCAACACGCGGTTGAGATCGCTGTCGGCCTGGACATCTGCATTGGGCAGGATCGCGGCCAGGATCTCGGCCTCCAGGGGCAGCCCCTCGGTCACGGTCCCGCGCGGACCGGCGGGCCCAAAGGTCCGACCCGCTGCCGCAAAGTAGACCGCACCCGATTCACCGACCTCGATGGCCGGATCAATCGATCCCGCAGGCACGTCAAAGACATCGCCTGCATTCATGATCCCGGCAAAGAGCTCACCGGAATTGGCATCCTCAATCCGCACCCAGGCCGGACGCACCGCCACGACCTGAACGCCGGACGTGCCAATGGACAAATCCGTCGAGCTGGCCCGACGGGTCACTGCGGGCGCATCGTCGTCGACCGACACGGCAGGTAAATCACCTGCGAAATTGCCAAACTGGCTCGGGTCCAGCGTCGAGATCGGCGCATCCCGCGCGATCAACACCGGCACGTCGAGCGCTTGCGGACGGTAGAGACGATCCAGCCCTTCGGTTTCCGGAGGGGTGAAGGCGCCGCCTCCAGCCCGCGCGGCCGCGATGACCTCGTCGTCGCCCTGCGCTGGCGCATTGGCGGACATTGGCGCGGTCGCGGCGCTCAGCGGATCAAGCTCCGAAAGGACAACAGGTGTCTGCTCGACCGGCGCAAGCTGCACACGCTGCACTTCCTGCAAGACCGAGTAGCCGCCGAAGCCCAACGCCCCGATCAACGCCACCAGCACGACCATGGAGCCAATCGCTCCCGGCTCGATGCCTGCGAAGATGGATTCGCGCGCCGGCGAGAAGGGTGTGGACGGGTTCTTGAACGGATCACGATCCAGCGCGGTCAGGCTTTTGGCCTGCGCGGCGGTCTCGGGCTTTTTGCGGGGGCCTTGCGCCCCGTCAATTCCAGTCGATGGCGCGAAGCCGCTCTCGGCGCAGAATTGCGCGAAGGTCGCGTCGGGATCCATCGCGAGATATCGCGCATAGGAGCGGACGTAGCCAGCGATAAACCCAGGGGTTTCAAAGGCATCGGGATCACAATTCTCGATGGCTGCGATGTAGGACGCCTTGATCCGAAGCTCGCGCTGCACGTCGAGCAGGGATTTGCCCATCGTCGCACGCTCGCCGCGCATGACGTCGCCCAGACGCAAGGCATAATCGTCAAACCCTTTCGGGCTTTCGGCCACGTCCTCCACTTCTGGCGTTTTAAAACGGCGCCCGATCATGCGTTCCTCGATGTCCCCAACATCATGTTTTAACAGGCGATTCGGCCTGCATGCTCACTTTCGTGAAGCATTAGCACATTGGAAGAGGAATTGCAGGCAAAAGGCGTCAGGCGCTGAGCTCTTGGCGATTAAGCGCGCAATGGGACCAGAGCTGGTCCATCGCGGTCACCAGAGCATCCATTTCCCGCGGTCCATGGACCGGTGACGGGGTGAAGCGCAAACGCTCCGTGCCGCGCGGCACCGTAGGGAAATTGATGGGCTGGACATAGATGCCAAAGCCATCCAGCAACATATCCGACAGCTTCTTGGTATGCACCGGATCGCCGACAATCACAGGCACGATATGGCTGCCATGATCGATGATGGGCAGGCCCAGACCTTTCAGGCGCATCTTGAGAATCCGCGCCTGCAGCTGGTGCTGATCGCGCAGGGTCTGATCGGTCTTGAGATGTGCGACAGAGGCCGCAGCGCCCGCCGCAACAGCAGGCGGCAGCGAGGTCGTGAAGATGAAGCCCGGCGCGTAAGACCTTATGGCATCACACATTTTATCGCTGGCTGCGATATAGCCACCCATGACACCATAGGCTTTGGCGAGTGTGCCATTGATGATGTCGATCCGCCCCATCAACCCGTCGCGCTCTGCAACACCTGCCCCGCGCGGGCCGTACATGCCCACGGCGTGGACCTCGTCGATATAGGTCAGCGCGCCGAATTCATCGGCCAGGTCGCAGATCGCTTCAATGGGTCCGAAATCGCCATCCATCGAATAGATCGACTCAAAGGCAATCAGCTTCGGCGCGGCGGGATCGTCAGCGGCGAGCAACTCGCGCAGATGGTCCAGATCATTGTGGCGGAAGATGCGTTTCGCCCCGCCATTGCGGCGCACGCCTTCAATCATCGAAGCGTGGTTGAGCGCGTCGGAATAGATGATGAGGCCGGGGAACAATTTGGGCAAAGTGCTTAAAGTTGCATCATTTGCGATATAGGCGGAGGTGAAGAGCAGCGCTGATTCCTTGCCGTGCAGATCGGCCAGCTCGGCCTCAAGGCGCTTGTGATAGACCGTGGTCCCGGAGATGTTGCGCGTCCCGCCAGAGCCTGCGCCGGTGGCGTCCAGCGCCTCATGCATCGCCGCCAGAACAGCCGGATGCTGGCCCATGCCGAGATAATCATTGCCGCACCAGACGGTGATCGGCTGCTCGGAGCCATCGGGCTTGCGCCACGTGGCATGGGGAAACTGGCCCTTTGCACGCTCGATATCGATGAAGGTCCGGTAACGGCCTTCTTCGTGCAGTTTATTCAGGGCTGTATCCAGCTGCGCGGTGTAGTCCACGTGGCCTCTCCTCATGTCATGGTCGAGAGCAACTTCAACCACATTCAAGCTTTGGAATGGATATAGGTTGCTCGAATTCCTGACAATGGTTTTGAAGGGGATAAACGGTCGCAGCCTTGATCTGTGTCAAAAGGCATAAATCCGGCGCAGGTTTTTCGCCTGCCCGGACAAGGCGGGACAAACCATCAGGAAGGGGGACCATAAAAAACACCGCGCGGGTGTACCGCGCGGCTGGTTAGCAAAAGATGAAAGTCTGGATCAGGCAGTCTTGCGTTTGCGGCGCGCCAGACCCAGCGCGCCCAAACCGCCCAAAAGGAGCGGCAGGCCAGCCGGCAGAGGCACTGGCGCTGTGACAACGCCCTCGCGGATTGCCGCTACGTCAATCGGATCAAATGCGCTGCCACTGAGGGTTTGCATCGAGAAACCGGAGACATTGGCGCCGTCCGCAATGCCAAAATCCGACAGATCTACAAGGAGCGCAAAGACGTCATATGTGTAGGAGGAGATAGCGTCTTCGAGGGCATCATCCACGCCGGTGTCATAAAAATCATCTGCGTCGAAGGCGAGGCTGCCGCCGCCCACTGTCACCGAGATAAACCCGGCATCGTAGCGTCCATCAATGATCAGAAAATCCGCACCCGCCTCATTGGTGATCCCTCCGTCAAAGCTGAACGTCAGGACATTGCCATTGTCCAGATTGGGAAATCCGGTCGACAGATCGCCATCCACCAGGTTTTCAAGCCCGCCGAAACCACCGGAGTCAGTGGCGCCCGATGCAGAGACCTTGATGGCGCCGTCAAGGATCGTGAACCCATCCTCTACAGCGGAAAGCGGGCCCGCGGCTGCGATCCCCGGTGCAACCATAATGGCGGCCGCGGCCAGTGTTTTACGTGTTAGTTTCATGTGTTCTATGTCCCCCTATGAACAAAAATAATCGATAATGCGAAAAGGTTAACACCACCGGCGCGCCGCCGTCAAAGCGCCTGTATGTGCAGGCTTCGAAAACAAAGCGTTTCCAGATTGTATCCAATCTGTCTGCTGGACACCGGACCATGGCGCGATAGGGTGCGCATCAACACAATCCGGGAGATTTGCATGACCCTTGAGACAGTTCTCGCCCGCATCGACGCTGACCTGCCCGCCGCCACCGAGCGGTTGCTGGATTTGCTGCGCATTCCCTCGATCTCCACCGATCCCGCCTTTGCCGATCATTGCCAGACGGCGGCGGATTGGCTGGTGGCTGATCTGGGCTCTCTGGGCATTGCAGCCGAAAAGCGCGAGACGCCGGGCCATCCGATGGTCGTGGGTCATGTGGACGGGCCCGAGGGCGCGCCGCATGTGCTCTTTTACGGCCATTATGATGTGCAGCCCGTCGATCCGCTGGAGCTCTGGGATCGTGATCCCTTTGATCCGGCCATTGAGGAGACGGAGGCCGGCGCGGTCATTCGCGGGCGCGGTTCGTCGGACGACAAGGGCCAGTTGATGACCTTCGTGGAGGCCTGCCGGGCGTGGAAGGCCGTACATGGTGCCCTGCCCTGCCGGATCACGTTTTTCTTCGAGGGCGAGGAAGAGAGCGGCTCGCCCTCGCTCGTGCCCTTCATGCAGGAGAACGCGGCGGAGCTGAAAAGCGATCTGGCGCTGATCTGCGATACGGGGCTGTTTCAATCCAAAACGCCCGCGATCATCACCCAGCTGCGCGGGCTCTTGGGCGAGGAGATCACGATCACCGGGCCCAACAAGGACCTGCATTCGGGCATGTATGGCGGCGTGGCGATGAACCCGATCCGGGTGCTGAGCCGCATCATCGCCAGCCTGCATGATGAGACGGGGCGGATCACGGTGCCGGGGTTTTACGACGGCGTGCCCGATCTCGACGAGGACCTCGCCGCGCAATGGCAGGCGCTGGCCTTTGATCACGCCACGTTTCTGGGCGATGTCGGCCTCTCGGAACCTGCGGGCGAGCAGGACCGCACGCCGCTTGAGATGATCTGGTCGCGCCCCACTTGCGAGGTCAACGGGATCCAGGGCGGCTATACCGGCGCAGGCTTCAAGACCGTGCTGCCCTCGGTGGCCTCGGCCAAGATCTCCTTCCGGCTGGTGGGCACGCAGGACCCGCTCGCGATACGCGAGAGCTTCCGTGAGATGGTGCGCGCCATGGTGCCCGGGGATTGCGAGGTCAGTTTCGCCGAGCATGGTGCGGGACCGGCCAGCCAGATGTCCGTGTCCCACCCCGCCTTTGAAGCCGCGCGGCGCGCGCTCGGGGCGGAATGGGGCGAAGCGGCCGCCTTTGCGGGCTGCGGCGGCTCGATCCCCATTGCCGGCCATTTCAAAGAGATCCTGGGCACGGATGCGATGCTCGTGGGCTTCGGCAAGGACGACGACCAGATCCACTCGCCCAACGAGAAATACGACATGGAGAGTTTCCATAAGGGTATCCGCAGCTGGGCCCGAATACTGGACGCGATGACTTAAAGGAGCGCGCTTTGCGCGCACTGGATCAGCCCGGCTGGGCGCCGGGCCTATTGGGGCTCTGCCCCGGTCACAAACAGGGTTTGCGCCCTCCCCGAGGTATTTATGGACAAAAGAAGCGACAGGTTTGAGCGGGATGGTCAGGTCATTGCCTATGATATTGCAGGGGATGGGCCGCCGGTTTTGCTGTTGCACGGGTTTCCGCAATGTCGGGCCATGTGGCATGGGATTTTGCCACCTCTTGTAGAGCGGTTTACCTGTGTGACGGCGGATTTGCGCGGCTATGGGGAGAGCCTCTGCGCGGGTGGTGTGTCTGCGATGTCCTTTCGGGAGATGGCGGCGGATCAGGTGGCGTTGATGGCGCATCTGGGCTTTGAGCGGTTTCATCTGGTGGGTCATGATCGCGGCGGGCGTGTGGCCCACCGGTTGACCTTGGATCATGGCGCGGCTGTGGCCTCGCTCACGCTGATGGATATCGTGCCGACGCATCTGTTGCTCAGTGAGCTGCGCCATGACGTGGCGCGGGCTTATTACCATTGGTTCTTTCTCGCCCAGCGCGGGGGGCTGCCCGAGCATATGATCGGGTTGGATCCCGACACCTATTATGAGAGCTGCCTCACCGGCTGGGGCAAGGACGGGTTGGCGGCTTTTGATGCGGAGGCCTTGGAGATTTATCGCAGCCATTGGCGCAAGCCCGAGGTCATTGCCTCGATGTGCGATGATTACCGCGCGGCGATTGATCTCGATATGGGTCATGATGCGGAGGATCTGGATCGGCGCGTCCCCTGTCCCGCGCTTGTTCTTTATGGCGCGGAGGGGTTGATGGCTGAGGCCTATGATGTGGGCGCCTGTTGGCAAGACCGGCTGGCGCAGATGCAGGCCCGCGCTGTGCCCGGGGGGCATTTCTTCCCGGACACACATCCGCGCGAGACCGCAGCGGCGCTTCTGGACTTTCTACCTCACCCCGACCGGCGGCAGCCCTAAAGGTCAGCCAGCTGTGCCAGGCAACGTTTCAGCACCGCGCGATCCGCCTCAGGGATCCGCGCCATGAGCCTGTCGTCAAACGCCTGCGCCACGCGGCACAGATCATCGAAGGCCGCCCGCCCCTGCGCGGTCAGGCTGAGGATCTCCAAGCGCCGGTCGGTCTCCTGTGTCTGGCGGGTCAGAAACCGTTTGGCCTGGAGAGCTGCCACCGCCCGGCTGACCTTGGTCTTGTGTATGCGGGCCTCGGTGCAGATCTGTTTAGCGGTCATCTCACCCCGCTGGCCCAAATGAAACAGCACGCGCCATTCCGTGCGCAGCATGCCGTAGCGCTCCTTGTAGGCGGGCTGAAACGCGAGGCTGGTGTGCTCTGCGGCGATATTAAGGAGGTAGGGCGTGAAACTGTTCAGGGTGAAGGGTTCAAGATGTGTCATGGATACAACTTTACTGGTTGTTAGTTACAAAACCAACTAATACTCCAACAGGAAACGCCTCAAGGGAGATGTGCCATGCGCCAACATGAGAGCTTTTCCGGTCTGACCCGCGCGCCCAGCGCCTCCGGCCCTCATGAGGGGTATATGCCCGGTTTTGGCAATGATTTTGAGACCGAAGCCCTGCCCGGCGCGCTGCCTCAGGGCATGAACTCGCCTCAGAAATGCAACTACGGGCTTTACGGCGAGCAGCTCTCCGGCACGGCCTTCACCGATGTGCGCCCGGAGCGGACATGGTGTTACCGCATCCGCCCTTCGGTCAAACATACGCACCGGTTCTCGCGGATTGATCTGCCGTATTGGCGCTCTGCACCGCATGTTGTGGAAGACGTCACGTCGCTGGGCCAATACCGCTGGGACCCGGTCCCGCATTCGGACACGCCGCTGACCTGGCTCACTGGCATGCGCACGATGACCACGGCAGGCGATGTAAACACACAAGTGGGCATGGCAAGCCACATCTATCTGGTCACCGACAGCATGGAGGACAGCTATTTCTATTCGGCGGATTCCGAGATGCTTGTGGTGCCGCAGGAGGGGCAACTGAGGTTTTGCACCGAGCTTGGGGTGATCGACGTCGCCCCGCGCGAGATTGCGATCCTGCCGCGCGGGCTGGTCTACCGGGTAGAGGTGTTGGAGGGGCCGTGCCGGGGCTTTGTCTGCGAGAATTACGGACAAAAGTTCGAGCTGCCCGGACGCGGGCCCATCGGCGCCAATTGCATGGCCAATCCGCGCGATTTCAAAACGCCCGTGGCGGCCTTTGAGGATCGGGACGCGCCCTCGACCGTGACGATCAAGTGGTGCGGGCAGTTTCACGAGACCCGGATCGGCCACTCGCCGCTGGATGTCGTGGCCTGGCATGGCAATTACGCGCCCTGCAAATATGACCTCACGACCTATTGCCCGGTGGGGGCGATCCTCTTTGATCACCCGGATCCTTCAATCTTCACCGTTCTGACAGCGCCGGGCGGGCAGCCGGGCGTGGCCAATATCGATTTTGTTCTCTTTCGCGAGCGCTGGATGGTCGCCGAGGATACCTTCCGCCCGCCATGGTATCACAAGAACATCATGTCCGAGCTCATGGGCAACATCTATGGCCAGTATGATGCCAAGCCGCAGGGGTTTGTCCCGGGCGGGGTCAGCCTGCACAACATGATGCTGCCCCATGGCCCGGACCGGGAGGCCTTTGAGAAGGCCTCGAATGCCAATCTCGGCCCCGACAAGCTCGATCAGACCATGTCGTTCATGTTCGAGACCCGCTTTCCCCAGCATCTGACACGATTTGCAGCCGAAGAGGCCCCCCTGCAGGAAGATTACATTGACTGCTGGACCTCGCTGGAGAAGAAATTTGACGGCACACCGGGCAAAAAGTAAGCGCGGCGCGCAACCTATCCTGCGCGCAGCAATGCGCCTGACTTTCGGGGAGCTTTCATGGAAGCCTTTCTTGATCTGATCTTCTGGGTGGTGGTGATGGCCGTCCTGTTCTTCGTGATCCGCCGCGCGCAAAAGAAAAAGCGCGATGGACAGCGCGGCAAGGACGAATGACATGCCTTTGATCCGCAGCTGGCTGGAGAGCGCCAATGACCCCGAGGGGGGCTTTCCCCTCAACAACCTGCCCTATGGTGTCTTCTCCGTAGGTGAAGGGGAGCTGCGCTGTGGCGTGGCGGTCGGGGATCGGATCTTCGATATGACCGGGCTCGAAGCGGCTGGCATCTTGCGCGCGGATCCGGCGGCCGATGTGCTTGATGCGCCTTACTGGAATGATTTCATGGAGCTCGGCCCGGAGGCCTGGGCCGCCTATCGCGCCGCCTTGCAGGAGATGCTCAGCGCAGGCGCACCCGAGCCCGTGCAAAACGCGCTCATCACCCATTCGGTGCCCCTGCGTAAAGCCCGGCTTCACCTGCCCCTGCGCGTGGCGGAGTTCACAGATTTCTACGCCGCCTACCACCATGCCCATAACGTGGGCACGATGTTTCGCGGACCGGAAAATGCCCTGCCCCCCAATTGGCTGCATATGCCCATCGGCTACAACGGGCGCGCCTCCTCCGTCGTGGTCTCCGGAACAGACATTCACCGCCCCCACGGCCAACTCAAAGCCCCGGACGACACGCAGCCCCGCTTCGCCCCCTCCCAGCGCTTTGATTTCGAGCTGGAGCTGGGCGCCATCGTCGGCACGGCCTTCCAAGGCCCGCTGACGATGCAGGAGGCCGAAGACCACATCTTCGGCTATGTGCTGCTCAACGATTGGTCCGCCCGCGATATCCAGGCCTGGGAATACCAGCCGCTGGGCCCCTTTCAGTCCAAGGCGACCGCAACAACCATCAGCCCCTGGATCGTGCCCGCCGCAGCCCTCGCCCCCTTCCGGACGAACGCGCCTGCGCGCCAGACGCCCCTGCTGCCCCATCTCGCGGATACAACCGCCATGCATCTCAACATCAACGTCACGGCGGAACTCAACGAGACCGAGATCACCCGCACCAACACCGCAGAGCTCTACTATTCCGCCCCCCAACAGCTGGTCCACCACGCCTCCTCCGGCTGCCCCATGCGCACCGGCGATCTGCTGGGCTCCGGGACGATCTCCGGCCCCACGCCCGAAAGCCGGGGCTGCCTGCTGGAGCGCACATGGGGCGGCCGCGATCCCATCACGCTAAACGACGGCACCACACGCACCTTTCTGGAGGATGGCGACACACTCACCCTCACCGCCGTGGCCCAAGGCCAATCCCACAAGATCAGCTTCGGCACCGCCACAGGCACACTCAAACCCGCAGCCCCCCTTCATCTTGCCCCATAAACTCCGGGGTCCGGGGCAGAGCCCCGGTCCGCGCGCAACAAAAGACGGACACACATAATGGCCAAAGCCTTCGCCTCCCAGGGAGACCTCACAGAAAAAACGATCACCTTCGACGAGATCGGCGACGGGCTCTGGGCCTTTACCGCCGAGGGCGATCCCAATTCCGGCGTGATCATCGGCGACGACAGCGTCATGATCGTCGAGGCACAAGCCACGCCGCGCCTCGCCCATAAAGTGATCGAGAAGGTCCGCTCGGTGACCGACAAACCCATCACCCATCTGGTGCTGACCCATTATCACGCCGTGCGCGTGCTGGGCGCATCCGCCTATGGCGCGGATCAGATCATCATGTCGGACGTCGCGCGCGGCATGGTGGCCGAGCGGGGTCAGGAGGACTGGGACAGCGAATTCCAGCGCTTCCCCCGCCTCTTCGAAGGCCATGAGAGCATCCCCGGCCTGACATGGCCCACCACGACCTTCTCGGACGCGATGACGATCTATCTCGGCTCCCGCCGGATCGACATCAAACATCTGGGCCGCGCCCATACAGCTGGTGACGCGGTGATCCATGTGCCCGACCAGAACGTGATGTTCACCGGCGACATCGTGGAAGATCACTCCGCCTGCTATTGCGGCGACGGATACTTCAACGAATGGGGCGGCACGCTCGACGCGATCCGCGCCTATGACGTGGATGCCATCGCGCCCGGGCGCGGCGGCGCGCTGGTGGGCAAAGCGGCCGTGGAGCGCGCGATCGAGAGCACCCGCGACTTCGTCGAGAGCACCTACCGCCCCGCCGCCCGCGTGGCCGCCCGTGGCGGATCACTCAAAGAGGCATGGGACGCCGTGCGCGAGAGCTGCGATCCCAAGTTCAAGGAGTACGCCATCTACGAGCACTGCCTGCCCTTCAACGTCTCCCGCGCCTATGACGAGGCCCGCGGCATCGCCCATCCCCGCATCTGGACTGACAAACGCGACATCGAGATGTGGGAGGCGCTGCAGGGATGAGTTCATACCCCGCCCTCCAGCACACCGCGAGCAGCGGCGGGCCAGCGCTGAGCCGGCACCGGTGGCGCTATTCGGGCCGATCCCCAACCACGGAGCGCACCCCCCGCAGCGGCGGGCCAGTGCTGACCCGCGGGGGAGCGCCGCCATTGTTATTCGACGCACTTTATCCCAACCAAGCCATCGCGCCAGTTGACCGACGCGCGAACGTTACCAAAGCGCTGCCCCGTGCGGGCGGGTCAGCGCTGGTCCGGCACCTGCGGTGCTGTTCGGACCAAGGCGCGATGATCTGGCAAATTCCCTTTATCGAAGAGCGCAAAACATGACCTTCCAACGCTACAAAACCGCCTTCACGCTCTACCCCTACACCCGGTCCCCGGCGCAGGACCGGGTGGACCACCATCCCGTCATCATCGTCGGTGGCGGACCGGTGGGGCTCGCCACGGCGCTGGATCTGGGCCAGCGCGGCACACCCGTGCTGCTGCTCGATGATCACGAAGGCCCGGGGCTGGGCTCCAAGGCGATCTGCTTTGCCAAACGAACTCTCGATATCTGCCATCGTCTGGGTGCCGCGCAGCCGATGGTCGAAAAAGGCGTCGTCTGGAACAAGGGCCGCGTCTTTCACCACGAGGGCGAGCTCTTCAACTTCGACCTGCTGCCCGAGGACGGCCACCGTCACCCGGCCTTTATCAACCTCCAGCAGCCCTATTTTGAACAATTCCTCTTCGAGGCCATCCAAAAGGCGCAGGCCCAGGGCGCGCCCATAGAGATTCGCGGCGCCAACAGGGTCTCAGCGCTCAGCGATCTGGGCGATCATGTGCATCTGGCCATCGATACACCCGACGGGGCCTATGAGGCCAAAGCTGACTACATCATCGCCTGTGACGGCGCGCGGTCTGCGATCCGCGACATGCTGGGCCTGAGTTTCGATGGCCGCGTCTTTGAGGACAATTTCCTCATCGCGGATGTGCGCATGCGGGCCGATTTCCCAACCGAGCGCTGGTTCTGGTTCGAGCCGCCCTTCGCCAAGGCCCAATCCGCGCTGCTGCACAAACAGCCCGACGGTGTCTGGCGCATTGACTTCCAGCTGGGCTGGGACATTGACCGCGAAGCCGAGCTTGACCCCGACCGCATCCGCAGGCGCGTCGATGCGATGCTCTCCAGTCAGACCGGCGACGTGCCGGATTATGAGCTCGTCTGGACCTCGATCTACACGTTCCAGTGCCGCCGCATGAAAGAATTCCGCCACGGCGCCATCTTCTTTGCCGGCGACAGCGCGCATCAGGTCTCGCCCTTTGGCGCGCGCGGGGCCAATTCCGGCCTGCAGGATGCCGAAAACCTCGCTTGGAAACTGGATGCCGTGCTCAAGGGCCAGGCCCCCGAGGCACTGCTGGAGACCTATTCCCCGGAGCGCAGCTACGGCGCGGATGAGAATATCCTCAACTCGACCCGCGCCACCGATTTCATGACGCCGAAATCCGAAATGTCGACGCTCTTTCGCAATGCCGTGCTGGATCTGGCCGAGACCCATGCCTTCGCGCGGCCGCTCGTGAATTCGGGGCGGCTCTCGGTACCCTGCATCTACGAGGCGGGCCCGGGCTTTGGGCCTGATGCGCTCGACGGGCCCGCGCGCACGCGCCCCGGCGCGCCCTGCCCCGATGCGCCGCACGGATCGGGCTTCCTGCTCGATCTCCTGACCGGAGGCTTCACCCTGTTGTGTCTGGGGGGCGCCGCGCCTGCCCCGCTCGACATCCCGGGCATCGCGCCCGAGATCGTGCATGTCGAAACGCCCGCGCCTGAGCTGGCCGCCCGCTATCTGGGCACGGCGACGCGCGCTGTCTATCTCATCCGGCCTGACCAGCATGTCGTGGCCCGCTGGCCCGATCTGCGGCCCGATGACATCAAGACCGCGCTGCGGCGCGCCCTGGGCCACGAGACCGAGACAGCCTGAAGGAGCAAAATTCATGACCGCGCCCCTCACTGTGACGCCAAATATTCCCGATCCGGATGATTTCTACACCGAATTGATCTGCGCCCACGCAGGCTTGAGCAAGGCCGACAGCGATGCGCTCAATGCGCGGCTCATCCTTGTGCTCGCCAATCATATCGGTGACCGCGATGTGCTTCGCGCCGCGCTGGAGGCCGCCGCGCCGAAGACAGGGTAGTCCAGGTCCGTGGGGAGCCGCAGGCCTGCGGGTAGCGCTGGCTTGTGCGCACAAAAAAAGGGGCTCCGAAGAGCCCCTGTTTCCCGCCGTGAGTGATGGTCCCAAATCTCAAGCGTGGCGATGCGGCGTGCTTCATCCCAAAGCTGCCGACGCCGTTTCTCGCCAAGCAAAGCCTGCGGGCCGCAGTATTCATGCGGCGCTGGCGCGCACCGTCATCCCGCTGCGGCCAAGGTCCGTGCCAAACCCAGTGCCCTGCAGACATATCAGACTGACCGCGCCGGACAGCGCAACGCGCGCCGCGCCGTCCGCAAGACTGTGCCGTGCCACAACATCCCCATGTCAACGCGTCGATACACGCCATGAGTGTGTTGGTGAAATGGCAACACGTCAAGAGAGAATGTGCGTAACAAAACGTCAAATCGTTAACGCCGCCGCCGCACGCGCCATCAGATGAGGCCAAAAAAGCGCTCCGGAAGCTCGTGGATCAGAGCGTCCTCCGGCCGGTCAAACTCGTAAAAGCCGGTCTCCCCGCGCGGCCGGAAGCTGGCCGCCATCCGCGCGCGCACGGGCTCGAAGTCAAAGGGCGCAAGCTGCCGGGTGGCAAAAGCATCAAACACCGCGCGATCCTCGCCGCGCGCCTCGGCAAACCAATGCCGCCCAATGGCCGCATCCTTGACGGCCACGCCCAAGGCCCCTGTGGTTGCATTGCGCCGATCCATCGCCGCAACATACTGACCAAAATCGCAAAACTTCAGATGCAGGAGATACAACTCCGGCGGGGCAAAGAGCTTGCCATATTGCGTGAAATGACCGCCCCGGGCGATCTTCGTTGCGCAGGACACCACACAAGGCTTCGAGTAATGCGGCGCATGGCGCACAAACCGGCGCGGGCCCAGAATGGCCCCCTCAATCGGCGCCTCTTCCAGATCAATCCGGTGGATCACCTCAAGCCCGACAGGCGTCAGCACGCGGCGAATGGGCTGCGCCGAAACCCAATCGAGCAAGCCCCGCCCCGTGCCCGGATCCACGACCACAAGCTCATCCACATCGCCCACGATCACATGGTCGTAATAGGAGCGCAAACCGCCCACGAGATTGTTCAACAGCCGCCAGCGCTTCATGTCGAAGTTGGGATGCGGATCGCCCGGAATGCCAATCACATTGCACCCCGCCGCCAGATCCGCGACATCCGCCCCACGCCCGTGGTTGATCACATAGCAATTCTCGCGCCCCAATGCCGCGCCGTAATGGCGCAGCCAGGCGGTCAGGAAAAACGCGTCCTCGCGCACCATGGTCACCGCGGCAACTTTGCTCTGCATGGCTCTACCTCTGCTTGCGCGGCTGGTCCCGCGTCGTTACTTTGGCGCCACTCTACCAGCCCCGCCCCCTCCCGCAAAGCACAGGCCCGCCCCAGAGACATGAAATACCCCTTTGCCGAAGAAATGGCCGACACCGGCCTCTTCCTGCGCCTGCGCCCCAAGGCGGAGTTCGAGATGTTTCAGGTCATGGGCGAGCGCGCCTCCGGCACGAATTACATCCGCAAGATCATGGAGCTCAACACCACGATCCGGCGCACCGATGCGCTGGGGTGGAAACACGGCTTTCCCACGATGGTGGCGATCCCGCCCAACCTGCTGACGATCTGCGCAATGCGCCACGCCGAGGCCTGGGCGCTCTCGATGCACAAACGGCCCTGGCATGCGCATCCGAACATCCAGAAGCTGGAGTTCTCCGAGTTCATCCGCAGCCCCTGGGTCGGCATCGTGGACCGGCTGGGCGATTTCGAGACCTTGCATGACGAGATCCGCCCCCATGTGACGGGCCGCACGCTGGAGCTTGACCGTCATCCGCTGACCGGCGCGCCCTTCCCGAACCTCTTCGCCTTGCGGCGCGCGAAGCTGCTGTCGCTGGTGGGCATGCTCAACCGCGATTGCTCGGTGGCGCTGTTGCAGATGGAAACGGCCACGATGGTGCCCGAAGCGCTGATCACCGCACTGCGCATGGCCACCGGCGCCGAGGGCAAAGGCCCCGCCTTCAAAACCCCCAAACGCCGCATGGGCAACAACTTCCGCCGCAGCGTCGCCGCCCGCCCGGAGACGCCGAAAGCGATGTCTGACGACGACCGCGCCTTCATGCGCAGCCAGCTCGACGTGGAGCTGGAGGCAGCACTGGGGTATGTCTACGACTGACTTGCGCTACCGACGGTCTCGGGTCACGCTGGAAGAATGAACGACAATCCGAACTCTGCGGAATTAGCCTATGAGGCCGCCGAGCGAGAAATCGCACGGGTGAAAGCCGCAAAGGAAGAGGGATTAGACCTACAAGCGGTGCAGTTCCATGGATTGGAAAAGCTACCTGAGTCGATCCGAGCCTTAACAGGCTTGACGTTCTTTGGCTTGCACAATGCAAAGGTCTCCGACTTCGGTCCGATTTCCGAACTCGTCTCGCTGAAAGCGGTCTATCTAGGTCGCACTCAGATCACGGACCTGACGCAGTTTGAAAAGCTAACAGAACTAAAACAGCTGAATCTTGACTTTACACCGCTTACGACAGTCGGAGCTTTGGCAGGCTTCCCCAAGCTGGAATACCTTGATCTGCGAGGGAGCGGCGTGTCCGATCTCTCCCCCCTGTCTCAACTCACCGCGCTTGAGCATCTGGACCTTCGCAAGACCAAGGTGGCAGACCTGTCACCGCTGAGAGAACTCACGGAACTTAGAGTGCTCTACCTCGACGGAACGCGAATATCGGACGCCTCTGCTTTGGCCGGTCTGTCTGGCCTACGCGCATTGTCCGCAAACAGAACCAAACTGTCCGATGTGTCTCCACTCTCACAGCTCACTTCATTGACGACACTGTATTTGTCCAAAACGCAGGTGTCAGACCTTGCGCCATTGGCCAAACTCACAGCGTTGAAAAGGCTCGATTTCGAACAAACACTGGTAGGCGATTTGCGTCCTCTTGCGTCTCTTCTCGCGAGCCGTGGTACGGAGAACGTCGATATCCGTTTTCAAGATATTCCGGCTCTGAAAGCATCTGAAGACCTGCTCCGGATCAGTCGGATTGGTGTTGCGGCGGAACGCAACCGCGAACTCGCCGCGTATCTTGATACCCTCCCGCCCTACCCTGAGCCATTGCCTTGGGATCAACGACCGCAGACAAACCCGATTGATCTGCCCTCCGAACCCCTTGCCCCTGTCATGGTGGACATGGGCAACGACGGGCGGTTGCATCGCAAAACACCGCCGCATGATCTGGACGTTGCGCAAGAGGCTCTCGCCCGTCAGGGATGGGAAGCGCTCTGCGCTTATCTGCAACAGATCGCGCCGCTCAAACTCAAATTGCACAACCAGATGCCCATGCTCGCCACCGCTTTGGAAAGTTTGTCCAACGCGTTTGGGGAGAGCTTCGAAACCTCCAACGAGGTAGGCGTCGGGATGCAGGTCGATCTGATCTCTCAACTGGCCGCTGTGTCCGATGAATATCTCGACACACAGGATGTCATCACCATCAAGGCTTTTGCTGCGCAGGCCGATCTTTACCTGATCCGCTTCTCCTCCTGGCAATCTTTTCGCGCAGCCGAACGGCCGGACGCCGCAGAGGTGGCGGCACTCAAGGAAGATGCGGCGGATTTCCTCGCTCTGCGCGACGGGCTGGCCGAGAGCGGCCTTGCTGGAGAGGATGTGCTCACACCGCTCACAGGTGTTATCGAAAGTGCCGTCGCGCCTGAAGCAGGGGATTTGCAGGCCCAAGGTTTGGTAAGCTCTATCACGCAGATCAACGTGACTATAGGACCTGCCGTGCTGGGTGAGATTGACAAGCCTGACAAGACCGAGGCGGAACAGGATTTTCTGACCTCCGTTCACGAAAGGTCACTCGACGAGCTGAAGGGCGGTCTCTTGTCCAACCCGTTGGTGAGTTTCCCGGTCGCGGCCTTCACTTATTTTTTGACCAGTCGGGGACCGATCTCGCGCCTTGCCACACGCTACCCCAAGCGGTTCGGTTTCATGGCCTCCATTTTGCGAGTGGTCTGCGGCGGATGATTTTGCGGTCGCAGTAGACGACCCCTTGCAACCGGGATCGCTCAGAAGCGCCGAATTGATCACCCGCACAATGCGGAGCGTTGTGCCGCGCCAAACGCCCCCACGGGGCGGCGCTTGTGAATGGCTCTGAAGCTTCGCCAATCGCCCGTTGCGCACCGACCGAACGCTCCGCGTCTCATGAGCGAGGGCTTTTGTGCGATTTGGAGGGGTGATCGCACAAAAGCCCCCCTGCCACTTGGCGCAACGGGGTGCGGGCGGTGGGGTTTCGGAACGGTAAACGACGGACGACGTCCCCGCGTTCTGCGCGGACCCAAAATCGAACGAAGGGGAGAAAGTGGCGCGGTTGACGGGGCTCGAACCCGCGACCCCCGGCGTGACAGGCCGGTACTCTAACCAGCTGAGCTACAACCGCGCGTGAGGTGGGTATTACGAATCCTGCGCGGCGGCGTCAAGCGCGTTTGGCTCGATAATGAGAAAAATTGCATCGCCGTCAGTCCATCCGCCTGCGTCACCTTCATCTTTTCCCTGAGCCGCCTGACATTAGGCATTGAATGTGAAGGATTTTTACGGTTAACGTGACGTGCTCGCGCGGTATTGGAGCCGCGCTCCCTGGGGAGGGACTTATGGACTTTACACGACGCCACGCGCTGGCTGCGGGGGTTGGCTTTGGCCTGGCGCCCGGGCTGATCCTGCCAAACAGCGCCGAGGCGCAGCGCGCCATCGCCTTGCCACGCGATATCGTCGAGCGCGATGCCGCCACGATCACCGCCGTCCGCACGCCCTCTCCCGTTGTGGCCATGACGTTTGACGATGGCCCCCACCCCAAACACACGCCGCGCCTGCTCGACATGCTGCGCGAACGCAACATCAAGGCCACCTTCTACCTCATCGGCAACCGCGTCGTCACCTGGCCCAAGATCGCCGCGCGCATCGCGGAGGAAGGCCACGAGGTCGGCAATCATTCGTGGTCGCATCCGTTCCTGTCGAAGATGGGCCAGTCTTCCGTCCTGCGCGAAATCGACAAGACCACGAACGCCATCTGGCACGCGACCGGGCGCCCGCCCGTCACGTTCCGCCCGCCCTATGGGGCCTTCACGCGGGCACAGCGCACATGGCTGCACGGCGCGCGCAAACTGCCCACGATCCTGTGGTCGGTGGACCCGGCGGATTGGCGTCGCCCCGGCGCGAATGTCGTGGCCTCCCGCATATTGAAGGCCTCACACAAGGGCGCGATCATCCTGAGCCACGACATCCATCGCGGCACAATAGATGCCATGCCGCGCACGCTTGACGGGTTGAGCGCACGCGGACTGAAATTCGTGACAGTCTCGCAAATTCTGGGCTGGCCCACCTGGCAAACGCGCAATTTCAGGCGCGTTGTCAAAGGCTGATCACAGGAAGGCTGATCACTGGGACGTCAGGCAGATGTCGCCACGGGGATCCAGACCCTGCGAGAGCCGCTCTACATCCGCGGCCAAAAGTATGATGCGCGCAACGGATATGTCGGACTTGACCTGCGCCAGCGCATAGGCCGCCGCTTCGAGACAGCGCGCCGCGCCGGCAAAGGCCGCACTGCTGCGCTCCTCGGCAGGAAGCTTTTCGAGGTCGGTTAGCCAAAGATCCAATTGGCTTGGGACGGGTTTCGGGGTCGCATAGAGTGTCATGATGCACCTTTTACAACAGGGTTTGGAGTTGAGTGTATAGGTGTGCACCTAAGCCCGAAGTGAACTCTGCGTAAGTCACGTAATTACGTGACAGCGCTGTGGCTCCAACGCTAGCGCGGGGTCACGTCACCGGGCAGGATCAATCCCGCACCAAGCCCCCGGATCGCGGCAGACGTTCTGTCGGCCACATCAAGCTTGGCAAACAAGCGGCGAATTTGCGTATCCACCGTGTGACGCGACACGCCAAGAATGGAGGCGATGGATGCATTCGATTTGCCCCGCGCCATCCACAACAGGATTTCGCGTTCACGCGGCGCAAGATCTTTCGACGCTGTTGCGCTGTCCATCTGGGTCAACTCGCAATAGCGGATATGGCCCAGCTGGACACCGCTTTGGATCTCGAAGATGTCCGATGCCGTGAAGTCCGGCCTGTCGGGCCCAAAGCCAATGCCCACATAGCCATTTCGCATGGCAGGTCCATAGACCTGCAGCGCCAAACCATCCCCCAAGTTGGACGATTCCAGCCGCTTCATGTAATCGCGCTCTGCAGCGTTCAGTTGCACAAGCCCCCGGACATCCTTCCAGAAGAAAGGCTGCATGGCGGAACGCGCCAGCGCCGGAATGGGATCAACAAGATAGAGCTTTTCGCCGAGATAAGTGCAGACCCAGCTGTCAGGAAAACCTTCGGCCCGAATGCCTACCGTCGAGACACCCTCGCCATCAAGCCCGGCGTAGTGATGATAACTGATCCGTTGCGCGCCATAGCCATGCAGAAAGGCCAGCATAACTTCCCAGAGCGCCTGCGTGTCCTCGCAGCGCCTGACATGCTGAATCAATTCTGAAATCGTTTGGCGGCTCACACCAGCTTCCCCCGACATACAATACCACACAAAGGGTCGATTCAGACCCTACCCGTCATCGACAGCGAGCCTGCCTGTCCTTGACCAAACCCTTGTATGCCACACAAACGCAAAAATGAAAAATCGGCCGAAGAGTCGCGCGCGGCAACCTTTACAACCCCCTTGAGTGCAATACACTCAGATCATAGCGAATTTTGGCCCACCATCTGCCAAGGACCGAGTACCAGAGATTTGCCTGCGAAGAACAACACCAATATCGCCCTGATGGATGCCATGGGCACACCGCTCACTTTAAGCTTGCGCGAGCTGTCGGGGTTTTTAGCGTCTAAACAAGGTATTGGCTTCCTTCTTCTGGCCGTGGCCTTGCTGTTGATGTCAGACCCGCCGGGGTTGCTGAGCTATATGGCGATCCACGAAGCTTTGCTGGTCTGGGTTTTGGCGCTTGGCTGCTATCTCGTCTCGTTCTTTCTGGTCACCCATGCTGCAAGCCTTCTGCAACACAAGCGCCGCGTGGGGCGCATCTGGACCCCGGCTGTCGGCTTGATTTGTATCGGGCCCGTGGTGTGCCAGTCGGAAATGCTTGTGCGGTATATCGTGGGTCCGGAGTACCAGATCGTTATCTTGCGCAAGATCGTCTTTTACTACTTCATTGTGCAGATCATCGAGTTTGCCTTCATCCGACTGATTCTGCCCACAATGCACGTCGAGGAGCAGGATGCGGAGCCAGACATTCCTGAACGGACCTTCTGGCTCGGCGATCGTGAGCTGCGGTCTTTGGATCTGCACTATGTGGAGGCCAAGGAGCATTACGTGCGGGTCGTCATGAAAGAGGACGAAATCCTGCACCGCCAGAGGCTGGGCGATCTTGTCGCGCAACTCGATCCGATGGATGGGTTGCAACCCCACCGCAGCTGGTGGGTCAGCCGGTACGCGGCGCCGCGCGCCGAAAAGATCAACGGGCGCGTGGTCCTGATCACCTTTGACGGAACGCAGATACCAGTGGCGCGCGGTCGCTATGCCGATGTGGAGGCCTGGCTGTCTGCATTGCCGGACGTTGCAGATCCAAATCAGGCGAGCCCGACGCGAATGGTGCGGGCCGAAGCGGCGGAATAAGTACCGGCGCAGGAGGCGCAACCCATCAGCCCTCAAGCGCCTGTGTTTCGGCGCGCCGGCAGGCTATCGGAGGGGGAATGGTGGGTGATGAGAGACTCGAACTCCCGACATCTTCGGTGTAAACGAAGCGCTCTACCAACTGAGCTAATCACCCGCTCCGCGCCTTGTAATGCAAGCACTCCACGACTTGCAAGACCCCTCTACAGCTTTCTGTGCACGCCATTCTCAACGGCATAAACCACGCCCTGCCCCCCAGGCAAATTGCCAATTTCCGCCGTGGGCAAATCCATCGCGATGGCGCGCAACATCCGCGATGTGATGCCATGGGTGACGCAGATGGTGGGGTTTTCGAGCGCGTTCAAAAAATCGAAGCACCGGACGCGCAACGCCTTGAAGCCCTCCCCGCCCGGCGCAAAGTCATAGAGCGCCAAAGGGCCGTCGGGCGTGTCTTCGCGGACCTCGCCCACCGCCTGCATCTCAGCGCGGACCTTGCCAGTCCATGCGCCCACGCCAATTTCCCTGAGCCGTGTGTCGGTATGCAGGTTTTGCACGAGACCCGCGAGCGCGATGCCCGCTGTCTGAAACGCACGCCCTTGCGGGCTCACGCGGATATCGTAAAGCGAAAGATCGAGCGCACTCAAAATGCGCCCCTGCGCCTCAGCCTGAGCGCGCCCTAGCGCCGTGAGAGGTGAATTCGACGCGCCTTGCCAGCGGCCTTCCGCATTCCATTCCGTTTCACCGTGTCGCAGGACGAGAATGGGTTGAAAGGTCATGATTTTCTCGCTTGGGAAAAACGATCGCAGCCTCCCCGTCTCACGGCGATGGGAAGGCTGATGGTGGGTGATAAGAGATTCGAACTCCTGACATCTTCGATGTGAACGAAGCGCTCTACCACTGAGCTAATCACCCGCCGTAGGCGCGCTGATACAATTACTCCGCTGCTGGCGCAAGAGGGGGATTCTGGTTCTTGGGACCCTCGGTGCGCTGGCGGAGCTTCACAACAGAGACCTTGACGCCTGCGCGTTGCTTGACCCGCGTCGTCTTGGTCTTGCCAAAGGGTTCGAGCTTTAACTCACGCCCTTCTTGCAGGGCATCGCCCAAGACCTCGAGCATCGCTTCAATAACCGGTTTTGCATCGCGCTTTTTGACGCCGGAGCGTTGGACAACTTTTTCCATGAGCTCTTGTTTGCGCAATGCCGCCGCCGTGGTGTGGAGCGGGGTGTCGGCCACAACGACCGGCGTCGTGGGAGTGCTCGCCCCTTGCGCTTTCGGCGCGTGTGTCTTGGGCTCTGGCGCCGGCACCTTGGCAATGCGCACGGGCCCTGCGGCCTTGGATTTCACGCGCGGCGCCGGCGCTTTTTCGGACGCGGGGGATTGGCCCGTGTCTGATTTGGCCGGGGTTTTTGGCGCCTTGCGCGCCTTGGAGCTGGTGGACGTCGTTGTTTTGGTTTTTCGCGGTGCCATGGGATCTGCTCTTTTTGTTGGTTTTGGTGGCGAGGCTCATCGAATCATAACACCCCTTGGTTGTTTTTCAACGTTCGCCTCATGACGCGTCGGGACGGCTACCGAAACGTCACGGTTGATGTCCCCAAAGGAAAAGGGGCGCTTTGCTGCGCCCCTGTCTGTCTTCTCGGTGTGTTGTTACCTCAGCGCCTTAAAGCACTTCGCGAAAACTGTGCATCACGTTTCCGTCGAAGTGCTTCAGTGGGCCACGGGTCGATCTCCTGCAGCCGCATCACCCTTGGCCGCGAGGGCGGCTTCTTCGGCTTCCGCGTCCCATTCAATGGCTTCAGGTTTGGCCGTCAAAGCAAGCTCCAGCACTTCGGACACATGTTTGACAGGGATCAGCTCCAGCCCGTCTTTCACGTTGTCCGGGATCTCGGCGAGGTCTTTTTCATTCTCTTCCGGAATGAGGACCGTTTTGATCCCGCCACGCAAGGCCGCCAGCAGCTTCTCCTTCAGACCGCCGATTGGCATCGCGTTCCCACGCAGGCTCACCTCACCCGTCATCGCGATGTCTTTGCGCACGGGGATACCCGTGAGCACGGAGACAATGGACGTCACCATGGCCAGACCGGCCGATGGCCCGTCCTTTGGTGTCGCCCCGTCCGGGACGTGCACGTGAATGTCGATCTTGTCGAACTTGGGCGGCTTGACCCCGATCTCAGGTGCGATCGAGCGCACATAGCTCGACGCCGCGTCGATGCTCTCCTTCATCACATCGCCAAGCTTGCCGGTGGTTTTCATCCGGCCCTTCCCGGGCAGGCTGAGCGCCTCGATATGCAACAGATCACCGCCCACGGACGTATAGGCCAATCCTGTCACAACACCGATCTGGTTCTCATCCTCTGCAAGCCCAAAGCGATGTTTCTTCACGCCAAGGAAATCGTCGAGGTTGTCGGGCGTGACCTCAACGGTATCGCTCTCCTTTCGGACGATCTTGGTGACCGCCTTGCGGGCGATCTTGGCGATCTCGCGCTCCAGGTTCCGCACACCAGCCTCTCGCGTGTAGTAGCGCACGATATCGGTCAGGCCGTCATCGGTCAGGGTAAACTCTTTCTCCTTGAGGCCATGGTTTTTAACCTGTTTGGAGATGAGGTGACGCTTGGCGATCTGCACCTTCTCGTCTTCGGTGTAGCCTGCAAGCGGGATTATCTCCATCCGGTCCAGAAGCGGGCCCGGCATGTTGTAGGAGTTGGAGGTCGTCAGGAACATCACATTTGACAGATCATACTCCACCTCGAGGTAATGATCGACGAAGGTGGAGTTTTGTTCCGGATCAAGCACTTCCAGCATGGCAGACGCCGGATCACCGCGGAAATCCTGTCCCATCTTGTCAATCTCGTCGAGCAGGATGAGGGGGTTCGTTGTCTTGGCCTTTTTCAGTGCCTGAATGATCTTGCCGGGCATGGAGCCGATATAGGTCCGGCGATGGCCGCGAATTTCGCTCTCATCGCGCACACCGCCCAGCGAGATGCGAATGAATTCGCGTCCCGTGGCTTTGGCGACGGATTTGCCGAGCGAGGTTTTGCCCACACCCGGAGGCCCAACAAGGCACATGATCGGGCCCTTGAGCTTCTTGGAGCGCTGCTGCACCGCAAGATACTCGACAATCCGCTCCTTGACCTTGTCCAACCCGTAGTGATCGGCATCCAGAATATCCTGCGCACGACCGAGGTCTTTCTTGACCCGGCTTTTCGTGCCCCATGGGATAGACAGCATCCAGTCGAGATAGTTGCGCACAACGGTCGCCTCGGCGGACATCGGACTCATGTTCTTGAGCTTTTTCAGCTCGCCCTCAGCCTTTTCCTTGGCTTCTTTGGACAGCTTGGTTCCGTTGATTTTCTCTTCCAGCTCCGCGATCTCGTTGGAGCCGTCCTCACCGTCACCCAATTCCTTCTGAATGGCCTTCATCTGCTCATTCAGATAATACTCACGCTGGGTCCGCTCCATCTGGGATTTAACGCGGGTTTTGATCTTTTTCTCGACCTGCAGAACAGACATTTCACCCTGCATCAGGCCGTAGACTTTCTCCAGCCGCTCAGAGATTGAGAGCGTTTCCAGAAGATCCTGCTTCTGATCCACCTCGATCCCCAAATGTCCGGCAACGAGATCGGCCAGTTTGGCGGGCTCTGTTGTCTCCGCCACGGACGCCAAGGCTTCCTCGGGGATGTTCTTCTTGACCTTGGAGTAGCGCTCAAACTCGGCGCCCACAGTGCGCACCAGCGCCGTCAGGCTCGCCTGATCGCCGGGCATCTCAGTCAAATACTCGCAAGAAGCTTCAAAGAAAACCGGGTTTTCGTGGTACTCGGTGATCCGCACGCGCGCTTGCCCCTCCACGAGAACCTTCACGGTTCCGTCGGGAAGTTTCAGCAATTGCAATACGTTGGCCAGAACACCGGCTTTGTAGATGCCCGATGTTTCCGGATCATCCTCTGCGGGGTCAATTTGCGAGGCAAGCAGGATCTGCTTGTCATCCGACATCACTTCTTCCAGCGCCTTGACCGACTTCTCTCGCCCGACAAACAGCGGCACGATCATATGCGGAAAGACGACGATATCCCGAAGCGGAAGCACCGGGTAGGAAGCATTGAGGGGGTCTTGCATGCTCTTATCCTTGTTATTGGCAAGCAGGCTCTGGCCCCACATCTGCGGCAGCGCTCGGCCCACTCCTTACAGGAGGGTTAACGTGGGGCTGGTTGCAGGCGAATTCAACCTCCCATCGGCTTGGGCGAGACAATAGCGGGCGTGCCCCTCCCTGCAAGGTGACAAAACGGCGAGCGGCGCGACAAATGAAGCCGGACGCCAGCGTTTCTCAAATTACAACCACGGCTAACGCCGCCACGGCGCACCAACTTGCAGTAAATATGGCAAAATGCATCGTGTATCTCCCCAGATAACGACGCGAGGATAGGACGCAAAAAATGAACAGGCTATTAAGGTATTCCTGACCCGGGCCCGTCAGTCACATCGATTTTTCAACAAAAAAGCTGCGCCCGATGGGCGCAGCCTTCATTTTCGATCAATGGCGCGATTTTTTTAGGCGCTGCGACGACGCACAAGCGCCAAGCCACCCAAGCCCGCCAAAAGCAGAGGCAAACCTGCTGGCAGCGGGACAGGCGCCGTGGTCATTCCAAGCGTGAGTTCGGAATAGTCGATAGCCCAAGTATCGACGCCGTCGACTACGAAACTCACAGTTGCGGCCCCGTCATTCACCAAGGCCGTGTCCACAGCAAATGTGAAAGTTTCGACCAGAATATGCCCGGAGCCGTCAAGTGGCATCTCGCCGACTTTTACCCCATCCACCAACACATCGTAAGGACCCGCAATATCTGCGATCCCTGCAGTGCGGAAAGACAAAGATGCCGAGCTATAGGTTCCTGCAGCGTAGGAATGTGTCCAGCTTGCGGAGCCACCGTTTGTGGTAATATCCATAAAAGTTGGATCAAGCCCGTCCTGCGTTACCGCGCTCCAGCCACCCGGCAGCCATGTCGTTCCGTCTTCCACGCAAACGTCATTGGTCCCGAAGCAATCTTTGTCGCCGATAAGGTCCACGGTTGCTGCACTTGCAGCGCCAGCCGTTGCTATCAAAAAAGCGCCAATCAAGGATGTCTTAATCATGTTACCCTCCAAGATTAAGGTTAAAATTAACGACCACATGATGAATTAACTTGGCTTCCATGTCCACACGACATTGTGATTTTTGCGCTATGACCGACGGAATCAACGCGTATCGCCCGGAGTTCGTTTGGTTTTCTCCTCCAGTTCAATGCATGTGTTGCAAAATCGGAAACAATATCAGTTGGCGGGAAGAATTGACGACCTACGCCACGCATTGACGAGTATACGCCACTGTTATCGAAACGAATTGGCTACAAAGGCTCGATATCGCCTTGCGCGCGCCCATCATGGAACGTCTTCTGCCAGGCCTCGAACCGGCCTTTGGCAATGGCCGCGCGCATGCCCGCCATGATCTCCTGATAATAGTGCAGGTTATGCCACGTCAGCAGCATGCCGGAGATCATCTCTTGCGCGCGGAAGACATGGTGCAGATAGGCGCGGGAATAATTGCTGCAGGCCGGGCATGTGCAATCTTCATCCAGCGGGCGCGGATCATCGGCATGGCGGGCATTCTTGATGTTGACGACGCCGCGGCGCGTGAAGACCTGCCCTGTCCGCCCTGAGCGCGAGGGCAGCACGCAATCCATCATATCAATCCCGCGCGCCACAGCACCCACGATGTCATCGGGCTTGCCCACGCCCATGAGGTAGCGCGGCTTGTCCCGGGGCAGTTGCTCAGGCGCATAGTCAAGGCAGCCGAACATGGCCGCCTGCCCCTCGCCCACCGCCAGACCGCCCACGGCATAGCCATCAAAGCCGATCTCGCGCAGCGCCTCAGCGCTTTGGCCGCGCAGATCTACTTCGAGCCCGCCTTGTTGAATGCCAAAGAGCATGTGCCCCGGCCTGTCGCCAAACGCCTCTCTGGAGCGCGCCGCCCATCGCATGGAGAGCTCCATGCTCTCGGCAATCCTGTCGCGCTCTGCGGGCAATGCGGGGCATTCGTCGAAGCACATGACAATGTCCGAGCCCAGCAGCTTCTGGATCTCCATCGAGCGCTCAGGGCTCAGCATATGTTGCGAGCCATCGATATGCGATTTGAAACGCACGCCTTCCTCGGTCAGTTTGCGCAACCCGGCAAGGCTCATGACCTGAAAGCCGCCGGAATCCGTGAGGATGGGCTTGTCCCAGTTCATGAACCGATGCAGCCCACCCAGCGCATCAATGCGCTCCGCACTCGGGCGCAGCATCAGGTGATAGGTGTTGCCCAGCAGGATATCAGCCCCCGTCGCGGCAACGCTTTCAGGCATCATCGCCTTGACCGTTGCCGCTGTCCCCACGGGCATGAACGCAGGGGTGCGGATCACCCCGCGTGGCGTGTTGATCTGCCCGGTCCGCGCGCGGCCATCCGTGGCATGGAGGTCAAAAGACGTCTGTTTCATGCGCCTCTCCTAGCGCTCGATCACAGACAATTCACCCCCCAAAAGGACGACCCTGCCAAGTTTACACAATTGTGCGCGGCGCCCGCATATGTACCGCAAACTTGACACTTGATTGTGTCATTTGACACTGACAATATAGGGGCTAGATTCCTTATCGGTGGGTTGGCCGACACAACAGGTAGACAGGTCTTTGCAGTGTAGCCGCTGATGCAACCAGTCGCCAAGAAACATGGAAGCGTCGTCCCTCAAGATATGCCCGGGGCGCGCCCCCCGGTCGAAAGGATTGACAATGACAAAAGTCATCACGCGGTATTTTGACGATGTCTCGACAGCACATGCGGTGCGCAGCGAGCTCTACCTCGGACAAGGATTACCCAAGCGGATCATCTCGCTCTACACAGGCGATGCTGGCGCGGCTGCGCTGGAATCTGCCCATGGCGTCGAGACGAAAACCGCGGCGGAATACAAAAAACGCCTGGCCAAGGGCGGCGCTGTGTTGCTCGTCCGCGCGGGCTTCAAGCCTCTCGGCGTGGCGCAAATCACCCGCGATGTCATGGCGGAAATGGGCGCGGCGGATCTCAAGGGCCTGGTTGAGGAGGTCACCGTTGGCGATGAAGGCTCGCACGCCCCATCCGTGTTGCGCGGCCATCCCCTCATCCTTGCCGGTGCGCGGGACGGAGATTCCAACACATTCCATATGGCCAACTGGCCCATTCCGCTGATCAGCCGCAGAAAACCGCTGACCGGTTCGATCTTCCCCGAACATGCGCGTATGGCCAATTTCCCGCTGCCGCTGATCAGCCGCAGAAAGCCGGGGAACGCCTCTATTTTCCCGCGCCACGCGCGAATGGCAAACTTCCCGCTGCCGCTGATCTCCCGCCGCAAGCCCAAGGACCGCTTCGCCTTCCCGCGTCATGCGCGGATGGCAAACCTGTTCCTGCCGCTTCTGAGCAAGCGCAAGCCTTCGGACCGGATGGCCATTCACCGCCATGGTCGTATGGCCAAATGGCCCTTCCCGCTGCTTCTAAGCGACAAGGTCGAGCCGACAGCGCTGATACCCGGCGGCCCACGGATGGCCAATTTCCCGATCAACCTGTTGAGCGATCGCAAGCCCAAGGACAACTTTGCCTTCGAGCGCCATGCGCGTATGGCCAATTTCCCGATCCCGCTCATCAGCAAGCGCAAACCGTTCACGGGCTCGATTGTGCCCAAGCACGGACGGATGGCCAACATGATCCTGCCGCTCGTTCTGCGACGCAGCGAAGATCCCAACAACAGCGACCCGAACCGGTTTACCATGTCGAGCCTCTTCGGCTGGCCGACCCTGATCCGGCGCTAGGGCGCAAACAGACAGGCACGTCTGAGACGGCGCGTTCCCCAAGCGGGACGCGCCGTTTTTTCGCGCATATTGTCCCCGCTCAGCCATCCCCGCCAAGGCGATCCGGTTGCGCCGACAGCGCCAGCCTTGTTAGCTTGGCACCAAAGGGAGAGCCGCATGACAGACAAATTGAATTTGGGCTGGGAAGAATGGGTCGCCCTGCCCGACCTCGGGCTTCCCGCCATCCGGGCCAAGGTCGACACGGGCGCGCGCACATCTGCCTTGCACGCATTTGACATTGAGACGTTTGGATCCGCCACCAAGCCCAAAGTGCGCTTCGCCGTTCATCCAATCCCGGGGCGCGATGACATCTCCATTGCCTGTTCTGCCGAAATCCTGGACCGGCGTGACATCACCTCATCCAATGGTGAAAGCGAGATGCGCTTTGTTATTGAGACGCAGCTGCGTGTGGGCGATCGCTCCTGGCCCATCGAAGTCACACTGACCGACCGGCGTGGCATGTCCAACCATATGCTGCTGGGCCGACAGGCGCTCAACGAGGATGTCACGGTTGTGCCCTCGGAAAAATTCCAGCAGCCCGAGCTGGATTTCGACATCTACCATTCTCGGACGCTGCGCTCCGACGCGCCCAAACGCGCGCTGCGCATCGCAGTCCTGAGCCGGGAAAACAACTACTCCACGCGGCGCTTCGTCGAGGCGGGCGAGGCGCGCGGCCATTCCGTCGAAGTGATCGATACAACGCGCTGCTACATGGCGATCAATGCCGAGAGCCCGGAGGTACACTACGATGGCAAGCGCCTGCCCCGCTATGACGCTGTGATCCCGCGCATCGGCGCGTCCATCACAAGCTACGGCACAGCTGTCGTCCGCCAATTCGAAACCATCGGCACCTATTGCATCAATGGCGCGCAAGGGATCACGGCCAGCCGGGACAAGCTCTTCGCGCACCAGCTCATGGCGCGTCACCGCATTGGGATGCCAGAGACGGCCTTTGCCGCCTCCCCCAAGGATACCGCATCGCTCATCGGCCTTGTTGGCACCGCGCCGTTGATCGTGAAATTGCTGGAGAGCACGCAGGGCAAAGGCGTCGTGCTGGCGGAGACGAAGAAAGCCGCCGAATCCGTGATCGATGCCTTTCGCGGCCTCAAGGCCAATTTCCTCGTGCAGGATTTCGTCAAGGAAGCCGCGGGCGAAGATATCCGGTGCCTGATCGTGGGCGGCAAAGTCGTGGCCTCCATGAAGCGCACAGGCGCTGAGGGTGACTTCCGCTCGAACCTGCATCGCGGCGGTCAGGCAACCCGCGTGCGCATCTCGAGGGAAGAACGCGACACAGCTCTGCGCGCGGCCCGGGTCTTCGGCCTCAACCTAGCCGGAGTCGATCTCTTGCGCTCCGAAAACGGCCCCAAAGTGCTTGAGGTCAATTCCTCACCGGGTCTGGAAGGCATCGAGAAAGCGTCCGGAAAAGACATCGCCAGCCTGCTTTATGACCACATCGAAACCCAGGTCCGCCCCCAACCCGCCAGACGCCGCAAGAAAAGCTGACCCCCCGACCTTTGGTTCGGAGCCACCGTCGCGCATGCGGCCAACGCGCAGCTGGCGCGACAGGGGGCCAGAAAAACCGCCGAGGCTCCACGCCAGTGGATACGGCTGTTTTTCTGGCGGCCAGACGTGACAGATGCAAAGGTGGCCGATGTGTGACGGTGGCTCCGAACCTTTGGTTGGGTGAGCCAGAGCAGGGTCAAATCCTTCTAAAAAGCGTGGGCGCAGCCCACTCATTTTGAAAAAATACAAAAAAGTTTTTGAGACCTGTCGATTGGCGGCGCCTCTCTGCGTCATGTCCGTGAAAGCATCAGGCTTTCGTTTCAAAACTAACGGAGATGACCCATGACAGTGACACAAATCCTTGGCCTCACGGCCGGCGCCGCAGCCCTTCTTGTGGCAGGCACCTTTGCCCTGCCCCGCCACATCGAGATCACCCGCAGCGCGCTTGTTCCCGCCGCACCTGAAGCGGTGCTCGCGCTTGCCGCCTCCTCGGAGGGCTATCAAAGCTTCAACCCCTATCTCAGCAAAGATCCCGCGCTCAAGATCTCGCCCTTTGGCCCCAGCACTGGCGTTGGCGCAGGCTTTCACTTTGACGGCAAAGACGGCAAGGGCAGCCAAACCGTCGCGGATATGACCGCCGATACGGTGCATTTCAACATTGATCTTGGCCCCATGGGCCAGCCGCGCCAAAGCATTACGGCACGCCCCAGCGAAAGCGGCTCGGAAGTCATCTGGCGCATGAAGGCCGATCTCGGGATGAACCCGATAGCCCGCGTCTTTGGTCTTTTCATGGACCGGATGATCGGCAAGACTTTCGAGACAGGCCTCGCCAATTTGCAAAAAGCCGCCTGAGGAGGGACACATCATGCGTTACACATTCTTGCTCTACACCGATCCTGCCGACATCGCCGATATGACACCGGAAGATTGGAGCGCGCTCAAAGAGGTCTACGGCCAATATATTGGCGCGCTGCATGAGGCGGGTGTCTTCGTGGATACCGATTGGCTCCAGCCCGTCGATACCGCCACAACCCTGAGCCTCAAGGACGGCAAACATGTCCAGGATGGTCCCTTTGCCGAGACAAAAGAGACGCTGGGCGGATATTTCGTGATCGATGTCCCCGATCTCGACACGGCCATGGCCTGGGCTGAGAAATGTCCCGCGGCCAAGACTGGCAAGGTCGAAATTCGCGCCTCCGCCATGGGCGCAGAGTGAGCGCAGACAGCGCCGCACGCGCCGAAGCAATCGCCCGGGATCAATACGGGCGGTTGCTGGCTCTTCTGGCCAGCCGCACCCGCGACATTGCCGCCGCCGAGGATGCCTTGGCCGAGGCCTTTGCCAAAGCTCTGCAAACCTGGCCCAAGCGCGGCGTACCCGACAACCCAGCCGCCTGGCTGCTCACCACGGCCCGCAACCGGCTGACCGACACACACAGGCGCGCCTTGAAAGAAGCCCCGCTCGATGCAGCCCCACCCCCACAAGCGAACCCTCCAACCGATATGACCGATGCCGATGCCACCCAGCCTGATGACCGTTTGAAGCTGATGTTCGTCTGCGCCCATCCCGCGCTCGATGCGCGCGTACACACGCCCTTGATGCTGCAATGCGTGTTGGGGCTTGAGGCTGCCGAAATTGCCCCGGCCTTTTTGTTGGCCCCCGCTACGCTCGCGCAACGGCTTGTGCGCGCCAAACGCAAGATCAAAAACGCGGGCGTCGCTTTTGCAATCCCAGAGATGCAGGATTGGCCCGAACGCGTGCCGCCGGTGCTGGAAGCTATCTATGCCGCCCATGCGCTGGATTGGCTGGCCCCGCGCGATGCTCTGGGGGAAGAGGCGCTTTATATGGCGGATCTGCTGGTGCGTCTGCTGCCCGATCATGCGGAAGCGATGGGCTTGTTCGCCCTGATTTGCATGAGCCATGCACGGCGCGATGCACGGGTGCGCGCGGGCCGGTTTGTGCCTCTGCCCGAGCAGGACACATCGCTCTGGGACGCGCAGCTGGCCACTCTTGGCCTGACGACCTTGCAACGCGCCGCCAAGCTGGGCACGCCGGGACGGTTCCAGTTGGAAGCGGCCATTCAGTCTGTACACCATCAACGCGCGGAGACCGGTGAGACCAACTGGAAGGCGCTTTTGCATCTGCACGGCGCCCTGCTGCGCACCGCACCCAGCCTCGGCGCCCATGTGAGCTATGGTGTCTGCCTGGCCGAGACCAAGGGGCCTGATGACGGCCTCGCCTATCTGGACAAGCTATTGCCCGAAGCGCAGTCGTTCCAGCCATGGTGGGCCAGCCGCGCCTCTATATTGCGCAGCAAAAACGCCCTGAGCGCGGCGGCGGACGCCTACGACACGGCCCTCTCGCTGACCCATGATCCTTTGCTGCAAGCCTACCTCACGCAACAGCGTTCTGCCTGCGGTCATTGAAGCACTGGACGCCGACCATCCCATTTCCTATATCTTTGGTAAGGATTACCGGAGCCCAATGACATGAACGATGCGACCGCGCCCATGGAAGGCACGCCTCTGATTGCCCCATCCAGCACGGACCACCCGCTGTATGATCAGGTCGTCGAGGCCTGCCGCAGCGTGTTTGACCCTGAAATCCCCGTCAATATCTATGATCTGGGGCTGGTCTACACGGTGGACATCAATGCCGAGAACGAAGTGAAAGTCATCATGACGCTGACAGCGCCCGGCTGTCCCGTCGCGGGCGAGATGCCCGGCTGGGTGGCCGATGCGGTCGAGCCGCTGCCCGGCGTCAAACAAGTCGATGTCGAACTCACGTGGGAGCCGCCCTGGGGCATGGACATGATGAGCGACGAAGCGCGCCTTGAGTTGGGCTTTATGTAGACCCACCAGCGGCGCCCCTTGAGAGCAAGAGCCGGACATCCTATTTTTCAGGTGTCCGCATAGGAGAGACGCGATGTTTGGTATCCCCGGCAAGCAAGCTGTGACCCTGACCCCCGCTGCTGTGGCCCAGATCACGAAGCTCATGGAACGTGACGGGCGCGCGGGCCTGCGCATTGGCGTCAAAAAGGGCGGCTGCGCGGGGATGGAATATACCATGGACTACGTGGACGAGATCGCCGAGAACGACGAAGTCGTCGAGCAAGACGGCGCCTGTGTGGCCATTGCCCCCATGGCGCAGATGTTCCTCTTCGGCACCGAGATCGACTATGAAGTGGCCCTCCTTGAAAGCGGTTTTAAGTTCCGCAATCCCAACGTGACCGATGCCTGCGGCTGCGGGGAATCCATCAAGTTCAAGGATGTGGACGCGCTGACCGCAGAGCAGAGCAACAGCTAAGTGCCTCTGACTTCAGAGGAAATCGTTTTCGCAACAGAGCTCTTTTCCGGATTGGGAGAGATCACGACACGCCGCATGATGGGCGGATTATGCCTCTATCATGAGGGCACGATCTTCGCGATTGTGCATTCCGATTTCGGGATCATGATCAAGGGCGCAGGCCCGTTTCAGGACAAACTCGATGCCATGGGATGCACGCGCTGGACTTATCAGCGCGAGGGCAAAAAAGAAACGGCAATGCCCTATTGGACATTGCCGGATGGTCTCGAAGATGATCCGGAGGCAGCGACGGTTTTGGCTCGAGAGGCTTTGGATCACCTCCGATAGTCGCCGCCCGGCGGGCTCAGCTCTTTTTGCGCAATGCCGCCATACCACCAAGTGCGCCCAGCATGAGCAACACGCTGGCCGGCAGAGGCACAGGCGCAGTCGTTGTTGTGGGCGCAGTTGTGTAGGCGATGTTGTCAATTCCCACGTCCCAAGCATCGGGGCCGAGGTTGATCTGAATGCCCACGTCGGAGCTGTAATCACCTGTGTAATTCGTCACACCGTCCGTGGAGAGGGTCGCGTATGCGTCGTCCTCCAGCAAGGTTCCATCAGCAAGGTCAATGACCTGCACAATCGTATCACGCAAACGGTTGGCATAAGGCGCAATATCAAAGCTCGTCACAGATACAGAGAACCCAGACAGCGCATTAAAGACAATGGACAAACCGCCGCCGCCATTGACACCATAGGCAACGCCATCAAGCGTCTCGTAATCGGGGCCCCAGTAAAACAGATCTTCCAGATCTGAGGTCGCACGGTTCGCGTCATAAACGACATCCACCTCGCCCACGATATCGCCGTAGGATTGCGACAATGTCTCACTATCGGTTCCGCAGGCGCCATCATTACACGCGGCGCCGTCAAAGGTCAGAAGAGCCGCGTAAGATGTCGAGGCGGAAAAAAGAGCCGCAGCAGCGGTCGTAACAAACAATTTCACGGAGATACCTCCTCCAAAATGTAACAGACAAAAGATAGGTTAACGAAATTATGTCAAATTCTCAACACATTTGCGCAGGCTGTCGCAACGTCACCTCTTCTGCAAATGCGTATAGGTTTCCGAAAACCGCCTCGCAAGATGCGCCCCTGCGAGGATGGGCGCCGTCTGCCCGGGTGAAGCAACATTTGCATCATGGTTGGGATTGAAAAAGAGTGGCACGGAGATCCGCTCCTGCGACCCGCCGACCACACGGTGCGGCGTCGCGCGCACGGCGCCCTCGGTCCACATTTCCAGCATCTCGCCAAAATTGATGACAAATGTGCCCGGCTGCGCCGTCACCGGGATCCAGCCCCCGCCCTTCTTGCGCACCTCAAGACCGGGCGTGCCATCCGTGGCCAAGAGTGTGATACAGCCGTAGTCGGTGTGCGTGGCGATCCCAAAGTCCTTCTCGCCCGCCCAATCTGGCCGGGGTGGATAATAATTGCCCCGCAGCAAAGCCATGGGCCGGGTGAACTTATCAGCGAAATACGCCTCATCCGCACCGATGGCCGCGGCAATCCCGGTCAAAACATGCTGCGCCACGCTGAGCGCTTCGGTGTAATAAGCCTGTACCTCGGCGCGAAAATCGACCTCACCCGCAGGCCATTGATTGTCGGCATAAACAGACAGAGCAGCCGCGCGCAGCGGATCATCGGCCGCCAACTCGAACCCGCAATCAAACACCTGCTTATAGTCAGGATTGGCATGCGGATCGACCTGCTCGGAACCCGGCGCGCCCCAGCCGCGATTGGAACCGGTCCGCGCCATATCAACAGCTTCCTTGGCCCGTTGCGGGAGTTGAAAGAAACTCCGGTATGCATGGATGACCCGCTGCACGCGCGGGCCCTTGAGCGGCGTGTTGTGCAGGGTCAGAAAACCAATGTCGCGCGCCCCATCGCGCAAGTCAGACATCACAACCGCATCACGCGCGCGCATCGCTTCAAAATCGATTTCCGGGATCATCTCTCTCGCCCCTGTGCTGGTGCCGCCTCTTAGACCCCTTGACGCGCCGCGACCACCCGTGAAGATGCACCAAGCCAAAGATGAGGATGGTCATGCGTAGAAAACTTGCCGCTGGAAACTGGAAAATGAACGGAACACAGGCCAGCCTGTCCGAACTCACCACCCTGGCGGCACACCATCCCAGTGCGGCTTGCGACATTCTGATCTGCCCACCGGCCACACTGATCACACCGGCCAGTCAAACAGCCGGTCCCATCGCCATTGGCGCGCAGGATTGTCACACCGCTGACAAAGGCGCACATACCGGTGACATCTCGGCCAGCATGCTCAAAGATGCAGGCGCCAGCGCTGTCATCCTCGGCCATTCCGAACGCCGCGAAGACCATGGCGAAAGTGAAGATCTCGTCCGCGCCAAGGCGCGGTCTGTGATGGAAGCGGGGCTCCTGGCCATTGTGTGCGTCGGCGAAAGCCTCGCGGAGCGGGACGCGCAAAACACCCTTGATATCATCGGCGGTCAATTGGCGGGCTCCATCCCCGATGGGGCAACGGGCCATAATCTCGTGGTGGCCTATGAACCCATTTGGGCCATCGGAACTGGCAAAGTGCCCACTTTGGACCAAATCGGCGAAGTCCACGATTTCATTCGCGCCCGGCTTGAGCGCCGCTTCGGTCAGGGCGTTGGAAGGTCCGTGCGCCTGCTCTACGGTGGTTCGGTCAAACCCGGCAACGCAGCAGACATATTCGCTGTCAGCAATGTCGACGGCGCGCTGGTGGGCGGCGCCAGCCTCACAGCGGCAGACTTCTCTCCCATCGTGAGAGCTCTCGAGGCCGCTAGCTAAGGCACAGCCCGCAGCTTCTTCTGGCCCCAAATACGCAAATCTGACGCACACGAAAAAGCGACGCCCGAAATCAGGGCGTCGCTTGTGCGTTTGTGAATAAATGCTGCGCGGTAGCGCGCTATTTGATCACGATTTCCGGCCCCATGAAGGTGTTGGGCAAGTAGGTCGAAAGCCAGGGAATATACGTGACCATGATGAGGAAAACAAAGAGCACGCACAGAAACGGCAGCGCTGCTTTCACCACATCCATCATGGGCATTCCCGCGACCCCCGAGGTCACAAACAGGTTAAGGCCAACCGGTGGTGTAATCATCCCGATCTCCATGTTCACGACCATGATGATGCCCAGATGGATCGGATCGATCCCCAGCTCAATCGCGATGGGAAAGACCAAGGGCGCCACGATCACGAGCAGGCCCGAGGGTTCCATGAACTGCCCGCCAATCAGCAAGATTACATTCACGATGATCAGGAACATCACCGGCCCATAGCCCGCTTCGAGCATGGCTTCCGCGATTTTCTGCGGGATTTGCTCATCTGTCAGCACATGCTTGAGGATCAGGGCATTGGCGATAACGAAAAGCAGTGTGATGGTCAGCTTACCCGCTTCAAAGAGCGTATCGCGCATATCGGGGTGGAAAAACGCGGTGACAACGGCCTTGGGCTTGCGCCAGAGCGGGATGTTCTGACTGCCCTCCTGTGTGGCCAGTGGCCCCATATCGCGGTACACGAAGCTTGCGATGAAAAAGGCATAGACCGCCGCAACCGCTGCCGCTTCTGTGGGCGTAAAGATACCGCCGTAGATGCCGCCCAGAATGATGACGATCAGGAACAGGCCCCAACCGGCATCCTTGCCTGCGGAGAAAACCTCTCCCCAGCCTTTCCACTCACCTTTGGGCAGGTTTTTGACCTTGGCGATGATGTAAATCGTGACCATCAGCATCAGCCCAGCCAAAAGCCCCGGGATCACGCCCGCGAGGAACATTCGTCCCACCGACACCTCGACAGCGGCTGCATAGACCACCATCACGATGGAGGGTGGGATCAGAATGCCCAGAGTACCGGCATTACAGATTACGCCCGCGGCGAAATCCTTGGTGTAGCCCACCTGGCGCATCCCCGCGATCACGATTGTCCCGATGGCCACAACAGTGGCCGGCGAAGAGCCCGAGAGCGCCGCAAAGAGCATACAGGCAAAAACGCCCGCAATCGCCAGACCGCCCGGAAAATGCCCCACGCAGGCGATGGAGAACCGGATGATCCGGCGCGCCACGCCCCCTGTCGTCATGAAGGCCGAGGCCAGAATGAAGAAGGGGATCGCAAGAAGCGTGAAATGTCCCTCAAACGCCTCAAAGAGTGTCTGGGCGATGGAGGCCAGTGAGCTGTCCGAATAGACCAGCAGGAAAAGTGTCGAGCTCAGACCAAGCGAGACCGCAATGGGCACGCCGATAAGCAGCAGGCCAATGACCATGCCAAAAAGAAGTGCGACTTCCATTATTTCTGCTCCGCATTTTGAGCGCGCAATTCATCGAGCTCGTCTTCAACTTCATGGCTGGCCACCAGCCGATCGTCCTCCCCGCGCCAGATCGCAATGGCCGCCTGCACGAAGCGCAGCATCAAGAGCGCCATGGACAGCGGCAAAATGAGATAGGGCACCACCTTGGGCAATTTCTCATAGCTGTCGCCGTAATTGATCATCGGCTCCAGAAAGCTGAGAAACGGCAGCATGGGAATGTCGTCGACCTCATAGAAGGACTGGCTGCGCGCCGCCTCGTTCAGGCCAGTGGGAAACCAGCGCCCAGATGTGGGGTACAGATCCGCAAACACCGCCCAGTAATCATAGGCGCCTTTGAGCATCAGAAAGGAAAACAGCAGGCAGCAGAAGACCGCAAAGAGCCCGAGCGCGCGCCGCGCGGGCGGCTCCAGCATGTTGACAATCAGATCCACGCCCAGATGCGCGCGCTTCTTGACAGCATAGGACGCCCCCAGCAGCACCAGCCAGCCAAACAGGAAAACCGTCGCCTCCAGCGCCCATAGGATGTTGGAATTAAAGAAAAACCGTGCGATGACATTGGCAAAAGTAATCGCCGTCATCAAACCAAGGATGATCGCGATCAGCGTTTCCTCGATTGTATCGATAAAGCCCTTGGGCCCGTGATCTTTGGCCTGCATGGCCTTGCCCCCTTGGTTCAAACCTGTCCCGTGTGAGCCCCGTTTATTGGTCCGGGGAGAAACCGCATGTTTCAGCCTTCGGTGCCCGGGCGCGCGGTTCTGCACGCCCGGGTCTGGTTCTCTGGATCAGAGACCCGCGTTGATGGATTGTGCCGCGTCGATCATGTCCTGACCGACGTCACCGGCAAACTTGTCCCAAACCGGGCGCATCGCATCGACCCATTCCTGACGCTGATCGGCATTCAGCTCACGGATGGTGCCACCGGCGTCAATGATGGACTGGCGTGCAGCCTGGTTCACGTTGAAGCTCTCGCCATTGCGCACTTCCGTGACTTCGCCGAGGATCGTCAGGAACTGATCGCGCACGTCCGCATCAAGGCTGTCCAGCCAATCAACAGATGTCACGACGAGATAGTCGATGATGCCGTGGTTCGTCTCCGTCACGCCGTCCTGAACTTCGAAGAACTTGCGGCCATAGATGTTGGACCATGTGTTCTCTTGTCCATCCACAACGCCCTGCTGGAGCGCGCCATACACTTCGGAGAAAGCCATTTTCTGGGGCGAGCCGCCGATGGCTTCCATCTGTGCGACCAGCACGTCAGAGCTCTGCACGCGGAACTTCAAGCCATTGGCATCTGTGGGCGAAACAAGCGGCACATTGGCCGACATCTGCTTCATGCCATTGTGCCAGAATTGCAGCCCCTGCAGGCCACGGCGCTGCATGCTGTCCTTGAGCGCCTGACCGGCCTCCGAGGATTGGAACGCATCAACCGCTTCGATATTCTTGAACATGAAGGGCAGATCGAAAAGGCGGAATTGCTTGGTGAATTTCTCGAACTTCGAGAGCGAGGGCGCGGCCATCTGCACATCGCCCTGCAGCAGCGCTTCGAGCACTTTGTCATCATTGTAGAGCGTGGAGTTCGGGAAGACCTCCATGCACATCGTGCCGTTCATCTCTTCGTTGATGCGGGTTTCCAGCAGTGAGGCAGCGATGCCCTTGGGGTGCTTGTCCGCGTTTGTCACATGGCTGAATTTGACGACGATCTCGCCATCATCACAGCCCGCAAGTGCTGTTGTCGCGGTCGTTGCCGTCAGAGCGATGGCTGCCACGGATGTCAGGAAATGTTTCATAATGCTTGGTCCTCCCTAAGCGTGTCCCGAGTCGCCCAAGGCTTGGGCAACATCTCCCAAAGCTGACCAAATCTTCACCGACCCCATCAAGACTTTGTGAGGTCGCATGGCCACCAGAACGAAATTGCACGTGTTTTCAGAGAGCTATGCGCATATGCCATGACCGGCTTGCGCTAGCCGAATAGGTGGGTGTGCGATTTTTCGCACGTCTCCCCAGGGCAAGTGTGCGGATTTCCGCACAAAACGCGGGTGGTCGCCCAGTTCTCAAATCGTGGCTCAACGGCGGTAGTCTTCCGGGCGGATCCCATGTTTGGCGAGTTTGTCATAGAAGGTCTTGCGCGGCAGTTTCAGAGCCCGCGCCGCCTCGGAGGCATGTCCGTTCTGCCGCCCCAGAGCGGCAATCAACAAAGAGCGCTCCACACGCCCCATTTGCTCGCTCAGGCCAAGCTCTGCGGCTTCCATGGCCTCCTGCGGCAGGCCCAGCACAAATCGCATGGCCGCAGACATGAGCGAGCGTGCATTGCCGGGCCAATCCTGCGCCATGAGCGCGCTGAGCATCTCTTCCTCGATCACAGGCGCGTCGATCCCCGATTGCTCGGCGGCCTGCGCGACGTAATGACGAAACAGAACCGGCACGTCTTCGGGGCGTTCGGCGAGCGAGGGAATACGTACCGGCGCAGCATCCAGCCGGTAGTACAGGTCCTCAATGATTTCGCCCGCACCATGGGCCTGCGCCAGATCGCGCGACGCGCCCGCAATCAGCCGTGCGCCTCCCGCCTCCAGCGCATCCAGCAGGGCAAGCTGCGTATCGCCAGGCAACGCGGTCACTTCGTTGAGAAACAACACACCTCCCGTGGCGCTCTCCCAAGCCTCCAGAAGCCCCGCACGATCCAGCCCGGCAGAGGCGCGTTTTTCAAATGGCCCTTTGGAATTTGGAGCGCAGAGATGGACAATTTCTGCCACTTTCGAGATGCCAGAGCCCGGCGGTCCGCAAACGAGCAAAGCGTCTTGCCGCCGGGCCGCGGCCCGGATCGCGCCGCGCAGGGCTTCGGCTTGTTCCGAGACCCCGAAGACAAGGCGCGCCGCAGGATCCCCCTCCGCCAACTGCGCCTTGAGGTGCCGGTTCTCCAAAACCAACGCCCGCGCCTTGAGCGCGCGCTCCAGCACGGGCAGGAGATCCTCGGATTTGCAGGGCTTTTCGAGAAAGCCAAAAGCGCCGTTCGACATGGCGCGCACGGCCATGGGAATATCACCCTCGCCTGTCAGCAGGATCACCGGCAGGTCCGCATCGCGCTCCAGCGTGTAGTCCAGCAGATGAAAGCCATCGCGGCCTGGCATGCGAATGTCGGACAAAATCACACCATCGAAGTCTGGCGTGATCACATCCTTGGCCACAAGAAACGAACCTGCAACGACTGGCTGCAAATCCGCAAGCTCCAGCGATTGCGCCAGCGCCTCACGCACGGACACGTCATCATCAACAACCAAAACACGCGTCAGCTTCATTCTGCGGCCTCTCGCCGGGCGGTCGAGGCGGCGTCCAGTTCGACCGTGAACACCGCGCCGCCCTGAGCGCGATTGCGTCCCCGGATGGCGCCGCCAAAGCTCTGCACCAGTCCATAGGAGATCGACAGGCCCAACCCCATGCCCTCGGACGCCCCCACTTCCTTGGTCGAATAAAACGGATCGAATATGCGCTCGGGTTCGGAAATACCCGGCCCGGTATCGGCAACCTCGAGCAGGTAGCGCCCATTCTGCCGTTCCAGAGTGAGGCTGAGATTTCGCGTCTCACTGTCGGCCATCGCATCGCAGGCATTGCTGATCAGATTGACGAGAACCTGCTCCAGACGCACCTCCCCGCCGCGCACCCAAACGGGCGTTTCGGGGGCATCATACTGAAGCGTCACGCCGCGCCGCTCGCGAGCCTCCCGGGTCATATCGAGCGCTGTCTGAATGATCCCGGCAAGATCCACGTCGCTCGCAGGCTCCACCTCCTGTTTGGCAAAGGCGCGCAGATTGCGGATGATCCGCCCCATGCGGCGGGCCAGATCGGCAATGCGCCGCAGATTGTCTTGCGCGCGCTCCGGCTTGTCACGCTCCAGAAACGTGACACCGTTTTCCGCAAAGGACAGCGTGGCCATCAAGGGCTGGTTGAGCTCATGGGCCAGCCCGGCGGACATATGCCCCAGGGCGCTGAGTTTGCTGGCCTGCACCAACTCGGCCTGCGCCTTGCGCAAGCGCGCCTCCGCTTCTTCGCGCTCCGCGACCTCGCGTCTGAGCGCGATATTGCTGTCCGACAAGGCTGCCGTACGGCGCGAGACCTGACTTTCCAACTCGGCATTGGCCTCCGCCAGGGTCCGCCTGCGCTCGGTCGCCACAAAGAGGAGCGCGCCAAACGTTGCCAGAACGGCCATCACCGCCAGCGCCTGAAGCCACGCAATGCGCATCGCAGGGGCCACGTCAATCAGCGCTTCGCCGCGCAGGTTGATGACCGGAAGATCCCGAACCAGATGCAGCGCCCGATCGGGCACGTATGGTGACCAATCCAGCCGCCAGACCTCATGCCCCGCAACATTGCGCGACGCTGGCGCAAAGAGCCCTTCCGGAGACGAAGGCCCCACCTGTCCGGAGGCCTGCTGCCAGCCCAGAAGCTCGGAGCGGTTGGAAATAAAGACTCGGCCCGCGCCGTCGGTAAAGTAGATGGCGGGCCTGTCGCCGCGCCATTCCCATTCGACGTTTTCGATATCAGCGCCGACGATCAATGCACCGCGCACGCGCCCATCAGGCCCAAAGGCCGGGGCTGCAAAGAAGTAGCTACGCGCATCAAAGGCCTCTGACGCGCCATGCGCGGCGCCCAAAGCCCCCGTCATGGCGCGACGAAAATAATCGCTTGTTGCCAGACCCTCGGGAACCGCCTCGGTCGCCGAAGCCAAAACCGCGCCAGTGCGGTCCACATAGACCAGTGTCAAAGCCGAGACCTTGTCCTTGGTTTGCAGCAACAGTTCATCTGCGGGCGCGCGCGGCCCTTGCAGGTGGCGTGCAGCGAGATCGGGATGATCTGCCAGCAAAACGGCGATTTCCTGATAGCGTTGCAATTGGCCCGTCAGCCGGTCAGACGCCAGCGCCAGATCCGCCTCTCCGCGCTCGCTCAACGGCCCCAGCGCCTGAAGATACGCCGCACGCCAGACCGCACCGCCCACCACCGCAAGGAACACGAGGTAGAGCAATACCAGACAGATGCGGGCCAAGCGGGTGTGCGTCATGGCCGTGAGCATAACCGCGCCGCTCTTGCAAAGCCAAGCCAAGCGCGTGCATGAGAGACGCCATGACACAGCTTTCGCAATCCCCGACCGATCCCGTTTTCGTGCAAGACCCCTACCCCTTCTATGATGCCGCGCGCGCACAAGGCGCCATCGGCGTCTGGGAAGAGTTCGGCATGCCCGCCGCTTTCACCTTTTCGGCTGTAAATGCGCTCTTGCGGGACAATCGGCTGGGCCGCGTGCCCCATACTCCGGTCAATGTGCCGGAGCACCTGCGCGACTTCTACGCGATCGAAGATCATTCCATGCTGGAGCTGGAGGCGCCGCGCCACACGCGTCTGCGCAAACTTGTCCTGCATGCCTTCACCTCCCGGCGCATCGCGGCGCTGGAACCGGAGATCCGCCAGCTCTGCCACGACTTGATAGATCAGTTCCCGGACGCGCCTTTCGATCTGATCCCGGCCTATTGCACACGGGTGCCCGTGATCATTATCGCGCGGCTATTGGGTGTTCCGGATGAGATGGCGGATCAATTGCTGCGCTGGTCCAATGACATGGTGGCGCTCTATCAGGCGCGGCGTGACCATGAGGTGGAAGTGGCCGCAAATGCGGCCGCACGGGACTTTGCGACTTGGTTGCGCGCCCATGTGGAGACGCGCCGCGAGACGCCCGCCGATGATCTGATCACCCATTTGATCCGCGCCGAAGAAGACGGCGAGCGCTTGTCGACAGACGAGCTGATCTCGACCTGCGTTCTCTTGCTCAACGCAGGCCACGAAGCGACGGTGCATACCATGGGCAATGGGGTCAAAGCGCTGCTTGAGCATGGGATGGGCGCAGACGTGCTGACGCCCGAGCATGTGGACGGCACGGTCGAGGAAATTCTGCGCTATGACCCGCCGCTTCATATGTTCACCCGGTATGTCTATGAGCCGGTAGAGGTGGGCAGGTCCGTTCTGGAGCCCGGCACGGAAGTCGCGTTGATCCTGGGGGCCGCTGGCCGCGATCCCGGCGTCTGGGACGCGCCAGAGGAATTTCGCCCGAACCGTCCGGTCAAGACCCATGCAGCCTTTGGCGCGGGTCGGCATTTCTGCGTCGGCGCGCCTTTGGCCCGGCTGGAACTCAAGATTGCCCTACCCGTGCTGTTTGAGCGGTGCCCGCACTTGAGGCTGGATGAGACGCCGCGTTACGCCAATCTCTATCATTTCCATGGCCTTGAGCGCCTGATGGTCTCGCAGGCGGGTGCCTAGAGCGGCAGCGCCGTGGTGGACTTGATTTCTTCCATGGACAACAGCGCCGTCACGTTGTGCACCTTCACCTCCGAGATGAGCGCCTGATAGAACGTATCGTAGGCGCGCGCATTCTGAACGCGCACCTTGAGGATGTAGTCAATATCCCCCGCCAGCCGATGCGCCTCCTGCACCTCCGCGCGTTTCAGCAACGCTTCGAGAAACGCCGCCTGCCAGGCCGCGTCATGCTCGCTGGTGCGGATCAGAACGAAGAAACAAGCCTCAAAGCCCAGCTTCTCAGCGTCCAGCTTGACGGTTTGGGCACCCACGACACCCGCTTCGCGCAATTTCCGGATGCGATTCCAAACGGGCGTCTTGGAAGAGCCCACAACCTTGGCAATCTCATCCAGAGACCGTGAGGCATCCTCCTGGAGCGCTGCGAGGATCTTCCGATCCATTGCATCAATGCGTGCCATCCGTTTGCCCTTTCTCGTCATTATGGAACCAAGATGCTCCGCTGAGCCTCTGATAAAACAAATGTTCTTAGTTTTGCAAGTATCTGGTCAATAATTGGAACAGTTTCCTATATTCCCCATCAAGCAACCCAGAGGTAGTCATGCCCCACCCCGTGACATTTATCGGCGCAGGCCCCGGTGATCCTGATCTTCTGACCGTCAAGGCGCTGCGCGCGCTGCAATCGGTTGATGTGGTCTTGCACGACCGGCTGATTGCGCAAGAGATCCTCGATCTCATCCCGGCCTGTATCCGTCTGATTGACGTTGGGAAAAAAGGGTTTGGCCGCCATACGCCGCAGGATGAGATCAACGCGCTGTTGGTGGCGGAAGCGCAAAAGGGCGCGCGGGTAGTCCGGCTCAAAGCCGGAGATTGCACGGTCTTCGGTCGGCTCGATGAAGAGATGGACGCGCTCGAGCAGGCGGGTCTCAGCTTCACGATTATCCCGGGCATCACCTCCGCCTCTGCCGCCGTCGCCGCCCTGAACCAGAGCTTTACTCGTCGCGGACGCAATTCCTCTGTGCGCCTGCTGACGGGCCACGACACGAAAGGCTTTGCCGATCAGGATTGGCGCAGCCTGACCCAGCCCGGACAGGTCGCCGCCATCTACATGGGCGCCCGCGCCGCGCGTTTCGTACAAAGCCGCCTGCTGATGCATGGCGCAGCCCCCGAGACGCCGGTCAGCTTTGTCGAGAATGCCTCGCGGCCGGATGAACGCATCATCGCCAGCACGCTCGCACACATGTCTCAGGACCTTGTGGCCGCCCGGCTTTCGGGCCCCGTGCTGACGTTTTGGGGCCTGAGCCCCCGCGCCGCCCAATCTCACCTGCCATCTCTTCAAGAGGAGTTTGCCTGATGCCCCGCCCCTTCTCTCCCAAAGTCGTCACGGCCAATGATCTTGTCCTGGGCGATGTTGTCTACCTGACCGCCGCGACCCGGTGGACGCGTGATCTTTCTGAGGCCGATGTGCTGACAGATGAGGCAGATGCGCAATTGCGGCTGCTGGAGGCTGAAGCGCAAAGCCATGAAGTTGTGGGTGCCTATCTGGCAGATGTCACGCTGCTCGAAGGCCAGCCGCGCCCGGCGCATTTCCGCGAGGCGTTTCGCGCCAAAGGCCCCTCCAACTATCTCCACGGCAAGCAGGAGCGTTTGTAATGTATCGCTATTCCGAATTTGACACGGCCTTCCTCGCGGCCCGCAACGATCAGTTCCGCGCGCAAGTCGCCCGCAGGCTCGATGGTTCGCTGACCGAGGATGAGTTCAAGCCGCTGCGCCTGATGAACGGCGTCTACCTCCAGCTGCACGCCTATATGCTGCGCGTCGCCATCCCCTACGGCACCCTGTCTTCGCCGCAAATGCGCAAGCTGGCCGAGTTGGCCGAACGCTGGGACAAAGGCTACGGTCACTTCACAACCCGTCAGAACATCCAGTACAACTGGCCCAAACTGACGGATATCCCTGACATGCTGGACAGCCTCGGCGAGGTCGGATTGCACGCGATCCAGACCTCCGGCAACACGATCCGCAACGTCACAGCCGATCATTTCGCAGGCGCTGCAGCAGACGAGATTGCCGATCCGCGGCCCATCGCGGAGCTCATCCGGCAATGGTCCACCGATCATCCCGAGTTCCAGTTCCTGCCGCGCAAATTCAAGATCGCCATCACAGGCAGCCCCAATGATCGCGCCGTGACGAAGGCCCATGACATCGGACTGCGCATGATCGAGCAGGACGGCCAACAGGGCTTCGAAGTCATCGTGGGCGGTGGTCTGGGGCGCACACCGATGGTCGGCAAGATCATCCGCGCGTTCCTGCCAAAAGCCGATCTGCTGCCCTATCTCGAGGCCATCGTGAGCGTCTATAATCTGCTTGGCCGACGCGACAACAAATACAAGGCCCGCATCAAGATCACTGTGCATGAACATGGGATCGAGAAGATACGCGCGCTCGTCGAAGAGCGGTTTGCCCTTCTCAAACCCCAGTTCGGCGGCGCAGATCAGGCCTTGCTGCGCGAGATCGAGGCGCATTTTGCAGCGCCCGCCTTCGTCAGCGCGCAAACCACGCCCTTCGCCGAGGCCTATGAGGGGGACCCCACGTTCCGCGCCTGGGCTGATACAAACCTCACGGACCACAAGCGCGCTGACCATGCGATCGTGACGATATCGTTGAAAGCCCATGGCGCCACACCAGGCGACGCGACAGCAGAGCAGATGCGCCTCATGGCGGATCTTGCAGAGGCCCATGCCTATGGCGAATTGCGCATCAGCCATGAGCAAAATGTCATCCTGCCCCACGTGCCGCGGGCGAAGCTGCCTGCTCTCTACGCAGCTCTGAAAGCGGCAGGTCTCGGCACAGCCAATATCGGACTGGCCTCTGATATCATCGCCTGCCCCGGCATGGATTACTGCGCCCTCGCCACCGCCCGCTCCATCCCGGTTGCCCAACAGATTGCCGAGCGGGTCGATGCGCTGAAGATCGAACACGAGGTCGGCGATCTCAAGATCAAGATTTCAGGCTGCATCAATGCCTGCGGGCACCACCATGTCGGTCACATCGGCATTCTGGGCCTCGATCGCGCCGGGGTGGAGAACTATCAGATCACATTGGGGGGCGATCACACGGAAAGCGCCGAAATCGGCACACGTGCGGGCCCGGGATTTGCCTATGACGAGATTGTCCCGGCCATCGAGCGGTTGATCACGGGCTATCTCGACCTGCGCGAAAGCGAGGACGAGCGCTTTATTGACACATACCGTCGATTGGGCGCCGCGCCCTTCAAAGCGCTGCTCTATCCCGAGAACGCACAAGCGCGCGCCGCCTGATCTGGCACCGCGCCCCCGTTTCTTCTGGCTCCAAATACGCAAAGTGCTCCCATGGCCCAGCCACATGACGTTGACCATCTGAATTCCACCTTTCGCCACCATGGCGCCCATGCCGTATTGCAAGAAGCCCTGTCCGGCAGACTGGGACGCATCGCCATGGTCTCCAGCTTTGGTGCGGATTCGGTAGTGTTGTTGCACATGGTGGCCATTATCAATCGCCGGGCGCCCGTGCTCTTTCTGGATACCGGAAAGCTCTTTGCCGAAACCCTCGCCTACCAGATGGAATTGGCTGAGCGACTGAATTTACAAAACATCCGCATCCTGTCTGCAGACGCGGCAGAGCTGTCGCGGGAAGACCCCCAAGGCGCCCTGCATGCCAGCGATCCGAATCGCTGCTGCGCGTTGCGCAAGTCACGGCCACTTGCGCGCGGCCTTGCAGGCTTTGACGGCTGGATCACCGGGCGCAAACGCTTTCAATCGGCTGAGCGCAGCTGTCTCGCGCATTTCGAACGCGCGGCAGGGCAACTCAAGATCAACCCGCTGGCGTATTGGGCACCACAAGATCTGAATGAATACATGGAGCAAAACCGCCTGCCCCGGCATCCGCTCGTGGCGCGGGGCTATCCGTCGCTGGGCTGTGCACCCTGTACCCAACCCGTGCGCGCTGGCGACGATCCACGCGCCGGTCGTTGGCGCGGATCCAACAAAACCGAATGCGGCATCCACCTCCCTCAGACGCGGGATGCAAAAACAGGAGAATTCACATGACCCATCTCGTGACCGACACAGGCTTTTCGCAAGATGACTGGACAGCCCCGTTCGCCACACTGGATTGCGCCAACGATGCGCCCGCGCTGGATCTTGCGTCGGACGCTGACATTGATCAGATCGAAAGCCGTTTCCCCGCCCTCGAGATGATCCGGATCACCTTCAAAAGCTCAGCAGACGGGCGCGGATTTACGCTCGCGCGGCTCCTGCGCCTCAAGGGCTACCGCGGTCGGCTGCGCGCCCGTGGTGATGTGTTGGCGGATCAATACGCAATGACCCGACGCGCGGGGTTTGACGAGGTCGAAATCGACGACGCACGCGCTGCACGCCAACCAGAAGCGCAATGGCGCTTTCGCGCCGATTGGCAAGCCCATGATTACCAATCGCGCTTGCGGGCTGGCCCTGCGGTCGCACCCGGCCCCGCCATCGTCGCAGGCTGACCGCGCCCCAACTGTCAATTGAAATTGACATCTCGACCCGACCTCGTCACCTTATGACAGGTCGGGACACGCCCATTTGAACCTGACGCAGATCAAAGCTAAATCCCGCATGTGGCTTTAGTGCTGCAAGAGACGATACCATGACAGAGCAAAAACCCGTGACCGAAGCATCCGCAATCAAAGTGCCCACCCTGCCCGACGCTCAGACGGTGACAGAGGTCAAACACTATACTGACCGTCTCTTTTCCTTTCGCTGCACGCGGCCTGCCAGCCTGCGCTTCCGATCCGGCGAGTTTGTGATGATCGGTCTCATGGGCGATCCGCATCCTGAGACGGGCAAACAAAAGCCGCTCCTGCGCGCCTATTCCATTGCCTCTCCGTCCTGGGACGAAGAGCTGGAGTTTTACTCGATCAAGGTGCCTGACGGCCCGCTCACATCGAAGCTTCAGCATATTCAACCAGGAGACGAGATCATCCTGCGGCCCAAACCCGTGGGCACGCTGGTCCATGACGCGCTCTTGCCCGGCAAACGCATCTGGTTTTTCGCCACGGGCACAGGCTTTGCGCCGTTTGCCTCGCTTCTGCGCGAGCCGCAAACCTATGAAGACTACGATGAGGTCATCATCACCCATACCTGTCGGGAAGTGGGCGAATTGACCTACGGCCGCGATCTGATCGATGCTCTGAAAGACGATGAGCTGTTGAACGAGGTGATCGGCGAGGGGTTCTGGAAGAAAATCAAGTATTACCCAACCACAACCCGCGAAGAGAGCCCCAAGATGGGGCGTATCACCGATTTGATGCGTTCGGGCGAGGCCTTTGCTGAGCTGGGCACGCCGCCGCTCAACCCCGAGACAGACCGCGCGATGATCTGCGGCAACCTCGCCTTCAACCTTGAGCTTAAGGAGATGTTCGAGGAATACGGGTTGGAGGAAGGGGCAAACTCGAAACCTGCTCATTACGTTGTGGAAAAAGCGTTCCTCGACTGAGCCAAACTGACCATCATATACCAGACAAAGGGCGGCCTCCGGAGAGACCGCCCCTTCTTTTGTCCCCAAATACCTCGGGGGAGTCCGAAGGACGGGGGCAGCGCCCCCATCCCTACTGTAGGGTTTAGAGCCCCATCGCCTGCTTGATCTGATCCAGCACACCTTGCAGCAACTCCGGATTGTCCTTGGCCTGGTTCGCCGCGAGCTTGAGCGCGGATTTTTGCAGATCGTCGATCTCGGATGCCTCGATCAGCTCGGACACTTTGTCGAGATCAAACCCATCGGGGCTGAGCAGGTCACGCGCCATCGACATGAGTTCCGTGCCACCGTCCGCGGCCGTTTCCGCGGCGTCGCTGACCTCGTCTTGCGTCGCTTGCGCGGCATCGTCTGCCGCTTCGGTTGCGGTTTCGGCCAGCTCGCTCGCGCCATCTGCGGCCTGTTGCGCAGCCTCGGTGGCGCTCTCAGTGGCGCTCTCTGCGGCATTTTCAGTGGCATTTTCAGTGGCAGCTTCGGCGGCATCGCCGGCCTCCTCTGCCGCGGCTTCCGCCGTTTCAGCCGCAGTCTCTGCCGCATCTGTTGCAGTGTCCGTCGCGGCCTCGACCGCGTCTTGCGCCGTTTGTGTAACAGCCTCTGCTGCACCCGAGGCCACATCACTGGCGGCGTCTGTCACCGCTTGCGCCGCGCCCTGAGCCGCCTCCGTCACGTCCTGCGTCAGGGCTTCAACGGCACCCGCCACGTCACTTGAGCCATCCAGTACGGACGCAACTGCACCTTCTACCGCCTCGCGAGTTGTCTCGACAGCGTCCTCAACAGCTGTTTCCGCAGCCTCCGTGACGCTTTCCGCGGCCTCTTCCACCGCGCCGGTTACGCTGTCCGCAACGCTTTGCGCTGCGTCTGACGCGTCTTCTACTGCCGTCTCAACGGCATCCTCAGTTGCTTCAGCCGCCTCGGCGGCCTCCTCAACAACGGTTTCCGCCTCTGCTTCGACAGCGTCCACAACGGGCTCTTCCGCCGGTGCAGCTGGCGCTGGAACAGCGGCCTCCTGCGTTTGCTGACCCGAAAACCAGACATACCCACCCACAGCCACAGCGGCCGCGACAATCGCCAAGATGAACGTTCTCATCTCAATCCTCTTACTATTGACGAGCAACCCCACCCGGGCCGCTCTTCTGCCCCTCAAATGCGTGTCCCTGGCCCCACCCTCAAGGGGAAGTTGCGCAAATGCGCATCAACTTGCCCAATTGCCGCTTGAAAGCGGAAAGGCGCGCATTTACCTTGGCTCCCATTGTTTCTGCAATGATCAAAGGAGTGATCCCATAGCCCGCAGACCACACAACGCGCCGCCGACACGAGATACTGGCCCGCGCGTCAACGACCGAATTCGTGCCAACGAAATCCGCCTTATTGGCGCAGACGGCGAGAATGTCGGGGTCGTTACACCAGACCGTGCGATGGATATGGCCGAAGATGCTGGCCTCGACCTCGTTGAAATCTCCCCCAATGCCAATCCGCCCGTGTGCAAGATTATGGATTTTGGCAAGTTCAAATATGAACAGCAAAAGCGGGAATCCGAGGCGCGCAAAAAGCAAAAGATCATCGAGGTGAAAGAGGTCAAGTTCCGGCCCAACACCGATACGCATGACTATGATGTCAAAATGCGCAATGTGTTCAAGTTTCTGGAAAACGGCGACAAGGTCAAAGTTACCCTGCGCTTTCGCGGCCGGGAAATGGCGCACCAGAACCTCGGGCGTGAGCTGCTGGAGCGTGTAGCCGAGGACATCAAGGAGCTGGGCAAAGTCGAGAACATGCCCAAGATGGAAGGCCGCCAGATGATCATGATGATCGGACCGCTCCCTCAAAAGTAAAACCTGCGCCCGGCGCAACCGCCGGGCCACCTCTCATTGATTGCATGCAATCAATTGCCGGTTGGTCACATCTTTCAGATATGACGGGAAGGCCGCCAGATGATCATGATGATCGGACCGCTCCCTCAAAAGTAAAATCTGCGCCCGGCGCAACCGCCGGGCCACCTCTCATTGATTGCATGCAATCAATTGCCGGTTGGTCACATCTTTCAGATATGACGGGAAGGTCGCCAGATGATCATGATGATCGCACCGCTTCCTCAAAAGTAAGCACCGTCACATCCCAATTGTGACGCGAGGCTCTGCGGAAATGCGGAGCCTTTTTTGCGAGATGCGTGTAGCGTTCAGCTCCGGCGCTTGCGGCGGGGATGCGGCCGTGTCGGGATTTCCTTCAGCAGCCCGCCGACGCCCATACCAGCGATATCCGCATGGCTCACCGTCAGGCCGCAGGCCACGCGCGACAGGACCCAATCCGCACCATTGAGCGCAGGGGAGCGCGCACAGCCCGGCAAACCTATGATCGGACGCTGTCCAAGTTCTCCCAGAAACAGGAGATTGCCGGGGTCCACCGGCATGCCAAACCGCGTGACTTGCCCGCCCGCCTGGCGCACAGCTTCGGGGGCCACGTCATGCGGGTCAGACGTGGCGGAGCCCGTCAGTATGAGAACCATGTCCCCTGGTACGGCCTTGAGCGCCTCGCAGATCCGGGATTGCTCATGCGGCACGCTCACCACCGCGTCGAGCGAGATATCCAGCGCGTCGAGGCGCGCTTCAATGGCTGCGACGCCTTTTTCCCCCGCACCGCCCGGGATTTCCGTCACGACCAGCCCCGCGCTCTTGATCTCAGGGGGCGCAAGAGCCATCGCATCTGTCCCAGCACGACATGCAGCCTCCAGCGCCGATTTTGGCACGCCGTAGGAGATGATCTTCACTGTCCCGACCATGCCGCCATCTGTCATCTGCTGGAACGGCGGCACGGTGGCCAGTGTGATCATTGGGTGCACCAGATTGAGCGCGCGCAACCGCGCTTCGTCCAATGTCACAACGCCCGGACCATCCGCGAGGATGTTCACGCGGCCCGTGAATGCGCTCTCAATGCGCAATTTTGCCGCGTCCGGATCAGGCACCAAGGCGCGCGCCAAAGCGGCGGCGGCCGTGTTTTCATCGACATCTTCCGCATCCAGAACGGCAGCCACCACCGTTTCATGCCCCTCAGCGCGCAGCATCGCGACATGGTCTTGCGTCAACACCAAGCCCTTGCGAAGCCGCGTCTCCGGCAAAGCCACGGAATGCGCCAGAACGGCGCCCGTGGCCTCACTCAAGGGAAGCGGGCCAAACTTCATTCCGACGGGCCCAAGCCGCCTATGCGCAGGACCTGCGTCATCTCCGCCATGATCGATACAGCAATCTCCGCAGGGCTCGCCGCTCCGATATCGAGGCCAATCGGCCCATGAATGCGATCCATCTGCGCCTGCGTAAAGCCTGCCTCGGTCAGGCGCTGCAACCGTTTGGCATGGGTGCGCGTCGATCCAAGAGCCCCAATGTAGAAGCACTCCGCGGAAAGGCCGGCCATGAGCGCGGGATCATCAAGCTTGGGATCATGGGTCAGCAACACCAGCGCGGTGCGCGCATCCATGCCCAGCGTCGCGACAGCCTCGTCAGGCCAGTCATGCATCAGATCCGTCTCGGGGAAGCGCTCGGGCGATGCAAAGCTTTCGCGCGGGTCAATGACCGTCACGTCATAGCCGACCGCGCGCGCCATGGGCACCAGCCCTTGCGCGATATGAACGGCGCCCACGCATATGAGCCTCAGAGGCGGGTTGTGAATGGCGACAAATGTCTCTCCATCCTCCTCGAAACCGGACCGGTCTTTGCGAAAGCGCGCATCATGGCCCTCGAACGCAAGATCGCGCGTATTCATTTGGGGATTTACCACATAGGCAATCGGACGCCGCGCGGCCCGCGCATCGACGAGGGCTGCCAGCATCTCCTCGGTCAGGACGGATCCGATCGGCTCAACGAGCACGCGGATCGTTCCACCGCAGGCCAGCCCCACGGCGAAGGCGTCACCGTCCGATATGCCGAATTCCAGGAGGCGGGACGCGCCCTCCTCCATGGCCTCGAGCGCCTCGACAACGACGGCCCCTTCAACGCATCCCCCCGAAACGGAGCCCATCATCTGGGCCTCGCCGTCCACAACCAATTGCGCGCCGACGCGGCGCGGCGCTGATCCCCAGGTCTCGACAACTGTGGCAAGCGCGACCTTTCGGCCAGCGCGGAACCACTCAAGGGCCACTTCGGGCATCATGTCCATTGGTGTCTCTCCCCTTGTGCGCAGATTGCGTGCGCGGCCTGATCTCACAAACCCAGACGGGCGCAGCGTTGCGCCCCTGCGCCTCTTGTTAGATATGCCCGGCGTTCCGTCTTCAAGAGACCGCCGCCAACAAACGCGATTTCTCACCCGGGTCAGACGGCGTGGCGATGGCCTCGGCCAGCGCTTCTATGGAGGCGATGGAATGGCCTGCGCGAAACGTATCCACATGGGGCAGCATCGTGCGTATGCCCTGCGCCTTGGCGGCAAATCCGTCAAAACGCAGAAGCGGATTGAGCCAGATCAGATGGCGCGAGGACAAATGGAGCCGCTCCATTGCATCGGCAAGAACCTTGGGCTCCCCGCGATCCAATCCATCTGTGATCAGCAGCACAACCGCGCCCTGCCCCATGACGCGGCGCGACCAGTCCTTGTTGAACGTGGTCAGACAATCCCCGATCCGTGTCCCGCCTTCCCAATCCTGCGCCTCCGAACCTGCCGCCGCCAGCGCCGCGTCGACATCTCTGCGCTGCAGATGACGTGTAATGTTGGTCAGACGTGTGCCGAAGGTAAAGGCATGAACCTTAGCCCAGCCAGCGCCCTTTTCATTGGAGACCGCATGCAGGAAATGCAGGATGACGCGGGAATACGTGCTCATCGAACCCGAAATATCGCAGAGCGTCACAAGATTGGGCCAACGGATCCGCGGTTCTTTGAAACGCAATTCGTGTAGCTCACCACCCCGGCGCATCGAGGCCCGCAAGGTGGATTTGAAATCCACCCTTGGTCCAAGGTGCGTCGCCTTTGCGCGGCGCGACTTGATGGGGGGCACGGGGAGTGTCAGCCGGGCCAGCATGCGCTTGGTGCGGGACATTTCCTCCGTCGACATCTGTTCAAAATCGAGCGATTTGAGCTTTTCCTCCTCAGAGATTGTCATCGAGGCGTCGACGTCGATCTCAGTTCCCTCATTCTTTTCGTTTTCGGGTTCGGGCGCTTCACCCATCCCGTCGAGCAAGGCTTCTGCGGCGCGTTTCTCTGCAGCTTGCGTCTGTCGGTCTTCGCTTACACCGCGAATGGCGGGCAACATGAGGGACATCATGTGCTCCATGAAGCGCGGGTCGCGCCAGTAAAGCCGGAAGATCTGGGAGAATGTCGCGCGGTGTTCGGGCCGGTTGACGAAACAGGCGTGCAAAGTCCAGTAAAAGTCCGTCTTGTTCGTGAAACCTGCGGCTTCGACAGCGCGGATCGCGTCCATCACGCGCCCGGGCCCAATCGGCAGGCCTGCGCGGCGCAACGCTCTGGCAAAATGAGTGATATTCTCGGTGAGCCGCGGATGCTCTGGCAGATCAAGTGGTGCATATTCAGGCATCGACAGCTCTTTCGTCTGGCCGAATGGCCCGCTTCGCTGGATAAACTGTGCGAGATTTTGGGTTCGGGATGCAAGCCCAACGGGGCTCTGCAGTGGCACGACCTTTGTCGCAAGAGCGCGCCTGCCTGCGCCTCAGAAGCCGGGTCACGCGGCCTGTTGCTGCGCCCATCGCGTCAAGACAGCCATGAGCTCCGATTTTCGAAAAGGCTTCGTCAGACACTCATTCATGCCCGCTTCAACGCAGCGCTCGAGATCATTCACTTGAACATGCGCTGTCAGCCCAATGATCGGCACAGGATCCATGGCATTGTCCTGTTCATGGCCCCGGATCGCGCGCGTGGCAGCGATGCCATCCATGACAGGCATCGAGACATCCATGAACACGAGATCAAAGCGGCGCTCCACCACGTGATTGAACGCGGCCAAACCATCGTCCACAATCGTCAGTTCAATATCAAGCCCTGTCAGCATCTTGGACAGAACAGCCTGATTCACCGCGTTATCGTCCGCCGCAAGAATGCGCATCAGCGATCCCGGCGCACTGCCGCTCAGGCGGCTTGACGGATGCGCCGCATGTTCTTGGGGCAATTCAATGTCCAAGAGCTCTGCCACGTTCTCAAATAGCTCGTCTGACCGAAACGGCGTCGGTATGAACTTTGCCGATGCTCTGGCCTGCACGTCCGGGGGCATATGCCCTATAACGATCACAGCAGGCCGTCCTTGCACATCATTTGATACCGACACCAAAGTGCGATCCGTCAGGATTAGATCAGGCACGTGATCCGTCTCACTGGTGTCCTGAATTAAGCCCCAGCGGTCACAAAGCGCAGCACATGACGCTTTCAGGACATCCAAATCGATATCCAGTTTGACACGGCGGCCGCGCAGAAGCTGTGGCACTGCCGGCGGCATATCATCAACTTCGGGAAGCGGCGCCGAAAACGAGAATTCGGATCCAACGCCCAATTCAGACGTGACTGTAATATCGCCCCCCATGGCTTTGACCAGACGCTTGGAGATGGCCAGACCAAGGCCGGTCCCTCCGTATTGCCGGGTCGTGAAAGCTTCCGCCTGGCTGAAACTGTCAAAAATCAAAGAGTGTTTCCCCTCCTCAATGCCGATCCCGGTGTCCTGAACGAGAAAACGCACCTGCGACACGCCAGCATGGACAACCTGCTCGACCTTGATTGCGACATGGCCTCTCGTCGTGAACTTCACCGCGTTACCGACAAGGTTTGTCAAAACCTGACGCACGCGCCCGACATCCCCCACCACGCGCACGGGGACATCAGGGGCAATATCCACGACAAGGTGTATGCCTTTGTCGCGCGCCTTTTGGCCCAAGAGCACCGCAACATCTTCGACACTGCGCCTGAGATCAAAGGGCGCCGTCTCCAGCGCGAGCTCGCCCGCTTCCACTTTCGAGAAATCCAGAATGTCATTCAGGATCGTCAGCAATGCTGTGCCAGATTCCTGTATCGTATGCGCCAACCGTTTGCTTTCCGCGTCCAGTTTCCCTTCGGCCAAGACATCCGCCATGCCGAGCACCCCTTGCATGGGCGTTCGGATTTCGTGGCTCATGGTCGCGAGGAATTCTGATTTGGCCGCACTGGCCCTTTCCGCCTCATGTTTGGCGCGCACCAAGGCTTGTGTGCGGACCTGAATTTCACGCTCGAATATGACGAACATCGCCGTCACCAAAACCAGCGTCGCAACAACACCGGCCAACTTGATATTGAGCAAGTAAGGTATGGGATCTTCGGGCAAATAATCGGGATCAATGCCCACAATCAGGTACATCGCAATGACACCGGCCAGAATGATAGTGGACATGATCAACCCAAGCTTCCAGCCCAGAAAGAAAATGGCCAGAGCGGCGAAAGGCAAAGACAGAAAGCTCTTGAATGACAGCAATCCGCCTTCTGCGAAGGACAAGTACCCGAAAACCAAAACGCCATAAACGACAAACGCCGCTGAAGTCAGCCTGAGGTTCCCTGTGATACGAAAGAAGATCGGCCAGAGCGCGTAACAGCATCCCAGCGTGACGGTCAGTTTCGCATTGGCCTGTTGCGCGGGCGGTTGGCTGGGAACGACGTAAAACAGCATCAAAAGACTCAAGAGGACAGACAGCACACAAGTGACCGTCAAAATCCGCGCACGCGCCGTATCCAGCGCGTGTTTTTGATTGCGGGGCCACACAAGCTCCCACAATAGACGTAAACCAGCCCAAATCATGGACGAAGGTGTACGTCGACAACCCTTGCCAACCGATTAAGCGCCCCGCGGGTTTATTCAGCGGGTTCCAGTGCGGCTTTTGCGTCGTCCAGAATGCGCTTGGCTTCAGAGCCCTGAAGTTTTTGAATGTCGTCCTGGTATTTCAAGATCGCCCCCAGCGTATCGGCAATAACCTCGGGGGAAACCTCAACCACATCCAACGCAAGCAGACATTTCGCCCAGTCAATTGTCTCGGCAACACCGGGCTTTTTGAACAGGTCTTCTGTGCGAAGTGCCTGCACGAAAGCGATGATTTCGCGGCTGAGAGCCTCGGCAGCCTCCGGGACACGGGCCTGCAAAATCTCAAGTTCGCGCGGAAAGGCCGGATAATCGACCCAATGATACAGACAGCGCCGCTTGAGCGCGTCATGGACCTCGCGGGTCCGGTTTGAGGTCAAAATGACAATCGGCGGCTCGGGCGCTTTGATCGTGCCCAATTCAGGGATCGTCACCTGAAAATCCGAGAGCGCTTCAAGAAGGAAGGCTTCAAACGGCTCATCGGTTCGGTCCAATTCGTCAATCAGAAGTACGGGCGCGCCGTTTTCATCCGCGCGCATCGCCTCCAGAAGGGGACGCTCCGTCAGGTAATCCTGAGAAAAGAGCTCCGCCTGCAGCGCAGATCTGTCAGCACCACCCGAGGCTTCGGCCGTGCGGATGGCGACCATCTGGGCCGGAAAATTCCATTCATACACGGCAGAAGACGCATCCAGCCCTTCATAGCATTGCAGCCGGATCAGCCTGCGCCCGAGCCCGGCGGCCATGGCTTTGGCAATTTCTGTCTTGCCCGTGCCAGGCTCTCCTTCGAGAAAGAGTGGCCGGCCCAGCTTGAGCGACAGGAAGACAACCGTCGCAAGGGCGCGCCCGCAAACGTATCCCTCGCCGGCCAACATCTCTTCGACGGCGTCGATGCTTTCGGGGATATGCGCCATGATTTTCTCCTTGGTCGTCGCGGCATAGCTGCATCACCTGCACGTGCAGTCAAGGCGACGAAAGTCGCGCAGCGTTGACGCTTGGCGCGCGAAATGCGAGGAATTTTGGAAATAATAAAGAAATTGCCTGTAAATCGCAGGCATGGGCAGGCGGGCAGCCATGCAAAGAGTTGTGAAGACGGAGGTATGCCGATGCGCGTAGCCGCCGTGACATGTGTTAAGAACGAAGGGCCCTTCCTTCTGGAATGGATCGCCTATAACCGCGCCATTGGCGTGACCGATCACTTGTTCTACTCCAACGATTGCAGTGACGCGACGGATCTGTTGCTCGACGCGCTGGCCGCGCAAGGCATTGTCATGCATCTGCCGAACCCGGCACAGGGGCGCAATTATCAGATGGAGGCGCTCAAGGATGCCGCGCGACAGGAGATGGTACGCGCAGCGGACTGGGTCTGGATCGCGGATGTGGATGAGTTTCTCAATATTCACGTGGGCAATCACACAATCGCCGATCTTGTCGCGGCATGTGACGCACCGCATGCGATTTCGCTCAATTTCCAGTTCTTTGCGAATGCCGGTATCGAGACGTTTGAAGACCGGCCGGTGGTCTCGCAATTCACCAAGACGCATAATCCAGACCTTTGGTGCGACGAACGCGCAATTGAAGTTAAAACACTGGTCCGAAAAGACTTTCCTCTGCAGTACTTCGGCGCACACAGACCGTTTTTCAAAGGTGATGTACCACCAGGCCTGCGCTGGTGCGATGGCGCGGGGCGTCCTGTGCCGCGCCGGTTTCTAGCCGCGAAAGGCAAGCAGCACATCCGCAAGTTTCCGGCCCAGGGCGCGCGGAAACTGGCCACGCTCAATCACTATGCCTTGCGCTCGTTGGAGAGCTATCTTGTCAAAAACGATCGCGGCGACGTGAACCGCGAAAACCGCGCGTTTGACGATACCTATTGGCGCGAACGCAATGACGACAGCTGGACGGATCTTTCGATCCACCGCATGCTGCCGCGCCTTGAGGCCGAACGCGCCAAATTGCTGGCGCTGCCCAAAGTCGCTGAATTGCATGCTGAAGCCGTGTCGCGCCATCGCGCCAAACTGGACAGTTTGCTGGAACAGAAACCCTACCGCGAGATGATCGAACATCTGCGTAGCGCTCCCACACTTTGCGACGCGGAGGCGCACCTGATCGAACGGATCGGATCGCAACCGGTGCTGGGGGCGGCATGAGTACCACGACGCACACGGGCATGATCATCAATCTGGGCCTGCCAAAATCCGGCACAACGACGCTGGCGCGCGCGCTGCGCCGCGCCGGTTTGCATACAGCCGATCATCGGATCAAACCTGCGCAAAGCCAAAACACTGCTTTGCACGGCGCATTCGTGGGCGATGTGATGTATCGCGGGTTTTTCCGGCATGGAGACCCGCTGGAAGGTCTCGAGGAGTTCCGCGCTCTGACGGAGATTTCCGCACTGAAAGGCGAGAAATCCCTTTGGCCACAAACGGATTGGGCGTTGCTTGATGCCATTCAGGCCAAACATCCCGATGCACGCTTTGTGGCCTCCCGGCGCGACGCCGTCTTGATGTCGGATTCAATGCAGCGCTGGTCCAACCTCGGACGCGAAAGGCTGCCCGGGGCCACGGTTCCGGGTCTGCCGTTTGGCTATGGCGCGCGCAGCAGCGAACGCGTCCGCTGGATCAATGGACACTACGCCGCGCTGGAGCGCTACTTTGCAGGCGCGACGCATTTTCTGTCATATGACACCGCCGCGCTCGACGCCCCTGATCTGCTGTCGCGCTTTCTGGATCTGGATCTGCCATGGTGGGGCCGCGCCAACAGCAATCCGGTCAGGCGGGTCGCCTAATGCGCGTGATCATTGATATTGGGCCCGATGCCTGGGCCAGCGCGTGTGTGCAGCGCAGTCTGGCCGACAAGCGGGACAAATTGAAAGCACAGGGCATTCTTTTTCCGCGCAGCCTCGGCAAGCACAACCACACCCGCGCCTTCATGGCGCTGCACAGCAGCGTCGACATCTTGCGCTACAACCGCGGTTTCGCCTCTGCAGACGCGCAACAAGGCCTTCGGTCCGACGTGATGCTCGAGCTGTCCGCCGAAATCAATGCAGCCAAGCCCAAGTGTTTGATTCTGAGTGCGCATCAATTCGGGTCGCACTTCCTTACCCCCGCAGACATTGACGGCTTGCACGCCCTGATCGCACCCTTCGCCACGTCGGTCGAGATCCACGCACAGATCGAAACGCCTTCAGAAATGGCCTTGCGCCACTACGCACAGCAAGTGCTTGAGGGGCGCGCGCGCGGTCTGGAGCTTGAGCTGGCATGTGCGGCGCAAAGGGCATCCGATTGGTGGGATTGCGCGCTTGGGACGCGCCCTGATCCGCAACCAGCCGCAGGCGTTTTTTCAGACGTGCAGATGGTGCCCGCCTTTCTCGACTTGCGTCGATGGGTGCATATCTGGGAGCAGGTTTTTGGCAGCGGAACATTCAGGCTGCACCAGCTCGACCGTTCCGCTTTGGCCTCAAAAGACCGGCCCAAACATGTCGCGTCTCTGCTTGAGCTCGATATTGCCTTGGGCAAAGCGGAGCCGGAGCGCTCGCCGGCCCTGCCATCCACAGAATGGCTTGCGCGGGCGCGTCATTTCAATGATGTCTTACTGCGGCTCTTGGCGCGCGAGCCCCATCACGTACCGCGCCAAACATGGCGCAAGCTGCTGGGCGAAATGCGCGTTGGGGGCGATCCGCTGCCCGCCGCGGCCCTCGCCCCGATTGATGCCCGCTTCGCACAGGATTGGCACGACTTGCAGGATCAACATCCTGGACACCAAGGCATGCGCCTGCACAGTGGGCCCCAAGATCCCACACCGCTTGAGCCCCCTTTCACAAAGGGGTTTCGGGCCACACAGTACCTTGCGGCGGCCCTCCCCCGTCTGGAACCGGCCAAAGCGGAGCCCGCGCACGCGGCAGCCCCAACCCGCCTCGCCACTCACCTGCCCGCGCACGTGCGCAAACGACATGACGAATTGCTCAGCTCCTCCTTTGCGCCCCACAATGAACTCGGGCATGTGAATGAGGAAGATCTCGCCGCACCTTACGCACCGATTGACCCGCGCAAGCTGCCGCAAGGCTCGAGCGGCAGGGTGATCGTGGGGTGCATGAAGAACGAAGCGCCCTACATTCTGGAGTGGGTCGCCTATCATCGCGCGATCGGTTTTGATCACTTCCTGATCTACACCAATGGCTGCGACGACCAGACGGTTGATATTCTCGAACGCCTCGATGCGCTTGGCATTGTCCAGCATCGCGACAACAACAACTGGTCCGGAAAATCGCCACAACAACACGCGCTGAACGCGGCGCTGCGAGAAGACGTCATCAGGAACGCCGAGTGGATCGCGCATATTGATGTTGATGAATTCATCAACGTGCGCTGCGGCAACGGCACAGTCGATGACCTGCTGGCACGGGTGCCCGATGCCACGAATATTGCCATGACCTGGCGGCTCTTTGGCCATGGCGATGTCGCGCAGATGCAAGATCGCTTTGTCATTGATCAATTCGAGAGTTGCGCGCCGCGCTATTGCCCGAAACCGCACACGGTCTGGGGGTTCAAAACGCTGACCCGCAATATCGGCGCTTACGAAAAGCTCTCCTGTCACAGGCCCAACAAGCTGATTGCAGAGCGCGCCCATGACGTGCGTTGGGTCAATGGGTCCGGGCAGGACATGGGAGGCGACATCAAGAAAAACGGATGGCGCAATTCCAAACGCTCCATCGGCTACGACCTTGTTCAGCTCAACCACTACGCGCTGCGCTCGGCAGAAAGCTTTCTTATCAAGAGGCAACGCGGCCGGGCCCTGCATGTGGATCGCTCCATTGGGCTGAATTACTGGATCCGCATGGATTGGTCCGGCGCGCGCGACCTCACGATCAAGCGCAATCTGCCCCGCCTGCAGGCGGCCTTTGATGCTTTGATGACCGATACCGAACTGTGCAGTCTGCATCACGCAGCGGTCGCGTGGCATCAGGACAAGGCGCAGGAATTGCGCCACATCCCTGAGTTTCAGGATTTATATGCGCAGGCGCTTGCCATGCAGCTGACGGAAACAGAGCGTGTCGCCTATGCGCTGGCGCTTGATATGGAGACATGAGCCGATGAGCGCAGATGTCAGTGATGATCTGGAAGAACGCGGGTTTCTCAAATCCGCTGAGCTGAAAATCCCGAAACACCCCATGATCACAACGGGCCGGCGTAGGCTGGATCTGCGCGACGGGACCTATGAACTCAAGGAAACACGCGCCGTCAAACGCATCGTTGAGGCAGAGGACATCGTGCTCGAACTGGGCGGCGGGATAGGCTACATGTCGACGGTTCTCGCGGCCCTGTGCGGCGCGCGAGAAGTGCATACTTTTGAGGCCAACCCGGGGCTCCTGCCCTATATGCACGACATGCACCGCGCCAACGGCGTCAGCGACAGGGTCCAAGTGCATCACGCTCTCCTCGCCGCCCAAGCAGGACCGCCGCAAAACTTCTATGTCCGAAACAACTTTCTGGCCTCTTCAATGGATCCTGACGTGGCCGCCTATGATGAGGTGGTGCCTGTCGAGGTGCGCGATCTGAACGCGACGCTGCAAACCCTCCAGCCCAGCGTCCTCGTCTGTGACATCGAAGGCGCTGAGGCGCATCTGCTGCCTGCGGGCGATTTTTCGATGCTGCGCGCGGCGATTGTCGAACTGCATCCGCAATGGATCGGGCAAGCTGGGGTTCAGGCCGTGTTTGACACCATGCATCGCGCAGGCCTGACCTATTACCACCGCGGCTCTGAGGGTAAGGTCGTTGTCTTCCTGAAGGGTTTTTGATGCAAGCGGTCGCGGTTCTCTGCATCCGCGATGAGGGCGCCTTTCTTCTGGATTGGCTCTCTCACCATATCGCCACGGGCTTTCATCACTTCGTCATCTGCTCCAATGCCTGTAGCGACGGCTCCGATCTCATGCTGGATCGGCTGAGCGATCTGGGCTGGGTGACACATCTGAGAAATGATGGGCCTTACGACAAGGGCGGCATTCAATTCACCGGGCTGAAAGCCGCCAGCGAAACGGAGGCCGTCCGGCACGCCGATTGGCTTCTCGCGCTGGATATCGACGAATTCGTCAACATCCACCTGGGCAAGCGCCAGTTGTCCGATCTTTTGGCCGCCTTGCCGGACGCTACGGCCATCACACTGACCTGGCGCTTGTTTGGCAATGGCGGCGTCATTGGCTATCAGGACAAACCGGTCCCCAAGGTGTTCACGCGCGCAGCGCCCGCAATCATGCACTGGCCGTGGCGGGCCGCAATGTTCAAAACGCTCTATCGCAACGACGGAACTTACGGCCGGCTGGGCGTCCATCGTCCAAGGCAAGCGCGCGCCGAGAGATTGGCCGAAGCGCGGTGGTTCGATGGCGAAGGCCGCGCGCTTGAGGAGCAGTTCAAGACCGGACGCATCTTCAACCGCTTCGGACAATCCAACACCAAGCTTGTCCAGCTCAATCATTATGCCTTGGGTGCCATGGAAAGTTTCGTCCTCAAAGCCGCGCGCGGCCGGGCCGTGCATTCTGATGACCTGCTGGGGCTCGATTATTGGGTCGAGCGAAATTTCAGCACTGTCGAGGATCGCAGTATCTTGGGCCTGCGGGACGAAACAGCCGCACAACGCGCAGCATTCGCCGCCGATCCCGAACTGGCGCGCTTACATGAAGCAGCCGTGGCCTGGCGCCATGCCCGCCTGCATGAGCTTCTGGCGCAAGAGCCCTACCGGGCGCTTCTGGGGCGACTTTTGACGACGCCGCCCTCCCAGCCGCTCGCGGAGAAATACGCGCGCGCGCTTATCAAACACGCCAACCGCGGGCGGCGATTGTCTCGGGATGATGCCAAGAAATAGCCACAATCCACAGTGATTGTTTCCAAGTTTCGCCCAATTGTCTGAATATCTTCGCATTCAAGCTCCCGCGAGAGAGCAATTTGAGGACGAAGATATGCAGGATTTGCACGACAGCTTTGATCTGTCCATGACGGATTTGAACCGCGCCGACTGGACGGATGCCTTGCAAGGCCTGGCACGGCAGCACGGCTTTTTCGAACGCCTCGGCGCGCGGCATATCGCGGCCCATATCAAAGGCAACACGACGCTTGTTGTCACGTTTGAGAGCCGACAAGGCATTCAGGCCCTCTCTGACAACGGACAACCTTTAGGCTTTGAGCTTGTGAAGGCCAATGGCTGGTCACATCTCGCGCTGGTGTCCGAAGGCGATACGTGGTTCCGCGATGGATCGGTGTACGGCTTCTTCGACAGGCTGACGGATGAGGGTTTTTTCGACACCTTTGACGACGTGCTGTTTTATGGCGCGGGCCCCTGTGGATATGCGGCCTGCGCTTTCTCGGTGGCCGCCCCCGGCGCCCTCGTGCTGGCGATCCAGCCGCAGGCTACGTTGGAGCCGCGCGTTTCTGGCTGGGATGAACGCTTCATCGATTTTCGCATGCTCGATTTCACAACACGGTACGGCTATGCGCCCGACATGATCGATGCAGCGCAACACGCCTATATCTTGTTCGATCCGCGACAAGCGCTTGATGCCATGCATGCGGCCCTCTTTCGCGCCTCCAACGTGACCATGCTGCGGGCCCCGTTCCTGGGCGCCGCCCTGCAATCATCATTGCTCGATATGGCATTGTTCTTTCGCATTCTGACCCGCGCCGGCACACGCACTCTCACACCGCATTGGTTCTACGCGATGCTGCGCACCCGGAGAAACTATCCGCCCTATTTGCGCGCGCTCATGACAGAGCTGGAACGCGATGACAGGCAAGAGCTTCTGGAAACACTCTGCGTCAACGTCACCTCACGCATGAAAGCCCCCCGTTTCCGGCGCAAACTCGAAGAATTACGCGCCGCGCAATAGCGCCTCTGGAAACCATCGGCGCTCCAGTGTAGGAGCGTCCCATGTCAGACAGCCTCACACTTCGCCGCCCGGACGATTGGCATTTGCATCTGCGAGATGGCGCCATGCTGCGCGCCGTCCTGCCCGAGACAGCCCGTCATTTTGCCCGCGCGATCATCATGCCCAACCTTGTGCCGCCCGTGGTCACCGGGGCGCAAGCATCCGACTACCGTGACAGGATCCTCGATGCTCTGCCCGCAGGGATGCAGTTTCAGCCGTTGATGACCCTCTACCTCACAGAGGAGACAGATCCCGACGATCTCGCTGCGGCCCACGCCTCCGGTCTCGTCACGAGCGTCAAACTCTACCCCGCTGGCGCGACGACCAATTCCGCCTCCGGCGTATCTGATTTCGACAAAGTCCGCCCGGTTCTGGAGCGCATGGCCGAGATCGGGTGTCCCTTGTGTGTTCACGGCGAAGTGGTGGATGCTGATATCGATATCTTCGATCGCGAAGCCGTTTTCATTGACCGCGTGCTGGATCCGATCCGTCGTGCAACGCCGGGCCTGCGTGTGGTCATGGAACACATCACAACCAAAACCGCGGCCGCGTATGTCCGCGCCCACGAAAAAGACCTGGGCGCCACGATCACGACCCATCATCTCGTGATCAATCGCAACCACATTCTCGTAGGTGGCATCAAACCGCATTACTATTGCCTGCCCGTGGCCAAACGCGAAGAACACCGGCTGGCCTTGCGCGCCGCCGCGACCTCGGGCGACGCGCGCTTTTTCCTCGGGACCGACAGCGCGCCACACACAGACGCAGCAAAGCTCCAGCCATGCGGATGCGCAGGCTGCTTCACAGCAACCAACACACTCTCGATCCTCGCGGAAGTCTTCGAACAGGACGGCGCTCTGGACAGGCTCGAGGCCTTCGCCGCGCTCAACGGCCCCGCGTTTTACGGTCTGCCCCCGAATGAAGAGACGATCACACTCACCAAGGGTGCGCCCGTGAGTTATCCCGATCACATTGCCACTGATGAGGGTCCCGTCACGGTGTTTGATCCCATGATGCCGCTGCATTGGCGCGTCAGCTGACTTCATCTTGCCCCAAAAACTCCCGCCGGAGGCTCCCCCGGCGCGCCACGAGAGGTGACCTTTGCCATGATCCCCACAAGCTACCCCACCCGCGAAGAAATTGCCCGGCTGACAGCTGCGATGCTTATTGAGATTGGCGCTGTCAACTTCAACACCGAGACACCCTACACGCTCTCTTCCGGCTTGCCGTCGCCCAGCTACATTGATTGCCGCAAGCTCATTTCCTTCCCGCGCATTCGCGCGACCCTGATGGATTTTCTGGTGTGCACAATCATGCGCAACGCAGGCTTTGAGGCGTTTGACAATATCGCCGGCGGCGAGACGGCGGGCATTCCGTTTGCAGCCCTTGTGGCCGAGCGCATGGCCTTGCCGATGACCTATGTACGCAAGAAGCCCAAAGGCTACGGTCGCAATGCGCGCATCGAAGGGGCGATGAGCGAGGGACAGCGGGTGCTTCTCGTGGAAGACCTGGCGACAGACGGCGGCTCCAAGCTCTCGTTTGTCGATGCGATTCGGGACACCGGCGCGGAGTGCGGCCACACCGCTGTGATTTTCTACTACGACATCTTCCCCGAGACCGAAAAAACCTTGGGGGACCATGGCGTTGCTCTGCATCATCTGTGCACGTGGTGGGATGTACTGGCTGTGGCGCGCGAGACGAACGCGTTCCCGGCCCAGACACTGGACGAGGTCGAAGCCTTCCTGAAAGACCCCCGCGCGTGGCAAGAGGCGCATAAACCCGCCTGAGACAGCGCCGCGCGCACCACAATATGTTGGATATGTGAACGCGCCTGTGGCAATATATGGCCATGGGCTTGCATCCACAGCTTATCCACAGAAACATACAATTTGCTCTGCGCGGAGCGGTTTTGCTATGCCACGCCCACAGGTGGCGCGCCATGAGAGCGTGCGGTGTGAGGGGCAAGGCATGAACGAAATCAGCACAATCAATCCCACTGGCGTCGCGGTTCAGGATGAGGCCACCATGCCCCATTCCATCGAGGCCGAGCAGCAATTGCTGGGCGCGATCCTGACAAATAATGACGTCTATGACCGTGTGACCTCTCTGATTGGCCCCTCTCATTTCTACGATCCCGTGCATGCGCGCATCTTCGAGACCGCTGCTGCCAGGATATCCAAAAACGCGCTTGCCTCTCCAGTGACCCTGAAATCCTTTCTTGAGGACGACGAAGGCCTCAAGGAGCTGGGCGGGCCGGCCTATCTAGCGCGGCTCGCAGGCGCGGCTGTCTCGGCCTTTGCGGTGCGGGACTATGCGCAGATGATCTACGATCTGGCGGTGCGCCGTGAGCTGATCTCGCTGGGGCGGGATATCTCCACCAAGGCCGCCAAGGTTGATGTGGCGTCTGAGCCCAAGGAACAGATCGTTGAAGCGGAGCAGGCGCTCTACAAACTGGCCGAGCAAGGCCAGGCAGAGGGCGGATTTCAGAGTTTTCTCAAAGCTGTCACCGATGCAGTCAATGTCGCCAATGCTGCGTATCAACGCGAGGGCGGTCTGGCGGGTGTACCCACCAAGCTCAACGATCTGGACGAGAAACTGGGCGGTTTGCACAAGTCAGACCTTCTGATTCTCGCTGGGCGCCCTTCCATGGGGAAGACATCGCTGGCCACCAATATCGCCTTCAACGTCGCCAAATCCTACCGACGCGGGCAGCGGCCTGACGGCAGCGAAGGCGCGATCGAGGGCGGCGTTGTGGGGTTCTTCTCGCTCGAGATGTCGGCCGAACAGCTGGCGGGCCGGATCCTTGCGGAAGCCTCCGAAATCTCCTCCCACAAGATCCGTCAAGGCGACATGGACGAGACCGAATTCCGCCGTTTCGTGGATGCCGCAAAGGAGCTCGAAGCCTGTCCGCTCTTTATTGACGACACCGCCGCAATCCCGATCTCGCAACTCTCCGCCCGCGCACGGCGCCTTAAGCGGACCCATGGGTTGGATTTGCTGATCGTCGACTATTTGCAGCTCGTGCGCGGCACGGCAGAAAACCGGGTGCAGGAGATCGGCGAGATCTCCATGGGCCTCAAGGCAATCGCCAAGGAGCTCGACATTCCGGTCATCGCGCTCTCGCAGCTCTCCCGGCAGGTGGAAAGCCGCGAAGACAAGCGACCGCAGCTGTCAGACCTCCGGGAATCGGGTTCGATTGAGCAGGATGCCGACGTCGTCATGTTCGTCTATCGCGAGGAATACTACAAAGAGCGCGAGAAACCCGCTGATGACGATCCCAAGATCGTGGAATGGCAGGAAGCCATGGCGCGCCTGCATGGCAAGGCGGAAGTCATCATTGGCAAACAACGGCACGGCCCCATCGGCACCGTCGAGTTGAGCTTCGAGAGCCAGTTCACGCGTTTCGGAAACCTCGTAAAGCCTTGGCAACAGTCCGGCGGCGGTTCCGAGGGTTTTTGAGCCGACGGGCACACAAATGACGATTGCTCCTTGGGGTCGCGCACGCGGCCCCATTTTTTTGTTCATGCGCGCCTTTTGGACGCGCGTCGCGTGCCTTGCGTCTTTCATCTCGCTTTTTCGGTCGAGTTCAGATATTTCATTTTTCAAAATACCTGATTAAGGAAATCAAAATGTCCATGCCGAACATGCATGATGCCGAGGCTATCCCTTCCGCCGCACGGGCCGAGATAGACAGGCTCCTCACTTCCGGTGATCTCTTCCGTTACACGGCGCCCCAAGACGCCCCTGTGGCCCTGTTGGAATCCGAGTTTGCAGAGTTCATGGGCGCGCGCTTCGCTCTGGCGGTCTCCTCCTGTTCGGCGGCCCTTTTTCTCTCGCTCAAGGCTCTTGGCCTGCCGCGGGATGCCCGCGTGTTGATCCCGGCCTTTACCTTCGCCGCGGTGCCCTCCGCGGTGGTTCATGCCGAGTGCATCCCGGTTCTGTGTGACGTGGGCGAGAATTACCGGATCGATTTGGCGGATTTCGAAGCGAAACTGCCCGGCTGCGACGCTGTGATCGTGAGCCATATGCGCGGCCATACATCCGATATGGATGCCATTATGGCGCTATGTGAGGCCGCGAACATTCCCGTCATAGAGGACGCGGCACATTCCCTCGGGACCACATGGCGGGGCCGCAAAATCGGGACGATCGGGCGCGTAGGCTGTTTCAGCTTTCAATCCTACAAGCTGATTAACGCGGGCGAAGGCGGCATTCTGATCACCGATGATGCAGACCTTGTGGCCCGCGCTGTGATCCTTTCGGGCGCATACGAGCACAACTGGAAAAAACATCCCGTTCTGGCGGAGGCTTTCGCGGCCATTCAAAACACATTGCCGCTCTACAATTTGCGCATGTCCAACCTCTCCGCGGCGGTGATCCGCCCGCAATTGCCCGAGGTCGCGCGTCGGGTGCGCGATGGCTTAGCCAATCACAACCGGGTCGCGGAGGTGCTGAATGACAGCCCTTGGTTGACCGTGCCAGAGCCCCTGAAAGGCGAAGACCGCGCACCGGACTCCATCCAGTTCAATCTGGTCGGGATGACCGACGCTCAGGCCCGCGCATTTGCACAGAACGCTCAGTCGATGGGGGTTTCCGTGCAGATTTTTGGATTATCCGACGATAACGCCCGCGCCTTTTGGAACTGGCAATTCCTGCCCGAAGCGCCCGGCCCCCTGCCCGGGACGCGCAATATGCTGATGCGCGCCTGCGACGTTCGCCTGCCCGCACGATTGAGCGCTGCGGAATGTGATCAGGTAAGCCAGGTCCTCATCAAAGCCGCTATTACGACAATGGCAGGACAGGCGTCCGTGGCTGCGGAGTAGCTACTTGTCCAGTTTTGACAACTTGGACTGAAGATCGGCGAGCTGGGCTTTGATATCGCTCAGCTCCTCGGAACTCTCGGGCTCTTCGCGCTCGGTCTCAGAGCTTGCTGAGGGCCAGTTTCCGCCCGTCATCGCTTTGAGAAAGGCTTGCTGCTGGGCGCGCATGGCGTCAAAGCCCGGCATGTTTGCCATGGGGTGCATGGCGCCCATGTTTTCCATCATCTTGGATTGCCCATCGCGGAGCATCTCGAAAGAGGCATGCAGGAACTGCGGCACCACGGATTGCGCCTGGGTCGTGTAGCTGCGGACCAGATCCGTCAAGACGCCCAGCGGCAGGACATTCTCGCCCTTGCTCTCATGCTCGGCAATGATTTGCAGCAGGTATTGGCGCGTCAGGTCATCGCCGGATTTCAGATCCACGATCTGGACCTCGCGGCCTTCACGGATGAAGCCCGCAATATCTTCAAGCGTCACGTAATCAGATGTTTCGGTATTGTAGAGCCTACGGCTCGCGTAACGCTTGATAAGCAGCGTGCCACCTGTTTCGCCCACGTGCTGTCCTCCCGCGAGTTGGCTGGTGCAGAAAGCCTATGCGCTTGGCGCACAAAAGGAAAGCGTTGAAAGCGCTGCGGCGCAGCGTCTCTGCAAAAGGAAAACGGGCCTGGCAAGGCCAGACCCGTTCCCGATGTCGATTTGCGTCTAGGTTGGGAGGAGACGACGCAGATCGTATCGTTCGAGCTTACTTGGCTGCTTTTTTCGCAGCGGCTGTCGCGTCAGCTGTCGCTTTTTTGACGGCGGCAGTTGCTTCTTCGGAGAAGTCTTTGCCAGCTGCCATCATCAGCTCAACTGTGTCCATTTGGACTTTCTTGGCGACTTCAGCGAATGCGGCCATGTTTTCGGCGGCAACTTCAGCTTGTGCGGAAGCGAAATCTGTCATCGCTTTTGCGTAATCTGCAGGCTCTGCCTTGGCTTTGGACATGTCGGCCAGTTTGGCGAGCGTGTCTTTTGTCCACTTGGAGGAAATTTCCGTGGATTTGCCAGCAGCTTCGAGAGCGACAGATGTCAGCTTTTCGTTAAGCGATGCAGTTGTTTTGAATGCGTCTTCCATAGCGGCTGTGTCGACCGGGAATGCACCCATCATGTCTTTCATCATCGCTGTCATGTCTTGCGTTTTAGCCATTGTATCAATCCTTGGTCAGTGAGCGTTCTGCTCTGAAAGTGCGTCCGGGCTCACCCCGTGCTGCATCTGCAAACAATATGCATGCTGCAGCGCGGCATTTCAAGTCTTTTTTTGCTGCAGCGCAGCATAAACCTGAAATGCCCGTCTTATCAGCGTCTTGCCTTGACCATGACGTAAGTCCCGGGCGCATCGCAGAGCGCCTTGTGCGCCGACTCACCCGGAATGCGCGCAGCGACAAGCTTGCCTGAACGTGGCTTGAGCCAGCTTTCCCAACGCGGCCACCAGCTGCCTTTGTTGAACTCGGCGCCCTTGATCCACTCATCGGCCGTCAGCGACATGTCATCGTTCACATAGTGGCCGTACTTCTCTTTGCTGGGCGGATTGACGATGCCTGCGATATGGCCCGATTCAGAGACGATGAAGGACTTGGAACGCGAGCCCATCTTTTGCACGCCACGGTAGCAATCCTTCCAGGCGGCAATGTGATCGGTCTCGGCGACAATCGCGCAGAGCGACACCGTCACGTCTTTGAGATCGAGCACCTCGCCCATCAACTCGAACGTGCCTTCGGAAAACTCGTTGCGCTGACACAGGCCGCGCAGATATTGCATCGCCATTTTGCCCGGCAGGTTCGCCCCGTCGCCATTCCAGTAGAGCAGATCAAACGCGGGAGGCGTCTCGCCCATCATATAGTGCCGGATCGCTGGCATGTAGACGAGATCATTGGAGCGCAGGAAGGAAAATGTCCGCGCCATGATATAGCTGTCGAGAATCCCGCGTTTGTCGATCTCAGCTTCGATCCCATCAATGAAATCGTTCTGAAGAAACGGCGTGAACTCCCCCTGATCCGAAAAATCCGTCAGCGTTGTGAAAAAGGTCGCGGATTTCACGGACGTATCGCCGCGCGCCTTGAGGAGCGCCAGCGTCATCGAGAGCGTGGTGCCCGCAATGCAATAGCCCACGGCGTTGACCTGTTTGGTGCCACAGATCTCCTTGGCCAATTCGATGGCGCGCAGGTAGCCGTCGTTGATGTAGTCTTCCAGACCGGTGTCGGCATAGCTGTCATCGGGGTTGATCCAGCTGACAACGAACAGCGTGTAGCCCTGTTCGACGATCCATTTGATCAAGGAGTTCTTTTCTTTGAGGTCGAGAATGTAGAACTTGTTGATCCACGGCGGGAAGAGCACGATCGGCAGCTCCCGGACCTTTTCGGTCGTCGGGCTGTACTGGATGAGCTCCATCATGTGATTGCGATAGACAACCTTGCCCTCACAGGTGGCGATGTTCTCGCCGATCTTGAAGGCCTGTTCATCGGCCAGCCGCACGATCAGCTCGCCATCATTGGCTTCCAGATCGGCAATCAGGTTTTCCATGCCCTTCACAAGGCTTTCGCCATCGGTCTCGACGGCCTTTTGCAAAGCATCGGGGTTTGTGGCGAGGAAGTTCGTCGGCGCCATCATGTCAACGATCTGCTCCGTGAAATACCGAAGGCGCCGCCGCTCGGTTTCGTCCACGTCATCGATATCCTGCACGGCCTGACGGATGGCCTCGGCGTTGATGAAATACTGCTGCTTGATGTAGTTGAAGTAGGGGTGGCTTTCCCACAATTCGTTGGAGAAGCGGCGATCGGACGGCGTGGGATCTTCGGGGGCCTTCAGCTTGCCCTGCGCGAGGGTCCGCTGTGCCGCGACGAAATGTGTCAGCGTTTTTGACCAATACGACATCTGGTGTTCGATAATCTTGGCCGGATTCTGCATGGCTTCCTGCCAATAGGCGGTTGCTGCACGTGCAAAAAGCTCCGATTCCGGCGCCTGAAGCGCTGTATTTGGCTGGCCCTTCCGGGAAATCGCGCTCGTCAGGCGGCGCGTAAGCTCTTCCATTTTCTCGATATTTTTATCCAAAAGTGCGACTTTTGTATCTGCGTCACTGTCTGTCGTTGTCATGTTGGACTTTCCCACCTATCTTCGCACATGCAAAATACAGTCGTGGCGCCTGGGGGGTCAAAGCGACGAAATGAAGCCCTTGGGCTACAAACGCCCCATATCTCACAAGATCAGGGCCGAGGGACAGGAGACCGTAGATGCGGTACATGATGTCATATGACTGGATGGAGACCGTCCGGAACACCAACCAATGGCTGGGAGCAACAGCGGAAGCCATGGCCTCCTACCCGGCTTTCGCCATGTGGCCCAACCCGGCGCTGTCCTGGATGGCCGCCTGGGGTGAAGTGACGGAGCGCAGCTTTCACCGGATGATTGTGAAGCCGGACTGGGGCATCGACAGCTTCACCTGCGCCGATGGCAAGGACCACATCGTAAATGTGCGCACAGTGGTCGAGAAACCCTTTGGGGATCTGCTTCACTTCGAGGTTTCCGGTCGTCCCGAAGCCCCGCGCAAAGTTTTGCTCGTGGCGCCGATGTCTGGCCACTACGCCACGCTCTTGCGCTCAACGGTAAGGTCCCTGATGCGCGATTGTGAAGTCTATATCACAGACTGGCACAACGCCCGTGACATTCCCGTGTCCGCAGGCAAGTTCGATGTTGAAGACTATACGCTCTACCTCGTTGACTTCATGCGGGAAATGGGCCCTGACACACATGTCATCGCAGTATGCCAACCCGCGCCGCTGACGCTGGCGGCCACGGCCTATCTCGCGGAAGAAGACCCGGCCGCGCAGCCCCGTACCCTCACGCTGATCGGCGGGCCGATTGACCCCGATGCGACGCCCACGGACGTGACCGATTTCGGCCGTCGCGTGACCATGGGACAGCTCGAAGAGACCATGATCCAGCGCGTCGGATTCAAATATGCCGGCGTGGGCCGCAAGGTCTATCCGGGCCTTTTGCAACTCAGCTCTTTCATGTCGATGAATGCAGAGACGCACAGCAAGGCCTTCATGGATCAGATCCAGCGCGTGATCCGGGGGGAAGCCTCCGACAACGACAAACACAACAAGTTCTATGATGAGTATCTCGCTGTCATGGACATGCCTGCCGAGTTTTATCTCTCCACGGTGCAGCGCATTTTCAAAGAGCGCGAAATCGCCCGGAACTGTTTCGTCGTTGATGGCAAAACCGTCGATATCGGCAAGATCACGACCGTCGCCGTCAAGACCGTCGAGGGGTCCAATGATGATATCTCAGCACCGGGCCAGTGCGTCGCAGCGCTTGATCTGCTGACTGGTCTGCCCGATGAGAAAAAGGCGAGCCATCTGGAGCCCGGCGCGGGTCATTACGGGATTTTCGCGGGCAAGAGCTGGCGCAACAATATCCGGCCCCTCGTGCTCGATTTCATCGATGCCAATTCCGAAATGCCCAACGAAGCACGTCAGACGCGCCACAAGCACGTCTCGATTGGTGATCTTGATAACGTCACGCCGATCAAGACAGGGTCCGTGCCCATCTGAGCACGGCCTCCCTGCCCCGTTCGAGGACAGTGCATGCGCTGAGCCTGACCGGCTCAGACCAATGCGGCTTCCGTCTTCGTGTCCCAACCCAGATACATTTGATCGCCCGCATCAATCAGCGGGCGTTTCATCAGGGTCGGATGGGCGCGCAAAAGATCGCCTTTGGGCTTGGCGCGGGCATCTTCCGAAAGCTCTCTCCAGGTCGTGGAGCGCGTATTCACAAGCTTGTCGCCAAACAAAGCCTCCGCGCGTGACAGAACCTCCTCCGGCACCCCTTCTTTCCGCACATCCACAAAGGTCGCCTGCGGCAAAGCCGCCAGCGCGCGGCGGCATGTGCCGCACGTTTTCAGTCCATAAAGCGTCATGATGCCTCCCATTCGCTCGAAATTACGACATATACGACGAAAGTCGGCCTTTGAACCTTGATTTTTGGCCAAACAGCACGATCCTTTATATTGCAGATCACCCGGAGGTTTAGCGCCCTGCCGGTGAGACGCGCGAAAGACCTCGCGACAACCGTGGGGGAAATGGGAGACTGGGTAGAATGCCTACCGGTACTGTAAAGTGGTTCAACACCACAAAAGGCTTCGGCTTTATCGAACCAAGCGAAGGCGGCAAGGACGTCTTTGTGCATATTTCTCAAGTCGAGCGCTCTGGGCTCACGGGCCTTGCCGACAACCAGAAAGTCGAGTTCGAAATGATCGACGGACGAGACGGCCGCCAGATGGCAGCGGATCTGAAGGTCCTCTAGACCTGCTGGAGTTTGACCGCTTCGTTTCGCGCGAAGCGGATCAGATCCTGCATATACGGCTTGCTCGCATCTTCGCGACGCACGGCAGCGTAAAGTCTGCGTGTCAGACCTCCCTCGGTCAGCGGCCGGGTGACATAGTCTGACGAATATTTCACCTCCCTGACGACCCAATCCGGCAGCACGGCCACACCTCTGTTGGAGGCCACGAGCAGCAAGATGACCGCCGTCAACTCGACCTGCCGCACCCCGGCTGGCTCAACCTTCGCAGGTATGAGCAATTGGCTGAAAACATCGAGCCTCTGACGATCCACTGGATAGGTGATCAGCGTTTGGCCCCGGAAATCCTGTGCCGAGACGAATGGCTTGTCGGCCAGAGGATGCTGGCTCGAGGCCACAAAAACCGGCGCGTAATCAAAGAGTTCGATGAAGTCCACGCCGGGGATCTCCTCGGGATCGGATGACACCACCAGATCGACCTCTTCCTTTTGCAACGCAGGCAGCGCATCAAAAGCCAGCCCGGGCCGGATATCGACATCCACATCCCCCCAGCTTTTGCGAAAACGCTCCAGAACAGGAAAGAGCCATTCAAAACAGGCATGGCACTCGATAGCGATGTGCAAACGGCCCGCATGGCCCGCGCGCACGCCAGCAAACTCATCTTGCAAGGCTTGCACTTGCGGCAAAACCTGCTCCGCAAGGCGCAGGAGCCGCAAACCCGCCGCCGACAGTTTCATTGGCTTTGAGCGTCGCACGAAAAGCTCCACCCCGGCCTGATCTTCCAGGCCCTTGATCTGATGGCTGAGGGCGCTTTGCGTGATGTTGAGTTGCTCGGCGGCGCGCGCCACGCCGCCTGCATCGTGAATGGCTTTGATCGTGCGGAGGTGGCGAAACTCGATATGCATGTGCGACTCATGATCCTGATGAGATTTATGAGTTTGTCTCACGTGATCGCCTGTGCAACAAGCCATTACCGACCAAAGGAAGACCAATGCCGACCCCTGCCGTCTCTTTCGAATTCTTCCCCCCGCAATCGCTGGAAGCCTCTTTCCGGCTTTGGGATACAGTGCAAGTGCTGAGCCCGCTGGAGCCGCGCTTCGTCTCTGTGACCTACGGCGCGGGCGGCACGACCCGCGAGCTGACGCGCGATGCTGTCGCCACGATCCATGCGCATTCCGGCCTGCGCACCGCTGCACATCTGACATGCGTGGATGCGACCCGCGACGAGACACTTGCCATCGCCCGGGATTTTGCCAAGGCCGGTGTTCGGGATATCGTGGCGCTCCGGGGGGATCCGCCCAAGGGCACGGCGCGGTTCACGCCCCATCCCGACGGTTTTGCCAATGCCTGCGAATTGATCGAAGGGCTGTCCGCCAGCGGTGACTTTACCATCCGCGTTGGCGCCTACCCCGACGTGCACCCTGAAGCCGCCGACGCACAATCCGACATCCAGTGGCTCAAGGCCAAGCTTGCCGCCGGCGCCTCCGAGGCGTTGACACAGTTCTTCTTTGAACCGGAGACCTTCCTGCGTTTCCGCGATGCCTGTGCCGCCGCTGGCATCCAAGCGCCCATCACGCCCGGCATCCTGCCCATTGAAAATTGGGCCGGTGTGGTGCGGTTTGCCAAGCGCTGCGGCACGCAGGTGCCCGGCTGGATGGTCGAGGCCTTCGAGAAAGCAGAGCGCGATGGCAGGTCTGACTTGCTGGCAACGGCAATTTGCACAGAGCTGTGCGATACCCTTCTGTGTGAGGGCGTCGAGACCTTGCATTTCTACACGCTCAACCGACCGGAATTGACCCGCGACGTCTGCCATGCGCTTGGCGTGGTCCCCAAGGTCAAACTCGAAAACGTGGCTTGAGCCTGCTCCCGCACTGCGCCAGTTTGGCGTCAGAGCGAGGGAGGCATCATGGATAAGGTAGCACTGGTCACGGGAGCCGCGCGCGGGATTGGTCTCGCGACGGTCAAGCTTTTCATGGAAGAGGGCTGGCGCGTTGTGGGCGTGGACCGCGACGCAGAGGCCTTGCGCGATGCGGCGGGCGAGGCAGGCTTCACCCCCATCGTCGCGGATGTCAGTCAACCCGATGCCGTGGCGCGGTTTATGCAAGAAGCCGCAGAGCAGATGGGCCGTATTGATGCGCTCATCAACAACGCGGGCGTGGCCGACTTCGGGCCCATCGAAGAGACGGATTTTGCCCGCTGGCGCCGCGTCATGGAGACCAATCTGGACGGTGTTTTCCTCACCTCCCAAGCCGCGATCCCCCATCTTAAAGCGACCAAAGGCGCAATCGTGAATATCGCGTCCATCTCAGGCTTGCGTGCCTCGACCCTGCGCGTGGCCTACGGCACCTCCAAGGCAGCCGTCATTCAACTGACGCTCCAGCAAGCCGCAGAACTCGGCGAATACGGCATTCGCGCCAATGTCGTGGCGCCCGGCCCCGTGCGCACGAAGCTCGCCATGGCGGTGCACAGTCCCGAGATCATTGCCGCCTACCATGACGCGCTGCCGCTCAATCGCTACGGCACGGAGCGCGAAATTGCGGAAGCCATTTGCTTTCTCGCGTCGGACCGCGCGTCTTTCATCACCGGGCAATGTCTCGCCGCTGATGGTGGTTTTGAAGGGACAGGCATTGGGCTGCCAGCCTTGCGGGGCTGAACCACCGGGCTAGCGCGTGGCGGCGAAGCGCTTGTTTTCCCAGATGCTCAGGGTATCGCTGCCGATTTGACGCTGGTCGCGCAAGTCAAAGCGCGGCGCTTCTGACAGGCGCTCGATGCCAAGCGCGCCGAGGCCCGGTTGGCCCTCCGCGCCGAGCGCCAGACCAGCGGAAAAGACGACAAGCCGGTCGACCAGATCAGCACTCATCAGCGAGGCCGCCAACAGCCCGCCACCTTCACAAAACACCCGGCATATGCCGAGTTCGCCGAGGCACGCGAGCGCTGCGGCCATATCGATCTGCCGTCCGGCCAGCGCAACTTCGTGGGTTTGCGCACCCGCAGCGCGCCAGGCATCTCGCGCGCTTTCTGGCGCATCCTTGCCGTGCAGCAGCCAGACCGGCACCTGTGAGGCCGTGCGCTGCAACAGGCTTGCGTCTGGCAAATCCAGTTTGCGCGAGATCACCACACGTGTCGCCTGATGTGCGATGCCCAAATTGCGTACTGTGAGGGAGGGGTCATCCGCACGCACAGTCCCTGCCCCAACCATGACAGCATCGTGCCGGGCCCGCATCGCATGCACTTCCCGGCGCGCCTGCGGGCCTGTGATCCACTGGCTCTCGCCCGACGCCGTGGCAATCCGCCCGTCAACGGTCAAAGCGAGTTTGAGTGTGACTTCTGGCCGTCCTTGCCTGCGGTTCAGCAGAAAGCCGCGCAAATCCCAGCGCGCCTGCTCCGCCATGAGCCCGGTTTCGACGGATATGCCAGCTGCGCGCAGCATCTCGAAGCCGCGGCCAGACACGCGCCTATCGGGATCTTCAATCGCCGCAACCACGCGCGACACGCCCGCCTCGATCAAGGCCTTCGCGCAGGGGGGGGTTTGGCCCGTATGAGCACATGGCTCCAGAGTGACATATGCGGTGGCGCCCCGGGCCTCTGCCCCGGCTTGCGCCAAGGCCATGGCTTCCGCGTGGGGGCGGCCGCCGGGCTGCGTCCAACCCCGCCCCACCACACGACCATTCCTGACGACGACACAGCCCACAGACGGGTTCGGCGCAGTCTGCCCCAGACCACGCCGCCCAAGGCTCAGAGCATGTACCATGTGGTCTCGATCAGAGACCATCAGCCGCCTTTACCCATCCTTGGGATCATCCGTTTTGGGGCGCAACTCACTGACAAATTTGTCAAAATCGTCAGCCGCCTGGAAATTCTTGTAGACGCTGGCAAAGCGTACATAGGCAACCGTATCGATACGGGCGAGCGCTTCCATCACGATCTCACCGATCTGCTTGGATGGGATATCCGTCTCACCCATGCTCTCAAGTCGACGCACGATGCCCGAGATCATCTGATCCATACGTTCGGGTTCCACCGGGCGCTTCTGAAGCGCGATACGGATCGAGCGCTCAAGCTTGTCGCGGTCAAAATCTTCCCGACGCCCATTCGTTTTGATCACCACGAGATCACGCAGTTGCACGCGCTCATACGTGGTAAAGCGCCCCCCACAGGCCGGGCAAAAACGCCTGCGCCGAATGGAGACGTGATCCTCCGCCGGGCGGGAATCCTTAACTTGTGTATCGATGTTTCCGCAAAACGGGCAGCGCATGGCCAGCCCCCCTTTTTCGTGTTTCTGCCTCAGGTCCGCGCCATCTTTTGGTGACACCAATGGTGCCTCGAGCGCAGTTATCCACAAGGTATAGGCCAGATGGGTGGGTTTGGGTAGGGGGTATTTGTATCATCGCAGATGCTGTGGCAGAGCCTTCCCCGACAGCCGTTTATCCCGCAGAGGGAAACGTCAAAACGGCGCCAAAAGCGGGCTTGATGTCCCATCCCTCGGGGTGGCCCGTCAGCGCAGCAACCGCTTTGATGATACCAGCATGCGTGACCACGACAGCCCCGTCGGGCAAGACGCGCAAGGCGTCAGCAACACGGTCCCGAAGTTCGGCCACGCTCTCGCCGCCATGCGGCTTGGCGTCAAAGAAATCATCGGCCCATTGGTCCAGTTCCTGTCTGGGAATTTCATCCCAAGGCGTCATCTCCCAGCGCCCGAAGTCCATCTCGACTACGGCATCGAGAATCTCATAATTTCCTAACATACCAGAGAGTTGCACGCATCTCTTGAGTGGTGACGTGAAGATCTGTTGACGATTTCCCAACGCAGCGCGGACCGCTTTGACCTCTGCCGCAAAGGTTGTGGCCAGATCCAGATCAGTGCGTCCGTAGCACACCCCCTTGGCGACCTCCGGGGTGGTATGACGCACAAAGGTCAGAGCCATGCGACCACCCCAAGATAGACGCCCAGCTCCGCCATTTGCTGCAATGCCCCGAGGCAGTCGCCCGTAAACCCGTTGAGCTTGCGCAGATAAAGCCGGGACGTGACCCACACGAGGCCGCCTGCGACGAGACCGCCGATCAACCCGGCCAGCCCAAAAGCGAGGCAGAGCAAACCAAGTGCAGAAGCCGCAGTGATTAAAGCAATCACATGGCCCCGGCCCGTCATCTCAGGCGCGGTGAACTTGGCCCCAGCGCTCCGGGCATAGGTCTGTGTGTAGATGGCCCAAACCGGTGCGTAGCGGCTCATCACATGGGCGGCGATCATGGCCAAGGCCGCGTCAGACGGCCCCAGGTCAATGAGCAGCGCCACCTTCAGGGCAAGCACGATGACCAGGGTCAGCACACCAAATGCCCCGATTGCACTGTCGCGCATGATGTCCATAGCGCGCTCTCGGGTGGCGCCGCCGCCAAGCCCGTCCGCCATATCCGCCAGACCATCTTCATGCAGCGCACCCGTGGCCAGAAGGCACGCTGCCACTGCGAGGATGACCGCCACAGCGACCGGCAACACCAGCGACGCAGACCACAGCACCAATGCACCGATGCAGCCGACGACCAGACCCACCAACGGATAGTATTTGCCCGCTTCGGTTTGCCGCTCCGCCGAGAAAGGCACCTCCGGCATGGGCAGGCGCGTCATGAATTGCACTGCAAGTGCAAAGACTTGCAGCTCTCTTTTCATTCTTTTTCTGAGACCCCGGCGTCTGCAAAGGACGCCATCTCGTTGAGCATCGCTGCTGCAGATTTGACCAGCGGCCATGCCAAGGCCCCGCCTGTGCCTTCGCCCAGGCGCAGGCCAAGATGCAACAAAGGCTGCGCATCGAGCCCGGCCAGGATTGCAGCATGTCCGGCTTCAGCGGAGTGATGCGCAAAGACCATGGCCTTGCGCGTCTGCGGGGCGATGCGCGCCGCGATCAGAGCCGCCGCGGAGGCGATGAACCCATCCACGAGGACAATCCGCTTGGCTTCCGCCGCGCCCATCATCGCGCCTGCGATCATGGCGATTTCGAAACCGCCGAATTCTTCGAGGGCCCGCTCTGCCGTCAACGGTCCGGGTACACGGGCAGACGCCCGCTCCAGCACATCCTGCTTATGGGCGAGGCCAGCATCGTCCACACCTGTTCCGCGCCCGACCAGATCGCCAACCGGCAAATCCAGCAGACGATGTGCGATCAATGTAGCGGCAGAGGTATTGCCGATGCCCATTTCGCCAAAAGCCATGGCGTCATATGCGCCGGCGACGCCAAAATCGCGGCCTCTTGCGAGCGCGGATTTACAGGTCTCTGCACTCATGGCCGGCTCCGTCAGCGCAGAGGCCGTGCCCTCCCCCATCGGTGCATCCACCACGCCGGGCATATCAAACGCGCCGCCCATCACGCCGGCATTCACGACCTGAAGATCCATGCCCGTGCTGCGGGTAAAGACATTCGCAGCCGCCCCGCCGCCCGCAAAGTTGAGCACCATTTGCCGCGTCACCTCAGCCGGGAACGCTGAAACGCCCTCGCGCGCGAGCCCGTGATCTGCTGCGAAGATGACCAGCTGGCACGTCTCCATGCGCGGGTTCAGATTGCCTTGAACACGCGCGATCTGCGCGGCAATCTCTTCGATGCGCCCCAAAGCGCCCAACGGCTTGGTCTTAGTATCAATCTTGGCTTGCAGCGCCGCTGCGAAATCCGTGTCGTTTTGCGTGGGGGCGGTGGTGCTCATGGTCTGTCCTGTCTCTCTGGCAAAGGCGCGCTGTCGCGTCGATTCGCGCTTGACCTTCGGTGCGCCTCACAAGAGACAGTCTGCATGGCACAAGCAACCCTTACTGTGAACCTTGGCGCGATCTGCGACAACTGGCGCGCGCTGGCGGCGCGGTCGCAAAGCGAGACCGGCGCAGTCGTCAAGGCCAACGCCTATGGGCTGGGCGTGGAGCAGGTCTCGCAAAGCCTCGCCCATGCCGGCGCCCGGCAGTTCTTTGTGGCGGTGGCCGATGAAGGCGCAGCCCTGCGCCGCGCTCTCGGACGCGGTCCTGAAATCTACGTCTTCTCGGGTCATATGAACGGAGATACGGCCACCATTCGGGATCATCAGCTCACCCCGCTGATCAATTCGATTGACCAGATGTTGCGCCATGTTGAAGCCCTGCCCGGACAGCCCTTTGGCTTGCAGCTGGATACGGGCATGAACCGGCTTGGCATGGAGCCGTCCGAATGGTCGGCCCTGCGCGACATTGCGCTGGCCCAAGCGCCGCGCCTCGTGATGTCGCATCTGGCCTGTGCTGATGAGGCGCATCACCCGATGAACAACCACCAATTGCAGGCGTTTCGCGAGATGACCGAGGGCATTGAAGCCCCACGCTCGCTTGCCGCCACAGGGGGCATCCTGCTCGGGGCGGGATATCATTTCGACATGACCCGGCCAGGGATTGGGCTTTACGGCGGCCTGCCCTTCGCGGAGGCCAAGCCGGTTATCCAGTTGCATATCCCTGTCATTCAGACGCGTGCCCTAGAGCCCGGCGAAACCGTGGGCTATGGCAACACATTTGTCGCGCAGAGGCCCATGCGCATTGCCACCATTTCGGCGGGCTACGCGGATGGCCTCCTGCGCGCCATGGGGCCTCGGGCGCAGCTGGTCTCGGGCGGGCAGTACTGCCCGGTGGCCGGGCGGGTTTCCATGGATCTGATCGGCGTCGACATTACAGACCTCGCCCATGAGCCCGAAACACTGGAGTTGATCGGGCCGCATCAGGGAGTTGATTTGCTGGCGGATTGGGCGGGCACAATCGGCTACGAAGTGCTGACTTCGCTGGGCGCACGCTACAACCGGGTGTATCTGGCGTCGTGATCCGGCTGCTGGCGTCCCTTGGCCGCAATGTGCTGGCCCTGTTGGCGGCCGTCGGCCGGGTGACGCTCTTTGCATTGGAGACGGTCTCTCATCTTGCGCGTCCGCCGTTCTATTGGCGCGAGTTTGGCCACGCATTGGTCCAGATCGGGTGGCTGTCGCTGCCCGTTGTGGGGCTCACGGCGCTCTTTACGGGCGGTGCGCTGGCGTTGCAGATCTACGCAGGCGGTGCGCGGTTTAACGCAGAAGCCGTTGTTCCCTCCATCGTTGCGATCGGCATGGTGCGCGAGCTGGGGCCGGTTCTGGGCGGCTTGATGGTCGCCGCGCGGGTGGCGTCTTCAATCGCTGCCGAGATTGGCACGATGAAAGTCACCGAACAGATCGACGCGCTTGTCACCCTCTCAACCCATCCGATGAAATACCTCACGCTGCCGCGCGTGCTTGCGGCAACGCTGGCTGTTCCGGTGCTTGTCGCGGTGGGTGACAGTATCGGCATCTTCGGCGGCTATCTCGTGGGCGTGACCCGCCTTGATTTCAACGCCGCCGCCTATCTCAAGAACACGGTTGATTTTCTGGAGTTCTGGGATGTGGCCTCGGGCCTCGTGAAAGGCGCAGTCTTCGGCTTTATCGTGGCTCTCATGGGTTGCTACTACGGGATGCACTCGGGCCGTGGTGCGCAGGGCGTGGGCCGGGCCACGAAGGCGGCAGTGGTCTCGGCCAGCGTGCTGATCCTGGCCGCGAATTACATCCTGACGGAGGTGTTTTTCGCGGCATGATCACTCTTAGGGACGTCCATAAATCCTTCGGCGCCAACCACGTGCTGCGCGGGGTCAACCTGCATGTGCCTACGGGCGAGAGCATGGTCATCATCGGCGGCTCGGGCACCGGAAAATCCATCACGATCAAGACGGTGCTGGGCCTTGTGGAGCCAGACAGCGGCGAGATCGAAGTGAATGGTCAGAGCATCGCCAATGCTGACCGAGATCAATTCCTCGCGGGCTTTGGCATGCTGTTTCAGGGCGGCGCGCTTTTTGACAGCCTGCCGGTGTGGCAGAACGTGGCCTTCCGTCTGCTACGGGGCAGCCTGAAGAAACCCAAAGATGAGGCGCGCGAGATCGCCATTGAGAAGCTGCGTCGCGTGGGCCTCAAGCCTGACGTCGCGGACCGCTTCCCCGCCGAGCTCTCCGGTGGCATGCAGAAACGCGTGGGTCTCGCCCGCGCCATCGCCGCCGAGCCGCGCATCATCTTCTTCGATGAGCCCACCACAGGCCTCGATCCGATCATGTCCGGCGTCATCAATGACCTGATCCGCGAGATCGTGACCGAGATGGGCGCCACAACCATCACCATTACCCATGACATGACCTCCGTGCGCACCATTGCGGACCGGGTGGCCATGCTGCACGACGGGGTGATCCAGTGGACCGGGCCCATCGCTGATCTGGAACGCTCGGGCGATCCCTATCTCGATCAGTTCATCCATGGCCGCGCCGAAGGTCCGATTGAGGCGGTGCGCTGATGTTGTTGGAGCCATCTCCTGCGCTCTACGCCTTCTTCTTCCTGCAGACCTTTCTGTTTGTCCCGATCATCGCAGTGCTGGCGGTGCTGCGCTTTGCGGTTGCGGGAGGGCACGCGAGGCTGGCAGGCTTTGTCGCTATTCTGACCGCCTTTGGGGCGCTGTTTTTGCAGTTCGGCCCGGCGCTTATGGGGCTCTATGAAGGCGCGTTGCCCGTCATCGCAGGCCAGATCACGCGCGCGGGGCTGGGGCTGGCCTTGCCGCTGGCTGTCTCGGCGCCGCTGCTGCTCTCCGCCGTCCTGCCCGGGCGGCGCTGGTGGGGGGTCGACCTGTTGCACATGCTGGCGCTGGTCTCCCTTCTGGGGCTGTTCATCTGGACGCGCGTTCTTTGAGCAGGCGGCTGACAGCCATGAGCGCTGCGGGCACAATACACAGCGCCCCAATCGACGCCACCGCGCCAAACCCCAGCGCAGAGAAAACAGGTCGCATGGCCGCGACACCGGCAAACATCGCCACATAAGTGGTCGCGGAATAGAGGCCCAGAATTGCGCCGCGCTGCGTGCGGTCCAGAGCGGTCAGGCGGCTCACGATCAGGTTGAGACCCAGATGATTGACACCTCCCCAGACCAGACACATCGTCAAAAGTGACCAGACAGCGCCCGCGCTGACATTCAAAACAAGATAGACCGCGATCAACGCACCGAACACCATAGGTGCCGCGCGCGAGGTCCCGAAACGGTCGATCAACCGATCCAGCGGCGCGACCGCGCCAAAGCCCACCCCGTAGCTGAGCGCCGAGATCCCCGCCAGCGTTGTGCTTGTGCCCAGAACGCTGGTCATATGTGCGCCCAGATAGCCATAGGTGCCATAAAACGCCGCCATGAAGAGCGCCGCTGTCAGAAGCGCGGGCCACAGGCCTGGCACGCGCAATGCACTGAGAGGCGCGCTCCGCGCTCCGGTGCGCGCCGTACCCTGTGCTGTGGGCGCGAGGATGGCCGCCAAGACAAACGTCATGAGACCCATCCCCGCAAAAACACCGCGCCAATGCACGAGATCCGCGAGAATGGCCGCGAGCGCCACCCCCACGACGAGGCTCAAGGTCCACCCGGTCAAAACGCGCCCCAACGTCTCGCTTTCCCGGCCCTCTGGCGCCAGTTCTGCCGCCAGCGCATAAATCACTGGCAAGGCCACGCCCGCCCCCACGCCGGCCAACGCTTGCCCCAGGGACAGGCTCATCACGCCAATCGCACCCGCGGACAGGATCAAACCAATAGTGATGACGCCAAGCGCCCACACCAGCGACCGGCGCAAGCCAAAGCCATCCGCGCGCGGCGCCAGCGTCAAGGCGGACAACGCCGTCGCAGCCCCATAGACCGCGGAGGCCTGCACAACGCTTGCAGCCGACGTATCAAAACTCACGGCAACAGCCGCCGCAAGCGGGCTCAATGCAAGGGAATTTGCGCCAACCGTCGCAATGGCCAGCGTGAGAAGCAGGATCGGAGACATGCACGCGCTCTTGAACCGGCCTGTTGTCAGACGCAAGCCTCTCTTGAACCCCGACCAATTCCAGAGCGCCATTCCTCTTCTTTTGCCCTCAAATACCTCGGGGGAGCGCAAACGCAGTTTGCGCGGGGGCAGAGCCCCCAATCCTGCGGGCTCTTGGCATTTCCCCCGTTTTGCCGGACAAGCGCACCATGGCAAAAGCAAAGACTTCCTTCTCCTGCGCGGAATGCGGCAATGTGACATCCAAGTGGTCAGGGCGCTGCGAAGCCTGTGGCGCCTGGAATTCCATTTCCGAAGATGCTGGCATCTCCGACGGCCCCGCCGCCACCTCGCTGGGACAGGCCCGGGGCCGCGCCGTAGCGCTGACGGATCTGTCAACCGAGGAGACGCCCCCGCCCCGCAGCCTCTCAAGGTTGGGCGAGCTTGACCGGGTCCTCGGCGGTGGACTGGTGGACGCCTCCGCGATCCTCGTGGGCGGCGATCCCGGCATCGGAAAATCCACGCTTCTTCTGCAAGCCGCGGCCCGGTTTGCCCAATCAGGCGTCAAGACAATCTACATCTCCGGCGAAGAGGCCAGCGCGCAGGTCCGTATGAGGGCCCAACGCCTTGGCCTCGCCGACGCCCCCGTCAAGCTGGGGGCCGAAACCAACCTGCGCGATATCCTGACGACGCTGGAGCAGGAGAAGCCGCGTCTCGCGATCATCGATTCCATTCAGACCATGTGGGCCGACAACGTGGGCTCCGCGCCCGGCTCCGTCAGCCAGGTCCGCGCCGCCGCCCATGAGCTCACGACCTTTGCCAAGCGCAAGGGCATGTCCGTTGTCCTTGTGGGCCATGTCACGAAAGAGGGCCAGATTGCGGGCCCGCGCGTGGTCGAGCATATGGTCGACACTGTGCTCTACTTTGAAGGCGAACGCGGCCACCAATTCCGCATCCTGCGCGCTGTCAAAAACCGCTTCGGCCCCGCCGATGAAATCGGTGTATTTGAGATGACGGGACAGGGTTTGGCCGAAGTGACGAACCCGTCTGCGCTCTTTCTGTCGGAACGCGGCACGCCCGCACCCGGCTCCGTGGTCTTTGCGGGCATCGAGGGCACGCGGCCCGTTCTGGTGGAGCTACAAGCCCTCGTGGCCCCCTCGCCCCATGCGCAGGCTCGCAGGACAGTCGTGGGTTGGGACGGCTCACGTCTCGCCATGATCCTCGCCGTGCTCGAGGCCCGCTGCGGCATCCCCTTTGCCGGGCTCGATGTTTATCTCAATGTCGCAGGCGGTATGAAGATTTCAGAGCCCGCGGCCGATCTCGCCGTCGCTGCCGCTCTCCTCAGCGCGCGCGAAGACACCGCCCTGCCTGCCGAGTGTGTCGTTTTTGGCGAGATTTCTCTCTCCGGTGCCCTGCGACCCGTGGGTCAGGGTGAGAATCGGTTGAAAGAAGCGGCCAAACTTGGTTTTACGTCAGCCATCGTGCCGCAAGGGGGGAAATTGGCGGGCACGGAGGGTGTGGCCTTGTCCCGTGTGGGCGATCTGGCGGCATTCGTGGGTGAACATTTCGGCGCGGGATAGCGCGCCCAAGACACGAAGAGAGGCAGAGCAGATGGACGGCTTTACGCTCGTGGATGGCATTGTTGCCGTGGTCATCGTCATGTCAGCGCTGCTGGCCTACAGCCGGGGCTTCGTGCGTGAGGGTCTGGCCATCGCAGGCTGGATCGGCGCCGCCATTCTGGCCTTCATCTTCGCGCCGCAGGTCGAACCACTGGTCAAGGAACTGCCCGTCGTGGGCGGCTTTATTGGCGACAGTTGCGAGCTGGCCATCATCACAGCCTTCGCGCTCGTGGTGGCAGCCGTGTTGGTCGTCTTCTCGCTTTTCACACCGCTCTTCTCCTCGCTTGTCCAACGCTCGATCTTCGGCGGTTTGGATCAGGGGCTGGGCTTCGTCTTTGGCGTGTTGCGCGGCATCCTGCTCGTGGCTGTGGCCTATTTCGTCTATGAAACCGTGCTCACAACGCAAGACATCGCCATGATCGATGACAGTCGCTCCGCCCGCGTCTTTGGCCGCCTGACCGGCACGATCGAAAACCAGAACCCCGAAGCAGCGCTCAGCTGGATCACCCGCCAGTACGAACAACTCGTGGGCGTCTGCGACACACCGACCTGATGGCGAACAAGAGCGGCGTGCCATTGTGGCGCGCCAAATCGACCGATCCTGTCGTGACAGCGCCCGCCCGACGCTTTAAGACTTTGCCCATCATTTAACCGGATTCGGAGCTGCCGCTTGTCCGACCACGTCATGCCCCCCGCCCATCCTTTCGATGATGACAAACTGAAGGAGGAATGCGGGATCTTCGGCGTCATCGGCGTCACCGATGCTGCCAATTTCGTGGCCCTTGGCCTGCATGCCCTGCAACACAGGGGTCAGGAAGCAGGCGGCATTGTCGCCCATGATCCTGACACCGGTTTCAACTCCGCGCGTCGTTTCGGATATGTGCGCGACAATTTCACATCGCAGAAGCTCATGGAAACCCTGCCCGGTCCGCTGGCCATCGGCCATGTGCGCTACTCGACCGCGGGCTCCAAGGGCCAGACCGCCATCCGCGACGTGCAGCCCTTCTTTGGCGAATTCTCCATGGGCGGCGCTGCCATCGCCCATAATGGCAATATCACCAATGCCGATGCGCTCCGCCGCGAGCTGATCGAACGCGGCTCAATCTTCCAGAGCTCATCTGACAGCGAATGCATCATCCACCTCATGGCCCGCTCGCTCCAGCGCAATATCCCCGAGCGGATGGAAGACGCGCTGCGCCGCGTCGAAGGCGCTTTCTCCGTCGTCGCCATGACCCGCACCAAACTGATCGGTGTGCGTGACCCGCTAGGCGTGCGCCCGTTGGTTCTGGGCAAAGTCGGCGATGGCTGGTGCCTCAGCTCGGAGACCTGCGCGCTGGATATCATCGGCGCGGAGTATGTCCGCGAGATCGAGCCCGGCGAGATGGTCGTGATCACCGACAAGGGCGTCGAAAGCATCCGCCCCTTCCGCCCGCAAAAATCCCGCTTCTGCATCTTCGAGCATGTCTATTTCTCGCGCCCTGACAGTATCCTCGGCGGCCGCTCCGTCTACGAAACCCGCCGTCAGATCGGCGTGGAACTCGCCAAGGAAAGCCCCGTGGAGGCCGACCTTGTCTGCCCCGTCCCCGACAGCGGCACGCCCGCTGCCATTGGCTTCAGCCAGGAATCGGGCATCCCCTACGCCATGGGCATCATCCGCAACCAATATATGGGCCGGACATTTATCGAGCCCACCGAGCAGATCCGCAACATGGGCGTGCGCCTCAAGCTCAACGTGAACCGCGCGCTGATCCAAGGCAAACGGGTGATCCTCGTGGACGACAGCGTTGTGCGCGGCACGACGTCGCGCAAGATCAAGGAAATGATCCTCGATGCCGGCGCCGCCGAAGTGCATTTCCGCATCGCCTCCCCGCCCACGGCCTGGCCCTGCTTTTACGGTGTGGACACGCCACAACGCGAAAAACTCCTCGCCGCGACCATGAGCGAAGAGGAAATGCGCGACCACCTCGCGGTCGACAGCTTGAAGTTCATCTCGCTCGATGGCCTCTACCGCGCCGTGGGCGAGGCACAGGGCCGCGATCCCAAAAGCCCGCAATATTGCGACGCCTGCTTCTCGGGCGAATACCCCGTCGAGCCCGCAGACATGTTGGAAAAAGGCTTCCAGATGAAAGCTGCCGAATAACCGCAGGGCAACTGGGCCCAAGCCTTCTTTTGTCCCTAAATACCTCGGGGAGGCGCAAACCCCGTTTGCGCCGGGGCAGAGCCCCATACCCAAAAAATCCAGCGCGGGCGCAGCCCGCTCCTTGTGGAAACGTCCCCGAAAAGAAAAAGGCCGGAGCAATGCCCCGGCCCGTTTCACATCAGATGGCGCAGGCTCACCGCTTGGAGAGAACCTTCCAGCCGCCGGTGACGATCAGAGCCGCCAAAACCGCTTTCACGGCATCGCCCAGCAGGAACGGTGTCGCGAACCATCCCAGCGTCGTGGCCAGATCCGCGCCCGCCCAACCGGCCGAGATGCCCGTCGCGTTGGCCACGGCCAGCGGCCAGGCCAGACCGGGGATATAAATCACAGCCGTCGCAAGTGCTGCGGCCAGTGTCGTGCCGACAATCCCGCGCACGCCCATGTCAGCGGCTTTGCCCGCGATCCAGGCCAGCGCCACAAAACCCACGAGGAAGCCCGCCGTGGGGCCCGCGAACGCCGCGCCATTGTTGAAATTGGCAAAGACAGGCAAGCCCATCGCCCCTTCCGCGAGATAGGCCAGCACCGCAATCGCGCCCAGACGCGCCCCGAGCGCAAAGCCCACCAGCAGAATGGCCAGCGTCTGCAGCGTCAGCGGCACGGGATAGAACGGCACCGAAATCTGCGCGGCAACAGCGATGAACATCGTGGCGGCCAGAACAACCAACGCCTGACGCATCAGGCTCATCTGTCCGAGAGCGGCTTGGGTGAGGGTCATGGGCAACTCCTTCAGGGTCTTTTACCTACGTTGTTACCGTCTTGCGGTCTGCCCCCCGGCAAGTCAAGCGGGGCTTGCGCTAACAGGCCCGCTCTGGCATGTCGCACCCCCATGACAGACAGCAAACCCACCGCCCTGATCACCGGCGCCTCGCGCGGCCTTGGCTTCTCACTGGCCGAACAATTGGCCGAGACCCATCATGTCATCGCCGTCGCGCGCACCACCGGCGCCCTTGAAGAACTCGATGACCTGATTCAGGCCAAGGGCGGACAGGCCACGCTGGCACCGATGGACATCAGCGTCGAGCCCGCCATGGCGCAGCTCTGCCGCGGGATCTATGACCGCTGGGGCACGCTCGATCTGTGGATCCACGCCGCCGTGCACGCCGCGCCGCTGACGCCGGCGGGCCATCTGAACATGAAAGACTGGCAGAAATCGGTGGATATCAATGTGACCGCGACAGGTCGCCTCATCGCCTTTGTGGCCCCCTTGCTGGGCGAGCGCGGCACGGCCGTCTTCCTTGATGATGCACGGGCGGGCGAGAAATTCTTCGGCGCTTACGGATCAACAAAGGCCGCGCAGATCGCACTGGCGCGCAGCTGGGCTGCGGAAAACACGAAAAGCGGCCCACGCGTCATCGTGCATGAACCGGCCCAGATGGGCACCGCCACCCGCGCCCGCTTCTTTCCGGGTCAGGACCGCGATGCGCTGGCCAAACCCAAAGACGAGGCTGCACGCCTCATCGCATCACTGGGTTAAGACAGAGCGCCCCGCGCCAAGCTAGTCGTCTGACATTTCGTCGACACGCCGCTCAGCCAGGATCATGGTGATCGTGTCTGACATCAGCTTTGCCTGCGCCCGGCTGGTCACGCCGCCCACACCGATGCGCCGTCCCATGGTCCAGTAGAGCCCGGGCCGCCAACTGCGACCCACAGGATCGCGCGTTTTGAGCAAAAATCCATTGGACGGTTTGAACGCAAAGACCCCGCGATCCACGTTTTCGATCTCATCAAGCGAGACGATCCTGCGGCCACTGGTGTCCCAAAGTCCGTCATCGGTCAGGCGCAGACCAAGGGCCGTGGATTGCCGCATCTTCTCGCCGCCCCAGATCGCCAAAGCGCCGGTTGCGAAGAGAAAGACAACCCAGCCCACGCTGTCAGGCGGGCGCAAGGCCCCAAGCGTTAGCAGCAACAGGCCAAGCCCATAGAGCATGCCCACGCCCAACCAGCGACGACCGGGCGGCGCGTACATTTCCGCAATGACCTCAGGTGGCGGTGCGTTCGATGCTGGCATGGAGACTCCCTTTTGCGTCTGCCTACCCGATGTCATCGGACTTGGCGAGTGGGCGCGGCCTTTGGCCCGCTCAGGCCTCATCCTGAATTCGAACATCCTTCTCAAAAAACACGTCAAACGTGTTAGGCTGAGGTATTCATTCAACGATTCATTGAGGCATTTCATGGCTATAGAAGTTGGAGACATCAAAGTGTATCACGGGCCCGCGGCCCATGGCGGGCCTGACGACCTGCTGGCCCCGATCCTCGGTTTCATTGCGCGGGCGAAGAAACGCCAGAACCTGATGATCGCCATTCAGGAGATCGACCACCCGGCCATTGCCGAGGCGATCATCGCGGCCCGGCTGCGCGGGGTCACCATCGATCTGGTCATGGAGCAAAGCTACCTGCTGGCCGCGCGCAAGCCCAAAAGCGTCGAGGACACCCGCGCGCCGGGCGGCAAGCACGAGATCAACCGACAGCTCTTCAATGCGATCCTGCGCTCGACCACGGATGTGAAGGTCGATTTCAACCCTGCGATTTTCCACCAGAAATTCATGGTGTTGGGCGATGCGGTCCTGACAGGTTCCACCAACTTCACCACCACAGGCGTGACGAAGAACCTCAACCACGTCGTCATCATCGAGGACAAGGGCATCGCCAATGCCTATAAGCGCGAGTTTCGCGATATCCGCGAGGGGCGCTTCGGGAAGTTCTCGCTGGGCCATGGGCGCAAACCGATTGAGGATGATGTCTCGGGCATCCGCGTCAAACCGCTCTTTGCGCCGGACCATGGCCCGGAAATGGAGATCATGAAGCAGATCCTGAAGGCGCGCCGCCGCGTGGATTTCGCCTCCTTTACCTTCGCGCAAAGCTCCGGGATTGATGACGCGCTGATCGCGGCCCACCGCAATGGCATCAAGGTGCGCGGCGTGCTGGATCGGCGGCAGGCCAACCAACGCTGGGCCGCCAAGGTGCCTCTGCAACAGGCGGGCATCGACATTCGCATCGCAGGCGGGACGGGCCAGCTTGGCAAGGTGCACCACAAGTTGATGGTCATTGACGACGAGGTCACGATCTTCGGCAGCTTCAACTACACCCGCCCCGCCAACAAATCGAATGATGAGAATATCATCGTGGTGGGAGACGCGGAGGAAACCCGCGCCGCCTCCCGCGCGGGTCAAGCCGAGATTGCCCGGGCCTCGCGCGCCGAGATCGACCGGATCATCGACACGTTTGCGGATTGAAGGTGAGTGGCGAGGAAGATGAGTGAGAGGCCTTAGCTCCTAAGTCTCGCGCCCGCGCTGTCGAAGGCAAAGGCCAGATGGTCGTCGAAATCCAAAGAGATATCCGCGCCGACCTGTGTCGGGTCCTGTCCGAAGATGCGCACGGTCAGCGCCTCGCCCTCAGCCGTGCGTACCAGCAGGTTGGTATCCCCGCCCAGACGTTCCACATGGGTGACGCGGCCCGCAATCCGGCCTTCCGCTGTGGGGCGCAAGTGTTCAGGTCTGATCCCCAGATGCCCGCCCTGCGGGATGGCAAGCGCCGCTTTTTGCAGAAAGTTCATGGAGGGCGCGCCCAGAAAGCCTGCCACGAACTGGTTGGCCGGATTGTTGTAGAGCTCCATGGGTGAGCCCACCTGCTCCACCCGGCCATCGCGCAGCACGACGATCTTGTCGGCCAGCGTCATGGCCTCGGTTTGGTCATGGGTCACGTAGATCATCGAGGCGCTCAAGGCGCGGTGCAACTCGGCAATCTCGATCCGCGTGTTCATGCGCAGCGCCGCGTCGAGATTGGACAGAGGCTCGTCAAACAAAAACAGTTTGGGCTCCCGCACAATGGCGCGCCCGATGGCCACGCGCTGACGCTGCCCGCCGGAGAGATCCGAGGGCCGCCGGTCCACATACGCCGCGAGATCCAGCATCGTGATAGCTTTCTCGACACGCGCCTCGATCACCGCTTTGGGCTGTTTCTCCTGTTTGAGGCCAAGGGCCATGTTGTCTCGTACGCTCAGATGCGGGTAGAGCGCGTAGGATTGGAACACCATGGCAATGCCCCGCTTTGCGGGCGGCACGGCATTGACCACATCGCCACCAATCTGGACCGTACCGCGTGTGGCGTCCTCGAGACCCGCGATGACGCGCAGCAAGGTAGATTTGCCGCAGCCCGAGGGCCCGACGAAGACGACAAACTCGCCCTCCTCCACGGTAAGGTTGATGTCCTTGAGCACCTCGACCGGGCCGAAGCTCTTGCAGACATCTGTCAGGGTCAGGGCGGTCATGGCTGCTCTCCCAATGCGACGGGCTGGCCCGTGCGGATGCTCTCGTCGGCGGCCAGACAGATGGCCAGGGACTGGATGGCGTCGCTCATGTGGCGCGTCAGGTCGATATCCTCCGCAATAGCGCGGATCATGAAAGCCTGTTCGGCATCGCAAAGCTCCTGATGGCCCGGCTCATCGGGCATTTCGATCAACTGATCGCCGCCGGGCCTGTGCACGAGGATACCTCCCACCTTGGTGTGCCCATCCACATCGTCTGACGCCCCCTTGTTGCCCTCGGTGATCGAAACGGCCCCCGCAGGCGAGACCACGTCTTTGACGAAAAAGGCCGTCTCCGACATCATCGGACCCCAGCCCGCCTCGTACCAGCCGACCGATCCATCTGCGAACCAGACTTGCAGCTGGCCGTAATTGTACATCTCGGGTGCAATCTCCTCGGAGAGCCTGAGCCCCATGCCCGAGACGCGCACAGGAGCGGCATCGGTGATCTGGCACATGACATCGACGTAATGCACCCCGCAATCCACGATGGGGCTCGTGGTCTGCATGAGCGCCTTGTGGGTCTCCCATGTGGGGCCATCCGATTGCTGGTTGAGGTTCATGCGGAACACGTAAGGCCCGCCGAGATCCCGCGCCTCTGAGATCAGCCGCTGCCAGCTGGGGTGGTGACGCAGAATGTAGCCGATGACGAGCTTGCGGCTCAGCCGCTGCGCTGTCTCGACCACGCGGCGGGCATCTGCGACGCTGGTGGCCAGCGGCTTTTCGACAAAGACATCCGCCCCTGCCTCCATCGCGGCAATGGCGTAATCGGCATGGCTGTCGGAATAGGTGGCGATGCAGACCAGATCGGGGCGCAGCGCCAGCCCCTCCTCGAAGGTTTTAAAGCGCGGATAACCCTGCAAATCCTCCGGCAGATCCGCCTCGGAGCGATTGACCAGCCCCACGATCTCCGCTTGCGGATGGGCGTGATAGGCCAGCGCGTGGCTGCGCCCCATATTGCCAAGACCTGCAACCACAACTCTCATTTGACCGCTCCCGATGTGATGCCGCGAATGAGCTGACGCGAGAAGATGACGTAAAGCGCCATGACCGGCAGGATCGCCAGCGACAGCGCCGAGAGGACCGCGTTCCAATCGGTCACGAATTGCCCGATGAAGACCTGACTGCCGAGCGTGAGCGTCTTGACCTCTTCTGCCGGAGCCAGGATCAGCGGGAACCACAGATCGTTCCAGATCGGGATCATGTTGAACACCGCCACCGTCGCCATCGCAGGGCGCACGAGCGGCAGGACCAGCTGAAAGAAGATGCGGTATTCCGAGAGCCCGTCGATCCGGCCCGCGTTCTTGAGATCGTCCGAGACCTGCCGCATGAATTCCGACAGGATGAACACCGCCAGCGGCAGGCCCTGCGCGGTATAGACAAGGATCAGCGCCCACAGCGTGTTGACCAGCCCGGTGGCCACCATCATCTCCAGGATCGCGACCGTGCCGATGCGAATGGGGATCATGATGCCAAGCGCGAGATAAAGCCCCATCAGCGTATTGCCCCGGAAGCGGTATTCGGCCAGCGCAAAGGCCGCCATCGCGCCAAAGAGCAGGATGAAGAAGAGCGAGGCCACCGTCACGATCATCGAGTTCTGGAAATAGAGGAAGAAATCCCCCTGTTTGAGCACCGTCTCATAGCCGATGAGCGAGAAACTCTCGGAATTGGGCAGCGCCAGCGGCTCGCGAAAGATCGCCCGACGTTCCTTGAAACTATTGATCACAATCACAAAAACCGGAAAGAGCGCGATCAGCGTATAGAGCAAGAGCGCGCCATGGGCGGCGATGGTGTTGAAGCGGTTTTGGCGGGCAATGGACATCGGCACCCCCTCAGAACTGATAGCGGCGCATGCGCGATTGTATCCCGAAGAGATACAGGCACACGCCCAGCAGGATGATCACGAACATGCCCGAGGCAATAGCCGAGCCCATATGCGGATCGCCCAGTTGCAGCTGAAAGCCGAAGAAGGTGCGATAGAGGAAAGTGCCCAGAATATCGGTGCTGAAATCCGGCCCGGCCAGCGCGCCCTGGGCGGCATAGATCAGATCAAACGCGTTGAAATTGGCCACGAATGTCAGGATCGAGATGATCCCGATGGACGGCAGGATCAGCGGCAGCTTGATCTTCCAGAAGGCCGCAAAGCCCGTGATGCCCTCGACCTCCGCCGCCTCCAGGATTTCATCGGGGATCGACAGGAGCGCGGCATAGATCAGCATCATCGGAATGCCCACAAACTGCCAGACCGAGACAAGCGAGAGCGTCGTGAGCGCGTATTCCTCTTTGCCGAGCCAGGGCGCGTAGAGCGATTTCAGCCCCACCGCGTCCAGCATGCCCGGCGCAATGCCCCAGATGGGCGAGAGGATCAGCTTCCACGCAAAGCCCACGATCACGAAGCTCAGGATCGTGGGGATGAAGATGGCCGAGCGGTAAAAGCTCGCGAAGCGCAAACGCGGATGGCTCAGGATCGCCGCCAGCGCGATGCCAATGGGGTTCTGGACCAGCATGTGGATCACGAAAAACCACAGGTTGTTGCCCAGCGCGTTCCAGAACTGCTGGGACCAGAGAGGATCCCCGAAGAGTGTCCTGAAGTTCTGTAATCCTACGAAAACCCGTTCCTGATCGACCTCCGTAAAGAGCGCCAGCCGCAGCGTATTGAAGAGGGGATAGATCATCACCGCAGTGTAGACGAGCACAGCGGGCGCGAGAAACACCGCGATATGCCAGCGCCGCTTGGGGCGCATGTTGTGATCATCCATCGACGGGGTCCTCTTCTTCTGCGGCATTTTTCTTGCGCCATTATTCGCTGCGCGAGACAGAAGCGGCCCGCCCCGGCGCACACAGGCACCGGAGCGGGGCATATCACCAGCAGGATTACTGCTGCGGTGCGTACCAGCTGGCGAGGCCCTCTTGCAGACGCGCGCCTGCTTCTTCAGGCGTCTCATCGCCCTTGATCACGGCCACGGAGGCGTTCCATGTCTCGTTCTCAAGATTGGGCGTGCCGCGCGAGAGGACCTGATAGGTCGAGCGGATCGTGCTTTCACATTCCCCGCGCCAGGAGATGAACTCCTGCGCCAGCGGATCTTCCAGCGTCACCGGCGCATCAGAGAGCGGGAAGAAGCCGGGCAGCGCATTGGCAAAGATCGTCGCGAATTCGGACGAGCCGACCCAGTTGAGGAAGACCTCAGCCGCTTCCTTGTTGGGCGTGGCTGCATTCATCCCGATGCCGATATCGGTGTGATCAGAAATGTAGCAGGTATCGCCTGCGTTCTGCACCGGCGGATAGAAAGCACCCATCTCGAAGTCGGCGAGATTGTTGAAGCCCGAGATTTCCCAGGAGCCCGTCGGATAGATCGCCGCGCGGCCCAGTGTGAAGATGTTCTGGCTGTCGGGATAGGTCTGCGCCTCAAACCCGTCACCCAGATAGTCTTTCCAGCGTGCCAGCTGGCGGTAGGGCGCAACCCAAGGCTCATCGGTCAGCTTCTGTTCGCCCGAAAGCAGCGCGAGGCGGCCCTCCTCGCCTTTCCAGTAGTTCGGCCCGATGTTGTTGTAGCCCATCGTGGCCGCTTCCCATTGGTCATTGGTGCCCATGGCCATGGGGATGTAGCTGCCATCTTCCTTGATCTTGTCGAGGGCGGCGAAGAACTCGGCCTCTGTGGCAGGCTCTTCAAGGCCCAGTTCGGCAAAGGCATCCTTGTTGTAGATGAAGCCGTGGATCACCGAGGCCATGGGCACACAGAATTGCACTGACGCGTCATCCGTGCTCCAGCCCGATTTGGCCACAGGCGAGAAATTGGCCATGCCGTCGATATTGGTAATGTCGGCCAGATGGCCCGCCTCAAAGAGCGCCAGAGACGCATCAAAAGGTCGACAGGTGATGATGTCCCCGGCCGAGCCCGCTTCCAGCTTGGAGTTCAGCACGGCGTTGTATTCCGCAGGCGCGGAGGGGGTGAAATTCAGCTTGATGCCGGGATGGGCGGCCTCAAACGCCGGGATGATTTCGTTTTGCCAGATCGTCAGATCGTCATTGCGCCAGCTCTCGATGGTCAGCGTGACGTCTTCGGCCTGTGCCGCGCCTGCGATGCAGGTTGTGGCCATCAAGGCCAGGGTGAGTTTGGTTGTTCGCATGGTGATCTCCCTGTTGATTAAGTGTCGTTTCTTGATCCAAGCGCTTGAAAACACGCGCCGAGCTGGCCCTCATGTTGCGCGAGCAAGGCTTGCGCCTCGGCGCGATTGCAGCCGCTTGCCACAAGGATGGCCGGTTTTGCATGCCCCCCGGTCTGTGCCAGCGCGGCCTCCGCAATGTCCTCCGATACATCTGCGATCTGCCTCACAATGCCCACGGCGCGGCGCTTCAATTTCATATTGTCGGCGATCACATTCACCATCAAGCCCTTGTAGACGTGGCCCAGGCGGACGCCCATCAGCGAGGACATGATGTTGAGCGCGATTTTCTGTGCCGTCCCCGCCCCGAGCCGAGTGGATCCCGCGACCAGTTCAGGCGGCGTCGGCAGGCAAATTGCGATCCGGGCCGCGGCCAGAAGCGGCGTGTTTGCGTTGTTGGCCAGAGCGATGATCGTCGCTCCCCGGGCCCGTGCCGCAGCCGCAATGCTGAGCGCATAGGGCGTGGTCCCGCTGGCGCTGAGCACGATGATCGCATCCTCCGACGTGACATCCGCCATGGCCTGCAAGGCTGTGTCGGTGTCATCTTCCGTCTCGCCCGGCATATGCCCCGACGCAGGGACACCGCCTGCCATGTGAATTCTGACTTGGCGCTGCGGGATCCCGAAGGTTCCGGGCAGCTCGCAGGCATCCGCCAGAGCCATCAGGCCCGAGCTGCCTGCGGCGGCGTAGATGATACGCCCACGCGCGCGCAGCGTCCGCGCCATCACATCAGACGCAGCAACAACTTCGGGCATGGCCTGATCCACGACCGCAGCCGCCTGTCGATGCGCGGCAGCCATCATGGCGCCCGCATCCAGCGCCGACGCCGCGTCGATCGTGTCGCCCTGACTGACTGCTTCTGTCGTTGGCACTGACATGCGAATCCCCCTTCTGCCATCTAATACCTTTTAAATACCTATTGTCTACAATCACGTGTCGCGCGCCATTGGGCGACGATTGACCAGACCAAAATAGCCAATTTGGGCTTTCTTTTCACCAATAGGTATCCTAAAGGTATTAATTAGAGCATCGTGGCCGAACATGCGCTCGAGCTGCGGCCAAGGCGCAAAGAGGGACAGCGCGGCATGACCATCCAGGAGTTTCTCAAGCCTGATGACTGGCTTCATCCAGACGCGGGCCCCCGGTATCGACAGCTGCGCCAGCGCCTCAACGCGGCCGTGACGGCCGGCACCCTCAAGGCAGGCGATTCCCTGCCCCCGGAGCGCGAGTTGGCCGCTATAACAGGGCTCTCGCGGGTCACCGTGCGCAAAGCCATTCAGGCGCTGGCCAAAGACGGCGTCATCATTCAGCGGCAAGGCTCCGGCTCTTTTGTGACGGACGACACGCCGCATATCGAGCAATCCCTCTCCCGCCTGACATCCTTCAGCGAGGACATGGCCCGGCGCGGCCTGAACGCGACAAGCATCTGGCTCGAACGTGGTGTCTTCATGCCGTCGCCGGATGAGGTCATGGCGCTGGCCCTGCCCTCGGATGCCTCGGTCTCCCGCATCGCGCGGCTCCGGCTGGCTGGTGGCAAGCCAATGGCCATTGAACGTGCGTCGCTGCCCCCGGACATCCTGCCCAATCCGCTCATTGTCGAAGCCTCGCTCTATGACGTCATGGCGCAAAACGGTCATCGGCCCGTGCGGGCCTTGCAGAAGATCTCCGCCATCAATCTCGATGAGGAGACGGCGCGCTTGCTGGAAAGCGCGCCGGGCAAGGCCGGTCTGAGCATCGAGCGCAGTTCGTATCTGGCGGACGGCCGTGCGGTTGAGTTTACGCAATCCATCTACCGGGGCGACGCCTATAATTTCGTGGCCGAGCTGCGGCTTGGGAAAGAACAGGGTCCAAGATGAGCATGGCCGAGACACAGATGCGCCGCGAGGTGTTGGAAATTCCCGAAGCCGTCGCGCGGCTGCTGGCCCATGGCGCGGAAGATTTGGACCGCGCAGCGCAAGCCCTGCGCGCGCAGGCGCCTCGCTTCATGATCAGCGTGGCGCGGGGATCCTCCGACCATGTGGCAAGCTATCTCAAATATGCAGCAGAGCTTGAAACCGGCACGCCCATGGCCTCCGTCGGCCCCTCGATCGCCTCGGTCTATGACAGAAAACTTGGCTTGGATGGCAGCGCTTGCCTAAGCGTCTCTCAATCCGGCCAAAGCCCTGACATCGTCGCGATGGCGCGCATGGCCCGGGAGAGCGGCGCGCTCTCCATTGCCCTGACCAATGATCCCGCAAGCCCGCTGAGCGGCGTCGCGGATCACACCCTGGCTCTGCATGCCGGGCCCGAACTTAGTGTCGCCGCAACCAAGACCTTCGTGAACTCTGCCGTTCTGGGGCTTTGGCTTCTGGCGGCCTGGGCGGAGGATGCGCAGCTTCTGGCGGAAATCAGAGCGCTGCCCGATGCGTTGGACAAAGCGGTCCGGGCGGATTGGTCAGAGGCCTGCGCGGCCCTTGACGGGCGCAGCTCTGTCTTTTGTCTGGGCCGTGGCCCCGCCTACGCGATGGCCCATGAGGCGGCGCTCAAATTCAAGGAGACCTGCCAGCTGCACGCCGAGGCCTATTCCTCGGCCGAGGTCTTGCACGGGCCGGTCTCCATTCTGGACGCAGGCTTTCCCGTTCTGGCCTTTGCCGCCGCCGACGCCGCAGAGCCTGCCCTGATCGGCGTGGCGGACGCATTGGCCCAAAAAGGCGGCGCGGTTTTCGTCACGAGCCCCTTAGCCACAACTGCGCAGGCCCTGCCCGTCACACGCACAGGCCATGGTCTGACTGATCCGATCGCCCTTATCGCGAGCTTTTACGCCATGGTCGAACAGATCGCTGTATCCCGGGGGATCAACCCCGATGCGCCGCGCCATCTCCAGAAGGTGACGGAAACACGATGAGCCAGCCAGAAAGCGCGTTTGTCGGCGCGGACATCTTTGATGGAGAACGCCTGCAAACCGGCAAGGCCCTTGCGATTTGGGCCGATGGCACGTGCCAGATTGTCGCCGAGACCAATCTGCCCGTGGATTTGCCGAGGCACCTTCTCCCGGGCGGGACGATCACACCGGGATTTGTCGATCTACAGGTCAACGGCGGCGGCGGGCGGATGTTCAATGATGATCCGTCATGCGAGACGCTGGCCATCATGGCCGAGGCCCACCGGCGCGGCGGCACGATTGCGCTACTGCCGACGTTGATCACGGATACGCCCGCGCGCACAGCCGCCGCGATTGACGCCGCAGAACGCGCCATGGATGCCCGTATCCCGGGCATTGTCGGCCTGCATCTGGAGGGGCCACATCTGTCGGTCGCACGCAAGGGCGCCCATGATCCCAACCTGATCCGCACCATGGAGGCCGATGATCTGGCGGCGCTTTTGGGGGCTGCGGAGCGCTTGCCGAACCTTCTTGTGACAATCGCCCCAGAAAGCGTGACGCCTGCTCAGATCCACAAGATGCGCGACGCGGGCATAATCGTTTCGCTGGGCCATACCGATGCCAGCTACGACACCTGCATGCATGCCTTTGAGGCCGGAGCCAGCATGGCCACGCATCTGTTCAACGCCATGAGCCAGCTGACCAATCGCGAGCCGGGCCTTGTCGGGGCGGCGCTGGCGCGTGATGATGTTTTCGCTGGTGTGATCGCCGATGGTATTCATGTCCATCCGGTCAGCTTGCGTCTCGCTCTGGAGGCCAAATCCGAACCGGATCGCCTGTTCCTCGTGACCGATGCCATGGCAACGGCGGGCTCGGAGATCACCAGCTTCCAGCTCAATGGCAGACGCGTTCTGCGCCAGGACCAGCGGTTGACGCTGGAGGATGGCACTTTGGCCGGCGCGGATCTCGCACTCCCGAGGGCGCTACAAGTGATGACTGAACAGGTCGGAGACCCGCTGGAGCGCGCGCTGGCCCGCGCCACCCGGACCCCGGCCTCCCTGCTGCGCGCGCCGGGCCGCCTTGGCACATGGCCGCAAAACCTCTCGGATCTGATGTACCTCAGTGGGGGCCTGACGCAGGTCTGTGCCCTCGCGGACGCCCCATCTCGGCCATAGCCATCGAGTACCCTGTGCATCGCTGCACAAAGACGGCGCAGTTCTGTTGAATTGTGCGCCGCCCTCGCGCGCCCTATCTCCTGCGCAAATGCTCTACAGGAGACATCCCATGTCACTCAGACCCACTTTGGAAACCCGCAAGGCAGTCCCCACCATGGAAGGCGCAGGCGTGCACCTGCACCGCGCCTTTGGTTTTCAGGACCCCTCCGAGCTGGATCCGTTCCTGCTCTTTGACGATTTCCGCAATGACACGCCCGCCCATTTCGAGAAGGGCTTTCCCTGGCATCCCCATCGCGGGATCGAGACGATCACCTATGTGCTGAACGGCGAGGTTGATCACGGCGACAGCTTGGGCAACACCGGCACGCTGGGCGCAGGCTCCGTGCAATGGATGACCGCAGGCTCCGGCATCCTGCATCAGGAAATGCCGCGCGGGAATGCGCAGGGCCAGATGCATGGCTTCCAGCTCTGGGGCAACCTGCCCTCGTCGCTCAAGATGACCGCGCCGCGCTATCAGGATGTCGAGGCCAAGGAGATCCCCGAGATCATCGATGATGACGGCACGAAGGTGCGCGTGATCGTGGGTGAATTCTGGGGCAAGAAAGGCCCCGTGGATGGCATCGCCGCCGATCCGCAATATCTCGACGTGACGATCCTCGCGGGCGTGAAAAAGACGTTTCGGATCGACACCTATCGCCGGGCTTTCGCCTATGTCTTCGAAGGGGCTGGCGCCTTCGCTGATGCCTCCAACCCATCGGGCGTGCTTCTGGAGAAAGAGGTGGCGGGCGAGGAGGTCAATATCCGCGATCTCTCCGGCGACCGGACGCTCATCCGCTTTGGCAAGGGCGATGAGATCACGGTGCAGGCGGGCCCTGAGGGCATGCGCTTCCTGCTGATCTCCGGCGCGCCGATCAATGAGCCGGTGGCCTGGCACGGGCCCATCGTGATGAACACGCAGGAAGAGCTGATGCAGGCAATGCGCGATCTGCGCAACGACACGTTCATCAAGCCCGCGCACTGACCTGAGCTTTGGTCCGAGCCAGTCGCGCGCAGGCAGGCCTTGCTTGCGCGCCCTACTGCGCCTGTGACACGGGAGACCCTCCAGCGCCCATGTGCGGGCGATCCACGGGAGGGCGGCCATGATCCGAATATTGATGAGCGCGACATGTCTTTGCCTGCTTCTCGCGGCTGACCCGGCCTATGCCGAGGACTACCTTGGCAGCTATACCGCCTATATCGGCCCGGAGGATTTCTACAATTCATCCGGCGCGCGGATTTCATCGGTCTGCGGCGTCTTGCAGCAAGACCGGACCAATTACCATCGCTTCGGCAAACGCGATCCGCAAGATCAGGGGGATCCCTATTTCGCGACCCCTGCCGCCCGTGCTGTCATCGGGCGCGCCTGCGTGGCTGCGCAAGGGCACCAGCCGCGGATCATCGATGCAATCCGCGCAGGCAGGCCCATCGCCGTACCTGTGACTGTGATCGGCAGCGGGACAACACCTATGCGCGTCATTTTTGGCGAGATCGCCGGGTAACGCTGCGCCCGCCCAAGCGGGCTGGACATTGACACAGCCGTCTTGGCATCGACTTCAGCCTGTCTGAGACCAAAAGAACCGCGCGGTTGGCGATCTGACAGTCTCAACGGCGGTTCCCGGCCAGCGCCGGTCAGGCGAAACGGCAGGAGACTGCTGATACCACTCCCGCGCGCTCCACAGACTTGCGCGCTTTGCGACAAGCCCGCAGGCTCCACACCAGCGACGCGACCTGACAAACCACCACTCACGCTTTGGCCAAAGAAAGAGCGGCGCTGCGGAGGATACATCCCGCAGCGCCGCTTGGTATAGCTCACATGGCTTTGATTGCAGCGATGCCTGGTGATCAGAGCGCGTCAGTCCCGCTCAAGCAGGCCCGCACGGAAGAGAAGGCCCGCGACAACCGCGCCGATGATCGGGGCGAGAATGAAGAGCCAAAGCTGTGCAATTGCCGTCCCACCGACCATGATTGCGGGACCAAAGGAGCGCGCCGGGTTCACCGAGACGCCCGTGATATTGATGCCCACCAGATGAATGACGACCAGCGCCAGACCAATGGCCAAACCGGCGAATTCATCGGGCACGCCAACGCTAGTTGCCCCGAGGATCACAACCATGAAGAGGAAGGTTGCCACCACTTCGAAGGTAAACGCCGCGGCCATGGTATACTCGCCCAGATACCCCGCGCCCCAGCCGTTCTGGCCCAGACCATTTGCGGCAACGGAGTAATCCGCTTTGCCCGACGCGATCACCATCAAGATCACCGCCGCCACGATCGCGCCTGCGACCTGCGCTATGATGTAGCGCACGGCCTCCGAGATCTCCATCCGGCCCGCAGCGACAGCGCCCAACGATACGGCCGGGTTGATATGGCAGCCCGAGATTGGGCCAATTCCGTAAGCCATGCCAATCAGCGCGAGGCCAAAGGCGAAACTGATCCCCATCAGCCCGATATCACCACCGGCAATCACCGCGGCCCCGCATCCCAGAAACACCAACGTGAATGTGCCAATGAATTCCGCAAACATTTTACTCATGACATTGTCCCTCTTGTCCATCATGGCCTTGGGATGCGCTTTGCGGCGCGCGAATGCATGGGGAAAAACAGTTAGAAAAACCCGAGGGCTGATGCGCGTGTTGGACACGCGGGCCAGCGCGACAGACAAATTCCGCAGATCGACGACAAAGCCAAACGACCGCCAGACGGCGCCCGGGGGTCTCAGGCGCCGACCATCCCGCGCACCATGTCCCAGTAGATCGTCTGCACGTCATCCCGGTCCAGCCGACCGTCATCGCGATACCAGGTATTCACACCTGTGAGCATGGCAATGATGGCCATGGTCGTGATCTTGGTGTCCTGGACCGTCAGGCTGCCTTCGGCGAGCCCGGCGCGCAAGATGCCTTCAAGCTCGTCTTCATAGGCCCGGCGCAACGCCTCCACATCGGCAAAATGCGCCTCGGTCAGGTTGCGCAATTCCATGTAGGATACAAAGACAGCATCGGGCCGCTCAAGATGAAAGGCGATGTGAAACCGCGTAAAAGCCTCCAGCTGAGCCAGAGCGCCTGCCGGTGGTGCCGCCGCCCGTCGCGCCGCCAAAAGCTCGTCCATATGCCCTTTGAGCAAAGAGACGAGCAGCGATTGTTTGTCGGGCGTGTAATTGTAGAGCGCGCCAGCCTGCACGCCGACCTCCGCTGCAATCTGGCGCATGGAGACGGCTGCATAGCCATGCCGCGCAAACAGGCGCAGCGCCGCTGCGCGGACACGCGGTCCTGTGATATCGGAGTGAGAGCCTTGGGTGCGCGCCATGCGCTCAGGTTAACTGAACGAGCGTTCAGATCAAAGAGCCCGCTTGCCCCGGGCGCGCAATCGCGGCAAGAGAGACACATGCGGGTTTCGTTTCCTCTCCTCAGCCTTTGCGCCGCCCTCGGGCTGGCCGCCTGCGCTCAGTTTCCCCAGCTTGACGCCGTGGAGGAAGGCGGCGTGGATACGGCGCCCTACCCGCAGCTGTTGCCGCTCGAGCAACTCACCGAAGGCCCGGCTTTGACCGCGACACCGCAGGTGCGCTCCGGAATTCTGGCCCGCGCGGAGAGCCTGCGCGCCCGCGCCGCGCGATTGAGCAATCGCCCTGTGATCGACACCACGACGCGCCGCCGCATGGCGCGCGGGGTTCGTCGGGCGCGCTAGCCACACCGCGCCAGAAGCGCCCGGCGGTCACGGCCCCGTTGCATCCCTGCGTTGCGCGCGGTATCGCAGCTTCAAGCACCATCCAGATCAAGGACATCCCCATGAGTACTCCCCTCCGTATCGGCATCGCTGGGCTTGGCACTGTGGGCATCGGCGTTGTCAAAATTCTGCGGCAGAAATCGGCCCTGCTGGAGGCCCGCACCGGTCGCAAACTCGAACTCACCGCGATCTCTGCGCGGTCGAAGTCCAAGGACCGTGGCGTGCCTCTCTCCGGCTATGCCTGGGAGGATGATCCTGTGGCTCTGGCCCGCCGCGGAGATGTTGATGTCTTTGTTGAGTTGATGGGCGGCGAAGATGGTCCGGCGAAAGCCGCGACAGAGGCAGCGCTCGACACAGGAAAAGACGTTGTGACCGCGAACAAGGCCATGCTGGCCGTCAACGGGCAAGCGCTGGCGGCGCGTGCGGAAGCCGCCGCGCGCGTGGTGCGCTTCGAGGCAGCCGTGGCGGGCGGTATCCCTGTCGTGAAAGCATTGACCGAGGGGCTTGCGGGCAATGACATCACCCGGGTTCTGGGCGTCATGAACGGCTCGTGCAATTATATCCTGACGCGCATGGAAGACGCCGGGCTTACCTACCAGGAGGTCTTTGATGAGGCCAATGCGCTTGGCTATCTCGAAGCGGACCCCGAGCTCGACGTGGGCGGGATTGATGCGGGTCACAAGCTGGCGCTTCTGGCGTCCATTGCTTTTGGCACGCAGGTGAATTTCGCAGGCGTCGAACTGGAAGGCATCGGCGCTGTGTCCATCGATGACATCCGGCGCGCGGGCGATATGGGCTATCGCATCAAGCTTCTTGGCGTGGCTCAAATGACCGGGCGTGGGCTGGAACAGCGCATGACGCCCTGCCTTGTGCCCAAAAGCTCGCCCATGGGGCAGCTCACTGGCGGGACGAACATGGTTGTGCTGGAAGGCGATCAGGTCGAACAGGTTGTCCTGCGCGGCCCCGGCGCGGGCGAAGGCCCCACGGCCAGCGCGGTGTTGTCCGACATCATCGACATCGCGCGTGGCACGCGGCTGACCACCTATGGCCAGCCCGCTCATACTCTGGTGCCCGCAACGCCAGCCCGCTCCGCGACGCCCGCGCCTTATTACCTGCGCATGGCGCTGGAGGACAAACCCGGCGCCCTGGCCAAGATCGCCACGGTTCTGGGCGAGGCCGGGATCTCCATCGACCGGATGCGCCAATACACCCATGAAGGCCCCCATGCGCCGGTCCTGATCGTAACGCATAAGACAACCCGCTCGGCGCTGGATGAGGCCTTGGCGGCCATGGGCGGCACGGGCGTTATGGCGGGCGAACCGGTCGCGCTGCGTATCGAGAACCTCTGAACCGCGCCCGCATTGGGCTTTGGCAGGCTCGGGTGCAGGGCGCGTCGGGTGCTCCTGTGCTATGGGATGCCCCTTTGCCGCAGTGATCTGCAAGAGTATCGAAGGCCCGGGATTTGGCGGCTTAAGCTTGCGTGACGCGCTTGCCCCCGTGGCCTTGCACGGCTACACCCCGTCGCAAGATCGCTCTGCAAATCCTGTGCAGGCCCGTTACGACCCCGCGCCAATGGCGCCCGAGTAACGCGCCCGTCAGCCCGCAGTGCTCTGCAAACAAAAACATTTCGGGACGAACCAGATGACCGACCAGATTGATTTCAATGACCGCATGCTTTCGCTGGGCCTCGCCCGCGTGGCGGAACAAGCCGCCATCGCTAGCGCGGACCTGATTGGCCGTGGCGATGAAAAAGCGGCGGATCAGGCCGCTGTGAACGCCATGCGCGAACAGCTCAACCGGCTCGACATCGCAGGGGTCGTGGTGATCGGTGAGGGAGAGCGGGACGAAGCACCCATGCTCTACATCGGCGAGGAAGTGGGCTCGGGCAATGGCCCCGGCGTTGATATCGCGCTGGATCCACTGGAGGGCACCACGCTGACCGCCAAAGACATGCCCAACGCGCTCACAGTGATCGCCATGGGTCCGCGCGGCTCCATGCTGCATGCGCCCGACACGTATATGGACAAGCTGGCCATCGGGCCCGGATTTCCCGAGGGGATCGTGACGCTCGACATGCCGCCCGCGACGCGTGTCTCTGCGCTGGCCACCGAGAAGGGCTGTCACCCGCGTGACATCACGGTCTGCATTCTCGAACGCCCCCGCCATGTGGATATGATCGAGGAAGTCCGTGCGACGGGCGCATCCATTCGTCTGATCACCGACGGGGACGTGGCCGGTGTCATGCATTGCGCCGAGCCCGATGTGACGGGGATCGACATGTATATGGGACAAGGCGGCGCGCCCGAAGGGGTTCTGGCCGCAGCCGCGCTCAAATGCATGGGCGGGCAGATCCAAGGCCGGCTCCTGTTCCGCAATGATGACGAAAAGGGCCGCGCGGCAAAGGCAGGCATAACGGATCTGGACCGGATTTATGCCCGCGACGAGATGGTGACGCAGGATGTGATCTTTGCCGCAACAGGGGTGACGTCCGGCTCTCTCCTGCCTGGTATCCGCCGCGCGCCCAATTTCATCGAGACACAGACCTTGCTCATGCGCTCCAAGACAGGATCTGTGCGCCGCATGATCTACCGCAACCCGCGCTAACGCGCTTTCGCCGCGGGCGCTGCCCGCGTCGACCGGTCGGGGGGCGTTGCCCCCCGAACCCCCCAGAGTTTATCTGGCAAGATGAAGAGGGTTTTGCATCACGATGGGTCTGATGGTCTGGCAGCACAGGTGAGCACAGCTATGGAGGCGGCATATCTCGGCGTTGCGGCATCGCTCTCGGGGCGGCGCTGGGTTGGGCCGAGTGTCGAGATCGCGCGGGCGTCTGAGACCTTGCGCCAACGCGCGGACCTGGCCCCTGCCCTCGCTTCGGTTCTTGCGCGCAGGGGTGTCGCGCCTGAAGACACAAGCGTTTTTCTGGATCCGAAGCTGCGTGATCTTCTGCCCGACCCGCGCAGCATGCGCGACATGGAAACCGCCGCAGAGCGCTTGAACGCGGCAGTGGCCAAGGGCGAACGCATTGCGATTTTTGCGGATTACGATGTGGATGGTGGCAGCTCTGCTGCGCTGCTCATTGATTGGCTGCGCCAGCAGAGGCTCACGGCCACACTCTATATCCCGGACCGGATCGACGAAGGCTACGGGCCAAATGCGCCTGCGATGACGCAACTGGCGGGCGCTCATGATCTGATCATTTGCGTGGATTGCGGCACGCTGAGCCATGACGCGCTGGCGGCTGCACAGGGTGCGGATGTGATTGTACTCGACCACCATCTGGGCGGTGAGACGCTGCCACCGGCTTGCGCTGTCGTTAATCCCAATCGGCAGGACGAAACAGGCGATCTGGGGCATCTGTGTGCGGCGGCAGTGGTCTTTTTGTGTCTGGTGGAGGCAGGGCGGCAATTGCGTGCGGCGGGCAAGACCGGGCCAGACCTCATGGCGATGCTGGATCTCGTGGCACTGGCCACGGTGGCGGATGTGGCACCTTTGATCGGCGTCAATCGGGCGCTGGTCCGTCAGGGGCTGGTCGTCATGGCGCGCCGGGCGCGGCCGGGGATTGTCGCGCTGTGTGATACGGCTAGGCTGGAGCGGGCGCCGGAGAGTTATCATCTGGGCTTCGTTCTGGGGCCGCGGGTGAATGCGGGCGGGCGGATTGGCGCGGCGGATCTTGGCGCGCGCCTGCTCGCCACGCAGGATCCACATGAAGCCGCCGCGCTGGCCGAACGGCTGGAAGCGCTCAATGCCGAACGGCGTGACATCGAGGCCAAGGTGCGGGACGCGGCATTGGAACAAGCAGAAGCGCGCGGGCTGGAAGCGCCCCTCGTCTGGGCTGCAGATGATGGCTGGCATCCGGGCGTTGTGGGCATTGTGGCGTCGCGACTGAAGGAACGGACCAACCGGCCTGCCATTGTCATTGGCTTTGACGGCGATGATGGCAAAGGCTCCGGCAGATCCGTGACGGGCATTGATCTGGGCGCATCGATCCAGCGCCTTGCGGCGGAGGGGTTGTTGGTCAAAGGTGGCGGCCACCGCATGGCCGCGGGCCTCAGCCTGACGCGCGCGCAGCTCGAGCCCGCCATGGCACGCCTCGCGGAGCTTTTGGCGAAACAGGGGGCGGGCCAGGCGGGCCCTGCCGATCTGCGCCTCGATGGAACATTGATGCCTGCGGCCGCCACGCTGGAGCTTTGCGCGCAATTGGAAAGCGCGGGCCCTTTCGGAGCCTCCGCCCCTGCCCCGCGCTTTGCCATGCCAGACATGCAGATCCGGCACACGCGGCGCGTTGGCGAGAGCCATCTGAAACTGTCGGTCAGCGACGGCATGTCACCTGCCATGGACGCCATTCTCTTTGGCGCGTTTGAAGGCCCCCTGGGGCCGGCCCTTGAGGCCCATGGCGGCGCGCGTTTTCATCTGGCCGGACGGCTCGACGTCAACCATTGGCAGGGGCGCTCGACCGTGCAACTCAGACTTGAGGACGCCGCACATGCCTAAGCCTACACATGTGATCCCGGCCGTCGCGCTGAGCCTTTGCGCAAGCTTGCTGATGGCGGAAGAGCAATTGGTGTTCACGCCGCCCGAGGGTTTCTCGCTCGCATTCGAGAGCAGCACGCCGGAACTCTCGATTTCGGAATACACCCCATCGGGGGCGCTGGACGCGGATTGGACCCGCCTTGTCACCCGGACGACAGCGCCCGGCAAAGCCGGATTGCCAGCCGAGCTCGTGGCCGAGCAAATCGCAAACACGGTTGCCGCAAATTGCCCCGGCGCGGGCGTTCAGATGGTCGCGTCCGGCTTGCAGAACAACTACGGCGTTGCCGTCTTTTTCACGCAATGCCCAAACTCGCCTCTCGGTGAGGGCATACCGGAAACCGCCGCGATCAAGGTCCTTGTCGGGGCGCAGGCCAGCTACACGGTGCAATATGCCTGGCGGGGTCCGTTCACGCGGGAGCAAGTGCTGGAACACACGCTTTGGCTGCGCGGGCAGCTCCTGTGTGATACCAAGCGCCCCGGCTCTCCCTGCCCCACGCCGTGAGCATTTGCGGTCATGCCGTTTCGTTTGAAAAAAGTTTACCCCGCATAGGTTTTTGCCCTTGCGCAGCGGCGCGCCATTTTCTAGACAACGCGTCACCAAGAGTGGCCCGTTCGTCTATCGGTTAGGACGCCAGGTTTTCAACCTGGAAAGAGGGGTTCGATTCCCCTACGGGCTGCCACTTCTCCTTCCAAGTCAGCGTAATTCCAGGGATTTCCCCAGCGTGCCGTCCGACGCGTCGGATTGGTGGCACAGCTTGTCTGTGTTCAACCTGTGTTCAACTTGGCAAATCGCTGTCAGCGTGGCGCGCTCGGTTGGCCTGTTGGATGCAAGTTGTGATCTGCGATATATCCCTGTGTGCAAGCACTGAAACTTTCTCCGCCGCCGTAGTCACAGTCTTGCGCAAGCTGTGCAGGGCTGGGCTAAAGCTGTCTGAGCGCAGGCAACCTGGAGCGTCGCGGGAGGCCTCCGGGTGGACGCTCAATACGAAAGCGTCAGGGATAAGTTATTGATTAGCTTTTCTCTTTCAACTTGGGTGAAGCGAAACCCGGATCACAGAGCGGAGGAATGAAAAGCGTATTAGGCGGCCTCTCTTCGGCACTGCAGAGACCATGACGATGGAGGACCTACGATGAGACACTCAAATGTCCGCGAAGCCGCTGCGTGGATCACCGAGGTCAACGCCAGCCAACGCGGGCGGTGCTTTTATGCGCTGCCTCAGACGCGTTTTCGCCCCATCAAAAGCCTTGCGCTCCAATGCGTCCCACTGGCTTTGTCTACAACTGGATATGCCGGGCGCTGTGGCGGAGGAGGAGGGATTCGAACCCCCGGACCGCGTTAACGATCAACGGTTTTCAAGACCGCCGCATTCGACCACTCTGCCACTCCTCCGCAAGGCGCAACGCGCTCGCGTGCGACACGCCATATCGCGCGTCTGGCGATTCTAAAAGCATCCATGGTTAAAGCCGCGTAAAAACCAGCGCCTCGCGGGACAGAAAACGGCCACAACGGGATGTGACGTCGAAATCCGCTTACACATTATTGCAGCCCTTTTCTTGCACGCCCTGCATCGCTACACTGTTAACGAGCAGCAGCAGACCGGAAAACCGGCAAAGCCCACGCCGCGTGGGGTGAAGGGAAGAGGCAAGAGGCAGACCATGAGCGTGCTTTCGAAAACCAAGACGTCCTATCTGAAACCTGTCAGCCTGGCTTGCATCGCCAGCCTCGCCCTTGCGGGCTGCGAAAACGGGATGGAAATGCCCGCTTTCCTGCAACCCAAGGACAGCGCCACAAGCCCCGCATCTGATGCGGGCCCGCGCGCGACCAAACTGGTCGAACGCGATGTCGAAGCGCCAGAGGTGTTTCAGGTCACCGAAGCGGGCCTGTGGGACGGACGCCCCTCTCTGGGCGGTGTCTGGGTGGCGCATCCTGATGTGACAGATCCCGAACGCGTCATCATTCGCAATCCGAGCAATGGCAATTTTGTCATTGGCGCCCTGTTTCGCCGCGACAGAAACCTGTCGGGGCCACGCTTGCAAGTCTCCTCGGATGCCGCCGCAGCGCTCAAGCTTGTTGCCGGTCAGCCGACCAATCTCAATGTGACGGCCCTGCGCCGCGAGACAACGCCGGAGGCCACCGAGCCTGACCCCGCGCCGCAGCCCGGCAATCTCGATGCGCCCGCCGATGTGGCCGAGACAACGCTGGACGACGCGCCCGCGTCAGAGGATGTGAACGCGACAGCGGCCGCTGCCATTGCCGCCACGGAACTGCCCCCCACCCCGGGTTCGACCGCGTCAGCCCCTGCCGCCAGCGCCGCAGCCCCCCAGCCCGCGCCCCGTCCGGCCCCGGCCCCCCGCCCGGCCTCATCTTTGGAAAAGCCCTTCCTGCAGATCGGCATCTTCTCCATCGAGCAAAACGCCAAAAACACCGCCGCCACGATGCGCAACGCGGGCCTCGTGCCCACAGTCATCAAAGGCGAAAGCTCCGGCAAGACCTTCTGGCGCGTCATCGTAGGCCCGGCCACATCGCGGTCCGAGCGCGCGGATCTGCTCAAAACCATCAAGGCACAAGGCTTCACGGATGCCTATGCCGTGACAAACTGAACCGCTCCTCGGAGGAATACGGCCCATGTTCCGCCCCCTCATCGCAGCCCTCGTCCTGGCGCTGGCCTCCGCGCCCACAGCCCAAGCCTTTGACACGCGGGCCACATCCGCCTTCGTGATGGACATGACAACCGGGACCGTTCTGCTCAACAAAAACGCAGACGTCCCCCTGCCGCCGGCCTCCATGTCCAAACTCATGACGCTCTACATGGTCTTTGAAGCCCTGCGCGACGGCCGGCTGCGGATGGACGAAAAACTGCCGGTCTCCAGCCATGCGATGTCCTTTGGCGGATCGACGATGTTTCTCGACACGACGGACCGTGTGACGGTTGAAGATCTGGTGCGCGGCATCATCGTTTTGTCGGGCAATGATGCCTGCGTCGTGCTGGCCGAAGCGCTGAGCCCGGACGGGACGGAGGCGGGCTTTGCCCGGCTCATGACCCGTCGCGCCGCGCAAATGGGCATGTCCCACTCCACATTCGTGAATTCCAGCGGCTGGCCTGTTGCCGGGCATCGGATGTCGATGCGCGATCTGGCGCTGCTGGCGCGCGCGATCATAACGGATTTCACTGAATTCTACCCGATGTTTGCCGAGCGCGAATTTCTCTTCGATGGCCGTGCGCCGCAAAACAAGCGCAATCGCAACCCCCTGTTGGGTCTGGGCATCGGCGCGGACGGGCTCAAGACAGGGCATACGCAAGAAGCGGGCTTCGGGCTGACCGGCTCTGCCGTGCAGGGCGATCGCCGTGTGGTCTTTGTCATCTCCGGGCTGCAAACCCAGCAAGCCCGCGCGGAGGAAGCCGAAGCCATCGTCAACTGGGCCTTCCGGCAATTTGCGCAAAGCGATCTGCTGCGGCAGGGCGAAGTTGTGGCTGAGGCTGACGTCTGGATGGGCGCGGAAATGAAGGTGGGGCTTGCGGCCAAGGAAGATCTCTCGCTGCTGATCCCGGTTCTTGCGGGCGGAAAAGTGAATGCTGAGGTGGTCTATGACAGCCCCGTTGCCGCCCCGATCAAGCGCGGCCAACGGCTGGGTGAGATGATCATCACGCTGGACGAATTGCCCGAACAACGCATCGAACTCGTCGCGGATCGCGATATCGCGCTTGGCGGTTTCATGTCCCGCATCACCACAGCCGCGCAATTGCTGCTCAAGCAGATCAACGAAGCCCCCCTCAATCAAACCCCGCAAGAGGACGCCTCTTGACGGGCCTCTTTATCTCCTTTGAGGGGATCGACGGGTCAGGAAAATCCACACAAGCGCGCGTGCTGGCCGAGGCGCTGCGCTCTGAGGGCCACGATGTCGTGCTGACCCGGGAGCCCGGCGGCTCAGACGGCGCCGAGGAAATCCGCGCGCTGGTCTTGCAGGGCGATCCGGATCGCTGGTCTGCCGAAACCGAGCTTCTGCTCTTCACGGCGGCCCGGCGCGACCATCTTGAACGGGTCATCGATCCCGCTCTGGCCCGGGGCGCCATTGTCATCTGCGACCGCTTTGCGGACAGCACCCGCATGTACCAGGGCCTCTCGCGCGGCGATCTGCGCGACAAGGTCGATACGCTGCACGCCCTCATGATCGGGCGCGAGCCGGATGTGACGATCCTCGTGGATATGGACCCCGAAGAAGGCCTCAAACGCGCCAAGTCCCGCGCCACCGTGGAAGAGCGTTTCGAGGATTTCGGCCTTGCGCTGCAAGAGAAAATGCGCGCGGGCTTTCTGGAGCTGGCCCGCGCCCATCCCGAGCGGTTCCGCGTGATCAATGGCGCGCAGACCCCCGAGGCCGTAGCCCACGACATTCGCACTGTGCTACCCCTGCCCCATGAGTGAAGACCGCCTGCCTGAATCAGACCGTCTGGGCGACGCGCCGCATCCGCGCGACGCGACCCGCCTCTTTGGTCAGGCGCAAGCCGAACAGGCCTTTCTCGATGTGCTCAACGCAGATCGCCTGCACCATGGCTGGATGATCTCCGGCCCGCGCGGCGTGGGCAAGGCGACACTGGCCTGGCGCATGGCGGCAGCCTTGATCGCCGAGCCGCCCGGTCAGGAGGCCGGGCTCTTTGGCGCGCCACCCCCACGCGAAACGCTGGATTTGCCGGATGATCATCCCGTGGCCCGCCGCATGGCTGCGGGCTCCGAGCCGGGCCTGAGCCAACTCACCCGGCCGTGGGATGAAAAACTCAAGCGGTTCAAGGCGGATATCACCGTTGATGAAGTGCGCAAACTCAAGTCGCGCTTCACGCTGGCGGCCGCCGATGGCGGATGGCGCGTCTGCATTGTCGATGCCGCCGACGATCTCAATACCGCTGCCGCCAACGCCTTTCTGAAATTGCTGGAAGAGCCACCCGAGCGCACGACCTTCCTGCTGGTCACCCACCAGCCCACGGCGCTTTTGCCCACCATTCGCTCGCGCTGTCGCATGCTGCGCTGCGCGCCCCTTGGCCCGGAAGACATGGCTGCGGCACTGGCGCAAGCGGGCCATGAGATCACATCGGAAGACACCGCGCTGGCCGCGCTGTCCGGGGGATCCGTGGGCCGCGCCTTTCAGCTTCTGGAAGGTGACGGGCTGCGCCTTTATGGCGCGATTGTCTCGCTTCTGGGTACGCTGCCCCGGCTCGATCGCGCGCGGGCGGGAAAACTGGCTGAGGCGGCTGCGGCGCGCGGCAATGAGGCTCAGGTCACCCTGATCTTCGATCTGCTCGATGTCGCGCTGGCACGTCTGGCCCGTGCCGGTGCCACCGGCGCGCTGGATGTGGAGGCCGCGCCCGGCGAGGCGCAGGTCTTTGCCCGCCTCGCCCCCTCGCCTGCCGCCGCGCGCCAATGGGCCGCGCGGGCCCAGGAGGTCACGGCGCGGGCGCGGCACGGGCGTGCAGTCAATCTTGACCCCGGCGCGCTCATCCTTGATACGCTGTTCAAACTCTCCGACGTGGCCTCTCGCTGTGCCGCCTGACCGGAGAGGCGACAGGCAGGCCCATGACCCAGACAGACGACGCACCCAAGATCACCGACAGCCATACGCATCTGGACTTCCCGGATTTTGACGGCGAACACGACGCCCTGATCACACGCGCCGCCGCCGCAGGCGTGCACCGGATGGTCACCATCTGCACGCGCATGCGCAATGAGCCCAAGGTGCGCGCGCTGGCTGAGGCCCATGCGCCAGTGTTCTATGCCGCAGGCACCCATCCAATGAGCGCCGCAGAAGAGCCCATGGTCACGCTTGAGGCGCTGGTGGCCCTTGATGCCCATCCCAAATGCGTGGGTCTGGGAGAGACGGGTCTGGATTATCATTACACCGCTGAGAGCAAAGAGGTGCAGCAGCGCTCGTTGCGCCTGCATATCGAGGCCAGCCAACACACAGGCCTGCCGCTCATCATCCACGCCCGCGCTGCCGACGAGGATATGGCGCGCATCCTGAGCGAGACATTCCGCACCGCGCCTTATACCTGCGTGATGCATTGCTTTTCGTCCTCAGCAGAGCTCGCCAAGACGGCGCTGGATCTGGGCTTTTATCTCTCCATGTCCGGCATCACCGCCTTTCCCAAGAGCCAGGAGCTGCGCGATATCTTCGCCGCAGCGCCGCGCGATCGCATTCTGGTGGAGACAGACGCGCCCTATCTCGCGCCGCCGCCCCATCGCGGAAAACGCAATGAACCTGCCTTCGCCGCCCATACCGCGCGGCGCGCGGCGGAGACCTTCGGCATGGATTATCCCGATTTTGCCGCGCAGATTGAGGCCAATTTCGAGCGCCTTTTTCCCAAAGCTGTGATGGCGCCTGCATGAGCTACAGGTTCACCATATTGGGATGCGGCTCCTCGGGCGGCGTGCCGCGCCTCGGCGGCCATTGGGGCGCGTGCGATCCGGACAATCCCAAGAACCGGCGGCGGCGCTGCTCCTTGCTGGTGGAGCGTGACGGCCCGGAAGGCACCACCTCTGTCCTGATCGACACCTCGCCTGATCTGCGCCAACAGCTGCTGGATACCGGCACCGGGCGGCTCGATGGCGTCCTTTACACCCATTCCCACGCCGATCATGTGCACGGGCTGGACGATCTGCGCATGATCGTCTTCAACATGCGCGCGCGCCTGCCCGTCTGGGCCGATGGGCCCACGCAAGACAACCTGCTGGCGCGCTTCGGCTATGCCTTCGTCCAGCCCAAGGGCTCGCCCTATCCGCCGATCCTCGATCTGCACACGATCAGCGGCGATGTGACGATTGACGGGCCCGGGGGCGCCATCACCTTCCAGCCCTTTGAGGTCAATCACGGCTCAATCGACGCTCTTGGATTTCGCATCAATGGCCTGGCCTACCTGCCCGATGTGGCCGCCATCCCCGATGATGTCTGGCCCCAGCTGCGTGATCTGGATGTCTGGATCGTCGATGCCCTGCGGCGCGATCCACATCCGACCCATTCCCACCTCGCCCAAACGCTCGAATGGATCGAACGCGTGGCCCCCAAACAGGCCGTGCTCACGAATATGCATATCGATCTCGATTACGAGACACTCAAAGCCGAAACCCCCGCGCATATCACGCCGGCCTATGACGGGCTGGTGCTGACACTTCCGGACTGATGGCTTCTTCTGGCTCCAAATACGCATATCCGACACGCGCCCAAAGGCGCGCGGGGCGCCCATGCAGGATTTGATCAACGTCATCTTGCCGGTCTTTCTGGTGCTGGGCGCGGGCTATGTCGCGGCATGGCGCGGCGTGATTTCGGAGACCGCCGTGGACGGTCTGATGAGCTTCACGCAGAATTTTGCCATCCCCTGCCTGCTCTTCAGCGCCATCGCGACGCTGGATCTGGGCGAGAACTTCGATCCGGCCCTGCTTGTGAGCTACTACACCGGCGCCGCCACCTGTTTCGTCCTGGGCATCCTCGGCGCGCGGCTCCTCTTTGCCAGACCCTGGACAGACAGCGTCGCCATCGGCTTTTGCTGCCTGTTCTCCAATTCGCTGCTCCTGGGCCTGCCCATAACCGAGCGCGCCTTCGGGCCCGATGCCTTGGCGGGCAATTTCGCCATTATCGCGATCCATGCGCCGTTTTGCTATGCGCTCGGCATCTTGACGATGGAGATGGTGAAACCCAAAGCGGAAGGCAGCCCGAACCTCGTGATGCGGCTGGCAGATGCGATGTTTCACAACGCGCTTGTCATCGGCATTGTGCTGGGCTTCGCGGTCAATCTGGCAGGCATCCGCCTGCCCGTGCCATTGTGGGACGCCATCGATCTGATCTCGCGCGCGGGCCTGCCGGCGGCGCTCTTTGGGCTGGGCGGCGTCCTCGTGCGCTACCGGCCGGAGGGCGATCTGCGCGTTGTGGGCTTCATTTGCCTGTTGTCGCTGGGGCTACACCCGGCCATCACCTGGACATTGGGCACCACGCTGGGACTGGGACCAGACGCATTTCGCTCCGCAATCCTCACAAGCGCCGTGGCCCCGGGGGTCAATGCCTATATCTTCGCCAATCTCTACGGCGTGGCCAAACGCGTGGCCGCCACGACTGTACTGGCCGCGACAGCCGCTTCGCTCTTCAGCGTCTGGATCTGGCTACAGATCCTGCCCTGATCCCGCCCATGCACGCACCGGAGATTGCCGCCCGGAGCGCACGCTGCTAGCCTTGGCCCCATGATCCTCTCGATTGCCAAACGCCCGCTTTTGATCGCCTCTTTCGGTGCGATCCTCGTCTCGATCTCCGAGTTCTGGTTCTATCAGGTCGACGAAGAAGTGAGCCATGTCGGCATCCTGCTGGCCTACGGTCTGCTGGGATATCTCTTTCTGGTGGTGGTGGAGCGGTTCAAAGTCCGCGACGGCGCGGCGCTCTTCGTGGCCGCGGCCATGCTGGGCTACCTGATCGAAGGCGTGCCCGTCCCTGTCATGTATTCCGGCCCGCCTTTCACAATCGTCTGGACAAGCCTCGCCTGGCACGCGCTCATCACCGTGGGCATCGGCTGGATCGTCTTCAAACAAGTGATGACCCATGGCGGTATCCTCCGCGTCATCCTGTTCAACGCCGCGTTCGGCGCCTTCCTCGGCCTGTGGAACAGCTACATGTGGCACGCCCTTGAAAACGATGCGACAGGCGAGGTCCGGTTCGAATGGGCGCCGGTGCAACCCTTCATTGATCAGTTCCTGATCGGCTATGGCCTGTTTCTGGCCGGGCATCTCGTCTTTGAGCGCGTCTGGTCCCCCAGCGAAGGGCTGACCAAGGGCGAGCACTACGGCTTGTGGATCCTGGCCGCGCTCTTTGCGGCGCTGACGGGGCTGGCCTCCGGTCTGTGGTTTTTCTTCCCGGTTCTGCCGGTCATGGTCCTGATCTGTCTTTGGGCCCTGAAACGCAACGCCCGTGCAGATCTGCCCTTTGCCGGCAGCAAGGTCGCCGCGCTGGCGGAGCGGCCCATCCCGCTCTGGCGTTACGTTTTCACGCTTTTGATCCCGCTCTGCGCCATTGGCACCTATGTGACGATGGTCGAGGCGCAGATCGGGCTCGAGATGAACGCTTTTGTCATCATCACGGCTGGACCCATCTCGCTGGGGCTTTTCCTATGGGGGCTCTGGCGCTGCGCCCGCGCCATGCGACGCTCAGGCAACGCATGAAGAGATCTGCGCAATAAGCTGTTTTCAAAACAAAAAGGCCCGCTCGAATGGAGCGGGCCTTTTCGATGGTGCGGTCGAGAGGACTCGAACCTCCACGGGAGTTACCCCACAGCGACCTCAACGCTGCGCGTCTACCAATTCCGCCACGACCGCTTCGAGGCTTGGTAGCGCGGTCTCTAGACCAAGCCCGTCGCAGGCTCAAGGGAAAAAAGTGGCCGCCGGGTTTTTCATGCCCGCGCGCCCGTCCGCCTCCGGTCCGCCGGGCCACGGCGGCTCACGATCTCCCGTAAAACCACCCCGAAGAGGATGAGCGCGAGGACCACAAATCCAGCTTCGCGCAGATCGTCGAACACCATGCGATTGACCATCCGCCCGGGCAGGAAATTGAACGCAGAGGCCAGAACCACGCCAAACCAGTAGAGATTGTTCATGATCCGCGCATGCAAGGCCACGCGGCCCGCGAAAACATGGCGCATCGCCTCAACGATGCCCCAGAGCAGCGAAATCGCCAGCAGGTGCAGCGGGGAGAAGGGCCCGATCACCGCAAAGCCCGAGATGAAAAACGCCGAAATCCCCGTCACACTCATCGAGGTGACCCAAAGGTAGCCCGCGCTTTTGTGCACGGGACTGCCTTTGCGGGCGTAGAGCGCGACAGGCCCCAATAAAATCGACAGACAAGCCGCCACGGCGTGGATCTGAATATGCAAAGGTTCGGTCAGGAAAGGTTCAAACGACATCTCATGGCTCCATTTATGCGTCAATTCAGTGCGATGTCCTCACCTAGACAAACCCCACCGGCCCATGCCATCTGACATGCGTGAACCAGCGGAGATCCTTCGTGAGCAACGGCCAAATGTCACTCGCGCTTCGTGAATGGCGGAGAATAATGGCGTCTCGTCAGACACTTGCATCCCTTGCAGCTGTCAGCGCCATTCTCGTCATCGTGGCCCCTTTCGAGACGAATGTGCGCCTCGGGCTGGCGGAACGTGCCGTGTATTGGACCGGTCTGACGCTCCTGTGCTATGCGGCGGGGGCTTTCGTGAACATCATGATCGAACATATCTGTGCGCACAAAGCGGCTGCCGTCCGGATCGTGGCCTCGGGCCTTGTATGTGCGGCCTGCATTCTCGCGCTGGTGGTTCTCTTCAATTACGTGACCTTCGGCTGGGTGCCGCAGGGTTGGGACTGGGTCACGTTTGTGGGTACCGTTGGCGCGATTGCGCTCATCGTGAACACCGCGCTGGTGTTGACCTCACAGCCCTCCGCCGAGACCGTCGCCGCCCCGGTGGCGCCCGTGCCGCCGCCTCTGCTGGACCGTCTGCCGCTGGAAAAGCGCGGCGCGCTCGTGGCTCTGAGTGTCGAGGATCACTATGTCCGCATCCGCACGGTAGAGGGCGAAGAGCTGGTGTTGTTGCGGCTGTCCGATGCAATACGGGAGGTTGGCGACACGCGCGGCGCGCAGGTCCATCGCTCGCATTGGGCCGCCTGGAATCAGGTCGTTTCCGCCCGTCGCGAGGGTGATCGCGCGATCCTGACCATGTCACAGGGGCCGGAGGTGCCGGTTAGTCGGGCCAACCTGCCCAAACTCAAGGAGGCGGGGCTCCTGCCCCGGTAGGCCATGGTGGAATGGAAGACGTCAGAGGGGTTTACCGCGTATGAGACCGCCCTCACCTTCATGCAGGAGCGCGCCGCCGCCATCGCGGCAGGCACGGCGGAGGAATGCATCTGGCTGCTCGAACATCCCCCGCTCTACACCGCCGGATCCTCCGCCGATCCTGCGGATTTGACCGATCCCGATCGTTTTCCGGTCTATCAAACCCGGCGCGGCGGCCAATACACCTATCACGGCCCGGGCCAGCGTGTGGTCTATGTCATGCTGGATGTTGGCCGGCGCGGTCGCGATCTGCGCCGCTTTGTCGAGCAGCTGGAGGCCTGGGTGATCACGACCCTGGCGACGTTCAACATCACCGGCGAAATCCGCCCCGGCCGCGTTGGTGTCTGGGTGCAACGTCCTGAAAAAGCGGCCAATCCCGACGGAACATGCGCGGAAGACAAGATCGCTGCCATCGGCATCAAGATGCACAAATGGATCAGCACCCACGGCCTGTCGATCAATGTCGAGCCGGATCTCGAGCACTTCTCGGGAATCGTGCCTTGCGGGATTTCCGAGCATGGCGTGACAAGTCTGGTGGATCTCGGCCTGCCCGTGACGATGGCAGATCTCGATGTGGCGCTAAAGCAGCAATTTGAAGCGATTTTTCCGCCGCCCGATGCGCGCTGAGAGAGGCGTTAGGGATCTGTAAAGGCACCGTCCTGTAGAGCGTCTGCAACTGCAAGAAGGCGCGACACTTTTTCTTGATCCAGATCAAATTCGCGCGTTGAAGCAGGCTGGGTAACGATTTAAAACTCTGCCCAATTGAGTGACTCCTATGGTGGAGCGCTCTGTAGCCAACTGAGGAGGCATGACATGGCTGACGCCGCCATTCACGGCCACGAGCATGAAGATCAGCGGGGGTTCTTTACCCGTTGGTTCATGTCCACGAACCACAAGGACATCGGGATTCTCTACCTGATCGTTTCCGCGTTTGTGGGCTTCATTGCCGTTGCTTTCACTGTCTATATGCGTCTGGAGCTGATGCAGCCCGGCGTTCAATACATGTGTATGGAAGGGGCGCGCCTCTTCGCTGCTGCTGCGGGCGAATGTACGCCCAATGGCCACCTTTGGAACGTGTTGATCACGGGCCACGGCATCCTGATGATGTTCTTTGTGGTGATTCCCGCCCTGTTTGGTGGCTTCGGCAACTACTTCATGCCCTTGCAGATCGGCGCGCCCGACATGGCGTTCCCCCGCATGAACAACCTGTCGTTCTGGCTCTACTGCACGGGGACAACGCTGGCCATCTGTTCGGTCCTCGCACCGGGCGGCAATGACCAGCTTGGCTCTGGTGTGGGTTGGGTGCTCTATCCGCCTCTGTCGACCAATGAAGGCGGCATGTCGATGGATCTCGCGATCTTCGCGGTCCATGTCTCGGGTGCCTCATCGATCCTGGGCGCGATCAACATGATCACGACCTTCCTGAACATGCGCGCGCCGGGCATGACGCTCTTCAAAGTGCCGCTCTTCTCCTGGGCGATCTTCGTGACATCCTGGCTGATCCTGCTGGCCCTGCCGGTGCTCGCGGGCGCCATCACGATGCTGCTGACGGACCGCAACTTCGGGACAACCTTCTTTGATCCCGCCGGCGGCGGGGACCCGATCCTCTATCAGCACATCCTGTGGTTCTTCGGCCATCCGGAAGTCTACATCATCATCCTGCCGGGCTTCGGCATCATTTCCCACGTCATTGCGACCTTCTCGCGCAAACCGGTCTTCGGCTACCTGCCGATGGTCTGGGCGATCATCGCAATCGGTGTTCTGGGCTTCGTCGTCTGGGCGCACCACATGTACACAGTGGGCATGTCGTTGACGCAGCAGAGCTACTTCATGCTGGCCACCATGGTCATCGCGGTGCCCACCGGCGTGAAGGTCTTTTCCTGGATCGCCACGATGTGGGGCGGCTCCATCGAGTTCAAGACGCCGATGCTCTGGGCCTTTGGCTTCCTGTTCCTCTTCACCGTGGGCGGTGTGACCGGTGTGGTCCTCTCCCAGGCGGGCGTGGACCGGGCCTATCATGACACCTACTACGTGGTGGCGCATTTCCACTACGTGATGAGCCTCGGTGCCGTGTTCGCGATCTTCGCGGGGATCTACTTCTACTTCCCCAAGATGACCGGGCGCATGATCCCCGAACTGGGTGGCAAGATTCACTTCTGGGCGATGTTCATCGGCTCCAACCTGACCTTCTTCCCGCAGCACTTCCTCGGGCGTCAGGGCATGCCACGCCGCTACATCGACTACCCGGAGGCCTATGCCTACTGGAACTGGTGGTCGTCGATCGGTGCATTCCTGTCCTTCGCGTCGTTTGTTTTCTTCTTCGGCCTCATCGCCTATTCGCTGCTGCGCGGCGCCCGGGTGACAGAGAACAACCCGTGGAACGAATACGCGGATACGCTGGAATGGACCCTGCCCTCACCCCCGCCGGAACATACGTTCGAGATCCTGCCCAAGCAGGAAGACTGGGACAAGGGCCGCGCGCACTAGAGGACTTCGACGGAACCCTGCATAATGCGCATCACGAAAGCACCATATAACCCTTGCGGCGTGCTTTCGTGATCCAAGGTTTCCGCGAAGGTCTTACTGGGGCTCGCAGACCACCAATGCACACAAAGGCCCCGGGCATTCCCCGGGGCCTTTTCATTTGAACGACCGGCGCTAGAACATTGCTATGCCCTACAATTGGACCGACGACACGCCAACCCGGTGCGAGCTTCAGCTCTGGCCACACCAATCCCTGCCGCCAAAGGGTTTTGCGGCCTTCATCGGCGCGACCATCTGCCTGATCATGATCCCGATGTTCCCGCTTCTGGGATCCGTCGTACTCTGGGGCATCCTGCCCTTCATGCTGGCCGCGGTTGGCGGGATCTGGTGGGCGCTGCAACGCAATTGGCGCGATCACCAGATCCTCGAAGTCCTCGATATGACCCGCGAGGATATCCGCCTGATACGGCACAACCCGCGCAAACCGGATCAAAGCTGGGAGTGCAACGCCTACTGGGCCGAGGCCCATCTGCACCCCTCGGGCGGCCCGGTGCCGCACTACCTGACCCTGAAAGGCAATGGCCGTGAGGTTGAGCTGGGCGCGTTTTTGAGCGAAGAGGAACGGCAGGCGCTCTACGGCGATCTGCGCAGCCGTTTGGCCACGTTCAAACATCCCTGACCCGTTTCCCGCGAGGCACCCATGGCGCAGGCCCCTGCTACCCCGAAAGCGAGACGCGCCGCCCATCTGCTGCGCGCCGCGTTCAGGGGGATCAGCCCGGGCAGCCCGGGCCTTGCCCCATCCGAGAGTGCCGCCCTCAAGCTGCGACGTGCGCGGGCCGGGGAGAGCTGGCTTCCACCCAAGACGGTCACCTTCCTGATCCCGCTCGTGGGTCCCGAAAGTGTCGGCAATTGGAGCGCCGTCACAGCGCTTCTGGAGCGCACTCTGAACAGCCTCTTGCTGCAAACCGATCCCAACTGGCGCGCGATCATTTGCTGCCAGACACAGCCGCCGCTGCCCCTCTCTGACAAGATCACGTTTCTGCCCTTTGAGGATCCCACACCGGGCAATGACAAATGGCGCAAGCTCGCCGCGCTTTACGGGCATTTGGCCCACAACGCCGATGCGCCCGGCCTCGTCATGACCTTTGATGCCGATGACCGGGCAGACCCGACCCTTGTGCACAGGCTGCTGGAGCATCCGGGAGGTGCGCTCCTGGAGCGCGGCTATGTCTATGACGCGGGGCACGACCGGATCGCTCTGGCCCGTCCACAGACAATGTTTGCGCCGGGAGCCAAGGCCTTCTGGAAGCTCTGCGGTTCCTGCGCCGCCCTGCCCTTCGATCCGGGCCAGGCCTCACGCGCGGCGCAATGGGCGTTTCTGTCGGAGCTCAGCCAGCACGAGCATCGCATGGTGCCCTATCTGGCGCGGCTTGCGGGCCAGCCCTTGCACGCCATCGCCGTGCCGCTGGCGCTCTACATGTTGAACCATGGCGAGAACTTCGGCGCGCGGCGCGGCCGGGTCACCTTCAAGACACGCTTTGCAGAACGCTTCGCGCTCACCGACCCTGCCGTTGAGGCTTCGGTAAGAAAGTTCTACGGCCTGTAAAGAATTTGGCGAGGCTTTCTTTGCGAAGGTTAATGCGGGGTGGTCCGCACGACGCCGCAAGATTTCGCTAAGAAAGCTGCGGACACAAAGGCCTAACGCCGCTTGAAAGCACCGCTCGCTTTAACCGCAGACCAAGAGGGCTTTTGTGCGATTTGGAGGGTATTTCGCACAAATACCCCCTCCAAGGCCAATCCATTGCCCCAGTTGTCGTCTAGCCGCTCGCGGCCAGCCGATCCTTGACCATCGGGCCAACAGCGCCGAAATCCATCTGGCCCGCGTAGCCCGATTTCAGCGCCCCCATGACCTTACCCATATCGCGGATCGACGAAGCGCCGACCTCTTCCATGGCGGCCACAATCGCGGCTTCCACCTCGCCGTCATCCAACTGGCGCGGCAGGAATTCTTCGATCACGGTAATCTCGTTCAATTCCCGCTCCGCCAGATCAAGCCGCCCCCCCTCTTCATAGGTGCGCGCGCTTTCCTGACGCTGCTTGACCATCTTGGCGAGGATCGCGGTCACATCCGCTTCGCTCACGCCCTCTTCCTTGCCTTCACCCCGCATCGCAATTTCGCGATCCTTGATGGCGGCGGAAATCAGGCGCAGCGTTGCCAAACGATCTGCCGCCTTGTCTTTCATGGCCTGTTTGAGGCCAGTGGTGATCTTGCTTTTCAGATCCATTGCGGTCCCATCCCCATGGAATTGCTCATGAAGCGCTAACTTATGCATTGCGACACGGCGGGGCAACATCTGATGGCCAAAGTTAAGCCTTTGAAATTAAACAATATCCAAAATTTCCCCAAGTCTTGACGCGTGCGCGTGCCCCCCGTAGGTTCGCGCAAATTTGCCCATTTCCAAACAGACGAGTCGCGCTCATGACCGATCATCCCACCGCCTGCCTTGTGCTCACCGATGGGTCCGTTTTCTATGGTCACGGCTTCGGCGCGACCGGTCAGACCACGGCTGAGCTGTGCTTCAACACGGCGATGACGGGGTATCAGGAGATCATGACGGACCCGTCTTACGCCGGGCAGATCGTGACATTCACCTTCCCCCATATTGGCAATACCGGCGTGAACCCCGACGATGATGAAACGGCGGATCCGGTTGCGGAAGGTATGGTGGTGAAATGGCTCCCGACGCAGGCGTCCAATTGGCGCGCGACGCAGGAGCTGACCGAGTGGCTCAGCGCGCGGGGCCGCATCGCGATCGGGGGCATCGACACGCGGCGGTTGACCCGCGCGATCCGGCAGTTGGGCGCGCCCCATGTGGCGCTGGCCCATGATCCGGAGGGCAAGTTCGATGTGGAGGCACTGGTGGCCGCTGCACGGGGGTTTTCTGGCCTCGAAGGCCTTGATCTTGCACAGAAAGTGACCTGCGCGCAAAGCTACCGTTGGGATGAGATGCGGTGGGCCTGGCCGGAAGGCTATACGCGTCAGACCGCGCCCAGGCACAAGGTTGTGGCCGTGGATTACGGTGCGAAGCGCAATATTCTGCGCTGTCTGGCGAGCGCGGGATGTGACGTGACGGTTCTGCCTGCCACGGCGACTGCGGAAGAGGTGCTGGCGCATGATCCAGATGGCGTTTTCCTCTCGAACGGCCCCGGCGATCCTGCGGCGACGGGCGCTTATGCGGTTCCAATGATCCAGCACTTGCTCGACAAGACGGACTTGCCGATTTTCGGGATTTGCCTTGGCCACCAGATGCTGGCGCTCGCTCTGGGCGCACGGACCATCAAGATGAACCACGGCCATCACGGCGCCAACCATCCCGTAAAGGACATGCGCTCCGGCAAGGTGGAAATCACCTCCATGAACCACGGCTTTGCCGTCGACGCCGCTACGCTGCCCAGCGGCGTCATCGAAACGCACCGCTCGCTTTTCGATGGATCCAACTGCGGGATCGCGCTGGATTCGGATCGCTGCGTTTTCTCCGTGCAGCAACACCCGGAAGCCAGCCCGGGCCCCCAGGACAGCTTCTACCTGTTCGAGCAGTTCGCGGCATCCATGGATGCCTCTTAACGCGGCATCCGCTTTGGTAACTTTCTGTTAACCAGCTGTTTACGCACAGTTAACCAAGCGCTGACAAAGTGCCTTCGTTCTATAACGCGAGCGAAGACATGAGCACTCAACGCCTCCAACTCAGAGGTCCCGAAACAGCACGATTGACCCCGGCTTATCACAAGCCGCTCGGTCAAATTCTTGTGGACCGGGGCGTTCTCGACCACGAGATGCTGTTGCACGCGCTGACAATTGCTGATCAGGTCCAATCGCCTCTGGCGCAGGTTTGCCTGTCCGAAGGGCTCGCAACCGCCGACGAGATACGGGCCGCACAGGCTGAGCGATTCGCCGCAATGGCGCTGAACACGCGGGAAACGCCCGCTGATTTAACCGTTGCGTCACAGCTTGACCCACTTTTTTGCCTCAAGCATGGCGTGGTTCCATGGATGAAGCTTGGCGACACGACCGTTCTGGCCTCGGCCTCGCCCGATGCTTTTCGCGTCGTGACGCGCGCATTGCCGGAGGGCTTTGGCCCCGTTCTGATGGGGCTCGCCGCGCAGGACGATATCGAACAAGTCGTGGCCAAGGTGCATGGCGCACAGATGGCCGTCTTGGCGGAGACCGAACTCGAAGACAGCTACAGCTGCCGCAATATGCATATTCTCGCAACGCGCCGGCAGACCGGGCTCGCCGCTCTCGGCGCGGCTTTGATTGGTCTGGGCGTCTTCCTTGCGCCCAAGGCGTTCTTCATTGCTGCTGCGACTTGGGCCATTGCGACGCTCTTGCTGATTGCCGGTATGAAACTCGTCGCGCTGATCGCGCGGGTCTTTGGCGGATTGCGCACAAACACGTCTGCCCCCCAAGACATGGACAGCTTTCCGACAGTCTCGCTGCTGGTGCCGCTCTACAAGGAGACGGACATCGCGGGCGTTCTCGTGGACAGGTTATCCCGCCTGACCTATCCAAAGTCCAACCTCGAGACCTTGCTGGTGCTGGAGGCCGAAGACACGCAAACCCGTGAGACCCTGCGCAACACAACCTTGCCGCCCTGGATGCGCGTCATCACGGTGCCTCCCGGAGATCTCACGACGAAGCCACGCGCCATGAATTACGCCCGCCGCTTCGCGCGTGGCGAGATTATCGGCGTCTATGACGCAGAGGATTCCCCCGCGCCCGACCAAATCGAGACGATCGTTTCGGCGTTTCAGCGCGCCCCGCCCGAGGTGGCTTGTCTGCAAGGTGTGTTGGATTTTTATAATCCGAGAATGAACTGGCTCGCGCGATGTTTCACCATCGAATACGCGGCCTGGTTTCGCATTTTGCTCCCCGGTCTTGCCCGGATTGGAATGCCAATCCCCTTAGGCGGCACGACGGTGTTCTTTCGCCGCTCCGTGCTCGATGAGTTGCAAGGCTGGGACGCCTTCAACGTGACTGAAGACGCAGACCTCGGCATGCGTTTGGCGCGCGCGGGATATCGGACAGAGCTCGTTGATACCGTCACCTTGGAAGAAGCCAATTGCCATCTGTGGCCATGGGTCAGGCAACGCTCCCGCTGGTTGAAGGGCTATATGATCACCTATCTCGTGCATATGCGCGCGCCGGCGCAGCTCTGGCGACAGCTGGGCCCGGGCGCTTTTTTTGGCTTTCAGGTCTTTTTCCTGGCCAGTCTCAGCCAATTCGCGCTGGCCCCGCTTCTCTGGTCATTCTGGCTGGCCGTGGCAGGCTTTCCCCATCCCGTAGTGGATGCGCTGCCCCCGGTGGGGTTCGTGATCCTCGCCTCCCTCTTTGTGTTGACCGAGGTCATCGGCCTCGTCGTTGGCATGACGGCTGTCGCAAGCCACAGGCATCGCCATCTGATACCCTGGGTGCCCACACTTCTGTTTTACTTTCCACTCGCCGCCGTGGCGACCTACAAGGCGCTGTGGGAGCTGCTGCGCAAGCCGTTTTTCTGGGACAAGACCACCCACGGGCTTTCGATCGGGCGCACGACAATCGACCACTGATTGACCAAAGGTCAGGAATACCTCCATCGACGGCTGCAGATCATGCTTCTAGCTTTGCTCTACGCAGGCGAGACCGCTGTTTTTTTGATGATCATTTTTGCTTTGAGCCTTGAGGTATTTCACGTGAGCATTGCCATTCAAACCTATGATTTACATGAGCTTGCGCGGTTTATCGGTGTGGTTGGTTTCCTGCTCTACATGGCCGCTTTTGCAGGGCTGCAACTGGGCTGGCTCTGTGGCAACGGCATTTTGTATTCCGCGCTGAACGTCGGTGCTGCTGCGATGGTACTGATTTCGCTCAGCACAGAATTCAATCTCGCCTCGGCGCTCATTCAGGTGAGTTGGATTTCCATCGGCATGATCGGCATCAGCTTGCGCATCTGGGCGCGTTCAAGAGCCATGAAGACATTGCAACTGCGCGTGGAGCATGATCAATAGCGCGCCATGAGCCAGTACGAATACAAAGTCATCCCCGCCCCGACACGCGGTCAGAAAGCGCGCGGCGTCAAAGCGCCTGAAGCACGATTTGCCTTGGCGCTGGAGATGTCGCTCAACGCCGTTGCGGAAGACGGCTGGGAATTTCTGCGCGCTGAAACCCTACCCAGCGAAGAGCGTCAGGGGCTGACAGGAAGCACCACCAGCTACAGAAACGTGTTGGTCTTTCGCCGCCCGGTTGCTTTGGACGATATCGACGCGGACGCCGCTGAAGACACACCGCTTGCCCTTCTCGAAGACCGCTCCGAGGCAGAGGAGCCCGACGGGACCGCAGAGGAGGCGACAGAGAGCCCTGACGCCGAGCAGACCTCCGAGGATGTTCGGGAGCCCCTTGAGGCCTCCGAAAACGACACGCCGCGTTCCTAACCTGCGTCCAACTCCAGCGCGAGTGCATGAATTTGGCCAATCAGATCAGCCCCCAGGGCCGTATGCACGGCGCGATGGCGCGCAATGCGCGACTGCCCCTCGAACGCCGCAGACCGCATGCGCACCCGGAAGTGGCTTTCACCGCCTTCTTGAAATCCGGCATGCCCACGATGGCTTTCGCTCTCGTCGATCACTTCCAGAAGGCTGGGCGAGAACGCGTCTTGCAAGGCGTTGCGGATCGCTTCAGTACGGTTAACCATTTTTTGTATCCATTCCCTCTTCAAACTCTCGCCTGACAAGCTAAACTTTGCAGCCCGAGTCGAAAAGGTAAGAGCCATGCCAAAACCCGACCCCTTTGGATTTGATATGTCCGTGTCTTCGGCCAAGAAGAAGAACCCCCGTGGCCGACGGGGCATGTCCGGCGCGTCGGAGACATCGACGCGGGTGTGCGATCATGAGGGCTGTCAGGAACAGGGCCAGTACCGTGCGCCCAAAGCCCCCGACGTGCTCGATGACTTCTTTTGGTTCTGCAAGGAGCATATCCGCGAGTATAATCTGAAGTGGAACTTCTTCGACGGGACAACCGAGGCGGAGATGAATGCCCAGATGTCGAAGGACAAGGTCTGGGAACGCGAGACGCGGTCTTTCGTAGACCCGGAAGCGCGCGCCTGGGCACGGTTGGGGATTGACGATGCCCATCAGGTTCTGGGCGACAAGGCCACGCGCAACCCCGGGCGCGGCGGTGGCACAGGTCGGCGCCTGCCCCCCACCGAGAAACGCGCGCTGGAGCTTCTGGAAGCCAAAGACACAATGACCAAGCCCGAGATTCGCAAGTCCTACAAAGCGCTGATCAAGGTGTTGCATCCCGACATGAACGGCGGCGACCGTTCGCAGGAGGAGCAGTTGCAGGAGGTCATGTGGGCCTGGGATCAAATCAAGGACAGCCGCAATTTCAAGGACAAATAGGGCCCGGGCCGCAGCATCTGGCATGCCGGGCAAAAGCGGCAAAAAGCACGCGCCTTTCCCTTGCCCTTCTTTGAGATATGTTGCATCCCGGGCAAGTTAGTCCCGCAGGTATGAAGGACAGGTGAGATGGCCGACGGCAGCATGGATATCAACGCAAAACCCTCTGAGGAGATATCGGTTCGCGATGTCTTCGGCATCGACACGGACATGGTCGTCAAGGGGTTTGCGGATCGCACAGACCGGGTGCCGGATCTGGACTCGACTTACAAGTTTGACCCCGACACGACGCTCGCGATCCTCGCAGGCTTCAGCCACAATCGCCGCGTGATGATCCAGGGCTATCACGGGACAGGGAAATCGACCCATATCGAGCAAGTCGCCGCGCGGCTCAACTGGCCTGCCGTTCGTGTTAATCTCGACAGTCACATCTCCCGGATTGACTTGATCGGCAAGGACGCGATCAAGCTCAAGGACGGCAAACAAACCACAGAATTCCAGGAAGGCATCCTGCCCTGGGCCCTGCGCAACCCCACGGCCATCGTGTTTGACGAATACGACGCGGGCCGCGCGGATGTGATGTTCGTGATCCAGCGGGTGCTGGAAGTGGATGGCAAGCTGACGCTTCTCGACCAGAACAAGGTGATCAACCCGCATCCCTATTTCCGCATTTTTGCGACTGCCAACACGGTGGGCTTGGGCGATACGACAGGCCTCTACCACGGCACACAACAGATCAACCAAGGCCAGATGGACCGTTGGTCGCTCGTGGCCACGCTGAACTACCTGTCTGTTGATGCGGAAAGCGCCATCGTTTTGGCGAAGAACCCGCATTACAACAGCGAGAAAGGCCGCAAGACCATCAAACAGATGGTGACAGTGGCGGATCTGACCCGGACGGCGTTCATGAACGGCGATCTTTCGACCGTGATGTCGCCCCGGACGGTGATCGCCTGGGCGCAAAATGCCGAGATCTTCCGCAATGTGGGCTACGCCTTCCGCGTGTCATTCCTCAACAAATGTGATGAGCTGGAGCGCCAGACCGTGGCCGAATTCTACCAACGCTGCTTCGATGAGGAGCTTCCCGAAAGCGCGGCCAGCGTCTCGCTGGGATAAACGCGCGCCGCAAACGGCGTTAAAGGGGGCGTGCCAGAGGCGCGCCCTTTTGCGGTCAGGAGGTGAGCCGCGATTTGGGTGGCACCAGTTTGCCCGGATTGAGAATGCCCAAAGGATCCAGCGTGTCTTTCAAAGCGCCCATGATCGCCCAGGCGTCGCCGTGTTCGCGCTCCATGAATCCCAATTTTCCCATCCCGACGCCGTGTTCACCCGTCGAGGTGCCACCCAGAGCGAGCGCCCTGTTGGTCATGGCATCGCTCAGGCGCTTGGCTTCCTCAAACTCGGCGGGTTGGGTCGGGTCGACCAGCAGGATCGCATGGAAATTCCCATCGCCCACATGGCCGAGGATCGGCGCGGGGATTGAAGCCCTGGCCAGATCGGCCTGCGTCTCTTCTACCGCGCGCGCCAGCTGCGAGATCGGGACACAGACATCTGTCACCAAGGCGCGCGCGCCTGGGCGCATCGCCTTGATCGCGTAGAGCGCATTGTAGCGCATGGTCCAAAGCGCCGTGCGATCCTCGGGGCGGGTGGACCATTCAAAGCCTGTCGCACCGTGATCCGCGATGATATCGCCAAAGCGCTCCGCCTGTTCCGCAACACCGCTTTCGGTGCCGTGGAATTCCACCAAAAGATGCGGTGTCAGCGGAAAAGAGACGCCCGCATAGTCATTGACCGCCGCAGCGGTTGCGCTGTCCACGAATTCAATCCGGGCCATGGGCAGGCCCATTTGGATTGTGTCCTGCACCGCGGCGACCGCCGCATGCAGGTTTGAGAAGCTGCAAACTGCGGCGGCCACGCTCTCGGGTTGACCATGCAGGCGCAGCGTCAGACCGGTGCACAGGCCCAAGGTGCCCTCGCTGCCCACCATGAGCGCGGTCATGTCATAACCTGCCGAAGATTTGCGCGCCCGACTTCCCGTCTCAATCACACGCCCATCCGCGAGCACAACTTCCATCCCAAGCACATTGTCCCGCATCGTGCCGTAGCGCACCGCCGTCGTGCCCGACGCCCGCGTCATGGCCATGCCGCCGAGCGAGGCATTGGCGCCGGGATCCACCGGAAAAAAGAGCCCACTGTCACGCAGCTCCGCATTGAGCGCCTCGCGCGTGAGGCCGGGTTCCACAGTGACGCACATATCTTCCAGGTAAAAGCTGCGGATGGCCGCCATCTTGGAGAAATCCAACACAACACCGCCCTCAATCGCCAGCGCATGCCCCTCTACGGAGGTCCCCGTCCCCCACCCGACAAGCGGGCAACGATACTCGCTACAGATGCGTGCAATATGACTTACTTCCGCCGTGGTTGTGGGGTATGCAACGGCATGGGGCAAGGTCAGGGGAAAATAACTCTCGGAACGGCCGTGGTTTTCCAGATCGGGCTTGGAGCGGCTCAAGCGATCGCCTAGAACTTGTTCAAGCGCTGCAAGGGTTTGCGGGATGTCCGTCGAGATGTCACGTGGCATGAAAGCACCTTTCTTGCCCTATCCTAATCCGCGCCAATGGCTGAGGAAAGCACAAGCGCAGATGAGCGACACAGAGCAAAGTTCATGGCGGCGACAAATGGCTGAGACAGCCAGGGAATTCGCACGCGGATGGCAATTGCTCAAACATCGCGGGCCCTCGCAAATTCAGTTCTGGTTTATCGCCCTTGCCATCGGGATCGCGGCCGGGTTTGCCGCAGTTCTGTTCCGCTCGGGCATCACGTTTTTGCAGCGCACGCTCTACGGCGTGGATGACATCACGATGCTGCATTCCTTCGCCACGACGCTGGATTGGTTCATCGTTTTGCTCATTCCCATGGCGGGCGGGATCGCCGTGGGGCTGATCCTGCATCATTTCACGCCGGATGGACGGGTGCGCTCTGTGGCCGATGTGATCGAGGGCGCGGCCATCAACGACGGCCGGGTCGAACGCAAAGCCGGTTTGGCCTCTGTCGCAGCCTCCATGATCACGCTGGGCACCGGGGGCTCCACCGGGCGTGAGGGGCCGGTTGTGCATCTGGCCGCGCTGATATCGACGTGGATTTCCAACTGGATCCGCGCCGATGGCATCACAGGGCGTGATCTTTTGGGATGCGCTGTCGCCGCCGCCGTTTCCGCCTCCTTCAACGCGCCCATTGCCGGCGCTCTCTTTGCCATGGAGGTGATCCTCCGCCATTTCGCGTTGCATGCCTTCGCGCCGATTGTGATTGCCTCGGCGGCAGGCACGGTGATCAACCGGCTGGTCTTTGGCGATGTGGCCGAATTCGCTCTTCCCGGCGGCACGGCGCTTGAGTTTTACCTCGAATTACCGGCCTATCTGATCCTTGGTCTGGTCTGTGGCCTCGTGGCGGTGGTGCTGATGCGCAGTGTCTTCTGGGCAGATGATTTCGAAACGCGGCTGCAACAGAAGCTCGGGTTGCCGCATTGGGCCCGACCTGCTGTGGCGGGCGCGGTGCTTGGGGTAACGGCCATCGCCTTTCCGCATATCATCGGGGTGGGCTACGAGACGACGTCGCGCGCGCTCACTGGACAATTGCTGCTGCATGAAGCCATGGTGTTTGCCGTCATCAAGGTGTTTGCCGTGGCGGTGACCATGGCAGGCCGCATGGGCGGCGGCATATTCTCGCCCTCGCTGATGATCGGCGCCTTGACGGGTCTGGCCTTTGGGCTGATTGCCACGGGTCTTTTCCCGAATGTTTCGGGACAGCATACGCTCTATGCGCTGGCAGGCATGGGAGCCGTTGCGGCCGCTGTTCTGGGCGCGCCCATTTCCACAACGCTGATCGTGTTTGAACTGACGGGCGACTGGCAAACGGGCCTGGCGGTGATGGTGTCCGTCTCCATGTCCACAGCGCTCGCCTCACGCCTTGTTGACCGCTCTTTCTTCCTGACCCAGCTGGAACGGCGCGGCGTGCATCTGGCGGCAGGACCACAGGCCTATTTGCTCGCGATGTTCCGTGTCGCGCAGGTCATGCGCCCCTGGGACGACCCCACCGCGCCCTCGGAAGACCGCGCCTGGGAGCTCATCGACCAAGGCATCTATCTCGACGCCAACGCGACGCTGGAGACAGCCATGCCGATGTTTGATCGCGCCTCTGTGGTCTTCATCCCCGTCGTGGCCTTGCGCGGCGAAGGCCAAGCGCCAGAACTGCGCGGCGCGCTCTTTCATGTGGATGCGCTCAAAGCTTACAACCGCGCGCTGGCAGCGACGGCGGCGGAAGAGCATAGCTGAGGGGGTTCGCCCCAGAATCGGAAATAATCGATACTGAATCAGGGCATTGTTCTGGTTAATAGCACAATCAATACCCGCCAAGATTGAATTCGTCACAATGAGGGCCGCTATGTGGCGCAGTCGCTTGGAGATAGCTTCAATTGAACATAAACAATGATTGAGACCATGAGGAGCGGAGTATTTCATGTCATATTTGAAAACAGCACTGGCTGCGAGCGCAGTCGCAATTGCAACAACGGGCATGGCGTCAGCCACCATCATTGGCGCAACAGGCGTCGTCGTCGATGCAGGCGGCAGCTCTGGTGGGCCAGTGGCCGTGACGATCGACCAGACAGGCCTCAACGCCAATTACATCTCAGGCACGACTGACTTTGACAGCTTTGTCGCGACGACGACTCATTCGTTTATTGCTTCCACCGAATGGTTCGGCGATTTCCAAACGAACTCCGGTCAGCTGACCTTTGATCTGGGCTCGGCCCAAGCCATTGATGCGATGGCCTTGTGGAACGAAGAAAGCTCTGGAGCCGGCACCTTTGACCTTTCCACGTCGTTGGATGGATCGTCCTATACATCCCTGCTGACCGGGTTGAGCGGCACGGATCACACAACGCTGACGGATTATGCCGCAGACGTTTTTACCTTCGCGACGACGACGTTCCGTTACATCCGTATGACGATGAGCGGTTGTCCGCAGCCTGGGATTGGCAGTTATGAATCCTGCGCCGTGGGTGAAGTTGCCTTCCGCGCTGGCGAAGATGTTATGGCACCCATCCCGCTTCCAGGCGCTCTGCCTCTCGCGCTGAGCGGTCTCTTCGCCTTTGGAGGATTGCAGCTGCGCAAGCGCCGCAAGAGCTAAACGCGATACAAGACATACGGGAAAAGGGCTCCGCAACCGGAGCCCTTTTTCGTTAACGCGGAGAAATTGGCTGCTCAGGCCTGCTCGACGGTGAGGTAGTCGCCCGGAGTGAAAGCCAAATGACCTGCGATGCGCGCCGCAGCCTCTTTGGGCGCCTCAAAAGACCAGACGGCATCCGTCAGGGTCCGGTTTTTCGCCTCGATGGAGAAATACTGCGCATCGCCTTTGTACGGACACGTGCGCGTTGTGGCCGAGGGCTCCAGAAACGCCATGGCCACATCACCCCGCGGGAAATAGATCACAGGGGCGAGATCTCCCTCGCTCAGCTCAAGCGCATGCGTCGTCTCCGCGATGACAGCGCCGCCGGCGCGCACTGTCCATTTACCGGCTGCTTTCACGATACGAATTGTCGTCATGTGTCCCCCTGGTCTTTCTCGGGGGTGCCCCCGCAAATAGTGTCAGCGCACGCGCCTTCGCCCGTCATAGAGGGGCACACGCGGCGCGCAGCCATTCCGCCACATCGCCCGTGACATGTGGCGACAGCTTTTCAAGGCAATCCGCATGATAGCTGTTCATCCACTCCCGCTCCGGAGCGGTCAGCATTTCCCGCTCGATCATATGTCGGTCGATGGGCACAAAGGTCAATGTCTCAAACTGAAGCAATTCAGGAAGCGACTGATCTGGCTGGCGCGGTGCGGGCTCGACAACAATCAGATTTTCGATCCGGATGCCAAACTCACCTTCGGCATAAAAGCCCGGCTCGTTGGACAGGATCATCCCTTTCTGCAAAGGTTCACGCCCTGTGCGCGCGAGCCGTTGCGGGCCCTCATGCACCGAGAGATAAGCCCCCACGCCATGACCCGTGCCATGGGCGTAATCCTGCCCCGCCGCCCAGAGCGCAACACGGGCCACGGAATCGATGTCTGCGCCACTGATGCCCGGCGGGAAGCGCAAGCGCGAGATGCCGATCATCCCTTGCAGAACGCGCGTAAAGGCGCGGCGTACGTGGTCCGCTTGTGGGCCGATCCCGATAGTGCGGGTGATGTCCGTTGTCCCGTCCTGATACTGGCCGCCACTGTCGACAAGATACACCTCGCCCTCTTTCAGGGCGCGGTTGCTGTCTTTTGTGACACGGTAGTGCGGCAGAGCGGCATGGGGGCCCGCACCGCTGATCGTTTCAAAGGAGATATCCCGCAGTTGATTGGTCTCCCGCCGAAAGCCTTCGAGTTTCGTGGCCACGTCAATCTCCGTGAGATCGCCGGGCGCATGGGTCTCCAACCAATGCAGAAAGTGCACCATGGCCACCGCATCACGCAGGTGCGCTGTCCGGGCGCCGGAAATTTCGGCCTCCGTTTTGCAGGCTTTCGGCAAAAGGCAAGGATCGCGGGCTTCATGCACGTCAGACAAGACGTCAAAAACAGCTTGCGGCGCCGTATCCGGATCGGCCATCACAAGGCCCGTCAGCGCGGCACATGCGGGGATGAACGCATCCGGCGCGTGCAGCGTAACGCCCGCACCAAGGTCGACATCAGCGAGCTTGGCCGCATCGATGAAGAGATCCACATCGCCCGTGTCGTGCAGGATCGTCATGCCATGGACAACCGGGTTGCGCGGGATGTCCTCACCTCGAATGTTCAGCAGCCACGACAGGGAATCGGGCAAGGTAATCACACAGGCCGTACATCCGGCCGCGCGCAGCTCCTCCGCCAGCCCCCCCCTTTTTTCAGCGCTGCTGCGCCCCGCCAGGGCATCGGGTTGAGAGATCACCCGACCGACGGGCGGCGCGGGCTGATCGTCCCAGATCGCGTCCACCGGATTGCGCACCGCTTTCAGTTCGATGCCTGCTGCCACCAGCTGGCGGATTTCGCGCGGCGTATGCAGCCAGGGATCATAGCCCACAACGCCTTTGGGCATGGCGTCCTTGAGCCAGGCGTCCAGCGATGTTTCGGGCCAGTCCACCGGTTCAAAGACATCGGCCACCTGCGCACGGACCTGCACGCGATACCTGCCATCCACGAAAACCGCCGCGCGGCTTTGGGTGACAACCGCAAAACCCGCAGATCCCGTAAAGCCCGTCAACCATGCCAACCGCTCATCATGGGGGGCCACATATTCCCCCTGGTGCGCATCTGCACGAGGCACAATGAAGGCATCCAGACCACTTTGCGCCATCGCCGCGCGCAAGGCTTGCAACCGGGGTGGCCCCTGTTCGGGGCGCGCCGTGACCTCAAAACTCTGAAACATGCCCATCTCCCTTTTTCGCCAAACGGCGCCTTGTGACACAAAAACGCCCCTAGAACGGTCATTTGCAACTGTTTTATCTTGATGCCATGGTTATGGAAACTGGAATACCTGCGCACGATACCGTGCAGACCGAGGTGCAATCTGTTCTCGATGCCACCGGACAGGGTCTGCACGTTGGCAACTTCGAGGATTTCGCACGCTATTTCGCACTTCCCTATACCGTGGACACCTTTGAAGAGGCGATCACAGTGCAAGATGCCTTGTCGCTGCGCAATCTGTTCAATACCGCACGCGATTACTATGCGCGCATCGGTCTGGTGCATTTGTTGCGAACGGTTCTGGATGCGGCCTACCGGTCCGATGGCACATTGAGCGCCACCTACGAAACCCACCTGATCACGCGCGAGGGCACGCAAACACGTGCGCCCTATCTGTGCCATGTCGAGTTGAGCAAGACGGCGGATTTCTGGCAGGTCTATCGCACGCAATACGCCATCGATGACAATGCGCATTTGGTATCAGCGCTCTTGGGCCAGTCACCAATGCACGCAAGGCGCGCTGCCGGCTGATCGACTTCACGTGCAGCGTCAGCTGGCGCGCTTCATGCCCATAATGCGGGCCCGGGCGCGCGGGTCTGCATCAAAGAGCGCCGCCAATTGTTCGGTCATCGCACCCGCCAATTGCTCAACATCCGTGATCGTTACCGCGCGGTCATAATACCGCGTCACATCATGACCGATGCCAATCGCCAAAAGCTCAACCGCGCGGCGCCGCTCCACCATGGCAATGACATCACGCAGGTGCTTTTCGAGGAAATTGGCCGGGTTGACCGACAGCGTGGAATCATCGACCGGCGCCCCATCGGAAATAACCATCAGGATCTTGCGCGCCTCAGGCCGGGCCAGCATCCGACGATGGGCCCATTCGAGCGCCTCACCATCGATGTTTTCCTTCAAGAGGCCTTCCTTCATCATCAATCCCAGATTGGAGCGCGCGCGCCGCCATGGCGCATCGGCCCCTTTGTAGATGATGTGGCGGAGATCATTGAGGCGGCCGGGTTGTTGCGGCCTGCCATCTGCCAGCCATTTCTCACGGCTGAGCCCACCTTTCCAGGCCCGCGTCGTGAAGCCCAGAATCTCGACCTTCACAGAACACCGCTCCAAAGTGCGCGCCAGAACGTCAGCGCAAATGGCCGCAATCGAAATTGGCCGGCCACGCATGGACCCGGAATTATCCAGAAGCAACGTCACGACCGTGTCGCGGAACTCTGTGTCTTTTTCCACCTTGAAGCTCAGCGGTGTTGTCGGGTTGGCCACAACCCGCGCCAACCGGCCGGCATCGAGAATGCCCTCTTCGAGATCAAACTCCCAGGAGCGGTTTTGCTGGGCCTGCAAGCGGCGCTGCAACTTGTTGGCCAAACGCCCAACAGCGCCTTTCAGTGGTTCCAGCTGCTGATCGAGATAGGCCCGCAAACGCTCAAGCTCGACAGGTTCGGCCAGGTCTTCGGCCTTGATCTCCTCGTCATTGGCAGTCTCAAACACAATGTAATCGGGATCCGCATCTGAGATGGGCTGTGGCGCAGGAGGCTCGAGAGGCGCTTCGCCTTCCGGCAGCTCCGCCTCATCGCCCATCTCCTGATCGGCCATCTCATCCATGGACACACTGGCCTGCTGGGCGTCCTGCGTTTCTTCCTGGCTTTGCTCAGGATTGGCTTCCGCCTCCTGGTCGTCGCTGTCATCCTGACCGGTGCTATCGGGCTCGGATTGATCGTCCTCGGCGTCCTCGGCCTGATCATCGGCGTCATCATCGATCTCATCGGGATCATCTCCCAGCTGATCGCCGTAGCCCAGATCCGTTATGACTTGCCGGGCAAAACGGGCAAACGCACTCTGGTCATCGAGTATCCCTTGCAGGTTCTCGAGCGATCCACCGGCCTGCTGCTCAATATAGCCGCGCCATAATTCCATGACATTGGCCGCCGCAGGTGGCATGTCACGACCCGTCGCCATATGGCGCACGAGATAACCGGCCGCGGCCGCCAGTGGCGCTTCCGAGGCCTCCTTGATCTGATCATACCCCCGCCGCGTCGCATCCTGGCCAATCTTGGCGTCAATATTGCCAGCGGTGCCCGGCATATCCCGCGCGCCCATGGCTTCGCAGCGCGCCGTCTCCATGGCCTCATAGAGATCGCGCGCCATGTCACCGGGCGGGGCATAGCGATTGTGCACGCCAGTGTCGTGATACTTGTGCTTGAGCGCCAGCGCATCCGCCGTCCCGCGCGCAACGAGCACTTCTTCCCGCGTCATACGGCGCGAAATCTGCGGCAGGCGCATCGTATCGCCCGCCAGCCCCGACGGGTCGACCGAATAAGTGACCGAAAGCTCAGGATCATTGGCCATGACCTTTGTCGCCTCGGCCAGTGCCTTCTTGAACGGATCAGCAGGATTGTCGTTTTGCGCCATGATAGACCTCAGATATCGCTGGGTCAGAAACTAGGTCATTCTGCAGCCAGACAACAGAGGGAAACCGCCCCATCATCTTGCCTAAAAAACTCCGGGGAGGCACAAACTTTGTTTGTGACGGGGCAGAGCCCCAGCTAGCCCGCCAAAAGCGATTGCGCCGCAGATCGGGCCGCATCCGTGACACCAGCGCCGGAGATCATCCGCGCAATCTCATCCACACGCTCCTCTCTAGCGAGCGGATCCACACGGCTCAGCGTGGCACCGCTGACCACTGCTTTCGAAACACGCCAATGATGCGCCCCAAGCGCGGCCACCTGAGGCGAATGGGTCACCACAAGCACCTGCCCGCTATCGGCCAATTGCTGCAAGCGCCGCCCCACCGCATCGGCGGTCGCCCCGCCCACGCCGCGATCAATCTCATCAAAAATCATTGTCCGGGCGCCTGCGTCAGACAAGCAAACTTTCAAGGCCAGCAAGAACCGGCTGAGCTCACCCCCCGACGCAATCTTGGCAAGCGCGCCCGAGGGGGCGCCGGGGTTGGTGGCCACGCGAAAGGCCACGGCATCGCTGCCAGACGGGCCCGGCTCAGCCTCCGACATCTCCGTTGTAAACACCGCGCGTTCCATCTTCAGAGGCGCAAGTTCGGCCATGACGGCGCGATCCAGCCGTTTTGCGGCTTGCGTTCGTGCTGTGCGCAGCTTCTGCGCTGCGGCCTCATAGGCCTCCCGGGCCGCTTGAGAGGCCTGCTCAAGCTCTGCCACATTGCCCGCGCCTGCATCGAGAGCCGCCAGGCGTGCTGCAAGGGTCTCCGCCAATTCCGGCAATGCTTCGGGCGTCACATTGTGTTTGCGCGCCAAACCGCGCAGCGCGAAAAGCCGCTCTTCCGTCGCCTCGAGAACATGGGCGTCAAAGGCCATGGTCTCGAGCGCATCCGAGATGCCGCGGGCCGCATCGTCCAGTTCCACCAAGGCGCGGGACACTGCCGCCAAAGGGGCATCCAGCGTCCCGTCAGCATGTTCTGCAGCGCCTTCGAGCCAGCGCAGCGCATCGCCCGCCTGCCCTTCCGCCCCATCAGGGCCCAGAAGGCTCGCGGCCCGCTGGACTTCCTCGCCAATCCGCTCTGCCGCCTGCATCAAACGCCGCTTGGCATCCAGCGCGGCGTCTTCGCCCTTTTCCGGCGCGAGCTGTGTGAGCTCTTCGACCGCGTGACGCAGGAAGTCCTCTTCCTCTTTCAACGCCCGCAACTCTGCCAAGGCTGCGTCGAGGGCCTGAGCGGCAGCGCGTTTGACGCTCCAAGCCTTTGCAACAGCCGCGCGTTTGCTCTCCAGCCCGCCAAAGGCATCGAGAATATCCCGATGGGTGCGCGGGTTGAGCAGACCTCGGTCATCTTGCTGTCCATGCAATTCGATCAGGGTTTCCGATATCTGGCGCAAGACATCACCGGACACACGGCGATCATTGACCCATGCGGTTTTGCGCCCGTCTGATGTATTGATCCGTCGCAGGATCAACTCCGAACCGCCCGGCAGACCGGCCTCTTCCAGAATGGCATGGGCGGCGTGCCCTTCGGGCAGATCGAATACCGCGACGACCTCACCCTGATCCTGCCCTTGCCGGACGAGTTCAGCCCGTCCGCGCCATCCCAGCACGAAACCCAACGAATCCAGCAAGATAGACTTACCCGCACCGGTCTCACCCGTGAGCACGTTGAGCCCGGGCCGAAACTCGAGTTCCAGCCGGTCAATGATCAACATGTCCCGAATATCAAGTGCGCGCAGCATGCTCGTCTCCGACGGAGGGCCCGCCCTCTACAGCCACTCGCCTCTGACCATCTGACGGTAGACGGCCGACAGCCAGCTGTTGCCGCGGACCTTGAGCTCAAGACCTTGGCCCGTCAGAAGGGCGAAGCTGTCCTCATACCAATCGCTGGATTGATAGTTGAAGCCCAAAATCGCCCCCGCGGTCTGTGCCTCATCGGTCAGGCCAAGCGAGAGATAGGCTTCGACCAGACGGTGCAAAGCTTCGGCCGTGTGGGTCGTTGTCTGGAAATCCTCAACGACGACGCGGAAGCGGTTGATCGCGGCTGTGTAGCGTTCGCGCTTCAGGTAGAACCGCCCAATCTCCATCTCCTTGGAGGCGAGGTGATCGAAGGCGAGGTCAAACTTGAGGATCGACGACCGGGCGTATTCACTATCGGGATAGCGCTCGATGACTGTCCGTAGCGCTTGCAGCGCCTGAAAGGTCAGACCCTGATCCCGACCCACGTCTTCGATTTGGTCGTAATAGGACAAGGCCAGCAGGTACTGCGCATAAGCCGCGTCTTCATCGGCAGGATAAAAGTCGATATACCGCTGCGCTGCTGCCCGCGAGTTTTCATAGTCCCTGTCCTTGTGGAACGCGAAGGCCTGCATGATCACAGCGCGTTTGGCCCAATCAGAATAGGGGTAGAGCCGCTCGACTTCCTGAAAGAAGCCCGCCGCCTCGCCAGCCTTGTTGCGCGCAAGTTCATACTCGCCGCGACCGAAGATTTGCTCTGCCGTGAAAGACTCGATGGGCGTATTGGCAAAACCGATATTGCCACGCGTGTTCACGAAGGAATCGCCGCATGCGGCCAACCCGGCCACGACAAGCACCATGGCTCCGCCGAGGCGCAGCCTAGCCGCTCTGTCTGGTGATGTTCTGCCTGTCTTGCGCATCAAACCTGTCCGACCTCACGTCTCGCTCTCAATGCCGGTTTGCCCGACTTGTCTGCGCTGCACCCGAAAGGCATGCGCAGATGCGTCAAGACATACACCAGCGAGATTAGGATGGGAATAGCTTGGACGCCCGCGCCCGACAAGCGTCCGGACGCGCCCGAACTGTCACACTCAAGCGACAGCGGGAACCTCATCACGGCGCACGCCAACGCCCGGCAGCATGGCCGTCAGAGAGGGATCACATTCGACCCAGGCAATGGCGCCCGGCGTCTCAAAAAGGGCGCGCAGCAGGCGGTTTGTCATGGCATGACCCGAACGCACGCCCGTGTAGGTGCCCAGTATCGGGGCACCGGCCAAGGCCAGATCGCCAACCGCATCAAGCATCTTGTGGCGCACGGGCTCATCGGCGTGACGCAGACCTTGCCCGGATTGCACCTCCGCGCCATCAAACACCACCGCATTCACCCCCGGCACACCGCCCAGAGCCAGGCCATTGGCGCGCATCGTATCCACGTCAATCCGGCGACAGAAGGTCCGGCTATCACAGAGCTCACGCACGAACGCGCCATTGGCGAGGCTCATGCGACGGCGCTGTTTGCCAATCGCAGCCTCGTCGAAGTCAATTTCGAATTCCATCGAGAGATGCGAGCCCGGCGCCAGACGAGCCCAGCCTTCCGGTGTTTCGACGGTGACGGATTTCATCACGCGGATCGCGCGTACCGGGACGCCCTGCCCTTGCAGGCCCCGGCTAAGGAAAGCGTCGACAAATTGCGCCGACGACCCATCAAGGATCGGAACTTCAGGGCCATCAATCTCGATCAATGCGTTATGGATGCCGCAGCCTGCAAGAGCGGCCATCAGATGCTCAACGGTCGAGATGCTCACGCCTGCGGCATTGACGAGCTTGGTACACAGCGGCGACAGCTCGACCTGATCCCAGCGGGCTGGGACAAGCGCGTCGCCCACCATCACATCAGTGCGGCGGAACCAGATGCCATAATCTGCCGATGCCGGGCAGACACGCATCGTAACCGGCTGGCCAGAATGCAGGCCAACGCCGGAAAAGCGAATTGCGGATTTTAATGTCGTCTGCACGGTGACCTCAAGAGTGGCTCATCATCTGCGGCTTTCACCCGGATCATCCCTCCGGACGGTTTACCGCCATTAATCTCTGCCTAGCCCAGCCCTCGCGCGATGCTCAAATCACGTATTGTAACCTGAGTGTAACAAGATGAAGCCCCCTTGAGCGAAAGCCCGCCTCACGTCCGCAACCAATTGTTTTCAAAAGAAAAACGGGCCCCGAAATGGGGCCCGTTTCGCATGTTTCGTGATGCTTTTAGTTGGCTTGACGCCGCAGGAATGCCGGAATTTCGATCCGTTCCTGATCTGGATCAGCCTGCGCCTCGGGGGCCGGGTGCGCCGCGGGCGCCTGCATGCTGGGCTGTTGACGCGCCACGGGGGGCTCCTGGCTCGCGGAGCCGTGACCTGTCATGCGGTTGATGAGCGAGTTCAACCCAAAGCGGGATTTCTCGGCATCATGAGCTTGCGGCGCGGCAGGCTGAGCTTGCGGCGCGGGATGGCCCTCATGGGTCCGCGCATGCTGTGCTGCTGCTTGCAGACGCGCCATCGCTTCAGGCGTCGGCGTGCCGGGCGCTGGTGCGCGCGGGGCCACGAAGGCGTCAGCCGGATCGTCCACGGATGTCATGGGATCAAAGGCTGGAACCTGCGGCTGATAGGCCGGGGGCGGAAGACCATCGTCAGCCGCGGCCGTGCGGTCATCAAAGATGTTGTCTGCTTGCTGTGCAACTTGGCGGCCATCCATGTCGTCGCGGTCAAAAAGCGAAGGCTCTTCAGCGGCTTCTGCCATGGACGGCGCGGGCTGCGATGCAGCTGTTTGAGCCGATGCGGCCACCGATGTGATTGCCACGGCAGGTTCGGGGCGCGCCGCGGGTGCGGGGGCAAACTCTTCATTCGCCGGGGCCACCTCTGCTGCGGGCAAGGGCTGCGCCATGGACCGGCGCGGCACGGGAATGTCTTTCGCTTTCTCGGACGCATCGATGCCTGTCGCCACAACGCTGACCCGCATGCCGCCGGCCATGACGTCGTCCAGAGTCGAGCCCACGATGATATTGGCATCCGGATCCACTTCTTCGCGGATGCGATTGGCGGCTTCGTCCAGCTCGAAGAGCGTCAGATCGTGGCCGCCCGTGATGTTGATCAAGACGCCTTTTGCGCCTTTGAGGCTGATCTCGTCGAGAAGCGGGTTGGCAATCGCCTTCTCGGCTGCCTGCACCGCGCGATCTTCGCCTTCGGCCTCGCCTGTGCCCATCATCGCCTTGCCCATCTCGTCCATCACGGCGCGCACATCGGCAAAATCGAGGTTGATGAGACCGGGACGCACCATCAGGTCCGTCACGCCTTTGACGCCCTGATACAGAACGTCATCAGCCATGGAGAAGGCTTCTGTGAAGGTTGTTTTCTCGTTGGCGAGGCGGAAGAGGTTCTGATTGGGGATGATGATCAGCGTATCAACGACCTTTTGCAGCGCCTCAACACCGTCCTCGGCCTGACGCATGCGCTTGCCACCCTCGAACTGGAATGGCTTCGTCACAACGCCGACGGTCAGAACGCCAAGTTCCCGGGCCGCCTGCGCAATGATGGGCGCCGCACCGGTGCCGGTCCCGCCTCCCATGCCTGCCGTGATGAAGCACATGTGCGCACCGGCGAGGTGATCGACGATCTGCTCGATGCTCTCCTCTGCTGCCGCTGCGCCGATGGTTGCTTTCGCGCCAGCGCCAAGCCCCTCGGTCACTTTCACACCCAGCTGCACACGGCTGGAAGACAACGACTGCTGGAGCGCCTGAGCATCTGTGTTCGCGACAACAAAGTCCACGCCTTCCAGCGCTTTCTCAATCATGTTGTTGACCGCGTTACCACCTGCACCGCCTACACCAAATACCGTGATCTTCGGTTTCAAATCGTCCTGTCCGGGCACCGAGAGGTTCAATGTCATGTCTATCCGCCTTGTCTGCCTGTTGACCCCGCTCCACCCGGGGCGCGTTTTACCGCGTATTGCGTGACATTATGGCGGAGGCGAAGGACTGCGTCACGTCAAATTCTCGATTTATCCACAAAATATAGGCCAATTTTAGGCGGAATCGGCGGTATTTCGCGGGTCGATCATAGATTTTGGGATGCTGGGCACTAAGCACACCAAACCTGCCGGTAGAATCAGGGCTCTACCACGCGAATCTCTCGTTTTTGGGCACCTGCTCGTGCCGTTTTGCCTCTTCAACCGATCTTTCGCCGGTTATCACAATTGCTTAACAGATTCTCTTAATGTTGTCACGATGCTGTGGTGCACTTTCCGCCAACCACAACCTGTATTGCTCTCACCAATTGTCCCGGAACCATTGCACCGCCCGTTTGAAGGAGCGTGCCGGATAGCGATCCACGGGGATTTCGAAATCCCACCATTCGTCCTGTGGATGGGCCGCGAAAAGACAGAGCCCCACCGTCGCCGCAAAGCCCGGTCCCGTGACAGCCTGTGGCAGGCCGTGGACGCGCAGCGGACGGCCGAGGCGCACCTGGTGCCCCAGAATGCGCGCCGCCATGGCATCCAAGCCGGGGATCTGGCTTGCGCCCCCTGTCAGCACGATCTGCTGGCTCGGCAAGTGATCAAAACCTGCCGCATCAAGCCGGAGGCGGACTTCTTCAAGGATTTCCTCAACCCGCGGGCGCATAATGCCAATGACCTCTGCCCGGCTCGCGGTCCGACGGTCATGTTCCCAATCGCCGGTGTCGCCGCCGATCTCGATCATCTCGCGGTCATCCATACCCGTGGCGACCAGTCCGCCATGCACGGTCTTGATCCGCTCTGCCGTCGACATCGGCACCTGCAGACCCAGCGAGATGTCCGACGTCACGTGATCGCCGCCCATGCGAACGGTATCGGCATAGATCATGTGTTTCTTCATGAAGATCGACAGACCCGTGGTGCCGCCGCCCATATCGATGCAGGCCGCGCCCAGCTCCTGTTCATCTTCCACCAGCGCGGAAATACCCGAGACATAAGACGACGAGGCCAATCCCGCCAATTCGAGATCACAGCGCTTCACAGCATAGGCGAGATTTTGAATAACCTGCGCATTCACGGTCAGCATATGCATATCCGTGGAGAGCGCATTCCCCATCTGCCCGCGCGGGTCGTTGAGCCCGGTGCGGTGATCCAGCGCGAAGTTCACGGGTTGCGCATGCAGCACATCCCGGCCCTGCCCGTAGTCCGGCACATCGCAAGCCGCCAGAACGCGCGCGACATCCTGCTCGGAGACAACCTCTCCCGCAACATCGACTTCACCGGCCAAACCGTAAGAGCGCGGATCTGCGCCCGAGAAGCACGCAATCACATGATCAACCCGGATGCCCGCCATCTTTTGCGCCGACTGCAACGCCGTGCGCACAGCGCGCTCCGTCTCGCCCATGGCAGCGATTTCGCCAAACCGGACCCCGCGCGACCGTGTCGTCGCAGCGCCAATCACCCGGAAGCCAGATTGCCCGGCCAGCGAACCGATCCCATCGTCGCCCAGCTTGTCCGTCCCGTCAAAGCGCAGCACAAGGCAGGCAATCTTGGAGCTTCCAACATCCAGAATAGCGATGACGCCGCGTTGCATCGCCGCTTCGCGCATCCGCCGCATCGCCCGTTGAGATTGGTAAAGTTCAATCATTGCTCAGCCGCCCCAAATCCAAATTCCACTGCCTTGATCCTCCGCAGTTCTTCGACTGCGTTTTCCTTCATCCGTAACGTCGGGCGATGCCGCAACCGCAAGTCCACCGATGCGATATCGCGATCCAGCAGGTCCATGGCCGCATCCATCGCAATGACGCGTTCGAGCGCGCGGACCGGCCCATCGACGGGCAACATGATCCGCTTGTCCTCGTCCAGCACCACATCCCAGCGCCGCTCCCCCATGCGCATCAGGCCGCGTATCTTGCCCAGCAGCGGCCCCGCCGCATTGATGATCTGCAGGGCTTCCCCCACAGCGTCATCGGCGCCATCGCCTACGATAAGCGGCAAATCGGGCCGCTCGGTCCGCCGCACAAGGGGGCCCACGCGAAATCCCTGCGCATCGAGAACTTCGATCCCCTGCCCCGACCGCCAGACCACAGCCGGCAACCGTTCTGTGATCTGGACACGCAAGGTGCCCCCCGGCTGTATCCTCAGTGAGACACGCTCAACCGGGTCCAAGCCTGCGATGGTCTCACGCATATGATCCAGATCGAGATCAAAGGAGGAAATCGGAAAATCCACGGGCAGGATTTCATGGATGTCCTGCGCAACCTCGGCGCTGGCCCCGTCGATCTTCATGAGCTTGACCATGAATTCCGGCCGCTCTTCGATGGCCGCGCGCATATCGACAAAGACCTGCACCACATGATCGCGGCGTGTCTCGTCGGCGAGGTACCCGCCCGTCACTGCGAAGGCCACAGCCATCGGCACACCGACGCGCAGCGCCAGCCGAAAGAGCGGCGTCAGCATCAAGCGCTGCATCCGATAGGCCCAACGCGATGGCGCGGGATCCGCGCGCTTTGGAGCGGAGGCGAAAGACGGCTGATCAGAGGGCGCATTGGGCACGGGCCCGCCATGGGCGGGATGATAGGCGGTCCGCATTATCTTTGGCATGAGGCATCCTCCACCATCCAGCGACACATCTGCGCAAAACTCATACCCACTTGTCCGGCCTGCTCTGGCGTCAGCGAGGTCGGCGTCATGCCGGGCTGCGTATTGGTCTCCAACAGGATCAAGCCTTCGGCGCCCTTGCTCTCGTCCCAGCGGAAATCCGTGCGCGTCACACCGCGACACCCCAGACACGCATGCGCTTTGAGCGCGTAGTCCAGACAGAGGTCAAAAATCTCCCGAGGCACCTCAGCCGGCACCACATGGCGCGACCCGCCTGCCTCATACTTGGCGGCATAGTCGTACCAGCCGTCCGTCAGGATATCTGTCACCGACAAGGCGCGATCTCCCATGACAGTCGTCGTCAGCTCACGGCCCGGCACAAAGGCCTCGACCATAACTTCGTCGGGCATATCACTGGACAATTGCGGCGGGCCATTGGCCACCTCATGCACGATGTAGACGCCAACAGAAGAGCCCTCATTATAGGGCTTCACAACATAAGGCGGCGCCATGACATGACGGCGGCGCACCTCATCTGCGGGAAACAACCCAGATGGCGCAACAGGCAATCCCGCCGCGCGGTAAGCCGCCTTGGTGCGCTCCTTGTCCATCGCCAGGGCAGACGCCAGCACGCCGGAATGCGTATAGGGCAGACCAAGCCACTCCAGGACACCCTGAACGCAGCCGTCCTCGCCAAAGGGTCCGTGCAAAGCGTTGAAAACAACGTCTGGCGCAATAGCCTTCAAATCTTCCACGAGCGTCGGGCCGGCATCAAGCTCCACGACGTCAAAGCCCTCTTCACGCAGCGCGGCTGCGCATTCTCGCCCGGAGACAAGCGATACAGGGCGCTCCGCAGAGGGACCACCCAACAGGACTACAACCTTAGAAGCCGCCCTTCGCGACATACCCAAACCGCCTCACCAAAGCGCCGGATGTGCCGCAGACCTGCGACACTCACGCTGTCTTGTTGTTCGGGGCCTGCTCGCCCCTCTTGCCTGAAATGCTCCGGGTTGGCCCGGATGCAGCGCCATTTTATGGCTTAATCCTCGTGCGTGCCTGCAAGTGGCTCACCACAACGGATCACTTCCCAGTGTAGCTCTATTCCACTGGTTTGGAAAACCTTTTTTCGCACGTCTTCGCCCAGACCTTCCAGATCCGCAGCGCTGGCGTCGCCTGTGTTCACAAGGAAGTTCGAGTGCTTCGGGCTCATCTGCGCCCCGCCGCGCCGCGCGCCGCGCATTCCCGCATCATCGATGACCTTCCACGCTTTCAGCTCATGGCTGTCATCAGCCTGTCCGGTAGAGGAAAAGCCTGCGGGATTGCGAAAGGTTGAGCCCGCCGTGCGCTCCTTTGTGGGTTGGGTCTCGTCTCGCTTGCGAAGTTGCGCCTCCATCTTGCGGGCCAGCTCGGCCGGATCGCCTGGCTCGGCTTGAAACACCACCTGCGTGATCACACATCCTTCCGGCAAATCAGTCTGGCGATACCGAAAGCGCAGGTCCTCCGCGCTCAGCGTAATCATCGTCCCATCACGCGTGACCGCCCGGGCCTCAACGAAATGATCGGCAACGTAGGATCCGTAACAGCCCGCATTCATACGAACAGCACCGCCGATCGCACCAGGAATGGTGCGCAGGAAGGTGAGGTCAACCCCTGCGTCCGCCGCGCGCCGCGCCACATGCGCATCAAGTGCGGCCGCGCCAGCCACCACACGGGTGCCGTCCACGGATATAGCGTTGAACCCCCGCCCCAAACGGATCACGACCGCGCGCAATCCCCCATCACGCACGATCAGGTTGGATCCAACCCCCATTGGAAAAACCGATACCTCGCGGGGCAAGGCGCGCAGAAACTCCGCCAAGTCCGCCTCATCAGCGGGTTGAAACAGCCAATCCGCCGGACCACCCACACGTAGCCATGTCAGATCGGCCAATGGTTTTCCCGGCGTCAGACGGCCTCGAACCTGCGGCATCTCCATGGCGCGCTCCTTCTTTTGTCTGCAAATACCTTGGGGGGAACGCGCGGCACGCGCGTGGGGGGCTAGCCCCCCGCTCCCGCGCGCCCCTTGATCCAACGCCATAAATAAATCACCGGCCAGCGCAAGAGGCTCATGCCCGCGAGCATGACAAACAAGCCAACCCAAGGCCCGTGCTGCCAAGTGACAAAGCCCAAAATAGGCACACCAATCGCGATGAGCACGTAGGCCCATGTCCAATGGTTGTCACGCGACGGCAGCATCGCAACCAGATTGGCCGCAAGCGCCCAGGCGCAGGCAAGGGTCAGCGATGCCGTCATTGCGTCCGACCACGCGGCGCGACCAAGCGTCCCAGCCCCAAGCCCACAAGTGAGCCTGCCGCAGAGGCTGCAAAGATCGTCAGCATCCCCGACAGGATCAGACCCAACGCCAGATCACCGCTCAGGTAGCGCCAGATCGCAAGCGCCACAGCCAGCAGGACCGGCGGGATAACCAACCACAGCTCGATATTGCGCTGCCCCTTGAGGCCCGCATAGAGCCCCGATGCGCCGAAGAGCACGAAAAAGAAAATCGAAAGTGTCATGTGTTCTGCCTTTCCTCGATAGCGCCCCGGCGTCTGTCGCGCCGGTGACTCAAGCTGTCAGTCTCTCGACCAACCCGTAAGCCCAGGCCGAGATCGTTCCCGCACCCAGACACACCACCATATCTCCCGGCCGCGCCTGTTCGCGGACCAGCCGTTCCAGATCATCCTCGTCCACAATGGCCCGGGCATGCCGGTGCCCGTGCCCGATCAGCCCCGCGACCAGATCATCACGAGACGCCCCCGGGATCGGCTCTTCGCCCGCCGCAAACACTTCGGCAATTGCCACGACGTCTGCTTCATTGAAGCAGGTGCAGAAATCCTCGAAATGATGACTGAGCCGGGAATACCGATGCGGCTGATGCACAGCGATAACACGACCCTCAGAGGCCTGCCGCGCCGCTTTCAGCACAGCGGATATTTCCACCGGGTGGTGTCCATAATCGTCGATCACTGTCACGCCACGTGCGTCGCCCACACGGGTAAACCTTCGGTTAACACCGCCGAACTTCGCCAGCGCCTGACGGATCTCTTCGCTGCGCATCCCAAGGTGACGGCATACCGCCACTGCCGAGAGCGCGTTGGAGACGTTGTGATCCCCGGGCATCGGCAAAGTGCATCCTTCGATGACCCGGTCTTCGCCCTGCAAGGCGATATCAAAATGGGCCACGCCCTTCTCATAGGTCAGGTTCACGGCGCGCACATCGGCTTGCGCATTGAAGCCATAGGTGACGATCCGGCGGTCCGTGATCTTGCCCACCAAGGTCTGAACATCGGTATCATCGGTGCAACACACCGCCAGCCCGTAGAAGGGGATGTTGGAGACAAAATCCAGAAAGCCCTGATGCAGGGCCTCTTCGGTGCCCCAATGCTCCATATGCTCGGGGTCAATATTCGTGACGATGGCGATGGTCGCGGGCAGCCGGTTGAAGGTGCCGTCGCTCTCATCGGCCTCCACAACCATCCACTCGCCCTGCCCCATGCGGGCATTTGAGCCGTAGGCATGGATGATCCCACCATTGACGACAGTCGGGTCAAACCCGCCTGCGACCATGAGCTCGGCCATCATCGTTGTCGTCGTGGTTTTGCCGTGGGTTCCCGCAATCGCGATATTGGATTTGAGCCGCATGAGCTCGGCCAGCATCTCTGCGCGTCGTACAACGGGCAGACCCTTGGCGCGCGCCTCATCGAGCTCTGGGTTGCCGCGTTTGATCGCCGAGGAGATGACGACCACTTCAGCATCGGCAAGATTTTCGCCCCGCTGTCCCTCGAAGATATGTGCGCCCAGTTTTTCCAACCGGTCGGTGATCTTTGAGCGTTTCAGGTCCGACCCCTGCACGACATAGCCGAGGTTCAGCAACACTTCCGCAATGCCGGACATGCCAATGCCGCCAATGCCAACAAAATGAATTGGGCCCACGTCCCCGGGCAGTTTGGTGGCGGCATTCATGCGGCGTGTCCTCTTGTGCTCAATCCCTCAACCAGATCCGCAAGATCGCGCGCGGCATCAGGGCGCGCCAGCGTCAGCGCGGCCTGGCTCATCTGCAACGCGCCTGCGGGTTGGCTGAGGATGGTGTGTATCTGTGCGCTCAACGTCTCAGGCGTGAGCTGGCTTTCCGGGATGACAATGGCCGCACCCGCCTCTGCCAGCCCGCGCGCATTCGCGCTCTGGTGGTCGCCCGCTGCTGCCGCATAGGGCACAAGGATCGAGGGACGGCCAATCAAGGTGATGTCAGCTACGGAAGACGCCCCTGAGCGCGAGATGACCAATTGCGCCTCGCTCATACGGCGCGGCACATCCTCAAAGAACGGCTGGACATCCGCGTTGATGGCCTGCTCGGCGTAATACGCACTTACCCGTTCGCCGTCTTCGTCCCGGGCCTGATGCGACACGCGCAGATTGGACAGCATCTCAAGCGGCAGGGCTGCAATTGCAGGCGGGACGACATCCGACAGGATGCGCGCGCCTTGGCTGCCACCAATCACGAGAACCTGCATCGGGTAATCGCCGGGCTGGATGTAAGGCGCTGCGGCTCGTTCAAGCACGGCCCCCCGCACGGGATTGCCCACGTAAATGCCCTCGACGCCCTCGGGCAACGCAGTCGGCCAGATACCACAGGCCACTGCCTCCACCCGCTTTGCGAAAAGTGTGTTCACCCGGCCCAAAACGCCGTTTTGCTCATGAATGAGGCGCGGTATCCGCAAAAGCCAACTGGCCGCGATCGCCGGGATCGACGGATAGCCCCCAAAGCCTGCAACGCAGGCGGGTTTGTCACGCAGCATCGCGCCCACGGCAGACGCCACACCCGCTCCAATGCGAAATGGCACAGCCAGCTTCGCCATGAGCCCACCGCGCGCAAATGTGGCCGAGGCCAGTTGCACAATCTCGACGGCGTCAGGGAAGTTGCCCGTGTAGCGCGCGCCGCGCGCATCGGTCGACAGCTTGACCCGCCAGCCTCGCGCCAGCATCTCCTCGGCAAGCGATTGGGCGGGAAACATATGCCCGCCCGTTCCGCCCGCCGCAATGATGAGGAGTGGCCGCGTCATGACCGCCGCCCTCGCAAGAGATCTCCGATCTCGCCTTGCGGGCGTGTGCGTGTGAAGGCCAGCAGCATGCCAACGGCAATCCCCGTCGCAATCACGGAGGAGCCGCCATAGGAAATGAAGGGCAGCGTCATGCCCTTTGCGGGCAGCAGGCGCACCGCAACACCCATGTTGATCATCGCCTGAACCGCAAACATCGCCACGAGACCTGTGCCCGCGAGGCGAATGAACGGATCACGCTCCCGCATCAAGCGCGTGAAGGAGCTGACCGCAATCCCCGCGTAAAGCGCGATAATGACCAGTACGAGAATGAGACCATATTCCTCGGCTGCAACCGCAATGATGAAGTCGGTATGCGCATCCGGGAGCGACCATTTCACCTGCCCCTCACCCACGCCTACGCCAAAGAACCCACCTTCGCGAATAGCGTTGGTGGCGTAACCCAGCTGGGTCGTCGGATCGACATCAGGGTTCAGAAAGCCATCGATGCGGCGCGCGAAATGCTCGGAATTGGAATAAGCCACTGTCCCCGCCAGGACGACTGCCCCCGCAATACCGACCAGCAGAAGCATCGGCGCGCCCGCAATGAAATACATCACGCCCCAACCAAAGAGCACGAGGCAGGCCTGCCCGAAGTCCGGCTGCAGGGCCAACATCAAAACGATGGAAACACAGAGCATGAAGGACCACATTCGCCCCGGCGGGCCATTGATCTCTTGCGCGGCAGACAGCATCCACGCGGCCACGATGACAAATCCCGGCTTGAGGAATTCGGACGGCTGGATTGAGGCAAAGCCCAGCGAATACCAGCGCGTGGCACCCTTGCCAAAATCCGTCCCAAAGAAAGGCAGAAGCGCGAGCGCCACGAAAGCCACGAGAAAGCCAAGCGTCGCCAAGCGGCGCACCAGCGTTGGTGACATCATCGAGGTCAGGATCATGGCCAGAAGCGCCAGCCCGCCAAAGACCGATTGGCGCGAGACATAATGGAACGGTTCAAATCCGTTCTTGGACGCCAGCGGCGGAGAAGCCGCAAGGCCCAGCAGGATGCCGATGGCAAAAAGGGTCAAGACAAAGCCGAGCGTGACCTTGTCGATGGTCCGCCACCACTTTGGCAAAATGGGCTCGCCGCCCCCCGAGGGCGCGGCACCATACACCATTTCCGTCATTTGAAACCTGCTACTCGATTGCCTGCACTGCCTGTCCCCGTCGTAAGGCGCGGGGTGTTTTGCAGAAATGTAGCGGAATTTTCGCGCTCAGGCCAGATAAAAGCGAATCACTTACAGCCCATCGCCTCAGAAAAGCTGCCGCGCCCCTGGTGTGGGCCAATGTCACGGGCCGTGAGGGCGCCATCTGTGAGCGTCACCGCCATGAGGCGGCGCCAGTTGGCATCTGCCACGATGATTTCGGGGGCTGCGCCGCAATCGCGGATGCCACCCGCAATATCACGCTCGCCGATCCGGTGATTGGTCACACCGGGCAGGCTGGCAACCTCGGCGAGCTTGTCTTGCTCGAACCGCCAGACCCGCAAGGTCTTGGCCAGATGCGGACGATCGACATACGCGAGCTCCATGCGCCCATCGCCATCGAGATCTGCAGCGCCGATGCCAGTGGGCGCGAGCCAGCGAAACCGTGTGCCGATATGCGGTGTCGCTGCAATCTGGCGCAGCTCCCCTGCGCGCAGCCCCCAGATCGCCAGACGCGCACCGCGCGTCTCATGGCTTTCGACCGTGATGACTTCCGGTGCACCATCGCCATCCAGATCGATCACTCTCGGGGCGGTATCTTCAAAAACATGCACGTCGGGATAGCGCGCGCGGATCTCGCGGCCATCGCTGAGCGTCACGCGCAATGTGTCATGCTCAATCGCATCGCCCAGAACCGCATGGGGATAGCGCTCTGTGGGCCCCACGTAACGTGCGGCGGTAATCTCAGCGGCCTGCGCGGCGCTCACCAAGAGCACAGCGCCTGCCACCGCGCCGCGCGCCAGAGACAGACAAACGCGCGACAGAAAACGCGGCGCCCTACCGGGAAAAGGCAAGGCCTTCCGCATTTGCCCGCCGCGCCTCAAGGACATCAGATTTGCTTTTCGGGCATCTGCACGACAAGGCCATCCAGCGCATCAGTAACCTTGAGCTGGCAGGTCAACCGCGACCGCGCGGGATCAGGCTCATAGGCGAAATCAAGCATGTCTTCTTCCATGTCTTCTTTCGCAGGCAGCTTCTCCACCCAGGCGGGATCCACATAGACATGGCATGTGGAGCAGGCGCAGGCCCCGCCACAATCCGCCTCAATCCCGGGAATGCCATTGTCACGTGCGCCTTCCATGACGGTCAGGCCATTGGCCACGTCCACTTCATGTTTGGTGCCATTGTGCTCAATATAGGTAATCTTGGCCATGGAGGCTCTCCTGCAAAAGTGTTCCGAGCGTTTCTAGCCAAGGCAGATAGGGCGCGCCAGCCCATTTTGCGAGGGCCGATGGTGATCTTTCATGCGGGATGATCCCCCGGGACAAGTGTTTGCAAGCCCCCGGATTTGTTCTATATTTGTTCCCATGCAGATCATAACGCCCCCCTCCCAGAGCGATGGCCCGCCCACCTGGCCGCGCCCGCCCGCCTGCGCCACAGCCCATCAGCTCGTACACCCGCCCAATGGCGCGCGCGTGAGCGTGGCGGGGCTGGTCATTCTTCGGCAGCGGCCCGGAACAGCAAAGGGCGTCATCTTCTTGACGCTGGAAGATGAAACCGGCGTTATCAATATCGTCGTCTGGCGGGCACTCTACGAGAGGTTTCGCCGGGCGGTTGTGTCCGGGCGGTGTTTGCGGGTAACGGGGCGCATTCAGCGGGAAAACGGCGTCATCCACGTGCTGGCTGAGAAAATCGAAGACATTTCGTACCTTTTGGACACACTTCTTGAGCCAAATCACCACGCGCCCCCCTCCGCGCTTCCCCCGGACCCGGCTGCGCGCTAGGTTTGTCTCAATAATGAGGCAGACACCGCAAAGGTGACCGAGCATGACCAGAGGCCGCAGACCACAGCCTGCCGTGCCGCTCTTCCTGAGCGCGTGCGCCTTTGTGCTGTCAGGATGCATGCAGAACTACGACGAGCCTGCCCGTTTCACCGCGCTGGAGGTATCACGTATCGCGCCTCCTCCAGGCGCGCCGGCCGACAGCTGCTGGGCTCAGGACGTCACGCCTGCCGTGATTGAAACCGTGACTGCGCAAGTGATCGTTTCTCCAGCCCAATATGACGAGACAGGGCAAATCATCCGCCCCGCGAGCTACGCCACCGAAACCCGACAGGAAATCGTGGAGCCGCGCCGTGAGATCATTTTCGAAACCGTTTGCGCAACAGAAATGACGCCACAGTTCATCGCCTCCCTGCAACGCGCGCTACAGGCTCGCGCGATTTACCTGCATGAGATCACCGGGACGTTTGACCCTCAGACAGATGCCGCCCTGCGCCTCTATCAACGCACCCAAGGCCGCGAGACCGGGCTTTTGACGATTGAGACCGCGCGGGAATTTGGCCTGGCGCCCGCCGTCTGGAACTGAACCACCCTCTCCTACCAATGAAAAAAGGCGCTCAAAAGAGCGCCTTTTCTTTAGACTGTAGGGCCTTGCATCACTCTTCGAGCGAGAGCGCCACAAAACGGGGATCACCGGCGCGGCGCACCAGCAGCAGGAGCGACTTGCGTCCTGCCTCTTTCGCTGCGTCCACCTGAGCGGTGAAATCCTCGATCCCGGCCACCTTTTCCTGTCCGGCTTCGGTGATGAGATCCCCAGCACGCAGGCCTTTCTCAAACGCGGCGGAGGTTTCCTCCACATCCGTGACCACAAGGCCTTCCGCCCCTGCAGACAGCTCCAATTGCTCGCGCAGCTCATCGGTCACGGGCATCAAGGTCATACCAAGGGTTTCGAGCTCTTCAGGCACGTCCGGCGCATCGCCCGGCTGTGCTGCAGGAACAGCCGCTTCGGCGGTCTCACGACGGCCCAAAGTCACTGCGATGGTCTGTGTCTGACCATCCCGCATCACGACGACACGCACGGTTTTGCCGACATTCGTTTCGCCAACCTGGCGCACGAGCCCACGGGTATCAGCGACATCGACGCCATCAAAAGTCATGATGACATCACCGGCCTCAATTCCGGCCTCGCGGCCCGGACCCGGCGGGACATCCGTGACCAAGGCACCTGCGGCTTCCTCCAGACCAATCGCCTCCGCGATTTCGTCCGTGACGTCCTGAATGCGCACACCCAGCCAGCCGCGGCGCGTTTCACCGAACTCTTGAAGCTGATCGATTACGCGGGTCACGACGTTGGACGCCATGGAGAAGCCGATGCCAATGGATCCGCCATTGGGCGAGAGGATCGCGGTATTCACACCGATCACCTCACCATCCATGTTGAACAGCGGCCCACCCGAGTTGCCCCGGTTGATGGCGGCATCCGTCTGAATGTAGTCGTCATAGGCGCCAGACAGGGCGCGACCCCGCTGCGAGACAATCCCGGCCGACACAGAGAAGCCCTGCCCCAGCGGGTTGCCCATGGCCATGACCCAATCACCGACACGCGCCGTATCACTGTCCCCGAAGTTGACGAACTTCAAAGGACGATCGGCCTCGACCTTCAACAGGGCGATATCGGTGTTGGGATCGGTCCCGATCAATTCGGCGGGCAATTCGAAGCCTTCGAAAAACTCGATCAGGATTTCATCAGCGCCTTCAATGACGTGATTGTTCGTCACGATGAAGCCGTCCTCGGAGATCACAAAGCCTGAGCCAAGCGCAGAGGAGCGGCGGGGCCGGTTGCCCTGCCCGTTACGATCCTGAAATTCGCGGAAAAAGTCCTCGAAGGGAGAGCCTTCCGGCACGATGCCCTGCGGGCCGGTGCGCCCGGCGACCGTTGTCGAGGTTGTGATATTCACGACCGAAGGGCTGATCGTTTCAGCCAATTCAGCAAAGCTTTCCGGCGCAGCGCGCGCAGTGCTCGCGAGCGCGGCGGCAAAGACAAACATCAGCGAGATGCCTGCCATCCACATCAAACGCAGACGCGACGCCTCCTCGACAGGGCGCGCCTCCACGAATGCTTGGGGGTGTTTCTGAGGTTTCAAGGGTACTGGCCTCCTTCAGGTCCGCTTATCTGTGCGGAATAGATTGATGCAACTAAGGTAGGGACCAAAAAGCCACATGCAAAATTTCATTTCCGTGACACACGCGTGTGTGATTGCTTTGTAACGAAATCGCGAGCGCCTGCGGGGGTCACGCCCCCAGCAATTTCGCGCCCCAAACCAACAAAACACCAAAGGCAAGCGCCATGAGCCCCATGCTGCGCCTTTGCTCTTCGGGCACCATCCGCATCATCTCAAGCAACCGCTCCACAAGCGAAGGGGCCAGCGCATAGGCCAGCCCCTCCACAATCAGCACGAGCCCGAGCGCCAGAAGCGCCGTCTCGACAAAGCTCATTGGCCAGCGACCGCGCCTTGATCAGACTTCAGGTAGTTGAAGAACTCGCTGTCCGGCGACAGCACCATGGTCGAGTTATTGCCCTGAAGCGCACGCTCATAGGCCGTCAACGACCGGTAGAACTCAAAGAACTCAGGGTCTTCGCCGAAGGCTGACGCAAAGATGTTGTTGCGTCGTGCATCCGCTTCACCTCGGATGATCTCGGAGGTCTTGTTCGCCTCGGAGACAAGCTCAACCACGGTCCGATCCGCCTGGGCACGAACCCGTTGCGCGGCCTCGTTACCACGGGCGCGTTCGTCAGTTGCTTCCCGTTCCCGCTCAGCCCGCATCCGCTCGAAGGTCGCGTCAAGGTTTTCCGCCGGGAGGTCGGTCCGTTTCAAACGCACGTCAACAACCTCGATACCGAGGCTCTCGGCTTCGCTGATCGCCCCGTTCCGGATGCGCAGCATCAGCGCTGCCCGGTCCGAGCTCAGGATGTCATTGGACGACACGTTACCCAGAACGCCCCGCAGCTCGGCGCGCAAAATACCATCAAGACGGTTTTCAGCGGCCATTTCGCCACCCGTACCAACGGCTTGGCGGAACTGGTTCACGTCAACGATGCGGTAGCGCGCGAAGGCGTCAACCACGAGACGACGATCATCCAGCGGTGTGACTTCGAGCGGCTCCACGTCAATAGACAGGATCCGGTCATCGTAGCGCACCACTTCCTGAATAACAGGAAGTTTGAACGCCAGACCGGGGTCTTCCTTGATCGCCACGATCCGACCAAACTGCAGCACAAGTGCCTTCTCACGCTCGTCGACGATGAAGATCGAAGACAGGCCCAAAGCACCGATGACAAAGAGCACCGGTAGAAGAAAAGCAGATTTTTTCATCAGTTGGTTCCTCCCGCAGGACGACGCAGCTCATTGAGCGGCAGGTAAGGCACGACGCCTTGTCCACCTGCGCCACCCGCGCTTTCATCGAGAATGATCTTGTCCACACGGCCCAGCACGTTTTCCATCGTTTCAAGATAGAGACGCTTGCGCGTGACCTCGGGTGCCTTTGCATATTCCTCCAAAACGGCCGAGAAGCGCGAGGCTTCACCTTCCGCTTCGTTCACGACCCGCGCCCGGTAGGCTTCCGCCTGCTCAAGCACCTGCGCCGCTTCACCACGCGCTTCAGCAAGCACACGGTTGGCATAGGCATCCGCCACGTTTTGCAAACGGTCCCGCTCCTGTTCAGCGGCCTGAACGTCGCGGAATGCGTCGATCACGGGCTGCGGCGGGTCGGCTTTGTCGAGGTTGACCCGGACAATGTTAACGCCGGCATCGTAGGAGTTGAGCGTGTTCTGGATGAGATCCTGAAGACGATCGGCAATGGCCTGACGATCCCTGTTGAGGATCGGGGCCAGCTCGGATTGCGCGATGATCTCACGCATGGCCGATTCAGAGACCGCCCGAATGGTGGGCCGCGCATCGCGCAGGTTGAACAGGAACTTGTCCGGCTCAGTGATGTTCCAGACCACCTGGAAGTCGATATCCACGATGTTCTCATCACCCGTCAGCATGAGCCCGGCATCCGAGCCCCGCGCGCCCACACCGATCTCTTCGGTCTGTTCGCGCGTCACCGGAATAACCTCTGCGGTGACCAGTGGCCAGGGCGCGAAATTCAGGCCGGGATTGCCGATGGACGAAAACTCGCCAAGAAACAGCTCAACCGACTGCTCTTCCGGGCGCACCGTGTAAAAGCTTGCCATGCCCCAAAGCACGAGCGCACCCACAAGACCAAAGCCAATCATGCCTTTGGAGATGCCGCCACCGCCGCCGCCGGAGCCACCTGTGCCAGATCCGCCGCCGCGGCCGCCCATGAGAACGCGCAGCTGCTCCTGGCCTTTTTTCATCAGCTCGTCGATTTCGGGGATCTGAGGCCCGTCATCGCCGGGCCTGCGCCCGCCGCCACCGTTATTGCCTCGGTTGTCGCCCCCGTTCGGGCCACGCCCGCCAGAGCCGCCCCCACCCCAGGGGCCTCCGGAATTGCCTGCCATCTAAGTACCTTCCCTTTGGGTCAAAAAGTTTAGCGTTCACGCTTGCCTTCATACCTGTGCGCGCGCGCGCGAATTTCAAGCCGTGCGCATCGGTGATCGCATCGTTACAAGTTCTTCCGACATCGTCGGATGAACCGCGACGGTCCGATCAAAATCCTCCTTGGTGGCGCCCATTTTGACGGCAATGCCCGCCAGCTGGATCATCTCGCCCGCATTTGGCGCCACGATATGACACCCCAGAACCGTCCGATTGGCCTTGGACACCACGAGTTTCATCAAAACCCTGTCTTCGCGACCTGCAAAACTTTGCTGCATCGGTTTGAAGGAGGTGCAATAGACCTCAACCTCTTCGTTCTCGCGGGCGGCCTCCTCGGACAGGCCAACAGTGCCCAGCTCAGGCTGCGTGAACACCGCCGAGGGGATCAGATCATGATCCACGGGCGTTGGATTGCCTTTGAACACCGTCTCGACAAAGGCCATGCCCTCGCGGATCGCCACAGGTGTCAGGTTGACCCGATCCGTCACATCGCCGATGGCGTAGATCGAGGGGACAGCGGTTTGCGAAAAGGCATCGACGACAACCTGGCCATGGCGACCCAGCTCAACGCCGACCTCTTCCAACCCCATGCCCTCGGTATTGGGCGCGCGGCCCGTGGCAAACATGACCTCATCGTAATGGCTCTCTGTGCCATTGGTCGCCTTGACCCAAATGCCCTCGCCATCACGCTTCATCTCGAGAATGTTCGTGCCCAGATGCAGATCGACGCCCGCCTTGCGCATCTCTTCGGCCACGAGGCCACGCGCTTCATCGTCAAATCCGCGCAGGACCTGCGCACCGCGATAAAACTGCGTCACCTGCGCGCCCAAGCCGTTGAGAATGCCCGCAAACTCACAGGCGATATAGCCGCCTCCCACGATGAGAACGCGCTTGGGCAATGTCTCGAGATGGAAGATTTCATTGGATGTGATGGCCAGCTCTTCACCGGGGATGCCGGGCTTCACGGGCTTGCCGCCCATGGCCAGCAGAATGTGTTTGGCCGTCTTGGTCTCACCCGTGGAAAGCTGGACCGTATGCGCATCCTTGACCGTCGCACGGGCATCAAACATCTCCACATCTGATCCCGCCAGAAGCTTGCGATAGACCCCTTCGAGACGATCCAGCTCGGCCTCAAGTTTTTCCTTGAAAACCTGCCAGTCAAACCCGCCCGCATGCATCGCCCAGCCATAGGACGCGGCATCCTTCGCCATCTCGCCGTAGCCGCTGGCAAAAACCATCAGCTTCTTGGGAACACAGCCGCGCTGCACACAGGTCCCCCCGTAGCGGTCTTCCTCCGCCAGAGCGACCTTGGCGCCGGTCTCACCCGCCGCCACACGCGCCGCACGCACACCGCCGGACCCGCCGCCGATGACAAAAAGATCATAGTCGAATGTCATGCTGTATTCCTTATCGCGCGACGCTGCCGGTCAGCTGCGGTCAATCAAGATCCGCAAAGAGATTGTCGGTTTCAACAAAATCAAGCCGATCCTCTTCTTCCGTGCCCTCATTGATATCCTTGACCACCACACGGCCATCGCCATAGCCAATGACCACTGTGTCGCAGATATCTATGAAGAGGCCATTTTCCACGACACCCGGCATTTGATTGATCACAAGTGCGAGTTGGCGGGCATTCCCGATGCGCTGCAGGTGCAAATCGAGGATATGGTTGCCTTCATCAGTGACATAGGGCGTCGCACCGTTCATGCGCAGGCTGGATTCGCGCCCCAGAACATCCATCGAAATCAGTGTCTCTTCGACCAGCGCCTGCGTCGTTTGCCAGCCAAAGGGGACAACTTCGACAGGCAACGGAAAAGCGCCCAATGCCTCCACGCGCTTGGCCGCATCGGCAATCACAATCATGCGATCTGACGCCGTGGCCACGATCTTCTCCTGCAAAAGCGCGCCACCGCCGCCTTTGATCAGGTTGAGCTCATGATCGAACTCATCCGCGCCATCAATGGTCAGATCGAGCCATTTGGCCTCATCCAGCGAGATGACTTCGATCCCGACATCCCGCGCGAGTTCGGCCGTCCGCGTCGACGTGGGCACGCCTTTGAAACGCAAGCCATCATCACGGACCTTCTCCCCCAGACAGCGCACCAACCACGCCGCGGTTGATCCTGTACCAAGCCCGACACGCATGCCGGGCTCTACAAATTCCGACGCGCGCTTGGCGGCAACAAACTTCGCTTTGTCGATGGGGGACAATTCACCGGTCATGGGGCAGCTCTCCAGATCTTGCACAATGCTTATAGACGCGCCCCCAGTGGGACGCACCCCCCAAAACGCGGCCACGTCCCTCAAGGCCGCGTCTGCGAAGCAAGCTGTCGCTTTCCGCGTGTTTTCCCGCGCCGCTCTGCCCTATGTGACGGCCATGGCTTACAGACTGCACTACGCGCCCGACAATGCGTCGCTCATCATCCGCTTAGCGCTGGAGCTGGCAGAGGTCCCCTTTGAGACGCTGCTTGTCGATCGTCGCGTGTCCGCGCAGCACAGCGCCGATTTCCGCGCGCTGAACCCGCAGGGGCAAATCCCTGCGCTGGAGACGCCCGATGGCCCCTTGTTCGAGACCGGTGCGATCCTGTGCTGGCTCTCGGAGCGGCATGCGGAGCTGGGACCAGCCCCCGGGACGGCCCTGCGTGGGCGGTTTCTGAGCTGGCTCTTCATGATCTCCAACACCTTGCACCCCGCCCTCCGCCAGACCTTTTACGCCGACAGGTTCATCGCGGCGGATCTGATGCAGGATTTACGACACGGCCTACAAACAGAGATCCGGCGGGCGCTTGATCTGCTGAACATCGAGGCCGCGCGTGGCGACGTTATGGGAGCGTCGCCCCTGACGGTGCTGGACATCTATGTCGGGGCCTGCCTGCGCTGGCTCCGCTTGTATCCGGTGGACAAACCCGGTCTGACGGATCTGGAGCCTTGGCCCAATCTGAGCAACATTTGTTTACAGCTAGACGCCCATCCCGCTTGCGCGCGCGTCGCCGCGGCGGAAGGGCTGGGGCCCCATCCGTTCAGCGCCCCCGACTTGCCCACCCCCCCTGAAGGAAGTGCGACCTGACATGTTTCTCTCCGTTTTCGATATGTTCAAGATCGGCATTGGCCCGTCGTCCTCCCATACCATGGGCCCCATGGTGGCGGCCGCGCGCTTTTTGCAGACCTTGCGCGACGCGCCTTACAGATTCCACGGCCTGCGCGCCTCACTGCATGGATCCCTCGCCTTCACCGGTGTGGGTCACGCCACAGACCGCGCCACAATTCTTGGATTGGCCGGGTTCGAACCCGAGCGCTACGATCATGCACAGGCCGAACGCAGCCTCGATTTGATCCGCCGAGACAAACAGGTCTGCCCCGATGGCCTGCCTCCACTGGCCTTTGATCCGGAACATGATCTTGTGTTTGACTACGGCCCGCCCCTGACCGGCCACGCCAATGGCATGATCCTGAAGGCCACCGATGCGCAAGGCGATATCCTTCTTCAGGAGACCTATTATTCCATCGGCGGCGGGTTTGTCATGACGGAGAGCGAACTGGCACAGGGCAAGGCGACCGATGAAGGCGCGCCTGTGCCCTACCCGTTCAAGACGGCAACCGAGATGCTCGAGATGGCGCAGAGTTCTGGCAAAACCATTGCCGAGATGAAGCGCGCCAATGAAATCAGCCGAAACGGCGAAGTGCGCTTGCGCTCCGGGACGGCGCGGCTCTGGGATGTCATGAATGCCTGCATCGAGCGCGGCCTGACCACTGACGGAATTCTGCCCGGTGGGCTTAGCGTCAAACGCCGCGCGAAAGGCATACATGACGTCTTGTTGGCCGAACGCGGCATGAACATGAACGCACCACATACGATCAACGACTGGATGAGCGTTTACGCGATGGCCGTGAACGAAGAAAACGCCGCTGGCGGCCAGGTCGTAACGGCGCCCACCAATGGCGCGGCGGGCGTTGTGCCCGCGGTGATCCGCTATTGGCTGGATCACGTGCCCGGAGCCCGCGCGTCACAGATCGAGGAATTTTTGCTCACTGCGGCTGCCATCGGCGGGTTGGTGAAATTCAATGCGTCTATCTCGGGCGCGGAGGCCGGGTGTCAGGCGGAAGTGGGCTCTGCTTCCGCCATGGCCGCAGCGGGACTTTGCGCCGTGATGGGTGGCACAGCGGAACAGGTCGAGAATGCAGCCGAAATCGCGTTGGAGCATCACCTCGGGATGACCTGTGATCCCGTGAAAGGTCTGGTTCAGGTGCCTTGCATCGAGCGCAATGGGTTGGGCGCGATCAAGGCGGTATCGGCGGCCTCGCTGTCTTTGCGCGGCGACGGCACGCATCTTGTGCCGCTCGATGCCTGTATCGAGACCATGCGGCAAACGGGCCTCGATATGAGCGAGAAATACAAGGAAACGTCGCTTGGGGGATTGGCCGTAAACATTCCCAATTGCTGAGCGCTCTCGCATCGGAACAAAAAAGGCGCGCCGAAGGGCGCGCCTTTTTATTGGGGGAAAAGCGTGGTGCTCAGCTGGCCGCGCGTTCGTCCGGGCGAAATCCAATGTCCTCGGATGCCGTAAACCGCCCACTGGCCGTCTTTTCGATTTTGCCTTCGCGCAGGAGCTGACCGAAGTAGCGCAATCTGTCCTCGCGGCTGTGGTCTGACGCATCTACCTCGCGCACCTTGTTCATCAATTGCGGACGCGAGAACTGCGCGCGCTTCTCAACAAGCGTCATGTAAGCTGCCGCAGCTTCCAGAAGTTCCGGCAAATCGACCGCGTTGTTTTCCTCGGCGTAGGCCATGAAGCCACCATCGCCGTTGGTTTCCGCAGCATCCCGATCAACAGCGACGCGACGCGGCGCAACGCGGCGCGGGCGCACGGTCTGCATGCTGGGAGCCGCGCGACGCTCTGCCTCGCTGGGCATTTGCGCGCCGGCGGGCGCCGGATCTACTTCGGTAGGTTCATCCAGATCAACATCCACCCGCTGCTCTGCCACCAGTTTCAGCGGCGCCGAGCGTTTGGGCTCTTCCGTCTTGGGGCGCACTGCATCGAGGTCCTGACGGAACTGCGCTTCGCGCGCCTGAACGGGGTCTGCGGGTTTCTCCGTCGCCTGGCGCTCTTCCTTGGTGGCAGCGACGGCCGCGCGCAGATGCGCGATGGCGCGACGTCGGCTGCGGTTTTCCGGTTGCTCCATCTGTGCGTCCGTTGCCGCCATAAGGCGCGACATGTCGCCATCGCCTTCACCTGCCGCATTGTCCGTCAGGCGAACCCTGCGTGTCAGCGCGCGAATGGAGCGTGACAGAGATGAGACTTCGGGCGATTTCTCGGCAACCTCAGGCTCTTCGGCTTGGGCAACATCCGACTCATTGGCTGTCTCAACCGCCTCGTCCGCTTCCCGGTCAGCCACATCGTGGTCCTGATCTGGCTGGTCCACCTCGGCGACGGGAGCGAGTTCATCTTTCTCCTCCGCCGCCTCAACCACGTCGGCGTTGTCACTCCAAGTGTCTACGGCTTCGTCCGCGTCAAATTGAGACGCATCGTCAGACTGAGACGCGTCTGCTACGACGTCTCTCAGGTCCGAGGCAGGCTCAACCTCCAATGATGTTTCTGGCGCGTCGTCCTGTCCTTCGCTGTCTTCAAACGTCACATCAGACAGTTCCGCCTCGACCTCTGCCAGTTCGCGCAGAAGATCGGTCTCTTCTTCGTCTGACAAGGTCGTTTCGCTGTCGTCGGAAGCGGCGTCCAACATCAAAGGCTGGGCGGCGTCTTGCACTTGCTCCATCGCGCGGCGCGGCTTGCGCTTGATGCGCACAACACGGACCGGCACTTGCTTTTGCGACGAGGGTTCCTCAGGGGAGCTCGGTGCTTCCTCTGGAGCAATGGCCTCTTCAGTTTCGAGATCACGCGTCAGGATTTCGCTGGCCGTTTCTTCCAGCTCGTCAGGGCTGTCCAGCACGGCGTCGAGGGAAGCATTGGCGATCTCTTCGCCATTTGCGCCTGAACTCTCGCGCACTGTGTCGGTGAGCGCCTCGTCTTTCAAGACGCTATCATCAATCAATGTTGAAGCATCTGGCGCCTCAATTTGATCATCATCCTTGGTCTCAGCGGGCGCTTCGGCGTCCTCCGCTGCCACTGCAGATGCAACACGGTCCAGCACATCGGCCATGTCATCTTGGGCATCAGTGTCACTCTCCAGGACTGCGGATGCATCGGCTGCATCCATCTCATCCGCATGTTCATCTTCCGAATAGGACTGAGACCCACCGCTGGAGACAACGGCTCTGATGCGCGCAAGTTTGTCTGCGACGGAATCTGCTGTTGTGTCTTCGCTGTCAGAAGCGTCGCTGGTGTCTTCCGCCACGGCCTCATCGGCAACAAGCTGATCCGTATCAGCCGCTGCGGCGCCAGCAACATCGTTCTCAGGGGTTGCGGCACCATCTTGCGCGCTATCGGCATCAAAAGCGGCAATGGCTGTGGCCGTTTCATCCGCCACATCAATCGGCGCAGGCTCTGCATCAGCTTGTGTCGCTTCGTCGGTTGCGGCCGGATCCTGCGAGACAGGCGTCTCGTCTGCGAGGAGGGTTGCGGGCGCGACAGCCTCCGCAGCTGCCTCGTCTACCTGTTCACCTTCGGCCGTTGCTATGTCCAAGGTGTCGGCAGGTGCATCAACTGTCTCCGCCTCTTCATCGGCAGAAGCTTCGTCCGGGGACACATCTCGCACCACATCAGTGGCCACAGTTGCGGCGCTCGGACTAGCTTCCGGTTCCCGTTCGGCGATCTCATCGGATTGGACCGGCTGGACCAGGCTGCTTGCCACTGACTCAGGCTCCGCGCGCAGAAGGATGCCGTGGCCGTCCATGCGCGCTTCCACGCGGCGCTCAATCTCGCGCTCGGCGATACGGGCCAGCATCTCTGCGTCCGGCGTCGGCGGTTCCGCGCCGAAATAGCGATCATCGGCGGCCAAATCACGAAAATACTCCGCAATCGCCTTCATCGTATCGAAGCTGTCTTCAAACCCTTCAAGGGTGCATGAAAACGTGCCATAGGACACGGTAAGAATCTTATTGCTCTGAACCATTACTTGCTCGCCTTCCATTCTCCTGCCCTGATTGTTTACCATGTGGCAACGGGCCAAAAGCGGCACGACTATGTGCTTTCTCTCGTATCATTTTGCGGCCAGATTGTGTTCTGTTTCCACGATGAGCCCTAAGAAACCATGAACCCGATCATTGTTGAAAGCCCAAAACCCCTTGTTTTGGTCGGTGGCGGCGCAGGATCTGCGCAAGATCTTCAAGAAATACGCCACTTTAGCGACACATTTGTTGCCGCAGACGGCGGTGCCGAATTGTGTCTGGCCGCTGGCATCATGCCTAACGCGACCATCGGTGATCTTGATTCGCTCAGCGCGGAGACGCGCGCCAGACTGCCCAGCGAGCGTGTTCATTGTATCGAAGAGCAAAACAGCACGGATTTTGACAAGGCGCTGCGGTCCATTCATGCGCCGCTAGTGATCGGTGTGGGGTTTCTTGGTAAACGCATTGATCACCAGTTGGCCGCGCTCAATCGGCTTGTGGCGCGCGCGACCATGTCGATCATCTTGCTGGACGGCGAAGATATCGTGTTTCACTGCCCTCCAGCCTTATCGCTCGATCTGCGCGCAGGCGCGCGCGTGTCGCTCTTTCCCATGGCCCCGACGCAAGGGCGCAGCACAGGTTTGAAATGGCCGATTGACGGGATTGGGATGGCGCCCGCCGCGCGTGTGGGCACATCCAATGAGGCCACCGGGCCCGTGTCCCTCGCGATGGATGCGCCTGGCATGCTTGTGATCTTGCCCCGCGCGCTTCTCTCTTTAGCTGTCAGACAGCTGCAGCGCGCCGCGCCATGGCCTGCTCCCGAACAATGATATACAGCCCTGCCGCCATCGTGATCAGGATGCCAATGGCGGCAAGGGCATTGGGCAAATCCTCAAACACCAGATAGCCGATCAATGTCGCGAAGGGGATCTCAAGGTACTGCATTGGCGCGACAGTCGCCGATGGGGCGAACTTGAGCGACCAGCTCATGAGCAAATGGGCGATGGTTCCAATAATGCCAATGCCTAACAAGAGGCTCACTTGCCACGCCCCCAGATCGCGGCCCGGCAGCATCGAGAGATCGGCCATCCAGAAGGCCCCCCCGAGCGGTATCAGCAGTGCCAGCGCCATGAAACCATTTACGGCTTGCAAGGCGATGGGATCAACATCCTTTGCGACAATGCGCGTGCTCAACATGTAAAGCGCGAAAACAAGGGCCACGACCAAAGGCAACAGCGCGGGCCATCCGACATCTTCGAACGCAGGTTGAATGACCATGAGCGTGCCGCAAAAGCCCACCGCACAGGCGGCCAGACGCCGCCAGCCGACGGCCTCGCCGAGGACAGCCCACCCGAGCAGCAACATGATAAACGGCATCACGAAGGCGATGGCGACGGCATCGGCAATGGGCAGATAGCGCAGCGCCGTAAACATGGCGCCAATGCCAATGATATGCAGCGCCGCCCGCACCCAAGCGATCCGCATGACGCGCGGCGTGAGGCGCAGGGACCGGCCAGTGAGCCAACACAACGGCAGCAACAAGACGCCTTGTACGCCAAAGCGGACCACCAGAAGCACGAAAACGGGAATGAACGCGCCCAGATACTTCGCAATGGCATCCCCAAGAGGCGCCAAAACGCAAAAACCCAGCATGAGAGCAATCCCCAGAAGGGGTCTGTCGGCGGTCATGACCTGACGCTAATCCGCGACGCCTCTGCTTTGCAACTCAAAAGCGTCCCACGGCCGATTGTTCACAAAACGCAGCTGAGGGGGGCGCTCAATCAGTAGTGATCTTCAGGCGGCGCGTCCGGATCGGCTTGGCCCACCCCTTTGAAAACAAACTTGAACGGTAGCGCCCAGACAACGCCCAGCGCCACGTAAATCACCAATTCGAGCCAAAACGGCGGGCGATCCAGCAAGTTGATGACGGTGACGCAGGCCACGATGTAGGCGGGTACGCCCAGCAGCAAAATTACCAAAGACCAGCGCCTGCGCGCTTTGTAGGATAATCCGGGGCTATCGGTCATGTGTCGCTCTTTTGGTTGCTCAATCGGCGAACGGATCTGTCACAAGGATTGTGTCGTCGCGTTCCGGTGAGGTGGAAAGTAGAGCCACAGGACACCCGATCAACTCCTCGACGCGGCGCACGTATTTGACGGCATTGCCGGGCAACTCTGCCCATGAGCGCGCGCCTTCCGTGCTTTCCGACCACCCGGGCATCTCCTCGTATACCGGCACACAGCGTGCTTGTTGGTCTGCGGCCGTGGGCAGATAGTCGAGCATCCGACCGTCCAGTTCGTAACCCGTGCAGATCTTGAGCGTCTCGAACCCATCCAGAACGTCGAGCTTTGTCAGGGAAATGCCGTTGACCCCCGAGGTGGCGCACGTCTGGCGCACGAGAGCGGCATCAAACCACCCGCAGCGCCGTTTGCGGCCTGTCGTGGTGCCAAACTCATGGCCGCGTTCGCCCAGCCGCTGGCCATCAGCATCCTCAAGCTCGGTCGGGAAAGGCCCTTCGCCCACCCGCGTGGTGTAGGCTTTCACGATCCCCAGCACGTAATCCACAGAGCCCGGCCCCATGCCAACGCCCGTGGCGGCCTGACCAGCGATCACGTTGGAAGACGTCACAAAGGGATAGGTGCCGAAATCAATATCCAGAAGCGCGCCCTGCGCGCCCTCAAACAGAATGCGTTGCCCGGCTTTGCGACGCTCATTGAGCACCTTCCAAACCGGCGCAGCGAAGGGCAGGATCTGATCTGCAATCTCGGCCAGCTGTTCGATCAAAGCGTCCCGGTCAATGGGCCCCACGCCAAGACCTTTGCGCAGCGGATCGTGGTGTTGCAACGCGCGATCGACCCGGGCCTCCAATGTGGCGCGATCGGCCAGATCGGCCACGCGCACGGCGCGGCGGCCAACCTTGTCTTCGTAAGCGGGCCCGATGCCGCGCCCTGTTGTGCCGATCTTGGTGCCCTTGGAGGCAGCTTCTTCCCGCGCGCGGTCAAGCTCGCCGTGGATCGGCAGGATGAGCGGCGTATTTTCCGCGATCATCAACGTCTCAGCTGTAATCTCAACGCCCTGTGCGCGTACGGTTTCGATCTCGTTGACCAAATGCCAGGGATCAAGCACGACCCCATTGCCAATGACAGAGAGTTTTCCACCCCGCACCACGCCCGAGGGCAGCGCGTGTAGTTTGTAGACCTTGCCGTCGATCACAAGCGTATGGCCTGCATTGTGTCCGCCCTGGAAGCGGCAAATCACATCAGCCCGCTCAGAGAGCCAATCCACGATCTTGCCTTTGCCTTCGTCGCCCCACTGGGCGCCCACGACGACCACATTTGCCATGTGACTTGTCCTCTGTCGGTGTCAAACGGGCGCTCTATAGCGGGGATGCGCGCGGGGGGAAACCGCCCATTTGTCGCGTTTGGCATCGCTGGGATCCACAACCCTTCCGCGCGATTGGGGGTTTGCTGTGGGCTATTGCGTATTTATAGCCAGAAGAAACACAAGACACTGGGAGCAGAGCAGTCATGGCGGGATTTTTGTTGAGGTGGGTTTTTGCGCTTGTTCTGGTGGCAGCGACCTTCAATCCCACGCCCTACAACTACGTGACCTGGGCTGCGGCGCCCGACACACCCGTCTCGTTCATAGCACTCGGCGGGCTAGTCCTTCTGATCGGGTATATCATCTACCTGCGTGCGACCCTGCGCTCCATTGGTGCGTTTGGCATGTTGCTCGTCCTCGCGCTGCTGGGCGCGCTCCTCTGGGTGCTGTACGATCTGGGCTGGCTGTCCCTTGAGAACCGGAATGTGAATACATGGATCGGTATTCTTGCCATGTCGCTCGTCCTTGGGATCGGTCTGAGCTGGTCCATCGTGCGGCGCCGATTGTCAGGTCAGGCGGATGTTGATGATGTCGACGCATGAGCACGCGCCTTAAAGGCAACGCAAACTACCGAAGGCTCTTCTGGTCTACCGGGATCACCAACCTTGGCGATGGGCTCTCGGCCATGGCGCTGCCCTGGCTCGCAACGCTGATCACCCGCGATCCCCTGCTTGTGGCGTTGATCGGATTTGGCCAGCGCGCGCCCTGGCTGCTTTTTTCGCTGCATGTCGGTGTCTTGACCGACCGGGCTGATCGCAAGCGGCTCATACTGATGGCCGATGGGCTGCGCTTTGCCCTGACCAGTCTGATCGTGGCCATGGCGCTCATGCTGGACACCCATGGCGTGTTGGAGAGCTACTGGATTGCGCCGCTTGCCGCATTGGCCTTTCTGCTGGGCACGGCCGAGGTCGTCCGAGACAATGCGGCGCAGACGATCCTGCCCTCCATCGTTCACAATGATGACCTGGAGGAGGCCAACGGGCGATTGTGGAGTGTTGAGCACGTCACCGCGTTGATTGGCCCCCCGCTTGCAGGCGCCCTGATCGCGCTTTGGCTGCCCCTACCCTTTTTGTTCGATGCGCTCAGCTTTCTGATGGCTCTTCTTCTGGTCCGTCTTGTCACCCTCGCCCCGCGCCCTGAACCGGCGCGCACAGCAGTTCTTCAGGAGATGGCGCAAGGCTGGCATTGGATGCGCGGACATCCGGTCATTTTACGGCTGGCGTTGATGCTCGGGTGTCTCAACTTTGCGGGTATGATGGTCATGGCCATTCTCGTCTTGTACGCGCAGGACGTGCTGGGGCTCGGGCCACTGGGCCATGGCATGTTGTTGGCCAGCGGCGCGGCAGGTGGCGTGCTTGCAGGGCTGATCGGTCCACGGATCGTTGCGCGCATAGGCGGACGTGCGGCGGTATTGGCGGCATTGGGCCTGCAGATGAGCGCTCTTTTGGCCTATGCGCTGGTGCCTTTTGCGCTGATGGCCTGCCTCGCCGAAGCAACGCTCCTTTTTGGCGGCGTCTTATGGAACATTGTGACGGTCTCGTACCGGCAACGTCTGATCCCCGACGCTTTATTGGGCCGCGTGAATGCGATCTACCGTTTCTTTGGCTGGGGCCCCCTGCCCCTTGCGGCACTGGCAGGCGGATTGCTCGTCTCGACGCTGGAGCCACTGGGGCGCGAGGTGGCGCTGCGCGCACCATTTGCGGTCTCTGCCGTGTTTGTCTGCTTGCTATTGCTCTACGCCCTACGCCGTTTGCACTTGCCAGAAAGCGCGCGCTGACGTGATTGCCCGCTTGCGCCTGCGGACGCGAGCGCCTAGATACCGCCAAGACCCGAGAGACCCAAAGGCTGACCCATGGAAAACGTTGTCCTCATTGTACACCTGCTGCTTGCGCTGTCGCTTATTGGCGTTGTGCTGATGCAACGGTCCGAGGGTGGCGGTCTGGGCATTGGCGGCGGCGGTGGCGGCGCGGTGTCTGGGCGATCAGCCGCGACGGCGCTCGGCAAGGTGACGTGGATCCTGGCCATTGCCTTTATCTGCACCTCCATGACGCTGACCATCTTTGCCGCGCAGAACGCGTCCGGGACGTCTGTGGTGGATCGGCTCGGTCCGTTGACGCCCCCCGCGGCGGAAGACGCGCCTGTTCTGCCCGACGCAGACACGCTTCTGCCTCCGGGTGAGGGTGACAACGCGCCGTTGGTGCCACGCGCGGACTAAAACACCACAATTTGCGGGACAGTTTCAGACGTTAACAGGATGTTGCGGTCGCCTTGCGCAGCATATGCGAATCCTTTATCCTGAAACCCCGTGAGTGAAGCCATTCAGACCCGGTAGATCCGGGCTCTCGGCCCCAATCAAACTGAATTCACGGGAGGTCTGCCCCTTATGGCGCGTTTTGTTTTTATTACTGGTGGCGTGGTGTCTTCCCTGGGCAAGGGTCTGGCCTCAGCGGCACTGGGTGCGCTGTTACAAGCGCGCGGCTTCTCTGTGCGCCTGCGCAAGCTTGATCCCTACCTCAATGTTGATCCGGGCACGATGTCGCCCTTTGAACATGGGGAAGTCTTTGTCACCGATGATGGGGCGGAGACCGATCTCGATCTGGGGCACTACGAGCGCTTCACCGGTGTGGCTGCGCGCAGCACCGATTCCGTCTCTTCGGGCCGCGTTTACTCGACGGTTCTGGAGAAAGAGCGCCGCGGGGATTACCTCGGCAAAACGATCCAGGTCATCCCTCACGTGACCAATGAGATCAAGGATTTCATTTCCATCGGCGAAGATGAGGTCGATTTCATGCTTTGTGAGATTGGCGGCACAGTGGGCGATATCGAGGGCCTGCCCTTCTTTGAGGCCATCCGGCAATTCAGCCAGGACAAGCCACGCGGTCAATGCCTCTTCATGCACCTGACCCTGCTGCCATGGATCAAGGCATCGGGCGAGCTAAAGACAAAACCGACACAGCACTCCGTCAAGGAGCTGCGCTCCATTGGCATCGCGCCGGATATTCTCGTCTGCCGCTCGGAAGGCCCGATCCCGGCCAAAGAACGCGAGAAGCTGGCGCTCTTTTGCAATGTGCGCCCCGATAGCGTGATTGCAGCGCAAGACCTAAAGTCCATCTACGAAGCGCCCCTGGCCTATCACCGGGAAGGCATGGATCAGGCGGTTCTGGATGCCTTCCAGATCTCCCCTGCGCCCAAGCCCGATCTCAGCCGTTGGGAAGATGTGCATGATCGCATCTTCAACGCGGAAGGCGAGGTCAAGGTGGCCATTGTCGGCAAGTACACGCAGCTCGAGGATGCCTACAAAAGCATCGCGGAAGCGCTCACCCATGGCGGAATGGCCAATCGCGTGAAGGTCAAGATCGAGTGGGTCGATGCCGAGATTTTCGACCGCGAAGACCCCTCGCCGCATCTGCAAGGCTTCCACGCCATTCTCGTCCCCGGCGGCTTCGGTGAACGCGGGACCGAAGGAAAAATTCGCGCGGCGCAATTTGCGCGCGAACACAAGGTGCCCTACCTCGGGATTTGCCTTGGCATGCAGATGGCCGTGATCGAGGCGGCGCGGAATGTGGCGGGCCTGCACACGGCGGGATCCGAGGAATTTGACCACGAGGCCGGCAAGAAGCGCTTTGAGCCCGTGGTCTATCACCTCAAGGAATGGGTGCAGGGCAATGCCAAGGTCACACGGTCGGCGTCGGACGACAAAGGCGGGACCATGCGTCTGGGCGCCTATGATGCGGTTTTGAAAGAGGGCTCCAAGGTCGCTGAAATATACAGCGGCACCGCCATTGATGAGCGTCATCGCCACCGCTACGAGGTCGACATCAAGTATCGCGAAAAGCTGGAAGAGGTCGGGCTCAAATTTACCGGCATGTCGCCCGACGGGCGTTTGCCTGAAATCGTGGAATGGGAGGAGCATCCGTGGTTTGTCGGTGTGCAGTTCCACCCCGAGCTCAAATCCAAACCCTTTGCGCCGCATCCGCTCTTTGCTGATTTCGTGCGCGCGGCCAAGGAAATGTCCCGTTTGGTCTGACCACGATCCCCCTTCGGCTGTTCACCTTCCGCGAAGGTTAACAACCGCCTTCCTTTTGCTAAAAAAATCCTGGGGAGGCGCAAACCTTGTGTTTGCGCCTCGGGCAGAGCCCCACTTGCCTGGCTGGCCAATGCTGCGTAGCATTTTGCCATGACATTGAAACTCTCCTGCCCTTGTGGACGCACTCACTGGATCGTCAGCGCCCCGCGTTCTGGGACGCGCCTGACGTGCTATTGTGCCGATTGTCAGACCGCCGCGCGTCATGTTGAGGCGGATGTTCTAGATGAAGGCGGCGGGTCCGATATCCTGCAGGTGGCGGCCCATCAACTCAGCGTGGAAGGAGCGCCGCTGGCCTTGATGCGGCTCTCTCCCAAAGGCCTCTTTCGCTGGCATACCTCGTGCTGCAACACGCCGGTCGCCAATTCGCTGCCCTTCCCGCATTTGAGTTTTGCAGGCGTGCTTCTGGCCAATGCACAATCGGGGCAGGACACCCTTCCGAAGACAGCCGCCGTGGTGAACACTGTCTACGCCAAGGGGCGGCCCGGGGTGCCTGCGAAAGACCGTGGCATGGGGAGATCCGTGATCGCCTTTTTTCGACGCAGCCTGGCCGCGCGGATGAGTGGCAAGTGGCGCGAGACGCCTTTCTTTACGGGCCCGCCCTGGACGCCCGTGGCCCCACCGCGTGTTTTGAGCAAGGAAGAGCGCAATGCGGCGCGGCCTTAGCGCATGCCTCGCAAGCGCTTTACTGGCGGGGTTTGTCGCGGGCCCGCTGGCCGCTCAAACCAGCCCTGTGGTCCCGGAGAATTACGACACTCTGGCGCGCGAATTGCCCGGTCTTGTCAGCTTTGACACGCTGCCGCCTGTGCCGGAACCCGGCCATTTGATCGACGGGCTCTATCGCGCGCCGGGTGCATTGATTGGCGAGCGCTTTATGGGCCAAACGCTTCTGACGGCCCGTGATGCGCAAAACAACAGGTTCGACGCATTTGGCGGCGACGTTTCAACACCACTTCAGCCCGTGCCCGGCGGGCCGGGCCAGAGCCTTGCCATCGCCCAGCATCGTGGCTTTGGCTCCATGGCGGCATTTCCGCTCGGCCCGCGCGGCTACCCAGATGTCGCCGCCCTTGGCGAAGGGGCTCTGGCCGTGCTGTTTGAGGCGGATCAAGCGGCACTCGGCCTGCGCCTGCACGCTGAGTATGAAGATCCTTTGGGCGCCCGTCCGTTGCCCGGCATCGCGACACTCACGTTCTACGACCGCTCTGGGCAGGTGATCGGCGTGCAGATCATTGGCCTGCACTACGGCCCGCAAGACATCGGCGTGCGTTTTCCTGACAAAAACTGCGCCGCTTTCACCCTGACGACCAAAGATCCCGGTGGTATCGCCGTGGATGACATTCTGTATTCCTTGGCCTATGCATCCAGTTAGGAGAGATGATGGAGCTGATTGACCGCCTGACGGCATGGTTGCACCGCCCGAAAGACCAGCCCGCGCCGGAGCCTTTGCCCGAACTGGATGCGAGGCTGGCCCTTGGCGCATTGCTGGTCCGGTTGGCAAAAGCGGATCATGTATATCTCTTTGAAGAGCTCGAGCAGATCGACCGCATTCTCGCGGAGCGGGAAGGTCTCGGGCCGATCGACGCGGCCAAGATGCGGGCCACCTGCGAGCGCCTCGAACATGCGATGCCTGAAACGGAACACTTCACCGCACTGATCCGCGAAGCTGTCCCTTATGACGAACGCCGCAGCATCGTGGAGGCGCTCTGGCGCGTGATCCTGGCGGATGGCATCGAACAGGATCAGGAATTGATCGTGGCGGAATTGATCGAGGATCAGCTGGGCGTCGAACGCGCGCATAGCAAATCCGCGCGTGAGGCGGCAGAGGTGATCCGCTAGTTCTTGGCCCCCAGCGCTGCACGCCATATATGTGCACCATGATAGCTGATTTTCTCAAAAGGCTGGTCCAGCCTGAGCCCGAAGAACTCTCCCCCACGGATGCGCGCCTCGCACTGGCGGCTTTGCTTGTACGCATTGCACGCTCAGATGGCTCTTATGATGCCGAAGAAGTTGCGCGCATTGATGCCATTTTGACCAAGCGCTACGGTTTGAGCCCCTTTGAGGCCAGCAAGCTGCGCGCCGATGCGGAGGCGCTTGAACAAGCCGCTCCCGATACCGTGCGCTTTACCCGCGCCATCAAGGATGCGGTCGCCTATGACGAGCGGATCGGCGTGATCGAGGCGCTGTGGGACGTGGTGCTGGCCGATGGCGTTCGGGAAGAAGAAGAAAACGCGCTATTGCGCATGGTGGCCCCGATGCTTGGGGTGTCCGACGTCGATTCCGCGATGGCCCGCAAACGGGTTGAGGGGTGATTGCATCACTGCCCATGTACTGGCGTGCGGAAAATGCGGACGCCTGGCGCGAGATGTGGGCAGATGTGCAATCAGCCGGTCATGGCTACGGGCTCGACTTACCCGATCTGACGCCTCCGGAAGAGATTGCCGGGCCTTGGACAGAGCATTGGCTGCGCGACGATCTGATCTTGTCCCAAACCTGCTCGATGCCCCTGCGCACCACACTGCGCCATCAGGTCACTTATGTCGGAACCTTCGACTTTGGCCTCGGCGGACCGCCGGGCCAGTATTGGTCGCATTTCGTGACGCGCGAGGCCGGAGCCCCGATCCAAAACCTCGCGATCAACGGATATGACAGTCAATCCGGCTACGTCGCAGGGCTGGAGCCGCTGGTCGGGCAAGCTGACACGACTGCCTTTGCCCACCATGCCTCTGACATTATGGTGACTGGCAGTCATAGAGCGTCCCTGCGCGCCGTGGCCCGCAATGACGCAGATGGCGCATACATTGATGCCGTTACGCTCAAGCTCTGTGACAGGTTTGATCCGCACCTAAGCCATGTGGAGCGCGCTGGCCGCACGCCGCCGACACCCGGGCTGCCATTGATCACGGCAAAGGGTACGGATCCCGAACCTCTGCGCGCGATTTTGCGCGCCGCTTTTGCTAAAGGCTCCTGGAGAGGCGCTCCGGAACTGGGGGGCTTACAAGACTTTGTTGTGCTCGATGCAGAAGATTACCTGTCCCTGCCGCGTCCTCCTGGACCGACACCGCACTGACCCCGAGCTAACGCAGCGGAAAGCGATACCGAAGCTCGGCCTTGTCTGGACAATCCGCACAGAATCCCTCTCAATGCGCGCCAGCTTGCAAATGTTGGGAACGACGCGTGACCACCCCTCCTGTGATCCAGATCCGCAATCTGCACAAAGCCTATGGCGCTTTGGAAGTGCTGAAGGGCGTGGATGTGATCGCGCAGAAGGGCGAAGTCATTTCGCTTATCGGCTCTTCCGGCTCGGGCAAATCCACGCTGCTGCGGTGTTGCAACCTGCTGGAGGACAGCCAGCAAGGCGACATCCTGTTCAAGGGTGAGCCAGTGACATGGGCGGGCCACGGCCATGGCCGCCGCCCCGGGGACAAGCACCAGATCCTGCGCATCCGGACCAACTTGTCGATGGTCTTTCAACAGTTCAACCTGTGGGCCCATATGACCATTTTGCAAAATGTCATGGAAGCGCCCGTGACAGTGCTGGGACGTGACCGTGCGGAGGTCGAGACTGCCGCGCGTGGCTACCTCGAGAAAGTTGGGATCGGCGACAAATGCGATGTCTATCCTGCGCAGCTTTCTGGCGGCCAGCAGCAACGCGCCGCCATTGCGCGCGGGCTCGCCATGGAGCCGGAGGCGCTGCTGTTTGACGAGCCGACGTCAGCGCTTGATCCGGAACTCGAACAGGAAGTTGTCCGCGTGATCAAGGATCTGGCCTCTGAGGGCCGCACAATGATCATCGTCACCCATGACATGAAACTGGCCCATGATGTGAGCGATCATGTGATCTTTCTCCATCAGGGTCGCATCGAAGAAGAAGGCCCGCCGGAAACACTCTTTGGCGCGCCCAAATCCGCGCGGCTGCAGCAGTTCCTGTCTGCGACCGCGTCCTAATCATCTACGGGAGTACACAAGATGAAAACACTGGTCCTGAGCACCGCTGCTCTTGCATTGACCGCAGGCCTCGCCCTGGCGGGCAGCCATTCTGTTGTCCGCATGGGCACAGAAGGCGCCTACCCCCCCTACAACTTCATCAATGATGCGGGCGAAGTCGATGGCTTCGAACGCGAGCTGGGTGACGAGCTTTGCGCGCGTGCCGAGCTGACCTGCGAGTGGGTCACCAATGAATGGGACAGCATCATTCCCAACCTCGTCTCAGGCAATTACGACACGATCATTGCCGGCATGTCGATCACAGCCGAGCGCGACGAAGTGATTGATTTCACGCAGAACTACACCCAGCCTGACCCCTCGGCCTACCTCGTTGCCGCGGGCAACGAAGGGCTCGACGTCAAAGGCGCGGTCATCGCGGCCCAGACCGGCACAATCCAGGCCGCCTTTGTCTCAGAGATGGGCGCAACGCTCGTCGAGTTTGCAACACCTGACGAAACCGTCGCCGCCGTTCGTTCGGGCGAAGCGGATGCCGTTCTGGCCGATGCTGCGTATCTTGGCCCCATCGCGGGCGAGAATGCCGATGTCGCCTTGCTGGATCAATCCGAGCTGATTGGCGGCGGAGTAGGCATTGGCGTGCGCGAGAGCGATGGCGAGCTGAAAGCCAAGTTTGATGCTGCCATCCAGTCCATGAAAGACGATGGCAGCATCAATGCGCTGATTGCCAAATGGGAAGTTGGCGAGCAGTTCTGATCTGATGCGGGGGCCGATCTCATATCTCTTGCGCAGGTTGGGCCCCCAACCCGCCTCAGGCCTTGCGCCCAGTCTGTTGCAGGTGACCTGAGCGATGTTTTCCTTTTGCACAGACCCCAGCGTTCTGCCTGATTGGCAATGGATGGCCTGCTACCTGACCACAGGCAAGCACATGGGCTTCTATTGGTCGTTCCTGACGGTGCTGACCCTTCTGGCCATCACCGCTCCGGCCTCTCTTGCCATGGGGTTTTTCGGCGCCATTTCCGCGCGGGCACGGGTCGCGCCGCTGCGCTGGTTCGGCAAGGGGTATATCTCTATTGTGCGCGGTGTGCCTGATATCGCGTTTTTCCTGTTCTTCGTGATCGCGCTGGATCAAGGCTTCGAATGGATGCGCCATCAGGTACTTTGCCCAGACTGGACGGATCCGATCCGGCAGGGCAATGATTTCCTTGTCTGTCCGGATGCGAAGCTTCCCCTTGGCAACGCGGCGCAATGGATTCACGAAGTCTACGGCTTCTCACTGGCCGTGATGACCTTTGCCATTGTCTTTGGCGCCTTTGCTGCGAACGTTCTCTTTGGCGCCATGCAGGCCGTACCGCGGGCGCAGCTGGAAACCGCAGAAGCCTACGGCATGTCGGAGCGGCAGACGTTCTGGCGCATTCTTGTGCCCCAGATGTGGGTCTATGCCCTGCCCGGTCTGGGCAACCTCTGGATGGTGCTGATCAAGGCCACGCCGCTGCTCTTTCTGCTTGGCGTTGAGGACATTGTCTATTGGGCCCGGGAATTGGGCGGCGCAAAGACCGCGCGATTTACCGACTATCCCCATGGCGATTGGCGCATGTGGTATTTCTTTGCGCTTCTCGTTTTCTATCTCGCCTTCACGCGCGTCTCGGAAATCGTGCTTGATCGGCTGATGGACAAGCTCACTCATGGCCAGGCCACATCCGGCGGCGAGGCACAACGCAAGGCGGTGGCACCATGAGGCGCGCCGCGGATTTGCGTATTTTTGGCCAGAAGAAACAGATGGGTGATCTCTCAGGGGGCAAACAGTGAGCTGCTGGGAAACGATAGCGGATTATGCGCTGCGATCCGTCGGCATTGGCGAGCGGTTGTTGCCGCGGTCGGACTACACCCTGTGTCAGCAATTTGTCTTGATCGGCTCCGGCATGATCTGGAACATCTATTTTGGCATTGTTGCGCTGATCTCCGGTTTTTTCTTTGCTGTGGCTCTGGCCATGGGCAAGGCCAGCGACAGATGGGCGCTGCGCAAACTCTCGGAATGGGTGGTCTTCGTGTTCCGTGGATCACCACTTTTCATACAGTTCTTTTTTGCCTATTTCGCGTTTCTCTCGCTCAAAAGCGTCTCGCCGCTGTTTGATCCCTTCACCTCTGCGTGGCTCGGGGCGGCGATTGTGCTGTTTTTGAATACGGCCGCATATTCAGGCGAGATCTTCTTTGGCGCGCTGCGCTCCATCCCAAAGGGAGATCTGGAGGCGGCGGACGCCTATGGCTTCTCGGGCTGGTCAAAGTTTCGCAAGATCACCTTTCCGACGATGCTGCGCCTGGCCTGGCCGGCCTACACCAACGAGGGCATTTTCCTCTTTCACGCGACGGCGCTTGTGTTTTTCTCCGGATTTCCCGCCTGGCAGCAGCGCGGCGATGCGCTCTATTACGCGAATTTCTTTGCCGACAAGACGTTCAATCCCTTCGTCCCCTACCCGATCCTCGCAGGCTATTTCATTCTTCTGACCCTGACGGTCATCTGGATCATGGGGCGGATCGGGAAACGTCTCAATCGCCACCTGCCCGCAGAGCAACGCCGCCACAAACGCGGGCGCGCACCGATGTTGCGCTAAGACGCGCGGAGCTCTTGCCAAGGCATTGATCGCGCGGCTAGATGCTTTTGATCAAATTCTTGAGGCTGAGATGTCCGCGCCCACTGCTCAATGGCTCAACGAGAGGCCGCAAATCCGGACCATTCGGGTCGCGGCCTCTGATCTGAATGGACAGGCGCGAGGAAAACGAATGCCTGTCAGCACCGGCGCCAAGGTTCTCACAGAAGGCACGCGCTTTCCCATGTCCGTCCTGAACCTCGATATTTGGGGCGAGGATATCGAGAACAGCCCCCTTGTGTTCGAAACCGGGGATTGCGACGGAGTATTGCATCCGACGGAGCGCGGTTTTGTTCCCATGCCCTGGCTGGAGGCGCCGACAGCGCTCTTGCCGATCTGGATGTATGGCACGGACGGTGCGCCTTTCGCGGGCGATCCCCGCCATGCTCTGGCCCAAATACGCGACCGATACAAGGCGCGCGGCTGGACCCCCGTTGTGGCGGTGGAGCTCGAATTCTTCCTGATCGACGACAGCGGACGGCATCTGCAAGTGCCGCCCTCCCCCCGCTCCGGCAAACGCCGCACCGCAGGCGACATTCTGTCGATCCGGGCGCTCGACGCTTTTGACGGCTTTTTCACCGAGCTCTACGAGTGCTGCGATGCGATGGACATCCCGGCGGATGCCGCAATATCAGAGGCCGGGCTCGGGCAGTTTGAGATCAATCTTCTACACCAGAGCGATCTGATGAAGGCTGCCGATGACGCATGGCTCTTCAAGATGCTGGTCAAGGGCCTCGCCCGGCGGCACGGCTTTGCCGCCTCTTTCATGGCCAAGCCCTACCCGGACGCCTCCGGCAACGGGATGCACGCGCATTTCTCTGTCCTGGACGGAGACGGCCAAAACATCTTTGACGACGGCGGACCCGCGGGCACTGACGCCCTGCAACAGGCGCTTGCGGGCTGTCTTGACGTGATGCAGGACAGCACGCTCCTCTTCGCCCCCCATGCCAATTCCTACGCCCGTCTGATCCCCGGGGCCCATGCGCCCAATGCCCTGAGCTGGGCCTATGACAATCGCACGGCCGCTTTGCGGGTCCCGGCCAGTGCGCCTGCGGCACGACGGATTGAACACCGCGTGGCGGGCGGCGATGTGAACCCCTATCTCGCCCTCGCTGCGATCCTTGGTGCGGCGCTTGATGGCATTGAACGCGGTGCCACGCCGCCGCCCCCGATCACAGGCAACGCCTATGATCAGGACCTCCCGATGCTGCCGGGTACATGGGACGAGGCCATTGACCGTTTTGAGAAAAGTGCCGCCATGCGCCGCCTGTTTAGCGACACGCTCATCGATAACTTCGTGATGTGCAAACGGCAGGAAGCGCAGGGCATGGCACAGCTTTCGGATGACGAACAAACAGCGCTCTATCTGGATACGGTATAAACCGCGAAAGATCGCATCACCTATGGACCAAGACCGATGAAGATTGGAATTCTGCAAGCCGGACATACTCCCGACGAAATGGCCGGGATCGGCGATTATGCGGCGCTGTTTCGGCGCTTGCTCGCGGATCAGGGATTTGAGTTCACGACCTACAGTGTTGTGGATGGTGAATTTCCGGAAAACACGCATGTGCAGGATGGATGGCTGATCACCGGTTCGCGCCATGGTGCCTATGATGATCTGGCCTTTATTGCGCCACTGGAGACGTTCATTCGCGAAGCGTTTGAAGCTCACAGCCCTTTGGTCGGCATCTGTTTTGGTCATCAAATCATCGCGCAGGCCCTCGGTGGCCGTGTCGAGAAGTTTTCCGGTGGTTGGTCCGTTGGGGCGCAGCGCTACGAGATGCTCGGGACGGAGATTACCCAGAATGCCTGGCATCAGGATCAAGTCGTCACGCTTCCGGAGGGCGCAGAGGTCATCGCCAAGAGCGACTTTTGTGCCCATGCCGCGCTGCTTTACAAGGATCGGGCCTTCACTGTGCAATGGCATCCTGAGTTCCAGGCAGATTTCATCGATGGGTTGATCCGGACGCGGGGGCGCGGTGTGGTTCCCGATGAATTGCTTGAAGCAGCCGCCGCCAACCTCGACGCGCCGGTCGACAATGACACTCTCGCCCGCCAGATTGGGCGCTTCTTTCATGAAAGGCGCATCGCATGAGCGATTGGATGGAGGAGCTGCCAGAGGCAGCGCGCAGCTATCTGGACGGGCGGCGCCTTGATGAGGTGGAATGTGTCATTGCGGATTTGCCCGGCATTGCCCGCGGCAAGGCTGTGCCTGCGTCCAAATTCGCGCGGCAAAGCCACTTCTACCTGCCCGATTCCATCTTTTATCAAACGATTACAGGCGATTGGGGCGAGGCCGCAGGCGACGGTGGTTTTGTCGAACGGGATATGACGCTCGTGCCCGACATGAGCACCGCCACGGCCGCGCCGTGGACCGGGGATTGGACATTGCAGGTCATCCATGATGCCCAGGAGCGCGATGGCACGCCCATCCCGTTTGCACCGCGCAATGTCCTCAAGCGCGTGGTGCAGCTCTACCGTGATTTGGGGCTGGAACCTGTTGTCGCGCCTGAGATGGAATTCTTCCTTGTGGCTCGCAATATCGATCCGGCGCAATCCATCAAGCCAATGATGGGCCGCTCGGGCCGCCCGGCGGCAGCGCGTCAGGCCTATTCCATGACCGCGGTCGATGAGTTTGGCCCGGTGATCGATGACATCTACGATTTCGCCGAAGCGCAGGGCTTTGAGATCGATGGTATCACGCAGGAAGGCGGCGCGGGCCAGTTGGAGATCAACCTGCGCCATGGCGATCCTGTCAAACTCGCAGACGAGGTCTTCTATTTCAAACGCCTGATCCGCGAAGCTGCGCTGCGCCACGATTGCTTTGCGACTTTCATGGCCAAACCCATTGAGGACGAACCTGGCTCGGCCATGCATATCCATCATTCCATGATCGATGTGGCCAGCGGACAAAACGCCTTTTCCGGCCCGCAGGGCGGTGAGACGGACATGTTCTACAATTTCATTGCCGGTTTGCAGACCTACATGCCCGCCGCGCTTGCGGTCATGGCGCCTTATGTCAACTCGTATCGTCGCTTCGTGAAGGATCACGCCGCGCCCATCAATCTGGAATGGGGCCGGGACAATCGCACGACGGGCATTCGCGTCCCGCTCTCGTCTCCAGGCAGCAGACGCGTGGAAAACCGGATCGCGGGGATGGATTGCAATCCCTATCTGGCCATTGCCGCTTCCTTGGCCTGTGGTCTTCTGGGCATGAAACACGAGCTTCGCCCCGCCCGGCAGTTCAAGGGCGACGCCTATGAAGGTGAGGGCGATATCCCGCAGGTTCTCGGTCAGGCGCTGGAGTTGTTTGATGGCGCCGATGATCTGCATGACGTGCTGGGCCGCGATTTCTGCCGCGTCTACGGCATTGTCAAACGCGCGGAATATGAGGAATTCCTGCAAGTGATCAGCCCTTGGGAGCGCGAGCACCTGTTGCTGAATGTCTGAAGCCATCCACCTGCAGCACGAGGACGGGATCCCATGGATCTTTTGACGGCCAATGACACACCGGGCCAACATGCCCGCAGTTGGTATGCCGCCACAGCCCTTGATATTGGCAGCTTTCCGGCGCTGCAGAGCGATGTGCGCGCGGATGTCTGCGTCATTGGGGCCGGGTTTACGGGCCTGTCCTGTGCGCTGCATCTGGCGGAGGCCGGACGCCGCGTCGTTGTCCTGGAAGCGTCGCGCGTGGGCAGCGGTGCGTCAGGGCGCAACGGGGGGCAGCTGGGCTCCGGTCAACGCCTGGATCAGGTGCAGCTTGAGAAGATGCTCGGGCGCGAGGACGCGGCCACGTATTGGCATCTGGGAGAGGAGGCCAAGGCCTGTGTCCGGGGTATCATCGCTCGCCACGGTATCGCGTGCTATCTGCGCCCCGGCATCGCATCGGCGGGATCAACGCCGGGCGAAGTTCAGGACCTGCATGATTACGTGGCCTTTTTGCAGGACCGATACGGCTATACCGAGATTGAGGCATTGTCCGAGGACGCTTTCGCGGCGCTTTGTCCGTCTCCGGACTACCGGGGCGGTGCGATCGATCGCGGCGCGGGTCATCTGCATCCCTTGCGTTTTGCTCAGGGCATGGGCGCGGCGGCGGTACAACACGGCGCGGAGGTGTATGAAAACACCCGTGTGACCGCGCTCACACCCGGCCATGTGCAGACGGCCCGGGGCAGCGTCAGAGCGGATCACATCGTGCTGGCTTGCAATGGCTATCTCGGCACTCTCGCGCCGCAGGTTGCCGCGCGCGTGATGCCCATCAACAATTTCGTTGCAGCGACAGAGCCGCTCGGCAGCCGTCAGGCAGACGTGCTGACGCAGGATGCGGCCGTGGCGGATGAGCGCTTTGTGGTGAATTACTTCCGATTGTCCCATGACGGGCGGCTGCTCTTTGGCGGCGGCGAAAGCTATGGCTATCGCTTTCCGAAAGACATCGCAGCCAAGGTTCGCAAGCCGATGCTGCAGATTTTCCCGCATCTCAAGGACGTCAAGATTGACTACGCTTGGGGCGGTACGTTGGCCATTACAATGAAACGCCTGCCCTACCTGACACAATTGGCCCCGGGCGTGCTGTCCGCGTCCGGATATTCCGGTCACGGCGTGGGCACGGCCACCCATGCCGGCGCGCTTATGGCACAGGCCATTCAAGGCGAAAGCGATGGGTTCGACACGATGGCCGCCCTGCCCTCTGCGCCTTTTCCGGGTGGCCCTCGCATGCGTACGCCTCTGCTTGCGCTGGCGATGACCTGGTATGCCTTGCGCGACCGGCTCGGCTGCTAGACGCGGCTCACGGCAAAATGCGCCGCAATCTCACGGCTATGCGGACGATCTCTGTGTTCGAACAGATAAATCCCCTGCCATGTGCCTAGCCGCATCACCCCAGACTGCACCGGAATGCTCAGGGAGACGGGCAATAGCGCTGCCTTGATATGCGCAGGCATATCATCGGGCCCCTCATAGGTATGGGTCAGGTAAGCCATGGAGGGATCGCTCGTGCGCGGCACGAGGCGCTGAAGAAAGGCGTTGAGATCAACTTGTACGTCCGGATCGGCGTTTTCCTGAATGAGAAGCGACGCAGAGGTGTGCCGCACCATCAGCGTCAACAAACCATCATGCCGGGGTGCCTGCGCTTTGAGCCAAGCGGCCAGCTGGGCAGTAAACTCGTAAAGACCGGGCCCGCGGGTTTGGAGGGAGAAGCTCGTTTGCATCGAGCAAATCTATACCCGCGGACCCGGCTGAGGTGAAGCTGATCAATTACCTTGCAGGGGGACAGCGCAGGCAAAAGCCTCACCTGTGGGGGCGGGATCGGTCTGCACAACAGTGATACAGTCGTGATCCGCGATTGAGCGCAGGCCCAGCCATGCGGTTTGCGTGACATGCAAACCGGCTGCTTGCTCTTGAGTGATGACAGGGCCGTAGCTCGCCAGCGCGCTGGCGGGCAGTGTGAGTGGGGCGAATGCCAAAAGGCCCACGAAAATGCGTTTCATGATCTCTCTCCTTGTGATGAGAGAGATGGGGGGCGAAGTTACTTTGTGAACACGTGCGCGCGCAGCCGTGATCCGGCGAGACCGGTGGCGTGACAGCACGTGAGAATGCGTGAACGAAGGCTTGGATCGGACCCTCGCCGCGGCTTAGAACAGCCTGTCACCCATTTGATCGATCATCTGCTTCGCCTTGGCGACAGATGCCTCAACGGCCGTATCGTGATCTGCGATCACATCGGCCCGTATCAGATCATGGCGTTTGCCGTCTTTTTCAATCAAAGCGCCGATGCGGTAGCCGCCATCCGCGCGTTGGGGCGTGGCTGTGATGGAGAACCCTTCATAGATCTCGCCTTTTGGCGCGGCTTCGGGGGATTTCCCACCGCCAAATAATTTCGAAAGCAACGACATGGTCTCCTCCTTCAGATCAGGTCAGGTCAGTCACAAAAGCACATCGTTTCTACCGATGCTCAGGTCATCACAGGAGACGATACACCGCGAACACTGCCACGAGGATATTGAAGCCGAGCGCCCAGTTCAATTGCCGCGCAAAGGGTTGTTTCCGGGTTTTGTGGCGCACCGCGAATTGCGCCGCTTTGCACCCGAGCGCGCCGCCCATGAACGCCATGGTCAGCATGCGCTCCTCGGGCACCCGCCACATCCCGCGTCGGGCGCAGAATTTGTCCCAGATCATCGTGAGATAGCCAATGACGTTGACGGCAAAAATGGCCGCTGCCCACCAAAAAGACGCGGGCAGCGTGGTCATTACTGATCGAGGAAGGACCGCAGTTTGCGCGAACGGCTTGGGTGCTTGAGCTTGCGGAGGGCTTTCGCTTCGATCTGACGGATACGCTCGCGGGTCACGCTGAATTGCTGGCCCACTTCTTCGAGCGTGTGGTCCGTATTCATCCCGATCCCGAAACGCATGCGCAGCACGCGCTCTTCCCGGGGTGTCAGCGACGAGAGAACGCGGGTCGTGGTCTCTTTCAGGTTATCCTGAATGGCGGCATCAAGGGGTAGAACCGCGTTCTTGTCCTCGATGAAATCACCAAGCTGGCTGTCTTCCTCATCACCAATCGGCGTCTCGAGCGAGATGGGCTCCTTGGCGATTTTCATCACCTTGCGGACCTTCTCCAGCGGCATCTGCAGCTTTTCGGCCAATTCCTCCGGCGTAGGTTCCCGACCAATTTCGTGCAACATCTGGCGCCCTGTGCGCACCAGCTTGTTGATCGTCTCGATCATGTGGACCGGGATCCGGATTGTACGCGCCTGATCAGCGATGGAGCGCGTAATCGCCTGACGGATCCACCACGTCGCATAGGTCGAGAATTTATAGCCGCGGCGATACTCGAATTTGTCGACTGCCTTCATCAGACCTATATTGCCTTCCTGAATAAGATCAAGGAATTGCAGGCCACGGTTCGTGTATTTCTTGGCAATCGAAATGACGAGGCGCAAGTTCGCCTCGACCATTTCCTTCTTGGCCTGACGTGCTTCTTTTTCACCCTTTTGCACCTGTTGCACGATGCGGCGGAATTCGGAGATATCGAGACCCACATATTGGCCGACCTGAGCCATCTCGGCCCGCAGTTCCTCGACTTTGCCAGTTGAGCGCTCGATGAACATCTGCCAACCACGACCTGACTTCTCGCCCATCTCGGTCAGCCAGTTGGGATCGAGCTCGCGTCCCCGGTAGGCGTCAATGAATTCGCGGCGATTGATCCGCGCCTGATCGGCCAGCTTAACCATGTTGCTGTCGATCGACATGATCCGGCGGTTGATGCCATAGAGCTGGTCAATCAGCGCCTCAATCCGATTGTTGTGCAGGTGCAACTCGTTGACGAGCTCCACGATCTCAGACCGCACGCGCTGGTATTCATCCTCGTCAGACGAAGAAAAACTGCCATCTTCATTCAGCGTGGCAGAGATCCGGCTGTCCTGAATATCCGATAGCTTGGCGTAATCCTCCGCAATGCTATCCAACATTTCGAGGACCTGCGGCTTGAGTGCCGCTTCCATGGCCGCGAGGGACATGTTGGCCTGATCATCGTCATCATCATCATCGTCTTTGACAATCGGATTGCCATCTGCATCAAGCTCGGGGCTGTCTTCCGTTTTGGCCTCGGTCTGGACACCGGATGTGTCCACGACAGGCTCTTCGACCTCTCCATCCTCGCTCATCTGGTTGCCAAAGGTGGCCTCCAGATCGATCACATCGCGCAGAAGAATGTCTTCTGACAGAAGTTCATCACGCCAGATGGTGATGGCCTGAAACGTCAACGGGCTCTCGCAGAGCCCGGCAATCATCGTATTGCGGCCCGCCTCGATGCGCTTGGCAATTGCAATCTCCCCTTCGCGGGAAAGCAATTCCACAGAGCCCATTTCGCGCAGATACATCCGCACGGGATCATCAGTCCGGTCCAGTTTCTCTGTGGTGCCCGAAGACAGCGCCACATCCTTGCCCTGTGACGCATCAACAAGTTCGGTCGAGCCTTTATTGGCCTCGTCCTCATCGGCCTCTTCATCGTCCTCGGTTACCTGAATACCCATTTCGGACAGCATCGACATCACATCTTCGATCTGGTCCGACGAGACCTGATCCGGCGGCAGGACGGTGTTGAGCTGATCATAGGTGATGTAGCCGCGCTCACGCGCCTCGGCGATCATCTTTTTGACCGCCGTCTGGCTCATATCGAGCGAAACATCGTCCGCATTGTCCGGTTTCTGCTCTTCGGTATCTTTGGCCATTCAGGGCTCCTGGGCTAAAGGGGCGTGGGCACGAATCACGTAGGGCCTGATTCGATTAATGCGAATCAATACTAAATTCCGTTGATTCGCACACCCTTTTGGATGGATATTCGTTTACAATTCGTCATTTGCCAGACCGCTTGGGCGGTTTTGCATAGGTAATGTTTTTCAGCATCGCGGCAAATGCGTCGCGTTCGTCGCGGTTGATACGTGCGCCATTGGGGCCTGTGTCGTACTCGGCCGTGTCTTTTTGCTGACCTGCCAGGGCTCTGTTATGCGCTTCGGCCGCCTGGCTGAGCCGCCAGGTCACGGCTTCATCAACAACGCCTGTCATCTCCTCCTCTGCTTCCGCGATTTCGGCCGACCGGCCTTGTCGCGTGTGCAACTTGGCCAATTCTTCCGCGAGTGTCATGCGCGCGAGTTCCACATCGCCCGGCTTGCGGATACAGGGCGTTATCGCCACATGGGGGTGACCCATCAGTCTTTCAAGGACGTCCGCGCCCACTGCATTGGTTGCCGCAGCCCAAAGCGCTTCCTGACCGTCCTCGGCATGGCGCAGGATCGTATCGCGCAACCGCTCCAGATCCGGTTCCGGGCAAGGCAAATTCTCCAGCTGGGTTTCGAATTCGAGAGCAATCGCAGAAGTGGTGAGGGCAGCGGCCAGGATCACCTGGACCCGCAAGCGCTCCGCTGCCGCATCGCCAGACGCCACAAGCGCTGAACTCTTCGTCACGGGCAGTGGCGCTTGCGGACCTTGATGCCACGCAGACCGGCCCGTTCGAGGCCCGGCCCCGCCCCGGTTTGGCCGGAACAATTGCCAGCGCAATTCCTTGATGGCATCACCGTAATGCCGGCGCACGTTGTCGTCCTTGATCGTCCGAAGTTTGTCGCGCAGCGCCTTGTCCAGCGCCGCTTTTCGCTCCGGGCTATCAAGAACAACCCCTTCCGTTTCACGCCGCCAGAGCAGATCGACCATGGGCATGGCCGCATCAAGCACCTCGCGCACGCCTTCAGGCCCCTTGGCCCGGATCAAATCATCCGGATCCATGCCCTCTGGCATCAAGGCAAACCGCAAGGACTTGCCCGCTTCCAACAGGGGCAACGCGAGATCGATCACTCTGTAGGCCGCGCGCAACCCCGCAGTGTCCCCATCCAGCGCAACAACGGGCTCATCCGTAATCCGCCACAGCAGGGCCAATTGATGCTCCGTCACCGCCGTGCCCAAAGGCGCAACGGAGGCCTCAAACCCCGCCTCGGTCAACGCGATCACATCCATATAGCCTTCGGCGACAATCAGCTTTTGGCCTTTGCCCGCCGCCTCGCGCGCCGGTCCATGATGGTACAGCGTGCGCCCCTTGTCGAAGAGCTCTGTCTCCGGGGAATTGAGGTATTTCGCATTGTCGGCCGGGTCCATCGCACGCCCGCCGAAGGCAATGGCACGCCCTCGCGCATCGCGGATCGGAAACATGATCCTGTTGCGAAACGTGTCATAAGGCGCCTTGCCTTTGTTGGAGGGTTTCGCGAGGCCCGCTCCAAGAATGAGATCGTCCGGAACTGATTTTGACTTCAGATGATCCCACAGGCCTTGCCAGCCTTCGGGCGCAAATCCGATCTCGAAACGCTCCAGAACGGGCTCTGACAAACCCCGTCTGGTCAGGTACTCCCGCGCGCCAGCGCCCGCGCCTGTGCGCAATTGCAGGCGATAGTGCTGCACCGCGAGTTCCATGACGTCGCTCAGCTGCGTGCGCCGGTCTGCCTTCTCCTTGGCTTTTGGATCACGCGCAGGCATCGGCAGCCCCGCCTCGCCCGCCAATATCTCGACCGCCTCCATGAAACCTACATTCTCGGTCTCTTTCACAAACGAGATCGCGTCACCCTTCTGGTGACAGCCAAAGCAATAGTAAAACCCCTTCCGGTCATCGACGTGAAAACTGGCGGTTTTTTCGTGATGAAACGGGCACGGGGCCCAGAGATCGCCCTTGGCCTGATTGCTCTTGCGGTTGTCCCACATGACTTTGCGGCCCACCACGTCGGCGAGGCTCACGCGGGTGCGCAATTCATCCAAAAAACCAGGGGGCAGACTCATGCGCGCATTATCTGACGCTCACGCGTCCGAGTCGAGGGGCCTTCGGTCGGGCCTGCTCACATCGCTTCGCATTGCGCTTGCCAGGCGGCGCCAACATCCGCAGACAGCTGCTCGCCGGGCAGCCCCCAAACGAATTCGACGATCGCAGGCACAGCCGCGCGAAACCTCTCGTCGTTGCCCTCAAACCCTTCCGCGATCTTGACCATCGTCGCCATCATCTCGGCATCAGCCTGACGCTCCGCCACAGCTGTTTCGGCAATCGCGCCAAAGACGGCACAATCGGGATTGGCGGCCACAGGGCTCACAAAGGCGGCAGCGCATAACGCAACGGCGAGGGGCAAACGCAACATGAAACGAACTCCGACGGATTATATGTCCGTCCAGAAATAACCCGTCTGTGGATCAGTTTCCAGCGCGCGCGGCCACATGGGTCATGGCTTGCGCCAGATCATGAACCATCGTGTGAGCCATGGAGCGGAAACCCATGATTTGAAACACATCTTCGCCCGTTAGAGAAATGCTGACATTCACGTGAGCGAGCATGGTTCGGCAGGTATGACCGCGTTTGAAGTTTTTTCCCCGCAGATCGACCGGCACCAGCCGGGAGAGCACGGCTTCTGCGCCCGCGCCACGGATTTCGCAGATCCCCCAGGCATCGGACTGATCCGTCACGGAGGCAAACTCCTCAACACCTTCAGGGGCTTGCAGGCCTATCATCATGTAATCATCCCGGCCGAACCACATGATGCGCGCACCTGCCTTGCCGACCATTCGCCCCGGTGCGGGGCAGGATACACCAAGGCGTGTCTTCAGAAGTTGATCCAGCGCGTCTCGCGTTCCGGCAAAAGGCTGCAGCAGCGTGAGGGGCCCCGCATCCAGCTCCACCAATCGGACATCTCCGATCTCTTTGGGCAACAGGCCCTCGAAGGCCGATTGAGCGATCAAGTCAACCACGCATACGCCCTCCCTCAGGATCAAGGAACACGGGATGGCAAATCTCAACCTGCCCTTCGATCCCTCTCAATCCGTCTACCATTTGCATGATCTCGCCATGACGTTCAGGTCCATTGCTAACGAAACCGAGTGCAATCTCGTGGCCCAGCGTCGGCGAGTGGCCGTTGGATGTTACATAGCCCTGATCATTGGCGCGCCTGGGTTCCGCGCCTTTTTCATACAGCCGTGCGCCGGCCGTGATCCGCAGCGTTTCGCCGACCGGTTTGAGGCCAACGAGCTGTGGCCGCGTTGCGTCCAACAACCCCGGCCGCGCTGCCATCACTTGTCCGACGCAGGCTTTCTTCGCCGACACCATCCGCCCCATACCGATGTCAAACGCCGTTATACGCCCATCGATCTCGGAATGGGTGATGAAGCCTTTCTCGATACGCAGCACGTTGAGCGCTTCCATGCCATAGGCCCCGCCGCCCATCTCTTCGGCGCGCGCCACAAGCGCCTCAAAGAGCGCGGCCCCATACCGCGCCGGCACTGCAATTTCGTAGCCCTGCTCACCGGAGAATGAGATGCGAAACAGCCGCGCCGCGATGCCTCCAATCTGAACAGGGCCGCAGGACATGAACGGCCAGTCCTGCGCACTCAAAGGTACCTCCAGCACGTTTTCAAGCAGCGCCCGCGCCTGAGGTCCCGCCACGGCAAACTGCGCCCATTGTTCTGTCACGGAGGTAAATCGCACATCCCATTCGGGCTTGAGGACCTGCGCAATGAACTCAAGGTGCCGCATCACAAGCCCTGCCGCGGCAGTGGTTGTCGTCATGACATAATGGGTCGGGCCCAACCGGGCTGTTGTCCCATCATCCATGACATGCCCATCTTCGCGCAGCATCAGCCCGTACCGCACACGTCCCTCCTTGAGGGTCGAAAACGTATTGCAATAGGCGAAATCGAGAAGCTTGGCCGCGTCAGGTCCCTGAATATCGATCTTTCCAAGCGTTGAGACATCACAAATCCCAACGCTCTGGCGCACGTAGCCAACTTCCCTGTCGCAGGATTGCTGCCAGCGCGTCTCGCCCGCCTGCGGGAAATAGCTGGGACGATACCAGAGACCAGCCTCCATCACGGGCGCACCCCGGGCGAGGCTCGCCGCATGGGAGGTGGTAAAGCGCTCCGGCGCAAAACCCTTGTCCGGTCCGCTGGCGCCCATGGCACCCAGAGGCACGGGGCTGAACGGGGGACGGAACGTCGTCGTGCCAGTCTCGGGAATGCTGCGGCCTGTCGCATCGGCAAGGACCGCCAGAGCGCCCACGTTGGAGTTCTTGCCCTGATCCGTTGCCATGCCCTGCGTTGTGTAGCGTTTCATGTGTTCGACCGATCGGAAGTTTTCCGCGCCCGCCTGTTTCACATCCTTGACCGTCACATCGTTTTGAAAATCGAGCCAGGCCCGCGACTTTCCGGGCACGGCCCAGAGCGGTTTGATCCGGTATGCCGCATCCTCTGCCTCCGGCAGCGCCACATCGACAGACTTGCGCCCCAGCTCAGAGAGCGCGGCCAAGCCAGCGCGCCGCCCGTCTTCCAGACAGCCAGCCGTCGAAAAGACCCCCGCCGCCGCGCCACAGGCCTCCAAACCCGGCACAGCCCCGGGCGCGGGCACAAAGGCCGACAATGCCTCATTCCACACAGGGCGCGCGCTCAAGTGGCAGGTCAGATGCACAGACGGGTTCCACCCCCCTGACACCGCAAGACAATCGGCGGTAATCCGGTCGGTGCGGCCATCGTCGAACGCCACAGAAATGTCTTCGAGGCCACGGCGCCCGCTGCTGTTGGTGACCACGGCCCCGCGCAGCACAGAGATGCCCTCGAGATCAGGCGCCTCGGGGCGGGCATCAATCAATGCGGTGACGTGAACACCCGCCGCGCGCAAATCACGGGCGGTGCGATGTGCGGAGTCGTTGTTGCCGAAGACCGCCACCCGAGCGCCGGGCGAGACGCCGTAGCGGTGCAAATAGCTGCGCACAGCGCTCGCCATCATGATGCCCGGGCGGTCATTATTCGCAAAAGCAATCGGACGTTCGAGTGCGCCCGCCGCAAGGATCGCGCGCGTCGTCGCGATCCGCCAGAACGCACTTTTGGGCAGGTTGGCCTGCGCAGGCAGGTGATGGCCGACACGCTCCCAAGCGCCATAGGTGCCCTGATCATAGGCCCCGGTGATGGCTGTGCGCGTCATGAGGCGGACGTTGTCCATCTCCTCGAGTTTGGCCGAAATCTCCGCGGCCCAATCCGCCCCAGCGAGGTCTCCGACGCTTTCGTCCTCGCTGAGCAAACGACCGCCCGGCCCCGTATCCTCCGTGGCGAGAATGACATCTGCCCCACCCTGCGCCGCCGTGTAGGCCGCCATCAGACCCGCGGGCCCGGCCCCGATCACCAGCACATCGCAGAAGAGGAATCCGCGCTCATAGACATCGCCATCCGGCTCACCCGACAGCGCGCCAAGACCGGCCGCGCGCCGGATAACGGGCTCATAAAGCTTTTCCCAGAAGGCACGCGGCCACATGAACGTCTTGTAATAAAACCCGGCGCTCAGAAATGGCGCGGCGAAATCATTGATGGCCAAGGCGTCAAAGCCCACGGAAGGCCAGGCATTCTGACTGCGTGCCTCAAGACCCTCGAAAAGCTCCTGCGTGGTTGCCCGCATGTTGGGATCACGCCTGTCGCCTCTGCCGATCGTGACCAAGGCATTTGGCTCCTCAGAGCCCGCCGTCAGGATGCCGCGCGGCCTGTGATATTTGAACGAGCGCGCGACCAGCCGAATGTCGTTGGCGAGGAGCGCCGAGGCCAATGTATCGCCCTGAAAGCCTTCATAGCGGATGCCGTCGAAGCTGAACGAGAGAGTCTTTGACCGATTAATGCGGCCCTTGCCGTCTACTCTCATGGCGTTGCCTCGCGCGCCAGTTCGACCTGATGAATGTGGTGTGAGACGGTATCGCGTGTCACAACCAGCCATGATCCGCAGCCAGATTCATGGGCCCAAAGATCCCGCGTTGTGCCGGCCGGATTGTCCCGCAGATGCACATAATCATGCCAGGCATCAAAGGCTGCATCCTCGGCAGGGCGCGCGAGAAACGCCCCCTGATAGTAGAATTCGCGCAGATCGCGGTCGCCACAGATGGGACAGGTTATGCGCATAGGTCATTCACTTTCGCTACGACGTGCACTGAGAGCCGGGTTGCATGTCTAAAGCTGCCTTTAATGCAAATTGTGTTGTGCACCGGTCGCCTCCTCATCCATCAAACCAACGCCGTCGCGGAAACGCTCAAGCCTGTGATGCCGCGCCACCTCATGGGGTTGGTCCGTTGCCATCAGATGAGCGAAGACATGGCCCGATCCAGGCACGGCCTTGAACCCGCCATAGCACCAGCCGCAGTTGAGATAGAGCCCCTCGATATGCGTCTTGTCGATGACGGGGGATCCATCTGCCGACATGTCCATAATGCCACCCCAGGACCGCAAGAGGCGGGCCTTGCCAATCATCGGCATGAGCGCCATTCCGGCCTCGATCACATGTTCTGCCATCGGCAGGTTGCCGCGCGCGGCATATGATGCATAGAGGTCAAGATCGCCGCCAAACACAAGCCCGCCCTTGTCAGATTGGCTAATGTAGAAATGCCCCATGCCAAAGGTCACGACCTGATCGAGACAGGGCTTGAGGCCCTCTGTGACAAAGGCTTGCAACACATGGCTCTCAATGGGCAGGCGCATGCCCGCCATGGCCGCGACCTGGCTTGAGCGACCCGCCACGACGATACCCACCTTCCGCGCGCGGATGGCACCGCGCGTCGTCTGGACACCGGTCACTTTGCCCTCGGAGACATCAATGCCGGTCACTTCGCAATTCTGTATAAGGTCCACGCCGCGCCGGTCTGCGCCGCGGGCAAATCCCCATGCGACAGCATCATGACGGGCTGTGCCGCCGCGCGGATGGTAGAGCCCGCCGTAAATCGGGAACCGCGTATTGGTGTAGTTCAGCGATGGGACAAGCGCCCGCACACCCTCGCGGTCCAGCAATTGCGCATCATCTCCCTGGCTCAGCATCATGTTGCCGCGCCGGGCATAGGCATCGCGTTGGCCGTCTGAATGGAACAGGTTTATGATGCCACGCTGGGAATGCATGACATTGTAGTTGAGTTCCTGCTCCATGGTTTCCCAGAGTTTCAGGGAATGCGAGTAGAACTGAGAATTGCCCTCCAGGCCGTAATTAGCGCGCACGATGGTCGTGTTGCGTCCGACATTTCCGCCGCCGATGTAGCCTTTTTCCAAGACAGCGACATTGGTGATGCCATGCTCTGCGGCAAGGTAATAGGCGGTTGCAAGGCCATGGCCCCCGCCGCCGATGATAATGAAGTCATAGTCGGTTTTGGGCTGTGGATCGCGCCAATGCGCCTCCCATCCCCTGTTCCCCGTCAGGCCTTCGCGCAACACGCGCCATCCCGAAAACGCCTTCCCAGCTAACCCCATGCGAACTCCTGGCTTCGTTGCTTCGAAGAGAACCAAAATCACCAAGCTCGCGCAATCGCTGTAAGCGACACGTGTCGTCGTTTTTCAAAGTTTCCGCGCGCAGCATCTGGCGCGCGGATTGTTTTAAATGGGTGGCGGAGCGCCGGGTTTTCCCGAGGCCCCTACATCGCGAGCCTAGAGGCCCTTCGCGCGGTAACTGCTGGCGACCTTGTCGATCGATACCAGATACGCCGCGGTGCGCAGGTCTTCAACATCTTCACGCTCGTGCCAGACATTGCGCATGGATTGATAGGCAATCCGCATCGTGTCATCGAGACCGGAGCGCACGAGTTCCAGCTCATCAGCGCCCTTGAGGTACTTCGCCTTGAAGTCCGGCGTCATGGACCAGGCATCTCCAAGATGCTCGGACAGACGTTCCAGCTCGCTCACAATCAACTCGTGGCGGGCCTCTTCCTGACGACGCTGCATACGACCGAAACGAATGTGGCTCAGGTTCTTGACCCACTCGAAATAGGACACAGTCACACCGCCTGCATTGGCGTACATATCGGGGATGATCACAGTCCCTTTCTGGCGCAGGATGTCATCCGCACCCGCAGTAATTGGGCCATTCGCAGCCTCGATGATCAGCGGTGCCTTGATGTTTGCGGCATTGCCCATATGGATCACACCCTCGAGCGCGGCCGGAATGAGAATATCACACTCCTGTTCCAGAACGCTGGAGCCTTCCGCGTGATGCGACGCATCGGGATAACCGGTCACACCGCCATGGCTGTCGATCCAGCTTTTGACTTTTTCGACATCCAACCCGCTTTCATTGTAAAGCGCGCCATCGCGCTCAATGATCCCAGTGATGATGCTGCCATCTTCATTCTGCAGGAATTTGGCCGCGTGATAGCCCACGTTGCCAAGGCCTTGCACGATCACGCGCTTGCCATCCAGCGAACCGCTCATACCGGCTTTTGCCATGTCGCGTGGATCGCGGAAGAATTCGCGCAGCGCATATTGCACTCCACGGCCCGTTGCCTCGACGCGGCCCGAGATGCCGCCCGCGTTCAGCGGCTTGCCCGTGACACAGGCGCGTGCGTTGATGTCGGTGGTGTTCATGCGCGCGTATTGGTCCGCGATCCAGGCCATCTCACGCTCACCCGTTCCCATATCCGGCGCTGGCACGTTCTGGCTGGGGTGGATCAGATCGCGCTTGGCCAGCTCGTAGGCAAAACGGCGGGTGATCTGTTCGAGCTCGTGCACGTCATAATCGCGCGGATCGATGCACAGCCCGCCTTTTGAGCCGCCAAACGGCGCTTCGACAAGGGCGCACTTGTACGTCATCAACGCTGCAAGCGCCTCAACTTCATCCTGGTTGACCGATGGCGCGAAGCGAATGCCGCCTTTGACGGGCTCCATATGCTCTGAATGCACAGAGCGATATCCCACAAACGTCTGGATCTGACCGCGCAAACGCACGCCAAAGCGGACAGTATAGGTGGCGTTACAAACCCGGATCTTCTCCTCCAGCCCGGGCGGCAGATCCATAAGCGCCACCGCGCGGTTGAACATGAGATCCACACTCTCACGGAAAGTCGGTTCGTTCTGGCGTTGCATTGTCCCTCTCCTCCAAAACCGGATCTTGCGCCGCGACTCACCGCGGTCTTGCCGGAATACCTGCAAGGCTATGACGGCTTCGTTAAAAAAGGCGAGGGGAATTCACATTATTCAACTTGTGCGAATGCGCCGCGAAAGAGACGTTTCGCCATCAGAACGCCCCATTGTTGCGCCATAGCGTACAATCGAATGCATGCTCGCCAACATATTGTTTTTCAGAAACAAATCCCTCGGATTTAGCCTTTTTCTGCCCCATTTTGGCCCAGATTGGAGGCGACAAGAAGCATTGACGCGTATTGCGAGTCATGGGGCATCAACCGATCACCTGGAGGGGTCGAGAATGAAATATAATGAGTTTGAAAAAGCTCCCGAACGCTGCCCTCGGCGCACCGGTCTGCTCTCGAGCACTGGCCTGACGTCCCGGATGCGGCGCTTTGTGCGTGAAGAGGATGGCAACCTCACGGTTATGTCCGTCTTCATGTTCGTGGGCATTGTATCGATCTGTGGTATTGGTGTGGATCTCATGATGAATGAGATGAAGCGCACCAATCTGCAACACACGCTGGACCGCGCGATCCTGGCCGCTGCCGACCTGGATCAGAAGCTGGAGCCAGATGCGGTTGTGCAGGATTACTTCTCGACATCCGGACTTGGGACAGCCCTGTCCTCCGTGACCGTTGATGAGGGCCTGAACTACCGGACTGTTTCGGCGACGGCCAGCACAACCAGCGACCCATTGTTCATGAAGGTCATGGGCGTGAACGAGCTCGTGGCTCCCGCTGCCGGGACCGCCGAAGAGCGCGTTGGGAATGTCGAGATTTCGCTTGTTCTCGACATCTCCGGCTCCATGGGCTGGGACGCCTCTGACGGTCGCTCCAAGATTGAAAACCTGCACGAAGCGGCGAATGAGTTTGTCGAAACCGTTATTCGCAACGACGCCGGCGGGCTGACGACAGTCTCGATTGTCCCCTACAACGCGACCGTAAATCTCGGATCCACGCTGGCGCAATACTACACGCTCAGCAACGATCATGATTATTCGCGTTGCGCGACCTTCCCGACGTCGAGCTTCACGCAGCTGGGCATTTCGCGCAACATCGAGTTGCAGCGGATCGGTCACTTTGATCCGTGGTCCACAGATTGGAACTCAACGGAGATTTCCAATTCGTGGTGCCCGACGAGCAACTACGGCTCCATTCTGGTGCACTCGGATAACGAGACCGAACTCAAGAACCACATCAACAGCCTTGGTGCAGGTGGGAACACCGCGATTGACCTTGGCATGAAGTGGGGCGTCGCGCTGCTCGATCCTTCTGCGGAAGATCTGATCGACGACATGATAGACGACGGACATGTAACACCGCTCGCCGAAGCCCGCCCTGCGGCCTACGACGACCGTGAAGCCATGAAGATCATCGTGCTCATGACCGACGGGGAAAACACGACACAGTTTGACCTGCGCCCAGAGTTGCACGGCGAGATGTCGCCTGTCTTCATTGATGATCGTGGCAACAACAATCCGTCAGACGACCGCTTCTCGGTTCTCGTGGATGACGATCCGGGCACGGCCAATGATGAGTATTACTGGCCCCGCTTCCGTCATGACGGCTGGAACGACCGTTACCGGAATTGGCCTGAGGGCGGCTCCAACGCCCGGCGTATGAGCAACCAGGAATTGTTCGCGCGCTTCGGGACACGGCCAGTTTGGGAGAAGTTCTTTCAAAAGCCAAATAACGACGGCCAAATGCCGTGGAGCCAGATCTGGCAATATGGCTACGGCTACACCGGCACAGTGGGTCCCGATAGCGCTGACGACAATCTGTCGGACATCTGTAGCGCGGCCCGCGGCGTAGGAATCACCGTGTTCGCAATCGGATTTGAAGCGCCGCAGCGCGGACTTGACGCCATGGCCGATTGCGCCTCCTCCGACTCGCATTACTTCGACGTCGAAGGTGTTGAAATCACGGATGCATTTGCTGCTATCGCCCGGACCATCAACCAGCTGAGGCTCACACAATGATCAACCGCATGACATCAAAACTCTGCCGGTTTGCCAAAGCGTTTCGCTCTGATGAATCCGGTAACGCCAACACGGTCTCCTTCGCGATCTGGACACCGGCCCTTCTTCTGACGCTGGCAACAGCCATGGAAGTCGGCGTCTACACGGCCCGCGCGACTCTGCTGGAACGTGGCATGGATATGGTGGCACGGGACATCCGTCTCGACACTGGCATCCCGCCGCAGCACAACGAGATCAAGGCGGCCATCTGTGAAAAAGCGTCCATCATTCCCGATTGTGCCGCCAACCTGCGGCTGGAGATGATCCCGCAAGACATGCGCAACTGGCAGAGCATTTCTGCCGTCGCGGATTGCACGGATCGCTCCAAGGAAGTCGCGCCCTTGCGCAGCTTCACGCCAGGCCAGGACAACGAGATGATGATCCTGCGCGCTTGCGCGAAGATCCAGCCGATTTTGCCTATGACATGGCTCGCGGGGGCGATCGAAACGGACGCAGCCGGGGATTACGCCGTCGTCGCAATCTCTGCCTTCGTGCAAGAACCGAGGTAAGACAGATGAAACACACTTCGTTCAAACTCCTGCGCGCCCGCTTCGCGGCCTTCGCCGGAGACACACGCGGCAGCGTCAATATCGAAGGCATGCTCTTCTTTCCGCTGCTGCTGATGTTCATCGCCGCAACCATCGTATTCTACGACGCATTCCGCAGGGACTCGCTGTCGCAAAAGGCGGCCTACACTGTGGGCGATATGCTCTCCCGCGAAACCGCCGCCATCAACGGCACCTATATCGACAACGCCCGCAAACTGCTGGCGCTGATGTCCGATGTGCCGGAAAGCGATGTCTCCATTCGTGTGACGCAGGTTGTCTACAACAAACGCTATGATGAGTACCGCGTGAACTGGTCCAAAGAGCGCGGGAACCACTCCACGCGCCTGCGCACCGTGGATACGCGAAACATGCACGAAGAACTGCCCAACATGGTGGGCGCGGAGCGTTTGATCATCGTGGATACGTTTGTCAACTACGAGTGGCCGATTGATCTGGGCTTTGATGACCATGTCTTCGAAAGCACCGTGTTCACACGGCCGCGCTTCGCTCCAAAACTGGTGTGGTCCAACGGAAGCTGAGCCTCCGCATCAAAAGCACAAAACCCCCCCGGTCCCGCGCCGGGGGGTTTTCCTTTGTCATGGCTCTGCCTGACGCATGAAAAAGGCCGCTCCGTTAAAAAGCGGCCCATTGTGTTTGCGCAGAACTTTGCTTTGCGTGCAGTGGGTTACTGCAATGACGCGATGAACGCGTCCACATCATTGAGCGAGAGGTACTCCACTTCCGCAGTGCCCTCGTCAGAGAAGGACCAGATCACCGCAGGGGCAGAGACATCGCCATTGCCGTCAAACTGGACATTGCCCGTGGCGCCCTGGAACATGACCGTCCCGCCGCCGGCAAGCACCTCTTTTGCCTTGGCAAAACCAGCCGTGTCCGCGCTGACAGCCATGCCGTTCGGATCAGTCACGCGCGGAATGGCTGCGGCCACGTCGGCACCGGAGGCCCCTTTGCCTGCCGCTTCCATGGCCAGCATGGCGAGCATGGCTGCGTCATAGCTGTTGGCCAGGCCCGGACCATTCGGCTCGGATGAGAAGCGCGCTTGATAGGCGGCACGGAACGCATCAGCACTCTCGGAACGAGGCGAGGCTGTATCCGTGCCCAGGGCATTCCCGAGGTATTGCAGCCCCACATTATCGCGGAATTCATCCGATTTCAGCGAGTTGGCCAGGATCATGTTCTGTGTCCCTCCCAGCGAAATCCACTCGCGGACAGCAGAGGTGCCCTCCGCCGGATAGAGCGCGAGGTAGAGCGCTTCAGGCTGTGTGCCCAAGGCCTCGGTGACTTCTGCGCGGTAGCTGGGTTGCGCATCATTGATCGCAACGCTTGCCGTGACCTCAACGCCGACGGCGGCAAAGTCCGCCGCGATCAGGCGCGCCATGTCTTGGCCCCAATCATCATTCTTGTAGAGAATGGCCACAGATTTGTAGCCTTTGTCCGCGGCAACCTTGGCGCCCACAGCAGATTGAACGCCCGTTGTCGCAAAGGTGCGGAACCACAAGCCGTTGGTTTTGCCTTCTTCTGCAAGCCCGGTGAACGCTGTCGAAGACGAGCAACACGACATCTGCATCACGCCGCTGGGCACTGTGACGGAGGTCAGGATCGGCATGGACACGCCGGAGGAAACGGCCCCCAAAAGCACGCTGATCCCTTCAAGATCGACCAGCGCCTTGGCGGCATCTACGCCCACTTTTGGATCGACTTGCGTATCGCGGAGCACCATCTCGATCTGGCATCCCGCAGCGCCACCGGCTGCATTGACCTGATCCACGGCGAATTGTGCGGTCTCGGCAATCGGGCGGCCCCAATCGACGGATGTGGGCAAGACGGCACCGATCTTGGTTGTGCAATCCTGTGCCTGCGCCCCTGTGGCCAGCGCGCTCACGCCGAGCGCCAGTGCCGCACCGGACACTTTGGTCATCTTGTTCATCTGTAGTCTCCCTTTTTGTTCCCTGTTGTCTTCAGGCTTTTGTCGCCGCACGCCCGCGTTGCGAGACGACCAGCTTTTCGGGGAAGAACCCCTGCGGTCGCCACATGAGCATGCCCACGATTACTGTGCCGATCAGTATGAATTGTACGGAGCCGGTGTAAAGCTGTACCTCAACCGGGGCGAAGCGCGAGAGCGCCCAGCCCGACGCTGTCCACGCGCCCCAGATAAGGAACGCACCAAAGATCGCGCCACGGTTGTTTCCTGCGCCGCCAACGATCAACATCGCCCAGATCTGAAACGTGAGCGTCGGCAACACGTCTTGCGGACTGACAAAGGCGTAAAAGGTGCCATAGAGCCCGCCCGAGAGCCCCAGGATGACCGAGCCAGTGATGAAGGCGGCAAGCCGCACCCGCGCAGGGTTCTTGCCCAACGAGCGCGCCGCTTCCTCATCTTCGCGGATCGCGCGCAACAGCCGCCCGTAGGGCGAGGCGACGAGGCGCTCTAGAAACACATAGGTCGCCAGCAGCAACAGCAGCACAAAGGCGAAAAACAGAAGGTTGTAGGTAAATCCGTCGCCCAAATGCGCACGCAGCGGGCGTTCGAAACCGCGAATGCCTTTGGCGCCCCCTGCCAGCCATTCAGCGTTGCGCATCAGGTTTTCAAACGCCACGGCCACGCCGAAGGTCGCAATCGCGAGATAATCGTGCCGCAATCGCAAGGTCAAAAGCCCGACGACCCAGGCCACCAACCCGGCCACAACCATGCCGCCGACAAGCGCCAGAAGATATGGCCAGCCAAACCCACCCAGATGTCCGGCCTGTTCTGTGCCGCCGAGGATCAGCGTGGCGTAAGCGCCCGCGCCGAAGAAAGCGACGATACCGCCGTTGAACAGCCCCGCATTGCCCCATTGCAGGTTGAGTGCCAGCACCGCAATCGCGAGGATCGAGGCGGTCGTGGCAAAAAAGACGAGGTACGAGATGATGCCGATCATGTCCGCTCCTCGCCAAAGAGCCCATGGGGCCGGATCATCAACACGAGCAAAATCAGCAGGAAGGGAACCGAGGGTGTATAGCCGGAGGGCAGAATCAGCAGCGACAGATTGCCGGCAATCCCAACGATAAAGCCGCCCAGCACAGCCCCGTAGACACTCCCGATCCCGCCGACGATGGTCGCTGCAAAGATCGGCAAGACCAAATCGCGCCCCATGACCGGGATGATTTGGTGGCTGATGCCATAAAAGACGCCCGCAACAGCCGCCAGCGCGCCGCCGATGAGCCAGACAGCCATGATCGTGCGTTGCAGATTGACGCCATTGACCTGCGCCAGAGAGGGGTTTTCGGCCACAGCCCGCAAGGCGTAGCCAAAGGTCGTGCGCGACAAGATCAGATGCAGCAGGAACATCAGGACCAGCGCCGCCACCAGCACAAAGACCTGATCAGGTTTGACAAGCAACAAAGGATCGCGGCTTAGGATGACCGCAAAGGCAATGTCGCGCGAATAGAGCTCAGGGCTCAAGCCGAAGACAAGGCCAATGATGTTTCGGATGATCAAGGCCATGCCAAAACTGGCAAAGACCATGGAGAGCTCCTGCCCCTTCTCGCGCACACGTTTGAAGACGAGCTTGTCAATCACGAGCGCAGAGAGCCCCGTCAGGACCATGGAAGCCACAATGGCCAGTATGAGCGATCCCGTCAGTGACAGCGGCGCCAGTTTTACCGCAAGAAACGGCGCCAACGCAGAGACAAAAGCATCACAAACAAGCGCCGCATAAGCGCCGAGAGAGAGCAATTCCGCATGGGAAAAATTGGCGAACCGCAGGATATGCATCACAAGCGTCAGGCCAATCGCGCCCAAAGAGAGGTAAGACCCTGTCAAAATGCCATCGAGCAGATTTTGCATCAGGCCGTGCCCTCCCGCCGTTTGCCAAGATAAATCTCGCCCACGATCTTGTTGTCTCGCAGATCCGCCGCTGGCCCGTCGATCTGGTTGCGCCCTTCCGCCAGAATATAGCAATGATCCGCAAGCCGGAGCGCCTGATTGACGTTCTGCTCCACGAGCAGAATGGAGACATCCCGCGCCGTCAGGCCGCGCGCATGCTCCAACACTTCTTGTGCAGCCTTGGGTGACAGCCCGGCGGAGGGCTCATCCATCAAAACAAGCTTCGGCTTGGACGCGAGCGCCATGGCAATCGCCAGAAACTGCCGTTGCCCGCCAGACAGCGTGCCCGCCTTGTCGCGCTGCTTGGCTGCAAGCGCAGGGAATTGCGCAAAGAGCTGATCCAGCCTCGCAGCCGCCTCCGCCCCGGCCTGTCGCAAGGCCAGATCAAGGTTTTGCCGGATGGTCAGACTGCGGAAGCAATTGTCCGTTTGAGGCACATAGGCAATGCCCTGCGCCTTCAACTGATCGGTGCGAATGTTGGTGATGTCGCGCCCGTCGAGCACGATCTCACCGTTGCTGACAGGCAGCAGACCCGCGATGGCTTTGATCAACGTGGATTTGCCCGCACCATTGGGCCCGATGATCAGCGTCACCTGATTGGGGCGCACATCAAGCGTCACATCGCGCAGGATCGGCAGATCGGGCACATAACCCGCTGTCACGGTTTTGGCCTGCAATACGGGCCTAGCCTGGACAACCGGATCAGCCATCGACCTGCGCTCCCAGATAGGCATCGAGCAAAGTCGGATTGGCCAAGGCCTCCTCCGGGCTGCCCTGAAAGATGACACGCCCCTCCGCCAGCGCAATCACGGGCGCACAATGATGCATGACGAAGTCCATATCATGCTCGATGATCACAAAGGTCGTTCCGCTCCGGTTAAGCTCCTTGATCTTGCCAATCAGCGTTTGTGTCAGCACCGGGTTCACGCCTGCGGCGGGCTCATCCAGCAAGATCACCTCCGGGTCTCCCATCAGGATCCGGGCAAGCTCCAGCAATTTCATTTGTCCGCCCGAGATCTGCCCCGCCGGATGATCGGCCAAGGCGCTCAGGGTGACAAAATCGAGAACCTCCAGTGCTTTATCGCGAATGGCGCGCTCTTGCGCCCGCATCCGCTTGCGGCTCAGAAAAGGCCCGGCAATGCGCTCGCCCACCTGATCCAACGGCGCCAGCATGACGTTTTCCAGAACGCTCATGCGCGCGAAAGGCTTGGGGATCTGAAAGGTCCGCCCGAGGCCTTGCGCAAAAAGCTTGTCTGGCGCGTGACCCGTCACATCCCGTCCCTGCAAGCGCACAGCTCCGCTGTCGGGCCTGAGCGTGCCGGTCAGGAGATTGAACAGGGTCGATTTGCCCGCGCCATTGGGCCCGATCAACCCTGTGATCGCGCCGCGCTCAATCTCCAGCGTCACATCGTCGACCGCCTTCAGCGCGCCAAAGGAAATAGACAGGTCCCGCGTGGCAAGGATGGGCTCAGCCACTCCCGAGCACCTTGTCGTCGGGCTTGGTATTAAGGTTATACTTCATGATCCGACCATGCCGGCCATTGCGATCCCTCTCGAGGCCAAACACCGGCCCCTGCGGCCCCGGCGCCTTCGCCAAAATCGCGTCAATCGTTGCGTAATCCTCCGGATCAAGGCGCACGTCAAAAACCTCGAGCGTCTTGGGCAAATGCCGTGCATAGCGCGCACCAACGATGCCCGCACTGACCTGCGGGCGATCCAGCACCCAACGGGTTGCCACGGAGGCCAAGGACACGGCATGTTTGTCTCCGATGGCTTTCAACGTGGCCAGCAAGGCCTGAAACGTCTCCCAGGAGCCGAACTCGTCAATGATCAGGCGATACTTTACCAAGCTTCTGTTTTCAAAAGCATATCCCGGATCGGGCGCGCCGAGCCAGGTCTCTGTCAAAAAGCCGCCCGCCAGCGTGCCGTAGCACAGAAGATGCACGTCGCGCGCCGCAGCCCAGGGCACAAGCGTTTGCTCCGCGCGGCGATCAAGCAAGGAATACTGCACCTGCGTTGAGACGACATCGAAGCCCGCATCCAGAAAGGGCTGTGTCTCCACCACATCCCAGTTTGTGACACCAAGATGCGCGATCTTGCCCTTCTCCTGACAGGCCTTGAGGGCCGCCATGCCAACGCGTGGATCGCCCAGCGACACATCCCACCAATAAAACTGCACGAGATCGAGCCGATCCACCTGCAACCGTTTGAGCGAGCGATCCACAATGGCCTCTACATCGCTTTCGCGAATGTTCTCAAGCAGGCTCAGATCGGGCACAAGCTTGGTATGAACCTTGACCTTGTCGGCCATGCTGCTCCCGCGTCTAGCGCGCACATCCGCAATGAAGGACCCGATCATCTCCTCAACGCCGACATAGATATCCGCGCAGTCGAACGTGGTAATCCCCGCCTCCAGAAAGGCCTCCATATCTGCAATCGCCGCGGCGCGATCCACCGCGCCATGATCACCGGCCAATTGCCAACCGCCCTTGATGACCCGGGAGATATGATAGCCCGGGCGCAATTCCGCTGTTTCAACTGTCATGGGCTCTCCGACTGCCAATAGGGTGTGCCACGCATGTCCGGTCGGCCCGTGGTGGCGGCATGGCTGAACCAGCGCTTCTCGCCGCGCGTGATGCGGAAGCGACCGCCGCAATGGGGATCCGGGCAGGCAATTTCCGCGTCCGTGCTCATCCAGTCATTGGGATCGGTCATGCGCTGCTTTGCAGGCAACAGGGGCAGAAGCGCGCTCAACGCATACATCGACACGCGGGCACCCGGTTCAAAAACGAGTGTTTCCCCCTCCACGCGAAAGCGGTCCCCCTCAACATGACGGCACACCGGCGTGCGTCCGTCCAGGACCGTCTCGACTTCAAGATCATAGAGCCAGAACCCGTCCCGGTCGTTGTTTGCGTTCATCCACCACTCCGCTCAAGTCCGGCACATCGCGCTGCGCACCGCCCACTGCCCCAAGACATGGTCTTGTCAGCAACAGGTTATCGGATATCGTGCGGGTCTCAAGTGCCAATCGCGCCACAACAGGCCGCACCCTCTTGAAAGATCGGACGATTTCATGATGACCCCCTTGCGCCCGGAGCGGTTCGCGCTCTCAGACAGGCTTGAGATTTCACGTGTCCTGACCGGCCTGTGGCAGGTGGCCGATATCGAGCGGCACGGCACACTCCTTGATCCCGAAACCGGCGCGGATTGGCTCGCAGACTACACCCGCCACGGCTTTGATACCTTCGACATGGCCGACCATTACGGCACGTCCGAGATCATTGCGGGCCGCCTGCTCGCGCGGGGTGGCGCACCACGCCCTCTGGCCTTCACCAAATGGTGTCCTTCGCCCGGCGAGATGAGCCGGGATGTGGTACGCGCGGGCGTTGAAGAGAGGCTGGAGCGGCTGGGCGTTAGCTGTGTCGATCTGCTGCAGTTTCATTGGTGGAGCTTTCAACACCCTGCATGGCTGGATGCGCTGCACGAACTGGCAGCGCTGCGCGACGAAGGGCTGATCGCTGAGATCGGTGTGACGAATTTCGATGCGGCCCATTTGGCGCTCGCGCTGAGCGATGGCATTCCGCTGGTCAGCAATCAGATCTCCTTTTCCCTGATCGATCGCCGTGCAGCCGGTGCCCTATCCGCGCTCTGCACGCAGGGCAATTCAAAGCTTCTGGCCTATGGCACGCTCTGCGGCGGTTTCCTCTCGGAGCGTTGGCTGAACGCGGAAGAACCCGCTGAGATCGGTGATTGGTCCAAGATGAAATACAAGCGCTTCATCGACGTCACGGGAGGCTGGGCGCCGTTTCAAGCTTTGCTGCGTGCCGCCGATGAGATCGCCCGCAAACACGCCGTGTCCATCGCCAATGTCGCAACGCGCTGGGTACTGGAGCACGCCAGCGTCGCCGGTGTGATCGTGGGCGCGCGTCTGGGAGAGCGCAACCATGCCGAGGACAATCTCAAGCTCTTTGGCTTTGCCCTTGACGCGGAGGATCATGCCCGGCTCGAGGAGGCCTTTGCGCTGACAACGCCCGTGCCCGGGGATTGCGGCGATGAGTATCGCAAACCACCGTTCCTGACCGCCTCCGGCGATCTCAGCCACCATCTCGATACCATGCCTTTGCCCCATCAGGCGCAACCGACGATCCATCGGCCCGGTGGCGAACACGTGCTCAGCGGCTCGGAATGGGAAGACGTTGCAGGCTACGCCCGCGCGCAAAAAGTAGGGCCGCGCATTCTCGTGTCCGGCACGACAGCGACCGCCGGTGTGGACCGGATCGTTGCCCCGCAGGACGCGGGCGCGCAGACGACCTATGTGATCGACAAGATCCTCGCCGCGCTTGCGGCTTTCGGGGCCAGCGCGGAAGATGTCGTGCGCACGCGGATCTACATTGTTGACGAAGCCGATGTGGAGGCCATCTCCCGCGCCCATGGACGTATCTTTGGCGAGATCAAACCCGCCAATACGCTTGTGGTCGTGGCGGGGCTCATCGGCGGGTATCGGGTCGAAATCGAGGCCGAGGCGGTATTGCGCGATTGATGCGCCGCCAAATGCGCCCTGCGTCAAAGAAACGTGACTGGACAGGCATCGCCCTGCCCGGGCACATCTGCGCTATGACCCAACGCATTACCTCCGCGCGCGCATGACGCCCAAATCACGCCGCACGATCCTGACGCTGGCAGGCCTTGGTCTGGGCTATGCCGGTCTGCGCGCAGCTGTTTTGAACTGGCCCCAGAGCCTCGTCTACGAACCCCTGGCAGCACCGGCCGGGTTTCGGCGCCTTCAAGGGGGCAGCAGCTCCGGTGCCTTTGATCCGTTGGTCGGGCTCAGCGCGCCCGACGCGCCCTCGACCCGGGCCGCGAAGGACAGGATGCGTGCAGATGTGCTCCGCGCGCCCTGCGCGGCGCTTTACGGCACGTTGACGCTGACGCCTGATCAGGTGCCCATTGCGTCTTTCTCGGATTATTTCTGTCCGTTTTGCCGCGTTCAAACGGAACAGATCGCCGATCTCGTGGCGCGCTCTCCCGACACACTGGCCGTTGCATGGCACGAGATGCCCATTTTGAGCGACATGTCCAATGGCGCGGCCAAACTGGCGCTCGCAGCGAAACGGCAAGACGCCTATGTGGCGGCCCATGCCCGGCTCATGCGGATCCGCTTTCGCGACAGCCCACAGTTTCTGGAAGACTTCAGCCGCGATCTGGGCCTCGATCACAACCGCCTCTTGCGCGACATACAAAGCCCGGGCCTCGCGCGGGAGCTCGCTGTGAGCGCTGCTGTAGCCTCCGCCCTGCGTTTTGTGGGCACACCCGCACTTGTTGTTGGCCACACCATTGTGCAGGGGCAAATCACTGAGAAGACACTCAGACGGATTATTGAAGATGTCCGGGCGTCGGACTGGCATAATGCTTGTATGGGCGGCTAGGCCTTATTGGCCCACGTCCTCCGGCGCGACAGAGACCGATTTCACCACTGCCCAAACCGCATGGCCTTCCGCGAGCCCCATGGCCTGGGCCGAGCGCGCGGTAACACGAGCGAGAAGCCGCCCTGCCGTGCTTTGCAAGCTCACCAAGGCGCCCGGCCCCTGCCCCGTGCGCAGAGACAAAACATGGGCTGGAATGACATTGAGCGCGGAGAGCCCTTCTGGCGGGCGTGAAGACAAAATCACGTCCTGCGCCGCAATCCGGACGCGCAGCTTTGCCCCGGGATTTGCCCGAACGGCGGGCAGGAACAATGCCACGCCGCCTGCCTCAAGTTCGCTCAACCCATCCGCATGGTGCCGCACCAGCCGCGCCTCGATGACAGCCCCTGCCGCCCGCGGGCCCGCGGGCGTCACCATTGGATCAGACAGAACCGCGAGCGCCGGGCCCACTTTTTGAACACGCCCCCCCTCCAGCGCCACGACGGTTGTGGCCAGACGCGCCACTTCCCCCATGGCATGGGTCACATAGAGAACCGGGATATCCACCTCGTCGCGCAGCATTTCGAAATAGGGCAGGATCTCGGCCTTGCGCGCCCCGTCAAGTGAGGCCAGCGGCTCATCGGCGAGGATCATTCGGGGCCGCGCCAGCAAGGCACGCCCGATGGCCACGCGCGCCGCTTCCCCGCCCGATAGAGCACTGGGCCGACGCTCCAAAAGCCCGCCGATCCCCAGCATATCAACCACCTTGTCCTGCGCCATCTCAGGCGCATCCTTGGGGGCATAGCGTGCGCCGAAAGCCAGGTTCTGCGCGACGTTGAGGTGCGGAAACAAGCGGTGATCCTGAAACACGTAGCCCAGTCCGCGTTTGTGCGGTGGCAAAAAACGCTGCGCATCCATCAACACGTGCTCTTGGACGCGGATTTCCCCCTGATCCGGGCGCAAGAGCCCTGCCACAGCCCGGATCACGCTGGTTTTGCCGGAGCCCGAAGGCCCGAAGAGACAGGTCACACCGGGCGGGGCGTCAAAGGCTATGTCAAGCGCGACGCTCTCAAAGCGGTGGGTAAAGCGAACCGAAAGGCTCATGCGCCCTGCCTCCGCGCCACGCGGCGTGCGAGCAGCTCCGAGATGAGCAACGCGCCCAGCGCAATGGCCACAGACAGGATGACCAGACGCAAGGCCTGCGCCTCCCCACCGGGCACCTGAAGAAAGGCGTAGATCGCCGTGGGCACCGTTTGCGTCTGTCCCGGGATATTGGCCACAAAGGTTATGGTTGCACCAAACTCGCCCATCGCTTTGGCGAAGGCGAGGATGCTTCCCGTGAGAATGCCGGGCAGCGCAAGCGGCAGGGTCACGCGTAAAAAGACACGTCCTTTGGACGCCCCCAGTGTCGCGGCGGCTTCCTCGAGGCGCGGATCAATCGCCTCGATCGAAAGCCGGATCGCGCGCACCATGAGCGGAAATGCCATGACGGCCGCCGCCAAGGCCGCGCCGGTCCAGCGAAAGGCAAAGACAATGCCAAACTCGCCAAGAAACGCCCCAATGGGCCCACGCGCCCCAAAGCCCAAGAGAAGCAAATAGCCCGTAACCACGGGCGGCAGGATGAGCGGCAAATGCACCAGCGCATTGAGGACTTGCTTGCCCGGAAAAGACCAGCGCGCCAGGGCATAGCCCGTGAAAATCCCCAACGGGAGCGAGCAGAGCGTTGCCCAGAGCGACACCCGAAGCGACAGCGCAACCGCCTGCCATTCCTCAGGGCCCAGCCAGCTCACGGCGTTGGCACCGCGAAACCATGGTCCTCAAAAACACGCCGGGCCTCGGCGCTGGACAGGTAGTCCAGAAAGCGGGCAGCCTGTTTTCCAGCCCCGTCTGTCAAAGCGGCGGGATAGACGATGGGATCATGGCTGTCGGCCTGAAATTCCGCGAGGATCATAACGCGCGGTTCAGCCTGTGCATCCGACGCGTAGACAATACCCAAAGGCACTTCTCCCAAGGCCACGAGAGCAAGGGCCGCGCGCACGTTGTCTGTCTGCACAATATCATCCCGCACGCTCTCCCAAAGGCCTAAGGACACAAGCGCCTGACGTCCATAGATGCCCGCGGGCACAGCTTCCACGAGACCCATGGCCATTCTATAGCCAGAGAACACGTCACCGCCTTTGAGAAGATCAAACGCGCGCCCGGGCGGCTCTGCGCTATTGGCCACCAGCACCAGACGATTGCCCAGGAGATCGCGCCGTGTCTCCGGCACAATCGCGTTCTGCCCGGCCAGCCAATCCATCCATGTCACATTGGCCAGCATCACCACATCCGCAGGCGCGCCCGCTGCAACCTGACGCGCCAACACCGAAGAGCCCGCAAAGGAAAACGTCACTGCGCCCTCAAAATCGGCGGCGATCTCTTCCAACGCCGTTTTCAAAGACGCCGCTGCAAAGACCGTGACACCCTCCGCGCGCAACAGGCCGGGCAAAAGACACAAGCACATGACAATTCGCAACATCATGGCGCTACACTGACCGCGCTCTGCTGCGCCTGCAAGGCCCTAGCATCCCCGGACGCCGCGCCCTAGCGCAAGACGAAAGCGCGAAAATCGTTCACATTTGTGCCTGTAGGCCCCGGCACAAAGAGATCACCCGCAGCCTCAAAAGCGCCCCAAGCATCATGGCGCGCCAAAGCTCCTGCAGGGTCGACACCCGCCGCCCGCATCCGGGCAGCACTTGTCCCGTCCGCAAAGGCGCCCGCGTTATCCTCTGAGCCATCAATCCCGTCGGTATCCGCCGCCAGCGCCGTCACCCCCGCGACGCCCTCAAGCGCCCGCGCAGCCGAAAGCAGAAACTCCGTGTTGCGCCCGCCGCGCCCGCCCTTTGCGCGCAGTGTGACTGTCGTCTCACCACCCGACAGGATCGCCACAGGTGGGGCGAAAGGCCGCCCCCGGCGCAAGGCCTCGCGCACCATGGCCGCATGCATCAGCCCAATATCGCGCGCTTCGCCCTCAATTGCATCCGAGAGGATGACCGCTGGCACACCCGCCTCCTCGAAAACCGCCGCCGCCGCCTCAAGCGATAAGCCAGCCGACGCGATAACGCGCACGTCGTTGCGCGCAAACACCGGGTCATCCGCCTGAGGTGGCTCCGCCAGTGCCGCCGCAATATGGTCGGGTACATCTATGCCGTAAGCTGTGATCAACGCCTTTGCATCCGCCAAACCGCGCGTGTCGGGCACGGTCGGCCCAGAGGCCACCTGCGCCGGATCATCTCCCGGTACATCCGAGACCACGAGCGAGACAACCTTGGCTGGATAGGCCGCACGCGCCAACCGTCCCCCCTTGATCCGGCTTGCACAATTGCGAATGGCATTCATCGCGCCAATCGGCGCGCCCGACGCCAAAAGCGCCTCGTTCAATGCTTGCTCATCTTCAAACCGGAGCCCTTCCGCAGGAGCAGGCAACAATGCAGACCCCCCACCGCAGACCAGAGCAACCACGAGATCGTCCTCGCTCAGATCAGCCACCGCTTCAAACAGGGCATCACTGGCTTTGAGCCCTGCAGCATCCGGCACAGGATGGGCCGCTTCCATCACGCGGATGTGCTTGCAGGGCGCCGCGTAGCCATAGCGCGTCACAACAACGCCCTCGAGAGGAGCATCCCACAATTCTTCAAAGGCCGCAGCCAGTTGGGCCGCTCCCTTGCCTGCGCCGATGACAATCGTGCGCCCTGCGGGTCGCGCCGGGAGATGCGGCGCCAAGGCCTGGCGGGCATCTGCCGCGCCAACCGCTGCTTCAAAGGCCCGGCGCAAGAGCGCTCTGTCGTCCATGATCGTCCCCCCGGTTTTCTTCTTGGGGGACCATCGCCGCGCTTTGGAGAAAAGGCAAGCCAAGGCCGCGCAACTATACCCTTGCGCTGCCCCCGTCCCCGCCTGCAAATGACATCCAACAGGGGAGAAAGATATGACACAGGACACAATCGGTTTTGTTGGCACCGGCCTCATGGGCGAAGGCATGGCCCGCAACATCCTAAAAGCAGGCTACAATCTGCATGTGATCACGCATAAAAACCGCGCGCCGGTCGATAGGCTCGTTGCCGAAGGCGCCAAAGAGGCGCCCTCTCTGGAGACCATGGCCAAAACCTGCAATGTCATTCACATCTGCGCCCCGGGCTCGCCTCAGGTCGAAGCCATCGTGGCCGCGCTCCTCCCTCATCTCGTGCAAGACAGCGTCATTATTGACTGCTCAACCTCGGACCCTGTGTCCACCATGACCTTGAACGACACGCTTGAGGCGCAGGGCTGTCATATGGTGGACGCGCCCCTCGGCGGAACCCCGGTCCAAGCCGAAGCCGGCGAGCTTGCCGTCATGCTGGGCGCCGGCGCCGATGTTCTGGAGCGCGCCAAGTCGATCATCTCCAGCTGGGCCGGCCCGATCGTGCACATTGGCCCGCCCGGTTCGGGCCACAAGATGAAGCTGCTCAACAACATGTTGGCCATGGGCTATGCCGCGCTCTACTCAGAAGCGCTGGCCCTCTCGGAAAAAGCAGGTATCCCGACCGCAACCTTTGACAGCGTGATCAGCGGCTCACGTATGGATTGCGGGTTTTATCAGACCTTCCGAGGCTACGCGGTCGAGGGCAATCGTGAAAGCCACAAATTCACGCTGACCAACGCGCTCAAGGACATGACCTACCTCGAAAACCTCGCCAATTCCGTGGGTCTCGACAATTCCATGGGCAACGCCATCAAACGCTCCCTGGCTCTGGCCAAGGCAAATGGCGGTGCAGGCCCGGAGGATTACGTGCCGCATTTGGTGGACTTTGTCGCAAATCGCAACGGCGTCACACGCAGCTGACCGTTTCTTTTGCCGCCAAATACCTCGGGGGAGGCCCGCAAGGGCCCGGGGGCAGAGCCCCCACCAGAACAAAGGGGGCAGAGCCCCCGTCTAAACTCTAGAGCGCGGGCGCAGCCCGCTCCTTTAAAGCACTTCGACGGACACCTGATCAACCGAGCAACATGAGAAAGCAGGTGCTTTGCAGTGTTTTCGTAATCCAGGATTTTCGCGAAAAGCTAAAGGCCACGGCCTGCAACTCAACAACGAGCACCGCTTCGCCCGAAATTGCGCCTGTCCACGCCTCAAAAGGTCCACTGGACCTTTTGCCTGACGGCGTCACGACCGGTGCCTTGCCGGGGCTCCGCCCGTTCGCACCTCAAAAGGTCCACCGGACCTTTTGCCTGACGGCGTCACGACCGGTGCCTTGCCGGGGCTCCGCCCGTTCGCACCTCAAAAGGTCCACTGGACCTTTTGCCTGACGGCGTCACGACCGGTGCTCACCCACATTTGCTGTGCCCGCAGGAAGCGCAGGTCATGCAGCCTTCCTGCATATGCATGTCGAACTGACCACAGGACGGGCACGCCTTGCCGCGTGGCGCGTCGAGGTTCACAACCGCAGCCTTGGGATCGGACTTCAGCCCCATCCCCTCGCCCTCCAAGAACCCGGTCGCCACCATATGCTGCTCGATCACCCCGCCAATGGCGGCCAGGATCGAGGGGATATATTTGCCCTGCACCCAAGCCCCGCCACGCGGATCAAACACGGCCTTGAGCTCTTCGACCACAAAGGAGACATCACCCCCGCGCCGGAACACTGCGGAGATCATCCGCGTGAGCGCGACGGTCCAGGCGAAATGCTCCATGTTCTTGGAATTGATGAAGACCTCGAAGGGCCGCCGGTGCCCGCCCACAATGATGTCGTTGATCGTGATGTAGAGCGCATGCTCGCTGTCGGGCCATTTGACCTTGTAGGTATTGCCCTCCAGCGTCTCGGGCCTGTCGAGCGGCTCAGACATATAAATGACATCGCCGTGGGGGCGCAGGGGTTCCGAGCCATCCACCGAGATGACCTCGGGAGCAGAGGACTGCCCCGGACCGCGGGTGGGGGCCATGCCCCCGCCCGGGGGGGCGGTCGGGGGCAGTCCGGCTTCGCCGGACGTTTCTCCGAATAGGAGCCAGCCAGCCGGGACCTTCAGATGGTCCGCAAATTTTGCAGCGTATTCTTTGCTAAGATCACGTTGCCCATTCAAGAAACGGCTCACGTAGGTTCGTTCAATGCCCATTTGATCCGCAAGATCAGACGGTTTTTGTATACCAGCCTTTCCGACCGCCCAAGTCAATCGCTCAGTAGCGCTGTCCAAATTCGGAAGCTCTCTCGTCTCCTCCGACACCGACAACACCGACCCCGTCACATCATTCGGCCGGTAGGTCGTGCAGCCTTTGCACCCTGTGTCATAGGCCTGCATATAGACGTCCTTGAAGGCCTCGAAGGAGATATCCTCCGGGCAGTTGATCGTCTTGGAGATGCTGGAATCGATCCATTTCTGCGCCGCCGATTGCATGCGCACATGGGCTTGGGGCTCCAGCGTCTGGGCATTGGCGAAATACTCAGGCAAAGCCGCGTCGCCTTTGAGATCGCGCCACATCTGCACGGCGTAATCAACCACCTCTTCTTCCGTGCGCGAGCCATCTTTCTGCAGCACCTTGCGGGTGTAGCTATAGGCAAAGACCGGTTCGATCCCGGACGAGACATTGCCCGCATACAGCGAAATCGTGCCCGTGGGCGCGATGGAGGTCAGCAGCGCATTGCGGATGCCATGCTCCCGGACAGCTTCGCGGACATCCTCGTCCATCGCCTGCATCATGCCGGAGGCGAGATAGGGTTCGGCGTCAAAGAGCGGGAAAGCCCCCTTCTCTTTGGCAAGCTCCACCGAGGCCAGATAAGACGCCCGCGCGATGAGCTTCATCCAACGCTCCGTCAGCGCCACCGCCTCGTCCGAACCATAGCGCACGCCGACCATCAGGAGCGCATCCGCCAGCCCGGTCACACCAAGGCCGATCCGGCGCTTGGCCTGTGCCTCAGCGGCCTGCGCCTCCAGCGGGAAACGGGAGGCATCGACCACATTGTCCATCATGCGCACGGCGGTGGCCACCAGATCCGAGAGCTTGTCCTCGTCAATCTGCGCCGCGTCCTCAAAGGGCGCCGCCACCAGCCGCGCAAGGTTGATCGAGCCCAGAAGGCATGCGCCATAGGGCGGCAGGGGTTGCTCGCCGCAGGGGTTCGTGGCCGCAATGGTCTCGGCGTAATGCAGGTTGTTGGTCGCGTTGATCCGGTCGATGAAGATCACACCGGGCTCGGCGTAATCATAGGTCGACTGCATGATCTTGTTCCACAGATCCAGCGCCTGCACGGTCTTGTAGACCTTGCCGTCAAAGACCAGATCCCACGGCGCATCGGCCTTGACGGCCTCCATGAAAGGATCGGTGACCAGCACCGAGACGTTGAACATCCGAAGCCGCGCGGGATCGGATTTGGCGGTGATGAAATCCTCGATATCCGGGTGATCGCAGCGCATCGTGGCCATCATCGCGCCGCGTCGCGAGCCTGCGGACATGATCGTGCGACACATCGCATCCCAGACATCCATGAAGCTCAGCGGGCCGGACGCATCCGCCGCCACACCTTTCACATCCGCGCCCTTGGGGCGGATGGTGGAGAAATCGTAGCCAATGCCGCCACCCTGCTGCATGGTCAGCGCGGCTTCTTTCAACATCTCGAAAATGCCGCCCATATCATCGGGTACAGTGCCCATGACGAAACAGTTGAACAGCGTGACCGAGCGGCCCGTGCCTGCCCCGGCCGTGATCCGGCCTGCGGGAAGGTATTTGAAATCAGACAAAGCCTCGTAGAAGACCTCTTCCCAATGCGCCGGATCCTGCTCGACCCGCGCCAAATCCCGCGCGATCCGTCGCCAGCTGTCTTCCACTGTTGTATCAATGGGTGTGCCATCAGCCGCCTTGAAGCGGTATTTCATATCCCAGATCTGTTCGGCGATAGGGGCGGCAAAAGCGGACATGGACAGAATCTCCAGTGGGCTTATCCACAAGCAAACTGTGGATGAAAACACAAAGCATTGAGGGTCTTGATCAGAGAGCTACAATATACGCCATGAGCGCAAAGAATCAATCTCACATGAACCTGATCAAGCTCTGCGTTGGCGCAGAGAAGGTCGAGGACCTGCTGCATTGGCAGAAACAGCCACGGGCCAAAGGGCCTGACGGGCAGCCCCGCCATGTCACGCGGATGTGGCCGAAACGGGCTGACGAGATTTTGCAGGGCGGCTCGCTCTACTGGGTTTTCAAAGGTTTGGTGCTGTGTCGTCAGAGAATCTTGCGCCTCGATGAAGTGCAAGGGGCGGATGGGATTGTCCGCTGCGGGATTGTCCTCGATACGGACGTGATCCGCGTGCAAAGCATCCAAAAGCGCCCTTTTCAAGGCTGGCGATATCTCAAACCCTCTGATGCACCCGCCGATCTGAACGCGCGCCAGCAACGCGAAGAGCCCCTGCCGCCCAAACTCAATGCGGCCCTCGCGGAAATCGGCGTTTTATAAAGGAGCGCTTGCGCGCGCAGGCTATGCGCGCCTTGTGGGGCGCACAGCTTGGAGCAACTGCCTCCAAAGCTTCGGGGTATTTCTGGCAAGAGGACGTCAGAGACGGGTTTGCAGATCAGTCAGCGTTTTGCGCTCGTCTGGTGTCAGGTCGGTGCTGCGCGAGGCGAAGAGCGTAGCTTGTGATTTCAAGATCAGACCATCTTGCAGGATCTTGAGGTGATTGGCGCTCAGGGTCTCGCCCGTCGAGGTGATGTCAGCGATGGCTTCCGCCGTAAGGTTTTTGACGGTGCCCTCGGTGGCCCCCTGGCTGTCGATCAGTTGGTAATCGGCCACACCTGCATCACGCAGGAAATCTCGCACCAAGCGGTGGTATTTCGTGGCAATGCGCAGGCGGAAGCCATGGGTTGTGCGAAAGGCAGCGGCGGCGGCGTCCAGATCGTCCAGCGTATCCACATCGACCCAGGCTGCGGGCACCGCGAGGATCAGATCGGCGAAGCCAAAGCCCAGCTCTGCGAGAGGTTCGACGCGCTGTTCCCATCCGCTGAGTTTTTCGCGGATCAGATCCGTGCCCGTCACGCCAAGCTGGATATTGCCTGCCGCCAGCTCGCGGGGAATTTCACCGGCAGACAGCAAGACCAGATCGATCCCCTCGATCCCGTCCACCCGGCCGGCATATTCCCGGTCCGTCCCCGTACGGGTCAGCGTAATGCCATGATCTGCGAACCAATCGAACGTCTTCTCCATCAAGCGGCCCTTCGAGGGCACCCCGAGTTTGAGGCTCATTGCGCACCCTCCCTCAGTTGCAGCAGCAGACCGGGGCGCAGGACACCCCCGACGGCGGGAATATTGCGCCCCTCTCCCAGCACAGCCGTGAGCGCATCATAGCGTCCGCCTGAGCCCAGCGGCGGCCACTCAGGCCGCGCCGTGGCGAACAGGCCAAAGACAAACCCATCGTAATATTCCATGGTGCTGCGCCCGTAGGATCCTTCAAAACTGATCTCATCGGGCTTCTGGCCAATCTGGTCCATCGCATCGATGCGCTCTTGCAATCTGGCGACAGCAGGCTCGATGGCGGGCATATCGCGGGCAATCCGGCTCAAGCGTTCGAGCGCTGCGGGAAGTGTGTCACGCACAGACAGGATCGCATCAATCAGGTCCACGTCCCGGGCTGCGATGGGGGCGGCTTGCGCATCTTCATGCAGCGCCGCGATGCGGTCTTCGATCTCTGAGCGGCTGCGCAGGCCGATATGCGGCGCGGCATTGGCAAACGGATCGGCGGCGGCCAGCATCGTCTGGCGCGACAAAGGTGGTTGCATCCGACCTGCGAAGCGCTCGAGCAACGCGCGGAATCGGCGCGGTCGCCAGATGTGGCGCAAGAGCGCGGCCTTGCGGCGGCTCGTGGTCTCCATGCCTTGCACAGCGGCTTTCAGGATCCCGATATCGCCTGTGACGGCGCGCAGGGACACATCGTGCAACGGTTCGGCCAAAGCCGCGAAGACTTCCGCCTCGCGGCGGACGGGATCTTGGCGGTCAAAGACTTCAAAACCAGCCTGAAAATACTCGTTCTCGCGGTGCGGATCGTCTTCCTGCTTGCGAAATACCTCACCGGCATAGGCATAGCGCGCGGGCTCCGCCCCGTGGGCCATGTGCATTTGCACAACCGGCACAGTGAAGTCCGGGCGCAACATCTGCTCGCCCCGCAAGGGATCAGACGTCACATACGCACGCGCGCGGATGTCTTCGCCATACAGATCGAGCAACGTATCGGCTGGCTGCAGGATCGGGGTCTCAATGGGCTGCGCGCCCCGCGCCTCAAACGACGCCCGAAGCGCTGCGGCCTCGGTCATGATCCTTGCGCGTTCCGTCATGCGTAAAGGCTCAGAATTTCACGAATTTTGGAAATCATATCCGCTTGCGGCACCTCGTATTGCGAGGGGCGGTCTTTCCATTCCTCAAGCGAGGCCGTTTCTGCCAGTTTGGCCCCAAGGATCAAATCCTTGATCTGGACCACCCCACGCTCTGCCTCATCGGTGCCCTGGATGATTGCAATCGGGCTCTGGCGTTTATCGGCGTATTTGAGCTGGTTGCCGAAGTTCTTCGGGTTGCCCAGATAGACCTCTGCGCGCAGGCCAGACGCGCGCAACGCGGCCACCATCCTCTGGTAATCCGCCATGCGATCGCGATCCATGACCGTGACCACAATGGGACCCTGGCTTTCTGCGCTGATCCGACCCTTGGCATGCAGCGCGGCGAGAAGCCGATCCACACCGATGGACACACCCACCGCCGGGACCGATTGGCCGGTGAACCGCTTGACCAGATCGTCATACCGACCGCCGCCAGAGACCGAGCCGAACTGCCGCGGGCGGCCTTTCTCGTCTATGATCTCGAAAGTGAGCTCTGCCTCAAAGACAGGGCCCGTGTAATAGCCAAGCCCGCGCACGACAGACGGATCAATGTCGATCCGGTCAGGTCCGTAGCCTGCAGCCTCAAACAGGGCAGACATGGTCTCGAGCTCTGCGACACCTTCCAAGCCGATATCGCTTTCACCCACAGCCTCGCGCAGATTGGCGAGCGTCTCGCGCGCATCGGCTCCTTTGGAGGTCAGAAAATCGAGCACAGGCGCCGCCTGATGATCTTCCAGACCGACCCCGTCAATAAAAGCACCAGACGCATCCAGCCGCCCTTTGCCCAACAATTCACGCACGCCGTCCGCGCCGACTTTGTCGAACTTGTCGATCGTGCGCAGAACGTCATCGCGCTGCGCCTCATCGGCAAGACCCATCTGCTCCAGCACACCGTTCAACACCTTGCGGTCATTGACCCGCACCACGTAATCCCCGCGTGGAATACCCACTTCTTCCAGGCAATCAGCCAGCATCATGCAGATTTCCGCATCTGCGGCCATGGACGCTGTCCCGACGGTATCTGCATCGCATTGATAAAACTGACGAAACCGCCCCGGCCCGGGCTTTTCATTGCGCCACACAGGGCCCATGGCAAAGCGTCGATAAGGCGTGGGCAAATCGTTGCGATGCTGGGCATAGACCCGCGCCAGCGGCGCCGTCAGATCATAGCGCAGCGCCATCCAGGTGTCATCTTCGTCCTGCCAGGCAAAGACCCCGGCATTCGGACGGTCCACATCGGGCAGGAACTTGCCCAGAGCCTCAACCGTCTCGACCGCAGAGCTCTCCAGAGCATCGAAACCATAGGCATGATAGACCCGCGCGATCTTCTCCAGCATCTCGGAGCGCCCGGCAACTTCAACGCCGAAATAATCACGAAAGCCCTTGGGCGTCTGGGCCTTGGGGCGAGGCGTCTTCTTGGGCTTGGCCATGGCTATCGGGTCCACTTGTGGAGGGATCGTGTCGTGCTTGCGCGCACCCATTACCGGGCTCGGGGGCGCGGGGCAAGTCGGCCCATGGGAGGGCGCATGCATCAAGCCGTGTTTCGGGGCTTGGCGGCGGGTCGCGCTTGGGGCAGATTGCGCCCATGGACGATATGCTCATCTTGCAGGAACGCGTGGCCCATCTGGAGAAGCTCGCTGAGGAGCTCTCCGATCAGGTGGCGCGGCAAAACAACCAGATTGACGTGCTGGAACATCGTGTTGCGATGCTCATGCGGCGCGAAGCGGAGCGCGAGGCAGAAGGGTCTGGCGGTGTTGTCATCGGAGACGAACGACCCCCGCATTACTGAACGTTCAGGGCGGGCGCCCTAGGGCATTTGCTTGATATCCGAGGCATAAAGCGCCCCGTCGTGCAGCAAAAGGTTGGACCAATTGCGATTGCCCGTGAAGCTTTGGTACATCGTCACGAAGACAGTATTGGCTTCCAGCTTGTCGATCCGCGCGCCGCAAGGCTGGTTGCGGCGCACGCCGCAGACCTTGGCTTTGAGCGTTTTGTAGGCCTCATCGGTTCGCGAGGCGGGCAAAGTATCCGCAGGCAGGCCGTAGCGCAGACGCTCGTGCATGGAGGGTGCGCCGAAAATCACGTTCGCCGCCGTGACTTGCCGGGCGCAGCCGTCTGAGAAACCTGTGATATAGAAGGCACGCGCCTCGGTGCTGCCCGGTGCGGTATCGTAGAGTGTGTAAGCGCTGCGCTTTTCGGGAAAGCGTTCGACTTCGCGGCCAAGCGCTTTGCCACGTACCTCACACACACGCCCCACGGCTCCAAAACTCAACGGCGCCCCGGGCGTCACATCGGCGGCCTCCGTTGCGCTGGAAGGATCTGATCCGCCGGATCCCGCCCCGCTGCGGCGTCCAAGTCCAAACAGCCGGAAACCGGCTTGGCGCGGCGTCGCTGTTGGTGTCTTGGTCGCGGGCGTTTCAGTGGCAGGCGCGTCCAAGGCGGCTTGTTGCATTTCGGTTGACGGCTCCGAGGGCTCTATCTCATCCGCAGCAGGCTCCGGGGCCGCCTCCGCTTGCTCGGTCTGAGCCTTCGAGGCAGGTGCCGCGGGCGCATCGAACAACCCGCCAAACAATCTGAAACGACCGCGCGGCGCCGCTGCTGCCACCTCTTGCGGAGCTGCTGTGGCTTCGTTCTCGACCTTATCTTCCGTGCTTTGGGATAGCGCTTCGGTCTCGGCTGTTTCCGCGGTGTTTTCCGGCAAGGCCGGAACCTCCTCGGGGGCCAGCGCAGATGTCACGGCCGCATCAATGGCCTCCGTCTGTTCACCTTGCGCCGCACCACCGCCGAACAGCGCGCCCAGCAGGCCCGGACGCAGGATCGGCTCGTCTGGTGATGTGGTGCCGCCCAGTTCGGCACGATCCACATCCTGGGCGAGCTCGACATCATCGAGTGTCTGCACATCCGACATCGGGTCAGCACAGCCCGCCAGAACAGCCGCGCAGACCAGCGCAGAGACCGCTACATGGGTTTTGCCTTTGGGACGGTACATCGCGACCCCCTCCTCACCTCGCCTGTGCATAACTCATGCGAGGCCCCAGTCAAAGCACTCCTGAGCGGGTCGGAAAAATCGTGCCCAGATGCCACACCTGCGCCACCACCCCCGGTTGCAGCGATTTCTCGCTGGCCCCTGTTTGATGACTTGTTTACACGTGGGCCTGCCCGGGGGGGCACAAATCGGATGACCGCTCATGTTGCGTTTGGCTTCCTCGGCTGTTGCAATCGGCCTGACCCTGTCTCTCCTGACACCCTCCGCGCAAGCCGAAGGCCGTGAACGCATCGGCTACGGCCGCCTCATTTCAAACGATCTGATTGGCGATGGCCGGGACCGCTGGCAAACAGGGTCCTATTCCTCATCCTATGTGAATTCCTCGGAAAGCTGGACGGGCCGCCTGCCAACACGGCCCGGTGTCATGCTGGAATACCGGATTGATGCGGCCGTGATGTCCCCCAACAACCTGCGCTGGCCCGATGCCGATGACAGACCGGCGGCGGGGCACTTGCGGTTGGCCCTTGGAACACAATTTGCTCTGGGGCAGTTGGAGACAGACCTTCAAGCCAGCCTGAGCTTTGTTGGCCCGGAGAATGGCCTGATCGATCTGCAAACCGGGCTGCATGATCTTTTGCCGGGCGCCACGACGCCGTCCAAAAGCGTCCGCGATGGGCAGGTTGATCTCGATCCAACCTTGGGCGCGCGCGCCGAAATCGGGCGTACGCTGTCCTATGGCCACGCGCATCTGCGCCCCTTCCTGGCAGCGGAAACCGGGGTCGAAACCCTTGCCCGCGCAGGCTTTGATCTGACTATCGGCACCTTTGGCATGGGCGGGGCCCAAGCGCGGGATATGATTACCGGCCATCGATATCGCGTTGTGGAAGGCGAGGGCCGGGGCTTGAGCTTTGTGTTGGGAGGCGACATGGCCCACGTCGCCGACAGCCAGTTGCTCAGCGATGACGACGACATGGAGTTCGAGAGCACCCGCAACCGCTTGCGCGCCGGGGTGCACTGGCAAACGGAGGGGCGCAATCTGTTTTACGGCTTGACCTATCTCAGCCCTGAATTCGAAGCGCAGGATGAAGGCCAGACCACGGGCTCCGTACGGATTGACTGGCAATTTTGACACAGCTGCGGTGCAGAAATACCTCACGCAAGAAATCCCCGATTCTCAACTTTAGCGACGGCTGTTAAGTTGCGGGTAATAATAAAAGAACCGAGGCAGGACTTTGGCGATGAACACGGGCTTTCGTGGCACGTATGTCATCTCTTGGTCGCAAACTGAGACAGACGGCTTCAAAGGGGCGCCCCCACATTCACTCAACGTGGGATCGACTTGGAGTTGGACGGGAGACACGTTGCGGGTCGATGGGCCCGCCGATGTCGTGCGACTGGAGGGATCACCGAGCGTGGATGCGCTCCGACAGCATGCCGCCCGCAAGGTGCGGCGTTTGATCGGAGCAGCTTTCGATGACCATAAAACACCCGGCCTAGGGGCGCATGCAGCGTCATTCGACGATCCTCTGCTTGAGGATTCCAGCTTTGTTGTCACCGATGGCGCACGCAGCTTCACGGTCACACTGGTGCCCGCAGGGCCGGGACGACGGCCGCTTGCGATGTTCCACAATGATATCCCCCCGCAAAACAAGGACTTCTGGGTCGTACACCACACACTAGATGTGCTGGCCCATTCCTCTGCGGACGACCTCGGCCTTGGCGGCGTGATCTGCTTTACGCCCGGCACACGGATCGCCACGCCCAAGGGGAGCGCGCTTGTGGAAGACCTGCGTGAAGGCGATCTTGTTCAGACCAAAGACAATGGTGCGCAGGAGATTCTCTGGCGCGGGAGCCGCCGCATGACAGGCGCACGCCTCTTTGCCCTGCCCCATCTGCGCCCTGTGCGCATTCAGGCCAGTGCCTTTGGCATTGATCAGCCGGACGAGACGTTTCTCGTCTCGCCCGATCACAAGTTGATCATGCGCGGCGCGGCCGCACAGGAGCTGTTCAACACATCCGAAGTCTTGGTCTCCGCCAAACATCTCATCAATGCGCAGAGCATTGTGACGGATCTGCGGGTCAAGGAGGTGATGTATATTCATCTGCTGCTCCCGCAGCATGAAATCATGTTTGCCAATGGCGTCGAGAGTGAGAGCTTTCATCCCGCGCAAACATCGCTCTCGACCCTATCAGACGAAGACCGCGCGCGCCTGCTGGCAGGCATGCCCGCGCTGTCCAGCGACCCTCATGTCTATGGGGCCAGTGCGCGCAGAACGCTATCGGCCAGCGAAGCCGCGCTGTTGCGCCACGCCGCGTGACAGGCATTTGTCACGGGCGGCAGTCTTGGGGGCCAGCCCCCACACCACCGGGATGTTTTTAGCAAGAGGAAGGCCACACAAGCGGATGGAGAAGCGCGCATTTGGCGCATCCCCGAGGCCCATGTCACGGTCCGAAACGCTCCACTGGAGCGTTTCGCATGTGGGTCAGCCCAGCAAACGGCGCGCAATGACCTGGGCCCGGATCTCCGCGTGCTGCGGCCCGAAACGCTCCACTGGAGCGTTTCGCATTTGGATTAGCCCAGCAAACGGCGCGCAATGACCTGGGCCTGGATCTCCGCGTGCTGCGGCCCGAAACGCTCCACTGGAGCGTTTCGCATGTGGGTCAGCCCAGCAAGCGGCGCGCGATGACCTGGGCCTGGATCTCCGCAGCACCCTCAAAGATGTTGAGGATGCGGGCATCACATAGGATACGGCTGATCTTGTATTCCAGCGCGAACCCGTTGCCGCCATGCACTTGCAGGCCGTTGTCGGCCGCGGCCCAGGCCACGCGTGCGCCCAAGAGCTTGGCCATGCCTGCCTCGAGATCACAACGGCGGCCTTCGTCTTTCTCGCGCGCAGAGAAATACGTCAGCTGACGCGCGATCATGATCTCGACGGCCATCATGGCAAGTTTGCCGGAGACACGCGGGAATTCGATCAGAGACTTGCCGAATTGCTTGCGATCCTCGGCATATTTCATCGCCTCATCAAGCGCCGATTGCGCCACACCGATCGCACGGGCAGCCGTCTGGATGCGCGCGCTTTCGAACGTCTCCATGAGCTGTTTGAAGCCCTTGCCCTCTTCGCCGCCCAGAAGGTTCTCGCCCTTCACTTTGAAGTCGTCAAAGTTGAGCGTGTATTCCTTCATGCCACGATAGCCGAGCACTTCGATCTCACCGCCGGAAATGCCGGGATCCTGCCAAGGCGCTTCATCGGTGCCGGGCGTTTTTTCCGCCAGAAACATCGACAGGCCTTTGTAATTGTCCGTATCCGGGATCGTGCGGGCCAGAACGGTCATGACATGGGTCCGCGCGGCGTGGGTAATCCAGGTTTTGTTGCCGTTGAGCACCCAATCGCCATTGTCATCCTTGACGGCTTTGGTGCGCAGGCTGCCGAGGTCAGACCCTGTGTTTGGCTCGGTGAAAACAGCCGTGGGAAGGATCTCACCGGAGGCGAGGCCCGGGAGCCATTTCTCTTTCTGCGCATCGGTCCCGCCCGCGATGATCAGCTCTGCGGCGATCTCGGAGCGCGTGCCCAAGCTGCCTACGCCGATGTAGCCGCGCGAGAGCTCTTCAGAGACGACGCACATCGACGCCTTGGACAGGCCAAACCCGCCATGCTCCTCCGGGATCGTCAGACCAAAGACACCCATTTCGGCCAACTCATCGATAATCTCCATCGGGATCAGCTCGTCCTTCAGGTGCCACTCGTGGGCATAAGGCTCAACCTTATCAAGGCTGTAGCGACGGAACTGCTCGCGGATCATCTCGAGCTCTTCATCAAGGCCGGAGGCGCCAAACATCGTGGCCGCCTGCCCCTGCTCGCGCATCAACTCGACCAGCCGCGTGCGCGCCGCCTGCGTGTTGCCCTGCTGCGTCAAAGTCATGACGGCGGGCGCCATGAGCGGCGCCATATCCTGCTGGCTCAGGCCAATGTCCTGCAAACGCAGGATCTCGCCCTGGTTCATCGGGATGCCGCCATAGACTTGCCAGAGGTATTCCCCGAACGCGATCTGATGGATCAACTGCTCCATCTCGCCAAAACGGCCTTCACGCTCCAGCGCTTCCGCCCAGCTCTGCATCTGGGCAAGACTGTCAGTATAAGTCGCGAGCCAGGCCAGACCGTGGGCCGCCGTTTGCTCCGCCTCAATGCGCGACGCAGAGATGCGACCATCCACCGTTACCATCTCGCGCAGATTTTCCCGCGCGATTTCAAATATTTGCCGAACCGGGCCAACAGCATCCCCTGTCAGCTTCAGAAGGTCCGGCAGCACAATCGGCGCATCCAGCATGAGGTCTTGTCCGTCGTGGGCCATGGCTCTCTCCGTATAGCTTTCCGCAACTGCATAGTATCTTCGCAGGTGCAGCGCAACATAAATACCCCCAAGCGCAATCTTTTGTTCGAAAATTGCGCGTTGCCTTTTGGCAATGCAGCGCTAACGCCCTCCTGATAAGACGCAATCTGTGGAGAATATACTTGTAGAATTGACGTTGGCCCAGTGGTCGCTTTGTCTCGCTGTCGCCTTTTTGGGCGGAGCTGTCAAAGGCGTCGTGGGCTTTGCCATGCCGACGATCCTGATTTCCCTTCTGGGCGCGTTTTTGCCCCCACAGATCGCCTTGGCGGGGATGATGCTCCCCACGCTCATTACAAACGCCATGCAAAGCCTGCGCGGCGGGCGCGCGGCGGCGATTAAGGCCCTGCGACAGTTCAAGGTTTTCATGATCGCTGGTGCCTGCACGCTCGTCCTTGCGGCGCAGCTCTATGCCTTTTTGCCGCAATGGGTTTTGCTGGCCTCCATCGGCGGGCCCGTGGTTTTGTTCTGCGTCTTGCAGATCATAGGCTGGCGCACGGAAATCCGCGAACAACGCCGCGCCATCGAAGCCGGGTTTGGCGGCGTCGCGGGGTTCATCGGCGGATTGTCGGGCGTCTGGGGCCCGCCCACCGTGGCTTATCTCACGGCGCTCAACACCGACAAGGCCCTGCAAGTGCGCACACAGGGGATCGCGTTTGGGCTGGGCACCTTGCTGCTGATGGCCGCGCACGGGCCCTCAGGCGTTGTGCGCGCAGATACGATGACCTTCTCTGCCGCCCTTTGCATTCCCGGCGTTCTGGGCATGTGGGTGGGGCTGGCGGTGCAGGACCGGATCAATCAACAAACCTTCCGGCGGGTCACGCTCTGGGTGCTGCTTGTGGCGGGGGTCAATTTGTTGCGCAGGGCCTGGCTCGTCTATTGAGCCGCCGCGCAGACCCAGCCGGACAGCAGGGGATCGCGGTTATAGCGCTTTGCGAAAAACATGGATCACGATGACACTGCCAAGCAATTGCTTGCTCGTGATGCTCGATGGATCGGGTGTCCGTCGAAGTGCTTTAATCAAAGATGTCTTCCAGCACGTCAAACGCTTCTGAGAAAATCCTGCGCGCGAAGCTCTTTTTGGACTTCTTCTTTTTCTTGCCGCGTTTGAGTTCGCGCTCCCATAGTGCATTGGGCGTGACACCCTTGCTGCGTTTCTTGGGCTTGGGGTTGCGCTCGATCGGGTGTGATTTCGTGGCCTGCGTGCGCAGCATCTTCATGTCATGGAGCGGGGCGCCACAGGCCGCACAGCTCAGCTCATGCCGCTCAGAGCCTTTGAGAACAAGGGCGGCGCGCGTCCCGCAATAACAACATGTGGCAATCTTTGTATGGTGCGGCATCCGGGCCCTCCTCGATTGCCAAGAGATAGGTGCGCCGAGGCCGCTCTGCCAGAGGCTTCAGGGTCTGGCGGCGTAGAGCGCAACAGCGGCGGCGTTGGAGACATTGAGCGACCCAAAGCCCCCCGCGAAGTCGATCCGCACCAGCCCGTCACAGACCTCGCGCGTGCGTTGCCGCAGCCCCGGGCCTTCCGCGCCAAGCACGAGGGCCACAGCCCGATCCCGTCGCCCTTCCAGCGCGGCCTCGATTGTTTCTTCCGCCTCGCCTGCGAGCCCAAGCACAATCCAACCCATGGCCTGCAACTCGGCAATCGCATCAGCGAGGTTGCGCACGCGCAAGTAGGGCTGTCGCTCCAGCGCGCCGGAGGCTGTTTTCGCCAATGCGCCCGTCTCTGGCGCGGAATGATGGCGCGGGCCGATGACGGCGCGCGCGCCAAAAACTTCGGCAGAGCGCAGGATCGCACCCACATTATGGGGATCCGTGACCCGGTCCAGCAAGACCAGACGTGGCGCACCCTCCCCCAGCGCCACATCGGTCAGACTGCCCCAATCGAGCGGCTTGACCTCGAGCGCGGCGCCCTGATGCACGGAACCTTTGTCCAACGGGGCGTTGAATTTCCGTGGATCGACAAGCTCAGGCTCCAGACCGCCCGCGGCAATGGCATCGGCCAGTTTATCTGCGGCGTTCTTCGTCACGATCAGGCGCAGTTTCTCGCGGCGCGGATTGGACAGGGCATCCCGCACGGCATGCAATCCAAACAGCCAGAGGGTTTCGGCTGCCGCTGCGCGTTTGTCGCGTTCCTTGGCCACGACCCATGTCGGTTTTTTCGCCACGTTTCCGCCTCCAGATGTGATCCCTTCCCTTGCACGTCGCAGATCGCGCTTGGCAAGCGCAAATTCAGGCTAAATCGCTCTTGACCCCTTGGGGTGTGCAGAGTAATCCCACGCCTCAGTGGGCGACAGGCCGCAAGGTGTGGCAGGGGACTGTAACTCCCTCGCGGAGACGCACGCTAGGTTCGATTCCTAGGTCGCCCACCACTTTCCTGACATCGGTTGGTACGAGTCATACGGCTTACGAAGCACCGATAGCGCGCGTCTTGCCGTTTTGGATCAAGAGCGGCTGGAACGCGCCGGGCAGACAAGCTAGTCTTTCCGCAAGATCACCATCACAGGGGCCCGCCCGTGGCGCAGGAGCAGATATTCAACATCGCCTTCGTCGGTCAGGCCGGACGGTTGCAATACGAGGCCCTGATCCTTGCGGCATCCATCAAGGCGAGCATGCCGCGCTTCAAAGGCCAGGTCTTCTGCCTTGAGCCGCAGCCCGGACCATTGTGGGGCCGTGATCCGCGCATCACGGATGAGCCTGTGCGCAATATGCTGATCGAACTCGGCGTAACGTTTCTGCCCTTTGACAACAAGATATTTGGCGACAGCTACGTGCAGGGCAACAAAATCGAAGGGCTCCGCGCGCTGCCCGAGGGCGAGCCGTTTTTGTTTTTGGACACGGATACGCTGATCCTGAGGGACCTGCGCGAGGTTGGGTTTGATTTCGCGCGCCCTTCTGCGTCATTGCGGCGCGAAAACACCTGGCCCAAGACAGAGCTTTATGGGCCCGGATATGGAGCCATATGGAAATCGCTCTACGACAAGTTTGACCTCGATTTCGAAAGTTCGCTCGATCTCAGCCAACCCGATGAATTCTGGCGCCGGTATCTGTATTTCAACGCAGGTTTTTTCTTCGGCAGCTGCCCTCGCGTCTTCGGCGCCCTGTTTGAGGAATATGCAACAGCCATTCGCGATGATCCGCCGCGCGAATTGGTCTGTCAGGTCATGGATCCCTGGCTCGATCAGGTGGCACTTCCCTTGGTGATCCACGCTTTGGGAGGCAGCCGCGACAGCGCACAACATGGCATGATGGATGGTTCGCATCATTGTCACTACCGCACACTGCCCCTGCTCTACGCCCGCGAAAGCGATGCCGCTGTCGCCCAGCTGGAGAGCGTCGTGGCGCCGAACCGGATCAAGAAATTGCTGAAAGCCTATGAGCCGGCGTTGCGCATGATCTATCAAGGCCGCGGGGCCAAGGCGCGCGATCTGTTTGACCGCGATGTCCTGCCCCGCAAGGAACAAGCGATCCGCAACCGCCTCAAACGCGAAGGCTACTGGATGCGCTGACAAACAGGCTTTTTTCAGCGCTTGTTTAGCTTGATTTTAAGGCGCGCGCCACGGGCGCGCTCTCGATGCGCCCCTGTCGGGGCAGATGGGGGCGCTGCCCCCGGCCCTGTGGGCCTCCCCCGAGGTATTTGACGGCAAAAGAAGACTTGGAACGTTTGTTTTGGTTTGCCCATGCAAAATGGGGCGTGTGTTCTGAAATCTGCGCAATCTGGGTCTCGCACCCGATGCGTCTTCCCGGTAGGGTCTGGCTCAAATTCAGACGGAGGAATTCAAATGACCGATGGTCCCACCTACGGTTTCGATACGTTGCAAATTCATGCCGGTGCGCGGCCTGATCCGGCCACTGGCGCACGGCAAACGCCGATTTATCAGACGACGGCTTATGTTTTTCGCGATGCAGAGCACGCGGCCGCCCTCTTCAATCTGCAGGAGGTGGGCTATATCTACTCCCGCCTGACCAATCCCACGATTGCTGTCTTGCAGGAACGCGTTGCAACGCTTGAGGGCGGTGTTGGGGCCGTGGCCTGCTCATCTGGCCATGCGGCGCAGATCATGGCGTTGTTCCCTTTGATGCAGCCGGGCATGAACGTTGTGGTTTCCACGCGGCTATATGGCGGCACGGTCACGCAATTCAGCCAGACGATCAAGCGGTTTGGTTGGGAAGCCAAGTTTGTTGATTTTGACGATATGGACGCGGTCAAAGCTGCCATTGACGACAATACACGCGCGCTTTTTTGCGAATCCGTGGCAAATCCCGGCGGCTATATCACCGATCTGCGTGCTGCGGCTGACGTAGCGGACGGCGCGGGCATTCCGCTCATTGTCGACAACACCTCGGCCACGCCGTATCTGTGCCGCCCGATTGAACATGGCGCGACGCTGGTTGTGCATTCGCTGACGAAGTACCTGACCGGTAATGGCACGGTCACGGGCGGGATCGTCGTCGATTCGGGCAAGTTCGACTGGTCGGCTTCCGACAAGTTTCCCTCGCTCTCGGAGCCCGAGCCGGCCTATCACGGGCTACGCTTCGCGGAGACTTTCGGCCCTCTTGCCTTCACCTTCCACGGCATCGCCATTGGTCTGCGTGATTTGGGGATGACGCTGAACCCGCAGGCTGCGCATTACACCCTGATGGGAATCGAGACGCTATCGCTGCGGATGGAGCGGCATGTCGAGAATGCAGAGAAGATCGCGGCCTGGCTCGAAGGGCACGATGCCATCGACTACGTGACCTATGCAGGATTGCCCTCCTCGCCCTATTATGCGCGCAAATCGGAGATTTGCCCGAAAGGAGCGGGCGCGCTTTTCACCATTGCGTTGAAAGGCGGCTACGAATCTTGCGTGAAGTTCGTGGATAGTCTTGAGGTATTCAGCCATGTGGCCAATCTGGGCGACACGCGGAGCCTCGTTATTCACTCCGCCTCCACAACGCACCGCCAGCTGACGCCGGAGCAACAGGAAGCTGCAGGCGCCGCGCCCAATGTCGTGCGACTTTCAATCGGGATCGAGGATGCGGAGGACCTGATGCACGATTTGGATCAGGCTTTGAAAGCTGCATCCTGACATGGACCTGTGAACCTGACACGAGAGGTCGCCCTTGGGCGGCCTCTTTTTTTGCGCCGGAAGCTAGTTGCCCAATGCGTAGGTGATCGTCACCTGCGCGCGCAAATTGAGCTCCCCTCCCGCGACGGGCATGGCGCTGTCCATCGCCATACGCGCCTCTGCCATCATGGCAGGCCTCGGGGCAGCGGCCCCCGTTTCGACGATCCGCAAGACCTCTCCCAGAGAAACACCTGCGGCCTCGGCGTATAGCTCGGCTTTGGCGCGGGCATCGCGAACGGCTTCACGACGCGCCTCTGCTTGCGCAGGTCCCGGATCGGCCAAAGTGAAGCGAATCGCGGAAAACCGATTGGCGCCTTTGTCCAGCAGGGTTTGCAACGTCCGGCCCAGGGCGCTCATGTCACGCAGGCGGACCGTTACCTGATTGGTCGCCACAAATCCCCGGATTTCGGGAGGCCCCTGCTGATCGCGCAGCCGCTGCTCCCATCGCGGATCAAGGCGCAGAGACGTCGTTTGAATATCGCGCGCGGCGATACCCTCATCGACCATGGCCTCAAACAACGCGCGCACATCCCGCGACACGGCATCCATTGCGGCTTGCGCACGCGGCGCTTGATGGGTCACGCCAAATTGCACCTCGGCCATATCCGGCACAGCCAGGGCACGCCCCTCACCTGTCACAACGATGTGGCGGACCGTCTCTTGCGCCGCGCCAAAAGCGGGCCACATCGCCAAAAACAGAGCCGCCATGGCAAAAGACAAAAAGCGCTGTTTCATGGTGTTCTCCTGCTCAAACGCCTGCGCAGTGTGGCGGTTGGATCCGCGCCCGACAAGGCTGCTCCCTTTTTTCTCGGCAGGATACTGCTATAAAAGAAGAAAGCCCGTGGGCATGGTGTGCGGTTTTGCGTAGAGCTATAGCCCATAGTCTATGCGCTTTCGGGCGCGACCAGGTAGTTTGCAAAGGCCTCGCATGACGCCAGATTTCGCTCTTTCGCTGTCCTATAGCGGCATTGCCCTGCTGCAGCGCGCCGCCTCTTCAGGTGGCCCGGCACAGGGCTGGTACAGTTTGGGCGAAGTTGCGCTTGACGTCGAGGACCTGTCGGGCGCGCTCGCGGTGCTGCGCGAAGAGGCAGTGCCGAATGCCGATATCGACGGGCCCGAGGTCAAGCTGATCCTGCCCAATGAGCAGGTGAAGTACATCAACGTCCCGTTCGAGGGCGGTGATCCGATCGTGGCGGTGGAAAAGGCACTGGTGGGTGCCACGCCTTACCCCGTGTCGGAGCTGGTCTTCGACTGGCGGGTGTCTGACGGACAGTTGCAGATTGCGGCGGTCGCGCAAGAGACGCTGGATGAAGCAGAAGCCTTCGCCAACGACAATCGCTTCCTCCCGCTGGGTTTTGCCGCCATTCCAGATGGCACTGCCTTCGAGGGCGAGCCGTTCTTTGGACCCGCACAAGCCGCAATGACGCATCTTGCGCCGGGTGTGACCGTCGAGGGAGACGCGACAGCCATTTCCGTTCTGACAGGGCCCGCACCGGGCGCTGACACGATTGTGGCCGTTGAAGCGCCGGAGGAACCATCCGAACCCGACGCGGACAGACCAACTCCGGAGATCGATGGCAGCGCAGTGCCGACGGCTGCGGAGTCGCAAGTTGTCCCTGCGGAGGACGACGTCTCAGAGCCAGAGGCACCTGCGGAATTGGCGGCGCCCCAGGCAGATATCCTCGCCGATGGGATTGCCAACGTCGAGGAGGAAGCCGCAACGGTGGCAGACGCTGCGCCACCAGATGACGCAACACCAGAAGACACGCCCAGAACGCCAGACCTTAGCGCGCCCACGGATGTCCCGGACCCCGTGAAGCCGCTGGGCGAACCCATGGCAGAGGCGGAGCCGCCGGTGTCCTTTGCAAGCTTGCGCGCCGAACACGCGGGCGGCGAAGCGGAGATACCAGCGGTTGCAGCGCCAGATCCCAATGCCGAAGGCAAAACGCCCGGCCTGAGCGCGACACGGTCGGCCTCAGCCGAGGACGCTCCCGCAAAGGCCGCCGGTGCACAGGGCAGCATAGCGGCACGTCTTCAGGCTCAGGCGACCGCCAGTTTGCAACAGGACGATCTTGAGCCCGCAACCACCCAGCCAGATGGCGCCTCATCGGATGATACGGGCTCGTCCAGCGTCACAAGTGTGCTGGCGCGCGCGCAATCCGGCCTGGGCCGGGGGATTGGCTTTGTCAGCCGCCGGACAGCCGAGCTGCGCGCTTCTCGCAATGATCCCGGTGAAGCCCCCACCCCGCCGCAAAAACGCGGCGGCGCCGCCGCTGCACTGGCGGGTGGCAACCGGATGGACGAAGCGCAGCGCATGACGATGTTCGGCGCACGCCGGGATGCCAAGAAGGTGGAGGTTGGTGGCAAGCCGCGTTTCCTCGGGCTGATGCTGACGGCGGCACTGCTGGTGGTCTTGCTGGGGGTCGCGGCCTGGGCCTCGATCTTTGTGGACGAAGGGCTGGCGCGTTTCTTCCCCGGACGCAATGCAGAGCAACCTGCGACCGAAACGGCATTGAGCCAGCCTGTCGCCCCCGCCATTGAAGAGACCGCACCTGAGGCCACACCGGACACGCCGACCCTTGCCTTACCGCAGGCGCCCGAGGCAAACCCGGACGATGTTTCGGTGGCCAGCCTGACCCCGGGCCTGCCCGCGCCAGCGCAAGACAGTGAGTTGGGCAATGACACCCTCGGGCTCACCCGACCTCTGGGCTACGAGGCGCTCACGCCGGAAGAGGCCGAGGCGCGCTATGCGGCCACGGGCATTTGGCAGCGCGCTCCAATCCCGCCTGCTGACCTCCGGCCCGGTATTCTGGAAGACTTCTACATTGCCTCCATCGATCCAAACGTGACGCAGCAGGACGCGGTCGCCTTGCCGCCGGCGTCCGACCTCCTCGCGGATCAGGGGATCTCTCCCCAGGAACTGCCCCCGACGGCGGATCAACGGTATGACTTCGACGAACGAGGATTGATCGTTCCAACACCGGAAGGGTTGGAAGCGCCGGGTGGTTATCAATTGTTCAGTGGGCGGCCCAGCATCGAGCCGCCATTGCGTCCGCAGACGCGTCCTGTGGATCCAGAAAGCCCTGTGGTGACGATTGAGCCGCCACAGCTTGTGGCCCCCGATGGCCCGGTTGTCGTTGATCCAAGCCTGCGTGGTCTGCGGCCTGCGGCCCGCCCGGATGATTTGGCTGAGCTGAATGAACGGGCGGTTCTGGGCGGGGTCAGCCTTGCGGAGCTGTCGCGTATGCGGCCCAGGATCCGGCCACTGGTGGTTGAACGACAGGCTGCTCAGCAGCTTGAGCAGGCGGAAGCGGAACGCGTGGCCGCCGCTGTGGCCGCTGCGGTTGCCGCCGAAGAAGTGGCTGCCGCGGAACAGGCGCAACAGGAGGCCGAACAGGCCGCGCTGCCTGCCAGCCGTTTGGCCGTTATCAACTCTGCCGCACCGCGCACACGCCCCAATTCCATTGCCCGGATTGTCCGCCAGGCGGAACGGGATGCCGCCCGCGCAGAAACGCGCGTCGCCTCGATTGCGCCGCGCACAGTGCAACCTCCCGCCCCGTCGCGCTCCAGCGTGGCGCAAGCCGCAACCCAGCGCAACGCCATCAACCTGCGGCGCGTGAACCTGATTGGTGTCTACGGCAAACCCTCTGACCGCCGGGCTCTGGTGCGTCTGAAGAACGGACGGTTCAAGAAGGTCAAGGTCGGCGACCGGGTTGATGGCGGTCGTGTTCTTGCGATTTCCGACACACAGCTGCGCTACCAAAAGGGCGGTCGCAACGTGACGCTCGATCTGCCACAGAGCTAGCCGTTTTTTTCAACGCGCGGGCCCATGGGCCCGCACTGTATCCGTAAATGCGAGAGGGCTCTGCCCTCTTGGCCTATCGGCCAATTCACCCGAGGTATTTGAAGACAAAAGAAGGCATTAGCTTGCTTTGAGTTCGCCATTGGCGATTTGCTCGCGTTCGATGCTTTCGAACAAGGCCTGAAAGTTCCCCTCGCCGAAGCCGTCGTCGCCTTTGCGTTCGATGAACTCGAAGAAGATCGGGCCAATGACGGTTTTCGAGAAGATTTGCAGCAGGATCCGTGTCTCCCCGCCGTCAACGACGCCTTCCCCGTCAATCAGGATGCCATGTTTCATCATCCGGTCGAGGGGCTCGCTATGGCCCACCACACGATCCTTGCTCAGCGCATAATAGGTCTCTGGCGGTGATGGCATGAATTTGAGACCATTGTCGGCGATAGCATCGGTTGCGTCATAGATATCGCGTGCGCCGACGGCGATATGTTGGATGCCTTCGCCCTTGTATTTCTTGAGGTAGCTGACGATCTGGCCCGTTTCGCCGCGATCTTCATTGATCGGGATGCGGATACGCCCGCAGGGCGAGGTCAGCGCACGAGAATAGAGGCCGGAGAATTTGCCTTCGATGTCAAAGAAACGGATTTCGCGGAAATTGAAGAGATCGCCATAGAAGCGGAACCAGACATCCATGTTGCCTTTGAAGACATTGTGGGTCAGGTGATCGAGATAGTAGAAGCCGACCCCTGCGGGTTTGGATTGCGCGATCCATTCGAATTCATCGTTGTAAGGCGAGGTATCCCAGTATTGGTCTGTGAAGTAGATCAGGCTGCCGCCGATGCCTTTGATCGCGGGCCAATCGACGGTTTTGTCTGCTCCGGTGTAGGGCTCTGCGCCTTTTGAGATGGCGTGCTCATACGCCTGTTGCGCATCGCGCACCCGCCACGCCATGGATGGCGCACAGGGCCCGTGTTCCTCAACGAAGCGGGCGGCAAAGCTGTCTGCCTGAGCATTGAGGACGTAGGTGATATCACCTTGTTGCCAGAGCTCGATCTGTTTGGATTTGTGGTTGGCCACATGGGCATAGCCCATACGCGCGAAGAGCGTCCGCAATTCCTGTGGGTCGGGGTGGGCGAATTCGACAAACTCGAACCCATCTGTCCCGGCGGGGTTTTCGGCGGTGATGTCAGAGCGGGGTGCATCGTGTGGGAAGGGGCCCATGGCGCATGTCCTTTTGTCAGGCGTGGTGGAATTATGGGCATCTTACGTGCATCTTTCGGCATAATTCTCGCAAAAGCGCTCAAGTCACGCCGATTATTCACAGAGTTTGTGCATCTATTCGTATTTTCATGCGAGTATTGCGCATATGAATGATTCGACTGATATACGGCTTCTCGAGCTGTTGCAGAAAGACGCGACATTGACTTCGCAGGAATTGGGCGAGGTGTTGGGGCTCAGCCCGTCCCAGGCCGGGCGGCGACGGCAGCGTCTTGAGGCCGCGGGTCTGATCCGGACCTACACAGCGCGGCTCGATCCCGAAGCCCTGGGCCTCGCAGTTCAGGCCTTTGTGCAGGTTCAGCTTGGAGAACATGGCGAAAAGAATGCGCGCGCCTTTGCGAGACTGGTCGCAACGCGACCGGAAATCGTCTCCGCGTTCACCCTGACAGGCGATGCCGATTACCTGTTGAGGGTTTATTGTGCAGATCTCAGCGCATTGAACACCCTGATTCACGAGGTTTTGCTTGCCGAGCCTTGCGTTGCGCGCGTGACCAGTCAGATTGTCATGGATCAGGTCAAAGCCGACGCCCCCCTACCCCTCTGACTGCGGAGCCCATTGATGGAAACCTTCCTGTACCAAGCCTCCATATTTCTGGCTGCAGCAGTCATTGCTGTTCCGATTGCCGCGCGGCTTGGGCTTGGGTCTGTTCTGGGCTATCTCGCGGCGGGTATCGTCATCGGGCCAGTTCTTGGTCTGGTGGGCGGGCATGATGCGGAAGAAATCCTGCATTTTGCGGAGTTTGGCGTCGTTATGATGCTCTTCCTGATAGGTCTGGAGCTGGAGCCGCGGGCGTTGTGGGATATGCGCCACAAGCTCATCGGGTTGGGCGGATTGCAGATCAGTCTGACCATGGGGCTGATCGCAGGCGGGGCGGTCTTGTTGGGGCAAAGCCTGTCTGTTGCCATCGCAATCGGCATGATCTTCGCCCTCTCCTCAACCGCTATTGTGCTGCAAACGCTCTCGGAAAAGGGACTGATGCAAACGGCGGGCGGGCGGTCCACGTTCTCCGTTCTGCTCACACAGGATATTGCCGTGATCCCGATGCTTGTGGTCCTGCCATTGCTGGCTGTGGTCCCCATGGCGGAGTTGACGGCGGATGGCTCCATCCAAAGGGTCAGTGATGCGGCAGAGCACGGCCACGGCGGCATGTCGCTGGTGGAAGGGTTGCCGGGCTGGGGCGTGGCCATGGTCACGCTGGGGGCCATTGCCGCCATTGTCCTGACAGGGATTTACGCCACGCGCCCCGTCTTCCGCTTCATCCATTCCGCGCACCTGCGCGAGATGTATACCGCGCTGGCGCTGCTGATCGTTGTGGGCATTGCGTTTTTGATGAAACTTGTCGGCCTCTCGCCCGCGCTTGGCGCGTTTCTGGCGGGTGTGGTTCTCGCAAACTCGGAGTTTCGACACGAACTTGAGGGCGATATCGAACCCTTCAAAGGCCTTTTGCTGGGCCTCTTTTTCATCACTGTGGGGGCCGGGATCAACTTTGCGCTCCTTTTTGCCGAGCCCCTTCTGATCCTCGCGCTGACGCTCGCTGTCATGCTGGTCAAAGGGCTGGTGCTCTACGGCTTGGCCATCATCTTTGACCTCAAGGGGCGCAATCGTTGGCTCTTTACGCTCGGGCTGGCGCAGGCGGGGGAATTTGGCTTTGTGCTGATTTCCTTCTCGATCCAGCAACGCGTCCTTGATGGGACGCTGGCGCAGAAGCTTCTGCTGATCGTGGCGCTCTCCATGTTGATCACACCCCTGCTGTTTTTGTTCTACGATCAACTGGCCCGACGCCTCGAAGATCTCGTTGAGGCACCGGCGCCCGACGAGATTGATGAGCAAGGCACCGTGATTATCGCGGGCATCGGACGCTTTGGGCAAATCGTGAACCGTCTGGTGCAATCGGTGGGGCACAAAACGGTCGTGATGGATCACGATCTGCAAACCATTGAATTGATGCGCCGTTTTGGATTCAAAGGGTTCTTTGGCGATCCGACACGCCCGGAGTTGCTGCATGCGGCGGGCTTGGGTCAGGCGGATGTTTTGGTGGTGGCCCTTGATGACAAGGCCTCCGCCACGCGGCTTGTGACCTATGCCCGACGTGAACGACCGGACATCCATATCGTGGCGCGGGCGCGTGACAGAACCCATGTTTATGAGCTCTATCAGGCAGGGGCCAATGATATCGTGCGCGAGCTGTTTGACAGTTCGCTGCGCGCAGGGCGCTATGTTCTGGAAAACATTGGCCTCACGGATTACGAGGCGGCTGAGGCGGAGCGGACATTCTATCAGCATGACAGATACGCGGTGCGTGAGCTGGCTGAGGTCTGGAGACCCAATGTGCGCTCAGCGGACAACCCCGATTACGTGGCCCGGGCCAAGGAGTTGGAGAAGGAGCTGGAAGCCTCACTGCTGGCCAATCTGGAGAACCGGGACAATACCGCTGCGTGAGCCAAATCTCGCCAAAACACGCATAGCGCGAAAAACAGCCTTGATCCGACCGACGACTGTCGTACGATCATTGGCATTTCAAACCTGCGCTGGCTGCCATCGCATTGCTTCGAATGAGCCCGCGCTCATTTAGAGAGAGATGTTATGGCCTTCTTTTCGCGAAGCTTTGTCCTCCCCCTGTCGCCGGAAAACTTTGTCGGATCAATCGGCGTTACCGATACACTGGACTACACTGGCCCTTCGACGCGCAACCTCAGCATTGATCTGTCGACCGGATCCTCGCGGATCTTTGACAACGAGGATTCCGTCACCACGATCACCGGAACCACAATCTGGCGGTTACTGGTTGAGGATCAACACAGCTCGATCGAGCAAGTGCTTTGCGCGGGCGGCGGCGACAAGATCGTCGGCAATGCCTCGGGAAACTTGCTCCTTGGTGGCGGCGCGACGGACGATCGGTCTGTCGGCGTGGGCGTTGTGCGCGACGGGAGCCCGAATTTTCAACGCATCGAGGCGGGGCTCAACTCGCTGGCACTGTCACACAACGAAATCCATGGCGGCGGCGGCCGCGACATGATCATCGGGGATTTGAACGTGCAGGAGATTGTGCCCGAGGATGCTGTAGGCACGCAGGGTTTTTTCCGGGATTTCTGGATTGATCAGTTCGGCGCGGCATTTGATCGGCTTTTCGGCGATTCCGGCGAGGACACATTGGCGCCTGGCGCAGGTCTCAATGATGAGCTGACCGGCGGGAGCGGCAGCGATCTGTTTGTTTTTGACCGCTCCAATGGCACCTACAACATCATGGATTTCGAGGATGGCTGGGATGTCATTGTCATCGCGGATGAGAGCGCAGACGCGTTCAGCGCGCTGACAATTAATCAGGACGGCGACGATGCGGTGGTGACATTTGGTGATACGGAGATCACCTTCCATGACACAGAGAGCGCCCTTCTGGGCGCGGGCGATTTTGCCTTCGTCTGACCTGACAAATACAAAAAGCCGCGCGCCCTTGCCGGGCGGCGCGGCTTTCCAAGATTTGCCAGGGCTGCGCGATCAGGCGGCAGCGCGCGAGATCAAAACGTCGCCAATCTCCTTGGCCGCGGCAACCTCATCGCCCCCTGCCACCGCAGCGACCTCGCGCGTCAAACGCTCCAGAGCCGCTTCATAAAGCTGACGTTCCGAGTAGCTTTGCTCACGTTGATCGTCGCTGCGATGCAGATCACGGACCACTTCGGCAATCGCAATCAGATCGCCGGAATTGATCTTTTGCTCATATTCCTGCGCCCGACGGGACCACATGGCCCGCTTGACCTTGGCCTTGCCCCGGAGCGTCGTCATCGCCTTGGAGATCACATCCGGGCTCGACAACGAGCGCATGCCAATCTCCGTCGCCTTGTGGGTCGGAACCCGCAACGTCATCTTGTCCTTCTCAAATGAGATGACAAACAATTCCAGCGCAATGCCCGCGATTTCCTGCTTCTCGATCGACACGATCTGGCCCACACCATGGGCGGGATACACAACAAATTCATTCGGACGGAAATCGAGTTTTTTGGCTTTCGACATGTGCGATAGGCCCTTTCTACTGGACGTTAACTATTTTCGGCTGGCGACAAGAAATCCGGACGGGGATGAGGCATCTCCGTATCCGATCAAGGTCGTTTTATCGAAACTCGTGTATTTTCCTGAGCTTGTCTGCTCTCGCTAAGCCGTGATTTCGATGATTATAGCAGAAAAATGGCCCCAGTGCCAGCGAACGTTGGGTCAGCACGCTAGAAGGCCTTAAAAGTCAGAGCTTTAGCGCGCATCCTTGACCTATTCACAGCCCAGAGCGCGACGAATCGCTTATCCGCCTTCGCCAGCCGCTTCGGAGAAATGCGTCTCAAGTTTGCCCGCTTGACCATCCAGCGCCTCTGCGTCGGGCAGAGGGTCTTTCTTGGTGATGATGACAGGCCACATCTCGGAATACTTGCGGTTGAACTCGACCCATTTCTCCATATCCGGCTCGGTATCGGGCCGAATGGCATCTGCCGGACATTCAGGCTCGCACACCCCGCAATCGATGCATTCGTCGGGATGAATGACGAGCATGTTTTCACCTTCGTAAAAACAATCCACCGGGCAGACTTCTACGCAATCGGTGTATTTGCAGGCGATGCAATTGTCAGTGACGATGTAGGTCATGGGAGGCCGTCTTTAGATGTCAACTTAAGCTGACGTATCCTCTGGAGCAGGATCATTCAAGCCCACGGGCCCGCAACTCTGACAAGGTGCGACGATCTCGCTTGGTTGGCCGCCCTCCGCCGTCAAAGCGCGGCGCGGATGCTGCCTGTTTTTCAGGCACCGGGGGGGACATATCTTCGTAGAGCGCTTGGGCTTCCGGGGCTGGTCCCCGGCGCGTCCCGCAGGCTAGGAGCTTCACGATCCGGACGCGGCGCCCTGCTGTGAAGGTCAGTACATCGCCCGGCGCGATGGTGCGCGCGGCCTTGGTGGTCCGTGTGCTGTTGACGCGGACGCCTTCATTGACGGCTTTGGCCGCCAGTGCGCGCGACTTGAAAAACCGTGCTTGCCAAAGCCATTTGTCCAGCCGGATTTTCTCTGGCCCGGCTGGACCCGACGGCTTCTCTTCAGAAGAGCCCGTCACTTATCCTTGAGCGCCGCGAGGGCTGCGAAGGGATTGTCGGGATCGATGGCTTTTTCCCTTTTGGGCTTGGCCGAGAACGTGCGCGGGCCATCGTTGCGGGGCTTGCCTTTGCCGCCCTTTTGCGGGCCTTTGCCGCGCGGTTTGCCTTTACCCTGCCCCTGACGTTGCTGGCCCTGACGACGTTCGCCTTGCGGGCGCTGCCCACGCGGGCGACCCCAGCGGAACGTGTAGAAGACTTCCATCTCAGGACCCGTCTCACCCGCAGCCTCTGTCGCCGCCTCGGTCGCGGTTTCCGGCGTTTGGGCAGCCTCAGGGGTTTCCGTGGCTTCGGAAGCGGGCGCGGCATCGGCTTCGGTCATATCTGCTGGCGCGGCGGTGTCGGCTGCGGCGGCGTCTTCGACCGGCGCAGCCTTTGGTGCGTCCGCCTCGGCAGCAGGTTGGGTGTCGGGCTGAGTGTCGGGCACAACCGCCCGGACTTTTTCGCGCTCGCCGCGCTCTGCCTGATACCCCAAGCCGCCCATGAGGTCGGCAAATTGTTCCAGCGTCATGCCTGTAATCGAGAGCATGTCAGCCGAGGCCTCAAAGCCGGCCCGTGTGTCCTGCGCCCGGATCAAGTCAGCCAAGCGCTCCAGCATATCGATGCGGATCGCGCGCGCTCCCGCCGTGCGATACCCCGCCATCGTATCCGCGCCATGCTCCATATCCGGCACACTGGGAACCGTCACCAGACCGGGCGGCGGCGCTTCGGGAAAGGTATCGAGCCCCTTTGAGAGCGACCAGAGCACCAGGCGCAACCGGGTCGGCGCGGGCTTGAGCAGGAGCGGCATGAAAATCGTGAACTGACCAAAGCGCACACCATGTTTGCGCAGCGCGCCGCGGGCATCCTGATCCAGTGCCTTGACGTCATCGGCCACATCGGCCCGCGGCAGGACGCCAAAGTTCTCGACCAGACGGAAGGCAAAGCCCTTGGCCAATCCCGAAAGCGTCTCATCGCGGCCCATGGCAATCATCGGCTCGAAGAGCGCGGCCACTTTGCGGTCGATGAAATGGGTCAAACGCCGTTTGACCTTCTCGGCTACATCCGTGCCGGCCTCCTCATCCACGAAAACCTTGATCTCGGGCTTGAAGGGCTCGGAGCCGGGCGCCAGCCGCCCGACGGCTTCGCTGCCCCACATCAACCCACCTTGCTCGGTGAAATCGATCTCGGTATCGGGCGCGTTGTAAAACCGATCCGCGCGCAGGTGGAAATGCGGGGTCAGGGCCTGCATCGCCGCCTGCTGGATCGTCTTGGCCTCTTGGCCGCTCGCGTCTTTGTCTGAGCGGAAACGGAACCCTTCGAGACGGCCGACGAATTCGCCCTCAACCGTCACTTCACCTTTGTCATTCACTTCGGCCAAGAGGGCCTCCTTTTGCTTGAGCCGGCGCAACAGCACTGAGGTGCGCCGGTCCACGAATCGTTGGGTCAGGCGCTCATGCAGCGCATCTGACAGCCTGTCTTCTACAGCGCGCGTCTCTCCGCGCCAATGCCCGGTATCGCTAACCCAGTTTTCCCGCTGAGCGACATAGGTCCAGGTGCGAATAAAGGCGAGACGTTTCGAGAGTGTGTCAATATCGCCATCCACCCGGTCAATCCGCCGGATTTGGCGGGCCAGAAAATCATCGGGCACCTGCGCGCCTTCGTGTAGATAGGCGAAAATCTGCATCAAGAGGTTGGCGTGTTCGGCATGGCTGATCCCGCGGAAATCCGGAATCCGGCAAACCGACCACAGAAGCTTGACCGCCTGCGGCGAGGAGGCCCGCGCGAAGGTCTCGTCATCCTGTGCCAGCATCTTGAGCGCGCGCAGATCGTCGGCCTCGCGCGCTTTTAGCAACCGCTCATCGCCTGACGGGGCCTCCAGCGCGGCAATCAGGCGGTCCACTGTGCCGAATTCCAGCCGCGCATTGCGCCACTGGAGTTTGGAGAGCGGCGTGAAGCGATGATCACAGATGGCGCGCGCCACCTCGTCATGCAATGGCGGCGCTTCGCCCGTGACCCCGAACGTCCCGTCACGCATGCCCCGCCCCGCCCGGCCCGCGATCTGGGCCAGCTCATTGGGCGCCAAAGGCCGCATCCGGCGCCCGTCAAACTTCGTGAGCGAGGAAAACGCCACGTGATGCACGTCGAGATTGAGCCCCATGCCGATGGCATCAGTGGCCACGAGATAATCCACATCGCCATTTTGGTAGAGATCGACCTGCGCATTGCGCGTGCGCGGCGAGAGCGCACCCATGACGACAGCCGCCCCGCCCTTTTGGCGCCTCAGAAGCTCGGCAATGGCATAGACGTTTTCCACGGAGAAGCCGACGATGGCGGAGCGCGGTTGCAGGCGCGAGATCTTCTTGGAGCCAGAATAGGCCAGCTGGCTCATCCGCTCGCGGCCAATAAACTCTACGTCGTCAATGAGTTCCGCAATGGGCCCGCGCATGGTGGCCGCGCCTAGAAAGAGGGTCTCATGGGTGCCGCGCATGCGTAAAAGACGGTCGGTAAAGACATGGCCGCGTTCAGGATCGGCGCAGAGCTGAATTTCATCGACCGCCACAAAGTCCGCGCCCATGCCCTCGGGCATCGCTTCTACAGTGCAAACCCAATATTGCGTGCGCGGCGGAACAATCCGCTCCTCGCCCGTGACCAGTGCCACAACGGACGGGCCACGGATCTCCACGATGCGATCGTAGACCTCGCGGGCAAGCAGCCGTAACGGCAGGCCGATGACGCCGGATTTGTAGCCCAGCATGCGCTCAATCGCATAGGTCGTCTTGCCTGTATTGGTGGGGCCCAGAACCGCTATGGTTCTTCCCTGCATCTGACGTGGCCCCCCGCCGGTCTTCCCGGGCACGCTGGGTGATGTTTGCTGCATCACAGCACATGCGCGCGCCCTGAGGTCTTCTCTGGTCTCGGACCAAGCGCCGGCTGGCCGCCGCTGGCCCCTCGTCTTACAGCTCGCGCCCGAACGCTTCGCCTTCGGTACGTTCCAAGCCTTTTTGAGCCTCTTCGTCATGCGGATGCAAGCGCAGCACCATCTCGTAGGCCTGATGTGCGCGTTTTGCATCACCCAAACCCTCGAAAATGGTCGCCAATCCGCGCATGGCGCCAAAATGGTTGGGGTTCAACGCCAAGGCCTGCTCCAGATCACCCAGCGCAGGCCCTATGAGATCGGCGCGAAAATAAGCGATGGCGCGGGTGTGGTAGGCTTCGGCGAAATCAGGCGCGTGATCGGCCAGCGCCGTGAGGTGCTCTATGGCCAACCCCCAATCCTGCACATCGATGGCATCGCGCCCGCGTTTGAGCAGGAAATCCATCGAGGCTGATCCGGATTTTGACCAAAGGTTAACGATTTCCCGTTCGATCCGCGCGACGGCCTCGGGCTCTGCTTCTTGCAAAGATTGCAAAAGCTCCGCCTCTCCCGCGCTCAAAGGTAAGGAAAACATGACTGTGGCGCAAAGTGCCGCCACGCTACATTTGAGTTGATGCTTAATCGTGCCCATAGTCATGAGCGTAGCGCATCACGCAAGAAATGCCAGATGCGACGGATCAAAGGAGCGTAACAAACATGACAGATATCGTGGCAAGCGCCGTAGCGGCCTTGAACGAAAAAATGGGCGGTGCAGGTTTTGATGGCCTGGCCAAGTTCGAAATCATCGGCGAAGGCGCCGTGATGATCGACGAAGACGGCGCGCGCGCAGGCGATGAAGAGGCCGACGTGACCTTGTCCGCCGATGCGGAGACCTTCCAGGGCATTCTTGAAGGTGATGTTAACCCAACAGGTGCATTCATGACAGGCAAGCTCAAGGTCGATGGCGACATGGGGCTTGCAATGAAACTGGGCACTGTACTGAGCTGATCGAGATGAACATGACCCCTGCTCCCTATTTTGAAGGCATGGCCGATGCGCCTGCGGGCGGCGCCTGTCATTGGCTGGAGACGTCTGATGGCGTGCGCATCCGCGCAGGACATTGGCGCAAGGATGGGGCGCGGGGGAGTGTTCTGATCTTCCCGGGTCGGACGGAATATGTCGAGAAATATGGCCCGATCGCGCGCATGCTGCATGGGATCGGGCTGTCCGCCATGGCGGTGGACTGGCGTGGCCAAGGGATCGCAGCACGTCTGCATGCCGATCCGCGCGCCGGTCACGTGGAGCATTTTTCCGATTATCAGAAGGACGTCGCAGCTTATGTGGCACATGCCCGGGATCTGGGCATGCCCGAGCCCTTCTACCTTCTGGGCCATTCCATGGGCGGCTGCATCGGTCTGCGTGCGCTGCATGAGGGCCTGCCCGTGGCGTCTGCCGCCTTTACCGCGCCCATGTGGGGCATTGGCCTCTCGCCGATTTTGCGCCCGACCGCCTGGGCCGTCAGCTGGGCCACCGAGAAAGTGGGGCTCTCCCATCTATATACACCTTCGACCGGGGCGGCCTCTTATGTGGCCACTGCCGACTTTGACGACAATACGCTCACAACCTGCCCCGACATGTTCGACTTCATGAAGAGGCAGGTGCTCGAGCAAAGTGATTTGCAGCTGGGCGGGCCGTCAATTCGGTGGTTGCGCGAGGCGCTGATCGAATGCCGGACCCTGGCCGCCATGGCGTCACCGGCGACGCGCTGCGTGACGTTTCTGGGCTCCAACGAACGCATCGTGGATCCCCAACGCATCCATGACCGTATGGCCGCCTGGCCCAATGGCGAGCTGGTTGTGATGGACGGGGCAGAGCATGAAGTGCTCATGGAGCGCGCAGACCGCCGCGACGCGATCATTGCGCGCCTCGACGCCCATTTTCAGCCGGAGCACCAAGACGCGTCCAATGGAAGCCATTGCGCGGGCGTGTGAGGCTAGCCTTTGATCGCGTGCACATCCGCCGCATCGGCATTGGCGCCTGCCCGCGCCCAGCCATGCTCGGAACCCACCATGAACCCTGTGACCCCGTATTGCGCCGCGCGCGATTGCGCCTGTGCGCCATTGGCGACAAAGGTCATGTAGTGCTTGCCATGGGCGCGACAGGCCGCGCCGACGCTGGCAAAGGCCCGGGCCAGATCGTCCGATGTCTGATCGCGGTGCCCATAACCCACCGAGAGATCCGCCGGCCCCAGAAAGAGCCCGTCGATCCCTTCCACGGCAGCAATTGCGTCCGCCGCCTCAACGCCCGCAGGCTCCTCGATCTGGGCCAGAACAATTGTCTCGGCGCTGGCATCCAGCAGATCGGGCATCGCGCGCGTGGCGTAATCAGCCCAACGGGTGGACCCGGCATACCCCCGTCCGTGCAGGCCAAAGCGCGCAGAACGGGCCAGCGCCTCGGCCTTCTCGACCGTATCGATATGCGGCGCGATGATCCCCGCCGCACCATAGTCGAGAGCCTGCAAGACCTCGCGGGGTGACCCATCACCGGGCCGCACGAGGATCGGGAAGTCCAACGCCCGACCAATGGCGATACACGCGTCGAGCGCCGCACGATCAAAAGGCGCATGTTCAGCATCCAGACACAGGCAATCCAGATCGGATTGCGCGAGCACTTCCACCAGCTGATAGGCGGGCGTCTTCAAAAACGTGCCCGCAATCGGCGCGCCGGACAACATCTTGCTGCGAAATTCCCTGATTGACATGGCGTCCTCCCGTGATGTCCGATGCCCGTCCCTGCCTGCCATGCCCCCGCGCCATGGACAAGCCCGCTGCGACCGCTACCCTGATTTTCATGGCACTCGAATTTACAGAACGCGGCATCTATTGCCCCGCCGGAGATTTCTACATCGACCCGTGGCGCCCGGTGGACCGGGCATTGATCACCCATGGTCACGCCGATCACGCGCGGCCGGGCCATGGCCGATACCTCTGCACCGCAGCCGCCGCCCCGGTAATCCGCCACAGACTGGGCGAGATCGTTCTGGAGACCATCGCCTATGATGAGGTGCTCCGGATCGGCCGCGCAAATGTCAGCTTTCATCCGGCCGGGCATGTGCCGGGCTCGGCACAAATTCGGGTTGAGGTCAGTGGCGAGGTTTGGGTTGTCTCCGGCGATTACAAGTTGCAGGACGATGGCCTGTCTGAACCGTTCGAGCCCGTGCGCTGCCATCATTTCGTGACGGAATGCACCTTTGGTTTGCCGGTCTTCAAATGGGCGCCGCAAGCGGAGGTCATGCAGGACATCAACGCGTGGTGGGCGCGCAATGCCGCCGCCGGACGCGTCGCAATGATCGGGGCCTATGGTCTGGGCAAGGCGCAACGGGTGCTGGCCAATCTCGACACAGACATTGGCCCGATCCTGACCCATGGCGCCGTTGAGGGCACAAACGCGGTTCTGCGCGCGCAGGGCTACACGCTTCCGGAAACGGTGCATGTCACGGCAGAGACGAACCGCAAGGAATATCCCGGCGCGTTGGTCATCGCGCCGCCATCGGCCCTTGGCTCGGCATGGGCACGCAAGTTTGGGCCTCACGAGACGGGCTTTGCCTCTGGATGGATGCGCATGCGCGGCGTGCGACGCAGGCGCGCGATGGACCGGGGTTTTGTCATGTCAGACCATGTCGACTGGCCCGACCTACTCCGTGCTGTCAAAGAGACCGGCGCAGAAAACATATATCCGACGCATGGTTACACCGATATCTTCGCGCGATACCTCAATGATCAGGGATACAATGCACGCGTTGTGCCAACGGAATTTGGCACCGAGGCCGACCCTGATGAACCCTCCGATGCGGCGTGAACGGGAGCGGCCCCCCATCCAACACCAGGCGAGTATCACCAGACAGGGTCAGAAACATGGCAGCCCGCGCAGGGCGAGCTGCCGTAGCAAGTTCAGGCTTTAGACTTACGACGCGTGAGCGCGACGGCACCCAGCCCTGTCAGGAGCAACATCCCTCCCGCCGGAAGCGGTACAGGCGCAGTCACAGCCATCGTGTTAATGTTGTCCAGCTCAAAGCCAACCTCGCCAAAGGCGCCAGAGGTGGCGGTTGAAAATGTCAGACTCGACAGGCCCACGAAGCCGCTCAGCGTGAAATTCTGATGCGCATTGGTCACCGCCAAATCATCCATGATGGATCCGCCAAGGGCGAAAGCGCCGGACACGTTCAGGATATCCGCCGTGCCACCCGTGCTCTCAGCCGCGGAAAGGGCAGAAACATCAAAAGCACCGCCGTCGATGCGGGTCATTGTCACGGAAACCGGCGAGCCGCCAGACGCGTAGAGCACATTGGTGCCATTGCCCACCTCACCCGGTGTGAGGCCGTCGTCAAGATCGCCTATGAGCCAACCAGAGGCTGTGAAATCAAAACGAAAGTCTCCAACGTCGATCGGGTCCCCGAAGTCGGTCGGCGTGACACCTTCAAAATCAATTATTCCGGCATGTGCACCGCCAGCGGCAAGACCCAGCGCAACGCTTAAAACGATAGGTAGTTTCATGGTATCATCCTTCACAATATACAAATGCAGGCTAGCCATGACATTTGTGCGGGTCAACGAAGTGTTAACCATTACATCCTCGACGGCAAACAATACCCGCCGGTTGTCCTGATTGTATCGACTAAAGACACAACAGCGGGGGCGTGCTTGCGGTCGCGCGGGGTAGGCTTGAGGAAGAAGTGATCTACTTTTCCATGGAGTGTTAACGATCGCCATAAACGTGGGCCAAGAGACCTTGGAGGGGTTGCACCATGAAAGACTTCGCTGCCCTCTTCACTGCGGTCGATCAGACCACCAAAACCACGCGCAAGGTCGATGCTCTGACGCAGTACCTCACGAATGCCCCTGAGCAGGACAGGCTCTGGTGCATCGCACTCTTCACGGGGCGGCGGCCCAAACGGGCCGTCACGACGACCCAATTGCGCGCATGGGCGGCGGAGCGCGCGGGCATCCCGCTGTGGCTCTTTGAGGAGGCCTACCCGATCGTGGGGGATCTGGCGGAAACAATTGCGCTCGTGCTGCCAGAGAACAGCCGCGAGACGGATCTCGGGCTCACCCATTGGATCGAAACCTTGCGGGCGCTGGCGCCACAGGACATTGATGCACGGCGCGCTGTCATCGAGGATGCCTGGGATCAGCTGGGGCCGGTGGAGAGGTTTTTGTTCAACAAGCTGATCACCGGCGGTTTTCGCATCGGGATCAGCCAGAAACTCATGACCCGCGCCCTCGCTCGCGCCCTTGAGCGCGAGGAGGCGGAAATGGCCCATCGTCTGATGGGCCAATGGTCGCCCGAGACCCATAGCTGGCACGATCTGACCGAGGCCGAAACGGGCGCAGACCTGTCGCGCCCCTACCCGTTCTACCTCGCCTATCAGCTCGATGACGCGCCGGAAGACCTCGGCCCTCCCAGTGATTGGCGCGCTGAATGGAAGTGGGACGGCATTCGCGGGCAAGTCATCCTGCGCGGCGGCAAACATTTCGTCTGGTCCCGCGGCGAAGAGCTGATGACGGACCGCTTTCCCGAGCTTGCCCGTCTGACCGATTTCCTGCCCTCGGGCACCGTGCTCGATGGCGAAATCCTGGCCTGGAATGCCGACGGCCCCATGCCCTTCAACGCGCTGCAAAAGCGGATCGGGCGCAAGACCGTTCCCAAGAAACTGCTCGCCGAGGCCCCTGTCGCGCTGGCCGCCTATGATCTTCTGGAACACGACGGGCAAGACCTGCGCGAGACGACTTTCTCCGAGAGGCGCGCGAAACTTGAAACGCTGGTCTCGGGGTTGCCACCCGACGCGCCCATTCATCTGCCCGCCCAGCTGAACTTTGAGACATGGGACGCCCTGCGCGAGACCCGCGCCACAGCCCGCGATCACATGGCCGAAGGTGTGATGCTCAAACGCGCGGACAGCCCCTATCTTTCGGGCCGCAAAAAGGGCGATTGGTGGAAGTGGAAGCTCGATCCGCTGACCATCGACGCGGTGATGATCTACGCGCAGCAAGGCCACGGGCGGCGCGCCAATCTCTTCACCGATTTCACCTTCGCCGTGCGCAAAGGCAATGAATTGGTGCCCTTCACCAAGGCCTACAGTGGGTTAACCGACAAGGAGTTCCGCGAGATCACGGCTTGGGTGAAGAAGAACACGCTGCAACGGTTTGGCCCGGTCCGGCAGGTCACGCCGCACCATGTGTTCGAGATTGCCTTCGAGGGCATCCACGCCTCGCCGCGCCACAAATCCGGCGTCGCCCTGCGCTTTCCCCGCATGTCGCGCTGGCGGCATGACAAGCCGATGGATCAAGCGAATACCTATGAGGATTTGCTGGCGATGCTGGAGACCTATGGGTGAAGTCCCTAAAAGCATGGACCAAACAACTTTCCCGAAGAGCCTTCACTCAAACATGAAAAAAACGTGGGCTCGCGCTATTCATCAAGGAGTTTACGATGACCTGTTCAAAAATCCTATATACTGCCATGTTCATCGTGGCAGGTTCATTTGCGTCCGCTTCGACGCTCATTGTTTCGGGCGATGCCAATATCGCAGATCCGGTCGACGCAGGAATTGCAGCCTTCAACGCAGACAACCAGACGTTTTTAACCAACATCCTCGGCAGTGGCACCAACGTCGCTATCAACGACGAATATACCTTTTTGGGTGCGGGTCGACTGAACGACTTTTACAATGGCCTCGGGGGCGTGACCTCATCCTTAACCGCGAATGCCACAATCGATGCAGGATTGCTGAGCGGACTTGACGTATTCGTTCAAACCGGCGCGAGCAATTCATTTGCGGCTTCTGAAGTCGCAGCACTGAGCACGTTTCTCGACGATGGCGGTACCGTCTTTCTCATGGGCGACAACGACGTTTGCTGTGCTTCTGATAACACGTTCCTCAATGGTCTGCTGACAGGTCTGGGTAGTTCTATCAGCATCGGCAGTGGGTCACTGGATACTGGATATACTGTAACCACGAACATTTCAGCGAATCCGCTGACGGCAGGCATGTCGAGCTTCACCTTGGGCGCGACAGCGAACGTCACCGGTGGTACGGCACTGATCGCGACCACAAACGGCACGACGTTTATCGCCAGTGAAGTGGTCACGGCCCCCGTGCCGCTGCCCGCATCGGCGCTGCTGCTGATTGGTGGCTTGGCCGGTCTGGGCGCAATGCGGCGCAAGCGCGGCTAAGCCAGACCTCCGAAGTTGTGCAAAACGCCCTGCCTCGTGCGGGGCGTTTTTTTATGATCTACCGGTTTGAAAGATCGAGTGGCGGGCTTTGAACGCGGCAATGGTTGCGCACAGAACTGTTCGGAGCCGCGAGTTACTCCTTCACAGTAAAGTTAACTAAGGGTAACCTCAGACAGAGACACGAAAGGATTATCTCATGAAACTCATTAATACTTTATGCGCAGCGGCGCTTTTGGCCGCAGGGTCAATGGCCTCCGCGTCAACGCTTGTCGTCGTCGGCGATACGAATATCGCCAATGCCACGGGTATCGGAGACGCGAACGAAAACGTTGGCAACCAAACGTTTTTTTCAAATCTGCTGGGGGCAGGCACAAATGTTGCCATCATTGGCGACAGTCCAGCCACCACTGGGGCGAGCGCCCTCGACGGTTTTTTTGACTCGCTGGGCGGTGTGACGTCGACGCTGTATTCAAGCGGTACGGCAATCACCGGCGCTCTGCTTGATTCTGTTGATCTCTTCGTCCAGATTTATGCAACCGATGCCTTTGCTGCATCCGAAGCAGCCGCTCTGGAAAGCTACCTTGATGGTGGCGGCACTGCGCTTCTTGCCGGGGAGTTCACGGATTTCAACACCGCCAATATCAACATCAATGGCCTGCTCGGCCAGATCGGCTCGTCATTGTCGATTGATGTCGATACCATCGACACAGGCTACAACACCACGACGAACATCTCGGCCGACCCTTTGATGGCTGGCGTCAGTAGCTTCACCTACGCGGCAACTTCGCGCGTCAGTGGCGGTACGGGCCTTGCCGGCACGGTGACGGGCAACCAGACGTTTATGGCGGTCGAGCGTGGCGTTGTTGTGGCCCCTGTGCCGCTGCCTGCTTCTGCGGTTCTGCTTTTGGCGGGTCTTGCCGGTCTCGGCGCGATGCGGCGCAAGCGCGGCTGATCCAGACATCAGACTGTCTGCAAAACGCCCTGCCTCGCGCGGGGCGTTTTCTTTTGTGCGAGGCCGGTCGCGTTGATTTACCCCATATGGGGGTTGAGGCCCACGGGCCTGCGCCTTACCTCTTGGCACAAGCAACACAGGACATCTCATGCTCAACCTGCCCTTCCCTGCCACTTCCCGCACTTTTGATGCACATGCCGGATCCGGTTCTGACAATCTCGGCGATTTGCCGGAATGGGATCTGACCGATCTCTACACAGGCGAGGATGCGCCCGAGCTCAAGCGCGATCTCGATTGGCTGGAAGAGGCCTGCGCCTCTTTTGCCAGCGACTACGAGGGCAAGCTGGGCGATCTGGATGCGGCAGGCCTGCTGGAATGTGTGCAGCGCAATGAGCGGATCAGCTCGATTGCCGGGCGGATCATGTCTTTCGCGGGTCTGCGCTACTACCAACTGACGACCGATGGCGAGCGGGCCAAGTTCATGTCGGACATGCAGGAGGCGATCACGAATTTCACCACGCCCTTGGTGTTCTTCACGTTGGAGCTCAACCGGCTGGAAGATGATCATCTCGATGGTTTGCTGAACCAGAACGCCGATCTCGCGCGTTACAAGCCCGTGTTTGACCGCATTCGCGCGATGAAGCCCTACCAGCTTTCTGACGAGTTGGAGAAGTTCCTGCACGATCTGGGCGTGGTGGGCGATGCCTGGGAGCGGCTCTTTGACGAGACCATCGCGGGCCTGAGCTTCACCGTCGCGGGCGAGGAGCGCAATATCGAAGGCACGCTGAACCTGCTCACCGAACAGGATCGTGAGACCCGCGAGGCCGCGACGCGCGAACTGGCCCGCGTCTTTGGCGAGAACATCAAGACCTTTGCGCGGGTGCACAATACGCAGGCCAAGGAAAAGGAAATTCTCGATCGCTGGCGCGGCATGCCGACCCCGCAATCGGGGCGGCACCTGTCGAACCATGTGGAACCCGAAGTCGTCGAGGCGCTGCGCAATGCGGTGGTCGAGGCCTATCCGCGCCTGTCGCACCGCTATTACGAGCTCAAGCGCAAGTGGCTGGGGCTCGAGCGCATGCAGGTCTGGGATCGCAACGCGCCCCTGCCCATGGAGGACACCCGCGTCGTCTCCTGGGATGATGCGCAAAAGACAGTGATGGAGGCCTATGCCGGGTTTGACCCCGAGATGGCGCGCATCGCCGAGCCGTTTTTCACCAAGGGCTGGATTGACGCGGGCGTGAAGCCCGGCAAGGCGCCCGGCGCTTTTGCCCATCCCACCGTCACGGATGTGCACCCCTATGTGATGCTCAACTACCTCGGCAAACCGCGCGATGTGATGACGCTGGCCCATGAGCTGGGCCACGGCGTGCACCAGGTGCTGGCCGCCGGCCAGGGCGAGATGCTGTCCTCGACGCCGCTCACGCTGGCCGAAACGGCCTCGGTCTTCGGCGAGATGCTGACCTTCCGCAAGATGCTGGAAGGCGCCAAGGATCAGGCCCAACGCAAGGTCATGCTCGCAGGCAAGGTCGAGGACATGATCAACACGGTCGTACGCCAGATCGCCTTCTATGATTTCGAGTGTAAGCTGCATGACGCCCGCCGGGGTGGCGAGCTCACGCCCGAGGATATCAACGCGCTGTGGATGTCCGTTCAGGCCGAGAGCCTCGGGCCGGCGTTTGACTTTGTGGAAGGATACGAGACCTTCTGGGCCTATATCCCGCATTTCGTGCATTCGCCGTTCTACGTCTATGCCTATGCCTTTGGCGACGGGCTCGTGAACGCGCTTTACGCGGTCTATGAGGAGAACCCCGAGGGCTTTCAGGAGAAGTATTTCGACATGCTCAAGGCGGGCGGATCGAAGCACCACAAGGACCTGCTCGCGCCCTTCGGTCTTGATGCCTCCGACCCGACCTTCTGGCACAAGGGTCTGGCGATGATCGAAGGCTTTATCGACGAATTGGAAGCGATGGACTAATCCCCGCTCCCCCGGCTGCGCGATCTCAGGACTTCGCGCAGCCCGGATATGCGTATAGGCTGGCGTCATGACATTGACGCAAAACACCTTTCCCCCTCGATCACAGCACCATGTGGCGCCGCGCTACTTCCTGATTGTGCTGGTTACCATCGCCATTTTTGCCCTTGAGGCGCTGATCTCTGGCCAGATGATGGACCGGGCGCTTGACGTGCCAGCCGATCTGTTGCGCCCGGGCGATGATTGGCTGGAAGCCGTCGGGCGGATGCGGTTTCTTGCGGCGTTCATGGTCTTTGGCTGCATCACGCTACTAGCCTCTTGCCTTCTCGTGATCCGCCTTGCGCGGCCCATGGCCTCGGCCACACGGCGCTGCGCGATTGCGGTCTGGCTGTTGGTCATCACGCTGGCCTTGATCCCAACCTTGACCAGCGGGCCGCAGGGCACGGGCGCGCTGGCCTATGGCAAGCTTGGTGCGCCACTCTTTGAGGCAGTGCTGGCGCGGGGCGGCGTGACGGGCTGCGTAACGGCCGCTGACAGCTTTCTCCTTGGCGCTTGCGGGGCCAATCCCGGCGTGGCGCTCTTTGGCGGGGTGATGGACATCGTGAACCTTCTTGCGGGGCTTTCCGTGGGCGCGCTGGTGGTGGGCATGATCCTCTGCCTCGATGCGCGCCGGTCTGACACGCCTGACGCCGCCGCGCGGAGGCTGGCGGGGAACCTGCGCGACATGCGTCACCAGCTTTACCTCTCAAGCCTCGTTCTGACCTTTGGGATGTTCTACGCGACCGCTTGGATGAATTGGCCCATGCCTTTGATCGCGGAGGCCGCGCAGGGCGCGTATGGATCGCTTGTGCGTGCCTCTGCGCTCTTCACAGGCGTCTATTTTACCCTGCTGATCCTCAGCTTCTACCTGCCCGTGGCGCTGATCCTGAACCTCCGCGTGCGACGCCTCGCAGAAGGCGCGCGCGGCCAGGACGCGCAGCCAGACGCCTTTGATCCTGAGGCCTGGATGGCGTCGCACAGCCTCAAGGAGGGCATGGGTGATCACCTGCGCGCGGGCTTTGCGCTCATCGCCCCGATCCTGACAGCCTTCGCGGGCGGGATCGTGCCCTTCCCGTTCTAGAACAGGTGCCGGCGGCGCCAGACATTGACACGAATCAGTTAATTGACCCACGATTGGGTGCCTTTTTGGTATGAGGATTGCATTATGAAATTCACAGCGTTGGGCATCTTGCCCCTCCTTTTGGCATCACCCGTCGCTGCCGCGACAGTCGATCTTGTCACGGACGGTGGCTTCGAAAGCGGCACAAGCGACAATTTCGACAGCGACTTTACCGAAGTTGCAAACTCACCTGGCCTTGCACAATTTGCCGTGACAACAGGTGCGTTTGGCGTGACGCCGCGCTCTGGCGATTACTTCATGGTCATCAACGGTGACAACAACCCCAACGTTGATTCAATCGCTTGGGAACAAGAGGTCACCGTTGCCTCCGGGACGGAGTACACGCTCGGTTTTTCAATTGCGGATTGGAGCGGCACATTCCCGGACGCCAATTTGTCCATTCGCATCGGCGGCGTAGAACTGCTTGACTACACAGTTGTTGCTCCTTCGGATACGTGGGTCGATGTCTCAACGACGTGGACGAGCACGTTGAGCGGTGTCTTGGACTTCCAATTCGTTGAGCTTTCTTCCGGCTTCGGCGGCAATGACTATACGTTGGATGATATTTCACTCACCTACGAGACAGACGTGACCGCCCCTATCCCGCTGCCCGCATCCGCCTTGCTTCTTTTCGCAGGGGCCCTCGGCCTGGCGGGATTAAAGAGACGCAGCCTCCGGTCATAAGTGTCACGGACAGCACGTCCGTCTGACAGAGACGAACGCAACCTGAGCGCGGCACGGTTTAGATAATCGCGCCGCGCACTTTTGCGGAGACCCATTCGCTCAGCACGACAGCGGCGAGGATCACGAGCAGGATCAGGCTCACCTGCGGCCAAGCCAAGACGTTGAGCGAGGCGGAGAGCTGCAAGCCAATCCCGCCTGCCCCCACGAGGCCCAATACGGTGCTCTCGCGGATGTTGATATCCCACCGGAAGACGGCAACACCGGCGAAAGCGGGCATGATCTGCGGCACGATCCCGTAGGCCATGACCTGCCACCGGCTGGCGCCCGTCGCTGTGATCGCTTCGACCTGCGTGGTGTCGATCTCCTCAATGGCCTCGTAAAGCAGCTTGGCGCAGAACCCGATGGAGCGGATCGCAATGGCGATGACCCCCGCAAAGACGCCCGGACCGATGATTGCGATGAGCAGCAGCGCCCAGATCAGCGAGTTGATCGAACGTGTCGAGACGATGATCAGAAGCGCGATGGGGCGCACGAACAGCGCAGAGGGCGTCGTGTTACGCGCCGCGAGAAACGCGACAGGTACCGCAAAGAACAACGCGATGATCGTGCCCAGCGTCGCGATGTTGAGCGTGTCCCAGATCGGGCGGCCCAGCTGCGTGATATATTCCCAGCGCGGCGGCGTGGCGCGGGTCCAGATGTCCTCCGCGATGCGCGGCGCGTCCCAGACGAAGAACCATGTGGTCGCGTCCGAGATGCGCTGCCAGCAAAACAGGAAGACCGCGACGCCCAGAAGCCAGCCGAACCAACGCACGAGGCTTTCGCGCGGGGTACGACGGCGCCATTCCTTTGCGCCATTTTGCTCAAGAACCGGCATTATTGAACCCTCGCCCGAATGATGCCCGAGAGATATTCCAGCGCCATGACGATCCCGATAATGAGAATCAAGATGGCCGCAGCGGTATCGTATTCGTAGCGGTCAAAAGCGGTATTGAGCGTGGCCCCAATGCCGCCCGCGCCCACGAGGCCGAGGATGGCGCTCTCGCGAAAATTGATGTCGATCCGGTACATGGACAGGCCCACCAGACGCGGCATGACCTGCGGCTGCACACCGTAGTTGATCCATTGCATCCAGCGCGCTCCAGAGGCCTTGATGGCCTCCGCTTGCACTTTATCCATCGCCTCAATATCTTCCGCCAAGAGCTTGGAAAGAAATCCAATTGTTGCGAAAGACAGCGTCAGGAATCCGGCCAGCGGGCCGAAGCCGAAGATCGCCACAAGCAGGATCGCAACGATGATTTCCTGCAACGCCCGGCTGATCGCGACGATGCCCCGACATACATAATAGACCGGCAGCGGCGCAATGTTGCGCGCCGCACCGAGGCCAATGGGGATCGAGATCAGGATGCCCACAACCGAGGCTGCGACGGTCATGACGATGCTTTCCCAAAGCCCGGCCCAGATATCGCTCGCGCGGGAGGTGAAATCCGGGCTGGTGAACGCCAGCACAAAGGCCGCGCCCCGCTCCAACCCGATATAGACCCGCGCCCAATCAACCTCGATCGTGCTCACGGCAGCGATCAGATAGGCGATGGAGCCAATGATCAGCGCCAGCCGCAGAGAGGCGTTCTTGATGAAAGGAGGCTTGCGCCAGGGCTTGCCCAGCCTGTCTTCGAGACGGATGTCGATGTCGCTCATTCTGCGGCCTCGATCTCTTCTTCGTCATCCACCTTTTCAATCGTGGCTTCCCAATCCTCCTCGCCGTAGATCTCGGTCAGCTTGTCAGGCGTGAGGCCGTTGGGACCGCCATCATAGACGATCTCGCCAAAGCGCAACCCGACGACGCGCGGGACAAACATCTGCGCCAGAGCGACGTCATGGATGTTGATGATCGCGGCCAGGCCACGCTCCTGACAGAGCTCGGTAATCAGGCGCATGATCTGGCGGGAGGTCTTGGGATCGAGCGAGGCTGTGGGCTCATCGACCAAGAGCAGCTTGGGGTTTTGAATAAGCGCGCGGCAGATGCCCACACGTTGGCGCTGGCCACCCGATAGCTCATCGGCGCGCTTGTCCGCCATATGCACGAGCCCCACGCGGTCCAGCAGGCGGAAGGCCTCATCCACATCCGATTGCGGATAGCGGCGCAGGAAAGACCGCCAGAAGCCCACATAACCCAAGCGACCCGAAAGGACGTTTTCCATCACGCTCAGGCGCTCAACAAGGGCGTATTCCTGAAAGATCATCCCCATCTCGCGGCGCGCGCGGCGCAGGGCGCCAGAGCCCAGCGTTGTCAGGTCTGTGTCACCCAGAACCACTGCCCCGCTGGTGGGTTCCACCAGACGGTTGATGCAGCGGATCATCGTGGACTTGCCCGCCCCCGAGGGCCCGATCAGTGCCAGAACCTGGCCTTTGGGCACCTCCAGATCAATCGCCTTGAGGGCTTGATCACCGGTTTTGTAGGTTTTGGTAAGCTTTTGAAGGCGCAGCATGAATAGCCCCTAATACGGCAAAACGGCAGGCCCGGTCCGGGCCTGCCTCAGGTTCAATGGAACAGCTTTATTCGCAGGCGTAGCTGACGCCGTTGGCCGCATCGATCTGACGGATCACAGCCCAGAACTCCTTGTAGTTCATCGGCAGGAACTGGCCCTCGTTGGATTTGGAGAATTCCTCTTCCAGCGATGTGCCTTCCCATGGGAAGTTGATGAACGCGTCCTTGATCTGCGCTTGCAGCTCCGGGGTCAGATTGTGCGCCGTGCCATAGCCCGTGGTCGGGAAGGTTTGCGACTTGTAGATCGAGATGACCTGATCTTCCGAGACCACATCGCGCGATGTCATCCGGTGCAGGACCGAGTTGGCGATGGCGGCGGCCGGATAGTCTTTATTGGCCACGCCCAGGATCGAGTTGTCATGCTTGCCGGAGAAGACGGGCTCGAAGTCCCGCTCGGCTTCCATGCCGTATTCTGCCTTCAGGATCGCGGAGGGCGCCTTGAAGCCGGAGTTGGACGTGGGCGAGGTGAAGGCCATCTGGCCGCCTTTGATGTCCTCGACGCTCTCGATGCCGGAGCCGGGATGGGTGATGATTTCCATCTCATAGCCAAAGCTGCCATCGGTCGCGGCCATCAGCGCGAAGGGGCGGAAGCCCGCGCAGTTCACGGCCAGCGGGTTGGAACCCGTGTTGAAGCCCGCAACATGCAGACGACCCGAGCGCATGGCTTCGATCTGGGCGGCATTGCTCTGGACGGGGAAGAAGACCACATCCTTGCCGGTTTTCTCGGACAAATGATCAATAAAGTCCGACCACGCCGCCGCGTAAACGGCAGGATCTTCCACAGGTGTGTAAGCAAAGATCAGCGTGTCGGGGTCCACCAACTCGCTGGGATCGGTGGGAATATCAGCCACGAGATCGCCATCGGCATCGCAGAAGCGCGCATCGAGATCGCCGCGCGGGCAATCCTCGGCGACCACGCTCGTGCCCACGGACATCATGGCAATAGCGGAGGCTCCGAAAAGCAGTTTGAGTTCGAGTTTCATTCTGGTCTCCCTGACGTTTCGCCCGTTTTCGGGCCGATGTTTTGGTGCATACGTGTGTCGTATGACGTTTTTTTAAAGCTGCGCATCATGCGCCGGGCGGTTGTGGCCAAGGCACAGACGCTGGTCGTTATGTCCCCGGATGATCTCCCACCACCTGAGTCGCTCCCAGCGTCAGGCTGTGGGCTTTCACCGGAAAAGACAATTATTTTGTTGCATAAAATTTCAAGCGGTGTGAGCCTCCGGATCACAGGCCAAGCCTTTGAGGTTTGCATGGAATTTCAACGGGACCGCAGTATTTGACCGCGCAGACATGCTTCAGGACCAAAGTGATTTGCCCTTATCAGCAAGGGTGCGGCACGGGTGTCGCCCTCCAAGCGTGCGAGGGGGCCGCATGAGCAAATCGGACGCGCAAGCCCAGCAGATTGCGGCCCTTCCTGTGCGCTGGGACAAGAAAGGGCGGCTGCGGGTCCTGATGGTGACTTCGCGCGACACGGGCCGCTGGGTCATGCCAAAGGGCTGGCTCATGGATGGCAAGAAGCCATGGCATGCCGCCAAGATCGAAGCGCTGGAAGAAGCCGGCGCCGTGGGGTTTGTCTCTGACCAGCCCATCGGAACCTATCATTACAAGAAACGGCTCAGTGACGGCAGCAAGCTGCGCTGCGAAGTGACCGTTTACCCCATGATCGTCGAAAAGCTCAAAAAACGCTGGAAAGAGCGCAAGCAGCGCAGGCGGCACTGGTTTTCCTTCAGCAAAGCGGCCAAGCTCGTCAATGAACGCGACTTGACAGACCTGCTCACCAAACTTGCCAAGAAGCCGGAAAAGCTCACGGTGTTCGAGGACGACACGCAGACCACATTCAGCCGCGCCTCATGAAGGCCGGACATCACAAGCCCGGACAAACCGGGTTCTTTTTTCAGTATCCAGGGAGGACAATATGAAAAAACTCACAATGACCGCCGCAGGCTCGATGATTGCCTTTGCCGCGTCCATGGGCGCTGCGCAGGCCGACAAGCTGACGTTTTACTGCTCGGCGCAGGAAGACTGGTGCCAGCTCATGGCGCGCAGCTTTGAGGACGCCACAGGCATCGACGTCAACATGACACGCAAATCCTCGGGCGAGACCTTCGCCCAGATCCGCGCCGAGAGCGCCAACCCCAAGGGCGATGTCTGGTGGGGCGGCACGGGCGATCCCCATCTGCAGGCAGCGGAAGAAGGCCTGACGATGGAATATCTCTCGCCCATGCGCGACCAGCTCCATGACTGGGCGATCAGCCAGGCGGAAAGCGCGGGCAACCGCACCATCGGCATCTATTCCGGCGCTTTGGGCTATGGCTACAACACTGAGCTTCTGGCGGCCAATAACCTGCCCGAGCCCAGCTGCTGGAAAGATCTGACGAAGCCCGAATACAAAGGCCACGTCCAGATGGCGAACCCCAATTCTTCGGGCACAGCCTACACCACGCTGGCCTCCATGGTGCAGATCTTTGGCGAGGATGACGGCTTTCAGTTCATGAAAGATCTGCACGCCAACATAAACCAATACACCAAGTCGGGCTCGGCCCCCATCAAGGCGGCGGGTCGTGGCGAGAACACGATCGGCATCGTCTTCATGCATGACGCGGTGAAACAGGCGGTCTCGGGCTTCCCCGTCAAGGTCGTGGCGCCTTGCGAAGGCACAGGCTACGAGATCGGGTCGATGTCGATCATCGATGGCGCGCGCAATGAAGAGGAAGCCAAGAAGTTCTACGATTGGGCCCTGTCCACGGAAGCGCAAAACCTTGCTCTGCAAGTCAACGCCTTCCAGGTGCCCTCCAACAAAGCGGCGGAAACATCGCCCTCTGCGCCTGACATGAGCACGATCAAGCTGATTGATTATGACTTCAAGAAGTACGGCTCCTCGGATGAGCGCAAGCGTCTGCTCCAGAAATGGGACGAAGACGTCTCGGTCCTGCCGCAGTAAGCGCCGCACGTAAGTGAACGATACAACATCAAAAAAGACCCCTCCGGTTTTGATCTTCTGGATCATTGCCGGGTGGGTCGGCTATGCCCTTCTGCCGTGGTATATGGTGGAGGATGGGCTGTGGTCCTTCGAATGGCTGTTTGACGGCTATCCCTTTGACGAAGACTACGCCCCTGCCCTCTTCCTTATCGCACAGGCTGAAAAGCTCTGGCTTGCGCCGCTCCTTGTGCCGCTGGTCTTGCCGCTTCTGGCGCTCAGGCGGCCGAAATCCGATCCGCTCTATGCGCGCCTCCTGATCCTATCGGGCGCGCTTGGCTTTGGCTGGCTCATGGCGCAGGGCTTTGGCATCGGCATTCGAGGCTACAATTTCGAGTGGCTGGAGGCGCTCTTCGGCGATCTGGGCGATCGGCAGTTTGGCATGGGCTACGGCGGGATGATCTGCGCCTCGGCCTTCCTGTTCCTGCTGACCCAAGGGATCGCTGCGCGCGGGGCGATCAATGGCGATATCTTTGTGGTCAGCGCCATCGGCGGGGTCATCGCGATCGTGACGATCTTCGTTTTCTTCCCCATCGCCAAGATGCTCTTTGCCGCCTTCGTCACCGAGGATGGCGCTTATTCGCTCTCCGTCTTTGCCTCGAAGTTTTTCGATGACAGGCTCTGGGGCCTGGGCTGTTTGTGGGGCGCGCGCTGTGGTGCGGCGTGGAATTCGCTGTTCCTCGCAGTGCTCGTGGGCCTGATCACAACTGTGCTGGGCTTGTGTTTCGCCCTCGTCGTGACCCGCTCCGGCTTTCGCTACAAACGCGCGATGCGCGCTCTCACGGTCCTGCCGATCATCACGCCGCCTTTCGTGATTGGCCTCGCGCTGATCCTGCTTTTCGGCCTCTCGGGCTCCGTCACGGTCTTTTTCGCCGAGCTCTTCGGCGTCCAGCCAACGCGCTGGCTCTACGGCATGCCCGGCGTGCTCATCGCGCAGACTCTGGCCTTTACCCCCATCGCCTTCCTCGTGCTCATTGGCGTGGTCGAAGGCGTCTCGCCCTCCATGGAGGAAGCCGCGCAAACCCTGCGCGCCAACAGGTGGCAGACCTTCCGCACGGTCTCCCTGCCGCTGATGCGCCCGGGTCTGGCCAATGCCTTCCTGCTGGGCTTCATCGAGAGCATGGCCGATTTCGGCAATCCGCTCGTGCTGGGCGGGAATTTCGACGTGCTCTCAACGGAGATCTTCTTCGCCATCGTCGGCGCGCAATATGACCAGAGCCGCGCGGCAGTGCTGGCCATGGTGCTGCTGTTTTTCACGCTGTCTGCGTTTTATGCCCAGCGCGCCTGGCTCGGCAAAAAGAGCTACACCACCGTCTCGGGCAAAGGCGATGCGGGCGTGCATCCGCTGATGCCCAACGGGCTGGCGATCCCGGTCCTCGCCATTGCCATCGCATGGGCGATTTTCACCGCCGTGGTTTATGGCATGATCATCTACGGCTCCATGGTCGAGCTCTGGGGCGTCAACAATTCGCTGACCTTCAAGCATTACATCACCGCCTTTTCTGTGCGTTTCGAGGAGGAAGGTATCCGTTGGACGGGTGCTGCATGGGATAGTTTCTGGACCACGATCACCATCGCCGCCATCGCCGCCCCGCTGACCGCCGCCGTGGGCCTCGTGACGGCCTATCTGCTGACGCGTCAGAGCTTTGCGGGTAAGAATTCCTTCGAATTTGGCACGATGCTGTCTTTCGCCATCCCCGGCACGGTCATCGGCGTGAGCTACATCCTCGCCTTCAACGTGCCGCCCATCGAGATCACCGGGACCGGCGCAATCCTTGTGGTGAGCTTTATCTTCCGCAACATGCCCGTAGGCGTGCGCGCGGGCATTGCCTCCATGAGCCAGCTCGACAAATCGCTGGACGAGTCCTCGCTGACGCTGGGCGCAAACTCATGGCAGACCTTCCGGCGCATCATCCTGCCGCTGCTGCGCCCGGCCATCCTCGCCGCTCTGGTCTACAGCTTCGTGCGCGCCATGACGGCGATCTCTGCGGTGATCTTCCTCGTCTCCGCCGAGTACGACATGGCCACGAGCTACATCATCGGACGCGTCGAGAATAACGACTATGGCCTCGCCATCGCTTATTCCACCACGCTGATCTTCGTCATGCTGGCCGTTGTGGGCGCCATGCAGCTTCTGGTCGGGCGCACGAAGATCGGCCGTCGCATGACGCAATCGCGCACCAATGTTTGAGGTAAGCCCAAGATGAGCATCCAATCCAAAGCCGCCCCGGTGCGCTTCGAGCAGGTCTCCAAACGCTTCGGCAAGGATGTCGTGGCAGTGGACACGATTGACCTGCACGTCGAGGCGGGCAAACTCGTGACGCTGCTGGGCCCCTCGGGCTGCGGCAAGACCACGACGCTGCGCATGATTGCCGGGCTGGAGATGGCCACTTCTGGCCGCATCCTGATCGGCGAGCGTGACGTGACCACCCTGCCCGCGACGGATCGTGACGTTTCAATGGTCTTCCAATCCTACGCGCTCTTTCCGCATATGAGCGTTCTGGAAAACGTGATGTATGGGCTGACCTTTTCGGGCTTTGGCAAGGACGAGGCCCGCGCGCGGGCGCTGCAGGGGCTCGATCTCGTGGGTCTCAAAGGATTCGACGCCCGCCTGCCCTCCGAGCTCTCAGGAGGGCAACAGCAACGCGTCGCCGTGGCCCGCGCGCTTGTGCTGGAGCCGCAGGTGTTGCTCTTTGACGAGCCTCTGTCGAACCTCGATGCCAAGCTGCGCCGTCAGGTGCGCGAGGATATCCGCGCCATCCAGCAGGACCTCGGCCTGACCGTTGTCTATGTGACCCACGATCAGGAAGAAGCGCTGGCCGTCTCCGACGAGATCGTCGTGATGCGCAACGCCGCCATCGCCCAGATCGGCACGCCGCGCCAACTCTATGACGCACCGATTGACCGCTTTGTGGCGGATTTCATCGGCGAGGCGAACCTCATCGATTGCCAGATCACGCAAGTCGACGGCGAGACGGCCACCATCGACATAGAAGGCCACACACACCAACTCCCCGCCCGCGATCTGCCCCCCGGGCCGGCGACGCTGGCCGTGCGCCCCTCGCGCGTTCTGATCGGTCAGGAGAGAGGCATTGATGCCGAGATTGCCAAGGCCACCTATGTGGGCGTGCGCATGGAATACACGCTCAAAGGCGCGTTCGGGCAGGTCTTTGCGGTGCAGGATGACGTGGACAATCCGCTGGAGCCGGGCACTGCCGTCAAGATGTCCTTCACTGAGCGCGGCCCGGTGCTCCTGCCCGGCGGCTAGGCCATGGCGTTCCTGATCGTCGTCTCGCATCCCGAGGTAATCGTCGATGCGGGCCTGCCCATCCCGGAGTGGGACCTGCGCCCCGAAGGCCGCGCCCGCGCCGCGCGCTTTGCCGAGAGCCCGGTGATGGCTGACGCGCGCCAGATCTGGTCCAGCGCGGAGCGCAAGGCTCTGACCACTGCCAAGATCCTCGCCGCGCGCCAAGGGCTCGACGTCGCCGTAGATCCGCGTCTCAGCGAGAATGACCGCAGCGCGACGGGCTTTCTTCCGCCTCCCGAGTTCGAAGCCGCTGCCGATCAATTCTTTGCCCGGCCCACCGAGAGCTTGCGCGGCTGGGAAACGGCTGTGGCCGCCCAGTCCCGCATTGTCAGCGCGCTGCACGACATTTTGGCGAGCCACAAAAGCACGGGCGATCTGGTGCTCTCAACCCATGGGGCCGTGGGCACGCTCTTGTGGTGCCACCTCTCAGACAGCCCGATTGACCGCTGCCACGATCAGCCCTCACAGGGCCATTACTGGCGCGCTGACCTCGAAACGCTGCGTCCGGAAAGCGGTTGGCGCAAAATGGCCTGATGCCTTGGAAGAGGCACCGAAGTGATCGCGCGGCAGTGGGTTCCAGGTCCCGGCGGCATACCCCCCGCGCGCGGCACAGCTTGGGTTTGCACCCGCGACCTCGCATGCGTTAAAGCAGAGCCATGGCCCTGCATATCATCGATCATGTGCTGACCGACCGCGGCTCGAAATACGCGGTCTCCGGCGCTCCCTGCGCGTCGGAAGCAGATGCCAAGACGCTTCTCAAGGCGCTCAAACGCAATAAGAAATTCGCCAAGGCCACCCATAACACATGGGGTCTCTTGTTGCCTTCGGGCGGGGTGAAGGCGGATGATGGCGAAAGCGGCGCAGGCAATGTGATTTTGCGCATGCTGGAGCGCGAAGGCGCCCAAAACCATCTCGTCGTCGTGACGCGGTGGTACGGTGGCAAGCATCTGGGCGGAGACCGCTTTCGCCACGTGCAAAGCTGCGTGCGCGCCTATCTCGATGCCGTGCAGCAGGGCGACTGACCCAGAAAAAAGGGGCGCACGTCCGAAAACATGCGCCCTGAGTGGCCAAGCTCCGTGAGGGGGATTGGCGAGGGTAAAGGGTCAGAATTTCCGGGAAATGCCGAAGCTGATCACATCCACATGCGCATCGACACGTTCCTTGCCGGCGCCAAAATCATAGCGCGGCCCGCTGAAGTTGTGTCGCGTCGCATCCAGCCGTACGGACCAATCCTCCGTCACGGCGAATTCAGCACCGAGCCCGATCATCGGCGAAATCGTGATATTGGTGTCGTCCTTGTCATCCATGAGCCCGCCATTGGTCGCCGACAGGCCCAAAGTGCCAAAGACGAAGAGCTGCTCGGTGGCATACCCCAGTCGGCCCTTGGCGCTCAGGATCCCACCGCTTTCATGATCACCACGCTCCCGGCCATCACGTAGCGTGCCTTCACCGGAAAAGCCCGTCAGCCCAAGCTCTGCGCCCCAGGCAAACCCGCCCGGTTGGACCCGTGTCAGACCACCGTAAATCCCCAGTGTGCTGCTGCGCTGCTCCGCATCCAGCCCGCCCGCCTCAGCGGTTGCGCGGGCCGCATTCAACGAGAGCCCGGCGTAATACCCGTCAAATCTTTCCTGCGCCTCACCCCGCGAGACAAATCCCACGGCAATGGCCAAGGCCAAAAGTCCCAATCTGTATTGCATTTTGCATTCCACTTATCGTTTAGTTGCGAAGGGTTGCCCTTACACTTGCATGAGTTATTGTTTTACGATAATTTTTGCAAGAGGTATTATGATTGGAGCTGCACATGCCTGAATCACATGATCATAACCGTCTGGCGCGGATCGCTCGCTGGGGCCGCATCTGCGTCATTGGTGCGCTTTTGATTCTCGTTGGCGTCCTGAGCTACGCCGTGATCTCGCTGGTGGCGCAGCCTGATGCGAGCTGGGCCTACCTCGGAGAGGAATATGAGGTCAGTGACGTGCTGGGGCCGCGCAACAGCGCCAAACTCTGGATCATCGCGGGCATTCACTCCCTGACCGATATCCTGGGCGGCGTGATCTTATGGACGGCGCTGGGGCTTTTTGCCCTGTTCGGGCGAGGCCAGGTTTTCACCGAAGAGACCGTCTCCCGACTGCGGCGCATTGGCTGGTGTCTCTTTGCGATGGCGCCCGTCTCGATCCTGGGCCAAACCATCGCAGTGGCGATTTTCACCTTTGCGAACGAGGCCGGAGCGCGCCGTGTGTCCGTGGGCTTCAGCGATACAGATGCCTATGCGATTGTGGTCGGTTTGATCATCGTGGCGGCGTCTCTGGCCATGGCGGAGGCCTTGCGTCTGGCGCGCGAGAATGAGAGTTTTGTCTGACCCGGAGTCTGAGGCCCCATGCCCATCATAGTTACACTCGATGTCATGCTGGCCCGGCGCAAGATGCGCTCGAAAGAGCTTGCGCAGATCGTCGGCATTACCGAACAGAATGTCTCCCTGCTCAAATCGGGCAAGGTCCGGGGGGTGCGCTTCGAGACGCTGGAGAAAATCTGCGAAGCATTGGACTGCCAGCCGGGTGATATTCTCGAATTTGTGCCCGATGAGACGGGATGACGGCTATTTGAGCTGGCTGTCTTTCGAGCCACGCCGGTTGATGCCGCCGCGCGCCTTGTAGGCCCCGTCGCGTTCCTGCTGACACTCGATGCAGAGCTTCACGCCGGGGATCGCTGTCCGCCGCCGCTCGGGGATTGGCTCCTCGCATTCCGCGCAATGGCTCAGGCTCTCGCCCACCGGCGCGCGCCGCGCTTTCAGCCGTGCCAACTCGTCATTGACCGAGGCCTCGATCTGTTCGTTCACCGCGCCGTCGCGGGCCCATCCTCCGGCCATGGGTATCCTCCTGTGCTCGGTTCAAGCCTAACCCGCCGCGCGCGGCGCGCCAACTGGTCAGATGCAACGGCGGCTCTATCTGACCTCCAAACGCTTATGGAGTTTTGCAATGAAACGGCTCGTAGCCCTTCTGACCCTCATCGCGCTGCCCCTTTGGGCGAGCCCGCCCGCCCCGCTTGAGCGCTTTCAGTTCGACAATATCGATGGCGGCGAGATCGTGCTCAGCGATTATGCAGGCCAGCCGATCTTGATCGTGAACACAGCCTCGCGTTGCGGGTTCACCGGGCAATATGAGGGGTTGCAGGCGCTGTCTGATCGCTATGACGCGCAAGGGCTCGTTGTGCTGACGGTGCCCTCTGACGATTTCAATCAGGAGCTGGCATCAGACGCGGAGGTCAAGGAATTCTGCGAGGTGAATTTCGGCCTCGATCTGCCGATGACGGGGATCACGCCCGTGCTTGGCCGGGAGGCTCATCCCCTCTACGCCTGGCTGCGCGAAACCCATGGCTTCGCCCCGCGCTGGAATTTCAACAAGGTTCTGATTGGCCGCGACGGCACCCTTCTGGCCACCTATGGCTCTGGCACGCGCCCGCTTTCCCGGACCCTGACCCGCGCGGTCGAGAGCGCGCTCGCAGGCTCCTAGCGCAGCACCAGAGGCTGTGATTGCCAGCGCCGCAGCATGGTAATAACGGCCTCGGGCTGTTCCAGCGGCGCCAGATGTCCGGCGCCTTCGATCACCTCAAGCTCCGCATAGGGGATCAGCTCCGCCATGGATTGGTGCCGTTTCACGGGATAGCGCAGATTGCCGCTCCCGCAAGCCACCATGACCGGGCACTTGATCCGGCGCAGTGTCGCCTGTTGGTCTTTGCGGCGCATCAGGCAGCGCATTTGCCGCGCGTAGCAATCCGGCCCGATGTGATCGACCATATCGAGCGCCAAGGCCATAACTTCGGCGGCTTGCGGCACAGGTGCCAGACCCGCCGCGCGCAGCTCTCCCTCGAAACTGGGCATCAGCTGGCCTGTCTTGACCTTGATCACAAGCGCTTCACGATCCGCCGCCTCATCGGGTGTGCCGGCATGGGGCGAGGTGTCCAGCAAGGCCAGCCGCGAGACGCGCTCGGGCGCGCGCCGCATGACTTCCATCGCAACCATCCCGCCAAGACCGGCACCGCAAAGCGCAAATTTCGGCGGCGCAGACGTCACGATCTCGGATGCCATTTCTTCAATCCGGTCGCCCAGATGGACCGGCGCAACCATGACCATACGCTCCATGCCAAGCCCCGTCATCGCAGGGGCCCAGAACCGCGCATCCGCGCCTTCCGGCGGCAGCAATAGCAAAGGATCAAGCGCCATCAGGCTGTCTCTCGATTGGTGGCGTCAGTCCGGTTCACTCAACATTCCTCGATACAACTCATCTCGCCGGTTGCCCAACGCCCACGCGCCATGGGTGCCACGCCAGAGCTGGTCCAGACATGACACGATCCTCTTTGCTTTAGTCATTCGCTCCAGGGGCTGCAAATGCAAAGCCCTTGGATCGGCGAAATGTCCCACTGGAGAAGCGCTGCGCGGCGGCGCACAGGCTTAATTCGTGCGGATCTGATCCCAGAAAATACCCAGATGCCGCGCCACGATCTCATCATAGCGTGCCGAGGCGCGCAGCGCGCGCAGGCCTGCGTTGATGCGGAACAAATGCGTCGTGCCGCGCCAATGGGACTTGGAGATGATGACGTGCAGACCCTCGGACGATACCGGCCGCTCAAGCGGTACAATCTCGCCCCTCAGCCCCAGTTCTTCGATCACCTTGGCGCCCGTGAACACGTTCACACTTGCCGCATCCGCCTCGCCCCGCTGGACCATCTCGAAACAGGCATGCGGGCTTTCCGCGCGGAGCAAAGTGATTTTGCCCTGCGACAACCACTCGCGACCTTTGCGGTCCAGATCATGCGTGAAAAAGCCCGTCGGGCGGCAAATGCGTTTGCCGAAAATGTCAGAATCCTGATCAAAGCGCATATCGCCATCCGCCCGCACGAACAGCATGATCAGCACATCCACAAGCGGGTCGGAGAAGTGAAACTGTGAACAGCGATAATTCTCCGGCGTCTTCTCGCAATCAGGTTTGGCCCAGGGAAAGCCCATATCCGCCTGTTTTCCGTCCAAGATCGGCGTCAGGTGCTGCGCCCAGTCGTTCTCCCACGCAATCGCATAGGGCACCGGACTGGGGCTCATCTCCAACACCGCGTTCACAAGCTCGGTGAACATGCCCTGACCGGGCCAGTCCAGATCCGTGAAGGGCGCGAAGTTGGACCCTGTGACAAGCGTGAGCTCGGCATCCACCTGTTGCAAGGGCGTGGCCTCTGCGGCCACCGGTTCCTGCCCCGGCGCACAGGGAATGACAAGCGTCATGCCGGGCGCCAGACGAAACCCCGATGCGTCCAGCGCGTCCTGATTGGCGTAGTAGATGAGCGCCCATTGTTCCGCATCGCCATAAGCCTCCGTGGCCAGCGAGAGCAAAGTATCGCCCGCGTCCACGCGCTGGGGCTGGCCGCATTGGGCCAATGCCGCGCCGGACGATGCCACGAGGGCGCAGAGCATCAGACAAAAGGACACCAATCCGCGCATGGATCAGAACCCCGACCAGATCGATGTCAGATGCGTGTCCATGACCTGCGCATATTCACCGGAGCGCCGCATCGTCTCCAGACCGTCATTGAAGGCGGCGATGATGCTGTCGGCGCGCGGATTGTCCACATGTGCCACAACATGGAGCGTTTCGATGGAAAGTGGACGCGTCACGATGATTTCCACCTGATCACGCAGCCCCATGTCGGTCAGCGTCAGCCTGCCCGTAAACTCGTTCATGGCGACAAAATCCGTCTCGCCTCTGACAAGCCGCGCAAAGCATTCCTGCACTGTGCGGGGTTGCATCAGCGTCAGACGGTTGTTGCGCAAAAGCTCAGCACTGGCCGAGTTGAGCGCCGACAATTGCAGCCCCAGCGGGCGGCACAGGCGCTTGCCCTCCAGATCGGTGATGGCGTTGAACTGATGGGGGGAAGATTTCGACTTGAAGAGCAGGATGAGCGTTTCGAAAATCGGGTCAGAATAGACAAATTCCGTGCATTCCGCCGCTGTATCCTCCGCCCCGCAATCGGGTTTCACCCACGGGAAAGACACATCCGCCATGCCCTGCGCCAGGATCGGGTCCAGATGTGCCGCGCGGTCATTGATCCAGTGAAATTCGTGGGCCGGTGCATCCGCCGAATTCACGAAGGAGCGGTTGACGACATCCGAGATAATACCGCTGGACAGATGCAAGCGGTCCGCGAAGGGCTGCATGCCGTCGCTGGCCACGATCTTGATCGGCGCGCCGCGCGCCGGGACCTGCCGCCGGGCGGGCGCAGTGGATTGCACCACACGGGGCGCCGCGCTTTGGGTCGATGTCGCGACAACAGTGCCGCCCTCCAGACCCACCGGCAACCCGTCGATGCAGGCCATGTTCAACCTCTGGCCGACGCGGATCTGATCGGCACGGCTGCCGATCGCGCGCGCATTGTTTTGGAAGATCGCGGTCCATTTGCCCGCGTCATCATACAACCTGTTGGCAATTCCGGAGAGCGTATCTCCGCGCTGCACCACGTAGGTGCCCCCGCAGGTTTGCTGTGCTGATGCGGTGCCCGTCAGGCCCACGCATACGGTCGCAGCGAGTGCCGCTGCCATAGATGCAGTTTTAAATGCCATAGTTTCCCCCAGATATAGGTTTAAGAACCATAATTTGAGGCATTGGGTCAACGGCTCACCACCGCGTCTGGCAACCCCTTGTCAATCAGCGATTTTTCGCCCGGCGGTTGCACAGCAGGACCACCACCATGCACTTATCCACAGAATCAAGACGTAAGGGAAAGCCCTCGAAACGCGGGAAAATCCGCATAGCGCGCGGCGCGCCCGGGCTCCGGAGCGCGGCCGTCACGCACCAATGTGCCGCGCGGCACAATGTAGCTGTCAATCCGGCGCTGCGCGGGCGCATCCGGCCGCCACGCGATGTTGAACGCGCAGAGCTTTGGAAAAAACCAGGCCTCGGCAAAAGGCAAATGATCGTAGAGCCACCACGCCAGATCGCGCCAATCCCGACCCGCCTCGAATTGATCCGCAAACCACGGGATCACAATGGACGCACCGGCCACAGGCGTGTCCGGAAGGTCCCAGATATGGCATTCCAGCGGGTAATCATTGCGCGCGCAATTCAACCTGTTGGCATTGCCAAAGGCATTCAATTCCGGCGCGCGATAGCCGGAGCGCACGGCCACCCGGCCAAAGGTCTCCTCCAGCGGATCCAGCAGCGTTTCGCAAAAGGCACGGCCGCGCGCAATGGCCAGATCTGGGTCCTCCGGGATGTTGGGAATGCGGTGAAAACTGCCGATCTCGGAATAGAGAAATTCCCGCATGTAGAAGTATTTCGACAGCCGTATCCGCCCCAGCGTCTCAAGGCTCCACATGCTTTGGGGTTTACGCATACCCGTTCCAGCGAAACGCGCCATCAGGCCCAAGCGGCGAGAAGGGGTTATGGGCGATCTCCCAGAGATGGCCCTCGGGATCGGCGAAATAGCCGTGATACCCGCCCCAAAAGACCTCCTGCGCCTCTTTCACAATCTCCGCCCCCGCGGCCCGGGCCCGCGCCATGACATCGTCAACCCCGCTGCGATCCTGCGCATTGTAGCCCAAGGTCATCGCCCCGCGGCCCAGCCGCTCCACCGGCAGGCCAAGGTCCTCCGCCAATTTCTCCAGCGGGTAAAGGCCCAGGGTCTGGCCGATGAGATCAAAGGCCACCACGCCGTCTTCCGTCTCAACATTCTGCCAGCCCAAGGCGCGGTAAAACGCAGCAGCGCGATCCACATCGCGCATGCCCAGTGTGATCAGAGAAATTCTCTGCTGCATGATCTAAAACAAGCTCCCCTGTTCGGGTGGTTTCGATTTGGACGATTTGCTGCCAGGCTTGCCACCGCCCAGTTTGACGCGGCCATCGGTGAACTCGATCTCAAGGCCGGAGGCGCTCTCGGCGGCCTGTTTCGTGGTCACAACACCGCCCGCCCCATCACGGACAACAGCATAGCCACGCTCCAGCGTCGCCTTGTAGCTCAAGGTCTCCCGCAGCCGGTCCACCGCGTCCAACCTGTCGCGCAGAACACGCATCTGCCGATCCCCGGCCTCGGCAAAGCGCTGCGAGAGCCGTTGCAGATCGCGCCGCTGCCGCGCCGTTTCCTGTGCGAGAGGCCGCGCGCTGAGGCGCAGGCTCGCCAACTTCTGGCGCTTGGTGTCGACAGCCCGCGTCAAAGCGGGTGCCAACCGTGCCGACAAGCTGTCAAGCGCGCGGCTTTCTTGTTGGACGCGTTGCTTCAGCGTCGAGATCTGCGCCCGGCCCGCCTGCCGTTCCAGCACCACGCGCCTGTGGGCCACGCCCGCTTGCAACGCGGCGGGCAAACGATCCGCGACCCGGTCAAGCCGCTGGCGTGGGCTTTCCAGAAGCGCCTCGATCCGTGGCAAGGCGCGCGACAGATCGCGCAGGCGCTCGCCCCGCCGGGAGAGACCCTGCGTGAGCGCCGTCGTCAGACGCGCGCCCTGGCCATCGACCCATCCCAGAAGATCCAGCCGCACAGGCACAGCCATTTCCGCCGCCGCCGTAGGCGTGGGCGCGCGCCTGTCGGAGACAAAATCGATCAGCGTCGTGTCCGTTTCATGCCCCACAGCCGAAATCAGCGGGATCTCGGAGGCCGCCGCCGCCCGCGCGACGCTTTCCTCATTGAACCCCCACAGGTCTTCAATAGAGCCGCCCCCCCGCGCCACGATCAGCAGATCCGGCCGGGGCAGCGCGCCGCCCGGGGTCAGGGCATTGAACCCCGCAATCGCGCGCGTGACCTCCGGCGCACAGGCGCTGCCCTGCACAGCCACAGGCCAGACCAGAACCTTGCGCGGAAAGCGGTCGCGCAGCCGGTGCAAAATATCGCGGATAACAGCGCCCTGAAGCGAGGTCACAACGCCGATAACCTCTGGCAGGTAAGGCAAAGGCTGCTTGCGCGCATCGTCAAAAAGCCCCTCAGCCGCCAGCGCCTTCTTGCGCTTCTCCAGCATTGCCATGAGCGCGCCCTCGCCCGCAACGCGCACGCGCACGGCATTGAGCGAGAACTTGGACTGAAAGCCGCTGGCCGTCATCTTGCCCTCGGCGATGACCTCCATGCCTTCCTCTGGAATGACATCGAGCCCCGCAACCTGCCCCTTCCAGGTCATGGCAGAGAGGACATTGCGTTCATCCTTGAGGTCAAAATACAGATGGCCCGAGCGCGCGCGCACCACACGGCCCACTTCGCCGCGCACCCGGACATAGCCCAACTCGCCTTCAATCAGCCGCTTGACGACCCCCGCAATCTCACCCACCGAAAATTCAGGCACATTGCGGCCCGGGCTGTCCTCATCGAGAATGTCCATCGCTTGGTCTCCTCCGCCCCTGCGCGCACCTGCGGCGCAAACCAATGCGCGCGTTGGGTCCTATAGAACACGCCTCCCCGAGCACCCACAAGCCGTGACGCAACAATCATGGCCAACAGCATCAAGACGCTCCCCTGCATTGTCCGAAGCCCGCCGCCCGCATCGCTTGAACGATTGCGCCAGCCCGCTTGCTCTCACAGCTCCCAAAGCCTAAACCGCGCACAACATGAGCGATACCACGCTTCTTCATCTTGCCAGAAAAACTCCGGGGGTCCGGGGGCAGCGCCCCCGGCCGCCTGCCACAGGAGACAGATCATGAATATTCTCATCTTGGGCAGCGGTGGGCGCGAACACAGCCTCGCCTGGGCCGTGCATCAGAACCCGAAATGCGACAAGCTGATCGTGGCGCCCGGCAATGCGGGGATGACCGCGATCGCGGAATGCGCCGCCATTGACCCCGACAGCAGCGGCGCCGTGCTGCGTCTTTGCGAGGAAGAAGCCATTGATTTCGTGATCATCGGCCCCGAAGCGCCCCTCGCCGCAGGCGTGGCAGATGCGCTGCGCGACACAGGCATCTCCGTCTTTGGTCCCTCGGCTGCCGCAGCGGAGCTCGAAGCCTCCAAGCGCTTCACAAAGGAGATCTGCGACGCCGCAGGCGCGCCCACCGCCGCCTATGCCCATTTTTCTGATGCCCATGCCGCCAGGGCCTATGTCGAAGCGCAGGGCGCGCCCATCGTGATCAAGGCCGATGGTCTGGCAGCGGGCAAAGGCGTGATCGTGGCCATGGATGAGGCGACGGCCCTGGCTGCCATTGACGACATGTTCGGCGGCACCTTTGGCACGGCGGGCGCAGAGGTTGTCATCGAGGAATTCATGTCGGGCGAAGAAGCCTCCTTCTTCGTTCTGTGCGACGGCGAAGAGGCCCTGCCCATGGGCACCGCACAAGACCACAAGCGCGTCGGCGAAGGTGATAGTGGCCCCAACACGGGCGGCATGGGCGCCTATTCCCCCGCGCCCATCCTGACGCAGGCGCTGCAGGATCAGGTCATGGCGGAGATCATTCGCCCGACGCTCGCAGAGATGGCACGGCGCGGCACGCCTTATCAGGGCGTTCTCTACGCGGGGCTCATGATCGAGAACGGCCGCGCGCGGCTGGTTGAGTACAATGTCCGCTTCGGAGATCCCGAATGTCAGGTGCTGATGATGCGGCTCGGCGCGCAGGTCCTCGATGCGCTGCAAGCCGCCGCAGAGGGGCGTCTGGCGGAACACCGGATCTCCTGGGCCGACGATCACGCCATGACCGTTGTCATGGCCGCCAAGGGCTACCCGGGGTCTTACGAAAAAGGCAGTGTGATCAATGGGCTGGACGCGCTCACCGCTGACAGCTTCCATCAGGTGTTTCACGCGGGCACGGGCACCAAAGACGGCAAGGTCATTGCCACTGGTGGCCGCGTTCTCAACGTCACAGCGCGCGGCGCGAGCCTTGCGGATGCCAAGCAGCGATGTGAGGCGATGCTGAGCGAGATCGATTGGCCGGAGGGGTTCTACCGCCGTGACATAGGCTGGCGCGCGCTCTGATGTTGGCTAGTGCAGATCAACCGGCTCCAGCAGGCCTTCTCGCAACAAATGCTGCACAGGCACCGCGACACTGAGCGCATCGCTGACCGCGTCATGGGCGCGGGCACCCTCGACACTCAGACCAAAGAGCTCCGGCAAGGCATTGCTGCGCGTTTTATGAATGACGTCAATCGGTTGCCCCGCCTTTTGCACGAGCGCCGCGGCATTGCCAAACCGCTCCGGCCGCATCGGCGCCGCCACATCCGCCAGCCAACAGGTGATGGCCATGAGGTTCAACTCATCCTTGCCCCATGACCAGACACGGGCGCCTTGGCAAAACGTCTCAAACTGTCTCAAGGCCTCCGCCAAAGGCAATCCGGCGCGCAGATCCGCGTCGCTCAACCCCGTCAGCTGCGTGAATATCGGCTCAGGCGGCACGAATTGGCCTGCCCGATCATGCGGCCTGATGCGCAGATCCAAGCGCTCCCCGATCTCAAAGGGCGGTTCCAGCGAGAGCGCAACGGCCCCGATTTGCACCACCTGTGGATCAGGATCCTCCGGGCCACACCAGAACCGCTGCGGCGCACCGGGGCTGACCAGAAACTCGCAATCGAAGAAAATGGCCTGACGCGCGCTCATGGCTCAGGCGCTCTTTTGCAACGCGGGGCGCGCCGCCCATTGTCGGACCGCATCCCCAAAGGCCGTAAAGAGCGGGCGCGACACCGGGTCATTGGCCGCATTCCACTCCGGGTGCCATTGCACCGAGAGCGTGAACCCCGGCGCATCTGCGATGTAGATCGCCTCCGGCGTACCATCGGGCGCCCACCCGTCGATCTGCACGCGGGTGCCCGGCGTCTTGATGCCCTGCCCGTGCAAGGTGTTGGTCAGGACCTCTTGTGCGCCCATCAACTCATGAAACACGCCGCCCTGCGTGAAGGACACGGTATGGCGCAGCTCAAACTTCTCTTCCAAAGTGCCATCGGGGGGCATGCGGTGGTTCATGCGTCCCGGCAGATCCCGGATTTCGGGATGCAAGGTGCTGCCGAAGGCCACGGCGACCTCCTGAAACCCGCGACACACGCCGAGAAACGGCTGACCCCGCTCAACAAGCGCGCGGATCAGCGGCAGGGTAATCGCATCGCGGGCCCGGTCAAACTCGCCATGGGCCTCGGTTGCATCCTCACCGTATTCCTCCGGGTGCACATTGGGCCGCCCTCCAGTGAACAAAAAGCCATCGCAGGTCTCCAGAAGCTCTTCTACCGAAACAAACCGGGGATCGGAGGGGATCAACAAGGGCATCGCGCCCGAGACCTCGGCCACGGCTTCGGAATTCATCGTCCCGCCCGCATGGGCGGGATATTGGTCATTGATCAGATATGCATTGCCGATAATGCCAACAATCGGGCGCGCCATGGTGCTCTCCTTTGCTTCAGAGATAATCCCATGGCGCCCTAAAGAAAAGCCAAAGGCGAGAAGACCTCTGGTTTCCACATGACCAAAGGGCGGGGTATCCCCCGCCCTCGCCAGCGATGTGGCTTAGCCAGCCGCTTTCAGCTCCAGGCGCCGCGCGTGCAGAACAGGTTCGGTATAGCCCGACGGCTGCTCGGCACCTTTGAAGACCAGATCACACGCGGCCTGATAGGCAATGCCATCAAACCCGGGCGCCATGGGGCGATAGAGCGGATCGCCCGCATTCTGCGCGTCCACGACCTTCGCCATTTTCTCCATCGCGCCGCGCACCTCGTCCGCGCTGACCACCCCGTGATGCAGCCAATTGGCGATATGCTGCGCCGAGATGCGGCAGGTCGCACGGTCTTCCATCAGGCCCACATCATTGATGTCGGGCACTTTGGAACAGCCGACCCCCTGATCGATCCAGCGCACCACATAGCCCAGAATGCCCTGCGCATTGTTCTCGACTTCGCGCAGGACCTGATCCTTTGACCACATCTGATAGGAGGCCAGCGGGATATCGAGCAGCGTCTCCACATGGGCGCGGCGCCCGCCCGCGCGCATCTTTTCCTGCACCGAGATCACATCGACCTTGTGGTAATGCAGGGCGTGCAGCGTTGCCGCCGTCGGGCTGGGCACCCAGGCGCAGTTGGCGCCCGCCTTGGGATGTTCGATCTTTTGCTCCAGCATCGCGGCCATGGCATCGGGCATGGCCCACATGCCTTTGCCAATCTGGGCACGCCCCATCAGGCCGCATTCGAGGCCGATATCGACATTGCGGTTCTCATAGCCGCCGATCCAGGCCTTGCGCTTGATGAAATCCTTGCGGCTGAACGGCCCGGCCTCCATGGAGGTATGAATTTCATCGCCCGTCCGATCCAGAAAGCCTGTGTTGATGAAGGCCACGCGCGATTTGGCGGCGCGGATGCATTCCTTGAGATTGACCGAAGTGCGCCGTTCCTCGTCCATGATGCCAAGCTTGACGGTATTGGCAGGCAGGCCCAGAAAGCCCTCGATCCGGCTGAAACAGGCATCGGTAAAGGCCACTTCGTCGGGCCCGTGCATCTTGGGCTTCACCACATAGACCGAGCCGCGCTCCGAATTGCCGCCCTGAGCTTTCAGATCATGCATCGCAATCAACGTGGTGATGGCGCCGTCCATCAGCCCCTCAAAGACCTCGTTGCCGTCCCGGTCGAGAATGGCGGGATTTGTCATCAAGTGGCCCACATTGCGCACCCACAAAAGCGCGCGGCCCTTTCGCGTGATCTCGGAGCCATCAGGCGCTGTATAGACCCGATCAGGGTTCAGCGCGCGGGTGAGCGTCTGGCCGCCTTTCTCGAATTGCGTGTTCAGATCGCCCTTCATCAGCCCCAGCCAATTGCTGTAGGCCAGCACCTTGTCCTCGGCATCGACGCAGGCGACGCTGTCTTCGCAATCCATGATCGCGGTCAGTGCGCTTTCCATGAAGACATCGGCGAGCCCCGCCTGATCGCGCGCGCCAATCGGATGTGTCCGGTCAAAGACCAGCTCGACATGCAGACCGTTGTTGACCAGAAGCACCGCCTCGGGCGCTTTGGGATGGCCCCGGTAGCCCACGAATTTCGCCGGATCCGCGAGGGGCTGATCATCGATCAGGAGCGCGCCTTCATGCACGTAGTAGCGCTGCGCATCGGCATGGGAGGTGCCGGTGATGGGGAAGGCCTCATCGAGGAAGACCCGCGCACGGGCCACGACCCGCGCCCCATGGCCCCGATCATAGCCGCCTTTGGGCGGGCGCACGCCCATGGCATCGGTGCCGTAGAACGCATCATAGAGCGAGCCCCAGCGCGCGTTTGCGGCGTTGAGCGCGAAGCGGGCATTTGTGATAGGCACAACCAGCTGCGGCCCGGGCACATGGGCGATTTCGGGATCGACATTGGACGTCTCGATCTCAAACGCGTCGCCTTCGGGCAGAAGGTAGCCGATCTCTTCGAGGAAGGATTTGTAGGCCTTGGCATCATGGGGCTGATTGGCGCGGGACTTGTGCCACTGCGCGATCTGGCTTTGCAGCGCGGCGCGATGTTCGAGCAAGGCGGCGTTGCGGGGCCCTTCTTCGTGGATCAGGCCCGAGAAACCCTCCCAGAAGGTTTTGGCCTCAACGCCGGTGCCCGGCAACGCCTGCGTTTCGATGAACTCCGCCAGTTCCTGAGCGACCTGCAGGCCTGCCCTTTCAACGCGTTCGGTCATGGTTTTGTGTCCCCGCTTTGCATACAGTCGTATGCATGTAGCGCGGGAGTTTCCTATCGGCAACAGGCTTGGTTTGAAGATTTGACCAATCAGACAGATGTCTGTTTCAAATTATTCAGAAGAACCGGCAGGGCCTGTCCGGGCGCGGGCCACTCAGCGCGCGCGGCGGCAGCGCTCGGAGCAATAGCGCACCTCGTCCCAGACCTTCGCCCACTTCTTGCGCCAGGTGAACGGCTTGCCACAGGTGGCGCAGGTCTTTTGCGGCAGGTTCTGTTTCTTGATGCCTTTGGGCATGGGGCAGATCGACCCTCCGGGGGGAGTTTATCGGGCAAGATGAAGAGGAATATTCGAGACCTTCAAAGGTCCAGCTTGAGTTGGCGGTCATCGGGCTTTTTGCGCGCCGAGCTCGTGCGTTTGGGCAAGGGATCGCGGACAAACCGGCGGGCGCGGTCCTTGCGGGAGGCGTGTTTTTCAACGATGTGTTCGGCTGTTTCCCGGAAATCCGGTCCCCGGCGCACGCCAAAGATCATCTCGCGTGCGCGCTTCCCAGCCGTTGGCACATCCACGATGGGCGCGGGATAGCGCAGCGTGGCGGCCTGCCCCCAGCTCCAGGGTTCTTGCAGATGGGCATTGGGCACGGCGGCCAATTCAGGCAGCCAGGCCCGCGTGAAGGCGCCGGTGGGGTCCTGATCATGGCCTTGCTTGATCGGATTGTAGATGCGGGGCGTGTTGATCCCCGTTGTATTGGATTGCATCTGGACCTGTGACCAATGGATGCCCGGCTCGTAATCGGTAAACATGCGGGCCAGATGCGGCCCGGTGGCGCGCCAATCCAGCCAAAGGTGATAGGAAGCAAAGGACATCAGCATCGAACGCATGCGAAAGTTGAGCCATCCCGTCGCGATAAGCGAGCGCATGCAGGCATCGATGAACGGTAGCCCCGTTTCGCCGCGCTCCCAGGCCCTGCGTTTGGTGGGGTCATCCTGACGGATATCCTCATAGGCGGGATGCAGGCAATGGGTTTCGATGCGGGGGGCATCTTCGAGCTTTTGCATAAAGTGGTCGCGCCACGCGAGGCGGGATTGGAAGCTCTTGAGGGAGCCTGTCCAGCCATCGCGCGTTCCCTTGACCTCCTGCTGTCGGGCCGCACAGGCTTGCACGGCTTCACGCACCGAGAGCGTGCCGTAGGCCAAATGGGGCGAGAGGCGGGAACAGGCGGAGGCGCCTTGCAGCGGCGAGGACATATCCTTGCGATAGGTCCGACCGCGTGCGCTCAGGAAACCGCCAAGCGTGCTCAGCGCGGCGCGCCGCCCGCCCGGTTGCACGTCTTGCAACCCATCGGGCGCAAGGCCCAGCTCGGCCGCCTCGGGGAGCGGATCACTTGGGGCGCTCAGAGGTGTGAACGTCGGCACCGGAGATAGAGGCTGGCGCATGAAGCCATCCCGGGTGGCCGCCCACCGATCACGCGTAGGCAAGCGCCGCACGACGCCGCATTGAGGCAATTCGCGCCATGTGACCCCTTGCCCCCGCGCCCAGGCCGCGACGCGGCGATCACGGGCAAAGGTCCACAGGTTGCCGGTCTCTTCATGGCTGACCAATTGCGTCACACCAAGCGCGCATCTGAGATCCTCCAAAACCTGCACAGCATCTCCCGTCCGAAAGATCAGACGGCTTTGGAGATCATTGTTCAGGTCTTGAAGGGAGGCCCGCAGAAACAGCCAGTGGCGTGCGGACATGTCGGGCTGCGCCCAAAGCTCGGGTTCGGTGATGTAGACACAGGCAACAGGGCCGCCCAATGCCAGAGCATGGGTCAGGGCCGGATTGTCCGCCAGCCTGAGATCACGTTTGAACCATAGAAGCGTTGCCATGGCGCAGAGCTAATCGGCCCTGCGCCAAGGTCAAAGATTTAGCCTTTACGGCGACGCGCGACGGCCATGCCGCCCAGCGCTGTCAGCAGCAGCATACCGCCCGCAGGCAGCGGAACCGGCGCTGTTGTCGAACCATCAAACGTGACTTCGCTCAGGAAGATCCAGGACGAGCGGCGGAAAATCTCGACAACCAGCTGATCTGTCGGCGCGATGGCATCGAGCATCACTGTAACAGCGAAAGGATCTGTCGTCAGGGGATCGGCAATCGCAAAATCAACACCGTTGATATTCAGGCCAGTCGGCGAATCCACACCGCCGACTTCAGAATCATCGAAGTGGAAGGTGGCCGAGGTGAAATCAACGTCGGAGGCGAAATTGAACGTGATGATCGGATCGATCGTCCAGCCAACATAGGGACCATTCGGACCGAGCGGGCCTTCGACGCTGTTCCAGTTGGCATCCGCGATGATGCCGTCTGTCAGATCGCCGGTCCCACCGGAGAGCAGCGCATTGTCGGTCGTGTTGTCGCCTGTGCCGTCATAGGTGTCATCCCAGTAGTTGAACGAGCCAGTGGTCCCGTTCACCATGTCATAGGTTTCGACACTGACAGGCGCGGCAAGCGCGGCGGAAGACATAAGGGCCAGCGCGGCGGCGGCGCCAAAAAAGGTTTTCATCGGTAACTCCACAGTTAATTCTGTGTGAACATAGCGCATGTTTGCTGCGGTTGCATAGTCACGCCAGCCCAATGCCACAGTATTGCCTTGATACAGAGTATTTCCCCGCTGGCGACAATCACAGGGGAAAATCTCGCAACCCGCCGCATGGCGCCATGCCCCCTGCGCTGCGGCCCTTTGCAGCCGCGCCCCTTGTTCCTGCCGCGCAATGCCGTAACTCTAGGTCAAATCGCCGGGCGCGCGCTGTGCGCTGCGGTGCCACCAGTCAGGAGACCGCCATGGCCCTCGCCCTCAAGGATGCCACCCCCGCCGCCCCGGAGACGATTTATCTCAAGGACTACACGCCCTTCCCCTTCACGGTTGAGAGCGTGCATCTGACATTCCGTCTGGAGCCGCGCGCCACCCGCGTCATCTCCCGCATCGCTTTTGCGCCCAAGGGCCACGGCGCGACGCTGGAGCTGCATGGCGAAGAGCTGGATCTCAAATGGGCCAGGATTGATGGGCAGGAGGTGACGCCTGATGTCACCGACAAGGGCCTGAGCGTCGCCGCCCCCGATCAGCCCTTCATCTGGGAGGCCGAGGTTGAGATCAGCCCCGAAACCAACACCGCGCTGGAGGGGCTCTACATGTCCAACGGCATGTATTGCACGCAATGCGAGGCCGAGGGCTTTCGCAAGATCACCTTTTACCCCGATCGACCGGATGTCATGTCCGTCTTTACCGTGCGCATTGAGAGCGACCTGCCGGTGCTCCTGTCAAACGGCAACAAGGGAGAAGTCGCTGCTGGCTTTGCCGAATGGCATGACCCCTGGCCCAAGCCCGCGTATCTCTTCGCGCTGGTCGCCGGGGAGCTGGTCAACCACCCCGACCGCTTCACAACCGCCTCGGGCCGCGATGTCGAACTCAACATCTGGGTGCGCGACGGCGATCTGCACAAATGCGGTTTTGGCATGGAGGCGCTCAAGGCCTCGATGCGCTGGGATGAGGAGGTCTACGGGCGCGAATACGATCTCGACATCTTCAACATCGTGGCCGTTGATGATTTCAACATGGGCGCGATGGAGAACAAGGGGCTCAATATCTTCAACTCCTCTTGCGTGCTGGCCTCGCCCGATACCTCGACAGACGCCAATTACGAGCGGATCGAGGCGATCATCGCCCATGAATATTTCCACAACTGGACGGGCAACCGGATCACCTGTCGCGACTGGTTCCAGCTGTGTCTGAAGGAGGGGCTCACCGTCTTTCGTGATGCGCAGTTCACCTCTGATATGCGCTCGGCGGCCGTCAAAAGGATCGACGATGCGATGGAGCTGCGTGGGCGGCAATTCCCCGAGGACAACGGCCCGCTGTCGCATCCCGTGCGGCCCGAGAGCTTTCAGGAGATCAACAACTTCTACACTGCCACCGTCTATGAGAAAGGCGCGGAAGTCATTGCCATGCTCAAGCGGCTGGTGGGGGATGCGGCCTATTACAAGGCGCTGGAGCTCTACTTCACACGCCATGACGGGCAGGCCTGCACCATCGAAGACTGGATTGCCGTCTTTGAGGAGAGCACGGGCCGTGATCTCAGCCAATTCAAGCTCTGGTATTCCCAAAGCGGAACGCCCCGCCTCAGTGTCGCCGAGACATTTGCAGAGGGCACCTACACGCTGACCTTCACGCAAGAGACCAAGCCAACGCCCGGGCAGGACAAAAAGGATCCCAAGGTCATTCCCATCGCGGTGGGGCTCTTGTCCCCCAATGGGGATGAGGTCGTGCCCACAACGCTTCTGGAGATGACCGAGGCCACCCAGAGCTTCACCTTTGAGGGGTTGGGGGCCAAACCGGTCCCCTCGATCTTGCGGGATTTCTCAGCGCCTGTGATCCTTGAGCGCGACGTCAGCCCAGCGGAGAACGCCTTCCTTCTGGCCCATGACACAGATCCCTTCGCCCGCTGGGACGCGGGCCGCAGCCTGATGCGCGATGTCTTGATGTCCATGGCACGCGGGGAAAGCACGGAGGATGGCCCGCTGATCGAGGGCATTGTGACGGTGCTCACAGATCGCAGCCTTGATCCAAGCTTTCGCGTGCAGGTCATGTCCCTGCCCGGGGAAAGCGAGCTGGCGGCGGCGCTCTTTGAAGCCGGGCACACGCCTGATCCCGACGCGATCCACGGCGCGTGCGAAACCTTGCGTCAGCGCCTCGCCGAACGGATGCAGGACGAATTGCCACGACTTTACGCGGAAAATCAGGTCTCCGGCCCCTTCTCGCCCGATGCGAAATCCGCGGGCAAACGCGAGATGGCCAATGCGGCGTTGGGGCTGACAACCCGGTTGGATGGCGGCGCCCTCGCGGCCCGGCAATTCGCGGATGCCGACAACATGACACTGCAAATCGCGGCCCTGTCTCGGCTTGTGCAAATTGGCAAGGGCGAGGCGCAGCTGGCGGCGTTTTATGAGCAATGGCAGGATGATCGTCTGGTCATCGACAAATGGTTTGGCCTGCAGGTGGGCATGGCCGCGCCGGAGCGGGCCGTGGATGTGGCCCGGGCGCTCACGGCCCATAAGGACTTCACCATGACCAACCCCAACCGGTTCCGCGCCACGCTGGGCACATTCGGGGGCCACCATGCCGGGTTCCACCGGGCCGATGGCTCAGGCTATCACTTCCTCGCGGATTGGCTCATTCAGCTGGACGCGAAGAACCCACAGACCACCGCCCGGATGTGCACGCTCTTTCAGACATGGCGGCGCTATGATGCGACGCGCCAAGGCGAGGCCCGCGCGGCTCTGGAGCGGATCGCGGGCACCTCTGGCCTCTCGCGCGACACCAATGAGATGGTCACGCGCATTCTGGGCGACTGATCCATGGGCGCGGACAAACCATGGCGTTTTGAGGCCTCCGCGCGGGGCCCGCGCGCCTTTCTGGTGTTGGGTCTGTGGTGGGGGCTTGTGCTTCTGGGGCTCTGGGCCATTGAGCTGAATATCTGGATTGCGCTGGCCTTGCTGACGTTTTCGCTGCCTGCCATCTGGGAGCTTGTGCGCGGCGCCACGGCCTATCTCGAGATCGACAAGACCCATGTGCGCTGGGGGTCTGGGCGACGCAGCGGAGAGGTGGCGCGCAACGAGATTGGCAAGGTGCGCCTCGACACACGGCTCGATTTCTCGCTGCGCATGTCGATTGTTCTGCACAACGGGCGCAAGATCCGCCTGCCCTATGAATGCCTGCCCCGCGCCGCACGCCTGAAGGCTGCGCTGGATCAGGCGGGGCTCGCCCATGAGCATCATCACTTTTCGCTTTTGTCTTAGACAATCGCGAGGCGCGCGCTGCGGATCACGGCAAGGTCGCGCTGCACACTGCGCGGCCCAGTCCGGCAACGCCAGACCGCCCCCACGGGGCGGCACTTGCCAATGCTCCGTCAGTGATACGTAACCTTGACAGTCTTACTCCACGCCAACCGGCACAGGCTCGGCAGGCTCAAGCGTCCAGCCTGCATCCAGCCAGCCGCTGATCCCTTCGCGAAACCAATAGACCGCGCCATAGCCCATCGCGGCGATCCTCTGCGCGGCGTTCCAGCTCATCCAGCAATCCGCGACACAAAAGACGATCACCCCACGCCCGTCGCTCAGATGCGCCTCAAGGTTGCGCGCGAGATAGGCCTGCATCTCCTCCGTCAACCGCCCGCGGCCCACTTCGGGCAGCCACAGCGCGCCGGGCAGGCTCTCGTGAACTTTGGACACGAGCCATGTCCCGTCCAGCTCATCATAGCGCGCGCTTTGTGCGCCAAACACATCGAGCAACAGCGCGCCCTGCCCCTGCAGCGCCACGACCTCATCAATCATGATGCGGGTCACAGGGGCGGGAATGTCCTGCGGTGTCGGCGCGCGTTGCCGTGCGATCCGGTAGCCTGTTTCGGTATCAAAGAGATCCGGGCGGCGTTCCTGCATGGAGACGTAACTCTCCGCTCCCGCGCGCTCTGGCGACGCGAGCAGCGCGACGAGGGTGCAGAGACAAAGGAGGCGCATAGCGAACATGGGGTCAGTCTCTCCCGCTCCAGCGCATGCTGACAACCCATCCAAACGTCACAACCTCGTGCATGCCCCCGGGCTCTCGCTATTGACGGCCTGCTGTGCGATGTCACACCAGTGCCTCACGCGCTTTTTGGGAGGACAGAACACAACAGACATGGCGATGGTTTGGGCCCGATGACAGCATTCCCCGAGCGATATTCGTCAGGCCGGTGCCGACCGGATCGTCACGGCACTCTACCATATCTCGCCGGGCCTGCCTTGGCGGACGACACCATCGCAGCAGGGCTGCGCAAGCCCGCGTGCATGATCTCATACGGGCAGACCACGCGCATCTGACCCGCAATGACGGGATCGATGCCGAGGGGCTGCGGGGCGTGTTGGCTGCGCTCACAACCCGGCGATAATCACCTGTGCTTGCTTGCATCCGGCCCGGCATGCGCCAAATTGCACCAGAGTAAAACACGAAGGACAGAAAATGAGCGACGACACCTTGCCGAACCAGCCTGCGGATTACACGCCGCCCAAGATCTGGACATGGGACGCCGAAAGCGGGGGGCGGTGGTCCAAGATCAACCGCCCGATCTCCGGCGCGACCCATGAGGCAGACTTGCCCCGCGGCACGCATCCGCTGCAGCTTTATTCGCTGGCCACGCCCAACGGGCAGAAGGTCACGATCCTCCTTGAAGAGCTCTTGGAGCTGGGCGAGAGCGGCGCGGAATATGACGCGTGGTTGATCCGGATTGGCGAGGGCGCGCAGTTTTCATCGGGGTTCGTGGAGGTCAATCCCAATTCGAAAATCCCTGCATTGTATGACGCAGACCGCGGTGTCAGGGTTTTTGAGAGCGGCGCGATCCTGCTCTATCTCGCAGAAAAATTCGGGCATTTTTTGCCAACGGAGATCAAACACCGCACCGAGGTGCTCAATTGGCTCTTCTGGCTGCAAGGCTCTGCGCCCTATCTCGGCGGTGGGTTCGGGCATTTTTATGCCTATGCGCCCTTCAAGATGGAATACCCCATCGACCGTTTTGCGATGGAGACCAAGCGCCAGCTCGATGTGCTGGACCGCGAGCTTGCCAACAATCGGTTCCTCGGTGGCGACAGCTACACCATTGCCGATATGGTGACCTGGCCCTGGTACGGCAATCTGGTGCGCGGGACGCAATATGATGCGGGCGAGTTCTTGCAGGTCGAGAGCTACAAGAACGTCTGTCGCTGGTCAGATGAGATCTGGGCGCGTCCTGCGGTGCAGCGAGGGCGGATCGTCAACCGCGTGGCAGGGCCGGACAACGAGCAGTTACACGAGCGCCATGATGCCTCGGATTTTGATCTGCGCACGCAGGATAAGCTGACCAAAGGCTGAAGCGGCGGGTTTGAGCTCGGGGGCTCTGCCCCCGCGCGCGTGCCGCGCGCTCCCCCGAGGTATTTTCAGACAAAAGAAGACATTGGCTGCGATCAAGAGCAGCTGTTGCGCCGCTAGATGCGCGGTACGGCCGGGGCTTTGGTGGCGCGCAGGAAGGCGTGGATTTTCTCGGGATCTTTCACGCCCGGTGCGCTTTCCACGCCGGAACTCACGTCGAGCTGTCTGGCACCGGTGCGTTGGATGGCCTCTGCCACGTTGTCAGGCACCAGACCGCCGGCCAGCATCCACGGGCGCTGCCAATATTTGCGGCGCGCAAGCAGTTGCCAGTCAAAAGCCAGTCCATTACCGCCGGGCAGATCGCCGCCTTTGGGCGGCTTGGCATCGATCAGAAGCTGATCGGCCACCGGCGCGTAGGCATCAATGGTTTGCAGATCTGCCTCTTCGGCGATCCCAATGGCCTTCATGACCGGCAGGCCGTAGCGCGCACGCACCTGTGCGACGCGATCCGGTGTCTCACTGCCGTGGAGTTGCAACATATCGAGCGGGACCTGGGCGGTCAGGTCATCCAGAAAGACGTCATCGGCATTGACCGTGAGCGCGACCTTGGCCACGCCCAACGGCACTTCGATGGCCAGCGCGCGGGCCTGATCAAGGCTCACGTTGCGGGGAGATTTGGGAAAGAAGACAAACCCCGCATAGGCCGCGCCCGCCTCAGCGGTTGCCGCCACATCCTGCAACGTGCTCAGCCCGCAGATTTTCGTCCGTATCTCTGTCATGTTGATGCTCTTAAGTTCAAAACGCCCCACGCGTCTCCGCCGGGGCGCTTTTGCCGGGGCCGTGGGGCCTTCGGTTTCTCAGAGGTCAGCTGGCTTCGTCGAGAATCGCCAGAACCTCATCCTGACCTTCGGAATTCTTCCGCTTCAGGCGGCGCAGTTCGCGCTCCATGGATTTGACCTCAGCCGTTTTACGCGCGGCTTCCGTACGGTGCTTGGCCTCCCGGATCCATTCCCAGACGAAGCCGATGAGCAAGCCCGCGACAACGCCGCCGAGAATGACAAGGAACAGCGGCAATTCCACAGCAACGGCGAAGGGCCCAAGACCGGGCACCCCGGCCAGACCGTCGGGCAGCGAATTCAGCGTCACGGTATTGCGGTTGGCGAGCGCCAGGGTCACCAGAACAATCGCGACGGACGCGAGAAAGGCATATTTGATGTAACGCATAACGTCCTACTTTCCGTTCAGCCGATCCCGCAAGAGCTTGCCTGTCTTGAAGAATGGCACGTGTTTTTCAGAGACATCCACGGTCTCTCCCGTGCGGGGGTTGCGCCCGGTGCGCGCATCGCGCTTCTTGACGGAAAATGCGCCAAAGCCGCGCAATTCCACCCGGTCGCCGCGCGACATCGCGGCGGTGATCTCGTCAAAAATGGTATTCACGATCCGCTCGACATCGCGCTGATACAGATGAGGGTTCTCATCGGCCAGTTTTTGAATCAATTCCGATCGGATCATCGGTTGTCCCCCCTTTTGTGGCCCCGTCGCGCCACTTTCATATCGGGAGACTATAGAAACTCTGAGCCCCGACGGGAATAACCCAACGACTGCCAATTGCCACAGAGCGCCGGAAAAGGCCGTAATTTTGGCGATGTGGATCGGGAAAAAGGCAAATCGAGCGCGCTTGATGTGTGATCACGGCCCCGTGAGCACCTTTGCCGCTCTGCAGCGAAGACGTTGATTCGGAATGGAAAAGGCGCGCATGGCACGCCTTGCCCCCTATCAGGATCAAATCAGGTGCGCAGCCCTCACGCGGCGGCGGCCCCGCTCGGCGTCTTGGCGAAAACGGATCTGAACAGGAAAAACAGGCAATAGAGCGTGAACACGATCTGCGTCAGAAGAGCCAACCCAATGCCGACCATGAACAGGCTTGGCACACCGGAGCCCACGGGGTTGCCCATTTGAATATCCATCAAAAGGACACATGCCATGATTGCCAGCGCTGCGCTCCAGGCCTTGGCAGCATGGCCGAACGTGCGCAACTGATGGCTATGCTCCGCAGCGGCCTCGGCATCACCGTTAGCCCTTGCCCCTCGCCGCCAGAAAAAGGCCAGCGCAGCCCCGATAAAGGGCGTCAGAACAGCCGCAATCCCTGCGGAATAAAGCGCCCAGACGAGCACTGGCTTGGTGTTTGATGACATGGCGGATCTCCGAGGTGTGTCGCTTCGATTAACCCTGAGTGCCACTTGAGCTCGTCAGGATTGCGACGGGAATTGGGCCATGTCTTGCCCCGGGTCATGACCGGGCGCTCGATGCTGGGGTCCAAAATGCAAAACGCCCCGCAGATGTCTCTGCGGGGCGCTTCTCATTGCATTCGGAAGGGAAGATCAGTCGTCGCCGGTCTTCAGAGCCGCGCCGAGGATATCGCCCAGCGATGCGCCGGAATCAGACGAGCCATACTGCTCGACCGCTTCCTTCTCTTCCGCGATCTCACGCGCCTTGATCGACAGGCCCAGACGGCGGGTCTTGCTATCGACATTGGTCACGCGCACATCGATCTTGTCACCGACGTTGAAGCGCTCGGGGCGTTGCTCGGCACGGTCACGGGACAGATCGGAGCGGCGGATGAAGGACTTCATGCCCTCGTATTCCACCTCGATGCCGCCATCCTCGATCGCTGTCACTTCGACGGTGATCACGGAGCCACGCTTCGTGCCACCCACGGCTTCGGCGAACTTGTCACCACCCAGCGCCTTGATGGAGAGCGAGATGCGCTCCTTCTCGACGTCCACTTCGGAGACAACGGCCTGAACCACGTCACCTTTGCGGTATTCCTGAATGGCTTCCTCGCCGCGCTGATCCCAGCTGAGATCGGAGAGGTGCACCATGCCGTCGATCTCGCCCTCGAGACCGATGAACAGGCCGAACTCGGTGATGTTCTTGACTTCGCCTTCGACAGGCGTGCCCTCGGGATGGGTCTCTGCAAAGACTTCCCACGGGTTGCGCTGTGTCTGCTTGAGGCCAAGGGAGACGCGGCGCTTCGCACCGTCGATCTCCAGCACCATGACGTCCACTTCCTGAGAGGTGGAGACGATCTTGCCGGGATGCACGTTTTTCTTCGTCCAGGACATCTCGGAGACGTGAACCAGACCTTCAACACCGGCTTCGAGCTCAACAAAGGCACCGTAATCGGTGATGTTGGTGACGCGGCCCTGGTGCACGGAGCCCAGCGGATATTTCGCGCCAACCAGATCCCAGGGATCTTCCTGCAGCTGCTTCATGCCGAGCGAGATGCGGTGCGTTTCTTTGTTGATCTTGATGACCTGAACCTTGACCGTCTCGCCAATCGTGAGGATCTCGGAGGGGTGGTTCACACGGCGCCAGGCCATGTCTGTCACGTGCAGCAGGCCGTCTACGCCACCAAGGTCCACGAATGCACCATATTCGGTGATGTTCTTGACCACACCATCGACCGCTTGGCCCTCGGCGAGATTGCCGATGACCTCGGCGCGCTGCTCGGCGCGGCTCTCTTCGAGGATCGCACGACGAGAGACAACGATATTGCCCCGGCGACGGTCCATCTTGAGGATCTGGAACGGCTGCTTGAGACCCATGAGCGGGCCTGCGTCGCGCACGGGGCGCACATCGACCTGCGAGCCGGGCAGGAAGGCCACTGCGCCGCCGAGATCGACAGTAAAGCCACCTTTGACGCGGCCGAAGATCGCGCCTTCAACGCGCGCATCATCGCCATATGCTTTCTCGAGACGATCCCACGCTTCTTCGCGGCGGGCCATCTCGCGGGAAATCACGGCTTCGCCACGGGCGTTCTCTGCCGCGCGCAGATAAACCTCAACCTCATCGCCAACAGCGATTTCGGGGGCTTCACCGGGATTTGCGAATTCTTTGAGCTCGACACGGCCTTCCATCTTGTAGCCGACGTCGATGATGGCCTGGCCCGCTTCAATCGCGATGACCTTGCCTTTGACAACTGACCCCTCTTCGGGTGTGTCCATTTCGAAGCTTTCATTCAGGAGGGCTTCGAATTCCTCCATGGTTGCGTTCGCCATGTAGCGTTTAAATCCTATTCATCTGGTTTTGCTGGCCGTGCGGTTGTCTCCGCCGGTCTGATGGGTTGGTCGGTCAGGTGATCCGAGTGTCGGTCCGCAAAACAAAGAGGGCCGGATGACCGACCCTGCTCGCTCCTCGTCTGCGGTGTTTACACCTTGATGACCCGCGCGCTTTAGCGGGTTTGGCCCCGCGCATCAAGTCCCTTAGCGCAACCGGCTCGGTTTGGGCCAGTTGCTGTTTATAAGCTGACGCGCCCCGGCACTAGGCCTTGCGGCGGCGCGCGATGGCAATACCACCCAGTGCCGTAAGCAACAGCATCCCACCCGCCGGAAGCGGCACAGGTGCGGTCACATCCTTGGGCGTGAGCGCAATGCCATCAATCGACAAATAGGAATTCGCCGCATCCGTGAGACCAAAGCTCAGCACATGAGAGGTGCTTGTCGCCATGAAGGTGATGGATTGAGCATACCAGTTTTCATCGAGGCTAAGGACGTCCGACATCCCGACCATCGTTCCATCCAGAGATGCGGTCACGGCATTATCAGCGAGATAGCCGGGGCCGGTTTCCGCGCCAAAATTGCCCGCGAAGAAGGTCAGGTCATAGGATTGCCCAATCACGAAATCATTGATCGTTTGACCAAAGATCTCCTGAAATGCGCCTGTCCCGCTTGCAATACCAACCCAGGTACCGCCGTCATCGGACGGGCCGACAGGGGCCACACCAAAGGGGGTCCCGGCACCAACGTTGTTGTTCTCATCCATGGTATCGGGTGAACCGCCCAAGGTCGTCCACCCGACCGGGACGCCGCCGTTGGAGATTGGTCCCGTCAGCGATCCGTTCACAAGCGTCGCAGCGGAGGCAGCAGCCCCCATGGAGACAGCTGCGACAGCGGCCGCAACAAAAATACGAAATGTCATGTTATATGCCTTTCAAACAAATGTAACACCTCGAGAACTCTGATTTGCAATGCCCATTTCGCAAGTTTTGCAGCACACCAGCGCGCATACCCCGGACCAAAAACTTTCCGGGAGCGTATCGCGCTCGCACAGTTTGGTAAGCACATCCGCGCGCCCGCGCCCCGTGTCGCAATCCGGCCAGCACGCCTCGTTGATGTGCGGAAAGATAAACGCAAAGGAGCTCGCGATGCCCATATCTCCCCTGCCCGACCCCGCTGCCTTCCGGAACACAGGATGGGCGCTGGCAGGCCGAATTCAGGCAACCACTTTGGACAGACTGCGCAACGTATGTGACCGCCTGTTGCACACGCCCCCGGAGGCCGGTCGCAGCCTGTCGCTGGGCGACAATCGCCGCTTTCTCGCCCATGCCCACCTGCACGATGAGGACTTGCGCACCGTGGTGCTTGGGCCCGAACTCAAAGCAGTGGCCACGCATTTTCTGGGCGCCGCCCCCTACCTCTTCAATGAGCAATTCGTGGTGAAAGGCCCAAAGACAGGCGCGCCGTTCGCCTGGCACCAGGACAGCGGCTATGTGGGCTTTGAGCACAAGCCCTATCTCTCCGTCTGGATCGCACTGGATGACACCACGCTGGAGAATGGCCCCATCTATCTCCTGCCCCGCGATCTGGATCGCGAAACCCATGTCGAGCCCCATGTCTGGGATGAGGCCGCAAAGGAACGGGTGGGATACACCGGAGCAGAGCCAGGCCAGCCCGCGCTCATGTCCGCCGGTGGAATCGTGGTCTTCTCCTCACTCACGCTGCACCGCTCCTCGGCCAATACCTCCGATGCCCCGCGCCGCGCCTATCTCGCACAATACTCGACTGAGCCGATCCTTGATCCAACAACCGGCAGACCAAAGAGCTTTGCCACCCCGCTGTGAAAGGCCCCGCTTCTTTTGTCTCAAAATACCTCGGGGGAGACGCACCGCTCAGGTGCGGCGGGGGCTGGCCCCCAAACCCCGCCTGCCAAGTCTCAAAACGGTTTCACGACCACCAACCACAGAATGGCAATCGCGCCAAACACGCTGACTTCATTGAACACGCGCAGCCAACGATCCGAATAGGGGAACTCTCCCCGTTGCGCCGCGCGCACGAGGCGTCCGGTAAAGAGATAATGGGCCAGAAGTGCCAAAACCGCCGCCAGCTTGACCAGAACCCAGACCGGAAAGCCCCAATCCCATGCGAGCCATAGCCCCGTCAAAAAGGCAATAACCGATAATCCCGCCGAGAACCTATAGAGCCGGAAGGTCAGATCTCCCAGCGGTCCGTTCTCGCCCAACCGCTCGTATTCGCGGCGCCAGAAGATGATGGCGCGGGGCACGGCGAAGATCGAGGTCATCCAGCCCATGACGCACAGAATGTGTATGATTTTGATCCAGTCCATGATGCGCACCCTGCGCGGCCCGCATCCGGGATGCAAGACCACGCAGCTGTGGCCGGTCACCGCAGGCGGCACCGGCTTTCACACTCTGGCAGATCTTCAAAAAAGGATGACGGCGCCGTCATTCTGGCAATGGAAGTGACATATGACCCGAGCCGCGCACCCCCGGGAGGTGGGGGCCGCCTGGATGTCAGCCACGCAGGTTGTTCGCGTGGTCCCGTGTGCCGTTGCTTAAGCCTGCGTACCTTAGCAAAAGATGTCTTAACGGTGCGGAACCAGAGCGTGCGCCCGCTGCGCAACGGGCTTTGCTCGGGTACGCTAAGGGGATGAGGTCCTTGGCCCTCAAGACATGCCCAGCGCTTCTTTATACATATCGAGGACCGCTTCTTCCTCGGCGATGTCATCCGGCTCGCGTTTGCGCAGCGCAATCACCTTGCGCATGACCTTCGTGTCATAGCCACGGGCCTTGGCCTCGGCCATGACCTCTTTTTGTTGCTCGGCAATGTCTTTCTTCTCCGCCTCCAGACGTTCGAACCGCTCGATGAACTGGCGCAGCTCATCGGCTGTCACACGGTAGCTGTCGGGCTTGGAATCTTCGAGGTCTGTCACGTCCATGGCGGGGCTCCTTGCGTTGGACCCTCCGCTTAGCTTTTCGCGTCAGAGCCCGCAAGAGGGCCTGGAGCGGTTGCGCGCCTGTGCAAGCCCGGGGTTGCGGGCCGGCGCATGACTTGATAGCGCCACCGCATCACATCAGGGAGAGAGACACAGATGGAGATCATGATCTGGGCTGGCGCCATGCTGTCGCTTCTGGGGCTGTTGGGTCTTGTCTGGTGCATCGTGGCCGTGGCGCGGGCGAAACGCGCAAAACTGCCCGATGATGAGCTGCGCGCTGTGTTGCAACGGGTCATGCCGCGTAACCTGGCGGCGCTCTTTTTGTCTGTCATCGGGCTGATGCTGGTCATCCTTGGTATCTTTTTGGGCGGCTAAGCAGCGCCTCAAATCCGCGCCAACCGGCGCCAGACGTGGCCAGAGCGCTGAGCGCGGGATCCGCAGGAAACAATCCCTCATAAGTCTGGCCAAACCGGGCGATGTCACGCTCCAGCGCAACAAATCCCGCAGCCTCGCTCATATGCATTGGCCCGCCCGACCAGCGCGCATATCCCAAGGCCTGCACCGCCAGCACATCGAGATCCGACGCCCGCGCCAAAACACCCTTGCGCAAAAGCGCCATGCCTTGCGCCGCCATGCCCGACCGCATGGCCCGCAAGATGTCTTCCTCCGGCATCGGCCCTGCGAGCGATGCACTGGCCTCCGGCAGGGCCCATCCCATGCCCGTTTGCTCCACAATCCGGTTGAGCTGGGCCTTGGTGGCTCCCGCGCTCAGCAGGGCCCCGGCCAGGGCATGCTGATAGGCCTTCAGGCGCGGCGCGACCGGGGTCACATCCCGCACGGCCACGCCCACACGCCCCAGCTTTCGCATCAGGGCCATCAATGTGGCGACCCCCTCGGGCGCAGAGGCCTCGGACCACAGAATTTCCGCCAGATCATGCTCTGGCTCCAGATGCAGCCCCACCAGCGGGCTGTCATCCACGAGCGAATGCAAACCCGTGGTCACAAGATAGGTCTGCGCCCCGGCGTAGGGGCCTGCATCAGACAGCATCCGCGCCTCTTCCGGGCCGCAGCCGATGATGATCTCACAGCCCGACAGGACCTCGCCGCGCTTGGACGGGACAAAGCGCGCCAAGCGCGCATCCCGGGCTTTTGGGGACAATCGCCCGGCCTCCACGGCCCGGTCCAGGGCTGTCACCAGAGCATCATTCAAGGTGGCCGCGCTCACGGCACTGGGCGCAAAACAGGCTACAGCCAGCCCCGCCTCGAGCGCAGCCGCCGTGAGCGCCATGGCATGAATGCCGCTTCCCGCGATACCCAGTTGCACAACGGTGCTGCCCGCACCAACCGGCGCCTTGGCGGCGCGGCGATCCGCGAAGAACATATGCTGAAGCGCGCGCGCCTCACGGGTGGTGTTGCACGCTTCAAAAGCTGCGGTCTCGTAGTCCAGCCCCGCCTCCAACGGCAACAAGAGCGCCGCTTCCACAGCATTGACGATTTCCCGCCGTGCGCGCACCGGCGCATCCGCCACCGCCTCTTTTTGACGCGCGATTTCGGCCATGAATTTGCCCGGCTGCGCCAGCCCCACCGTCGCCTCGGCCGTGGGCCGTGGCTTTGCTCCTGCGCGCAGCAGATCTTGCGCGAAATGAATGGCCGCCTGATCCACATCCTGCGCGACCACCAGATCGACGTAGGGTTTGGCCAAAGCGCTCTCCACGGCAATGGATTCGCCGCTTTGCATGAGCGCCAGCGCATTGCCTGCGCCGGCCAGACGGGGCGCGCGCTGCGTGCCCCCGGCCCCCGGCAGAATGCCCAGCTTGATTTCGGGAAAGCCCAACCGCGTCCCACTTTGCGCCACCCGGTAATGCGCGCCCAATGCCAATTCGAACCCGCCGCCCAGAACGGTCCCGTGCAGGGCCGCAACGACGGGTTTGGCGCATTGCTCGAGCCGTGTGCACAAGGCGCTCAATCCAGGCTCCTTGGGGGATTGCGTGAATTCGGAAATATCTGCGCCCGCAGGGAAGGTGCGCCCCTGCGCTGTCAGGACCACTGCCTCGACATGGGGATCGGCATCCGCCGCCTCAATGGCTTGCCAAAGCGCCGCCCGCACCTCCTGCGACAGCGCATTGACCGGCGGATTGGAAATACAGAGGACGACGACCGCCCCCTCACGTCTCAATGAAAGTCTTTTGTCCGACATCGCCCTCGCCCTTCACCGCAACTAGAGCGCAGGGCACGCGGGCGTGCAAGATGTCAGACGGGCATATTGTCGAACTGGTCCTCAATCGCATCATCCGCGAGAGGTGTGACCGGTTTTTGCCTGCGCGCCGTCGCCCCGCGCGATGCCGTGATCAAGACCTGATCCAGTCGTGCGAAAAGCGCCGCGCGCTCGGACTCAGATGCTTGCACCAATCGATCACGCAATACGTTGATCCGCTGTTCTTCGTGGTCCCGTAACATCCCATGATCCTCCCGCTTGATCACATCACACCCATGTTGATGATGTGGGAGTGTAACAGGTTTTTTGCAACCTGTCGTTGCATAGCGACCCAAAATGTCGCATCCGCCAAAAAAAGCGCCAAATTAATATATTCAGATATCTTGCAACGTTTGCCGCGGCCCATGATATTTGCGCCCAACTGGCGCAGGAGACGAAGATGACAGACACGATCAGCCCCAAGATCAAGGCATTCTTTGATACAGCCACGAATACGGTCAGCTATGTCGTGCAGGACCCCGAAGGCCGCGCCGCTGCGATCATCGATTCCGTTCTGGATTTCGACTACGCCTCCGGGCGCACCGACACGGCATCGGCTGATGAGATCATCGCCTATGTGCGAGAAAATGAACTGCGCGTTGCGTGGATTTTGGAGACCCATGTCCATGCCGATCACCTCTCCGCCGCGCCCTATCTGCAAGAGCAGCTTGGCGGCAAGATCGGCATCGGCGATCAGATCACCGTGGTTCAGGACACCTTTGGCAAGGTCTTCAACGAAGGCACAGCATTTCAGCGCGATGGCTCTCAATTCGATCAGCTCTTTGTGGAGGGTGACCAGATTTACGTGGGCCAGATGCGGGTCGATGTATTGCACACGCCTGGGCATACGCCTGCGTGCATGACCTATGTGATCGGGGATGCCGCCTTCGTGGGGGATACGCTCTTCATGCCGGATTTCGGCACTGCACGCTGCGATTTTCCGGGGGGATCCTCGAAAGATCTCTACAACTCGATCCAGAAAATCCTCGATCTGCCAGATGAAACCCGGATTTTCGTGGGCCATGATTACAAGGCACCGGGACGGGAAGACTTTGCGTGGGAGAGCACCGTCGGCGCGCAGAAGGCGGCCAATGTCCATATCGGCGGCGGGCGTGCCGCAGAGGACTTCATCGCGATGCGCGACGCCAGAGATGCGACGCTTGGCATGCCCCGGCTGATTGTGCCATCGCTTCAGGTCAACATGCGCGCGGGTCACATGCCTGAACCCGATGCGGAAGGGGACGTCTTTCTGAAAGTTCCGGTGAACAAGTTATGATCGAAACGGATTGGATCTATGGTCTCGCGGGCGGATTGATGATCGGGCTCGCAGGCGCAATCTACCTTCTGGGCAACGGGCGGATCATGGGCGCATCGGGCCTGCTCGGCGGCATCGTCGATGGGACCGACAGGCGCGGCGAACGCTGGGCATTTCTGGGAGGTCTGATCGGCGTGCCAGCCCTCTGGGCACTAACGCTGGGCCCGTTTGACAGCCATGTGACCACGGCGCCGGGTCTGCTGATTGCCGCCGGGCTGCTCGTGGGGTTTGGGACACGTATCGCCAATGGCTGCACGTCCGGGCACGGGGTGTGCGGGATATCACGGCTGTCCGTACGGGGCATTGTGGCCACGTTGTTCTATCTTGGTGCAGGCTTCATGACGATGTACGCCGCGCGCCATCTCTGGGGATTGATCTGATGCGGTTGATGATTGCGCTGCTTGCAGGCGGCCTTTTCGGCACGGGCCTGCTTGTCTCCGGCATGACAGATACGCGCAAGGTTCAGGGCTGGCTTGATTTCTTTGGCAATTGGGACCCGACGCTCGCCTTTGTTCTGGGCGGCGCCATCCTTCCCATGGTGCTGGCCTGGCGGCTCACGCGTGGCCGCACACCGCTGACCTCAGACGCTTTCCCCGCGCCTGCGCCCGCGCAAATCGACGGGCATCTGGCTCTGGGATCGGTGTCCTTTGGCATGGGCTGGGCGCTGGTCGGGCTTTGCCCCGGCCCGGCTTTGGCTGTTCTGCTGTGGGGCGGTGCGCCGGTTTGGCTCTTTTTTGTGGCCATGGTTGGTGGCATGATCGCAGCACATGCCGTGACGCGCGGGCCTCTCGCACGCCGCATGGCCCAATAGGAGTTTTTCATGACGCCCCGCCATATCGCTGATGCCTATCACGTCTCGCCCCAGATTAGTCTCGATGATGTGGCCCGCGCGCGCGACGCCGGGTTTCGGACGATCATTTGCAACCGGCCGGACGAGGAAATACCGGCCGATCTGCATGCGGACGCCATGCAGGCAGCGGTTGAGGCAGAAGGCATGACGTTTCACCGTTTGCCGTTCAACCATATGACGCTGGACCGTGAGACCGTTGCGGCGCAACGCACTCTCGTCGAGACCTCAGAAGGACCGATCCTGGCCTATTGCGCTTCGGGCAACAGGTGCACCATCGTTTGGGCGTTGGGGCAGGCAGAAACCGGGGCGCGCAGCCCGTCTGAGCTTTTGGCGCTTGCGCGCACGGCGGGCTATGATCTCAGCGGCATGGCGGCGACTTTGGAGGCCCTGTCGGCACAAGCGAGCTCTCAGTAACCCTTGGTCATTGATTAGCATAGAGCTACGCGCGTATCGCTGATGGGAATGACGTTCAGGTAACGGCCACCCACAACTGTCTATTCGAAACTGGCATTCCCCAGATCATCGGGACTGGCCACTTCAAGGCTGGCACCGGGTTGCGCGGCATCGGCGGGCTCAGGCGTCGCAGCCATGGCCTCGTCGAAATCCAGTGGCGGAAGATCGGGCAAATCGGGCACATCAAGGGGCGCGGCGCTGTTCCCGCCCTCTTGCAGCTTCTCGATAACATTGGGCAGAACAGGGACGAATTCATCGTCTCCCCCTCTGGCAGAGGCCATATCGGGCTGAGCGCCACGGGCCTGAATACGCACAGCGCGCGCACCAGAGACCTGTCCCAAACGGCAATGCGCCAACACACGCCCGTCGCCGCTGCGCAGCTCCACTTTAAAGAGGCTTTGTGTGTCCAGCGGGATCGTATCCCCATCTTTCAGGGCGGTAATCTGGGCCACCGACATCTTGATGCGCGGCATGCAGGCCGTGAGATTTGCGCTGACCAGGGCGAGCGAATCCGCATGCGCGCCCGGTGTTGTATTTTTCTCTTCCGGTTCAGGCTTGGGCGCGGGAACGATGTCGGGCATGCACAGGCTCAAAGTGCCCCGCCGCAGACCGGCCGCAACATCAATGTCGAAGATGAGGAAGTGAAACTCCTGCCCCTCCAGCGCCAGAGCCAACGTGCGCCTGTTCTCGACCATCGCGCCAAATCGGTACCCCATCAGCCACGCCGTTGATGTATCGTCATGGGCGGCCACATCGCCAGAGGAGCCGGACAAGGTCAGGTCAAGACGCTCCATCATCATATCGATCAAGGGCGCAAACAAGGCCGCATCCGTGGGCGTCACCGCGCGGGCCGGTGGCTCACGATCCGTGACCTTTCCGATGGTTTGAACTTCCGTCACAGAGGTCCGCAAGGCTCGATCGGCGCTCGCGGCGCTCAACGCACCATCGGGCCCGTCAAGGAGCATCAACATGTCCTCATCAGCAAACCGATCCCGAATGTCCTCGTAGGTGATAATTTCATGGCGGATGGAATTGACCGTCAGCGGCAATTCCCACAAATCCCCTGCAGCGCGCGCCATCGCCAGACGCAACGCCCGCGTCGGAGAGAGACCCTCGGCTTCCCGCGCGCGGTGGCCCACATGGGCTTTCCGGCGCAGCGCATTCTTCTCAGCAGGCTCTCCCATAGGCGCGTTAAAATCCCCTCAATGAAACGTGATACCGGCAGTTATCGGAGGATTTGGTTACCAAGCCCTTTATGGCGGTCAGGAATTCACGCCGCCAGCGCCTGACGCGGCAGGATCAACCGGAAATGCGCGCCGCCATCGCTGGGAATATAAGTGATTTCACCGCCCAGACGCATCATGATCTGCTTGCAGATCGAAAGACCCAGACCGGCCCCGCCTGCGCGTTGCGTATTCATGCGGGCGAACTTCTCGAAAATCAGATCGTGCGCCTCGGGCGCAATGCCGCCACCATTGTCAATGAAGTCGAGGGTGAGCCCTTGGGCGGTGTCTTTAACCTTGATTGTGAGCTCTGGCGTCTCGGCATCACAATATTTGCGCGCATTGGTCACCAGATTGATAAAGACCTGCCCGAGCCGGTCGAAATCCGTGCGCAATCCAATGGCTTCGGAGGCTTCATCGCGGTGCACGATAATGCCCCGCCCGTCCTCACCGGCTGCAGCGGTGGTCACGGCCTGGGTGATCGCCTCCGACAAAAGACCGTCGCGGATATTGAGATTGACCTGACCATTCTCCAGCACGCTGAGATCCAGCAGATCATCGAGCAGCCGTGTGAGCCGGATGGATTCGTCGTGAATGATGGAGGCATATTTCGCCGTGGCCTCGACCCCCAGTTCACCGCCATCGCGCAAGATCTCGGCAAAGGCGCGAATTGAGGTCATCGGCGTGCGCAATTCGTGGCTGATCTGGCTCAGGAAGGCATCTTTTTGCACCGACAACTTCGTCAACTTGGAGTTTGCGCGACGCAGTTCGGCGGCCGTAGCCTCAAGTTCCTGCGATTGTGCCGCCAAACGATCAGAATACTCGATAATTTGCGCCGTTTCATCGGCCACAGCCATCAAATCGCCAACCGAAATGGCCGAGCCGCCGACGATCTGGCCGATCATCGCATGGGCGGTGGCCGCGCCCACAGAGCCGGACAATTCCCGTTCCAAACGATCGAGAAACTCGGGCGTGGGCTCAGGCAGCGCGCCGGGCGCGGCGGGCCTGCCGCTTTGTGCGGCGGCTTCATCGCGAAAGAGCTGAATGGCCTCATTGGGCCCCAGAATACGCTGCGCCATGATCATCAGATCCTCGCTTTGCGCAGTCCCTGCGGACCAAGGCCGGGGGCCTGCCGAATGCTCGAACACATTGACGAATTGTGCGCCTTGCAGCCGCTCCAGCGGCGTCGGGATCGTCACAAGCGAGCCCAGAACGAAGGCCGCCGTATTCAGCAACATCGACCACATGACCGCATGCACCAGTGGATCCAGCCCGGTGATCCCGAAGAGCGCCTGCGGGCGCAGCATCGCGATGCCAAATGGCCCCTCGGCCATCATCTTGGCGGAAAAGACCAGATCGGTTCCCAGGCTTGGCAGAAAGAACGTGTAGCCCCAGATCGCGAACCCCACCGTCAGGCCCAGAAATGCGCCATTGCGGTTGGCGGCGCGCCAGAAGAGGCCGCCAATGAGAACGGGCAAGACCTGCGCGATCCCGGCAAAGGAGACCAGCCCGATCGCCGCCAGCGCCGTGCCGCCTTCGGAGAGCGCGTAGTAGAGATAACCCAGCATCACCACCGCCGCGACAGAGAAGCGCCGCGCCATCAGCACGACATCGCGCACATCTCCTGAGACCGACGGGCCCGAGCCCGTGGCGCGTAGCCAGATGGGCATGACGATGTGGTTGGACACCATGGTAGAGAGTGCGAGCGAGGCAACGATGACCATGGATGTGGCAGACGAAAACCCTCCCAGAAAGGACAAGATCGCCAGACCGTCCTGTCCCTGGCTGAGGGGGAGCGTGAGGACGAAGAGATCGGGGTTGGCCCCGTCCGGCATGATGTCGAGCCCGACCACCGCGATGGGCACGACAAAGAGCGAGATCAGCAGAAGGTAGGCGGGAAAGGCCCAGGAAGCCGTGCGCAGATGCTGCTCATCGGCATTCTCGACGACCATGACCTGAAACATGCGCGGCAGGCAGATAAACGCAGCTGCAGACAGGAAAATCAGCGCAGACCAGCGCCCCCCTTCGACCTCCCATGTTGCGAGTCGCGAGGCATCGATGCGCTCCAGCACATGCCCCACCCCGTGAGACAGCCCCCAAACCACGAACGCACCAACGGCCAGAAGCGCCAACAGTTTGACCACGGCCTCCAGCGCAATCGCGATGACGACACCGTGGTGGCGCTCATTCACATCGAGATTGCGTGTGCCGAACAGGATCGTGAAGACGGCCAGACCGCAGGCGACCCAAAAGGCAGAGGCGCGTCCGCTTTGCGCATCTTGCGCGAGCGTAAAGGCCTCAAAGGACAAGGTCACCGACTGCAATTGCAGCGCGATATACGGCGTTGTGCCGACCACGGCGAGGATCGTGACCCCTACCGCGAGAATGTTGGACTTTCCAAAACGCGCAGAGATCAGATCGGCAATGGAGGTGATGCGCTGCGTGCGCCCGATGCGCACCAGTTTGCGCAAGGTCCACCACCAGCCGACCATGACAAGCGTCGGGCCGAGGTAAATCGTGAGATATTCGAGGCCGGACCGCGCCGCGTATCCCACGGCGCCATAAAAGGTCCAGGCGGTGCAGTAGATCGAGAGCGAGAGCGTGTAGATAAACGAAGAACGCATCCAGCGTTGCTGACCCCGCCGGGCGGCACGTTCTGCGGCAAAGGCCACGCCGAACAGGAAAAGCGCATAGGCCATGCAGGCCAGCACCAGAAGGTTGAGCGCACTCACCTGTCGGTCTCGCTATCTCGCTCCGCACTGGGTCGAAGCGGTGGCCGCGTGTCAGACAGGCGCGTCTCCCGCAACCCGCGGGACAGGCCGAAGGTGATCGCAACCAAGAGCCCCCAGACGCCGAAGATATAGAGCCCGACGCGAGAGGTGCGCGGCGCGGCCTCCGCGGCGCCATCGCCCCCGTTCAGCGTCAAAAGCAGAGGAATGAGCAACAGGATCAACCCGGCCAGAGGCATCAGCCGCGCAGCATCGCCCATCCGGCGACGTCGGTAATTGGCGCGATGCAAAAAACGGTTGGGCAAGGTGCTCATGGCGCGGCAAGCTCGCGCACCGCCTCCAGAATTTCGGCGTTGGAAAACGGTTTGGTCATGAATTTGCTGGCCCCGGCCGCCTCCGCTTCCGCCCGGTCACGGGAATGACCCCGCGCGGTCAGCATCAGGACAGGCAGGTTTTCCCAGCGCGCATCAGAGCGCAGATCGCGCAGGATCTCGACACCGGAGCGCCCCGGCAGCATCAGATCGAGGATCAGCAGATCAGGGTTGCGATGTGTCACCGCATCGAGCGCGTCATGACCGTTGGAATGGGTGAAAACTTCCCAACCATCGCGCGACAGGAAGAAGCTGACGGCTTCAATGATATTCGGCTCGTCTTCGACGACGAGAACGCGCTTCGCCATGTCGTCCCTCCCGGCCCGGCTGGTTTGCTCTTGGCCCTGCCTACGTTATCGGCAAAAGCCTGTCCTTTGTCAAAAGGTTGCCGCGAGAATCGACGGCTCGCGCCGCGCCGCGCAGGCGCCACGGGCACAGATCCGGCACGAGACGCCGATGGGCCTGAGATCCTGCGCTTTCTCAGACGCGATCGGGCGGATCAGCATGGCGGCTTCAAACCGGGGCATGGGCCCCATGTCCACAGGTTCGGCGATGGAGATCGTCTCGAAGCCGCGGGCCTCGCGCGCCGATTGCTCCACGTTGAGAAAAATCGGCTGCGCCGGACGAGAGAGGGCTGCAAAAAGCGGCCACAGCGGACAGGCCGCGCCAAAGCGGGGCAGCGGGAAATGATCGGTCGGACGCCGGAAGAGCAAGGTGCCCGAGGCATCTGAAATCACCAGCCCCACCTGCTCGGCCTTGCTGGCCGCGGGAAGCGTGGCCAGCCGCAGCATGGCATGGGACAACGAGGTGTTGAAGGCTCGGGCCAGCGCGATGACATCGCCTCCATGTGCCGCGATATGCTCGAGCACCGGGGTCAGAGGCAGGCTCTGCGCCATGAGGTCGTACCGCCGCATCTGCGCGCGCGCCATGTCTTGCGCGGATTGGGAGACCAGAAGGGCAGAGTTGGCGATGATGTCGTCAAACACCGCCTCAGCCACAGCGGGCTCGGCATCAGGCCTTGCGGTCCCGGCGCGCTCTTCCAAAGCAGCCAAATGATAGCCCTGAGCAGACAGGAAGCTCTCCACCTCTTCTTGCGGCGTGCCCGGGGCGGCCAGCGTGTCATCGGCCTCCAGATAGCGGACAAGAGAGGTCGAACTATCAGCCAGCCGCGCGGCATCCTCGTTGATATTTCGATGAAACCGGGCGCGCCACTCTGCCTCAATGTCCGGCGATTCCGCGAGGATCCCGGCGGTGGAGCGGATCGCCGTGACCATCGAGAGCATCTCGTGCAGCGAGGTTGCCAGATGCGGATCATGGGTGAGCCGGTCATTCAGGCTCTCAACGGTTTGCTCCAGTGACAAAAGTTGCCCCTGCAACCCCGCCACAACGGCAGCCCAGCCGGGGAAGCGGCCCGCAAATTCGTCAATCCGGTCCAACTCGATCTCGAGATCAGGCATGCGCGCCGCCGCCTCACGCAGAGCGGCAATCAGCGAGCTTTCAGCGCCTTCGGTGAGCAGGGCAGGCTCGACATCCAGCACGCGCGCAATGGAGAGCAAAAGTTTGCCGCCGATTCTGCGGCGGTTGTGCTCGATCAGATTGAGGTAGGAGGCAGAAATACCGGCCCGCTCCGCCAAATCGGATTGCTTCATGTCGCGCGCCGTGCGCCGTTCGCGAATACGCGTGCCTGTCAGAATGTCGCGCCCCAAGCGTTAATCCTTTGCTCATTCAAGGCGATGCCGCATTGCGGCGAGAACTTTTTTACAAATGCCACAAATGCACTGTCTATTTGTTTACAAAATAAGTGAGCAAATCAAGGCGTTTGTTGAATGCTTTTCATATCCTCCGATAATTGACCTGCACCATTGCGTGCAGTGCATAGCCGGTTTGAGGAGACCGCTATCACGTTTCACTTTCGGGAGGTAATCCATGACAAAATCCAACTTCACCCGCCGTGGTGTGCTCAAGACGGGCGCTGTTGCCGGCGCAGGTCTTGCAGTGCCGACATATCTGTCCGCGGCAGGCCATTCCGGCTTCACCAATGCGCCGCAGGGCAGCACGGTCACGCTGGGCTTCAACGTCCCCCAGACCGGCGCTTACGCGGACGAAGGTGCGGACGAGCTGCGCGCCTATGAGCTCGCGGTCGAGCACCTCAACGGTGGTGGCGATGGCGGGATGATGAACACATTCTCGTCCAAGGCGCTCCAGGGGAACGGTATCCTCGGCAAAAAAGTCGAATACGTCACAGGCGACACGCAGACGAAATCGGATGCGGCGCGCGCCTCGGCGAAATCCATGATCGAAAAAGACGGCGCCGTGATGATCACGGGCGGCTCGTCCTCCGGCGTGGCTGTTGCTGTGCAAGCGCTCTGCCAAGAGGCTGGCGTCATCTTCATGGCGGGTCTGACCCACTCCAACGACACCACAGGCAAGGACAAGAAGGCCAACGGTTTCCGTCACTTCTTCAACTCCTACATGACAGGTGCCGCGCTGGCGCCGGTGCTGGCCAACAACTACGGCAAGGACCGCAAGGCCTACCACCTGACAGCGGATTACAACTGGGGTTACACCACAGAAGAAGCCGTGCGGACCTCCACAGAAGCCATGGGCTGGGAAACTGTCGGCACAGTTCTGACGCCGCTGACGCAAACGGACTTCTCGTCCTACATCGCGCCGGTTCTGCAATCGGATGCGGACGTGCTTGTGCTCAACCACTACGGCGGCAACATGGTCAACTCGCTGACCAACGCCGTTCAATTCGGCCTGCGCGACCGTGTCGCCAATGGCAAGAACTTCGAGATCGTTGTTCCGCTCTACTCCCGCCTGATGGCGAAGGGTGCGGGTGCCAACGTGAAGGGCATCTTCGGCTCCACGAACTGGCACTGGTCGCTGCAGGATGAGGGCTCCAAGGCCTTCGTGAAATCCTTCGGCACCAAGTACGGCTTCCCGCCGTCGCAGGCCGCGCACACGTGCTACGTGCAGGCCCTGCTCTATGCCGATGCCGTGGAACGTGCCGGCTCGTTCAACCCCTGTGCGGTTGGCGAAGCGCTCAAGGACTTCCAATTCGACGGCATGGGCAACGGCCCAACGCTCTATCGCGGCGAAGACCACCAGTGCTTCAAGGACGTGCTCGTCGTGAAGGGTAAAGAGAACCCGACATCCGAGTTCGACCTTCTCGAGATCGTTGAAGTGACGCCTGTTGAGCAGGTGACATATGACGCCTCCATCTTCGGTGGCGATCTGGGTGCCTGTAACCCCGGCGCATAAGTTACGCGCGTAGGGCGGGATCTCCCGCCCTACACCTCTCCCCCCCACAGTCCTGAGCCGCGTTGCGCCTTTGCTGCGCCGCTGGCCCATTTTTCCAAAGGTGGCATCATGGAAGCCATTATCCTGCAGATTCTGAATGGTCTCGACAAAGGCTCGGCTTATGCGCTCATCGCGCTTGGCCTGACGCTGATCTTCGGGACATTGGGCGTTGTGAACTTTGCGCATGGTGCGCTGTTCATGATCGGCGCCTTTTGCGCGGTCACGCTGAGCCGTATCCTGACGTGGAGCTACACGTTCGTTGACGATACGCAAAAAGACTTTCTGGGCAATCCGCTCAAGGTCGATGTGCCCTATGTCTACGATATATTCGGCGAGGCGACGGGGGCTGCGATCATCGACTGGTCAGTCCCTCTGGCGATCTTGTTCTCGATCCCGATCATGATTGGCATCGGCTGGATCATGGAGCGCGGGCTGATCAAGCACTTCTACAAACGCCCCCACTCGGACCAGATCCTCGTGACCTTTGGCCTGGCGATCGTCCTGCAGGAGATCATCAAGTATTTCTACGGCGCCAACCCGATTCCGACGCCTGCGCCTGAGGCCTTCATCGGCTCATTCGACTTTGGCGCGCTGATCGGCATGGAAGCCGGGCAGATCATCTACCCCTACTGGCGCATCGTCTACTTCATGTTTGCCGCTCTCATCATCGGGGGGGTCTTTGCCTTCCTGCAATTCACAACCTTCGGCATGGTTGTCCGCGCCGGCATGGCTGACCGCGAGACGGTGGGCCTTTTGGGGATCAATATCGACAAGCGCTTCACCATCATGTTCGGTGTCGCGGCTGCTGTGGCGGGGCTTGCGGGCGTGATGTATGCGCCGATTACCTCGCCAAATTACCACATGGGCATGGACTTTCTTGTCCTGAGCTTCGTCGTGGTCGTTGTGGGCGGCATGGGCTCGCTGCCCGGCGCGATCCTCGCGGGGTTCCTGTTGGGCATTCTGGAGAGCTTCGCATCCATGCGTGAAGTGCTCGAGATCGTGCCCGGTCTGAACCAAATCATCATCTATCTTGTAGCCATCCTCATCCTGCTGACCCGTCCGCGGGGGCTGATGGGCCGCAAAGGCGTAATGGAGGACTAATCGATGTTCGGACTGGACGCCAAAGACACCCGCATTCTCCTGCTGGTCTTCGTACTCACGATGGCCGCTCCCTTCATCCTCAACCCCTTCCCCGAAGGCTCTGCCATGGCGCAATTCAATGCGGGCTATCCCGACTTGATGCAGCGTTTCGTAATCTTCGGGATCTTCGCCATCGGGTTCAACATCCTGTTCGGCCTGACCGGATACCTCTCCTTTGGCCACGCGGCCTTCCTGGGCGTGGGCTCCTATGCGGCGATGTGGATGTTCAAACTTCTGGGTATGAACGTCCTTCCCGCACTGGCGCTCTCGATTGTCATGTCCGGCCTCTTTGCCGTCGTGATCGGCTATGTGAGCCTCAGGCGCTCAGGCATCTACTTCTCGATCCTGACGCTCGCCTTTGCCATGATGTCCTACTCGCTGGCCTATTCCGTGCTCGCCACGGATATGGACGGACCTGACCAACAGGGCCTGTTGCAAAAGGGCCTGACAGGGGGTGAGACGGGCCTTCAGCTGACGCTGGATGACCCGCGCATCATGGGCGCTCAAGCCACCGCGGAAGGCAACATTCCGGTGCCCTCGCTCTTTGGCATGGAAATGCGCAGCGCGACGGATCTGAACGTGGGCGATTGGGTCTTTACCTTCTCCGCAGGCTATTACTTCTGCGCCTTCATCATGCTGATCGCGTTCTACCTGTCGATCCGCATCTTCCGCTCACCCTTCGGGATGATGCTCCGGGCGGTCAAATCCAACCAGCAGCGGCTGACCTATACGGGCCTCAACCCCCGCCCCTACACATTGGCCGCGTTTGTGATCTCGGGCATGTATGCCGGTCTGGCCGGTGGCCTGATGGTGGCGATGGATCCGCTGGCTGGTCCTGAGCGGATGTTCTGGACGGCTTCTGGTGAGGTGGTGCTCATGACCATCCTCGGCGGTGTCGGGACGCTCATCGGCCCAGTGCTGGGCGCCGGCGCGATCAAATACATGGAAAACATCCTTTCCAAGATCAACTCCGACATCCTGCACAGCTGGTTTGCCTTCCTGCCCGACGGGCTCGAGGACCTCGTGGTCACGATGATCTATCCCTTCATCGGCAAGGGCTGGCACTTGACGCTGGGCATTATCTTCATGCTTGTCGTGATCTTCCTGCCCGGTGGGCTTGTGGAAGGCGGCCAACGCATCCGCGCCATGTTCAAAGGCAAGAAGGCGGCTGAAAAACCGTCTGACGCTGCCAAGACACCAGCAGAATAAGGAGCGAGAACGATGGGAATTCTTGAAGTCAAAGACATCGGCAAACGCTTCGGCGGCCTGCAGGCGCTCTCGGATGTGAACCTCTCCGTCAAGGAGAACACATGTCACGCGATCATCGGCCCCAACGGGGCGGGCAAATCCACGCTGCTCAATTGCTTTGTGGGCAAGCTCATCCCCGACACAGGCTCGGTCATGTTCGACGGGCAATCGGTTCTGGGACGCCAGCCACACCAGATCAACCAGATGGGCATCTCACGCGTCTTTCAGACCCCCGAGATCTTCGGCGATCTGTCGGTGTTGGAAAACATGCTGATCCCGATCTTCGCCAAGCGCGACGGGGATTTTGAGCTCAATGCCATTGGCTCCGTGCCCTCCAACACCGATGTGATGGAGAAAGCCGAGCAGATGCTGGAAGACATGAACATGGCCGACAAGCGCCACATGCATGCAGCCTCCATGTCGCGCGGCGACAAGCGACGGCTGGAGATCGGCATGTGTCTGAGCCAGGATCCGCGCCTGCTGCTGCTGGATGAGCCGACAGCGGGCATGGCCCGCGCGGATACGAACAACACGATCGATCTTCTCAAGGAGATCAAGGAGCAGCGTGATATCACCATCGCGATTATCGAACACGACATGCATGTTGTCTTCTCGCTCGCGGATCGGATCACGGTGCTTGCGCAAGGAACGCCGCTCGTCGAAGACGCGCCGGAAAACATCAAGGGCAACCCCAAGGTGCGCGAAGCGTATCTCGGCGAGTCGGCCTAAGGGAGGTCTCGACCCATGAACGTCAAACCCGATTTCAGCAAAAACGCCAATATGGCGACCACCGCCCCGGCCTTTCTCTCGGTCTGGGACATGCACGCCTATTATGGCGAGAGCTATATCGTGCAGGGCATTTCCTTCAACGTGCATGAAGGTGAGATCCTCGCCCTTCTGGGCCGCAACGGCGCGGGCAAGACCACGACCTTGCGCTCGATTGCCCGCCTCGATGATCCCGAAGTGCGTCACGGCGAGATCTGGCTGGATCACAAGCCGCTGCACAAGATGACTTCTTATGAGGCGGCTTCCGTTGGCTTGGGCCTAGTGCCGGAAGATCGGCGGATCATCCCCGGCCTGACGGTCGAGGAAAACCTGCAACTGGCGCAGATTGCCCCGCCCATCGGCTGGTCCATCGAGCGGATCTACGACCTCTTCCCGCGTCTGGGCGAGCGTCGCAAGCAAGAGGGTGTGACACTGTCGGGCGGCGAGCAGCAGATGCTCTCCATCGCCCGCGCGCTGGCGCGGGACATCAAGGTCTTGTTGCTGGATGAGCCCTACGAGGGCCTGGCCCCGGTGATTGTGGACGAGATCGAAAAGACCCTCATCCACATCAAGGAACAGGGCATGACGACCGTGATCGTGGAGCAAAATGCGGTCCGTGCCCTGGAACTGGCCGACCGCGCCGTGATCCTCGACACAGGCGGCATCGTCTTTGACGGCACCGCCGCCGAAGTGCTCGACAACAAGGAATTGCGTGAGGAATATCTGGCGATCTGATGCGGCCGACGCCTTACCAGATCCTTAAAATCTTCGCGGATTTCCGCTGAAAACATCGCTTTGAACGCCGCCTGTTAAGGTGGCGTTCATTTGTTTGAGGATATTCTTAACAGCGGTGGGGGCTTCGTTTCATCCGTCGGAGCCAGACAATGACACTTATAGGACCGCCTTCCGCGATTGCCCCGTTGACATCGGGCCATCCGCTGGGCCTGCCGCAAACCGACACGGCCCGGTCAAGCGACTTCCGTATTGCCTCCGTTTCCAAAAGCGCGGGCAGCCCCAACACGGGTACTCAAAACCTACCTCAGGAACGCCAGCAACAACGGCGCAATACGCCCAATGATGCAGAACCCAAGACCACACCGCCGACCATCCTGCAACTCAAGATCAACGAGATGCTTGAAGAGCAGGCCGAGGCGCTCAAGGATATCCTGTCGCCTCCCAAGGACCCTGATGCGGAACCGATCCGGGAGGATGAGGGCGTGAGCAAGGTCGAGACCACTGACGCAGCTCAAGAGTCTGAGCGACCAGACGGCCCCATGCCTCAGATGCCCGCCGCGGAGCGTATGATCCCTGCTGACCCGCCCTTTGCGGCCCCGGCCCCGGGTGACACGGGTGAGGCGCCACAAACGCCTCCGGCGGCGACAGAGGCCACAGAACCTCAACTGCCACGCGCCGCCTCGTGAGCCGTACTTTCGGCGCATGAGGTTGAGTTGTCCGGAAATCTGGCGCAGCAGGCTGGTCGTTGACACGATCAGCCTTGTCTTCCCCCTTTCCCTCAGGCGTATTGGGTGCGTATAAGCGCCCAACACGACGCAGGGGAAAGGACCGAGGATCGATGACCGAAAAATCGCATGATGCAGATGTGGCTTTTATCTCTGAATTGGCCCGCCTTTTGCGCGAGAATGATCTGACGGAATTGCAGGTCAAACGGGAATACGGCGAGGACAACGCGCTCAACGTCCGCGTCAGCCGCCAGCAGATGGTGGCTCCCGCGCCCGTGGCTGCCGTTGCGGCCCCTGCCGCTGCCGCACCCGTTGCCGCAGCGCCCACCGCTGCCGCACCTGAGGCCAGCAATGATCCCGCCGATCACCCGGGCGCCGTAAGCTCGCCCATGGTCGGCACGGTCTACATGCAGCCTGAACCCGGCGCGCCTTCCTTCATTTCAGTTGGCGATCAGGTCAGCGAAGGGCAAACGCTGCTCATCGTGGAAGCCATGAAAACCATGAACCACATCCCTGCCCCGCGCGCGGGCAAGGTCGCTCGGATCCTCGTCGAGGATGGCGCGGCTGTGGAATTTGGCTCCCCCCTCGTGATCCTCGAGTAAGGGGGCCGGGCCATGTTTGACAAAATCCTCATCGCCAACCGGGGCGAGATCGCCCTGCGTGTGATCCGGGCCTGTCGCGAAATGGGCATTGCCTCTGTCGCCGTGCACTCCACGGCGGATGCCGATGCCATGCATGTGCGCATGGCCGACGAGTCGATCTGCATTGGCCCACCGCCTTCCTCGGAGAGCTACCTCTCCATTCCTGCCATCATCGCGGCCTGCGAAGTCACCGGGGCGCAGGCCATCCATCCGGGCTATGGCTTTCTGTCTGAGAATGCGGGCTTTGTGCAGGTGATCGAAGATCACGGGCTGACCTTCATCGGCCCCACTGCGGAACATATCCGCATCATGGGCGACAAGATCACCGCCAAAGAAACCATGATCGATCTCGGCGTGCCCTGTGTGCCCGGCTCCGAGGGCGGTGTGCCTGATCTCGCGACCGCGCAAAAGCTGGGCGAGGAGATGGGCTATCCGGTCATTATCAAGGCGACCGCCGGCGGCGGCGGGCGTGGCATGAAGGTCGCGCAGACGGCCGCTGATATGGAAAGCGCCTTCATGACCGCGCGGGCCGAGGGCAAGGCCGCCTTCGGCAATGACGAAGTCTATATCGAGAAATACCTCCAGCGCCCGCGCCATATCGAGATCCAGGTTTTTGGCGATGGCAAAGGCAATGCCGTGCATCTGGGCGAGCGGGATTGCTCCTTGCAACGGCGTCACCAGAAAGTCTTCGAAGAAGCGCCGGGCCCGGCCATCAGCGCGGAGGAACGCGCCGAGATCGGCCGCGTCTGTGCGGATGCCGTCGCGCGGATCAACTACATCGGCGCGGGCACGATCGAATTTCTCTACGAGGACGGGCAGTTTTATTTCATCGAGATGAACACGCGCCTGCAGGTCGAGCATCCCGTGACGGAGGCCATTTTTGGGGTCGACCTCGTGCGCGAGCAAATTCGTGTGGCCTCTGGTCTGCCCATGTCCTTTGCTCAGGACGATCTGGAGATCAACGGCCATGCCATCGAAGTGCGCATCAACGCCGAAACCTTCCCCGGCTTTGCGCCGCACCCCGGCAAGATCACGGCCTACCACGCGCCGGGCGGTCTTGGCGTCCGCATGGATAGCGCGCTCTATCAGGGGTATTCGATCCCGCCCTATTACGACAGTTTGATTGGTAAACTCATCGTCCATGGCCGCGATCGCCGTGAGGCCTTGGCGCGCCTGCATCGCTCGTTGGGTGAGTTGATCGTGGATGGTGTCGAGACGACTGTCCCGCTCTTTCACGCGCTGATGGCGGAGAAGGATATTCACACCGGTGAGTACAACATTCACTGGCTTGAGCGCTGGCTTGAACGGGAATTCGAAAGCTGACTTGGCAATTGCGCTGCACATCTTCACCATGCCCGCATGAATGAGTGGGATGACGAGGCGCGCCTGACGCCCGATCTTGTTTTGCACGCCTATCGATCCGGCATTTTTCCAATGGCGGAGCACAGGGACGATCCGTCTGTCTTCTGGGTCGATCCGCGCAAACGCGGCATCCTGCCGCTTGATGGGTTTCACATGTCGCGCTCTCTGGTCAAACGCCTGCGCAGCCTTCCCCATGACGTAACCATCAACACGGATTTCATCGGTGTTCTGGAGGCGTGCGCGGACAGGGACGAAACGTGGATCAACACTGAGATCAAACGCCTGTTTGTGGAGTTGCATTACCTCGGCAAAGCGCATTCGCTGGAGGTCTGGTCACGCGGGCAGTTGATCGGCGGGGTTTACGGCCTGGCCCTTGGCGCGGCGTTTTGTGGGGAGAGCATGTTCTCTCGGGCTGTCGATGGCTCCAAAATTGCCTTGGCCTATCTGGTGGATCGTTTGCGGCAAGGTGGCTTCACGCTTTTCGACACGCAATTCATCACGCCGCATCTGTCTTCGTTGGGGGCGATTGAAATTCCGCGGGGCGCCTATCACAGGGCGCTGCAAGCTGCGCTGGACATGGACGCGGACTTTGCAGGCCCGCCCCTGATCGATGCTCAGGAATTGCTACAGCGCAGAACCCAGACATCGTAACGCGGGTGGTCCATCGCGTTGAGCGCAGGGCTGGAGGCGATCATCCACCCTGAAAACACGCGGTTGCGATCCGGCTCCAACACGTCGATCCAGGCGTATGCCTCGCCTTGCAAATTGCCGGGCGGATAGCGGCACTCGCCAAGCGCCACGGTCAATCTGCCGACCTGCGTCGCGCCCCCATTGGGGACCGTCAGATCCGTCACCTTGCCAGACACCTTGTCCAGCGTGCGCAGCACCGCACCTGTGCCTTTGGTCGTGGGTGTCTGCGCCGCCGCCGCTGTTGCCAGCAAACCGGCACAGATCAGAGCGCAGAGCCTCATTCGTCCCCTCCGCCAGCGACGAATTTCAGCAGAAGCGAAATGAGCGAGACGGCCCCTTGTGTATCGATGATTTCGTCGCCCCCCTCGAAATAGAAGGGTGATCCACCGGGGAGAACTTCCACGAAATTACCGCCGAGCAAGCCTTCAGAGGAGATCACAATCGCGCTGTCGTCCGGGATTTCAACCGCATCGCGGATTGAGAAGGATGTATCAGCGCGGTAGGTTTCCGGGTTCAGCGTCACTTCCGTTACGGTACCGATTTTCACGCCTGCCAAACGCACATCCGTGCCAACCTGCACCCCCTCCAGAGAGCGGAAGGACGCGCTGAGTTCATAACCTGTGGAGCTCTGGCCAAGACCTGTCGCCTGACCTGCATAGATCACAAAGGCCACCGCTGCCGCGAGGACAGCGCCGCCCACCAGAACTTCTGTTGTATTTTCAGACATCGCGCCCCACGCTCCGGTTGTCTGGTCAGGTCCGCTTGTGCGGGTCCGTTATTCGGGGCTCCAGGCCTCGTAATCCGCACGCGGCTCAGGATCCTTGCGGCGCAGCGAACCTGCCGGAGCATAGGCGAGCGCCGTGCCCGTCACATTCTCCAGATGCGGCTTCTCCCACGACTTGCGCGGCAGTGGCGCATCTGTTGGTGCGTCCTGATACGTGTGGTGCAACCAGCCATGCCAGGCTGCGCCGATCCGGCTTGCCTCGGCTTCCCCGTTGTAGATCACCCAACGGCGTTTCCCGTCGCGCGACTGATAGAACATGTTGCCCTGTTCATCCTCGCCCACTTTTTCGCCCTTGCGCCAGGTGTAGAGCTGAGTCCCCAACGTGGAGCCATTCCACCAGGTTACCGCGCGCAGAACTGTGTTGAGAATACCCATGGAGGCCTCCTGATCTCTTACTCTCGATATGCCGTATCGCGGCGCAAAGGTCCAGTGACACCAGCGCGCAGGCTGGCAGACGGGCGTAAAGATGCTCTGAAGATTTGACTCAGCCGCCTGCCAGCGCGGTGATTTCAATTTCGATGCGGTATTTCGGATCGATCAGGCCGCATTCGATCATGGTCGCGGCGGGCGGATGGTCGCCAAAGGTCTCAGCAAGGATGGGAAAGCAGGGTGCGAACTCATGGCGATCAGGCAAGTAGTAGGTCACGCGCACAACATTTTCCCAGGAACTGCCCGCCTTGGCGAGGGCATCGCCAATAATGGAGAGCGCGCTGCGGCATTGCTCAACGACGGTATCGCCCTGCCCGACCGTGCCTGCGATGTGGACAAAGCCGCCTGCCACTACGGCCCGGCAATAGCCAACCTTGGCCTCGAACTCGCCGCCGGAAGAAATACGCTGAATTGTCATGATCTGTCCTTCATAGGGTAAATCGGGAATTTCACGCCGGGCCAAAGGCCTGGGTCGCGTTTCGATAAAAGCAAAAGGCCGTTAAACGACGAAATGGGGCAAGCTGCCCCACTTTCATGCCGTAGCTGATTGTCGCTGACACCGTCAGGCAGACACTTCTTCAGGCTTTTTTGCATCGCCATGGATCATCAATGGCTGCGCCTCGGTCGTCACGGCTTCCTCGTTCACGACAACCTCATCGACGGTATCCATGCCTGGAAGATCAAACATCGTATCGAGCAGGATATCTTCAAGGATTGACCGCAACCCGCGTGCGCCTGTCTTGCGTTCGATGGCGCGTTTGGCAATGGCGGAGAGCGCCTCATCCGTGAAGCTGAGCTTGGTGTCCTCAAGCTCAAACAGACGCTGATATTGCTTGATCAATGCGTTTTTGGGCTGCGTCAGGATCGTGACAAGGGCGTCTTCGTCGAGGTCTTCCAGCGTCGCCAGAACGGGCAAACGCCCCACGAATTCTGGAATCAAACCGAATTTCAGCAGGTCTTCCGGCTCCAGATCCGTGAAAATCTCACCAATGCCGCGCGCATCTTCGTCACGCACATCCGCACCAAAGCCCATGGCCGAGCCTTTGCCGCGTTGCGCGATGATCCGATCAAGCCCCGCGAAGGCTCCACCGCAGATAAAGAGGATGTTGGTCGTATCGACTTGCAGAAACTCCTGCTGCGGATGCTTGCGCCCGCCCTGCGGCGGTACAGAGGCGACGGTGCCTTCCATGAGCTTCAGCAAAGCCTGTTGCACGCCCTCGCCCGACACGTCGCGGGTGATGGAGGGGTTTTCAGACTTGCGGGTAATCTTGTCGACCTCGTCGATATAGACGATGCCGCGCTGTGCCCGCTCGACATTGTATTCCGAGGCCTGCAGCAGCTTCAGAATGATATTCTCCACGTCTTCACCGACATAGCCGGCCTCGGTCAGCGTGGTCGCATCCGCCATAGTAAACGGCACATCGAGGATCCGCGCCAGCGTTTGCGCAAGCAAAGTCTTGCCGCAGCCCGTGGGCCCGATCAGCAGGATATTGGACTTCTGAAGTTCAATCTCGCCGGTCTTGCCGGAATTGTTCAGACGTTTGTAATGGTTGTGCACCGCAACGGAGAGCACCCGCTTCGCGACGGCCTGCCCGATCACATAATCATCCAGCACGCCACAAATTTCCTTGGGCGTGGGAACACCGTCAGAGCTCTTGAGGCCTGCGCCTTTCGTCTCTTCGCGGATAATGTCCATGCACAGCTCGACACATTCATCACAGATAAACACCGTCGGCCCGGCGATCAGCTTGCGCACCTCGTGCTGACTCTTGCCGCAGAAGCTGCAGTACAGAGTGTTTTTGCTGTCGCCGCTGGAATTGCTAGCCATCACGTACCTTTCAGGGGCGCATCAGGTCGCTTGCTCCCCACGACGCCCCTAAGGCCGTGGGGGGGATTTCTCAAGCTTAGGCGAGCGGGCCGGGGTCCACAATCGCAAAATGGACGCGGCCCGCTCACGTTTAATTTTCGTCGTCGCCTTTGGCGCGATTTTCAACGATCTCGTCGATCAGGCCCCAGGACTTGGCTTCTTCGGGATCCATGAAATTGTCGCGCTCCAGCGCGGCTTCCACGTCCTTGAGCTTGTTGCCGGTATGTTTGACGTAGATCTCGTTGAGGCGCTTTTTGAGTTTCAGAGTTTCTTCAGCGTGGATCATGATATCCGTCGCCTGGCCCTGATAGCCGCCTGAGGGCTGGTGCACCATGATGCGGCTGTTGGGCAGCGAGAAGCGCATGCCCGCCTCGCCTGCCGTCAACAACAGCGAGCCCATGGAGGCCGCCTGGCCTATAACGAGCGTAGACACCTTGGGCTTGATGTATTGCATCGTGTCATAGATCGACAGACCGCTCGTCACCACACCGCCAGGCGAGTTGATGTACATCGAGATGTCTTTGGAGGGGTTTTCCGCCTCAAGGTGCAAAAGCTGCGCCACGATCAGGCTCGACATGCCATCATGCACGGGCCCGTTGAGGAAAATGATGCGCTCTTTGAGTAGGCGCGAGAAGATGTCATAGGCTCTCTCGCCGCGGGAGGTCTGTTCGACCACCATCGGCACGAGGGTGTTCATGTAGGTTTCCATGGGATCGCGCATTGCTCGCCTGCCTTATCTGTCAGTGATTTCGGTCTTAGCCCGGACGGGGTTAATAGAGTCTTAGTGTTGGCCCCGGGGGGCTGCAAGGGCAGCAAGCGGAATGACCTGTGTCGCGCGGCTCAAAATGCGCTCAAAGCATGCATCATAAACCTGCGGGACAAATTGTTCTCGGGGCTTCTCGTGCTGGAAACCTGCCTGATGAAGCCATTTCACGCGTTGCTCACAAACGCCGCCGCTGTGATGCGCGTGTTTGGAAAGCTGTCCCGTTGACCAACCCCCTGTCAAACGGCGACTTGCTTTCTGCAAGACTCTCTGGGTGATCCCAGTGACCCGCCCCACACTTTGTATGACCAAGCGCAAGACGATGCTTGATCCCGCACCAAGCCACGTTACCTCCCGGCCATGGACCAATTTGCCCCCTCTCGCACCGCCGCACTCGAGCGGCTGTCTCAGTTCCTGCCAAAGGCGGGAAAGACCTACACCGCCGGGCGAAACTACGATTATGGCCCCGGGCGCCACGACACGGCTGTGTCAACGCTGTCGCCCTACCTGCGTCACAGGTTGATGACGGAGGAAGAGGTTCTGGACGCAGTGCTTGGCAAACACGCGCTCTCCTCGGCCGAAAAATTCGTTCAGGAAGTCTTCTGGCGCACCTACTGGAAAGGGTGGCTTCAGATGCGACCCTCGATCTGGCACGGATATCGGGCCGATCTCAAAGCCCGACTGGATGATGTAGCGACACAAGGCGGGCTGCGGAGAGAATGGGAATCAGCCTGCACGGGCGAGACAGGGATCGATGCCTTTGATCACTGGGCCCATGAGCTTGTGGATACGGGCTACCTGCACAACCACGCGCGCATGTGGTTCGCCTCGATCTGGATTTTCACACTCCGCCTGCCCTGGGAGTTGGGCGCGGATTTCTTCCTCCGCCATCTTCTCGACGGAGACCCTGCCTCCAATACGCTCAGCTGGCGCTGGGTCGCGGGCTTACAGACAAAGGGCAAAACCTATCTGGCCCGGCCTGACAACATTGCCAAATACACCGAAAGACGTTTTCGCCCGCGCGATCTCTCCTCCGTGGCGGTGCCACTACGCGGCCCAGATCACCCGCCCCGCTTACCCGCGCCCGCCTTCCAACCCTGGGACGCCAACCGCCCATCAGCCTTATTGCTCAGCACCGAGGATCTTTCCCCCGGCTGGCTCTTTGAGGCTGGTCTGCGCGTGGCGCACACGGCGCTCTGGTCTGACGCGGATCACCTGTCCCCCTTGCAAACAGCACCGCGGGTTGCTGCATTCAAACGAGGCGCTCTGGAGGATGCCAGCGGCCGCTGGCGAGACCGCTTGGGCACCTGCACCTCCGTTGACAATCTGGATGCCATGGTCGCCTGGGCGGCTCAAACGGGCGCAGATCAGATCGTGACACCCTTCGCGCCGGTCGGTCCAACGGCGAACCTTCTGGACACTTTGGCGGACCGATTGCACGCGCAAGACCAACAGCTGGTCACGCCCCTGCGCAGCTATGACGCCATGTGCTGGCCCCACGCGACCCACGGCTTCTTCCGCTTCAAGGAAAAGATCCCCAAGATGGTGGCCGAGCTCAAAGGCTTGAAAGCCGCATAACCCCTTCATCTTGCCCCTAAACTCCGGGGAGCGCGAGGGGCTGGCCCCTCGCTCCGACGTCTGCAAAAGCTCACATGTCGAATGGATTGTCGACGCGCGGCCAATAGCGCCCGTCGCGCCGCGTATAGCGCAGCGCCTGCATATCCGGGCTGACCCGACCGGGCGTTGCGCAGAAAATCACCTCTGAGGCCAAGGCTGCAAAAGGCGTGAAAAAGTGGAAGGTGGATTTCACCACGACGAGCCGCTTGCGCGCCAGATCGATGCCCAAATGCGTAAAGGCTTCAGGATGATAGACCTGCACCCTGAGATTGTTGAGCACCACATCCACGTTGCCCGCCAGACGCAGCCAGACCGCGGTGCCCATGGGCTCAAGCCCAGGGCCCAAATGCTGGCCGCAGCCCTCTCGGATCGCCATGATACGGCCCTGCACGTCAAGGGGAGCGCCCGAAGCGGGTTCCGTCTTGCCCCCAAGGCGCAACGACAGCGACACGCCCTCGCCCGCATCCCGACAGATCGCAACAGCCATCGGATCGAAATAGAGCCCACTGGCCACATCCGTCAGACCGCGATCCAGTATCTCGCGCAGCACAAACGTGGAATCCCCCGGCGCGCCAGCGCCTGAATTGTCGGACATATCCGCCAGCACAATCGGTTTGCCGGGCGCATCCGTCCCAATGCCGTCGAGCGCCTGGGCCATGTCGGGATAGCGCCGGGTGACGTCGTGGCGCAGCTCAAAAAACGCCCGTCCCAGGCTTTCTGCCTTGGACGCCGCCAATTCTGCATCATCATCCGTGACAACAAGCATCCGCGCGCCCACATCCGCAACATCCGCCCAGACAAATCCATGGCTGAGCGAGACGGACAAGACGCCGCCCCGCCCCTCCTCGGCCTGCATCCGCGCGACAAACGCCGCCATGGCCGGGGTTTTCGTGAGGTAAATCCCGATCATGCGACACTCAAAAAGCGCCATCCGTGGCGTGATCTCGCCCCGATATGTGCGCAGCGCCAGATCCCAGAGTTCGGCGGCGCGCGGCGTCGCGTCATCGTGAGGGTATTCCTTGAACGTGATCACCAGATCTGATGCATCGAGCAAGGCCTGCGTCAGATGACAATGAAGATCGAGCGAAACACCGATTATGGCTTCGGGGCAAAGCTCACGCACAGCCTGCGTCAGGTCGCCTTCGCAATCCTCGACCCCTTCGGCCACCATCGCCCCGTGCAGCGACAGCAAAATGACATCCGCGCCACCTGCCTTGCGCAGATCATTCAGGATGTCCTCCTTGAAGGCGGCGTAGGTCGCCGCAGTGGTCAGACCGGCAGGCTCCGCAATCGCCGTCAGGCTTTCGATCACTTCCCAGCCCAAGGCCTCCGCTTGCACGCGCCACAAGTGCAGGCTCTCTGTCATGAGGTTGGCAGGCTCTTGCGTGGCGGTGCCGTGGCGCAGGAAATAGGCCTCATATCCCGTGCGCCCGGTGGGGATCGGCGAGAAGGTATTCGTCTCGGTCGACAGACAGGCCATGAACAATCGCGTCATGGCGCGACCCTGCGGCGCGTTCTTGCCACGCGTCAAGCGCTCAGGTCTTGCGGAACGTCAAATAATGGGCCGTCCGACCCTCGCGAAACGCTTTTTGTTCATAGCGCGTGGACAGCCAATCGTCCCATGGCGCGCGCCAGTCTTGCGGGCCTTCCGCGCACCATTCGAACCCGTGCCGCGGCACCTGCTCCAACGTCTGGCGCACGTAATCGGGGATATCTGTCGCCACGCGAAACTCCGCACCCGATTTAAGCGCCCGCGCCAGAGGATCCAGATGCTCAGGCGTGACGAACCGCCTCCGGTGATGGCGTTTCTTAGGCCATGGATCAGGATACAGCAGAAACGCCTTCGAGATTGAAGCTTCCGGCAGCACATCCATCAAATCCCGCGCATCGCCGGGATAGATGCGCAGATTGTCCACCCCCGCTTCGCGCACTTTGCCCAAAAGCATCGCGACGCCGTTGATGTAGGGCTCCGCGCCAATGATCCCCACGTCCGGGTTGTTTGCCGCTTGATGCACGAGGTGCTCGCCGCCGCCAAAGCCAATTTCGAGCCAGACATCGCGCGCGCCAAAGAGCGCGTCCAGATCGAGCGGCCTGCGATCGGGGTTCTCTTCCCAGCCCACGGGACCGGGAGAAAACGCGGCCAGATCCTCATCCAGATAGGCCTCCTGGGACTTGCGCAGCCCTTTGCCTTTGAACCGGCCATAAAAATTGCGCCACGGCGCGCCGGAGGGATGGGTCGTTGGAGGGGTCTTGTCACTCATGGGCGCGGCATAATCCGATGGCTGCGCGCGTGCAAGGCGCGGCTGTGATGCCTCAGGCCCAATCCTGCAACCGCGCCACGTAGCGCGCGAGCGTGTCGATCTCGAGATTGACCGGATCGCCCACCTGCGCCTGACCCCAAGTGGTGACAGCTTTGGTGTGCGGGATGAAATTGATCCCGAAATCCGCCCCCTCCACTTCGTTGACGGTCAGTGACGTCCCGTTGAGCGCAACTGAGCCTTTGGGCGCGATGAAACGCGCCAAGCCTTCGGGAGCGCGCAGCGTCACGCGCGTACTGTCGCCCTCATCGCACATCGCTTTGATCTCGGCCACGCCGTCCACGTGACCGGAAACGATATGCCCGCTCAACTCGTCCCCGACCTTGAGCGCGCGTTCCAGATTGATCCGCCGCCCCTCTTGCCAGAGCGCGCCGATATTGGTCTTGGACAAAGTCTCGGCGGAAATCTGCATATCGAACCAATCCGCGCCCAAATCGACAACCGTGAGGCACACCCCATCGCAGGCGATGGAGGCCCCCATATCGATGCGGCTTGTGTCATAGGCGGTTTGAATACGCGCCCGCATGTCGGCCTCGCGGTGAATCTCTTTGATCACACCTATATCGGTAATTATGCCTGTAAACATCGCACTCCCCTGACTTAGCGCCACAATCCCGGCATAGTACTGCCCAGAAGTTCCGGTAACCAATTGTAAGGGACATATGAGGTATTCGCGCCAAATGGGCAACGCTACAGGAGACGCCCGGGTCTTTCTGTTCTTGCAGGGACCGCATGGGCCGTTCTTCCACCGTCTGGGCAAGATGCTCAGGATGACGGGGGCGGAGGTTTGGCGCGTGGGCTTCAACGCGGGCGATCGCGCCTTCTGGTTCCACCCGGGCTCATATCTTCCGTTCACAGGCGCCTTGGACGCCTGGCCAAACCATCTGGAAGAGCTCATCACCGAAAAAGGCGTGACCGACATCGTATTGTATGGCGACACGCGCCCGGTTCACGCCAAGGCTGTCGCAGTTGCGCAAGCGCGAGGTCTGCGTGTTCATGTCTTCGAGGAAGGCTACATGCGGCCCTATTGGGTCACCTATGAGCGCGGCGGTTCCAACGGGCACTCGCGTCTGATGGAGATGACCGTCGAAGACATGCAAAAGGCGCTCGCGCTTTGCGATCCGGAAGCGCCATTGCCGCCAGCCCATTGGGGCGATACGCGCCAGCATGTGTTTTATGGCGCACTCTATCACTGGTTCGTCCTGTTCCGAAACGGCGCATACCGTCAGGTCAATGGGCACCGTGAATTGCCTGTGAGCAAGGAGTTTCAACTCTATCTGCGACGCTTGCTGCTGATGCCATTCCACGCCGTGGAACGACGCGTGGCCACATGGCGCATCCGCCATGGCGGGTTTCCCTATCATCTTTGCCTGCTGCAGCTCGAACATGACAGCTCATTTCAGGAGCACTCCCCCTTCTCGCGCATTTCGGAATTTCTCGAAGTGGTCGTGCGAGGGTTTGCCGAAGGGGCGCCCGGTCATCACCACCTCGTCTTTAAAGCGCATCCGCTGGAAAATGGCCGGACCAACATCCGCCGTGAGCTCAAGCGGTTGGCCCAGCAATACAACGTCGGCAACCGCGTACACTATGCGCGTGGCGGCAAACTGGCCCAACTCCTGAATGACGCGCGCACCGCGGTGACCGTGAATTCGACCGCAGGCCAGCAGGTGCTCTGGCGCGGTATACCTATCAAGACGTTCGGCGCTGCGGTCTACGCCAAACCCGAGTTCGTCTCGACCCAAGCCTTGCCCGACTTTTTCGCCAAACCCGCCCGTCCAGACAACCGCGCCTACAAGGATTACCGCCGTTTCCTGCTCGAAACGAGCCAGATCCCCGGCGGCTATTATTCCTCCCGTGGGCGGCGCAGCTTGCTGCGCCACGTGGTCGATCTCATGCTCATTGATGAAGATCCCTACGACGCGCTCACCGCAGGCACCGCGGCCCCGCGGCAACAGTTGCGCGTCGTGACCTGATATCCACAAGCCGGGGGGCTTGGTTTTTTCGACCGATTCCGATAGTTTGCAGCATAAAGCTGAGGTCATCTCAAAGAATGGCCCGGACTTTGAGGCAGAAAATCAGGTCGAGGAGACCCGTGCAGTGAACTCCAAACCAACCCGCTGGGCCCGGTCCGTGGCCCTAGTGCTGGCCGTGTCGCTCGTGGCGTCGTGCGGCTTGCCGCGCCTTGGCCCGACGAAACGCGAGATCTTCGCAGGCTCCGTGCAGGAACAGGGCGACGCCTTCATCGTGGCCGTGAATGAACGTGTGACAGCCGCGACTTCCGTGGTCCCGGCCCTGGGCTTTGCCCAAGCATTCCAAAACGCCAGCGTTCTGGGCTCGGACACGATCCAGCCGGGCGACACATTGGGCCTGCGCATCTGGGAAAACGTAGATGATCCCCTGCTGGGCACCGCGACCTCTGCGGCCACGGCGCTCGAAGAGGTCCAGGTCGACGGACGCGGTTTCATTTTCGTGCCTTACGCCGGGCGCATCAAAGCCTCCGGCAACTCGCCTGAAGCCGTGCGCCGGATCATCACACAACGCCTCGAAGTGCAAACGCCTGATCCGCAGGTCGAAGTGCGCCGCTTGGCAGGCGACGGTTCAACCGTCAGTCTCGTTGGTGCGGTTGGCGGACAGGGCGTCTATGCAATCGAGCGCCCCACCCGCACGCTCTCAGCGATGTTGGCGCGGGCCGGTGGCCTGACGATTGAGCCGGAAATCGCCCAGATCACAGTTCTGCGCGGCACGCATCGCGGCAAGATCTGGTTTGAGGATCTCTATGAGAACCCTGATTTCGATATCGCCCTGCGCGGCGGGGATCGTATTCTGGTGGAGGAAGATACACGGGCCTTCACTGTTCTGGGCTACGCCGGAACACAAGCGCGCGTTCCCTTTGAAAGTCAGACCCTGTCGGCCGTGGAGGCCATTGCCGCTGTTGGTGGTCTGAGCACCTCCGAGGCAGATCCCACCGGCTTCTTCATATTCCGCAACGAGGTCGAGGAAATTTCAGAGCAGGTGCTGGGCCGTGACGATCTCACCGGCGCGCAGCGGATGGTTTACGTGCTGGATCTGACGCGCCCCAACGGGCTCTTCCTCGCGCGGGATTTCATCATCCGTGACGATGACCTCGTCTACATCACCGAAGCGCCGTTCTCGCAATGGAACAAAACCATCGCCGCGCTGACTGGCTCGCTGGGCGCCGTGACCTCTGTCACCGGATCGCTGGAAAGCATAGCAGCCACAGGCGCGGGCGCAGGCGGCGGGTGAGCGCTTCGCCCACGGGAGACAAACAAAACGCCGGTGCTGAAACGCGCCGGCGTCTTTATGTGTATAACGGCGGCTTTTTGTGGAAAGACAAACAGATACGTCGCATCCTGCACCTCGCAGGTTATGACATTTCGCTGGGCCTTCCCTCCGAGGATGATCTCGTCGGCGTCTGGGGCGCATCGCCAACTTCCCATCGCGGCCAGAATATTTCCCAAACGCGGGGCGCAGGCCTCATACGGGTCGAGGATGCCTTTCTGCGCTCGCTGCACCCGGGCCGCGCCGGGGAGCCGCCGCTGGGCCTGCTCATCGATCCTGACGGCCTGCACTTCGATCCCACAGTCCCCTCGTATCTGGAAAAACTGCTGGCCACTCATCCCCTCGACGACACGGCCCTCCTCCAACGCGCGCGCGATGGCATCGCGCGCATCAAGGCCGCGCACCTGACCAAGTATAGCGCGGTCGACCCATATCAGCCTCCTCCAGCGCCCGGCTATGTTCTGGTGATCGACCAAACCAAGGGCGACGCCTCCGTGACAGCGTCCGGCGGGAGCCGCGCAGACTTCCTCGAAATGCTGGTCTTTGCGCAAGAGGAACACCCCGGCTGCCGCGTTATCATAAAGACCCATCCCGAAAGCCGCGCCGGATTTCGAGAGGGTTACTTTACCGACAGTGACACCAACGACCGCATCTCCTTTCTGAGCGACGACATCTCGCCATGGGCGCTGTTCGAAGGCGCCGTTGGCGTCTACAGCTATTCCTCCCAGATGGGGTTTGAGGCCATCTTCGCAGGCCACAAACCCCGCATCTTTGGCCAGCCCTTTTATGCCGGTTGGGGCCTGACGCAGGATGAGCGCCCCGTTCCCCGCCGCACCCGCCGCCTGACACAGGCGCAACTCTTTGCCGCCGCCATGATTTTAGCACCCACCTGGTACGATCCCTACCGCGACAGGCTCTGCCCCCTGGAGGACGTCCTCAGCGCGTTGGAGGCACGCACACGCGCCTGGCGCGAAGACAGGGCCGGCTGGGTCGCCTCCGGCATGCGATTGTGGAAGCGCAAGGCTTTACAGGATTTCTTCGGACAGCAAGTGCCCATCCAGTTCGCGGACGCCTCCCACCCCCCGCGCCGCCACATGATCTGGGCCAGCAAGGCGACGCCACCGGCCCCGGCTGGAACTTTCCATGTTGAAGACGGGTTCCTGCGCTCCAAAGGTCTGGGCGCTGCGCTCACGCCGCCGCTGTCCCTCGTGCTGGATGATCTGGGGATCTACTATGATCCCCGACACCCCTCCCGCCTTGAAGCCCTGTTGAACAAGGCGGCCTCATTGCCGCCGCACGCGATCCGGCGCGCAGAGGCTTTGCGCCGCAAAATCCTTTATCACGGCCTGTCGAAGTACAACCTGACAGGCACCCGGCCTGATCTGCCCGAAGGGCATCGCGTCCTCGTTGTCGGACAAGTGGAAGACGATGCCTCCATCCTCACCGGCACGCGCCAACAAGGGACGCACACGAACCTCGGATTGCTGCAAGCAGCGCGCAACGCCCATCCCGATGCCATTTTGATCTACAAGCCCCATCCAGATGTCGAGGCCGGCCTGCGCAAGGGCCTCGTACCCCAAGCCCGGTCCCTCGCCGATATCATTGCCGATCAATCCAACGCCGTCGCCCTTCTGAACGACGTAGACGAAGTCTGGACCATGACGTCACTGCTTGGCTTCGAGGCCGTCCTGCGGGGGATCCCGGTCACTACGCTAGGTGTACCATTCTATGCGGGATGGGGCCTCACACATGACCTGGACGCCCCGCCAGAGCGCAGGCGGCAAACACTGACGCTTGATCAATTGGTCCATGCCGCCCTCATTGAATACCCGCGCTACCATGATCCCTTGACCAACACAGCCTGCCCCCCCGAAGTGATCGTCGACAGGCTGGCCAATGATCGCTTGCCCAAACCCGGCTGGGGCAAGCGCAGCCTCTCGAAAATTCAGGGTCTTCTGGCCAGCTATGCACATATGTGGCGCTAATCTGGCCTTCATCTTGCCAGAAAAACTCTGGGGAGGTCCAAACAGCGTTTGGACCGGGGCAAAGCCCCGCACAAAAAAAGAGCGCGAGGGCCCGAAGGCCCTCGCACATCAAAAAATCGCTACAGATCCGGGATCAGTGCTTTTTCTTTTTGGGCGGCATGAGGTCGGTGATTGTGCCTTCAAACATCTCCGCCGCGAAGTTCACGGTTTCCGACAAGGTCGGATGCGCGTGGATCGTATGGCCGAGGTCAATCGCATCAGCGCCCATCTCAATTGCGAGGCAGGCTTCCGCGAGCAGATCGCCTGCATTGGTGCCAACGATACAAGCACCGATCACGCGCTGATCTTCGGGATCAAAGAGCAGCTTCGTAATGCCTTCCGAACGTCCGTTTGACAGCGCCTTGCCGGACGCGGCCCAAGGAAAGACCCCCTTCTCAAACTTGATACCTTTGGCTTTGGCTTCCGTCTCCGTCACGCCGCACCACGCCACTTCCGGGTCGGTATAGGCAACCGAGGGGATCAGACGCGCATCAAAATGGCGGTTCTCACCGGCGCACACCTCTGCGGCGACCTTGCCTTCGTGCACGGCCTTGTGGGCGAGCATCGGCTGACCCACAACATCACCAATAGCGAAGACATGGGGAACACCCGTGCGCTGCTGGCTATCCACCGCGATGAAGCCGCGCTCATCTACAGCCACGCCCGCAGCCTCGGCATTGATCAGCTTGCCATTGGGCTTGCGGCCTACAGCCACGAGGATCTTGTCGAAGGTATCCGTGGTCTGCTCGCCCTTGTCGTCCTCAAAGGTCACCTTGAGACCTTTCTTCTGCGCCTCAACGGCGGTGACTTTTGTCTTCAGAAGAATGTTCTCGTAGCGACCCTTGATGCGGGTGTGCAGCGGTTTGACGATGTCCTTGTCCGCGCCTGGGATGATCTGATCCATCAGCTCAACCACGGTGATGTTGGAGCCAAGCGCATCATAGACGCAGGCCATCTCGAGCCCGATGATGCCACCGCCAAGAATGAGCATCCGTTTCGGAATGTCCTTGAGCTCAAGCGCACCTGTTGAGTCGATGATCCGGTCGTCTTCGGGAATGAACGGCAGGTTCACCGGCTCGGAGCCCGCAGCGATAATGCACTGATCAAACGACACAGTGGTCTTCTTGCCGTCGGCATCGGTCACGTCGATCATGTTGGGGCCGGAGAAGGTTCCCATCCCGCGCACGACCTTGACCTTGCGGCCTTTGGAAAGCCCGTCCAGACCGCCCGTGAGTTGCCCCACAACGCTGTCCTTGAAGCTGCGCAGCTCATCAAGATCGATCTTGGGCTTGCCGAAAGAGACGCCATGGGCACCCATTTCCTCGGCTTCCGTGATGACCTTGGCCACGTGCAGAAGCGCCTTGGAGGGGATACAGCCGACGTTCAGACACACCCCGCCGAGCGTCGGGTTCTTCTCAATGAGGATCACCTTTTTGCCAAGATCCGCCGCACGGAACGCAGCCGTATAGCCCCCCGGGCCGGAGCCCAGTACAACCACTTCGGCATGCTCGTCACCGGCACCAGAGGCGGTGCCCGTGGCAGCCACCGCAGAGGGAGCCGCAGCTTGAGGCGCCTCTGCTGGCGCTGCGGGTGCGTCTGCCGCCCCGGCCCCTTCCAGGACAAGGATCAGCGAGCCTTCGGAGACCTTGTCGCCTTCGGCAACCTTGATCTCCGCCACTTTGCCCGCGGCAGGAGAAGGCACTTCCATCGTGGCCTTGTCGCTCTCCAGCTCGATCAACGGGTCTTCTTCGCTGACCTCATCGCCGACAGAGACAAGGATGGAGACAACGGGGACTTCATCGAAATCGCCAATATCAGGTACTTTAACGTCCATCGATCTGTCTCCTTACCACATCAACTTGCGCATATCGCCCAAGAGCGTCTTGAGCGTCACGGTAAAGCGCGCAGCCAAGGCGCCATCGACGGCACGGTGATCATAGCTGAGCGAGAGCGGCTGCATCAGGCGCGGCACAAACTCTTCGCCGTTCCAGACCGGCGCCATTTTCGAGCGTGTCAGCCCGAGGATGGCCACTTCCGGCGCATTCACGATGGGCGTGAACGAGGTCCCGCCAATGCCGCCCAGCGACGAGATCGTAAAGGTTGCACCCTGCATGTCCTTGGACTTCAGCTCGCCTTCGCGCGCGGCTTTGGAAAGCGTCATGAGTTCCTTGGAAATCTCCACGAGGCCCTTGCGGTCCGCATCCTTGATCACCGGCACCATCAGGCCATTGGGCGTGTCTGCCGCAAAGCCGATGTTGTAGAAATCCTTCTTGATCAGCTTGTCGCCATCGGGATGGATCGAGGAGTTGAATTCCCAATGCTGCTTGAGCGCGGAGACAGAGGCCTTGATCACAAAGCTGAGCAATGTGACGCGGTAGCCCTCTTCCTTGGCCTGGGTGTCCATCTCCTTGCGGTACTTGTCGAGCTCGGTGATGTCCGCCTCGTCATTATGGGTGACGTGGGGGATATTGAGCCAGGAGCGGTGCAGCGCGGGGCCGGAGATCTTCTTGATGCGGGGCATCTCGACATCTTCGACCGGGCCGAACTTGGAGAAATCCACGACCGGGATTGGCGGGATGCCCATGCCACCCGAGGCCGCGCTACCGGAGGCCGCCGCAGGTGCTGTAGTCGCCTTGAGGAAGGCGGTCACGTCTTCGCGCAGGATGCGGCCCTTGCGGCCCGATCCGTTGACTTTGGAGAGGTCAATCTCGAGTTGACGCGCAAAGGCACGCACGGAGGGCGAGGCATGGGCCTTGCCAAATCCCGCATCCGTGACGGGCGCCGGTGCGGCGGCTGGTGCGGCGGCAGCGGGGGCCGGCGCGCTGGCCGGTGCACTGGCCGGTGCGGCTGCGGGAGCGTTTGCTTCGGCAGGGGCGTCTGCTGCGCCATCTGCCTCCAGCATCAAGATCAGCGAACCTTCGGAGACATTGTCCCCTTCAGCCACCTTGATCTCAGCCACCTTGCCTGCCGCGGGGCTGGGCACTTCCATGGTTGCTTTGTCGGACTCCAGCTCAATGAGCGGATCTTCTTCGGCGACCGTATCACCTACGGCGACGAGGATCGACACAACGGGGACATTGTCAAAATCGCCAATGTCAGGAACGGTTACTTCAATTGCCATTGTATTATTCTCCTGTCCCTACGTTCACACGAGACGCGGGTTCGGCTTTTCGCCGTCGATGTCGTATTTGCTGAGCGCTTTTTCGAGCTGCGCCTTGGTGATTGCCCCTTCGCGGAAGAGATCGACCATGGCGGCGGCTGCGATGTGATTGGCATCCACCTCGAAGAACCGGCGCAGGTTCACACGGCTGTCGGAGCGGCCAAAGCCGTCGGTCCCCAGCACGGTGTAGCGGCCAGGCACGCAAGGCCGGATCTGTTCTGCGAAGTTCTTCATGTAATCGGTCGCGGCAATGATCGGGCCTTTCACGCCCTTGAATTGCTGCGACACGAAGCTCACTTTCGGATCGTCCAGCGGATTGAGGCGGTTGTGGCGCGCCACATCCTGACAATCCCGGCCCAGCTCGTTGAAGGACGTGGCCGACCAGATATCCGCACTCACACCGAAATCTTCCTCCAGCATCTCCGCCGCCTTCATCGCCTGGATCAGGATCGTGCCGGAGCCCATGAGATTGACGTGCTTCTTGCCGGGTTTGGCGACCTTCTTGAGGCGGTAGAGCCCTTTGATGATGTCCTCCTCGACGCCCATGGGCATGTCGGGGTGGCTGTAGTTCTCGTTCATCAGCGTGAGATAGAAGAACACGTCTTCGTTCTGCTCATACATCCGCTTGAGCCCGTGATGCACGATCACGGCGACCTCGTGTTGGAAGGTCGGGTCATAGGTGATGCAATTGGGGATGGTGCTGGCCAGGATATGGCTGTGGCCGTCCTCGTGTTGCAGACCTTCGCCGTTGAGCGTCGTGCGCCCGGCAGTGCCGCCCAGCATGAAGCCCCGTGCGCGGCTGTCGCCTGCGGCCCAGGCGAGATCGCCGATCCGCTGGAAGCCGAACATCGAATAGTAGATGAAGAACGGGATCATCCCCACGCCGTGGTTGGAATAGGCCGTTGCGGCAGCAATCCAATCGGCCATGGCGCCGGCCTCGTTGATGCCTTCCTGGAGCACCTGACCGGTCTCGCTCTCCTTGTAATAGGACATCTGATCACGGTCTTCGGGCGTGTATTGCTGGCCCTTGGGATTGTAGATCCCCACCGACCGGAAGAGACCTTCCATCCCGAAGGTGCGGCTTTCATCGGGCACAATCGGCACAATGTTCTTGCCGATTTTCTTGTCGCGCAGAAGCGTCGTCAGGATTCGGACGAAGGCCATTGTGGTGGAAATCTCACGCTCGCCCGTTCCGGTCAGCTGACCTTTGAAGGTCTCGAGCGGCGGGATTTCCAGCGCGGGATAGTCAGAGGTCCGTTTCGGGAATTCTCCCCCCAGCGCCTTGCGACGGTCGGCCAGATAAGCCTTTTGCGCATTGTTGAGCGCGACGAAGGGCGCGTTTGGCAGGTCCTCGTCAGAAACGGGGATCTGGAACCGGTCACGCATGGCGCGCAGCTGGTCTTCGGCCATCTTCTTTTGCTGGTGGGTGGTGTTTTGTCCCTCACCGGCGGTGCCCATGCCATAGCCTTTGACGGTTTTGACCAACAGACAGGTCGGCTGATCCTTGGTCTCCGTAGCCTTCTTGAAGGCCGTGTAGACTTTTTGAGGATCATGGCCACCGCGCCGCAGCGCCCAGATCTGCTCATCACTCCAGTCTTCGACCAGAGCCGCTGTCTCGGGATATTTGCCGAAGAAGTGCTCGCGGATGTAGGCGCCATCTTTCGACTTGAACGTCTGGTAATCGCCGTCGACGGTTTCTTCCATGAGCTGACGCAGCTTGCCGGAGGTGTCTTTCTCCAGCAGATCATCCCAGCCACGGCCCCAGAGCAGCTTGATCACATTCCAGCCCGCGCCGCGGAAGCCGCCTTCGAGCTCTTGCACGATCTTGCCGTTGCCGCGCACCGGACCATCGAGACGCTGGAGGTTGCAGTTGATCACGAAGATCAGGTTGTCGAGGCCTTCGCGCGCTGCAAGATCAATCGCGCCGCGGCTCTCGGGTTCGTCCATCTCGCCATCGCCCAAGAAAACCCAGACCTTGCGGTCCGCCATGTCGATATGGCCGCGGTTGTGCATGTATTTCATGAACCGCGCCTGATAGATCGCCATGAGGGGACCAAGACCCATCGAGACGGTCGGGAATTGCCAGTAGTCCGGCATCAACCAGGGGTGCGGATAGGAGGACAACCCGCCGCCATTCACCTCGGAGCGGAAATTCTCCAGCTGCTCTTCGCTTATGCGGCCTTCCATGAAGGAGCGCGCATAGATGCCGGGGATCACGTGGCCCTGGAAGAACACCAGATCTCCGCCATGGATGGCGGATTTGGAGCGCCAGAAGTGGTTGAGGCCAATGTCATACATCGCGGCTGACGAGGCGAAGGAGGCAATGTGGCCACCGTACTCAGAACTCACTTTGTTACGCCGCACCACGGTGGCCATGGCGTTCCAACGGTTGATCGTGCGGATGCGCCATTCCATCTCCAGATCGCCCGGAAACTCATATTGGTCATCCACGGGGATCGTATTCTGATAGGGCGTCGTTGCCGAAAATGGCAATGTTGCGCCCGCAGCGCGTGCCTTTTGAACCGCCTTGTCGAGCAGGTAATGGGCCCGGTTTGCACCGTCGCGCGCGATCACATCTTCGATCGCGTCTTGCCATTCCTGGGATTCGACAGGGTCGATGTCTTGGAGATGGTCTGTCATCTGTCCTCTTCCCTTCCAGTCCGGAGCCTTGCCACTCCGTAGTCGTTCATTGCTAAACTAGTTATTCCGTGCTCGCTCAACCCGGTGAATTGACGCAGGAGCACTTACCTTGTTTATGGTGCTATCAGCTTCCCTGCCCCTGCGTTAGCCCCGGTTCGGAATACCCCCCATGCAACAGATGCATGCGTTCGTTTAAAGGTGAACTATATAGATACATGGGTTCAAAAACAAAAAAGAGAGAAGAACTAATCCTCTCTCTTTCAGTGCCTTAACCAAATTCACAGATCACGCGTAATGCTTACAGCGCGATGTTTTACCGAGACCTGGGTTAAATGAATTCGTCGGATCGCAGGATTTGTAGTGCTCCACGAGATCCGGTTTGGCCGGATAGAGATGGCCCACGTTGTGCTCGGCGGGATATTCCGCGCCACGCTCATCCAGCAAGGCCAACATGGCCGCTTTCAGAGCCTTGGGATCGGACCCTTTCTTCACGATGTAATCCTGATGCAGAACGTGGCAGAAGAAATGCCCGTAGTAGAGCTTATAAGCGATCTGGTCGTCGATCTCAGGCGGCAGAACTTCCAGCCAGCTCTCCTCATTGCGCTTTAGCGCGATATCGAGGGCCAGAATATCTTCCACTTCAGACGTGTGAATATTCTGATACCTGATGGCCGCGCCTGCGGCGGCAAAACGGTTCAGCCCTGCCAGCTTGGCCTCGCGGCCGTCACATTCAAAGAAATCCCCCGATGTCTTGGCGAAAAAGTCCGACAGGTAACGGCGCGCTTCATCAATGCCGCCATCGCGCATCTTGAGAATGAGATGATGTTCATAGGCATCGCGATAGGCGCGCAGCCGTTTGGGTAGATGATTGGGCATCACCTTGGCGAAGAGCTGCATGACCTTATCCGTCAGCCCACGGGTCAGCCCAAATTTGTTGAGCCGCGCATCCACAGCGCCCTTCATGGCGAAGAACATCGGCAACTTGTCGGTGCCCAGCCAGTCGATCATCAGCACGGTATCTTTGCCGTAGCGATCGGAGATATCAAAGCAATCGCGCTGCATATACTCGCCAGAGACGGGCACGTGATCAAAGTTCTTCAGGATGTGGCGGCGCAGGGCGGTCAGCTCTCCGGGATCATTGGTCCCGATATAGAAGGTCGCCTCGCTGTCATTTATCGGGTAGGTGTCCAGGCGGACCGCAAAGACGGCCAGTTTGCCCGCACATCCCGCGGCTTCATAGAGACGGCGCTTGTCGGCGTTGAAGCGCGCCGGGCTGTCGGCATCCACATCGCGCACGCGCGTCTCGTATTCCGTATCCGACGCACGCTTGTTCGTTGCCTCCAGATCTGCGTCCGTGAAACGGCCTTCCTGCACCCGTGTCAGGATCTCTTCGGGCGTCTCACCAAGGTTGATGCCGAGGTGGTTGACCAGTTCCAGTTGGCCTGCATCATTGATGCGCGCATGCAAGGAAAGCTCGGTATAGGAAGGGCCGCGCTCGATGAGCGAGCCCCCTGAATTGTTGCAGACACCCCCCACGATAGAGGCGCCAATGCAGGAGGACCCGATGACCGAATGCGGTTGACGCCCGAGCGGTTTGAGCCGTTTTTCCAGCGCGAAAAGCGTGGCACCCGGCAAGGAAATGACCTGCTCGCCGCCTTTGATCGTGTGCAGCGCATCCATGCGGCGCGTGTTGATCAAAACGACATCGCGGTCATAGGTGCCTTTGGGGGTAGAGCCTTCGGTGAGCCCAGTATTGGCGGCCTGCATAATGACAATCTTGTCGGCGGCAACACAGGCCTGCAAAACCTTCCACTGCTCGAGAACCGTGGCAGGCTGCACCACACACAGCGCCTCTCCTTCCCCTGAGCGAAAGCCCTTGCGGAAGCGCTCGGTGCGTTTTTCGCCCACGAGACAATGGCGTTTGCCGACGATGCCTCCAAGCTCTGCGATCAAAGCGTCATTGGTCATGGGTCTTGCTCCTCCGTAAAAGATGCCCGGCGCGCATATCGCGCCGGACCGTAGCGATGGGCGCTAGTAGGCGACCGAGGGCAGCCAGGTGGCCAGCGCCGGGATCAGGAAGACCAGGGCCAGACCTGTCAGCTGCAGGATCACAAAGGGGATCACGCCTTTGTAGATATGCATCAGCGAGATTTCCTTCGGCGCCACACCCTTGAGGTAGAAGAGCGCGAAGCCCACAGGCGGCGTCAGGAACGAGGTCTGTAGCGTCACCGCGACCAAGATCACGAACCACAACAGCGCAGGCTCATCGATCGCCCCGAAGCCGGGGATATCCATGCCCAGCCCATTCACGATGGGGCGCATCAGGGGCAGAACGATCAGCGTGATCTCGATCCAGTCGAGCACGAAGCCCAGAAGGAAGACGATGAAGAGGATCACGAGGATCGTACCTGTCGGGCCAAAGCCAGTGGACAGGATCATCTCTTCGATCAGCGCGTCGCCGCCCAGTTCCCGCAGGACATAGGAGAAGACCGTCGCCCCCAGGAAGATCGCAAAGATGTAGGCGGTCGTGTTGAAGGTCGACACGCAGACATTGAAGAGCTTCTTGAGCGAGAGCTTGCGATAGCCGACCGCCAGCGCTGTCGCACCCAGAGCCCCAATACCGGAGGCTTCCGTCGGCGTACAGATGCCCGCAAAGATCGAGCCCAGCACGGCGAAGATCAGGCCCAGTGTGGGCAAAATCGCCAGCATCACTTCCTTGACCACAGCCCAATCGGGGCGCTGCGCGCCTTCGGGTGCAGGCGCCATATCGCGCTTCAGGTAGGAGATCACGAAGATGTAGGTCAGATACAAAACGCCGATCAGGATGCCCGGGAAGAGCGCCGCCATGAACAGATCACCCACAGAGAGGGCCATCTGGTCGGCCATGATCACAAGCATGATCGAGGGCGGGATCAGAATACCCAGGGTTCCGCTCGCGGAGACCACACCGGTCGCGAGCGTCTTGGAATAGTTCTGCTTCATCATCGCGGGCAGCGACAACACACCCAGCAGGACAACGGACGCGCCGATGATGCCGGTGGAGGCGGCGAGGATGATGCCGATCATGGTCACAGTGATGGCAAGACCACCGCGTGTGCGCCCGAAGAGCTTCTGCATGGACGTCATCAAACGCTCGGCCACACCGGATTCGTCCAGCATCAGCCCCATGAAGATAAACATCGGCAGCGCCACGAGGACGGCATTGGACATGGTGGCGTAGACCCGGTTCACGGTCGCGCCCAGTGTCAGATAATCAAGGCCCGTCAGTGTCTCTTCGAGACCGGTCCAGTTCATCATGCCATTGTCGAACAGGAACGCCAGGCCACAGAAGGCCACGCCCACGCCCGCCAGCGTCCAGGCCACGGGATAGCCCGTGAAGAGCAGCGCCACGAAGGTCATGAACATCGCGATCACGAGCTTTTCTTCGGTGGTGTGCACGGTGAAGGTCAACGCTGTCGCAACGACCGCAAAACCGACCAGCGCCCAAAGGATCAGGCGGATGGACTTGCCTTCCCGCTCGGAGGCAGGGCCCGCAAGCAGAGCGTGTCCGTCATGGATCAGGCGCGCCAACGCAGCAAGGGCCAGAAGGATGAAAGACAACGGGATCAGCGCCTTGAAGGCCCAACGTGCCGGCAGGCCTGTCGGGCTGTCAGAGCGTTCATTCACGCGAAAGCTTTCGTAGAAGTAGTCATAGCCCTGGTCCACCATCAGGTAGATGAAGGGAGAGAGCAGCGCGAGAATACCAATGACTTCGATGATCCGCTGCGCCCGCCGGGATACCTGACCATGCAGAATGTCCACACGCACGTGGCTATCTGTCACCAGCGCATAGGAAATCCCGATCATGGTCACCATGCCGTAGAAGTGCCACTGCAACTCGTCGAGCTTGGGATAGTTGATGTTGAACGCATAGCGCATCGAGACCTGCACGACGATGGCCGCAATCAGCAGCACATTCGCCCACATGACCACATGGCCCACGGATTTGACGAATTTGTCGAGGCCAACGGCCACCGCCTGATTATCCGTATCCTCATGTTCGAGGATATGCTCGTAGACGTCGATGGGATCGTCCGTCAGAGCGTTGTCTACTTGATTTGCCATGAATAATTCCCCTCCTCGGAACGGTCTCAATGCCTTGGCGAAAAACCGAAATACCGGCTCTTGGCAAAAGCGTAATCAGGTGGGGCAAAGGCGGGCAGATGAATTGGGAGGTAAAATCTGCCCGACCGATGCGATGGAGATGGAGACCACCCCCACCATCAAAGAGAGAGGCCGGATCGCTCCGGCCTCAAAGCGCTGCGATTACTTGCGCGGCAGGAAGGCGTTTTCCTTCCAGATCGCGTAGCCGTCGCGGAACTCGTTCATGTTGGTCAGGACCTTGGCAAAGAAGGGGTCATTGGCCGCTTCTTCCGCTGCAACGTCTTCCCAGGTCTGACGGAAGGTGGCGAGCATCTCGTCATTCCAGGTTTTGATCTGGACGCCGTTGTTCTCGACATTGTCGATCAGAGCCGCGTGCTGGATGGCTTCGCCTTCGGCAAAGCTGTCCGCCATGGAGGCTTTACAGGCGTTGGTGATGATCGCCTGATGCTGCTCGGAGGCCTCATTCCAGACGTCTTTGTTGATCATCAGCTCAAACACGGTCGCCTGCTGGTGCCAGCCGGGGAAGTAATTGAATTTCACGAGCTTGTGGAAGCCAAGACGGGCATCAATCGCAGGCATGGAGAATTCGGTCGCGTCAATCGCGCCTTTTTCCAGAGCCGGGAAGATCTCACCACCGGGCAGGAGCGATGTGGCCACGCCGAGTTTCTGCATGACTTTGCCGCCCAGACCGAAGAAGCGCATCTTCAGACCCGAGAGGTCTTCAGGTGTGTTGATCTCGGAGGCGAACCAGCCCGATGTTTCTGGCGCGATGACGGCGCAGGGCATGACATGCACGTTATAGCCGGCCTGGTCATACATCTCTTGATACAGATCGAGACCGCCACCGTAGTAGAGCCACGCCATGTATTCACCGGCTTCGGGGCCGAAAGGCACAGCGGAGAAGAGCGGCGCTGCGGGGATTTTGCCTGCCCAGTAGCCTGCTGTCGTGTAGCCGGAATTGATCTTGCCCGAGGAGACCGCATCGAGGATCTCAAACGGGGGAACCAGCTTGCCGGGCTCATAGACTTTCATGCGCAGCGTGCCGCCGGACATCAGGTCCAGTTGCTCTGCAACGCGCGGGATGGGTGATCCCAGACCAGGAAGGGCTGTCGAGAACGCAATCGGCGTTTTCAGCAGGAGTTTGTCCGCCGCCATGGCGGCCGGTGCGGTCAAGATGGCGGCCGCAGCGGCCATGCTCACGAGGGTCTTCTTCATTGGGGGTATCCTCCACAAAATTCCTTGGGCACTGGCCCGGCGTGTCCTCCCTTAGGTCACGCTTGGTAGAGGTTTATTAAGTTGACCTCTGTTACTGGTCAAGTCTCTGAACCTCTTGTCGCATCCTTACCTAACTCCAGAAAACATAATTTGATCTGTGTCAGTTTTGCGCTGAGCGCATAGCGGATATGCGGATTATACTTTTGAAAAATATGTATAATTGACCTTTTGCCGCAGATTATCATTTCCCAAAGAATCGCTTGCTCTTGACGCCGCCGGTGGAGCATTTAATTTACCACTGAGGACCTTTTTGCGACAATCGACCACAGGGACCAGGGATGAAACAGAGTGCCAGCGCCGCTTTTGACCGTGTCGGAAACGAGGGAATCGCCCACACGATTGCGCATCAGATCGAAGAAATGATCGTGACCGGGGCGCTGCGCGAGGGCACACGCCTGCCGCCTGAGCGGGAATTGGCGGCCTCCATGGGGGTTTCCCGGCCCAAAGTACGCGAAGCGCTCAAACAGCTGGAAGACGATGGGCTGATCCATATCCGCCATGGCGAGGGCACCTTTGTCGCCGATCTCATCGGAGCGGCTATGTCGCCCGCGCTGGTCAGCCTCTACTCGAAACACCAAACCGCCTTCCGCGATTATCTCGAGTTTCGTCGCGAACAGGAAAGCTTTGCCGCAGCGCTGGCCGCCGAGCGCGCCACAGCCGAAGACAAAGAGACCATTCGCGAGGCCATCGCGACGCTGGAAGCCACGCAATCCAGCATTGATCGGGCCGCCTCCATGGAAGCGGATGTGCACTTTCATCAGGCCATTGTGGACGCCAGCCACAATTCTCTCATGGTCCACACGATGCGCTCGATCTACGCGCTCATGCGCAGTCACGTGTTCTACAACCGCGATTTCCTGCGCTCCATCGATGGCACCGGCGAAGCCCTTCTCGATCAGCATCGCGCCATTGCAGAGGCCGTGCTCGAGGGCAAACCCGAAGCGGCTGCCGACGCGGCCGCTGAACATATCGAATATGTCGCCGAGAGCTTCGCCGTGCATGCCCTCCGACGCCGGCGCGAAATCGTGGCCCAACGGCGGCGCCAATTGCTGGGTTTGAACTGATCCGGAGAGGCCAGCTGCGCCAGTGATCTGACGGATATCCCCTTCCCCGCCCCCGCGCGCTCTGGCATATTGGCCGCAATCAACAAAGATGAGCAGCTGCCATGGCCAACGATCTTCTCTCTGGCGCGTCAGAGACCAATTATGACGCATCCTCCATCGAAGTGCTGGAAGGGCTGGAGCCTGTCCGCAAGCGCCCCGGCATGTATATCGGCGGCACCGATGAGCGCGCGCTGCATCATATGGTGGCCGAGGTGCTCGACAATTCGATGGACGAGGCCGTCGCAGGCCATGCCAATCGCATCGAAGTTGAGCTGCACGACGATTACGCCATCACAATCCGCGACAATGGCCGCGGCATCCCCATCGATCCGCATCCCAAGTTTCCAGACAAATCTGCGCTGGAGGTGATCCTCTGCACGCTGCACGCAGGCGGCAAGTTTTCCGGTGAGGCCTATGAGACCTCAGGCGGCTTGCACGGCGTTGGCGCATCGGTCGTCAACGCGCTCTCCGACAGCATGGTCGTGCAGGTCGCGCGCAACAAGGAAGTGTTTGAGCAACGCTTTTCGCGTGGCATCCCACTTGGGCCGGTCGAAAAGATCGGCATGGCGCCCAACCGGCGCGGCACGACCGTGACCTTTCACGCCGATGAGGAGATTTTCGGCAAGCACCGCTTCAAGCCCGCGCGCTTGCTCAAGATGGTGCGCTCCAAGGCCTATCTCTTCTCCGGCGTCGAAATCCGCTGGAAGAGTGCGATCTCGGACGGCGAGACACCGCAGGAAGCCACCTTTCACTTCCCCGGCGGTCTCAGCGATTACCTGACCGAGACCCTGGGCAGCGCCTCCACCTATGCCGACAAACCCTTCGCCGGGATCGTGGATTTCAAGGAGAAGTTCAACGTGCCCGGCAAGGTCGAGTGGGCGATCAACTGGACGCCCTCGCGCGATGGTTTCATCCAGAGCTATTGTAACACCGTGCCCACGCCTGAGGGCGGCACCCATGAGGCGGGCTTCTGGGCTGCGATCCTCAAGGGCATCCGCGCCTATGGCGAGCTCACGAATAACAAGAAAGCCGCCCAGGTCACCCGCGATGATCTCATCACCGGGGGCTGCGCGCTGGTTTCCTGCTTTATTCGTGAGCCGGAATTCGTGGGCCAGACCAAGGACCGTCTGGCGACCACGGAGGCGCAGCGGCTCGTCGAAGGCGCCGTGCGCGATCACTTCGACAACTGGCTCGCCGCCGATACCAAAAGCGCGGGCGCGATCCTCGATTTCCTCATCCTGCGCGCCGAAGAACGCCTCCGCCGGAGGCAGGAGAAAGAGACCGCCCGCAAAACCGCAACGAAGAAACTGCGCCTGCCCGGCAAGCTCGTGGATTGCTCGGCCACGAACCGCGAGGGCACGGAGCTCTTCATCGTCGAGGGCGACAGCGCGGGCGGCTCCGCCAAGATGGCGCGGGACCGCAAGACCCAGGCCCTCCTGCCCCTGCGCGGGAAAATCCTCAACGTTCTGGGTGCGGCCAGCTCCAAGCTGGGCTCAAACGCCGAGATCAACGATCTCACCCAAGCGCTCGGCGTCGGTCTGGGCACAAAGTTCAACGTCGACGATCTGCGCTACGACAAGATCATTATCATGACCGATGCGGATGTGGACGGCGCCCACATCGCAGCACTCCTGATGACGTTCTTCTTCACGCAAATGCGCCCGATGATCGATCAGGGTCACCTCTACCTCGCCTGCCCGCCGCTGTTTCGCCTGACCCAAGGGGCCAACCGGGTCTATTGCCTCGATGAGACGGAGCGCGACGACTGGCTCGAAAAAGGCCTCGGCGGCAAAGGCAAGATCGACGTCTCGCGCTTCAAGGGCCTGGGCGAAATGGACGCGAAGGATCTCAAAGACACGACGATGAACCCCGAGACCAGGAAGCTGATCCGTGTGTCCATCGACGAGGACGAGCCCGGCGAGACCGGCGATCTGGTGGAGCGCTTGATGGGCAAGAAACCCGAGAAGCGGTTTGAGTATATTCAGGCGAATGCGAAATTTGTTGAGGAGTTGGATGTTTGAGCAATCATCATCTGTGCATTTCTCTGCGAAGATTTAAGGTCGCGGAATTAAGGCGATCACTTCGGCGCTCGTATGATTTAGTTGATGATTGGGATGAGGTTTATTTGTTACTGGGCAAGCTTGAGCGATTGTCTCGGCTTGCTTTCATAAAGTCTTTTGGGTCTGCACTCACAGCATTGCTTGTTTTTATTAATTTTGAAAACGGGCGTGAAGTGTCGGTTCAGCTTGGCGAATTCGAAGTGTCGATAAGGGCTTCATTCTTACTGACGTTTTCGAGCTTGTGCTTCTTTGTCGGCGCAATGCAGCTCAATAATTGGAGTATTTTTTTTGCGACAAAGAACAGCTATTTTCCGCGCCCGTGGCAGAGAGACTTTTCGTCAAATGCCTTTTCTGCACTGCAAGAAGAAGATGTTATGGGAATGACAGCGCCCATGGTGTTGTCTAGTTTTTGGAAACCGAATCATCCTATCTTCTCTCTCGCGTCCATTGCTGTGACGTTAACAGTTCTGTCTCTTACTCTACCTCCAATCGCGGCCACCATTTGGATGGTAATGCAACACGCTGCAGGAATAAGCATTGGAAGTACGCTGAGCTCTCTCGATATGATAGCGCATGGAATAGGCTTACTGGCATTGTTCACGACTTACCTTCTGATCCTCGCATTTCACTTTCCACTTCCAATTAAGAAAGACAGGCAGGGAATTCGCTGGGGCGTTTTGGCCCCTTTGGCTAAGGACGCTGGCCATCCGATGAAAAAGAAATGGCTCCGCGAGGAAGAATGACCGCTTAAACCCACGGGATGGCGCTGCAGCCTCGGCTTTATCCCCTGTATTCTTTCCAAACCCGTTCTTAAAATCGATAACCCAACCAAAGCACCGGTCTGCAGGCAATGGCTGCTCAAAAAAATCTCACCTCTGCACCCTGAACCATTGTCCCGCGCGACGCCCAGCGTCGTGCCGCGCCGAACTACCCCCCACGGGGCAGCGCTCTCAAACGGCCCGTTTACTGACCATGGGAAGCGTGCCGGTCTCAGACAGGGAACGTCCGACGCAAACACCGAGGCTCAACCCGCATAATTCCTGAGTGCTCAAAAAGAAAAACCCCACCGATTGGCGGGGTTTTCAAACATCGGCTCGTGGCACTATCGCCAATCAGGCTGCGGCTTGTGCTTTGGCGATCTCTTTCTTGACCTTCAGCGCATTGGCGGACAGCTCGCTGTCTTTCGCCTTGGCGAGGTACTTGTCCAGACCACCGCGGTGATCAACAGAGCGCAGCGCGGCCGCGGAGATGCGGAACTTGATGCCGCGACCCAGAACTTCAGACTGCAGCGTCACGTCGTTCAGGTTGGGCAGGAAGCGGCGCTTCGTCTTGTTGTTGGCGTGGCTCACATTGTTGCCCGTCATGGGGCCCTTGCCGGTCAGTTCGCATACGCGGGACATCGGTCTTACCTCTTCATCAGGGCCGCCAGCGCGCTTGGCTGACAGGGCCGCTCCAAATACAAAGGCACCGCTGCGCGGCGCCCGGAATCTCGTCTGCAGGCTATTACGCAGTGCCCGGGGAATCGTCAAGTCCCCGTTCCAATCTGCGCAGCATCTCTTGTGCCGCAACCGACACTGCCCGCCGCCCTGACGCTACGTCTTGGGCCAATGCGGCCATCTGCGCGCGCGCCTCGGGGCGACCCAGCTGCGCCAAAAGCCCCTGCCGGACCTCCTCGACAAACCAGTATTCGGCCTGCGCCGCCCGGCGTGTCGCGAAATGGCCCGCCGCGCGGCGCCACTCCGTCAAGGTGGACATGTCCTGCCAGGCCTGCGCCAGCCCGTCTTCTTCGAGCGCCGAAACCGTAAGCGCTTTTGGGAAGCCATCGGGATCCTGCTCGCGCTTGCGCAAGAGCCGAAGCGCGCCTGCGTAATCGGCGCAGGTGCGCATGGCCGCCGGTTTGAGATCACCGTCCGCTTTGTTGACGAGGATCAGATCCGCCATCTCCATGATACCCCGTTTCACACCTTGCAGCTCGTCGCCCCCCGCAGGGGCCAGAAGCAGGATGAAGAGATCGGACATCTCCGCGACAACGGTCTCCGATTGCCCGACGCCCACGGTTTCGATGAGCACAACATCAAAGCCCGCAGCCTCGCAGAGTGCGACGGCTTCGCGGGTCCGCCGCGCCACGCCGCCCAGATGCGTTTGGGAGGGAGAGGGTCGGATAAAAGCATTGGGATCGCGCGACAGGCGGTCCATTCGGGTCTTGTCGCCCAGAATCGACCCCCCGGAGCGCGCAGAGGAGGGATCGACGGCCAGCACAGCGACACGCAGCCCCTGTCCTGTGAGCATCATCCCGAAGCTCTCGATGAAGGTCGATTTGCCGACACCGGGCGTTCCGGACAGGCCAATGCGCAAGGCCTCGCCCGAACCGCGCACGGCATCAAGAAGGGCCACGGCATCAGCCCTGTGATCCTCGCGGCCACTCTCAATCAGCGTTATCGCGCGCGCCAAGGCGCGGCGCTCTCCTGATCTGACCCGTTCTGCCAGCGCTTTTGTGTCCATTCCCGGCACCTTTCCGCCCATTCCGCCCAATTCATCGGCGGCGCTTCGCACGCGGCCTGCGCGGCGCGTGTGATATTTCGCCTTTCCTGCCCCGAGCATGGCAAAGAAGTCCAGAGAGAGCACGCTTCGCAAACGAAGCAAATAAGCACGGAGGCCGCAGAATGCGCATGAAGTTACGTGTTTTGGGTATTTTGGCGTGTCTGGGTGGACCTGTTGCTGCGGAGACAGCGACCTTTGATGTCTATTTGCTCGGGCTGAAAGCCGGGCAGGTGACTTTGTCGATGAAAGAAGACGGCACGCGCTATGCAGCCAGCGGGCGCGTGCGCACGTCAGGCGTCGTGGGCGCGGTCTCCGATTTCAAGATGGAAGCCGAGGTTGTCGGACGACTGGCCCAAAACGACCGCATTCCGCTGCGCTATGGGGAGCGGACGCATACCGGGCGCAAGACCATCCAGAAATCGCTGACCTATCCAGGCGGTGTGCCACGCTTCGAGACGACGGAACGCGAAAAGCGGTATTGGTTGGACCCCTCGGAGCAAACCGGAGCGCTCGATCCGATGACAACAATCTGGGAACTTCTGCGCAACCGCAGCGCAGCCGAGCTCTGCGATATCGACGTGACCTTCTTTGACGGCGCGCGTCGGGGCCGTGTCACGACAATTCAGGGCGGGCAACGCGGCACACAACAGACCTGCACAGGCACCTACGAACGGCTGGGCGGCTTTTCTCGCAAAGAGCTCAGATCAGGAACGGAATTTCCCTTCACGCTGGTCTATGAACCGGTGCCGAGCGGGTGGAAACTTGCGCGGATGGACCTGCAATCAACCCGTGGACGTGCGCAACTCATTCGGCGATAAGCCGGGATGTGACAGAGCATCTTCCCATCGAGGCGGCGCTGCCGGAGCTTCTGGCGGCGCTCAAGGCCCACAATCGCGCGGTTTTGCAAGCCCCGCCCGGCGCAGGCAAGACAACCCGCGTGCCCTTGGCGATGCTGGAAGCCGGGCTGACATCGGGTAAAATCCTGATGTTGGAGCCGCGCCGCCTGGCCGCGCGCGCCGCCGCAGCGCGCATGGCCGAGACACTGGGCGAGCCTTTGGGCAAGCGCGTGGGGTTCCGCATCCGCGGCGAGGCAAAGGTTTCAAAACAGACACGCATTGAGGTGGTCACGGAAGGCATCCTGACCCGCATGATCCAATCGGATCCTGAGCTGCCGGGCATTGGCGCTGTGATCTTTGACGAATTTCACGAGCGGTCGCTGACCGCCGATCTCGGTCTGGCGCTGTGTCTCGAGGTGGCCGGTGCGCTGCGCGATGATCTGATGCTGCTGGCCATGTCTGCCACGTTGGATGCAGGCCCCGTGGCGCGCCTGATGGGGGACGCACCGCTAGTCACGTCTGCCGGGCGCAGCTTCCCGGTCGACATCTTTTGGAGGGACGCGCCACTTGGGCCGAAAGCGCGTCTGGAAGAAGCCGTCGCTCAAACGGTGAAGAGCGCTCTTGAGGCCCGGACGGGCGGCATATTGGTCTTTCTGCCGGGAGAGCCGGAAATCCGCCGCGTCGCCGCGGCACTTGCGGGCAAATTGCCTGCGGATGTGCACCTGCGCCCCTTGTTTGGCGCGATGCCATTTGCGGAACAGCAAAGAGCCATCCGGCCGGAAAGCACGGGGCGGAAAGTGGTGCTGGCCACGGCAATCGCCGAAACATCGCTCACAATTGAGGATATCCGGGTTGTGGTCGATGCCGGGCGCGCGCGTCGGGCGCGGTTCGATCCAGGTTCGGGCATGTCACGCCTGTTGACAGAACCGGCTTCCCGGGCAGAGAGCACCCAGCGCGCCGGACGCGCGGGCCGGGTTGCGCCCGGCGTGGCCTACAGGCTCTGGACCCGTGGGGAGGACGGCACACGCCCGGCCTATCCCCCCGCTGAGATCGAGGCAGCCGATCTTGCAGGTCTTGCGCTTGAAGTCGCGCTCTGGGGCGCGCCTGTCGCCGAGCTGCCGCTTCTGACGCAGCCGCCCTTTGGACCATGGTCCGAGGCGCAAGCGCTCCTGAAGATGCTCGGTGCGCTGGACCCGGAAGGCCGCATGACCTCCCATGGCCGCGCCTTGGCGGCGCTGCCGCTGCACCCGCGTTTGGCGCATATGTTGGTAACAGCAGGCCCCGATGCCGCACCACTGGCCGCGCTTTTGTCAGATCGCGATCCCCTGCGCGGCGCGCCTGCTGACCTGAGCCTGCGGCTTGAAGCCTTGAAAGACCTCGCGACGTTCCGCGCGCGCAGACCGTATGACGTGCACCGCCCCGCCATTGAGCGGCTCAAGCAAGAGGACAAACGTCTGCGCCAACAAAATCCCGGAGCGACATCCGGGCTCTCTGCCGCCCAGCAAGCCGCACTGGCCTATCCTGATCGCATCGGCCTGCGCCGCCCCGGTGAGGCCCCGCGCTATCTGCTCTCGGGCGGCAAAGGCGCTTTCCTGCGCGAGGACGATCCGCTCTCAGGCGCGCGGCTTCTTGTCGTGACAGATACCGATGGAAATCCCCGCGACGCGCGCATTCGGCAAGCCATTGCGATCAGCGAGACGGAGCTGCGGGCCATATTTGGCGACCAGATCACATGGGTGAACAGCTGCGCCTGGTCGCGGCGTGACAATCGCGTTGTCGCACGTCAACAGGAGAAGCTCGGCGCAATTGCGCTTGATGATCGCATCTGGAAGACCGCTCCCGAAGGAGACGTCGCACAAGCGATGCTTGATGGCGTGCGCCAGCTGGGCCTGCGCCTCTCTGACGCCGCACAGCGCTTTGTCGCGCGTGTCACGACGGCGCGCATGGGCGGGCTCGATCTGCCGGATATGTCTGAGGGCGTCTTGATGGAGACGCTCGATGATTGGCTTCTGCCTTTTCTCAGTGGCGTGCGCAGCGAGGCGGACTGGCGCCGTTTCGACCTCTTGCCCGCGTTGCGCGCGCGGCTGAACTGGGATGAGACACAACAGCTCGACCGGGACGTCCCGGGCGCATTCACGACCCCACTGGGGCGCAAAATCCCGATTGATTACAGCGGCGCGCATCCGGAAATTTCGCTGCGCCTCCAAGAAATGTTTGGCCAAACAACACACCCGACTGTGGCCGGCCAGCCCTTGCGCGTGACGCTGCTCTCTCCCGCAGGGCGGCCCGTGCAGACGACGATGGATATTCCGCGCTTTTGGGACACCAGCTATGCCGATGTGCGTCGGGATATGCGCGGGCGCTATCCCAAACATCCCTGGCCCGAAAACCCGCGGGATGCAGACCCAACGCTGCGGGCCAAACGGCGCGACTAGCTTTTATCCACGCACAGCGCCCAGCTCCTCGGCTGTGATATTGCGCAGATCGCGGAGCTCACGGAGCGCAGCATCCAGCTGATCGCGCTGCTCTTGCAGCGACGCCATCTGCCGGTCGGCCATCTCGAGAAAAGCCTCCATCTGCGCCTGCGTGCCCTCATGGTCATAAATGAGCAGCCATTGACGCGCTTCCTCCAGCGAGAAGCCGAACCGTCGCGCCCGCAGGATCAACTCCATACGCGCCACTTCCCGCGCACCGTAAAACCGCGAACGACCCTCGCGCTCCGGCGCAAGCAGCTCGATGTATTCGTAATACCGCAAGGTGCGTGGCGTCACGTCAAACCGCGCGCACATCTCTTTGAAAGTGAGGCGTATTTCGCTCATGCTCATCTCTCCCCAGCCTATATGCTAAGGCGCGCAAGCGAGCGGCGCAACAGGCTTGCAGGCCCAGCACCACAGGCCCATAACGGAACCATGACAGCAGACAAGATCAAAATCGCCCGTCAGTTCATCGAGGCCATTCCCCATTCCCGCGCTCTGGGCATGGAAATGCTCGATATGACCGAAGGTGTCGCCATCATGCGCTTGCCCTATGACGAACGCTGGGTGGGGGATCCAAAGACAGGTGTGATCCACGGCGGCGCCGTTTCTGCCCTGATGGATACCTGCTGCGGCGCTTCTGTCGTGGCCCATCCCGACAATCCCGGCGCGACAGCCACAATAGATTTGCGCATCGATTACATGCGCCCCGCCACACCCGGTCAGGCGATCACCACGCGCGCAGAATGCCATCACGTGACCCGCTCAGTGGCCTTTGTCCGCGCAACCGCCTGGGACGAAGACACCGAGCGCCCCGTGGCGTCGGCCTCCGGCACCTTCACGGTGGAGGCGCGCCCATGAGCCGCCCCGCGCCCGACCCGGTCCAGATCGTCAAACAACGTCGCGATGCAGCCCTGCATGCGCTGGTCTCCGGCGTTCCTTACGTCCAGTTTCTGGGCATTTCCTTCGAGCGGCGCGGCGACGAACTCACAGCCCTGCTGCCCTACGCGGAGAAGCTGATTGGCAACCCGCTCCTGCCTGCGCTGCATGGCGGCGTCACGGCCGCGTTTCTCGAAACCGCCGGCATCATCGGGCTGAGCTGGTCGCTTCTGTGGGAAGACATTGAGAGCGGCGCCATCGATCCCGAAACGCTGACGCCACAAACCCTGCCCCGCCTGCCCAAGACGGTCAGCTTCACAGTGGATTACCTGCGCTCGGGCCTGCCGCGCGATGCCTATGCCCGCGCCCATATCACCCGCTCCGGGCGGCGCTACGCCAGCGTCGATGTCGAAGCCTGGCAAGACAATCGCGCCCGCCCCATCGCACAGGCCAAAGCGCATTTTGTCATGCCCACGGCCCGGGGATGAGTACGCCCTGCCCCTTCTTCTGGCGCAAAATACGCTGGGGTGAGCCCGGAACGGGCGAGGGGCAACGCCCCTTGTGGTGCCATGGCTGACGCCTTGACCCATGGCCGGGTGCTCAGGATTGCCCTGCCAATCCTGCTGGCCAATGTGACGATCCCAATCCTTGGCGCGGTGGATACAGCCGTGGTCGGCCAGATCCCGCAGGCTGAGCCCATTGCCGCGGTGGGGGTTGGCGCGATTGTGCTCTCAGCGGTCTACTGGATCTTCGGCTTTTTGCGCATGGGCACAACGGGGCTGACCGCACAAGCCGCGGGAGCCAAGCGGAGCGGCGAAGTCGCCGCGCTTTTGACGCGCTCGCTGATGATCGGGCTGGCCGGTGGCGTGGCGCTGATCTTGTTGCACCCGCTGATCTTCTGGGGAGCCTTTCATCTCTCGCCTGCCTCCCATGAGGTCGAAGAACTCGCGCGCGAGTATATGGCGATCCGGATCTGGTCGGCCCCGGCGGCGGTGGCGACCTTCGGCCTCTCCGGCTGGCTCATTGGGCAGGAGCGCTCGGGCGCCGTGATGGCGCAGCAGCTTTGTATCAACGGCGTCAATGTTGCGCTGTCGCTTATCTTTGTGCTGGGCATGGGCTTTGGCGTGGCGGGTGTGGCCTGGGCCACTTTCATTGCCGATTGGCTCGGTCTGGGTTTCGGCCTCTGGCTTTGCCGCGCCGCCTTCTCTCAACCCAGCTGGCGCGATTGGCCACGCATCTTTGATGGCCCCGCGCTGCGCAATATGGCTGTGATCAATACTGACATCCTGCTGCGCTCGCTCATGTTGCAGGTTATCTTCGTGTCCTTTCTGCTGATCGGCGGGCAATTTGGCGATGCGACGCTGGCAGCCAATCAGGTACTGCTGCAGTTTCTGTATTTCACGGGCTATGCCATGGACGGGTTTGCCTTCGCGGCGGAGAGCCTCGTGGGCAAAGCTTTCGGAGCGCGCCGCGCACAGGATTTGCGGCGCTCTGTGGTTTTGACGACGATTTGGTCCACCGCGACGGCGCTTGTCATGTCGCTGGCCTTTTGGCTCCTGGGGCCGTGGATGATCCGCGTGATGAGCAAGGCGCCAGACGTGCAGGACGCAGCCCTGACGTATCTGCCCTGGATGATTGCGGCCCCGCCGATGCAAGTGGGGCTTGTGATGATGGACGGTATTTTCATCGGCGCCACTCGCTCGGGCGATATGCGCAACATGATGGCGCTCTCAGCCGTCATCTATGGCATCGCCCTTTGGCTTTTGCTGCCTTGGGGCAACCATGGTTTGTGGCTTGCCTTGCATGTCTCGTTTCTGGCGCGGGGGCTGACGCTCCTGGCGCGCTATCCTGCTCTGGAACGCGCCATCAAGCTGCCCACAACCGCCTAACGGCCGCACGCTGCGCGGATCTCGTCTTCCAGCTTTTTGAGCAACGCCGCATTGTCAAATCGCGTCTCTGCCACGGCGCGGGCGCGCAGCGCCATATCAGAACGGTTCTCAGCCTGCATCGCCCGCGCAATGGCCGCCTCAAATCCTGCCGCGTCATGTTCATCCACAAGCCAGCCCGTCTCGCCCTCGTCAATGGCTTCGGGAATACCTGCGTGGCGGGTTGAGATGGTCAGACATCCTGCCGCCATGGCTTCCTGAATGGCCGTGGGCAGCCCCTCGGTATTGCCGTTTTTGGCGGTGATGGAATGCTGCAGGAAGAACTCCGTGTCCTGTAATTTGCGGCGCACGAAATCATGCGGCTGCGCGCCATGAAAGCTCACTTGCGCCGTCGCCCCCGCCTTGTCCACGAGCGCGCGCGCAGGCTCCAGCAAAGGCCCGTCACCAACGAAATCGAGATGCGCCCCTGGCTGGTCTCGCGTCGCGCCCAGAAAAGCCTGCAACGTGACCAGCGGCGCTTTTTTCTCCACCATGCGCCCCACCGCAAGACAGGAGAGCGGACGCTTCTCGCCCGGCGTGAAACGGCGCACATCGACACCGGAGGGAATGACATGGGCGTTGGGATGGCGCACGTCATGGGCCGCCAGATTGTCGAGCAGGAACTGGCTGACCGAGAAGACACCGGCCAGATGGGGCATCATGCGCCGATACGCCTCTGGAATATTCTTCTGCCCCAGCGCTTTGGAGGCATCTGTCCCCCGGAAATACGTGAAACACGGCAGACCCATCTCCCGGGCCAACGGGGCGACGGCCAGCGCCTGCGTGCCAAATTCCGCCAGAATGGCCTCGACCCGCTGCGCCTCCAGAAAATCGCGCAAGGCCCGCTTGGCACGCCCATAAGGCAAACGGCCCGTGCCATACCGCATCCGGTTCAGCGGCATCATCACAAGGCCTTGCAGCATGTCCATGGCCCCTTCGCCACCGCGCCGCGCAAACACCGGCACGCCATAGGGATTGTCGCCGTGATCGCGCCCGCAAACCACTGCCGCCGCACCGCCGAAAATATGCTGGATATGGCGATTTATGAACGTCTCGCCGGGCAGATGGTATTCGCCGGTGGCAATGGCAATGCGCATGATAGCTCTCCTTGGCGCTTGCCTTAAAGGAAGAGCGCGCGGGAAAACAAGGGGCCTGACCCTAGCGCTCTCGGCTCACCAGCCCCGTCAGCGCGGATTGCACAATCGAGCGCACCCGCGGCCGCTTGCCTTCCGCGAAGGGCAAAGGCCGGCACACTTCCATGGCAGCAACGCCCACGCGCGCGGTCAGCGCTCCGTTGACCATGCCTTCGCCAAAGCGCCGCGAGAGTTTGCCCAGAAGCGATCCACCGAGGAGCGGCTCCAGCATGTCATCGCCCACGGCCACAGCACCCGTGGCCACCAGATGCGCCATGACCGCACGGGTCAGACGCCAGCTTCCCAAAGCCCCTGACCGCCCGCCGTAAATCTCGGCAATGCGACGGATCATGCGCAAATTGGCCGTCAGGGCCGCGACAACATCGGCAAGTGCGAGTGGCACAAGCGCGGTCACGGTCGCGACTTGCCGGGCCGCAGCTTCAACTTCGCGTTGTGCTGCCTTGTCCAGTGGCCTCACCAGTTCATGATCCGCCAGAGCCAGCACAGCATCGGCGTCAAACAGATCGCCCATGCGCTCGCCCATGGCCTCCCGGCCCCAACGGGTCTCCTCGCGCCCTTTGTAAAAACGGATCAGATCAGACGAGAGCGCCCGCGCGGCCTCCAGATTGCCAGAGGCCAGCGCCTCGTCCGCCTCGCGCTGAAACCGGTCTATGCGCGACAGCCGCCCGAAGGCCGCCATCTCGCGCAGACAGATCACAAGAAGCAGGAGCAGAACCAGCCCAATCATCGCCGCAATGATCGCACCCAGAAGAGGCCGCGAGGCCAAAAGACCGGTGACATAATCCCAAGCGGCGACCGAGACCAACGCGCCCACCAACGCCAAGAGCGCCGACCAGAACCAGCGCGCCAGCCGCGAGGGTTTGCGCGCCGCCAGTGTCGCCACGCTTTGCATCGCAGCCCCCTTGGGCGCAGACAATAGCGGGTCGGGCACGGGGGGCGCTTCCGCAGGGCTGGGGCCTTCTTCGGTCTCGTCCAGATCAATCAGAACGGGTCCCTTGCTCATGACACACTCCTTTGCCAGCGCAGACGGATATCCGGCAAGCCTTCCTCATTGGTCGAACCATCGCCGCGCGAGAGCTCGGCAAACCCGTGTTTGGCATAAAAGCGCCGCGCGGGCGTGTTGAGAACAAAGGTCCACAACTCCAGCGTTTCGCTTGCATCCATGGCGTCTTGCAGGAGCGCGGTGCCCGTGCCCTGCCGCTGGCCCTCCGGCGCGACGTAGAGCGCATTCACTTCCGTTGCGTCCCGCGCGATAAAGCCCGCGAGCCCAACCGCCGTTTCAGCCACGCGTACCCAGCCGCGCTCGATCATGGAGCCTGCAAAGCTGATGTCTTCGGCGCGGCTGTGCAAGCGCGGCATCCATTCCGTTTCATCGATAAAGGCCGACAGGATGGCACCAACGCGGCCGGCATCGGTCGATCTGGCGTCTCGCAGGGTCAAGCTCATAGGCGATCTCCGATCAGGAATTGCGCAGCGCGGTCGAGCCGGATATGCGGCGGGCCTTCACCCGGGCGCAATGTCAGCGGCGCAGGCGCGAAGTTCATCACCTGATAATCGCCATCGAGCCAGGCCTCGGCCCCATCGCGGGCGGGCGCAAGCAGGGCGTTGGGGTCTTCCGGCAATTCGCCAGGGTAGAAGGCGGCCTGCCGCCCCGTGTCAAGCAATTTCCCACGCACCATGTCGAGCACGCGCCCCTCGTGGGTGCCGCTGTGCTCCGTTGTGGCACGCAGGGCTGCCAAGGCCATGGCCTCGGTCGTGGCGCCCGCGAATTGCGCCCGGTCCCGCGCCTCGCGGGTCAGCGCGGCCATGATTGCGGCCAGCCGGTCATGCTGGCTATGGTGCAAATGATCGGCTTTGGTCGCGGCAAACAGGATACGCTCCACGCGTTTGCCCATCAAAAGCCGCGTGAGGAAATCATTCCGCCCCGGACGAAAAGCGCCCAGAATATCGGCCATGGCGCGGCGCATATCCTCAACGGCCTTGGGCCCTTTGTGAATGGCCCCCAGCGCATCCACGAGGACAACCTGCCGGTCAATCCGCGCAAAGTGATCGCGAAAGAAGGGTTTGACCACTTCCGCCTTGTAGGCCTCAAACCGCCGCGCCATCTCCCGCGCAAGGCTCCGGCGGGGCGCATCTCCGGCGGGCAGCGGCGCGAATGTCAAGACAGGCGCACCCTCCAGATCACCGGGCAACAGGAAACGGCCCGGCGTACAATCGTAGTACCCTGCGCCGCGCGCCGCCTTCAGATAGGCCGTGAAGGCGCTCGCCAGATGCTTCGCACGCGTTTCTTCGTGGCGCGACGCCCCGTCGGTGCCGGACAACATCTGGAGAAATGCCGTCGCTTCCGGGCGATCCTCAATCCGCTCCAACACCTCGCGGGACCACTGCACGTAATCCTTGTCTAGAAGCGCGAGATCGAGGAGCCATTCGCCGGGATAGTCCACGATATCGAGATGAATGACGCGCGGCCCCTGCAACCCGGACAGCAACCCCGCTGGCTGCACTTTCAGCGACAGGCGCAGTTCCGAGACCGCGCGGGTGCTGTCCGGCCAATGCGGCTCGGGCGCGGTCAGGGCGTTGAGGTGGGTTTCGAAGTCAAACCTCGGAATCGTGTTGTCTGGTTGGGGCTGCAAGAACGCGCTGGCAAAGCGTCCTTCCTGCGCGGCCACCAAGCCCGGCATGCGTCCGCGATCCATCAGATTGGCCACCAGCGAGGTAATGAAAACCGTCTTGCCCGCCCGCGCCAGCCCTGTGACACCCAGCCGGATCACAGGCTCAAACAGGGTCTCGTTGACCGTATCTGTGACGTTTTCCACCGAGCGCACCAGCGTATCGGCAAGTGTCGTGATGACCATTCACATCCCCTCAAGACTTGCCCTCAAAGGATAGGCACGCGAGCCGGGGGATACCAGAGGCAGACCGGCGGGGATTGTTTTGCAACTTTCCCCGCGCTATGGCCCCGCTATGCCGCGTTACGCCCTCAAAATCGAATATCACGGCGCGCCATTTGCCGGGTGGCAGCGTCAGGCCGATCAGCCTTCGGTGCAAGGCGCAATCGAGGCTGCACTCGCCCGGCTGGAGCCCGGCGCGCATACGATTGCCGCGGCAGGCCGGACCGATGCGGGCGTGCATGCGCGCGGGCAAGTGGCCCATTGCGATCTGGCCAGACCCTGGGACCCGTTCCGCTTGCAAGAGGCCCTCAACCACCACCTCAAGCCCGCGCCCGTGGCAATCACAGAGGCCGCACAGGTCAGCGATGACTGGCACGCGCGTTTCTCCGCTTTGGAGCGGCGCTACCTCTTTCGCTTGCTGGCACGCCGTGCGCCAGCAACCATGGAAGCGGGTCAGGTCTGGCAGGTGAAACAGCGGCTCGATCTGGCGGCGATGCAGCAAGGGGCCGCGCATCTTGTGGGTCATCACGATTTCACGACCTTCCGCTCGACAATCTGTCAGGCGAAGTCTCCCGTAAAAACGATTGATAAAATTGAGATATCAGAGATATCCACAGAGGCTGGGACTGAGTTTCAGTTTCGCCTTGTGGCCCGCTCTTTTCTCCACAACCAAGTGCGATCCATCGTGGGCACGCTAGAACGCGTGGGCGCGGGCAGCTGGGCGCCCGAGGATGTGCGCCGGGCACTTGACGCGAAAGACCGCGCGGCATGCGGGCCCGTGTGTCCCCCCCAAGGGCTCTATCTCATGGGCGTGCGCTATCCGGAGCCTGTGTTCGGGAGCGAAGCCTAGTCGTTGTCGGTCAAGCCTGCGCCCGCTCCGGCGGTGCGTGATGCTTCACTGGCGGGCACGTAGGTCTTGTGCGCCAGAGGCGCCAGCGCATCGAGCAACGCTTTGGACGGGGCCAGACGTGCGGGCATGGCTGCACGCGCCTGCGCCTCCGCGTAGCTTTGGCCCAAAGGGTGCGCCCTATCCGGTCTCAGCGCAAATTGCAGGATTGGCCCGCCGGGCAGGGCTTGCAAGGCATCAATCAGTGCCGCCTCAGCGCGGCTGGCAGCGAGATGCCGGACGGCGGCCTGACCGAACTTTGCCGCTTGCGCGGGCGGAGCCCCTGCCCCACGCGCCGCTTTCGTGGCCAGTGCTTCAATCTCATTGACTGAATGGCTCATGGCGAGACGGCGTGCGGCGCTGTGGGCAACCACCAATGATCCACTAGTTCGGGCGTCAGCTCATCTGGCAGCGGCGCTCCTTGCGCCAGTGTGATCCGGGTCCAGAGATCTGACTTCGGGTCAAACTTCGCAGCGCCAAACATGGCCAGTTTCGCGCGCAGCATGTCAATCGGGCGCGTATCAGCGGCGATCAGATTGTCCTGGATCTCCGCATAGGGGTAATGCGCGGCAACTTGCACGCGCTCTACGGCCATAAGGTGCTCAGGGAATTCCGTGAGGAAGGCTGTCACAGACATGTCCGCCTCGGGCAAAGCGCAATGCAGGGCCGCGATGCGGCGCGCTACATCAAGTGGGCTCTCCCGATCGGCACCGGGCTCCTCGAAGCGCTGGCCCAATCGCGGCTCAAGCTTTTCCTCGGAAACATACCAGAATTGCCCTGCTTGCTCCGGGCTCGTGTAGTCACGCCCCAAAGCCCAGCCACAATGGGTCTCTATAGAAGCGCGCAACGCCTCGGTCGTCTCGATGGGAGGCGCGAGCGGGCCAAGGGGGTCCGCCATGCAGCAGGCCAGCCCATCGACGAGCCCGCCAAAAGGCTCCAAAAGCAAAGCCACGACCAGTTCTTCCAGCGCGGCGGGCGCCTCAGAGGCCGCCTGCATAGCACGATCCAGAGCCCGGGTCTCTTGCAACGCCTCTGGCGACAGATGCCGCGCGGCAAACGCCGGAAACTCACGGCGCAGCATGGCAATCTCGTCTTGCGCCAAGGGATCCGGCACGTTCCATTCCGACAGATGCCCCGTCGCCCGGGACACGAGGCGCTGAATGGCCGCGATGTCCTCCGGGGCCAGCGTTTCAAGAGCGCGCACACGTGCCAGCGCCGTCTCTCGCACCATCATCCAATTGTTGAGCAAGACGGGATGGGAGACGAGAAAAGGTGCCATGCCAAGCCCGGTGGCATTGCCGATGCCCAAATGGCGCTTGATGTCGCGATCCAATGGTGCCCCGCCCACATGCTCGATGAGATCATGCGTAAAGGCGCGGATCATCCAGACCGTCAGCATCTCCACTGCAAACGGCCCATCGAGCCCGGGGCGGTCGGCGATCAAGGCACGATCTGCGATGCCGAACTTGCCATTGCCGTAGACGGCTGTCGTCCGCATCAGGTACCCCACCTCGTTGATACGGGCAGGATCAGGTTGCTGTCCCCGGCGCAATATCTCGGCAATCTCGGACCACAGCCGAACCGATTTGTTCGCCCGGGAAAGCACAAGCTCGCGTTCGCTGAACCGACCGGCTTCCTGCCTGGGCGCATTGGCCTTGATCCGGGCGATTTCTCCCGCATCCGGCACACCGTCATAGAGCACATACGTGCTGTCCCAGGCCGTCGCGATGACGCGGTCGGATCGCAGGTGATCGGGCAGATGCGTCGAGATGGCGACCAGTGAATAGACATGCCCGCCCAACGGAATGGAATAGACCGCGTGGCCGTATCCCTCGGCATCGATATCCCAAACAGGCCGGGTCAGCTCTGCGCCCTCGCTGGCAAGCTGGCGCAGGATCACCCGCAGAAAGCTGAGCCGCGTGGGAAACATCGCCCCCATCTGATGCAGGCGCATGACCCGGGAAGCGGGACGCAATTCGGTTTGGGGCGGTTGATCAGGAAAATCTCGCATGGTGTCACCCTGCCACCCAGCCGTTCTTCTGAGAAGCATTTTTGCGACCTGTTTCGGAGTTTTTTGGACCGATTTAGCCGCGTTTTGGACCGCTTTGGATCCGTTGCAGGACGCTTTGGCACGGGCCGTGGGAGGGTGGTCTCAGAACATGACACACCAAAGCGGAGACATTCCAATGGCCTTTATCAGCTTCGAGAACAGCGCCTATGCCACGCGCCTCACCAAGTTTACTGTCCGTGCCGCAGAGATCGCGCAGCGTATCTGCGGGAGGGCTCTGCCCCGGAGATCACCAGCCGCGCGCAAGGAAGCGGCCGAAACAGCCCTGCGTACACAGACGATACGTGCCGAGGCACGCGCCAGGGTCGACCGTCTGCTGCGCTAAGGCCTACTCCTCGGGAAACCCATTGGCGCGCAGGCCCGCGATGACGCAGGCCGAATAGACCCCGGCAATCTGGGGGCGGGTCCGTTGGAAGACATCGACACTCATATCGGGCACGCGTTCACGAAAAACTGCGGCAATCCGCGCGGACTCCTCTGCGCGCCCCACCACATGGTAGGCGCCCTGCAACCCCAGATGAATTGTCAGAAAGTCAGGCGCCTCAGAAAGCGCGCGCTCGAAATGCGTGATCGCAAGCTCTGTCTTGCCCCGCTCCAATTCAGCTTGACCAATGCCACAGATCGTCACCGCAATCTGAGGATGCAGCGGGCTCAGACGCATCGCGCGCTCAAGGTAGCGCAGGGCCGCGTCCGGATTGCCCTCGTAGTTATGGACCCACCCCAGCAATAGACCGATTGTGGCTGAGTTCGGGTTCAGATGCGCGGCCTGTTCGAGATAGGTGAGCCCCAGGGCGTGATCCCGGCCAATATAGGCCATATAGTGACCCGCCTGCGCAAGCGCGAGCGGATCTTCAGTGCCGCTTCCAAGCACATCACGCGCGAGGGGAATTGCCGCCTCGGCCTGTTCAAAAGTCCATGTCCGACTGGCGAACGCCCAGGTATGCGCCGCACAAATCCCAGCCTTGGCCTGAACGAAATTGGGATCGAGCTCAAGCGCCTCTCGCAAAAAACGCATCGTTTCCTTGTGGTTATCCACCTTCGGCAAGAGATAGTTCAAACGCGAGCCCTGCAGATACAGATCATAAGCGGCGAGGCTATCGGTTGGTTTTGTGCGGATACGCGCGGCCTCGGCCCAGACGAGTTTCGGCTCAAGCGCGGCAGCCGTGCTCTCCGCCACGCGGTCCTGCAGATCGAAGATGTCGTCGGTGGTGCCTTCAAAGCGCTCTTGCCAGATCATCTGGCCGGTTTCAGCCTCCACCAGTTGCGCAAAGATGCGCAGGCGCAGCCCGGCCTGCTGGATCGAGCCTTCGAGGATATAGCGCACGCCCAATTCTCGCCCGACCTGAGCGAGATCGACCGAGCGGCCTTTGTAGGTGAAACTCGAAGTGGAGGAGATCACGAAGAAGCTCTGGATCCGGCCCAGAGCCGAAATGATCTCGCTTACCATCCCATCGACGAGGTAATCCGCCTCCGCCTGCCCCGTAAGATTGGTGAACGGCAGAACCGCGAGCGAGGGTTTGTCGGGCAAGCTCGGCGCATCCACCGGCAAGGCAGGCGCGCTCGCCCCCAGCGTCAAACGATAGCCCACCCCCGGCACGGTCTTGATCGCCTCGCGCCCGAGCGCCTTGCGCAGCGTGCCGATCTGGACCGTGAGGTTGCCCTCCTCGACCATGAGACCCGCCCAGACCGCATCCAGCAATTCCTGCTTGGTCACGGTCCGGTCGGCATGGGCATGCAGATGGACCAGGACGTCAAACGCCCGCGCGCCCAGCTCAAGCTCAGCGCCATCGAGAACGGCGCGCCGCTGGCTGTCGTCGATGACAAGGTTCAATGCTCAGGTTCTCTGGCAAGCCTGCATGGATCAGCCCGCAGGCCGCGGATCGGGGTTTTGGTCAAAATCACGCTCATGGGGGAAACGATAGCGAGAGCAGCGGCACACACAAGAGCAACTGCGAGAGGTGGGGCTCACAAAATGAGCGCGTCTGCGTCGAACCCGCCACTGCCCCAGCGAATAGATAAAGAATCCAAAGCCGGACGCGCCGTCCATATAACCATGGGGCCGCGTGGTATGAACTGCCACAAGACGCGCTCAGCTTGTCTGGGCAGGTCCGAAACTCTCCTCATAAAACCTCAGCCAATTGCCGCCCATGAGCCCCGCAACTTCAAGGTCAGAGAAACCCACCTGAGCGAGCCCTGCGCGGATATTGCCCCAATCGCGGTTGTCCCGGAACCACGCGGGCATCGGCGGGAAACCGGGATTGTCCGCGCTGCCTTCGCCGTAGTCGATCTTCTTTGACCACCGCCCGACACGCATCCATTCGACAATGCTGTCTGGTTGATCCTGGCAAAGGTCTGAGCCAATCCCGAGGTGTTCCGCGCCATATCGGTTGGCCGCCTCAGCAATCATCGCGCAGTAGCTCTCAAGCGTGCAATCCGAGCCATCCTTGAGGTGATGCGGATAAAGCGAAAAGCCGAGCATCCCGTCTCGCGCCGTCAATGCGCGCAGAACCTCGTCCGAGAAATTGCGCAGCGCGGGATGCCACCAATCGGGGTTGGCATGGGTGATGGCGATGGGCCGGGAGGACGCATCGATCGCCTCCAGCGTGGAGCGCTCCCCGGAATGGGACATATCCACCACAAGCCCCACCCTGTTCATCTCTGCCACGGCTTGCCGCCCGAAGCGCGTGAGCCCGCTGTCTTCCTCCTCATAGGCGCCGCAGGCCAATAGAGACTGGTTGTTGTAGGTCAGTTGCATGAAGCGCACACCAAGCTGGTGTACGATTTCGATCAACCCAATGTCATCCTCGATAGGGCTGGGGTTTTGAAACCCGAAGAACACTGCCGTGCGTCCGCTTTCCTGTGCGCGCCTCACGTCTGAGGCCTGCGTCCCACGCAGCAGAAGATCGGGAAAGCGTTCGAACCACCGGTTCCACTGCTCCAGATTGAGAACCATCTCCCGGAAGCTCTCGTGATAGGCGATGGTGACGTGGATCGCATCGACGCCGCCTGCCCGCAATTCCCGAAAAATCTTCTCGGAAAAGTTGCAATATTGCAGGTTGTCGATGAGCGGGGCGGGCAAGGATGTCGTCATGGGGAGACGCTAGGACGGCCTCAGCCCGGTTGCAATGGCTCAGAGCTTGCGACGGAAAAAGCGCAGGTGGTCTATCAATTCCGGCATCACGCCCACAGAGCGGGATTCTGCGCCGGGACTGACCTCCTCAAAACCGAGGCTGGCATAGAGCCTGGGCATGGCGACATTGCCGCGCAGCGTATCTGCAACAAGCGTTGTCAGGCCCTGGGCCTTCGCATCCTGCATCCGACGCTCGACCAGCCAGCGGCCCAAACCGGCACCGCGCGCATCCGGGTGGACGTAGAGATGTTTCATTTCGCCCGTCTTGTCATCGACCTGCCGCATCGCGCCCGTGCCCATGATCTTCCCCTCTGGCGACCACGCGAGATAAAAGCTGCCCTTGGGTGCGAGGTATTCGTCGATATGGCTCCAAAAGGTACGCACATGCGCGGCGGCATCGACCTTCAGACCCGCCACCTCCAGAAGCACCTTTTGCTGCCCATGCACGTAATCCAGCAGGGCGGCGTTGGCGGGCTCGAAAGGAATTTCAGAAGCCTTGGCGTAGGTTCTGACGTCAAACCCTTTCAAAACATGCACCAGTTCGCCTTTCGACGAGGCGTCTCCGGTGGGTTCGGGGGGTCGTGCGCCTGACGCCTCTTTGGGTTGCGCAATCGTCATGTGAGCCTCCTGTCGTGTCTGGTTCGTGTTGATCCAACCATAGCCTGATGCGGCGAAATCAGATACTCAGGAATAATTCAAAAACGATAGTGGAGCTATCATGTCAGTTGATTGGCGGACCCTTCCCTCCCTGACGGCGCTGCGCGCCTTTGAGGCGACCGCCCGCGAGGGCAGCTTCGCGGGCGCTGCGCGGGCGCTCAACGTGACCCATGCCGCCATTGCCCAACAGGTCCGCGCGCTGGAGCGTGATCTGGGCGTTGGGCTGGCCGTCAGGCAGGGTCGCCGGATCACGCTCACCACCGCCGGACACCAGTTGGCGCAGACCTTGACGGCGAGTTTCGCCACGATTGCCGATGAGATTGCCCGCATGCGATCTGGCGCGGAGACGCGCGCGCTGCGTGTGACTTGCTCGCCCTTCATGGCCGAGCGGGTGATCATGCCCAACCTCAAGGACTTCTGGGCGACACATCCCGGCGCAGAGATCTCGCTGTCGCCGCAACGCGCCTATGTCGATCTCGAGGCAGAAGGGTTTGATGCAGGCATCCGCTCGCGCCATCCCGATGTCGACGATGGCTCCGATACCGGCAATCTGATCTGCATTGACCTCAAGCGCGTGATGGGTGTGGGCATTGCGGCGCCGTCCGTGATCTCAAAATACGGCACGGATCCGCATAAGATGCCCTGGCTCTGGCATGATGGCATGGACCTCAAGCTCACCTTGATGCGCACCTCCGGGCTGGATGTGGATCGGCTCACGCAAGTCAGGATTGGCAGCCCCAATCTGCTCCTTGAAGCCGTCCGAAACGGCATTGGTGCCACCTTCTTTACCGAGATACTGGCAGAGGACGAGCTTGCCTCCGGCCGGGTCGTGAAAGTGGCCACGCCACGCGATATCGTCGTGGAATACGTGGGCGTCCTGCCGCGCGGTCCCGTGCATCCGCTCGCCCATCCCTTCCTCGATTGGGTCCGCGCCACGCTTTGAGGGCTGCACAGATTTTTCTTGCAAACGCCGCTAAACTTCGTCAGCAAGCCCACATGACAAACCTGACACATCACCGACGAGATTGATCTCTTCGATCTCCGGCTTTGCTGCCGGAGCGCCACGTTTGTTACATCCCTTACAATCAAATCTTGACGAAGCCGCCCGTGCTTGCGACGCATCAGGCTTCCCAACCGTGAAGGATCACGTTCATGATCTCCTCCATTCTGCCCACCTATTCCCGCGCGCCCCTGAATTTCGTCAAAGGCGAAGGCAGCTGGCTTGTGGAGGCAGATGGGCGACGTTTTCTTGATCTGGGCGCAGGGATCGCGGTGAACGCGCTTGGCCATGCCCATCCTGCCCTGGTGGCCGCCCTCACCGAGCAGGCAAACAAGGTCTGGCACGTGTCCAACCTCTACAACATCGAGCAACAGCAGGCTCTTGCCGACAAGCTCGTCGATGCCACGTTCGCCGATACTGTGTTTTTCACCAATTCCGGCACCGAGAGCTGCGAATTGGCCGTGAAAATGGCGCGCAAATACTGGTTCGACAAAGGTGCGGAAGACCGTGTGGAGATCATCGCGTTTGAGGGCTCCTTTCATGGCCGCTCGTCTGCCGGGATCGCGGCGGCTGGCTCCGAAAAGATGACCAAAGGCTTTGGCCCCCTGCTTGCGGGTTTCACGCATTTGCCTTGGGGCGATCACGAAGCGCTCAAGGCGGCGGTCTCCGAGACCACGGCCGCCATCCTGATTGAACCGGTTCAAGGCGAAGGCGGTATCCGCCCGCTCCCCGATCAGTGCCTCAAAGGCCTGCGGGATCTGTGCGACGAGACGGGCGCTTTGCTCATTCTGGATGAAGTGCAATGCGGCGTCGGCCGGACAGGCAAGCTCTTTGCCCATGAATGGGCCGGGGTCGAGCCTGATATCATGATGGTGGCCAAGGGTATTGGCGGTGGCTTCCCGCTGGGCGCGGTTCTGGCCACGGAAGACGCGGCCTCCGGTATGACCGCGGGCACCCATGGCTCCACCTATGGCGGCAACCCACTGGCCTGCGCCGTTGGATGTGCGGTGATGGATCATGTGGCCGATCCCGCGTTTCTTGATCAGGTCAACGCGCGGGCCGGGCAATTGCGTCAGGGGCTGGAGGGGCTCGTCGCCTCGCATCCGGATGTCTTTGAAGACGTGCGCGGCGCGGGGCTAATGCTGGGTCTCAAGTGCAAGGCCACAAATCTCGACGTCGTGCAAGCGGGCTATGCGCAGGAGGTCATCACCGTGCCTGCGGCCGACAACGTCGTGCGCCTGTTGCCCGCGCTGAACCTCACGGAAGAGGATGTGCGCGAAGCGCTCGCGCGACTGGATGCAGCCGCCTCCTCGATGGCCAGCGCCTGAACCCTTCTTTTCACACATACAGGTGGCGCGGGGTTCCCTCCGCGGCCACTCTGGTCAGACAAAGCGACACCACATGAACCATTTCCTCGATATCCACAAAACCGATCCGGACGCATTGCGGGGCATCATCGATCAAAGCCGCACCATGAAAGATGCCCGCCAGGGCAGGCCTGCGGCGGCGCCGGATGACGAACAACCGCTCGCAGGCCATATGGTGGCGCTCATTTTCGAGAAACCCTCGACGCGGACGCGCGTGTCTTTTGATGTCGGCGTGCGCCAGATGGGCGGGCAAACCATGCTTCTGTCGGGCTCCGACATGCAGCTGGGCCATGGCGAGACCATCGCGGATACCGCGCGCGTGCTCTCGCGTTATGTCGATCTCATCATGATCCGCACCTTTGACGAGAGCGTGCTTGAGGAAATGGCGGACTATGCCACCGTGCCGGTGATCAATGGTCTCACAGATCGCAGCCACCCCTGCCAGATCATGGCCGACGTAATGACCTATGAGGAACATCGCGGCGCGATTGCGGGCAAGAAGGTCGTCTGGTGTGGTGATGGCAATAATGTCTGCGCCTCTTTTCTCCATGCGGCGGCGCAGTTCGGCTTTGATCTGACCTTTACCGGGCCCATGCAGCTTGATCCGGAGCCCGAGTTTGTCGGGCTCGCGCGCAAGGCCGGTCGCACGATCAACATCGAACGCGATCCGGTCAAGGCCGTGCAGGGCGCGGATTTGATTGTTGCGGATACATGGGTCTCGATGCACGACAGCCAAAGCTCCAAGGAGCGGCGTCACAACATGCTGCGCCCCTATCAGGTCAATGCCGAGCTGATGGCCCATGCCAAGCCGGACGCGCTCTTCATGCATTGCTTGCCCGCGCATCGCGAAGAAGAGGTGACAAGTGAAGTCATGGACGGCCCGCAATCGGTGATCTTTGACGAGGCCGAAAACCGTCTGCATGCGCAAAAAGCCATTATGCGGTACTGCCTCGATGTCTGACCTTTGCGTGCCTAAAAGTTTTGTCTGATGCAAAAGACCAGCGCAGGGTAGCGACACGTCTTGAGCGGAGATCCAAATGCACGTCGATGGTGCCTGCCTGTGTGGCGCAGTTTCCTATGAGGCCGTGATTGACCCCGATCGCGTTGCGATTTGCCGTTGCGCCGATTGTCAGGTGAACTCCGGCGCGGCCTTTGGCCTCGTGGCAAGCATAACCGATGGGCAATTTCAGCTGCTGTCGGGCGTTTTGAAGGAATACCAAAAGACCGCGGCCAGCGGGCGCGCGCGTCAGTTGAGCTTTTGCCCCGAATGCGGCACCCGCATCCACGCCCGCACACGTCAGGATCCCTCCGCCTTCTTTGGCCTGCGCGTTGGCACAATTCGGCTGCGCGCGGAGCTGCGCCCAAATAAACAGGTCTGGTGCAGCTCCGCCCTGCCCTGGATCGCGGATCTGGACGAGATTCCATCGCACCAAACTCAGGACACGTGACTTCAAGATACGCGCCATGCCGCAAAGAAGGGCGCGCGAGTCGGTGATCATCGTGGGCGCCAGGCATCAAAGGCAGATTTTAAGGGTAAGGTATTCCAGACCTCTGCTTCCCTGCACTCAAACCGCTTTGAGAAAGAATCTGTCGCTTACCCAAGGGCATTCTTCCTTGATCTTACGTCACCCCCAAAGTGACGCGGCGTCTCGCTTACGTTAACGTCAATTTTGTTTGTATTGTTGGTCCAACCTTCGCACATCTCGCCCAAGGGCTGATGAGACGTGTTGAGGACAAGACGATGAATGATGAAGCAACAATGACAATCCGGGAAATGTGTGACGCCTATGATGTCACACCGCGCACATTGAGATTTTATGAGGCCAAAGAGCTGCTCTTTCCGATCCGCCAGGGTCAAAAGCGCCTCTTCACCAAGCGTGACCGCGCGCGGCTCAAGCTCATTTTGCGTGGCAAGCGTTTTGGCTTTTCCCTCGAAGAAATTCGCCAGCTGCTCGACCTCTATCATGTGGGCGACCAGCAATACACACAGCTGAGCCGCACCTATGAGATCGCCCGCAACAGGCTGGACGATATGGTGCGCCAGCGTGACGAGCTCAACGAGGCCATCGACGAGCTCAATGAGCAATTGCAATGGGGGGAAAAGATGCTGACCTCCATGGCGCCAGAAACCGAAGCTGCCGAATAAGGCACCAGACACGTCCAGCGAGGAACACCATCATGCCGAGCTTTACGCCCCAGACCAAAGACATGCAGTTTGTCCTGCACGAGGTCCTCAATGCCCCGGCCCAGGATATCCCGGGCTATGACGAGTTGGATCGCGATTTTACCGCGGCCGTGCTCGAAGAGGCCGGGAAACTGGCCTCCGAAGTGCTCCAGCCGCTCAATGCGGTTGGCGACACGGAGGGCTGTGTGCTGGAGAATGGTGTCGTGCGCACGCCCAAGGGGTTCAAAGATGCCTTCGACATGATGCGCGAAGGCGGCTGGACGGCTCTGGATTGCGATCCCGATTATGGCGGCCAGGGCCTGCCCTACCTCGTCAACACGGCAGTGGGCGAGATGATGTCCGCCTCCAACATGGCGTTCAACATGTACCCCGGACTGACCCATGGCGCCTATTCAGCGATCCATGCCCATGGGTCCGACGCACAAAAGGCGACGTTCCTGCCCAAGATGGTGACTTGCGAATGGACCGGGACCATGAATCTCACCGAGCCCCATTGCGGCACGGATCTGGGCCTCATGCGGACAAAAGCCGTCCCGCAGGAGGATGGCAGCTACAAGGTCACAGGCCAGAAGATTTTCATCTCTGCCGGTGATCACGACATGAGTGAGAATGTGATCCATCTCGTGTTGGCCAAGATCCCCGGCGGGCCGGAGGGCATCAAAGGTGTGTCGCTCTTCATCGTGCCGAAATTCCTGGTCAAGGAAGACGGAAGCCTCGGCGAGCGCAATGGCGTCTCGGTGGGCAAGATCGAAGAGAAGATGGGCATCCACGGCAATTCGACCTGCGTGATGAATTACGATGAGGCCGAAGGCTATCTCATCGGCGAGATGCACAAGGGCATGCGCGCCATGTTCACCATGATGAACGAGGCCCGGATCGGCGTCGGTCTGCAAGGCTATGCGCAAGCGGTCGTGGCCTATGAAAATGCGCTGGCCTATGCGCAGGATCGCCTGCAAGGGCGCGATATCACCGGCGCCAAGAACCCTGACGGGCCCGCCGATCCGCTGATCGTGCATCCCGATATCCGCCGCAACCTCATGGATCAGAAATCCTTTGTCGAGGGCGCGCGGGCCTTTGCTTTCTGGGGGGCCAACCTCATTGACCGCGCGCATCGCAACAAGGATGCCGACGCAGATGGCCTGATCTCGCTCATGACGCCTGTGATCAAAGGGTTTTTGACCGACAAGGGCTTCGAGATGGCCACCAATGCCCAACAAGTCTACGGCGGGCACGGCTACATTGAGGAATGGGGCATGTCCCAATTTGCGCGTGATGCGCGGATCGCGATGATCTATGAAGGCGCCAACGGCGTGCAGGCGCTTGATCTCGTCGGCCGCAAGCTCTCTCAGGACGGCGGTAAGCATGTCATGGCGTTTTTCGACATGATCAAGGCCTTTTGCAAAGAGCACGACGGCGACGAGATGGCCGCGTTCATCACGCCCGTGAAAGCCGCATCCAAGGATTTGCAGGCCGCAGGCATGTATTTCATGCAAAACGGCATGAAGAACCCAAACCATGCGCTGGCCGGCTCCTATGATTTCATGCACCTCTTTGGGCATGTCTGTCTGGGGTACATGTGGGCGCGCATGGCCAAGGCCGCGCAAGATGCGCTCGCAGGCGGCGCCTCTGACGTGGCGTTCTACGAGACGAAACTGGCCACAGCGCGTTACTATCTCGCGCGACAACTGCCCATGACCGCGACCCATCTGGCCCGCATTCAAAGCGGCGCAGATACAGTCATGTCGCTGGACGCTGCCAATTTCTAAGTGACATCGCGCAAGCAATCGCACGCGATTGATAACAGGAGGAGAGATGCCCAAACGCTTCCGACTGACCCGCCGTTTCCCGGCAGCCATCACTGAGGATGGCTATCGCGGGTTGCGCCGCTTCGCGGATGAAGCAGGTCTGAGCGAAGCCGAGGCGCTCTCCTTCGTGTTCGAAAACCTCGACGGTATCACCGACAATGAGGGCCTTGCGGGACGTTTGAGACTGTTCCTTCGGGACCTCGACGCGCGCAAAGACTAATCACCGGAGCTTGGGAGGCATCATGGGAGCACATTGGCGGACCGAAGAGCACCAGATGCTCGCCGACATGACCGCGCGTTTTATCGCCGAGGAATGGGCGCCGCTTTATGACAAGTGGCGCAAGCAAGGTGAAATGGACCGCGACACCTGGATGCAGGCCGGGGCCTTGGGCTTGCTCTGCCCTTCTGTGCCCGAAGAATACGGCGGCGCGGGCGGTGACTTCGGCCACGAAGCGGTGATCCTTGAGGAAGGATCTCGTGCCAATCTGGCCAGCTGGGGCCATGGCATCCACTCCGGCATCGTGGCCCATTACATCCTCGAATATGGCACGGAAGATCAAAAGACGCGCTGGCTGCCCAAGATGGTAACAGGCGAGCTTGTGGGGGCTCTGGCCATGACCGAACCCTCGGGGGGCTCGGATGTCCAAAACCTCAAAACGCGCGCTGTGCGTGATGGCAATGCCTACCGGTTGTCAGGGCAAAAGACCTTCATCACCAACGGACAACACGCCAACCTGATTATCGTCGCCGCAAAAACGGATCCGGCCGAGGGGGCAAAGGGCATGTCCCTCCTGGTCGTTGAGACCGACAATACCGAGGGCTTTTCGCGCGGCCGCAATCTGGAGAAAATCGGATGCCACGCAGCTGACACCTCCGAGCTTTTCTTCGACAATGTCGAACTGCCCCCTGAGAACCTGCTTGGCACCGAAGAAGGCCAGGGCTTTTATCAGATGATGCAGCAACTGCCCCAAGAGCGGTTGATCATTGGCTGCGGCGCAGTGGGCGCCATGGAAGGTGCCGTCGCCCGCACGATTGACTATTGCAAGGACCGTGAAGCTTTCGGCGGCCCCCTCACTCAGTTTCAGAACACGCGGTTCAAACTGGCCGAATGCCAAACCAAAACCACGGTCGCCCGTGCCTTTCTCGACAGCTGCATTGCAGAGCACCTGAACGGTCAGCTCAGCGTGGAAAAGGCCGCCATGGCCAAATACTGGCTCAGCGATACGCAAGGCGAAGTCCTTGACGAATGCCTCCAATTGCATGGAGGCTATGGCTTTATGCAGGAATACGCCGTGGCTGAGATGTGGACCGATGCCCGCGTGCAACGCATCTACGGCGGCACCAATGAAATCATGAAAGAACTCATCGCGAGGGCGCTTTGATGGGCAGACCAAAGCGCACATGGCAGAGTGCGGGACCCTCCGGGGGGAGTTTTTCCGGCAAGATGAAGGGCCTATGGCTCACCCTGATCTCAGCCCGACCGCCAGGCGGAACGCAGGCAAGAGATCAGGGCTTCACCTTGCACGCCGCTCAACTCTCCAGTCTGCGACGCATTCTTTGCAAAACCACATTAACCTTAACAGCGCGTATACAAGCTTCATCTTGCCCCTAAACTCCACGGGGGTGCGGGGGTGTGAAACCCCCGCGGCATGATAAGACACAAGGACAGACATATGACACTCAAGCTTTATTGCTTCGGAGAAAGCGGAAATGCCTACAAGGCTGCATTGGCGCTGGAACTGTCCGGACTTGACTGGATTCCGGTGAAGGTTGATTTTTTCGGCGGCGAGACCCCTAGCCCGGATTTCCGATCCAAAATCAACGAGATGGGTGAAGTGCCCGTTTTGGAGGATGGGGAAAAGAAGCTGAGCCAGTCGGGCGCCATCCAGATGTATATCAGCGAAAAGAGTGGCAAATTTGCCGGAGCCACACCTGACGAAGCACGCGAAGTGATGCGTTGGATGTTCTGGGACAATCACAAGCTCAGCTCACAGGCTGGCATGACACGTTTTTTGATGAATTTCCTGCCCGAGGACAAACGTCCGGCCGAGGTCATAGGCTTCATGCAAGGGCGGCTCAAAGCGGCGTATGCTGTGCTGGACGCCCATCTGAAAGGGCGCGACTGGATCGTGGGCGCGGGACCGACCAACGCTGACTTCTCCTGCTGCGGCTACCTTTTTTACCCCGAGCCTTTCGGATTTGATCGCGCCGATTGGCCAGAGATTGACCGCTGGCTGGGCCATATCGAAGGCCTGCCTGGCTGGAAGCACCCTTATGATTTGATGCCCGGCTCCCCTGCGGATCGGGCCTGAACGGAGAAGACCATGACCGACGCTTATATCTACGATGCCCTGCGCACGCCGCGCGGCAAAGGCCGCAAGGACGGCTCGTTGCACGAAGTCACGTCCCTGCGGCTCTCGGCGCAGACGCTCAATGCTGTCAAGGACCGCAATGGCCTTGATGGACATGCCGTCGAAGATGTCATCTGGGGCAATGTCACGCAGGTGGGCGAACAAGGCGGATGCCTTGCGCGCTCTGCCGTGCTCGCGTCTGATCTGGATGAGCGTATTCCGGGCCTCGCGATCAATCGTTTCTGCGCCTCCGGCATGGAAGCGGTCAATCTGGCCGCGAACCAGGTCGCCGGTGGTGCCGGTGATGCCTATATCGCGGGCGGTGTTGAGATGATGGGGCGCGTGGCCATGGGCTCAGACGGGGCGGCCATTGCCGTCGACCCATCGCTCGCCATGGAAAGCTACTTCGTCCCGCAAGGTATCTCGGCCGACATCATTGCCACTGAATACGGTTTTTCCCGCGATGACGCCGATGCGCTGGCCATGGCGTCCCAGCAACGTGCAAAAGCCGCTTGGGATGATGGCCGGTTTGACAAATCGATCATCACTGTTCGTGATCAAAACGGCCTGTCCATACTGGATCACGACGAATACATGCGGCCCGAGACAGACATGCAATCGCTCGGCGGTCTTAAGCCTGCGTTCAAGGATATGGGCGAGGTCATGCCCGGGTTCGACAAGGTTGCCTTGATGAAATATCCGCATCTGGAGCGCATTTCGCATATCCACCATGCGGGCAATTCTTCGGGTATCGTCGATGGCGCGGCGGCAGTTCTCATCGGCAACAAGGCATTTGGCGAGAAACATGGACTGAAGCCCCGGGCGCGCATCCGCGCAACCGCCAAGATCGGCACAGACCCGACCATCATGCTCACAGGCCCGGTCCCCGTGACGGAAAAAATCCTGGCCGATAGTGGCATGAGCATCTCCGATATCGATCTGTTTGAGGTCAACGAGGCCTTCGCCAGCGTCGTTCTGCGCTTCATGCAGGCCTTCGACGTCGATCACGACAAGGTCAATGTGAATGGCGGCTCCATTGCCATGGGCCACCCCTTGGGCGCCACTGGCGCGATCATCATTGGCACCTTGCTCGACGAGCTGGAACGCACAGGCAAGAGCACCGGGCTTGCCACGCTCTGCATCGCGTCCGGCATGGGCGCCGCGACGATCATCGAACGGGTGTGATGCACCAAGGCGCAATATCCTGCGACCCGGAATTCGAGACGGCTGAGGCTGTCTCGAACCATCTGCTCGTCGTCACGCGTGACGCTCTCTTTTCAGGAGATATGGAGGCGTATTGCGCGCGCTTTCACATACCGAGCGTCTTGCGCACCTCCGAGACGGTGACGCACATTACCAACAAGGCTCAGCTCGAAGAAATCTTCCAGGGCATGCAACGCTACATTCACGATACCGGCGCAATTGATCTGCACCGCGTTGTGACCAGCGCCCGTTTTCTTTCGGCTGATAAGATTGAATGCCATTTCGAGAGCCGATGGGTAACTGCAAACCATCACCTGAGCCAACCCCGACGAAATTCCGGCATCGCCGAGCTGCGGCACGGACGCTGGACCATCATGTCCAGCGCTTATGACGTGTCAAACAACGCGCTTTTGCACATGGCCCTGTCCCGGAAAGGCGCGTCATGACCCGGACCGACCTGACAGCCAGAGCCATCGCTCAAGACCTACTCGATAAAACCGGGCAAGCGATGCTGAAGGGCGATTTTGACACCTTTCGCCGCTATTTCACTCTGCCCCATCACATCACGACCTATGAGGGCCAACGCACACTGGAAACTATCGATGATTTGCATTCCGTGTTCGAAGGCGTCGTTGCGGCGCATGCCAGTGATGGTGTGACGCGGCTGGAGCGCTGGGTCGAAGCCGCGAACTGGGTTGATCAGACCACAATCCGTCACACCCATGTGGCCAGCCGATATGCAGGCGATAGGTTACTCCGCGGCCCGCATCCGTCCATTTCCATCCTCAAGCTGGAGGACGGCGTCTGGCGCATCTCTGAGTCTCAATACGCGATCCATGATTGGCCAAAGGCCCAATCCGCGTTCATGACCGAAGCGCAGCAGCGGGCCGAAATCGACTGCGCCGCTATACTGCGCACGGGCCTCGATGCGATAACACGCGCCTATATGGAGCGCGATTTCGGTTTGCTATGTGAGCACGTCTCCTTGCCGCTTTACATGCATGGCCCATTCGGGCGCGTCTACCTCACGACGCGCGCTGAACTGAGAAGCGATTTTGATCTCTATGATCAGGAGCTCGCATCGCACGGCGTCACGGAGGTCGTCCGCAAGATAAAATCCGCGGAGTTGATCGCCAAGGACCGGATCATGGGAAGCTATCTGAGCTTTGTGCTGTCGGGCACCGAACTGGTCGTGCCGTCATATAAAAGCTTCATGACGCTTGAACGAGACGCGGATAATCACTGGCGCATGTGTGCGCTCGAAAAAGGGTTGGGGCATTTGTCCCACGCCGCGCAGGCCTCTCCGAGCCCGCAGGAGGTGATCGATGACTGAGCAGGAGTTTCGCGGCTTTCTGGACGATATCTGCGTTGCCTTCATGCGCCCGGACTACGCGCTTTGGCGCACGCGCATCCAATTGCCGTTCACCATCGTGACCGCAACAGGCCCGGTCTCGCTTGCAAATGACGATGAGGTCAAAACCAACTTCGACCAATACATGGAAGCGGTGGAAATCCTGCGCATCACTGACGTTGTCCGCGAGCCTCTCAAACTGGAACACTGCAGCGATGGCACCGTCCTCGCCACATACCGCACCCACCTGCTCAGCTCAGGCACCCGGGTGCACGAGCCTTACACATCCACCGCGCTATTGCATGCCCATCCCGGGCAATGGCGCATGTCCGCCATCCTGAATGCGCTGGGACATCATCACTGGACGGGCAATGCCCCGTTTCTGACAGGAGAAAAAGATGACTGATTTTACCATGGTCAAGCACGCCGACGGTGCCGCGATCATCACTTGGGATGTCGCGTCCAAATCGATGAACGTGATGAGCCGCGAGAGCATGGCGTCGCTCAACGATCTGATCGACGACGCGCTGGCTGATGATGCGGTCAAAGGCATTGTCATCACGTCGGGCAAAGACACGTTTGCAGGCGGGATGGATCTCAACGTCCTGGCCACGATCAAGGGCGAGGCTGGTGACGATCCGGCGCAAGCGCTCTTTGATTTCACGATGAACGGCCATCACATGCTGCGCAAAATCGAACGCGCGGGTATGGACCCTAAGACAAACAAAGGCGGCAAACCCATTGCCACAGCCCTGCCCGGCACTGCCCTTGGCATCGGTCTTGAATTGCCACTGGCGACGCATCGCATCTTCTGCGCGGACAATCCCAAGGCCAAGATCGGCCTGCCCGAAATCCTCGTAGGCATCTTCCCCGGCGCAGGCGGCACCACGCGGCTTGTGCGCAAGATGGGGGCCATGGCCGCTTCGCCTTTTCTGCTCGAGGGCAAGCTGAGCGATCCCAAGAAAGCCAAGATGGCGGGCATCATTGATGAGGTCGTTGACGATCCGGTTCAGGCCGCGCGCGAGTGGGTCCTGTCTGAGCCCAAGATCGTAAAACCGTGGGATGAGAAGGGTTACAAAATGCCCGGTGGCGCGCCTTATCATCCCGCCGGTTTCATGACGTTCGTTGGCGCCTCCGCCATGGTGAACAGCAAGACACAAGGTGTCTATCCTGCGGCGAAGGCTCTGTTGTCCGCTGTCTATGAAGGCGCCATGGTGCCCTTCGACACAGCCCTCAAGATCGAAGCGCGCTACTTCACCCAAATCCTGATGAACCCCTCCTCGAGCGCCATGATCCGCTCGCTCTTCATCAACAAGGAAGCGCTGGAGAAAGGCGCATCAAGGCCGCAGGTAGCCGATGAAAAGGTCCGCAAAGTAGGCGTGTTGGGTGCAGGCATGATGGGCGCGGGCATCGCGCTGGTCTCCGCACAAGCAGGCATCGAGGTCGTCCTGATTGACCAAAAACAAGAGGCCGCCGACCGCGGCAAGGCCTATGTCGCCGACTATACGGCCAAAGGCGTGAGCCGCAAAAAGATCACGCAGGACAAGGCCGACGCCATGCTGGGCCGGATCGAGGCCACGACCGATTACGCCGCGCTGGCGGGCTGCGACCTGATCATCGAAGCAGTGTTTGAAGATCCCAAGATCAAGGCCGAAGTGACCGCCAAGGTCGAAGAGGTCATCTCCGAGGACTGCATCTTCGCCTCCAACACCTCAACCCTGCCGATCTCCGAGCTTGCCAAGGCCTCCAAGCGCCCCGAGCAGTTCATCGGCATTCACTTCTTCTCCCCAGTCGAGAAAATGCTGCTGGTCGAGATCATCAAGGGCAAAGAGACAGGCGACCGGGCGGTGGCCAAATCGCTCGACTACGTGCGCCAGATCCGCAAAACGCCCATCGTCGTGAACGATGCGCGCTTCTTCTACGCCAACCGCTGCATCATCCCCTATATCAACGAGGGCCTGCGCATGGTGGCCGAAGGCGTGGCGCCCGCGCTGATTGAGAACGCCGCCCGTCAGGTCGGCATGCCCTTGGGCCCGCTGCAACTTGTCGATGAAACTTCCATCGATCTCGGCGCCAAGATTGCCCGCGCGACCAAAGCAGCCATGGGCGATGCCTATCCCGATGAGGCCGTCGACGAGGTGATCTTCTGGATGGAAGCGCAGGGCCGTCTGGGCCGCAAATCCAACGCAGGCTTTTACGACTACGACGAGAAGGGCAAACGCCAAGGCCTCTCAGAGGTCGTCATGGCCCAATACCCGCGAGCCGAAAGCCAACCCGATCTGATCGACGTGCAACACCGCCTGCTCTTCGCCCAATCACTGGAAGCGGTGAGGGCACTGGAGGAAGGCGTGTTGGAAGACATCCGCGAAGGCGATGTCGGCGCGATACTCGGCTGGGGCTTTGCCCCATGGTCCGGCGGGCCGTTCTCCTGGCTCGACATGATCGGAACACCCTATGCCGCGGAGCGTTGCGATCAATTGCAACACACCTATGGCGACCGCTTTGCCTGCCCCGCCCTGCTGCGCGACATGGCAGACAAAACACAAAGCTTCTACAGACGCTTCGGCAACGCCGCGCAAGCGGCCTGAAAAAAGCAGGGAAGCGGGAGAGGCCTCTCGCTTCCTTCCTCTTGAGATAAATATCCCAGGGTCCGGGGCAGCGCCCCAAATCGCACGCAAGTGCTGATCCAGCGCGCGCCGTGGCGCGCACAATCTGGCGACAGTGGTCAGAGGTCCCGTCCGCGGTAGAGGCGCATCTGTTTCTTCATCTCTGCATGGACGGCGCCGAAGGTCGTTAATCCGCGGGCTTGCAGCAATCCCAGCATCTTTGCGAAAGACTCCGCAGTGGCCCGTGTGTCCCCCATGGCCGTATGGCGCAATGCCTCAGGGATCTCGATGCCCAGCCGCTCGCACAGCGCATCCAGCGTATGCTGCTCGGTGATCCCGAACAAAACGGCTGACAAGAGCACGGTATCGAGCACCGGATTGTCGAACTCGCGCCCGATCACGTCGGCATGTTTATGGAAAAACGCCATGTCAAAAGGCGCGTTATGCGCCACAAGAACGGCGCCATGGGCGAAGGCATGCAGCTCGGCGCCGGCTTCGGCAATGTCCGGCGCGCCCGCGACCATGTCCTGCGTGATCCCATGCACCTTGGTGGACGCGGCTGGAATGGCGCGCCCGGGATCGACGAAGGTGTTCAACACCTCGCCCTCGACAATCCGCGCCCCCAACAGCCGCATGGCCGCAATCTGGACGATCTCGTCGCCTTGCGTGGGCAAAAGCCCCGTCGTTTCCGTGTCGAAGACCACATAGGCCAGCGCGTCGATGGGCATATCAGCCAGTGAGGCGAGACGGGATTTTTCAAAGAGCGAAAAGTCGTAGACCGCGCCGCGCAAGGCATGATCAGCGCGCGGATCGGCCACGCCAAGCGGCAAACGCAAGACCGCGCGTCCCTCACGGGCTTCCGGCCACATCTCGCTGCCATGTCGTGACAGGATAAAGCGCGCGGGAAACGCCCCTTCGCCCATCTCAAGCGGCACATCCAGCCAGCGCTCCAGCTGGCCAACCTCCAGCACATCTCCCTCCCAGGAGAGAGAGACCATCGCTCCCTCCGTGTCCTCGGAAATATCCAGCAGGACGCTGCCGACATCACATTCATCCCGGAGCTGTTCGCTCAAATGCGCCATCAGAGCTGCAATCATGAACCCGTCGGCAGCAAGCGTCAGGTCGGCAAATGTCGCGTCGCAGTCCAGTCCGGCACCGCGCAGCCGCGCCGAGACACCATCTGCCAGATCGCGCGCCGCAATACGGCGCCCCGTCAGTGCCGCGCTCCGGCTGGCCTCGAAACGCTGGGCAAAGGTCTCGACGGCGCTGGCAAACTGGTGGGTTTCATCCAAGAGGGCTTTGGCCAAAAGCGCGTCTTCCACCCGATCCTGCAGCGCCACGAGCGTCTCGAGCCCCGCCGCGCGCCTGCGCATGTCATCGACCATGTCAGTCAGCAGGCTTTCGCGACCGAGCGCCGCCCCGCTTTGCGCCGTTACATCCTGTAAGGTCAGAACGTAGCTGCCCGCGCGATCATTCCCCTGCGGCACGAGGCGCATGGAGGCGGCAAACATGGTGCTGCCATCTGTGGTCGTGCAGTAGAATTCAGCTTCATCATGGCCCGCTGCAGCATGTGCAATCTGGGCATGGGCCAACAGGAGCGGGCCTTCGCGGAGGCAATTGGTGATGGGTTGATCGAGGCGCGGCGCCGCACAATGCTCCAGTTGCCCACGTGCCAGCGAATTGTAAAAAACGACATTGTGATCCGCACTGCACAGGATCACCCCCACCGAGACATCCGCAAGCAACGTCTCCAGCCGCTCTTTTTCCTCGGCAAGGCTCTGGGTTTCCCGGCGGATGGCCAGCGTCAGGTCACTTTGGGTTTCGGCCAGTCGCTCCGCAATGGCTTTGGCAGCTGGAGCAAGATCACCGAGATATCGCGCATCTTCCTCAGCCAGCGGCGCGCCGCGTTCACCCGCCGCCAGGATGCGCATCCGAGATGCGAGGATCTGCATGGGGCGCGCAAGATTTTCATCAAACAGACGCCAGATCCATGCAACCAGCCCCAGCACGGCAAACCCTGCGGCCAGCCCGCCGAGCATGAACGGCGCCATATCGCTGCGAGGCTCGGACCGTGACCAACCCAGCCAGAGACCCGCGCCGATCAGGACAAGCGCGGCCAGTCCCAGAAAGAGAAAAAACAGAAAGACCCGGAGCCGAAGCGACCAATCCGCAAACATCAGCACATCTCCAGAAGCGCCGCCACCGCATTGGTCAACCGCTTCGTTTCAAACGGTTTTGACATGAAGTCATCTGCGCCCAGCGCCAGCGCTTTGCGCTTTTCGACATCTGTCCCGCGCGCCGTCAGGATAAGAACCCGTGTCGCGGCATGGTCCGGGCTGGCCTTGATGCGCTGGCAGATCTCGTAGCCGGACACCTCCGGCAGCGTCACATCGAGCACCACGAGATCGGGTGCATCGCGCAAGGCCATTTCCAAAGCGCGGCGCCCATTGTCGATATGAGTTACGTCATAGCCCTCACGATCGAGCAGAAAGCTGAGCGCAAGCGCGATATTTGCCTCATCCTCAACAAGCAGCACCCGTGGCTTTACAGCCTCAGTATCAAGTCCCATGGGCTCCCTCCTTCCCATTACGGCATGCGGATCAAATCCGCTCTCGGCGCTCTCCCCAAAGCGCATGTCATCGCGTCAGCCCGTTGGCGGGCAAACTGCGGTCACCAGTGGATCATCGGGAGCAAGCTGCTCCCAGGCCTCTGACACGATTGCGCCGGCGTCATCAAAGCTGCTGGCCTCCAGCGGCGTTTGCGCAGGCCGCGCGCAATCCAGACCAATCTTGAGCGCGCGCGCGGGCTGCCAGCGTTCCAGCAGGTAGATGTCCACAATCCGTTGATGCGGCACGTCTGTGTTGCTTTGCGCAGCGCCTGTGTCCGCGGCGATAAATCGGTTCACGAAGGGCGTGACGTAGGTCCAGGGGCGGAAAGGCGAGCGGCTCTCATTGGTCCGCACGACAACCACCGTCTCGGGCAATTGCTCGACGGAGCGTGGAAACCAGTTCATCTCCGACCAGACCGCAAAGACCAGCATGAAGACGCCCGCCGTCACGGGCATGGCGGATTTTGGCATGGAGCCGCGCGTGATCTTGTTGGCCAGAAGCGCGAGCCCTGCGCCTGCAAAACCCGCAAAAACCGTGGCAAGTAATTCCCAAAACATTCCTAGCCCAAGGCTCCCTTTCCGTGGCCAATGGCCGATTGCATTGTCCGCACCACGACGAAGGCATCCCGCAGATGGCCGCGTTCGAAATCAGACAGCGACGAAGGCGCCATGTAATTGTCCGGTGCGTCGCCATGTTTGATCTGATGGGCCTGATGCTCAAGCCGGGTCGTCGCGATCAGGTCATAGGCGTCGATGAGGTCCTTGGCGCCTGTTGCAGAGATCACGCCTTTGGCTTTTGCCTCCAGCAGGCGCGCGCGTGTGTTGGCGTGGGTCAGTCGGCCTTGCAGCGCGTAGAGCCTGCCCAGATCGACCACGGGCACAACGCCGTTGTGTTTGAGATCAATCGTGTTCTTGTGCTCGCCCGAACGGATCGTCGCAAATCCGCGCAGCAGGCTCAGTGGCGGCTGATGGCCCAACGAATTGGCCACCATATGGCTCACGAAAATGGAATTGCGGGACGCTTTGGCGAGCGTGTCATCCTGCAGACCATCAAACAGCGCTGTGTCCCCGGCGATGGGGCGCAAATCGAACATGACCGAGGCCAGCATCTGCGCCTCACTATCCGGCGTGGCAATCCAGCCCTCGAAATACCGCCGCCAGACGCGCACGGGCTGGCACCAGCGCGGGTTCGTGGCCATCATGTCGCCTGGGCAGTAGAAATACCCGCAGGCATCCAATCCATCGGAGACGAATTTGGCGAGCGCATGGAAATAGGCCATGTCCACCTCAGCCACATCATCGGACAGGATCAGGCAATTGTCCTGATCACTCACGCCTGTCTGCTCGCGCCGCCCCTGAGAGCCGCAGGCAAGCCAGAGATAGGACACCGGTGGCGCGCCCAGTGCATCTTCTCCCAGCTTGAGAAGCCGGCGCGTGACCGCGTCGCCAATATCGGTGATGAGCCGCGTGATCACATCGTGGGGCTTGCCCGCTGCCACAAGCTGGGCCAGCACCTGCGGGATCAGCTTGGTGAACGGCACAAGCGCTTCCACAGAGCTCGCTTGTGCAATGTCAGAGATCACAACGGCGGAGCTGATGGCCTGATGCCGGGTGAGGTCGGTCTGTGTGATGATGCCGCGCAGATCGCCACCTTCGGTGACGGGCACATGGCCAATCCGGCGCTCGAGCATCAATTGCAACACATCCGAGCCCAGATCCTCGGGCGACAGGCTGACAGGATTGCGCGTCATGACATCGGCGACAGGCGTCTCGCTGGGCAATCCTTGGGCGACGATGCGGGAGGCCAGATCACGCACCGTCAGAATACCTTGCAGCCGTCGTCCCTCGGTGACCGCGATAGAGGAAACATGTGCTTCGCGCATGGCCTGAGCGGCGCGTTGCACAGACGTGTCTGCAGAACAACTCAACGGATTGGGCGCCATCAGATCGCGCAGGCGCATCTCCGCGAGATCGCGTGTGCCCGAGCGTGAAGGCCGGGCGCGGTCGAAGTAGCGTGCGAAGGCCCTGTTGTTGCGCACGAGCGTGTGAAACGTGTCCTTCGGCAGGACCAGAAGCTGTGCATCGCTGAGCGCGCGCGCCGCTGTGACAGCTCTGCCCTCGCGCAGCAGACCGCGTTCACCAAAGGAGTTGCGAGGACCCAGAGCCGAGACCTGCACGCCATTGGCGTCAGTCACCTCGATCTCGCCCGTGACGATCAGAAACAAGCCGGGGAGCTCATCGCCCAGCCCGTAAATCGCCTCGCCCGCCGCCACATCAAGCGGCAAGAACGCGCGGTAGATGCCGGAGAACTCTTCCGCGGCGAGGGCGTCATAAGGGTGAACAGAGCGCAGGAAGGCTTCGGTTCCGGTCAGGTTTCGTCCCATGTTTGGCAAGGCTCTTTCGGATTTGGCGCGAGGTCGCGGCGGCTGGAGGTAGCCTGTCTTGGCGCGGCCCCGGGCAAAACCCAATGATTTGGATCAAAGGAAACGGAGGGCCCCCACCCGGGGAGGCCCTCCATCATGTTCAGGTCTTAGTGACCGTCGACCGCTGCACCGGCGCCACGCGGCACACGGACGCTTTCGACAAGGTCCACAATCTCCTGCGGAACATCGTCTGTCGCTTTCGAGACAAAGTAGGCCACAGTGAAGTTCAGAGCCGCACCAATCGCACCGAAGGAGGTGGACTTGATGGTGCCAAGCAGCGGATCAGCATCGGTGAAGCTGTTCGTGCCGGGGATGAAGAACCAGCCCTTGTGCAGGAAGATGTAGATCAGCGTCACACCGAGACCCACGAGCATACCGGCGACCGCACCCTTGTTGTTGATGGTCTTGGAGAAGATACCCATCATCAGTGCAGGGAAGATCGAGGCCGCCGCCAGACCGAAGGCCAGAGCCACGGTTTGCGCTGCGAAGCCCGGAGGGTTGAGGCCAAGATACGTCGCCACGGCAATGGCAACCGCCATCGAGATCCGCGCTGCCATCAGCTCGTTTTTCTCCGACATGTTCGGCGTCAGCTGACCTTTGAGAAGGTCATGGCTCACAGCCGAGGAGATCGCGAGAAGCAGACCAGCGGCTGTCGACAGAGCCGCCGCAAGACCACCCGCAGCCACCAGACCGATCACCCACCCCGGCAGGTTGGCAATCTCGGGATTGGCCAGAACCAGGATATCACGGTTGAACTTGACGAGTTCGTTGCCCTCCCAGCCGTTGGCTTCCGCCTTGGCTTGCAGATCAGCGTTCTTGTCGTTGTAGTACTGGATCTTGCCATCGCCGTTCTTGTCTTCCCAGTTCAGGAGACCGGTTTTCTGCCAGGTCGCCATCCAGGCATAGTTCGGATCGGTGTTGATCTGTTCCACGGAGACCGCTTCACCCGACGTGCCATTGGGCCACATCATCTCGGAGATGTTGAGACGTGCCATCGCACCAACAGCAGGAGCTGTGAGGTAGAGCAGCGCGATGAAGACCAGCGTCCAACCTGCGGACCAACGTGCGTCAGAAACCTTCGGCACGGTGAAGAAGCGCATGATGACGTGGGGCAGACCCGCGGTACCGATCATGAGCGACAGGGTGAAGAGCACCATGTTGAGCGTATCGGCGTGATGCGCGGTATACTCGTTGAAGCCCAGCTCTGTGACGATCGTGTCGAGCGTTTGCAGGAGCGGCTCGCCAGATGCGGCGTGATCACCAAACAGGCCCAGACCCGGGATCGGGTTGCCCGTCAGCTGCAGCGAGATGAACACGGCAGGGATCGTGTAGGCCACGATGAGCACGCAGTACTGCGCCACCTGCGTGTAAGTCACGCCTTTCATGCCACCAAAGACCGCATAGGCAAACACAACACAGGCCCCGATCAGCAGACCGGTTGTGTTGGAGACCTCAAGGAAGCGGCCAAAGGCCACGCCCACGCCGGTCATCTGACCGATCACGTAAGTCGTGGAGGCCACGATCAGACAGATCACCGCTACCATGCGCGCGGTGGGCGAGTAGAACCGGTCGCCGATGAACTCGGAGACGGTGAACTTGCCAAACTTGCGCAGGTAAGGGGCGAGCAGCAGCGCGAGAAGCACATAGCCACCTGTCCAACCCATCAGGAAGGAGGAGTTGTCATAACCGGTGAAGGCGATGAGGCCCGCCATGGAGATGAACGAGGCCGCAGACATCCAGTCCGCGCCTGTGGCCATACCGTTGACGACCGGGTTGACGCCGCGACCGGCGGCGTAAAATTCAGATGTGGACCCCGCACGGGCCCAGATCGCGATGCCGATGTAGAGCGCAAACGACGCGCCCACAAACAGCAGGTTGATTGTAAACTGATCCATTGTCCCTCAGATCCCTTTTACTCTTCCACGCCGTATTCAGCGTCGAGTTTGTTCATGCGCCAGGCGTAGAAAAAGATCAGCGCCAGGAAGACCAGAATTGAGCCTTGCTGGGCGAACCAGAAGCCGAGATCTGTCCCACCAACGGGGATCCCAGACAGCAAAGGCCGCAGCAGGATGCCGAAGCCAAAGGACACGACGGCCCAGATAACCAGGCAAATCTTGACAAGGCGGATATTGGCCGCCCAGTACTTGCCGTCATTTTCAGAAGTGTCGGACATATTGCGTCCCTCCCTCATGTGAATGTGTGGTCCGCACCGCGCGGACGCACTTCTCCCGTGCGCGGCGAGCCGAGGCTCCCGCGCGACACCGGACAAGTCCGGTCAAACCTTCGCCTTAGCGCGTAGCCGAGGCGACGATGTCTCCCAATTGATCTGCGATCGCGCCAATTTCTCCCATGGCGTCGACGTTTTGCAGCACACCCTTCGCATCGTAATATTCAATGAGGGGTGCGGTTTGTGCATGATAGGCCTCGAGCCGTGAGGCCACGGTCTCGGCATTGTCATCCGCGCGGCGCTTCATCTCTGTCGAGCCGCATTTGTCACATGTGTTCAAGACCTTGGGCGCCTTGAACGTGTCGTGATAGCCTTCGCCACAGCCGCCACAGGTAAAGCGCCCGGAAATCCGGGTCACCATGGCGGCGTCATCCACCTCAAGGGAAATAGCGGCGTTGATCTTCTGCCCTGTGGAGGCCAGCAGCGCATCGAGCGCCTCGGCCTGCACTGTGGTGCGCGGAAAGCCGTCAAGGATGACCCCTTTCGCACAATCAGGCTCTGCCAACCGGTCGCGCAGAATGGCGATGACGATCTCGTCGGAGACCAGATCACCCGCTTCCATCACAGCCTTGGCAGCTTTGCCGGCCTCAGTCCCGGCGGCAACCGCCGCGCGGAGCAGATCGCCCGTCGAGAGTTGCACCAGCCCGAATTTCTCTTCGAGCATGCGGGCCTGTGTGCCCTTCCCGGCGCCCGGAGGGCCGAGAAGGATGAGCACGGGGCAATTCATTTGTGCACCGTCCATGTCTGATTACTCCCGGTTCATGCGATTTTCGATGAGATCATCGACCACCGCAGGTTCGGCCAGCGTGGACGTATCGCCGAGCGCGCCGTAATCATTCTCCGCAATCTTGCGCAGGATGCGGCGCATGATCTTGCCCGAGCGTGTCTTCGGCAGGCCCGGCGCCCATTGGATCAGATCCGGGCTGGCAATCGGGCCAATCTCGGTGCGCACCCATGTCCGCAGCTCTTTGGTGAGCTCATCGGAGGGCTCCACACCGTTCATCAAAGTGACATAGCAATAGATGCCCTGCCCCTTGATGGCATGGGGGTAGCCCACCACAGCGGCTTCGGCCACTTTGGCATGGGCCACAAGCGCGGATTCAACTTCCGCCGTGCCCATCCGGTGCCCGGAGACGTTGATCACGTCATCCACACGGCCAGTGATCCAATATTCGCCATCTTCATCGCGCTTACAGCCGTCACCGGTGAAGTAGTAGTTCTTGTAATCCGAGAAATACGTCTTCTCGAAGCGCTCATGATCGCCCCAGACGGTGCGCATCTGACCGGGCCAGCTGTCCTTGATCACCAAAACACCTTCGACATCATCACCCTCGATGATTTCGCCGGATGTCGGATCCAGTACCAGCGGCTCAATGCCAAAGAAAGGATGCTGTGCGGCACCGGGCTTAAGCTTGTGGGCGCCGGGCAGCGGCGTCATCAAATGGCCGCCGGTTTCGGTCTGCCACCAGGTATCGACGATGGGGCAATTTCCTTTGCCGACCACATCATTGTACCAGTTCCAGGCCTCGGGATTGATGGGTTCCCCAACCGTCCCCAACAGCGTCAGCGAGGACAGATCGCACTTCTCGACGAACTCATTGCCCTGCCCCATCAGCGCGCGGATCGCGGTCGGCGCTGTGTAGAACTGGTTCACTTTATGCTTCTCGACCACCTGCCAGAACCGGCTCGCGTCGGGATAGGTCGGGACACCTTCAAACATGATCGTTGTCGCGCCATTGGCGAGCGGACCATAGACGATATAGCTGTGACCCGTGACCCAGCCCACATCGGCGGTACACCAGAAGATATCGCCCTCGTGGTAGTCAAAGACGATTTCCTGCGTCATCGAGGCATAGACAAGGTAGCCGCCCGACGAGTGCACAACGCCCTTGGGCTGGCCTGTCGATCCGGATGTGTAGAGGATAAAGAGCGGGTCTTCCGCGTTCATCTCAGCGGGATGCGACACGTCCGAGGCTTCCATGGCCAGTTCGTTGTAGTCATAGTCACGGCCGTCAATCCATGTGGTCTGACCGCCCGTGCGCTTGACCACGAGGCATTTGACGCTGTCTTTCGTATGCAGCAACGCCGCATCAGCGTTGGATTTCAGCGGGGTGTTCCGACCGCCGCGCGGCGCTTCGTCCGCCGTGATCACAACCTTGGCGTCACAGCCATTGACCCGCGCAGCCAGAGCATCAGGAGAGAAGCCTGCGAACACGATGGAATGGATCGCGCCGATACGAGCACAGGCCAGCATCGCATAAGCCGCCTCAGGGATCATCGGGAGATAGATGATCACCCGGTCGCCCTTGCGCACGCCCAGCCCTTCGAGGACATTGGCCATCTTGCATACTGAGCGATGCAGGTCCTTGTAGGTAATGTGGAGCGTTTCATCCTTGCTGGGATCATCCGGCTCCCAGATGATAGCCGTCTGATCACCGCGCGTTGCCAGATGACGATCCACGCAATTGGTGGCGACATTCAGCGTGCCGTCCTGATACCAGTTGATCCGGATGTCGCCAGGCGCATAGGAGACGTCCTTGACCTGCGTGTAGGGCTTGATCCAGTCGATCCGCTTGCCGTGCTCGTCCCAGAAAGCCACAGGATCTGCGATGGATGCGGCGTACATCTCTTCATACTTGGCTGCATCTACGTGATAAGTGCGCTGAGCGTCTTTGGACATGGATGTCCCCCTCTTTGGTTGCGTCTGTTTGCTCTCCAACGAACGGACGCCTATTTCCTCAGCGCTCATCTTACAGAAACGTGATCGCTTGTCGGGGGGCTGCGGTGTTTTGCCATGGGGGTTTGTAAAGTTTTTGGCGCTGGATGCGTCAATTTTGTAAACTGATTTTTCGATATCCCTAACAATTATTGTTTTTCAGACACTTGAGAGGCACCTTCTCTGATGCCTGATACCACGAAACAACCGCTCTACGTGAAAATACGGGCATGGGCCAAGGTTAGGCCACATGCGACAAATTGGCGGGCCGTCGTTAACTTTTACAATTCTAAGCAGAATCGCGACTTTCGTCGTAAGAGCGCAATCCTTTGTGATCACATTTGGGCAAATTCATGGTAATATCGTCGTCCAAAAGGACGCGCCAATATGAATGTGATCACATAATTTCCTCACGCCGACGCTATGGACGCTCCCGCCCCGCGAGACTATAACGCGCCCAAGATGACCCATCGTGCCCACATACTGCGAATTACGGGCCCGGCGCTCTGAACAGGAGCCGCCGGGAAAAGGTGCTGAGCTTGCTCGCGCCGCTCTCATAGCCTTTCAAGACATCACATCGACGAGGAGCACGCGCATGTGTGCCGATACCCCCACGCAAACACCCGAGTATAAAGATACGCTCAACCTGCCCAAGACAGACTTTCCCATGCGCGCAGGGCTGCCCAAGCGCGAGCCGGAATGGCTCAAGCGCTGGGAAACGCTGGGCATTTATGACCGGCTGCGCGAAAAAGGCGCGGACCGTCCGCCCTTTACGCTGCATGACGGACCGCCCTACGCCAACGGACATCTGCACATCGGGCACGCGCTCAACAAGACAATCAAGGACATCATCGTACGCTCGCACCAGATGATGGGCCACGACAGTAGGTATATCCCCGGCTGGGATTGCCATGGCCTGCCCATCGAATGGAAGATCGAGGAGCAGTATCGCAAGAAGGGCAAGAACAAGGACGCGGTGCCGATCAACGAGTTCCGCGCCGAATGCCGCAAGTTTGCCGAAGGCTGGGTCGATATCCAGCGCGACGAGTTCAAACGCCTCGGCGTGACAGGTGCATGGGACAAGCCGTATCTTACGATGGATTTCCACGCCGAGCGCGTGATCGCCGAGGAATTCATGAAATTCCTGATGAACGGCACGCTCTATCAGGGCTCCAAGCCTGTCATGTGGTCCCCCGTCGAGGAGACCGCGCTGGCCGAGGCCGAGGTCGAGTATCACGACAAGGACAGTTTCACGATCTGGGTGAAGTTTCAGGTGGTGGGCACGGGCGACGCGACGCTCGATAGCGCGCAAGTCGTGATCTGGACCACAACGCCCTGGACCATCCCCTCGAACAAAGCCGTCGTCTATGGCGCAGATTTCTCCTACGGTCTCTATGAGATCACCGGGCGACCAGAGGAATGCTGGGCCAAGATCGGCGACCGCTACATCCTGGCCGACAAGCTGGCGGCGGACGTTCTGGGACGCGCCCGGCTGGACGAGACCATGTATCGCCGCCTCTGCGACGTCACCCAAGAAGACCTCGCCAAGATCACACTCAAACACCCGCTCGCCGGCGCCGACGGGGCCGACGGCGAATGGGACGACATCCGCGATTTCCGCGCCGCAGATTTCGTGACCGACGAGGAAGGCACGGGCTTTGTGCATTGCGCGCCCTCCCACGGGATGGAGGAATATGAGCTCTACCGCGATCTCGGCATGCTGCAACAGGTCATCACCTATAACGTCATGGACAATGGCGGCTTCCGCGAGGAACTGCCCTTCTTTGGCGGCACCTTCATCCTCAACCGCAAGGGCAAGGAGGGCGATGCCAACACCGCCGTGATCAACAAACTCGCCGAAGTGGGCGGGCTGCTCGCGCGCGGCAAGATCAAGCATTCCTACCCCCATTCCTGGCGCTCCAAGGCGCCGGTCATCTATCGCAACACGCCACAATGGTTCGCCGCGATCGACAAACCCGTGGGCGATGGGCAGGACATGCATGGCAAAACGATCCGCGAGCGCGCGCTGACCGAGATCGACAATGTGAAATGGACGCCGCAATCAGGCCGCAACCGCTTGCATTCCATGATGGAGGCGCGGCCCGATTGGGTGCTCTCGCGCCAACGCGCCTGGGGCGTGCCGCTGACGTGCTTTACCAAGAAGGGTGCCCTGCCCAACGATGAGGATTTCCTCCTGCGCAACGAGGCCGTGAACGCCCGTATCGCGGAGGCCTTTGAGGCCGAGGGGGCCGATGCCTGGTATGCCGATGGGGCAAAAGAGCGGTTCCTCGGCGGGATCGTGGACCCCGAGGCCTATGATCAGGTCATGGATATCCTCGATGTGTGGTTCGATTCTGGCTCCACCCATGCCTTCACCCTGCGCGACCGCGAAGACGGCACCGAGGATGGCATCGCTGATGTCTACATGGAAGGCACCGACCAGCATCGCGGCTGGTTCCACTCTTCGCTCCTGCAATCGGTGGGCACCACCGGCCGCGCGCCCTATCGCAATGTGGTGACGCACGGTTTCACGCTCGATGAGAAGGGCATGAAGATGTCCAAGTCTTTGGGCAACACCATCGTGCCCGAGGAGGTTATCAAGCAATACGGCGCCGATATCCTGCGCCTCTGGGTGGCGCAGACCGACTACACGGCAGACCAGCGGATCGGGCCGGAAATCCTCAAGGGCGTCGCCGACAGCTACCGCCGCCTGCGCAATACGATGCGCTTCATGCTGGGCGCCTTGGGTCATTTTACGGAGGCCGACCGGGTTGACGCCTCAGAGATGCCGGAGCTGGAGCGCTGGGTCCTGCATCGCCTCGCGGAGCTCGACGAGGTGGTCCGCGAGGGCTACCGCGCGTTCGATTTTCAGGGCGTGTTCCAGCAGCTCTTCAACTTCGCGACCGTGGAGCTCTCTGCCTTCTACTTCGACATTCGCAAAGACGCGCTCTACTGCGATGGCGATACTCAAAGGCGGCGCGCGGCGCGCACGGTCATGGATCTGTTGTTCCACCGTTTGACCACATGGCTTGCACCGATCCTCGTCTTCACGATGGAAGACGTCTGGCTCGACCGTTTCCCGGGCGAGAAAAATTCGGTGCATCTTCAGGACATCCCCGACACGCCCGCAATTTGGCGGGATGACGCTCTCGCCGCGAAATGGGCAGACGTGCGCCGCGCGCGTCGGGTTGTCACGGCGGCACTTGAAATCCAGCGGACGGACAAGGTCATCGGAGCCTCCCTTGAAGCGGCCCCGGTTGTGCATATCGAGGATGCCGGCACATTGGCTGCGTTGAAATCCGTGGCGTTTGACGATCTTTGCATCACCTCCGGCATCACGCTCACGGCCGATCCTGCGCCTGCCGAGGCGTTTCGTATGCCCGATGTGGCAGGTGTTGCGGTGGTCTTTGAGAAGGCAGAGGGCGAGAAGTGCCAGCGGTGCTGGAAGATCCTGCCTGATGTTGGACAACACGCGCATCCCGCGACCTGTGCGCGTTGCAATGATGCGTTGGGATAGTGGCATCGTCGGGGGATAAAGGGGCTTTGCCCCCGGCCCGTACCGGGCCTCCCCCAAGGTATTTGAAGGCAAAAGAAGTGGCGGCTTGAGATGAGCGCCACCGTCTTTCTTGCCGTTCTGGCGGCTGCGTTTTTGCATGCCAGCTGGAATGCGCTCGTCAAAACGGGTGTGTCCAAGGTCACCTCCATGTTCATCCTGACGCTTGTTCAGGGCGGGGTCGGGCTGGTGATTGCGCTGACGCGGGATTGGCCCACCTGGGAGGTCTTGCCGTGGCTCGCGGCTTCTGGTGTCTTTCATGCGGGCTACAAGCTGTTTTTGTCCTTTGCCTATGAGCAAGGCGATTTGTCCCGCGTGTATCCGATTGCGCGGGGCACGGCGCCGCTGGTTGTGACGCTGGTCTCGGCCGTGCTGTTGATCGATGCAATTGCGCCGGTGGAATATGTGGCCATTGCGGTTTTGTCCTGCGGGATTGCCCTGATGGCGCGGGGTGCGTTTGCCTCTGGCGAGAGCCGCGCGTTGGTGCCGCTGGCCCTGGGCTCGGCCATGATGACGGCGGGCTACTCGCTGGTCGACGGGTTGGGCGCGCGTGTTGCGGGCGATGCTGTCATGTATGTGGCGTGGCTGTTCGTGCTGGATGCGGTGATCTTTACGCCGGTCTTGTTGGCCCTGCGCGGGCGCGGTGTGTTGCGGGCCTCGGCGCGGGACTGGAGCTTGGGGACGGTGGCGGCGGGGGCGTCTTATGGGGCGTATGCGATTGCCGTTTGGGCCATGACACAGGCGCCAATTGCGCTTGTGGCCGCGCTCAGGGAAACCTCGATCCTGTTCGCGGTCCTGATCGGTTGGCTTATCATGGGCGACCGGATGGATCGCACCAAGGCACTCGCTGCAGCGCTCATCATTTTGGGTGTGATGGTATCGCGATTATGACGCCAGAGTTCTGTGATGAAGACATCGCCCGCGTCCTTCTGGACCTTGCCCATGCGCGCGGGCCGGACAAGAGCTTTTGCCCCTCGGAGGGGGCGCGCCGATTGGCGGATGACTGGCGCCCGCTCATGGCGGACGTACGCCGCGTTGCGCGCGACACTGGATTGATGGCCACGCAGAAAGGCGTGGAAGTGGACCCTGTTCTTGCCAAGGGCCCTATCCGCTTGAGGCTGCGGCCCACCGGTTCCAATGTGTGATAAAATCCGTGAATGTATAATCACTTCAATTCGTTAGAGGACGTCTGACCCGATGCTGGAACACTGTCTCCCGTCGCCCATGGGCCCTCTGACTGTCGTGGAGGACGACAAAGCCATCGTCCAACTGGCCTGGCGCGCGGGACGGCAGGACAGCTCCACCCTGCTCGACAGCGCCGTGTCCCAGCTGCGCGCCTATCTCGAGGGGCACAGGACGGCGTTCGATCTCCCCCTCCGGATCACAGGCAGCGCCGCGCAGCAGAAGGCCTGCGCGGCCATGGCGGAAATTGCCTTTGGCGACACAAAGACTTACGGCGCGCTTGCCCGGCAGATCGGTGTCTCAGCCCAAGCCATGGGGCAGCTTTGCGGCGGCAATCCGATCCCGATCTTGATCCCTTGTCACCGAGTGCTCAGCGCCACGGGCCTGGGCGGGTTCTCGGGCGGCATTGGCGTCGAAGACAAGGTCTGGCTTCTGAAGCACGAGGGCGCGGCGGGCTTGCTGATCTGACAAAGCGCGCGCCCCAAGGGGGGTATTTGTGCGAAACACCCCTCAAATCGTACAAATTGGGCGTTGCGCGGCGCGAGATGCGTACGGTCCGTGCGCAACGGCACGGCAAGCACCCCAAACAGGCCTGATCGCAGATCTAATCCCGACGAGGATCGCGCGGATAGGTGCCCAGGATATCGAGCATGTCGGTGAAGTAATCGAGCTCTTCAAGCGCGCGCTGCACGGGCGGATCTTCGGGATGCCCTTCGATATCCGCATAAAACTGCGTCGCCGTGAATTTCCCGCCGACCATGTAGCTTTCCAGCTTGGTCATGTTCACACCATTGGTCGCAAAGCCGCCCATCGCCTTGTAGAGCGCCGCGGGAATGTTGCGGACCTGAAAGACGAAGGTCGTCATCATGCCATGATCGCCGCGCCGCTCCATCTGGGGCTCGGGCGACATGATGAGAAACCGGGTGGTATTGTGGGCGTGGTCCTCGATATGGCGGGCCAGAAGATCAAGCCCGTGGATCTCAGCCGCGAGATCCGAGGCCAGAGCCCCCTCGTCGCGCAGGCCTGCCTCAGCCAGCTCCGCCGCCGCGCCCGCAGAATCAGCGGCCGGAATTCCCTCGATCCCGCGCGCGGCCAGAAAACTCTCGCATTGCGGCAACAAGACCAGATGCGCCCGCACCCGCTTGATCTCATCCAGCGACACGCCGGGATTGGCCATGAGCGAAATATGCACCCGCACAAAAGCCTCATCAATGATCCGCAGGCCGCTTTGCGGCAACAGCCGGTGAATATCGGCGACACGCCCATAGGTGGTGTTTTCAACTGGCAACATCGCCAGATCGGCCCGCCCATCGCGCACCGCCGCGATCACATCTTCAAACGCACGACAGGGCAAAGGCTCCATATCCGGGCGCGCATCCACACAGGCTTCATGGCTGTAGGCGCCGGGCTCTCCCTGAAAGGCAATCTTGGCGGTCATGACTTTTCCACAAATTTCAGCGATATGGTCGTTTCGTCGCGGCTTCTATACCTTGCCGAAACCATTAGGAAGCAATAGATACCCGCGCGACGGATGTAAAAGGGCGCGAGCAATGCTGGATACGATGACGTTTACGAAAGTTCTGGGCTCGGTCTGCGGGGCACTGCTTGTGCTGCTGCTGGGCAAGTGGGTTGCGGAAGAACTCTATCACGTAGGTGGCAAGGGCCACGGGGATCATCATGATCAGGCCTATGTGATCGATACAGGCGAAGATGAAGTGGTCGAAGAGGTCGCGGAATTGACGCTGGAAGAGAAATTTGCCGCGGCGGATGCGGGCAAAGGCGAGCGTGTCTGGGGCAAATGCCGTGCGTGCCACAAGCTGGAGCAAGGCGCCAATGGCACCGGGCCCTACCTCTACGGTGTTGTGAACCGTGCGAAAAACTCTGTGGATGGCTTCGGCTATTCCGGCAATCTGGGCGAAGGCGATTGGACGCCTGAGAACCTCTACGCCTTCCTGGAGAGCCCCCGTGACTATGCGCCGGGCACATCGATGTCCTTCGCAGGCCTCAAGAAGTGGGAAGATCGGGTCAACCTGATCGCCTATCTCGAGACCATCGGCGAATAAGCCAAGCACTTTTTTGGAATTCGAGAGGCCGTCCATCCCGGGCGGCCTTTTGCTTTTGCCGCATTCAGGCCGGTTTTTCAGGCGGGTCTTTCAGGCGGTTCTTTCAGGCGGGTTTTTCGAGATACCAGACCTGTTCAACAGGGTAGCTCTTGGCCCACTCCGCAGGGATCGCTGCGCGCACGCCCTGCGCATCGTCCGGCGCATAGATCTCCCGGTACCGCTCCACGCGAAACCCGATGTCAGAAAAGAGCGCAATCCAGTCTTCCATCGTCAGGTTGAAACAGATGCCGCTGGGCTCGAAGGCCACCTCTGTCCAATCCGCGCCCCACATGCCTTTGTAAGGTCTGTGCAGGTGCCACTCATTGGGCGCGCCATTGGCAGGCGCGCAAATGAGCGACAGCGGGTGGTTGCCCAGAAAGACAAGCCGCCCGCCCGGGCGCAGCAAGCGCCAGGCCTCGCGCAGCCAGATCTCGGGCGGACACCAGATCGACGCGCCGTATTCCGAGATGGCAAAATCAAAGGCGGCATCGGGCAGGCCCGTGGCTTCGGCGTTGCCTTCGATGAAGGTGATCTCAGCGCCATGTTTGGCCGCAAGCGCGCGCGCTGTGGCCAATTGCGCAGGCGAGATATCAATCGCCGTGACCGCGGCACCGCGCCGGGCCATCCAGCCCGAGACGTAAGCCGTTCCGCACCCCAGCTCGATCGCCTGCACGCCCGACATATCCTCCGGCAGCAAAGCCAGCGTCGCGTCGCTTTGGCCCCAATTCCCCCATTCCGGGCGCTCGGCCGCCCACAGGCGCGCGCCCACATCGACCCAATGGGGCGCATCTTCGTTCCAGATATCCCGGTTGATCGCAACGTGATCACGCGACATGGGTCCCTCCCGACCTGTATTTGCCCCGCAGACCAGAGGCCGCGCGATCAGCCCGCGCACCTGCGCTCAGGCGGCGCGGGTGCCTTCGGCCAGCGTTGCGAGTTTTGCATAGGCGATCTCGGGGTCCACAGCGCCGAAGCCTGCAAACGTCCCGAAGCCGCAATCGGAGCCTGCGATGACGCGGTCCCGCCCGACAATCTCAGCAAAACGCTGAACCCGTTGCGTCACGACATCGGGGTGTTCGATGAAATTCGTCGTTGTGTCCACAACGCCGGGGACCAATACCTTGTCGTCAGGGATTTCGGCCTTGCGGTCGCGAAACACGGTCCATTCATGGGCGTGGCGCGGGTTTGACGTCTCGAAGAGGACATAGCGCGATTTCGTGGCCATGAGTGTCGAGAAGACCGTATCCATCGCAATATCGCAGCAATGCGGACCCTCGTAATTGCCCCAGCAGATATGCACGCGCACCTTCTCGGCGGGCACATTCTGCAACGCGTGGTTGAGCGCTTCGACATGGGAGGCCGCGATCTTGAGGAACTCGGCGTCGGAGAGATCGGCAAAGAGCATATGCCGCGAGAGCGCGAGATCGGGGCAATCGAGTTGCAGATCGAGGCCCGCGCCCACGATGGTCTCGTATTCGTCCTTCATCGCATCTGCCAGCGCTGCGAGATACGCTTCCCGGTTGGGATAGTGATCGTTTTGCAAAAAGAGCGAGATGACGCCCGGGGAGGCGGCATTCATGAAGCCGCGTTCGACACCATGGGTGGCCATCGCCGCCTTGAGGTTGTCGATGTCCTTTTGCAGCTCGCCCTGCCCCTTGCTCTTGACCTCGCCGGTGCACATGGGGCGCGCGTATTGCGGCGTGCCGCCATCGTCGGCGAGGCGTTGCAGGAAGCTGGGAAACATCTTGAGGTCCGCCGGTGCATTGCGCGGACTGTCGCCGGAAAAGCCGGTGTAGCGGTCCTTGACGTAGGTCGCGTAGGAGATCTTGGAGGTCTCGCCATCGGAGACGATATCGATCCCCGCCTCCGCCTGTTTGCGCACGGTTTCGGAGACTGCCGCTGTCATGCAGGCGTCAAAGGCCGCCTCGTCATAGGGTTTCTCATGCTCGCGGGCGAAGATGAAATCAACGACCTCCTGCGTGCGGGGCAGCGAGCCTACGTGGGTTGTCAGAATGGTCATGATGTCCTCTCCGTTTTGATCTGTTGTCAGCTGACTAATTTGGGAAACCACCCTCGGCAAGGTTGGCGTAAAGTTCGATAATGTGGGGCGCACTCCTTGGATTCACGCTACCTCTGGCGAAATGAAATGAAGCCCTCACAAGTTCTTTTTTGTGGCTTGTTGATCGAAGATCCACCTCACCAAGCACAACTTGAAGAAGAGTTTTCAATGCATACTGCGATCTGGACACATCAGAGTCGAATTCCTCGATATCGAAGAGCCGATACCAAGTAGCTAAATCTGTTGGAGACGCGCACAGAGCAGGATAGTCGTCGGGCGTGCAAATCCTTGCCCAGGACAACAGCGCGACCAACCCAAACTCAGCTTCCCCAGTTAGTACGTTGTTATTGATCTGTCGCACACCTTGTATCAAACGCTCGATATCGCGCATAGAGGGACTGAATTTAAGACAGCCGCGTTCGAGTGTTCTTAACGCGTAAAGCGCCACGCCATTCTGGTCATTCGAAAGCGTGGCGATGGAGCGATAGTATCGGGCGGTTTCTGCAACCTTCGATGACAAGGGAACACGTACATCGAAGAACCTTTGTAGATACTTCGAGCCAGAGAAGCCTTCCCCGTAGTGGCCTTTGATTACCTCGGACAATTCGGCATGATTCACGCCAAACAAAAACGAGCAATTCGCGCCTTCGAAGAGGTGTTTTGTTCTTTCCAGAGTTTGCACTGCAAATTCGGGGCGACATCGATCAAGTTCATCAACAATGACCAAAAGACGATAGTCAGGCTCAGTCTCCTTCTTGGTTTCAACAAACTCGTTGATGGCTTCGATGAAAGCATCGATGTCTCGTTGCTTCTTTTGGTAGCTCTCAATTTGAGATGCAACGGCCCCCGCTAGTGCGCCAGCTTCACGCTCAATTTCGTCTTCTAGCGCACCATTCCACTCGGCGCTTGCGAGTAACCCACCTGTTGCAAGGCGAATTCCGATCCTTGTCGCAGCCCCCATGATCTTACGACCGATGACTTTGGCGTTCGATGTGCTTTGGCCCTCACCCAGACCCAAATCAGCGACGATAGCTCCGATAAGCGGCAAGAACGCCTCATCATTGTGATCATGCCGAAAAGCATCATAGTAGACCACCTGCCATTTACGTTCCCGTTTCGCATTGCTGACCAATTGTTTCAGAAAGTAGGACTTACCTGCTCCCCAAGGCGCGTCTAAAGCCAACGTCATTCCGCTTGGCTCCGCGGCAACATCCAACAGTGTCTTCGCCAGTTGTTTGCGAACAGGAAAGTCTTCTGAGAGCTCAATACTTGGATCAGGGTCTTTTCTCGGCATGATCTTGCATGGGGCCTTGAGCTGTTTGATTTCGTGTTCGGTTAGGTGAAATACTCATGCCAGTTTACGCGCCATGAGAACGCTGTGGCGGTCGGTCTCGGGGTCTTCGGCGAGAAAACCTGTCAGGCGCATGCCGCATTGCTCAAGCACTGTCGCGTATTCCGCCGGTGACAGCGAGGCGTGGTAGACAGGCGCGCCGCCGACGCTGCCCATGGCCTCGCCCGCATCCGGCCCCACGGTGATCAGCAGCGATCCTCCCGGAACCAGATGGCGCGCCATGCGTGGCAGACAATCCCGCTGCTCGTCGGGTGTGAGATGAAAGAAACTGTCCCAGGCAATCAGACCGTCAAACGTCTCTCCAAGCTCGAAACTGCGCATGTCGCCTGCCCGCCAATCGCCCTCGGGCCACCGCTCCCGCGCAATGCGCAGCATCGCCTCGGCCCAATCCACCCCCGTCACGACAAAGCCTTCGGCCTTGAACCATGACGCGATGGGCTGGCCCGTCCCGCATCCCAGATCGAGGACACGGCCGCCGGGCTTCAGGCAAGCCGCAAAACGCGCCAGCCAGCGCGCCTCGAAGAGCGAGCGGGAGCGCTGTGCGTCATAGGCGGCGGCCTGCGCTTCATAGACATCGCGGTTGGCGTCAGATGCCGTCTCACTCATGGCTGTGCCTCGTTTCGCGCGTCGGCCGCAGGCGCGTCTTTGGCAGGCCCCTCCTTGGCAGAGCTCTGCGTGGTGTCGTCTGGATGTCCGGCCCCTTGCGTTTCTGGCGATGCAGCATAGGACGCGCCGTAGACCAGCAGATTGCCATCGGGATCCACGGTATGGGCCTCGATCATCCCCCAGGGGCGGCGGACCGGCGGCACGTAGCGCGGGATGCCCTCGCGCGGCAGATCGACCCCGGCCCAGGCCTGTCGCAAGACATCGCCATCCACCACCCGCACATAAGCGGAGAGGTCGGAGTTCTCAGGCGCAGGCGCGTGCGCCGCGTCAGCGCGGTGAAAGTGCAGCTCGACCCCGTCGCCCCGCAAGATCAGATAGCCCTCCGCCTCATAGCGTGCCACGGCGCGGTAGCCGAACGACGCATAAAACGCGGTTGTGCGATCAAAATCCCGGGCCCTGAAAATGGGTGCGACGGTGAGGAGCTGTGCCATGTCTCAACCCTGCCAGGTCAGGCCCGGCGCATCATTGGTGGCCACAACGCGGTAGAGCCCGGCATCGCCCGTCATGGAGGGCATCGCACGATGGGCCAGGCCTTCGGGGATCGACATCGTGTCACCCGGCGCAAGAGTGGCGCTGCCGCCGTCCCATGTGACCTTCCAGTGCCCCGTGACAGGCATGAGAACGGAGGGTTTGTCATGGGCGTCCATCGTGTCACTGGCGGAGGCGCGTGTGATGAAATCCACCTCAAAGCCCGGCTTGTCGCGCAAGAGCCCTGTCTCGCCGATGACCTTGCAGGGGCTCTTGTCGGCCAGCGCGTGCATGTCCCAATAACGCGCCACGTGGTTGGGCAGGACCTCCGCCGTGCTGGGCTCTCCGCGTTTGGCCAGCTCTTCGTCAGACATCAGCGGCATGGGGGTCACACCCTCGGGCAAGGCCTCGCCGCGCTTTGTGTCATAGAGTTTGCCAGTCTCTGCGAGGATCAGCCCATGGGCCTGCGCCTCCTCGATCACCTGCGGCGCCCACATCACACCGCCGCCGGCATCATCGCCGCCAAGGATGGCCATGATCATTCCGTAATCCGTCCCGATATTCTCGAAGCCGCGGAAAACGCCCGTGGGGATGTTGAAAATGTCGCCCTTCTCCAGAACAACTTCGCCCGCATCGCCCCAGCGGCCCCAGAAGAAGCGCCAGCGGCCCGAGAGCACGAAGAAGACCTCCGCCGTGCGGTGATCATGCAGGGAGTTGCGGCACTTGGGCGGCTGGCCTGCGGCACCGATGTTGAAGCCGTGGGGCAGCGCGATATGCACGTGCTGGTCGGGGCTTTCAGAGACGCCGCCGCCGATGATCGTGAAGTTTTCCTTCTGGTCCGATCCGGGCGTGTGGGCGTCGATGAAGGCGGTTTTGCAGGGTTGCAAATCGCCGTAGCGAACGATGCGGCTTTCCATGTCTTGCGGTGTCATAATCTGGTCCTCGTGTCTTGAGCTGTCTGAAATCGTTTGGTGTTTCAGATTGATGGCCCGGGCGGATGCGGGTTGAGCCGCTCGGAACGGCGGCTTTGAAAGAGACTGTGCAAGCGCCGCAGCGCTTCTGTGTCACCCATGCTGTACTCCATGGGCCGCAAAATCCGCCGCGAAGGCCGTGAACAGATGCTGCCACCCGCCCTCGTGTTCGGCCTTTACATCACGCCCCGTCGTGTCGATGACCTGCGACGTGCCCGTGATGCGCGTCCCGGTGTCTGTCGCGTCAAAACGCATCGTCACCTGCATGATCATCGTTGTGGCCCCGCCAAACGTACCCGATATCTGGGCCACGCTCAGGTGTGGGCTGTCAAGCACGAGGATGCGTTGGGTCATGTGACCGACGACCGCGCCGTCATGCGTGATTTCGATTTCTTCTACGCCGCCCGCTTCTGGCGCAAAATTCAGGTAGCGCATGCCGCTGCCCTCCGGGGCTTCCCAACGCAGGCGGCTGTTCGGGTCATGCCAATGGGCAAAGACGGCCTCGGGCGGGGCCGGAATGTCGATCTCGGCTGTGATATGGGCGAAGAATGGCGGCATGGATCAGCCCGCCTGCATGAGGATCTGCTTCCAGATCGCGATTTCGTCATAGAGGGCAAATTCACGGCGCAGGCCGACGCCGTTTGGCCCGAAAGGTCCGAACTCGGCGTGGCACATGCCAAAGACATGCACGCGCGCGCCGGTTGGGCGGCCGAATGTGCCCCAGCCGTCATGGACCCCATCAAGTGACCAGCGGATCGCAGCGCGGGGGGAGAGCATGTCGGCATCCATGCCGATCTGATGGTGGATCTTGAACTCCGCATTGGGAAAGGACGAGCGCAGCCCGACCCAGAACGCGGTGACCGCTTCGCGCCCAAACGCGGTCTGGGCCCCGGCATATTCACCGACCACCGCACGGTCGTAGCTGTCGTGGATATGGGTGAAATCCTTGTCCATGATGCGACGCAGCGTGTTGGCATAGCGCTCGCCCCAGGCGTTGTCATTGCCCGTTCCGTGGTAATCGCCCGGGATATCGTTCTCCGGCAGGAAAACGGGCTTTGCAGCCTCCGGCCCGCCTTCACGCATGATCAGCTCTCCGGCGAAATCGCGCGGATCCATACCCATCTGGCGCACGATGCCACCGTAATCGCGCACAAGCCATTCATCGTAGATCGTGTCTTCCTTGGCCGCGCAATCCGCGATCACACGCACCACCCAATGCTTGCCGGAGGCCGGGCCAAACTGGCCATCGCGGGTATGGGTCGCTTTGGTGATCAGGCGATGCGAGGACAGGAGGCCATGCTCGGGGTCATCGGAGAAGATGACGTCTTCGCCATAAAGCTCACGATCCGGGAACTCCGCGATTGTGGCCATGGTCGAGGCGATGACCTCCTGATTGCCACGCTGAATGCCCATGGGGGAGCGGACCGGGATGTCATCGCTGTAGTAGTGGTTGAGCGTGGCCACACCACGATCTTCCCAGATCTCTTTCGTGATCTTGATGATGTAATCGGGAAAATCCTTAAACTGGTTCGAGAAGCCTTTCATGACGTCCATCCTTTGGGAATGCGGGCGGAGCCGCGTATTACGAGAGGGGTATCCAGCGCAACATTGCGCGGCTGTGCACCCGGGGTATCGATCTGTTCAAGCATGATGTCGACGGTCTGTTCGACCATACGATTGGCGCGTTGGCGCAGGGTCGTGAGATCATAGGCGGCCCAGGCCGCAGGCGGGACATCGTCAAACCCAATGACAGAGACATCCTCCGGCACGCGCAAGCCCAGCTCCCCGCGCACCACATCCAATGCGGCAAACGCCATATGATCATTGGCCACAAAAATCGCATCCGGCCCGGGACCGGGCCCTTCGAAAAGCGCGCGGGTGGCCGCCTTGGCCTCTTCCATCCGGAAATTCCCCACGCCGCGCCCATGCAGCGCCAGACCATGGGCGCCAAGCGCCGCCCGCAAACCAGCCTCGCGCCCCACCTGAGTAGAGGCCTTCTCCCAGCCTGCGATATAGGCGATGCGCTGGTGGCCGCCTGCGATCAGAAACTCCCCCGCCAGCCGCCCGCCTTCAAAATTGTCTGACGCCACGGATGAGACCCCCTCCGCCCCATCGGTCCGGTTGAAGAGCACCACAGGCACACCCGCCTCGTGGCAGCGATCCGAGAGCTGGGAGGATAGCGCGACTGAGGCCGCAATGATCCCATCCACTTGATAATCCAGAATTTCCTCGACCACTTCATCAATGCATTCCGCGGTCTGCCGCGCCATGAAAACCAGCACGTGATAGCCCCGCGCCTGCAAGGCATTGGAGAGTTTCTCAAGCGCTTCAGGGTAGAAGTAATTGTCGAGATAAGCGACCACGAGCCCGATGATCTGGCTCCTGCCCGAGACCATGGCGCGCGCCAAAACATTGGGCCGGTAGCCCAACTCCCGCGCGGCATTGCGCACTTTCTCTGCCGTTGCAGGCGAGGCGCTGGCCCCCGGCGTGAAGACACGACTGACCGCGGATTGGGAAACTCCCGCCCGCTTGGCCACTTGCAGAGACGTGACCTTCTCACTGGCATCGCGTCGCATGGCCATCAGTCCGCTGTCCACCCCCCGTCGATGAGGAGGGATGTCCCGGTGACCATGGCGCTGGCATCGGAGGCCAAATACAGCACCGCGCCCATGATATCCTCCACCTCGCCAATGCGCGGCAGCTTGATCTTGGAGAGCACCCACTCGACCATCTCCGGGCGCGAAAAGGTCTGCTCGGTCAGCGGCGTCTTGATGAAGGTGGGGCAGATCGTGTTGATGCGCACATTCTTCTTGCCCCATTCGATGGCCATCGCCTTGACCATCCCCTCGACGCCCCATTTCGAGGCGCAATAGACCGCGCGTTCCAACCCGCCTACATGGCCCATCTGCGACGAGATGTGGATAATCGAGCCGGGCTTGCCCGCCTCCATCAACGCCTTGGCGGCATGCGATGACAGGAAGTAAGCCCCGCGCAGGTTGATCGACATCACAGCGTCAAAATCGCCGGGATCGGTCTGGGTTGCGGGAGAATGCCGCGCCAGCCCGGCGGAATTCACAACGATATCAAAGGGGTCCGAGAAGGTGTCCGCCACGGCATCAAGATCGGTAATATCAAGGGACAGGCCCTGGGCCTCATATCCAGCCGACCGGATCGCCTCCGCCGCCCCTTCAACCACATCAGCACGCCGCGCCGCGATCGTGACGGAGGCACCGGCTTCGGCCAGCGCCACCGATGCACCCAGCCCGATGCCTGTGGCCCCGCCGGTGACAAGCGCACGCTTGCCGCTGAGGTTGAACGTCGGTGTTTTCGGTAATGTCGTCATGCCGCTCTCCCGGTTTCCGGATCAAACCCCGCCCGCGCCTTGTTGAACTCGCGCATACGGGCCAGAACATCGACCCCAAGCTGGCGGTAGAGATCCAGTTGATCCAGCAAAACCCAGTTTTCCCGGATCATCCCGTCTTCCACGCGCCAGAAATCGAGGCTGCACATCGTGACCTCGCGGCCCCCCGGCGCAATCCCCATCCAGCCGTCATGGCTCAGCGTCTGGCGCATATTGGGCCAGCCTGTGACCCCGACGTACTCGCCCTGCGCAAAAAAGTGGTATGTCATCAGAGACTTGTAGCTCCCCCGATCCGGCATGGCCGCAAGGAAGGGGATCTGGTGCCAGTGGCGAAAGCCGCGCACCCCGCGCATCGAACCAATGCCAGCGGGGCCGTACCAGTTGAACCGAGGATGCCAAAAGCGCGCCATTTCCATGACCTCGGGCCCGCCCTCCGCCGGATGCCGCCCCATATGGGCCAGCATATCAAGGACAAGCGTCTTGGCCGCCGCCCCTTCGCCCGTGTGAGGCCCCAGCCCGTCTTGCGTCGCAGGCCCGGGCACAAAGAGCTCACGCCCCAGCGATGGCGCCATGGGCCAGGCCCCCGCCTGCATCATGAGTTCCGGCACATCCCAGATCGCCTGCACCTCCACGACCCGGCCCTCAACAACGCGGTAGAACTCATGAAATCGCATATGGGCCAGATGCCCCGTGGGGGGAATATCGTGGAAAGGCGCGCTGAACGTGCCCAGGTAATGGCCCGCACAACCGACCCACTCATGGCCATGATCATCGCGCCCCGCGATCACAATCCAGTCGCGCCGCTCCAGATCCGGCATCGCAGCAAAGAGCGGCGCGTAGGCCCGATCATATAGCTCCGCTGCCGGTATCTCCCCCATGGGATGGCTCAGATGCACCATCGCATCCGGCGCAAAGGCCCGCGCCAACGCCGACCGCACAGGTCCTTCTTCAAAGGTCCCCATCGCGGCGCGAAACGCGGCGGTGATATCTTCTCTCTGTGCCATCTTCATCTTGCCAGAAAAACTCCGGGGGAGGCCGCAGGCCGGGGGCAGAGCCCCCTATTCCGCCGCCTCCCGATAGGGCGCCGCAGCACCATAGGGGACGTTGATCCCGCCATAGCGGCGGACGCGGACATTGCATTGCTCCGCATGGCCCACGAACCCTTCGAGCATGCACAGCCGCGAGCCGTATTCACCGATCAGCGTCGCCGCCTCATCGGTGGTGACCTTCTGATAGGAATGCGTCTTGAGGAACTTCCCGACCCAGAGCCCGCCCGTGTAGCGCCCGGCCTTCTTAGTGGGCAGCGTGTGGTTCGTGCCGATCACCTTGTCGCCATTGGCCACGTTTGTGCGGGGCCCTAGGAAAAGCGCGCCATAGGAGTGCATCTTCTCCAAATACCAATCATCGCGATCCGTCATGATCTGCACATGCTCATAGGCCATATCATTGGCCACCTGGAGCATCTCCTCATGGGTGTCGCAGAGGATCATGTCGCCATACTCTTCCCAAGAGGTGCGCGCGGTCTCGGCGGTGGGAATGATCTCGAGGAGCCGGTCGATCTCGCGCAGGGTCTCTTCGGCGAGCTTGCGCGAATTGGTGATCATCGCGGCCGGCGAGTTGTAGCCATGTTCGGCCTGCCCCAGCAGGTCTGTCGCGCAGAGCTCCGCGTCCACCGTGTCATCAGCGATGACCATGGTCTCAGTGGGGCCTGCAAAGAGGTCGATGCCCACGCGGCCGTAGAGCTGGCGCTTGGCCTCAGCCACAAAGGCATTGCCGGGGCCTACGAGCATATGCACCGGATCAATCGTCTCGGTGCCCACAGCCATGGCGCCCACGGCCTGAATGCCGCCCAGCACGTAGATCTCATGGGCCCCGCCCATCTTCATCGCGGCCACAATCGCGGGATGGGGCTCGCCGTTCACAGGCGGCGCGGAGGCCACGATGCGCGGCACGCCCGCCACGCTCGCGGTCAGCACCGACATATGCGCCGAGGCCACCATGGGGAACTTGCCGCCGGGCACATAACAGCCCACCGATTGCACGGGGATGTTCTTGTGGCCCAGGATCACGCCCGGCATGGTCTCCACTTCGATGTCGGTCATGGAGGCCCGCTGCGCTTCGGCGAAGTTGCGCACCTGGGTCTGGGCGAAGCGGATGTCCTCCATGTCGCGGGTTGAGACCTTCTGCATCGCCGCTTCGATCTCGCTCTCGCTCAGACGGAAGGAGGGCCGTGTGAAGCCGTCGAACTTCTGGCTCAGATCCGAGATCGCCGCATCGCCGCGTGTCTCGATGTCTTTCAGCGTCGCCTCGACCGTGGCGCGGACCTTGGCATCATCCTCGGCGCGCTCGTCCTGCGGTTTGGACGTCTTGAGATACTCGATTGTCATGTCATCCTCCTAATCTGCCGAGACCTTGCGCGGCCCCGCAGCTACCCCGTGGTAGCCTTCAAAAATATCAACACCCATTTGCAAAAGCACGTCGGGAATGTCGACAAAAACCCAGTTTTCCACCAGAAGATCGCCCTCGCGCCGCCACCAGTCGCAGACGCGCATGAAGAGCCGCTGGCCTTTGGGGTCCTGCCCCAGAAAGCGCCCGATCTGCACACCGGTGAGCGAGGGCCAGCCTGCGGTGCAGATATAGGGACCATCGGCAAAGCGTGTGGCGTGCACGGTCATGCCATTGCCCGAAGCGCCGCCGGACCAGCCGCCGAACGCGCCCTCGAAGGGCACCTGAAAACTGGCGAAGTGTTCGATGCCCACGAAGCTGCCAAAGGCGGCGGGGCCGTACCAGACCATGTTGTCATGCCAGTAGGGCCGCCACGCCTCGTCCTTGGTCGCGAGAGAGCGCAGCATCTCGGTGACCATGGTCACGCTCTTTTCAGTCTCCGCCGGGTCCGCGGCGGGACGGTTGATCCCATCCTGGCTTGCGGGCCCCTGGATGAGGCCAGTATAGCCGCGCGTCAGACCGGGGCTCTCGGCGATAGGCCATTGCCCCGCCGCGATCATGAATTCAGGCAGATCGAGGAAAATGTAGCTCTCAACCGCCCGGCCTGCTTCCATGCGGTGGAACTCGCCAAAGCGAAGATAGGCCAGCCGTTCCGTGGCGCGGATGCCCAGCCAATCCTTGCCAAAATGGCCGGCATAATAGCCTGTGGCGCTGATCCAATCACTGCCTTCGAACTGGCCTTCCATGACGATATCATCGCGACGGAAGAAACCGTCGAGCGCCTCTTGCAGCGGCGCGATGACGGCGTCGTGATAGGCTTCAGCTCCGGTGCAGGTGTTGAACGGATGCACGACATGGATGGCCGCTTCGGGCGCGTAGAACGCGGCGATGGATGGGCGGAAGTCACCGGGGTGACGTTGGGCGGAGCGCAGCGTGGTGAGCGGCGCAAGACGAGATTTGGTCATGACAGACCTCCTTTGCAGATATGTGAGAGACTTGGGCGCGGCACTGCCGCAGGCCCTGCTCTCATCACTGCAAAAGGAATCCGCCCCGCCCGGCGCGACCGGCGCGCCAGCACACGCAACCACCCGGCACGGGCCGTGGCGGTCAGGCTGGCAGCACCTGTGGCGCGCCGGATCTGTGGGCGGAGGTCAGTCATGGGCGCGGCGGGGTTTTCTCGCCACGGTCAAATGCTTCCCAGCCTTCGCCGTTGAACACATCCACGCCAAGCTGGGCCAGCACATGCGGGAAATCGACCATCACGTAATTGTCGGTGATGCGCCCGTCCTCGACCTTCCAGAAATCCATGTAGCGAATCTCGATGCGTTTGCCGGTGGGCGCTATCCCCATGAACGTGCCGGAATGGGTGGCTTCCTGCCGGCCAAAGGCGGCCGCCCATTCACCCATGAAGAGCCGCGCCTCATCCACGCAGACCTTGTCGGAAAAGGCCGCCTGAAAAGGGCGCTGCCAATTGTCCTGGAACTCGGTCAGGCCGGTCTTGGTGCCGCAGCCGGTATTGCCCATCCAGCGGAAACTCTCGGCGAAGAACTGGCCGATGTCATCGATGCGGTGGTCGTTGAGACCATCCACCATGCCTTCGATCACAGCGCGGGTTTCGTCCGTTTTGGACATGTCAGTGTCGCGCGTGAGCACGGCTTGTTCCGGACGGGAGCCCTTCATGGCAAACCTCGTGTTTTGCGTATTTTTGGCCAGAAGAAACAGGAGGGCGCGCTCATGCGGCATCCTCCGCGATAAACTCCGCGCCGCGATAGCCGATCATCATCGAAGGCGCATTGGTATTGGCGGAGGTGACATTTGGCATCACGGAGGCATCCGCAACCCAGAGCCCCTCGGTGTCTTTGACCGCCAAACGATCGGTGACGGGCCCACCCAGGGCAAGCGTGCCCACAGGATGATAGGCTGTGCCTGCGCTTTGGCGGATATGCGACCGCAGCGCCTCACCGGTGATTTCTGCGCCCGGCTGCGCCTCGGCGGCGCGGCGGGGGCCAAAGTCGGCTTGCTCCAGCAGATCGCGCAGCCGCTCGAGCCCGGCGTGCAGTGTGTCGAGGTCGCTCTCATCTTTGAAGAGGCCCAGATCGATCACCGGGGCGGCGCGGCCATGGCTGTTTTTGAGGGTCAACCGGCCGCGCGATTTTGGGCGACAGACCACGACATCGGCGAAGTAGCCGGATTTGAGCGCGTATCTGTTCCCGGTCCAATCAAGATGGAAGGGAATGAAGTGGCTCTGCACATCGGGTTCTGCGCAGTCACCGCGGGCATTGAAAAAGGCTGCGGCCTCCACTGTGGGGGAGGCAAGACGCCCCGTGCCCATGCCGTAATACCGGAAAGGGGCCGCGAGCCAATCGAGCCATTGCGCGGGTTCGAGCCCGTAGCCGGAGCCCGGGGCGCAGAAGTGCAGTCCGCAGCCCGGGTGGTCGTGGAGGTTTTCGCCGACCTGTGGCGCGTCGCGGCGGACATCGATCCCGTGGTCGCGCAAGTGATCCGCCGGGCCAATCCCGGAGCGCATGAGGATGGCCGGGCTGGCCAGAGACCCCGCGCTGAGCACGACGCCCTTGGCCGCGTAGAGCTCTTCGCCACTCACGAGGCGGACACCTGTGGCGCGGTCTCCTTGCCAGAGCAGCCGGTCCACCTGAGCGCCGGTTTTGATCTCGACATCCGGGCGGCGGCGCAGGAAGGCATCAGCTGCGGAATTGCGACGCCCCATGATGAGGTTGTGGGCGCAGACCCCAGCGCTCTCATACTCGGGGGTCGGGATGGCTTGGCCGTTGGAGCCCAGCATTGGCGCCAGCCCCTCGGAGAGCGGATGGGCGCCTGTCATGCGCGTGGGGCGGAGTTTGGCTTCCACCGCTTCAAAGGCCGGCTCGAGGTCGGCGTAGCGCCAGCCAGGCCTGTCCCAGTCATCGAAATCCGCCGCTCTGCCGCGAAACCACACCATGGAATTGATCGAGCCCGAGCCGCCCAGCATCCGGCCCCGTGGCACGGAGATCATGCGGCCACCGGCATGCTCTTGGGGGGAAGTCTTCCAGGCCCAATCGCGGTTTGAGCCCATGAGCCACATGAGCGCCATGGGCATGGAGACCAGCGGATGACGCTCCGAGGGGCCTGCTTCAAGGACCATGACAGAACCTGCCTTACGGCGGGACAATTCAGCCGCCAGAACGCAGCCCGCAGAGCCGCCGCCTATGACGATAAAGTCTGTCATCAGATATGTCGGAATAGGCTGCACGGCCCCGGCCCAGCCTGTCTCAAGACCTGAAGGAGCGCCACCTTGAGGTTTGACCCAGCCAAGCGGTAACGGGGCAAAGGGAAGGCACGCTTTCGCGGAGCCGCCCGTTCGGACCTCAAAACGTCCACTGGACGTTTTGGTTTCTGCGAAACACCGTGCCAACCCCGGGGCTCCGCCCGTTCGGACCTCAAAACGTCCACTGGACGTTTTGGTTTCTGCGAAACACCGGTCCTCACCCCTTAACAGCCCCTGCCGTCAGACCAGAGACGATCTGGCGCTGGAAGAACATGACGAGGAAGAACAACGGCACTGTCGCGGAGACCACAGCAGCCACGGCAAACATCACGTTGCCTTCGGTCTGGGTTGTGCCGAGGAAGGCTGCGATCTCGGGGATCATTGTCCGATTGCTTTCGCTCAGGACCAGCGCTGTGACGGCGAAGTCATTATACGCGAGCAGGAAGGAGAACAGCCCCGTCGTGATCACGCCGGGCCACATGACCGGGATGATCACGAAGCGGAAGGCCTGAAAGCGGGTGCAGCCATCGACCATGGCGCTTTCATCGAGATCCTTGGGGATCTTCATGAAGAACGAATGCAGCATCCACAGCGTGAAGGGCTGGTTGATGGCCACGAGCACGATGATCGCCGTGGGCAGGTAGCCCCAGACGTTCCAGTCAAAGAAGACCGGCAGGTAGCCCGAGACCAGCGTGAGCGGCGGCATGGCACGGAAGATCAGCGCGATGAGAAGCAGCCAGAAGACGTATTTGTGGCCCGAGCGCGAGAGCGCGTAGCCGCCCAACGTGCCCAGCGTGAGCGAGATCGTGACCACGAAGAAACACACGATGAACGTGTTGAGCGTGGCGCGCCAAAATTCATTCTCGATCCATGCTCCGGCATAGCCCGCATCGGTGAAGGGCCCGCCATGGGTCGCTTCCGTGCGCGGCCCGGTAAGCGCGTTGGTCCAATCGGAGATGGAGAAGAAATCAAGCTCGACCTTGAAGCTGCCCCAGAGCGTCCAGAAGAACGGGAACGCCGCCGCCAGAAGCCATGCCGTCAGCAGGACATAGATCGCGATCCGCAGGCCAAGGGGCTGTTCTTGCGCTTTGCTTGCCATGGCTCAGGCCTTTCCGTTGAAGTCACGCCACGTCCGCACCAGCACCGGGCTGAGCAGGATGGCCACGCAGAGGATCGTCAGCACCGAGGTGGTGGCAGCGGCGGATTGCTGAAGCGTCTCGCCGGTCAGATCGTTGTAGATCTTCCAGCTGAGCGAGCGGGCATGGGCCTCGGCGGAAAAGCCAACAATGGGCTCGAAGACGCGGAAATTATCCATCAGCTGGATGAGCGCCACGAAGGTGATGAGCGGCATAAGGTGCGGCACGAGCACGTAGCGGATCTGTTGCCAGCGCGAGGCGCCATCGATCTGCGCGCTCTCCAGCGTATCCTGCGGCACAGTCTGCAGGCCCGCGTAGAAGACCACAAAGGCAAAGGGCGCCGAGGACCAGATCCCGTAAACAATAAGCGAGACCCACATCAGCGGCGTAGACGCCTTGAGCGAGAGGTCGGGATCAGCCGCAAGATAGGAGATCGCATTGCCCAGAATGCCGCGCGCATCGATCATCCAGAAGAGGATCAGCGAGCCCACCAGCGGCGTCACGATCATGGGCAGGAGCGAGAAGAAGATCAGAAAGCCGCGGATTTGGCGCGTCACGGAGTTCACGCCCACGGCGATGAAGAACCCCAGGATGATGAGGAGCGGCGTCACGGTAAACGTATAGGTCAACGTGAAGGCCATCGCGCGGTAGAAGGGCAGATCGTAGAGCTCAGCGCCAAATTCGCCCCAGCTCTCGGAACTGCGCCAGATCTCGCCCACTTCGGAAGCGGCCAGATTGGAGCGGTCGAAGTAGAGCTCAAGCCCGGCAAAACGGCCCAGCGGCGCATCCTCGGCGAGCTTGGCCGTGGCCTCCTGGTCGATTGCGGTTTCGGTGGTGCAGCCGAAGGGGCCACAATTTTCCACCTCCACGATCACGGCTTCATGGGGGAGAAACACCGATTGCATCACCACCGACACGATGGGCGCGAAGATGAAGATCAACATCGCCAGCGCGGTGGGCAGGAAGAACCAGAAGAATGTCTTGTGTTTCATCGCTCAGGCCCCAGACAAGTCTACCGTGAGAAAGGGTGGGATGGGGCGCGGATCATGCGCCCCATCTTTGGCTGCTGCCTATTGCAGGAAGCCGTTTTCCTTGGCCGCTGCGGTATAGGCCGCCTCGACATCCGCCAGCGCGTCTTCCGCGCTCTCATTGCCTTGCATGAAGTCTGTCAGTTCCGCGCCCAGCGCGGTGTGCATCAGACCCATATAGGGCAGCATGGGGTAAGGAATTGTGCCTGATTGCGCGGCCGCAAAGACGCCTGCGGCCTTCTCGGTGGGCTCGTAGCCATCGATCAACCAGACCGCTTGTTCGGCCACCTTGTCCTGATTGAGGATCGACGGGTCGATACCGTTCACCATGGCAAGAAAGGTCGCTTCGGCATCCGCGTCAGAGATGTTCTTGGCCACGGTCCAGCCGTCCCACCAAAGCGTCGAGGCAGGTGTATCACCGCCACCAACGGTCATCGGACCGGCCATTGCCGTATGCTCGACCACGGCAGGCTCCACACCTTCCGCATCGGTCAACACAGCGGCGCGCGAGCCCCACATGTTCATCATCGCGGCATTGCCTGCGCGCCATTCGGCACCGGCGGCGTTGCTGTCATGGGTCAGGAAATCGGGGTTCATGAACTCCGCCAGCGCCTTGAGCATCTCAAGCGTCTTCACGCCCTCGGGGCTGTTGACGTTGGGCTCGGCTGTGCCGTCTTTGAAGAAGGACCCACCCATGCCGAGGTACATGTTGTTGAATTCCTGCGCGAGGTTCCAACCGGCTTTGTAGGCCCCGGTGATGGGATATTGCAGAATGCCTGCGTCGCGGATCTTGCCTGCGACTTCGAGCATGTCCTCATAGGTCTTGGGCGGCTCGGCCCCAACCTGCTCGAGGATATCGGCACGGTAAACAAGGTGCTGGGCGTTGGCCATGAAGGCCACGGCCATCGCCTGACCGTTGATCGTGATGATCTGGTTGGGCTTCAGCGCGGCGCCGTGCTCTGCGATCAGGTCATCGAGCGGGCGGATGACATCGTTGTTCATCAAGGCCACGATGGACGAGTTCGCGATGATCGCGGAGGTATATTCAGCGGGGTTGCCCTGCATGCCGGGCAGGTTGATCGACTGGTGATCCGCCGTGAGATTGGTCGTCACTTCGACACCCTCACCGGCACAAGCCTGCGCATTGGCGCCAACGGTCTGGATCGCGGGGAATTCGTTACCAACGATCGACACGCGACCCTCGGTGATGCCGCAATTGCCCATCGCAAAGGACGCGCCTGCAGACGCGACGAGCGCAACGGCTGCGACTGTGGTTCTCAGAAACATTTATCTCTCCCTGTTTCCTGACGGGTCATTGTTTGACCCTGGTTCGCCCTGCGGCCGCAGGACGTCTTCTTGGGGGCCTAGCCCCCGATCCGCTCACCCGTTTCAGCGCTGAACAGGTGGCAAATCTCGGCGGGGATGTTGAAATGCACGACATCCCCAATCTCTGCACGGTAATCTTTTTGCGCCTTGACGCTGAGATAGGCCTGACCGACGCGGATCGTGGCCATGGTCGCATCGCCCAGAAGCTCCATCGTGTAGACCGGCGCATGGGCCTCGCCGCCGGTCTCGACAATGCTGGCATCTTCTGCGCGAAAGCCCAGCGTGAGCTTGCCGTCCGGGGCGCTGAGCCCCGGGATCGCGATACCTTCCGCATGGAAAGTGCCGCCCTTCATTTCGCCATCCACGAGGTTCATGGCAGGGCTGCCGATGAAGCTGGCCACGAAGGTATTGGCCGGGTTGTCGTAGATATCCGTGGGAGTCCCGACTTGCTGGACCACGCCCTTGTTCATCACGACCACGCGGTCGGCCAGCGTCATGGCTTCAATCTGGTCATGGGTCACGTAAACAGTGGTGACTTGCAGCTCGTGGCTAAGGTTCTTGATCTGCGCCCGCGTCGAGACGCGCAGCTTGGCATCGAGGTTTGAGAGCGGCTCATCCATCAAAAAGACATTGGGTTGGCGCACGATGGCGCGGGCCAGAGCCACACGCTGCCGTTGGCCGCCGGACAGCTCGGCAGGTTTGCGATGCAGGAAATCATCCAGCTCCACCATGGCCGAGGCCCGCATCACCCGCTCATTATGCGTCGCGGGATCCACTTTGCGCACCTTCAGCGGAAAGCGGATGTTCTCGTACACGTTGAGGTTGGGGTATAGACCGTAAGACTGGAACACCATCGAGATGTCGCGGTCCTTGGGTTCCTTGTCATTCATCCGCTCACCGCCGATGATGATGTCACCCTCGGTGGGATCTTCCAGCCCGGCGATCATGCGCATGGTCGTTGTCTTGCCGCAGCCCGATGGCCCGAGCAAAACCAGAAACTCGCGGTCGGCGATCGTCATGTCGAAATTGTCGACACCCACGAAAGAGCCCCACCGCTTGGAGATGTTGCGAAGCTGGATTTCAGCCATGGTCCTGGAGCCCCCCGGTCGGAATCAGGTTTTTTGCATACGCTTGCAAAAAGGCTAGACTTTGGTGCGGCATCTTGGCAAGGATTTTCTTGCAAACGTATGCAAAGTGAGCCAAATGCCTGACTTCCAAACAGAAAAAGATCTCGTACGCGCAGCGCACCGTGCCATCGATTCCGCCGGGGCCGAGGCATGCTCTGCCGCGCTGGCCATACATCTCAGCCCGCAGTGCCACTGGCGCGGCTATGCGCCTTTTTATGAGCAGATCGGGCCGGAGGCCATTGCAGAGAGTTTCTGGGGCCCCTTCAAAAGGGCCTTCAGCGCGCAAACCCGCCGCGAGGATGTCTTCTTTGCCGGGAAAAACGAGATCGACGGGTTCGCGGGCACGTGGGTTGTCTCGATGGGTCATCTCATGGGGCTTTTTGATGCGCCGTGGCTGGGCATCCAGCCCACGGGCAAAATGGCCTTTTTGCGCTACGCCGAGTTCTGCAAGGTCGCGGACGGGCAGATCACCGAGGTCGCCTTCTACATCGATATCCCGCACCTGATGATGCAGGCCGGTTTGCAGCCCTTCCCGCCCCAGACCGCCGCCCATCTTGTCCAGCCGGGCCCCGCGACCCATGATGGCTTGCTCTTTGATCCGCAGGACGCGGCGGAGGGGGAGGCCACGCTGGCGCTGATCAACTCCATGATCTCCGATCTGGGCAGTTGGAACCTCGGGTTGCCGCTGGAGGAAGAGCTGCGCCGAACATGGGCGGAGGATATGATCTGGTGGGGCCCTGCCGGGATCGGGGCGACCTACACGATCGAGCGCTACGCCAAGCAGCATTCCGGCCCTTTCCGCGCCGCATTCGGGGATCGCTCCTCGACCGGCCATGTGGCCCGCCTGGCCGAGGGTCACTACGGCGGCTTTTTTGGCTGGCCCAATTTCACCGCGACACACAAGGGCGGGTTCATGGGGCTGCCCGCGGGGACGCCTGAGCGGCCCGCCGAGTTTCGCGTCATCGACATTTACCGCCGCGAGGGCGACAAGCTCGCGGAGAACTGGATCTTCATCGACATGATCCACTTCCTGCGCACGCAAGGTGTCGATATTCTCGCCCGCATGGCAGAGGTGCCCCGCACATGACACGATATATTGACGCCCACCACCATCTCTGGGATCTGGACGCCGTCCATTATCCCTGGCTCATGGCCAAGGGGACGCCGCGCTTTTTCGGCGATCCCGCCCCGATCCAGCGCAATTACCTGCTGCCTGAGTTCCGCCGCGAGGCCAGCACCCATGGCATTGCAGGCTCTGTGCACATACAGGTCGGAGCCGAAGACGGGATGCGCGAGGCCCGCTGGGTGCAAGAGGTGGCCGAGGCCAGCCCCGACTGGCCGATGGCCCAGGTTGTGTTCTGTGATCTGACAGCGCCCGACCGCGAGGCGCAGCTGGATGCATTCCAGAAGCTCTCGAGCGTGCGCGGGGCGCGGCAGATCGTGGGCCGTGCGCCCGGCGAAGACGCGGCCACCGGCACCAATGCGCTGCTAGACGATCCTGCCTTTCTCAGCGGCTTGCAGAGCCTCGCCGCGCGCGGTCTGTCCTTTGATCTGCAGCTGATCCCGGAGCTCATGGAGAAAACCGCCGCTGTGCTGGCGCAGGTGCCCGACACATCCGTGGCGCTCTGCCATGCAGGCTCCCCCCATGAGCGCAGCGACGCCGGTCTCGCCGCCTGGGCAGACGCGTTGCAGACCCTCTCCCGCCAATCACAGATCACATGCAAACTCTCCGGTCTCGGCATGTTCGAACACGACTGGACCGAAGAAAGCCTGGCCCCCATCGTGGCCGAAGTGCTGGCGCAATTTGGGCCGGACCGGGTGATGTGGGGGTCCAACTTCCCGGTTTGCTCGCTCAGTTCCGACTACACCCGCCTCTTCACGACGATGCAGAAGCTTGTCCCGCAAGACATGCATGCCGCCGTGTTCCATGATACCGCCGCCGCCTTCTATGACCTTCACCTTTGAAACCGAAATCCAGCCCGACTGGATCGATTACAACGGCCACATGCGCGACAGCTACTACGGCCTGGTCTTTTCGCTGGCCGTGGATGCCTTGCAGGATGAGGTTGGATTTGATGCCGTCTACCGCGAGAGCACAGGCTGTACGATCTACCTCCTCGAGGGCCATACGTCCTTTCTCAGAGAGGTAAAGGTGGGCGCTTTGGTCCGGGTCGAGACGCAGGTGCTGGGCGTCGATGCCAAGCGGTTCCATCTCTATTGCGCCATGTATGAGGGTGAGAAACGGGTCTCGGTTGGCGAGTTCATGGAGTTGCATGTCCGCCAAAAGCCAGCCCCGCACGCCGCGCCCATGCCCCCGGAGATTGCAACGCGCCTGCAAGCGGCTCTTGTGACGGACGACGAGGCGCGCGCCCTGCCCCATCGCGCACGGGCTTTGCGCGCCCTCTCAACTGGCGGAGCCTGAGCCGGGCCATCCGCCGCCAGACGCGCATCACTCAACAGGTCACAGGTCACAAAAACAGCTCATCGTCGCAAAGGCGCGGGTCCCGCCGTCGCTTCGTGAGATATTCGCAGTCTTGGGGCCGGTGTTGGTTGGGGAAGAGGGACGTGCCCCCCCGACCCAGAATGCGCCGCAAGGCGTGCGCGTCGGTCGGGCGGCGAGCAGCGCGCTTTGCATGCTGTTTGCGGGAGGGGGTATTGGTAGCGGAGGAGGGACTTGAACCCCCGACACGCGGATTATGATTCCGCTGCTCTAACCAGCTGAGCTACTCCGCCAGAAGTGCGGGCGGATTACGCGGAGAGCGCGCGCGCGTCAAGCGCAAAACTGCACGCAGACCGCTTTTATCGCCGCGTTAACCTCGCTAGGCTTGCTGCACATTTGAAGACTGGAATTCTGCCCATGTTGCGCATTGCTTTGATGCTCCTCCTCCTCGCCGCGGCGCTGCCCGCCCTGGCACAGACCGAGGAACAACCCACCGGTACAATCACCGTAGACGACAGCGCCGAGAAGGACGCCGCCATCGCGGTGCGGATTCGCGAGATCCTGAGCGAGCTCGACGGGTTTGACGATGTGACCGTGACCGTGTCCTCGGGCATCGTCACCTTGCGCGGCACGGCGCTGGATGCGGCATCCGTAGGTCGGCTCAACGAGATTGCGGGCCGCGTCGAAGGCGTGGTGGCCATTGAAAACGAGGTGAGCGAGACCACGGATGTGGTGCGGCGGCTTAACCCGGCCGTCGAGCGGTTCATGGGGCGCATGACGCAGATCGTGGCCTTTCTGCCGCTTGCAGCCGTGGCGCTGACGGCGTTTCTCGCTGTCGTGTTTCTGGGCTATCTGGCGGCGCGCATGCGCTGGCCCTGGAACAAGATCGCGCCCAATGCCTTCATTGCGGATATCCTGCGCACCATCGTGCAGCTTGCCTTTGTCGTGGGCGGGCTTGTTGTGGCGCTCGATATCCTGGGCGCGACGGCGCTTTTGTCGACCATTCTGGGGGCTGCGGGCATCGTGGGTCTGGCCATCGGTTTTGCGGTCAAGGATACGGTGGAGAACTTCATCGCTTCCATCATGCTCTCGATCCGCCAGCCCTTTCGGCCCAATGACACGATCGAGATCGGCGGCGATCTGGGCAAGGTGATCCGGCTGACCTCCCGCGCGACGATCCTGCTCAGCTTTGATGGCAACCACATCCGCATCCCCAACAGCACCGTTTTCAAGAGCCGAATCGTGAATTATTCGACCAATGACGAGCGGCGCTTTCTTTTTGATGTTGGTGTCGCGCCTGACAGTGATTTGGCCCGCGCCGTGCAGATTGCGCGGGAGACGCTGGAGGCCCTGCCCTTCGTGCTTCCCACGCCGGCGCCCAATGTCTGGGTTGAGGCCATTGGCGACAGCACAATTGCCATCAGGCTAACCGCTTGGATCGCTCAACACGAGACGTCATTTGTGGCCGCGCGCGGGGAAGCCATTCGCAAGGTCACGGGCGCTCTGGGTGCCGCGGGCATTGCCATGCCGGAGCCGACCTACAGGCTCCTTACCCCGCTGGCACCACCCGCCGGCGCAGCTGCAAGCGCTCCCGCCCCTGCGCCGCAGCCCGCCGCCGCAGCATCTGGCGAGGCTTTGGATGTCGAGGCGCGGATGGATCAGGAATTGGAGGCCATCGTCGAGGGCGAGCGCGCCGAAACCAGCGCAGATGACCTGCTGACAGAGGCTGCGCCGAAAGAATGACATCCTGCGCTGCAATGAGACGCATTTTTTCGCAGCTCAGCCCTTGAAAGCATGCAACGGGTGAAGTAGATCACCGCTCACAGTTGGGATGTAGCCAAGTGGTAAGGCAACTGTTTTTGGTACAGTGTACCGTAGGTTCGAATCCTACCATCCCAGCCATTTTTCTTTGATCACACAAAAAGACGTCAGTGACGCGACTGGCGTGGCATTGGCCTCGAAGGTGCGAAGGGCCGAGACCACCTGCCCACGTTGCGCCTCGGACGGAAAGGTCACGATCTCGGGATCTTCCATCGCATCTGCATCCCGTGCCAGATCGGAGTTGAACAGGTCGGGCTCAAACGTTGCGGCCTTCGCCGCCGAGTGGAGCGCCTCGAGATGTCCCATCAGAGGTCCGAGCGGATCGAAGCAAGCCAGAAAGTGTCCGACACTTCGTCCGCGCGTTCAGCCCCGCCCACCAGACGCAAACGCCGCCTGAGATTGAGGCCTCGCATTCACCTTGTTTGGGACCGTCCCGGGTCCAAAACCGCGATTGGTGCGGCTCCAGCCAAAACGGGCGCGGCCATAAGGCCGGCTGGCAGGTCGCGCAAGACCGATCTGCTGCCTTATCCGTCGCAAATGCTCTCGCACGCAGTGATCTTTCGCGCTAGCACGGGACCAATCTGGATCTGCCACCGGCGCGGCGTCGTGTGGCAGGCAATAGCAAGGCAACAGGACGGGTCACATGGACAACGCAAATCAATTCTACATCAATGGCGCTTGGGTTGCGCCGCAGGCCGGCACCGATTTCGCGGTGATCGACCCGTCGACAGAGGAGGTCACCGAAACGATCTCTCTGGGCGGGCAAGCTGACACCGATGCCGCCGTCGCCGCCGCCAAGGCTGCTTTTGGCAGTTGGCAGCGCTCCACCAAGGCCGAGCGGCTCGAGCTCATGCAGACCATCCTTGATGTCTATATGAAGCGCTCGGACGATATGGCGGGCGTGATCAGCCGCGAGATGGGCGCGCCCATAGATATGGCGAAGGTGCAGCAATCGGGCACCGGCTCGTACCACCTCAAGGCCTTCATCGATGCGCTCAAGGATTTTGACTTCGAAGGCCCCCTGCGGCCAGGCGAGGAAGACACGCATATCATCAAAGAGCCCATTGGCGTCTGCGCGCTCATCACGCCGTGGAACTGGCCCATGAACCAGATCACACTCAAGGTGATCCCGGCGCTGGCCACGGGCTGCACCATGGTGCTCAAACCCTCCGAGCAATCGCCGCTCTCGGGCCTGCTCTTCTCCGAGATCATGCACGAGGCGGGCGTGCCTGCGGGCGTTTACAACATGCTCAACGGCGATGGGCCGGGCGTGGGCAGCCAGCTCTCCGCCCACAAAGACGTGGACATGGTCAGCTTCACCGGCTCCACCCGCGCGGGCCGCGCCATCACCATCGCCGCCGCCGATACAATCAAGCGCGTGAGCCTTGAGTTGGGCGGCAAGGGCGCCAATATCGTCTTCGCCGATGCCGATCCCAAGGCGATCAAACAGGGCATTATCCGGTGCTTCAACAACACCGGCCAATCCTGCAACGCGCCCACGCGCATGCTCGTCGAGCGGTCGCGCTATGATCAGGCTGTCGAGGAGGCCAAGGCCGCCGCCGAGGCCACGCGTGTCAATGCCGCCGCCGAAGAAGGCCGCCATATCGGCCCGCTCGTCTCGGAGATGCAGTTTACCAAAGTGCAAGACCTCATCCAGCGCGGGATCGACGAGGGCGCGCGTCTCGTCACGGGTGGGACCGGGCGGCCCGAAGGCCTCAACCGGGGCTTCTTCGTACGCCCCACCGTCTTTGCCGATTGCACCAATGACATGGATATCATGCGCGAGGAGATCTTTGGCCCCGTGCTCTCTATGATGCCCTTTGACAGTGAAGAAGAGGCCATCGCCATTGCCAATGACACGGATTACGGCCTGACCAATTACGTCCAGACTACAGATCCCGAAAAGGCCCGGCGTGTCGCGCGCGCGGTACGCTCTGGCATGGTGGACATGAACGGCAAGGGCCGGGGCGCAGGGTCTCCCTTTGGGGGCATGAAGCAATCCGGCAATGGCCGCGAGGGCGGTGTCTGGGGGCTGGATGAGTTCCTGGAAGTCAAAGCCATTGGTGGCTGGCCCGTCGCGTAAATCAACAAAGGCGGGGCGCGCGGATATGCGCCCTGCCCTGACAGTAAAGGCGTTCTGTAGTAGCGTCGCGCTGCGATGCACGGAGGCCGATATGTCAGGAACTGACGCACAAAAACCCATCACCGGCGGCTGCAAATGCGGACGCATACGGTATGCGGGCCTGCGGTCTGACGCGGCCATGTTTCGCTGTCACTGCCGCGACTGTCAGCACCTGACGGGGGCCGGACATGCCGATATGGTGCCACTGCAGCGCGCATCCTTCGAGATCAGCGCGGATTGCACGATCTACGAGATGAGAGGCGGCTCTGGCCAGCCCACGTTCAGCGGCTTTTGTCCCGGATGTGGGTCGCAGATATTCCGCCGCAGCACGCGCATGCCGGATCGCATGTATGTCCATGCCGCGTCGCTGGACGACCCCACGATTTATGCACCTGACATATCGCTTTATCCAGAGGCCGCGCAGCCCTGGGACCGAGACAGCATTATCCAGAAGGTCAGTTGAAAGCATGGCGATCCCGGACGGAAATGAACCTTCCACCTGCTGACCAAACATCATAAAGACAAATTACCATATTATTTCAATATCTTACAAGTCCCACAAAGCCGCTCATCCCCTCGCCTGCATCAGCCATGGCGAGTGATAGCTCCAACCCGTCTGACCCAGGGCTGATCAACGGCACGTGGATTGCCGGAGAGAGAAAAAAGCCCCGCTGCTTTTCAGCAACGGGGCGGCACTCGTACGAACACACACGGGTATCCATCAGACCTTGGCCAGAATTTCATCTACCTTGGCGCGCACTTCATCCTTCGACTGGCCGACTTTCTGTTGCAGCTTGCCGATCAATTGCTCGCGATCTCCGCGCGCTTCTTCGATGTCGTCGTCGGTGAGATCACCATAGGCTTCGCGCACCTGGCCTTTGATTTCCGTCCATTTTCCTTCGATGCGATCTTTGTCCATTGTCCTATCCTTTCCTTGGTGTCGGTTTGGGGTGTCGATTGGGAGCAAGGGTGGGGTCGCGTTAGTTGGACGCGAGTTCCTCGTCTTCCTGCGGCGGGGTCACCTCGAGCTGGGGCACGGTCACGGTGACCTCTTCCTCGGTCATCTCAATACTGCCGACATCAGCGTCGAAGCTGGGCAGCTGGCCTCCGTCAATCGAGATCTCCGGCAGGCGGGTCTCTTCGGTTTGGGTAATGTCGACCATGTAGATGCCAAAGCCGATGGCCGCGGCAACAATGACACTACCAAGTACAACTGCGGTTTTCATATCTAAACCTCCATTGATTTCAGTGGATTAACGCGTCCGGGCGGTCATGGTTCCGTATTTTTCAAAGTATTTTCGCGATGCGCATTGCGGTAGAAAGGGGCAATGGCGCAGAAGCCTATCGCAGCCCTTGATCACGCGAAGAATGCGTCTCGCGGCGCGGGCGCGTTCTGCGACAGGTCCGCCTTGAGGAGCGCGAGGTTGCGGCGGTTGGCCTTGAAGGCCACGTCAAAGAGGTCGCCCAGCACGGGAATGCCTCCTATCGTGAAATCAAGCGCGGCGTTGAGGCCCATACGAGCCAGAGCGCGTTTGCGCGCGCCCATGCGCCACCCTTCCAGGATCAACCAGGCAGCCGGTCCAGCTGTGACGATATCGCCCAGCCCCGGGACGAGGCCAAGCACGGAATCCCATCCGAAGCGGATGTTGGTCCCGGGAAAGCGGAAACGGCTGTCGAGTTGATTTGCCATACGCTCCAGACGATCAAGCCGTCCGTGGCGCAGATCAGCGGCGGGCAATGATGTAGACGGCATGCACGATCCCCGGAATGTAGCCCAGAATGGTCAAGATGATATTGTACCAGAAGTGTTTGGTCAGACCGACCTGCAGGAAGGTTCCGAGAGGCGGCAGCAACACCGCCGCGATGATGCGGAGCAGTTCCATTTTTTTCTCCTTCTTGAGACTGAAGCTTTGTAACAACTCAACGCGGGAGCGTGTCGTTTGGTTCCCCTCGCAGAGCGCCGAGCTTGTCTGCCTTCACCGCGCCGCGCTCTCCGCGCGGCCGGCTTTTGCCAATTGTTGAATCCGCGCCTGTCTGCGCTTCCAACTCCGCGTCGATCAAGGCACCCATCAAAACGATGAACGCGGACAGCCAGAGCCATGTGAGCAGGATGATCACCCCACCCAAAGCGCCGAACGTCTCGTTATAGGTGCCGAACGACTGGACGTATACGCTAAAGCCCAGCGTGCCCAGCACCCACAACACACAGGCCAGACCCGCGCCCGGCGTCAGCCAGCGCCATTTCGCGGCCCGGCGGTCCGGGCCATAGCGATAGAGCAGCGCGATGCCAGCAGCACTGAGGCAAAGCAGCACCGGCCAACGCACCAGCATGACCAGATCGGTGACACCTTGCGCAGCGCCCAACAAACTGACCACAACAGGAATGACAGCCGCCACACTCGCGGCGAGGATAAGCCCCAGCAAAAAGGCACCGGTCAGCGCCAGTGTGGTGGCCTTCAGGGCGAAAAAGCCCCGCGTTTCCTCCTCCTCGTAGATGATGTTCAGACCCGCGATGAAATTGGCCATGGCCCGGGAGGAGGAATAGAGCGCAACGCCCAGACCCGCGAGCGCCGCGAGGCTGAGCGCAGTGTCATCCGCACTGACCACCTCGCGCAGCTGACCCATGATGATCTCGCGCGCCTCGGCAGGCAAAAGAGCCGCAAGCTCGTGGGACTGCTGCACGAGGAGGTCACGGTCAAAGATCAATCCCGCAAGGGCCACGCCCGCTGTGATCCCCGGAAAGAGCGACAGGAGCCCGTAAAAGGCAATGCCCGCGGCGATCAGACTGAGGTTCTGTTTGCCCTGTTGGCGGCAGATCCGCAGCGCAACATCAAGCAGCCCCGCGCGGGGTATTTCCTGTGGCGACGTGGCGGCTCGACCTCGTGACATCTTGTGCGCTCCCTATGGGTGTATTGCGCAACAAACGCCCATGCGGTGCGGCGGGTTCCCCGGCGATACGCCTTGGCTAGACCATGTCTTCGGTCACGCCCGGCAAAGGCTGCGCCATATCCGCATGGTTGTCCGCGTCGAAGGGGACCAGGAAACCGTGCCGCGCTTCGGGGCGCATAACCTTGTTTTCATTGACCTTCTTCATCCACCAGGCCTGCATAGTCTCGGGGTCCGTGCCCTCCTTTGGCGGCTGCGTGAACCACCAGTGTTGCAACAGCGCGGCCCGCCCGCGCGCAACATGGGACGGGTCACAGGATTGGACGGCAACTTCCGTGTCCCAATGCATGGACCGACCGTTCAGATTAGCCGACCCAATCAGCAGTTTTTGGGCATCCACGATCAGAACCTTGTTGTGCACATGGATCACCGGGGAGCCCGCAAGCGTTGCAATGCCCGTCCGCGCCGCCAAAACGGGACGTACGGGACAGGCAACCGTCAAGCGCTCGCCGAAACTCTCTCGCAAGGTCGACAGGGCGCTTTGCTGCCGCGCCATGCCAAATTGCGCATCGAGCCCGTCGGCGCCTTCATAGGCAACCTCTTCCGGCAGGGCGGGAATGATGAGCGTCATCGTCAGATCCGGCGTGCGCTGAGCCGCCTCTGCCAGCGCATCAGAAATGACTTTGGATCGCATGTATTGCGTTTCAATGTGCAGATGGTGCCGGGCTTCGCGAAACGCGGCCAGGTGCGCCTCCTCGATCTCACTCAGGACGCAGCGCGGAGATAAAAAGGGGAACTGAAAACGCCTCGGCGCAGACAGGGTGCGCTTGATGTGTCGCGCGACGCTGGGTTTGGATGTGCCTGCACAGGCCTGGGTGAAGCTCAGGAGATGCGCCCGCGCCTCGCCCGCCTCTGGCCCGGTCATGAGAACCTGAACATCCGACCAGGTTTGAGCGCCCGGTTGGTCATGATCCAGGGTGTCCCAACGACGTTGGTTGAGATCCAGCCCACCCACGTAGAGCACATGGCCATCGATCACGGCGAGCTTTTGGTGATGCGTCACGGGATGCATGTCCGGCAATTCACCGGATGTCAGATGAACCGCATGCCGCTGGCGCTCCGGCGTACGGGCCAGCGCTTTGCGTTTTCGCATGAGCACAGGCGCGAGGAAGGCCAGCCAAGGCACGAGCCCCGGCTTTGCGGGATGCAGCGCCGCCTCGATGCGGATACGCGCGCGCCCGACCCCGCAAACCTCTGCAAGGGCCGCGCCTTGCCGCACGCTGCGCCAGGCTGTTTCGTGAAGCGCGGTGGCCATGACAGGGTCAAAGTCAGACACAATGATATGCAGGCGCACCCCGCGCCGCACAACATGCTCCAGAAGGTCAAACCACGTCTCGCCGATGGCCTGCGCCTCAGGCGAGACCAAGCGGGTCGTCATATCGAAGATCCGAAAACCGGCGATAATCTCGTCGCGCGCGGCCAAAACGGCGCGTTCAAACGCCGGCCAGGCTTGCTCAGCTGTGATCAGGACGTCAAAGCGCTCAGCCATAATCCGCCGCCTCGAAATCGCGGCGCTCAAACGTAAGATCCACGGTAAACAATCCGCCCACACGACCTTGTTTGCAGGTCCCGTCAAGCTGTCGCACAAAGGCGGTCATCAATTGCGCGCCCAGCCCATCGCCCGCTGTGTCATCACTGGTGCCGGTGACTGGATTGGTGATGCGCAGACGCACAACTTGCGCGCTGTGCAATTCAAGAAGAACGCGCACGGGTTCTGACGCAAGCTGATCGGGATCCGCGTATTTGACCGCATTGGTCAGCGCTTCGGCGACCAACATGGACAAGGGCACGGCCTGATCGGGATAGAGCGTGAAGTCTTCAAGCTCAGACCGGATGGCCCCGGGTTGGGTTGCGATGCTGGAGGCCTCCGCAATGACCGTTTCGATCAGATCGCGCGCGTTGATCGTGGTCATGTCGGGCGTGGTATAAAGCGTCCTGTGTAGCATCGCGAGGCCGCGCACACGGCGCTGAAGGCCCGTCAGCATGTTCTTGGCCTCCAACGAGGTTGCCTTGCGGCTTTGCATATTCATGATCGACGCAATCAATTGCAGGTTGTTCTTGACCCGGTGATGCACCTCTTTGAGGAGCACTTCCTTGTCGCGCAGATCGTCTTGCGCACGCACCTCAGCCTCCGTCACCAAAAAGGCCATGCGGTTGAACGCACGCTCCGCCTCCTCGAATTCGATCGATGCGTCCTCCAGATGAAGCTTGGTGCCATCCCGCTCTCCCAGGGCAAAGCGTCGCATCGCGGTGCGAAGCGACCGGACATGGCGCAGAACAAGGCGCTGCAACCCGACGATAGCCACGCCCACACCAGCAATCCACATCAGGACGGGAAAGGTAATGGCGCTCAACCACGCGGGCGACAGTGCTCTTTGCCACGCACTGACAACAACGCTGCTCCCCACGAGATAAAGGGTCTCATCGACCAATTCGGCCACTGCGTAGAGCCGTTCTTCCCCATTGGCGGCCATGGCCTTGAAGGACTGACCTTCGCGTTCGGCAATTTGCGTCATTGTCAATTCACCCGGCAGAAATGCGCGCGCCGCATCAATGCCCGCCGAGGAAGCAATAATCGTGCCATCGGGCGTCAGCGATGCGAGGTCTATGTCGTCCACCCCCGATACCGCATTGCGCAAACGCGCGCGCACGATCTGGTTCGGAACGGAAACAACCATGTGGCCTGCGAGCGTCTCGCCATCAAACACGGGGCGAGAGACGTTGATCGTCATGAACGCGCCCCCGTTTTCCTCCAGACTGACGGCAATAGAAGGCTCGGGGCCCGCATCAATCACGCTCATTTTCCCGGCGATTTCGGTCGAGGACACGCATACGGCAGGCTTGGAGAGGGGCAAAAACCCTACGAAGACAAACTCGCGATTGCGCTCCACAAACTCGCGCATCACAGCGGCACATCGCGCATCGCTCAGCGTCAGGGGTGCAGAGGACAATCCGTTGATCGCGCCCAGACCACGTTCCAGAACCTCGCGTTCATTGGCCGCATAGGAGACTGTTTCGAGCACAAGGCCGCTTTGGATCGCGTTTTCCGCGTCACGCACGACGGAATTGGTCTGCCAGATCGAGATCAGGCCCAGTGGCAGCAGCGCCACAGTCATCAGCGCGACGAGACGAGGCGTCAAACGCTGCAGCGCAGATGCACTTACCATCTTGTTGTTCCGTTCTCAGGCGACGTTTTGTTGTGCGCCGACGATGCCCTCGGTGACCTTGTCTGTCATTTCCATGACGTCATCATCCTCGATATGCATCAGCTCTGCCAGCCGCGCGCGGCCGCGATTGACACGGCTCTTGATGGTGCCCACCGCGACGCCACAGGTATCTGCCGCTTCCTCGTATGAAAAGCCGGCTGCGCCCACAAGTGTCAGAGCCTCGCGCTGTTCATCGGGAAGTTCCGCGAAGGCTACCTGGAAGTCGCGCAGCTGGAGCCGTCCATCGTGGTCGGGCTTTTGTGCGAGCGTTTCCGCGAGAACCCCGTCCACGTCTGCAACTTCCCGTCGCGCCTTGCGATGGTGCGAATAATACGTGTTGCGCACAATGGTGAAGAGCCAGGCCCGCATGTTTGTGCCGCGCTCAAAGGTGTCGATCTTGGTCCAGGCTTTGACGAGCGCATCCTGCACCATGTCGTCGGCGAGTGCCGCATTGCGCGTCAGGCTCATGGCGAAGGCGCGCATGGGACCCAAGTGATCCACCAATTGGTCTCTCGGATCCGTGGTCATTTTTCGCTTCCCTTGGCTGCACTGCTCGCGCCTTCCGCCTCTTTCAACTGAGACAAAAGCTGCGAGAAACGGTCCGGCACGGCTTGAGAGCTGATATCTTCAAACGCGCGGCGCAGGTTTTCGTCAATCTCCTGCTCTACTCTTGATCTGTTTGTTTTCTGGGTCATCTGTCCGTCTGAAAAATTGCACCTGTTCGGGAACCTAACGCACATGTGCGCGTTGGGTTCCCAGAAAATGAAACTTTTTTGGGAAATCCTCATGACGAGCACTGAGACACTGACAAGCCAGATTGGCGCAACGCTGCCGTTTCTGAGACGCTATGCGCGCGCCTTGACCGGGTCGCAAACAAAGGGCGACCAATATGCCGCGGCAACTCTGGAAGCCATTCTGGCGGACATGGACCTCTTTGACGCAGCCGCCGCGCCCAAAGTCGCATTGTTCAAGGTATTCCATGGGATCTGGTCCTCGACGGGCCGCGCGTTGAGCGATACGGACGACCAGCTCGAAGCGGCCGCCCAAAAGCACCTCGCCGCCCTCACACCAGGGACGCGCGAGGTTCTGCTCCTCAACACGATCGAAGACTTTTCCCTTCAGGATATCGCAACGATCACAGGCGATACCCCGGAAGAGGTCTCAAACCTGCGCGATATTGCGTATCAGGAAATGGCCAAATCCATTTCGGGCAATGTGCTTATCATTGAAGATGAGGCCATCATTGCCATGGATCTGGAATCCATCGTGGGCGAGATGGGCCACCGCACAACAGGTGTGGCGCGCACAGCGGATGGGGCCATCAGTCTTTTTGAGAAAGAAAAGCCTGATCTGATCCTCTCTGATATCCAGCTGGCAGATGGGTCCAGTGGCATTGATGCGGTCAACAACATCGTGGGAAAAAGCCCGGAGATCCCCGTTATCTTCATTACCGCGTATCCCGAGCGTTTGCTGACCGGCGAAGGCCCGGAACCTGCGTTTCTCATCTCCAAACCCTACAGTGAAGAGCAAGTCCGCTCGGCCGTTTCGCAGGCCATGTTCTTCTCATCAACCGAAACGCTACGCGCCTGATCTGTCATTGAGATAGACGAAGAAAGACCCGCCAAAGCTGGCGGGTCTTTCATTTTTCAGTCACTGCGTCTTAGCTCTTGGCAAGAGCGCGCAGCATCCACGCGGCTTGCTCGTGAAACGCGCTGCGTTCTGTCGCCAGATCCTCCGTAACCGGGTCTTTCAGCGGCTCCACAAGCTCAATGAGCGCGTGCAGGCGGTGGGCGATCCGTTCGTGATCCGACGCGAGATCCTTCACCATGTCCTCCGCACTCATATCGGTCTCCCGATCTGCGATTTTGGAGCGCGAGACGATACCAGCCATCGTGTCAGGCGCCAGCTGTCCCAGCGCACGGATACGTTCGGCCAGGTCATCTGCGGCCTGAAACATATTCTCGTAATGCTCTTCGGTCAGCTTGTGGATCGAGTAGAAGAGCGGCCCCTCCACGTTCCAGTGATAGGCGTGGCTTTTGAAGACAAGCCTGTAGGTATCTGCCAGAACGTCGCCAATGGCTTCGGCGATTTTCGCGGTGTCGCGGACGCCTGTTGAGACGTCGTCGGTCGTGGGAATAACATGAAGTGCATTGCTCATGATAAGCTCCTTTCTGTTATCCTCCCAACGCATCGCGGCAGGTATCGTTCCGTCTCACGCCACCATTTTTCGCGTGGGAAGGCCACCGGATGCGGCATAATCCACATCGACTGTGAGCAAGGTCGAGCCCTCAGCTGTCAAACCTGCGCGCAGCAGGCCCGGCACATCGGCAACTCCTTCGATATGTGCATGGGTCCAGCCGAACGATTGCGCGAGTTTGGCCCAAAGCGGCGCGTTGAATTTGAAATCGGCATGGCTGTCCCCCTGATGATCGTCGATCAAACCGTAGCCGCCATCGACCCAGACCATGACAGTCAGGCGCAACCCCAATCTGGACGCGGTTTCCATCTCCTGGACGTTCATCATCACGTCCCCATCACCGCAGACCGCCAGCACACGCCCCTGCTCAGAAATCTGGGCCGCCGCAATGGCGCCGGGCAGGGCCAGCCCCATGCCCGCAAGCCCATTGGGCACGATGACCTGCCCGGGGCGCTTGGCCATCACATGGCGTGCGATCCAGAGCTTGTGCAGCCCCACGCCGGACAAGACGATATCCTCCTCGCCAATGGCCCCCGATATGGCCGCACAGAGATCCGCAGGCGCCACCGGACCGCGATCTGACTTTGTCTGCCGACGTCCCAATTCCGAGACAAGCCCCTGACGCGCCGCGTCAAACGTCGGAACCATGGGCCATGTCTGGCCGTCCAGCGCCCGCGACAGGTCCTCCAGCGCGGCAGCGATGTCGCCTGCGGCTTCCGCCGCCAGCTGCCAGCCGCTATCGACCGGCGTGGGGCGCAGACCCAGAGCGGCCAGCCGGGCGCCGTCCTCCGTCAACGTCAGCGCATCAAATTCAACAGGGTCGAAACCAACTGCGAGCACAAGATCAGCGGCGCTCAGCGCGTGATCGGTCACGTCCGGCTCGGGCTGCCCGAGCGTGAAGAGCATTTGGGGGTGATCCTTGGGCAGAATGCCCTTCGCCATAAAGGTTGTGGCGACACTGATGCTGTGACGCTCTGCAAATCGCCTGATTTCGGCCGCGGCATTGGCCCGCAAGACACCAGCTCCGGCCACGATCACGGGCCGCTCCGCCCCGCGCAGCTGTTGCCCGATCGCCTCCAGCGAGGCGTCCGGCACCAAAGGGGCAGGGAGCACAGAAGACGGGCAGATAGGCGCGTCCGTCTCCTTGGCTGCGACATCCTCCGGCAGGCATAAATGCACCGCACCCGGCTTTTCCTCACAGGCCAGACGCCATGCCTCGGCGGTGCTGGCGGGGATGTCATCCGCGTCCAGCACGGTGCGGCTCAGCTTGGCCACCGGCGCAAAGAGCGCCTCAAGATCAATGATTTGATGGCTCTCGCGTGACAACCGGGCCCGCGCGCCCTGCCCCGTGATGGCAATCAGGGGCACATGGTCCAGCTGCGCATCGGCCACGCCTGTGACGAGGTTTGTCGCGCCGGGCCCCAGTGTTGCGAGGCAGACCGCCGGTTTGCCCGTGAGCCTGCCATAAACGGAGGCCATGAAGGCCGCAGATTGTTCGTGACGACACAGAACAAATGTCAGCCCGCTTTCGCCAATCGCCGCCATGAGCGCCGTGGTTTCTTCGCCCGGCACGCCATAGATCGTCGTGACGCCCTGGGCGTCCAGCGCCTCGATCAGGGCCTTGGCACCAGAGCGGGCCGTTGCTTGGTTCGTGTGTGTCATCAGAGAATTCCCTGTGCTGAGATCGCTTTGGCCAATCTGCGATAGCCTGCGAGATTTGCGCCGCGCACGTAGTCAATCTCACCGGTGCCGCGTCCTTCCTCGGACACGCGTGCATGGATGTCCGCCATGATGCTACGCAAGGACGCGTCCACGTCTTCTGCGCTGGCAAAGCGGCGCTGGCTCATCTGGCTCATCTCCAGCCCGGAGACGGCCACGCCCCCGGCATTGGCGGCTTTGCCCGGCAGATGCACCACATGCGCATGGCGCAACACGCGGGCCGCATCGGACGTCAGGGGCATGTTGGCCCCTTCTGCGACCATCTCAACCTGCCCATCAATCAGTGTCCGGGCCATGGATGCATCAAGCTCGTTTTGCGTGGCACACGGCAGCGCGATGTCCGGCTCAAGATCCCATGGCACCTCCCCTTCCCGGAACTGCGCCGCGTCACTTTTCGGCGGATCGCTCAGATCCTCCCCGCGCGCCTTGCGCTCCTGCACCCAACGGATCAGGTCGGGCGACATACCGTCCGGTGCCACCAACGTGCCGCTGGTGTCCGAGAGCGAGATCACTCGGGCCCCTTCCTCAGTGGCTTTCAGTGCGGCATGGGTAGCCACATTGCCTTTGCCGGAGATGGCGACACGTTTCCCTTTGATGTCATGCCCCTGCTCAGCCAGCGCGGCTTGCACGAAATAGACCAGCCCAAAGCCCGTGGCCTCAATGCGCATTTCTGAGCCGCCATAAGACAAGCCCTTGCCCGTCAGGCTGCCCTGATAAAGCCCCCGCCGCTGACGCCACGCGCCGAAGAGATAGCCGATCTCTCTGGCGCCGACATTGATGTCACCGGCGGGCACGTCCTGATCAGGTCCGACAAACGGTTCCAGCTGCGCCATGAACGCCTGACAGAACCGCATGATTTCGCGCTCGGAAAGTCCACGCGGATCAAGGTTAGCCCCGCCTTTGGCCCCACCCAGAGGCAGGCCCGTCAATGCGTTCTTGAAACATTGTTCAAAAGCGAGAAAACGCAGGACATCCTCATTGACCGACGGATGAAACCGCAAGCCGCCCTTGTAGGGGCCGATGGCATTGCTGCCCTGCACGCGCCAGCCCCGGTTGACCCGCACATCGCCGTTGTCGTCTTCCCATGTCACGCGGAAGGACAGAATACGATCCGGGTCACTCAAACGCCGCAGCACACGTGCGGCGGACCATGCGGGATCGTTTTTCTCAACTGTCAGGACGTCGCGCGCGACATCAGAGATGGCGTGGTATGTGTTTGGGTGGCTGTCGTCGGTGACGGAGAGTTCGGCGAGAAACGCCTCCGCGAGCGCATCAGAGCGGTTCATGGGACCTCGTTTTTTCTGTGAAAAAAAGACCGGGGCACAAGATGCCCCGGCCGAAATCAGACGCAAAGCCTGGTGTTAAGAGGCTCTACGCAGGACCCGCATCGCCAGTGCTGCAACGAAAAGCACAAGAAAAATGACAAATAGCACTTGCGCAATGCCTGCGGAGGCAGAAGCAATCCCGCCAAAGCCAAAAACACCGGCAATGATGGCCACGATGAAAAACAGCAATGCCCAATACAACATGGGTTATCTCCTTTTTGGATCGTTCGATTGCATATGAAACGACACTGCGCGGCAAAAAGTTCCCAAGGAACCATTTCCATTTTTCTGCGTTCTCTCCCCAAGCCAATTCGAAAGGAGGCCACTTATGACCACCACAGCTCAGAACATGGACACGCGAAAGGCATCGTCTGATGGAAAAGACACGGGCCGGTTGGAGGCCGTATCGGACAAAGCGAGGGAGACAGCCGAAGACCTCGCGGTGCACAGTCGCGTCGTCATGGCAGAGGCCGAGGATGCGGTACGTGCTGCACACACCAACGTCACGGATGTGATCAAGCGAAACCCAACGACAGCGCTTGTGGGTGCGGTTGGTTTGGGGGTTCTTCTCGGACTTGCGTTGCGCGGCAAATCAAATTGATCTCAAGCGCTTGCAAGCCCAACGGCTGACAAAGCGTGATCCAGAGATTCCGCGTCGAACGGGCGGGCGAGCGTTTGATAGAACGTCTCGCCCGCCCTTGCGTCACCATCGTCGAGGATCAAAATCCGACACCGTCTCTGACTACACTTGGCGGCAAGCAGGACGCGTTGATCATCGTCCAGCGTCACACCCAGCACGACCAACGCGATTGACATCTCGGGGTTGTCGAGGAGATGTGACAGTAAATATGCGCTTCGCAGGCACAACACCGGCGAGACTGACTTTTCGTCAAGCGCCATGGCGAGGTCTGCGGCTTCTACAGTATTGCGGGTGACAACAACTGCGCGGGTATCTTCGATCCAGAAACTCTCGCCCATTACACTCTCCTCCGTAACGGGCTGTATTGCAGACGCGCGCTCTGTCCGCATTAAACTATGACATAGCAGGGGATAAAGATGACTACGAAATGTGACCAATGCCCATTGCGCCAATTGCCTTTCTTTGACGACATCACTCACGATCAAACCGCCTTTATGCAGCGGTTCAAGACGGGCGAGCTACAGGCCGACGCCGGCTCTGAAATTCTGGCGGAGGGCGCCTCTTCCGCGCATCTTTTTACAATCCTGTCCGGCATGGGGCTGAGATATAAATCACTGCCCGGTGGGCAACGCCAGGTCGTGGGGTTTGTTCTTCCGGGTGACTTCATCGGCCTGCAATCGGGGGTGATGGGCGAGATGAAACACAGCGTGGAGGCGACAACGCAAATGAGTTTGTGTGTGTTCAACCGCTCTGAGCTTTGGTCATTGTTCAAACATCAGCCCGAGCGTGCCTTTGATATCACCCACCTGGCCGCATCCGAAGAGCACTTGCTCGGCCAATCGCTCTCGGCCGTTGGGCAACTGGACGGGCTCGCGAAAGTCGCCTGGCTGCTACATCTGTTCTACCACCGTCTGACGGCGCTGGGCCTCTCACTGAACCGTGGTGTCCCCCTGCCCTACCGGCAACAAGATATTGCAGATGCGCTGGGTTTGTCTTTGGTGCACACAAACAAATGCCTGGGCAAGTTGCGCGCCAAGGGTCTGCTCGAATGGTCAGATGGCCGCCTTGACGTCTACCGGCATACGGAATTGGCAGCACTGGCGCAGATCGCAGATGTGGAGATGCCACCCCGGCCGTTGATTTGAGCAAGAACCCCGGGCCCCCAGCTTTGCCCGCAGGCCAGATCAGCCTCCGCCAGCGCTGGTCAGTGACGTCAACAATTTGCGCGACACAGCTGTTCCTTAACCTGCTCAAACCACCGCCCTCGCAACGCTGTTGACTGAAATTTGGAACAATCCCCCCACTTGCGTCGTTTTACTCCCAACCAATCGAGGAGAGACACATGAAGCGCGTGGAGAATGCCAAAGAAGGGCCGCTCACGGTTGCAGACAATCGTTCGGCGCTGCAATCCCTTGTAAATACCTTGATCGATGCGAGCCGTGGATTGGAGAGCCTGCAAGAACGCGGGACGCCGACCCTGACCCGCCACGCTGAAAAATTTGCGTCGCTGCACGCCAAACATCTCACAGAACTCGAGGCCATCATGCGCAACAACAGCGGCAGCCCTGACATGTCCGGCACTCTGTTTGGCCATGTCCAGGAAGCGGTTGTCGCGCTGCGTGATCTCTTTGCGGGACTGGACACAGATGCGTTGCAACCATTGCTGGACGGGGAAGCCCGCATCCTGAGCTATTACGACAGCACTCTCGACGAACTCGACACAGGCCACCCGGCGCGTCCGGCGCTCCGTGACCAGCGCGCAGAGCTGGAGCAGAGGCTCTCAGAGCTCGAACAGCACATTTCTGCCCAAGCCTGATCCCCCATTTTTACTGATGAGATATGCAACATGACCCAGACATCTGGTATCAAAGCTACGTCCCAAATCGAAAAAGCCGTGAAGACGACAGCTGCCGAGGCAGAGCAAGTGGCACGATCCGCCGCAGACACCGCCCGCGACGCAGGACTGGAGGAGGCTGAGCAGACGGCCGACGCCTTGCACCGCGCCGCGGATGCGTTTGACGCAGGCTCGATACAAACGGCCGCTCTCAGTCAACTGGCCCAGACAGTAAATGACATGGCAGATACCCTGCGCGAAAAGCCGTTGGATGCGCTGATTGACGATGTCGCGGTGTTTGCGCGCAAGAACCCGGCCATAGTCTTGGGTGGTGCCGCGCTGGCTGGCTTCGCCGCCGCGCGTTTCCTCAAAGCGCCCGACGTGCGTCCCGCGCAGGATGATCCCTGGAGCGGTCATCTCGATGCAGGCGCTGACACAGGCAATCTGCCGGAGGGTTCGTAATGCAAGGGCCCGACATTGCAGACACTACGACACGCTCCGCTCCAAGCAGCGACGACGATACCGCGCACCTGATTGACGTGCTTGTGTCCCACGGACGCGCGCTGGTGCGCACGGAATGGAGTCTCGCGCAAAGAGAGCTACAGCGCGCAGGCAGATCCATCGTGACATCGGCCATCCTGTTTGCAAGTGCGTTGCTTCTGGTGCTTGTGGCCTTTCATGCGCTGGCGGTGGCCGCCGTGCTGGGGTTGATGGCGCTTGGGCTTCCCGGCTGGTTGGCCGCGTTGGCGACGACTGCGGCCGTGATCGTGCTGGCCTTTGGCTGTGCCCTCATCGGCAAAGCGCGTCTGACGGCCCGGCACCTGAAGCCCAGACGTACACTCTCAAACCTCAAATCCGATTTCGCAACCGTGAAGGAGAGCTTCCGTGCCTGAAGATAGTCATACCCTCGAGCGTCAAGCAGACCATCATCGCAAACACGCGGCCACTGCGCTGGCGTCTCTGGCCGAACGGTTTGCACCCGCGCGCCTTGGCCATGACGCGATGTCAAAAGGCACTCGGGTGGCGGAAGATCTGACCCAATCGGCGCTCAGAGAAGTGAAACGCAATCCGGCGGGCATCGCTCTCATCGGCGCGGGCGCTGCGGTTATTCTCGCCGGAATGGCCCGCAGAACGCCTCAGAAGGACTTGCAAGGCTCAGAAGACGTCCGGATCGCGGCAGCTGACGCCAAGATAAAGGCCAAGGCACGTATTGCCGCTCCAACACCTGACAGTGCATCCACAATGCGCAAAGCCTTGGACAAAGGCCTCGACCGATTGTCGCCAGAAGCGCGCAAACGCGTGGCACAAGCGCGGCTCAAGGCCGTCGATGCACAGGACGCGGTGGAACGTCACGCGCGCCACATCACGGCGCAAGCCAAATCAGCGCATCAGGCGCGCCCGTTTGCGACAGCCTTGATTGCGGCCGGTGTCGGAGGCCTCATTGGCGCCGTATTGCCCAGCACCCGGACGGAAGGGGCATTGCTCAGTGCAAAACGCGACCAGTTGCTTCGCAATGCTGAAGCTGCGCTTCGTGCGGAATTGGCCGACCTCGAGGATCGGGGACACCAAGCAATTGATGCAGGAACACAGGCGGCGCGGCAACACTTCGATACGTCAGCGCGGCGATAACGCATGCCCCGTTCAGCCATTGCCGACCTCGCGCTCGCCACGTTGGCCCTGATCGCCAGCGTGGCCGCCCTCAAATTCGCGCAAAATCTCATTGCACCTATCGTGCTCGGCATCGTCTTCGCAGTCGTTCTGGCGCCCGCGGTTCGTATCCTGACCCGTATTGGCGTCCCCGCGTCGGTCTGCGCTTTCGGCGCGCTGGTGTTGACAGGTCTTGGACTAGCGACGGCCCTGGCCGCAATTAGCCCGGTGATATCCCAATTTCTGGAAGAAATACCGCGCCTGCAATTCCAGGTATTCCAATGGATCAATTCCATCACAGACGCCGTGGGGGCCTCTGGCTCATTGGGCCAAAATATCACTGATCTGGACGGAGACGAGGCAATGGCCGCAGCCATTCCAAGCCTGTTGTCTGCGCTTTGGTATGCACCCAATTTTATGGCGCAATTGTTGATCTTTTCTGGAACATTGTTTTTCTTCCTGCTGACACGCGACGATCTTTATGGCGTAATTCCTTCAAAAGCGGATGATTTGCGCCGCGCGGATCGCGCCGTGTCCCATTATTTCACAACGATCGCCCTCATAAACGCCGGCCTGGGCCTTGCAGTGTTTGCGGCAACGTCGCTTTATAACCTGCCAAATCCAATTCTTTGGGGATTTGCCGCATTCGTGCTCAATTTTATCCTGTACCTCGGGCCGATCTCTCTGATTGCAGCGCTGTTTGTCTCCGGTGGCATCGAGTTTCAGGGCGTTATGATTTTGGCCCCCGCGCTTACCTTTCTCGCCTTCAATCTCATAGAGGCGCAATTTGTGACCCCCGCGCTGGTGGGTCAGCGCATGCACTTGAACCCTCTGGGCGTGTTTTTGGCGATTCTGTTTGGCCTGTGGCTTTGGGGGCCGATTGGCGGCATCGTGGCTCTGCCCGTACTTGTCTGGGTGAGCGCTTTTGCCATCCCGTCCGAGGGAACTGATCGCACCTTGAGCGCCCCGAAAAACCAACCACAGCAGAGCTGAGAACGGGCCTTACGCCCAGGCCAGCCCCAGCGTAGGACCGTTTGCCGGGCACGTCTTGTCGCGATGTCGTTTGAGAGCGCTTGCATCTCTTGGCACTTAAGGATGGGAATGATGTTGTTGATGCGGACGCGGCGTGCTTCCGTGGTGTTGAGTGAACACTCTCCCACTCTGCGCTCTGTCCTTGCTCTGAGCACGTCCTTGAGCGACTATTCCGCCGAAACCCATAGTGATCTGCCGCTTCGAGAGATTGGCTGGTGGGCAACATGCTCGCTCATGTGACAGCATGGACAAGCGCTCCAACCAACACGGCTTCGAGCTCATGTGTCTGACACAAAAGGGCCGCCCAAAGGGCGGCCCACTTGCTCAAAAAGAGAGCTGATTAACTGTCGTAACTCGGCATCGCTTCGAGCTGCTCTTTGCTCACATCGACATAGACGCGACGGTCATCACCGTCTTCATCCGCCTTGATCTTCAGGCTGTCGAAGGAGACGAGAACGTCCTTCTCGCCAATTCCGAGAAATCCGCCAACGCCCAGGACGGCGCCCGAGATCTCACCGGCTTCGGTCACAATGACATCGTCCACCTCGCCGATCCAATTGTCAGCCGTATCATAGAGCGGCATGCCCGTGATCTCTTCAGCGGTCCATTCTGCTTTGAGCTCGCGCCAGCCATCAATTTCAAAGTCTGTCGCGAACTCGGATATGACGGGCTCGTCTGCTTTCAATTTGACGGCGTCGCTGTTGTCGCCTTCTTTCATTTCTTCATAGGCGATCGATTGCGTCGCAATAAGTGCAAGAGCCGTGGTTGTAGCAAAAATCTTGATCATCGCTTTTCCTTTCTCTCATTTGCGTTTATTTTCAATCCAATTAACTGGACCTTGGTTAAAAAACCTTGAGTCCCTCGTTTTGTTCCGGCGATTTTGCAAATTTTATTGGGAACCAAACTCGCTCGGAAGCCGTTTGTGATTATGACGCTAATGGAGGTACACACCAATGTCCGCACGAGATACAAATTTGGATCGCCAAATCAAAAGACACTGGCCTGCATTGGGAGGTATTGGACTGGCTGTCGTGGTCGCGGGCCTGCTCTTGGGCGGCTACCTTTATGCTGTCAGTACGCCAGAGGTGGATGAAGTCGAGACACTGATCGATTCGAATGACCAAGGGGCGGATTAATGGACGCCATTGCTCTCATTGCCGGTTTGTTCCTCGTGACATCTCTCTCGGTCATTGTTTTCGCCTTGGTTTCAAAAAACAGAACCGAGACTCGAATGCGCGATGACAGCGCACCAAAATCCACGCTAGCCAGCGATGCTCCGCACCAAACCGAGCGCAGCTGAGGCAATTTACTGCGCTTACAGTCGAGCCTGACTTTGACCGTCGCTGTTCTGAACAGCGGCGGTCTATTTCTGCCGGTTTTGCAAACAAAAACAAGAATTGGCGGGGGGCGGGTGTTCAGGATATGGCACAAAATCCTTCTCAGCGTTGCGGCGCTCGCCACGGAAGCACCAGCCCTTCCCCTTTCGGAAGAGCTTTCAACTATTTCGTGGCCTATTGTGCGAGGGTTCTCCCCACTGACGCACGCGGGCTGATAACCGACATCCTGAAATCGCGTGATCAGACCCATCAGGAAAAAGCTTTGGCAATCCACACCGTCTTGAACGCGCATGGCTCGTTGCGCCAGAGCTCCGCCGCAGGGATGTTCATCAATCGAAGACACACCGCATTCCTGTCACCGTTGATCCCTGCGAGGCGCGCGACCCGCGCGCGCCATACACATCACTCCGCAAGATCCGCCCTGATCTGAGCCCAGGTCAGCATGGTGAAAATAAATGTGCCGCCAACGACATTGCCCGCAAAAACCGGCAGAAAAAACCCGAAGACGGCTTGGCCAAGAGTGATCAGACCTTGAACCGACAGAAATGCCATTTCGACGGAGCCAGCAACGATATGTGTAAAATCACCCAAGGCAATCAGCCACGTGAAGAGGACAATGATGGCGATTTGCCCCGAATGAAGGCCGGGTAACATCCACACAAGCGCGGCAATCAGGACCCCTGCGGGAATGCCACGCAGGAACCCTTCCAGCGCCGGCATGCCAGTCGCGTGGTAGCTCAGATCTGTAAACGCAGATCGGACCTCCGGCGCCATAACGGGGGCGTAGGCCAGAAAGAGAGCCACGGCAAAAGCGCCGACGACATTGGCGGCCAGGACGACAATCCACAAGCGCGTGGTACGCAAAATCACCTGAGCGGTTGGGGTAATGACAGCGGGAACAACGGTCGTGATGGTGTTCTCCGTGAACAATTGCAGCCGCCCCAGGATAACGAGCAAGAAGCCAAGGGAGTAGCCCGCGTTCTCAATGATGTAGCGCCAACCGGCGTCCGGGAGGTAGGCCCGCAACAAGGCTTCCGCCAGAACTGAAAACGAGATCAGGATCCCCGCCGCCATGCCTGAATACCAAAGCGCACGCATCGGGCGCTCCAGCTCCTCCTCACCACTCCTGCGGATCGCTTCAAAGACCAGACGTGGCGACAATTCGGCCGCATCTTCGACGATCTGCTCTTCTTCTTTTTCCTCAGTCAGCGGTTGGGATGTTTGATCTGTCACGGGCGCCTCCGGCAATTAAATTCCTTGATAAACCGTTCCGGCTGATGATTTGTTCCATGACATAGGGAACAAGAAGCGCGCCGAGGCGTTGAGCGAGCATGGAAAATCTCGCTGACGTCGTCGCCCTGCCCGCTCCCGTTCTGGAACAAGTCCAAGGCTGGAGCGTTGCTGCGCTTCAGGCTTTGCCGCGCCTCGCTGTTGCGCTGGTCATCCTCATTTTGACGGGGCTCGTCGCTTGGATCGCCAAGAAGATCATCGCGAAATTGGGCGGATCAGGCCGCATGCGGCGCAATTTGATCGCAGTGCTGCAATTGTTGAGCAGCACCGCCATTTGGCTAGCGGGAAGTCTGATCGCCCTAACCGTTGTCTTCCCGACAATAACGCCCGGGCGCGCACTCACGACTTTGGGTCTGGGCTCGGTAGCCATTGGTTTCGCTTTCAAGGACACGTTTGAGAACTTTCTGGCGGGTATTCTGATCTTGGTCCGCGAGCCTTTTGCCATTGGCGATCACATTGCCTGTGACAGTGTTGAGGGAGAGGTCGAATCCATCACGATCCGGGACACGCACATCCGGCAAACGGATGGGCAATTGGTTGTCGTGCCCAACGCCCAGCTTTTTCACAACGCCGTCACGGTGCGCACCAATCGCGATTTCCGCCGCACGTCGATCATCTGCGGTGTGGCCTACGGCGAAAATGTGGATGAGGCCCGCGAAGTTATTGCCAAGGCCGTGCGCGCGGTTGACATGGTGCGCGATGATGTCCGCGATATTCAGGTATTTGCAAAAGCCTTTGGCGCGTCATCGATTGATTTTGAGATCACATGGTGGACAGGGTCCAAACCCGTCGATATCCGCGCAAGCCGAGATCAGGTCGTGGCCGCGGTCAAGCGGGCGTTGGATGATGCCGGGATCGAGATCCCCTTCCCCTATCGCACCTTGACGGTCAATGGGCCGATACCGGTTCACAACGTTGATGCGCATGCCGCACAGTAACATGGCCCGTCGTTTCACTGCGCAGCAAGGCTATGACACGCTTCTGCTGACCGCGCGTCCATGGGTCATCGGCCTGACGCTGGCCAAGCATGGCGGATTGAGCCTCTTGCTCTTCGGACCTCCGCTGATCTGGGCAGCGGTGGAAGGTTCTGTGGCCCTGGCAACGGCGCTTGCTCTGTCCAGCCTTGCGGGGGTCATCCCGGCTGTGCTCACCCTGCGCAAGCCGCTTCCCCGCGATCTGCGGCAAGTGGAGGCGATGATCAGCCTTGCGCTGATGTTCTGCCTGGCGGCGGTGTTTTCCATGCCCGCTTTCGCAGCGCTTGGCATGACCCCGATCTCCGGGCTCTTTGAGGGCATGAGCGCGATTACAACCACAGGCCTGTCCGTGGCGACCAACCCCGATGACTGGCCCTTTGCGGGCCATGTGCTGCGCTCGTGGATGCAATGGTGCGGCGGTCTGGCCATGGCCACGGCGGTGCTGGCCCTGATCCTCGGGCCGGGCCCGGCCAGCCGACGCCTGGGACAGGCGGGTATTGATCAGGGCGACCGCATCGCATCGACCCGCAACAAAGCGCGGCAATTGCTTCTGGCCTATGTGTTGCTCACATTGTGCTCCGGGCTCGCGCTGGCGCTAACGACGCCGCGCATCGCAGAGGGGCTTGTCCTTGCTCTCTCGGCAATTTCGACCGGTGGCTTTGCGCCACGCTCCACATCCCTTGCAGAGTACAGCTTGCTGACCCAGAGCCTCGTCATCGCCGTCTCCCTTCTGGGCGCGCTGTCATTGCTTTTCTTTGCGCTGGCCGCGCGCGGCGATGTCAAAGGGGCTTGGAAGCTGGGCTCCGTGCAACGCCTGATCTGGGCCGTCACTGTTTTCGGAGGCCTCTACGCTGTAGGGCTGGCCAGCACGGGGACGGCTGTGTCTGACATCTGGCCCAAGCTGCTCGATCTATGGTCCGGCCTTAGTACGGCGGGCTTTTCAGTGGGTGCCATGCCGCTTGCCGGCCCGGCGTTGGTGCTCTTCCTGGTCGTGATGCTGGCAGGCGGAGATGAGGGGTCTACAGCGGGAGGCTTGAAACTGTCTCGCGTGGCCCTGTTGTTGCGCGCGGCGCGACATGCCCTTGCCACACCACGCCTTCCGGACAGTGCCGTCGCACCGTTGCGACGCAATGGATCACCTGTGAGCCAACGGCGTGTCACAGCATTACTCGCATTGCTGCTGCTCTACACGGCGACGCTGCTCGTCGTCTGGTGTGCATTTCTGGCCTATGGCTATGCGCCGGGGCCGGCCTTGTTCGACACCGTATCGGCGCTCTCAACCGTCGGCCTGTCATCTCTGGTCGGGCCTGAACTACCGCCTGCCCTTCAGCTTCTGCTGACCTTTGCCATGTGGCTGGGCCGATTGGAATTTGTGGCGGTCTTGCTGATCTTTTTGCCACGCAGCTGGCACCACTCCTGAGGAGAATAAAATGCGCATTGTCATTGTCGGTGGATCCAAATTCGGCACGGCCACAGCCCAAACGCTCATCGAGCAGGATCACGAGGTTGTCGTGATTGATCGCGACAGGGGGAAGCTCGAACGGCTTGCCGAAACGCTCGATTGCGGCATGATTGAAGGAGATGGAACGAGCCCGTCCATTCTACGCGAAGCCCATGCCTCTGAAGACGACGTGCTCATCGCGCTCACCAACGCGTCGGATGACAATATCCTGGCCGCTTTGGTTGGCCGCTCCGTCGGATATGGGCGGGTCATCCCACAAATCATATCGCCCGAGCTTCTGGACGTATGTGCTGAACTTGATCTGGCAGATACGATCACACCGCATGTCACCGTTGCCGAGAGCATCTGCCGCGCGCTTGAGGAAAAAAGCGAGATGTCAGAGGTCATGAACCTGAGCAATGCCTTACGCCTGAAAAGGCTGACAGTACCGGAGGGGGTGCAGGACGAAGCGTTAGCCAACCTTGAGCTGCCAGACCACATCTCGCTCATCGCGCGCGTTCGGGGCGATGAAGAAGTCCTGATAACGACTGAGACACATGTGCAATCAGGTGACGAAATCCTGCTGGCCGTCAAAAAGGACGACATAGAAGCTGTGAAAGACGCGGTTGCGTCGTGGAACTCTTGAGGGCGCGAGACGTTCATCCTCTAGCTACAGGAGAGCGACATGCCCAAGGAAAACAGACCAACCATCAAAAATGACGCAGCCTACGAGGCAATGCGCCGGGAAGGCTACGGGAAAGCAAAGGCGGCCAGTATTGCCAATGCGCAGGCAAATGACGCCACTGATCCGTCCCGCAAAGGCGGGAAAGCTCCGCCCTACGAGGAATGGACAAAAGACCAGCTTTACGAACGGGCGCGGGAACTGGACATCGACGGCCGCTCGGAGCTCTCGAAATCCGAACTGATCGAGGCTCTGAGGAGTAAGTGAGATCCAGACCGAAACCGACGAATTTAAAAATCAGATCCGCAGACTCTTGTTATGAATGAGGGCGCCCCGGGGGCAGGTCACTCGCTCAATCTCAAAATCCCGTCCTGAGTTGGATTTGCGCCCCATTGTCGGCGGTTTCTTGAGGGAGCTGGCCCTCTGAGCTTCACAATACGGAGGCCAAATCCCTGCCTGTGCGCGAATCTCTTGTTTGACAATATTTTGACATCGGCGTCATGAAATCGGTGCCATTTGCGACGATCCGCTTCCTGTCAGAACCGTTGCAGCGGTTGGGAGGGCGCTTGATGGCAACGATATATGACGTTGCGCTCAAGGCTGGCGTTTCGCCAAAACCGTTAGTCGGGTGGTCAATGGCAATGCTGCCGTGAAGGCGTCAACCAAGCAAAAAGTCCAGATTGCAATTGCTCAACTGGGATATGTGTGGCCGCAATCGATCCTGACAATCACGGCCTGCGTCTCGTCATCCGCTATGTGATGCTGATGCTGACCGCGCTGATCTTTGTCTTCCCGCTTGTGTTCATGGTCGTGTCGAGTTTCAAGCCCGACCTGCAATTGCTTCGCGGATGCGTCGAGCATTCGGGCCTTCTTTCCGGTGGGTGACATAAGCACCAACAACTACGCGGCGGCGTTTGGCCGCGCCCCGATTACGCTGTTCGTGTTCAATTCGGTCCTCGTGACAGGCGTGACGGTCCTGTTGTCGCTGTTTCTGTCTTCACGGACACACCAGGATGGACAGCAAGCCTGGCAACAACACAAAGAGAAACCGGGGCACTGTCGTGCCCAGCATGTCGGCACCTGTGTTGATTGCGGGATACCCCCCTCTCCTCAGCACCGCATGTTGGCGCCGTTGGCGTCATAGATCGGCCCGCCCAGCACCTTTGCGTCATACATCTCGCCCAGGATTTCCACCTGAAGCGTCGTGTCCGGTGCCGCGTGCTCTGCGGCGACATAGCCCATCGCCATGGAGGCACCTGCGCGGTGGCCGTAACCGCCCGAGGACACGTAACCTACGGCCGCACCGTCTTTCAGGATGGCCTCATCGTTGCTGACGTCTATGCCGTCCACGTCGATGGTCATGGTGACCAGCTTCTGTTTCGGCCCGGCGTCGCGGATGGCCTGTGTGGCCTCCTTGCCGACGAAGTCCTTCTTCCAGTTGATGAAGGCATCCATGCCACTCTCGACCGCGTCGAAATCGGGGCGGAACTCCAGCGTCCAGACGCCCCAGCCCTTCTCCAGCCGCATCGACATCAGCGCCCGCGCGCCATACCAGCGGTAGCCGAGATCAGCGCCAGCGCTTTCAATCGCCTCGGCCAGACGCAGCAGGTATTGCGGCTTGCAGTAGATCTCATAGCCCAACTCGCCGGAAAAGCTGATCCGGTTCAGGATCACCGGCACGCCGCCGACGAAGGTCTGGCGCAGGTCGCGGAACTTGAAAGCCTCCGGGCTGATATCCTCGCGGCAGATGCGCGCCAGCAGCTCGCGCGACTTCGGACCAGAGAGCGCGATCCCGTGCCAGTCGTCAGAGACATTGGCGTAGCTCACGTCCTCGGGCAGGTCTTTCTCAAACCAGCGGCGATGCGCCTCCTGCATGGCACCGGAGCCGAACAGCATGAAGTGCTCCTCGCCGAGGCAGGCCACGGTCAGATCGCCGTAGAGCTTGCCCTTGGGCGTGAGCATCGGCGTGAGCGTCAGGCGACCCGGCTTGGGCACATAGCCCGCCAACGTCCGGTCGAGATAAGCCCGCGCGCCGGGGCCCTTGAATTCGTGCTTGGCGAAATTGGCGATCTCGATGCCGCCGACGGCCTCCTGCACCGCTTTGATCTCGCGGGCCACATAATCGTGGCTGCGGTTGCGCTCGAATGTCGGGTCTTCATGGGCGTCCTCGGGGCTGTCGGCGAACCAAAGCGCGTTTTCGAGGCCAAAGCCCTGCCCCATCAGCGCGCCCTTGGCGACCAGCCGGTCGTAAAGCGCGGTGGTCTTCTGCATCCGACCTTTGGGCAGGGTCTCGTTGGGGAAGGTCATCACGAAGCGGCGTTCGTAATTTTCCGACGATTTGATCGTGCCCCAATCGGGTGTCGCAAATTCCCCAAAACGCGCCACATCCATGGCCCAGACGTCAATCGAAGGCTCTCCGTCGATCATCCACTCGGCCATCGTCAGGCCCACACCGCCGCCCTGACAGAAGCCCGCCATGACGCCCACGGCGACCCAGTAGTTCTTCATCCCCGGCACGGGGCCGATCATCGGGTTGCCATCGGGGCCGAAGGTGAACGGCCCGTTGATCATGTCCTTGATGCCCGCCTCTCCGATGGCGGGGATGCGTTCGAACGACATTTCCAGACGGTCAGCGATCCGGTCCAGATCGGGTTGCAGCAACTCATGGCCAAAGTCCCAGGGCGTGCCGTCCACTTTCCAGGGGGTCGATTTCGGCTCATAGGTGCCCAAGAGCATGCCCTGCCGTTCCTGCCGGAAGTAGATGTTGGCCTCGTAGTCGATCCCCGCAGGCAGGCGGCCTGCCTCGCCCATGCTCTCCATCCGCTCGGCGATCATCGGGATCTTGTCGGTGATCAGATAGTGGTGCTCCATCGGCTGCACGGGCAGATGCACGCCGGACATATAGCCCACCTCGCGCGCCCAGAGACCGCCACAATTGACGATCTGTTCCGCGTTGATGGTGCCTTTGGGTGTGGTCAAATCCCACGACCCGTCGGGACGCTGCGACATGTCCGTCACCCCGCAATGGGTGAAGTATTGCGCCCCATGCACCCGTGCGGCCTTGGCGAAGGCATAGGTGGCGCCGGAGGGATCAAGGTCGCCATCCTGATCATCCCAGAGGGCAGCATGGTAATGTTTGGGGTCAATCAGCGGATGGCGTTCGGCCAGCTCCTTGGGCGAGATGAACTCTTGGTTCAGCCCCATATAGCGCGCCTTGGAGCGTTCCCGCTTGAGGTAGTCATACCATTCCTTGGTCGAGGCGGCGTAGAAGCCGCCGGTGATGTGCAAGCTCACGGAATGACCGGACGTCTCTTCGATCTCCTTGTAGAGGTCGATGGTATAACTTTGCAGGCGGGAGATATTGGGGTCAGAGCTGATCGTGTGGATCTGCCCGGCCGCGTGCCAGCTGGACCCAGACGTCAGCTCGTCGCGCTCCAACAGGACCACGTCTTTCCAGCCGAACTTTGCCAGGTGAAACAGGATCGAACAGCCCACAACGCCTCCGCCAATCACGACGACTTTGGCATGGGAGGGCAACGGTTTGCCGGTGGCTGTTTCGTCTTTTTGGATCTCAGGCATCGTTCTGTCCTCTTAGTACCAGGCGTCGGGGAGGTCTTCTTTGCGCTTGGCCACATAAGCCTCAAGCGCCTCGCGCGTGCTGTCTGCGATGGGCGGTGGCTGATACTCAGCGAGCATCTGCTTGACGCGCGCATTGGCGCGGGCGCGCATGTCGTGTGCTCCGGCCTCTTCCCAGCTTTCGACGTTTTCACTGTCGCTCAGCTTGGGTTCATAGAATGCGGTCTGGTAGTTGCGCATGGTATGGCCGCAGCCAAGGAAATGCCCACCGGGCGCGACTTCGCCGTAAGCATCCCGCGCCAGCGCATCTTCCGATACATCGAGCCCCCGGCTCAGCACCTTTTGGTAGCTGCCCAGACGATCCGCATCCATGATCAGCTTTTCAAAGCCCGCGCAGAGACCGCCCTCAAGCCAGCCCGCCGAATGCAGAACGAAATTCGCGCCCGCCATCATGGTCGAGTGCATCGAATCCGCGCTTTCATAGGCGGCCTGCGCATCCTCGATCTTGGAGGCGGTGAGCGAGCCACCGCAGCGCAGGGGCAGGCCCGCGCGACGCGCCAGCTGGCCGATGGCATAGTTGGAGACCACAGGCTCCGGCATCCCGAAGGTCGGCGCGCCGGATTTGAGCGACATGGACGACAGGAAGTTGCCCAGCACAAAGGGCGCACCTGGCCGCAACAACTGCACATAGGCGCAAACCATCATCGCTTCGGCCATGGCCTGCGCAACAGAGGCGGCGGTGGACACAGGCCCCATTGCCCCGGTCAGGATGAACGGCACCACGATCATCCCCTGCCCGCGTGTCGAATAGACCCGCGCGGCCTCGGTCACCACCTTGTCCACCAGCAAGGGCGAATTGGTGTTCACATTGCCCATGATGACGCAGTTCTCGTCCATGACGTCTTTGCCAAAGACGATCTCGGCCATGTCGACTGAGTCCTGCGCGCGGCTCATCTCGGTGATCGCGCCCAGATGCGGTTTGTCCGACAACGTCATATGCGCCATGAGCATGTCGAGGTGACGCTTGCTGACCGGCACGTCGCAGGGCTCACAGGTGACGAAACCGCCGTGGTGCAGGTTGGGATGCAGATAAGTCAGTCGGACCAGATCGCGGAAGGCGTCCATGTCGCCATAGCGCCGCCCGCCTTCGAGGTCGCGCACGAAGGGGGCGCCGTAGATCGGCGCGAACACCTGATGGGTGCCGCCGATGGTGACAGAGCGGTCGGGATTGCGGGCAAGCTGGGTGAACTCCGAAGGCGCTTTGGCGCAAAGCGACCTGATCCAGTCCGCCGGAGCGCGCACAATGTCGCCCTCAATATTTGCCCCTTCCTTGCGCCACAACTCCAGCGCTTCGGGATCGTCCCGGAAAGCGATGCCCACATCCTGAATGATCCAGTCGACCTGCGCTTCCAACTTCCCGATCTGCTCTTCATCGAGAATATCGAAGAACGGAACGGTGCGGCGGATGTATGGCGATGCCGGAACACCCGATGACGCATTGTCCCTGTTGCGCGATGCGCGTGCCCGACGTGCCATAAACAGCCCTCCCAAAAGCAGTCAAAGGATGGGTACATCTTTCGACAGCATCTGTGACGGTTGAAAATCCCAATGGCTTGGATAGGCTCAGCTTATGCAAAGTGTCTGGTCCCTCCTGTCATCCCCGCGCCATCTCGTCGTTTTCGAGGCCGCCGCCCGCCGTGGCTCTTTCACTCTTGCGGCCAAGGAACTTAATGTCCAACAGCCCTCGGTCAGCGCCTCGATCAAGCAGTTGGAGACGTCGCTTGGCGTACAGCTCTTCACGCGCCGTCATCGAAACATAAGCCTGACACATGCAGGTGAGCGTCTTTTTGCAGATGTGGCGCGCGCGTTTGAGATGCTGGAGCAATCGGCGACGTCCCTTCGGCAAAGGGTCAGCCTGGATCACGTCACGCTGAGCGCGTCGTCAGCCTTCAACAACTACTGGCTGCTGCCGCGCATCAGGTCGTTCCAGCAAAGCCACCCGGACATTGACCTGCGTCTGCAATCAAGTGACCGCGAGCCCGACCTGAACGTGGAGCCGATCAGCCTGGCCATCCGCCTTGGAAATGGGCAGTGGCCCGATTGCGACTGCGCCCTGATTGCGTCTGAGGTGATCTATCCGGTGGCAGCCCCGCGCGTCATGGCCGCGGCCGTGCATCTGCGCAACATCACCGGGCTTTTGCATCAGCGTCTGATCCATCTGGAAGAGCCCATTCGCGAACGCCCCTCCTGGCAAGAATGGTTCAAAGCCTTCAGCATCACCGAAACACCTCCGCCAAGTGGCTTGCGCCTGAATGACTACGCGCTGGTTCTACAAGCGGCCATGGCGGGCGAAGGGTTTGCCTTTGGCTGGCACCACCTTGTCGACCCGCTTGTAAAGCAAGGGATGCTTGCCGCGCGGACAGAATGGGCGTGGACCACGGGCCGCGGATTCTATCTGGTATGGTCCAAGTCCATCCCTCTCATCCCGCAGGCGGAAGTCGTCAAAGAGTGGATATTGACGTCCAGCAACCTCGAAAAATGAATATCCATACACCGGGCCAATACCAATCTCTTTGAGAACGAGAGTGCGTCTTAGCCATCATGGATTGGGCCACGCGCAAGGTGCTGAGCTGGCGACTATCGAACACGATGCATGCCGACTTCTGCGTCGATGCCCTGAACGAGGCCATCGCTAAACACGGTCCGCCAGAGATCATGAATACGGATCAGGGGAGCCAGTTTACGAAATCTGCGTGGATCACAACGCTGACCTAAGCCAGTGTACGCATCTCAATGGACCGGCGCGGTCGTTATCTCGACAACATCTTCATCGAACGACTTTCGAGATCGTTGAAGCAGGAGGCGATCTACCTCGAAGAAATCAGCGATGGCTTCCAGGCCCGGAGGGTCGTCAAAGGTTGGATGTCATTCTACAACGCCGAGCGGCCCCACTCCGCCCTTGATCGTCAAACGCCGGACGAGGCGTGTTGGACCGGCATGGAAGAGCAAAAAGCAGCATGAAACCTAAAACCGATACACCTTAGGAACGTTGCAAAACTGTTCGAAAAGGTGGGACCACTTCAAGGTTCGGTGTAGGTTCCATGACTGATCCTCTGGTCCGCCATGCCCTCCCACAAAGTCAACCAAGCGTTGACCGGGTCACTCTATCAGAGGTCGTTGAGTCGCGCATTGGGCCCCAATAGCCGTATGCAATGTGTTGAACATCAAGGCAGGTGTCGCGATCACATGCGAGAACTCCATTCAATCTGCGCAGTTCTGAATATGAACTCGAAGGTCTGGCATTAGTGCATCTCTTTCTGCCGTACCTGCGACATGGTCGAGCAAATCCACAAAATTGTTCCCGGCAACGTCTTCAAGTGTGAGGTCAGTCAGGAGGTCGAGACTTCCGTTTGGCCAAGGCGCAATTGGTGTGAAACTCCAGTGATGCTCAGCGTCATTTATTTCAATTTCTCCCTGGATTTCATCACCGTCTTGGGTCTCAAGTCGCAGCGCATACATCAACTGATGTCGGTCGAATGGGCGATCAAGGGTGACAGTCAACGTCTCTCGGGTTCCGGCACAGGGTGTGTTCGCGCTCCAGAGCCGGGTATCCGGACGTGTGCGCAAGGCGCCGGAAACCTCAAATGCCTTTGTGAATGCGGGCAATACTGCTGTGCCGTCTGCAGAGGGCCATCCGCTCGCAACTGAAAGAGTGTACCGCTGACCCGCGAGCAACACAGGACCCAGCTCGACATTGGTGGCAACCTCGCGCTTGATACGGCCAGGGTCGATCAAGACGGTCAGGCGTGTCCTGTCTTCATTCCACAGCTCTTGTTTGAACCGCATGAAAGCGGCATCATCGGCCACACCGCTGGCGTCTAGCAGTTTGATGTAATCGAAGGCCACATGCGGCTGCATTGGCACTGAGAAGTGGATGTAGAACCGCAAGGTGTTCTCAGGCAACGTGTCGCCGCTTGGGTAGATGTGCACCACGGAGGGGGCAAGCTGGGCCGTATCGGTCGCAATGCGGAACGACACTGCCGCGTTGTCATGGGGCAGTCGCACCACGTAGTCTCGCCCCGCATCAAAGCCAAAGGCCGGCGTAAAGCGAAGTATCTCACCATCCACTGTGTATCGTCCTGCAATCGGGGTATCTGCCCCGCTAAGTGTTACCTCCAGCATCTCGGGATGGGCTGTTCCTTCTGGAATTTGCAAGATCACAGGGTCAGTCGCAACTTGTGGCAGGGTGAGGTCTTGTGCTTGTGCCATGGGTACCAAAAGGCTGCAAAGTAGGATCGCCAATGCTCTAGCGATCCCGTTTTTCATATGAAAGTTCATGATCATTGCGTCCGTGACGGATCGGGCTGGTACTGCGGGAAGTCAAACTCTGCCAGCAAGTTGTGAATGCGGCTTGGGAACCATGCGGGGTTGGTGTCAAGGTTCAGGCTGCCCGTGTAGGCATCGCGATTGACAGACACAAAGAAGCCGCCACCGACAAGGTCCATGTGCAATGGTACACCTTCAAACATGACGTGCTGTCCAACAGGCCCGAAAGGCATCAGCGGATTGTCATCCAGCTTGGGTCCACGCCCGAAGTCCTCATGCGTGACAGCTTTTGCATCTTGCAATCCAGAGATGGGAATGAGCTGCGGCGACCGGGCGTTGCTTGTGACAAACAACGACGGCTGGGCCTCGCCGCCAAAGGGGCTTTGGTGGTTGTAAGCGATCATGTCGAGCGGCTGGCCGTTGCCATAATCCATGATCGTACGTGCAGAGATCTTCGCGCCGTCTTCAATCTCAGACAGCGGCACCAGGACAATCGGGCTGCAGGTATAGGCCGCGATCAATTGAGGCTCGCCATCAATTTCCTGAATGGACATGGCCCGAATGGGTGCACGGCTTTCGTACTGGTCATGTGCGATATGATACATTTCGACGTTTGAGACACTTTGCGAGCCATCGAACGGATAGGAGATGCGACGCAGGGACGAGAGGAAGTTGTCAGTAGCAACGCCAGCCACGAAAAGCTCGCCCTTGTAGTACTCCATGTCCATGATCGCCAGCGTGCTCAACGGCACTGCGGTTTTGGCGGTATCGCGCGGCATCGCCGGGCCCATACCGCCAGAGCGTCCATTGAAGGTGATCTCGCCATCAGGGAATTCGTTAAGCGCTTGCTTTTGGAACTCAAGCGCAGACAGGTCCAGGAGGCGAAGGCTCTGATCTTGTGAGACGACCACAATCGCGGGCTGAGAGACGAGATTGCCGATCCGGGTTACCGAGATGTAGACGTCGTTGGAAACAGGATGCGCGGCGATGTCGTTGATCTGGATGGCCGCCGGGCCAACACCCAGCAATTCGCCAATCTTCGCATCGATGTTAGCGATTGAGCTCGGCACAATCTGCTCTGCACCACCCGTCGCGGGCATCTCGAATGCGTAGATGGCACCGGTAATACTGTCGCCAACAAAAAGTGTCCCATCATCGGAGAACTCAAGCGCGCCCGCAAACTTGATGTCGAGATCTGTTTCTGCAAGCGCTGCTGTGCCAAGCGTGAGCGCTGCGGCGAGTGAAATCGTGAATTTGCTGTGTCTATGCATGATGCTGTCTCCCATTGTGTATTGCGCCAATGTCGCGCGCTCCATACGATGAATCAAATGAAGGTTTTTCAATTGCACTGAATGGAATTCACCTTGAGCGCTCAATCTTTATCCAAAATTGACCTGAACCTGTTGGTCGTTCTTGACGTCCTGCTTCGAGAAAAAAGTGTGGGGCGGGCGGCAGATCAGTTGAACCTCACGTCTTCCGCAGTCAGCCATGCCTTGAAGCGATTGCGCACGCTGTTTGATAACGAGCTTCTCGTGCGGGATGGGCGCCGCATGGTGCCCACGGCGCGGGGGCAAAGCCTCGCTGAGACGCTTCCGATCCTCTTGGCGCAGGTCGAAAGTACACTTGCAGAACCTCAGCCCTTTGATCCAGCTACTTCAGAACAAACCTTCCGCCTCGCCGCCCCGGACTTCATCTCGCCCTTGTTGCCACTTGTCTTGAAGTCGATCAAAGCCAAAGCGCCGGGTGTCAGTGTTCAGGTTTTTGCGTTTGCTCCGACCGCGACCGTGGACATGCAGACTGGCCGCTATGACGCTCTTATCATGCCAAGCTTCCGACAAACCGATGATCTACGGGGAATCGCGTTGGGCGCATGGCCTTGGGTGACATTTGGTCGGAAAGATCACCCAGCTTTCGCCGATTGGTCACCGGAGAGTTGGGCGCACTTTCCGCACGTTCTGGTCAGTGCGTCCCCGCCATCCGGTCGTGGTCCCATCGACCAGGCGGCCTCCAGGCTTGGCGTGACACGAAAAATCGGAGCGATCGTGCCCCATTTTTCCATGGCCGCGCCCATTCTGGCGGAAACGGACATGCTTTTAGTCGTTCCATCCGTTGCAATGCACGACCTTGCTAAAGTCTACGGCCTTGCGCAACGCGACCTGCCTTTCGAAATTCAGTCACTGAATTTTTCGCTCTTCCATAGCGCGAAGAGCGGCGATGAACCGGCGAGCCGGTGGTTTCGATCACATATAGAAGATGCTGCGCGAGCACTTGTTGGCGCGGATTAACTCGCTGGGTTTCTGGACGCCTTGCACCGAAACACGCTTCGCAGCCGGTTCAAACAAGCAGGCATGTCGGCTTTCACGGCGGATGGCCGCGTTTTTAACGGAACCTACCAGCGCCGAGACCTTGCTTTGCTGCTTCCTGATCTGACGCGCGCCTATGAGGCCAGATCCATCAGAAACGAGCGGTTGGAGGCAAACTGCGCTGGGACTGCCTAGAAAATTAAATCAAAACAAATGCATATCGGGGCATTTTCTGCAGGTCCGAGTTTAACAATGACACGGGTGATGCACGAAACCTCGAAAAATGTGCGCACTTATGCCTCATCGGCAACAGCAGTGAAAATGGCGATCCCTCAAGGACTCGAACCCTGAACCTGCTGATTAGAAGTCAGCTGCTCTATCCAGTTGAGCTAAGGGACCGCTACGCCTGTTTTGACGATATTCGCGCAGGCTGGCAAGAGAGAGCGGTCAGTTTTGGTACGCAGTCAGCGGGCGCGTCATGAAGAGGCTGAGTGGATCTTCCTTGTAGCTGCCGAATGGCGGACAAGGCTCAAACCCCGCACGTGCATAGAGCTTCTGTGCGGGCAGAAACTCGGGCGCCGAACCGGTTTCCAGCCAGAGGGATGTCATGCCCTCAGAACGTGCCGCCGCCATCAGATGCGCAAGCAGCGCACGTCCCGCCCCCTGCCCGCGCAACGCATCATGGCAATGCATGGACTTCAATTCGGCCCGGTTTTCGCCAATATCCAGAAATGCACCAATCGCCCAAGCCCGTCCGTCATTATCGCGCCCCGCAAACACCCGCGCCCCTTCAGCGCGCAACTGATCAGCGCTCATGACGTGACAGCTTTCTTCAGGCGAGCTGGCGCGCATCAGATCGAAATGGCGCTGCAAAAGCGCGTCGAAAGAGGCATCCGTCGAGAGGACTTCTTCAAACCGCAGTTGCACTGGTTCAGTGCGTCCAGGCCCCTTTGCGATCCACGGCGAAATTCTCCGCATAGCCGCGCGGGCGAATGTTGGGTTTGCGTTTGTTGGGCTCGAAGACATCGGCTTCAATCCCATGTTCGCGCGCATATTCGAGTGCCGCTTCCTTGGTGTCGAAGCTCATGCGCACTTGTGTCTGCGTGTCTGAAGACGAGGTCCAACCCATGAGCGGATCGATCTCGCGCGCAGAAGCGGGCGCGAACTCCAGTCTCCATTGCTTCGTTTTGCCCATCCCGGAGGACATGGCGGTCTTTGCTGGCTGATAGATACGCGCTCGCATGGGGGGCTCCGTTTAGCTCGCTTCATATATGCGCCAGCCATGCAGGCACGTGCAAGGGCTGTAGATGTGCAAAATGCGCGCAATCTGAGCGAAGCGCAAAACAGCGCTTGGTCGCCAGAGCCTCCGCGGGGAGCGAGGGGTGGGTGTGTGCGAAAACCCGAGCGACCAAGCGTGCTGCTTGCCTCTCAATTCTACAGACCTTTGGAAGGAATTAACAAATGAATTCGGACTCGCAGTATTTGTTTTTGTTGACAGACCGCCTGTCAACCTGCCGCAACAGGCTGATTGTATTCGCAAATAGGCGCCTCGTCAGACTTTGGTCGCAACCGTCGGCAGGCGCCGCTTTTCAGCGTCAGCCATGGGAATCCACGGCAAGGACCGCTAGATATACTATGATCCTCGCAACCATAGTCAAAGCGCGCCCTCATGACCGATCAGATCCTCAACAGCCCCGCCCCCGATGTGCGCACCCGCGAAAAGCTTGAGGGTGGCAAAGCCTTTGTCATGCAGACCGAATTTGAACCGGCGGGAGACCAGCCAACGGCCATTGCAGAGCTCACCGCGGGCGTGACGAGCGGCGAACGGGATCAGGTTCTGCTTGGTGCCACAGGCACGGGCAAGACGTTTACCATGGCCAAAGTGATTGAGGAGACGCAAAGACCGGCCATCATCCTCGCGCCCAACAAGACGCTGGCCGCGCAGCTTTATGGCGAGTTCAAAGGATTCTTTCCGGACAATGCCGTCGAGTATTTCGTCAGCTACTACGATTACTACCAGCCCGAGGCCTATGTCGCGCGCTCGGACACCTATATCGAGAAAGAGAGCCAGATCAACGAGCAGATCGACCGGATGCGCCATTCGGCAACGCGGGCGCTTCTGGAGCGGGATGACGTCATCATCGTGGCCTCTGTCTCCTGCATCTACGGCATCGGCTCTGTCGAGACCTATGGCGCCATGACGCAAGATCTCAAATCCGGCACGGAATATGACCAGCGCAAGGTCATGGCCGATCTCGTGGCCCAGCAATACCGGCGCAATGATCAGGGCTTTCAGCGCGGGTCGTTCCGGGTGCGTGGCGATGTACTGGAGATCTGGCCTGCCCACCTCGACGACCGCGCCTGGCGGCTCAATTTCTTTGGCGAGGAACTGGAGGATATCACCGAGTTCGATCCGCTGACCGGCAAGAAGACCGACACGTTCGACCAGATCCGGCTCTACGCCAATTCCCACTACGTGACCCCGCGCCCGACGATGCAGCAGGCGGTGATCAAGATCAAGGAGGAGCTCCGCATGCGGCTCGATCAGCTGGTGGGCGAAGGCAAACTGCTGGAGGCACAGCGGTTGGAGCAGCGGACGAATTTCGATATCGAGATGCTGGAGGCCACAGGCGTTTGCAACGGGATTGAGAACTATTCCCGGTACCTCACCGGGCGCGCACCCGGCGAGCCGCCCCCCACGCTCTTTGAGTTCATCCCCGACAATGCCATCGTCTTCGCCGACGAAAGCCATGTCTCCGTGCCACAGATCGGCGGCATGTACCGGGGCGACTATCGGCGCAAGTTCACGCTGGCCGAGCATGGCTTCCGCCTGCCTTCCTGCATGGACAACCGGCCGCTGAAGTTCGAGGAATGGGACGCCATGCGCCCGCAATCGGTCTTTGTCTCGGCCACGCCCGCGACCTGGGAGATCGAACAGACCGGCGGCGTCTTTACCGAACAGGTCATCCGGCCCACTGGCCTTCTGGACCCCGAGGTCGAGATCCGCCCGGTGGAGACGCAGGTGGACGATCTGCTCGACGAGATCCGCCGGGTGACGGCGGACGGCTTCCGCACGCTGGTCACCACGCTGACCAAACGCATGGCCGAGGACCTGACCGAGTACCTGCATGAGCAGGGCATCAAGGTGCGCTACATGCATTCCGATATCGACACGATCGAGCGGATAGAGATCCTGCGCGATTTGCGGCTTGGGGCCTTTGACGTGCTCATCGGGATCAACTTGCTGCGCGAGGGGCTCGATATTCCCGAATGCGGGCTGGTTGCCATCCTCGATGCCGACAAGGAAGGCTTCCTGCGCTCTGAGACCTCGCTCGTGCAGACCATCGGCCGCGCCGCGCGGAACGCCGAGGGCCGCGTCATCATGTATGCCGACCGGATCACCGGCTCCATGGAGCGCGCCATGGCCGAGACGAACCGCCGCCGCGCCAAACAGATCGCCTATAACGAAGAGCACGGCATCACGCCTGCGACCGTGAAGAAGAATGTCGAGGACATTCTGGCCGGGCTTTACAAAGGCGATGTGGACATGAACCGCGTGACTGCGAAGGTCGACCCCAAACTGCAAGGCAGCAACCTGCAAGCCGTGCTGGATGGTCTGCGCGCCGATATGCGCAAGGCGGCGGAGAATCTGGAGTTCGAGGAGGCCGCGCGGTTGCGCGATGAAGTCAAACGGCTGGAAGCGGTGGACTTGGCCGTGGCCGACGACCCGCTGGCGCGTCAATCCGTGGTCGAAGAGGCGGTGTCTGAGGCCACAAAGATGTCAGGACGGTCAACGGCTGGACGTCCGGGGCAACGGGGTGGCGTGAAGCCGAGGAAGCGGCGGGGGGGAGGATGAACGACGATGGCCGACATACTTACTTTCGCGGCGAACATCGTACCCCCCGCGTTTTCATTGACGCAAATGTCCTGGATTTCGTGAGCGCAGAACGGAAGAACGCCGTTTTGAAACTCGTCGTATTGTACGAGAGCGAAGAAGTTGAGGTCATTTTGCCGAAAGGCGTCAGAGAAGAACTTGAACACCCAAACGTTCCCGTGTCTGTCAAGGTTTTATTACCCGACGTTTATACTGTCGAAGTTGAGCTTTCAGTCAGAGAACAACAGCAACGTTCGTTAGTGGTCAGTGCTTTGCAGGGCAATGCCAAGCCCGGCAAGCATTTGGCGGATGCTGACCACGTTTTCGAAGCCATAAAATACCAAGTCGACTATTTCGTTACCTATGACCACAGGATTCTGGATCGCAGCGCAGATATCAAAGAAGTGGTACCTAACGAGATTGAATTTTGCGACTTGGAAATGTTGATCCAAAGGCTATCAAACTAAGCATGTTTAGATTGGAGTAGATCCGGTCAATTATTTCGGACGAATTGCAGCCTTTGATTCCAAATTCACAGGACAATAGTAACTGAGACGGCACCAATGACGGCGTGCCATTAGTTAGACCCACTTCCCAAAGACCGGAACGGGTCTCTAGCAGCAAGAGTGCAAGAAGAACCGCGCGGAACAAGGGCGTCAGCCCGCCGCGCGCGCCGACCCGACCGCACGGGGCGGCGCTTTGGCGGCCGTGGGCACGACAATCGGATCCAGCTCAGACACGGCAGGGATAAAGCACTTTGAACATCCCGTGCAGCGCCGTCCCTCGGGTCGGCGCGCGCGGCTTCGTGTTTGAAACAGGCCGCTGCCGCTCCCGACAAAACCGCTTTCAAGGGGAAAAATTTACGATTCTTACCAAAAACTTAATTCTTGTGTGAACCTGTTCACATAAGCGGCGCGCGGCATGGGCTACACCTGTCCTTGCCAGCCGCAACACATTGGCGGTCACAAACAAACCAGAGACCCTGAGATTAGTTTGGCACCCTTTTTAGAACGCAAAACGCCAGCGCCCCAGCGCTGGCGTTTTTTTAGTCCGTGGGCAAAGGATCACGCGGATTTACGCGCCCGCAACACACCGAGCCCGGCAAGGCCAAGCGCCAGAAGCGGCAAGCCGGCGGGCAAAGGCACAGGGGCTGTCACGCTTCCGCCAAACACGAAGTCATCGATGAAGACGTAATCACCGGACGCGATGGTGGTCTTCAAATCAGTGAGTATGACGCTGGAAATATCCGTGCCGGTCCAACCGAAGTAGTTGCCATCGTTGGAACTGAAAACCGCTCCCATGATTTGCGAACCAATCAGGCTGTTGGAGCTGTCAAACACTTCCATGCGCCAATCGTTGTCGCTGGCGCCCCATGTAAAGGCAAACCCTGAAGTCGAGGTCCCGAAGGCAATCTCAAAGGCGTCCGGGACTTCATCAAACCCGTTTTCAAGGGATTGACCCGTCGTGTTGAAACTGCCCGCAAACGCGTTGCCAATCGTGAGATCCGCGCCGACGCCCGTAAAGGTGACGCCACTTTCCGAATAGCTCGGCGCATCGCCAAGGGTGGCAGATTCAAAATCAATCGTGGTGACTGATCCACCAAGTACGCCGGCCGTCCCGCCAATACCTGAAATTGCAGCCGCCTGCGCTGTTGTGGACAAAAGGGCCAAGCCAAGGGCGCCTGAGATAGTTGCAAAGGTTTTCATGATGTCTTCCCTCTCAAATTTTTGTGGCCTAAATCGTTTCATGTATTCTGATCTCAAAACAAGGTTTGCGCAGCAAATTGCACGCCCCGGTTGCAGCGTATCGTTTGATTGGTGAAACCGTCGAAACAATCGGGCAGAAATTCGCATTTACCCCCGCGCCATCGCGGCGCGGGAGATTTTAAACATTTAGAATCAGTGAGGTATAAATTTACCGTGCGCGCGGAGGCTAACGCGCGAATTTCTTGTGCTTGATCCGCTTGGGCTCCAGCGCGTCTGGTCCGAGGCGGCGTTTCTTGTCCTCCTCGTAATCCTCGAAATTGCCCTCGAACCATTCCACATGCGCCTCGCCTTCAAAGGCCAGAATATGCGTGCAGATCCGGTCGAGGAAGAACCGGTCGTGCGAGATCACGACGGCGCAGCCTGCGAAGTCCACAAGCGCGTCTTCGAGCGCGCGCAGCGTCTCGACATCGAGGTCATTGGTCGGCTCGTCGAGGAGTAGCACATTGCCCCCCTCCTTGAGCAGCCGCGCCATATGGACCCGGTTGCGCTCGCCGCCCGAGAGCAAGTTGACCTTCTTCTGCTGGTCCCCGCCCTTGAAGTTGAAGGACGAGCAATAGGCGCGGGAATTGACCTGGGCGTCGCCCAGCTCGATGATCTCCGCGCCGCCCGAGATCGCCTCCCAGACGGTTTCGCCCTCTTTCAAGTCGTCGCGGGATTGGTCCACATAAGCCAGCTGCACCGTATCGCCGATCTCGATCGAGCCGGCATCAGGCGTCTCCTGACCGGTGATCATCTTGAAGAGCGTGGATTTACCCGCCCCGTTGGGTCCGATGACGCCCACGATCCCACCCGGAGGAATGGCGAAACTCAGGTTTTCGATCAAAAGCTTGTCGCCCATGGCCTTGGACAGCCCCTCGACCTCGATAACCTTGCCGCCGAGCCGTTGCGCGGCGGGGATAACGATCTGCGCGCGCGCGATCTTTTCGCGCTCGGATTGGTTGGCCAGGTCGTTGTAGGCCTGAATCCGCGCCTTGGATTTCGCTTGCCGCGCCTTGGCCCCTTGCCGCATCCATTCGAGCTCGCGCTCCAGGGTTTTCTGCTTGGCCTTGTCCTCGCGCGCTTCCTGCTGAAGCCGCTTGGCTTTCTGTTCGAGCCAAGCCGAGTAATTGCCCTCGTAGGGAATGCCGCGGCCTCGGTCGAGCTCAAGGATCCAGCCGGTGATGTCATCGAGGAAGTAGCGATCGTGAGTCACGACGAGGATCGTGCCCTTGTAGTCGATCAGGTGCTGCTGCAACCAAGCGATGGTCTCAGCGTCGAGGTGGTTGGTGGGCTCGTCGAGCAGCAGCATATCAGGCGCTTCGAGCAGCAGTTTGCACAGCGCCACCCGGCGCTTCTCACCGCCAGAGAGCGTCGTCACATCGGCATCATCAGGCGGGCAGCGCAGCGCCTCCATGGCGACGTCGATCTGGCTGTCGAGATCCCAGAGGTTCTGGGCATCGATCTCGTCTTGCAGCTGGGCCATTTCGTCGGCGGTCTCGTCCGAGTAGTTCATCGCCACTTCGTTGTAGCGATCGAGCTTGGCCTTTTTCTCAGCCACCCCAAGCATCACATTACCGCGCACATCAAGGTTCGGATCCAGCTCCGGCTCCTGCGGCAGGTAGCCCACCTTGGCCCCTTCCGCATGCCAGGCCTCGCCGGAAAACTCCGTATCAAGCCCCGCCATGATCTTGAGCAGCGTCGATTTACCGGCACCGTTGACGCCCACAACACCGATCTTCACACCGGGCAGGAAGTTCAGGTGGATATTTTCAAAACACTTCTTCCCGCCGGGATAGGTCTTGGAGACGCCCGACATATGATACACGTATTGATAAGCGGCCATGGTTTCCTCGAGTGTTTGGTTTGGGGCAGAGATAGCTTGGCAGGCGCGAAGGAGCAATTGGGTATGGAACGGTTGTCGGAGTTGATTGCGCGCATTTCGTTGGGTGCTTGATGTTTTGGATCCAAGCACTTTCTTTTCGAGGGCTACAAAGTCCGCATCCGGTCAGTGTTGCGCTAAATCTGCCTGGGGTGGCTAGAAGAAAACGAAGCGACAGGCTACGGATTGGAGCGAAAACACTGTTTGCCACTTCCCGAAGCCGGTGCGCGAGGATCAAAAATGTGGTACTATACTGCGCTCATTGAGAATGCCGCAAATTTTGCAATCGCAAGACCTTTTGCGGCTTCATTCCGTTTTAGTCTATTCATAACCGTCCTTGGTGTTTCAACGATTGCGGCAACGGACTGGCCATATGCTCGCATGATCCTTGATTTGATCGGCCTGGGTTTCATATTCACCCTCTTTTGTCCGACAGTGCTGCTGATCTTTAAAAAACTCTACATCTAGCATGCAATCAAGCTGCGCATGGATTTGCTCGCTGCGAGCGGCTATGTTGACCTACACGCAACGGCAATCAAACTAGATGAGAGTGAGAAAAGAAACCCGCTTTCAAAGAGGGCTTCACAATTTAGAATGCGACCCATCGCAGAGTGGCGATTTATCGGTCGCCTTGCAGCCGCAAAAGAACACCTTGCCGGTCTTTTCAGCGGTGTACTTCATCGGTGCGAGCCCGGTTTCCTTGTGCGACCCATCGCAAAACGGCTGGCTGGAAGACCGCCCGCAGGTGCACCAGAAGTAGTTTTTGCCTTCTTCCACATCAACGGGATACGGCGCTTTCTGGGCGATGATCGGGGCTTCGGACATGGGGGGCTCCTCCTTGGTGCTGCCTGTGCGAAAGCTAGTCCGCACCATGTCTTTGCCCAACAAAAAACGGCAGCCCGCGCAGGCTGCCGTTCAAGAGTGCGAAGGTAGAAACCCTTAGCCGCGACGGCGACGCAAGGCTGCGACACCGCCCAAACCTGCGAGCAGAAGCGGCAGGCTTGCGGGAAGCGGCACAGGAGCAGTGATCGTGCCGTCATACCGAATGGCGCTGTCCAGCACATCCATCCAGGCTGTCCGCTCGGCAGCAGAGCCGCCACAGCAGTAATCATAGCCGAGGTAGAACAGATCACCCGCGCCATAGGCTGTGCGGAACACGGCATAGTCTCCGTTGGCTTCCTCATAGAAAACGGTCGAGTTCGCGGCAAGCGTGCCCGTGGCGTCGTGGTAGGAGTTCAGACCTCTCAACACAGCGGGGTCGTCGGCAAATGTTGTTCCAACTGCGGCTGCGGTTTGATTGTAGTTCGGACCGGCAGATCCACCCGTGGATGTCAAAGATGTGCCAAGGACTGCGTTGACAAACGAGATCTCATTCGTGCCATAGCCGCCCATAACAATCACGCGGCCCCCTGCGTTGAGAAAGGACTGCACGGCAGCTGTATTTGCGCCGTCAACGCCATTTTCTTCTGTAATGATTACATCAGTCCCGGACGTTGCCGTGCTCCAGCCCGCCGCGTTGTCAGACAAAAGACTGGTCGTGTGTCCATAGGCGCCGATACCGCCTTCGAACGTCAGAATGTTATGTGAGCCATTCATAATTGTGAGGCTGGCTGCGTGAGCCGATGTCGATGCAGCCAGGAAAGTGAAGGTGGCGGCGAGGCAAGCTTTCAGGTTCATGCCAGAATCCCTTTATCCCTTTAAATCGCGCCCCCACGCCATCAGGTGTCGTACCAAGCAGGCATGGCGCAACGAATTTGTTTAAAAATCGCCATTTCACTACGATGATACCGCACGGTTTAGAAAATGTGGCAAAAGTGGTTTCTCACCACAATACGATCCTGCCTCCGCGTCGAGATTGTTCGCGGCATTGCCCTTTCCTTGCTCCGCAATTTGCATCATGGTCGCCGCGCTTTCCCTGCGCCGCGAGCTCAAGACATATGCGAAGATCAAAACCTATTACGGGGCTTTTGGGTGGATCCTTCGATCCGGCCCATCAGGGGCATGTGCATATTACGCGTGAGGCGCTCAAACGGTTTGGTCTGGATCGGGTCTGGTGGCTCGTCTCCCCCGGAAATCCGCTCAAAGCCCATGGCCCTGCCCCCCTGCCCGCGCGCATGGCGCAGGCGCGGTCGATCATGCAGCACCCGCGTGTCGAGGTTTCGGATATCGAAGCCCGGCTGGGCACCCGCTTTACGGCCGAAACCCTCAAGGCGCTGAAATCGCGCAACCCCGGAACTCCCTTTGTCTGGCTCATGGGCGCGGATAATCTCGCGCAGTTTCACAAGTGGGATAATTGGCGCTGGATCATGGAGAATGTGCCCATTGGCGTTTTGGCCCGGCCCGGAGACAGGATTGCCGCGCGGACATCGATGGCCGCCAAGGTTTATTCCGATGCGCGTATCCCAGGCCGTGCAGCGTCCGCCCTGCCGCTTGGGCCTGCGCCGCGGTGGTGTTTCATCAATGTGCCCATGCGGGAGGACAGCTCAACGGCGCTGCGCGCCGCCGGGCGGTGGGGCAAGTAGCGCGGACGCCACGCCCGAGAGCAGGATGAGCGCCAGCCCAATCCATGTCCACTGATCAGGAAGTGTCCCGAAGACAAACCAGCCCAGCCCTGTTGCCGCAATCAACTGAAAATAAATGAGCGGCGCGAGGCTGGTGGCCGGCGCCATGCGGTATGCAAAGAGCAAGATGAAATTGCCCAGCATCGAGAATATGGCAGACAGGCTTGCCAGCCCGGCCACCGGCCAGCTGAAGGCGGGCAAAAAGAAAAGCGCGGCCGGCGTCGTCACAATTGCAGAGATAAAAAGCTGCGAAAACAGAAGCGCGCGCGGGCGGGCCTGAGAGGAAAGCCAGCGCGATGCGGTCAGGAAGGCGCCGTAAAAACATCCCGCCAGCACAGCCCATCCCAGCCCTTCTGACGCACCCGCGCCGCCGGGTTGGACGACAATCAGCATCCCGCAAAACCCCAGCCCCACAAGGCCCGCACGGACAAGCGAGAACGGTTCGCGCAGAAACACAACGGCGAGCAAATAGCTCACCGACGGGCCAATGAAAAACGCGGCAAACACATCTGCCAGAGGGGCTGTTTGCAAAGCGGTCAGGATTGAGCATATCCCGCCCGTCAGCATCAACGCGCGCAAGATCACGCGCCAGTCGGTCAGAATGGCAAATCCGCCCCGTGGCACAAAGGGCAAAACCAGCAGTGCACCGATCCAAAAACGTGTCCAGGCCACGAAAAGCGGCGAGGTGCCTTGGGTTGTGATCAGCAGCTTGCCCGCCGTATCCCCCGCCGGGATCAGCGACATCGCCACAAACATCATCAGGACAGGTTTCCACATGGGGCGGCTCTATCACGCGCACTTGTGAGGGGAAACGCGGCAATGCGGCCTTGTCCCTTCCGCGGGGCTTCGGCAAAGTGTCCCCCATGACCAATCGTATTTCACGCCGCCTATTTCTCACCTCAACCGCAGCCTTTGTGGCGACATCCGCCTGTGCCGGTGCGCCGGAGCGGTCCTTGCGCCCCAACGCGCGTGTCGGCAATGCGGCGCGCCGTGTGGAGCCTGCATCAGAAGCACTTGTGCGCGCATCGGGGCTTTCGGGAACCGTTGGGTTCGCCGTCATCGATCTGCGCAGCGGCAAGGTTCTGGAAGAGCGTGCCTCTGCCGCCTCGCTGCCTCCGGCCTCTGTGACCAAAGCCGTCACAGCGATTTACGCTCTCGAAACACTTGGCGCAGGGCATCGTTTCACGACGCGTGTTCTGGCGACAGGTGGTGTGTCGGGCGGCATTGTGGCGGGTGATCTGATCCTTGCGGGCGGCGGCGATCCCACACTGGATACCGATACGCTGGCGCGCTTGGCCGGTCGATTGAAAGCCGCCGGGATCACGGAGGTCCGCGGGCGCTTTCTGGTCTGGGGCGGCGCAATTCCCTTTGCCAAACAGATTGACCCCAACCAGCCCGATCACGTGGGTTACAACCCTGCGCTGTCCGGCTTGAACCTGAATTTCAACCGCGTGCATTTCGAATGGCGCCGGGCCTCAGGCAAATGGCGCACGACGATGGACGCCCGGTCGGCCAGCCATCGCCCGGATGTGACCATCGCGCGGATGCAGATCGTTCAGCGTTCCTCCCCGATCTACACCTATGAGGACCGCGGCGGGCGCGACAATTGGACCGTGGCATCAGGCGCTCTTGGCAAGGGTGGTGCGCGTTGGCTGCCCGTGCGCAAGCCTGCGCTTTACGCGGGCGAGGTGTTTCAGACATTTGCCCGCGCGCAGGGCATCGTGCTCAAGGCCCCCGTCGAGATCAAGAGCTTGCCCACCGGGCAATCCCTCGCGCAGGTCGATAGCGCGCCGCTGGATGTCATTGCGCGGGACATGCTGAAATTCTCAACCAACCTGACCGCCGAACTGCTGGGGCTCATGGCATCAGCCAAACGTTTGGGACGTCCCCAGCCGCTGTCGGCCTCCGCCAAGGAGATGACCCGCTGGGCGCGCAGCCGGTTGAAGATGGGGTCTGGCGCGAAATTCGTCGATCACTCTGGCCTGGGCGACACCAGCCGCGTGACCGCATCGGACATGGCCGCCGCGCTGGCGGCTGTGCGCGGTAGTGGCCCCTTGCGCAGCTTGATGAAGAATATCCCGATGCGCGATGCCAAAGGCAACGTGCTGAAAGGCTCACCGGTCAAGGTGGATGCCAAAACGGGCACGCTCAATTTCGTCTCTTCGCTCGCCGGCTATGCCACATCGGCCGATGGCCGGGAGCTCTCGTTTGCAATCTTCGCCGCAGACACCCGACGACGCGCCGAAATCCCCCGCGCCCAGAGGGAACGGCCCCAAGGCGCGCGGAGCTACAATCGCGCGGCGAAGCGGTTGCAACAAAAGCTGCTGCAACGCTGGGGCCGCGTCTACGGCGCCAGCTGAGGTCTGAGCTGTTTGCGATAACAGGCTGCGCGCGGCTTAGCTGTCGTAATCGATGGCGTGTTGGAGCTGTTTTTCATACTCCAGCGCCTTGCCTGTCCCGAGGGCCACGCAGTTGAGGCTCTCGTCGGCGATAGAGACAGCAAGGCCCGTCTGCTCGCGCAGTGCCAGATCAAGATCGCCTAGAAGCGCACCGCCACCTGTGAGCATAACGCCCCGGTCAACGATGTCGGCAGCGAGATCCGGCGGCGTTGTCTCAAGCGCCGTCATCACGGCTTCGCAAATCTGTTGCACCGGTTCGGCCAGCGCTTCGGCGACCTGCGCCTGCGTGATCTCGGTTTCCTTGGGCACGCCATTCAAGAGATCGCGTCCGCGGATCTGCATGGACGTGCCGCGCCCGTCATCAGGCATGCGCGCCGTCCCGATGGAGGTCTTGATCCGCTCGGCGGTGCTTTCGCCCACAAGCAGGTTCTGCTGGCGGCGCAGATAGGAGACAATCGCCTCATCCATCCGGTCGCCACCGACTCGGACGGAGCGCGCATAGACAATATCCGAGAGCGACAGGACCGCCACTTCCGTGGTCCCCCCTCCGATATCGACGACCATGTTGCCCGTGGGATCGGTGATCGGCATACCCGCCCCAATCGCCGCTGCGATGGGCTCGGCAATGAGCCCTGCCCGTCGTGCGCCCGCGCTCAGGACCGACTGGCGGATCGCGCGTTTTTCGACCGGTGTGGCGCCATGGGGCACGCAGACGATGACCTTGGGCTTGGAGAAGGTGGAGCGGCGATGCACCTTGCGGATGAAGTGCTTGATCATCTCTTCGGCCGTGTCGAAGTCGGCAATTACACCTTCGCGCATGGGCCGGATGGCCTCAATGCTGCCGGGCGTGCGGCCCAGCATGAGCTTGGCGTCTTCCCCCACGGCCAGCACTTTCTTTGTGCCATCCTTGACGTGATAGGCCACCACAGAAGGCTCGCTCAGGATGACGCCACGGCCTTTGACGTAGACCAGCGTGTTCGCTGTCCCAAGGTCAATCGCCATATCAGCCGAAAACATCCCGGCAAGTTTATCCAGTCCAAACATCGAAAATGGAGCCCCGCACCTCAATAGCTTTATCGGCGCCGATTCTCCCCCGGTCGACGCCACGGCGCCTTATACGGGTAGGCTGGGCCGGGTGAAAGGGGGCACGCGTTTCCGGGGCGACTGGTCGCGGGCGGGAAATCGCCGAGCGGTGTTTGCGCCATCAATCGCGAAAGCGCCGAAGCTCTGCCCCATTTCGGCCTGATTGCTCGCGATGCTGGTAGCGGCAGGAAAGTTTTCAATGAAGCGGGGCAGTACCGTGAAATATCTCGCAACCTTGGGTGTGTTTTTGATCTTTGGCGCCGTTTTGATGGCGGCTGATTTCTACGAACGGGCGAAGGCCAACCCCGACGTCACAAGCTTTACCGCCTACCGCGACGACCTTAGCGGTCGCGTGGAAAAACTGACCGGGGGCATGATAGGCGGCACGGCGCCCACGGCGCAGCGCGGCGGGTATTCAGCGCCCGAAGGCGAAGTGGAGAGCGATGTCGCGCTTTTGGCGGGTGGGATCAAAGACATCATCGCGCCAAATGGGACCGGCGCCAAGCCCTCCTATGAGAGCTATACCTTCAAAGGTAAGATTAAATCCGTACTGCCGGAGGCTCCAGAGGGCTGGACGCGCCGCCTGTTTGACATGGACGACACAAAGCGCCTGCCTGGCTTCGCAGGTATCCTGGAAGAGCGTCAGGCCATGATGGGCCTGCCCACGGATCGCGCCATGATGCGCATACGGCAGAACACCACATGGATGTATGAGAGCGGCGAGAAACTCGTACAAATGACCGCAATCAATCGGCAAAAGGCCAGCGGGCGCGTGATGGAGGCCGGATTGATCGATCAGGTCACAACAGGCCGTGGCCAGAGTCAGGTGTTTTATGCGGCTGTTCAAGGCGTCGTCTGGACCAAACAACGAACGGTTCACTGGACCGAGCGCGCGGAGGACGGCCCAGAGCCTGTCATCCTGACCGGGCGGCTGGGCAGCGCCACGATTTACGTCAAGGGGTTCATGGCCGATGAAGAGTTGCCCGCCTTCCTAGAAGGCATCGATTACGACGCGCTCAACAACATGCTCAAACGCCCTTTCCCGAATGTCGGCAGCAACGCGCCCGAGCTCACCCCGGAGCAGGAGCAGGCGGCGTTTGAAGCCGAGTTGGCGGAACGCAAACGTCTGGACAAGGTCGTGCAGGAAAACGCCGAAGAGCAAAGCAAGAAGTCAAACAAGCGGTTCTGGGCCATGTCCAAAGCGATCGGAGCGACCGATCAGCTCTCACAAATCAGCGCCGACCAGTTCAACGCGATGGGCCTGCCCAATCGTGAGCTCCAAGGGGATTATTCCGTCTTGCCGCCCGAGGAAATCAGCAGGATCGCGAAGACGCTCACGGCGGAAAACCAACGGACCTTCGGTTTCTATTTTGCGCAGGTGATCCTCGAACAGGGGCTCGATTGGGACGACGTGCACATAGCGGTGGATGGCAATACAGCAAATGCCGCCGAGGAAGCTGCGGCCTATGCCGTGGGCACGCTGCCTGAAAGTGCGCCAACCTATCTGATCCGGGTCGAGGAGGCCAAACGCGGCTTGCCGCCCGGCGCCTGTTTGCAAATTCGCGCAGGCGGTATGTTTTGCGGCGATCTGGCCGAAAAGGCGCGCTTTCTGTGGGAGTTCCCAGCGCAGCGCAACGCGGCCAAAGCGCAGAAAGAGGCTGCGCGCAAGATTGAGATCGACCGACGCAAGGCCGAGCGAGAGCAAGAGCGCACACAGCAACGCGAGCAACGCCGCGCCGCGCTGGATCTGAAAAAGCAGCAAAAGGCAGCAGCGGACGCCGACAAGCCTGTAGAGGTCAAGATCAACCGGCATTCGGGCGGTCGCCTGCAAGGCTCACGTGGCGGATGCGGCGGGACCTCTTTTTGCCGCGTCACATCTGACTGAACCCGACTACTTCGGCGGCCACGCCATCGGCACGCGATCCTGAACCTTCTTGGTTTTCAGCAAAGCGCGGTAATGATCGATGCTGTGATCACCGCCGACATTGATCTCATCGGGCGCGAGCCAATACCGGCTGCCCAAGGTCCGAAAGCCCAGAAATTTTGGCGGGACGTGGCAGACGGTATCATCGAGACGGCAGTAGTTGACCACCCACCCTTCATGGGCGAGCCTGTTTGTCGGGCGGCCCCGCAGGGTCTGTGGCGAGGCGAACGCAAGCGTTGGCACGCGCAGCGACGTGCCCACGATCTGGGCGGACGCCGCACCCAACGAATGACCAATGATGAATTTCGGCCGCAGCCCCTTGGCAAACGTGTAGACGATCTGGGCATGTTCCAGAAAACCGGCATGCCACATCGAGCCTGAATCGCCGGGCACCACTTCAAAACCATGCCCATCCGTTGGCTGCCCTGAAATGTTGAGGTTGAAATCAAACCAATCCGCCATTTCGTTGGTTCCCGGAATAACCAGAACGCCGGATTTAAGATATTGCGCCTGAACGCCACGGATATCGATCTGGTGTTCGATATCCGCAGCGTTTGTTTGATCGTAGGCGGCTTCGATCATGTCACAGGCATCAAGCACGTTTAATTGAGCCATCGGAAAAATCCTTTTTGTAGAAATTACATCTTAGCATTGAACCATGGCAGCGGCGCGCGCGTCTACGGAGGAATTCCCGCCCCTTTTGCGTGTCGCGCGCAAAAAAGGCCCGCCCAATAAATTGGCGGGCCTGTCAGGCGATCACCTGCCTAAAATCAGTTTTCGATAACGATCTTGGTGTTTTTCAGTCCGGCTTCCTGTGCCATGCGGAAGAGCTTGGCGGCATTATCCGTGTGCAATCGGATGCAGCCCGCTGAGGCCGGCGAGCCAAGACGATCCACCTGGTTGGTGCCGTGCACGGCGAAATTGCCACGGAAGAAAATTGAGTATGGCATGGGCGCATTATTGTAGAGGCTGGACTTGTGATGCTTGGACAGCCATTTGGCAGAGTAGCTCCCTCGCGGGGTCCATTTCCCCGGACGCGCGGTGGAGACGGGCCACGTATGGATGGCCTCACCGTGGTGGTAAACAGTCATGGTTTGCGTCGAAACGTCCACACGCGCGATCACGGACGCCGCGAATCCCATCGCGGGCACCAACACCAAGCACAGGCAAAATACGCCTAGCTGCAACAACTTGTGCATCATTCTTTCCCCCTAGTAACTATATGTGGGGGAAGTGTGCGGGAGCGTGACCGCTTGAGTCAAAAGGAAATCGCCCATGGTCAGGGATTCCTGACCTCGCGCGTCCTTTGGGTTCAGCTGCGCAGATGCCGCGCGCGCGCGCCGCGCTCGATGGCTGCGGCGTGAAGCCGATCGATGTTGAGCTCGTAGCGAATTTCTTCCAGCAGGCGCAGTTCGGTCTCCTGCAAAGTGCCATCAGCTGCCGCAACATCGCAGGCCAGTGCATAACACGTCTCGAAGAGGCGCTCCGGCAAATTGTTGCGCACCAGACCAAAGAGCGCGTCCAGACCATCCTCTTGCTCAAACAGGTCAAAGACGACTTGCGAGATGGTGCTGATGCGATCGGCATCGTATTCGCCAAACACAGGCAGGTTGTTGACCGCGATTTCGATTTTGACGAGTTCCGCGGTCCGGATGCTTTCATCGGAGGCAGACACGGCAATCATGACGGCCACCAGGCAGTCTTGAGGACTGAGGGAATGGGGGATGTCTTGTGTCATGGTCTTCTCCTGTCTGAGGTCATATTTATTGACGCGCCGTGCCGGGCACAATAGGTGTGCCGCGCTTAGTCTCAGGAGAGTGATAATGTCTGATCTGCGCGACGCTGCGATGCAATCAAAAGCATGGCCTTTTGAGGAGGCGCGCAAGATTGCCAAACGCTATGCCAAAAAGGCGCCTGAGAAAGGGTATGTCCTGTTTGAGACAGGCTATGGCCCCTCCGGCCTGCCCCATATCGGGACGTTCGGCGAAGTGCTGCGTACAACAATGGTCCGCCGCGCGTTCGAGATGATCTCCGACATCCCGACCAAGCTCATCTGTTTCTCGGACGATCTCGATGGCATGCGCAAAGTGCCCTCAAACGTGCCAAACCCGGACGCCTTGCAGGAGCATCTGCAACGCCCGCTGACGCAAGTCCCTGATCCCTTTGGGGAATACGAGAGCTTTGGACATCACAACAACGCGATGCTGCGCCGGTTTCTTGATACCTTTGGTTTTGAGTATGAATTCTATTCTGCCAAGGATTTCTACGCCTCGGGCCAGTTTGACGAGATCCTCAAGCGCGCGGCGGAGCGCTATGACGAACTCATGGCGATCATGCTGAAGTCCCTGCGCGAAGAGCGGGCCCAGACCTATTCGATCTTCCTTCCCATCCATCCCGAGACGGGCCGGGTCCTGTATGTTCCGATGAAGCATGTGGATGGGGAAAAGGGCGAGATCACGTTTGACGATGAGGACGGTCGTGAATGGACGCTCCCCGTGACAGGCGGTCATGTGAAGCTGCAATGGAAGCCTGATTTCGGCGCACGTTGGGCCGCGCTCGACGTGGATTTCGAAATGTACGGCAAAGAGCACGCAACCAACGAGAAGATCTACGATGCGATCTGCCGCGCGCTGGGGGGCCGCGCGCCCAACCATTTCAGCTATGAGCTTTTCCTCGACGAGAACGGTGAGAAGATCTCGAAATCCTCCGGCAATGGCGTGTCGATTGATGAGTGGTTGAGCTATGCCTCCACCGAGAGCCTGAGCTACTTCATGTATCTCAAACCAAAAACGGCCAAGCGGATGCATTTCGACATCATTCCCAAGATGGTCGACGAGTATCACCAACAGCTGCGTGCCTATGCGGGCCAGGATCTCAAGGCGCAGTTGAACAACCCAGTGTTCCATATCAACAATGGCGATGTGCCCCAGAGCGATATGGTCGTGTCATTTGCGATGCTGCTCAATCTTGCGGCTGTCTCCGGTGCGCAGAGCAAGGACGTTTTGTGGGGGTTCATTCGCAAATATGCGCCCGAGGCAAACGCCGAGACGCATCCCGGACTGGACGATGCGGCAGGCTTTGCGGTGCGCTACTTCAACGAACGGATCAAACCCACGCGCGTCTTCCGCGCACCCAGCGCGCAAGAGCGCGCGGCGATGGAAGACCTCGGGCGCGCGCTGCGTGATCCTGCGTTGGCCCGCGAAATGATCATCCGAAAAAACGCGGCCATGGGCAAAGACGACCCTGTCGCAGAGCTTGACTATACCTCCGAGGAAGACCTGCAGTCGGTCTGCTTCGCGGTTGGCAAGAACCACGAATTCGCCAATCTGCGCGATTGGTTCAAGGCGCTCTACGAGGTTCTGATGGGGGCCTCTGAAGGCCCGCGCTTTGGCGGCTTTGCCGCCGTCTACGGGCCTGAAGAAACGGCGCAGTTGATCGATCTTGCCCTGTCAGGTGGTCTGACGGAGTAACCTAACCGCCGACGCGGTCAGCAGACGAGATGCACGGCGTAGCTTGGGTAGACTGCGCTGTCATAGGTTTGGCGCCAGACATGGCCTGACGTGTTACAGCCGGTTTTGCGCGCAGCGGCTGCGCGAGCAGCCTCCGACACATCAGCCGTTTGCGCATTGGCCGGTGTGCCTGACTGGCGGAAGGTGGCAAATCTCAGATCGCCCACCGCCACGAGGTTCATGCTCATCTGGCGGCCCGCGACGCGGACGGGCTGTGCGGAAGCCGTCGCGCCTGCATCAAAGGCCACCTGCGCGGCCGACGTCAGGCGCGCGTCGTCCCCCACGAAGGCTTGTACGGCGCGTTCGGATGCGCGGGAGGCGGGCTCGTAGAAGTTTGCCGGATTAAACGCCGGATACGCGCCGCCGCGCAACGGATAGCTGGGATCCATAACAGAGCGCGGCTCGCCGAAATAGGCTGGCTCCATGTCCATGTTACAGGCGGTCAGTGTCAGTGCTGCGGCAGCAATCATCAATGGTTTCACAGGAGCCCCTCCATCCAGTGTTTGGTGCAACCTGCCCTGCCCCATGCCCGAATGTCAAAGACTCGTTGGGGCCTTGTCTTGGGCCAACTCGACGGGCCGAAGGCGCGGGCTATTTTGCGCAGTATCGAATTGAAAGGGACCAAAATGACTTTCAAGACCACATTGCGTTATCTTTTGGCGGCCACACTCGCGATCTGGGCAAGCCTCAGCCCTGCACAGGACGCGCCGGAGACAGGTATTCAGAACACGATCACCGCACAAATCGAGGCCTTCAAACTCGATGACTTCGCCACTGCCTTCACCTTCGCGAGCCCGTCGATCCAGGGCATGTTTGGCACGCCCGAGCGGTTTGGCGAGATGGTTCAGCGCGGCTATCCCATGGTCTGGCGTCCGGCGGATGTGCGGTATCTGGAACTCCGCGAGATCGCCGGCGCGCTTTGGCAGAAGGTTCAGATCACCGACAGCGCAGGCAACCTGCATTTTCTGGACTACCGCATGAGCCCCAGCGAAAATGGATGGAAAATCAGTGGCGTACAGATCCTGAAAGCGCCGGATGTGAGCGCTTAGCGCACGAGCGCCCAGAGGGCGTGTAGACGATCCTGCCACATGCTGCGCAATGCCTGACGGCCAGTCTTGGTTTGGTTCGCCAAAGACGTTGCGCACTTGGGCATCGCCCGGTGCAAAAGCACGATCATGGCACCCGCCCCTGCGGCGGCGGCCAGAAAGGCGGGAAGCCGAAGGGAATTTCCGTCCAGGATCACTCGACAGACAGTGAGAGCCAAGCCGTTTGACCCGCGCCGGATAGCCTGACCCACCACGTGGGCGCAGGTCTGCTAGAACAGGAGCAGAGGCCACGGCATCAGACTGATCCAGCCTCAGCCACCTGGTCCGCAATCAATACAGCGCAGCGGTGGGTTGGGACCGAACTCCAGCGTTGCCGCTAGATTACGCAGGGCTGTGCGCAGGCCTTCTTCGATCACCGGATGATAGAACGGGCGTTGCAAGACCTCGGTCACGGTCAGCTTGCTCTCGATGCTCCAAGCCAGAAGGTGAGCCAGGTGCTCCGCCGCCGGGCCGATGATCTCTGCCCCCAGAAGCAAGCCGGTGTCGCGTTCGCCATAGACCCGCAAAAGGCCAACATTTTTGCCGATCACACGGGCGCGGCCCTGATCCTCGAAAGAGACTTCGCCATGGGCAAAATCGACGCCCGCCTCGCTCAAAGCCTTGTGGCCCCGGCCGATCACGGCGATCTGCGGATCAGAGAACACCACGCCCAACGGGGTGCGGCGTGCGCGCCGGTAGACGTCAGGGTATCTCGCGGCATTCTCGCCCGCGATGCGGCCCTCGTCGGCGGCCTCATGCAGCAGCGGCAGGTCAATAGCGGCGTCACCGGTCACAAAGATCGAGGATATGCCATCCTTTGAGGACTTTGCGCGTAGGGACATCGGGTCAATCTCGGGCGCGCCACGCTCGTCAAGGATCAGCGAGGTGTTTTCCAGCCCGATCTTGTCGAGGTTTGGCCTACGCCCGGTCGCTGCGAGAAGATAATCAAATCGCTCTTCGCCCGTGTCGGACGGGTCGTTGCGATTGGTCCAGGAGACGACGACCTCATCGCCCTCGCGCGTGATGCGGGTGTCTGCGTCGAAATGCGCGCTGAATTCTCCGCCAAAGGTCTTGCGGGCGTAGGCGACAAGCTCCGGATCGCTCAGCGGGCCAACGCCATTGCCAAGGCCAAAGAGATGCACCCGCACCCCAAGCCGCGACAGCGCCTGACCCAGTTCCAGCCCGATCACACCGGCGCCAAAGACAACTGCTGATCGGGGCAGATCGGTCCAGTCGAACACGTCGTCGTTGATGATCAAACGATCCCCGGCCGCCTCAAACGGGGGCGGGATGATCGGGCGTGATCCCGTGGCCACAATCACGCTGCGCGCTGTCAGCCGGGTGCCATCGGCCAGGGCAAGCGTATTGTCATCGACAAATGTCGCGTTCTGGCGGATCAGGTGGCGTGGGTCAAACCCTTCGACTGCCTCCTTGACGAAGCCGACAAAGCGATCCCGCTCGCTGCGCACCCGGTTCATGACGGCAACACCATCGACCGAGACGTCGCCCACATGTACCCCGAATTGTGCGGTGTGGCGCGCCTCATGCGCGGCATCGGCCGCGGCAATCAGCAGCTTGGACGGCATGCAGCCCACCCGCGCGCAGGTTGTACCCAAGGTGCCGCCATCAATCAGCGCGACACGGTCGGTCTGTTTTGCAGCCTCGCGATAGGCGGCCATGCCTGCCGTCCCCGCGCCCAGGATGGCGACATCTACATCATAGTGTTGCATTGCTTCGTCTTTCCTTGTGGGGGCTTAGGCTGCTGTCGCAGGCCGCAACAACGCATCAAGGCCGCCCGCGCTGTTGAGTACGGCAAGGTCATCGTACCCGCCGACATGGACATCACCGATGAAAATCTGCGGCACGGTCGTCCGGCCTCCAGAGCGCTGGATCATTTCCCTGCGCCGCGCCTCATCCTCAGAAATCTCGAAATTGGTGAAGCGAACGCCTTTGCCGGTCAGGAGCGACTTGGCGGCCTTGCAGAACGGGCAGTAATCCTTGGTGTAAAGTGTGACTTGGGGGCTCATGTCTTTGGCTTTCATTTGAAATTTGGAAATGCGACCCGGCCTCCAGAGACCGGGTCGGCAGCGTATCAGCTATTGCGTGCGATGCGTTTCACGGCATCTCCGGCCAGAAAGACCGCAGCTGCCAGCAGCACAATGTCCTTGAGCAGGAACTGTCCCGGAACAACGGAAAGGGCGGGAAAGCCGCCAAGGCTGGGCTCGGTCACGGGGGCAGTGAACAGGAAGCTGGCTGTCACGAGGAAGGTGGCAACCGCGCCAAGCGCGCCAAGCAGGGCCGCTTTGGGGAACTTTGCGCCTGCGATGATGAGCGCAGCTACGGCGATCTCGGTCGCGCCGATGAGGTTTGACGCGCCTTGCACGCTAAACACGCTATAGAGCCAGTTGGTCAGGGGGCTTGATGCAACCAACCCTTCGATAGCTCCGGCCTCATAGGCGGTGAACTTCATCGCACCGATCCAGCCCAGAACAGTTGCAGTGGTGAAGCGGATGCCCTGGACACCGGCTTTTGTGATGCTATCGCCAAGTGCGATCAAATCGTTCGAAGCATTTGCGGGGGCGTAAGTTGCGTCTGACATTTTGGTTCTCCTTTATTGACCAATCGGTCTTTAATTGGGTATGAGTGCGCTGTGTCGTTACCGATGACGCAGAGGTAGAGATTAAAGACCGTTTGGTCAACAATTGCTTTTTCACAGGTAAGCGAGGTTTATTACAGATGCAGCAACCCGGACGACCGCGCGAATTCGACCCCGATGAAACGCTTTCCAAGATCATGCAGCTGTTTTGGGAAAACGGATATGAAGCGACCGGCCTGAGTGAGATCATGTCGGCCACAGGCCTTGGCAAGGCCAGCCTTTATAAAGCGTTTGGCAATAAGCAGTCGATGTACCTGAAGGCGCTGACGCACTATGAAGGCGTGATGGTCGATGCGGCGGTTGCCTTGCTTCGCTCCAAAGACCTGGCTCCACTTGACCGAATTGATGCCTTTCTGTCATCGCCCATTGCGGCCGTGCGTGATCATCATGACCGACGCGGTTGTTTCCTGTGCAACGCCGCCGCGGACCGCGCCTCGCTTGATGATGAAACACGCGCGCTCGTTCAGAAAGGCTATGACAAGATGCGCAAGAGCCTGATTGCATCACTGTCTGATGCCTTGCCGCAGATGTCGCGCCAAGCCATCGCAGTGCGCGCAGAGAGTGTTCTGACGCTTTACTCAGGTCTGCGCGTTATGTCCCGCGCAGGTCAAACTGCGGAGAGGATGCTGGCGACGAAAGATCAGGTGATCAAGGATCTCAAACAGTAACCCAGCTTCAGGAACACGGAACGCGCCGCTGACCAACGTCCGCGCCCAAATGCAGCCAATGCGGCATGAACAGTCATTTTGACGCTTCTGGTTTGTTCAAAACCAGCCATTGGCGCAGCCTGTGCGAACAACGGCAGGCACCTGTGCTATTGATGTTGATGAGGCGTCAGGGGATTGTTCAGCCTGTCGCATCGCCACGGGTCTGATTGGAGCCCAAACCTTCGATGTTGCGGGCGCGGATCCAAATGGATGGCTCAAGTTATGGTCCCATGAAGCGCCGCTGCGCGTTGACAGCTATGGTGTCGCGCTGTTGCAAGTCCGCGATCAGTGGCATGGCAACATGTTTTGCAGCGTCGCCTTCCGCGTCACGGTAGCTATTTTTGCCGCTTCCAGCAGTTTCTTGATTTTGAAGTCTTCAGGCAGAGCCCCTGCTTCGGTCATGATACGACCTGCCACAGCGGTAGCCATGTCCGTGAGCGCCTCGCCTGTTCGATACGGGAGTGGTTTACCCTCACCTTCCAGACCGCCCACTTTGCCCTCGACAAGCGCCTTTTGAATGTGCCGCTCTACCAAACGGTCAAAGGACTGGACCATGATGCAATCGCAATTGTCTCTTTGCGCCTCCCAAATGTCCCATGGATTGCGACATTTCCCCTGAGTTCTGAAGAACCAGACTTGAGACATTGATCGCCGAAGGACTTCGTCCGGACATCTCGCGTTTTCCCATTCTCTCGGAAGGTCGCCAAATGGCCTCCACGGGTATCGGTACACATGAAACCAGGGCACGCGTTTTTCAGTGCGCCTACTTCCCGTTGCTCACGGTCCGAACGCTCCTCTCAGCCTGCGTTAACTCCCTGTTGATACTTCTGCCCCCTCAGGATTTCGGGCCACGGTCATTGCCGCTGCGCCCCAATGATCAGTTTGGGAAAGGGATCGCGATGAACAAGGCAATCACCGAAGGCGTGATTTTCATGCCACCTGCTTTTGCGGATGGTCTGGCGGTGTGGTCGAGCGAGGATGGCAGGCCGGGCACGGACACTTACGACAACGCGGCCAATGCTGCAGTGGTAACCGCAGATCAGGATTTCGGCGGCTGCATCGAATTGCAGAAGACCGAAGGCACCCAGCGGTTGCGCTACATGGGCGAGACCCCGCTTTTGCCCGGGTGTTACTTGCGGATCAAAGCTCGGGTCAAAGCCATATCGGGCGCTTTGCCGACCCTGCGCATCGCGGGCTTCGCTGCGCGCTCTAACGGCTCGGCTGTTCCCGGCTTGACAACCACTGGCCCGGAGACGGAGCTGACCAGCTATGGCTCCGTGGTTGAGATCGATGCGATCGTTGGCCCCGGCGCCCGTGGCGGTGTTGATCTGGCCTGGGGGACGGAACCGGTCTACGGGCATTTTGGCCTCGATCTGACCGGCCCCAATGGCGGTTTGGTTCGCATTGATGATCTCTCGATTGAAGATGTCACCTCCGTGTTCATCACGGACATGATGGGCAGTGTCGACGTGCGCGACTATGGCGCCATCGGCGATGCCCTGACAGATTCATCGGCCGCTTTTGAAGCCGCAGATACAGCCGCCAATGGGCGCGAAGTTTTTGTACCTGCGGGCGTCTATCGCCTCGACGATGACGTCACGATCAATTCGCGGATCCGCTTTGAAGGCAATGTCGAGATGCCCAGAAGCCGGATTTTGTCTCTGACGAAGAATTTTGACCTTTCGACCTATATCGATGCGTTTGGCGATGAAGAATTGGCTTTCAAGAAAGCCTTTCAGGCGCTCTTGAACAATTCGGATCATGAAGGGCTTGACCTTGGCGGACGTCGTCTGACCATCGATGGTCCGATCGATATGGCCGATGCGGTTGCGAACAAAACCTCCTATGCGCAGCGTCGCCACATCCGGAACGGGCAGTTCTTCATCAATAGCGGCTCCAACTGGGACCCTGATGTCTTCACGTCACCCGCGACCTACACAGCCAGCGATGAATTCACGCTGCGCGATGTCGACAACGTCGCCAATATTCCGATTGGATCGCTTGTTACCGGCGCGGGCGTTGGGCGCGAAATCTATGTCCGAGAGAAGAACGTAGGCGCTGGCGAAATCACACTTTCCCAACCGCTCTACAGTTCGACAGGCCGCCAGACGTTTACCTTCACGCGCTTCAAATACGTTCTGGATTTCAGCGGTTTTGATCGGCTTGATCTGTTCTCGCTCTCCGATATCGAGATCAACTGCCGCGAAGAGGCCAGCGGCGTCATGCTCGCGCGCTCGGGCGTTGCTTGCCAGATGCGCGATTGCATGATCACGCGGCCCGGTCATCGCGGCATCTCTTCGCCGGGATATGGCTGTCAGGGTCTCTTGGTGGATCGCTGCCAGTTCATTTCCAAAGAAGGGGGCGTTCCGACAGGCGACCGGGAAACCATTGCGCTCAACGCCAATGCGAACGACGTCAAGTTGCGCAACAACCGTGCAACCCAATTCCGGCACTTCGCGATCCTGTCCGGCGCGCACAATATCGTCTCGGGCAATCACTTCTTTCAGGGAGGCACGGCAAATGGGCCGCGAACCGCAGGCCTCGTGCTGACCTTACGTTCATGCAACACCACTGTTGTCGGCAATTACATCGACAATTGCATGATTGAATGGACCAATGAGCGCGAGCCGGAGCCGGATTTCACGGGCGGCTTCGGATTTGCGGGCCTGTCGATCACAAACAACATCTTCTTGTGCTCTCAAGTACTTACGTCGTTCTCGCCCATCATCGTGAAGCCGTTTGGCACGGGCCATCGGATCAATGGCATGGCTGTGACGGGCAACCTTTTCCGGGTGGTTCAGGCAACCATTGAGCGCGTCGAACGGGTCGACACGACCTTTGCCGATCTCGATTTCGGGGCCATGCGCTCCGTCGATTTCTCGAACAACACCTACCATAACGTCGAATACGGCACGTCCAATCCCGTGGTGATCACGCATGATCAAAACACCGCTTCGGCGACCTGGACTGTATCCGGCGAGAACTTCCTCGCCTTTGGAGGCCGGGCCCGCGAGGTCGATGCCATTGCTCCGCGCGGCCGTATTCAGGACGGCAATGGAGATACGGTCTATGCGATGCCTTACACGCAGTTGGAGCAAGGGTCTGAGGCGCAGGATGTGCGTTTGAGGTGGCCAGAGGCGGTCCGGGGCGAAATGCGTGTGACGATGCGCATGGACCGGTAGAGGATCCAGCACAAGTGACCCCAGAAGGGCGCTCCAAGTATGGAGCGCCCTTTTGCCATTGGCCTCAAAGCAACCGCGCTTTAACCTGTGACCATGACAAATCCTTTGCGCGAGATGGATGACGAGGCCCGCGGCCTGATCGCGGATCTGCTGACGCGGACCCGGCATGGCGCGCTTGCGGTCACGGACCCGGAGGACAACCTCCCCAATATTTCCCGGATCGCCTTGGCGCGCGCCCCCGATGGTGCGCCACTGTCTCTGATCTCGGACCTGTCGCAACACGCAACCGCACTCAAGGCCAACCCGAATGCGGCGATCTTGCTGGGCGAGCCCGGGTCAAAAGGGGATCCGCTGACCCATCCGCGGCTCAGCCTGCGCGTCACGGCGCGCTTTATTCGCCATGGATCAGACGACCATGCCCCCCTCGCCCGCCACTACCTGTCACAATACCCCAAGGCCAAACTCTACATTGGCTTTGGCGACTTTGCGCTGGTCCATTTCACGGTACGGGACGGTCTGCTAAATGGCGGCTTTGGCAAGGCCTATCCGGTCACATCGGAAGATATCTTGACGGCCTAGAAATCCCGCCACAGCCCAAGCGCGAGTGAGGATTGCTCGGGCGTATCCGCCAGGATCCGCAGCCCGATCGCGACATGGCTATCCTCGAACATGGGGATTACAACGGAGGGCGCGTAGGTCACAAAGGTTTCGTCCTCAATGCGCATCGTGAAGACCTGCATCATAGCTTTCCAACCCCCTTCAAAACTGAGGCCCAGAGTTCCGTCGACCTTGATCTCGGGCGCCGCCACTTCGTGAGACCCCTCCAACGGGCCATGCCACGACGCCTCAAGCGTGGCCCAACCCGACCTGTCACCCAGGGAAAAGCCGCGCCCATAGGCCAGACCAATGCCGAAATGTTGGGTCTCGGCCTCTTCTGCCCGGGTCGTGATGCGCTCCTCATCAGGGTTAAATCCCTCAAAGATCACCTCCTGACCTTCGAACTCCGGCGCAAAGAACCGCCGCGCTGTGACTGTCTCCCGATATTCAAACTGGCGGTGGGTGTAGCTCAATTCCACAGAGAGGGCATGCGGTCCCCGTTGCAGGAGCCCGATGCCGAGATGGACCTGTGCCTCCAACCCTGCCTCTGTGCCTCGGGAAAACTTGCCCCCAAGGCTCAGCTTAGGCGTCAAACCATATTCACCGTAGAGCGACGAGTATTGAGAGAGCTCGCCATCCTCTGCCTCATAGACTTCGGTCGCCGTCGAGACAAAGGCAGTCCCCACGCCGCGCGGCCAAGGCCCCGCCGCGACAAGGCCCGGCACGATGAGCAACCACATGATCCACAGGCGCAGCAGCATAACAGACATTTGCTTCACCTTGGTAAACAGAGGGTTAATACGCGGCGTTTTGCCAAATGGTCGTCAGAGGCAAAACCGCTTATGCCGCGTTGCAGCAATGAGGGCAGAACATGAGTGGACAGGTCATCTGCATCGCGCAGCAAAAGGGGGGCTCCGGCAAGACGACGCTCGCCATCAATCTCGCGCTTGGATTTACGCGTGCGGGAAAGTCTGTGGCGGTCATCGACACAGATCCGCAAGGCTCCATGGGGCGTTGGTTCATGACACGGCTGGAGCGTGGCGGAGAGCCGGGCCTCGAATTTGCCACCTCATCGGCCTGGGGCGTGAGCTATGAAGTGCGCAAATTGTCCGACAGTTACGACATCGTCATCATCGATACGCCCCCCAAGGCCGACAGCGATCTGCGCCCGGCCCTGCGCGCGGCTGACCTTGCGCTCGTGCCATTGGCCACCAGCCATGTGGATCTCTGGGCCACCGAAAGCGTCCTCGATCTCGCGCAGCGCGAAGATGTGCCGACCCTTGTTGTCATGACCCGTGGACGCGCGGGTACGAAACTGTCCAACGAGGTGGCCGCGCAAGTGGTCGATCTGGGATCTGATGTGGCCACACAAGGCCTCGCCAACCGGGTGATCTACGCCCAGACCATCGGCGAGGGCCGCGCCGCTGTCGAGGCAGGCGCCAGCCCGGCCCGCACAGAGGTCGACGCGCTCACCGCAGAGGTGGCGAAGCGCCTCGCGGCAGGCTAAAGGGTCATCCAAGCCTGCTTTTGCGATCACAAAGAGACCGTCCGATGACCGACCTTGCCGCCCTTCGCGCCGCCATCACCGCCGACAGCGCCGCCCGCGGGGCGCCGATCTCGAAGCTGGGCTTTTTCTGCGCGCCCTTCCGGCCCACCTCCGGCCCGCTCTCGGACCGGGTCATCAAGGTCTATCGCGGGCTCACGGATGTGGCCGCGCTGGAGCGCTTGGCCGCCTGCCATGCCGATTACGTGGCCGCCATTCTCGCCACCGGTGTGAGGATGCCCGAGACGGAATTTCACCTGCTGGAGATGGAAGACGGTGTCCGCGTGCCCGTCGTCGTGCAGGAGGCGCTCGATGTCGAGACCCTGATGCGCCCACGCATGATCGCCGATCCGCTCCCCCGCACGCTGGAACACATGGAAGCGGCGGGCCATGTGGTCGCGCGCTTCTGGACCCGGACCGATCTCGACGCCACCCGCATCGGCTTTCACCCGTCGATCCGCAATCTCGCCATAGTGGACGGTGAAGGCGTGTTCTTCGACACCTTCCCGCCGCTCATTCACTATTCCCGAGATGAGATGGGCGCGATGCTGGCCACCTATTCGGACAAACCCTTGATGCGCGTTCTGGCGCCTTTTATGCGGCGCAAGCTGACCGCCGTGCAGGATGAGTGGTATTCGCCGCCCGAGACGCTGGTCGGTTTGGTGGGCTCGGCCTGTCGGTTGCGTCCCGATGATGCGCCCGCCTATCTCGATTGGGGCCGTGATTTCGCGCGTCGCGAGATGACACCATGGCAAGACGAAATTCTGCCGGAGCTGGCCGAACCGCCACGGCTGTCGGGTCTCTGGACGGGCATGCGCAAGGTGCTGGGCCTGCAGGGCGAGCCCAACGTCTGAAGGGCTGCGCCAGCCCCTCCCACGGGCTGGTGCTTTGTCGAAGCAGAGCACAGCAGAATTTCTGCGCCCTGACACGGCCCCCATAAAGCGCGTCGACCATCCGTAGCATGCACCACCCCAGGGGCTGGCCCAGCCCTCACACCGACGGCACAACCGGACAGGCGCGAAACGCCTCAACCGCCGGACCCGCCCCGCTCAGATCAAAGGGCACCGCCGCATCGCCCAAAAGCGCCACGGCCCGCTCATTGTACTGCAACCCGGCAAGCACGTTGCCAAACCCGCTGTCGCGCACCGAGAGCGTCTCGCCCTCCACAACATGCCGGTCCGTCGAGATCATCAAACCGCGCGGCCCTTCAAAGCGCAGTGCAAAGACCGGCCCCTCGGGCCAGCCCCCGGGCCGCGTGATGTGAATGGCATATTCCGGCAGGCGCGCATCATAAGTCACTTCAACCGCAACCGGCCCCTCCAGACGCAGGGTACAGATCGGCTCGGGCGAGAAGTCCCAAGCAGCAGCGGGGCCAGCCATCAGACCGGCGAGAAGAGCCAGATATCGCATGGGCGAAAGATAGCACGGCCCGTCAATTTGCCAGCCCACCGGCCGCAAACGCCAATTGTTACAATCCGCGCATATGCCAGCACATGGCCGTGAGCCCTCTGTCACAAACCTTTCAAACCGGAAAAAAGCCGCAATATTGATTTGCAACGGACGGTGCTTGAACCTTTTGTTAACCGTTCCTAAGTAAATGTTAATCAGATCAACATGCGCCCCAAAAACAGCGCGTTCCAACACACAGGGTAACCGATGGCCAACTACGCAAATCTCCCCGCACCAACGCCGGAAGGCGGTTTGTCGCGCTACATGCAGGAAATCCGCAAATTCCCCCTGCTGGAGCCCGAAGAAGAATACATGCTCGCCAAACGCTGGGTCGAGCAGGAAGATACCGAAGCGGCCCACAAGATGGTCACATCGCATCTGAGGCTCGCGGCCAAGATCGCCATGGGCTATCGCGGCTACGGTCTGCCGCAGGCCGAGGTGATCTCGGAGGCCAACGTGGGCCTCATGCAGGCGGTCAAACGCTTTGATCCCGAGAAGGGCTTCCGCCTCGCGACCTATGCCATGTGGTGGATCCGGGCCTCCATTCAGGAGTATATCCTGCGCTCCTGGAGTCTCGTGAAACTGGGCACCACAAGCGCGCAGAAGAAGCTCTTTTTCAACCTGCGCAAGGCGAAAGCCCGGATTGGCGCTCTGGAGGATGGTGATCTGCGGCCCGAGAATGTGGCGCGCATCGCCAATGATCTGGGTGTGACGGAACAGGAAGTTATCTCGATGAACCGGCGCATGTCGGGCGGCGATGCCTCGCTCAACGCGACTGTCGGCTCCGAGGGCGAAGGCACGATGCAATGGCAGGATTGGCTCGAGGATGAAGATGCCGATCAGGCGAGCGATTATGAAGCCCGCGATGAGCTCGAGGCGCGCCGCGCGCTCCTGGCGAAGTCAATGGACGTTCTCAACGACCGCGAGAAAGACATCCTCGTCAAGCGCCGCCTGTCAGACAATCCGCTGACGCTGGAAGAGCTCTCGGGCGAATATGACGTCAGCCGCGAGCGCATCCGCCAGATCGAGGTCCGCGCTTTTGAAAAGCTGCAAAAGAAGATGCGCGATCTGGCGAAAGAGCAAGGCATGCTGACCTCCGCCTGATCACCGCTCGTAAGGCACGTCAGGCCAAAACCGCCGGGTCCCTCCAGCCCGGCGGTTTTTTGTGTCGCGCAAGACGCGCTCGGCGGCAACCGCCCCTACGAGGCGGTCAAGCGTGCGCCAAACACACGTCAGACAAAGTCAAACTCGAAATCACTCGCAGTCAGGGCGAGATGCCCATCGAGCATGATACTGACCGTGTCATAGCTCAGATCGGTATGAAACACGCGGGCATGCACATTGGTGACCGCGCCATGTGTGCTGTCGGCGTCGTGCGTATAACGCACTTCGTTCAGGAAAAAGGATGAAAACCCGGAGGCTTCACCCAGAAACAGAAAGTCATCGAAAATCGCCTTCTGCTCCGCAAACAAGGCGATGCGATCGTCTCCGTCGCCAAAGTCTGCGATGAAATCAACCGCTTGGCCGCCGCCGGAATCGCCGCGCATGGAAAAAGCAAAGGTGTCAGCGCCTGCCCCGCCGGACAAAAAATCTCCCTCGCCGAAGAGGACATTCCCCCCGCCGACAATGTAATCGTCGCCGTCCATCCCCAGCAAGGTATCGGCGCCGCTGCCGCCGAGGAGCCTGTTGTCGTTATTGTTACCGATGAGGATATCGTCAAAGTTCGAGCCTCTGACGTTCTCGATGCCGGTCAGCACATCGCCTTCGGCAAAACCGCCGCTGCCCGTGCCGCTCATGAGGTTGACCGTAACGGCACCAGACTGGATCAGAGACAAGTCTGGGCCGAAGAACCCGCCCGCGTAAGACACCGTATCACTGCCCGAGCCGCCATCGATGGTATCGGCACCAAGGCCACTCACCAGTGTATCGTCGCCCGATCCGCCATTCAGAAAGGTTCCCGCCTCTTTGGCAACCAACACATCGTCGCCCCCAAGGCCGTGGAGGATACGGATCGTTCCGTTTGCAACAAGAAAATCGTCACTATTCGTGCCATAAAGGATCAACTGATCCCAAATCGGCCTAATTCCTCTGAAAGGCATGATCAGCCCCCTCAAATCTGTTCAGTTGTGAAAAGGCGAGGATACCATAAATCGCCGTCGCAAACCACAGAACCTGCGGAGAGAAGGCGGCCTCACCCCGGAACAGGCCCGAACCGGCCCCAAGCGGGCAACGGTCTGACCGACCGGGTCACGCCAGCACACTGCGGCTTGTCCTGCGCCGCTTCCCGACCTTGTGCCGCAATGGTCGCGTGTTGCTTAGGGACGGGAGGAATGACCAGATGGGCATGCGATACGACGACGCCGCAGCAGAGCGGCTTGAGGCGGTGTATCTCGGGCCCGATGTTGTGGCGCAACGCGACGATACCTTGCGACGGCTCGCGATCCAGACGGACGAGCGCGTTCTCGATATTGGAAGCGGGCCCGGCTTTCTCGCCACACAGCGCATCACGCAGGACTGGCTCAGCTACCGCACCGCCGATGCCGCCGACCTGCCCTTCGAAGACGGCGCTTTCGACGTCGTTGTCAGCACACAGGTGGCTGAGTATGTGCCCGACATCGCGCAGTTTTGCCGGGAGGTGCATCGGGTGTTGAAGCCCGGGGCCGCGCGCTGATCCTGGCCACGGATTGGGACGGCATCTGCTGGCATAGTGCGGATCCCGACCGCATAGACCGGGTTCTGCGAGCCTTTGCCCCCCATTGCGCCGATAGCAGACTGCCGCGCACATTAGGCGCGCGGCTCAGGAGCGCCGGTCTGGTCGTTGATGAGGTGAGCTATTTCCCCATCGTCAATCTTGACCGCTACGAGGGCTGTTACGGCGAGATGGTGGTGCCGTTCATTCTGGCCTATGTGGCCGGACAACAGACCATCCCCGAGGAGGAGCTTCAGGCCTGGGCAGAGGAACAGGCCACGCTGAATGCCCGTGGAGAGCATTTCTTCTCGACAGGACGGTTCAGTTTTGAGGTCAGCAAACCGGCCTGACGCCAATGGCAAAGCTCCGCAAGGCGGCGTCATCCCCACCCGCGCATCACCCCCGCGCCCCAGATGCAAGGACGGCATCCCGGCAAAGGGTGATCACTGTCTCGCAGCGTCCACCCTCAGGGCGGAGGGGCGATTGTCCGGCGAATATGACTTGAGCCGCGAACGCATCGGCCAGATCGAGATCCGCGCGATTGCAAAAGCTGCGAAGAAAGTTGCGCGACATGGCGAAAGAACAAGGCATGCTCGCCTCCGCCTAATCCAAGGTTCCTCCAGATGTTCCCTCGTAAGGCACAACAAAACGAAGGCCCCGGAGATGTCTCCGAGGCCTTCTTTGCATCTGGGTTAGACCCTCACGCGCGCTGTTTGCGACGGTAGCCCAGCCCGAACAACGCCAGCAGCCCACCAGCCGCAAGCGGCAGGGCGGCAGGCAAAGGCACAGGGGCCACGGTCCCGGATATGTCGAATATGAAGGACCCGCCGCCACTAATACCGGAGCCGCTCATGTCAATTGACACGGAATTGGCCGTGAAACTTACCACGGGCGTGCCTGTTGTCTCGGTGCCCGTGACGGCGACGCCTGTGATCGGCATGCCGAAATCCAGCCCGGTGAAGTTGAAACCGTTAAACGTGTCTGTCCCGGTAAACTGAGAGAAGCCAATGCTAGAGTTTGGCGCGCCATCATAGGCCATGATGATCTGCGTTGCGGTCAGATCGACGGAGAAAAGAACACCCCCAGAGCCGAAGCCGCAGGGCTCTGGGACAATATTGCAATCAAATTCGACCGCGCCGCTCACGGTTGCATCCGTCGATACTTCCGAGAGCACACTGCCATCGACTTCGACCAATCGCTGCATGGTGATATCATCACCGGTGAGATCAAACGTGGCCGCATGCGCCCCGGATGCACAGGCAAGCGCGATCACGCTGGCGGCACATGTTTTGGATAAAGACATAGGAATACTCCCCTGTTGGTTTAATACGCATAAAATTACTTACGTTCTGAACCTTACGCTGCATCTGAGAGTCTGGCAATGCCGACCGCTGACCCGCCCAGCCCCTTGAATTCCCCCCCTAAACGCGCTTGGGTAAGCGCACAAAAAAGGGGAGAGGACAGCCATGGATCACGTCAGATGGGGCATTCTGGGCGCCGCGAATTTTGCCAGACAGCATATGGCCCCGGCGCTGCACCGCGCCGCGCGCGGGAGCCTCGCGGCGCTGGCCACCTCCAGTGCTGACAAGGCCAAACCCTTTATTGAGCTCGCCCCCGGGCTGGAGATCTTTGACAGCTATGATGCCCTGCTGGCCTCTGACAGCATCGACGCCGTCTACATCCCCCTGCCCAATCACCTGCATATCGAATGGAGCCTCAAGGCGTTGGAGGCGGGCAAACATGTGCTCGTCGAAAAGCCCCTCGCGATGGAGGCCGCAGGTTTTGACCCGGTCATCGTCAAGCGCGACGCAACCGGGCTGGTGGCCGCAGAGGCCTATATGGTCGTGCATCACCCGCAATGGCACAAGGCGCGCGATCTGTTGCAAGCGGGCGAGGTTGGCGAGCTGGTCCAGATCGACAGCGTCTTCAGCTACAACAATGCCGAAGATGGCGGCAATATCCGCAACCGCCCCGAGACCGGCGGCGGTGCGATCCCTGACATAGGCGTCTATACCTACGGCACCGCGCGCTTTGTCACGGGCGAAGAGCCTGAGGAGATCCTCTCGGCCGAGGTGCGTTGGGAGAATGATGTCGATGTCTGGTCCCAGATCACCGCGCGGTTTCCCTCGTTCCATTTCTCCGCCGTGAACTCCATGCGCATGCTGCCGCGTCAGGAGGTCAATATCCACGGCACCCATGGCCTGATCCGTCTGACCGCGCCCTTCAATGCCGGGGTGTTTGACACCGCGCGCGTCGAGCTGCACCGGCCGGGGCTGGAAGTCACCTCATGGCGCTGGCCGGGCGTGAACCAATATGTGTTGCAAGGTGAGGCGTTCAACGCGTCAGTGTTGGACGGGGTGGCCTACCCCTGCCCCCTGGAATTCTCGCGCGGCACACAGGCGATGATCGATCAGGTCTTCGCCAAGGCCAAGGGCTGAGCGCGGGGCAAAACCAGCCCCTGGGGTGATGCGCGGCACAGTAGCGCTTGAATATCTTGGCGCTTCCGTGCCCATGCCCCCGCGCAGCAAGACACCACGCTGAGCGAGCCAATCCAATCAGGGCAAAGCCAGCCCCTGGGGTGGCGCTTGCAACACTTTTTCCAATGTACCTTATGTAGGCCAAATCCACGCATCAGACGAAGGTTGCGCTTACCGCAACCCAAAAGCCAGCCCGTGGGAGGGGCTGGCTTTGCCCTGCGGCTCCGCCGCGTACCGGGCTGGGTCTTTCAGAACTCCAAGACGGGTTAAGGCAAGTTCGTAACTGGCCTTATACATCGCGCGCGGACCGAGCTGGAGCAATCGACCCTCCAAACAGGGCAAAACCAGCTCCTGGGGTGGTGGTTGCAACACCCCTTCCAAGGCATTTTATGTTGGCCAAATTCGAGCACCAGACATCGGTCGCTCTCACGGCGACCCAAAAACCAGCCCGAGGGACGGGCTGGTTTTGCCCTGCGGCTTCACCGCGTACCGGGCTGGGTTCACAGAATAGGCGTCACGACCCCTGCCGAGCCCCCTACTCCGCTGCCTCCTGATACTCCTCCATCGGCGGACAGATGCAGACCAGATTGCGATCGCCATAGGCATTATCCACCCGGTTCACCGGCGGCCAATACTTGTCCACCCGGAAGGCGCCTGCCGGAAAACAGCCCGCCTCGCGGCTGTAGGGCCTGTCCCACTCGCGCACGAGATCTTCCATCGTATGCGGCGCCATCTTGAGCGGGTTCACCTCCCGGTCAATCCGCCCCTCCTCGATCTCGCGGATCTCCTCGCGAATGGCCAGCATCGCATCGCAGAACCGGTCCAGCTCGGCCTTGGTCTCGCTCTCGGTGGGCTCGATCATCAGCGTCCCCGCCACGGGCCAGGACATGGTCGGCGCGTGAAAGCCCGCATCCATCAAGCGCTTGGCAATATCATCGACCGTGACGCCGGCACTTTCCGCAAAGGGCCGCGTGTCGAGAATGCACTCATGAGCGACCCAGCCATTGCCGCCACGATAGAGCACGTCATAAGCCCCCTCCAAGCGCTTCGCGATGTAGTTCGCATTCAGGATCGCGACCCGCGTCGCCTGCGTCAGCCCCTCGCCGCCCATCATCAGGCAATAGGCCCAGGAGATCGGCAGAAGCGAGGGCGAGCCATAGGGCGCGGCAGAAACCGGCCCCGGCCCCTCGTCTGAGAGCGGATGGCCGGGCAGATGCGCCACCAGATGGGATTTCACTCCAATCGGCCCCATCCCGGGCCCACCCCCGCCATGGGGAATACAGAAGGTCTTGTGCAGGTTGAGATGGCTCACATCGCCGCCCAGATCCCCGGGGCGCGACAGCCCGACCATGGCGTTCATATTGGCCCCGTCGATATAGACCTGCCCGCCATGGGCATGGGTGATCTCGCAGACCTCAACCACCGTCTCCTCAAAAACCCCATGGGTCGACGGATAGGTGATCATCGTGCCCGCCAGCGCATCGCCTGCCGCCTCCGCCTTGGCGCGGAAATCCTCCACATCAATGTCGCCCCGCGCATCGCAGGCCACGGGCACAACCTTCCAGCCGACCATCTGCGCGCTGGCGGGGTTCGTGCCATGGGCGTTCATCGGGATGAGACAGATATTGCGCGCGCCCTCGCCGCGGCTGCGGTGATAGGCGGCGATGGTCAAAAGCCCGGCATATTCGCCCTGTGCGCCGGAATTGGGCTGCATCGAGATCGCATCATAGCCCGTGACCTCGCAAAGCTTGGCCGAGAGATCGCCGATCATCTCCGCATAGCCCTCCGCCTGATCGGCGGGGACGTAAGGGTGCATATGGGCAAACTCGCGCCAGCTGACGGGCATCATCTCGGCGGCAGAATTGAGCTTCATCGTGCAGGACCCCAGCGGGATCATCGCCCGGTCGAGCGCCAGATCCCGGTCCGCCAGCCGCCGCATGTAGCGCATCATCTCCGTCTCGGCCCGGTTCATGTGAAACACCGGATGGGTCAGGTAATCGCTCGTGCGCACCATGGCATCGGGCAGGTGATAGCGCTCGGCGCTGGCATCATAGGATTTCACGAGACCAAAGGCGCGCCAGACTTTCTCGACCGTCTCGGGCCGCGTCACCTCATCAAGCGAAATGCCCACCCGCGTCTCGCCCACGCGCCGCAGGTTGACGCCCTGCTGCACCGCCGCCTGCAAAACGCCTGCCTGCAACAGCCCGACATCGACCGTGATCGTGTCGAAGTAATCCTTGGGATCGACGCGGAACCCTGCCTCCTCCAGCCCTTCGGCCAGCCGCACCGTCTTGCGATGGATGCGCTGCGCAATCGCCTTGAGCCCCTCGGGCCCATGAAAGACCGCATACATCGAGGCCATGACCGCCAACAGAGCCTGCGCGGTGCAGACATTGGAGGTCGCCTTCTCGCGCCGGATATGCTGCTCACGCGTCTGCAAGCTGAGCCGATAGGCCCGGTTGCCATGGCTGTCGACAGACACGCCGACAATCCGCCCCGGCATCGCCCGTTTGAGCGCATCACGACAGGCCATATAAGCCGCATGCGGCCCGCCATAGCCCATGGGCACGCCGAAGCGCTGGGTCGAGCCCACGGCAATATCGGCCCCCATCGCGCCCGGCTCCTTGAGCAGCGTGAGCGCCATCGGATCGGCGGAAACGATCCCAATCGCGCGGGCCCCATGCAAAGCCTCCATCTGCGGCGTGAAATCGCGCACATGGCCGTACGTCCCCGGATACTGGAAAATCGCGCCAAACACCGCCTCCGGCTCCAGATCCTCCGGCTTGCCCACGATCACCTCAATCCCCAAAGGCGCGGCGCGGGTCTGCATCACGGCGATGTTCTGCGGATGGCAATCACGATCGACAAAGAAGCCCCTGGCCTTGGATTTCGAAACCCGCTGCGCCATGGTCATCGCCTCGGCGCAAGCCGTCGCCTCATCGAGAAGCGAGGCATTGGCCACCTCCAGCCCCGTGAGATCGCAGACCATGGTCTGGAAATTCAGCAAGGCCTCCAAGCGCCCCTGCGAAATCTCCGGCTGATAGGGCGTATAGGCCGTATACCAGGCCGGATTCTCAAGGATGTTGCGCTGGATCGCAGGCGGCGTCATCGTCCCGTGATAGCCCTGCCCGATGAGCGAGGAGAGCACCTTGTTCTTGCCCGCCACCTGCCGCAGGTGATGCAACACCCCGCGCTCCGACATGCCGCGCCCAAAACTCAAAAGCGCCTTCGCACGAATGCTCTCAGGCACCGTCTGGGCAATCAGGTCCTCCAGCGAGCCCACCTCTAGCTCGGCCAGCATCGCCTCCATCTCCGCAGGAGAAGGCCCGATATGCCGCCTGTTGGCAAAATCATAAGGCAAATACTCGGTCGGTTGAAACGCCATGATATGTCTCCTCACGCCAGGGATCGCGCAGGTCCCGTGCTTCTTTTGTCCTCAAATACCTCGGGGGGAGGGCCGCGAGGCCCGGGGGGCAGAGCCCCCCGCTAAAAAAACCTGCGGGCAGAGCCCCCCACTAAACAAACCTGCAGGCAGAGCCCCCTACCCCGGCCAATCGCGTCGCTCAGGCGATAAACGCCTTGTAGGCCGCCTCATCCATGTACGCCTCGACCTGAGAAAGATCGGAGGCCTTGATCTTGAAGAACCACGCCTCGCCCTCGGGGTCGTCATTGACTTTGCCGGGTTCATCTTCCAGCGCAGCGTTGACTTCGACGATTTCGCCATCAATCGGCGCGAGGATATCCGAGGCCGCCTTGACGCTTTCGATCACGACGATCTCATCGTCCTTGCTCACGGTCGTGCCTTCTTCGGGCATCTCTACAAAGACCACATCGCCCAGCTGTTCGGCGGCATGGGCCGTGATCCCCACGGTCACAATCTCCCCCTCCACCGCAAGCCATTCATGTTCTTCGGTATATTTCATCTGATCCCTCATCGTTTGAAATTGGCTGCCACGAAGGGCAGGTTGACGATCTCTACAGCGACGCGCTTGCCGCGCAGCTCTGCCCAGATCGGGCGGCCCGGCTGGGCCAGCGCCCGCGCGACATAGCCCATGGCCACAGGCCCCTGAACACTGGGCCCAAAGCCTCCCGAGGTCACATGGCCCACTGGCTCTGACGCAGCCTCACTGGCAAAAAGTGCCACGCCTTCGCGGATGGGCGCCCGTCCGCCGGGGCGCAATCCGACGCGCGCCATGGCTGTGCTCTCGGCCAATTCGCCCGCGATTTGCTCCGCGCCCGGATACCCGCCCGCCCGCGCGCCGCCGGGGCGGCGGACCTTCTGCATGGCCCATGTCAGATTGGCGGCAACCGGACTGGTGGCGCTGTCAATGTCATGGCCATAAAGGCACAGCCCCGCCTCCAGCCGCAGGGAATCCCGCGCGCCCAAACCGATAGCCTCTACCCGCTCATCCGCCAAAAGCGCGCGCGCCACGTCTTCCGCCGCAGCCTCGGGCACGGAAATCTCAAAGCCATCCTCGCCCGTATAGCCTGAGCGTGAGACCCAGCACTCCGCACCGCCCAGCGGCAGGGTCGCCACCTCCATAAACCGCATGGCGGCAAAATCGGGATGATGGGCGGCGAGTACAGCCTCCGCCGCAGGCCCCTGCAACGCAATCAGCGCGCGGGTGGTGATCTCCTTGATTGTCACCTCAGGCTCCAGCGCCGCGCGCAGCCGCGCGATATCGGCCTCCTTGCAGGCCGCATTGACCACGAGGAAGAGATGATCGCCGCGATTGGCAAACATCAGATCATCCTCGATCCCGCCGGCATCGTTGGTGAAAAATCCGTAGCGCTGCCGCCCCTCGGGCAGGCCAAGCACATCTTGCGGGATAAGCCGCTCCAGCGCCAGCTTTGCCACCTCCGGGTCCCGCGCGCGCAGCACGACCTGCCCCATGTGGCTCACGTCAAAAAGCCCGGCCTGCGCGCGGCAATGCAGATGCTCCTTGAGGACACCCAGCGGATAGCTCACCGGCATCTCATAGCCCGCGAAAGGCACCATCTTCGCGCCCAGCTCCACATGCAACCCATGCAGGGGCGTGCGCCTGAGATCACCGCTATTCGCGTTATCTGTCTCCGCCATGCGCGGACCCTCCGTCATCTCCGGAGGTCATTGGAATGAAACCGTCCGGCACCCATGCGCAGCCTGATTTGGCGCGCCTCAGATGCCCCCTCTGTCTTTTCGCCTGAGATCGTTATCCCTTCGGCGGGCGCGAATGTCGCGCCTCTCTCCAGAGTCTGTTGTGTCTCAAATGGTCCGTTGGGCCTGAGAGTTTCCGGGGCGGTTGCTCCTTCGGCACCGGCGCGTCGCACCGATTCTCCCATCTGAGATACACAAGATGTATGCCAGAGCATACCGTTCGGGCAAGCCCCGTTTAGCGCGTGCAGCTCACCGGTGTCAGCAGCGCCTCAAGAGGCGCGTTATCGCACAAGAGCGCATCCAGCGTGATCTCATCGAGATGCGCATAAAAGCTTTCCGCCGCATCCCTGAGCGCCACGCGCAGGCGGCAATGGGCTGTCAGCGGACAGGTATTGTCGACATCCGCAAAGCATTCGGCAATAGGCACAGGGGCTTCAAGTGCCCGGAAAACCTCACCAATTCGGATCGCAGCGGCAGCCCGGCCCAGCTCCAGACCACCATTGCGGCCCCGATGCGTTGCCAGATAGCCCAGCTGCCCCAATTGATTGACGACTTGTGCCAAATGGTTTTCCGACGCATTGCAGCGCTCGGCGATTTCTGACTTGGTGACAAGCCTGTCCTTGTTGGCCGCGCAGTACATCAAGACCCGCATGGCAATGTTCGTTCGCTTCGTGACCCGCATTGAAATACCCTCGCGCTGGTCTGATTTCAGGCACCAATCCTGGACCCTGGGCACAGACCGTAAACCAAAAGGTGACTTAGAAACATGACATATATCAACAGGCCCCTGTAGCAGATGAGCGCACATCATTTCTTTGGATATGGCTCTCTGGTGCATGCCCGGACCCATTCGTTCACCAATGTGCGCCCCGCGACCTTGCAGGGGTGGCGCCGGGCCTGGCGGCATACGCCCCATCGCGACGTGGCTTTTCTGACGGCGGTGCGCGCGCCGGGCAGCGCCATTCGGGGCGTCGTCGCCGATGTGCCTGCCGATGATTGGGCTGCACTTGATGCGCGCGAATGGGCCTATGCGCGTGTCATGGTGACCGAGAGCGTGAGCGGCGCAACGCCCGGCGGAGATATCGCGGTCTATGCCATTGCCGAGGGCGCGCATTTCGCCCCGACCCCGGCGCATCCGGTGCTGCAAAGCTATCTCGACACGGTGCTGACGGGCTATGAACAGGTCTTTGGCGCGGCGGGTCTCACGCATTTTCTGGAGACAACCGACGGATGGCACGCGCCGGTTCTGCAAGACCGGGACAACCCGCGCTACCCCCGCGCCCAACCGCTGAGCCCGCACCAGGCGGCGCATATCGACGGCTTGCTTGATACGGTGGGGATCACGCGGATCTAGCGGCGGGCATTGAAGAGCTGGGTCAACCGCCGGTGGCCTGCAAAGGCGGGTTTGTCGTCCAGAACCAGCGGCTGCGCTGTGATCCGCATGGCCATCCAGACCGCCAAACCCCCGAAGACGACGCCGCCCACGGCCTGCCCGATCAAAACCCCGGGCGCCCCCAGCGCCCAGGCGCCCAGCATGACAAACGGCACCGTGCCGATGGTATGGCGCCCCCAATTGGTCGCGGTGGAATAAAACGGATGGCCCAGATTGTTGAACGCCGCGTTCGAGACAAAGAGCGCGCCGTTGAAAAAGAACACCAGCGCCAGCGGGCCGCAAAACAGAAAGACGAGCTCCCGCGTGACACCTTCCGCTCCGAAGATCGCCACGATCGGTTCGCGCAGCACAAACAGCAAGGCCGACATGAACAGCACGACAAGCGCGGTAAAGAGCAGCGAGGCCCGGAACGCCGCCTGCACACGGTCGGCCCGTTGCGCGCCTGCGTTCTGCCCGATGATCGGCCCCACAGCACCCGAGAGCGCAAAGATCACCCCGAAGGCCAGCGGCGTCAATCGGCCCACTATGGCCATGCCCGCGACGGCCTCCTCGCCATATTCCGCCATGGCGCGTGTGACATAGGCCTGCCCGATGGGTGTGGCCAGCTGAGTGAGAATGGCAGGCACGGCAATCGCGAGGATCACCCGCAGATCGCCGAAAAGCCCCAGAACCCGGGGCGCAATCAGCCCGCCATAGCTCTTGAAAATCGGCCGTAGCGCCGTGGCCGCAATGGTCAGCCGAGCCGCGACCGAGGCCAGAGCCGCGCCCGTCAGCTCAAGGTTCAGCCCAAAGATCAGGATCGGATCGAGCACCGCATTGACAAGCCCGCCGTAAATCGTGGCCATCATCGCCGCGCGCGCCGCGCCATGGGCCCGCAGGATCGCGCCCCCCATCATGCCCACGAGCAAAAACGGCAGGGTGGGCACGATGATCTGCAAATACGAGACCGCCAGCGCCTCCGTCTCACCCTCGGCCCCCAAAAGCCGCACCAATGGGCCCAGATTGACCCAGACCACAGCCGCGAAAATCGCGCCGAAAATCATACCCCAGACAAGCGCATGACTGGCCTTGGCGCGCGCCTCCTCAACTTCGCCCGCGCCCAAAGCCCGGGCGACCAGAGCGCCCGCCGCAATCGCCATACCAATCCCGAAAGACGTGGTGAAAAACAAGATCGCGCCCGCATAGCCTATGGCCGCCGCCAGCTCCGCCTTGCCCAGCATCGAGATGAAAACCATGTCGATAAAATCGACGAGAAAGACCGCCATCAAGCCCACCGAAGCAGTGAGCGACATGACAGACACATGGCGAAACAGATTGCCCGAGAGGAATTTGGCCTGCGCTCCGCCTGCGCCGGAAGGGGCCGTGCCCGCTGGTTTGCTCATGGCACTGCCTCCAAACTGGTGCGTCACTATCCCCGCCGGGCACGGCGAAAATCAAGGTATTTTGCGCGGAACGCTATCAGCCCCGCGCGCGGACCACCTGCAACAAAGGCATCAGATCGCCCATATCCGGGCCGTGGGACATTCCGGTGAGCGCCTTGCGCAGAGGCATGAAAAGTCCGCGCCCCTTGCGCCCGGTCGCGGCCTTGACCTCCGCCGTCCAGGCGCTCCAGGTGCCCGCATCAAAAGGCCCCTCTGGCAGCATCGTCATAGCTTGCGCCACGAAATCCGCGTCTTCGGCGTCAATCACAGGCTCCGCGCCGTTCCGGCACAGATCCCACCAGCCCTCCAGATCCGCCAGCACTGTGATATTCTCCCGCGTCACATCCCAAAACGGCGCGGCCAGCGCATCGGGCACACCCAGGGCTGCGATCTTGTCGGCGACAGCCTCCAGCGGCAGGCCGTGCAGATGCCGGGCCGTCAGCGGGAAGAGATCGTTTTCATCAAACTTCGTGGGCGCTGAGCCGAACTGGTCGAGGCTGAAACCCTCGGCGATCTCGTCAAGCGAGGTGCGCAGCTCCACCGGCTGGGATGAGCCCAGCCGCGCCATGAGCGACAGCAGCGCCTCCGGCGCGACCCCGCGTTCGCGCAGATCGCGCAGCGCCAGCGTGCCCAGCCGCTTGGACAGCGCCTCGCCCTGTGGCCCGGTCAGCAGGGAATGATGCGCGAAGCTGGGGGCTGTTCCGCCCAGAGCCTCGATGATCTGGATTTGCGTCGCCGTGTTGGTCACGTGATCGGAGCCGCGCACCACATGGGTGACCCCCATCTCGGTATCATCCACGACCGAGGCCAGCGTATAGAGCATCTGCCCGTCCTGCCGGATCAAAACCGGATCGGAAACCGATGCCGCATCAATGGACAGCGCGCCAAGGATACCATCCTCCCAGGCGATGCGCGTGTGATCCAGCTTGAAGCGCCAGACCCCTTGCCCGCGCTCGGCCCGCAAGGCCTCCCGTTCGGCATCGCTCATCTCAAGCGCCGCGCGGTCATAGACAGGCGGCTTGCCCATGTTCAACTGCTTCTTGCGCTTCAGATCCAGCTCGACGGGCGTCTCGAAGGCCTCATAGAACCGGCCCTTTTCGCGCAAGGCATCCGCCGCCGCCTCATACCGCTCGAGCCGCTTGGATTGGTATTCCACCTTGTCCCATGTGAGGCCCAGCCATTCGAGGTCCTGCATGATCGCGTCGGTATATTCCTGCTTGGAACGCTCGGCATCGGTATCGTCAATCCGCAGGATGAACGTGCCGCTCGCCTTGCGCGCGATCAGGTAATTGAAGAGCGCCGTGCGCAGGTTGCCGACGTGGATATAGCCAGTGGGGGACGGGGCAAAACGGGTGGTGGTCATGGGTCTCTCCTGTTGCCACGGGCCTTGTCACAGCGCAGAGCGATTGTCCAGAATGGCCAGGCGCGCACACGCCTCTAAGTCGGGCTGACGGGCCATTGCCGTTTGAGCTCAGACAACCCCTGCTTGATGATCCGGCGCAGGACACGCTCGTCGATATCCGCAAGCTTGTTGATGTAAAGACAGGCCGCGCCCGCCTTGTATTTGCCGAGCTTGTCCAGAAGCCCGCCCAAATCGCTGTAGCCGGGCATGATGTAGATCGAATGCCGCGCCTTTCGCGGGCTGAACCCCGTGGCCAGAAAACTGCCTTCCCGCCCGCTGGCATAGCGATACGCGTAGCGCCCGTAGCCGACGATGCTCTCGCCCCACATTTGCGGCTCAAAGCCCGTCACCTCGCGAAAGATCTCATCCAGTTTCAGCCCCTCGTCGCGCCGCCGCTCCGGCGCGACCTGGGCCAGAAAATCAGCCACGGGGATGGGCGTGGGCATGGTTTTATTGGTCATGGCTCACATCCTTGTGCGGACGCTTGTGCAGGACAAGTCTTAAAGTCGCCCTACCTGATCCCATCATATCAAAGGAGGTGACCCATGTCGCAATTGAAAATGTCGCGCCGCGCGGCGCTGGCGGGGGTCGCGGCAACGCCACTCTTGTCCATGTCCGCACAGGCCCAGGCGCCCATGCTGGGCGCAAACCTGCCGGAGTTTCGCCGGGTCAAACTGGGCGAGTTCGAGGTCACGACGCTGCTTGCAGGCTCCGCCGTGCGCGATGAGATGCAGACGATCTTCGGCATGAATGTAAGCGCGGAAGAGTTTCAGGAGGCGTCTGACGCCGCGGGCATTCCCTCAGACAAGGCGCGGTTTTACTTCACGCCCACCGTCGTGAACACCGGCTCCGCGCTCATCCTGTTTGACACAGGGCTGAATGCCGCTGGCACGACTGCTGCGCTCGAGGCCGCAGGCTATAGCACCGATCAGATCACCCATGTTGTCATCACCCACAGCCACGGCGATCACATCGGCGGGCTGATGAATGAAGGCGCGGAGACGTTCGGCAATGCCTCCTACGTCATTGGCGCGGTGGAATTTGACAACAGCAGCGGCGATCGTTTCGACCAGATGGTCAAGCCGCTGGCCGAGAAGTTCTCCATGATCAATCCCGGCGACGCCGTGACCTCCGGCGTGGAAGCCATGGATGCGTTCGGCCATACGCCGGGCCACATGGCCTATCTGCTCGACAGCGGCGGCCAACAGCTCCTGATCGCGGCGGATTTCGCCAATCACTACGTCTGGTCTCTGGCCTATCCGGATTGGGAAGTGCGCTTTGACCGCGACAAGGCGGCAGCAGCAGCGACGCGCAAGCGCCTGCTGGGGATGCTGGCCGCAGAGAAGATGCCGTTTATCGGCTACCACATGCCCTTCCCGGCGGTGGGCTATGTCGCCAATCGCGGCGGCAGCTTTGCCTATGAGCCGATGAGCTACCAGCTTTCTCTCTGAGACATGCGCCCGGCTGCGCCAAAGGTGCGGAGCCGGGCAAAGACACGCGCCTAAAACGCGTCATCCAGGAGCAACGGGCTGCCATCGCTGAAACGGCTGAGGCGAAAGGGCGTCGGGTCCACGACAGGCGCGCGCCCGGTGACGAGATCGGCCATCAAGCGCCCCGCCCCCGGCCCGATGCCAAACCCATGGCCGGAAAAGCCCGTCGCGACGAAGAGGCCGTCATGGCTGTCGACCGGACCGATGACGGGGATCGCATCAGGCGTCACGTCGATCAACCCACCCCAGGATTGCACAATCTGCGCGCGCTCCAGCGCCGGGATTGCCGCTTGCGCCTTGGCCCAGACCTTGCGCATGCGGGCCGCGGCGGGACTTGGATCGAGCGCCCGGTCTTGCTCAAAAACGGTTTGCTCCCGGCCTGACCAGTGTCGGGGCGTGCGCAGCTCGGTGAGAAATCTGTCATCGAGCCGGGGCGTGACATCGCCCGCATTGGCGCGCCATGACGGCAAAAAACGGCGCAGGAGGCGGAAACTGTCTGGCGTAATCCCGTGCAGGTTCGATCCGCCATCTGCCAGAGTATAGCCGCCATCGCGCCGCTTGCGCCAGGCCAGGCCCTTGGCCCAAAGGCTCGTCTCCGGGCCACCGCGCACAGGCGAGGTGCGCAACACCGAATTCAGCACTTTCAGCTGCGGGATGTCGATGCCCAGATTGCCCGCAAAGAGCCGCGACCACGCGCCCGCTGCCAGAACCACCTGGTCACAGGCGACGCGGCCACGCTCTGTGACAACCGCGCTCACCCGGCCCGCGCTGTGCTCGACCACGCGCACAGCGCAGCCCGTAAAGAGCCGCGCGCCCTGCGCACGCGCGCCCTCGGCAATGGCGGGCGCGGCCAGCTGCGGCTCGGCGCGGGCATCCTCCGGCGTGTAGAGCGCGCCGTCCGCGTCCAGCTGCACATCGCCCAGAAGCTCCCGCAGAGCGTGGCGCTCAAGAATGCGCGCGGGCGTCTGGTAGGGTTCGAGATTGCGCAACCAATCCGCATAGCGCGCGCCCGCTTGCTCGTTTTGATAGGAAAACAGGATGCCGCAGCGGTGAAAGCCCGTGGGATGGGCCAACCTCTCAGCGTAGCTTTCCCAGCCGCGCATGGCCTCCATCATCAGGGGCAATTCACGCGGATCGCGCATCGCGATGCGCACCCATCCCCAATTGCGCCCCGATTGCTCGCCTGCGATCACGCCCTTCTCAAAGAGCGCAACGGAGAAGCCGCGTTCGGCCAGCTCCAACGCGGTGGCGCAGCCAATGATCCCGCCACCGATGATGGCGACATCCACACGATCAGGCAATGTGGTGTCGGAGTGAAATTCTGTGGGGGGCGGTCCGGGCATGGGGTGAATTTGAGCCAAGCCACCCGCGCTGTCACCCCCTTTTCATCACACCTACGCTTGGGCAAGGTGGCGCCATGACGGATAGCCCAGATATCGCTGCCTTCTACACCATGGCGGAGAGCGCCCGCGCCGGGCTCCCGGAGGCGTTTGCGCCCGCAGCCGCGCAGGTTGTGTTGCGCATCGAGGACCGGCCCAGCGAGGCGATGCTGGCCGCGATTGGTCTGGACGATCCGATGCTGCTCACGGGCCTCTATGACGGCATTCCGCTGACCGAGAAGTCCGTCTTTGATGTCCCGGAAGGCCCTGACGTGATCTGGCTGTTTCGCGCGCCAATTCTGGCGGAATGGCGCGCGCGGGGGAATGTGTCCCTCAGCACGCTTGTGGCCCATGTCTACGTCCATGAACTGGCGCATCACTTTGGCTGGTCCGACGACGATATTGCCGAAATCGACCGTTGGTGGGAGTGAGCCGCGGCCCGGTCTCCAGAGACTAGCTGCGCCGCCGCGCATCGGGGAACATACGCGTCATCTCGCGGTGGAAATATTCCCAGGAGATCACCGCCTTGTTGCCCGCATAGCCGTGATAATGCGACTTGCCCGTCTCATTGGGCAGCCCGGCCCAGATCTTGGCGATGTTGTTCATGAAGCCCGTCTGATCAAGCTCACCTGTGAGAAACCGGCTGAGCCCTGCATCGGCCAGCAAGAGATCGGCCAGCTGATCCTGCACAGCGGGGCTGAAGCGCGTCGTCGCAGGCAGATGCGCGCGTTTGACCAGACGGCGCAGCGTTGGCGGGATGAACTGGTAACGGCCAATGGCATGGGGCTGGCGCGGGGTGACGTCGATCCAGTGATAAATCTCGGCAATGGTCATGTCCGTCGGTGCTTTGCTGGGTTTGATGCGTGCACCGTATTGCACCGCGTCATAGCCACTCTTGCCCGCCTCCGCCTTGGCAATCAGATCGCGCAGACCAGCCACGCCCATGCCTTTGCCCGGCCCCGTGATCGGCGCGCTCAGACCCGGCACGGAGGACGACCGCCGCTCCACCGGCGCAAAGAGCGAGCCTGCGTTGGAGCCAAAAAAGAGCGACCCCGCAGGCGCGGAGGCCTGCACAAGGCCCGCATTCTGCCCACGTTCCATATCAAACAGCGCCTTGCGCTCCTGTTCCGTCACGAGAAGGGATTGCGGCCCCGCCAACGCCAAACCAATCGCCAATTGCAGCCCAAGCAAGAACCATGCCAGAAATCGCATCTTCGACACCAAACCATCCCTTCTGGAATTTCCAGTTGGGTGGGGTGCTAGGGCTCAAGGCTTTACATTTCGTATCGTCAGGACGGATCGCGCCAGCGGTTCACGATGGGATAGCGGCGGTCCAGCCAGAAGGCGCCTTTGGTCAGCCGCGCCCCCGGCGCAGACTGGAAGCGCTTGTATTCACTGATATAAATCAGATGCTCGACCTTCCGGGCCACCTCCCGCTCGAAGCCTGCTGCAACGCAATCGGCAATCGATCCATCGCGGTCCACGAGAATGTCTAAAATTGCATCGAGTTCAGGATAATCGGGCAGGCTGTCGCTGTCTTTTTGATCCTCGCGCAGCTCGGCGGAGGGCGGTTTGGTGATGATGCGCTCAGGGATCACGACGCCCTCGGGCGCGCGCATCCACGGCCTGTGGTTCGCATTGCGCCAGCGGCAGGTCTCGAAGACGCGGGTCTTGTAGAGATCCTTGATCGGATTGTAACCGCCTGACATATCGCCATAAATCGTGGCATAGCCCACGGCAACCTCGCTCTTGTTACCGGTCGTCAGAAGCATTTCGCCAAATTTGTTGGAGAGCGCCATGAGCAGCAGACCGCGCAGGCGGGACTGGATATTTTCCTCCGTGAGCCCCTCCTCTGTCCCCTCAAAGAGCGGCGCCAAGGCCTCGGTCACGGCCGCGCGCGGACCGGAAATGGGTAGGAAATCATAGCGCACGCCCAAGCTTTCAGCGCAGGCCTTCGCGTCCTCAAGGCTCTCGGGCGAGGTATATTCCGAGGGCAGCATCACGGCGCGCACATTGTCCGCGCCCAGCGCATCTGCCGCAATCGTGCAGACCAGCGCGGAATCGACGCCGCCCGACATGCCCAAGAGCACTTTCCTGAACCCCGTCTTGGCCATGTAATCGCGCAAGGATTGCACCATGACGCGGTAATCCTGCTCCCATTCATCGGGATGGGCGACCACCTCATCAGGCGCAATGCGCCACCCCTCGGGCCCGCGCGTCAGCGTGATCTGATGCACATCCTCGTCAAAGGCAGGTCGTTTGAACGCAAGCTCGCCGCCGGGATTGAGCCCGAAAGAGCCACCGTCAAACACCTGATCATCCTGACCGCCGACCATATTTAGATAGATCAGCGGCAAGCCCGTCTCGACCACGCGGGCCACCATATGGTTGAGCCGGGTGTCGAACTTGTTGCGATAATAGGGCGAGCCATTGGGCACGAGCAGGAATTCAGCGCCGCTCTCCTCCAGCGTTTCAGCCACATCCGGATGCCACGCATCTTCACAAATAGGTGAGCCGATGCGCGTATTGCCCACCGCATAGGGCCCGCCGAGGGGGCCGCTATCGAAGATACGGACCTCGTCGAAGACGGTCTCGTTGGGCAGGTTGTGCTTGAGTTGCCGCGACACGATGCGCCCGCCCTTGCAGATGAAATAGGCGTTGTAGAGCTTGCCGTCTTCCGCGAGCGGCCCGCCAATCGCAAGGGCTGGCCCCTCCGCGCAAGCTGCGGCCAGCGCCTCGACCTCCGCCAGCGCGGCGCGGTGGAAGGCGGGCTTCATGACGAGATCCTGCGCGTTATAGCCGGCAATAAACATCTCGGGCAGCGCGACGAGATCACTGCCCTGCGCCTTGGCCGTCTCCCAGACCGCGCGCGCCTTGGCGGCGTTGCCGGTCAAATCCCCGACGGTGGGGTTGAGTTGCGCCAATGTGATACGGAAGCTGTCCGTCATATGCCCTGAGCCTTGTGTCATGCCGCATCTCGGGCGGCTGTCGTCTCTTCGGAGCACCACTTAGCAGACCTGCGCGCGAGGGGAAGCCCATGCGGCGCGACGGGTGGCAGAGATGCGCAGCCGCCCGCCCCAAGCGCCCGAATCGCATTGTCTGCGCGGGCACAAGGCTTTACCCTCTCTTCCAAAGTGGAAAAGGGCTGATCCGCACATGACATCGTCTCTTCGTATCGCAGGGGCCACGGCCATCCTCGTGGCATTCAGTGCGGCGGGCGCATTCGCGCAGGATGGGCAAGTTCTCACCAAGCAATATGACGATGGCGGCGTCTATGAAGGCACGTTCAAGGACGGCCTGCAGCACGGCACCGGCACGTATCGGCTGCCCAATGGCTATGAATATACCGGCGAGTGGGTCGAGGGCGAAATAAAGGGGCGCGGCGTGGCGCGGTTCCCCAATGGGTCAGTCTATGAGGGCGAGTTTGCCAAGGGCAAGCCCGAGGGCGTCGGCAAGATCATCTTCGCTGATGGCGGCACCTATGAGGGCACATGGGTCGAAGGCCAGATCACCGGGCAAGGCACCGCGCTTTATGCCAATGGCGTGCGCTACGAGGGCGGCTTTCGCAATGCGATGCACCACGGGCGCGGCACGATGACAAGCCCGGGCGGCTACAATTACAACGGTGATTGGGTCAATGGCGTGAAGGACGGCATCGCCACCGTCGCCTATCCCGATGGCTCGGTTTACGAGGGCCGCGTCAAAGAGGGCAAGCGCGAGGGCGAAGGCACGCTGACCATGCCGGACGGGATGGTCTATGAGGGGCTCTGGCGCGAGGGTCAGATCAACGGCGCAGGCAAGCTCACCCAGACCAATGGCGATGTCTACGAAGGGCAATTGGTCGATGGCCGCCGTCAGGGTGAGGGCCGCGTGACCTATGCCAATGGCGATGTCTACGAGGGCCAGTTCGCCAATGACAAACGCCACGGCCGCGGCATCTTCTCAGGGCAGGACGGCTATCGCTACGAGGGCGACTGGCTCGAAGGCAAGATCGAGGGCAACGGCACGGTGACCTACCCGGACGGCTCGATCTATGTCGGCGAATTTCTGGGCGATCTGGCCCATGGCGTGGGCAATATCACCTACCCCGATGGCGCGACCTATGAGGGCCAATGGGAAAACGGCGTAATCCAGGGCCAGGGCCGGGCCACCTACCCCAACGGGATCACCTATGAAGGCGGCTTTCAGAACGCGCGCAACCATGGCTTTGGCGTGATGACCTATGCCGATGGCTACCGCTACGAGGGCGAATGGCAGGACGGCCAGCGCCACGGCAAAGGCACCGCGACTTACCCCGACGGGACGATCTACACCGGAGATTTCCTGAATGGCCAGCGCCACGGACAAGGCGAGATCGCCATGCCCGACGGGTTCAAATACCTCGGCGCCTGGGAAAACGGCGAGATTTCCGGGCAAGGCACCGCGACCTATGCCAATGGCGATGTCTATGAGGGCAATTTCCGCGCCGGACGCAGACAAGGGCCCGGCACGATGCGCTACGCCACGGGCGAAGAAGCGGCGGGCGAATGGGTCAACGGCGCGCTGGCCCGCGAAACAAGCACTGCCACGGAATAGCCCCCTCCGCAGGCAGCAAAAAGCCCGGCCGCGCCATCGCACCGCCGGGCCCATGTGTTTTACCGTCTCGAAAGACCGTTCAGATCAGCGCTTCGACTTGCGCCGCATCGCTGCAACACCGGCCAGGCCGGTCAGAAGCAGCAGGCCGCCCGCAGGCAGCGGGACAGGGGCTGCAAAACCATAAGTTATATTGTCGATGCCAAACGCGTTTTCGGTAATTCCGACGAAATCGATGCGCGTGAATGGCGTGTCAGATTCAACACCGATAAAGGCGAGGGATTGCAAAAAACCAATATTAACCAGCTTTTCGCCATTTATGACTATTGCTGTGCTTTCGCTGTCGACATTAAAGTTGCGAAAATCGGCGCCCCAATAGGTGACCGGATTAGCCATTGTGATCGATGCGCCTTGAGTAGGCGACACAAAGAAGCTTGCAGCATTAGACCCATCGACGTTCACTTCAGGCCGGAAAGGGACCACGTCGACTTGGTTGTATAAGCTGTCTTGCGAGTCCCCACGTAGCGTAACTTCGCCAACGGTTACCGACCCGCCACCAAAGCTGACATCGTCCGTAACATCTTCGAAACCTTCGTAGAACAACTTCACCGGGACCGTGTTTTCAAAAGTGTCGCGCACGGGGAAAATCGTTACAATTGCTGCTTGTGCCGAATTCGCTAAGAGCGCCAAAACCATGGCGGCGGATAAGGTCGTCGAAATCTTCATGATCGAATGTCCCATTCCCTTTGTTTCAATCTGCAGAGTTGTGTCGGTCAATGTCCAGTATATCGAGCCAATAGCTCCATGGCGAATTTCCCCTACGGCAGAGATAGGATTAAACAGTTCTGGGTCGCAAGAAGCGCATCAGGAAATCGGCGCCAGGGCAAGGGCTTCCACTGACAAACATGTCAATTACATGCGCCTCGCGTTGCGCCATGCCCATGTAAAAAAACGTAAAAAATCAAACTGTCTCGATTGCCCTGCGGGTTGGGCTTTATGGCGACACACTGTCTCCAAAATGGAAACACCACATAATTCCAGCATAGGTTGCGCTTTGTACGGGGCAATTCTTCTTAAGGCGCGCCCTCCACCAAGAAATCCCCTGCAGCCCAGCCTTCGAACCCCGGATCGGCCAGTGTCGCCACACGACACCAGCGCCGCGCCTCGGCCATGCGGCAACCGAGGTTGCGCAGGCTGCGACCCTGCTCCAGCACTGTCACCACCTTGGCGCCCGTTGAGGGCTCCGCGCGCAGGTTGAGCGGTCCGCCATTGCGCGTGGCCACCTGCCAGAAATCCGGCCCCCCTTGCAGACCATCAGCCACGTCGCCCTGCACCACCTCCCCCAGCGCGCCGGTCACAGACACGCTCAGCGTATAGTCCGACACATCACCCCGCCGCGCGGCATTGCGCATCTGGTAGACGTGGATCGTGTAGGTGCCCGAGAGCGCAAGCGTGATCTCCGCGCTGTTGATCTCCGGCATGCCGCGCCCGGTGAATTGGCTGTTGAGCAGCGCCTGATCGCCCGGCCCCGTGCCCGGGGCGTAGAGGTTGAAGTAGGTGGCGGTGTTGCTGGCTGTAAGCCGCGCTTGCAGCTCCTGCCCGGCCTCGGCGCCGATCGTGTAGAGCACGCTCTGGCGTCCGGTGATCCGCGCGGTGATGTCTGCCGCGTTGGCCCCGGGCGCAAACCGCACCGGCGCGCTGCGCATGTCCTCCTGCGCCTGGGCCACCGCGGGACAGACCAGCGCAAAGGCCGTCACAAGCTGGGTCATCCATCGGATCATCTGGTCATTCCTCCGCCTGTTTTGGCATGCCGTTAAGTCCGCGCGGCCCATGATTTCCGCCGTTGCGGACCGACCGCGCGCGCCGCGATGCAGCGCAACACCCAATTTGTTCGATTTGGAGCCTAAATCGTACAAATACCCTCGTCAAAGATCGCCTTTATCCAGTTTTTCGAGGGCAAGCTCCGCCTCTTGCAGAACGGTTTCGCGGCGGTCTTTGTCCATCCTGTCCCAGGTGCGGTACATGTTGCCCATGCGCGGATTGCCTTCGAAACGATCTCTGTGACGGTCCAGAAAATGCCAGTAGAGCAGGTTGAACGGGCACGCCTTCTCCCCCGTTTTCTGCGCGACCTTGTAGTGGCAATGCTTGCAATAATCGGACATCCGATTGATGTAAGCCCCTGAAGACACATAAGGTTTTGACGCGATGATGCCGCCGTCGGCAAACTGCGACATGCCCACCGTATTGGGCGCCTCGACCCATTCGTAGGCATCGGCATAGACCTCGAGATACCATTCATGCAGCTCGGTCGGATGCACCCCCGCAATCAACCCGAAATTGCCCGTGACCATCAGGCGCTGAATATGGTGGGCATAGGCCTCTTCCCGCGTTTGCTCTACTGATTTGGCCAGACAATTCATTTTCGTCGCCCCACCCCAGTAGAGGTCAGGCAATTTTCTTTTGTGATTCAGCGTGTTACGCTGTGGGTAGTCAGGGCCTTCAAGGAAATAAATGCCCCGCACATACTCGCGCCAGCCGATGATCTGGCGGATGAACCCTTCCACGGCATTGATCGGCGCATCGCCATTTTCATACGCCTTTTCAGCGGCTTGGCAGATCTCAAGGGGCGTGAGCAAACCGGCGTTCAGGTAAGGCGAGATGATTGCGTGGTAGAGAAAGCGATTGTCGTTGAGCATCGCGTCCTGATAGGCGCCAAACTTGGGCAGCGCCTGCGCGATGAAGTGCTCCAGAGCCTGCAGCGCCTCCTCTCTCGTCGTGGCAAACCAGAAGGGTGTCACGCTGCCAAAATTGGAGCCAAAGCGGGCCTCCACAAGGTCCAGAACCTCTTGGGTGATTGCATCAGGTTCAAAGCGTAAGGGCCCGGAAAAGCTCACATCTTCAGGCGCCGGCTTGCGGTTTTCATGATCGAAATTCCACTTGTCTCCGGCGGGTTTGTCTCCGGCCATCAACAGCCCTGTCTTGCGCCGCATGTCGCGGTAGAAATACTCCATGCGAAGCTGCTTCCGGCCCTCGGCCCAAGCCTCGAATTCCGCATGTGTCGCGATGAACCGGTCGTCCTCGAGGAGACTTATCTTCAGAGGTGCGTCCTGCAACGCTTTGATAAGACGCCACTCTCCCGGTTCTGTGGATAAAACCTCGCGCGCGCCCAGCTCGTCGGAGCGGCGGATCAATTCCCCCACAATGGAGCCTGTGTTTTTTGTGTCATCCAGCTCGGTGTAGAGTACGTTCCAACCGTCCTCACGCAGTGCGTGCGCAAATTTCCGCATGGCGGCAAAGAGATAGGCAATCTTCTTCGGGTGGTGGCGGACATAGCTCGCCTCCGCCATGACCTCGGCCATGACGACCGTGTCTTTTTCTTTGTCAGCCGCTTTCAACGCAGCGACATTCGGGGTCAACTGATCTCCCAGAACCAAAACCAACCGGCTCACCACGCCACCTCCTCGCCCTGCCAGTCAAAGAAGCGGCCGGATTGCGCGGCGTCCAGATTATCCATCACGCTCAACAAGTTACCCGCGGCCTCTTCCGGCGGCACAGAGGGGTGACGGCTAAGGTACTTCTGCGTAAACGGCGTGGCGACAGTGCCTGGATGCAGGCTCACGATGGCCGCTTGTTTGTGGCTGCGGGCCAGTTCAATGGCGGCGCAGCGCACCACCTGATTGACTGCCGCCTTCGCCGCGCGATAGGACGTCCAGCCGCCCAGACGATTATCCCCAATAGAGCCGACCCGCGCAGAGAGCGTGGCCCAGACCGATGGGCTTTTGCGCGGCAACAGCCGGGCCGCATGACGCAAACACAGGGCGGGCCCAATGGTATTGAGGGCAAATTGCGCGGCCATGGCCTGCGCCGTCACCGATTTGATGGACTTCTCGGGCTCCGCGCCCGCGATCTCCAGCGCGCCGGTGGCCACGATCACGCGGTCAAAAGGCCCCTCCAGCGCGCCCAGATGGGCATCCACGGAAACCTGCTCCGTGAGGTCCAAGCCATTGCTTGAGCGGGATAATTCCGTCACGGCGTCCGCGCGCGCGCGATGTGCGGCCACCAAGGCCCGGCCGATCCCGCCGGAGGCGCCGATAATCAGGATGTGTTGTGTCATGCAGGCGGACCTAACGCGCGGGACGCAGCCATCAAGTCCTTGCGTCGCGCCGCGAATTCCGCATAGAACAAAACATGACCACCCATGCCTTCTCCTTTTGCGGCCACCGCTTTGAAGCGCGTCCCAGCGGCGCATTGTTCTGGCCCGCGGAGAGCCTTCTGTGCGTGTCGGATCTGCATCTTGGCAAGTCATCACGGGCGGCACGGCGCTGGGGCGTTCAGCTTCCCCCCTATGACGTGCAGGACACGTTGCAACGGCTGGAGACGGAGGTTGATGCCACGAGGCCCGCGATTGTTCTGTGCCTCGGAGACAGTTTCGATGATCTCCAGGCCTCCACAGATCTCGGCGCCGGCGCGCGCGACTGGATTTTGCGGCTGCAAGCCGGGCGCCGCTGGATCTGGGCGGAGGGCAACCATGATCCAGGCCCCGTTGATCTGGGCGGGGAGCACGTGGCGGAATTGCGCCTGCATGATGTGGTTTTTCGCCATATCGCAGAGCCCGGGGCCACCGGAGAAATCTCGGGGCACTATCATCCCAAAGCGCCGGTGCGCACCCGCGCGCGCACGATCACGCGGCCCTGCTTTCTGCGGGATGACGCGCGCGTGATCCTGCCGGCCTTTGGCACCTATACTGGCGGATTGCGCTCGGATGCTGACGAATTATGCGCCTTGATGCGCGACGATGCGCAGGCAATTGTCACTGGCCAGACGGCCTTTGCCGTGCCCATGCCGCGGAGCAAACCGGGGTTTGGCCCACCCCATGCGCGCGCCGGCACGGCGGCGCGTCTGGCGCAGGGAGGCAAGCGATGACACCGGAGAAAAAACACGCGATCGAAGAGAGTTTTGCGCGCCAGACCCTCATGGACACCCTGGGCGCGCGCCTTGTCTCCATTGAAGATGGGCAAGTTGTCATTGAAGCCGCACTGCAGGGCAGCACAAAACAACAACATGGCTTTGCCCATGCCGGGCTGACCTTCGCCATTGGCGACAGTGCGGCTGGCTATTCCGCGATGTCTCTTTTGCCAGAGGGCAGCGATGTTCTCACAGCGGAGATCAAGATCAATCTGCTGGCCCCGGCCAAGGGACCCATTCTGCGTGCGACGGGCCATGTCATCAAAGCGGGGCGGCGTTTGGTGGTTGTTTCCTCAGTGGTGCAAAACATCGCCGACGACGGCACCGTGACCGATGTGGCTGTCTTGCAAGGCACGATGGTTCCCGCATGACTTCGCTGGGCGACGGCGGTTGATCAGGCGTGGCCCGCCTCCGCCGAGAGCGCGAGAGCGGGCACACCGATACGCTCCAGCGCGGTTTCCCACTTGGCGGTATCAGGCGTGTCAAACACCAGTGCGTGATCCGTCGGGCAGGTCAGCCAGCCGTTTTCGGCAATTTCGCTTTCCAGCTGCCCCGGCCCCCAGCCGCTATAGCCCAGTGCCATGACGAAACGCTCAGGACCCTTGCCCGCGCCCAGTTCCTCAAGAACATCGAGTGTGGCTGTCATGCTCATGGTCTCGGTGACTTCGAGCGTGGCCACCGGGGAGCGGTAATCCGGCGTATGCAGGACAAAGCCGCGACCCGTTTCCACAGGGCCGCCGAAATAGACCGCGCGGGAGGCATGGGTCTCGTTGTGCGCAAGCTCCAGCTGCGCCAGCAGATCACCCAGACGCAGCTCATCGTTGGGTTTGTTGATGATCAACCCCATCGCGCCTTCATCGGAATGTGCGCACATATAGACGACAGCATGGGCGAAGCGCGGATCGCCCATGCCCGGCATGGCAATGAGGCACTGCCCGGTCAGATCACTGTGGGTCGTCTCCAAGGGGATGCTCTGGCCTCCTTCAAACGCGTTTTGCGGGTCACATTTCCGTCTGATCATGGGCTGTGCGCCACGTTCACGCAACCCTCGCTGCCTCGTGACTTGGATTTCAGCGGATGTTGGGCCAAATGGAGGGTATGACGTCACGAGTTCTCCCCTGCGCCGCGCTGGCGCTGTCTATGGCTCTGCCTGCTTTTGCGCAGGTGGATAACGATATGGTGCATGCCGAAGTCCTGCCCGGCTGGCGGGACGCCGACGGCACGCATATGGCGGCCTTGCGCATCACACTTGCGCCGGGTTGGAAGACCTTCTGGCGCGCACCGGGAGATGCCGGGATACCTCCGCGCTTTCGGACCGAGGGCAGTGAGAACCTCAGTACGATGCGGCCCATCTGGCCCACCCCGCATGTCTTCAACGTGAGCGGGATGCGCACGGTCGGCTATCAGCGCGAGTTGATCCTGCCGCTTGAAATCACGCCAGAAGCCGACGGCGACACGGTCTCTCTGGCGGGGACCATCGATATGGGGATCTGCAGCGATGTCTGCGTGCCGGCGTCGCTGACCTTTGAGGCCACCCTGCCCCCGGATGGGGCCTCAGACGCCCGCATAGTCGCGGCCATTCTGGACACGCCCTACAGCGCGTCTGAAGCCGGTGTGGCACAGGTCGATTGCTTCATGGGCCCGGTCCAGTATGGCATGGGGCTGCGGGCGGAGATCACCCTGCCCCAGATGGCCGGGCGCGAGGAAGTCGTTGTTGAAGCCTCTGACCCCTACATCTGGGTGGCTGAGCCGCGCAGCTGGTGGGAAGGCGATGTATTGATCGCGGAGACCGAGCTGTCACATACCGAGCGTCAGGGTTTTACCGTGACGCAGGACGATTTGCGGATCACGGTGATCGCCGACGGCGAGGCCGTCGACATTCAAGGCTGTGCCACAGAGTGAGCCCGGCGCGCGATGGCCAGCGAGAGACCGGCGATCATGTAGACCACCAAACAGATCGCAACCATGCCAGCGGCGTAGAGCGCAAACACTGTGCTGAAGCTGTCCATCGTCAGCGGCAGGTGTGATGTGAGCGCGCGTGGCAGGCTGCCTGTCACAACAAAGCTTCCCAAAGTGGCGCCCAGCCAGCCAAGCATCGCGACACTGGCCGCACCTAGCAGCAGGCGCACACGCCCCGCACGGAAGCCAAGCCCGCGCCGCAACGTTGCGATCAACCGTCCGCAATCGGCCTGAATAGCGACAAGCGCCGGGACGACCAGCAAGACCAGCACCATGCCAAAGCCAAGACCATACACAAGCGTGATGACCGTGGGCTTGAGGAATTGCGCCTGCGAGGATTGCTCGTAAAGCAACGGTGCGAGACCCAGAACCGTTGTCAGCGTGGTCAGAAGGACAGGCCGCAACCGATCCGTTGCCCCGTCTATGATGGCGGGGAAAATGCCTCTGTCGCGGGCTTTTTCATCAATGGTCGTGATCAACACGATGGAATCGTTGATGATGATCCCCGTCATGCCCAAGAGCCCCACGACCGTGAACATCGAGAGCGGCACCTCCCATTGCGCATGGCCGTAGATCGTACCGACAAGACCAAAAGGAATGATCGACATGACCACCAGCGGGCGTGTCCAACTGGCAAAGACCCATGCCAGAACGATGTAGATGCCCAGCAAGACGAGCGTGAGACCGGTACGGGCATCGCTGAGGAACGTGTCTTCCTGCTCAGACAGACCGGCGAGAACATATTCCACCTGCCGCTCCTCGGAAATGCGCGGCAGGATCTCCTCTTCGAGCGATTGCGTGAGCAATGTCGCGCGCGCGGCATCATCTTGCGAGATGTCACCGGTGACCGAGACGATGCGAATGCCATTCTCGCGCCGTATGGTAGAGAAGCCAGTGCGGCGCTCCACGCTGACGATATCGGCCAGCGGCACGTAAGCGCCAGAGGCTGTGCGCATTTGAGTGCGCTCCAGAAAATCGGCGGTCAACTCACCTTGCGGCAGCTCGACCCGAATACTCGCAGAGCGCGGACCATCCGGATAGGTCGCCGCTTCGATCCCCGCCAGTCGGTTGCGCAGCACACGGCCCAGAGCGTCAATTGTAAAGCCAAGGGCCTGCCCCTGCGGGGTCAGCTCGAGGATCAGCTCTTCCTTGTCATAAGCCAGGTTGTCTTCCACAGCTGAGACTTCGGGGAATTGCGCCAAGGCGCGTTTGAGGTCCTCGGATGCGCCTTTGAGGGTCTCGGCAGAGGCACCAAAGAACTGAACATTGAGAGCATCGCCCCCGGGGCCCGAACGCCAGCCGCGGAACGAAATCGTCTCGACGAGCGGATGACGGCGTACCGCATCCTGCAACTCGCCCACAAAGGCAAAGGAGGAATAAGGCCGCAAATCCGCGTCAATCAACTCGATGGAAATTCCGCCAAGCTGATCGGCATCCTTGGTATCGGTACCCGCCAGCCCGCGCCCGGCATTGCCGCCAATCTCGGAGATAACGTAATCCAGCGGGTTGCGCCCGTAGCGTTCCTCATATTGCGCGGCCAGCTCTTCGGTGACGCGCTGCATCTCGCGCATCATCTCCAGCGTGTCGTCGCGCGTGGCACCCGGCGCCATGGCAAAATTGCCCGTCACGGAGGTCCGTTCCGGCGCATTGAAAAAGCGCCATTGCACATCGCCTTGTATGAACAGGGCCGCTTGCGTGGCCAGAAGCACCGTGACCCCCGCAATGACGGCATAGCGCGCCCAGATGACGCCCGCGATAAACGGGCGGAAGATCGACTCGCGGACCCATTCAAACCCCTGGTTCACAACCCGGGAGGGCAGATCAAACCAATGGGCCTTGGCCTGATATTTGAGGGCCTGCGCCATGTGATGCGGCAGGATCAGGAAGCACTCCACCAGGCTCGCCATCAACACAACGATGACCGTGAAAGGAATGTCGCGGATGAGATCGCCAAAGCGACCGCCGATAATGACGAGGCCGAAGAAGGCGATGATCGTGGTCAGCGTCGCGGCAAAGACGGGCATAGACATACGCCGCGCAGCATTGGCGGCGGCCGTGTAGGGGTCCTCGCCCAAAGTGCGATGTCGGAAATCGGCATGCTCGCCCACCACAATCGCATCATCGACCACAATGCCCAGCGTGATGATCAATGCAAACAGCGAGATCATGTTGATCGTAATGCCAAAGGCATACATCAGACCCACAGCCGCCAGCATGGCCACCGGAATGCCCGCGGCGACCCAAAACGCCGTGCGCGCGTTCAGGAACAGAAACAGCAGCGTTACCACAAGGCCAAGGCCCACGAGGCCATTGTCGAGCAGAATATTCAAACGTCCGGTGATATACTCCGCCCGGGTTCTGATAAGCTCAACCTCTGTGCCTTCCGGCAGCGTCGCGCTGAACCGGGCGGCCACCTCTTCCACCTGTCGCTGGATGCCAATGGCATCGCCCTGATCTGCGCGGTCGACGCGGATGGAAATGGCCGGGTTGCTGCCCACGAAATAGCTGCGCTCACGGTCAATCCCCTCGACGCGGATTTGAGCGACATCGCCAATCGTGAGTTTGGAGCCGTCATCATTGGAGCGCAGGACGATGGCCGCAATCTGATCAGCCGAACGTTTTTCAACGCCAGTGCGCACCCGCGCAGACGCCCCCGAAACATCACCTGCGGGATCTGCGCTGACCTCCGCCGCAATGGCCTCCGCTATCTCGGACATGGTGATGTCATGGCGGATCAAGGCAATGGAGGGCACTTCCACGAGAGTCTCCGGCGCGGCAATGCCCCGGATGGTCGTCCGCGTGACGCCTTCCGCAAAGAGCCGCACGACGAATTCGTCGGCAAAGCGCGCCAGCTGGTCAACGCCGACAGGCCCGGTGATCACGACATCCGTGACCCTGTCGCGCCAGGCGCCGCGGCGCACCGTCGGATCTTCTGCGGCATCGGGCAGGGTCGTGATCTGATCCACCGCCGATTGCACATCGTCGGCCGCGCGCGCCATGTCCCAACCGGGATCAAACTCCAGCTCAATGGAAGCACGGCCTTCCCGGCTCGTCGCCGAAGAGCTTTCGACCCCTTCGACCGCCAGAAGCGCAGGTTCCAGCACCTGCACGATCGCCGCATCGACATCTTCAGCCCCCGCGCCCTCCCACGCGACGCTTACGGTCACATCATCAACGATGATATCGGGAAAGAACTGCGCGCGCATGTTGGGCATGGCCATCAGACCCGCGACGACCATGAGCACCATGACGATATTGGCCAGCGTCTTGTGGCGCGTGAAATAGGAAAACAGGTCTGCAGTCTTTGCGCTGGTGGCCCGCATCATGGATCAGCCCCCCATGCGGGATTCGATCCGCGCGACCATCCGCGCCGGGACCTTGGGCTGCTCCAGCTGCCCGAGGATGCGCGCCTTGGCCTCCGATGGCATCCTGTTATTGGCTTCGACAAAGGCGCGGATCTTCGCGCGCCGTTCCTCTGAGAGCTCAAGCAATTCGGGTTCGTCCATCTCAGGGGCCGCCCCGGGATTGAGCGCACGGACCTTGATCCCATCCCCCAGAAGTGGGGTGCGCTCAGCGACAACCGCGCGGCCTGAGAGCCCGCGTGCGCGCACCAGCACATCATTGCCCTGACGACGCAATACGTTGACCCGCATCGTCTCCAGACGCTCATCGGAGCCGATCACCAACACATCGCCCGCTGCATTGACCGCCAAGGACGGCAGCCGGACGACATTGTCCAACGGCGTCTCTTCGATCTCAACCGTGACGAAATCCCCCGGTTTGAGGCCCCGCGGCGTATCAAGACGCGCGAAAATCAGCCGCCCGGTTTGTCCCTCACCAACGGCGGCACTATCGCGCACCAGCGTCGCATCGCTCACCAGATCAACACCCAGCACATCAAGTTTCACGCGCGCCTTGGCCCGGCGCAATTGGCCGGTCTCATCGAGCAATCTCGCATAGGCTTCAATGGAGACCCGAAAGGCTACTTCCAGCGACAGCGGATCCACCAGCCGCGCCAGACGTTCATTGTTGGAGACAAGCCCGCCCTCGACGACCGCTACGTCGCTCAACGTACCGGCAAACCGTGCCCGGATGGTGGTGTCCGCCAATTGCCGCTCTGCTTCTGACAACGTGATGCGCATGCGCTCAAGTTGCGTCGCCGCCTGGCTCAAGCGCGCCTCGGCGGTTGCCAGAGCCTGCCTGCGCGTCAACACAGCCTGACGCGCGCTGGAGGCGGCCAGCTCGGCGGTCTCAACCGCTGTAGCCGTCCCGACGCCCCGCTCCGAGAGGTCGTTTTGGCGGTCAAACGCACGCTGGCGCAAGACAACCTGTTCTTGGGCTGCGGCCAATTCATCCTGCGCGAGGATCAGCGCGGCTGTCGCCTGCGCCTGCTCTGCCTGCGCGTCCTGCAAATCCGTGCGCGCCCGCGCCACGGCATCTTCGGCATTGGCTGGATCGATCCGCGCCAATACCTGCCCAGCCTCAACATGCGCCCCGTCCTCGAAATTCTCAGACAATTCAACAACCTGCCCCGCCGCAGACGCCCGAATTTCCAGCGTGCGCCGGGATTGCACCTCGCCAAAGGCTGTCAAAATCGGCGTTACCGACGTTGGATCGGCCTCAACAACATTGACAGCAAACACCCGTTCGCGCGCCGGTGGCGTGCGCGGCTCTTGCGCCATACGCTCCTGCACCGCGTCCCAAACGATGGTTCCGGCCCATAGAAACAGGCCCAGGGTCAGGGATAGCAGAAACAATCCAGTCAGACTTTGACGTAGAAAACGCATCTTGGGCAGGCCTCGCTCAACTTACCTCAGATGTAACCCGGAACGGCACGATGCCAAGCACCCGGTCACAAAGGTGTCAGAAAGATCTTACGCACAAGCGCACTATTTCCGTCGCACATGTTCGTCGAGGCGCGGTAAAATCTCGACGAAATTGCACGGGCGATGCCGATAATCGAGCTGAAGGCTCAGGATCTCGTCCCAGGCGTCCTTGCACGCTCCGGGACTGCCAGGCAATGCAAACAGATACGTCCCGTTCGCCACGCCACCGGTCGCACGGGACTGGACCGCCGATGTACCGATTTTCTTCATGGAGATAATGGTGAAGATCGTCCCGAAGGCATCAATCTCCTTCTCGTAGACATCGCGATGCGCCTCCACGGTCACGTCGCGGCCCGTGAGGCCCGTGCCGCCCGTCGAGATCACCACGTCAATCTCCGGATCGGCGCACCAGGCGCGCAGCTGATCTGCGATTTCGGCCCGTTCATCGCGCAGGATTTTTCTGTCAGCGACCCTATGGCCCGCCCCCTCGATCCGCTTCACGAGCGTGTCGCCGGAGCGATCCTCGGAGAGATCGCGGGTATCGCTTACTGTCAAAACGGCAATGCGAATGGCAATGAAATCAAGGCTTTCGTCGATGCGGCTCATGATCCGGCCTCCAGATGGTGTTTCAAACTGAGCAAATCCGCCCAGGCGTCCCGCTTGGCCCGCGGGTTGCGCAAGAGGTAGGCGGGGTGAAACATGGGCAAGGCCGGCACGCCGTAGCTTTCCGTCCACTGCCCCCGCAACCTGGTAATGCCACGTTTCATAAGGCCCGCGTCGCAGGAAATATTGCCCATCAAGAGCACAAGATCCGGCTTGGCCAAGGCGACATGCCGGGCCACGAACGGGCGCATCATCGCGATCTCCTCCGCGGTCGGGTCGCGGTTTTGCGGCGGGCGCCACGGCAAGACATTCGTGATGTAAACAGAGCTGTCACGCGACAGATCAATTGCAGCCAGCATCCGGTCCAGCAATTGCCCCGCGCGCCCAACAAAAGGCCGGCCCTCGCGATCTTCGTCGCGTCCGGGCGCTTCGCCAATAATCATGACCCGCGCACCCGCCACACCATCACTGAACACCAAATTGCGCGCTCCCCGTTTGAGCTCGCAATGATCAAAGGCCGCCAGCCGCGCCTGCAAATCCGGCAGATCCTGCGCCGCAGCCGCTGCAGCCACGGCCTCCGCCACAGCATCTACCTCCGCGACAGGTGCGGCGGCCGGAGGAACCACTGCAGGACCCGCCGCCTTATTCGCCGACGCAGGTTTCACAGGTGGCTCAGCATAGCGATCCACAGGCGTCTCGCCCACAGCATCCACTACGCCCAGCTCCACTTGCCACTCCAGCGCCGCGCGCAACGCGATATGTTCGTGCCAATCCATCACCAGCACCATAGCGCGCCCGCGCCGGGAGGAAAACGGCCCCTGTTTCTTCTGGCCCCAAATACGCAGATCCCGCCTAAAGCCTCCCGCACCAAACGTTGAAGAACCCGGACCTCCGGCCTATAACCGCGCCCAAAGGGAGCCGCCCATGACCTTCACCCAACGCCACCTTCTGGGGATCGAGCATCTGCACCCCACAGAGATCACCACGCTGCTTGATCTGGCGGAAGACTACGTGCGGCTCAATCGCTCCGCCGCCAAACATTCGGACGCGCTCGCGGGGCTGACCCAAATCAATATGTTTTTTGAGAACTCCACGCGCACGCAGGCCAGTTTCGAGCTCGCGGGCATGCGGTTGGGTGCGGATGTGATGAACATGGGCATGGCATCATCCAGTGTGAAAAAGGGGGAGACGCTCATTGATACAGCGCTCACTCTGAATGCCATGCAGCCCGATCTGCTCGTCGTGCGGCATCCGAGCTCTGGCGCTGCGGATCTTCTGGCCCAAAAGGTCAAATGCGCCGTTCTCAACGCGGGCGATGGCAAACACGAACACCCCACACAGGCGCTGCTCGATGCGTTGACGATCCGCCGCGCCAAGGGGCGGTTGCACCGCTTGAGCATCGCGATCTGCGGCGACATTGCCCATTCCCGTGTCGCGCGGTCCAATATGCTGCTGTTGGGCAAAATGGAAAACCGGGTCCGGTTGATTGGCCCGCCGACGCTTCTGCCGTCCGGCATCAGCGAATTCGGCGTCGAGGTGTTCCACGACATGCACGAAGGGCTCAAGGATGTGGACGTGGTGATGATGCTGCGGCTTCAGAAAGAGCGCATGGATGGTGGCTTCATCCCCTCCGAGCGCGAGTATTATCACCGCTACGGGCTGGACGCCGAGAAGCTGGCGCAGGCCAAGGAGGACGCCATCGTCATGCATCCCGGCCCCATGAACCGGGGCGTCGAGATTGACGGCGATATCGCAGATGACATCAACCGCTCTGTCATTCAGGAACAGGTCGAAATGGGGGTCGCCGTGCGCATGGCCGCAATGGATCTGCTGGCCCGCAACCTCAAAGCGCATCGCTCCGCCCAGCCTGCGAGCGTGCTGGTATGAGCGCGCGAGATCCATGGGCAGAGCTTCTGGATCCAGACATGAGCATCCTGAGGCAAGTCGCCCCGGAGGCAAAGCTATGCCTGCAATAGCACAGCCCGTTTGTTCGCCGCTTTTTTCTGTTTTTCACAGGGGTCTCCGCATTCTGGAAGATCACAGGCGCGTTCCACCGCGCCCGCGTTCGCGACTGCAACGCAATCACGCGGCGCAGCGTCATGACGTCTCACGCCAACTCCCGGCCGACAATGACCTCGAGCACGCCCTATGACGCCTATGCACATCCGTGAAAGCGAAGCAGGTCGCGTGCGTATCTTCGCCATTGATCTCCCTATGACGGAGGCGCAGCGCCTGACACAGACCCCGGGCGCACTGGCCGCGATGTTAGGGCTGTCCGAGATCGACACGGGCCAGTTGGAAATCTTCGATACGTCCGATCTCGCAGGCATGGGGCTGGAGACTTATTTGCTGGAGGGCCATGCCATCCCGCAAGACGAGTTGACGCCCATGCGCTGGCAACTCGACGCGCTGGAAGGGCCGGTCATGATCCTGCGTTCCGCGGCGATTTTGCAGCGCCCCGTAGACATGCGCCCCGCAGCCCCCCTGCGCTGGATCGCGACCTTCGGGGAGGCACAAGCCACCACGCCCGTCGTGCCACTCAAAGCCGAAACCGCGCGCGGCAGCCTTGGCGGCGCGCCTGCGCCCCGGCGACAGAAGAGCAGCTTGTGGTCCCTGCTTGTGGCCGCCATGTTGGTTGCGGCCCTTGGGGGAACGCTCTGGTTCGTTTTTGGAGGTGCGCAATGATCATCAAGGCTGACCGGCAGACCTATCTGCGCGATCATCTCGTCATGGCGGCTATCGGCGCAGGCGGTGCGACGTTGGCGCTGGTCTATCTCCAAACTGGCGATGTCTGGGTTGGCATGGTCGGGGCTTTGGCGGCCATTGGCCTGCGCGGCTGGTATATGGCCTCAGAAGAACTCAACGTCATTTGGGAGATCAGCGATGGCGCATTGCGCGCCCCGAGCCGGGTTTTGCCGCTGAGCAAGATCGCGGAGGTGCGCACAATCCTGAGCGCAGTGCAGGTCATTGCACAGGACGGGAACAAATACCTCATCAAGTATCAGGCGGACCCAAAATCAACAGCTGCGGAGATCCGCGCAATGCTGCCCCACGCGTGATGCTGTACCCTGAGGAAACTCTGGTTCTGGCGATGACGGAGAGCCGCGAGGTCCGGTTTCTGGCAGAAGCGCTCGCCGCGATCATTGCCACGGGGTCTGGCATTGTCGTCGCGCTCCTGTTCGGGTGGTCCGATGACAATGACAACTCGTGGAAAGTCCTGATCCAGATCGCTTTTGTGGCGCTGCCCGTCCTGTTTTTTGCCGCCATTCGCGGCCGTGCGCGGGTCGTGCTGACAGAACAGCGTCTCATCTTGATCCCGAGCGGGGCGGCGCCACAATCGCTGGACTTGTCGCACATTCGCAGAGTATCGGTCTGGTTCAACAACCTGCGCATCCACGATGCCAAGGGCGTGGCCTTGGTGTTGCCCAACCTGCGCGAAAGCGCTCTCTTGTGTGACCTGTTGCGGCAAAACCAAAATCTGGCTGGCTCTAAAAAGGATCTGTAATGTCTGACCCGTCTGACCCGAAAATGTCCGGCCGTGTGGCCACGATTGCATTGCTGGTTCTGTTTGTCCTTGTGGTCGTGATGGTTTGGGTGGCGTCCTGACCGCTGACCGCCCTTGACGCTGCGCAAGAGACCTTGCCCCGCGCGCCGTTTCCCGGCATCACACAGGCGACACGACTGACAGGACAGCCTATGACCGCGTCCCCCGCAACCTTGATTGTGACCAATCTCCATCTGGTGGACCCGGTGGCGGACCACGTGCGGCCTGGTTGGATCAGGATCGAGGACGGGGTGATCGCGGCAACGGGGCAAGGACCTGTGTCGGCCGCGCCGTCGGATGAAGGGAACACGATCGACGGGCGCGGCTGGCATGTCGCGCCGGGGATTGTCGATCTGGGGGTGAAGGTCTGCGAGCCGGGAGAGCGGCACAAGGAAAGCTACGCCTCCGCCGGGCGCGCAGCTGCTGCGGGCGGTGTGACCACAATCATCACCCGCCCCGACACCGATCCCCCCATCGACACACCTGAGACCCTCGAGTTCGTGGCTCGCCGCGCGCAATCTGATGCACGGGTGCGCGTGCACCACATGGCAGCGTTGACCAAGGAACGCGCGGGCCGGGAGATGACCGAGATCGGCTTTCTCAAGGATGCAGGCGCCGTGGCCTTCACCGATTGTGACCACGTCGTCGCAAACACCAAAGTGCTGAGCCGCGCCTTGACCTATGCCCAGGCCCATGGCGCACTGGTCATGGCGCATCCACAAGAACCCATGCTCTCCAAAGGCGCCGTGACGACCTCGGGCAAGTTTGCCTCACTCAGAGGGTTGCCCGCGGTCTCCCCCATGGCAGAGCGCATGGAGCTCGACAGGCTGGTTGCGCTGGTCGAGATGACCGGCGTTGCGCTGCATCTCGATCAGGTCACGACCGCACGCGCCCTGCCCGCTTTGGCCCGCGCCAAGGCCAATGGCCTCGATATCAGCGCGGGTACGTCGATCCACCATCTGACGCTGAACGCGCTCGACGTGGCGGATTACCGGACCTTCTTCAAGGTCAAGCCACCGCTACGCGATGAGGAGGACCGTCAGGCCATTGTCGAGGCCTTGCGCGAGGGCGCGATTGACGTCCTCTCCTCCATGCATACGCCGCAGGACGAAGAGAGCAAACGACGCCCCTATGAGGAAGCGGCTGCGGGCGCTGTGGCGCTGGAGACAATGCTTCCGGCGGCGCTCAGGCTCTATCATGCCGATGCGCTGAGCCTGCCGCAATTGTTCCGCGCCATGTCGACAAATCCGGCCAAACGTCTGGGGCTTCCCGGGGGGACACTTGCCGAAGGCGCTCCGGCTGATCTGGTTTTCTTTGATCCGGATGCACCGGTGATCATTGATCGTTTCAAGTTGCAATCGAAGTCCAAGAACACACCGTTTGACACGGCCCGCATGCAGGGCCGCGTGCGCGCAACGCTTGTCGGCGGGGACATTGTGCATGGGAGTTTGGGATGATGCCCGAGCTACTCTCCGCACTGCCCACGTTAGCGCTCTTTGCCCTTCTCGGATACGGGCTGGGCTCTATCCCATTCGGCATCGTGATTGCCCGATTGATGGGCCTCGGAGATTTGCGCCAGATTGGCTCCGGCAATATTGGCGCGACGAATGTCTTGCGCACAGGCAACAAACCCGCCGCCGCCGCGACCTTGATCCTCGACAGCGGCAAAGGCGCGATTGCCGTGCTGTTGGCCCGGCTCATGGCGCCGGAGGATGCCGTGCAGTTGGCTGGTCTGGCTGCGTTTCTGGGGCATTGCTTCCCGGTTTGGCTGGCCTTCAAGGGCGGCAAAGGCGTCGCAACCTTCCTTGGCCTGCTTCTGGCGTTGGCCTGGCCCGTTGGGATTGCGGCTTGTTTGTCGTGGTTGGCGGGCGCGGCCCTGACGCGGATTTCGTCCGCAGCGGCGCTGGTGGCGGCGGCCTCATCCATCCTCTGGGCATGGCTCTTTGCGCCTGCGGCGATTGTGCTCTGCGCAGCACTTGCGGCCATCGTCTATTGGCGTCACGCCGCCAATATCCAGCGCATTCTCAAGGGTACCGAACCCAAGATCGGCAAGAAATAAAGCGGTTCAGCTGCGCGCGAACAATGCGCGGACCGGCGCGGCCACCTCTGCGGGATGGGTGATGGGGAGCATATGGCCCGCACCCACAATCCGCGCACGGGTCACATCCGGCAAACGGCGCTCCAGACCGTCCTGAATGATGGCAATGACCCTGGGGCTCTGCGCCCCCTCGATGAGCAAGCTGGGCACATCCAACGCGTCGATCTGACCCGGCTGCAGTAACCCGCCTGCGTCATCGTGCAACGCCCCCTCGGCCGCCTGAATCAGAGGCATCTGCGACGCCCTAAGCGTTTGTTGCGCAGGAGGGATATCCTCCCAGGCCGTGGCACCACCCCAAATCCCAGTAAATGCGCGCGCTGCGGCCTCAAGTTCCCCGCGCGACATGGCCTGTTCGAAACCCGCGTGTTCTGCCTGAAAGCCTGCCTTGCACTCCGGCACATCGCGGAACGCTACGGCGAAGAACACGGGTTCGATCAATGTCAGGCTGCGAATGCGCGCCGGGTGGCTCAAGGCAAGACGCAAGGCAACCGTTGCACCAAAGGAATGGCCAACCAGATCGACCCGGCCCTCCTCCGGCAAAAGCGCTGCGGCCATGCGCGTCGACACGTCCTGAATATCACCGGGCCCGACCCACGGGCCCGACCGACCGTGGCCGGGCAGATCAAAGCCCGTACAGGATACAACATCTGAAAGGTGAGCGGCGAGGCCCCGCCACACGCCGGCATGGGCCAGCGAGCAATGAATCAGAAGGGCTTCTCTCGGCCCTTCACCAAAGCGCCGCCAATGGGCGGGATGCCCCGCCAAATGGCCTTGCGGCATTCAAAGCTTGCCAGACAGGATCAAATCCAGATCCTCGATACGGTCCTGCCCCCAGAGGCGCTGATCATCGTCTGTGATGTAGAAAGGCGCCCCGAAGACCCCACGATTGGCGGCCTCTTCGAGGTTGGCCGCATATTCATCTGCGCCCGCCAGCATGCCAGTGTCTGCCAGATCCGGATCAAAGCCTGCCTCCTCGAGGCACGCGCGGATCACGTCATCCTGCGCAATATCTTTCTCAACGGCCCAGCAAGAGCGGGTGAAGGCAAAGACCAATTTGCCCAGATCACCGCCGCCCGCCTTTTGCGCTGCAATCAGGGCATAAGAGGATGGCGCCATGTTGGTGGGCCAATGGGCGGGTTTCAGATTGAAGGGCATGCCCAGCTTCTTGGCCTGACGCACAAGCTCCTGCGCGCGCCATTCCTGGCGGCTGATATGGCGATCTTTGGGGGGTGTGCCGCCTGTGCGCCCGAAAAGCGTGATCAGATCAACAGGCTTGTAGGTGATCGTCGCGCCATGTTTGGCCGCGACCTCTTCCATCCGCATCCCTGCCAGATAGGTGTAGGGCGAGATCGTCGCGAAATAATAATCGATATGGGCCATTCTGGCACGCTCCTTCACGGGAATGTTTGCGGCACCGTAACCACGTGCTAAGCGGTGTCAACGTCACGATTCTGTCATACTGCCAAGGACGCGCTCCATGCCCCAAATCATCGAACCCAAGCTGATGGCTGGAAACTCCAACCTCAGCCTGAGCAATTCCATTGCCCGCCGCATGTCGATGCATCGCGGCATGAACGTGGGGCTCGTGGATGCCCGCGTCGAGCGCTTTAACGATGGCGAGATTTTCGTCGAGGTGTTCGAGAATGTGCGTGGCGAGGATATGTTCATCCTGCAATCGACCTCCAAGCCCGCGAATGACCACTTGATGGAGCTGTGCATCATGTCGGATGCGCTGCGGCGCTCCTCTGCGGCGCGGATTACCGCTGTGATCCCTTACTTCGGCTATGCCCGGCAGGATCGCCGCTCCAAGGCACGTACGCCGATTTCGGCCAAACTTGTGGCCAATATGCTGGTGCAGGCGGGCATTGAGCGGGTCCTGACGATGGATCTGCACGCCGCGCAGATCCAGGGCTTTTTCGATATTCCCGTGGACAACCTTTATGCCTCGCCGGTCTTTGCCCTCGATATTCTCGATCAGTTCAAGGGCAACACGAAAGATGTCATGGTCGTCTCGCCGGATGTGGGCGGCGTGGCGCGGGCGCGCGAGTTGGCCAAGCGGATCAATGCGCCGCTCTCGATTGTGGACAAACGGCGCGAAAAGCCCGGTGAGATCGCGGAGATGACTGTTATCGGCGATGTGAAAGGCAAGAAATGCATCATCGTTGATGACATTTGCGACACTGCGGGCACGCTTTGCAAAGCAGCAGAAGTTCTGATGGAGCACGGTGCGACAGAGGTCCATGCCTATATCTCGCACGGGGTCATGTCCGGTCCCGCGGTCGAGCGTGTGACAAAATCCGTCATGAAGTCGCTGGTGATCACCGATTCAATTGAGCCCACCGATGCCATCACTGCGGCGAAGAACATCCGCGTTGTGCCCACGGCGCCTATTTTCGCGCAAGCCATTCTCAATATCTGGAATGGAACGTCGGTCTCGTCGCTTTTTGAGCATCAGTCTCTGGAGCCGCTCTATGAGGGCGTCTACGGCGGCTGATCCCACCAGACCGCACAATTTTTGAGCCCCGGTGTGCGCAAGCCCGCCGGGGCTTTTCGTTTCGCATCAAGTGCGAAGCTGACGCTGCGACAGCACGGTTGTCTTTGTCGCGATTCTGGCATCTGATACCGGTATGAAAGATCCGTGCCACACACGGACGCGCTGCCATGCGAACATCCAACAGGAGGACGTTATGATCCGTCTTTTCACCACAACTGCGACTGCAGCCCTTTTGGCGAGCACGGCGCAGGCCGAATTCACGCTGCATATCCTGCATACCAATGACATCCACAGCCGTATCGAATCCATCAACCGCTTCGACAGCACCTGCAACGCAGAGGGCGAAGCGGAAGGGAAATGCTTCGGTGGCGTCGCGCGGATCAAGACCCTGGTCGATCAAAAGCGCGGCGAGCTGGGCGAGAATGTCGTTGTGCTGGATGCGGGAGACCCTTTCCAAGGATCACTTTTCTACACGACCTACAAAGGCGCGGCGGAAGCCGAGTTCATGGACGCCATCGGCTATGACGTCATGGCCGTGGGTAATCACGAATTTGACGACGGTCCCGAAGGGCTCGCGAGCTTCATCGACAAGGTGAATTTCCCCGTCATCTCGGGCAACCTCGATCTGTCTGCCTCCAACGTGCTCAAAGGCAAGGTCGAGAACCACGTGGTTCTGGAGGTTGGCGGTCAGAAGATCGGCATCATCTCGGCTTTGGCCACCAACACGGTTGAGACCTCGTCGCCAGGCCCCAATGTCATCTTCCAGGATGAGATCGAAGCGCTGCGTGCCGATGTGGAAGCGCTGCAAGCCGAGGGCGTCGACAAGATCATCGCGCTCAACCATGTCGGGCTGCGCAAGGATCTGGCCATCGCGGAAGCGGTCCCGGGCATTGATGTCGTGATCGGCGGCCACAGCCACACGCTGATGTCCAATGACGACGAAGGCACGCCCGCCTACCCGACGATGGTCGGCGATGTGCCGGTGGCGCAGGCTTATGCCTTCTCCAAATATGTGGGCCATCTTGCGGTGACGTTTGACGATGCCGGCAATGTGACGGCGGCCGCGGGCGATCCGATTATTCTGGATGCCTCTGTCGAGCCCGATGCGGCGATCCTCGCCCGCGTGGCCGAGATGGGCGCGCCCATTGAGGAGCTGAAAGCGAAGGTCGTCTCTGAGAGCGCTGATGTGATCGAAGGATCCCGCGACGTCTGCCGCGCGATGGAATGCGCCATGGGAAATCTCGTGGCTGATGCCATGCTGGATCGGACCAAGGATCAGGGCATCCAGATTGCCATCCAGAACGGCGGCGGTTTGCGCGCCTCCATTGATGCCGGTGAAGTGACCATGGGAGAAGTCCTGACGGTCCTGCCCTTCCAGAACACCCTGGCCACGTTCCAGCTCAAAGGCGCGGATGTGGTTGCGGCTCTGGAAAATGGCGTCAGCGAAATCGAGGACGGCGCGGGCCGGTTCCCGCAGGTCTCGGGCATGAAATACACCTTCGATGCCTCGGCTGAGCCAGGGTCACGCGTGTCTGATGTGATGGTCATGGACGGGGGGGCCTTCGTGCCGATCGACCCCGACAAGGTCTATGGGGTTGTGTCCAACAACTATATGCGCGGGGGCGGTGACGGATACTCGATGTTTGAGACCAACGGCATGAATGCCTATGATTTCGGGCCCGGTCTTGAGCTTGTCGTGGCGGATTACCTCGCGGAGAACCTGCCATACCAACCCTACACAGACGGCCGCATCACTGCGAAATAAGCAGTGGCGCGCCTGAAACGTCAAAGGCCCCGCAATTGCGGGGCCTTTTTGTCTGGCATTAGAGACGCTCTCTCAGATCACGATCAAAGGGCGCTTTTGAGCGCCTCCACAAGATCGGTGCGTTCCCAGCTGAAGCCCCCGTCAGCTTCCGGGGCACGCCCGAAGTGGCCATAGGCGGCGGTGCGCTGGTAGATCGGCTTGTTCAACTCCAGATGCGTTCGGATGCCGCGCGGTGTGAGATCGATGACCTGCGGGATCGCGGCTTCGATGGCATCTTCGGCAGCCTTTCCCGTGCCATGGGTGTCGACATAGATCGACAGGGGTTTGGCCACGCCGATGGCGTAAGACAGCTGAATGGTGCAACGATCCGCAAGCCCTGCGGCCACGACGTTCTTGGCCAGATAGCGCGAGACGTAGGCTGCTGAACGGTCCACCTTGGTGGGATCCTTGCCGGAGAAGGCGCCGCCCCCATGCGGCGCAGCACCGCCATAGGTATCCACGATGATCTTGCGCCCGGTCAGCCCCGCATCACCATCAGGCCCACCAATGACAAACTTGCCCGTGGGGTTCACATGCCATTCCGTGGCATCAGAAACCCAGCCATCGGGCAGTGTGCCGCGGATATAGGGCTCCACGACGGCGCGGACATCGTCCGACGTCATGCTGGCATCAAGATGCTGCGTCGAGAGCACAATCGAGGACACCCCCACGGGCTCACCGCCCTCATAGACAACAGATAGCTGGGATTTCGCATCCGGGCCAAGCGTTGGCTCTGTGCCATTTTTGCGGACCTCGGCCAAACGCCGCAGGATTTCATGGGCATAGTAGATCGGCGCGGGCATCAAGGCGTCTGTTTCCTTGGTGGCATAGCCGAACATGATGCCCTGATCGCCCGCCCCTTCGTCGCCCTGCTCTCCGGTGACGCCCTGCGCGATATGGGCGGATTGCTCATGGAGCAGGTTCGTCACTTCGCAGGTCGCGTGGTGGAACTTGTCCTGCTCATAGCCAATGTCTTTGATACAGGCGCGCGCGATCTCGTCGATGCGGCCCATATATTCATGCAATTTTGCCTGATCCGTCAGGCCAACTTCGCCCCCGATGACCACACGGTTGGTCGTCGCAAATGTCTCACAGGCAACGCGCGCCAAAGGATCTTCTGCCAAGAATGCATCAAGAACGGCATCCGAGATACGATCACACACCTTGTCAGGGTGACCTTCGGACACGGATTCCGAGGTAAAAACATAATTCTGTCTGGTCATGGATTGCTCCGTTGGGGTGACGCCCGCCACGTCAGGAAGCCGTTGTGGGGGCCAATGAATGCTTTGTGCTACGCCGCTCTTGCTTAAAGGTCAATGCAAGCGGCGCCGCACCGGTCCAATTGCCACAAGGGCAAGAACCAAAAAGGCGATACCGGCAGGAATGTTGCCAAACCGCGCATAGATGGTCGGCGCGCCGCGCGCGGGCAGCGGATGATCGAGATAGCCCGAGGTGTTCAGAGCGATCTGCCCCAGGATACGGCCCTTGTGATCCATCACAGCCGACACACCGGTATTGGCGACACGCACAAGGGGCAATCCTTGCTCAATGGCCCGCATGCGCGCCTGCTCTAGATGCTGCCAGGGGCCCACCGCCGCGCCGAACCATGCGTCATTGGTCACTTGCAACAAAAAGTCGGGACGCTCCCCCGAGACACGTCCATAGCGGGGAAAGACAGCCTCATAGCAAATAAGCGGCAAGGCCAGGCCAACGCCCTCAATGTCCATCACGCGCGGCCCCGGCCCCGGCGCGTAGCCAAATTCCGTACGCGCCGCCAGCGTCGCGATCCCCAACGCGCGCCAGAACCCGGGCAGCGGCATGTATTCCCCGAAGGGCACCAGATGGTGCTTGTCATAGACATCGCGGACGCTGCCGGTTGTATCCGAGATCACGAGAGAGTTGAAAAAGAGCGTCGGATGATCGCCGCGACGTTGCACCCCGATGGCGGCCTGCGTGCCCGATTGCTCCGCTATGAAGGCCAGCGCCTCCTCGGCATCCTCCAGAAGCATCGGCAAGGCGCTCTCGGGCCAGATAACCAGATCAGGCGTGGGGGTTTGCGCGGAAAACCCCACCATACGGTTGAAGAAAACGGGCATCATCTCGGGATCCCATTTCTCATGCTGCGCGGCATTGGGCTGCACGAGGCGCAGAACAGGGGCGTCAGTTGGGATCTCGGTCTGTCCCTGCCCCAACCAGACGCCACCGCCGTATAGCACGAAAAGCGCGCAGAGGCCCACGGCCAGAGGTACAGGCGTCGTGCGCCATGCCGACCACGCGGCAAGCGGGGCCGCCGCGCAGACCAGCGTTACGAGGGTGAGACCGTAGGGGCCAAAGATACTCCCCCAGTGAAGGACAGCCCCCCCTGACCAGATGTGAGACACCAGCGCCCAAGGGAAACCCGTCAGGACAAAACCACGCAAGGTTTCGATCAAAGCCCAGCTGAGCGCCAGCCCCAAGACACCGCAGCGCATCCTGTGCGCAACCCAGAAGGCCAGCGCCCAGAACAAGGCCAAACCGCCTGCAAGACCGATGAGCCCAAAAGGGGCCAACCAACCCGTGACAGCAGGCTCGACTAGAAAAGGCTCGACGATCCAGTGCAGACCCGCGCCGAAATAGCCTAAGCCTGTGAGCCACCCCAAGAGCGCCGCACGGCGTGCATTTTCCGGCTTGCTGCCCAGCCAAATCGCCGCAATCAACGCGAGAAAGGCCAGCGGGCCGAGCCCAAATGGCGCAAGCCCGAGCGCCATGACAGCCCCGAAGCCAAAGGCACACAGACGATCAGCGCGGACGAGAAACCGGCCGGCAGTCGTTTCAGGCATCGTCGTCTTTTGGCTCTTCTGAGGCGTCTGCCTTTGGCTGTTGTTGCACGCTGGGGGCGCTCGGAGTGCTCAGACGCACGCGCAAGCGCTTGATGCGGCGGGGATCTGCATCAATCACCTCGAATTCCGGACCATCTGGATGCGGAACGATCTCACCGCGCGCGGGCACATGGCCAGCCAGCATGAACACCAAGCCGCCAAGCGTATCGATTTCTTCTTCGTCGACCTCATCGTGCGCTGTGAGGTTCATGCCAATCTCGGCCTGAAATTCATCCAGCGGCGTCTTTGCGCGCGCAAGATAGCAACCCGGTTTCTCGAGACTGAACATCTTGTCTTCTTCAAGATCATGTTCATCCTCGATCTCGCCAATGACCTGCTCGATCAAATCCTCGATCGTCACAAGCCCATCGACGCCGCCATACTCATCAATCACCAGGGCCATATGCCGCCGCTCGGTCTGCATCTTGGCAAGCAGCACTCCGATGGGCATTGAGGGGGGCACAAAGAGCAAGGGGCGCAACATGGCTTTCGTCGAAAAGCGTCCGCCCTTGCCGTTGAACCCATGTTTGAGGGCGAAATCCTTGAGGTGCAAAAACCCAACCGGCGTGTCCAAGGTGCCATCGAACACAGGGATACGGGTCAGCCCGGAATCGCGGAAGACATCCACCAGATCATCCCGCGTGATCGTGTTGGGCACAGCTGTGATATCTGCCTTGGGGATCATGACGTCTTCCACCCGCAGGCGCCGCAGGTTGGCCATGCCAATGCTCTGCGCCACCGGAGCGGTTGTGCGTACGCTGTCGGGGGGCGTATCTTCCCCCGGGCTCAAGGCACCAAAAATGCGTTGGAAAAATCCAGCCTTGTCAGTGGTGGCCATTTCGGCGCGCGCGCTCTGCGCCGCCTTAGAAGATCCGTCGAGGTCGTCCATCGTTCCGTCAATAAGTGGGGCAAAGGCCCGGTAAGTTGGTTACTATGTGGTGTTTCTGAAGATTTTGCCAAGCTTTTCTGCTGCGATCGATAGGATACGTGCCCTCGCGGCCACGCACAGCCCCTCTATGACGCCAAAATCCAAAGGAAACCTTGCCTCAGGCATAGGGATCAGGCTCGCCCATGCGTGTCAGGATCTGGCTTTCGAGCTCTTCCATCAATGCGGCATCGGCTTCTTCCACATGATCGTAGCCCAGCAAATGCAACGTCGCATGCACGAGGAGATGAGTGGCATGGGCGGCCAGAGGCTTGCCCGCAGCTTCTGCTTCGCGCGCGCAGGTCTCGTAGGCAATGGCAATATCGCCCAGCTCGTCCATGCGGGGCATCGCAGGAGCGCCGCCCGCGGTTGCGCAGGCCAGCTCTTCCGCGGGCCAGGACAACACATTGGTTGCGCTTGGCTTGTTCCTGAAATCCGCATTCAGCGCAGCGATCCGCGCATCGTCGCAGCCCAAAACAGCAATTTCTCGGGCCTGGGTATCAACCTGTAGAAACGACAGGCTGGCGCGCGCCGCACGTTCCGCCAGATCCGCGAGTCCGGCCGCTTCCCAACGCGGATCTTCAATCACCGTATCCGTGAGCATGGTCTGGCATCCAACCTTTGAGCCACTGGCAGGCCCGGTCAAGGCGTCTCGGCATCCGCCTCGTAGGCTTCGATGATCGCCGCCACCAATGGATGGCGCACAACGTCCTTTGCAGTGAAGTAGTTGAACGAGATGTCCGGGATCGTCTTCAAGAGCCGCTCGGCATCCCGAAGCCCTGATTGCACGCCACGCGGCAAATCGATCTGCGTGCGGTCTCCTGTAATGACCATGCGAGACCCCTCGCCAAGCCGCGTCAGAAACATTTTCATCTGCATCGAGGTTGCATTCTGCGCCTCATCGAGCACCACAAAGGCATTGGACAGCGTACGCCCACGCATGAAGGCCAAAGGCGCAATTTCTATGCGCTTCTCCTCAATCAGTTTGGCCAGCTGTTTGCCCGGCAAAAAGTCATTCAGCGCATCATAGAGCGGCTGCATGTAGGGGTCGACCTTGTCCTTCATGTCGCCCGGCAGATAGCCCAGTTTCTCACCCGCCTCGACTGCGGGGCGCGACAGGATAATCCGATCCACCGCGCCATTGATGAACATGTTCACACCGACAGCCACCGCGAGATAGGTCTTGCCAGTGCCTGCAGGACCAATGCCAAACGCGAGACTGTTTTCAAACAACCCCGTGACATAGGATTTTTGAGCGTCCGTGCGGGGCTCCACAAGCTTCTTGCGTGTCTTGATCTCGACATGGCCGCCCTTGAACATCTCCAGCTGCGCCTCGGGCGCGGTGTCGGTGTTCATGCGCAGCTCACGGTCGATGTCCCCCGGCTCAACGGGCCGTCCGGCCTCCAGCCGTTCGTAGAGTGCAGTGAGCACGTGTTCGGCATCCGCCTGGCTGCTGGCCTCCCCCATGATGGAGAGCTGATTGCCCCGGCGCAGGATCTGCACGCCCAGGCGCGATTCAAGCTCCGCAAGATTCTTGTCGAACTCGCCGCATAAATCGATGAGCAGCATGTTGTCGGGAAACTCGAGAACGGTTTCCGTTGCAGGGCCGGCGGCAGCATCCGGTGGCAGCGTAGTCAGACTCAATCACTTCTCCTCGTCGTTGGAATGAGTGTTCTACATGTCGTGGCTTCAAGCAAGGCTTGCACGGGCATTGTCTCGATTTGGCAACAAAAAACGCCGGCGCAGCCTCCTGCACCGGCGCGATGGCATGAAGCCGCTCCGATCAGAGCGTATCGTCGATTGTCTCGTCGCCGCGGAACGGGCCGGTCACAACGGTTGGCGGTGCGGTGCCCGAGCACACGGGCTTGCCGTATTTGTCCAGACGTTGCGAGAGATAGCCCTCGATCCCGTCATCGATGATCCAGTGGTCACATCCATTAGGATCGACCCAGATGCCCGCCACGAGATTGGAGAGCGACTCATCTTCATCCGCCCCCTGGCCGTAATCCCGGGTCTTGTCGGTATCAACGCGGCCATAGCCGCCCTCAGCCGCGACCGCGAGCGCAGCAAGAGGACCACCGCCCTCTCCCACACATCCCGAGAGCGCGCCGATGGCCGCCACAAGGACGATCTTTTTCATATCCAGCATCATCGTCCCCTTTACTTGATACACAGGATTTCGACGCGGCGGTTGCGCGCCTTGCCGTCACGGGTCTTGTTGGAGGCAATCGGCATCCGCTCCCCGTAGCCACGCACATCCACGACACGCGCGCCAACCGAGCGGGCCACGCGAGCGACAGACACCGCACGATTGTAGCTCAGCTTCATGTTGTAATCGTCAGACGCCCGGCTGTCGGTATGGCCTGCGATGACAAACGCCGTGGCCGTCGAATTCTTGAAGAAATCCTGCAGGCCAGCCTGACCTTCGCGGCCGATGTGATAGCTGTCTGTGGCGAAGAACTGATCAGAGTTCATGACACCGCAGACATTGCCCCGGCGACAGACCGGAATGCCCTGACGGTTCACATGTGGCGTCATGTAGCCCTCGAACCCGTCGTCCATGACCCAATGCTCGCAGCCATCGGGATCAACCCAAATCGTCGGCACATAACGCTCACCGATCACCACGCGTTGGTTTTGTGTTGAAATGAAGGGTGTGTCCCCTGCAACCGTGTCGGCCATTGCCGACGAAGTAAAAGCTACACCCGCCACAAGCACGGCGCCGGCGACGACCCCGCGCAAGACGTCGGTCATTCTGTTTGCCACAGCCTGTCGTCCTTATCCAAATTTCCCCCAGAAGCCGTCACAGCAGAATCATCGTGAACGGCTCAAACTCACTGTAATCAACAGTTTACCAAACCTGAGAGGTCTGTGAAGCCTTTCAGCACAATATCTAGTGGAACATCTGGAAAGGCCTGCAATACTCAGCCGGATCAATCGAACAATCGGGGCATCATTCGCTCATTGTTTCAGGGCATTACAGGAGAATACTAAAGTATCCACAGGTCAAAAAACCGGTTCAGACAAGTTTCGCAGCAAGCGAGTTCGTGCTGCTATCTATGACCTCAACACGGACCAGATCGCCAATTGCGGCACCAGCATCAGCCACATGCACGGCATGGAGGTACTCTGATTTTCCAACCATTTGCCCGGGCAACCTGCCCTCACGCTCGAAGAGCACAGAGACCTGCTTGCCGACCATGGCGCGCTGGATCTCCTGTTGCTGTTCGGACAAAAGCGCCTGCAAACGGTAAAGCCGGTCCGTCTTCACGCTCTCCTCGACCTGATCGCGCTCAGCGGCGGGTGTCCCGGGGCGCGTCGAGTATTTGAAGGAATACGCCGTGCCGTAGCGGACTTCGCGGATCAGATCCAAGGTAGCCTGAAAGTCCTCTTCAGTCTCCTCGGGAAATCCCACGATGAAATCGCCCGAGATCAGAATATCCGGGCGCGCCGCGCGCAGTTTTTCGATGCACCGCAGGTAGCTCTCGGCGGTATGCGAGCGGTTCATCCGCTTGAGGATCTTGTCAGACCCCGCCTGCACGGGAAGATGCAGATAAGGCATGAGCTTCTCGCAACGACCATGGGCATCGTAAAGGTCATCGGTCATGTCATTGGGATGTGAGGTTGTGAACCGAATGCGCTCCAGACCGTCAACGTCATTGAGCGCCCAGATGAGCCTCGCCAGTGACCATTCCCCATCGGTCCCCGCCCCGTGATAGGCATTAACGTTCTGGCCCAGCAAGGTGATTTCGCGCACACCGCGCTCCACCAGATCTCGCGCCTCCGTCAGGATTTGATCCACCGGCCGCGAGACTTCGGCCCCTCGCGTATACGGGACCACGCAGAAGGCGCAGAACTTGTCACAGCCTTCCTGGACCGTCAGAAACGCCGTCGGGCCGCGCTTGGCCTTGGGGCGGTTCTTCAGACGCTCAAACTTGTCTTCTTCGGGAAATTCCGTATCGAGCGCTTTTTTTCCGGTGCGGGCCTTGGCTTCCAGCTCCGGCAAACGGTGGTAGCTTTGCGGTCCGACGACCAGATCAACCATGGGCTGGCGCCGCATGATCTCTTCGCCTTCAGCCTGCGCCACGCAGCCCGCAACGCCAATCTTGAGGTCCGGCTTTTCGGCCTTGAGGCCCTTGTACCGCCCCAATTCAGAATAGACCTTCTCGGCCGCCTTCTCGCGGATATGGCAGGTATTGAGCAGGATCATGTCCGCATCATCAGGCGTCTCGGTCTGCTCATAGCCCTCCAGCGCTTCCGCCATACGCTCACTGTCGTAGACATTCATCTGGCACCCGTAGGTCTTGATGTAGAGCTTCCTGGCCATGGGCATTCCTCAAGGACAAAGATGTTGGAGAATGCGCGGCTGATACCGCAAAAGGCAGGGCTCTTGCAATGGGGCAGCAATTGACCGATTCTTAAGGAAAACAAGGCAAGGCAACTTCATGCGGATCGCATCACTGGGCCAGTTCCTCAAGGAAAACGCGCATGCTCTGGCAAAGGGGCCTGTGGCGATTGTTTTCGTGGAGGACGATGTTGAGATCGACACCACGCTGCGCCACCACATGCAATCCGGCTTTGCACAGGTTGTGGCCTTCATGCCTGCCCGCTTTGAGCTGGCCCCAGATCTTGTGGATGTGGTCCTGCGGGTGGATCACGACGTGGCGTTGCAGGAGCCTTTCCACGAGGTGATCAACGCGCTTATTGCCGTGATGCCCGCGGGGACCTGGATCTATTACTGCTTCAATGCAGAATACCTGTTCTACCCGTTTTGCGAATATCGCACTGTCGGCGAAATGCTGACCTTTCACGGGGAAGAGCGGCGCCATGCCATGCTTTCCTACGTGGTCGATCTCTACGCCGACAATCTGGATGCGCATCCTGATGCAGTCTCGCTGGATGCCGCCCATATTGATCGCACCGGGTATTACGCCTTGGCCCGCCCCGACCCCGCCAATCACAACCATCCCAAAGACCGACAGCTCGATTTCTATGGTGGCTTGCGGTGGCGCTTTGAAGAACACGTACCGCCCGAGCGCCGCAAGATCGACAGGGTTTCCCTGTTTCGCGCAAAAGATGGCCTCATCCTGCGCCCTGATCACACCTTTTCGGACGAAGAATACAACACCTATGCCTGCCCTTGGCATCACAACCTGACCGCCGCGATCGCATCGTTCCGAACGGCCAAGGCGTTGAAATCAAATCCGGGCAGCACCTATGACATTCACTCGTTCCAGTGGCACAATTCCGTGCCCTTCGAATGGCATTCGCGTCAATTGCTTGATCTGGGGTTGATGGAGCCCGGGCAATGGTTTTGAGCGCAAATGCGCTTGGACCCATCGCAGGTGGTTGCGCGTTTTGGCGCGCGTCAGACTAGCAATGCAGAGACTATTTCATCGCTTCGAAGCCCAACTGCGCCAGGCGTTAATCTGTCCCGCGACGGATAATCACAGTGCTCTCGTCTGCTCCGGCAGTGTCCTGAGCCTGTAGGCGAATACGCTTTGCGCCGGGTGCCGCAGCTGGCGGCTCATCTCCCGACGCCCGGACCTCCGGCTGCCGAGGGGCCGCACCTGCCTCAGCCCGAGCAGCCAATTCCGCCACAACGACACGGGCTATGGCCTCTTGGGTCTTGAGATAAAACGCTTGGCCCTCTTCGGTTCCCAACACGTATCGCGTCGCGCCAAGGCTTACCGTCAGCAGAAGAACTTTGATGACCAGCCCCTTGAGCAAAGTCGCCCCAAAGCCCGGACGCGCGCGCGCCTTAGGTTTGCGCGCCCACTTTGTTCGGGGCGTTCTGGTGCTTGGATTGTCTTGCAGAATGCTCTGCCGGAGGGCTTGGTCGGGTGTCATGGGGCAAGTCTGCTGCGCCAGTTTGGCACAATCGTGGCGCAGGCTCGCAGAATTTACGACGCTTATAGGTTGTCGTACTGAGGCATGCCCAGAACGTGGAACCCTCCATCCACACGGATCACTTCGCCCGTTGTGCAAGCACCCGCATCTGATGCCAGATATACAGCCGTTCCACCAACAGCCTCCAACGTGGCATTCGAGCGTAGCGGTGCGTTGGTATCAGTATGTTTGTAGGTTTTACGCGCCCCGCCGATGGCTGCGCCCGCAAGCGTTTTCATTGGTCCCGGGCTGATCGCATTGACGCGAATACCTTCGGGGCCCAGATCATTGGCAAGATATTTGACCGACGCCTCCAGGGCCGCCTTGGCCACGCCCATGACGTTGTAGTTCGGCGTCACCCGCGTCGAGCCCATATAGGTCAACGTAAGCAGCGTGCCGCCATGCGCGACCATCAAAGGATGCGCCCGTCGTGCCACCTCGATGAAACTATAGGCGGAGATATCCAAGGAGGTTTTGAAATTCTCGCGCGACGTATTCAGGATCCGCCCCGTCAGCTCATTCTTGTCAGAGAACGCGATCGCATGGACCAGAAAGTCGAGGCTGTCCCATCGCGCGGCCAGTTGAGCAAAGGCGGTGTCGAGCGAGGCGTCATCGGTGACATCCACATCAACCATGAAATCAGAGCCGACGCTGGCCGCCAGCGGCTCGAGCCGTTTTCCAAACGCCTCCCCTTGATAAGTAAAGGCGAGCTCAGCACCCGCTTCCGCACAGGCCTTCGCGATGCCCCACGCGATCGAGCGCTCGTTGGCCACGCCCATCACCAGACCCCGTTTGCCCGCCAGCGCGCCTCTCGCTGTCTCATTCATGTCAACCGACCCCCGTCCTTCATCTTGCCCGTAAACTCCGGGGGTGCGGGGGCAGCGCCCCGCCTGACCCCGCATGATCAATCCCGCAGCTTCGACAGCAGCATCGAGCCGTTCGTGCCGCCAAAGCCAAAGGAGTTTGTCATCACCGTATCAAGCCCGGCATTGTCGACCCGGGCTGTTGCAATCTCTTGGGGCTTGAGCGCAGGGTCCAGCGTCTCGACATTGATCGACGGGATGATGAAATCATGCTCTAGCGCGAGCAGGCAGTAGATCGCCTCCTGAGCCCCCGTGGCGCCTTGGCTGTGGCCTGTCATCGACTTGGTCGAGCTGACAGGCGGCGTGCTCCCCTCGCCGAAGACGCGGCGGACCGCTTCGATCTCGCCCACATCGCCCACCGGCGTCGAGGTCCCATGCGCGTTGATGTAGCTGACCTTTCGGTCTTCCGGCAGCGTGCGCAGCGCGCCGCGCATCGCGCGCTCACCGCCCTCGCCCGAGGGCGCGACCATATCGGCGCCGTCCGAGGTCGCCGAGAACCCGGTCACTTCCGCATAGATCTTGGCCCCCCGCGCTTTGGCCCGCTCATATTCCTCCAGCACGACCATCGCGCCACCACCGCCGATGACAAACCCGTCACGGTCCGCATCAAAGGCGCGGGAGGCGCGCTCGGGCGTGTCGTTGTATTTGGAGCTCATGGCTCCCATCGCATCAAAGAGGCAGGATAGCGTCCAATCGAGCTCCTCGCCACCGCCGCCAAACATGACGTCTTGGGTGCCAAGAGCGATCTGCTGGGCGGCCATGCCGATGCAATGCAGCGAGGTCGAGCAGGCGCTGGTGATCGAGAAATTCATGCCCTTGATCTGATAGGCCGTCGCTAGGTTCGCGCTGACGGTGGAGGACATGGTCTTGGGCACGGCAAAGGGCCCGATGCGCTTCGTCGCACCGGTCTTGAGCACAACCTGATGCGCGGCCAGCATGGCCGAGGTTGACGGCCCGCCGGAGCCCGCGATCACGCCCGTCATCGGGTTGACCACATCGGCCTCTGTCAGCCCCGCATCCGCAATGGCCTGACCCATGGCGATATGGGCGTAAGCCGCCCCCGGCCCCATGAAGCGCAGCGTGCGCTTGTCCACATGGTCGGCCACGTCAAGGTTGACCGCGCCTGCGATCTGGCTGCGAAACCCATGCTCTTTCATCGCCTCATTGGCGGTGATGCCTGAACGGCCTGCCTTAAGCGATGCCAGAACCTCTTCGGCATTGTTCCCGATCGAGGAGACGATCCCCAGTCCCGTAACGACAACACGGCGCATGCAGCTTCCCTTTCGTTTACTAGGGCTTGTCTAGGGCATCCCGGGGGGCAGGCGCAAGATGGCGACTGGAGCGGCACCGACAGGATGCCCGCTGTTTCACGGATCAAATCGCCGGATCAGTTCGATCTCATCATGGAGGCGGCGCCCTGTGGGCTGAAAGCCAAGGCCCTCATAGAAAATCAGCGCGTTGCCAGGCTTTTTGTCCGCCGTCGTGAGGGACACTCCTTTAAGCCCTATCAGGCGCGCATAGCCTTCCGCAAAGGCGAGCGCTGCCCTGCCGATGCCTTGACCACGCGCCGCACTGTCAACCATCACCCGCCAAACATAGAGACAGCCACTTTGAAAGTCGTCTTGCTCGTCCTGCGCGATCAACCGGGGATCCACGACCGATATCAAGCCCACGGCCTTGCCTGCCTGCCCCAACCCGAAGGTCAGCGCACAGGGCTCGTATGCGGCCTCTGCCAGCCATTCCGGGACGGGCGCAATGAGCGCAGCCTCGTTGTCGCGCAGCTTGAGGCCCACAAAATCATCCAGCGTGTCACCGGTAATTTTGATGACCTCAAGCTTTGGGGTGTCTTGTCCCGTCACGTCAACTCTCGCTGAGCGCGACCTTCATGTCCTTGACCTGATAGATAACCTCGCCATCCGCCTCGACAATGCCGTCTGCGACACCCATGGTCAGGCGGCGGGTCTGGATCGCTTTGGTGAAATCGATCTTGTAGGTCAGCATCTTGCGGTCGGGCCGCACCATGCCGGTGAGCTTCACCTCACCCACGCCAAGCGCGTAGCCGCGCCCCTGCCAGCCGCGCCAGCCAAGATTGAAGCCCGTCAATTGCCACAGGCCATCGAGGCCCAGGCAGCCCGGCATGATCGGGTTGCCCGGGAAGTGACATCCGAAGAACCAGGCCTCGGGTGTGATGTCGAATTCCGCCAACACATGGCCCTTGCCATGCGCCCCGCCATCTGCGGAGATGTCTGTGATGCGGTCCATCATCAGCATGGGCGGCTCGGGAAGCTGCGCATTGCCGGGCCCGAAAAGCTCGCCACGGGCGCATTTCAGAAGGTCGTCGCGATCGAAACTGTTTGGAAAGTCAGTCATTCCTCGGATGGCTCCTTGGCTAGAGGTCGCTCTGTTATGATCCCTCTAGCACCCCCTCCGCCATAGGGAAAGGGCACCGTGCCGCACTGGTTTTCGATTGAAAATCATTCGCAAGCACCCTACCTTTGGCCTCAGTCAGGATAACCGAGTAAACGTATGACCCCTCAGGCAATACAACGTGGAACCGATTGGCTCGCCGGCGCAGGCCTGCGCCCAACCCGTCAGCGCCTCACACTTGCGGCGCTTTTGGTTGGTGACGGACGGGACCGCCATGTGACCGCTGAGAGCCTGTTTGCCTCCGTGCAATCGGGTGGTGAGCGGGTGTCTTTGGCCACGGTCTACAACACGTTGCGCGCCTTCTGTGACGCAGGCCTGATGCAGGAAGTCACGGTGGATGGTGCGCGGAGTTACTTCGACACGAACACGCATGATCACCCGCACTTCTTCTGGGAAGATGAGGGCAAGCTGACAGATGCGCCCGCTGATCAGCTCGAAATCGTGCGTCTGCCCGATGCGCCCGACGGGGCCGAGATTGCGTCCGTGGATGTTGTGATCCGGCTGCGCAAGAAATAGTCTCGCTCTTGCCATAACGACCAAAGCCGCCCTCGCAGGCGGCTTTTTTCTTTGTGGGATCCGTCGATCCGGGGAATATCGACGTGGGCGGTCTACGCGAGACTGCGCGTCGCAAAGCAACCTTTGCTGTCTCAAAGTGGTACCCGCGGCCGGACTCGAACCGGCACGGCCTTTCGGCCTGGAGATTTTAAGTCTCCTGTGTCTACCATTCCACCACGCGGGCCACGGAGTATTAGCTAGCTCAAGGTCAAGGAGCGGTCTAGTGCCTCTCTTCGCCAAAACGATTGAACGCCAAAACGCCCGGACAGAGACCGACAGCATCAAGCGGCGATAGGCGCTCGGGACAACATTGGAAGAGCAACGTGGGTCAGATCTGGCGCGACACCAAAGACGTCAGATTTCTTCTTCATCGGCTTCGAGCGCAGGCAACATATGCCGCTCGCCCAGCCACGGGTTGAGCGCGAGCGCTTGGCGTAACACCAAGATCGCCTCCGCCTTTCGATCAAGCGCAACCAATGTGAGGGCTTTGCCCGTCAGAGCCCCAAGGTGACGCGGGCGAATGTCCAGAGCGCGGTCAATATCCGGCAGTGCCAGCTCGAACTGGCCGCCGAGGTAGCGCGTGAAGGCCCGTTGGTTCCAACCTTCGGCATAATCGGGGCAATAGTCGATCAGCCGGTCGAGCGTCTGCAATGACCCCAGAAGATCATATTGCGCGCGCTGCGACATGCCCTGATCCAGCAATTCCTGCGCAGTGTCGTCGGGTGCATCTGTCCAATAGCCCCAAAGCGCGTTGGAGTATTCCCGCGCTTCGGTCTCCGTTTCCGCGATCAACATCTGCGCGTAAAGCGCGTCGATTTCCTCGGAATGTGATGTGACGGGTGGGCAGGTCGATGAGATTGCGGGCGTGGCCAGCAGCGCGAAGGCAAAAGGAAGCACGTGTTTCATGCCCACAAGCATGCCCCACCGCCAGCCGCCGTCAAGTCACGTCCCCGAGACCAACTTCCTTGACAGCCTGCATGGCCACGAAAGTGGAGGTTGCGGAGAGATAGGGCAACGTCGAGATTTTCTCAGCCAGAACGTGGCGGTAGGCCCGCATGGACCCGGTGCGCACTTTCATGAGGTAATCGTAGCTACCGGCAATCAAATGCACCTGTTCAATCTCCGGAATGGCCACAACCGCCGCATTGAACTTGGCCAGGGCGGCCTCGCGCGTATCCGTCAGCTTCACCTCGACAAAGGCCACATGATCGAGCCCCAAACGAATGGGATCCAGCATGGCGCGGTAGCCGCGAATGAAGCCATCCGCCTCCAAGCGCCGCAGCCGCGCTTGCGTGGGCGATTTGGACAAGCCGATCCGACCCGCAAGATCCGTGATCGAGATCCGCCCCTCTTGCGCCATGACCTGCAGGATTGCATGATCGAATTTATCCAGCTCCAGACTATCCATTTGGCCTGCCTTATCAGGTTATTTCGATCCAATCCGCTCGCCAATGCGGAAACAAAAGGAATTCTGCCTCACGATCACAGCATAACTTAGGGCATCTGAAAAGGATATGCCAGTATGACCAGTGACACTGCCCTTCGCGACCGCATCGACATGATGACCTACACCGATGAGGCCGCTTGTATCGCCGATCTCGTGACGGTGTCCCGGCTCAGCCTGCAAGATCGCAGCGCCATCTCGAAGGACGCCGAAGGTCTGGTCACGGCCATTCGGACCAGCGCTGATCCCGGCTTGATGGAGGTCTTTCTGGCAGAGTACGGCCTTTCAACCGATGAAGGCGTGGCCCTCATGTGTCTGGCAGAGGCGCTCCTGCGTGTGCCAGATGCCGAGACCATTGATGCCTTGATCGAAGACAAGATCGCACCGTCTGACTGGGGCAAGCATCTGGGCAGCTCGACCTCGTCTCTCGTGAATGCCTCGACATGGGCCCTGATGCTGACAGGCCGTGTTCTGTCCGAGGAACAGCCCGGGCCGGTGGGCCATCTCCGCGCCGCTATCCGGCGGCTGGGCGAGCCTGTGATCCGCACGGCAGTGGCGCGCGCCATGAAGGAAATGGGGCGGCAGTTTGTTTTGGGGGAGACAATCGGCTCGGCCATGTCGCGCGGCGCGGCGATGGAGGCCAAGGGCTATACTTATTCCTACGACATGTTGGGCGAGGCCGCCCGGACAGATCGGGATGCGAAACGGTATTTCGAGGCCTACCGCCGCGCAATCGCGGCCATCGGCGCAAAAGCCCAAGGCGATGGCATTGCAGACCGGCCCGGGATTTCCGTCAAGCTCTCTGCCCTGCATCCGCGATATGAGGAGGCGCAAAGAGACCGTGTCATGCAAGAGGCCCTGCCGCGCCTGATTGCGCTGTGCGAAGATGCTGCGCGTCTTGGTATTGGCCTGAACATCGATGCCGAAGAGGCCGACCGTCTGTCGCTCTCCCTCGATCTCATTGCCGCATTGCTCACAACGCCGTCGCTCGCCCAATGGCCCGGTCTGGGTGTCGTCGTTCAGGCCTATGGGCCTCGTGCCAGCGCCGTCATCGATTGGCTTTATGCCGCGGCGCAGGGGCGTCGCATCATGGTGCGCCTCGTTAAGGGCGCCTATTGGGACACCGAAATCAAACGCGCGCAGGTCGAAGGGCTCGATGCCTTCCCTGTCTTTACCTCCAAGGCTGCGACGGATGTCAGCTATATTGCCAATGCGCGCAAATTGCTGGACATGCGCGATCGCCTCTATCCGCAATTCGCCACCCATAACGCCCATACGGTCGCCGCGATCCTGCACATGGCGCAAGGAACGGAGGGGTATGAGTTCCAACGGCTGCATGGCATGGGCGAGGCACTGCACGCGCAGGTCAAAGCCTCCCACAACACGCGCTGCCGGATTTATGCGCCTGTGGGGGCGCATCGTGATCTCCTGGCCTATCTTGTGCGCAGGCTCCTGGAGAACGGGGCGAATTCCTCATTCGTCAATCAGATCGTGGATGAAGACGTCCCGCCCAGCGAGGTCGCCCGCGACCCGTTCTTGGCACTGGATCCTGAACGGAGCCTGCCCAAGGGCACCGAGATCTACCAGCCTGAGCGGCGGAACTCTGGCGGAGCCGATCTGGCCCATCGCCCGACCCTCGCCGCCATCAATGCCGCGCGCGCGCCCTATCGGTCCCATGTCTGGGGCAGCGCCGGGCCGCAGATCACCGACCCGGCCGATGGCTCCCATGTGGGCCACTGCCCGGAGGCCACGGACGCCGAGATCGATGCCGCATTGCATATCGCGCAACCATGGTCCGCCGAGGCTACGGCTCGCGCGGAGATCTTGAACAAGGCCGCCGACCTCTACGAAACCCATCAGGGGGAGCTCTTTGCCCTTCTCGCCCGCGAAGCTGGCAAGACGCTGCCTGATGCATTGGCAGAGCTGCGCGAAGCCGTGGACTTTCTGCGCTACTACGCGGCCCATGCGCCGCAAACCACGCCCGTGGGCCGATTTACCTGCATCAGCCCATGGAACTTCCCGCTGGCCATTTTCACAGGGCAGATCGCCGCCGCACTGGCCACTGGCAATGCGGTCCTCGCCAAACCGGCACCGCAGACACCGCTTGTGGCCGAACGCGCTGTTGCGCTGCTGCATGAGGCTGGCGTTCCGGGCCCTGCGCTGCAAATCCTGCCAGGCGGGGTACATGTGGGGCGAGCGCTGACGTCTGATCCTCGCGTCGATGGCGTGGCCTTCACCGGCTCCACGGCCACGGCGCGCGCCATTCGGCGCAGCATGGCGGATCATCTCGCGCCCGGCGCGCCGCTCATCGCCGAGACAGGTGGCCTCAATGCCATGATCGTCGACAGTACGGCCCTGCCGGAGCAGGCCGTGGCCAGCATCGTGGAGAGCGCGTTTCAATCCGCAGGCCAGCGTTGCTCGGCGCTCAGGTGTCTCTATGTGCAAGAAGATATTGCCGAGAACTTCACCGCGATGCTGACGGGGGCCATGGCGGAGCTGCGCATGGGCCATCCCTGGGAGATCTCGACCGATGTCGGGCCCGTGATAGATGTCGAGGCGCGGGAAAAAATCACAAAACATATCGAGCAGGCCCGCAACGAAGGGCGCCTGATTGCGGAAGGCACAGTGCCGCCTGACGGAAATTCAGGCGGGACTTTTGTCGCACCCACGCTCCTGCGCGTGTCTGGAATCGAGGAGATGCAAGAGGAGATTTTTGGCCCTGTCCTGCATTTGGCGACGTTCCGCTCGGATGAAATTGACAGCGTCATTTCCCGGATCAACGCCACAGGCTACGGACTGACCTTCGGTTTGCACACCCGCATCGATGACCGGGTCCAACACGTCACCGAACGCGTGCACGCAGGCAATATCTACGTCAATCGCAACCAGATCGGCGCTGTTGTCGGCTCGCAACCCTTCGGTGGCGAGGGCTTGTCGGGGACCGGCCCCAAAGCCGGCGGGCCGCTCTATCTCGCGCGCTTCTGCGCCGCGCCGCACAGCCTGCCATCAGAACCCTGTTCCAAAGAAGTCTCGGCCCAGGAGGTTCAGACGCTGATCGACGCAGACAACGGACACCCTGCCACGATTCCCGAGGCGCACCTGTTGCCGGGTCCAACGGGCGAGTCCAACCGGTACATGCAAAGCCCGCGCCCGCCGCTGCTTTGCCTCGGGCCCGGGCCCATCGGCGCACAACGGCAGGCCGAAGCGATACGTGATCTGGGCGGGCGCGCCATCACTCTGGACGGCGCGCTGGCGCCCGAGGCCCTGAGCACCTTGCAGGGGTTTTCCGGAGCGCTCTGGTGGGGTGATGCGCTTGACGGGCGGCGGTATGCCCAAGCCCTCGCCAAACGTGACGGCCCGATCCTGCCCCTGATTACCGGCCTTCCCGATCGCGCCCATGCCTGCCATGAACGCCACGTATGCGTGGACACGACCGCATCGGGAGGAAATGCCGAGCTTTTGGCGGGGGAAAGCTGACCCACGCGCGCCTGCCCCCTTGACCCCGCCCACGCTATGGGAAAGCGTGCGGACATGTTTCCAATCCGAGATCACAACCCGTCCGGCCGCATCCCTTACGTGACCTATGCCTTGATCGGTATCAACGTGGTGGTCTTTCTGTCCTACGTGGGCTTGTTTCAAAACGATCGCGCCTTGGTCGCGTTCTTTTTCGACTATGCCTTCATCCCGGCGCGCTTCTCGGAAGGTGAGGGCATTCTGGGATTGTTCACCTCGATGTTCTTGCACGGCGGATGGGCGCATCTTCTGGGCAATATGCTGTTTTTGTGGATCTTTGGCGACAATATCGAAGATGAGCTGGGCCATGGCCCTTTCCTGGGCTTCTACATCGCAGGCGGCGTGGCGGCGGCGATGGCGCAATACCTGGGCGAGCCGGGAAGCCCGGTACCCATGGTCGGCGCGTCAGGTGCGATTGCCGCTGTGATGGGAGCCTATCTCTTGATGTATCCCAAGGCCAAGGTCGATATTCTGATCATCCTCGTCATCATTTTCCGCATTATCCCGATCCCTGCGTGGATCATGCTGGGGCTTTGGTTTGCCATGCAACTGATTGGCGGCGTAGGCTCCATCGCAGGCACCGGCGGTGTCGCCTATTGGGCCCATGCGGGTGGTTTCATCGCCGGGATCATTTTGATCTTTCCACTGTGGACCAAGCGCGGCGGACCCGCGTTCTGGCGCAGCACTGACGGCCATCCGCCCCATCCCGAGGCCCGCTACCCCTTCGTGCCCAGTTCCATCCCAAACGCGGGTCGGCGGCGCTAGCTCAACGCCCGTGTGATCGACACGCCAGCCCAGGCGGCCACGCCCGTCAGCAGGCTGCCCCAGACCAGATCGACGGCCACCATGTGCCAATGCCATGCCTTGATCGTCGCGTAATTGGTAAACTCATAGGTGCCATAGGCCAATGCGCCCAGGAGCATCCCCATGAGCAACGCTTGTCCGGGGGCATCCGCTTTCAGAGCGGGCCAGGAGACAAAGACCAACAATCCGCCAATGTAGAAGAGATAAAAGACGAGCGCCGGGCCAAACCGGAAACTCTCGGTCAGTAGGTCGCTGATGTGACGCTCAAAGAGAGGCCGGAGCAGATAGGTCAGCCCAAAGAAGTCGATCCCCAGAAACACCACAACAGTGGTCAGGTAGAGGATTATGATCTGCGTCATGTGGCTTGGCCCTTTTGGCTAGGTCTCCGCCAAAGCTAGCGTGGCATTCCACAAAGTCTCTGGCACCTCCGCGAAAAGCGCAGGCGTCTTGCCCTGCCCCGGCATTCTGCAGCCGTCGTCTTGCGCGACAGCCGCGCCAAGCGCCGTTATGGCTGCCGCAAACCCTGGCTGAACGGAGGGGTCAATAAGAATGAAATACTGCCCCAGATCATGCGGCGCGCCCTTCGGCGCCTTGAGTGGTTTGACATCGCGGGAGGGTGTCGAGCCCGTCATGGCGGAGGCGAGGATTTCCGCCATGAGCCCGAATCCCCAGCCTTTATAGCCTCCTGCCGAGACCAGCGAGCCCTTGAGGGCGGCGGCGGGATCTTCGGTCGGCGCGCCGTCGGCATCTATTGCCCAACCTTCCGGGATCGCCTCTCCGGCGGCATTGGCCATCGTAATGCGGCCCAAAGCCACGGCCGTCGTTGATTGATCGAATTGCATCGCGACACCGCCCTGGCCATCAGGAACGGCAAAGGCCATGGGGTTGGTGCCGATCACGCGGGTCTTGCCGCCGGGCGGGGCGACAATGGGCGAGGCGTTGGTCATCCCAAAGCCAATCAAGCCATGAAGCGCAATCTGTTCGGTAAAATATCCCACGGCCGTGCAGGTATGGGCATGGGAAATAGCTATGGTCGCAATCCCGCAGGTACGGGCGGCCTCCAGCCCCTTGGGCAAGGCGCGCAAGAAAGCCGTTTGCGCAAAGCCGAAACCTGCATCGACGGCCACGAGACCGGCGCGGGGCTGCGTGATCTCAGGCTCGACATCCCCTTTGACCCGCCCGCTGCGCAATTGCTGGCAATAGCTTTCGAGATAGTAGAGACCGCATATCCGGTTGCCATAGCTCTCGGCCACGCGGATCGTCTTTGCCATTTCATCCGCGACCCAATCAGCCGCGCCATGTGCGCGCAGAGCATCGCGTGAGACACGTTCGATTTCAGCGATATCAACTTGCGGCATTCGAGGCCTCCTCAAGGGCTTGCGGCAGAACATCATCGAGCACGTCCATCATCTCCGGCGTGCCCGCACTGATCCGAATACACCGATCCTCCGGCGCGACAAAAGGCATCCGGACGAACACACCACGCGCGACCAGTCCCGCCAGAACATTGCGCGCAAAATCGCCATCGTGCCCGCAATCGAGGGTCACGAAATTCGTGGCCGATGGCAGGGGCGTCAGGCCGTTGGCCCGTGCAATGGCAGCAATCCGTACCCGCGCCTCAGACACGTTCTCGACGACCTCCGCCAGATAGGTCTGATCGGCCAAGGCAGCGCGCGCGCCAATGACCGCTGTGCGGTTCATGCCAAAGTGATTGCGCACCTTGTCATAGGCGCGGATCAAGTCCGCATGGCCCATCGCGTAGCCCACCCGCGCCCCGGCCATGCCGTAGGCTTTTGAGAAGGTGCGCATGCGGATCACACGCGGATCCTGCATATCCAGCGGTGGCAGCGCATCGTCCGGCGCGAAATCGGCATAGGCTTCATCCAACACCAGCACTGTGCCTTCCGGCATCCCCTCAATGAGCGCACGGACACGCTCGGCACTATGCCATGTGCCCATCGGGTTATCGGGGTTCGAGAAATAGACGAGCTTGGGCCGCAAAGCGTGGGCCTGCGCGATCAGCGCGTCAATGTCCTCGTGATCATCGCGATAGGCCACTTTGTGCAGCGTGCCTCCGTATCCCGCAACATGGTAGTTGAACGTGGGATAAGCCCCATCGGACGTGAGAACGGGATCACCGCCGCTCACCATCAGCCGCACGGTGCTGTCAAGCAGCCCATCAATGCCCGCGCCAACAACGATATTGTCCGGGGCAATCTGATGATGCGCAGCAAGATCGTTTTTGAGATCAAACGCAGTTGGATCGCCATACATCCATGTCTCAGGTGTCGCATCGCGCATGGCCTCTATGGCTTTTGGTGAGGGGCCAAAGACGCTTTCATTGGCACCAAGCCGCGCGCGAAATACGGCACCGCGCTGGCGTTCGAGTGTCTCCGGACCAACGAATGGAACCGTGGCAGGCAGAGACGCGACGAGGGGGGTAAATCTTGGTCCATGGGTCATGGGCGCGACTATGCTGCGCCGATCGGGGGCTTGCAAGATGGGCTGCACGGCCCCACATGAGAATCGTTCGCAACAATAGAAGAGATCACATGTCCAAATCCCCAGCCCTCTCCCGACGCGGGTTTATCGCAGCGACGCTTGCGGCAGGTAGCATGCGTGCGCTCCCCGGATTGCAACGCGCCGGGGGCAAGCGCGTGTTGACGCTGGTCTATGACAAATCCATCGGCGCCATGCGCGCGATTGACAGGATTGTGCGCTAGAGCAGTGATCAACCCGTGCAGTCGCGGCGGGACGTTTTGTACTGTGACGGCACAGCACTGCCGTTTGCTGCACTTCGCTCTCTGATGGTCCAGACACCACTATCGCGACCTATGTGCAATCCGCTCGGTACTGGGAGCTTCGCGCCCCAAAGCGCCATGATCTGATGTCCGGTGAGGTGGCGTGCAGCACCCCTGCCCTGCGCTCGGCAAGCTACAGAATTGGGGCGCTGTCGACGAAGGTGCGGCTTGGACGATCTGTGGCGCGCATCTTTCGCCCTTCAATGCCAAGGGATGCGCAAAGTTAAGCACAGTCTTGCGAATTACGCTCTGCGGCTGTTGACGCCGCTGGGCCCGGCACGCAATGTCGCGCCCAATCCAGAGCAGGACCATAAATGGCCAAATCACCCGCCCCCTTTGCCCCTTTCGAATGGATGATCGCCTGGCGGTATCTGCGCGCGAAACGCGCTGAGGGCGGCGTATCTGTCATGACGTGGATCAGCCTGATCGGCATCACGCTGGCAGTCTTTGCGCTGATTGCCACGCTGGCCGTGCGCTCAGGCTTCCGGGCCGAATTCGTGGACACGATCCTGGGCGCCAACGCCCATGTCACGGTCTATTATTCCGCCGAAACGGATGAATTCGGCAGGCTTGATCGCACCATCCCGGACTACACCGAGCTGGCCGAGCGCATTCGGGGCGTCGAAGGCGTGACCCGGGCCGCACCGCTGGTCAAAGGGCAGGTCATGGCGTCTGCCAACCAACGCAACGCTGGTGTGCAGGTCTTTGGCATCAGCCCACAGGACCTTGCGGGCATTCCCCGCGTCGCCCAAACACCCGAGGCCGCTCTGGGCGACATTGGGCGCTTTGAGCACGGCATTGCGATCGGTTCCGGCGTGGCGCGCGAATTGGGGCTTTCCGTGGGGGACAGGTTGCGCCTGATCTCCCCTGATGGGGTCAAAACAGCCTTCGGGACCTCTCCCAGGGTTCAAGCCTTCGAGATCGTCTATGTCTTTACCGCCGGGCGCTATGACATTGATCGGACGCGCATTTATATGCCGTTTGGGGATGCCCAGAGCTACTTCAATCGCGAAGATGCGGCCGACGAGATCGAGGTCATGGTACGCGATCCTGACAGCGTGGACCGGCTCAACCTGGCTTTGCTGGAGGCCGGTGGCCCGCGCACGCTGCTGTGGACGTGGCGCGATGCCTCTGGCGGGTTTCTGCGCGCCCTGGAGATCGAGGACAATGTGATGTTTGTCATCCTGTCGATCCTCGTTCTCATTGCCGCAATGAACATCGTGTCCGGACTCATCATGCTGGTCAAAAACAAGGGCCGCGACATTGGCATCCTGCGCACGATGGGCCTCTCGGAAGGTTCCGTCCTGCGCGTTTTCTTCATTTGCGGAGCCTTCACCGGCATGATCGGTACGGCTCTCGGCGTCCTCTTCGGGTGCCTCTTTGCGATCTACATCGATCAGGTCTTCTCTGTCGTGAATTACATTGCGGGTGGCGGCGTCTGGGATCCGGCGATTCGGGGCATCTATGCGGTTCCGGCGCAATTGCGCGCATCGGATGTGATGTCTGCTGTGGGGCTCTCTCTGGGCCTGTCCTTTATCGTCACGATCTTTCCCGCCCGGCGCGCCGCGCGCATGAACCCGGTGGAGGCGCTGCGCTATGAGTAAACCCGTGCTGTCGCTCTCAGGCGTGACCAAGGCCTACAACAAAGGCCGCCAGAACGAGGTCACGGTCCTGCGCGGGGTTGATCTGGAGATATCTGCGGGTGAGGTTGTGGCGCTGGTTGCGCCTTCAGGTGCGGGAAAGTCTACCCTTTTACATATTGCGGGGCTTCTCGATCTGGCCGATGAAGGCCTGGTCAAAATCTCTGACATCGCCACCAATGGTCTCTCGGATCGCAAACGCACGCGCATGCGGCGCGAAGACATCGGGTTCATCTATCAGTTCCACCACCTGCTGCCAGAGTTCACAGCGGCAGAAAACATCGTGCTGCCGCAGTTGGCCAATGGCGCAAGCCGCACGACCGCAGATGCACGTGCGCAAGAGTTGCTGACGTCTGTGGGCCTCGAAGACCGCCTGGACCACCGCCCATCAGCGCTCTCTGGCGGCGAGCAACAGCGCGTGGCTTTTTGCAGAGCTCTCGCGAATGCGCCCAGACTACTGCTGGCCGATGAGCCCACTGGCAATCTGGATCCCGACACATCTGATACCGTGTTCGAAGCCCTTTTATCGCTGGTCCGCAGCACAGGCATGTCCGCGCTAATCGCGACCCACAACCTCGACCTGGCCGCGCGCATGGATCGCCAAATGCGCCTGACATCCGGCCATTTGGAGAATTTTTTCCCTCAAAGCGCCGTAGACACGAAAAATTAAACTGACTTTCGCACCATGGGCGCTAACCTGTGTCAAGATGACGCAGTTTTTAGCGAGGGTGCCGTCGATGGACGACTGGAACATGTCCCGTCAAGACAAGATGCGCGAAGCGCCGAACTATCTGAATGCCAATATCGCCATGTTCGGCGTAAACCTGACCTGGATGCTTTTTGTCATCTGGGCGACGATGGGTTTTGTATACGTTGTGATCGCGGGCGTGATCATCAACACGGGCATCACGATCCTGCATGCGCGCCTGACGCAAGAACCGCGGTCGCCGCGCTGGCGCCTCCCGGACTGAACGGTGCGCCAATGGCATGCAGGCCCGCTTCAACGGAGCCCAACATGCCCATGACCATTTGCGCGTTCACATGCCCCATATGGCCGAACCGGAAAAAGCCGTGCCGCGCGGGATCGTCCGGCGCGGTCATGCCCAGACCGATGCCAAGCGTCACACCGGCCTGATCTTCGCACCATTGCCGCAAGTCGCGCCCTAAGGGTGCATCGATGCGCAAAGCCGTCACGGCATGGCTGCGGAACCCTTCATCCGCCACATTCATTTCCAACGAGCCGCCCTGCCCCCAATGGGTCACGGCCGTCCAGATGCCGCGGGCCAAAAGCGCGTGCCGGGCCCAGATTGCATCCATCCCCTCAGCTCTCATCAAATCCAGCGCCGCGCGCAACGCCCAAAGATGATGGGTCGGTGCTGTTCCGCCGAAGTATTGATAATAGAGCTCAGGCTGCGCCCGCGCGGACCAATCCCAATAGGACGACACACGCGCGGGGCGATGCGCCTTGGCGTTGTCGTTGAACCAAACAAAGCCCATTCCCGGCGGCACCATCAGCCCTTTTTGCGAGCCAGCCACGGTCACGTCGACGCCCCATGCGTCCATTTCAAAACGATCACAGCCCAGCGACGCGATGCAATCCGCCATCAGGAGCGCCGGGTGGCCCGCCGCATCCATTGCGCTTCGCAGGCCCGGTACATCGTTCTTGATCGATGTTGATGTATCCACGTGAACCGCCAGCACCGCCTTGATGCGATGCTCTGTATCTGCGCGCAGCCGGTCCTCGATCGCGTCCAGATCCCAAGGCGCGCGCAGGCCATGATCCATCACTTCAAACGAGATACCCAAGCCCCGCGCCATCTCGGCCCAGCCATGGCCAAACCGACCCGTTGCCGGAACCAGAACCAGATCATCCGGGCCTACGACATTGGCCAGCGCCGCCTCCCACGCGCCATGGCCGTTTGCGATATACATCGCGACGTGGCCCTCGGTCTGCGCCACATATTTGAGATCGGGAACGAGACTTGCCGTCAGATCGATCAACTCGCCTTCATAGATATTGGAGCCTGCGCGCATCATCGCACGCAAAACTGCCTCCGGCATCACGGAAGGCCCGGGGATCGCGAGATAAGGGCGTCCTTGTGCAAGCGACATGTCACATCTCCTGTTCGTTGAGCGCGTGCTAAAAGCCTATCATTGCGCGTCGTCAAAGGACCGCCTCTCTTGCCAGCGGTCCTTGGGATAGATACATCCCGCGCAAGAAGGACAAGGGCTTACGTGACCCATGAGTGAGAAATCCAACTCAAGTCTGAGCCGATTTGAGCGTCGGGTGCGCAAGTCCTTTGGCCGGGGCGACCGCAGCACCTGGCATGGCCGGCTTCTGGCACAGCTGAACTATCTCTTTATGGATCACGCAATCCTGCGGATCTTCTGGACCAATTTCTACGAAGTGTCCCCGGGCGTGTATCGCTCCAACCAGCCGACACACAGCCGCTTTCGGCGGTACCGCGACATGGGTGTGAAATCTGTACTGAACTTGCGCGGTGAGGAGAATTATCCGCATTTCCATCTGGCGCGCGAAAGCTGCGAACAGCTCGGCATGGACATGCAAATCTCCAAGCTCTGGGCCCGCAATGCGCCCAAGCGCGAGCGTATTCTGGCCGTTCTGGACAAACTCCGCACTATGGAGCGCCCCCTGCTGTTCCATTGCAAATCGGGCGCGGACCGCGCGGGTTTCGTGGCGGCGATGTATATGATGGTCTTTGATGGCAAATCAGTGGCCGAGGCGCGCAAGATGCTCTCGTTGCGCTTTGTGCACCTGAAGTGGACAAAGACGGGCGTGCAGGATTACATCCTTGATGTTTTTGAAGCGCGCCAGAGCCTTGGCGAGATTTCGTTTGAGAACTGGCTGCGGCAGGAATACCGCGGCTCCTGGCTTCAGTCCGGCTGGAATGACAAAACGCCGCCGCGCGAGCAAGCCACGCGATTGCTGGAAAAGGCGCAGAGCCTATGACCCGGAACACGCTGTCCGAACAGCCCAATTCCAGAGGCCTGCTGCGCTGGATCTGGACGCGCTACATGGCGAAGCACTGGGCATTGCTTCTGGCTGCGATGGCCTTCATGACCATTGAAGGCGCCATGTTCGGCGCGCTGTCTTACATGATGAAACCCATGTTCGATGAGGTTTTCATCGGGGGGCGCAACGATCTTCTGATCTGGGTCGGCGTGGCTTTTTTCGCGATCTTCACGACGCGGGCGGTGGCCTCCGTTATTCAGAGCCAGCTTCTGACCCGCCTGTCGCAAAAGACCGTGGCGGAAATCCGGATCGATCTCGTCACACATCTGATGACGCTCGAGGGCCAGTTTCACCAGACCTACACCCCGGGCTACATCGCGCAGCGGGTCAATGGGGATGTGAATTCCGTCAACAAGGTCTGGTCTGCGATCATCACAGGCGCCGGACGCGACGTGATCGCCTTGCTGGCGCTGTTTGGCGTGGCGCTGAGTATTGACTGGGTCTGGACGTTGATTGCGCTGATTGGCGTGCCGTTGCTCGTCCTGCCAGCTGTCGTTGTGCAGCGCTTCGTGCGCCAGACCTCGCGGGAGGCGCGGGATTTGTCGGCGGCCATGTCCGTGCGGCTCAACGAGATTTTCCAAGGTATAACGCCGGTCAAGCTTAACCAACTCGAAGGCTATCAGATCGGGCATTACACGCGGCTGACCAAGGAGCGCATTCGCCTGGCGATCCGGGCATCCTTCGGCTCAGCGGCGATCCCGGGCATGATTGATATCATGTCCGGTTTGGGCTTTTTCGCGGTCCTGCTCTATGGCGGTGAGGCGATCTTGTCGGGCGAGAAGACGGTTGGCGATTTCATGGCCTTCTTCACTGCGCTTGGCTTGGCCTTCGAGCCTCTGAGGCGCTTGGGCAAGCTCTCAGGCGTCTGGCAGGTTGCCGCCGCAGGTCTGGAGCGGTTGCGCGAGCTACTCGAGCTGGTGCCCGCGCAACGCGATCCGGCACATCCCGTGCCGCCGCCCGCAGGCCGACCTGACATCGTTTTTGACGCAGTCGACATGCAATATGACGACGCCCCGGTACTGCGCGGGCTCACCTTTACGGCGGAGGCCGGAAAAACAACGGCCCTCGTTGGGGCGTCGGGCGCGGGCAAGTCGACTGTTTTCAGCGTGTTGACGCGCCTTGTGGACGCGCAGAAAGGGCACGTGAAAATCGGCGGTGTCAATCACGACCAGATCACGCTGAAAGACCTGCGCGGGATGTTCTCCGTTGTCAGTCAGGAAGCATTGCTTTTTGATGACACGCTGCGCGAAAACATTACGCTTGATCAGCCTGGGGTCTCAGAAGAGGCGCTGGCCCAAGCGGTGGAAGCTGCGCGCGTCAGCGAGTTTCTGGATCAATTGCCCAAGGGTCTGGACAGCCGTACAGGGCCACGCGGCTCAAACCTCTCCGGCGGCCAGCGCCAGCGCGTCTCGATTGCACGCGCCATTTTGCGCAATCGCCCGATCCTGCTTCTTGATGAGGCGACATCTGCGTTGGACATGCGCTCAGAAGCTCTTGTTCAGGAGGCTCTGGAGCAAGCGTCCGAGGGGCGCACAACCCTCGTGATTGCGCACCGCCTCTCAACGATCCGCAACGCCGACAAAATCGTTGTGATGGAGGCCGGCCGCGTGCTCGAAGAAGGCACGCATGATGCGCTTCTGGAAAAAGGCGGGGCGTATGCCGAGCTTTATGCCATGCAGTTCAACCGCGATAGCGATCCGAAAGATCCTGCGGAGATGCCCCGGCAAGATAGCGCATAAGCAGCCCAAGATTGCGCCCACCCCGGTTGAGCACGCCTGCGCGCTCGTAGCGTACAAAAGAGGTCGCTGCTTCTACGGGCAGGGGTTTCAACTTGCCACGGAGCGCGCGCGCCAGAGCCACATCTTCCATGAGCGGCAGATCCGGCACACCGCCCAGATGATCGAGCAACGCGCGAGGGACCAAAAGCCCCTGATCTCCATAAGGCAGCCCGAACACACGGGAGCGCAAATTGGCCCAACCTGCCACCAGCGCCGCCGCGCGCCGGGCCGAGCGAAAGCGCAGCTTGAAATAGCCCGCCTGATCTTTAGCCCCTGCTTCTATCATACTGCCCACCGCCACGGTCCAACCGGGCGAAAGATGCGTGTCTGCATGCAGCAAAAGAAGCCAATCGCCCCCCGAGGCCTCCACGCCCCGTCGAAGCTGCCCTCCCCGCGACGCCGCACCTGTGACGAGCGTTGCGCCAGCGGCTTCAGCAATAGCCCCGGTGCCGTCGTGTGAGCCGCCATCCGAGATCACCAATTCCCGCACCAAACCCGCCGCCAGCCCCTCCATGAGCGCCGCCAGCGTCTCTGGCAGGTCTTCCTCAGCATTCAGCGTTGGAATAACGATGGAAAGCGGTGCGCGCATGACTGGCCCTGTTGTCGATCCGTATCGCCTCTATATGAAAGGGACAGCGCGGAGGAAACTGCACATGAGCACCTATCACACAACACGCAAAGTCATTGCCGTCAGCGGTGCCGAGGCGCGTGACTTCTTGCAAGGGCTGATCACCAATGACGTCGCCGCGTTGGACCACGGGTTGGTCTATGCCGCTCTACTGACCCCGCAGGGCAAGTTTCTCGCAGATTTCTTTTTGGAACAGCGCGGCGCGACAATACTGATCGACGTGGCGGCAGAGCGCGCGCCCGATCTCCTGAAACGCCTGACGATGTACCGCCTGCGCAGTCCCATCGGGCTGGAGATGACAGAGCTCAAAGTCTCGCGCGGCACGGGCACGCGGCCCGACGGGGCCAAAGCCGATCCGCGTCACAGGGATATGGGCTGGCGCCTCATCGCCGAGGAGGCCCTGCCCGAGGACGGCACTGTTTGGCCCGCATTGCACGTGGCCCTCGCCATTCCTCAGACCGATATTGAACTGACCCCGGACAGCTACATCCTCGAGATGGGCTTTGAGCGGCTCTCGGGGGTAGATTTCCGCAAGGGATGTTTTGTCGGGCAGGAGATCGTCGCGCGGATGAAACACAAGACGGAATTGCGCAAGGGCCTGGCCCGAGTGCGCATCCAAGGTGAGGCCACGCCCGGCACGGAGATCACCGCGCAAGGCAAACCGGCGGGTATCCTGCATTCGCGCGCAGGCGATGAGGCACTGGCCTATCTGCGCTTTGACCGGAGCAAAGGCCCGCTTGAGGCCGGTGATGCAGATGTCGAATTGATCGAGCAGGCCATCACAGCGTCATCGCCCTAAGAGCCACACCCGCCACAGTATACAATTGTACGCTCTTAAATATTTGAATTTGCTTACTTTTTATATAGACTTTTTGAGCTACTTCGCTCATCAGGGCAGCGCAAACAGGGACTAGTCGCATGAGTGGGCTCACAGATCACACGTTACGATATCAGCTGGCCAATGAGCTGCATGCCCGGCCGTTTCCGCGCGCCAGCGCGCCGGGCCGCGCCGTTTACCTCGTTCTGAAGTCACCCGGCAAAGCCTCCCAGAGAGACCGTGACGCCGACCGCCAGCATCTGACAGACCTTTTGGATCGCTTCGGTGCGCCGCATCCGCAGCCCGGGGCCACGCATTATTCCAACCAACTGGGTCAGCACTACCTGAAGTGGGAGAGCCACACCGAAGTTGTAACCTACACCGTCATCATGGAGGGCGCAGGCGAGCGTCCCTTTGATCCGGCAGATTTCGATGTGTTTCCCGGTGACTGGTTGGCGCAAGCACCGGGAGAGCGGATTTCGTCAGCCCTTGTACGCATTGAGCCCGACGCGAACACCGAGAGCATTCGGGAGCGCGTGACTGAATGGTTCGTCTCGGAAAGTGTCGCCGTGAGCCAGGTCCTTGCCGAAGCCGCCGTGATCGCAGGTGATTTTCGGATCGATCCTGCGGGGCACATGCGTTTTGCCATTTTCCCGCGCACGGGCTGCGGCCCCAGCAGGACGGGTCGTATCCTCCAACGTCTCGCAGAGATCGAAACATACAAGGCGCTTTCCATGCTCGGATTTGCCGAAGCCCGCCGCCTGAGCCCTGAGATCAGCCAGCTTGACGCGCGCCTCTCCCAGCTCATGTCAGACATGACCGACCGTGATGGCGATACGGAAGCAACGCTACGCGCCCTGCTCGAAATCTCGACTGAGCTGGAAGCGCTCTCTGCGGCCGCCTCGTTTCGATTTGCCGCGACAAAGGCCTATGAGGCCATCGTAGAGCAACGCATCGAGGTTCTCAGAGAGAGCCAATTCAACGGGCGCCAGACCTTCCGCGAATTCATGACCCGGCGCTATGACCCAGCCATGCGGACCGTGGCCTCCACCGAGACCCGGATCAAATCCATGGCTGACCGGGCCATGCGCGCAGGAGAATTGCTGCGAACTTCCGTTGAAGTGACCCGCTCGGCACAGAACCAGCAGCTGCTCGAAAGCATGAACAAGCGCGCTGACATGCAGCTGCGCTTGCAAAAGACAGTGGAAGGCCTCTCGGTCGTGGCGATCAGCTACTACGCCGTGAGCCTCGCAGGCTACCTGCTCTACCCCGTGGCGGACGCCATAGACGTCAGCCGGGGTTTGCTCTTGGCAGCGGTTACTCTGCCGGTTGTAGGACTGGTGTGGCTGGCTGTGCGTCGGATCCGGCATTTGGTTGAGCACCAGGGGCCAGGGCTCGATTAGCGAGCAAAGCGCCCGCCGCAATCGAGGCCAGCGCCAGCAATGCCGCGACAGACAGCGTTGGGACACCTGCGAGGCCAGCCCCAACAGTGCAACCGCCTGCCAGCACACCACCAACGCCCATCATGGCAGCGCCCGCAAAATAGCGGCCCGTTTCGCGAGGCGCACCGAAGCTCTGCCACTTGAAGGCTCCGAAGAGCACCGAGGCCAAGGCAGCACCCGCAATGACACCGCCCAGAAGCCCAACGCCAAAGCCCGCTGGGATGGATGTGCTGGCAACGACCCAGAACAGGCTGTCAGCCGCAGGCGAGGTGAACGACAGGCTTTCCATGGCAATCGGATCGAAATCGTCGAACAGGACGAAACCCGTCCCGACCCACGCCGCTGGGACCAGCAGGCCGATCAATGCCGCCATGACCAACGTTCCCCACCGATTGCCCGAGCGCAGGGCAAAGGCCACAGCGCCCAAGGCGATCACAGAGGTCCAGACCAGCGCACCGCCGGGCAGCGCCGCGAGGGACGTGACCTCACCCAAGGACGTCGTCACCGAACCCAACGTCGTCCGCACCGGCGCCAGAACGCCCTTCAGCGTCGCATGGGCCACAATGGCAAAGACGATCAGAACAGTCAGTGCGCGCAGATTGCCCGACCCCGTCAACACGCTGAGGCGCGAAACGCAGCCACGTGTCAGAACCATGCCCGCACCAAACAGCGCGCCGCCCGCAATGATCGCGAGCCAAGGCAATTCCGCCGCCATGAAACGGTGATCTGCAAAGGAAATGAGCCCGGCCGCCACAGCGGCCTGCGTCCCGATCAGCGCCGTCGCCAGCGCCAACAACCAAACCCCTGCGGCCTGCCGACGATCTTCACCCACAAGCGACCGGCGCAAACAGAATTTCGTGCGTTCTGCCAAAAATCCGAACGCGACGCCCAACATCAGCGCCAGCACAACGCTGGCCTGCTTGGCGGTCGTCTCTTCAAATCCAAAACTCTCGAACATGGAAAAATCTCCTATCCAGAACGCTCGTTCTCATTTGAAGATTCTGCCGCGGGTATCAAGTGCAACCCATGGCAGTGTGGGGCCTATGTTTGGAACAGACATTCCAACCCAGGCCATTTCTTAGAACAATCTCACGCGACAGCGGCACAAGCCACCTGCCCTATTCCAAGCCCGCGCGCTTCCAAACACGATGAGACTTATTTATCAGCGCTCTCGTTTGGCATCTCTTTACTGACGGCCATCACACCGGGGCGAGCGCCCGCCTTTAGCAATAAAGCTGCCGAGGCCTGATTGAAGACCCAATGCGACGCCCGCCAACGCGCGAGCCCCAAGGCCGATACGCGGGTCTCGAACGCTTCAATGAGAGCCGTTGCGACGCCCTGCCGGTGCGCGTTGCAATCCACGCAGATCTGATCCAGCACCATCTCTTCCCGCGCGCAGCAAAAAGCGTCTTCCTCCGCCGCGTCGAGGACAGCAAACAAGTACCCAACGTCTTGGCCCGCCGTGCTCGCACACAGGACAAAGCCACTGCGCTCTTCGATGCCATGACGAAAATGCGCGAGATAAGCCTCATCGGTTCCGTTCTTGTGAAACCGGTGCGGCACATGACGCGCGTGCAAGGCCTGCACTTGTTTGAGAAGCGGCAAGACGCGCGGCAACTCAGCTACTCTCAATTCAGTAATCAACAAATAACACCTCCGACGATGCCGCCGGAGGTGTGTCACTCTCATCCCCGGCTCTTCCAGGGAACAAACGCTGGCCCCGGATCAGGCGCGTTCGGCGTATTCCATGGTTTCCGTGTTCACGACGATATCTTCATCCTGGCCCACAAAAGGCGGCACCATGACCTTTACGCCATTGTCGAGAATAGCCGGTTTGAAGCTGTTTGCCGCCGTTTGGCCCTTCACAACTGGCTCGGTCTCGACAACCTTGCAGGTCACCTTTTGGGGCAATGACGCATTGAGCGCTTCGCTGTCGTAGAACTCGACCACGATCGTCATCCCATCTTGAAGGAAGGGCCGGCGCTCGCCCAGAAGCTCGGCGGGCAACTCAACCTGTTCATAGGTCTCCGCATCCATGAAGACGAGCATGCCATCGTTCTCGTATAGGAACTGCTGGTCCTTCTGCTCAAGGCGCACGCGTTCGACCTTGTCGGCCGAGCGAAAGCGCTCGTTCAGCTTGGAGCCGTTGCGCAGATTGCGCATCTCAACCTGAGCAAACGCGCCGCCTTTGCCGGGCTTGACGTGATCGACTTTGACTGCAGCCCACAGGCCATCGTTGTGTTCCAGCACGTTGCCGGGCCGGATTTCATTTCCATTGATCTTGGGCATGTGACGAAACCATGTCGAAAAGTTGAAGAAAAGTTGCGCGATCCTATATATGGGCGGTCACCGCCTGGCAAGGACCCCATATCTCGTAGGTCAAACGCCTACAGATATTCGCAAATTGCAAGGCTGGTATGCGATTTAGGACTATCCGAATCGTAGAAAAACCGTCATAAGGGCCATCACGCCCGAAACACAAGAGCAAGAATAAGGACGCCTTCATGAAAGACTTCGTTGACGGATCGGCCTTCAACGCCGAGCAAGGCTCGCGCGCCCGGAAACTATTTGCCGCCGTCGTACTCGCAGCGTTGGATGATGCCATCGCTGACGACAAGAAATACGGAAACGGCCCCGAGCAGATCGCCCGCTGGGCCCGCTCGCGCGACGGGCGCGAGGTCCTGAGCTGCGCTGGCATTGATCCCAACGAGCGCGTTGTGGCCGGGCTCATGGAATTTGTCTCCAAAGGTGTGCGGACATCCGTGGCGCTCTCCCGCGAGGAAAGCGAGCGTAGAAACGCCGCACAGCAGGCCGAAGCCGCCTGATCGAACATCAAACCTAAGGGTTTTGGAAACGCGCTCTTTTACGGGCGCGTTTTTTTTGAGCGCGAGTGAGATTTTCTCAGAAAAACAAAATCCACTGACGGGCGACCCAAATTTCGAGGCCCAGCAGAACCAGAACGCCCAGCCGTCCGACGAGCCCGGGGAACCTCCGCCAAAGCACTATAGCGCTGGTGATAGACAGCAGCAGCGTTGCAGGGGCAACCCAGGCGGCGTGATGGGCGCTGTCCCAATAGGACAAGGGGCTGGCAAATATCCAATCGGACAGCGGCCAGAAATGAGCGCGTCCGTCATCATGATGGAGCGGGAAATCCGTCGCAATGTGCAGTAGCGCGGCCCCAGACAGAGCCAGACACAACCGCCATTTCCTGAAAAAAGACAGGGCAAAAAGGCCGCCCCAGAGCACCGCTGAATTGTCGACGGCGAAAATGCCCTGCCAGAGAGGCGAATAATAGAGTTCACCAAAGACACGCTGCGGCGAGATTTGAAGGAAAAACAACGAAACCCCCGCAAGCACGTAAAGCGAGAGGTCAGGGAGCATCGCGCCTACGAGAGCGGCCCGCGTTGTATCAGAATCAGATTTTCGCGCAAAGACTGCCGCACCCAACAGGAGATGGGCCGGGGTATTCAAACCCCGTCACGCATCTGGGGCAACCGCGCGTCAATCGAGCTCATGGCTCGCAAGGGCGCGTTGGATCTCACGCCGCACCAATTTGCGTACGTTGCGCGTAATCCGCTCGCCAAGCACGCCACGCAGCTCTTCACGGACAATCGATGTCACGATCCCGCGCAGCATATCTTCATCCACAAGCAGGTCATTCGGATCGACCAACTCGGCGTCTTCAGACGACGCGTGGTGGGGCTGGTCCGCATCATGGAGCATCTCGCCTTCCAGCACGGCCGTCACCTCCGACGGTGCCTCGTCCAGTTCACCATGCGTCATCTCACGTGCAAGCGCATCTTCCCAATCGGCAACACGCTGTTCTGGCGCCTCTTCTTCCGCTGCGTCTTGCCAATCAGTGGCGAGGGCGATCGGCTCGGATTCAACTTCCCAGTTCTCGTCCTGTCCATCGATCATCGTTTCCAGCTGAGCGATCTTCGCCTCAAGTGCTGCACGGTCGTCTTGCGGCGTCGGCGCCTCTGGCGACATAAGGTGCAGCACGTCGCTCATCTCTGGTAGTGTCTCAGCCACTGTCTCTGTTTCTGCCCCAGCGATCTGAGCCGGTTCCCCGTCGTGGCCCAGCATGGCCCCATGCTCGTCAGCTTGCGGTTCGGCAATGGGCTTGCTCTTTGCGTCGGGCGACCCAGATTGCGGCTCAGATGGTGCGAGGAAGGGCAAGGTCAGGACACCGGTGTCCGCCTCTTCGATCTCGTCATCTTCCTGCGCGTCTTCCGGTTGCGCGGATGTGGCATCCTCTGCCCGTTTGGCCACTGAAGCAACCTGATCCGCCACGGCTTGCAGCATGGCCGTCTGCGAAAGAGCCAAAGCACTTTGCGCATCATCGGTTGGATCAACTTCTTCCTGGGCTTCCGGTTCTTCAAGTGACGGCTGCAAAACCTCTTCATCGCTCTCAGCGCCTGGGTCTTCCAGCATGTCCTGCTCACCAGCGGCGTCATGCGCGACGTCTGTCCCCTCATCCTCCGGGGTTTCATGCACGCGCAATGAGGGGGTCAGGATAAGCGCAGAAGGTCTGGGATAGGCGGGCGGCTCCGGCGCAGGGTCCGCAAAGGTTTCTGCGTCCAATTCCCGTGTGACTTCGTCTGACACGAGCCGCCTGATCGAGGCAAGAACGTCTTCGATTTCCACGTTTTTCGCGGCGTCTGACATGGCTGCTCACCCATTAACTCTTGGGTAGACCTTAACCTAGGAAACGCCTCGCACACAACCGATAGAGCAAATTGTGCAGATTTCCGTAAGCTATTGTTTGCCCAGCTTTTTGAGAACACGGTCCAGCTTGTCGCCCTGCTTGCTGATGGCTGGCGCGTTTTTAATCAAGTTGTAGTATTCCGTCGGGTCGTACTTCTGCACCGGAAGGCGCAGGTGCTCCGCGGTCATCAAGCCCTGCGCCGCGAGAAGCCCAAATACGGCAGCGTTGCGATCGGCAATGGCATTGGTGAGCTGGGTGCGCGCGTCCAGAAGGTCCTGCTCTGCGGTCAGGACGTCCAGCGTGGTTCTTTGACCAAGCTGCGCCTCCTCTCTGACACCGCGGAAGGCCACCTGCGCGGCTCTGATCTGTTGGCGCGTCGCGCCGATGGAGGCATCTGCGATGTTGAGCTGTGCGAGTGCGGCGCCTACGTTTTGCTGGATGGCATGTCGGGTCGTGTGCAACTGGCCCATGACCGCATCCCTGCGCGCCATCGCTTGACGCACGCCAGAGCTGATCGCGCCGCCCTGATAGATCGGGCCACGGGCGACGATCCCGATATCGCCAGATTCGGTGAAATCCTCGGACTCAAAGCGTTGCCGGACAGACAGGTTGCCTTCCAGCGTGACACGAGGCTTCCGGCCCGCCTCAGCGCGCCGAATGTTCAATTCTGCGGCGTTGGCTGAAAACTGCACGGATTTCAGGGCAGGATGGGTCCGTACTGCCAAGGTCTTGGCCTTGCTCTCGTTGCGCACAAGCTTGGGCAGTGTCGAAATGCCAGCCAATTGCCCGGGTTTGCGCCCCACTACTGCTGCGTATTCCTCGCGCGAGATGTCGAGCTGACCTCTTGCAGCCGCCAGATTGGCCTGCGCCGCAGAACGGCGCGCTTCCGCAAGCGCCACATCGGTCCGGGTGACTTCGCCAACCTCGAATCGGTTGCGTGCGGCGCGCAGTTCTTCGTCCAGAAGCTTCAGGTTGTTGCGCCGCAGCGACACGGTTTCCGCATCGCGAATAACGGAAATATAGGCCTGCGCGGCTCGCAACAACACGTCCTGTTCGACGCCAATCAGATCCTGCCGCGCCGCGAGCACCGTTTCCTTGGCCGCCTCCACCGCCAATCGAGAGGCGCCGCCGTCGTAGATCAGCAATTCAGCGGCGATCCCCGCCGTCGCGTCGGTATTGCCGAAGTTCACACCGCGCCCCAATTGCGCGCTGAATCTGGATCCGAATTGACGACGTACCGAGACTGTGTAGTTGATAATCGGACGCAACTCGGCCACCGCACCCGCAACATCCTCGTCAGCGGCGCGCAACAACGCCCGGTTCTGATCGAGAAGCCCGGAGTGCATATAGGCCGCTGTCAGCGCATCAGCCAATGTCTCAGCCTTGGCGGCAATCGCCGTTACGCTGAGCGCAGCGACCATGCAAAGTGACGTCAAACCTTGGCGAATGGGGGTCATAGCGCGATGCTCCGGATCGGCGTTGGCACGCTACAGCGTGAAAACGTCTTGTTTTTCAAAGCCTGACAGTACTGGCGCAGCGGCATTGAACGCAAACCGCCAAGACACCGCGCCGTTCTGTTTGTGGCCCATGCGCACCACACCGAGGCTGCCTTCCATGAAGAGACAGATGATCCGGCCTTCATCCTTGAGCTGATCCAACAGCGCGTCCGGCACCACCTCAACCCCGCCCTGAATGCAAATGGCGTCATAGGGGCCAAACTCTGCGGCCCCCTCCGATAGCGCGCCTTGATGCAATGCAACGCCGTCAGCGCCGTGCTCCATCAGCAACTGCTGCGCTTCCTCGGCCATGGCCTCGTCGCTCTCGACAGCCACCACCGCCTGCGCGATATGACCGATCACGGCTGAGGAATACCCAAGGCCCGAGCCTATATCGAGCACGAGGTCTTCGCGCTGTATATCAATTGCGTCCAGCATCTTGGCCAGAGTGCGCGGCTCCAGAAGGACACGGCCGGGTGCCAATTCCAGGTTTTCCCCGACATAGGCCGCCTCCAGCTTATCCGCTGGCACAAAGGCTTCGCGCGGCACGCTCAACATGGCATCAATGATTGGAAATTTGGTCACATCAGAAGGTCGGACCTGCGTGTCTACCATCATCGTACGGCGCGCGGAATAGTCGGGCATCATCTAAACTCATTCGTTCAGGAACGTTCATTGGCGTTTTGCCACAATCACATGCGCACGGCAACGGCTCAGCGCGCGCATTTCAGCGCATGCCCTCTTGGCAAGGCCGATCAGATCGGATAATCGCGCTATACCCACTTGGCGGCGAGTTGGCGGAGTGGTGACGCAGCGGATTGCAAATCCGTGTACACCGGTTCGATTCCGGTACTCGCCTCCATTTAATTCCAAACACTTAGCTATCTCCTTCTTGTGCCCCAACGCGGCGCGGCCTCCTTCAATGCTTGCTGAGCCACAGCGCAAACCGCGTGAGCTGGGTGCGGCACACATCATTGAGATGACGGAAGAGCCCGTCGCGGCTTCGGTGACAGCCCCAACTCACGATGGAATGCCGCGTTGATGGCGGCACCCGACGCGCCTCGGCCAAGAGCTGGTGGCCATGCCAATCAGGCCTGTTCGTCTCCTCTCAGACGCGTCGCGAGGGCTATGGGCAGCACACCAGCTTTTTGTTTGTCGCCGCCTGCGGGCCCGCGGCACATCCACGTCAGTCTTTGCGCGCACCAGGATCGTGTTGCGCGCAGGGCACGGTTAAACGCGTTGCACGCGCGGGCTGCGACCTTCGGCACCAAGGTCGCAAGACGGCATGTCGCACAACTTTAGCTGGCGTTTTTGAGAGAACACCCTAGCCTTCTCATCAGTGGTTAACGCAAGAAAACCTGACGGGAGAGAAATATGACGTTATTCAAGACCTGCGCCGTAGCCTTGGCGGCGGCGCTGAGCCTGACGTTTGCTGGCGCGCCTGAAGCCCAGGCCCAAGAAGAAACGGTGCTCGAACGCGTCGTGGATCGCGGGTCGCTGCGCGTGGGCGTGGGGTCCTTCGTTCCTTGGGCCTTCCGGTCCAAATCCGGCGAATACATCGGCTATGAAGTTGATGTGGCAACGAAACTTGCCGAAGATATGGGCGTCGAGCTGGAGCTTGTCCCCACGGCGTGGGACGGGATTATCCCTGCGCTGCTCACCGACAAGTTCGATCTTATCATCGGCGGCATGACGGTCACGCCGGCGCGCAACCTGCGCATCAACTTCACACAATCCTATCACAGCGGGCTGGGACAGGACGTTGTGGCCAATCGCGAGCTCATTTCGGAAGGATCCTCGGTTGATGATCTCAACAACCCCGGAACGGTCATCGGTGTGCGCCGTGGTGCGGTCTCTGTGCAAGCGGCCCAGCAGTTCTTCCCGCTGGCCACCTTGCGCCAGTATGACGATGAAGCCGTGATCGAGCAGGAGCTGATGGCGGGCAATGTCGCCATGTGGATCACGTCGGCCCCCAAGCCTGCCTTTGCCGCGACCAACAACCCCGACACGCTGTTTCGCCCCTTCGACGCGCCTTTGACGCTGGCCACAGTTGGCATGGGTATCAAGAAAGGCGACCACGATACGCTGAACTTCCTGAACAACTGGATCAGCACCAGCATGCGCAGTGGCTTCCTGCAAGAGCGCAGCGATTACTGGTACGGCAGCCAGGATTGGCGCGATCAGGTTCCTGAATAAGCGCTCAATCGGTAACGACCTATGGCCACGTCCTCCCTGCATACCGCGCTCAAGCGCAATGCCAAGGACGTGGCCATTTTCTTGGGCATCTTCGGGCTTCTGGCCTACGGAATGCTCTGGGTGCTCGAACAGCAAAGCTATGACTGGCAGTGGCACAGGCTGTGGCGCTACGTCTATATCGAGCACAATGGGCAATACTTTGCGGGCCCGCTTTTGCGAGGGCTTTTCACCACGCTTGAGATTTCCGCCTATGCGATCGTGATCAGCGCGATTGGCGGATTTCTGGTAGCCATGATGCGCGCCTCAAAGCTTGTCACGGCACGGGCCATTGCGCGGATCTACATCGAGGTTGTGCGCAACATCCCGATCCTCGTTTTGCTCTTTCTGATCTATTTCGTGTTGGCGCCGGTCTTTGGGCTCAACCGCTTCTGGGCCGGTGTGGCGACGCTGGCGATTTATGAAGCAGCATTCGCGGCCGAGATCTATCGATCCGGCATTGAGGCCGTACCGCGCGGCCAGAAAGAGGCGGCCAAAGCCATCGGTCTGCGGCCGCTTCAGGTCATGTTTCATGTGGTCATCCCGCAATCGGTGCCCTTCATCCTGCCTGCGATGACGAACCTGATGATCAACCTCGTCAAACATTCCGCCATTGTCTCAGTCATTGCGATCTTCGATCTGACGAACGAAGGCCGCAATGTCATTGCCGAGACGTTCATGGTTTTCGAGGTCTGGTTCGCTGTCGCAGGTATCTACCTCGTCGTGACGACGCTGCTCTCCATTCTGGCCTCGATCATCGAGACCCGGACCAAACGCTTCTACGCTCGCTGAGGAATCGATGCGCTATTTCAAGGACCTCAAGACCGGCGATTATATCATTCTCGCGCTCGCCGCAGGGTTTCTGGGCGCCGTGTGGTATCAGCTCGCCTTTGAGATCAACTATGATTGGGATTGGAGCGGCATTCCCTCCTTCTTCGTCTACCATGATCCCGAGACGGGGTATCAGCAAAACGTCCTTCTGATCGGGTTCTTCAATCTGATCCGCATCGCGGTCTATTCGGCCATCCTGTCGATCATCCTCGGCATGGGGCTGGCTCTGATGCGGGTCTCAGAGCGGCGCTGGATGAACTGGACGGCGCGGCTCATTGTGGAATTCGTCCGCAACATCCCGCCGCTCGTCTTTCTGTTCATCTTCTACTTTTTCGTCTCCGACATGATCTTCCCTGTGCTGGGCATCCGCAGCTTCGCGCAATGGCTGGGCCAGTCGGACAGTGCGGTGGTGGGATTTTTCTTTGGCGACAGGATCTTTATCGAAAACCTGATTGCGGGCGTCATCTGTCTGTCGCTTTTTGAGGCGGCCTATGTCTCGGAAATCTTCCGGGCGGGTATCGAGTCCGTGGGCCGCGATCAGCGCGAGGGCGCGCGCTCGGTCGGCGTGACCCGGTTCCAGGAAATGCGCTACATCGTTCTGCCGCAGGCCTTGCAGAAAACCGTCCCGCCGCTGGTTGGGCAGTTGATCACCCTGATCAAGGACACGTCCATCATGTCGGTCATCTCCATTCAGGAATTCACTTTCGCAGGCAGTGAGATGGTCGTCTCCAGCGGGCGAATCTTCGAGGTCTGGATCACCGTTGCCATCGTCTACTTTATCATCTGCTACGCGCTCTCTGCCTATTCGCGCCGGCTTGAGATCACACAACAGGGTCGAAAAACATGAAAGACACACGTTTGAGCCCGCCCCTGATCGCCCTGACAGACGTCAATAAATGGTACGATGATTTCCACGTGCTGAAGGACATCAACCTGACGGTGCAACAGGGCGAAAAGATCGTAATCTGCGGGCCGTCAGGGTCTGGCAAATCGACGCTCATTCGCTGCGTGAATGCGCTGGAGGCCTATCAGGGCGGTGACATCCACGTGGGCGGCGCGCGCGTCGATGCCGATGACAAGCACGTCCACAAGCTGCGCCAGCGCGTGGGCATGGTCTTTCAGCAATTCAATCTCTTCGCCCATATGAGTGTTCTGGACAACCTGTGTTTTGGCCCGCTCAAGGCGCTCAAACTTTCCAAGCCCGAGGCAGAAGAGCGCGCGCGGCATTTCCTCGCCAAAGTCCGCATCCCTGAGCAGGCGGACAAGTATCCAAGCCAGCTTTCGGGCGGGCAACAACAGCGCGTGGCCATTGCGCGAGCACTTTGCATGAACCCCGATGTGATGCTCTTTGATGAGCCGACCTCGGCGCTGGATCCGGAGATGATCAACGAAGTGCTCGACACGATGATCGATCTGGCGCGGGACGGGATGACCATGCTGGTCGTGACCCATGAGATGGGCTTTGCCAAATCCGTGGCCGATCAGGTTGTTTTCATGGATCACGGATCCATCGTCGAACAAGCCACGCCGGAGCGGTTCTTCAGCAACCCCGAGCACGCCCGCACGCAAGACTTCCTGACCAAGATCATTCAGCACTAGCCCATGGTCACACCGCGCGACATTTCCCTCGACATTGACCTGACAGCGCCGGGGCGCCACGCGGGCTCTTACCACGTGGCCCATTCAAGCGACGCGCATCCTTTCGGGTTTCGCGGGCCCATTGGCGTTTTGAACGGAGCGCCCGGCCCGACGCTGACACTCATCGGCGGCGTGCACGGGGATGAATACCAAGGGCCCACGGTCATTTCGCGCCTGTTTCATGAACTGAACCCCGGGCAGCTGACGGGCCGCATCATCGCCCTGCCCGCCCTCAACACGCCCGCTTTTGATGCCGCGGCGCGATGCTCGCCACTGGACGGCGGCAATATGAACCGCGCCTTCGACACGCCCCGCCAGGCCCTGCCGACCCAGGCCATCGCAGGCTGGCTTGAGGAGGTTATTCTGCCGCAAAGCGATGCGGTGATTGATTTTCATGCAGGCGGCAAGGCCTCCCTCTTCGCGCCTGTCGCGATGATCAACGTGGGCCCTGATGAAGCGGAGGTCAACCGGGCCTTGGCCCGGGCCTTTGGCCTGCCGCTCATTTGGCAGATGGGGGCGATGAACAGCTCCACCTCCGTCAATGCCGCCGCCTCCCGCGCGGGCGTTGCGATGATGGCTTGCGAACTGGGCGGCGCAGGCGGGACGGACCGGCGGACAAATCAACTGGCCCACAAAGGCACCCATGGAGTGCTGCGCCACCTCGGCATGTTGTCAGGCGACACAGACGCCCCCTCGGCCTCGGCCAATTTTGCCACCCTGCCCGGCCCGGACCATATCCTCACAGCGCCCAAAACGGGCCTCTTTGAACCCCGCATGGAGCCTGAAGACCATGTCAATGTGGGCGATATCGTCGGTGTCCTGCATGACCTCGCGGATCTGTCGCAGCCCCCCATGCCGATCGCCTCCGCAGTAAAGGGTATCCTTGTCATGCGGGTCTGGCGTGGTCAGGTGGGCTTTGCAGAGCGCGTGGCGATGGTCCTCAAAACATCATAAGTCAAGCTAATACATATCATAATATCAAACTAATATGCGGCCCTGCCTTGACGTGGTATCGATTTGACCTAGCGGGTCGTTGTGCCCGCAAGGGGACCACATATGATGCTTGATGCGAGCTTTGCGCGCAGCGCGCGAAACCTTTTTGAAAACTGCGCCGAATGTCGGCCGGGTGACCGCGTTTTGTTGGTCTACGAGACGGAGCAAGACGGGTATTACGATCCCCAGCTGTCGGCCGATCTGTTCACCTATGCCGCTCAAGCAGGCTACCGCGTCGAGAACCATGGCGTCCCCCTGAGCTGCGATGTCCGCGATCCGGACGCAGTCCTGCGCGCCAAGATGGCCCGCGCGGATTGCACGATCTTTCTCGCCCGCCTAGGCGATCAAATCCGCTACAGAACTCAGGACGCCAGCAAGACCCAGATCATCTGCTACGCGCTTGATCGCGCAATGTTCGCCTCCCCGTTCGGACAGGTGTCCTACGGCGCGTTTGACAGGTTGCGCGGGCTCATCAACGCCGCCATGGCCCGCGCCGCACGCATCGAGATCACCTGCCCGCTGGGCACTCATATGATCGGCACCCGCCCGCGCTTTCCCAGTGAGGGCGCAGACACAACGCGCAAGCGCTTTCCCGTCTCGATTGCTGCACCTGTCCCCGCACAAGGCTTTTCGGGCCGCATCGTGCAGTCAGGTTTTCTGACGGGCACCGGCTCGCATTACTACACGCCTTATGCCTGCGGTTTTGACACGCCGGTCACGATCACTTTCGAGGGCAATCGGATCACAGGATTTGACGGCGCCGCGCGGGATGTGGAGGCCGCCAGGGCCCATTACCGCCGTGTCTCCGAGTCCTACGGGATCGATGGCAACCACGTGCATTCCTGGCACGCCGGAATTCACCCTGGCCTGCGCTACGGGGCGTTTGCGGGCGCCAGTACGGAACGTTGGAGCGGCGGGGCCTTTGGCAACCCGCGCATCCTGCATATCCACACCTGCGGGGATTACCCGCCTGGCGAGATCTCACTGAATGTGATTGATCCAACAATTACGCTGGACGGCATCCCCGTCTGGGATAGCGGCCGTCTTTATCCTGAGCGCCTTGCCGGCGGGGCCGCCCTTCTGGACAGCGCCCCGGATATGGCGGCGATCTTCGCCAATCCGGCCCGGGACATTGGCCTCGCGCACGACGGTCGGTTGCGCCTGCATGGGCCTGCGCCGGCGTCCCCTACGCCTCGCTGCGAAGCCACTCTAGAAACTGCGTGACCGTGCTTTGATGCAAACTCTCGGGACGGCACAACAGCCAATAGCCCAGAGGCGCATCCACCATGCAGCCAAAAGGCTGCACCAGCTTGCCCGAAGCGAGCGCATCCTGCACCAGCGGCGCGCGCCCCATGGCCCAGCCATGGCCGTCAATCGCAGCCTGGATGACAAGATTGGCCTGACCAAAGGTGCGCGTCGTGTGAAATCGGGGCAGGTTGACGCCCGCGCCTTGCGCCCAGATCTCCCAGTTTGTCCGCGTCGAGCCATCGTCCAACCGGTCCAACAGGATCACCTCCTGCGCCAGATCCGCCACGGCGCTCACGCGGGCAGCCAGATCGGGGGCGCAAACCGGCGCCATGCGCTCGGCCATCAGATGCTCGACATGCAGGTCCTGCGGGCCGCCGGTGCCATAGTGGATCACGATATCTGCCTCCCCCCGATGCACATTACGCGATTGCGGATCAGTCGAGAGGTTCACCACGTCATCGGGATGTTGCTCGGCAAAACGCAGCAGACGCGGCAGAAGCCACAGGAAGGCAAAACCCGGCGGAGAGGCCACAAGGATGCTCGAGGGGGCCGTGGCATTCTGGCGGCGCAGATCATCGCAGAGCTGCGACAACGCCTCGAAGTTTTCACGCACGGCCTGACCCAACAGAACGCCAGCCTCCGTGGGCGCAACGCTCCGGCCCCGGCGCGTCAGGAGCGGCAGCCCAAGCCAGTCCTCCAGCTGCTTCACATGCTGGCTGACCGCGCTTTGTGTGACATTCAACTCTTCCGCCGCGCGGCTGAAGCCCCGCAAGCGCACCACGGCCTCAAGCGTTCGCAAGGCACCGAAGGGAAGAGTTCTGAGCATCACCATGATCCTTGGCCATTGCGCGCCGACCCCGATCGCTCCGCGATTTTTTGGCCGCGCCGCACTGGTAGAAGCGCGCCCGCTCACTAGGATAGGAACAAGACCTCATTTGCAAGAAAAGGGTGCACCGGATGTATCTGAGAAATTGCTGGTACGTTGCAGGCTGGAGCAAGGATTATACCAACACGCTCAAGCCCCAGACACTTTTGGGCGAAAACATCGTGTTCTACCGCAAATCCGACGGCACCGCTGTCGCGCTGGAGGACGCGTGCCCACATCGCAAATTGCCGCTCTCCATGGGGCAGATCGAGAAAGACCATGTCGTGTGCGGCTACCACGGGCTGACCTTTGACGGCTCAGGCCGCTGCATCGACAGCCCCACGCAGCGCGGCATGACGCCCCGGCGCGCAGTGGTGAAATCCTATCCGGTGGTTGATCGCTATCGCCTGCTCTGGATCTGGATGGGCGATCCCGCGCGCGCCAATCCCGATGAGATCTATGAGATCGAGAATTTCGACAATCCCGCATGGGGCTACACCGATGGCGGCATGTTGCCGATTGCGTGCAACTACCTCTGGGTGGCCGACAATCTTCTCGATCCCAGCCATGTGGCCTGGGTGCATGTGTCGTCCTTTGGCGGCTCGGGCACCGATGATCAGCCGCTTGAGATGGCGAAGACCGATGCAGGCGTGATTGTGTCCCGCTGGATTTATGGCCAGCCACCCTCGCCCTATTACGCGTCACTGGTGCGGTTTGAGGGCCTGTGCGACCGGTTGCAGCATTATGAGATGTCCGTCCCGGCCATTGCGCTCAACAAATCGGTTTATACGCCTGCGGGCACGGGCGGGCCGGGCAAACCGGCCGTTGAGAAGACCTACGTCAATATTTCGTACAACTTCATGACGCCCATCGACGAAAACAATACGCAATATATCTGGTTCCAGCACCGCAACACCGATCCGCAGGATCAGGCCATATCAGAACAGATGAACGCGGGCGCACTCATGGCATTCAACGAAGACAAAGTGGTTCTGGAGGCGGTGCACAAAGGCATGGCGGCAAAGGCCACGCCCAATATCGATCTTGGGCTTGATCTGGGCGCGAAGACCTTCCGGCGCACATTGCAGATGATGATCGATGCGGAGGTTCATGAGAACCAAGCCGCAGCGCCGTCCTGACCCTGCGCCGGGACGCGCGTCAGATCTTAGCGGCGCGCAGCCGCTCCAACCTCTCAAAGAGGGCGCGCGCCGTGCCTGAGGCAACGAGCGCTTTCTCCTCCAGGGTGAGGTCGGCGGGCTCCAACGCATGGGTCACGGGATCATCCTTGAAGATGGGGTAGTCCGACCCCAGCATGATCCGGTCCGCGCCCAGAAGCTTTACGGCCGCTTCAAGGGCGCGCGGGCCCAGCGAGGCACAATCATACCAAAGCCGCCGCAGCCGCTCGGTCGGGAAAGGCGCATCGGGATTGCGGTGCCGCGCGATGCTTTCCAGCCGCTCGAAGATGAACGGCAAGGTCCCGCCAAGGTTGACGATCTGAAAGCTCACATCGGGGTAGAGCTCCAACATGTCCGACAGGATCACCGTCAGCGCGACCTGCGAGGCGCTGGATTGCAGATCCACTGCCGAGAGCCGGTATTGCACATAATCGGCGGGACGTGGCGGCGGCTCAGCGCCCACCTTGAGACCGGGATGCAGCATGATATGGCAGCCGTATTCCTGCGCGGCCTCCAGAAGCGGGCGCATCTCTTCGAGGTCTTCCAGGGTGTTGAAATAATCCGACGGCAGGATCACCCCCGGCAAGCCCAGATCGCGTCGGATGCGGCGCAGCTCGGCGCAGGCCAGGGCCATGTTGGCCAGTGGCACGCCCGCCAGCCCGATCAACGCGCCGTCTGTCTGCGCGTGCAATTGGGCCAGATGATCGTTGAAGGCCGATATGTCGGCCGCGATCTCGTCCGCAGGCAACAGATCAACCCCCAGCGCGCCGGGAAAGGTCAACAGGCGATGGGTCAGGCGCCCCGCCCGCATCTCCGCCAAGCCGACCTCGGGATCAAAGTAGGCCTCCGTGAAGGGAAAGGCGCCGTTCATCGCCACCATCTGCCGCCCGCCGCCGGGCGCGGGCTCCAGAAAAGGCCGGGCCTTGCGCGCCTCCAACGCCTCCACAATGCCACCACCGTAGTAATGCGCATGCATGTCGATGAATTCGGTGATCTGATCCATGTCTGCCCCCGCCTCTGCTCCTGCGCGCCTCAATCAGACGTATATCTCGCCCGGGCGGGGCCACGATACGCTTCTGTCAGCTCTGCGGGCACCTCCGAGCCATCCACGAGAAACGGCAGAACACCCTTGCGCGCGGACTTGCCCCGCGCCGCGATGATCTCCGCCTCCGATTTCGTAACCCGCTGGCTCATGCGACGGCCCCAGGAGGCGAGACAGCCGTAGAGCCGTTCGATCTCTGCGCCATGCGCGTCCCCTTTGGCCAGATCGTGAAACTCATCGGGATCAGCCTCAAGATCAAAGAGCATCGGCCGCAAGCCGCCTTCTGCATGCATGAGCTTGTAGCGCCCATCATAGACCATGAAGAGCCTGCAATCGCGCGGCGCAAGCCCAAGCTTGGCGCCCTGCGGTGTGGCGGAATAATCGTATTCGCTGATTACAAAATCGCGCCAGTCCGGCACCTCGCCGCGCAGCCACGGCAGCAGCGAGCGCCCCTCAATTATGTGATCCGGCACAGCGCCGCCTGCGACCTCCACAAAAGTCGCCGCAAGATCGATGCTTTCCACAAGCGCATCACAAGTCGTCCCGCGCGTGGCATCCGCCTCGGAGCGCGGATCATAGATGATCATGGGCACCTTGACCGATTGGGCATGGAAGAGATCCTTCTCGCCCAACCAATGATCGCCCAGATAATCCCCGTGATCGGAGGTCAGCACAATCATGGTCTGCGCCATCTGGCCGCTTTGCTCCAGGTAATCGAGCAACACGCCCAGCTGATCGTCGCATTGCTTGATCAGCCCCATATACGCCGGGATCACCTTCTCGCGCACCTCGTCACGTCCGAAAGCGGCGGCGATCTTGTTCTCCATATAGGCCCCGTAAACCGGATGGGGATCCTCCCGTTCGACAGCATGGCGCTTGGCGGGTGGCACGTGTTGGGGGCCAAACATGTCGTGATAGGGCGCGGGCACGATATAGGGCCAATGGGGTTTGATGTAGCTCAGATGGGCGCACCACGGGCCCTCGGCCTGCTCCATGAACGCAATGGCCTCACGGGTCAGCCAGGGTGTCTCGCTGTCTTCCTCGCGAATATTGGCGGGCTTGTCGGCATTCTTGAACATCCAGCCCGAGGCAATGTTGTCGTCCCCATCGACACCGGCATTGGCAAAAGCCGCCCATGGATTGTCGGAGGGATAGCCTTTGTCCTTGAGGTATTCGTTGTAAGGCGAGCGGCGCGCGTCATAAAAACCGTCTGGTCCTTGCGCCCAAAGTCCATCGTCGCGGATCCAGGCATCAAAGCCGCACTCAACCTGACGCGCGCCGATGACCGTATCCGCGCTGAGGCCCAGCCGCGCCATGCCTTCTGAATCCGCCGCCATATGCGTCTTGCCGATGAGCCAGCAGCCCATGCCGTTGTGGCGCAGGTGATCGCCCAGCGTCATCTCCCCCACGCGCAGGGGAAAGCCGTTCCAATGGGCGCCATGGCTCGATGCGTAGCGGCCTGTGTAAAAACACATCCGCGAGCCGCCGCAGATGGGCGATTGCACATAGCTCTCGGTAAACCGCACACCCATGGCCGCGACCTTGTCGAAATTGGGCGTGTGCAGGTGGGGATGGCCCGCGCAGGACAGATAGTCAAAGCGCAGCTGGTCATACATGACAAAGAGGATGTTGATGCCCACCTCGGCCTCCCGTTTTCACAGCGTCGCGCCGTGCGTCGAATCTCGTTCAAGCGTGGCCGATCTGGCGAGGCAATGCCATGGCTTTGTCCAGAACCCTGCCTCCAGGTTTGTGCCCCGTGCCACGCAAGAAGCCTCTGTTCACCCGGGCCTTGTCCCGCCAATATGCGCGCACCACGAATTGCGGGACCAACAGGCATGGGCATGCGCTTTTTCTCTACCAAGGATCGGGGGATCCATCTGGGCCCTTATCCGCTGGAGCGGCTGAAACGGCGCACAACGATGCCTGATCTGGCGCAGGTGCCGCCGATGGTGCCGCTCGATTTCGCGGATATCAAAACGCCTCATTCGCTCGTCAATGCCATGGGCGAATATCAGGCGATGATGGATGCGATCCGCGACGGTCTCGTCAACCCCACCCCCTCCAGCGCACCCAAAGATGCCACAGAACGCGCCCGGCATATGAAGGCCTTTGGCTATTTTCAGGACAGCGCGATGATTGGTATCTGCGCGCTGCCCGCCACGGCCCATCTGGAGACCCCCATCCGCAACGCGGGCATTGACCGGTTGGCCCATGACATCCGCACCAAGCAGACCAAAACACTGGCCTCGGGTATTGACGAGATCATGGCCAGCCTGCGCGAGTCCATTGAAGCCCCTTTGGGGCCGATAGATCATCATAGCCACGCCATCGTTTTGCTTGTCGAGCATCATCGCCCCCCGGGCGAGAGCGAGGCGGGGACAGAATGGATCATGGACATTCAGGATCACCGCGCCGCATTGCGGGCCACGGAAACCGCCGTGGTGCTGGCCGAATACCTGCATCTTCTGGGCTTCAGCGCGCGCGCCCATTCTGCCAGCGCCTCCGATGTGGATCTGGGCAAACTGGCCGTTGCCGCCGGGGTGGCCTGCGTGGATCAGGGCCGTCTGCTTGCGCCTTTCGTCCATGAGCGGTTCAGCCTCGCCGTCGTGACGACCAATATGGACATGGCCTGCGACACGCCTTTGGCCGACTGGGCCACCCAGCCCAACGATCTGGCCTGGTGGATCGGCAAAGGCAGCCAGAAAAGCGCGTTCAATCGCGATCCCTATCGCAAGCGTCGCTACATGGACGGGGCCCATGCTTTCGAGACGCTCAAACGCGTGGACACACCCACGACTTATATCGACGAGGCCCGGGTGGCCCGCGTGCCCAAACGGGCCGACATGTTCGCGCGGGCGCAATTTGGCGATCTGGGCAAGAAACAGCAACGCGCCGCATCGGGGGGCTGGTATGCCCGCAAAAGCGCCCATGCCTTTGCTCAACGCCGCATGCTGGGCGCCTTTGTCTTGTTGCAGGATGGCGAGAGCGCCACGGGGTTTGAGCGCCCCTCAGACCCTGAGCGCAATGCCGCCAATGTGAAAGCTGCCAGCTATTTTCTGGGCGTTGATGCGGTTGGGATTTCGCGCTGCCCGGACTGGGCGTGGTACAGCCATGATGCGACTGGCGCGCCCATCGATCCGCCCCATGACAATGCCATTTCGATGATCATCGATCAGGGCTACGAAACGATGGAGGGCGCGTCCGGGGATGATTGGATCGGCGTGGCCCAAAGCATGCGCGCCTATCTGCGCTTCTCGCTTCTGGGCGGAATCATAGCCAAACACATCCGCAATCTGGGCTATAAGGCCAAGGCCCATTCGGTCATGGATGGCGAGGTCTTGCAGCCGCCGCTCCTGCTGCTCTCGGGGCTGGGCGAGGTCAGCCGGATTGGGGAGGTCATCCTCAACCCGCTTTTAGGCCCGCGGCTCAAATCCGGCGCAGTCACAACCGACATGCCGCTGGCCCATGACAAGCCCATCGACTTTGGCCTGCAATCCTTTTGCGAGAGCTGCAACAAATGCGCGCGCGAATGCCCCGCAGGCGCGATCACGGCGGGCCCCAAACGCATGTTCAATGGCTACGAGATCTGGAAATCGGACAGCCAGAAATGCACGACCTACCGCATCACAACCGAAGGCGGTGCGATGTGCGGGCGCTGCATGAAGACCTGTCCTTGGAACCTCGAGGGCATCTTCAAGGAAAAACCCTTCCGCTGGGCCGCAATGCATGTGCCGCAGGCCGCGCCGTGGCTGGCCAAGCTTGACGATCGGCTGGGCAACGGCGGCGTGAATGACGCCAAGAAATGGTGGTGGGATCTCGAACTGAAGGACGACGGCGGCTACAAAGAGCCCGCAGCGCCCGTCAACAGGCGGGACATCCAGCCCGATTTGCAGGTTCGGCACGAAGACCAGACCCTCGCGGTTTATCCCGCCAACCTGACGCCCTGGCCCTGGCCCTATCCCTTCCCGATGGATCGCGAGGCCGGGATCCGGGCCTACCGCGAGATGATCTCCGCGGCAGAGTACCGCGCGCGTCTGGCCCGGGGCGAGACCCGCGGGCTGGCCCATGAAACGCCGGACTTCAAGGACGCCCCTGTCCTCATGGCGCGTGTCAGCAAGGTTGAACCCATGACCGCGGACATCACCAAATTCGAATTTGAAGCGTGGGACGGCAGCCCCCTGCCTCCCTGGACCGCAGGCGGGCATCTTGACGTCGTCGTGACGCCTGAGTTTCTGCGGCAATATTCGATGTCCGGGGACCCCGCCGACAGAAGCACCTATCAGATCGGGGTTTTGCGCGAGGATGACGGGCGCGGCGGCTCGCGCATGATGCACCGTATCTTCAATGAAGGCCGCCGGGTGTTCCTGTCCAAACCGATCAACCATTTCGAACTGGTGGAAGAGGCCTCCAAGAGCTTCCTGATGGGGGGCGGGATTGGCATTACACCCATGATCGCCTTCGCCCACAGGCTGCACAGCCTCGGCAAACCCTTTGAGCTGCATTACTCCGCAAGCCGCCGCGACAGCGCCGCCTATCTCGATGATCTGGCCGCCGCGCCCTGGGCAGATCATGTGACCTATCATATCTCTGATGAAGGCACGCGCGCTGATCTTGATGGCATCTTACAAGGCTACCAACCCGGCTGGCATGTCTATACCTGCGGGCCGGAACGCTTCATGAGCGCGGTGATGGATGCCGCCGGACGACAGGGCTTTCCCGAGGACGCGCGGCATCTGGAGTATTTCTCCGTGCCTGAGCAGCCCGATTTCGTGAACCATCCCTTCAGTGTTGAGCTTGCGAAGTCGGGCAAGGTCCTCAACGTTGGGGCGGATGAGGAGCTCAGCGATGTTCTTCTGGCCAATGGCGTGCATGTCGATGTCAAATGCGCCGACGGGATTTGCGGTGTATGCAAATGCGGGGTCATCGCGGGCGAGGTGGAACATCGCGATTTCGTCTTGTCGCAGGCCCAACGCGAGACACAGTTGATCACTTGCCAATCCCGCGCCGCGGCCAGGGATGGCCGGTTGGTGCTTGATCTATGAGCGGGGGAGGAAAGGGTTGAAAACGCAAGTCGCCATCATCGGAGGCGGGCCGTCCGGCCTGCTCCTGTCGCAGCTTTTGCACAAAAGCGGGATCGACAGCGTCGTGCTGGAACGCCAGACGAAGGATTACGTGCTGGGCCGCATCCGCGCGGGCGTTCTGGAGCAGGGGCTGGTCGGGCTGATGGAGGCTGCGGGCTGCGCGGACCGTCTGCACGCGGAGGGATACGCCCATGACGGCACATTAATCTCCTACGGCGACGAAATGTTTCGCATTGATTTCAAAGCCCATACCGGCACGCCGGTGATAGTTTATGGCCAGACGGAGGTGACCCGCGATCTCTATGACGCGCGCGACGCGGCGGGCGGGATCATTCACCATGAGGTGTCCGATGTCCGTATCGAGGGGGCCAGGACGAACAGCCCGGTCATACACTACCAGATGGAAGGCGCTGAGCAGGCGCTACGCTGCGATTTCATCGCGGGATGCGACGGGTTTCACGGGGTCAGCCGCAAGACAATCCCCGAGGATGTGCGGCGCGAATACGAGAAGGTCTATCCCTTTGGCTGGCTTGGCATTCTGAGCGAGACGCCGCCCGTCAATCACGAGTTGATCTACGCCAATTCGCCGCGCGGCTTTGCCCTGTGCTCGATGCGCAATGCCAATCTTTCGCGTTACTATATCCAATGCCGCCTCGATGATCGCCCGGAGGATTGGAGCGACGCGGCCTTTTGGGAAGAGCTGCAACGCAGGCTGCCCGCAGAGATTGCCGCAGCCCTTGTCACCGGGCCCTCCATCGAGAAATCCATCGCGCCGCTGCGCTCTTTCGTGACGGAGCCCATGCAATGGGGGCGGCTGTTTTTGTGCGGCGATGCGGCCCACATCGTCCCGCCCACGGGCGCCAAGGGCCTCAATACCGCAGCCTCCGATGTGCACTACCTCTGGCAAGCGCTCACGCAATTCTACCAGACAGGATCAGACACAGGGCTGGATGCGTATTCGAGCAAGGCCTTGGCGCGGGTCTGGAAGGCGGAGCGGTTTTCGTGGTGGTTCTCCACCATGATGCACCGCTTCCCCGATCAAACCGCATTTGACCTCAAGATGCAGATCGCGGATCTTGATTTTCTGCGCTCCAACACGGCGGCGCAAAGGGCGATGGCGGAAAACTACGTGGGGCTTCCATATTGATGACAGACAAACACGCCAAAGGCATGCAGGTCCGCCGTGCGGTTTTGGGTGAGGCCCATGTGGCGCAGGCCGAAGCCGCGCGCACGGCTTTCGATACGCCCTTCCAGAACCTGATCACCGAGAGCGCCTGGGGCACGCTTTGGGCCGATGAGACGATCTCGCACCGAGACCGCTCGCTGCTGACCCTCGCCCTGCTCGCAGCCACTGGCAGTGTCTCCGAAATCCCCATGCACATCCGCGCCACGCAAAGCACCGGGGCCCGCCCCGAGGAGGTTATGCAGGCCCTGATGCATGTGGCGGTCTATGCGGGTGTGCCCAAGGCCAATCATGCCATCAAACTGGCGAAAGAGACCTACCGCGAGATGGGAGTAGAGCTGTGAGCGACGTGCCCAAACCCGGCGGCTATATCCCGCGCGACAGGAGCTGGCAGCCCGATGCCCTGACGCCCCCCTACAAGACCTCCATCAAGCGCAGCCCACAGGCTGCCCTGCTCTCCTTTCCCTCCACACTCAGCGAAGAGACCGCGCCGGTCTTCGGACACGACCTGATCGGCCCGCTCGACAATGACCTGACGCTGAATTTCGCGGCCCGGGATCAAACCGCTATTGGCCCGCGCATCATCGTGCATGGGCGTGTGTGTGACGAGACGGGTCGGGCTGTTCCGGGCGCGCTGATCGAGATCTGGCAGGCCAACGCGGGCGGGCGCTATCGCCACAAGAACGAAAGCTACCTCGCGCCGCTCGATCCAAATTTCGGCGGCTGCGGGCGCACGATAACCGATGCTGAGGGGCGCTACGCGTTCCGCACGATCCAGCCCGGACCCTACCCCTGGCCCAATGGCATGAATGACTGGCGCCCGGCGCATATTCACTTCTCGCTCTTTGGCCACGGCTTTGCCCAGCGACTGATCACGCAGATGTATTTCGAAGGCGACCCTTTGATCGCGCGCTGCCCCATCGTCGGCGCGCTGGGGAGCCAGGAGGCGATTGAAGCGCTGACTGCACCGCTCGACATGAACCATACGCTACCCATGGATGCGCTGGCCTATAAGTTCGACATTGTGCTGCGCGGACGGCGGCAAAGCTATTTCGAAAACCGCCCGGAGGGTCTCTAGCCATGGTGCAAAAGCTTGATGATCTGCGCGAAACGCCCTCGCAAACCGCAGGGCCCTACGTCCATATCGGCTGCACGCCTGATGTCGCAGGTCTCGGGATCTATGGCAGCGATCTGGGTGCCACGATGAAACGCGGCCCCGTTCAGGGGGAGGAAATCACGATCAACGGCACGATCTTTGACGGCATGGGCGCACCGCTGCGCGATGCGATGATCGAGATCTGGCAAGCCGATCACGCAGGCCTCTTTGCCTCCGCCAATGAGACGCGCGGGCAGGCCGACCCGAACTTTACGGGATGGGGCCGCTGCGCCAGCGATCTTGAGACCGGCGCTTTCCGCTTCGAGACGGTCAAGCCCGGGCGCGTGCCCTTTCCAGACGGGCGTCTGCAAGCCCCGCATATCACGGCGTGGATCGTGGCGCGCGGGATCAATATTGGTCTGCACACGCGCCTCTATTTCGCAGATGAGCCCGAGGCCAATGCCACCGACCCCTTGCTGGCGCGGATCGAGCATCGCTCCCGCGTGGCCACGTTGCTGGCCCAGCCTGAGGGCCCCGGGGCTTACCGGTTTGACATTCACCTGCAAGGTCCCTCCGAGACCGTTTTCTTTGATATCTGAGGCCCCATGACCCAACCCTGTATCATCTGCGTCGCCATCACAGGCTCGGTGCCCCGCAAGGCGGACAACCCGGCGGTGCCCATCACGGTCACAGAGCAGATCGAGAGCACCCATGCCGCCTTTGAGGCAGGTGCCACCATCGCCCATTGTCATGTGCGCAATGATGATGAAACGCCGACCTCCGACCCTGACCGCTTTGCCGCGCTCAAGGAGGGGATTGAGGCCCATTGCCCCGGCATGATCATCCAGCTGTCCACTGGCGGGCGCTCCGGCGCAGGTGCGGAGCGCGGCGGCATGCTGCCCCTGCGCCCTGACATGGCCTCGCTCGCCGTGGGCTCCAACAATTTCCCAACCCGCGTCTATGAGAACCCGCCCGATCTGGTCGATTGGCTGGCCCGCGAGATGATCACCTATGATGTCAAACCCGAGATTGAGGCTTTCGATCTCAGCCATATCTTCCGCGCGCGTGAAATGGCGGATGCAGGCCAGCTCGTTGGCACGCCCTATGTGCAGTTTGTCATGGGCGTCAAAAACGCGATGCCCGTGGACCGGCAGGTGTTTGATTTCTATGTCGAGACCACCCGGCGGCTCTTTGGCGCGGATGCGCCCTGGTGCGCTGCCGGGATCGGGCGCAATCAGATTGTCCTGAACGAATGGGCCATCTCCGCCGGAGGGCATGCCCGCACCGGCCTTGAAGACAACGTCCGGCTGGATCGTGAAACGCTGGCGCCGTCCAACGCCGCCCTTGTTGGGCGCGCGGTCGACCTCTGCGCACGTCATGAGCGCCCCGTGGCCAGCTGCGCTCAGGCGCGGGACATTCTGGGGCTGGCGCCAGCGGCCTAGGATCAGGACCTCAGATTACGCGCCCATCCAGCAAATCCGCCAGAATAGGATTCGGGAAGCGCCGTGAAATCGTGACCGCGTAGAACGTCTCACCGATATTGGGCATGCGGTCGACCTCGATGAGGCGCCCGTTGCTCAACTCGTCCTGCACGACAATGGGCGGCAGCACCGCAAGCCCCACCCCCTCACGCGCCAGCAGACGCATCATCGCCATGTCATCCACTTCCGCCGCAATCTGTGGCCTGAGCCCGAGGCTATGGGTCCAGGCATCAAAGCCGATCCGGATCCCGGTATCCGCCACAGGCAGGATCACCGGCTGGCTGGACAAAAGCGCCACCACGTCACGCGTCTCCGCCACGCGCTCTGGCGTGCCCACAAGGCTGACAGGTTGTTCGAAGAGCCTGTGCGAGACAAAAGCCGTAACCGCGTCGCGCGCGGGCGGCTGGTTGATCAGCACGACGTCGAGGTTGAGCGATTGCAAAGCCGTGAGCAGGTCCGCGCTTGTGCCCGAACGCATGACAATCTCAACGTCCTGCCGTCCGAGGATCGGGCGCAGAAATTCCATCTGAAAATTGCGTGACAGCGTCGCCAACGATCCAATGCGAATGGCCTGCCGGGTGCGCCCCTTGTCCTGCAACGTGCTGAGCAGCTCCTGCCCCGTCGAGAAGATCGCATCCGCATGATCAAGCGCAATGCGCCCCGCCTCGGTCAAAACAAGTTGCCGCCCCCGGCGCTCAAAAAGCGCGTGCCCCAGATAGGCTTCCAGCTGTTTGATCTGGGTGGAGACCGCCGATTGCGACAGGTTCAACCGCTCCGCCGTGCGCGTCAGGTTGCCTTCATGGGCCACAGCCCAGAAGTACCTCAGGTGATGGTAGTTGAACTCGCTCATTAATCCATCAAACAGATGGGTCGAGAAATAACAATCTTATTTTCGAAAGAATTGCTCGATCACCCGTCTGCGAAAAGCGGGGCCAGAGCCCTGTAGCTTGCGCGGAAGCGCTCCTGGCGGCGCAGCGATGTCTCCGAGCGGGCCGCAGGCTCAAACCAGGTCGTCACGTCGGGCATGGTGGCCAATCGGGTGTCATCCACCGCGCCTGCCCCGCGCGCGGCCAGCAGCGCCGCTCCCAGCGCCGGCCCGGCTTCCGCCCCATCTGCGCGGCCGAGTCGCCGCCCTGTGGCATCGGCAATCATCTGGAGAAGCGCGTCGCTCCGCGTACCGCCGCCGACGGCCAGCAGGTAGGGCGCGGCATCCAGGCTGCCGCCGAAACTGTCTGTGGCATCTGCCATGGAAAAGGCTACGGCTTCCATGACCGCATAGGCCATCTCCGCCCGCCCGGTGCTGTCCTCCAGGCCGATGAAGGCGCCGCGGATCGTCGGATCACCATGGGGGCTGCGCTCGCCGGTGAGATAGGGCAGACAGGTGGGTGCGCGGGCAATATTGGCCTCTTGCGCCGCTGTGACGACATCTCCGGCTTCACACCCCAGAACCTCCGCCATCCAGGCCAAGGGCCGCGCGCCATTGAGCAGGCAGGACATCTGGTAATGCCCGCCGGGCAGTGTATGGGCAAAGGCATGGACCATTTGCGCCGGGTTCGGGCGATGCGCGTCCGTACATAGGAAGGCCTGCCCCGATGTGCCCAACGAGATGAAGCCGCGCCCGGGCGCCACCGCACCAACCGAAACAGCGCCCGTGGCCGCATCACCTCCGCCCGCATAGATGGGAATGCCCGCAGGCAGACCAATCTGCGCCGCAGCCTCCGCGCGCAATTGGCCGACCTCGTCGGTTCCCGCATAGACCTTGGGCAACCAATCCATATCGGTGTCGCTGGCCGCACAGAGCGACGGATCCCAGTCGCCGGTCTGTGCATCAAGCCAGAGCGTGCCAGACCCGTCTGAGCGATCCGTCGCCAAGGCGCCGTGCAGCCACAGGCCGACGTAATCCTTGGGCAGAAGGATATGGCGCAACGCGGCATAGGTCTCGGGCTGGGCGCGTTTCAGCCACATGATCTTGGGCGCCGTGAAGCCGGGCATGGGCGGCACACCGGCGACCTGCGCGATCTGCGGTGCCCGCTCGCTCAGCGTGGCGCAATCGGCAGCAGAGCGGCTGTCATTCCACAAGATGCAAGGCCGTAGGATCTGGTGATCCGCGCCCAGAAGCGTGGCCCCGTGCATCTGGCCGGACAGGCCAATGCCTTTGATACCTGCAGGATCAATCTGCTGGGCCACATCGGCCACGGCCTGCGCTGTGGCGGTGATCCAGCTGCCGGGGTCCTGTTCCGACCAACCGGGATGGGGCGAGCTCACGGTCAGGCCGACACTGGCCTGTGCGCGTATATCCTCGCCGTCCCATGCAATGACCTTGACCGCCGATGTGCCCAAATCGATGCCTAGAAACATCTCATTCCTCCCGCTCCTGCGCCCCTAATTGAGCGCAAGCGCGCGCGCATCACAAGCCGATTGCGCGCGGGCCTATCGTACGAGGGTCTTGAGCAGGCCCCCCAGCGATGTCACGGCAAAGAGGGTCGCCGCCACACAGACGATCGTCGGGCCCGATGGCGTGTCAAACATCGCAGACAGCTGGATGCCGCCCACGGCGGACACGCCACCCAGACCAGCGGCAAGGAGGGCCATTTGTTCGGGCGTATTGGACAAGGACCGCGCCGCCGCCGCAGGGATCAGGAGCATGGCGCCAATCAACAGCGCCCCCACGACCTTGATCGCCACAGCCACGACCACCGCCAGCGCCAGCGTCAGGATCTGCGTCTCGCGGCGGGGATCGAGATCAGCTGCCATGGCCAGCTCTGGCGAGAGCGTTGCCGTCAAAAGCGCCTGCCAGCGCCACCACATCAGCCCCAGGACAATCAAGACCCCGCCCCAGATCACCGCGAGATCAAAACGGCCCACGGCCAGAATGTCGCCAAAGAGATAGGCCGAGAGATCCACCCGCACGCCCGAGAGAAGCGAGACCGCCACAAGCCCCACCGCGAGGGCCGCATGGGCCAGCACGCCCAGCACTGTATCCAGCGCAAACCGACGCTCGCTCAGCGATCCCACCATCAGCCCCATGGCCAAGGCCACGGCCAGCACGCCCACAAAGAGGTTCATCGACAGCGCCAGCGAGAGCGCCACGCCCAGGATCGCGGCATGGGCGGTGGCATCACCGAAATAAGCCATCCGGCGCCAGACCACGAGGCACCCCAGCGGCGCCGCCGCAATGGCCACGCCCAGCCCCGCGAGGGCCGCGCGCACCATGAAATCATCGAGCCAGCTCATTCCGCGGGCTCCTTGAGCGCGGCGGGTTTGGCGTGAAGATGGTCATGGTCGTGATCGCAGGCATCGTGGTTGTGATCATGCTCGTGGCGGTAAAGCGCCAGCGCGCCGCCCGTGCCCGTCCCGAAGAGCGCACGGTATTCGTCCGCTTGCGCCACCTGCTCCGGCGCGCCCTCACAGCAGACATGGCCGTTGAGGCAGATCACACGATCCGAGGCCGCCATCACCACATGCAATTCATGGCTTACCATCAAAACCGCGCAGCCAAGGCGCTGGCGGAGATCTTCGATCAGGCGGTAAAAGGCAGCAGAGCCGGGCTGATCGAGCCCCTGTGTGGCCTCATCCAGAATGAGCAAGTCGGGATCAGACAACAGCGCGCGGGCCAGAAGCACCCGCTGGAACTGCCCGCCCGAGAGCGCGGACATCTGCTGACGCGCAAGCCCTGTCGCGCCGGCCTGACGCAAGGCGACTTCCGCGTCTTCTGCGCTGACGCGGCGCGGCAGATCGAGAAAGCGGCGCACCGTCATGGGCAGGGTCGGGTCAATCGAGAGCTTCTGCGGCACATAGCCGATGCGGAGCCCCTGCGCGCGCGAAACCTGCCCGCGAGACGGCACGAGCGCCCCGATCACGGCGCGCAGAAAGGTCGATTTTCCGGAGCCATTGGGCCCGACGATCGTAACGATCTCACCCCGCTCTATGGCGAAATTCACATCGCGCAGGACCGCGACGGCGCCGTGGCTCACTGTCATGTTCTGCAACTCGACAAGGCTCATCACTGCGCCTCACCCTGACAATTGGGACAGGTGCCCGTGGCCTCAACAACCGTCCGGTCTATCGCAAATCCCGCGGCATCCGCCATCGACCTGAGCGCACCGGGCGGCACATCGGCACTGGCTTCAGCCACATGCTCGCATTGGGTGCAGATCAAAAAGGCTGGCAAGTGGTCCTCGCCGGGATGCGCGCAGGCTACGAAGGCCGACAACCGTTCGATCTTGTGCGCAAAGCCTTGCGCCACAAGGAAATCCAGGGCGCGGTAGGCGACAGGCGGCTGCGCAGAGAGGCCATCTGCGCGCAGGATATCGAGGATCTCATAGGCCCCCATGGCGCGATGTTGTTCGAGCAAGATCTCCAACACCCGACGGCGCGTGGGCGTCAGCTGCACCCCGGCCTCCGCGCAATGGCGCGTTGCCTTGTCAATCGCATCGGAAATGCAGGTTGAATGGTCGTGTGGGGAAAATCCCAGGCTGTCCATGGGCCCTCCGCCTTGGTTCAGGTCTCTTTTGGGGTTGATATGATATAAAGTAACACTCTACAAGAGGCGAAAATGTTACAACATAACAAGGATACCCGATGCGCCTCCCTTTGTTTGCTTCGCTGATCGCCACTGGTCAGATCGTCACAGGTCAAATTGCGTATGCAGAACCGCCGCGCGTGGTGGCGGATATCCTGCCGCTACACTCCATGGCCGCGGCCGTAACCAAGGGCGTGTCCACGCCGGAGTTTCTGCTGCCGCCGGGGGCGGATCCCCATGGCTATGCCTTGCGGCCGTCAGAAGCGCGCGCGTTGAGCAATGCGGATGTTGTGCTGTGGGTCGGGCCTGTATTGACGCCATGGCTGGAGCAACCCCTCGATAATCTGGCGACAAACGCCGCGCGCCTGACCGCACAGGAGATGGCCGGTATCGAGCTGTTGCCTATGCGTGCGCTGGAAGATTTCGGCACTGGCGACGGGCATGATCACGACGCGCACGACCATGCCAAACACGATGAGCATGACCACGACGATCATGACCATGCCAAGCACGATGAGCATGACCACGACGACCACGATCATGCCAAACATGAAGAGCATGACCACGACGACCACGATCACGCCAAGCATGAAGAACATGACCATGACGAGCACGATCACGCCAAGCATGACGCGCATCACGGCCACAACCACGGCCCCGAAGATGCGCATCTCTGGCTCGATCCGGCCAATGCCGTCATCATCGCCACTGCGCTCGCGGATCATCTCGCAAAAATTGATCCGGACAATGCGGCCACGTACCAATCCAACGCTGAAGCGTTTGCGGCCACGCTTGCGACCAAATCAGAGATGCTACGTGACGCCGCAGAGCCTCTGAGGGACGTGGCCTTCCTCGTGGACCACGACAGCTACCGCTATATCGAAGACGCCTTCGGGCTGACCCCGGCAGGCACGCTCAGCCTTGCCACGGGCGCGCCTGCCAGCCCCTCGCATCTGCAAGAATTGACGGTGGTTCTGGCGGAGACATCGATCACCTGCCTGTTCCTCGATCCCGCCAGCAATACGCAGCGCGCAGATACATTCCTGCCCGCAACGCTGACCCGGGTTTCACTGGATCCGCTGGGCAGCACGCTCACCCCGGGTCCGGAGCTTTATGGCGACCTGCTCACATCCGTGGCGGAGGCCTACGCGGGCTGCGCTTCCTGAGGCTAGGGAATGATCTCGAACCGGGTGACATCAACCATGCCCCGGTCCGTGATCTTCAGCGCCGGGATGACCGGCAAAGCCACGAAGGCCAGTTGCAAAAACGGCTCTTCCAGCGTGACACCCAGATCGCGGGCCGCCTTTCGGAGCGCAAGAAGGCGCAGGCGCACGGCCTCAAAAGGTTCGTCAGACATCAGCCCCGCCAAGGGCAGCGGCAGCTCTGCGCGCACCTGCCCGCCCTGCGCCACGACAAAGCCCCCCTCGATCTCGCTCAACCGGTTTACCGCAGCAGCCAGATCTTCGTACTCCGCACCGATGGCCACGATGTTGTGGTGATCATGGGCGACCGTGGCGGCGATGGCGCCTCTTTGCAGGCCAAAACCGCGTACGAACCCGGTCGCGATATTGCCGTTCTTTCCGTGCCGCTCGATGACAGCGACGCGCGCGAGATCCCGGGACGGATCGGGCCGCTTGTCTCCGGCCTCGGGCATGACCTGTTCGCGCAGGTGTTCGGTGATGATCTTGCCCGGAAGGATACCGATGACATCGGTCTCCGCCCGGTTGGCCGCATGGCGGAAACTGTCGGCGCGAACCCTCGGGGCCTTGACCGATGCGCGTCCCACCGGAGGCACATGGGCCCGCGCGGCAAACGCCTCGGCATCGGCCAGACGCCCTGCGGTGAGGACCAATTGCGCGCGCGCGCTCTCCAAACTGTCCAGCGCCACGACATCGGCGCGTTTGCCCGGCGCGATCTGGCCCCGATCCTTGAGCCCGAAGGCTTCCGCGGCCGAGAGCGAGGCGGCGCGATAGACCGCCAGAGGCGTAACGCCCTTGGCGATCAGCCGTCGGATCATGGAATCGAGATGGCCCTCCTCGGCAATGTCGAGCGGATTGCGATCATCGGTACACAGGCACATGTAGGCGCTGGTGGTCTCACTCAAAAGCGGCGCAAGCGCGTCGAGGTCCTTGGAGACAGAGCCCTCACGGATCAGGACACGCATGCCTTTTTGCAGCTTCTCGCGCGCCTCATCAGCGGTGGTCGCTTCATGCTCGGTGCGGATGCCAGCAGTCACATAGGCGTTGAGATCCTTGCCGGACAGGAGCGGGCAATGCCCGTCGATATGCCCCCCCTCGAACAGGCGCAGCTTGGCCATGGCGTCCGGGTCTCGGTGGATCACACCGGGGTAATTCATGAATTCCGCAAGGCCAATGGCGGACGGATGGCCCATCAGGGCGGCGATGTCCTGTGCGTTCAGCGTGGCGCCGGAGGTTTCCATATCAGTCGAGGGCACGCAGGAGGAAAGCTGGACGCGAATGTCCATCAACGTATGCTCCGAGGCCTGCTGAAAGTAGCGGATGCCCGCCGCCCCGATGACATTGGCAATCTCATGGGGATCGCAGATCGCGGTCGTGACGCCCAGCGGTGTGACGCAGCGGTCAAATTCAAAAGGCGTGATGCAGGAGCTCTCGATATGCAGATGCGTGTCGATAAAGCCTGGCACCAGCGTCAGCCCCGAGACGTCGATGACGCGCTGCGCCTCATATGTCGCGCCAATGCCAACGATCGTATCGCCGCAGATCGCGACATCGCCGGGGATCAGCGCGCCAGTGACAACGCAGAAGACCTGCCCCCCACGCAGCACAAGATCCGCCGATACATCGCCCCGGGCCTGCGCAATTCGGGTTTCCAGATCAGCCATGGCCTCGCCTCCTGTGACGCCCTGTTCTCCGGCCCATGTCACGCGATGGCGCGGGCCAGGTCAACACGGGGGGTGTAAAACTGCGCAGCACACCAAACAGGCGTCAGCTCTGGGCACTGGCATCCTTGGTAAAGGGCACGCAGCCCGGCAGGCCTGCGGGCAAGACCAGGAGCGCTCCCGCCGCATAGAGGCGCGCGGCAAATCCCGGCTCCTCGCTCTGTAATGTGATGCCATGGGGGCGATAATACGCGATACGCGCATCCTCGGGCAGCGCGCGGACAAACTCCCGACTCGGATAGAGCACGACATAAGCCGGCGCCACGTCGGAGAACCGCGCCACAAGGCTCAACACCGCAAGCCAGCCCACAAGCACAAAAGGCACGGCAATCGCCACGGTTCGCAGCAGCCTGCCCGCGCTCGGATCGTCGCGCCCTTTGGTTTCAGTAGTCATGCACATGCTCCAATGTGAGCCCTTGAGCGGCCATATTGCGCAGCGTCTCCCCCAGATCGGACACTTTGAGCAGGATCAGATGCCTGTAGTCTCCGTACCCCTGCCGCGCGAAGCTGGCCAGCGCGCCGGGGTGCGTGGGTGATGAAGACGTTGCGGTCAAAAGGATATCGTCATTGCCCGCAATGTCCACAAATGCGGCCCCGGCGGAGGCCCAATCCGCCAGATAGCCCGTCAACTGGCGATAGCGCGGGGTCTCGATCTCGAGGCCGTCGGCGCGCGCGGCAATGATTTGCACATCGTCTTGCGCCGTCAGCACCTCCTGAGTGACGCCCGAGACAATCATCCGCAGGCGCAGCGCATCCGCGCCCGTGGCCGCGACGGCGGAGGCGATCACCTCGGCATAGGCGGCCTTGGCGCCGTATTCGAGCCCCAGAGCGATGCGGCGCTCCCGGTCCCGCAGAGCATTTGTGGCCGCCGCATCCAGCGCGGCGCGGTCGGCGCGGAAGTCCCATCTGTACCAGGGGATCTGCTGCAGGAAGGCCGCATAGCCCCGCGCCTGCTCTGCGGAAAGCGCATCCAGGGGCGCGCGCGTGGCCCCCCGCATCATCGCAAAGAGACGGCCAATAGTTTCCTCATAAGCGGCTTTGGCGAGAAGCTCTGCTGTGAAAGAGACGCCAATGACATAGACCATCTGTTTGGTTTGCCCGTCGACACCACCGTGGGAGGCAGACGCCTCGGTCAGCGCGCAGGTGGTCGTCCAGAAGCTGGCAATGGCTTGCAGGAAGCCAAAGTGATGAGGATCCCCGTTGGAAATGACCTCTGCGTAGTCGTCATAGGCATGCACGATGTGCCATTCCGGATAGGTCATCAACGTGCGGGCCTCGGACCGCCGATGCTCGGCAGGCAAAGGCGATGTGTAGGCCCGGCCTGCGTCGGCCCCACGGCACGCGAGCTCCACGTAGCCCACGGGCGCCAACAGCCCGAGGACCAGCACAAGCAGCCCCAGCAGGCCGCGCTTGAACCACCGCCAGATCATGTCCGCGCGCGCAGACCCGCCACAAGCGCGATCCCGCCCAGACCCAGATGCGGGACATTGGCCAGAATGCGCGGCAGCGACAGATCAAACCCGAGACTGTCATGGGTGAAGATGCCCAGATCGAGAAAACCGTAGCCTGTGAAAATACCAAACACGCCATCAGCCAGATAGGCCGCGCCAAACAGGATCAGAAAGGTCCGCGCCGCGCGGTGCGAGACCAGCGCGGCGCCCAGCGCCCAAAGCGCCGAGGCCACATGCAGCGCATCGTCATAGAGGTCGAGCGCAAAGATGCCAAAGGCCAGCCCGTTCTCATTGGTCAGACCCGGGATATAGTTCAGCGAGGCGGCGATCATAAGCGCCACGAAATAGCCAATGCAGAGTTTTTGAAGTCCGGTCATAGCGCGCTCATATACATGTCCCAAAGGTGGTTGCGGAAGAGAAGGCCGGGATCGACCTCGCGTTTTTGCTGCGCGAAGGCGCTGGCGCGCGTGTATGTGCGCAGAAACTGGCCGCGCGTAGCATGCGGGCGATAGGGCAGATAATAGGCCCCGCCAATCGCCGAGATGCGCGCGATGAGGGCCTGCGTCATGCGTGCCATATCCGCCTCGGCCCGGGCGGTTTTTTCCTGACTGAAGCTCATGACAGCGGCAATGCGCGGCGTTGTGGCGTAAGACAGAAGGCTCTCCGCGTCACGGTCCACAAAGCGCAGCGTGACATTGAGAAAGCTCTGGTAGCTCGCAGGGATCACCTCGCGGCAGGCCTCGAGGAAGTCCGCGAACCGGTCAAATGGCACGAAGTATTCATGCAGGATATCCGTGCGGCCCGGGTCATTGTCCGCCAGCGTCACCACAGGCTCATTGATCAGCGAATTGCGCGTTGTGGCGCCGCCAGCGATGCGCGGCGCGAGATCGGCTTCAAACCACCAGCGCGCGCGCTTGATCCGTTCGCGGCCAAGCTGCGCGCGGTAGATGTGGCGCGCCATATGCGACATGCTGCCCGATCCTTGCGCGGCGGGCAGATCCTCCTGATCCTGCGTCGCGCGGTAGGTCACGAGAAGGGCATCCTGCAGGAAGTTCGCGCGGTCCACGTTGAGCCGCCCGTAGGCCATATTGACTTCGCTGTCGCGGACCGCCTGCGCGAAGGCCCGGGCGAAGGCTTCGGCCGGCATGGTCTCGAAAGTGGGCACGAGGCGCTGGTTGGGCACGGCATCGACCACCATGTCGATGATGGCGCCCGTCAGACCGTAGCCGCCCTGTGTCAGGTTGAAGAGATCGACATTCTCGGACCGCGAGCAATTGACCACGTCTCCCGAGGGCAGGAGCAGCCGGAACGCGCGCACCGTCGCGCCCATTGGCCCATAGGGGACGGGCCAGCCATGGGCGTTGACACAGAACGTCGCCGCGACGCCAAAATCGTTGTTGGATTGCATCACGGCTGGTGACAGACCTGCGGGATCCAGCGCATCAATCACCTGTGACCAGCGCGCGCCCGCGTGGCAGCGATAGGTCCCGGCATCGGCATCAATCTCGACCAGACCATTGTCGAATGTAATGGCGTGGCCCTCCCGTGGAATGGCCTGCGCGCCCATGGAGTGCCGCGCGGCACCGACATTCACAGGACGCCCCTCCGCCGCGGCCTCCTTCATCTCCGCGCGCAACCGGGTGATGAGCGTGGTGTCGGGGTTTTCCGACAGGATCACATGGCGGTGAACCGGCGTGGCGGACAGCTCGGAGGCATCATTGAGGATCTGCTCGCCCGTAGTCTCGCCCGTGCTTTGCGCCAATGCGCGCGTGCCATCGGTGGATGGCAGGTTCTGGTCCCACCTGTTGGCCGCCAGCGCCCCGATCCAGGCCCCGCCTCCAAGCAAAGCTGCCCTGCGCGTCAGTTTCAGCATCGTTCTTTCCTGCCTCTCGCGTCGTATCACAGAGCTATGCACCATAAGTGCGCCCCACGAGTAGGGAAAACCTGACCTTGTTTGCGCAAACGGGACCTTTTGGCCGCATTGCATGCAACAGCACTTCGCGCTTTACCTCGCGCAACAAGTGTCGAGGAGGGACGTGATATGGGGTTTTCGGAGGTTTACGCATCGTGGAAAGCTGATCCGGAGCAGTTCTGGATGGACGCGGCTGAGGCCATTGACTGGGAGCAAAAGCCATCGCGCGCTCTGTTTGACAAGGGAGAGCATCTCTACGAGTGGTTTGCCGATGGCAGGGTCAACACCTGTTGGAACGCGGTGGACCGTCATGTGGAGGCCGGGCGCGGCGATCAGATTGCCATCATCCACGACAGCCCCATCACACATTCCAAACATGAGCTGAGCTACGCCGAGCTGCGCGACCGTGTCGCCTCACTTGCGGGCGCGCTGCGCGCCAAAGGCGTCGAGAAAGGGGACAGGGTCATCATCTATATGCCCATGGTGCCCGAAGCGCTGGAGGCGATGCTGGCCTGTGCGCGTCTGGGCGCAATCCACTCGGTTGTCTTTGGCGGCTTTGCTTCCAATGAGCTGGCCGTGCGGATCGATGATGCCAAGCCAAAGGCCATTATCGCGGCCTCTTGCGGGCTCGAACCGGGCCGGACCGTGCATTACAAACCGCTGATCGATGGCGCGATTGAGCTGGCCACTCACAAGCCCGACTTCTGCGTTATCTTCCAGCGCGAACAGGAAGTGGCCCAGCTCATCGATGGGCGCGACTATGACTGGCATGGCTTTCAGGCAGGCGTTGCACCGGCAGACTGTGTGCCCGTGGAGGGCAACCACCCGGCCTACATCCTCTACACCTCCGGCACCACAGGCGCGCCCAAGGGCGTTGTGCGCCATACAGCCGGGCATCTCGTGGCGCTCAACTGGACGATGAAGAACATCTACAACGTCGATCCCGGAGAGGTCTTCTGGGCGGCCTCCGATGTGGGCTGGGTCGTGGGGCACAGCTACATCTGTTACGCCCCGCTGATCACGGGCAACACGACGATTGTCTTTGAGGGCAAGCCCGTGGGCACGCCGGATGCAGGCACGTTCTGGCGCGTCATCGCGGAGCATGATGTGAAGTCTTTCTTCACCGCACCCACTGCATTCCGCGCTGTCAAACGCGAAGATCCGAAGGGCGAGTTCGTCAAGAAATATGATCTCAGCGGGCTGCGCGCGGTCTTTCTCGCGGGCGAGCGCGCCGATCCGGACACGATCGAATGGGCGCAGGATCAACTCGGCGTGCCGGTGATCGACCACTGGTGGCAAACCGAGACCGGCTATGCCATCGCCGCCAACCCGCTGGGGATCGAGGCGCTGCCCGTCAAGATCGGCTCGCCCTCTGTGGCCATGCCCGGTTATGACGTGCAGATCCTCGATGAAGGCGGGCACCCCATGCCCCCCGGCGAGCTGGGCGCGATTGCCGTCAAACTCCCCCTGCCCCCCGGCACGCTGCCAACGTTGTGGAACGCGGAGGAGCGCTTCAAAAAGAGCTATCTGACGACCTTCCCCGGCTATTACGAGACCGGCGATGCGGGCATGATCGATGAGGACGGGTATCTCTACATCATGGCGCGCACCGATGACGTCATCAATGTTGCGGGGCACAGGCTGTCCACGGGCGGCATGGAAGAGGTCCTCGCGGGGCATCCGGACGTTGCCGAATGCGCGGTCATCGGCGTCACGGATCAGTTGAAAGGCCAGCTGCCCGTGGGCTTTTTGTGCCTCAATGCGGGCTGCAACAAACCCCATGCGGAGGTCGTCTCCGAGGTGGTCAAACTGGTGCGCGAAAAGATCGGGCCCGTCGCCGCGTTCAAACTCGCGGTCGTTGTGGACCGCCTGCCCAAGACACGCTCCGGCAAAATTCTGCGCGGGACCATGGTCTCCATTGCCGACAGCACGCCTTACAAGATGCCCGCGACGATTGATGATCCCGTGATCCTCGACGAGATCAAGCAGGCCCTGCAGAGCATCGGCTACGCAAAATAAACGCACCTGAACGACCTTTGTGAAATAGACATGCCCCGCAGCTCTTCTGCGGGGTTTTGTCATCCCCGGTCTCTGAGAACTGCGGCTGTCGATCCCGGGCCGGCGCGCTAAGTCGATCCCCATGAGACTTCTTTTTTGCCTCGCGCTGAGCACAGGTGCCGCCATGGCCGACCCGATTACCCAATTCGATTGGCGCTATTTTTCCGATCAAGTCATGGGCGGCGTCTCTGAAGGACAAGCCGAGATCACGAACGATGCGCTGCGTCTGACGGGTCGCGTCAGTACGGCCAACAATGGCGGCTTCATTCAGGCGCGCGCTGACACCGGGCCGTTTTCCGAAAGCAGCACCGGATTGCGCCTGCAAGTCCGCGGGGACGGTCAGCAGTACTTCATTCACCTGCGCACCCGCGCAACGCGCCTGCCCTGGCAATATTATCAAGCCACATTTGCAAGCACCCGTGAATGGCAGGAGATCACGCTTCTCTGGAGCGATTTTACCGCCTCCGGGCCACTTTTGCCGCGCCTGCCTGCGCCCGAGAGCATCCGATCTGTGGCGCTTGTGGCGTATGGGCGGGACCATGATGCAAATGTCTCTCTGCGCGCCTTTGCCGCAATTCCCTGAGTTTTCCACTTTACAATCAACGCGCCACCCCATAGCGCTAGGGGCGCACGACGTGCCAAGCTATCGATACCTGTCTTCCCTTACCGGCGACTGATGCTCTCGATTATGCACCACTGCCGATACGGTCGCATTTTGCGGACCGAAAATAATGAAGGAGATACGGGATGGCCGAAGGCACCGTAAAATGGTTCAACACCGATAAAGGTTATGGCTTCATCGCACCGGAAGGTGGCGGCAAGGACGTGTTTGTTCACATCCGTGCGCTGCAGCGGTCCGGGCTGGAGAGCCTCGCGGACAATCAAAAAGTGACCTACGAGCTGGAAACCGGCCGTGACGGTCGCGAAAGCGCGGGCAATATCGAGCTCGCGTAAGTCACTGGGACAGTGATACTTTTGAAGGCGCCTGCAGCTTGCTGTGGGCGCTTTTTTCTTGTGCCACAGGGATTTTTGGCGAAGCGGCCCTCCGGGGGGAGTTTTTCGGGCAAGATGAAGGGGATGTGTTGCGCTTGCTCTGTCTGATCGGGCGCATTGGTGACGTGGTGGTGAGGGTTTTCATGCGAAAGCCTTGCGCGATCGATCCGCCGGGCAGACAACCGCCCGGTGCTGGCAAGACAGGAGATTTGCGACCCCATATGTCGCGCGGGCAGATGTTCGCGGGGGTTTCGCAGCCAAGGCAGCACACGCAGGCCCAGCGCCCGCGTGGCACTCTCCGCAGTTCGGCGGCGCCGCTTCTTGCTTCACATGACACGCGAAAGAGCCCACCCCGCCCGTGCCCCACACGTGGCGGGCCACTGGGCGTGGCGTTAGACGAATTGTTCGCGGATCAAGCGCTCTTCCAGCCCGTGTTCGGGATCGAAGAGGATGCGATGGGCGATACTGGGTTCGGACTGGATGTCCACAGTGAGCACATTGGTGACGGAGCGCGAATCCGCCTCCGCCATGACAGGGCGCTTCTCCGGATCGAGCACCTCAAAACGAACCCGGGCGGTATTTGGCAGCAGCGCGCCGCGCCATCGGCGCGGACGGAAGGCCGCCATGGCGGTCAGCGCAAGAACGTCCGAGCCGATGGGCAAGATGGGACCGTGCGCGGAGAAGTTATAGGCCGTTGATCCCGCCGGCGTCGCCACAAGCGCGCCGTCACAGACAAGCTCGGCCATGCGGACCTTGCCGTCGACCGAAATCCTCAGTCGGGCGGCCTGAGGCCCCGCGCGCAGCAGCGACACCTCGTTGATCGCCAAGGCATGATGCGCCCCGCCTTCTGCCGTTTTGGCATGCATGGACAACGGGTTGATCACTTCTTCCACCGCAGCTTCGAGCCGCTCAGGCAGGTTGGCCTCGGAATACTCGTTCATCAAGAAGCCAACGGTCCCGCGGTTCATCCCGTAGACAGGCGCCGGATTGGACTGCGTGCCATGCAAGGTCTGGAGCATGAAACCATCTCCGCCCAGGGCCACGATCACATCCGCCCCCTCCGCCGCATGATCGCCATAGCGGGCCGACAGGGCCGCCTTGGCGGATTGCGCCAGAGGCGTCTGGGAGGCCGCAAATGCGATGCGTAGGGTCATGTTGGCGGGACGTTTCCGAAGGGCTACAAGGTTGGATTGAAACAATCACAAACCGCCGATGAGCACCAGCCGTGACGCGCGTAATTCGGCAATCGTCGCTTTCAAGTCTTTTCGATACGCTCAAAACTGGATAATCACGCGCAATATTGTTCCACGCTGCCCGAGGGAGACCGCCTTATGAATGCCCCACATCGTGATACTGGCTTCTTCACGAAGTCACTCGCCGAGACCGATCCGGAAATTGCCAAGGCAATGGATCTCGAGCTGGGCCGCCAGCGCGACGAGATTGAGCTGATCGCGTCGGAAAACATCGTCTCCACTGCCGTCATGGAAGCCCAGGGCGGTGTGATGACCAACAAATACGCCGAAGGCTATCCCGGGCGGCGCTACTACGGTGGCTGCCAGTTTGTGGATATCGCCGAGAACCTCGCCATTGAACGGGCCTGCAAGCTCTTCGGATGCGATTTTGCCAATGTGCAGCCAAATTCCGGCAGCCAGGCCAACCAGGGTGTCTTTACAGCGTTGCTGCAACCCGGCGACACGATCCTTGGCATGAGCCTTGATGCCGGCGGGCACCTGACCCATGGCGCCAGGCCAAATCAGTCGGGCAAGTGGTTCAATGCCATCCAGTACGGGGTGCGCAAAGAAGACAATCTGCTCGATTATGATCAGGTGCAGGCTCTGGCCACAGAACACCAGCCGAAGCTGATCATCGCAGGCGGCTCCGCCATCCCGCGTCAGATCGACTTTGCCAAGATGCGTGAGATTGCCGACAGCGTTGGCGCCTACCTGCACGTGGATATGGCCCACTTCGCGGGCCTCGTGGCCGCGGGTGAGCATCCCTCGCCCTTCCCCCATGCCCATGTCGCGACAACCACGACGCACAAGACCTTGCGCGGTCCGCGGGGTGGCATGATCCTGACCAATGACGAGGCGCTGGCCAAGAAGTTCAACTCCGCCATCTTCCCCGGCATTCAAGGCGGGCCCCTGATGCATGTCATCGCGGGCAAGGCCGTGGCCTTTGGCGAAGCATTGCAGCCCGATTTCAAGACCTACATCCAGAACGTCATCAAGAATGCGCAGGCCCTCTCGGATCAGCTCATCAAAGGCGGGCTGGACACGATCACCCATGGCACAGATACCCATGTCGTCCTTGTGGATCTGCGCCCCAAAGGGGTGAAGGGCAATGCAACCGAAAAAGCGCTCGGCCGCGCGCATATCACCTGCAACAAGAACGGCGTGCCGTTTGATCCCGAGAAACCGATGGTCACCTCGGGTATCCGCCTGGGCTCGCCCGCGGGCACAACGCGTGGCTTTGGCGAACAGGAATTCCGCCAGATCGCGGACTGGATTCTCGAAGTCGTCGATGGTCTGGCGGCCAATGGCGAGGAAGGTAATGCGGCCGTTGAGGCCAAGGTGAAAGCGGAAGTCGAGGCACTCTGCGCACGTTTCCCGATTTATCCGAACCTCTGAACCCACTCCAGAAACCTGCAAATGGGCGTCCCACCGGGGCGCCCATTTACATTTTGGCGACGGAAAATGTCTGCGGCTGCGTTCTATTCTCAGGATGCAACGCGGAGAGTTTTGATGACACGCACCTTCAATCCCCCGATCTGGGTAACAGCCTTGGTTATTGCTCTGGGTGTTTTCGGACAGGCCACAACACCTGCGCACAGCCTCACCATTTGCGCGCTATAGCGCTTCACGAAAAACCTGGATCACGAAAACACTGCCAATCACCTGCCTGCTCGTGATTTTCCTGATGCGCGATGTATCAGGCTTCCATCGAAGTGCTTCAGAGATACCCTCGCGCGCGTAGCACGAAGACGGTCAGGCCGAAAAGCACCAGCAAGTTGAAGGCATTGCTGCCCAACCAGCCCAAGATGGCGTCCCGGCGGCGGTCTTTGGGGTCGATGGGGGCAAGGTAGGCCACAATCCGATCTTCGGCCTGTGACAGCGTCTCGAGGTTGACTTGCCGGGAAAGCTTCGGATGGCCCACGAAATCCACCGCATGCGCCAGAACCTGAATGTCATTGCGCACCGCGCGCGGCACGCGGCGCCCCAGCTTCGTGACCTGCCGCTTGAGATCAGGCCCACGAACGCCCAGTTTCTCCTCGATCAAAGCCGACACCCGCGCCGCCTTGGCCTCTATCACCTGACTTTCGTTCATAGCGCTCTCTTACGCGGCAGCGGCAGCAGGCTCAAGACAACCCGCCGCATCCGCGAGCCCGGGCCGGGTCTGGCCCCGCGTGGCGCACTGCGCTAAGCAGCGGTCATGTTGAACATCATCGAACATGGCAGCGCAAGCGGCGTGCCGCTTCTCATCGTGCACGGGCTCTATGGCTCGGCCCGTAATTGGGGGGTGATCGCAAAGCGGCTCGCGGACCAACGGCATGTCATCGCCGTGGATCTGCGCAATCATGGCGAGAGCGATTGGGCCGCGCCGCACACCTACCCCGCCATGGCGGAGGATCTGCGCGCGGTTGTCCAGCATTTCGGCGGCCGCGCCGACATGATCGGGCATTCCATGGGCGGCAAAGCGGCCATGGTCCTGGCCTTGCAGACCCCACAGATGCTGCGCCGCCTCGTCGTCGCCGATATTGCGCCAGTGGCGTACAGCCATAGCCAGATGCAATACATCGACGCGATGCGCGCGGTAGACCTCGCCCGCGTCACGAAACGCGCCGATGCAATGGCCCAACTCGCAGATCACGTCGACGACCCCGTCCTTCAGAGCTTTTTCACGCAGTCTCTGGACGTCGCGGGCAAGCGCTGGCGGCTCAATCTGGATCAACTGGCGCAGAACATGGCCGATATCCTGTCTTTTCCGGAGGTTTCGGGCCAGTTCGCCAATCCGACCCTGTTTCTCACCGGCGCGCAATCGGAGTATGTTCTGCCCGAACATCGCCCCACCATCCGCGCGCTGTTCCCAAAAGCCCGGTTCGCCAAACTGCAAGGGGCGGGGCACTGGCTGCACGCGGAAAAACCGCGTGAATTCGAGGCATCGGTGCGCGCCTTCCTTGCGGCAAGCGACGATTGATTTCAAAATCTCAAAAGTGAAGGCAGGCTGCGCAATCGCCGATTCAATCCAGTACGCGCAATGCGCCTTTCAGCCAGGGCATGGCCGTTTCACCGGGAATAATGACCTGCTCCTGCATCAATTGCCGCACAGCTGAGCCCACATCGCGCGGCACATCGTCAGACCAGTCTTCTGCCGCGAAGAGCGACAGCGTGCGCGAGAACGGTGCTGTAGGCAGAGGATGCGCCGCAAGCGTGTCATGCATGCGCGCCGCCCGCATGTAGCCTGCCGCTGTCGTCAACGCCCAGCCCGCGCCGCGTGCCACCAGCGCCATGAGGGCCAGATGCGCGCCGATCTCGAAGCGTGATGGCGGCATCAACTGCTCTCTGGCAAAATGCGCAGCGATCTGGCGCGCGATCAATTGCTCTGCGTCATAGCGGATAAACGGCAGATCTTCGGTGATCCGCCCTGTATCCGCGCCCGCATCGCGCGGCGCCACAAGCACAAAGGGATCCGACATGAGGGGATATTCCCGCACGTTTTCAATGTGATCTCCCGTGCTGGCCGCGACGCCCGCGTGCAGGTTGCGCGCCGAGACAGCGTCAAGAATGCCGTAGCTGGAGCCCGTGATCAGCTTGACGGTACACCGCGTGAGGCTTTCCGCGAGCAGCGTGGCCAGCCGCGGGGTGACGTCATTGTCGAAATCATCAATCATGCCCAGATTGAGCAAGCTGATGTCACTGAGATCCATCACCACCAGCTCTGATTGCGCCAGCCGCAACTCTCGCAGGACCGCCTGTGTGCGCTCGTGATAGGAGCGGCCCGCCGGTGTCAGCTGCATGGGGCGGCGGGTGTGATCCAGCAGATCGGTGCCCAGCGCGCTTTCAAGGTTTTTCATCTGTTGGCTGACGGCCGGTTGGCTGAGCCCGGTCATGCGCGCGGCTTGGGCGACCGAGCCCGTTTGGGCCAGCGCATCAAAGACCTCCAGCCCGCGCAATGTCACACCTTTGGGCAGCATGCCCGCCTCCCTGACGTTTCACCTGTCATGAAACGCGGACGGCGCGAATACAATCTCTTTTTGGATTTACTTAATTGAGCAACCCGCGATGGGATCAGCCGCACATGGCCTGCGCGCGCGCGCCAAACCGCTTGTAGCGCTCCCAGAAGCGCTCATGCGAGGGCCTGTCGGATTGTCGGATTTCCTGCGCCCGATGGGGGTCACGGAAAAATCCGGCGGCCAGACGCTGATCCGCGCGCGACAGATCGCGGTCAGCGGCTGCCTGAATGCAGCGACACAGCCGCGCATTGGCCGCCGGTCTGTCCGCTTTGAGGCAGGCCCGCGAGATCGGCCCGGCATGGAGATCACCGGGGAAGATCGAAATCATCAACCCTGCGCACAGGGCCATCGTCATAGGTCGGATCATAGCTGCCTCGCCACTTTGCGCGGTCTTTGGGCTTGAGCCTCTGATTACACCGCACAGCTTCCTCGCCCTCAAAATGGGACAAGTGCCCGCGCTTTTCAATTCACGACTTGGACAAAGCCAGTTTGAGGCGCTCCAGAAGGATATCTTCGCTCACCCCATGATCCCGGGCGAGGCGCTTCAGGCCAAAGTGCACAGCCGCCATTTCCTGATAATAGGAGGTATAGGCGTAGTTTGTGGCCGCACCCGCGGCGGCCCCCAAAACGGGCACAGCCTGCGCGGCGAGTTTTTGCCCAAAGACAGTCGCAAGGCGCGGCGCGATCCGGGCGATCAGGCCCTGAACGGTCGAGCCTGTGAGCGTTACCCGTGCCGCGAGAAACGCCATATTGGCCCCGTCATCCTGCTCCAGCGGACCGGCGGCTGCGAACACATGCAAGCATTCCAGACGCACCGCTTCCTCTGCCGGGTCAAACCCGTTTTCCTCTGCAATGCCCTGGATCGTGCGCAGCAGGATCGTCGTGGTCACCGGCAACTCGGTCAGCGCCGAGGGCAAGCCGCCAAAGCCGCCGGCAGCGCCCATGGCCGTCGTAACCGCGCGGTTCAGCCAAGGCGCGGCATCGGGAATGCGGGTGCGGGAGTGTTGGGCTGTCTCCAGGGCCACATGCAACGCGCGCTCGGTTGCGCCCTCCAGCCCGGATTTGACAGGATCCGGCAGGCGCTCGAGCAGGTTTTCCGCCTGCCCGCCCAGCATATTGAGAACTTGCAGACCGACCCCGCCCGCCTTCGCATACCGCGCGGCCAGGCTCTGCAGCTCCGCGTCAGCCTCCTTCGAGATCAGGTCAGTTGGTGTCATGGTCAACGCAATTCCTCGGCTGCACTAAATGTTATGCAGATTTACATTTGTGTGCAGGACCGTTTTTTCAAGCCCGCAGGCAGCGCATGCCCCCAGGTAGGCCGCTAAAGCGTGCCGTAGCCTTCCTGGATCATCTCCGCCAGACGCGCCACTGGAGTGTCCGGTGAGCGGCCGAGGCCATAGAGGTTGATCTTATGAAGATCGAGCTCGGGTAAATCTGAGGCCGTGATCTCCGCCAATTGCGGTGGCGCTGTGCCATCAAGCAAGGCCGTCACCCCCAGATCAGCGCTGGTTGTGGCCTCAATCGTGCGGTCACTGTCCGTGTCTACGGCGTTTTCCCAAGGGATGCCCGCCGCCTCAAGCCGCGCGATCACGCCGGGGCGAAAACCGCAGACCCGGCCCATGGCCAGTTGCAGGGGTCTGTGCTTGTGGGCTTGCCCCTGCGGCGCGCCAAACCAGCGCAAGGGAATTTCCGTCAGCGTCTGAACCTGCGCATCAAGGCTGGCCTCGGCCCCGGTCTCTGTGGTCAGCATCAGGGCGAGCTGGCCGGCGGCGAATTGTCTCTTGAGTTTCGTCGTGTAGGTCGTGCTCATTTGAACCCTTACACGCGGCATCTCTGCGCTGAACCGTTGCAAAACGCGCGGGATCACAGGGTAGACGATATCATGGGGCACACCGAGCGTGATTTCGCCCGCATAATCCTGATGTGTCAGCCGCGCAAACGCCTCGTCATTGAGACTGACCATGCGTCGCGCATACCCAAGAAGCTGTTCGCCCGCACTTGTCAGAGCGACGCCCCGACCGGTTCTGTCGAGCAGTTCCAGCCCCATCAGCTCCTCAAGCCGCTTGAGCTGCATCGACACAGCTGATTGCGTGAGGTTCAGAAACCCCGCCGCGCGGGTCACGCCTCCGCATTGCGCCACGGCCACGAAGGAGCGGAGTACGGTCACGTCCAGATTTCTCATCACATTTCCTGATATATAATTTCAAAAACATTCGTTTTCAAAATATCCCGCCACGATGCATATATCAAGCATCGAAATACAAACCCGCGCTTTCATCAGGATTGCACCAATGACCTTCGTTCTTGAACAGACCCGCCCCGCCTCGATCCGCCGCTTCCCGCGTTTGAGCGACATGTTGGCGCTCGCCCGCCAGCGCCGCGACCTCAGCCGTCTGGATGACGCGCAATTGCGCGATATGGGCCTGTCTCGCAGCGATGCGGCCTCGGAAGCAAATCGCCCTGCGTGGGACGTCCCGTCCCATTGGACGCGCTGATCCCTGTAGAGTTTGGCAGCAGTTCCTGACAATTTGCGTCAAAATCTACATCTGCCGCACCGGTTTTCCTTGAAAACGGGGCCATGACTGCCAATATCTCATCCAAACCCTCTGTGGTGGGGGTGAGATTGCAGCTTGGAGGACCTGATGGCTGAGTATAATTCGATCAGATCGGCAACGGGCGCGCGCGCTGGCGCCGCTCAGATTGATGAGGGCCTGCGCGCCCACATGAACAAAGTCTATGCAACCATGTCGATTGGCATGTTGCTGACGTTCGCCGTGGCTTGGGCGGTGGGCACAAGCCCCGCTCTGCTGAGCGTCTTCCGTGACCCGGTCACGCTTTCGCCAAACATTCTGGGCTGGATCGTGATGTTTGCCCCCTTGGCCATGGTGTTTGGCTTTGGTGCCGCGATCAACCGGCTTTCCGCCGCGGGAGCGCAGACGTTCTTTTATGTCTTCGCATCCGTGATGGGCCTGTCCCTCGCGTGGATTTTCGTCGCGTTCACTGGCTTCTCGATTGCGCAAGTCTTCCTCGTGACGTCGATCGCCTTCGCAGGTCTGTCCCTCTGGGGCTACACAACCAAGAAGGACATCTCCGGCTGGGGTTCTTTCCTGATCATGGGTGTGATCGGTCTGGTCGTTGCGTCGATCATCAACATTTTCCTGGGGTCACCCGCGATCATGTTTGCGATCTCCGTGCTGGGTGTGCTGATCTTTGCAGGCCTCACAGCGTATGACACGCAGAACATCAAGAACACCTACCTGGCCCATGCCCATCATGGGGATCAGGAGTGGATGGCGAAATCCGGGATCATGGGCGCCCTGTCGCTCTACCTGAACTTCATCAACATGTTCATGATGCTCCTGCAACTTTTTGGCCAACGCGAGTAATCCCGCGTCACAGCCTTGAGACACGGCCCCGTCGCGACCTTCGCGGCGGGGTTTTTCTTTTGGGCGCGGCAGGACCTCTGCATGGAACTCTTCCTCCTGCTCACGCATTATCGACTTGGGAAATGTGGCGAATGATCCTACACTGAACGTGGGGGAAGATGACACATGCGCACCTGCGCGCCGGGACACACGGCACACAGGGCGCGAGTAAAAACAGTCACTCTCCCACAAGCGCCGCTTCGCGGTGCGCAGGCGGTGGTGCGAGAGACACATGAGCATAAAATACCTGGTACATGGCGGCCTTGCAGCGCTGTTAATGATGTCCGCCCCGGCTTGGACCGAGGAAGAGGCGTCTGTCCTGTCACTGGAGCTGACAGGCATTGACGCAGAGGACCCCGATGTCTTGCGCGCGGAACTGCGTGCCGCATCCCTGATCGCGCAATTGGAAGAGGGCGAGGACGTCAACGGCCGCGATCTGCTGTCCGCGGCACAAGCGGATTACGCCACTTTTGTCGAAGTGCTCTATGCAAATGGCTATTACGCAAATGTGGTCCGGATCGCTGTAGATGGCACCGAAGCGGCGCGCATCAATCCGCTGGCGGCTCCGGATGTCGTCTCATCGATTGACGTTCGCATCGAGACCGGTCGCGCCTTCCGCTTTGGTGAGACCCGCATTGCACCCTTGGCGCCCGGCGACAGCCTGCCCCCCTCTTTCGCCAAAGACGAGCCCGCCCGCGCGGAGACTGTCCGCGATGCCACCCGGGGCGCAGTCCTGCGTTGGCGCGAGGCGGGCCACCCCAAGGTGGATGTCGCAGGCCAGAACATCTCAGCGCAGCATCGCTCCGCGCGTCTCGATGTGGATATTTCGCTTGTACCCGGGCCCTTTGCCCGCTTCGGCGATACCGAGGTCCGTGGCGAAAGCGCGGTACGGGCCAATCGCATTCGTCAGATCGCGGGCCTGCCGAAAGGGGAGCCCTACACGCCCGATGCGGTCAAGAAGGCGGCGAGCCGTTTGCGCAAGACCGGCGCGTTCCGCTCTGTTCAGCTCAGCGAGGGCGAAGCCGTCCAACCCGACGGCACGCTTGATATGAGCATCGAGGTCGTGGACCAGCTGCCCCGACGCTTCGGCGGCGGCGTCGAGATTTCCAATCTCAATGGCCTGACGTTGTCGGGCTTCTGGCTGCATCGCAACATTCTGGGCGGTGCAGAACGCCTGCGCATCGAAGGAGAGGCGGCACAGATCGGCAGCCAGGAGAGCGGCGCGGACTTCCGTCTCAGCGCGAGATTTGAAAAGCCTGCCGTATTCGGGCCGGACACGTTGTTTTTCCTCGAAGGCAAACTCGCCTCGCTGGACGAGCCGGATTACCTCGAAGACACCGCCTCGATCAGCACGGGTTATTCCACGGAAGTCTCTGAAACCCTGACTGGTGAGCTCGGCGTCAAGCTCTCTTACTCGCGCGTCACCGATCTGTTTGATGCCGATGAGCCCACCCGCGAATTGGTCTTGCTCTCTCTGCCCGGCGCGCTGACCTGGGATCGCCGTAACGATGCGCTGGACCCGACAGATGGGACATTTCTACGCCTCGAGGCCGAACCCTTCGTCGAAACCCGCGAAAGCGATGCCGGGCTACGCTTCAAGATGGATGCCCGCGCCTACCAGCAACTGGGCAGCACCGACAGGGTGACCCTCGCCGGCCGGCTTCAGCTGGGCTCACTTCTCGGGCCTGAGGCACAATCGGCGCCACCGGGGTTCCTCTATTATTCGGGCGGCGGTGGCACGGTCCGGGGCCAACCTTACCAATCCCTTGATGTGGACTACGGCAGCGAAACGCTGGGCGGGCGGGCCTTAGGCGTTCTTTCGGGCGAACTGCGGGTCGGCATTACCGATACCTTGGGGGCGGTGCTCTTTTCCGATGCGGGCTACCTGAGCGGCGAGAGCGATTTCAGCGGCGGTGAGTGGCACGCGGGCGCAGGGGTCGGCGTGCGCTACAAGACGCCCGTGGGGCCCTTGCGTTTTGATATTGCGGGCCCTGTCGCGGGTGAGACCGGCGAGGGCGTGCAGGTCTATATCGGGATAGGACAATCGTTCTGATGCGGTATTTGGTTCTGTGTATCGCAATGCTCTGGCCTGCCTCGCTTGCGGCGCAAAGCGATGATCGCGGCTTTATCCAAGGCTTGCTGGAGGATGCGCTGTCGAGCGACGGGCGCAGCGTCGAGCTTCGCGGATTTGCCGGAGCGCTGAGCGCGCGGGCGACTATTGAGGAAATCATCGTCTCCGACCCCGATGGCGTCTGGCTGCGGATTGCAGATGTTGCCATGGTCTGGAACCGGCGCGCTTTGCTCAGCGGCGCCATTGATATTGAAGAGATTTCTGTCGGCGTCTTGGATCTGGCGCGTCTTCCGGTGAGCGAGGCATCCGGCCCGGAGCCCACGGCGCGCGCGCCTTTCGCCTTGCCAGACCTGCCGGTCTCGGTGGTGCTCAAGGAGCTGGCCATTGCACAGGCAGACATCGGTGCACCGATACTGGGGCAAGCGGTCCGGTTTCAGCTCAATGGCTCCGCGGAGCTTGCGGGCGGAGAAGGCTCCGTCGCGCTGACCGTGGATCGCCTCGACGCAGGCGGGCGCTTTGCTCTCAGCGGCAGGTATGCCAACGCCACCCGCGAGGTCGTCCTCGATCTCGACGTTGCCGAGCCGGAAGGCGGGCTTGCCGCGACGCTGCTTGCCCTGCCCGGTGCGCCCTCCGTAGCGCTGACGGTCAACGGTGCAGGCCCGCTCAGCGATCTGACAACGGACATTGCGCTGGCAACCGATGGTGAGGATCGCCTCACGGGCCAGGTCGGTCTGCGGGATGAAGCCAGTGCGGATGGGACCACGCGGCGCTTCTCTGCGCGTTTGGAGGGGGATATTTCTCCGCTGGTGGCCCCGCAGTTCCGGGAGTTCCTGGGCTCGTCCGTAGAGCTCGTCGCAGATGGATCGCAATCGCCTCAGGGCGCCGTCTCGCTCTCGGCGCTCGATCTGCGCGCGCAGGCCTTCAGCTTGGCCGGCACGGCGGAGATCTCCGCAGGAGGTTGGCCAGATGCCTTTGATCTGGATGTCATCATTGCCCCGCCTGATGGAGAGAGCGTCTTGCTGCCGCTGCCCGGCGATCCCGTCTTTCTGGGCGGTGCAGACCTGCGCGCGGCCTTCGACGCCAGACGCGGCGATGCCTGGACCCTCAAAGGTACCATCGCGGAGCTGAGGCAACCCGATGTGCGGATCGACGCCATCGCATTGGACGGAAGCGGCCGCATTGCGCGCGATGACGGAGCCGTGGACGGGGCCGTTCAAGTCGAGACGACAGGCATGGCCTTTGGCGATCCTGCTCTACAAGACGCCGTTGGTGCAGCCATCAAAAGCGCGCTGGAATTTTTCTGGGCGCAGGGACAGCCGTTGCAACTGCGCGCGCTTGAGCTCTCAGGCGCGGATTACGGAATCACTGGCAATGTTACGATCACGGGCCTCCTCGACGAACGCCCCCTGACCCTCACGCCAGACATGCGCCTGACGGCTCGGGATATTTCACGATTTTCCGGTCTGGCGGGCCGCGCGCTTGGCGGGGCGGCTGACCTCGACATCAAGGGCCGCGCCGAACCTGTGACAACGGCTCTGGATCTACAATTTGAGGGCACCACGCGCGACATCACAAGCGGGATCGCTCAGTTGGACCCGCTCCTTGAAGGCACTGGGAGACTGCAAGCCCAGCTTGTGCGGGACACAGCGGGCACGCGTATCGAGAACCTTGTGGTCAACACGGAGCACGCCGAGATTGCCGGACGTGCGGCGATTGACGCCGAGACCAGCCGCGTCGATATCACCGCGCGGCTGCCGGATATTTCGCGCGCCCTGCCCCAGCTTTCCGGCACCGCGAATGCCGATATCGACGCCACACGAGCTGGCAACACCTGGCAATTTGCAACCGAGCTGGCCCTACCCGGAAGCGCGGCCTTGGCCGTGACGGGCGCGGTTGAGAACCTTGAAGAGATCACTGCCAATATCCGCGGGCGGATTGGCGATCTGACGGCCTACCGGCGGCTGGCGGGCCGCGCCATTGGCGGCGCGGTGGCTCTTGAGGCGCAGGCCAGCGGGAACTTGAAGACGCTGGCAGGCAATGTGACTGCACGGCTTGATGGACAATCACTCTCGGCGGGCATTCCGGCCATTGCCCCCTTGCTCCGCGGCGCCTCCAGCATTGATCTGGTGGCCGCGCGCGCAGACGACGGCACGCTTCGCATCGACCGTTTTGCGGTTGATACACGCGGGGCGGAAGCCACGGCATCGGGAACACTTTCGGGCAGCGGCGGCGATCTGCAATATGCCGCGACGCTGACTGATCTGGGGCTTTTGGTGCGCGAATTGTCGGGGCCCGCGCGTGTGAGTGGCACGGCGCGTGGAGCGGGCGGGCCCTGGCAGATCAATGCGAGCGGGACGGGCCCCGGCGGGATCACCCTGAGCGCCGAAGGCTCTGTCGCACCCTCGGGCCGTGTCGATCTTGGCATTGACGGCGCAGCGCCGCTGGCGCTGGCCAATGCCTTTCTTAGCGGTCAAACCGTCGCCGGCCAGGCGCGCTTTGATCTGCGCCTCGCAGGCCGGCCGGGTCTTGATGCCCTCTCCGGGCAAATCGCGCTGGAGCGCGGACGCGTGGCGCTGCCTGCGCAGCGCCTTGCCGTTGAAAACATTGATGGAACAGTGCGGCTCGCCAGCGGGCAGGCCCAATTGGCCATCGATGGAGATCTTGCCTCGGGCGGAGACATCCGCGTTGCAGGGCCTATTGGCCTCTCCGCGCCCTTCCCCGCTGATCTGAGCATCACACTGGATGACACAATCCTGCGCGATCCGGACCTCTATGAGGCAGATGCCGACGGGACGATCCGGGTACAGGGACCTCTGACAGGCGGCGCGCAAATTGGAGGGGCCATTACGCTGGATGTCGTCGAACTACGCATTCCCAACATCGGCCCCAGCTACAGCATTCTGGAGGGGCTGGAGCATCAGGGCATGCCGGCGGATGTGCGCCAAACCCTCGCATTTGCAGGACTTCTTGGCCAAAAGAGCGCAGCGCCTGCCCCGTCTTTTCCCATCGATCTCCTCATCCGTGCGCCCGCCAAGATGTTTGTCCGCGGGCGGGGGCTGGATGCAGAGCTCGGGGGCCAGCTGCGCTTGACAGGAACAACCAATGACATTGTGCCTGTGGGACAGTTTGATCTGCTGCGCGGCCGTATCGATCTACTGGGCAGGCGTCTGACGCTGACCGAGGGGGCCGTCTCTCTTCAGGGCAGCTTTGATCCGATCATCCGGTTTGTGGCGGAAACCGAAGTAGATGGCACAGCGATCTTGATCAGCATCGAAGGGCCGGCTTCGGAGCCGGAACCGATCATCAGCTCGGTTCCTGAATTGCCGGAAGATGAGGTGCTGTCGCTCTATCTCTTTGGCCGCAGCGTAGAGCAAATCTCGCCCCTGCAGGCCGTGCGGCTGGCGGCCGCACTGCGCACGCTCTCCGGCCGTGGGGGGCTTGGGCTCACGGATGAGCTGAGAAGCGGGCTTGGCGTCGATGATTTGAGCATCGGGACAGATGCCGAAGGCAATGCCACCGCCGAGGTGGGCGCCTATATCACAGAGGATCTCTACACGGATGTCACGGTCAACTCACGCGGGGACAGTGAGATCAAGCTGAACCTCGATCTGACCGATGATGTGACGGTACGGGGGCGCGTCACGTCACAAGGCGAGACGGGCCTCGGCATCTTCTTCGAGCGGGATTACTGACCGCGCACAAGTGCGGGCAACGCAAGCCATGAGCCGCCGAGCGTCTTGAGCCGAGCGCCTGTGCCCAGCTTGAAGCGCGCAAGTCCGGGGGCCGCGTCGGTGGCCACTTGTCCCAGATCGAGACGGGCGATGCCGCGCGCGCGCAGGCGTTCCATCGCGTGCCAGATCAGCGCGTGATGCGCCCCTGCGGCACGCCCTTCCGGACCAGACCACCCAATGTGATAGGTCGCCACTTCGCCGTGACACAAAAAAAGCATCGCGGAGATCACCTCGCCGGTGCGGCGCGCCTCAAAGAGCCGCGCCTGACCTTTGTTGGCACGCGCATAGGCGAGTGTGAGAGCTGCGGGCCAATTGGTGTAGCCCTTCTGGCGGGCCTGACGCGCATCCATTTCCAAGAGCCAATGGCCTTCCGTAGGAAAAAGCGTCGTCTCTGTCAGCTTGAGCTTTTGATCCTGCGCCCGGTTGAGCCTGTTGCGCCACTTCTGTTTCAAACATGCGCGCAGTACGTCGGTGGGCTGCGAAAGGCTGAGCTCCGCCACGGCCGCGGGCGTCCGCAGGCACATGCCATGGCCCGCCTCTTCGGTTTCAGGGTTGAGCAACAAAGCGCGGGCCTGTGTTTGCGCGCTCAGCCAGCGCAGGTCTGAGCGCTCGAGATCCAGACGCGAAACAAGTCCCACGGTCATGGGTCCAAAGCGGCGCCGCACAACCTGCACTTCACCGCGCCCTCCGGGCAGGGATAGGCGCAGCGGGGGACGACCCATATGGGTTAGGGCTGCTCCAAATTCACGGGATTGCGCGAGCGGGGCGGCGAGCGAGGCGGAGAGAAGGGGGCTGTGAATCGACATGACGCATTAAGAGCTGATTCAGGTGAATCAGATTTTAATGGCGGCATGAAACAAAAGATGATTTTTGGCCAAAGCGCCCCCGCACCTCGTACGACCATCCTGTCCGCCGCGCTCATTGCACTGGCCTGCGCCCTGCCCGTCGGCGTGCTGCTTTGGATCGTGGAATGGCTGTGGCTCTGACAGGCTGCGGCCACCTGCCCTAACCTGGGCCCGTGACAAGGCCTGTGCCGGACGTTAGAAGGCGCTCAAATTCCGAAATCAAGGATCACACGCATGACCATTCAGGTATTTGGCCACAAATCCCCCGATACCGATAGCACGGGCAGCCCGATTATCTGGGCCTGGTATCTCAACCAGATCAAAGGAAAGGCTGCAAAGCCCGTTTTGCTGGGTGAGCCCAATACAGAGGCCGCTTTTGTGCTCAAGCACTGGGGTCTGGACAAGCCCGAGATCATCTCCGATGTGGCCGAAGATGCGCCCGTCGTGATCGTGGACACCAACAACCCGGCCGAGTTGCCGGAAGCCATCAATGGCGCCGATATCCGCGCGATCATTGACCACCACAAACTCGTGGGCGGGTTGGAGACAAAAGGCCCGATCGACATTCGGATCGAACCCGTGGCCTGCACGGCAACGATCATGTGGAAGATGATTGGCGACGATCTGGCCCAGGCGCCGCGCGGCATCAAAGGGGCTATGCTGTCATGCATCCTCTCGGACACTTTGGAATTCCGCTCGCCCACCACGACTCAGGAAGACAAGGCCATTGCCCATGCGCTGGCCAAGGATCTGGAGGTCGACCTGACGGAGCTGGCCACGGCCATGTTCGAGGCGAAATCCGATGTGTCCGCCTTTTCCGATGCCGAATTGCTGCGCATGGATTCGAAGGAATATGAGGTCGAGGGCACCAAGTTCCGCGTCTCTGTCCTTGAGACGACGGCCCCCGGCATCGTGTTGGACCGCAAGGATAGCCTGATGGCTTCCATGGCGGATGTCGCCAAGGAAGATGGCGTTGATCAGGTGCTGCTCTTTGTCGTGGATATTCTCAACGAGGAATCAACGCTTCTGGTCCCCAATGATCTCGTGAAAACGCTGGCGGCGAAAAGTTTTGATGCGCAAGCCACGGGCGATAGCGTTGTTCTGCCCGGTGTCGTGAGCCGCAAAAAGCAGATCATTCCCAATCTCAAGCTCTGAGGTTTCGGATATCCAAACGTCAAACGCCGCGCTCCAAGAGGGCGCGGCGTTTTTTTTGCGATGCGGCGTGCGCTACCGGCAGTAGCTGCCGGAGCGATAACGGGCCGTATCGAAGTGAAAATGGTCCTTGTGGAACCTGTCGGCGTTTGGGCCCAGCACTGTCCCGAAAGGCCCACAGGCCGCGCGGTGCATCTTCTGGAGGGCGCGGCCCTTGGCGCCGCCGCCCCAATGCTGGAGCACGGAGATCTTGTCACCGTTGCGCAGATTGATGGCCGAGATGTCGATCGCGCGGCCCCGGCCATGCTCTGAGAGTTTCGCGCCGGGACGATTGTTGCGCGTGCGACAGGCGTAATGCGCTGCCACGCGGATGGACGCGACGCCGCCCCCCATATTGCCAACTGCAGGTTTGAGGCCCTTATCCACCCATGTCTTGAGCGCCTTGGCCGTGGTTTTGTCCATCAACGCCGCCTGCGTCAGGCGGATCCCGGAGACATGGGTCACCCGCAGGGCATTGCGAATACCGCAGGCCCCGTTGCCCGGGATATTGCCCGCCTGCTCGCCCTGAATGCCCCTGATCCCCGCAAGGCGCCCTTTGCGTTCTTCGCGTTGGCGCGCCATGGCTTTCTGGGCGATGCTCTTGGGCCGCGTGGTCGGGCGCAGCGAGCGGACAGCGAGGTTGGCCTCGACCACACCCGGCGTATTGGCGGCGAGATCATCAGACGTGGGCGCTCCCGGCGCGCCAATGCGTCGGGTGATCGGCGCGGCCTTGAGAACCGCCTGTTCCAGACGCGCGGGCCGCAAACGAGGGCGTGGCTGGAGCACGGCAGGCAGGATGGTTGCCTCCTGACCACGGGCCAGAGGCCGGATCGTACTGTCCGGCGGCAGGGCGAAGCTTGGCAGGGCAAGCAGGAATGTCAGGCTGGCAGCCAGCGCAATGCGCATGAGTTTACCCTTTCGAGATACGACCGAAGTCAGGCGCGTCTGTGTCCTGACCGGCTTCGATAATGCCACGGCGGATCTCACGCGTGCGGGTGAAATAGTCAAACAGGTGATCCCCATCACCCTTGCGAATGGCCCGTTGCAGCGCAAAGAGCTCTTCGGTGAACCGGCCCAGAATTTCCAGCGTCGCATCCTTGTTAGTCAGAAAGACATCGCGCCACATCGTCGGATCGGACGCGGCGATGCGGGTGAAATCCCGAAAACCCGTCGCCGAGAATTTGATGACTTCCTCGTCGGTGACACGGCCCAGATCATCGGCCACGCCCACCATCGTATAGGCGATGAGATGCGGGATATGACTGACCACAGCACAGACTTGATCATGGTGATCCACTTCCATCGTCTCTGTCATAGACCCCAGCGCTTCCCAGTAGCGCGCCACCTTTGCCACAGCCTCGGGCCTCGCGCCCTGCACGGGCACGATGAGACACCAGCGATTGTCAAACAGCTCCGCAAAGCCCGATTCGGGCCCCGAATGTTCTGTCCCGGCCATGGGGTGGCACGGGACAAAATGGCAATTGTCCGGCATGTGCGGCATCACAGCCTCAATCACGGCCGCCTTCACTGAGCCCACATCAATCACAGTCGCCCCCGGCGCGAGGTGCGGCGCGATCCCAGCCATGACCTGCGCCATCGCGCCCACAGGCACCGCCAGCACGACAAGGTCAGCGCCTTTGACAGCCTCTTCGAGGCTACCCGCCACGCTGTCGCAGAGCCCAATCTCCCGCGCGGTCTGGCGCGTCTCGGCGGAGCGCGCGTAGCCCGTCACATGGCCTGCGACCCGGCGGCGTTTCATGGCCCAGAACATGGAGGAGGCAATAAGCCCCAGCCCAATGAGCGCCACGCGATTGTACATCACACTCATGCCGCCTGCGCTTTCTTGAACGTCGTAATGGCCTCTGCCACCCGCTGACACGCCGTCTCATCGCCGACCGTGATCCTCAGACAGGCCGGCAGTTTGTACCCGCCCACTTGCCGGACGATCAGGCCAAGGCTTTGCAGATGCGCATTGGCTGCGTCCGCCTCGTCAGATGTCTCGAAGCGGGCCAGGACGAAATTGGCATGGCTCTCGTCGCAGGCGACGCCCGCTTGCAGCAAGGCCTCGCGCAACCAGCGGCGCAACCGCGCGTTTTCCGCAAGGCAATGCTCTGTGAACGCGTGATCCAACACAGCCGCCTCTGCCGCAGCCAGTGCGGGGCCAGAGAGGTTGAACGGGCCACGGATCCGGTTGAGCACATCGATGATCGCGCGGTCTGCATAGCCATAGCCAACCCGGAGGCCGCCAAGGCCGTAGAGCTTGGAGAAGGTCCGCGTCATGACCACATTGGCGCGTGTCTCCGCCAGCTGCGCGCCGCCGTCATACCCCGGCTCGAACTCTGCATAGGCGCCGTCGAGCACCAAAATGACGTGATCGGGAAGCGCCTCGGCCAGCCGCGTGATCTCATCCATCGGCACAAAGGTTGCCGTGGGATTGGCCGGGTTCGCGATGAAGACAAGGCGCGTGGCGGGGGTCACGGCCGCAAGAATCCTGTCGACATCAACCCGGCGATCGCATTCGGCCACCTCGACAGGTGTGCCGCCCGCGGCCAGCGTCGAGATGCGGTACATGGCAAAGCCATGCTCGGTATGGATCACCTCATCGCCCGCGCCCACATAGGCCTGGCACAGGAAGTGAATGATCTCGTCAGAGCCCACGCCGCAGATGATATTTTCGGCCTGCAAACCATGCACTTGCGCAATCGCGCTGCGCAGACTGGCGTGATCTGTGGACGGATAGCGATGCAGGTCCCTTGCAGCAGCCACGAGCGCGTCTTGCGCCTTTGGCGATGGGCCAAAGGGGTTTTCATTGGAGCTCAGCTTGATCACATCGGAGACACCCTCCAGCGTCGACTTTCCGCCAACGTAGAGTGCAATATCCATGATCCCGGGCTGGGGTTTGATCCCTGTCATGTGGACCTCCGTTTCCAATCTCTTAACGTCCCTGCGGACATACGAAAAGGGCCGTGGCAGTTTCCCGCCACGGCCCATAATCCATCAGCGAGAACCGGCTTAGTTCTGCGCGTAGTATTCGATGACGAGGTTGGGTTCCATCACCACCGGGTAGGGCACATCCGAGAGACCGGGTGTGCGCACAAACCGCGCAGTCATCTTGGAATGATCCGCCTCGATGTAATCGGGCACGTCGCGTTCGGGCAGCTGAACCGCTTCGAGCAGCGCTGTCATCTGGCGGGACTTCTCACGCACCTCAACCACGTCGCCTTCTTTGACGCGGTAGGAGGGGATGTTGACACGCTTGCCGTTGACGAGCACGTGGCCGTGGTTGACGAACTGGCGCGCGGCAAAAACGGTTGCTACGAATTTCGCGCGGTAGACCACGGCATCGAGACGGCGCTCGAGCAGACCGATGAGGTTTTCACCGGTATCACCTTTCACCCGGGCGGCTTCGCCGAAGATGCGTTTGAATTGCTTTTCGGTCAGGTCGCCGTAGTAGCCCTTGAGCTTCTGCTTGGCGCGCAACTGCAGACCGAAGTCAGACATCTTGGCCTTGCGGCGCTGGCCGTGTTGGCCGGGGCCATACTCGCGGCGGTTCACCGGGGATTTCGGACGGCCCCAGATGTTCTCGCCCATGCGGCGGTCAATTTTGTACTTGGCAGACGTGCGTTTTGTCACGGCTGATCTCCTTCTTAAGTGCCATTACCGGCTGTGAAGGGCGTTGTCCTCTGGGGTATCCCCGACAGGCATCCCCTTGCGGGGGCCACCAACACCAATGAAACCGCGCGTATAAAGGAACACGCAGGCGTGTCAACAGCGGGCAAGATCGTTGCAGCTTTTAGTCAAATGTTCTCGTTAAGTTCCCGTTAAGCGCTTCGCCGCCATAAATACGTTGGGAATCGGAGATGTAGATATGGCGCGCAAACCGAAGGGCGATAAAAACGCATTGGCACAAGCAATCGCGATGCGCGATCGCAGCACAATCGAGATGGTCGAGGCGGCCGTGCGCCACGGGGATGTGATGCTGGCATTTCAACCCGTGGTGCAAACGCAACGGCAAGACCGTATGGCATTTTATGAGGGTTTGATCCGTGTCCTCGATGAAACCGGGCGGATTATTCCCGCAAAGGACTTCATTGATCTCGTGGAAGAGCGCGAAACGGGCCGTCTGATTGATTGCCTTGCTCTGGAGCGGGGCTTGCGCACCTTGTCCAAGGTGCCGACGCTGCGTTTGTCGATCAACATGTCGGCGAGATCTATTGGATATCGCAAGTGGATGCGCATCCTCGACCGTGGTCTTGCAGCCGATCCCACCGTGGCCGAGCGGCTGATCCTCGAGATCACGGAGAGCTCTGCTATGCTGGTTCCCGAACTGGTGGTCGATTTCATGGATGATTTGCAAGAACGCGGCATCGCCTTCGCGCTCGATGACTTTGGCGCCGGCTATACTGCCATCAGGTATTTCAAACAGTTCCAATTCGACATCTTGAAGATTGACGGCCAGTTCATTCGCAACATCCATGCCGATCCTGACAATCAGGTCCTCACCCGCGCGCTTTTGTCGATCGCTTCCCAATTCGACATGTTCACAGTGGCGGAATCCGTTGAGCAACAACAGGACGCTGACTTTCTCACACAGCTCGGCGTCGATTGTCTGCAAGGATACTACTTCGGGGCGCCTACCGTGAAGCCGCCCTGGGTCGAACAGCCAGCCCGCAAAACCGCCTGACGCGCGCAGCGACGCACCACAAGCGGGCGCGTTGCCTCGCTTTCCCATGCGCCAGGCGCATGACGGCTTTGACGCGAATCTCCCCAAGTGAGACACCGTGTCCGTTGAGCCCAGACCTTACTCTACGTTATGCCGCCTCCAGATTGGCGGGAGCAAGCCAGGGCGCGCGAGGCGCCTCTTTGGCGGTACCTTGCCGGACATGACAGTGAGGAACAGATCATGACGAACGTAGTTATTGCCTCCGCGGCCCGCACGCCTGTGGGCAGTTTTCTAGGCTCTTTTGCCAACACGCCTGCCCACGATCTCGGCGCTGCCGTGATCAACGCGCTGGTCGAGCGCGCAGGCGTCGACAAAAGCGATGTGTCTGAAACGATCCTCGGTCAGGTGTTGACTGCAGGTCAGGGCCAAAACCCTGCACGCCAGGCCCATATCAATGCCGGCCTGCCGCAAGAAGGCGCCGCATGGGGCATCAACCAGGTCTGTGGGTCCGGTCTTCGCGCCGTGGCTCTGGGCGCACAGCACATCATGCTGGGCGATGCTGACGTGGTCGTTGCAGGCGGTCAGGAAAACATGTCCCTTTCGCCCCATGTCGCGCATCTGCGCGCCGGTCAGAAAATGGGCGACATGAAATACATCGACTCCATGATCCGCGATGGCCTTTGGGACGCATTCAACGGCTACCACATGGGTCAAACCGCGGAAAACGTGGCCAACCAATGGCAAATTTCCCGCGATATGCAGGATGAATTTGCTGTTGGCTCGCAAAACAAGGCCGAAGCCGCTCAAAAAGCCGGTAAGTTCGACGACGAGATCGCGGCCTTCACAGTGAAAACCCGCAAAGGTGACATCGTCGTCGACAAGGACGAGTACATCCGCCATGGCGCGACCATGGAAGCGATGCAAAAGCTGCGCCCCGCTTTCACAAAGGAAGGCTCTGTCACAGCGGCAAACGCCTCCGGCCTCAATGATGGCGCGGCGGCTGTTCTCCTGATGAGCTCTGACAATGCCGAGAAGCGCGGCATCCAGCCGATGGCCCGCATCGCCTCCTACGCCACGGCCGGTCTCGACCCATCGATCATGGGCGTTGGCCCGATCTACGCCTCGCGCAAGGCTCTGGACAAAGCGGGCTGGTCCGTTGGCGATCTCGATCTCGTGGAAGCCAACGAAGCCTTCGCCGCACAGGCCTGTGCCGTGAACAAGGACATGGGCTGGGATCCGGAAATCGTGAACGTGAACGGCGGCGCAATTGCCATTGGTCACCCGATCGGTGCCTCCGGCGCACGCGTTCTCAACACGTTGCTGTTTGAAATGGTCCGCCGTGACGCGAAAAAAGGCCTCGCCACACTCTGCATCGGCGGCGGCATGGGCGTCGCGCTCTGCGTCGAACGCTATTGATTGATCTGCGGCGGGCCACAACAGGCCCGCCGCCACCAAAAATTCTGACAAAATGGAGGAGACAGACATGTCCCGCATCGCACTTGTAACCGGTGGCTCCCGTGGTATCGGCGCCGCCATTTCCAAGCAACTTCAGGCCGATGGCTGCACGGTTGCGGCCACATACGCTGGCAACGACGAAGCTGCCGCGAAATTCACTGAAGAGACCGGCATCAAAACCTACAAATGGAATGTCGCGGATTACGACAGCTCCAAAGCTGGCATCGCCCAGGTCGAAGCTGATCTCGGCCCGATCGACATCGTTGTGGCCAACGCCGGCATCACCCGTGATGCCCCATTCCACAAGATGACACCTGAGCAATGGCATCAAGTCATCGACACAAACCTGACCGGTGTGTTCAACACAGTGCACCCCGTCTGGCCCGGCATGCGTGAGCGCAAATTTGGCCGCGTGATTGTCATCTCCTCGATCAACGGCCAGAAGGGCCAGTTCGCGCAAGTGAACTACGCCGCCACAAAAGCCGGTGACCTGGGCATCGTAAAATCGCTGGCACAAGAAGGCGCGCGCGCAGGCATCACGGCCAACGCGATCTGCCCGGGCTATATCGCGACGGAAATGGTCATGGCGATCCCTGAAAAGGTGCGCGACAGCATCATCGCTGGCATTCCGGCGGGCCGCCTTGGCGAACCCGAGGAAATCGCCCGCTGTGTGAGCTTCCTTGCCGGTGAAGATTCCGGGTTCATCAACGGCTCGACGATTTCTGCCAACGGGGCACAGTTCTTCGTCTGAGTTGCGATATCCAAGCAAGACAAAAGGGCCAGCGACGTGCTGGCCCTTTTTTATTCCGCAAGCCCCGTGCGCATCGGGCCCTCGGAAACTGGCTTAGCGGCGCGCGCCGCCAAAGATGTAACGCAGACCCTGCAGCAGGGCTTGACCACGAAAATCATGGGCATTGCGGATGGCGTCACGGGTACGGGCGTCTGTATGAGCTTCGAACATCTTGGGGCTCCTTTCAATTGAGCATCTTTGAACTGACCTCAATATGTCCGCCGCAAACAATTCTTACAAACGAGACTTCACAGAACTTCAGTCAAGCTGTACTTAAGTGAAATGTCTGACGCCCTACCGCCGCTCACCGCCCTGCGTGCTTTCGAAGCCGCCGCACGTCACCTCTCTTTCGCCCAGGCCGCAGACGAGTTGAACGTCACGCCCGCCGCGCTGTCCTTTCAGATCAAGTCCCTGGAAGAGCATCTGGGTCAGCCCTTGTTCCACAGGCTCAATCGCGCCGTGGCGCTCACCGAATTGGGCCATAGCCTGTCTCCCGGGCTGAGCGACGGGTTTGATGCAATCCGGCAAGCCTGGCGGAGCGCACGCCGCCAACTTGACGACAAGAGCCTGACAGTCACGGCAGGCCCCGCCTTCACGGCCAAATGGCTGGCCCCGCGTCTGTTTACCTTTGCGCAGCGTTATCCCGACATCGAGCTGCGGTTCATCGCCAGCCTGCGGATCATGGATTTTGGGCGTGATGAAATTGACCTGGCCATTCGCTTTGGCGAAGGACAGGACGAAGGGCTGCACAATGAGCCGCTGTGCAGCGAATATATCACGCCAATGATGACGCCTGCCTTGGCGCAGGATTATGGGACGCTGGACGCTTTGCGCGCAGCCCCCCTGCTGCATGATGATTCCATCAGTTTTCTCAAACCGCGCAGCGATTGGCCGCGCTGGTTTGACCTCACCGGGATTGATCGTGAGGGCAGAAGCGGCGCACGCTTTTCGCAAGCCGATCACGCGATTGACGCCGCTTTGGCGGGCGGCGGCGTGGTTCTCGGACGCAGCACGCTGGCGGCAAGTGCGTTGAAAGAGGGCTGGCTCGTGGCGCCGTTTCGGGAGGCGCTCAAACCTGCGGCGTCATTTCGGATCGTGCATCAAAAAGGGGCGGAAAACCGCCCCCATATGTCCGCTTTTCTGCATTGGATCCGCAGCGAAGCGGCAGAGATGGCGACGATCACGGAACGTTTCCGTGACGCCGCCCTCAGCTAGTGCCTAACTCGACAATCGGTGAATTTCTTCCTTGAGTTTGAGCTTCTGTTTCTTGAGGTCCGCAATAAGAAGATCGTCTGTGCCGGGGGCGCGTTGCGCCTCTTCAACGGCGTCGGACAGATGTGCATGTTTCTTCTTAAGTTCCGTAAGGTGCGAACTCAGGCTCATGGCATTCCTCCTATGTTGAGACCTGAATGGAAGCACAACCGGGCGCAAAAGTCACGCTGCGCCTGCAACATGTATGCGGAGTTTTTTACTAACGCTTAAGTTGCATTCAGTGCTGCCCCTTCGCGCAAGACGGCAGAGACCTGTTCTGTATAGCTTTCTTCATCCGCCACGTGTTGCGAGCCGCGATGTAGAACAATCGGGGCCGACATGAAAAAATGCGCCCGCCCGCCTTTACGCGCCCGCAAAATGACCAGTTTTGGGGGGCGATTTTCGCGCGAGGTCAAGGGAATCACTTGGACGCTGCCGAGCCGGTCCTGACAGGCCTGCAAAAGGTTCGGCAGGCGCTCGATCCGCTGGATGAACGCGGCTTGCCCGCCCGGCTTCAGGCGTTTGGCCGCAACCTCGACCCATGCCGCGAGAGGAAGGGCTTCGCCCCGCCCTGTCTCGCGGTTCAAGATTTTTGCACCTGTGCTCTTGTCGCGCTCGAAAAAGGGCGGATTGGCGAGAACCAAATCAAAGCTCCGATTGCGCAGTTCCGCCGGAAGTGCGGCGATATCGGCGCATTCAATGCGCGCCGTCAGGCCATTTCGTGTGGCATTTTCGCGGGCGAGCTCCGCCAATCCAGGCTGCAGCTCCACGCCCGTCAGTTCCAGATCCGGCACGCGTCGCGCGAGACAATAGAGCGCCGTTCCGACCCCGCAGCCAAGGTCCAGCACGGACGCCCCGGGCTTCGGAGCACAAGCCGCCGCGAGCAACACGGGATCGAGCCCTGCGCGATAGCCGCGCGCGGGCTGCAAAAGCTGCAGCGCGCCGCCCAAAAAGGCATTGTCTGTGGTCTCACCCATCAAGCGCGATATCATGCTCCGTCATGATCGCCCGAGCCCGGAAAAGATCCCGGCGCGTCACCATCAGACGGCGCGGCAAAATACCTATGGATCCTTCCAGGACGCTCATGTTTACGTCGAACTCAAAGCACTCTATATCCTCATCGGCGAGGAGCGCGCGCGCGTAGGCGATGACGGTGATATCATTGGTGCGTAAAAGCTCTTCCATAAGGCTGACTTAAGTATCAAAGACGGGCCTGTCGAGGGCATAGAGGAAGAGAATGGGATTGGACCACGCGCAGACCAAACCACATGACCGTTTGGCGACCGAACTGTCGGAGGATTTGAACGCCGTCGGGACGCTCATCGGTGCGCGCATGGCCTCTGAGCACGCGCCCAGAATTCCCGAGGTGACGAAGCATCTGGTAGATGCGGGCGGCAAGCGCTTGCGTCCCATGCTCACGCTGGCTTGCGCGCGCATGTGTGGCTATGCGGGTGATGACCATATCAAGCTCGCCGCGACCGTGGAGTTCATCCATACAGCGACCCTACTGCATGACGACGTTGTGGACGAAAGCGCACAGCGCCGCGGGCGCCCGACGGCCAATCTGCTGTGGGACAACAAGAGCTCCGTCCTTGTGGGCGACTATCTCTTTGCCCGCGCGTTCCAGTTGATGGTCGAGACAGGCAATCTGCGCGTGCTGGACATCCTGTCCAATGCAGCGGCCACGATTGCCGAGGGTGAGGTCCTGCAACTCACGGCGGCCCAGAACCTCGCCACGACAGAAGACATCTACCGGCAGGTGGTTCGCGGAAAAACCGCGGCGCTGTTCTCCGCTGCGACCGAAGTTGGCGGCGTTATTGCCGGGCGCCCCGATGCGGAGGTGCAAGCGCTCTTTGACTACGGCGACGCCTTGGGCATTGCCTTCCAGATTGTCGACGACCTGCTCGATTACTGGGGCTCTGACGCCACCGGCAAGAACATCGGTGATGATTTCCGCGAACGCAAACTCACGCTGCCCGTGATCAAAGCCGTCGCTCTGGCCGACGCGGACGAACGCGCCTTCTGGCAGCGCACGATAGAGAAAGGCGATCAGCGCGATGGCGATCTTGAGGAGGCCCTGCGCCTGCTCAATGCCCATGGCACGCTGGAAGCCACACGCCTTGAAGCGCTCAGCTGGATCGACACGGCCCGCACAGCCTTGGCCACCCTGCCCGATCATCCGATCCGCACCATGCTAGACGATCTCGCGGATTACGTTGTGGCCCGCGTGAACTGACCGCTCAGGCCTTACCGCAACACGCTCGCCGTCACCCACCAGTTTGGATGGCGCGTCCGGAGGCGCTCTGCTGCGGCGGATGCCGCGGGGCCATCGGAATACAGGCCAAAGCAGGTTGCGCCTGAGCCTGACATGCGCGCGAGCTCTGCATCCTTGAGCGCGTCAAGACATGTCGCGATGACCGGAGCGCAGGCCATGGCCGGCGCTTGCAAATCGTTGCGCTGCGCCTTGAGCCACGCCAAATCAACACCATCGTCCGGCAGATCAGCCAGCGGCGCATTCTGCCGCGACGCAAGCGCGCGGAAGACATTGGGCGTCGGCACATCAACGCCAGGATTGACCAAAACCGCATGAAACTCAGCGCTCTTCACAGGCGCCACGATCTCACCAATGCCGGACATACGCGCAGAGCGCGACAGCAGGCAGACCGGCACGTCCGCGCCCAGTAGCGCAGCATCGCCTGTAAACCGACGCTCAAACAGCGCCTCCATCGCTCGCAAGACCGCCGCCGCATCGGCGGAGCCCCCGCCAATCCCGGCGGCATGGGGCAAGGCTTTCGTCAATCGGATCGAGACGGGCGCGCCAAACGCCTCAGCCGCGCGCCAACACAGATTGCGCGCATCCGTGGGCACGCCATCTGCAAAGGGGCCGTCAACGATCAGCTCCATGTCCTGAGCGGGACAAACTTCGAGCGTATCGTGAGCGTCCCGGGCAAAAACCACGTGAGAATCGAGCAGATGATAGCCATCTGCGCGCTTGCCCGTCACATGCAGCGCCAGATTGATCTTGGCTGGCGCCACAACCCGGATGGTCGGGATCACTCGGAATTGGCCACTTGCAATGGTGGCAGGCCATCTTCCGCCAGAACCTGATCAAGCCCAACCTCAAGTTTGCGGCGAATACGCTCGGGATCAGCCTCACCATGATCGTCACGGTCAATGAAACTCAAAGCGCGGTTCCACTGGAAACGGGCCTCAAGCTTGCGGCCCACGGCCCAGTAGACATCGCCCAGATGATCGTTGACGACCGGGTCAATCGGCATGAGTTCTGTGGCGCGCTCCATATGTGGCACGGCCTCTTCATAGCGGCCCAACCGGAACAGCACCCAGCCGAGACTGTCCACGATATACCCACTGTCGGGCCGCGCGGCGACCGCGCGTTCAATCATGTCCAGCGCTTCATCCAGCTTGATCTTTTTCTCGACGAGTGAATAGCCAAGGTAATTCAGCACCTGCGGCTGGTCGGGGTTCAGCTCCAGTGCCTTGCGGAAATCCGCTTCAGCCAGCGGCCAGTTGTCCAGCCGCTCATGGCTGATGGCCCGGGCAAAATAGACGAACCATTGTCCACGGCTCGCGGGCGTTCCATAGATCTCGATGGACCGGTCATACGCCTCGACGGCCTCCTCGAAACGCTTCTCCTGCCGCAGGATATCGCCCAGCGTTGTGTGCACCGTCGGCAAACCCTCGTGGGAGGCGGCCAGCGTACGCAAGGCCAGAATGGCGCCCTCGACATCGCCCCCCTCGCGCATCGCGGCCGCGCGCCCCATGGCCGCGGCGTGGTAGGCGGGATGATCGAGCGGGACGTGTTCATAGGCTTCCGTGGCCAGCTCGAACTCGTCGAGTTGTTCCAGCAGCCTTGCGGACAGCAGGATGGCATCGACATGATCCTCGCGTAGGAACTCCGCGACGCGCGTATAAAGCAGCGTGTAGTCATTCGCCGCTTCACCCTCGAGCGCGATGGCAATGGTATAGAACACCTCGGCCATGCCATCTCGTGGGCTTGTGATCGTCGTGAACGGAACGGTCTCCCCTGCCTCGAGCGCATCCCGCAGAGCGGCCAATCCGGGGTCGAGGCGCGTGGTGAACATATCATTGAGGAGCGCAACCGCATCGTCATTGCGATCCAGCTGGCTAAGTATCATGGCATGGGCCATCACGGCGCGGCGCGTGGCTTGCGCGGCTCCGAACTCACCTTCCAGCAGGGCAACCGCGCTTTCGAAATCACCCACGGAGGCCAGGGCCAGAGCCTTGTGGTAATCGGCGAACCCGCGCAACCCGCGCTGTTCGCCAACCGCGTCGAAGGCCGCCAACGAGGCCGTCATGTCGCCCCGGCCCAATTCGGCCCAGCCAAGCGCCAATCCATCGACCAACGGACCGACATCTTCACCCGCTTCCAAACGCTCGATCAGCAGGTCAAATTCTTCGTCCCTCGCGGCCACGGCCATGCGCGCCATGTGGGCGACCTGGCTTTCAAAACCTTTCTTGATCAGCTCATCGGCAAACAGGCCCGCGCGCTCAAAACCGCCCAGCGACATGTGCGATGCGGTCACGGCTTCCATCAAAGGCGCGCTGCTGCGGTCCTCCGCGAAGGCCAGCTCGTAATAGCGCACAGCGGAGCGAAAATCCGTGTTGAAACTGGCGTGGCGCGCAGCGAGATAAGGTCCGGACACGCCCGCGCTTGCGGGCGGTGTGGTCAGGCTGAGGATCAGGCCCAGGATCGGGGCAAAAGCGGCGACAGGGCGAAAAATCATGCGGGGCAACAAGGGTCTCCGTTGTGGTTTCCTGCACGCTAGCGACTTGGGCCTGCACGGGCAACATTTTGCTGATCACATGTTCACCAAGTCGTGACCCTTGACGTGCCCCCAACCCGCGCGCGGTCAAGAAAAAAGGGCGCCGGAGCGCCCTTTTTCCTCACATATTCGGGTAGTTCGGCCCATCGCCGCCCTGCGGTGTGACCCAGGTGATGTTCTGGCTGGGATCCTTGATATCGCAGGTTTTGCAATGCACGCAATTCTGGAAGTTGATGACGAAGCGCGCATCGCTGCCCTCGTCTTCCACCACCTCATAGACGCCTGCAGGGCAATAGCGCTGCGCGGGTTCCGCGTATTTCGGCAGGTTGATCGAAATCGGAACGGAAGCATCCTTGAGCTGCAAATGCGCAGGCTGGCTTTCCTCGTGATTTGTGGCTGAGAAGCTGACGTTGGTCAGCCGATCAAAGGACAGGGTACCGTCAGGTTTGGGATAATCAATCGGCTCAAACCTGGACGCCTCGCCCGTAGCCTCCGCGTCGCTTTTGCCATGGCCGATTGTGCCAAAGAGCGAAAAGCCGAAGGAATTGGTCCACATATCGAGGCCACCAGCCATGAGAGACGCCACAAGACCATATTTGGACCAGAGCGGCTTCACATTCCGCACCTTCTTGAGGTCCTTGCCGATCGCGCCTTCGCGCACTTCCGCCTCATAGTCTGTGAGCTCATCGCCAGCGCGATCCGCCTTGATCGCGTCAAACGCGGCTTCTGCAGCGGCCTTGCCCGAGAGCATCGCGTTGTGGTTGCCCTTGATGCGCGGGACATTGACCATGCCCACCGAGCATCCCAGAAGCGCCACACCGGGCGCGACCATCTTGGGCATAGATTGATAGCCGCCCTCAGAGATCGCCCGCGCGCCATACGCCACGCGTTTGCCGCCCTTGAGAAGCTCGGCCACCATCGGATGATGCTTGAAGCGCTGGAACTCCATATAGGGATAAAGATGCGGGTTCTCGTAGTTTAGGTGCACCACAAAGCCCACGTAGACCTGATTGTTATCAAGGTGATAGATGAACGACCCGCCGCCCGCATTGGAGCCCAGCGGCCAACCCATCGTGTGGGTTACGGAGCCTTCGCGGTGCTTCTCGGGGTCAATCTCCCAGATCTCCTTCATGCCGAGCCCGAATTTCTGCGGCTCTTTCCCGGCTTGCAGGTCGTACTTTGCAATCACTTCCTTGGCGAGCGAGCCGCGCACGCCCTCGGAGAGGAACACATACTTGCCATGCAGCTCCATGCCCGGCTCGGTATCTGGCCCGTAAGAGCCATCCGCTTCCAGCCCGAACACACCTGCCACAACGCCTTTGACCTCGCCGTTCTCGCCGTAGACGAGCTCAGAGCAGGCCATGCCGGGGAAGATCTCGACGCCAAGCTCTTCCGCCTGCTCCGCCATCCAACGGCAGACGTTCCCCATGGAGACAATGTAGTTGCCATGGTTGCTCATCAGTTTGGGCATGGGAAAATTGGGGATGCGCATGGCACCCGCCTCGCCCAGCATGAAGAAATTGTCATCCTTCACAGGAACCGTCAGCGGCGCGCCTTTTTCCTTCCAATCGGGGATCAGCGCGTCGAGCCCGCAAGGATCAAGCACCGCGCCTGAAAGGATATGCGCGCCTACTTCCGAGCCTTTTTCGAGCACGACCACATTCAGGTCGGCATCCAGTTGTTTGAGACGGATCGCAGCCGACAGGCCCGCAGGCCCCGCCCCCACGATCACAACATCATATTCCATCGCCTCGCGTTCGATCTCGCTCATCGCTGGTCCTTCCCGAATTGGCGCAACAAGGTTCGCGTCTGATTGCCGAAAGTTAGCGCGCAGGTCAATCAAGCCGCCGCGTCAAAACAGCACAAAGCGTCGCCTGAACCGGTCTGTGCTGCCTTCCCGGGCAGGCGATAGCGGTAACGCCGTTCCCCTGCGCGCGCTGATGCCAAGTGAGTCCTGCATGTCACCCTTTGCAACTAACGCGGCAGGATTGGGCGAAATCCGTTGGTGTGCTTTTTCCAGATCGATACGTTTTTGCAAAAAATGAAGTGGAGGCACCCCGACATGCACATGATCTATATGATGCGGCACTCGTTTTTTGGTCAATCCGGCTGGCGCTCCAGGGCCAGCCTGGATCCCGATCTGCTCTTTGATCCCGAGCGCCTCGATACGCGGGCCGCGTTCATGGAAACCATGTCACTGGCGTCGTTGCGCGATCAGGCGGACCGGGATTTCGATTTGGTCGTCCTGTCCTCCACGCTGATGCCCGAGCGGTACCAGACGCGACTGAAGGAATTGTGCGGAGATATGCTGGGCCAGCGCGCGCATGTGATCTTTCGCGGGCCGGACAAGGCAGGCAATTGGTTTCAGCTCTACCGGCGCAATACGTTTCGCCGCCATGACACGTCGTGCCAGATTGTTCTGGATGATGACGATGCGGTGGCGGTGAATTTCACGGGCACGTTGCGGATGGAGGCCGAAGCGTCTGTGGGGCTGCTGCGCCCGGGCTTGCCTGATTATGTGTTCCTCTCTCACCCCCGCGGTGTCTCCGCGGAATTTGATCAAGGGCATGTGCGTCTGACACATCGGCTTGTTCCGGCCACAAACCTTGGATTGGCCATGGTCACGCCCACGCGCTCACGCCGCAATCCCTACTACGTCGCCCACAAGAAAATTCTTGAACGCCGCCCGGTTCGGGTCATCTATTCGCACGAGCCCCAATATATCCGCGCAGTTCACGCCTCAAACGACAGTCGCGCGATTGTCGGGACAGATCGTGTAGATGTTGAAGACAGGGCCATGATGCTGGAGGCCTTTCCCCTCTTGCGAGACTTGCCCGTGGAATGGACACCGGGGCAAGCCGCCCCTGCGCCGCTTCCCAATACCGAGGATGTGCAGGACGCAGCCGTGCGGGAAAGGCGCGTGGCCTAGTTCGCATCAGCGCCCCATCCAGCCGCCATCAACAAGCATCACGTGACCATGCATATAGCTGGCCGCGTCTGACGCGAGGAACACGGCTGGGCCCGCGAAATCGACCGGGCGGCCCCAGCGGCCCGCCGGAATACGCTCCAATATCGCCTTGGAGCGCACAGGATCGTTGCGCAACGCTTCGGTATTATCGGTATCGATATAGCCCGGTGCAATCGCGTTCACATTCACGCCCTTGCCCGCCCACTCATTGGCAAAGGCCATTGTGAGCTGGCCGATCCCGCCTTTGGAGGCGGCATAGCCTGGCACGGTGATGCCGCCCTGAAAGGTCAAAAGCGAGGCCGTGAAGATCACCTTCCCCGATCCACGCGCCACCATCGTGGCCCCGATATCGCGCGTCAGGACAAACTGGGCGTTGAGATTGACCTCAATGACCTTGTCCCACATCTCATCAGGATGCTCGGCCGCGGGGGTGCGCAGGATCGTGCCCGCGTTGTTGATCAGAATGTCGATCTGGGGGTGCCTGGCCCGGACCTCTTCAGAGAAAGCGCGGACGGCAGCCCGGTCAGAAAAATCGCAGGCATAGCCCGTAAACTCCCGTCCCAAAGCGCGGACCTCTTGGCCCACTTCGGACCCCTCGGTCTCCAGCGTTGCGCTGACACCGATGATATCGGCCCCAGCCTCCGCCAGCGCGACAGCCATGCCGCGACCGATCCCGCGCTTGGCGCCCGTAACCAGCGCCGTTTTGCCATCAAGGCGGAATGTGTCCAGAACTGCCATATCAAACGCCCTCGCCTACACGGATCATGGATTTCATTGCATTGGGGTTTTGGGTGAGGCTCTCGAAGGCGGCCTGAATGTCGTCCAGCCCCTGAATATCTGTGATGAAGGCCTCACAATCGACGACACCTTTGGCAAGAAGCGCCATTGCACCGACGTAATCCTCCGGGCGATAGACGCGCGCGCCAATGAGCTCCAACTCGCGCCAGAAGAACTGGAACATGTCGATCTGAGGCTTGCTGGCATGGATCGCAACCATAACAATGCGCCCCCGCGTGGCCGCCGCCGCCGTCATAAGATCGACGCCGGGCTGGCTGCCGGAGACTTCAAAGACCACATCGGCCCCTTTGCCGCCTGTGCGTTCATGCATGGCCTTGGCGACATCACTGACCTTGGGGTTCATCGTCTCAAAGCCGATCTTTTGCGCGAAGGCCAAACGGTTCTCATTGATCTCGGAGATCACCACGTTGGCCCCGGCCTCCCGCGCGACCATGGCCACGAGCATCCCGATGGGCCCGCCGCCGATCACGAGGACATCCTCGCCCGGTTTGACCTGCGCCCGGTCAACGTCATGGACGGCCACGGCGAGAGGTTCGATCAAGGCCGCGTGGCTGAGATCCAGCTCCTCGGGCAGCACGTGAATGGTGTGGGCAGGAACGTTCCATTTCTGCTGAAACGCGCCATCGCTGTCGATCCCGATGAACTTCAGGTTATGGCAAATATGCTCATGGCCCGCGTTGCACGCCGGGCAATCGCCGCAATGATCCAAAGGGCGCACAACGATAGGCTGACCGGCGGCCAAGCCCGTGACCCCCTCCCCGACAGCCGCGATCCGGCCAGACATTTCATGGCCAATCGTGCGTTCAAACCCCACACGCGCATCCATATGGCCCAGATAGATATGCAGATCGGTCCCGCAAATCCCGCAATAGGCCACGTCGATCTGGACCTGGCCGGGCCCCGGCGCGTCGCAGGTTGCCGTTCCAACGGAGAATGTCTTGTCGCCGCGGTAGACGGCTGCTTGATGCGTCATTGAGATGTCCTTTACTTGGTCAGCAGATTGGCCGCTTCCAGCTTGCCCCAATCAAATGTCACGCCGATGCCGGGCACGTCGGGCGCCACGGCCAATTGATCTTCGACCACGAGCGGGCGCGTGGTGTATGTATCGATGGGAAAGGAATGCACCTCGATCCATCCCGGATTGGGCCGCGCGGACACGAGTGAGACATGCAGCTCCTGCATCCCATGCGAACAGATCGGGATGCCATGGCTCGCGGAGCGTTCGGCCACTTGCAAAAAGCCTGTGACGCCGCCGCAATTGGAGGCATCAGGCTGGATATAGGATAGCTTGGCCTGAGCGAACGCATATTCGAACTCGTGGATCGTATGGAGGTTCTCGCCCATGGCAAGCGGCATCCCCGTAGCTTCGGCAATGCGGCCAAATCCTGCGTAGTCGTCAGGGATCGTGGGCTCTTCGAACCACAGCAGGTCATAGGGCGCAAACGCGCGCGCGGCCTCGATGGCCTGTTCCACACTCAGCGAATAATTCGCATCCACCATGAAAGCCACGTCCGGCCCGATCAGATCACGCACAGCCGCCACACGCGCCACATCATCCGCGCGACCGACCTTGATCTTCACGCCGTTGAACCCACGCTCCAGATAACCCTCGACGCTGGCGAGCAGCTTGGGCAACTCAAAGCCCAGATCAATGCCGCCGCAGTAGGCCTTGCACCTGTCGGCATGGCCGCCCGCCATTTTCCACAAAGGCTGGCCCGTGCGCTTGCCGCGCAGATCCCAAAGGGCAATATCAATGGACGAGATCGCGAAAGAGGCCACGCCGCCGCGCGCCACGTAATGCACATGCCATTGCATCGCCTCGTAAAGCGCCTCGACGTCCTGCGCGTCCTGACCCAGCAGGAACGGCACCAGATCATGCTCGATCATCGCCTTGATCGCATGCCCGCCCTTGCCGCCGGTATAGCTGTACCCCGTGCCAACCGAGCCATCGTCCAGATGCACGCTTGCGGTGATCAGCTCGAAGAAATGGTGGTCTCCATGTTTGGCATCCACCAGCACCTCCGCCAGCGGGATGTGAAACAGGCGCGTGTCAACGGATGTTATCTTTGGCATGTGTCCCCCCGTGGCGGCACTTAACCGCGCGTGCACGCAGAATGCCACATGAAATTTCGGCGGCGACCCTTACTGCGCCGGGCCTGTCGCTGCTGGCTTGAGGCGAAAGATCAAGGGTAGGATCACGACGATCAGCAAGGCGCCCAGCAGGTAGGGCGCGCCGGGAACGTAGGCCCCGCCCTCATCCACAAAACTCTGAAACACCCATGTCAGACACAAAGGCGCAGCCACGGCCGCCACCGAGGAGAGCGATGCAATAACGCCATGGACCAGCCCCTGCGCGTCATCGCCGACGCGATTGGCGGCAAAGGCCGTCATCAAGGGCGGCGCCATATCCGACAATGCAGCAATCGGCAGAAGAATGGCCACCGCCAGAACAGATGTCGCAAGGCCAAAGCCCACCATGCCAATCAACGCCGCGATCGTTGCAATGATGAGCGTGCGGTAATCGCCCAGCCGCTTGGTCATTTGAGGCAAGATCCCGGCCTGCACCAGCGCAATCAGCACGCCGTAAGCCGACAATGTCAGACCAATGGTCACGCCCGTCCAGCCAAACACCTCCCGCCCCCAAAACGCCCAGAGCGTCGGATAAACCATGTTGGCAAACTCGAACACGAAGATACAGATCAGCGGGATGGCGAGGCCCGGCATGGCAAAGGCGCGCCAGATCGTTGCAAAGGGATTGAGATCGCGCCGCCCAAAGGGGCGTCTGTTCTCCTCTTTGAGTGATTCCGGCAGAACGAAAAGGCCAAACGCCACGTTGAGCGCTGCGAGCCCGGCGGCGATCCAGAAGGGCGCTGTGATATGCAGGCCGGAGGCCAATCCGCCCAAAGCCGGGCCCAGAACGAAGCCGATCCCGAAAGCTGCGCCGATCATACCGAAACTCGCCGCGCGCTCCTCCGGTTTCGCAATGTCGGAGATATAGGCGCTCGCGGTGATATAGGTGGCCCCTGCAAGCCCCGCGAGAATCCGCCCCACCAGCAAGACCCAATAGGTCTGCGCGAGAGCCATGATGACATAATCAATCGTCAGCGTCACAAGCGCTGCGATCAACACGGGCTTGCGCCCGTATGCGTCCGAAAGGCTGCCCACAACAGGCCCGACCAGGAACATCGCCGCTGCATAGGCCGACATCATGAGCCCGCCCCAGAACGCCCCTTCCGCCGTTGATCCTGCGCCCACGCGCACCATCAGGTCAGGCATGATCGGAAAGACGATCCCGACGCCAATGGCATCAATCATCAATGTGGCGAGGATAAAGAGGAAGGGGCCGGTGAGTTTCATGGCGCCACACCACACGCGAATGCAGCGCGCCGCAAGCGCTAACTTTCTATCGCGCAGCGGCGCACTCAGGCGTTGAAAATCAGCGGAGGACGGCCACATCTCTCGAGGAGGCGCGGAGGCCCCTGTGACCACAGTGATTTTTGATACCGATTGTGTGTTGTGCTCCTCATGGGTGCATTTCCTGCTGCGCCACGAGCGTGATCAGTCCATGCGGTTCGTCTCCGCGTGGTCCGATGAGGGCCAAAGCCTCGCCGCGCAGTGGGGCCTGTCCGCTGACGATCTGGACGATACATTTCTGGTCGTGGCCAACGGCCGGGCTCTCACGCGGTCAGATGCCGGTCTGGCGCTTCTCGCGCAACTGCGCGCGCCATGGCATTGGGCGCGGGCTTTGCGGATCATCCCCCGCCCCTTGCGCGACTGGATCTATGATCGCCTGGCCCGCAACCGCTACCAATGGTTCGGCCGTAAACCAGAGTGCTTTGTGCCTCCTCCCGAGGCTGCCCACCGTTTCGTCTCCGCCCCCGCGCGGCCACGCTAACGCTTTGAAGCCTGCATCTGACCGCCTGACAGATCCGTCGACATCGCTGGCGCGCGACACAGATTATTATAGAATAGGTGGCGGAGACGAAGGGATTCGAACCCTCGAGACGGTTTCCCGCCTACTCCCTTAGCAGGGGAGCGCCTTCGACCACTCGGCCACGTCTCCGCCGACGGGTCTAACAGCACAAGCCCGCAAAGAACAAGGCCAAATCATGCAGAAAATGCTTAGCTTCGATTGCGTTTGGGTTTCGCAGCCACAACGTTGAAAAAGAGCGGACAATTCGTCATTTGGCCGGACACTGGACTGACGACGTACGTCTGGCAACACGCTGCTCATGCAGGGCTGCGTGCCGGATCTGACGATAGCGTGCGCACGCAACACGCACCCTGCGGCAAGCGCCGATTACGCGTTGAAGAGGAAATGGATAACGTCGCCGTCCTTGACTTCATAGGCCTTCCCCTCCGCCCGCAACTTGCCGGCATCGCGCGCGGGCTGTTCGCCGCCCAATTCGACGTAATCGTCGTAGGCCACCGTTTCGGCACGAATGAAGCCTTTCTCGAAATCACCATGAATGACCCCGGCGGCTTGTGGCGCCAGCATGCCATTGCGAATGGTCCAGGCCCGGGCTTCTTTTGGGCCGACGGTAAAGTAGGTCATCAGCCCGAGGAGTTCGTACCCTGCACGGATCAGGCGATCCAGGCCGGGTTCAGACAAGCCCATTTCCTCCAGAAACATCTCTGCTTCATCGGGCTCCAGCTGGCTGATTTCCTCCTCAATCTGGGCGGAAATGACAACGTGGGCTGCGCCCTGCGCCTCTGCCATCTCTGCAACTTTTTGAGAGAAGGCGTTTCCTTCGCTCGCACTGCCTTCATCGACGTTGCAGACGTAGAGAATGGGCTTGGAGGTCAAAAGTTGGAGCATCTTCCAAGGCTTGGAATCTTCATCGCTGACCTCAACCAAACGCGCGGGCTTGCCATCTTCCAGCATCGCCTGTGCGGCGGCAAGCAAACGGTCTTGTGCCATGGCTTCTTTGTCATTGCCTTTGAGCTTGCGCACGAGCCCAGCGCGGCGCTTTTCGATGCTCTCGAGATCGGCGAGCATCAACTCGGTTTCGATGGTTTCAGCATCTGCGACGGGATCGACGCGCCCTTCAACATGGGTGACATCGCCATCTTCAAAGCATCGCAAAACATGGGCAATGGCATCAACTTCCCGAATATTCGCGAGGAACTGATTGCCGAGCCCCTCTCCTTTGGATGCCCCTTTCACGAGGCCCGCGATGTCCACGAATGTCATCCGGGTGGGGATGATCTGTTTCGAAGCCGCAATGTCCGCCAGAGTGTTGAGCCGCGCGTCAGGGACGGCCACATCGCCAACGTTGGGCTCGATCGTGCAAAAGGGGAAATTGGCTGCTTGCGCAGCGGCCGTTTTTGTCAGCGCATTGAACAGAGTCGATTTGCCCACGTTCGGCAAGCCGACAATACCCATCTTAAAGCCCATAGTTCGCCTCCGCAAAAAACTGCGAGTTCCCTAGTGCCGCACCGGGCCAAGTGCAAGCATCGCTTTCGGATAGCGGGCATGTCGCGGGGTGCGGGAAGGCATTGCCAATGCCGATCAAATTGGGCACATCACCCCGAGCTGAGATGGAGGAACCACTGATGAGCCGTATTGACGCAAAATTTGCGGAGTTGGCCGCGCAAAACCGCAAGGCCTTCGTGTCCTACATCATGGCGGGCGATCCTGATTTCGAGACCTCCCTGGAGCTCGTCCGCGGGCTGCCTGAGGCGGGCGTTGATGTCATCGAATTGGGTCTGCCGTTCACGGATCCCATGGCGGATGGGCCTACAATCCAGCTCGCAGGTCAGCGCGCTTTGGAAGCCGGGATGACACTGAAGCGCACCCTCGATCTGGCGCGCGCGTTTCGGGAGGAAGACGACACGACGCCGATTGTCCTGATGGGCTATTACAACCCGATCTATTCCCACGGCGTTGATCGTTTTCTGACGGACGCAAAGGCCGCTGGCATTGATGGATTGATCGTTGTCGATCTGCCTCCCGAAGAAGACGATGAATTGTGCCTGCCCGCGCAAGCCGCCGGGCTGAACTTTATACGGTTGGCAACGCCCACAACCGACGACAAGCGCCTGCCCCGGGTTTTGCAGAACACATCGGGCTTTGTGTACTACGTCTCCATCACCGGGATCACGGGCGCTGCGGCGGCGCAATCGGCCGATGTTGCACCGGAAGTTGCACGGATCAAAAGCGCGACGGATCTCCCTGTGATCGTGGGGTTTGGCATTCGCACACCTGAAAACGCACGTGACATCGCGAGCATTGCAGACGGCTGCGTCGTTGGCTCAGCTATCGTTGCGGAATTGGCCAAGGGCCAGTCCGTTGCAGAGGTTTTGGCATTTGTTGCTGGCCTGGCGGGCGGCGCTCACGAAGCGTGATCTGAAAGCAGACGCACCATTTCGGACACAAGAGCCTCCCGTTTCACCGGTTTTGGCACATGGCCCTGCACACCGGCACGGGCGTATTGCTCGACCTGATGCGCCATGACATTGGCCGTGAGAGCGATGACGGGCACGGGGGGATTGCCCTGAAGCGACAAGCCTTCGCGTATGCGATCTGCTGCTTCGAGCCCATCCATCACCGGCATGTTGATGTCCATCAGGACAATGTCTGCGGGATTTTCAAAAAACGCGTCAACAGCGGCCTGGCCGTTGTCGACCATCCTCAAGTCAACATCATACCGCTTGAGCAGCAGCGCCAGAACTTTCTGGTTTGTGCGATTATCCTCGGCGGCCAGAATGCGCCAGCGTTTTGAGGCGAAGAATTCTTCGCCCGTCTGACCAAGGTTTTTTGGCTCTGCCGATATGTCCGCAACCGGGGAGACGCGAAAGGTTGCCGTGAACTGCGCGCCACCGCTGCGGGACGGCGAAAATGTGAGGTCGCCCCCCATCCGGCGACAAATATGGTGCGAAATGGCAAGGCCCAGTCCGGTTCCGCCTTCCAGCTGTTGCGGCGTGTCGCCCAATTGTTGATAGGGTTGAAACAAATGCGCTTGTTTGTGCTCTGGTATGCCGGATCCCGTATCACTGACCTCCACGTTTAGAAGGTCAGCCTTCATTGCGACACTGATGCAAATCTCACCTTCATTCGTGAACTTCAACGCATTGGACAAGAGGTTGGACAGCACCTGCCGGATACGAGACGAATCCGCGCGGATGACTTGAGGCAGGTCCGGCGCGTAGCTTTCTGTCAGAACCAGATCACGTTTCGTGGTTTGTGCGCGAAACAACTTCACCACGTCCTCGACAAGATCTCGAATGTCAAAATCGACGGCTTCAATGCTGAGCTCTGCGACTTCGATTTTTGTGATATCGAGAACATCACTCACAATCCGCGTCAAAACGTGGCCGGCAGAAACAATCGTATCGACCATGTCACGCTGCGGATCTTCAAGCTTCGTTTCGGTCAGCGCCGATGCCATGCCCAGCACGGCATTCATCGGCGTGCGAATCTCGTGGCTGACCTTGGCCAGAAAGGCGGACTTTGCGGCATTGGCCGTCTCCGCCTTTGTTTTTTCACGCCTCAAGGCGCGCGCGGTTTGCGAGAGGGAGGCCGCCTTTTCCTGCAACGCGATGTTTGCCTCATAGAGTTCGAGACTTTTTGCTTCCAGCAATTGCTCAGCCTGCAGACGCGCTGCACGCTCACGCTCATACCGGCGCCGGGACACCTGAGCACTCGTGGTATCTGATTGTTGGAAAGTCATGCCACTATGAGAAGTCCCTCAAATCGCAATCGTGAAATGCGCCACCGTTTCCGCATCAGTTGATGCATCTGCAACCGAGACCTCGGATTTTTCATCAAAATATTCGAGACATCCGCAAATGAGACCATGGCAGAAGTGCTTGAGAGGGCGCGCCGACCGATAGGTCATTTTCAACACGGAGGGCTGCAGACGCTCCGTTTCAAACGTGGGCAACTCAACATCATCGTAGAGTTTACGCACCTCTTTGTGCACCTCGCCTTCAATCGATTCCAGCATGTCGAAAGCAGTATGTTTGCCCGCATACATGGCCGGATACGCATCTACAAAATGCGCGTGCATCCATTTGCCAAACGCAAATTGCAGGTCAGGAACAGACGTGCCTGTCTTCTTTGAAATCGCGCCGACGATGCCCATGAGCTCGGAGCAGGGATACCAACCGACCGATGTGTAAACGCCGCCATGGGGCAGATCCATCTCATCGAGAATGTCGTCCACCGCGTCTTCACCTATGACATTTTCAGCCATACGCAGAAGTTCCGTAAACACGATACCTTTCAAAACCCGCCTCCTGAACAGCGCACTCAGGAGCGCAAACTGTCATCCGCGTGTGAAAATCCCTTTAACGCACACATGCGGCGCTTCGTCCGCTATCAGGCATTGCCCCCAGCACCTCATATTGGTAAAAGAACTTAACCAATATGGCCGCGAGGAAAGAAAATGACGGTTATCACTTGCATTGACGATCTGAAACGTCTGCACAAACGGCGCGCGCCGAAAATGTTCTTCGATTACTGCGAGAGTGGCAGCTGGACAGAACAGACTTTTCGCGAAAACACATCGGATTTTGACAAGCTCCGGCTGCGCCAGCGGGTTGCCGTTGACATGACCAACCGCTCTACCACCTCACAGCTCATCGGAGAGGATGTCTCGATGCCCGTGGCCCTGGCACCCGTGGGTATCACAGGGATGCAGCATTATGATGGTGAAATTCTGGCGGCAAAAGCGGCGGAAAAGTTTGGCGTCCCCTTTACCCTGTCGACCATGTCTATCTGCTCGATTGAAGACGTTGCGGCCCATACCAAATCGCCCTTCTGGTTTCAGCTCTACACAATGAAAGACGAGGATTATCTGCGTCGGCTGATCGAGCGCGCGAAAGCGGCCAAGTGCTCTGCGCTTGTTATCACGCTTGATCTGCAAATCCTCGGTCAACGTCACAAGGATCTCAAGAACGGTCTCTCGGCACCCCCCAAGCTGACACTGGCCTCGATGATCGACCTTGCATTTCGCTGGCGTTGGGGCATGGGGATGCTGTCAACCAAACGCCGTACCTTCGGCAATATCATTGGCCATGTGGACAATATCAAAGACCCGTCTTCGCTTAGCGCCTGGACCGCGGAGCAGTTTGATCCGGCCCTCGATTGGAAAAAGGTCGAGCGGATCAAGGAGATGTGGGGCGGCAAGGTCATCCTGAAGGGCATTCTCGATGCTGAGGATGCCAAAATGGCCGCGAAAGTGGGGGCCGATGCGATCATCGTGTCCAACCATGGTGGCCGTCAGCTGGATGGCGCAATCTCATCGATCCGCGCTTTGCCCTCCATTGTGGAGGCAGTGGGCGATCAGGTGGAAATCCATCTCGATAGCGGGATCCGCTCCGGTCAGGACGTGCTCAAAGCCGTCGCAATGGGCGCGAAAGGCACGATGATCGGGCGCGCTTATATCTACGGTCTTGGTGCGATGGGCCAGCAAGGGGTCACGAAGGCGCTGGAAGTCATTCGCAACGAGCTTGATGTCTCCATGGCGCTTTGTGGCAAACGGGATATCAAGGATGTCGGGCGTGACATTCTTCTGGTGCCAGAGGATTTCGAAGGGCGCTGGCAGGCCAGCTGACGCATAGCTCAGGATGTGATCGGGATATGAGGCGCCATCTCTCGCGGCAGCAGCCCATGCAGCCGCGGGTCTGGCATGATCTCGACCTCTTGCCGGACCGGGGCAAATCCTGACCGGCGATAAAACCCGAGCGCTTGTGGGCTATCGAGCGTGCAGGTGTGCAGATGGAAGCGTGAGATATCGCGCGCAAAGGCGCGGTTGATGCCAAATGATATCAAGGCGCGCCCGGCTCCGCGCCCAATGGCTGAAGGCGCCAAACCAAAGAGCGCCAATTCACAGGCGCCCGCTTGACGAAAGTCCAACTCCAGCACGCCGACATCGCGCCCGTCGCGGCGCAAAACCCATGGCTCCACCTCAGGGTGGGTCAGCAAAGCACTGAGCTTTTCATCCGCCATCCAGAGGCGCGAATTCCAGAGCCATTGCGCCCCAATTTCCCGGAAGAGCGCACGGTACTGGGCCAAATCAGGCGCATCCATCAAAACAATTTCCAGACCTGAGGGCACCCTGACCTCCGGTGCGGGCACAGGCTGCGACGTCATCTCCAGATGCGTCACCACGGTCGCGATATGGCCCGCCGGCACGTCGAGAAAGGTCGAGTCACGCATGAGCTTGCCTCCTGTCATACCGATAGAGCGCGGGCACAAAGACCAGCAGAACGCCCGCCAGACACAATCCGATCACGCTGAAGGAGGCCGCCAGACCAAACGCTTCCGCCAAAAGGCCCATCATCGGGGGGCCAATGAAAAAGCCTGCATATCCAATGACGGAAATCCGGGCGATGGCATGGGTGCGCGCGCGCTCGGAGACCCGTGTTCCCACGTAAGCGTAGGCCATGGGCGCGATCACCGAGATCCCGCCGCCCAGCAGGGCGAAGCCCAGATAGGCCATGTTCAGGCTGCTGGCAGACGCGGCAATAAAAGCGCCGAGGGCAGACATTGCCGCAGTGACAGCAATGACACTCAAAGGGGCGAGCCTCTGGACAACGGCCTGACCGGTCATGCGGCCTATGCCCATGGTCAAACCGAGGATTGCAGGGCCAAAGGCCCCTTCCGCCGCGCCTGCCCCCAGATTGCGTTCCAGATGCAACGCCGACCAACCTTCGGTCGCCTGCTCGGACATGAATGCCACAAGGATGACAACGCCTCCCAGCCACAAAAGTGCGGATGGCGCACGCGCAGCGCCTTCATCCTCCCCATGGCTGTCGCGCATCCGATCCTGCGCCACGATGTAGCACAGCAGGCAGGACAAAACGCCCAGAAACCCGAAGATCAGAACGGGAGGCCAGCCAGCTTCCCGCGCAAACCCGGCAACCAGAGCCGCGAACGCATAGGCAAAGCTGAACATCGCATGAGCAAAGTTCATCAAGGGGCGCTTGCGCTCGGCCTCGATGGAGGACAGGCGCGCGTTCATGATCACGTCCAGCGAGCCGGAGGTCGCCGAACACAGCATCATGGCCAGCGCAAACACCCAGACGGACAAAACAATCCCCGGCAACAGAAAAGACCCCGCCAGCAAGAGCGCCAGAACCAACATGGCACGCGCGCCAAAACGGGCGTCGAACCGTGGCGCAAGCCACATGGCGGCGACAGCGCCGATAGCGGCCACGAACATGGCAAGACCAAAATCCGCATCCCCCGCCCCGATCCGGGCCTTGATCAAAGGCACTTGCCCCGCAAAGCCGCCCCAGGCAAATCCATTGACCATGAAGGCGGCCAAGGTGGCGCGAGCCGCGCGTATGTCATCGCGAGAAATCATCTCGCAGCGGTGCCAGTTTTTGCCCTGCCCCACAATAGGGGCAGACGCGCTTGCGATGAGAAAATCGAGCCGTTTGCACACACACACCTTGCAAAGGTGCGCAGGCTGGCGTATGCGCGCGGCTCGTAGCGGGGATACAGCCTTGGAGGATCCCTGCGCATCTAAACATATGGAGTTTCAAAATGGCTGGTGAGATCCCTGATCTTCACGCCCAGGAACGTACGGGGACAGGCAAGGGCGCCGCTCGTCAAGCGCGCCGCGATGGCCTCGTTCCTGGTATTGTTTTTGGTGGCGAAGCAGACCCGCTTCCGATCAACCTTCCCTTCAACGAGCTGTTCAAGCGCCTGAAAAGCGGTCGCTTCAAGTCGACGCTCTTCAACCTGAAGGTCGAAGGCCACGAGGACGTGCGCGTTATCTGCCGCGACGTGCAGCGCGATGTTGTCAAAGACTTGCCCACACACGTGGACCTCATGCGCCTGCGTCGGACATCGAAGGTCAATCTCTTCATCCCCGTCGAATTCCTCAACGAGGACATCGCACCGGGCATCAAGAAAGGCGGCGTTCTGACGGTTGTCCGCCCCGAGGTTGAGCTTGTTGTGACCGCCGGTGACATCCCCGAGAAGATCACAGTTGATCTCGACGGCCTCAATGTCGGCGACACAATCACGATCTCCAGCGTTGAGCTGCCCGCCGGCGCGACGCCGACGATTGATCGTGACTTCGTGATTGCCAATATCTCCGCGCCTTCCGGCCTGAAATCGGCTGAGAACGAAGAAGGCGACGGCGACGAGGCTGCGGCGGATGACGCGGCAGAAGCCACAGAAGAATAAGATCGCAGTTGCGATCTTGAGATAGAAGCGCCCCGGTTCTCGAGCAGGACCGGGGCGCTTTTCTTTTGAGGCGTCGCCCGCTGCGTGCCTGCCTCTTGCACCTGCCCGCACAATCCCGCATCCCTTGCACAGCAAGGAGGGCACCATGATCATCTTCGTAGGCCTCGGCAATCCCGGCGGCAAATACGCGCGCAACCGGCACAATATCGGCTTTATGGCCCTGGACCGGATCGCCCAAGATCACGGCTTTGCCCCATGGCGCGCGAAATTTCAGGGTCAGGTCAGCGAAGGGCGTTTGGGACGCCAAAAGGTCCTCTTGCTCAAACCCGAAACCTTCATGAACCGCTCCGGCCAGGCTGTGGGCGAGATGATGCGGTTCTACAAACTCAGCTCCGATGATGTGACCGTCTTTCATGACGAGCTTGATCTGGCACCGGGGAAATGCCGGGTGAAGTCTGGCGGTGGTCACGCCGGGCACAATGGGCTGCGCTCAATCCATGGCCATATCGGCGAGAGCTACCGACGCGTGCGCCTCGGCATCGGCCACCCCGGACGCAAAGAGGCCGTGCCCGGCTACGTGCTGCACGACTTTCCCCGCGCCGATGACGACTGGCTTTTGCCGCTTCTGGATGGAATTTCAGATGGGGCCGCGCATTTGGCAGAGGGCGATAACGGCAAATTCCAGAATGCCGTCGCCCTGCGCGTCGCCCCTCCGCGCAGTTCGAATACCACAGCCAAGGCAGAGGCCAAGAAACAGGCCGATGCTGCGTCCTCAACGCGCGTTGAGGACAAGACAAGTGAGGAGGCGCCCGCCCGCTCGCCCCTGCAAAAGCTGATGGACAAGTTCAAGTGAACGGGCTGCGGGAAGCCTTTGCTGAACAGGCTGGCCATTGTACCGGGCTGGAATCGCCGTTCATGGGCCGCCTGATGTCGCTCTGCGCCAAACACTGGCCGGATGCAGGCACTGTTGCTGACCGCGCCAACAATTGGCAGGGAGATATTGGCCCGAAGTCCATCTCCCTGCCCTTGCGTATTGCCGGCGGGCTGCACGCTCTGGTGCTGACCGAACAGGCCCCGGCTCTTGCCGCATGTTATCCGCCAGAGGAGGTCGCGGACGAGGCGCTTTGGCGCGCAGTCACATCGGCGCTGCAGGCGCACGCGGATTTCCTGCTCGACTGGATCGAAAGCCCTCCGCAGACTAACGAGGTCCGGCGCGCGACAGCGCTTATCCCGGTCGCTCATATGCTGGCCGCTCGGTTTGACATGCCGCTGCGCCTGTCCGAGGTTGGTGCAAGCGGCGGTTTGAACCTGAATTTCGATCAGTTTCAACTGCGCACCGGTCTGGAGTGTTTTGGGCCCGAGAGCGATGTGCGCCTCACGCCGGAATGGTCGGGACCATGCCCCAAACCCGCAAATGTGCAGGTGGCGGAGCGGCGCGGCGTTGATCTCAACCCGCTGAACCCTGCAGAACCGGACGACGCGCTGCGCCTGCTTGCCTATCTCTGGCCGGATCAGGCGGATCGTATGGCGCGCACCCGCGCAGCGATTGCCTTGCCCCCGGCTCCAGTGGACCGAGCGGATGCCATTGACTGGCTGCCCGATCGCCTCACACCGACACCCGGCCAGCTGCGCTTCGTGTATTCAACAATTGCGTGGCAGTACCTCCCGGAGGCTCGGCGCGCGGAAGGTCAGGCACTGATTGAGCGCGCGGGGCAAAGCGCCAGCGATCACAGCCCTCTCGCATGGGTTCGAATGGAGGCAGACGCCTCACAAGATGGCGCGGCGTTGACCCTGAAGCTCTGGCCGGGCGATCATGATCTGGCTCTGGCGCGTGTCGATTTTCACGGCAGATGGATCAAGTGGATCGGCCCGGTCACGCTGCCTTGATACGCTGGCCTGCAGCACGATCAAGATCGGTCCGAGCCAACAGCTACGGCACGAGAAAGGACAACATCATGCGCGGCGTTCTCAAAGGGCTCTTGCGGGTCAGCCTGCTGCTGGCGCTGGCCATGGCTGCGGTTGCGCTGTGGAAAAAGGACGACATCACCCGCCTGATGGCGGTCAATTCGCTCTTCGATGCGGATCGGATTGTGGAGAATTTCTCCCATATGGACCGGGCCTTTTTGACCAAACCGGTCCCACTGGAAGATGCGCCAATTTTTGAGCTACCCGAGGGGCCGCAAATGCCCCTGCCCGAGGGCGTGCAGGAATGGATCACGGAGCGAAGCGTGACATCGCTCGTCGTGTTGCAGGGGGGCCAGCTTGTCCATGAAAGCTATCACCTCGGCACCGGGCCTGATGACAGGCGCATTTCGTGGTCTGTGGCGAAAAGCTGGCTCTCGCTTTTGCTGGGGCAATTGCTGGCTGAAGGTGTGATCCCCTCCATCGATGTCGCTGTGAGCGACTATATCCCCGGCCACCAAAGCTCCGCCTACGACGGTGTCACGCTGCGACAGACCTTGCAGATGATGTCTGGCGTGGCGTTTGATGAAGATTACCTCGACCGCAACAGCGACATCAACCGCATGGGGCGGGCGATTGCCCTTGGGGGCACACTTGACGGCTTTGCCCAAGGGCTGACGGAGCGGCGCGCCGCACCCGGCGAAAGCTGGCAATATACCTCCATCGACACCCATGTTGTGGGCCAGGTCATTCGCTCCGCGACGGGCCGCACGATCCCGGAGCTGCTTTCGGAACGCCTCTTTCAGCCCATGGGGCTGGAGGCTGAGCCCTACTATCTCACCGATGGTGAAGGGGTGGCATTTGTCCTTGGTGGGTTGAACATGACAACGCGGGACTATGCGCGCATGGGGTTGCTGATCGCGCAAGAGGGCAAGTGGCGCGGCGAACCGTTGGTCCCGGCCGATTGGATCGCCCAGTCCATCGAAGCCTCTGCACCCACGCCGCCGGGCCAGAAGGGCTTTGGATACCACTGGTGGATCCCGCTCGGTGCCCGCCCCGGCGAGGTCGCCGCGCGCGGCATCTACGGCCAGTATGTCTGGATTGATCAAACCCGCGGTATCGTCATTGCTTCAAATGCCGCGGACAGGGCGTTTCGGGACGCAGGTATCGACGCCGCGAACATTGAGATGTTCCGCAAGATCGCTACATCACTTGAGACCAAAGACTGAAGGATGCGTCATGCAAAAGGACCCCGAGATTAATGTCATGGGAGATGCCCTCTCACCTTGTTCGACGGATCCCGTCACAGGCTTCTTTCGAGACGGTCACTGCAACACCTGCGATGCCGATCAAGGCAGCCATACCGTTTGCGCGATTATGACAGCGGAATTTCTGGCGTTTTCGAAATATGTCGGCAACGACCTGTCGACACCGCGCCCCGAGTTTCGTTTTGCCGGGCTCAAGCCGGGCGATCACTGGTGCCTTTGCGCGGGCCGGTTCTTGCAAGCCCATGAAGAGGGATGCGCGCCAAAGGTAAATCTGGCCGCGACGCACCAGCGCGCGTTGGAGATTGTGCCGCTTGATGTTCTGGAGCAACACAAGGCTTGAGCCTCAAAGCAGTTGCGCTTCCTGTCGCAGGACACCGACCAGCGGTTTCAGCTTCTGCTCATGCTTCTTCAAGGTAACCGCAAAATATCCTCGATCGCTTTGTGCCACATCGCGCCACAGAACCTTCAATCTGTTGATGCCGATGGCATCCATTGCGAGAATAAAGGGCGCCAGGGCGACGCCTTGCCCGGCCTCTGCCGCGTTCAACGCAAGGGAGGATTGCCCCAGCTCCAAGCGCGGCTGGTTGTCTCCGAAAATGCGTGACCAGCGGTTGTGATTGTCCTCCAGCAGCATCGTCCCGGATAGCTCTTGCAGATCATTGACGGGTTTCACATCCATCAATGACGGAGACGCGACCGCCACGAGGTTTTCATCGCAAAGCTTTGTGACAGACAATCTGGTGTCGTTTGGCGCTATGCCATGGTGGATCACCATGTCGGTTTCACTATCAAACAGACTGGTGTCTGCATCGGCAACATCCAGAGCGATGGTCTGGCCTTCAATGGCATTTCTCAACAATCCCAGGCGCATGAGGATCCAGCGGGAGGCCAGCGTTGAAGGCAAGGTTATGCGCAGGCCAACCGATCGCGGTGAGAAGGCTCGCGTTGCGACGTCGAGATCCCGAAACACCCGGTTGACGACCACATGGTAGCGCTGGCCAGCCTCCGTGAGCCTCAATCCGCGCGGCTCTCGTTTGAACAGCACCACGCCCAATTCGGCTTCCAGCTTACGCACCTGTTGGGCCACGGCGCCTTGCGTGACATGCAATTCGCTCGCTGCTGCGCTGAAGGAGCCGTGTCGTCCAGCCGACTCAAATGCCTTGACCGCGTTGAGATTTGGAAGCCGCATTGTTGAACCAGTAGTTTTTCTACACCCTCACTGAGAAAGCATCGTTTGGCAAGTAGTGGAGTCTGCGGCATACCGCATTTGTGCAGAAACTGGTTGCGCAGCACACTGTGTAAGCTACGGCTGGTGGGAGTAGAGGGCCACTTTAATTGTGCTTCTTTACTGAGCGAGGTCGCCGAAGCCTTTTTCTGCATGTGGCAAGAGTATCGTTCCGGTTCGCGTGTCTTGGCGGGTTTGGAGTGACAAGATTTGTGAGGAACGCTGCTCTTGCCCTATCTTTCTCCTCATGGGCCTATGAACGCTGCGGGGAAACATAATTTGATCCGGGGCTTGCCGAACACGGCAGCAAGGAGGCCCGGGTCTGAGCTTTCGGAGTGATCCCCCCGCCAGCCCTTCCCCAGAAGGCGCAAGGCAGGACCGGATCAAAGGTACGGGAGCTCTGCGACACCGATCACATCGGGGGACAGTCGCACGTCGGGCGCGGAAGGACGGGAGGCCTTCTGCGCCCGCACTGTTTTAGAGGGGCCGTTTAATTCTGATCCGCCCATTCCCAGGGACGGGTATAAGCACCCAGTGTGTGGGCAACATCCTCATCGCGCACAACGCCGTTCTTGGCGATCTGGGCCACAAGTCCGCGCTTCTTGTCATCGAGCACCGATACAACCTGCGCATTAACCCCCCGTTCTGTCAGGGCTGCATTGTAGACGCGTGTGATCGCATTCTTGCGCAGATCAGGTTTGAAGACCTTGCCGACAGCCGTCTTTGGCAACTCATCGAGGATCGTCATGTGTTTGGGCTGCGCGGCGCGTTCATGCACATGAATGCGGCAATGCTCCAAGAGCTCCTCTTCCGTGACACTCCCGCCATCCACAAGCTCCACAAAGGCACACGGCAACTCGCCCGAATGCGCATCTGGCTGGCCAATGGCGCCGGCGAAGGCCACGGCCGGATGCGTCAGCAGGGCCTCTTCGATTTCAGCAGGATCAATATTGTGGCCGCCCCTGATAATCAGGTCCTTCGCGCGGCCTGTAATCCAGAGGTATCCATCAGCATCAATGCGGCCCAGATCACCTGTCCTGAGGTATTCACCTGCATGGAAGAGATCCTTGTTCTTATCGGTCTCCGTATAGGTCTCGCCCGAGAGTACGCCAGGGTTCGAAATACAGATCTCACCGACTTCGTCGACCTCACAGCCCACCAAACCATGGGGGCTGTTCTTCAGGATCTGAACCTTTGTATGGGGAAAAGGAATCCCCACCGATCCCACTTTCTTCTCACCCTCCGGCGGGTTGCACGACACCAGACAGGTGGCCTCCGTCAACCCATATCCTTCGGTGATCTCAACGCCACAGGCCTCCTTGAAGCGCTTGAACAGCTCCATCGGCATCGGCGCAGAGCCGGAAAACGTGGCTTGTACGCTGGAGATATCGGCGTCCCCGACGGGGCGTTGCATGAGCGCCGAGACAGCAGTTGGCACGGTGATGATGAACGTCACCTTGTAGCGCTCGACAAGCTTCCAGAAATTATCGAACACGCCCTCCCCGCGATAGCCCTGCGGCGTCGGGAAGACGACATGGGCGCCCGAACTGAGCGCGGCCATCAAGATCACATGTACTGCAAACACGTGAAACAAGGGCAACGGGCACATGATGACTGATTTTTCGTCAAACAGGAGCCGCTCGCCGAGCCAGCCGTTGTAGACCATGCCGGAATATTTGTGCTGAGCGACCTTGGGCATGCCGGTTGTGCCGCCGGTGTGAAAATAGGCGGCCACGCGGTCGCCCTCGCTGTCATCGAAGCTCAGGGTCGTCGGATGACGGCTCATCTCGGCGACGAAATCCTTGACGTTCGCATGATGCCCGGTCGGATTTTTCGGCCGGATCAGCGGCACAATCCACTTTTTGGGCGGCGTGAGATAGCGCAGAAGGTCAATCTCGAGCACGGTATGAACGCCGGGCGCATGGCGCACCGCTTCGGCCACCTTTTGCGCCACATCCGTTTTTGGAAAAGCCTTGAGCGTGACGACAACCTTGGCCTTCGTCTCTCGCAAGATGGCCGCGATCTGCTCAGGCTCGAGCAGCGGATTGATCGGATTGACGATGCCCGCAATTGCCCCGCCCATCAAAGTGAACAAGGTCTCATTAGCGTTGGGCAGGATATACGCCACGACGTCCGTTTCCTGCACACCCATCGCGCGGAACATGTTCGCCGCCTGACATGTTTTGCCGTGCAACTCACGCCAGCTTAACGTCTCGGCCTTCTCTTTGGGGCCAGAAAACATCTGATACGTGACGGCCGGACGGTCCGGAAACTTTTCCGCCGTCCCGGCAAGCAAGGCATGCAGCGTTTGGGGCAAAACCCGCTCGCCCCATGGCATTTCGTTCTCGATGGCATCCCGATCGGCCATGGACGCAAAGGTCATGGGTCTATCTCCTCCCCTGTCGTGCACGATTATTCGCGCTTGATTGCGAGAGAAGATGAGGCTTCAAGGGCCATTGCGCAAGGTTTACGCAAGGAAACAGCGCGTCACGCGACGCTGCGTCGTTTGGGAACGAAGCGCAGAAAGGCCTGCGCTTCGCTCTGGATCGCGTCGGATCAGTCCTGCGGAATGCGCAGCACCTGACCGGGATAGATCTTGTCGGGATGGCTCAGCATGGGCCGATTTGCCTCGAAAATATCCTGATACCGCGTGCCTTTACCCAGTGTTTTCTCGGCAATCGCCCACAGCGTATCGCCCTTGGCAACTGTGTGAAACACAGGCTCGGTGCCGCCGCCGCTTGTCTGATCCTCGACCGCGGCCACCCCCTCGACATTGCCGACAGCGAGGATGATCTTTTCTTTGAGCTCATCATCGCCTGCAGCGCCCTCGAGCTTCACCGTGTCTCCTTCGACGATGATATCCACGCCGCTGGCATCCAGACCAAGATCCGCCAATTCCTTCTCAAGCGCTTCCTTTTCGGGCGCATCATCGCCGCCAAAAAGCTTCTTGCCGCTGTTCTTTACAAAACTCCACAGTCCCATGTTCGGACCCCCTTTGTTAACATCCCGCAGGATGAACAGAGATCGCCGCACAACAAAAGGGGGAATTATTCAGCGGCCATGCCTTCGGTGAACTGCAGGCGCGCCAATCTTGCGTAGAGACCGCCTTCTTCGACCAACGCGTCATGGCTGCCCTGGGCAACAATACGGCCCTGATCCATGACGATGATGCGGTCCGCCTTTTTGACGGTCGCGAGCCTGTGGGCCACGATCAGCATCGTCCGCCCTTCCCCGAGGTGATCGACCGCAGCCTGCACAGCGCGCTCGCTCTCCGCATCCAGCGCAGACGTCGCCTCATCCAGCAACAGAACAGGGGCATCCCGCAAAATGGCGCGGGCAATAGCGATACGCTGTTTCTGGCCACCAGAGAGCATCACACCGCGTTCGCCCAGATACGTGTCGTACCCTTCCGGCAGCGCTTCGATAAAGGCATGCGCAGCAGCGGCCTCCGCTGCCGCGACGATGTCCGCGTCACTGGCATCAGGGCGCCCAAAACGGATGTTCTCGCGCGCCGAGGCCGCGAAAATGACCGGATCCTGCGGCACGAGCGCCAGCGCGGTGCGAAAATCCATTCGCGCCATCTTCGCGATGTCGACCCCGTCTAGCAGGATGCGCCCCTTGGAGGGATCATAAAAACGCTGGATCATCTGAATGATCGTCGTCTTGCCCGCACCGGACGGACCCACGAAAGCAACCGTTTCGCCGGGCTGGATATCAAATGTGACACCGTCCAGCGCCGCAGTTTCCGGCCGGGCGGGATAGGCAAAGTGCACATCTTCAAAGCGAATGGCGCCATGTACCGGGCTCGGCAGAGCTTTGGGACGGGCCGGATCCGCGACCGTATCTTCGGCCTCAAGCAGCTCGACCAGCCGCTCGGTCGCGCCGGCAGCGCGCTGAAGCTCACCCCAGATTTCGGAGAGCGCCGCAACGGAGCCTGCGACCATGACCGCATAGATAACAAACTGGATCAGGACACCCGCCGTCATACCGCCTGCGCGGACATCGCGCGCGCCGATCCACAAGACACCGACAATCCCGGTAAACACTAGGAAAATGACAATCGCGGTCATCAGCCCACGCAAGTTGATCCGCCGTTGGGCCACACGAAGCGCGCGATGCGTTACATCGGCAAACGCTCCTTTTGACAGGGTTTCGTGAGTAAAACTCTGCACCGTCTGTACGGCGCCCAGGCTCTCAGAAGCATTGGCTGAAGAGGCTGCGATCCAGTCCTGATTTTCCCGGCTCATGACCCGCAACTTGCGGCCCAGCACCAAAATGGGCACCACCACTGCGGGAACAATCAGCAATACCAGACCCGTCAGCTTGGGCGAAGTGGCCATCATCAAGGCCATACCGCCGACAAACAGCAGAAGATTGCGCAGCGCAATAGAGATCGAGGAGCCGATGACAGAGAGCAGAAGCGTCGTGTCAGTGGTGATACGTGAAAGCACTTCACCCGTCATGATCTTCTCGTAAAAGGCAGGGCTGAGGCTGAGCACCCGATCAAAGACCGCCTTGCGGATATCAGCCACCACCTTCTCGCCCAGATGGGTCACGAGCATGTAGCGAAACGCCGTACCGACCGCCAGGGCCGCCGCGATGCCAAGGGCGGCGAGGAAATAGAGATCAAGGATGGCTCCATCCTCGACACGGAAATTATCAACCACGCGGCGGACCGCCAAAGGCAGGGTCAAGGACACGCAAGCCGTCACCACCAACGCCAGAAGAGCCGCAAAGAGCAAGGCTCTGTATGGCAGAACGAAGGGCCAAAGCGCGGAGAGCGCGCGCATGTTCTTGGATTTTTCCCGTTCGGATTTCGCGTTGGGAGGTGCCAGCGTATTGTCTTGGTGCGTGGTCGCCATGGTCACTCAATCATATGTGTCAGATGTTTGTTCCCTACTGCGGGCAGCGGGTCAAGCGGCGCTACGCCGCACCCGGGGTGGAACGGACCCCGTCCAACGCCCCCGACAGAATGGCGCAAGGCAACGACAGTTTGCAGATCGCGTCACGAGGCTGTGCCGAATGATCTCAATAATTCAAAGCCCTACGCGTCCCGCAGCTCAGTTGGTCAAAGAAATTGGAAGTTGGAGCGGGTAGCGGGAATCGAACCCGCACCTTAAGCTTGGAAGGCTCTTATGATACCATTTCACCATACCCGCTCGAGATGAGGTCGTCCTAAAACATCGCCCCACAAGGGTCAACCGTTCTCGGGGCGCAGCAGGAAAGCGCCTGCGTCCAAGTGGCGCCCAACACCGAAACAAACGTCTTTTTTGTGATCGGAGTGCGCTTGCAACTCGGGCGCAAGTCGAACAAGTTACCGGCCAATTGATCTCGTAGCTTTGAGTATGTGACAGCCGATGCGCGCCCCTTTGATTGCAGTTGTTGGTCTTGTCGCCGCTCTTGGCGCGAGCGCGGCCTTTTTGCTGCCGGATCGCGCGTCTGTTTCAGAGACGGAGGCCTTTGCTGCGCCGGGGCTGGATCCTCTGACGATCGAGGCTGCGCGAGAAGACTTCTGGCGGCTCACACCGGCGCTGCTGCTCGTGGTCTATGAGGCCTTCGGGCAGACCCAAGAAGACGCTATCTATGACACTCTGGCCAGTGTGACCCATGGCGAGGCTTTGGAATATCTGTATCTCGAACGCGTCGGGGCCATGGCGGGTGGCGGGCTAGAAGAGGCCGATCAAACCATCCACGAGATCAAATTGCTTAACACACAGGTCGCGCGCGACTCAGGATCCTTGCTGATCGACGCGTCCTGGCAGGTGATTGGAACGGTGGGGCATGCGGAGCATCTGCATGTGCGGGGCAATACCTATAGCGCTGATCTCACGGTTGCGCCGGTCGACGGGGCCTGGCGGATCACGGATTTCCAGCTTCTCGATGTCAACCGCGACATGGCGGGCGAGACTTTTCTCGCGCCGCAAACGAATTAATGGTCCGCGTCGAAAATCTCACCTTTGGCTATGGTGCGAAAGGGTTTCGGCTTCGCGTACCTGATCTGTTGCTGGAAAAGGGCGAACGGGTCGCCATCGTCGGGCCCAGCGGCAGCGGCAAAACCACGTTACTCAATCTGATCGCCGGGATTTTAACGCCAGAGGCCGGGCGCGTGAGCGTTGCGGGCACTGAGGTCTCGCAACTCTCAGACACCCAACGCCGGCGCTTTCGCGCGAGCCAGATCGGCTTTGTCTTTCAGGACTTCGCCCTGCTCGACTACCTGCCTGCGCGCCAGAACATCCTCTATCCCTACCGGATCACGCCAGCGCTCACTCTCGACGCCGCAGCGCGGGCCCGCGCAGACAAGCTGGCCGCAGCGTGCGGCATTGGCGACAAACTGGACCGACACCCCGGCGCGCTCAGCCAAGGGGAGCAACAGCGGGTCGCCATTTGCCGGGCGCTGGTCACGCAGCCCAACTTGATCCTGTCAGATGAGGCAACGGGCAATCTCGATCCCGACAGCAAGGCGCGTATTCTGGATTTGCTCTTTGAACAGGCCGAAGAGGCTGGCGCGACGGTGTTGGCGGTCACACACGACCATGAGCTCCTGCCCCGGTTCGAGCGCGTGCTCGATTTCGCGCAATTTCGCGAGGGAGCACCGTTATGAACGCGCTGACACTCGCCTTTGCCTATCTGAAGTATCACTGGGGCCGCAGCCTCGTGCTTGTCTTGGTCGCGGCGCTCATCATGTTTGTGCCGGTGGCCACGCAAACGCTCCTGTCCACAAGCGAACGCGCCCTTGTCGCGCGCGGCGAAGCGACCCCGCTCTTACTGGGCAGCCGTGGCTCACAACTCGATCTGACCATGGCCGCGCTCTATTTCTCGGAAGAGCGCCCCGATCCCATACCGATGCGCGAGGTCGAGCAGATCTGGGACAGTGGCCTTGGCATTCCCATCCCGGTGCATACGGCCTTTTCCTCAAGCGGATTCCGCATTGTCGGTACGACACTGGATTACTTCGAATTTCGCGGCTTGCGCCCCTCTGAGGGGCGCGGCCTGTCTGTGCTGGGCGATGCCATCATTGGCGCTGAGGTTGCCGCCAAACTCGGCAAAGGCGTTGGCGACAGCCTGGTCTCCTCCCCGGAAAACCTGTTTGATCTGGATGGGGTCTATCCTCTCGAGATGCCGATTGTAGGCGTATTGCCCGCCACCAATACGGCCGATGACGCCGCCATTTTCGTGGATATCAAAACCGCCTGGGTCATTCAGGGCATCGGGCATGGCCATGAAGACGTGGTAACTGCTGCTGATGTCGCCGCAGGCACTACCGCGCTCGCCAATGCGGCCGTTGTCCAATACCAGCGCATCACGCCAGAGAATATCGACAGCTTCCACTTTCACGGCAGTCAGGATGACTTCCCGGCTTCCGGTGTGATCGTTGTCCCCAACGATACCCGCTCAGCCACGATCCTAAAGGGGCGTTATCTCGACAGTGACGGGACCGCACAGCTCATCGAGCCCGCGGCGGTCATTCAGGGGTTGGTTGATCGCATCTTTCGCATCAAATCGCTGCTTGATGTCGTCACGGCGATCATTGCCATCGCCGCCTTGGCCGCCATTGGGCTGGCCATCTTCCTGAGCTACCGTCTGCGCGCACGGGAGATCGCAACTGCCGTAAAACTGGGCGCACGGCGTGGAATGGTGTTGCGGCTCTTGTCAGCAGAAACAATAACTTTACTCTCGTTGTCCGGGGGGTTGGCGGCAATTGGTGCGGCTATCGTCTCCCGAAATGCGGACGCTTGGGTCAGTTGGTTGCTGGCTCTGGGCACATGACGACGTCACAGGAGGTTACATGACACGACATTTTCTCACTGCATCTCTGGCAACTTTGATCGCGGCCACACCCGCCCTCGCCCATTACGGCATGATCATCCCGAATGATCCCATGATCAGCCAGGAAGACGGGCGCAGTGTGTCACTCACGATGTCGTTCTCGCATCCTTTCGAGATGGACGGGATGACGCTGGACAAACCCGCAGCCTTCTCCGTCACCCATGAAGGCGCGACGACAGACCTGCTGGGCGGCTTGCAGGATGCCACGATCATGGACGATCAGGGCTATACGCTTGACTACCCGCTCGACCGTCCCGGCACCTATATCTTCGCCATGGAGCCCCAGCCCTATTGGGAGCCCGCCGAAGACGCTTTCATCATCCATTACACCAAGACCTATGTGACCGCGTACGGCGATGACGAAGGCTGGGATACCGAGCTTGGCCTCAAGACCGAGATCGTTCCCTTGTCCAAGCCATTCGGTCTTTGGGAGCATAATGTCTTCCAGGGCATCGTGAAGATGGACGGTGAGGCCGTGCCATACGCGGAAGTTGAGGTCGAGTTCTTCAACGATGGGGCCGGTGCGACGGTGCCCGATGAGCTGATGATCACACAAACCGTCAAGGCGGATGCAAATGGCGTCTTTACCTATGCGCCGCCGTCCGATGGCTGGTGGGGGTTTGCTGCGCTCAACACGGCTGACTACACACTGCCTCAGGACGGTGAAGACAAGGCCGTGGAGTTGGGAGCGGTGATCTGGGTCCATTTCGAAGACTGGACCGGACAGTGATCCGAGCGATTGCCATGACCGCACTTTTGACCGCTGCTCCTCTCGGAGCGGCGGCACATCAGCTTGTGGTCTTTGCATCGGTGGATTGCGAGGCTGTTACGGTGGAGGCCAAGTTCTCCAACGGCAAGATCGCACAGCGGGGTGATGTGCGCATTCTCGACGGTGAGAACGCGCTCCTCTCCACGCTTCCGCTGCAAGAGGACGGCACGGCGAACGTTCCGTTGGACAGCGTTGATCATTCCGGCGGGCTCGTCATCGAAGTGGATACGGGCAGCCATGACAATTACTGGATTCTGACGCCTCAGGACATTGCGCGAAACTGCGGGAGCTGAAAATGGGTCGATCCCTGAGACAGATTGTTGCGACCTTTTTGGTCCTTTGCGTCGCCAGCGCGTCCACAGCACAGGAAACCCCGCGCGTTGTGACCGTCAACCAGGCGCTTTCCTTGCTGTCTGAGCGTCTTCTGGACGCCGATGGCGAGGTTGTGTTTCCCGTGCCCGAAGGAGTGGATCCATCATTTTGGCGTCCCTCCATCGCCGACATCAGCATGATCCAGTCCTCCGATTTGATCGTGCTCAATGGGGCGGGCTTTGCCAGCTGGATTGACCGTGTCTCCCTGCCCCGCTCGCGGCTCGTGAACAGTTCGGCGGGCTTGAAAGATGAATACATCACCACCGAAAGCATCACCCACAGCCATGGCGAGGGCGGCGAGCATTCGCACGAAGGTGTGGCGTCCTATCTCTGGCTCGACCCATCGCTTGCAATCGGACAGGCAGAGGCCGTTGCGCGCGCTTTGGGTGAACGCGGTTTTGTCCCCCCGGACGCGCTCGAGGCACGACTGGACGCTTTGCGCGCGGATTTGATGACCTTGGATGAGGAGACCAAGCGCGCATTGGAGCGGGCCCAAGACGTCCCCATGATCGCGACGCATCCTCGCTACCAATATTTCGCGCGCCGCTTTGGCTTATCGATTGCCTCGCTCGAATGGGACGCGGGCGCCATGCCCACGCAGGACGAGTTGGCAGTTCTTGACGCCACCGTGCGCGAGAACGGCGCGCGTATTTTGATCTGGGAAGCCCAGCCTCCACAGGCCGCAATCGCGGCGGCCGATGCCCTCGGCCTCAAGAGTGTGGTTTTTGATCCCATGGCCAATAAAAGCGATGTGCAATCCTTCGTGCAGAGCTATCGCGACGCTGTATCTGATCTGTCTGAAGCGGTCGTTGGCAGCCTGAACTAGGACGCACCAGTCCTTTCGCGTCTCCCAAACACGCGCCGCGTCGAGCCCCCGCTCACGCGGCGCGATTGCTTTTCGGGCGCCGTCCGCGTTCTTGCGACATGCCGCCACAGCCTTAGCGTGAATTGCAGGCCAAAGATGAAACGGCGCGCCTTCATTCTTGATTATTTTTATCGGAAAAGCTTGCAGCACGCTTAAAATTCTGTAACTGAGTAAAACAGTAAGAAACCAAATCGTAGGGCATTACCATGAAACTCCAGACTTCCCTCCTCGCAGTTTTGGCCGCGACAGTCGCTTTGCCAGCCTTTGCCGAAGGTGAGCTCAACCTCTATTCGTCGCGTCACTACGATACCGATGAGCGCCTGTATTCCGACTTCACCGAAGCCACAGGCATCACGATCAACCGTATCGAGGGCAAGGCGGATGAGCTCATCGCCCGTATGGAAGCGGAAGGGGATAACTCGCCCGTCGACGTCTTCCTGACCGTTGACACAGTCCGCATCACCCGTGCCAAGGAACTGGGCTTGCTGCAAAGCGTCGACAGCCCGGTCCTCGAAGCGGCCGTTCCGGCGTATCTGCAGGATGAGGACAACCAATGGTTTGCCTTTTCACAGCGCGCCCGCATCCTCTTTTATGACAAAAACGATGTCGAAAACCCGCCGATGACCTATCAGGATCTCGCAAAACCGGAATATGCGGGCAAAGTGTGCATTCGCTCCTCGTCCAATGTCTACACTCAAAACATCGTGGCCGCGCTGACCGCGCATCTGGGTGAAGAGGCGATTGGCGATTGGGCCAAAGGCGTCGTGTCCAATTTTGCACGCGATCCCCAAGGCGGCGACACAGACCAGCTGCGCGGTATCGTGTCGGGTGAGTGCGACATTGCGATGTCCAACACGTATTATTTCGCCCGCGCCATTCGCAAAGACGTCTCCGGCCTGTCCGACAGTCTGGATCAGATCGGTTGGGTCTTCCCGAACCAGAACGATATCGGCGCGCATATGAACATCTCCGGCGGCGGCGTTGCCAAGAATGCGCCGAACAAGGAGAACGCCGTCAAGTTCCTTGAGTATCTCGCCTCCGAGCAGGCACAGCAGTACTTCTCGGCGGGCAATGATGAATATCCGGCCGTGCCCGGCATTGGGCTTGCGCCTTCTGTGGCAGCACTGGGTATCTTCCGCCCCGACGCGATCGCCCTGTCAGACATCGCTGATAACATTGGGACGGCCCAGAACATCCTGAACGCGGCTGGCTGGAAGTAAGACCCAACCTCAACAGTGAGAAAAGGCGCGCTTGCTCAGTGCGCCTTTTTTTGTTGCATCTGCTGCGCGCGCCAATCGCCGATCTGGACGCAAAGCAAGATCACCGGCAGCAAACCTATGGCCGCAATCATCAAACTGGGCACCGCCGCACCTTCAAGCCGTTCATCAGAAGCGAGTCTGAACGCCTGCACCGCAAGCGTATCGTAGTTGAACGGACGCAGGATCAACGTCGCGGGAAGTTCTTTAATCGTGTCGACAAAGACAATGAGCAGCGCCGTCAGAATACTGCTGCGCAAAATCGGCATGTGGATAGAACGCACCGTTCCCCAGGACGTGCGCCCCAGGACGCGAGACGCCGCGTCGATATTTGGGGTCACGGCGGCAAGGCCGCTGTCGTAAGAACCAATGGCGGCTGCCAGAAAACGGATCATGTAGGCGGCGATCAAGAGCCAGATCGAGCCGGAAATCAGCAGGCCCGTCGAGATGTCGAACCATTGCTCCATCCGGTCATCAAGCCAATTGTCAAACCGCGCAAAAGGCACCAGAAGGCCAACCGCGATCACTCCGCCCGGGACAGCGTAGCCCAAACGACCAATGAACAGCGTGGCCAAGGCGGTTCGGCTGGGCAGGATGCGGTGGAATGTTCCAAGCAGGATAGCGGCGCCCACAGTGATGACAGAGGCGATACCCGCGAGGATCAGAGAATTCTCGATAAAGCGGATATAGCGCGGGCTGAAGATGTCCTGCTCTGAGCGCAGCCCCATGAGAAACAACGTTACTGTCGGCACAATCACCCCGAGGAAAACCGGGAGGAAGCAGGCCAGCTGTGCACTGAGGGCACGCTTGCCGGAGAGTTCGAAACGGACGAACGTTTCCTGTCGCCCGCGCGCAGCGAATGCCGCCTTGCCGCGGTTCATGTATTCCAGAGCCGCCACAAGAAGCGCGAAAGCCAGAAGCCCTACGGCGAGCTGCGCGGCGGCGCCTCTGTCGGCCAAGCCAAACCAGCTGGTGTAGATGCCCGTTGCAAAGGTCTGAACGCTGAAATGGGCGACGGTCCCGAAATCAGCGATGGTTTCCATGACAACCAGCAACGCCCCCGCCGCAATAGCCGGGCGCGCCATGGGCAGCGAGACCGTGAGAAACGCACGCGTGGGCGAGGCACCCAAGGAGCGCGCAGCGTAAAATGGCGTTGCGGCCTGCATGCGAAAAGCCGTCCGCGCCATCAGGTAGACATAAGGATACAGGACCAGCGTCAACATGAGTGCGGCGCCGCCCAGCGACCTGATTTCGGGGAACCAATAGTCGCGCGGCCCCCATCCCATGATCTGGCGCAGCGTGCTCTGTACTATCCCCGGATGATCCAGAACATCGGTATAGGCATAAGCGAGGACATAAGCCGGAAAGGCCAGCGGCACGACCAGAGCAATCTCGAAGAAGCGCCGCCCGCGAAACTCCGTCGCGACAACAAGCCACGCGGTCAGGCTCCCTATGATGATTGCACCGCTAGCAACGAGAATGACGAGGACGAGCGTGGTCCAAGTGTAGCGCCACAGAACCGTTTCGGCCAATTGCGCCAATGTATCGAGCGAGCCAAACGCCGCAGCGGCAAGCACGCCGACAATCGGCAGCAAACACACAGTCGCGACACTCAACGCAATTGCCGAGATGACCTTTTGATCCATCACAAACGCCGTCCTGAATTCACATCTTTGCCCGGTGTAACGTGTAAGCCCAAACAGTTACAGGCCTGATTGTTTTAGTCGGGATTGACATTTCCGACTATTTCTATCAACATATACATGTGAGTCTCAGCCATCCCTCTTTTCCAAAAGGGCAGCCCGGACGCCTTGCAATCAAGGAGAAAGTGATGGGCCAAGATATTGGACATAGCAATTGGGCAGATGATCATCCGAACATACGTGCGTGTTGGCAGGACGTCCTGAGGGACGCGGCGGCAGGTGTCTTTCTGGCCAACCGCTCCTTTGAACAGATGTTGGACCATCTGGAGCGGACACCATGAACGCCATGACACAAGTGCCCGATCCGACCTTTGACAAGCCGACCCCGCAGCTGGACACCTACGATGCCCGGGATATCGTGAAAGATGGTGTTCAGGCCTGCATCGTGCTCGACGGGCAAACCTATTATTTGCGCATCACGCGCGCCGGCAAATTGATCCTGACCAAATAGATCTGCAAGTTTCGGGATGCGAGGCAAACGTCCTCGATCCCTCACGTGCTGACACGGGGCGCGTGCCGACCGCAAAAAAGCGGGCCCTAACTCTGGGACCCGCTTTTATTGTCACGACATGCCCGGTGCATCCTGGGCGCGTTGGTCGGTTCGTTCGATTTAGATCGGATGCGTGTATCAGCTCAGATGGGAGCGGAGGAACCACGCGAATTTCTCATGGGTCTGGCCACGCGCGATGCACAGATCTTCTGTCAGCGTATCGCCATGATCCGCCGCCAGCGCGCCGGTTCCCGCCAATGTGGCGGCCAGTGTTTCCTGAGCGATTTGCATCGCCTTGATCATCTCTTTGTCGGACGCGTGGCCGTCGTGCTCTTTGACTTTCGAGCGCGCGATCATGCCTGCCAGCGTCCCCTCTGCGTGGGCGTCCAACGCCTTGATGCGTTCAGCCAGATCATCTTGCGCCACGAAATGGTCCTCGTAGATCTTCTGGAACAGATCGTGCAGCGGGCCAAAGGCCATACCCGTTACGTTCCAGTGAAAATTCTGAGCCAACATGGTCGCGACGGCGGTCTCGGCCACCGATTGGTTCAGGGCTTCAGCAATGGCGGCGCGCGCGTCTGTGGACAACGCTTCAGCTGTCTGGGTCATTTCATCTCCTACGAATAAAGATTGCTTTATCGCTGGCTTGCAAACGTGCTGGCTGGCGTTGGCTTATATTTAGTCAACGCTACACGAGAGGCAAGGCTTTTTAGAATCTTTCTAATCTAGACTAAAATTCTTGGTAATCTGGCCCATCAGGAACCCTATAAGCCGCCTGTGCTCTCGCGCCACGCGCGAGTTCAACAGAAAAGTCTGACTGGCCTCATCTCCGCGCGCGAAAGCTTCGCTGAGTTGCACGAGCCAAGCCTCATCGAAAGACAGTTCAGCAGACCCCGGCGCCATGAGCCGCGCGGGCTTGCCAAGCGCCTCATTGAGACACCGCATCAAAGCATCCGCATGCGCACTCAACGAGGCGGATTTATCCGCCTGCAGCAAGGCGCAGGCTTTGAACAAGGTCGTGTAGCGCTTGACGCGGCATCCCATTGCGACAAACCTGAGATGGTTCAACACAGCCCAAGCCCGAGCGCTGACGGCATTTTGCGGCGCTTCGGACAGCCCTGTCTGTAACTGCAACGGCATCATCTCGCTCTATCCCCTCGTGCGAATCGCAGACCCTGCGTACCGATACCATAATCCTGAGTTTATTTATAAACTATGCGGCATATCAAATCGGCATGTCGTGGAGCGTTTATGGACGCGTCACTGCCAAAAGCGCGATCGTCGCGGTTCCCATCGCAAAAAGCCACGTTATGGGCTGCATGACCATCAGCCAGCCGGAAGACAGCGCATCGTCATGCAGCGCAGGGAGAGGCCGCGACAAATGGAAAGCTCACGTTTTGCATCGCGGGGCATCCCGTCCATGCCGGGCCTTTGCCCCAACGACCTTGCCCCGCAACCACGCGCACACAGTCCATCAGCATCGCCGCCACGTGGCGCACAGGCCTACCCGAGACACGAAGGCCTAGAGATTTATACGATAGCGCGCAAAGCCGTCGTCGCCGCTCCCCGCAGGCGCGATTTCCACGCCTTTCACATCATCAACAACATCCACGCCCTTGGGTCCTGTATCAAACAAGACGCTGGTCCCGGGCATCGGGGCGAAGGCCCAATTGTCATCAGCTGTGGGATTGATCGTCCCTTGCTCGACGATATAGCGCACGATGACATCCCTGTTGGTGTCAGGCGCTTCAAAAATCGTCGTGGAGCCGTCCGCGCCGGGGAAGCTACCACCGCCGCCTGCGCGGTAGTTGTTGGTGGCAATCACGAATTCCGCATTCATATCCAGAGGGGCGCCATTATACGTCAGATCGACGATGCGGCTGGCATCGGGGTTGATGAGTTCGCCACGTGGACCAAACATGGACGGCTGGCTCAGATCGATCTTGTACTGAACGCCGTCAATCACATCGAAGTTGTAGGAGGGGAATTCGGGGTTCAGAAGGATCTGATCCGCTTTGCCAGGCTCCACCTGATTGAACATGCCGGCCGAACGTTCCAGCCAATCCTTGACCTGTTGTCCCGTCACTTTTACAGCGCGCACTGTGTTGGGATAGAGATACAAATCAGCCACGTTCTTGATCGCAACATCCCCTACGGGCACATCGGTGTAATACTCCGGCCCGCCGCGGCCTCCCGCCTTGAACGGCGCTGCGGCGGACAGAAGGGGCAAACCTTCATATTCTGTGCCCTTCAACATCTCAGCCACGTACCAGCTCTGCGCCTTGGATACGATTTGAACCGAAGGATCGTCTGCCACAAGCGCGAAATAGCTGTGCAGCGGAGCGGATGTCTTGCCAACGGCGCGCCGCACATAGGCCAACGTGGCGTCATGCAGCTCGGCAACGCTATCCAGAACCGCCTGATCGCTTTCCACCAGCGCCGTGATGGAACGATCCTCGTTGCGCCTGGATATGGGCCGCGCCTCCGAGGTGTGGCCCACCACACGCCATTCGCCGCCGGAGACCTCCAGCATGAGATCAATGACACCCAGGTGCGAGCCCCAAAAGCCTCCCATGACCGCCGGTTTGCCATGGATTGTCCCGGACGCCACATCAACCGCAGGCAAGCCCTCGTAGGTCGAAGACGGGAACACATTGTGGTGGTGCCCTGACAGGACGGCGTCAATGCCATCAATCGCGGCAAGCGGGACGGCGGCATTGCCCATGAACTCGGTATGATCCGCCTCCGCAATGCCCGAGTGGCTCAGAGCAATGATGATATCTGCGCCCTGCTCTTTCATCATCGGCACATAGGCCTTGGCGCTTTCGATGATATCGCGCGCGTGGACATTACCCTCCAGATGGCGACGGTCCCAATTCATGATTTGTGGCGGCACAAAGCCGATCAGACCAATCTTGATTTTGTGAGCGACGCCTGCACCGTCCGTGATCTCCTTATCCATGATGACAAAGGGCGGAACGAGAGTCGTATCTTTCGTGGGGTCGGCCCCAAGCTCTTTCGATACATTGGCGGAGATCACGGGGAAATTCGCGCCTGCCAGAGATTTCATCAGAAAGTCGAGACCGTAATTGAACTCATGATTGCCCAAAGTCGCCGCATCAAAACCCAGCGTATTGAGCGCTGTGATGATCGGATGCATGTCGCCTTCCTTCATCCCGCGCTCATAGGCCATGTAATCGCCCATGGGATTGCCCTGCAGAAAGTCTCCATTGTCATAGAGCACCGAATTTGTGGCCTCGGCTCTGATGTCGCGCACAATGGACGCCGTTCGTGCAAGGCCCATCGTATCGCGCTCCCGATCCGAATAATAATCATACGGCCAGACGTGCACGTGCAGATCGGTCGTCTCCATAATCCTCAGATGCGCCTGATTGGTGGCTGCATTGACGGAGAAAGGGTGCATTGCGATCAGGCTTGCAGAGCCCGTGATGAAGCCACGGCGATTGAGACGGAATGACATGGTAAAACCCCCTGATGTGTTGTGTAGCGAGCGATTGGGTTCCGCGGCACACGGAAGACGACTCGCCTTAAAGTAAGGTTGCCATCTTTTTACCCGTCTGTCTTGTGCCCGCTCCGGCCCGGCAGCAACGTGCCGATCTTCTCATCTCCGGGCGCGCGTTCTGATTTGCTTCTGCCGCTCTCATGGTTAGGGTCCCGCTCGATGCGGCCACAAGGCCTGCTTTGGGCTAGAAAGGGCTACGGAAATTTGGACAAGGTCGAGTCAATTTTTGAGCGGTATGAAGCTGTGCGGAGCAGGCTTCCCCAGGCCTTGACGCGCGGGACATCGCACCAAGTGCGCTCGCTGATGGATCTGCGGGAGCATGCAGACGCCTTTGTGTTCGATGCCTTTGGCGTTTTGAACGTTGGAGACACGCCGATCCCCGGCGCGGCCGCGCGATTGGACCAGCTGCGCGCAGCCGGTCATGCCATCCGCATCCTGTCGAACGCGGCCAGCTACAACCGCGAAAAGGCGGTCGAGAAATTCCACAAGCTCGGCGTCACCGTGACGCCGGATGAGATCGTAACAAGCCGCGACGCGACCTTGCTCGCGCTGGATGCCCGGCTCTGGGGGTGCATTGCCGCCCCAACGGATGATTTGAGCGACATTCCCTTCGACACCCTGCGTTTGGAAGCAGCTCGAAACGCCTACGATGCGGCTGAGGGCATCCTGTTTTTGTCCACCGCTGCTTGGAATGAGGCGCGTCAGGAAATGCTTGTTGCCAGTCTCCGAAACAGGCCGCGTCCGGTGCTGATTGCAAATGCCGATTTGGCAGCGCCCAGGGATCATGGTTTTTCTTTGGAGCCCGGGTATTTCGGCCACTTGCTCGCTGACGCCTCAATTGAGCAGATCAGGTTTTTTGGCAAACCCTTTCCGGAGGTTTTTCAATTGGTGGAGGCCTCTCTGCCCGAAACCGCGCGACGCCGCATCGCAATGTGCGGCGACACACTACATACCGATATCCTCGGCGCGGCAGCGCGCGATTGGCAAACGGTTTTGGTGGAACAAGATGGCATGTTCGCAGGGGCTGATGCCGGACAATATGCGCGCCAAGCTGACATCATGCCGACTTGGCGGTTAGCGCGCATCTGAGGTGCGCCAACGGTGCCGCACACCCGTAGATCCTCCTGTCAAATGCTTAGATCACTGGGCGCAAGGCCTCAAGTTTGTCCGGTAGCGTAGGCCATTTGGAAAACTCTCGGGACGTTGGACCATATGCGTCGCTGGGATGCCCCCGGAAGAGAACCGGCGCAATCGCGTATAGTTCTTCCTGCGCCGCAACGCTCATGCCTTTCAGTGCCATCGGGCCGGGATAAAGGCTCTCTGCGGGGGCACCATTTGCAAAGATGATCTGATGCTGCTCAAAAAGGATGTGGTAATATTCAATCTCGCGACATCCGTTGGCCACGCGCGCAAGACCACCTCGCATTCTAGCGAGATGCACTGCACGCACCAAACGCTCCTCTCCGTTCACAGACAACAGCAAGCCGTGCTGTGGCGATACCACCAACGGCGCGTCCCCCCCCAACAGTGAAGGCGCGACAACGACGGGCTTGAGCCAGGGGCACAACGCCAGCTTGCGCTTGCCCAAGCGCTTTTTGCCAATCCACTCGATGCGTTGGACGCCATTGTCCCGCGTAACAATTGGGTCTCCTGGCTTCAGGCATTCAATGGGCCTTTCGCCATGCGGCGTCAGAATTTTTGTTCCCGGCGTAAAACAGATTACGCCGGTGTTCTCGCTGGTGAACGACGCACTATCCGGCGATGCACCTTTGAATGCGATACTGCCTGATCCAAACTGCGCGTTGTCGGAATAGTCAGCCCCATCCACACCATCGTTGGATTGGTTCAGGATCCCATCGTCGGCCTGGTCGGCATGCAATTCCCAGATGTCGTCATAGAATTTGCTGAGATCGATGAAGTCGTTGTTGCCACTGTCGCCATCACTCAGCGTACCAGACATTCCGAAATTGAAATCCGCAATGGTGTCGGCCCCGTCACCGGCCTCATAGGCAAAAGTATCGTCACCTTTGCCGCCGCTCAGGACATCGTCCCCGGCACCGCCACGCAGGAAATCGTCGCCTTCATCACCTTGCAGGGTGTCAGCGCCCGCACCCCCATCCAGGCTGTCGTTGTCGTCTCCGCCGATGAGCGTGTCGGACCCCTCACCCCCTTCAAGCGTATCGTCACCACCGGTCGCGACAATACTGTCGTTGCCTTGTCCGCCCACAAGACTGTCATCGCCATCGGAGTTGCGCAGCGTATCGTCGCCATCGCCACCCAGCAGCGTGTCGTTGCCGAGACCCGTGGTCAGGAGGTCGTTCCCGTCGCCCCCTTCGATATAGTCGTCGCCGTCGCCACCAGCGATCGTGTCATCGCCAACACCGCCCAGCAACGTGTCATTGCCCGCGCCACCGTCGAGGAAGTCATTGCCCTCTTCGCCCTCAAGACTGTCAAAACCATCGCCGCCGAAGAGCTCATCATTGTCAACACCGCCAAAAAGCGTGTCGTTGCCCGTGCCACCGATGAGCGTATCGTGCCCTTCGGTCGCAATGATCAGATCGTCGCCCGCGCCGCCTATCATGCTGTCATCGCCAGCAGAGTTGCTCAGAGTGTCATCGCCCTCACCACCATCAAGCGTGTCTTGTCCCAGACCTGTGCGCAGGACATCGTTTCCTTCACCGCCCTCAATGAGGTCGTCTCCGTCACCGCCTGAAAGGGTATCGTCCCCGGCGCCGCCAATCAGCGTGTCAGAGCCAAGACCACCTTCCAGCACGTCGTGGCCTTCACCTCCGTCAAGACTGTCGTTGTCTTCACCGCCATCAAGACTGTCATCGCCACCCTGACCATGGATGACGTCGTTGCCTTCGCCCCCCATGATCGTATCAGACCCTTTGTCGATGGGGGTGAAATTGGCATCCGTGATCATATCCCCCGACATGGTGAAGCCTGAATTGGTGGTCCGGGCTTCCAATTTGAACTCAAGGAAAGTCCGATCCTCGAACTGGCCCGAGAACCATGCGTCTTCATCATTCGGGGAGTTATGCTCAGTCCCGGCGGCCCGAACGGAGCCGCCTTGGTCAGAGACTTCCAGAGACGTATCTTGCGACGTCGCAAAACCCGTAAAGCTCTCCTTGTCCAAGGACACCGCTTCCATGTCATTGGCGCTGTTGCGATCCAGGTCATTGAATGTCGCGATCGAATTCACGGAGACCGGTTCACCCGTATCAGGATCAAAAAACTCAAGCTTGAAAGAGGCTTCGTCACCTTGACCCGAGCCTCTCATCAGAATCTCGAACCCGCGCCCACCGGCGAGATCGACAGTCATGTTTGGATCTGATTTTTCAACCAAAGTTAGCTTGGCCCAAACCGGCTCGCCGTCTTCAGTCTTTGTGATATCGCGATAGATGGCGTAATCGCCTTCCTGCGCGTTGTTGCCGGAATAGCTCGTGCTTTCCAGATTATTGATGTTCATGTTCAGCGCGTCGCAATCCACGCCTTTTGAGGCCATGTCCTGCCCTTCATCGCCGTAGAGCACATCATTCCCGGCGCCGCCGGAAATCATGTCGTTGCCTTCTTCGCCTGAAACGGTGTCGTCTGAGCCGTCACCGGCCAGGATATCGTCCTTCTCGGTCCCCTTCAGCTCTTTGGCTATGTTTTTGAGCGCATCCGCTGCGTCTTTGATTTCTTCCTTGAGCGCATCATAGTCGCCCGCCGCAAGAGAATCCTTGGCGTCTTCGACGGCTTGCTTCAGGTCGTCGATATCATCTTTGAGCTCAAGATATTCCTCTTTCGAAAGCTTCGACAGCTTCTCAAGTTTCGCTTTGATGGAACTCAACATCTCCATAGCCACACCCTTTTCATCACCAGCGGACCATCGCGCGATACGATGGGAGGGCACTTACCGACGGCCCAGACATTCAATCCGGGACCGTACAAAGGGGATACCTAACCAAAGGTTATCAAATAAAATCCGACCTATTTAATGAGCTGGGATCATCTCTGGACACGTCCAGCAAGGCCTTGTCAGCACAGAAAAAACGCGCCTCTCCAGCCCCTGCGAGAACCCGATGATCAGGCCAGCCGCTCTATCAACTCAGGGCCAGCGGCGCGATTGGAATTCACTGCGCGATCCACCCGGTGAAACCGCAGCGTCTCATCCGCCGCCGGGACCATCAGACGGGCGGCGCCGTGCCCGGCCTCCCCAAGCCAAAGCGGCCAATCAGCAGCTTCCAGAACAACGGGCATCCTGTGATGAACCTTTGACATGGGAGCATTGGCGCTGCATGTCACGATGGCGCAAGTGCGATGCGACAGGCCATCGCGCTCCCAGTCTTGCCACACGCCCGCAAAAACCAACGGTGCGCCGTCGCTTCGATAAATATACCAAGGGTCTCGCGCGCCATTGGCATCCTTGGTCCATTCATAAAACCCGGTTGCGGGAATGAGACAGCGCCGCGCGCGCGCCGCGGATTTGAAGGCCGGTTTTTCCGCAATGGTTTCAGCCCGCGCATTAATCAGCAGCGGGCCGCCATTTTCCGCCTTGTACCAATGGGGCAAGAACCCCCAGCGCATGGGTTGCACCCGCCGATTGCCCTCTTCCGACGTAGCGACAGCCACCGCATTGGTCGGGCAGACATTATAATTGGCCCCTTGCGGCAAATCATTGGCGGGTGTCGCTTCAAAGAGTTGCGCCATGGCGTCTTGCGGCAGCGTCATCGCAAAGCGGCCACACATCAGCGCGCGAGCCTCAAGGACACCAAGGCGAGCGCAGTGACACCTGCCCCCGCAATGCCCAATGATGACGGCGTAAAGACTGCCAAAACGCTTCCTCCGATGCCTGACCCAACCGCAGCCCCAATATATATCGCCGCGGCGTTGAGTGCGAGAGTGACAGGGGCCTGCGATGGCGCGCGGCCCACCAGACGGGCCTGCTGCGCGGCCATAAACGACCAACCAAATACCGCCCAAATAAAGCACAGCGCGTAAACAAGGACGGGCGTGGCAGGCAATGTCGCGTAAAGGGGCATGACTACGATCTGCAAAACCGCGAGCCCGACCAAGGCACGTTCCGAGCCGACCCGATCGGTCAACCAACCGCCGAGGAAGTTCCCGACAACCGCTCCCATGCCGAAGACAAACAGGGCCAGCGAAATCTGCGCGCCATCAAAGCCCTGCACCTCGCCCAACAACACGGCAAAATAGGTGTAGACGACGTATATTCCGCCCAGAAACAGCGATGTATAGGCGATGGCCAGCATCATCCGGCGGTCCTGCATGACGCGGCCAAGATCTGCGAGGCTGACGGGCTGAAAGGAGAGCCCTTTGGGCACTTGCGTCCAGATCAGGACCAAACAGGGGAGCGCACACAGGGCAACAACCCAAAAGGCCCATTGCCAACCGAATGTGTAGCCGATCCAGGCCCCAACGGGCACACCGATCACCTGCGCCAAGGTCAGCCCAAAGAACACGCGTGCCAGTGTCTTGCCCCGTATCGCCTCAGGGCTCAGCGCTGCGACAACGGCCGCACCGACGGGCGTTGCAACCCCTGCCCCCATGGCGGCCAGAACGCGCGAGGCCACCAGCCAGCCGATCCCATCAGCAAGCGCCGCCATCACTGCGGACAAAGCAAAAGCCGCCATGGCCCAAAAGAAAACCCTCCTGCGCCCCAGCCGCCCTGTCACGGCGACCAGAAGGGGCGACAGGCAGGCATATGATACGGCGTAGACCGTCAGAAGCTGGCCAACGACGACGGTGGAAATACCCAGTGACGCAGCCATGGGTTCAACGAGGCCCACGACCACAAATGCCCCCATACCAATGACGAAATTGGCGGCCGAAAGGGTCACCACAAGAGCGCGCATTTGATCCATGCGTCAGCCTTGACGGGCGCAGGCGCGAGGTGCAAGAGGCACGGCATGATGATTTACAAGATATTTCGCGACGCCGAATGGCGCGAACTGCGTGCCAAAGGCGAGACGCTGGGCGCGCCCGTCGATATCGCTGATGGATACGTTCATTTCTCGACAGCAACCCAAGCGGCCGAAACCGCAGCCAAACACTTCGCAGATGAAGACAATCTATGGCTCCTGGGGCTGGAGGCGGACGCTCTGGGCGATGCGCTCAAATGGGAGCCTTCGCGTGGTGGGCAGGACTTTCCGCATCTTTACAGGCCCCTGCGTTTGGAGGATGTCCAATGGGCACAGCCTCTGCCTTTGGAAGATGGCGTGCACCAATTTCCCGCCGGGCTGACATGAACCTGATCGAGACCATCGGGCTGCGCGCCCTGCGTGGCCTGGATCCCGAACGAGCGCATGGTCTGGCGATCAAGGCATTGAAAGCAGGTCTGGCGCCTGCCCCGGGCCCTGTCACCTCACAGCGCCTCGCCACAAGCGTGGCGGGCCTGCCCTTGCCCAACCCAGTTGGTCTCGCTGCGGGCTTTGATAAGAACGCTGAGGCGTTGGTCGGATTGTCCAAATCCGGCTTCGGCTTCATCGAAGTTGGCGCCGCCACTCCGAGGCCACAGCCCGGCAATCCCAAGCCCCGCCTCTTTCGCTTGAGCGAGGATGCCGCCGCAATCAACCGGTTCGGCTTTAACAACGATGGCATGGACGCAATCGGCGCGCGTCTCGCAGACCGCCCCCAGAACATGATTTTGGGCCTTAATCTGGGCGCCAATAAAGACAGCGATGACCGCGCCGCCGATTTCGCAGACGTGCTGGCCCATTGCGGCGCACATATTGATTTTGCGACGGTGAATGTCTCTTCTCCCAACACGGAGAAACTGCGCGATCTGCAAGGGCCTGCGGCCTTGTCGGCCTTGCTGTCGGGTGTGATGTCCGCGCGCAGCGGTCTTGCGCGTCCGATCCCGGTTTTCCTGAAAATTGCACCCGATCTAAGCGATGCCGAGATTGTGGAGATTGCCGAAGTTGCGATGCAAAGCGGCGTTGCCGGTGTCATCACCACCAACACGACCTTGTCGCGAGACGGGCTGACATCGCGCCATGCCGGGGAAGCGGGCGGCTTGTCCGGCCAGCCCTTGTTTGAGCGCTCGACCCGCGTGTTGGCGAAGCTTTTTTCCGCAACCGAAGGCAGGCTGCCTCTGATAGGCGTGGGCGGTGTGAGCGACGCGGAGCAGGCCTACGCCAAACTAAAGGCAGGTGCGAGCGCCGTACAGCTTTACACGGCGCTGGTCTACAAAGGCCTGAGCCTTGCCAGCGACATTGCGGAAGGTCTCGACGCGCTGCTGGAGAGGGACGGATTTGGCTCTGCGAGCGATGTGGTGGGCACAGACACGTCGCGCTGGCTCTAAGACCGGCTGGGGATAAAACTCGCGGCAGAACGCATGCAGAACGGGAAATACCCCCTGTAAAATACTGCTTTCAAACGGCTATTTGAGTTATTCACAAGATCCTATGACGGTCCGACCATGAAGCATGTTACATTGCGCGCTTGCAGCCTCTGGCAGGCCAGTTCGGCGGATTCGCGGGTCATACCGAGGAAATTGGCATCAAACCCGCGTGGGGATTTCACGACCTTACGCAATGCACCATCCAGTGTGGACATCTCTGCCAGAGCTGTCTTGAGCAGCACTTTTTCCGCTTTGTAGTGAGACGTATAGCGCCCGACATTGACGCCCCAATGCCGCCCGCCCGATGTGGATACGCGCGTGATAACTTCCTGAACGCGCTCCCGGATGACGGGGTTCGCAGGCGCAATCGTTGGAGCTGCGGCCAGGACCAGTTCCTTGGGACGCATGGCAGGCTTTGTCATGGGAGCCGTCGCATTCGCAGCCAAAGCCAGTGTATCTGCGGCGGGCGCCGGCTCCGCAGCGGGCTCCTCTGTTGCCTTGGCCTCCAGCAGGGCTTGCTGGATTTCGGTTTTCATGGCGAGAAGTTGTTTGGGATCAAGCTCTGTCGTTGTCGGACCTGAGACGAGACCCGCGCGCGCTTTGGGGCGCGGGCTTTTGGCGACCGCAAGTTTAACCGCAATCGTCTTGCCTGCTGCCGGCTTGGACCCAGAGGTGGATTTCGGCGCTTCAGCCACGCGGGTCTTGCCCGCAGAGATGCCCCGGTTGCCCTGATAGCGTGGCTTTGATGGGCGGTGCAGCGCCATGCGCGTCGGTGCGCGTTTGAAGCCCAGATCAAGCAGCTCCGCTACGCGGGCATTCCGTGTGGTGGTCGAGCGGCCGCCAAACACGGTTGCGATCACGCGCTCGCGACCACGCTCTGCTGACGCCACAAGGTTGAACCCGGCCGCGCGTGTGTAGCCCGTCTTGATCCCATCAGCGCCGCGATAGGAATTCAACAAACGGCGGTTTGTGTGAGAGACGGAGCGCACGCCGGCATCTGCGGTGCGGCGGGAGAACAGGTTATAATACTCGGGATAATCATAGATCATGTGACGACCAAGAAGCGTCATATCCCGCGCCGTGGACAAATGGCCAGACTGCGTCAGACCATGAGCATTCTTGAACGTCGTGCGTGTCATCCCCATGGCCTTGGCAGTCCGGTTCATGCGGCGTGCAAAGGCGGCTTCCGACCCGGAGATCGCCTCCGCAATCGCGGTGGACGCGTCATTTGCGGATTTCACAGCGGCCGCCCGGATCAAATACCGCAGCTTGATGCGCTGGCCTGCGCGCAGACCAAGCTTTGACGGCGGCTCAGCGGCAGCCTTCTTGGAGACGCGCACGCGCGTGTCCAGCGTGATCTCGCCGTGCTCCACCGCTTCGAATGCAATGTAGAGCGTCATCATCTTGGTCAGCGATGCCGGGTGGAGCCGCGTGTTCGCGTTTTCCGAATGCAGGACTTTGCCCGAGCGCGCATCCATCACCATGGCCGCATAGGGCGCTGCCGCCGCGGAAAGCGGAACAACGATAAGAAACCAGAGCGCCGCGAGGAGAAATACTCCCCACCGGGCCGCGTCAATAGCACGATGCGTCACGTTAATCTGCCTTTGCCTCAAACCGCCAATTTTTTGGTCGGCATTTATTTTGATAAGAAGCTATCACGAAAGACGGTTCAAGAAAACCCGGGAAACCGTTGAAATATTGGGCTTTTCGTTAACGCAACTGGAGCACATCTTGGGGTAGAGGCGATGTGACCCCCAAGTGGTTGGAATGTGGCAGGATTGTGGCAAATTGGTTAATCGAGCCGGGTCAACAAATCAGGCAAATCACTGAGCGTGCGCAGGCGGTGAAATCTCGGGGATTTTGGCACCTCGGCGGCTTCAAGCGCCCAGTCGAATCCCGACGGCACATGAGCGGCAAATCCGCCCGCCTCGATCATGGGCACAACATCGGAGGCCATGGAATTGCCAACCATCAGGCCGCGCGGCGCACCGCGCCCATGCTGGGCAAAGATATTGGCGTAAACGCCTGCTGTCTTGTGCGAGACGATTTCGACCGCATCAAAGAGGTCCCCCAGGCCGGATTGAGCCAGCTTTCGCTCCTGATCCAGCAAATCGCCTTTGGTAATCAGGACAACATCATGGCTGCGGCTCAGCTCCGTCACCGCCTCACGCGCCCCGGGGAGAAGCTCAATCGGGTGCGCCAGCATCTCTTGGCCTGCCTTGATCAGTTGCGAAATCACGCGGGCCGGCACGCGTTCTTGCGTGACTTCGATCGCCGTCTCGATCATCGACAGGGTAAAGCCTTTGACGCCAAAGCCATAATGCCCAAGGTTGCGCCGCTCCGCCTCCAGCAGCCGCGCTTCGAGGGTTTGAGCATCCGTGTAATCCGCCAGCAACGATGCAAACTGGGCTTGTGTGGAGTGGTAAAACCGCTCGTGATGCCAAAGCGTATCGTCGGCATCAAAACCGATTGTCGTGATCGTGGACATAGACCTTCCCGATGCTTATTGGGCAACGCCTCTTTTCGAATGGGTGTTGCACGTTATATAAACACGCAGACCAAACCCAACGCCACCCAATGAAGGATCCGCGCTCCATGGTTCAGCGCCCCCTCCAGCCTCCGCTGCGCATGTCCGAAAAAGACGATGATGGCGAAAGTGGCATCGCGTTGCAAACGCGCCCCAAGACGAAGCGGCCACCGCTGTATAAGGTCATGTTGCTGAATGATGACTACACGCCGATGGAATTTGTCGTCCATGTGCTCGAGCGCTTCTTTGGCATGACCCACGCCCAGGCTTTTGAAATCATGCTCACCGTGCATAAAAAGGGCGTGGCCGTGGTGGGTGTCTTCTCCCACGAGATTGCCGAAACGAAGGTTGGGCAGGTGATGGATTTCGCGCGGCGGCATCAACACCCCTTGCAATGCACCATGGAAAAGGAATAACCGGCGCTCCCATGCCGTTTTCCACCCGATTGACCATGGCGCGCGACGCCGGACTTGTGCTGCCTGACGGCCCTGTGGCCGTATGGGGTGTGACACCGTCGAGCGATATCTCGGCGCTGGATCACGCCCAGATCATCAGCCGCGATGCCCGGGTCCATGACAGGTTTCCGGATGCTTTGGAGACACCTGCGGGGCCCTATGGGGCCTGCGTTGTCTTGCTCCCGCGCGAGAAAAAGCGGGCGCAGGCGTTCCTCGCAGAAGCGGCGCGAAGCACCGGGCCGCTCATCGTGGATGGCCAGAAGACCGACGGGATTGAGCCTGTTTTCAAAGCCTTGAAGAAAATGGGCGAGACATCAGGGCCGGTCTCGAAAAGCCACGGCAAGCTCTTTTGGATGGAGGCCGCGCCAGATCTCTCAATATGGCGGGCAACGCCCGGTGAGGTGGAAGGTCTGCGCACATGGCCGGGCGTTTTCTCTGACAGCAAGGTAGACGTCGGATCGCGCCTGTTGGCTCAAGCGCTGCCTGCCAAGTTGGGAACAAGTCTGTGCGATTTGGGCGCGGGCTGGGGATGGCTGTCTGCACAGGTTCAGGCAGAAGGGCGCGACATTCACATGGTCGAGGCCGATGGCGAGGCCCTTGATTGCGCGCACCACAACGTCCCGGATGCAACCGCGCATTGGGCAGATGTCACCCGCTGGCAGCACCCACGCCTCTTCGACACCGTTATCATGAACCCGCCCTTCCACGAGGGCCGCAAGGGCAAACCCGATCTCGGGCAAAGCTTCATCATGAAGGCTGCGGAGATCCTGAAGCCCACCGGGCAACTCTTCATGGTTGCCAACCGTCATTTGCCCTACGAGGACACGCTGGCCGCACAGTTTGCGCATGTCGAAGAGATGCCCGGAGACGGGCGCTTCAAGATCTTTCGGGCCACGCGCCCCTCTCGCCGCCGCCGCTGAGCGAGGGTACCCTCCCAATACGTCACCGCGCGAATCACAAGGTTTCACCTCATGAGCTTTTCCATCGAAGGCAAAACGGCCATTGTCACAGGCGCGGCAAATGGCATCGGGCTGGCCATCGGTCGTCATTTCATCGAACAAGGTGCCAATGTCATGTTCGCCGATATGGATGAGGACCGGCTCAACGATGAATTCAGCGGTGGCGAAGAGCAGGAGACCGCACGCTTTTTCGCTGGCGATTTGCGCGAGCGACTGACGATCAACAACCTCGTCTCTGCCACCATCGACGCCTTCGACAGGATCGACATCCTCGTAAACGCGGCGCGGCAGATCCTGCCATCCGATCCGCTGGACCCCGATGACGACAGCGTGGCCACGATGCTGGAGCAGAACCTGACATCGTCTTTCCAATTGTCGCAGCGCGTGGCTCGGCGCATGATCAAGCAAGGCGTGGATCAGGAAGAGGGGCAACTGGGCGCAATCATCAACATTTCTTCGATCGCCGCGCGCCGCACACAGCCGGAATTGCTGGGCTATTCGATTTCTGCCGCAGCGCTCGATCAAATGACCCGCGCCCTAGCCGTAGCCCTTGCGCCGCATCGCATCAGGGTCAATGCCGTGGCCTTCGGATCTGTCATGTCCGCCTCCCTGAAGACAGCGCTCAAAGACAACAGCACGTTCCGCGAAGAAATCGAGACGCATACGCCGCTGCAGCGCATTGCCTCGCCCACGGAATTGGCCGAGGCCGTGCAATATCTCGCCTCGGATGGCGCAGGATTTGTGACCGGTGAGATCATGACGGTCGACGGCGGGCGCACCCTGATCGACCCTGTCTGCGCCCCCGCGCATTGACACATCTGGCGCGCCAGACAAAAGCGCGCTAGAAATGTGTCAACCAAACAGGACAGATGCCATGACTGAACAGTTCGACACACAAAAAACCCGCGCCGCCGCATGGTTTCGGCAGTTGCGCGATGACATTGTCGCTGCATTTGAAGATCTGGAAGACAGCCACAGCAATGGGCCCTTGTCCGAGGCGTCTGCGGGCCGTTTTGAAGTCACCGAGACGAAACGCACCTCTGATGACGGCAGCGATGCGGGCGGTGGGCTCATGTCTGTGATGCGCGGCGGCCGCGTTTTCGAAAAAGTCGGCGTGAATGTGTCCACTGTCTACGGAACGCTGGGCGAACGGGCCCAGATGGCCATGGCCGCGCGCAAGGGCATTCCGGGCATGAAGGATGACCCACGGTTCTGGGCCTCGGGCATCAGCCTAGTGGCGCATATGCAAAACCCCCACTGCCCTGCCGTGCATATGAACACGCGCATGTTCTGGACACCTCATGCCTGGTGGTTCGGCGGCGGGTCTGACCTCAACCCCTGTCTTGAATATGACGAAGACACCGCTCATTTCCATGCGCAGCAACAGGCTCATCTCGATCCTCACGGCGCTGATTACTATCCCAAGCTCAAGGAATGGGCGGATGAGTATTTCTTCATCCCCCACCGGGGCCGCGCGCGCGGCGTCGGCGGCATCTTCATGGATGACCACAACACAGGGGATTGGGAGGCGGATTTCGCTCTCACGCAAGACATCGGCCGCGCCTTTCTGCCTGCTTTCACGCCGCTGATCGAAAAGCGCCGGGTGCAGGATTGGACCGATGCCGACAAAGACGCGCAGCTGGTCCATCGCGGGCTCTACGCGGAGTATAACCTTGTCTACGACCGCGGGACCAAGTTCGGTCTCGAGACCGGGCATGACGCCAACGCCGTTCTGATGTCTCTCCCGCCTTTGGCGAAGTGGGTCTGATCCGCGCATCAAGCCCGGCAGTCTCGCCAAGTTCCTGACAGGCCGAGCGATTCGCATCACGCAAGGCATCTCGGAAATTCAGCGTCAGCGAACACTGAGTTTAACTCGACGGGAACACCTCCCGCCGTGCGCCTGAGGCATCTGAAAGTCAGCCGCCCAAGCTATCCTACCCTCCAATAGTCTCGCGTTCTCATCGATGCGCAAGCGCCTTTTCTACAAGGTGTTTGCCGGTGCGGAAGGCGCGTCTGCACACTGCCCAAAAAGGCCGAACCTTTGACAAGGATGAGAGTCTGCGCCGCTAGAAGCCTCTGCGCAAGGCGCGCCCAATTTGCAAAAAACCCTTGCCGAAACCGGTTTCGTGAATTTCCTTCTACAGCCAATGGGAGGACATACCGTGCAAAGCGCAAAAGCGGCCACGGGTTTGGACAGGGTGCATCCTGCGCGCGCAAGGGTCACGATTGCCGATGTGGCACGTGAGCTGGGCGTCACGAAAAGCACTGTGAGCCGGGCTCTGAATGGCTACCCTGATATTGCCGAGGCCACGCGCCTCAGGATCGCCCGGGCGGCCGAACGGCTGGGGTATCGCCCGCTGAGCCACGCACAAGCCATTCGCACAGGCCAGATGCGCTCGCTCGGGCTCGTGCTTCAGGTTGATGACGAAGACAGCGCGCGTCCTTTTCTGGCCAACTTCATTGCCGGTGTCACACAGGCCGCCAGCGCCGAGAACTGGACCGTCACAATCGCCACGGCCCCCACGGAAAAAGAAGTACGCAGCACGCTGTCCCGTCTTGTGGACGAACGCAAAGCGGATGGGTTTATCCTGCCAAGGACATTGCTCAAGGACGGGCGCGTTGAAACGCTCCGCGCGCAGGGTGTGCCTTTCATCATGTTTGGTCGCACGGCGGATCCCCGGGGCTGCGCCTGGTATGACATCAAGGGCGAGGATGCGATGCGCGCGGCGGTGACGCGGCTGGCCGCGCTGGGGCACAGGCGTATTGCCCATATCCCGGGCGGTCAGCAGTACACGTATTCCAAGCTGCGCATTGAGGGGTACCTTGAAGGCTTGGAGGCGTCGGGTCTCGCGTTCGATCCCGCGCTTATTGGTCCCGTCGCCATGAACACGCGCGAAGGCGCCGCGGCGACACACGCCCTTTTGGAGATGGAGCAGCCCCCAACCGCCCTCGTCTTTGCCGTCGATCGCGCCGCTCTTGGCGCCTATGCTGCGGCGCGCGCCTTGGGGCTGAGGATCGGTCAGGAAGTGTCAGTCATGGCCTATGACGGTGTGCCCGAGGGTGCTTATGCAGACCCGGGGCTGACCACTTTTTCCGTCAATTCACGGCAAGCCGGGGAACGGCTGGCGCATTTGCTCATTGCGCGCATCCGCGGTGCAGCGCCCGAGGATCTCCGCGAACTGGCCCCGGCCACCTTGATCGAACGTGGATCAGACCGGCCCCCGAGCCTGACCTCGGACGCGTTGGCGGCACGGCTCAAAGCAAAACTGAATTCTGATGTCCAATGGGAGGAACCAAAATGACATATCAGACACGCGCGAAACTGATCGCGTCCACCGCGCTTGCGCTTGCCCTTATCGCGGGCAGCGTCAGCGCCGACACGATCCGCTTCTGGACAACTGAAGAGCAGCCCGAACGCCTGGCCAAACAGCAAGATATGGCCGCCCAGTTCGAAGCCGCAACCGGCACATCTGTCGAGGTCATCCCGGTCACGGAATCTGATCTGGGCACACGGGCAACCGCCGCCTTCGCCGCAGGCGATCTGCCCGATGTGATCTACCATCCGCTGCAATACGCGTTGCCATGGGCCGAAGCGGGCATCCTCGATACCGAAGCGGCAACGGAAGTTGTCGAAGGGCTGGGCGAAGGCACCTTCGCCCCCGGACCGCTTGCCATGGCGGCCGTTGATGGCGGTGTGGCCTCCGTGCCTGTGGATGGCTGGACGCAGATGCTCGTTTACCGCGCCGATAAGTTTGCAGAGGCAGGTCTCGAAGCGCCAACCTCTTACGCCAATGTTCTGGCAGCGCTGGAAAAGTTGCATAACCCGCCAGAAATGTATGGCTTTGTGGCCGCAACCAAGGTTGACGAGAATTTCATGAGCCAGGTGCTGGAGCATGTGTTCCTCGCCAATGGCGTCTCGCCCGTGAATGCAGAGGGCGCGGCGGAGCTTGATCTCGCCGCCACCACCGAAGTGCTGGAATTCTACAAGGCCATCGCTGAGGCCTCCCCTCCCGGTGAGTTGTTCTGGCAGCAATCGCGCGAGCTCTACTTCGCGGGTCAGGCCGCGATGATCATCTGGTCGCCCTTCATCCTCGATGAACTGGCCGGTCTGCGCGACAGCGCGCCGCCCACGATCAACGATGACCCCACCTCTTCCGAGCTGGCCTCCAAGACCGGTATCGTGACCAATTTCTCCGGCCCTTCCAACCCCGATGGCGCAGCCTGGGGTGATGTGCGCTACTTCGGGATCACCAATGATGCCGACACCGATGCAGCCATGGATTTCGTGAAATTCTCCATGGATGAGGGCTATACCCAGACGCTCTCCATCGCGCCTGAGGGCAAGTTCCCAGTGCGTCGGGGCACAGCTGAGGAACCCGCGAAATTCTCGGAAGCCTGGGCCAAACTGCCTGTCGGCGTGGACCGCAAAGCGCCTCTGGGTGAGCTTTATGAGCAAGCCATGATCGACGAGATCGTTGGCGGCCTCGACGTGGCCCAGCGCTGGGGTGTGGCCGAGGGTCAGCTGGGCCTCGCCTCCAAGATGATCAACAGCCAGGTCATCAACCGCGTTGTGCGTCAGTTCATCGACGGTGAGATCGACGCCGCAGCCGCTGTGGCCGCGATGAACGAGCAACTGGGCGCAATCGAGTAAGTCAAAAACCGTCCGCCCCGGCAGATGTCCGGGGCGGATCAGCCCTTTTCGAGAGCGATTGATATGCAAACAGCCTCCCCACCCAAAGGCACGGGCCCGCTGCAAAAACGCGAAGCGCGTTTGGCGTGGTCGTTGCTGTTGCCCACAATCTCGATCGTCTCGCTGGTCGTGATCCTGCCGTTGCTCGCGATTTTCTGGATCAGTTTCAAACCCATAGGCTTGGCGGACCTGCGTCCACCTGCCCCCATTCTGCGCGAGAGCCTGCGCGGCTCGGGCGACGAAATGCGCATCGAATATCGTCTTCGCAACTCCAGCCAGGATGTGGAACTTACAGGTGTCACAATCCGCGACGAGATCCCGCCGGAGGTCGTTGTGACGGGCGCGCTTCCCGAAATGTGCAGCTTGTCCGGCGCGGCGTTGAACTGTGATCTGGGCACCTTGCCCGCGCGCTACAACGAGCGTTTGCGCATTCCGGTGATGCTCGCCGATGGCATGAGCGAAGACGCGGCCGAAGAGGCCGTCGAGGGGTCAGAGCCAGCGCTGACGGGCAGCGGCTCCTCGATTCTCACCAACGCAGAATTCACCCTCGAGAACTTTGCCCGGATCTTTAACGGCGAAGAGTTCTGGACCGTGATCTGGGTCACCATTTTCTACACGGTGTTTGGCACATTGGGCGCCATCATCATGGGCCTCTTTGCGGCCATGTTGCTCAACAAGAGCTTTCGCGGACAGGGCATCCTGCGCGGGCTTTACCTGTTTCCCTACGTCGCCCCGGTCATCGCTGTGGCCTTTACATGGGTGAACCTCTTTGACCCCTTCTCGGGCTCGGCCAATGCGCTTTTGTTGCAGATGGGAGTGACGTCTGAGGCAATCAACTTCTTTGGTCAGCGCCCGCTGGCCCTCATTATGGTCACGGTCTTCGAGATCTGGCGGTATTTCCCGCTGTCGTTCCTGTTCATCCTTGCGCGGATGCAAAGCATCGACAGCGATATGTATGAGGCGGCGGATATGGACGGGGCGTCGCCGTTCCAGAAGTTCTGGTATCTCAGCCTGCCGATGCTTTTGGGGATCTTGTCTGTCCTGTTCCTGCTGCGCTTCATTTGGACGTTCAACAAGTTCGACGACATCTTCCTTTTGACAGGCGGCAATGCCGGGACGCGCACGTTGACGGTGAATGTCTACGAGCAGGCCTTTGCCGTCTCCAATATCGGTGCGGGCGCAGCGGTGGCTGTGGTCATCTTTGCCTGTCTCATCGGGTTCAGCTTTTTCTTCTTCAGGTTCATCAGCCGAGAGGAAGGTCTATGAGACATCTACGCTACGGCTATGTCACCGGCCCTTTGATTGGCGCTTTGTGGCTTTTCATTCTGGCCACGACGACAGCCATCACAATGTCCTTTGCGACGGGGGATGCGTTCCGGCCTGTTTTGACAATCTCGCTTGTGATCGGCGCGGCGCTTGGATTGATCGCGGTTTTGGAGATAGGCGAGAAGGCCCGGCTTGGCGCGATTTCGATCCTGACCTTTGTCACCACCTATGCAGGCATCGGCCCGATGGCCATGCAGAGCAGCCTGACCACTGAGATCTTCGCCGCGGTGTCGCTGGCGCTGATCATGGCCTGGTCGAGCCTGGCGATCATGCGCGGTGCGCCCTTTGGCGCTATGAGCCGACACGAAATGGAGGAGGCCTGGATCCGCTTCCTGACGGGTTTTGGCTATATCTTCTTTACGGCCATTGTCCTGATCCCCTTCTACGTCATGGTGATGACATCGCTGAAATCCCAATCGGCCTTGCTGCAAAACCCGCTCGATTTCTCGCTCGACTGGGGCAAGGGCTGGGGCTTGTTTCGCAGCTATGAGGAGCTCTTCCGCGACTTCAACTTTGGCACCTACATGTGGACGAGTTTCTACGTCTCCGTGCTCACGGTTTTCATTACCTTGGCCTTCTCCATCCCCGGCGCCTATGCGGTGGCGCGGTTACAGTTTTCGGGCCGCAAAGCGTTTTCCCGCTCAATCCTGCTGATCTACATGGTGCCCATGATCGTTCTGGCGCTGCCGATCTATATCGCGTTTTCGGTCACGGGGTTGCGCAACACTGTTCTGGGGATCGTGCTGATCTACCCGGTCACGACCATCCCTGTCGCGCTCTACATGTTGCAGGGCTACTTTCGCGGTTTGCCGGCAGAGGTCGAAGAAGCGGGGCTGATGGACGGCCTCAACCGCTTGCAAGTCATATGGAAAATCACCCTGCCTCTCGCCTTGCCGGCGCTGGCTTCGGTCTCGCTTTATGTCTTCATGATCGCCTGGAATGAGTTCCTGCTCGCGTTCATGTTGCTGGACGATCCCTCAAAGTTCACGCTGACCCGCGGGGTTGCGATGCTGAACTCTTCCGAAATCCCCCGCGAACATCTCATGGCCGGTGCTGTCATCGCGACAGTGCCTGTCATGGTGCTGTTTTTGGGGCTTGAGAAATTCATGACAAAGGGCCTGACAGCCGGGAGTGTCAAAGGATGAACACGATGAACGCCACACCTATGGATGAGCAAGCCCGGGCCATTCTGCGCGGCAACGATCGCGGCGGCTACACGGTGCCCACGGCCGGGCTCTACCCCTATCAATGGAATTGGGACAGCGCCTTCGCGGCCTATGGATTTGCCCATTTCGACATTCAGCGCGCCTGGACAGAGATAGAGACACTCTTTGACGGACAATGGGAGAACGGCATGGTGCCGCATATCCTCTTCCACAAGCCTGATCCGGGATATTTCCCGGGTCCGGATGTCTGGGGCGGCATTGGACCTGTTGCCTCCTCAGGGATCTCTCAGCCGCCCGTCGCGGCAAGTTTTGCAAAGCGGATGTTTGAGATGGACCCCGATGCGGGGCGCGCCGCGATCGCACGGCTCTTTCCCAAGATGAAACGGTGGCATCAATGGTTCATGCGCTGGCGGCTGGACCGGGGTGCTGTGTGCATCACGCATCCCTGGGAGGCGGGCCGGGACAATACGCCCGACTGGGACGGCGCCATGGCCGGGATCAACCCCGAAGGCGTCGGCGAGTACACGCGCCGCGACACAAGTCACGTAGATCCCGCGATGCGGCCCACGAAATACGATTACGATAGGTATATCTGGCTCGTGCAATTGGGGCGCCGCCTGCAATGGGACGAAGCGCAATTGCTCGACCAAAACCCGTTCCGTGTGGCTGATCCCACCATGACGTTCATCCTCCTGCGCGCGCACCGGGATCTTGCGGATATTGGCGCGCGCCTTGGTGAAGATATCTCTGACATCGAGCGAGACATCGCCATATTGGAAGCCGGGGCCGAAACGCTCTGGAACCCTGAGCTAGCCTGTTATGATGCGCGGGACGTGCGCTCGGGCAAATGGGCGGGCTGCGTGTCCAATGCGTCTTTCCTGTGTTGGTACGGCGGGATTGATCGGCCAGAGATGATTACACAATATGATCGCATTGCCGGGCTGTGCGACTACCCTGTGCCAAGCCATGATCCCTCATCCGACAGGTTTGACGCGAAACGATACTGGCGCGGCCCCACCTGGGGCATCATGAATGCCCTGATTGGCTTCGGCCTCACCGAGATGGGCCATGAGACGCGCGGCGCAGCGCTGCGCCAGTCCACGGCAAATCTCATCACGCGGCATGGCTTTGCGGAATATTTTGACCCGATCACAGGCGATGCTGCGGGAGGTGGGACCTTTACCTGGACCGCCGCTGTCTGGCTGGGCTGGGCCTCGCCGTCAAAAGGAGGCCTCTGATGGGCGCGATCCAGTTGAAGGCCGTCGAAAAATGGTTCGGCGATGTCCAGGTGATCAAGGGTGTCGATCTGGAGATTCATGATGGCGAGTTTGTCATTTTCGTGGGCCCGTCGGGCTGCGGAAAATCAACGCTGCTGCGCATGATCGGCGGTCTTGAGGAAACCTCACGCGGTGAAATCCTCATCGATGGCCGCGACGTGACGCCTGAGCCGCCTGCCAAGCGCGGCCTGACGATGGTGTTTCAAAGCTACGCGCTTTACCCGCATATGTCAGTGCGTGAAAACATGGGCTTTTCGCTCAAAACTGCGGGCGCACCCAAGGCGGAAATCGAGGAAAAGGTGAACCGCGCAGCAGCGGTGCTCAAACTCGAGGACTACCTCGAGCGCCGCCCCAAGGATCTCTCCGGTGGCCAGCGTCAGCGTGTGGCCATCGGGCGCTCTATCGTGCGCGATCCAACGGCGTTTTTGTTTGATGAACCCTTGTCCAATCTGGATGCTTCGCTGCGCGTCGAGATGCGATACGAGATTGCGAAGCTGCACCAGAACCTCGCCTCGACAATGATCTACGTCACCCATGATCAGGTCGAAGCCATGACATTGGCCGACAAGATCGTCGTACTGGAATTCGGCACGATTGCGCAGGTCGGGACGCCCCGAGAGCTGTATGAGCGCCCGGCCAACCTCTTTGTCGCGCAGTTCATTGGCTCACCAAAGATGAATGTGATGCCCTGCGCGACGCAGGCGGGTGAGGTCTCGCTCGCTGGTGGGCGCGGCATGGCTTATTCCGGCGCGCGCGCGGCGACCCATCTGGGCATCAGGCCGGAACATATCGAGGTTGGCCCGGCGGGCGATGGCGCGATTGATGGCACGATTGACGTGGTCGAATACCTTGGCGCGGATTGTTTCATCATTCTCGATTGCGGTGCCTTGGGTCAGGTGACGGTCCGGGTTTCGGGAGAAACGCAATTGGCACCGGGCGAGAGAGTGGGGCTTGGGTTCCCGGCAGAGCGGGTACACTTCTTTGATGCGGATGGTCTGGCCATCCGGTGACCCCGCGCGGCAAGTGTGACGACACGTCAGAGTGTTCTTCTCAACCTGTTTTCGACAGGCCCTGATTGAGATGGGATGGCGATTTTTGCGACAATGAAAATACGGGACGCCGCGTCATGGGATAGGCCGTGTTGGTCGGGAGACCCGGATGCGATGCTCAACGCCGCGCGATAGCGCACCGGCCTTTCGGCGGCACATCTGTCTTTCTTAGTCAAACAAATCAAATGGCGCCAAGACGCAGTCGGCGCATGACCATCGACACCGGTGGCACTTTTACTATCTCCGTTCCGAGACGCCCCGACAGCAGCGCGATCAGAAGCGCAAGTTCTGACAAGACAGACCCATGCGCTCTCACGCAGAGCAAACGCTAAAGACTGCGAAGAACGTCACACGGGCCGATGGGTGCCGCGTGAGGCAAGTCACAGCGTTTGCCACAGAAGCCCGGGCATGGCAGGCTCCCGCTCAAAACATTTGGGAAGAGGGACACAAGATGGCTGAGGTAAGCCTGACACCGGCGGGTGACGTGCTCACGATCACAAACGGCGCACGGCAGACGCGATTTCATGCGATTTGGCTGCGCGACAATGCGACAGACCCCGACACGCGCGCAGTCAGCAACGGGCAAAGGCTGATTACCTTGCGGGACGTGCCAGCCAATACCCATATCAGTGCAGCCGTTCCCTGCGGCGATGACATTGACCTTACGTTTGCGCCGGAAAACAAGACCATTCGCTTCGATGTCGCATGGTTGGAGCGCCATGCCTATGACAATGCGCAGCGCGCGCAGCGAGGCGCGCTGCCCGAGGGTGTGACCACTTGGGACAATACGCTGCAACATGACGTGCCCGTGGAAGAGTACAGCGCGCTCACACAGCGTGGAGCTGCCCTGCGCGATTGGCTGGGTGAGATCACGCGGCTGGGCTTTGCCAAGCTCAGCGGTGGCCCGCGGCGCGAAGGCGCGCTCTTCGATGTCGTGGATTTGTTTGGCTATGTGCGCGAGACAAATTACGGACGCCTTTTTGAGGTAAGAACCGAGGTGAACCCGACCAATCTGGCCTACACGGGATTGGGCCTGCAGGCCCATACCGACAACCCCTACCGCGATCCTGTCCCAACGGTTCAAGTGCTCTATTGCCTCGAAAGCTCTGCGGCGGGCGGGGAGAACATGGTCGTGGATGGTTTTGCCGCCGCCTTGCGCTTGCGAGAGGAAAACCCCGCCTATTTCGACGTTCTGGCCGACCATGCCGCGCGCTTTGAATTTGCGGGCGAAAAAGGGGTGTGCCTGAAGGCCCGCAAGCCGATGATCGAGCTGGACCCGGATGGCACTTTGCGCGCCGTGCGGTTCAACAATCGCTCCATGGCCGCGCCGACAGATATTCCCTTCGAGAAAATGGCCCTCTTCTATGAGGCCTACCGGCGGCTTGGCGAAATCATCGATGATCCGCAGATGGAAGTGACCTTCCGGCTGGAGCCCGGCGAGGCCTTCATCGTGGACAACACGCGGGTGCTGCATGCCCGGAAGGGCTATTCCGGCACGGGGACGCGCTGGCTTCAGGGCTGTTATGCGGACATGGACGGGCTGCGCTCGACCTATGAGGCCATGATACACGCCGCCGCTGCGGAGGGAGCCGCATGAAGCAAGCTGACGTCACGCTGACACGGGAGACAATCGTTGCGTTCCTGGGATCCATCTTTGATCGCCGTGGCGCGGAGGAATATCTCGGGGAGCCCGTCAATATGGGCCAGCACATGCTGCAAGGGGCCACCATGGCCGAGCAGAGCGGACAATCCGAGGAGATCATCGTCAGCGCCTTGCTGCACGACATCGGGCATTTCACGAGCGAATTCGGCACATTCAGCATGAATGACACCGAAGACCGGCATCACGAGGACGCGGGCGCTCAAGTTCTGGAACAGTTTCTGCCCAGCGTCGTGACCGATTGCGTGCGCTACCATGTGGCCGCCAAACGCTATCTTTGTGCGACGCGGCCCGAGTATGCCGCGCGGCTCTCGGAGGCCTCCGTGCATTCGCTCAATCTGCAAGGCGGCCCCATGACGGCCGAGGAAGTCGCCGTCTTTGAGCAGAACCCCAATCTCGAGAAGATCATCGCCGTGCGCTATCTTGATGATGCAGGCAAACGGCCGGACATGGAAACGCCGGACTTTTGGCACTTTGCCCCGATGATCCAGCGTCTGGTAGATGCCCATGCGCAGGATCTCAGCGTCAAAACGCAAGGCTGAGGCTCAGGCCTCACGCCACTCCCCCGGGCGCAAACCACCCAGATGCCAATCGCCCACTTGTGCACGGATGAGACGCAGGGTCGGGTGGCCCACGTGGGCCGTCATACGACGCACCTGTCGGTTCTTGCCTTCCGTGATTGTCAGCTCCAGCCAGCAATCGGGCACGGACTTGCGAAACCGTACGGGCGGGTCGCGCGGAAACAAGGGGCTTGGCGCCTCCATGCGGCGCACTTTGGCGGGACGCGTCTTGCCGTCCTTGAGGACAACACCGCGCCGCAGCGCCTCCAAAGCCGCGTCATCGGGAATGCGCTCGACCTGGACCCAATAGACCTTGGACTTTTTGAATTTCGGACTGGCGATGCGCGCTTGCAGCTTGCCATCATCGGTCAGAACCAAAAGCCCCTCACTGTCGCGATCCAGCCGCCCCGCCGCATAGACTTTAGGGACATCAATATAATCCGCCAGCGTCGGATACCCCGAACCCTCGTCGGTGAATTGCGACAGGACTCCGAAAGGCTTGTGAAACAGGATCACACGGGGCTTCATGAGCGCCGCTCCGCGAAAAACTGCTTCAAGAGAGACGCAGAGGCCTCCGCGCCAATCCCGTCATAGATCTCCGGCACATGATGGGCCTGCGGATGCGAGAAGACCCGCGCACCATGGGCCACCCCCCCGGATTTGGGGTCGCTCGCGCCGTAATAGAGCCGCGCAATTCGCGCCGCAGCAATCGCGCCTGCGCAAATCGTGCAAGGCTCAAGCGTGACATAAAGATCAAAGCCGGGCAGTCGTTCTGAACCAATTGCTGCACAGGCCGCGCGCAGAACCAGAACTTCGGCATGCGCCGTGGGATCAGACAATTCCCGGGTCCGATTGCCCGCTTGCGCAACGATGCGCCCGTCCGGCGACACCAGCACAGCCCCCACAGGAACTTCGCCACGTGCTTGCGCCGCGCGCGCCTCGGCAAGCGCCAGGTCCATATGTGAGCGAAAGGTCATGTCTTCTCCTGCATGCTTGTGCCCTGACGCGCAAGCGGGTAGCGAATGGGCAACGCTCTTGCCAGAGAGCGCGGCGCATGCCCAAGCTGAAAAATGGATTGCAACGATGTCCCAACAGACGCCTCCCGGAGACCGCATTGCCAAGGTGCTTGCCCGGCTGGGTGTGGCCTCGCGCCGCGAAGCCGAGCGTATGATCCTTGCAGGGCGGGTTTCCGTGAATGGCAAGGTGATCGAACGCGCGGCACTCAACGTCACGGACAGGGATCGGATCGCGGTTGATGGCAAGGAATTGGGCGAGAAAGAACGTGAGCGGTTGTGGCTTTATCACAAGCCCTCGGGTCTGGTAACGACGACGAGAGATGAGCAAGGCCGCCCCACGATCTATGACGATCTGCCCGAAGACCTGCCGCGCGTGATGAGTGTCGGGCGGCTGGATTTGAACTCTGAAGGCTTGCTCCTTCTGACCAATGACGGCGGAATCAAACGCCGCCTTGAGCTGCCGTCCACCGGTTGGCTCCGCAAATACCGCGTGCGTGTCAATGGCCGGCCGACCGATGCCCGCCTGGAGCCCCTGCGCACTGGCATCACCGTGGACGGGACCAACTTTCAGCCCATGGTCGTCACTCTCGATCGCCAGCAAGGGGCCAATGCCTGGCTGACCGTTGGCCTGCGTGAAGGCAAAAATCGCGAGATCCGGCGCGCCATGCAGGACATTGGCCTCAATGTGAACCGCTTGATCCGTGTCTCCTACGGGCCGTTTCAACTGGGTCAACTCAAACCCGGCGACGTGCAGGAAGTGCGCGGCCGCGTGCTGCGCGATCAGCTGGGATTGGAAGGGGCCAAGCCCGACCGCCCCAAGCCCGTGCGCCGTCGAAAATGAGTCTTTGCGCAGCGCTTTCCCCCTAAAACCCAGCCGCGCGGTTCTTATGTAGGCATTGATGGGCAAGAGACTGCCGATCCGGGCTGGCAAGCTTTCGTGCCATAGGCTAGCCTGATCAAAGGGACTACGCGGGGGCGGACACGACATGTCGAGACTATTGCTACTGTTGTTGGTGGCGGGTGCCGCACTGGCGGTGGTCAGCATGGTCGTTGCGCTGTCGAGCAAAAGCGCCGCTGGCGCGGAGCGCGCCCATCCGCGCCTCAATGCAATTCAGAAAGTAGCCTACGCCGTTCTCATCGCGGCGATGTTTGGCGTCGCCTCCGGCGCGTTGGGAGAAGGGTGATGGCGCAACGCTACGGCGGCAAATATTCACCCGACGGCGACAGGTCGTCTTCGGCATCCGCGACTGGACCTGCACGCCCACGGAGCCGGGCCCGCGTCAGTCCGGTGGGCGCACGTTCTAATATTTTGTTCATTCCCGCGATTGTGCTGATTGCGACAACCTTCTGGGATGGCGCCAACAGCCTCGCCATTGGTCTTTTGGGCGCAGGCGTCTGGACCATTGCCGCATGGCTGACGCGCGAAGGCCTCAAGGCGGAAGACGCCTATCACGCCCGCAAAGTGGCCAAGCGGCCCGCCATCCCGCGCAAGATTTTCGGCGCGGGCCTCGTGGGCGTGGGGACATTTCTGGCCGCCAGCGCGCACGATGTGTCACTGAGCGCTGCGGCGCTCTACGGCATCATCACCACAGCGCTGCACATCACGGCTTTCGGGCTGGACCCGCTGCGCGACAAGGGCGCGGAAGGGGTCGACCAGTTCCAACAGGACCGCGTCGCAAAAGTTGTCGATGAAGCAGAAGCCTACCTGCGGGAGATGGCCGACGCCGTGCGCCGCGCGCAGGACCGCCAGGTGGAAGCCCGCGTCGAGCGTTTTGCGGGCAGCGTGCGGGAGATGCTGCGCACCGTCGAAGAGGATCCGCGCGATCTGACGGCGGCGCGGCGCTATCTCGGCGTCTACCTCATGGGGGCGCGAGATGCGTCCGTCAAATTCGCCGACATCTTCGCGCGCTCGGGTGATGCCAAGGCGCGCAGCGATTACATGATGCTGCTCACGGATATGGAAGAAAACTACATCGCCAAGACGGCCAAATTGCTCTCCGACAGCAATGCTGATCTGGCGATTGAAATTGACGTATTGCGCGACCGTTTGAGCCGCGAAGGCGTGCGTCTGGATTGATAACGCGTAAGGGGAAAACCAATGGGTGAGAATGTTCGTCAAAAAGCGGCCGAAGCGCTGGCCATGGTCGAAGAAGTGAGTGCAGTGGTTCTGCCGGAGCCATCGACTGAGATCGTACCGCTGGCCGCAGCGCCCGCCCCCGTGGGCAGCGAAATCAAGAAGCGCATGGATGAGATTGACATGGCCGACACGCAATCGATCGTGTCGTTTGGCTCTGCTGCTCAAGCCGAGCTTCAGGAAATCTCGCAGGCCATGCTGCAGGACGTGCGCAACAAGGACGTTGGCCCGGCAGGCGACAGTCTGCGCGGTATCGTCACCACGATCCGTGGCTTTTCCGTCTCCGAGCTGGATGTGCGCCGAGAACGCTCCTGGTGGGAAAAGCTCATCGGGCGCGCAGCCCCTTTTGCCAAGTTCACTGCGAAGTTCGAAAAGGTGCAGGGCCAGATCGACAATATCACGGAAGACCTCCTGCGCCACGAGCACGTCCTTTTGAAGGACATCAAATCGCTCGACATGCTCTACGAGAAAACCCTCGCCTTCTATGACGAGCTGGCGCTCTACATCTCGGCCGGCGAAGAAAAGCTACGCGTGCTGGATGAAGACACCATCCCCGCCAAGGACGCCCAAGTGCAGGCCGCGGCCGAGAACGATCAGGTCATGGTGGCGCAAGAGCTGCGCGATCTGCGCGCCGCGCGCGATGATCTGGAACGCCGGGTCCATGACCTCAAGCTGACGCGGCAGGTCACAATGCAATCGCTGCCCTCGATCCGTCTGGTGCAGGAAAACGACAAGAGCCTCGTAACCAAGATCAACTCGACGCTGGTCAACACAGTTCCCCTTTGGGAGACGCAGCTGGCGCAAGCCGTCACGATCCAACGCTCCGCCGAGGCCGCTGCCGCCGTGCGCGACGCCAATGACCTGACCAACGAGCTGCTGACGTCCAACGCCAAGAACCTGCGCGACAGCAACAAGATGATCCGCGAGGAAATGGAGCGGGGCGTCTTTGATATCGAGGCCGTCAAACAGGCCAATGCCGATCTGATCGGGACCATCAACGAGAGCTTGCAGATTGCCGACGAAGGCAAGGCGCGCCGTGCGGCCGCCGAGGAAGAGCTCAAGAAGATGGAAGCCGAGCTGCGCGATACGCTGGCGTCGGCCAAAGCGCGCCGCGACGGCGTGGGTGACACGGCCGCCACTTCCGTTCCGCGTGCCTGATTGACCCGCAGGACTTGGCATAGGCATCTGGGCGCGCTGGCGGCAACGCTGGCGCTCTCGGGCTGCCAGATATTTCAGAACGTTGATCCCGTTCCGGTGCCGCCCGAGCGCCCGGCGGCGCTTGTGCCGCCGCCACCGCCCCCTGCCCCCACAGTGGTTCGGCCCTCGGCCCAGTCTCAGGCCCTGGCGAGCTATTTTACCCGGCTGGAAGCCCGCCTCGTCGCGCAAGGCCTGTTGCGCACTGATGGCGGCGGGGTCGATACATCCTACGATGCCCGCATTCTCATGGAGAATTTCGAGCGCATTGCCTTCTACGATGAATACCAGCGGGGCGCAGGGCTTACGGCGGCGCGTGGGGAGATCGGGCGGCTCAAGAAATGGAGCGTCCCCATTCGGTTTGGCGTCGAGTTCGGCGCGCGCGTGCCGGAAGAAACCCGCGCCGCAGATCGCGCGGAGGTCGCGCGGTACGTGGCCCGGCTCGCCCGTCTGACGGGCCACCCCATGAGCCTTGATGATACCGCGCCCAATTTCCATGTGTTGTATATGTCAGAGGACGATGCCCCCGCCCTACCCGGTCGCATCCGCGCAATTGTACCCAATATCAACGAAACGGCGCTCAACATCTTTCGTAACCTGCCGCGCGATATTCATTGCCTCGTGATTGCCTTTTCCGGCGCATCGGGCAGTTATGATTACGCGCGCGCCATCGCGCTCATTCGGACAGAGCACCCCAATCTGCTGCGCCGCTCCTGCGTTCACGAAGAGATCGCCCAAGGGTTGGGGCTGGCCAATGACAGCCCGCTGGCGCGCCCCTCCATCTTCAATGACGATGATGAGTTTGCTCTGCTGACATCCCACGACGAGAAATTGCTGCGCATTCTCTACACCCCCGCATTGCGCCCGGGCATGAGCCTGCAAGAGGCCCGCCCGATCATCCGGCGCGTCGCTGCTGAGCTGATGGGCGAGACAGACAGCTGACACACACCGCGCCGCAACCCCGGCGCACCAGACATGCAAGGCCCAAAAACGAGGGCAAGGAGACCACCATGGGTATTTTCGATTTTCTGTCCGGTGAATTCATCGACGTGATCCACTGGGTCGATGACTCGCGCGATACAATGGTCTGGCGGTTTGAACGCGAAGGCCACGAGATCAAATACGGCGCCAAGCTGACGGTTCGCGAGGGTCAGGCCGCGGTCTTCGTGCATGAAGGCCAGCTGGCCGACGTCTTCACCCCGGGTCTCTATATGCTCGAGACCAATAACATGCCCATCATGACGACGCTTAATCATTGGGACCACGGATTTCGCTCGCCCTTCAAATCCGAGATCTACTTCGTCAACACCACCCGCTTTCAAAATCTCAAATGGGGCACGAAAAACCCTGTCATCTGCCGCGATCCCGAGTTTGGTCCCGTGCGCCTGCGCGCTTTCGGAACCTATAGTGTCCGCGTCACCGATCCCGCGCGCTTCCTCGTGGAGATCGTGGGCACCGACGGCGAGTTCACAATGGACGAGATCTCCTACCAGATCCGCAACATCATCGTGCAGGAATTCTCCCGCACCATCGCCCGGGCCGGGATCCCCGTGATGGACATGGCCGCCAACACCCGCGAATTGGGCCAGCTTGTGGCGCGCGAAATCGAGCCGCAGCTGGCACAATATGGCCTCTCGCTCCCGGAGCTTTATGTCGAAAACATCTCCCTGCCGCCTGCGGTGGAAGAGGTGATGGACAAACGCTCTTCCATGGGTGTGATCGGCAATCTGGGCGAATACATGCAGTTCCAAACCGCCGAAGCGCTTGGGCGCGATGGTGCAGGTGCTGGCGCGATCCAGGCAGGCATGGGTGCGGCCATGGGAATGCAAATCGCCAATCAAGCCAGTGGCCCCTGGAGCGCGGTCAACGCCGCGCCACAACCCGCGGCGATCGCCCCGCCCCCGCCCCCGGTGGAGCATGTCTGGCACATCGCTGAAAACGGACAGACCACGGGCCCCTTTTCCAAGGCCAAGCTCGGGCGCATGGCTGCCGAGGGAGAACTCACGCGCGAGACCTATGTCTGGACAGCCGGACAGGACGGCTGGATGCGCGCCGGAGACGTCATGGAACTGGCGCAGCTTTTCACCATCCTGCCGCCCCCGCCCCCCGGTGCCTGACCACACGGGCAAAAAGCGCAGGAACCCACTCTTCTTTTGTCCTCAAATACCTTGGGGGAGACGCCCGCCACGCGGGCGTCGGGGGCAAAGCCCCCAGCTGACATGACATAAACCGCACAATGCCAGATCACACATGACCCTGCCTGCCGAGAGCCCGATCACCGAACATCGCTTCCCCTGCGATCAATGCGGCGCGGATTATCGGTTCGATCCTGAAACCAACGGCCTCATATGCGATCATTGCGGCAACGCAGCTTCGATCGAAGCGGGGCCCTGGGCGGGACGCGCGATCAAAGAGCTCGACCTCGCGGAAGCGCTCAATGCCGATCTTCCGGACTTCGAAATGGAGGAAACGCGGGTCTCCTCCTGCCCCAATTGTGCGGCACAGGTCGAGTTTGATCCGCATCTGCACGCGAGGGAATGCCCCTTCTGCGCTACACCAGTTGTCGTTGATACCGGCACCCATCGTCACATCAAGCCGCGCGGGCTCTTGCCCTTTGCCCTCGATGAGCGCGCCGCGAAATCGGCCATGTCGGAGTGGCTGGGCTCGCTCTGGTTCGCGCCCAATGGCCTGCAGGACTACGCGCGCAAGGGGCGCAAGATGCAGGGCATATACGTGCCCTACTGGACCTTCGACGCTGAGACGAAATCACGCTACGCAGGCGAGCGCGGCACGGTCTACTACGAGACGCGCACGGTGACCCGAAATGGCAAGCGCGAGCGTGTGCAGGTGGCCAAGGTGCGCTGGCGCCGTGTCTCGGGACGTGTGGCGCGGTTTTTCGACGATGTGGTCGTGCTGGCCTCCCGCTCACTGCCCAAACGCTTCACCGATGGGCTGCAGCCATGGGATCTGACGGCCATGGAGCCCTATCGCCCGGAATTTCTGGCGGGCTTTCGCGCCGAAGGTTATCAGGTGCCCCTCGATGAGGGATTTACCGAGGCCCGCGCCATCATGGACGCCACCATCGCGCGCGATGTGCGCTTTGACATCGGCGGAGATCGCCAGCGTATCCACGACATCGACACGCGCCTGAGCGATGTCACGTTCAAGCACGTCTTGTTGCCGGTCTGGCTCGCCGCCTACAAATATCGCGGCACGACCTATCGCTTTGTCGTCAACGGGCGGACAGGCCGGGTTCAGGGTGAGCGGCCCTGGTCCACGCTAAAGATTACACTGGCCACCCTGGCCGGACTGCTCATTGCAGCCATCATCGGCTACACAATCGCGCTTCAAAGTTGAATCCTGCAAAACTGACTGTCGCGGAAATAACTATGGAAACTGGCGCCCCGCCCCCTCGACGCGGCGCCAGAGCCCTCCCGTTGGCCATTGAGCGCTCAATTTCACGGTTCGACAACAAAACAAACACGCCGTGCTCCCTTTGTCTGTTGTCATGCCTATTCTAGCCAATGCCACAGTCCCTGTCTTTGACATGCCGCAACTTCGAATGCGCCTTGCCAATTCGCTCAACGCACATCATGTTTGCGCAAACATTTTTGAGGGGTTTATTGCGATGATCCTGTGCTGCGGTGAAGCGCTTATCGACATGTTGCCGCGCGAAAGCGCTGAAGGGGATCTGTTTCTGCCAGCGGCAGGCGGTGCTGTGTTCAATACAGCCATTGCCTTGGGCCGGCTTGGTGCGCCTTCCGGCTATTTTGGTGGCTTGTCAACAGATCTCTTCGGCCAGCAGCTTTGTGCGGCTCTTGACGCATCCAATGTGGATCACGCGCTTTGCCCGCGCAGCGCAGCTCCCACGACGCTGGCTTTCGTGACCCTCAAGGACGGTCACGCGACATATGCGTTTTATGATGAGAACACCGCAGGTCGCAGCCTCACGGAAGCAGATCTCCCGATTTTGCCCACATCCACAGGCGCGCTTTTCTTTGGTGGGATCTCGCTCGTGTCCGAACCCGCCGCAGATACCTACGCCGCTCTGTGCAGCCGCGCCGGATCGCGGCTTGTCATGATCGACCCCAATATCCGCCCTGCCTTCATCACGGATGAGGCGCGCTACCGCGCACGATTGACCGAGATGCTGGCCCATGCCGATGTCGTGAAAGTGTCCGATGAAGATCTGGATTGGATCACTGGAACAGACGATCCGCGGGGTCTCCTGGCCTCCGAACAGGGCCCTGCCGTGATCCTGATGACCAAAGGCTCCGAAGGGGCCACGGCCTATTTTGCGGACGAGACCCTCAGCCTGCCTGCACAGACAGCGCAGGTCGTCGACACCGTTGGTGCAGGAGACACATTCAACGCGGGCTTTCTTGCGGGCCTTGCGCAGGCGAGCGCTCTGAGCCGCTCCGCCCTGACAGCGCAGACGGTCCGACCGGCCATGGAGCTGGCCATCAAGGCCGCCGCGGTGACTGTATCTCGCGCCGCGGCCAACCCGCCCTGGGCCCATGAGCTGGCCTGATGCGGGCCCTGTTGCAGAGGGTCACAGAGGCGGCTGTCCGGGTCGATGGCGACGTCATTGGTGAAACAGGTCCGGGCCTATTGATCCTTGTCTGCGCCATGCAGGGCGACACCGATGCGACGGCTGAAAAGCTGGCCGCCAAGATCGCGAAACTCCGCATCTTCACCGATGAGGCAGGCAAGATGAACCGCTCCGTTTTGGATCAGGGCGGCAGCGCGCTCGTTGTCAGCCAGTTCACATTGGCGGCGGACACCTCGCGCGGCAACCGCCCCGGGTTCTCGGCGGCCGCACCACCGGCGGAGGGGGAACGCCTCTACGGCCTTTTCGCCCAACACTTGGGAGCGCTTGGCATCCCCGTTCAAACCGGCCAGTTTGGCGCGGATATGAAAGTGTCACTCATCAATGACGGCCCTGTCACGATCTGGATGGACACAGACGCCCTCTGAAATCCCATCGGAGCGCCTCACGCTCGCGTGAGCTGACGCAGGGTGCCTGTGCGCTTCTGCGGAGTCACAATCCCCCATCGCGCACCCATTTCCTTGGGGAAAGGAGTGAACCGATGCTCGACACATACGCAATCCGCCAAGATGATATGCCGCAAGAGATGCGGTTTCTCTTGGATCGCTATCCACGCGATACATGGGAGGCTCATCCCGGCTTTCGCGAAAAAACCAAACACTGGCTTGGTGCGCATCAGATGTTTCGCCGTCTGGCGGAACGCGTTCGGCTGGATAGCGAAGGCGTGCTCAACAAGGACATCGGCCTTGATGAGTATGCCGATCGCTTGTCTCGCTTTGGCGGCGCTTTGGTGGGGAACCTGCATGGTCATCACGGCTGGGAAGATCACAGCTATTTCCCCGAACTCTCTGCGGCGGACCCTCGGTTTGACGCAGGCCTGGAAATTCTGGAGGCCGACCATGCCGAGCTTGACCGTGTGCTGGACGATTTCACACGCGCAGCCAACCGCATGATCAAGCTGACCTCTCTGGATGAGGCGCAGGCCCACGAGGAAGCAGCCGTCGTCCATGCCACGAGCGAGGTTATCGAGGCCTTTCTTAAAAGGCACTTGAGCGATGAAGAAGACCTGGCGGTGCCGATCATCTTGCATCACAGGCTCAGAGGGTGAGACTGACGTCATGACCAAAGATGTCTCAACCCAAGAAGATCAGGCCCAAGCGCCTGCGCGCCGCGCACGAGGCGAATTCGTGCGCGGCGTCAGCGGCTTTCGCCATGCCCTTGGAGACGCAGACTTTCCTGCGGTCCCGGGGCGCTATCATCTCTTTGTCGCGCTCAATTGCCCGTGGTGCCATCGGGTGACGCTCGCGCGCAATGTTCTGGGTCTGCAGGACAGCATCACCCTGGACGTGGCCTTCCCGAACCGGACCGGCGAGGACGATCCGCGCGGGCCCAATCTTTGGGAATTCTCGCCGGAACGCGTCGCCACCTTGACTGGGGCCCCCTTGCCCGAATGCACCCGCGAGACCGGCACCGGGCGCGGTCTGCGTCTGGCAAAGGACATTTACGCGGCAGAAGGATCCGAGGAGCAATCCGTCCCGATCCTCTATGACAAGATCGCCAAGCGCATCGTCAGCAACGAGAGCGCGGACATCATCCGGATGCTGGATCTCCACGCGAGAGCTTTGGGCAGCACCCTGCCCCAGAGACCGCGCCTGCGCCCGAATGATCCCACCCTCATCGCTCAGATCGATGCGTTGAACGCGCAAATCTACACGACCATCAACAACGGCGCCTACAAGGCGGGGTTTTCGTCAGATCAGGCGGTCTACCAGAGCGCGTTCGAGGCCTATTTCGCGACATTGGCCGCGTTGGAAGACAGACTCTCGGATGGCCGCCCCTTCCTGACGGGTGATCGGTTTACCGAGGCTGATCTCAGGCTTTTCCCAACCCTCTACCGGCATGATCCCGTGTATTATCTGCGCATGAAACTCAACGGCGCACATATTCTGGATTACCCGCATCTGTGGCGCTGGCTCTGTCGGGTCTATGGGATGGACAATGTAGCGGAAGCGGGCTCGCTTATCCACTGCCGACAAGGATACTTCGGGCGCAGCTGGAACGGGGTGGTCCCTCTGGGACCGACGCATCCGACGCCCTATCCAGAGGCTTACGCGCATCCTGAATTGGCGCGCGGCTGAGGCCTATGGCTCGCGCAGCGCCTCGCGGGATTTGTAGAGCGGTTTGAGCAGGTATTGCATCACCGTGCGTTCGCCTGTGTGCAGCTCGACCTGGGCCTGCATGCCGGGCCGGATCTCGACCTGCGCCTGACGATCCGAGAGCGAGGACATATCCACACGCAGCGTCACCTTGTAGTGCGGATTGCCATCGGGCGCCGAGGAGCGTTCATCGCGGAAGGTATCTGCGGAGATGAAATCCACCCGCCCCTTGAGCGCGCCAAAGATCGTATAATCATAGGCCGAGAGTTTGACCGTCGCCTCTTGCCCGGGGCGAATATTGGCGATGTCGGATGGCGCAACGCGCGCTTCGACAAAGAGCTCTTCATCCAGCGGCACGATCTGCAGGATTTCCTCGCCCGGGCGCACCACACCGCCGATGGTCGTGACCGAGAGCTTGTTGACCACACCGTGGAGCGGCGAGCGCAGCACAGTGCGATTGAGCTGGTCCTGAGACGACTTGAGGTTCTGGCGCAGTGTCGCAATTTCTTTCAACGTGTCGGAGAATTCCTGCGCGCGCTTGAGCTCCGCCTGTGTGACCACTTCGTCATACCGGATCTTGGCATCCGCATGGGCCTTGCGCGCGCGGGTCACCTCGATGAGGGCCACGACCTCTTTATCGAGCATGTTCTCCATCAGACGCAGCTCGCTGCTGGCCTGCGTAAGCACGCGCTCTGCCCCTTCGCGGCGCGAGATAAAGTCAGATTGGCGCGCTTGCAAAAGTGCGCGCTCAGAGGCCACGATATTGGGCATCCGTGCCGCAAGCGCGGGCGGGACGATGAAATCAAACTGCCCGGCGAGTTCTGCTTCCAGACGCAGCCCGCGGATCTCCAGCGCAGCGATCTGATCGCGCAGATCATCCACTGAGGATTGAAACTGCGTCGCATGCAGCCGCGCGAGAATGTCCCCGCGCATCACCTCATCGCCTTCCTTGACGAGCAATTGCGAGAGGATTCCGCCCTCGAGGTTCTGGATGATCTGGGGCCGGGAGGACGAGATAATTGCCCCCTCTGCCCGCACGATCTCATCAATCCACGCATTGGCCGCCCAGAGAATGAAAACCCACACGGTCCCGGCGCAGAGCCAGATCATCATGGAGGGCCCCGACAGGCGGGCGTTCAGCTGGGAGACGAAATTCGTGGAGGCTGTGCTCATGCGGCGGACACCTTGGCTTGAGTGAGATGTTGCAGCACTTGTTCACGCGGACCATCAACAGCCAGACGGCCATTTTGCAGAACGAGGGTCCGGGTGGCGATTTGAACGATGGGCATGCGATGGGTCGCGATGACGGCGGTGCGCCCCTCAAGCCATGTGTCGAGCCGGGAGATCAGCGTTTTCTCAAGCGTGGTATCGAGCGCTGCCGTTGGCTCATCGAGCAGACACACGACAGGGTCTTGCAGCCACAGCCGCGCCCAGCCGATGGATTGGCGCTGGCCATTGGACAGGCCCACACCGCCATCTGCAATCTCCAGATCAAGGCCCTGCGGATGATTGCGCACGAAGGGGCCAAGGCCAGCAAAATCAAGCGCCTGCATGAGCCGTGTGTCATCCTGCTCCAGCATCGTCAGGTTGAGATTGTCCCGCAATGTCCCTGCAAACAGGCGCACGTCCTGACCCAGATAGCCCACCAAACGGCGGATATCCTTGGGCGCGATCTGGCCCATATCCGTCCCGTCGAGCAGGATGCGACCGGTCCTGGGAGCGCAGAGCCCCGCCAGAACTTTCAGGAAGGTCGACTTGCCGGTGCCATTGGGCCCCAACACGGCCAGGCGCTGGCCGGGGCGAATGGCAAGGCCCGGAATGTCCAACACAGGGCGGCCTTCATCGTCATAGCCGAAGGTGATCTCATGAAGCTCAAACGCACCGTCAATCGTTTCGCGGCGCAGGTAGCTGCGGCCATCGACCTCGTCCTGTGGCGCATCGGCCACGCCGTCCAGCGCATCCAGCGCGGCCTTGACGTTGGACCAGCGCGCGAGCGTATTGGCCAGCTGTGTGAGCGGCGCGAGTGTGCGCCCCGTCAGAATGCCAATCGCGATGATCGAGCCCACGGTGAGCTGGCCTGCGAAGACCAGGAACGTCCCCGCGATCACGGCGCCCACATAGGTCGCTTGCTGCACGCCCTGGCTCCAGAAGGTGAGCGCGGAGGCCAGCTTGCGCTGATCCGAGCTCTTGAGAGTTTGCAACGCTGTAAGGTCCGACCACATGCGGCGAATGCGATCCTCGCCGCGTTGCGTTTTGATTGTCTCCAGCTCGCTGACGCTCTCCTGAAGCAGACGCGAGACTTTTGTTGATGCGCCCTGCATCTCTTGGGTTAGCCGGATCATGCGGCGCTGCAACAGGAAGGATGGCAACACCATGAGCAACCCGCCTGCAATCAGCACCCAGACCACAGGCCCCCCGATGGAGGCCACGATCAACAGGAAGATAAAGAGGAACGGAATATCCGCCATGGCGCCAACGGCAGAGGCTGTGAAGAACTCGCGCACCGAGCCAAACTCGCGCATGGCCGTGAACAACTGCGAAGGCGAGCGCCCTGCGGTATCGACACGCATCCCGATCAGGCGGTCCATCAACAGGCCCTGAACCTTCATCTCGATCTGCCGCCCGGCCCCGTCGATCAGACGCGCGCGGGCGATGCGCAGCCCCGCTTCCAACAACAGCGCCAGCCCCGCGCCAATGGCCAGAACCCAAAGCGTCGCCGTCGATTGATGCGGGATCACCCGGTCATAAACCTGCAGCGAAAAGAGCGCGACGGCCACAGCCAGCAAATTGGCCACCATCGAGCCCAGCACGATCTCCACGAAAAACCGGTAATGGGTTGTGAATGCGCCCCAGAACCAGTGTTTGCGCGCCGGTGCCGCGCCATGGGCCGCGTTCAGATCTTCAAGCTTTGGCTCGATCTGGATGAATTGGCCCGTGAAAAAAGGCTGGAATTCCAGCAAGGACACGGTGGCGCGTTTGTCCTTCTCAGAGGCGTCATAGATCGTCAGCGTATCTGCGTCTTGCGACAAAACGAGGACCCATTGGCCCGATGACATCTCCGCCAGGGCAGGCCAAGCCCCCGCGTCGAGACGCTGATCGCTCTGGACATGCGCCACAAGACCCGCCGCCGTGATGGCACGCCCGTAAGCGTTGGCTGAGGGCGATTGCCCTTCGGGCACGTCAGGGACCAGAGCCTGCATGACATCCGTGACAGAGGCATCACTACCGATGAGCCGCGCATAGACGCGCACGAGGTCGGCCCGGCGGCGCATCCGGGCTTGATGTGGGGTTTCCTTGGCCCGGGGTTGCACTTTGCGGGCGGTGTCCGTCACCGCATGCAGCATGGCCCGGCCAGAGGCCAGAAATCGTCGGGGGGTGTCGGCCACATGTGTCAAATCAAACCTCCATCCGCGAGAATTCCGAGCGCGCGGGCCTTGTCGATCCGCAAACGCTCCAGCTCAAATGTCTTCGTCACAACGCTCTCGGATTGGCGCGCCCATGTCTCGTAGACGCCGACCACATCCATGACCTGCCGCGCGCCGCCTTTGTATTGCGACTGGAAGAGATCGAGATTGGCCTTGGCCTGCGTGGCCAAAGTGCGGGCTTGCATAAGCTGTGCGCCAAGTCCGGCCATCTGCTGATCCAGCGCGGCGATCTTGCGATTGGCGTCTTCGCGGGCCTGCGCCACGCGGCGGGTGGCGGCGTCACGCTCGGCATCAATCGCCTTGAGGCTCGCACCTGTGCCGATGCCGAAGAACGTATCACCCCCTGCGGTAATCGCGCCCGAGCTGTTGTTTGCCGTGAGCGTTCCCCGGGCCGACAGCCCCGGCAGATGCTGGGCGCGCGCGACGGTGGCTTGCGCCACAGCCAGATCGCGCTCGGTCTCGGCCAGAAGCACCGAGAGCGGCACGCGGCCGCCGCCCGTCACCCGAAAATCCGGAACGCCGGATATGCCACTGACCGGTGCGCCCGCCATGGCAGCAAGCTCCGCCTCTGCTGTGCGAATAGCGGCCTGCGCGCTGCTTTGTTGCGCCCGGATCTCAGCCAGTTTCTGGCGGATCACATTGAGGTCGGACATGTCCGAAATGCCACCCTTCACGCGCTCGTTCATGATCCATTCAAAATGGCCCATATCACTGAGCGAGCGTTCGGAAATCGCGCTGCGCGCGCGCCCTTCCTCAGCGGCCAGAAAGAGGCTCAGCGCATCGTGCACGCGGTCATTGCTGTCCTGGCTCAGCGTAACGGCGGCCTTCTCAACATCAAATCGCGCGTAGTCACGCTCGGCCCGCTTGCGACCATTGTCGAAAAGCACCTGCTCCACGACAAGCGACGTCACGAAATCACCCAGCGAAGACAATGAGATCGACGGGCCCAGCTGCGGCAACCAATTGTATTTGGCCGCTTGCGCCCGCAGATGCGCGCCGCGCAATTCCGCTTCCGCAATCCGCGACGAGGATGTCAGAACAGCCCGCGCCACCTTGTCGTAAGACGAGCCCTTTGGCAGGATCGAGCGCCGCTCCGCCAAATCTTCGATGATCGGTGAGGCCGTCCCATCGGGGCGCTGGGTGGCGCGTTCGGTCTCGCTGAGCGCGGCCTGCGCAGCGGCGTCGTTTGAGAGCACCTGTCCGGGGTTTTGCAGGAAGCGCGAGACCGATGCGCCTGCGCCCTCGGACCCATCGCCTGTCGGCAAGCACCCAGCCAGCGCCACACATGACACCGCAAGCCCTGCCTTTGAAATCGTACGCCACCTCATTCTGCGCCTGCCCTTCCGCGCAATGAATTCCTTGCAGGGAAGCGCCATAGCCCGGCGCTCCCTTAGACTTTTTGGCCGTGATCAGGTCACGACATTTGTAATGTCATCATCAACGAGGATCGTTGCCTCGCCGAGCGTGTATTCCACGAAAGTATCTGCGCCATCGTTGACGGTTGCGCCCTGGGTTGCGCCCGCGATCGTGACCTGATCATCCGAGCCGCCCGTGACCTTGACCGTATTGGTCTCCGACGAGAGCGCCAGAACATCCGCCTCCGTCAGCGTCAGCGCGCTGTCTTCGGCGAACTCAAGCTGGATCGTGTCGATATTCATCGCTCCAAGACCCGGATTGGCCACGTCCACCGCGCCACCCGCGGCCCCGTCTTCGAGCACGAGGAATGTCCCGCGCGTGTTGCCTGCGGGATCGGCAGAGGTCACAACCAGATGGGATCCATCGGGCACATTGGCTTCAAAGCTATACGCCGTCTGCGGACCAAGCTCCGCCGGCGCGCCATGATCCACTGCCGTGATGCTCGCATCTGCCGCCACTTCGTAAACAGCCTGCGCCTCGTCCTGCGCGCCGACAAAGATGCCCGCGACGCCAGTGGGCGCTTCCAGAACAAACTGAACCTGCGGGCCGTCCGGCGCGACGGTATCAATGGCGATGACCTGATCGCTGTCGCGCGGATTGCCTGCGGCATCCGTGGCCATGAGCGAGATCTGCGCATCATATTCGCCGCGCGGAACATCAGCGCCAGGGATCGTCAGGGTCCAGGCGCCATTGGCCGCGACATTGGCCGTATAGCTCTGACCATTGAACATGACCTCGAGCGAGGAGCCGGATTCCACGGACCCCGACAGCGCCAGCCCGTTTGCATTGAGCTCCGCGGCCGAGACAACGCCATCTGCCGTCGCGGAGGCGGCCGACATGGACAGATCGTTGACCCATGTATCCACGGCAATGGAGGTTGTGATGCTGTCGACGTTACCCGCTGCATCGGTGCTCTGCACGCTGACATCGACGGTATATTCATCATTGGCCCGGAAGGCCGCTTCCGGCATCGTGACGCTCCAGGTGCCTGCACCGGCATTGACGCTCGCGGGCACGGTGATGCCGCCAATCGTGACAAGCACGGATGTCGCGCCGATCTCGGTTGTGCCATTGATCGTGACGCCCGCTTGCGCTTCGGCCGCGTTCACAACGGCATCATTGCCGAATTGCATCGCGTCAAAGCCCTGATTTTCCACGACCGTATCAATCGCGACGCCATCGGCGGCGTTGCGCGAATTTCCGGCCGGATCGGTGATCGATGCGGTGATCTCAGCCATATCGGTATCTGCGGGGATCTGGCCCGGCGCATATGTCACCGACCAATCCCCGTTGGCATCGCTCAGCGTCGTGCTCTGCACGCCACCCAGAGTGACCGTGACCAGCATGTTTGGCGTGGCCGTGCCATTGATCGTGACACCGTCGGACGCTTCGACCTTGTTGACGACATCGTCGCCCTCGATGGGAGCGGGATCGATGGTCAGGTAGCCGCTGTCTGTGTCCAGCGCGAAGGTGCCTGTCTCTGTGCGGGTATTGCCCGCCACATCGGTGGCATTCAGCGTAACGGTCACATCCTGAAGATCACCCGAAGGCAGATCGCTCTCCGCAAGAGCAACAGTCCACGTCCCATCCGCTGCAACGACGGCCGTGTGGCTTGTCGTCCCGACAACAACCGTGAGCGAAGAGCCCGCTTCGACCGACCCCGTCAGGGTAAAGCCCGCAGCCGCCTCAGCGGCATTGACCACCGCATCATCGCCGCCCGGCACGCTGCTCATGGCCAGCGGCTGGACATAGGTGTCGATGTCGAGCGTATCGGTATCTGTGGAGGTGTTGCCCGCAGGGTCCGTCGCAATGACAGAAACATCCACGCTGGTCTCTCCCTCCGGCAGAACACCGCCCGGAATATCGACGGACCACCTGCCCTCGCCGGTGGCGATCACCTCGGGATAGGTCACACCATCCACTGTCAGAACCACTGTCGAGCCCGCTTCTGCGGTGCCGGTCATCGTGATGCCCGCCGCCTGCTCTGCCCCATTGACGACCCCGTCGCCGCCAATGCTGACAACGTCGAAAGCCACGGAGCCCACAGTATCAACCTCGACAGTCTGGGTCAGCGAGGAGCTGTTGCCGTAGCTGTCCTGCGATGTCACGGTGACGCCAGTCGTGTATTCGCCGGCCTCAATTTCGAAGGCCTGGAAGATCACGCTCCAGCTGCCATCATCGGCGACATCTGCGCTATGGGTCGTGCCTGCAATGGTGACGTTGACACTCGTGCCGACCTCGCCAGTACCGCTGATGGTCAGGCCATCCTGATGGCCCTCGGCGTTGAGCAGATCGCCGACTTCAACCGTGCCTTCCGTAATCGTCAGCGCCGGGCCGGTCAGATCGATGGTGATCGCCGGACCGTCCAGCGCCACGTCTCCGTCCTGCGTCGCGACAACCACCGCGGCATCATAAACGCCATCGACCGGGAAGTCAGACCCTTCAAAAACCGCGGACCATTGCCCGTCGACCCCGATGGTGGTCTCGACAACATCATGCCCGACTGTGACCCGGACCGTATCGCCAGCGCGGCCTGTACCCGTCACGGCAAAGCGCTCTTCCGCGCCGTCGCCACCAATCACGATGGCTGTGTCGTTGACTGTAGGATCGATAATGTTGGTACCGGTGGAGCTGTCATCACTCCCACCGCCGCCACCATCTCCGCCGCCGCCCGTCAGCGCCGCCAGACCAACGGCACCCGCGCCCGCAGCCGCTGCGGGACCGAGAAGACCCATGCCGCCCAGCAGACCCGCTGCCAACATGCCCACATCATTGCCGTCATCCGGCCCGATCACATCTGCGCGCTCGTAATGGATCAGCGCCTCATCCGGGCTCCACTTCCCCCATTCGGCTGCGGTGCTGTATTCCGCGTAAAGCGCGCCCTCCTGCCCTTCGGCAAAAAAGACTTCCTGCAATACGCCATCTGAGCTCAAAAAGAGACGCGGTGCTTCCGCGCCACTAACGAAATAGTCCTGAAGGATGATCGTGCGCCCGTCCGCAAGGGTTATGTGCAGATCGCCATCAACGCGCTCATAGCCCTGAATATCGGCCTGAGACAGGTTCAGCGACGTCTCATCCCCGGGCGCCATCTGAACCATTGTCGCGCTGGACGCGCCTTGAATAACATCGCGCTGAACACTGCCCGCATCACTGCGGACGACAAAATCTATCGCCTTCATAACAACACCGCTCAATTATGGGCGACCTCACATCGTTGGGCCGCTTCGTTTAGTTAACGCAAGATGTAGCGTACTTTTCTACAGCAAGGAAGATAAAAACGAATCGGCCCCGCCAATTCCTCTTGGATAGCAAGTGCAGGCTGTACAATTTCTAGCAACTACGCGGCCTTTTGCCGTCTGTCCGAACCTTGCGCGAGTTTCCGCCAGCGCTCCAAGGCAGGAATACCGGGCTTTGTGGCAGCGCGCCGCCATGCTACCTTGGATTGATTAAATCTTATTGACATTTCCTAAAGGCGATTTTTGCATGTGGGACTTCCTCAAGAAAGCCGCAGGCGCCGTGGTTCAGGCGGGCGCATCCTATCTCATCCAGAACGCCGCCGTAGAGCGCATTCTCCAGGCCCCTGATGTCGAGACCGGCAAAGCATGGCTGCGCGCCCATGTCCTTGAGATCGAGGATGAGGATGACATCACGACATTGCTCACCGTGATCGAAACGCGCCACCAGCAAGCCCTCGAAGCAGCACAGAATGCAGGCTACGACGGCAGTTGGGGCAACACCCATGAAGACAAAATGGCCTATATGGCCGCCCACATCAAAACCGGCACGCCGATGCGCAACGCGGAAGCGGAACGTCTGGTCGAGATCTACGCGGCGATGGATCATTTTACGCGCCTCTATTGGCAAGAAGCGCAAGCCAATCGTCAGAATGCGGCATCTCCGGGTCACACCCTGGCAGCGTCACCGGAGCCCGCATCACAGGTGGCGGAACCAGCCGAGCACCGTCCCTCGCCCACTGTGCGCGCAAATGCTGTGAAGCGCCATCTTGACGAGATCAGCGCGACCTTTGCCAGCGCAGAGCCGATCCCGCAGGCTCCCAAGACCAATGAACCGCTCGATGACATCGCGGCACTGTATCTGCGCCTCGAGGCGGACAAGGCTGTCACAGACGGCATGTTTCGCTCACAACCCGGACAGGCCAGCGAAGAAGTCATCGACGTGCTCAACGGCGCCTATGAGAAATACAACGACATCCTCGAACGCGGCCCTGCGAGCTCTGACCTGATCGCCCATGACGATATCCGTTTCGCCATGGGACAGGCCCGGGAATTTGCCGGAAATGCTTGTGAGTCCTTGGGCGCGGTAGACCAGACCTATGAAAACCAGCAACGCGCCGTGGGCTATTTCCATGAAGCCCAGACGCTGTTTGAAAGCCTTGGCAAGGCCGAGGAGGTCAAACGGGTCGCCCGCAAGATCAAGGCCGCGCAGGAGATGATGGACGGCGATACGGGCGAGATCCCCGCGCATCTGCACATCCCGCTGGATGACCCCCTGCAAGAGGCCGATCGCCTTCTCGACCTGGCCTCCTATCACGGCGATGACCCCGTCGCGGCCATCGAGATGATCCACCGGGCCGAGGCGCTCTTGATCAGCAATGGCATGGCGCTGCCCGATCCTGAGGCCATGGCCCATGATCTGATGCGCTCCATTGAAGGTCTGCAAAGCGGCGCGATGGACGCCACAACCGCGCCGCTCCAGCGCACGATGAAAATCCGCTCCTTGCATTCAGCCATCTTTCAGATGCTGCACAAATTCTACAAAAAGACCGACCCCGAAGATCCGAACTACCCCCGCGATCAAGCCATCGCCAAAAGCTACATGGCCAAATTCGAAGCGCTGGATGCCCAGCAAAGCAATCAGGATTTCCGCGATATCATGATGGGCATGATGGGGTCCGGACAGGCCGACCGGGACTGACGGTTTGAGCTATTCCGCGCTCATTCAATTGACCGGCGCTCTCGAAGATGTCTCTCGCGAGGTCGAAGCGCTGCAAACGGGAGATGACCCGGGCCCCTGCTTTGAGGCCCTCGAGAGCCTGTCCGATGATCTGCAGAGATTTGGGCGCCCCGAGCTTTATTGCGTCTGGCATCTGCGGCGCTCCCGGTTGCTCCTGTTGGCCCAGCAGGCTGAGGCGGCGCTGGAGGACGCACGTGCCGGACGCGCGGTTTTGGGCGGTATGCGCAAGGGCGATTTGGAGGTCGATGCCCTGGTGGCTGAAGCCCGAGCGCTGGATGCAATGGGCGCCTACACAACGCTGAACAACGTTTGCGAACAGGGCATCCAGATCGTCGAAGGATTTCGCTACAAAGCGACCGGCCCGTACCTCAAGGCAGGCTACATGCGCAATCGCATCGCGCTTTATGCGCTTGGTGTGCTGGCGGCCTTCAAGGCGGGCGATCTGGACCGGGTGATCGCGCGCGCCGAGCTCTCCAAATGTCGTCTCGACCAACATCGCGAGACCTCCGAGAGCGCCGCGCAGCGCCAAGAGCTGCGTTCCGTCTCAGCGCGCATCTCGGAATTGGAAGCCGCCGGGCGGACCACGGCCAATTTGCGCACAAAGCGGCGCATGCTTTGGGATCGCTACGCCGAGTCCAGCCAAAACGACCCGCTGCCGCCAGTCACGTCAGTGGCGCAGGCGCAGGCTGCGTTGGGGTCCGATGAGGCTGTTCTCTATCACTACTGGATCGACAAGAGCCGATTGCTGCGTCTTTGCCTGAGCCGCACGCGGGCCGAGGCGGATCTTGTCGAGGTCACTGCCGCGCAGCGCAAAGCCATGCAGGATTACATCGCGCGGCTGAGTGATGAGACCCATCGAGGCCCGCGCCGTGCCGAAGACATCGCGGACTTTGCCCAGATCATCTGGCCCCCCGCCGGGCCGCAGACTTCTCCGAGGTCTGGAAAACTCGCCGACACGCTGGCTGCTGCTTCCCGGTTGATCCTGAGCCCGCACCGTCTGTTGCACCGAATGCCCTTCGCCGCCCTGCCTCATGGGGATGGCTATGTCCTGCACAATTGGTCCCTGCGCTACAGCCCCAGCCTTGCCGCACTGACGCTGCCGCCCCAAACGCGCGGCCAAAGGCGCGCGCTGTGCCTCGGGGTCGAGACCTACGGGGGCGTGCATGCCAAGTATCGGCGCCTCAAAGGGGCCTCGCGCGAAGCGGAGGACATCGCGGCGCTCTATGCAGAGGCCGGTTGGCACAGCGAAACGCTGTCTGAGGAGACCAGTGAGGCGGACTTGTTGAGCGCGATCGAGCGCCACGACCCTGACGTCCTGCATATCGCATGCCACGCCGATAACGTGGCCGCTGATACGCCACTGGAATCCAAACTCATTCTGGCGCGTGAAACGGTGGACGGGTTGGACATCGCGCTGTCGAGCCTCGCAGCCCACACTGTGATGCTGTCAGCCTGCTCCACCGGCCAGCGCGCCATCGCCGGGCGCCGCATGGGCGAGCTTCCGGGCGATGATCTGCACGGTCTTCAAACCGCCTTCTTTGCCTCGGGCGCGCGCAACGTCGTGGCCAATCTGTTTCCCGTCAAAAACCATGCCGCACAGCAAATCGCCCCTGCGTTTCACCGCGGTCTCCTCAGCGGTCACCCCCCCGATGTGGCCCTTACGCAGGCCATCCGGGATTATATCGCGAACACTTTCGGTGATTTCGCCAAGCCCGATTACTGGGCGCCCTTCTTCGTCGTGGCCCTCGGCCCCGCGCCCGCCGCATCACAACAGGACCACACTCAGGGAGTTAAACCATGACCATCGCCAATCTGAAAATCGAGCTGTCCCCCGGCGCGGATGCCGATACAGCCGCACATTTCATCGAAAGCCGGTTCACCGCGGCACCCGAGATTGAGAAATCCATCGTCGCGGAGGACACGGACCGGTTTGGCGTGGCCGAAACCGTGGCCGTCATCGCGGCCTCTGTTGTGCTGGTCAAAGAAGGCACGGAGCTTTTGGAGGCCTTGCGAAAATTCGTCAAAACCGCGCAAGCGCTCGTCACGGAAGGCAAAGCGCTCAAAGGCGCGCTCATCGAAGTCGAGGGCGAGACGCTGGACGCCGCCACGGCAAGCGACGACGACGTGAAAGCTCTTGTGGCCCGGATCGCGTCGGAAAGCTGAACGCGCGCACTGGTCAAGGCGGGTTGCAATGCGTATCCGGTCGGTATGACTGGTGTATTGGCAACGTTTACGAGTTCTCCCCCGGATGCCCCCGCGCTGACAGGGGAATTTGACGCCACCTATGGACAGCTCGCGCAGATCGAAACCGCGCTCATTGCGCAAGCACAATGCCTTGGCATCACCCCGGCGCATCGGCTGGCGGTTCTGACAGAAGATCGCGGTGAGACCCTGCCGCTGCTCGTCAGCCTGATGGGCTGTGCGTCGGTCTTGCCGCTCAACCCGGCCCTTCCGATGCCGGAGCTCGCAGATCAGATGCGCGCCGCGCAGGTCGACGCGCTGGTCGGGTTTATGAGCAGCGTAGAGGCTCCTTTGCTGGCACAATGCGCCGCCGTGCCACTCGTGACGCTGAAATGCACGGACAAAGCGCTTACGCTGAGCGGCGCAGCACTCCCGGCTGCCACAGAGCGCAATCGGCCGCGCGGCCTCGTTCTGTTGACATCCGGATCGACCGGCACGCCGAAGCGGGTGCCGCTGTCGCCCGAGGCCTGCCTGCATTCCGCCCGGACAATTGCTGAAAGCCTCGCGCTTTCGAAAAAGGACATCGCGCTGCACGCCTTGCCGATGTTTCATGTGGGCGCGCTGGTCGATCTCTTTCTGGCCCCGCTCAGCGCGGGGGGGGCCGTGCATGTCGCCCAGGGAAAGGACCCTGAGGCCTTGCAGCAGGCCGTCCGCGATGGCGCCACGTGGATGCAGCTGGTCCCCACCATGCTGGCCCGCTGTCTGGCGGATATCCCGACCCAGGACGCCGCGCGCATGGGACAACGCTTGCGCTTTATCCGTTCTGTCTCGGCCGATCTTGCGCCTGAGCGCCATGCCGCGGCGGAAGCGCATTTCGCAGATACTCCGCTGATCCAGATGTATGGCATGACAGAAACCGCCGGTCAGATCACGGCCAACCCCTTACCACCTGCCGCGCGCAAACCGGGCTCTGTCGGACAGCCGCGCGGGGCGGAGATCCGCATTCTGGACCCCAGCGGCGCGCCGGTGCCTCAAGGCTCAACAGGCGAGGTCTGCGTGCGCGGTCCGGCGGTCATGGCGGGGTATGAACGCGCCGATCCGGCGGAGCATTTCTTTGGCGATTGGCTGCGCACGGGCGATCTGGGCTATCTCGATGCCGAGGGCTATCTCTTTCTGACGGGTCGTCTCAAGGAGATCATCAACCGTGGCGGCGAGAAGATCTCGCCCGTGGAGATCGAGCGCGCAGCCCTCAGCCTGGCCGGCGTGGTGGAGGCAGCGGCCTTCGCCGAGCCGCACCCGACCTTGGGCGAACAGGTCGGCCTCGCGATTGTTCTGCTGCCAGAGTGCAATGCGGACGAAGCCGCACTTCTGGATGAACTTGCCACCAAACTCGCCGCATTTCAGTGCCCAAGGCGTCTGCGCATCCTGCCCGCCCTGCCGCGCCTGGGCAGTGGTAAAATCGACAAGCGCGCGCTCATGGCTGCGGATACCCCGGCCGGCGCCACGCGGGCACGCACAGGCATTGACGCACGGATTGCGCAAGCCTGGCAGGAGGCCCTGAACGCCCCCGAACCGCCCGGGGATGACGAGGATTTCTTCGATGCGGGTGGCGACAGCCTGATTGCCACGGCTTTCATCACCAAGGTCCAGAACCTGATCGGGGCACCCGTGCCGCCCAATGCGCTTTTTGATGCCCCGCGATTTGCCGCTTTTGTTGCGGCCATCGCCAAGGCGTCCACCGCCGCGCGCCCGTCACAGGAGCCAGCCCATATCGCCTACCTGCGCGCGCAGACCGCAGGCTGGTCGGGCCGCGACATCGGGGCGGACATTCCGATCCTCGCCCGCAACACGATCGTCGAGGCAACGCCCTTGTTCCTGTGCTCGCAGGGCGAAGGTGCTGATTTCATCCAGACGCTGGGCGGCGCACGCCCGCTCTATCGCATGCGCTCCCTGCACCGCTTTCCCGGACGCACGGACACACATAATGACGATATCGCCCACCGCTACACCGCCGTGATGGAGGCGCTGCAGCCAGTTGGGCCGTTCTATCTGGTCGGCTTTTGCGAAGGTGCCCGCATTATGGATCTCGTGGCCCGGAAGCTCATCGCGCGCGGACGCGATGTTGCGTGCCTGGTCAGCGTGGATCACTGGTTCGAGACACCCACCGCCTATCCGGTGCTGCATGTCTGGAGCGAGAGCCGCCGCCACTCCGCAACACGCCAGTTTGCGCGCCCTGATCTGGCCTTCCCCGTGCTGCATCCGGCGGGCGCGGAAGGGCTCCGCGTCCGGGGCAAGCATGGTGAGGCGCTTTCCAAGGAGACCTGGGAGCCGGTGCTGGCGCGTCTGTCACAAATCATGGACGGTCAGAAACTGGCCGCACCTGTCGCGCATCCCGCGCATATGCCTCCCGATGAGAGGCCCAATGCGTGTCAGGCAGATATCGCGCTGACCGCCGCACGCCGCGCGCCGGGCGGGAGCACCTTGGCGGTGTCCGTGATGCTGCGCAATTGCTCTGACGTGATCTGGGAACCCAGCGAAACAAGCGGGTTGAGCGTCACTTTGGGTTGGCGCAATCTCGATCTGTCCAAACGGCTGACACGCTCCGCGCCGCTGCTGTGGTCTGATCCGGTTGCGCCCGGCGAGACGATCCTCCTGTCAGGCGAAATCAACGTTCCCAAAGCCACCCGGCCATTTCTGCTGGAGGCGCTTTTCGAGGATCAGGGCTTTGCTAGCTACGCCGCGCGCAACGGCTGGCGCGGCTGGCGCTGGGTTCTCGTACAGCGCTAAACCCCGGGCAGCACAATCGGCAAAGCCTTGGGCCAGCGGTGACCAAAGCGCGGGGCATAGTCGAGCGTCGCCCCCGGTTCGGCCCGCCGCGCGCCGCGCGCGTGCAATGCCTGCATCAGGGCTGTGATCTGCGCCACACCCAGCGCCTCACCGATACAGCGATGGCGACCCATGCCAAAGGTAAACACTTCTTCCGACCTGTCGGCGTTGAACAAATCGGGCGCATCAAAGACCGTGCCATCCCGATTGGCGCTGGCCAGCGCGAGGAAAACGGGCGTGCCTGCCGTGATCTCGGTGCCCTCCCAATCGAAGCTCTCGCGTGCCACGCGCGGCACGATCTGCCCCGGTGTCTGCAAACGCAGCGCCTCGCGGATACATGCCTCCTCAGACGTGGCACCCTGCGCCTCCAAAAGCGCAAAGACCGACGCCGCTCCCGCTTCGATATTCTCGATCCCATCAGCAAAGACGAGGATCGCGCAATCCACGATCTGCGCATCGCTCAAGGCGTCATGCTCGGCTTGAAAGGCCAATAGATTGCTCAGCAAATCCGCCCCCGGCCTTGCACGACGCGCCTCAAGTGCTGCGTGAAAGAGCGCGCGGGCGTCATCAAGACCAGCGTTGGTCTCCGCAAAAGCAGCAGGGTCCGTGATCGGGGCGAAAAGATGGAAGAAGCCCGCCGTGATCCGCTTGAGGGTCGCGGGCTCGGCTTCCAACCCCACGAAACGCTGCATCGAGGCCAATGCGAACGGCGACGCAACCCCTGAGATCAGCTCAACCTCGCCCGACAGCCCCGCGACACGTGTCTGCGCCTCCTGCTCCAAGGCCACCTCAAAGCCCTCAAAGCTTCGCGTAAAGGCGCGCATGAGCGCCTGCCGGGGCAGCTTGTGCTCCGGCAGATCGAGAAAGGGCGGAATGTGGGCGGCGAGATCGGCAGCCGTGTATTTCGCACGATTGCGCGGCGCGAGCACAGAAAAGCGCGAGGGCGCATTGCCCAGGGAGGGATGGGTCACCGCGCGGCGGATGTCAGCGTAGCGCGTGAGCAGGAAGCCGCCCGATGCCACCTCTGCCAAACCTGCATGTTCGCGGGCAGCGGCATAGGTGGGATACGGATCGGCCACGAAATCGGGTGCCGTCAAATCAACTGGCCCGCGCAGCGCAGGCTGGGCTGTGGGCACAGGCGCAGGGTTGGCCTCAGCCTTTGACCCAGCGCCGAACCACCTTGCCAACTTCTTCATCGTTTTGCTCCAGATGCGTCGCGATATTGGCCCGGTCATCTTCGCTTAGCGCGACACCGGCGGCGAACTTGGCAAGGATCTCCGGCTGAAAGAACCGCACCGCACCCGAGAGCACAAAGACCTCATCCATCAGATCTGCCGTTGTCGAGGGCGAGCACATATCAGCCACGTTGTCCGAGCCAAGCCGGATCGGCACGCCCGCCACCGCAAGCTCCAGAATGCGCGGGATCGCGTTGTAATTGGGCGTCATGACGGGCCGGATCGCGCGCATGCCAATGGCCGCAGACGGGCAGGAAATCACGCCCACGTTGCACTCAAGCATTCCCTCCACAAAAGCCTGCCAGCGCGCATCATCATAGGTCGAGGGCGAGATCATATGCACGGCCCAGATGAGCGGCTCGCCCTCAGGCTTACTGGGGCAGCCCTCCTCACGCAGGACCTTGATCAAACGCTCGGTCCCGTCTTCCTGCGGGATGTTGCGTTGATCGGTATGCACATGGACCATCTTGCCCGTCGCCTTGCAGAGCGCAATCATCCGGCGGCAATGCTCCTCAAAGCCGATGTTGCCGGGATAATCGCCGACATCATCTGCCTCGGGCAGCGATCCAATGAAATCCGCCATCGCCACGCCACGCTCGAACACGTCCCAACGCGCGGGTTCATCATCGCGAAAACCCAGCGGCGTATAGGCGGCGGTGCGGATGGCGATCTTGCCTGCGACCGTCTCTTTATACGCGTTGATCCATTCCAGCGCGGTCGTGCCAACCCGGTCATTGGTCACATCGACCATCGTGTCGCCCACACGCGTGCCCGCCGCAATCATGACCTGCGTGGCCTCATCCACCCGCGCGATCAGATTGTCGCGATCATAGGCTGGCCCGTCATGTACGGTTGCGATCAAGGCATGCTTTTTCTGCAACGAAATGGCCGAGCTTTCGAGCACGGACAGGCGCCCGTGATCAACGAAACCGTCATCCAGCGTATTGGCTCTGTCGAGATGGAGATGCGCGTTGTGAAACCCGCCAAGGGCGTCTACCGCTTCGCGTACGCGGCGGTAAAAAAGCGTCGTCATGTACCAGGTCTTCCTCATTATGCGCTGCAACACTTAGAACGGGCATGGCCTTCCATCAAGCGCCTGCAGAGCGCACCGCTAACGGTTTCGTGAATGGCCACCCGGGCCAAAGGCGCGTGTCTTGTCAAAAGGGGTATTTGCCGCGCCCTGTTTTTGCGCCACCTTGCTCAGAAGAGATCAACAAAACGAAAAACGGGGAGACATTCACATGACCACCACATTCTCGAAAGGGCTGGCCTCTGTGCTGGCGCTTTGCGCCGCCACGAGCGCGGGCGCAGAGACGTTCCGCTGGGCCGGCACGACCGATCCGCAAACCATGGACCCCCATGCCGTGAGCTCGGCGCCCGTCCTGGGCTTTCTCAACAACGTCTACGAAGGCCTCGTGCGGCGCGGCAAGGATATGGCCATCGAGCCTGCGCTTGCCACCTCTTGGGAGCCCATCGGCGCGGGCGAAGGCTGGCGCTTTACCCTGCGGCAAGGCGTGACCTTCCACGATGGCGCGGCGTTCACGGCCGAAGACGTGCTCTTCTCCTATGAGCGCGCCTCCTCGGAAGCCTCCGATGTGCGCAGCTGGTTTGCCCCCGTCTCCGAGGTGCGCGTGGTTGATGATTTCACCGTCGAGATCATGACAACCGCCCCCAACCCGATCTTCCCTGACAGCATCGCCAACTGGATGATCATGGACAAAGGCTGGGCCGAGGCCAACAACACCGCGCAGCCCGACAAGGAGAACGGCAATTACGCGACGCTCAATGCCAATGGCACCGGCGCCTTTGTCCTGTCGGACCGCCAGCCGGGTCTGTCCACCAGCCTGACGCCGTTCGCCGGATGGTGGGACGAGGCCGAGCATAATATCACGCAAGCCACCTTCACCCCCATCGACAACCCCGCCACCGCCGTGGCCGCGCTGCTCTCCGGCGATGTGGACATGATCAACCCGGTGCCCATTCAGGACGCCGCCCGCGTCGATGAGCGTGAGGGCACGAAGGTTATCCGCGGGATCGAGGCGCGGGTCATTATGCTGGGCTTCGGCCATGACCATGAGGCGCTGAAATACACGTCGCAGGCGGGCAATCCCAATCCGTTCCAGGATGTGCGCGTGCGCGAAGCGGTGGCCAAAGCCATCAACGTGGATGCGATCCGCCAGACGATCATGCGCGGCTCTGCGGAAGCGGCCAGCCAATTGGTCAGCCCCGCGATGCGCGGCTTCTCCGAGGCCAATGCCGAGCGGCCCGCCTATGATCCCGACGGCGCTCGCGCGCTGCTGGCCGACGCCGGGTTTGCCGATGGCTTCTCGTTTGGCCTGAAATGCCCCAACAACCGCTATCTCAATGATGAGGCCGTCTGTCAGGCCGTGACAGGCATGCTGGCCCAAGTGGGGATCACAGCAGAGCTTGATGCAATGCCCGTGCAGAATTACTGGCCCGAACTGCGCGCGGATAATTTCGACATGTACCTGCTGGGCTGGTCCCCGGGCACCTTTGATCACGAGCATCCCGTGCGCTTCCTCGTGACGACCCCCAATCCAGAGAAGAAGCTGGGCTCGTGGAATTTCGGTGGGTTCTCCGATGCGCGCGTCGACGAACTTCTGCCGATGATCCAGTCGGAGATCGATGATGGCAAACGCCAGATGATGATCGATGAGATCACCTCGATCTATCAGGACAACCACGCCTATGTGCCGATGTATGTCCAGCCGCTGGTCTGGGGCACGCGTGACAATATCGAGCTGACCCAGCGGCCCGATAACTTCTTCATCCTGCGTTGGGTAAGCGTCAACTAACCGTCCGAGACGCGCAGTAAATGAAACGGCGGGCCGCGTTGAGCGACCCGCCGTTTTCTTTTGCAGGTAAACTGCGGATCAATCCCCGTCAGCCACGCCCTCCGCCCGCGCCCGGGCCCGGCGCGCCCGGTAGCTGGGCAGAATGATCAGGATCGCCGCGATGACCAGCAGCCCCAGCGTCATAGGCCGCTCCCAGACGAAGGACATCCCGTCGTATAGCTGCATCGAGCGGGAGAAGTTGTTCTCCAGCATACCGCCCAGAATGAAGCCAATGAGCAGCGGCGCCAGCGGATAATCCGCAAACCGCAGGATCGTCGCCGCAATGCCAAAGCCCACGAGCATCAAAAGCTCGGTCGCGTTGTTCTGCCCGATATAGGCCCCCATCAGCGTGAAAAAGAGGATAAACGGGATCAGGAAATTGCGCGGCACCGCGAGGATCTTGGCGATATAGGGAATGAGCGGCAGGTTCAGCACCAAGAGCACCAGATTGCCAATATACATCGAGATGATCACCGCCCAGAAGATCTGCGGATCATCCACCATGAGCCGCGGCCCCGGTGTCACATTGAGCGCAATGAGCGCGCCCAGCAGGATCGCCGTGGTGCCCGAGCCGGGAATGCCCAGCGTCAGCAGCGGGACGAAGGAACCGGTGCAGGCAGCGTTATTGGCCGTCTCCGGCGCAGCAAGCCCCTTGATGGAGCCCTTGCCGAATTCGTCCTGCTCTTCCTTCTTGGCGATATTGCGCTCCACGGCATAGCCTAGGAACGAGGCAATCGTGGCCCCCGCACCGGGCAGAACACCGATGAAAAAGCCCTGCAACGATTGCCGCCCGATCACGGGCGCAATGGATTTCGCCTCTGCTCTGGTGATGCGCAGATCCTTGATATCGCCGCCCGCCCCTTGCGCCGCACGCGCCGGATTGAGCACGAGGAACAAGGCCTCCGGCAGCGCGAACATCGCCATCGCCAGCGTAATGAAGCCAATGCCCGATTGCAGATCCATGAGCCCCATCGTGAAGCGCGGCGCATTGAACAGCGCCGTCTCGCCGACCGTGGCCATGATCAACCCGACCACCGTCATGAGCAGCGCCTTGGCGACCTGCCCCGTCCCCGCAAAGGCCGCAATGGCCGAGAGGCCCACCACCATCAGCGCGAAATATTCCGCCGAATGGAACAAGAGCGCCACAGAGGAGAGCGCAGGCGCAAAGATCATCAGTAGGATCGCCCCGATCGTACCTCCGCAGAACGAGGCAATCGCGGCAATGGTCAGCGCCTTGCCCGCCTTGCCCTGCCGCGCCATGGGGAAGCCATCAAAGCTTGAGGCCACCGTGCCTGCGACCCCCGGCGCGTTGAGCAGGATGGACGAGGTCGAACCGCCAAAAATCGCGCCGTAATAGACCCCGGCCAAGAGGATCAGGGCCGCCGCCGGATCGCCCATGGAAATCGCGACCGGGATCATGATCGCAATGATCGACATCGGTCCCAGCCCCGGCAACATGCCGATGAACGTGCCGATCAGACAGCCACCGATAACCATGATGATGTTTTGAAACGACAGGGCTGTCTGTAGCCCGAGGAGGATACCTTCCAGCATCTCACACCCCCAAAAATGCGGGCAAAGGCCGCAGGAAAATTCCGAGCACCACCTGCACCAGATACCAAACGAGCCCTGTCGCAAGCGCGGACACCACGATCATTGTAATCCACCGCCGCTCACCAAGGATCACAGAGCCCAGCACCAGAAACCCCATCGTCGAGGCCAGAAACCCCGCGGGCCGCAGCAGCAAGGCGTAGGCCACCATCAACCCCAACAACAGCGCGGCCTGACCGATGTTGTACTCGCCCAGCCGCGACAGGTTGATATCCGCCGCCCCCTTTTTCTCAGGCGCTTTCTCGAGCCCCAGCAAAATGATGAGCGACAGGACAACCCCTGCCACCGACAACACCTTCGGAAAACTCGACGGCCACACCGGAGAGCGCTGCATAATCGGCGGCAGTAACCCGTCCATGGTGAACCAGGCGGCATAACCATAGGCCAGACACACCAACATAATCACAAATGCGATCCAGCGATCCAAAGCCATAAGTCCCCTCCCTTGGATGTCGTTTCAAATGGGGGCTCTGCCCCCGCCCGCCTGCAGCGGTCTCCCCCGGAGTTTTTTTGCAAGATGAAGGACAATTTTATTAAAATGCCGGATATCTCTGCAAATTGCACAGGCCCCGTTAAGCGCATTGATCTCTTTGGCATTTTGGCGCCAAGGGTCGGGTATAGCCTCCCCTTCATCTTGCCCTGAAAACTCCAGGGAGCGCGAGGGAGGATCCCTCGCACTCAATAGTAGAGCGGGCGCGTCAGCGCCCACCTTTTCAAAGGAAGCCCAGCTGCTTCATCAGATCCCCGATAACCTTTTCCTGGTTTTCCAGGAAGGCACGGAAATCGTCGCCGTTGTTGTGGATGTTGACCCAGCCGTTGCGGGCGCGCACGGCTTCCCATTCCTCGGTCTCATACATCTTGGTTAGCGCGTCCTGATACATGGCCAGCTTGTCATCGGGCAGGCCCGGCGCTGCGAAGAAGCCGCGCCAGTTCACGAAGGATGTGTCGATGCCTTGCTCTTTCATCGTCGGCGCATCTGGATAGGCGTCCACGCGTGCATCTGAGGTCACACCGATGATTCGCACTTCGCCCGCTTTGGCCAGCTCCACCGCCTCAGAAAAGCCGGTGGAGACCGCTTGCACTTCGCCCGACAGCAGGCCCGCCATCGTCGCGCCACCGCCATCATAGGGGACGTATTTCATGGCAACTGGGTCTGCACCTGCCGCCTGGAAGACCATGGCCGCCACGAGGTGGTCCATGCCGCCGGGCACGGAGCCGCCGCCGATGGCTGTACCGCTGGGATCGGCGTTGAACGCCTCGATCAGGCCGTTCACGTCCTGGATCGGGCCGTTGGCATCCACCACCAGCGCGGCATAGTCGCCGATTGTGCCCGCAACCAGTGTCAGGTCACGGAAGTTCTGCGGGAAAACGCCTGTGAGCGAGCGGATCACGATGGGGGTCGAGTTGACCATCAGCGTGCCGTGGTTGCTTTCGGCATTCTCGATCAGGTAGCCGATGGCCTTGCCGCCGCCGCCGCCGGACATGTTCTCGTAGCTTGCGGTGCCCACGAGGCCCGCGCCCGTCAGCGCCTCACCGGTGCCGCGCGCGGTCCCGTCCCAGCCGCCGCCGGCGCCGCCGGGGATCAGAAAGTGGATGCTGTCTAGCACCTGGTGGCCGCCCGCCACAGCGGGGGTGCTCAGACCCAGTGCAAGTGCGGCGCCCAGCAGAGCTCTGCGGCTCATTTCAAAGCGTTTCATGGATTTCCTCCCATTTGACTTCATGTCGCAAAGCGACTGATGTTGGAGGACAGAGCACACCAACCTGACACTAACCTGTCAAGCATTCATCCCAAGGGCCTCTTGCCATGAAATTCCTGTTGATCGAGGACAATGTCGATCTGGCCGCCGCGCTGTGCAACCGGATGCGCATGGATGGGCATGTCGTTGATCACGCGAGCACAATTGAGGATGGGCATGCCTATCTCGCCACGACGGATTACGATCTTTTGCTGCTCGACATCATGCTGCCCGACGGCGACGGGCGCGACTTTCTCAAAAGCCACCGCGCGGCGCAAAACCAGATCCCAGTGATCGTGCTGACGGCGCGCTCGGAAGTCTCGGACAGAATCAGCCTGCTCGATCTGGGCGCGGATGATTATCTCACCAAGCCCTTTGATCATGCGGAATTGCAGGCCCGCTGCCGGGCCGTTTTGCGCAGGCGCTCCGGTGCGGCGCAAACCATCCTGCAGCACGGCGATGTGGCGCTTGATCCCTTGGCCTCGCGCCTGACCATCGGCGCGCGCGACATCAGTTTGCGCAACCGCGAGCTGCGCCTGCTGGAGCTGTTCATGAACGCGCCGGGGCAGGTCTTTTCCAAGGGCAAACTGGTCGACCGGCTCTTTTCCTACGACGACGATGTGACCGAAAACGCCATCGAGGTCTATGTCGCGCGCCTGCGCAAACATCTGGAGGATTCCTCGCTTTCGATCACGACATTGCGCGGGCTGGGATACAGGCTTGATGGTGCCTAGTGCCGAACAGGCCCCCGGCGCGAAGCCCGCGCTGTCGCTGCGCTGGCGGCTGACGCTCACGCTCATCGGCGGCGCGGCCATTCTCGCCGCCCTGCTCTATGTGGCCTTGCGCGCCTATGCCGTTCAAATTGCACAGCAAAGTCAGGACAGAATTCTCGAAGCTTCCGCCAGTTCCGTGCTGGACAGCGCGGCTCTGCGGGGCGAGGCGATCGTGCTTGATCTGCCATATGCGGCCTTTGCCATGCTGGATACAGCCGCCGATGATCGGGTGTTTTATGCGGTGCATCAGGATGGCCGGTTTCTCACGGGGTATGAGGATCTCACACCCCGCACGAATGCCCCTCTCAACACCCCGCGATTTGACACGCTCAGCTATCGGGGCACGGATATTCGCCGCATCGAGATGACCCGGGTCTTTCCCGCAAGCCCTGCGCCCATTGTGCTCAGCGTCACCATCGCCCAGACGCGCGACAGCCTCGCGGGCACCTTGCTGCAAATTTCGCTGAATGCCGCTCTGTTTGGCGCGGCCTTCTTCGTTCTGGCGGCAGGTCTCTCGCTTTGGACAGGCTCCAGCACCGTGACACCGTTGCGCCGGCTTGCGGCCTCCGTCGGGCGGCGGGGCCCGCGTGATCTGCGCCCGATGACGGGGCAGGTTCCGGCGGAGCTCACCCCGTTGGTGGGCGCGCTCAACACGCTCATGACCCGGCTGGATCAATCGCTCTCGCAATCGGAGGATTTCATCGCGGAAGCCGCGCACCGCGTCCGAACGCCTCTGGCCACCGTGCGCAGCCATGCCGAGACCACCTTGCAAAAGGTGGACCGCGATGAAAACCGCCAGGCGCTGCGCGCGATGATCCGGGCCATCGATGAAAGCTCACGCGCCGCAGGCCAGCTTCTCGATCACGCCATGGTCACCTTTCGCGGCGAGCATCTGGAGCAGCAAGCCATTGATCTGGCTGCGACTTGCGATGACATCGCAGGCCGCCTTGCACCGGTTGCCGAGATGAAAGACATCGATCTTGTCCTGAAGACACAGACGCCCGCACATATGCAGGGCGATCCGATCCTGATCGAGAATGCCCTGCGCAATCTCATCGACAACGCCCTGAAATACTCGCCCTCCGAGCGCGCCGTGGAGATCACCGTCTCCGCAGAACCGCGCGCAACGGTTTCCGTCAAAGATCGCGGGCCGGGATTCCCGCCCGGGCAAATGGGCACATTGAGCGACAGGTTTCAGCGCGGCGAGAATGCGCTCGGAACTGTCGGCAGCGGCCTCGGGCTCACGATCGTGCGCGATGTGGTCGAGGCCCATGGCGGCTCCCTTGTTTTGCGCAACAGACGGGAGGGCGGCGCATGCGTAACTCTGTCCTTCTGATCGTGGGCTTATGCACTTTCATGTGCGGAGCCTTGGCGCTCGGCCCTCCGCTCTCCACCGCAGAGCTTGAGGATCAGACCCGGTTTGGACCTGATCCCGGAGACGCCGCACTGCGCATCCTGTCGAGCACAGACACGGAGGTCTTTGCTCCGATCATCGAGGCCTATCTGGCCGATCAGCCGGATCTGTCCATTGTCTATGATGTGGCGGGCTCAGCAGATATCGTGGAGCTGCTTGCGGCCTGCGAGGGCTGCTACGATATCGTGATTTCCAGCGCCATGGACCTGCAGATGAAGCTGGCCAATGACGGCGCGGCGCGGCCTCTGCCGGATCTGGATCCTGCGCCCTGGGCCGTCTGGCGCGAGAGCCTCTTCGGCTTCACGCTGGAGCCCGCCACGATCCTGCTCAACGCCGCCCATTTCAAGGATCGCCCCATTCCGCAGACGCGGCAGGAGCTGATCGCGACCTTGCGCGCAGAGCCTGAGACCTTCGCAGGCCGCGTGGGCACCTATGATGTGCGGCTCTCGGGGTTGGGTTATCTCTTCGCCACGCAGGATGCCCGCACATCAGAGACCTATTGGCGGCTCATGGAGGTCTTTGGTTCGCTGGAGGCAAAGCTCTATTGCTGTTCGGGCGAGATGATTGACGCTCTGGCCGCGGGGGAGCTGCTCGTGGCCTACAACGTGCTGGGCAGCTACGCCAACGCCCGTCTGGATGCCCGCGGGCTGATTGAGATTGTCGCGCCGCAGGATTTCGCGACAACCATGATGCGCACGGCCCTTGTGCTGGACAGCGCCGCAGCCCCAGAGCGCGCAGAGGCCTTCGTGGCCCATCTGGTGTCCAATGCCTGGGCCCGAGAGACCGGGGGCACAGAGGTAGACGCGGCCCCCCTGCCGCCCCTCTCGCGCGCGTCCCCGCCGCAACAGGGCTTGATCCGGCTTGAGCCGGGGCTACTCGTCTATCTCGATACGCTCAAGCGGAAGATCTTTCTGGAGGAGTGGCGCAACGCGCTCCGCAGGTAAGAGGCGTCACAGGGGCCAGATCAACGGGATCACCAGCGAGGCCAGAATGCCAATCGAGAGATTGAGCGGAATGCCCACGCGCATGAAATCCGTGAAGCGATAGCCGCCCGGCCCATAGACCAGCATGTTTGTCTGATAGCCGATGGGCGTGGCGAAACTGGCAGAGGCCGCGACCATAACCGCAACCACGAGGGGCCGCGCATCAAGGCCCAGCGCATCCGCCAGCCCAATGGCAATGGGCGTGACAACAACCGCCACCGCATTGTTGGAGACAAGCTCGGTCAGAACGGAGGTCAGCAGATAGATCGCCCAGATGATCAGCGCCCCCGGCAACAGGCCCAGATAGGGCGCCACAGCCTCCACAATCAGCCGCACCGCGCCAGAGGCCTCAAGGGCCGCACCAATCCCCAGCATCGCAAAAATGAGCGCCAGCAGACGCCCGTCAATGAAGGAAAAGGCCTCCTCGGCATCAATGCACCGCGTCAGCAACACCACCGCAACCGCCAGAATGGACAGCAAAAAGATCGGCGCCACGCCAAAGGCCGCAAGCCCGACGATCCCGGCCAGTGCCACGAGCGCAATCGGCGCATGGGTGCGCCGGAAGGCCCGCGCCGAGGGTTGCGAGACATCGCCCAGTTCCATGTCCACCGCGAGACGCTGGATGTCTTCGGCCGCCCCCTCCAGCAGCAGCGTATCGCCCACGCGGATCACCAGATCATCGATCTGGCCGATGTTCTGGTTGCGTCGATGAACAGCCAGTGGATAGACGCCGTAGCGCCGCCGCAGGCGCAGCTGACCCATCGTCCGGTTGACCATCCGGCAGCCCGGCGTGATCAGCACCTCGACCGTCGTCGTCTCCACCGCGCCGACCTGATCAAGCCGCTTGAGCGATTTGTTGCGCTGGAGCGAGAGCAGCTCTGTCATCTGGGTGCGCAGCACGACCCGGTCGCCCACTTGGAGCACCACGTCCTTGAGATTGCGGCGCAGCGAAAGATCACCCCGGATCACATCGATCAGCCGCACGCCCGGGCGCTTGAAGAGCTGCACCCCGTTGACTTCCCGTCCAATCAGGTTGCTCTCGGGCGGGATTACGGCCTCGGTGAAGAACTTCATCTGACTGCGATCAGACAGCAGCGTCGCCATACTGTCCCGGTCCGGCAGCAGCAACGGGCTCACGTAGCGCAAATACAGCATGCCCCAGATCACGAGGATGATGCCCAGCGGCGTGACTTCGAAGATCGTAAAAGGCTCCAGCCCCTGCGCGCGCGCGACGCCATCCACCAGCAGGTTGGTCGAGGTTCCGATCAGCGTCAGCGTGCCGCCGAGGATCGCACCATAAGACAGCGGGATCAGCAGCTTGGACGCCGAAAGCCCCATGGTCCGCGCCAGCTGTATGAAGACCGGGATCATCACGACGACCACCGGCGTGTTGGACACAACCGCCGAGGCCACGACGACAAAGGCCATCAAGAGCGCGATGGCCGCAGCAGGGTTCGTCTTGGCGCGCCGGTCGGCCAGCTTGGTGAAGGCATCAAGCGCGCCCGTGCGCACCAAGGCCCCCATGACGATAAACATCGCCGCGATTGTCCAGGGCGCGGGGTTTGACAGAACAGCCAGCGCGGAGGCATAGGGCAAGACACCCGTCGCCAGCAAGACAGCCACGCCGCCGATCGCCACCACCTCTGTGGGAAACACCTCACGCACAAACAGCGCAAACATGGCAAACACCACGCAAAGCGCCAGCACCGCTTGCGCCATCTCGGACAGGGCGAAGAAATCAGCCATCACGGACCGGAGTGTCGCCGGGTGCGCGGCCGTTGCCAAGCGTCTTTTGCCCGCGCGGCTGAACAAGGGCCATGCCCGCCAGCATCACCGCCATGGCCGCCCAAATGATCAGCGGATAGCGTTCGCCAAGCAGCAGCATCGCCCAGAGGACGGCAAATCCTGTCACGAGGTAACTGACCTGCGCCGTGAAGGTCGCGCCTGCGCGCCCGGCCATCCAGACATAGGTTGTGTAGACCACGATATGCAAAGCCGTGGCGCCCAGAAACGCCCATTCGGGCGCGCCAAAACCGGCAAGCGGGTCAATGAACTGCCCAGTGCCAACGGCCAGCACGAGAGAGATCCCTGCCCCCAGAAGCGATGCGCCCGCGATCACTTCCATGGGCCCCAATCCCGCGGTGCCCCACCGGGCCACGAAATTGCCCTCAAAGGCGTAAAACGCAGGCGCAATCATCGCCACGAGCACCCAGGCCGCCATATGCGGCTCCGGCAGAGAGGCCTCAGGCAACACGATGAGCAAGACGCCCAGAAAGCCCAGGCACAGCCCGCCAAAACGTCGCCACGAAAACCGATCCGTGCCCAGCGCGAGAGCAATGGGGAAGGCGATCATCGGAATGATTGTGAGCGCAAGCGAGGCAATGCCGGAGGGCAGATGCACCAGCGCTGAATAGCTCGCCGATTGCGGCAGGATCGTCCCGATCAAGGCAATGAGGATATAGATCCGGCAGGCCGCCCCGTCCCAGCGCAGCCTGAGCCCCCGCACACGCAACAGGGCGAGCAGCACCAGTGCTGAAATCGTCAATTGCCAGAAGATCAGGCCGAAATGCTGGTGCCCCGTCGAGACGGCAATCTTGGACAAGGGCTGCGACAGACCCCAGCCCGCGCCCATCAGGATCAAAACGAGCCAGAGCCAACCCTGTCGCGGTACAGAAACAGGTGCGCTCACGCAGGCGGGCCTGCCTGTTGCAGCCGCCCACCCTGCCGGACCATGTGGATCGCCGTGGCCCTGCCCGTCCGGTCATCAGTCTCAACGACAACACCGCTCAGCGTGGCCTCGCTCGTGGCGGGCTGGAAGCGGCCCTTGGGCATGCCTGTGATGAAACGGCGCAGCGGCTCGGCCTTGTCCATGCCGATGACCGAATTGTAATCGCCACACATACCCGCATCGCTCAGAAGCCCCGTCCCACCGGGCAGCACCTGCGCATCTGCCGTCGGCACATGGGTATGTGTGCCCACAACAAGGCTCGCGCGCCCGTCGCAGAAATGCCCCATGGCCATCTTCTCGGAGGTGGCCTCGCAATGCATGTCAACAACCGCCGCCTGCACGCCGCCGCCGAGGCGATGTTTGTTGAGCGTGGCATCAATGGCGGAGAATGGATCGTCAAAGGGGCGTTTCATGAACACCTGCCCCAGCGCCTGCACAACGAGCACTTTGCGCCCGCGCCCCCCCTCGAAAATCGCTGCCCCGCGCCCCGGGGCATCTTTGGCGTAATTCAGAGGTCGCAGGATGCGCGGCTCGCGCTCGATGAATTGCAGCATGTCGCGCTGATCAAAGGCGTGATCGCCCAGCGTGATCACATCGGCGCCCGCCTCCAGCAGAAGCTTTGCGTGATCACCGGTGAGCCCTGCGCCATTGGACGCATTCTCGCCGTTTATAATGACCAGATCGAGCTTCCACGCCGCGCGCAAATCCGCCAGCCGATCCTGAACGGCTTTGCGGCCCGCCCGGCCCATCACATCTCCGAGAAACATAATTCGCATAGACAAGGCCTACGCATGCGCATCGCTCCCGGCAAGGGGCAGTGTCGAGAATTGTTGGAAAGGGTGGGGCGTCAGACCAAGAGAGCGTGCGCGCCTGCACGACCGCGGACACTGACGAAACAACACGCGCGCCATGCCCCCCACAGTGCCTCAAGCGCTGCGACGGAAACCTGATGCATCGAGCATCATGAAAATCGCGACACAGCAATTGCTTGTCCGTGTTTTCGTGATCCATGTTTTTCGCGAAGCTCTATGGGATGCACCGGTTAGGAACCGATGAACGCAGCGCGGCGCTCCAGCAGGGCGCCGCTCAGGTAATCCACCAGCAGGCGCGCGCGGCGGACGCGGCGCAGCCCGCCATGCAGCAGGATCCAGGTTGAGCGCCGCTGATCCAACGCAGTGCCCGGCACGCGTTGCAACTCGGGAAACACGCTCGACGCCCAGTTTGCAAGGAACGTCATGCCTGCGCCCGCGCGGGCCAGATGCAAATGCATTTGAGGATCCCGGATAATGTGGCGCTGCCTGGCCGCGGAAAACGGCGAGGTCTCGATCATGTCCTGCAACTCGGGCACATCGCCATAGCCAATCCATGTCAGCCCCCGTCCCCGCGGGCCCGCTTTCGGCAGCTCCGCGTCGATATAGAGGCGCGCTGCAAAGACACCCAGAGACAGCGGGAACAGCTTTCGCCCGACCGCATCGCCCTCCACCGACAGGACATGGCGGATGGATACATCTGTTTCGTCCTGCGCAATCGAGTCCAGCTCATAGGACAATTTCAACTCGATCTCGATGTCCGGATAGAGTGCCGCAAACTCTGCGAGCGCCGGGGCCAGCAGGTAATGCGCGGTCATGGGATCGGCGGACAATCGGATACGGCCCGATGCCTCGCGATCCAGACCTTTCACGGCCCCGAAGCCTTTCAGCAATGCGGCCTCCGCATCCAGCGCTTGCGGCAACAGCCGTCGGCCCGCAGCCGTGAGGCTCAGCCCCCCGGCGCTTCGGCGAAAGAGCATCGTGCCCAATTGCGCCTCCAGCGCCTCGATCTGGCGCCGAACGGTCGCGTGAGTGCCGCCCAGTTGCTCGGCCCCCGCACGCAGGGACCCCGAGCGGGCGACGGCCAGAAAGGCAGGCAGCGATTTCCAATCCATGTGATGACTGTATCGTTTTTGAACCGTTGCGGATCACATTAGCCAATTACCGGACGAAAATCCATCCGATATCTCTGCACCCAGTCAGACAAGGAGGGTCCCATGGACGCTACATTTACTGCCTGGGATGTCACCCGCTATGGGGGCCCCGACGTGTTAAGCCCGGTATCGCGCCCATTGCCGCACCCTGCGCCGCGCGAGGTCTTGATCCGCATTCGCGCCTCTGCCGTCACGCGGGCCGATGGGTTGATGCGCGCCGGTCACCCAAAATTTGCGCGGGTCTTTCTGGGATTAACACGCCCGCGCGCCGGGCTGTCGGGCACCTGTTTTGCAGGTGACGTCATCGCTCTGGGCGAAGGCGTCACGCGGTTTGCGGTGGGCGATGCTGTCTTTGGCGAAGCCGGGCTGCTCTTTGGTGCGAACGCCTCTCATATCTGCTTCGATCAGGACGGCAGCCTTGTGAAAAAGCCCCAAAGCGTGAGCTATGACGAAGCCGCCACGCTCTGCGATGGCGCGCTCACGTCGTGGCATTTCCTGACCCGTATCGCCAGGCTGCAACCCGGTGAGCGCGTGCTGATCCTGGGCGGCTCCGGCAGTTTGGGCACGGCCGCAATTCAGTTTGCCAAGGCTCTGGGGGCCCGTGTCACGGCGAGTGCGAGTGCGCGCAACGCGGAGTTGCTGACGTCACTGGGGGCAGATCAGGTCGTGGATTATGCCTGTGAAGATCCCCTGAAGCGCACCGAGACCTATGATGTCATCTTTGACACGCTGGGCGTGTCGTCCTTCGGCGCGGCCAGATCGGCATTGACGCGTCACGGGCGTTTTATCTGTCCCGTGCTGGGGTTCAGGCTCCTGCGCGATATGGTGCTGACGGGTTGGACCCGTGGCAAGACAGCCCGCTTTGCGGCCGCTGGCCTGGCAACGCCAGCGGTACATCGCGAAGAGCTGTCCGATATCCTTGCGCTGATGGCCAACGATCACTTCGCCCCGGTCATGGATCGGACCTATCCGCTTGCGGATCTGGTGGAGGCGCATCGCTATGTCGAGACCGGGCGCAAGCGCGGCAATGTCGTCGTGGTTTAGGGAGAAAAAGTGATGCATATCCATCCTGACCCGCTGCGCCATGCGCGCCTTGCAGGGGCGCTCTACCTGACCATCATCATCTGCGGCGTCGGATCGGAGCTCGCTTTGCGCGGGCCGTTGATCGACGCGGCCTCCGCCGAACACACGATGCAGGCCCTTCATGCCCAATCCCTGCGCTTCCGTCTGTCGATCCTGGCGGACGTCGTCATGGCGCTGGCTGATGCCGCCTTGGCGCTGCTGCTGTTTCGCATGTTCCGATCTGTCTCTGCGGATCTGGCTCTGGCTGCATTGGTCTTTCGTTTGCTGCAATCAGGGCTGATCGCGGCGGGGCTTTTGAACCTGCAGGCCGCACTCATCGTGGGCAGCGCTGATCTCTCGCTGCACTATCTGGCCCTGCATGCCTATGGCTACGATCTGGGCCTGATCTTCTTTGCGGTGAACTGCTTTTTGACAGCGCAGCTGATCACCAGGTCAGGCTTTGTGCCACGTATACTGGGGCTGGGGATTGGCCTGTCGGGGCTGGTCTATCTCGCGGGGAGCGGACTGCGCATTGTCGCGCCGGAGCTGCACGGGCTCATGGCGCCTGCCTATGTCGTGCCTTTGGTCGCGGAAACGGCCTTCTGTCTGTGGCTGCTGGTCAAGCCGGGGGGCGCGCGGCGGAGGGCCGCGGCCTGATGCACTGTAACAAGAACCGACATCCCGGAGAGGAGAAAGACATGTCTGAGCACACCGTTCTGAAGCTGATCAAACAAGCCGACCAGGCCATCACAAACGAAGACTTCGACAGGCTCATGTCGTTTTATGCCGAGGATGCCGTTCTGGTGGTTCAACCCGGCCAGATCGCGCGGGGCAAAGCCCAGATCCGACGCGCGTTCAACGCCATTGCCCGGCATTTCCAGCACAGGCTGACAGTCCACCAAGGCCGCGCGCATGTGTTTGAAGGCGCAGGTACGGCCCTGGTCATTATGGAAACACAGCTCTTCATCGGCGACGCCAAGACGCCTGTCACCCGGCGCGCGACCTATGTCTTTCGCGAGGACCCGGCGGACGGCTGGCTCTGCACGATTGACAATTCCTACGGCACAGATCTGTTGGACGCGGCCTGACTGCGCCCAGCGCGCCCGGGTGCGAGGCCAACCGGTTGATAAGCCTCCGCACAACAGCATAGCCTGTCCGGGCTATCATCGGAACGAGGGAACCATCGTGACTGAGCCGACCATGGCCGCGGGTTTTGCAGCTTCATTTACCACATTCGCCTGCGAGAAAGGCGCCGACCGGGATACCCTGCTGGCGCAAAGCGCGCTGACGGAGGATGACCTGTCCGATCAGGACAACCGCATTCCAGTGGCGGCTTATCAGGCCTTGATCGGCGCAGCCATCGCGCAGACCGGCGATACCGCGCTCTTGCTGCGGCACACGCTGGAGACCGAACTGGAGTCCATGTCGGTGGTTGGCCAGATCGTGCATACCTCGGCCTCCCTTCGCCACTCGATCGAGCAACTCAACCGGTATTTGCACCTTATGGGCGATGTCGAGCTGCCCCCGGGGGTGGATCGCTTTGAATTGCAACGCCACGAAGGCGGGCTTTGGATCGTGGATCATCTGGTGTTGCCAGCCGATTTCTCCTTTTGGTCCGAGATTTCCTTCGCGCGGTTCATCAGTGAGTTTCGCAGGTCCTTCCCGGGCGCAACCTTTGAGATCGCGATGGAGGTGACCTACCCGCCGCCGCCCCATGTGGATCAATATCCGGAGTTGTTCGGCATCCCCGTGCAGTTCAACGCGCGCCGCAATGCGTTGCAGATTGATCCGGTCTGGGACAGCCCCGACACCCAGTTTGCCCCGGGAAACGCCTATGCCTTCGGGGTCTTCACACGCCACGCGGATGACATGCTGGCAAAACTGCATGCCGATACGTCGGTGCGCGCGCAGATCGAAGCGCAGATTCTGCCCAAGCTGCATGAGGGGTCGATCTCGATGGACAAGGTGGCCAAGGACATCGCGATGAGCCGCCAGACCTTGTATCGCCGTCTGAAAGAGGAAGGGATGACCTTTGCCGAGATACACGATGACCTGCGCCAGCGGATGGCAAAGGAGTACCTTGAGGGCCAAAAGGTCACCGTGAATGAAACAGCCTATCTTCTGGGCTTCTCCGAGGCGTCTTCTTTCGTGCGCGCGTTCAAACGCTGGACCGGGCTGAGCCCGACCGCCTATCTGCGTCAGGCCCTCTGAGCGCAGTCTGTTACGAAGTGTCAATTCCTTGATACCTGCGGTCATGCCCTGACCGCGTGAGGCTGGCTATCTGCTTTCTCGACACTGAAACGAGAAAGGTCAGACAATGAAACGCAAAGCTATGCATCCCCTCGCCGGGCTGGTCCTGTTGACCGCCTGTGCCGATGGCGGTGCGCACCACCACCCCATCCTCGACGGGACGCCTACCCCGGCCTATGAGGCGGACCTTGCCGCCTGTCAGGCCCTGGCCCGCGACCAGAGCCAGCTGGACCACGAGACCATGGGCGCAACACTTCTGGGCGCAGGCGCCGGTGCGGCCCTGGGGGAAGCCGAGAGAGGCGACGCTTTGGGCGGCGCTGTGGCGGGTGCGCTGGCGGGCGGTCTCGCCAGCACCGGTGATGTGCGCGAGCGGCGCAGCTCCATTGTCGTGGAATGCCTGCGTGGTCGTGGCCACCGGGTCGTTGGATGAGGGCTGCGCCATGACTGACATTCTACGCTATCGCGCGCGGCGGTTTCAGGCGCTCTGCGCTTTGCTCACGGGCGGGCCGCGCGAGGACCCGCCGCGCATCCGTCCCCCGCAACCGCAGGCAGGTTTTGCCGCCAGGGCAAGGGCTGTATCATGAAACGCGTGTTTATCGCAGGCGCGACCGGCTATCTTGGGCGCCATCTTTGCGCGGAATACCAGCGCCGCGGCTGGTATGTGATCGCGCTTGTGCGCCATATGCCGCAGGCCAATCCGATTGCCGCCGACCAACTTGTCGAAGCGCAAGCGACTGAGCCCGCGACCCTCGACGGGATCATGACCGGCGTCGATCTGGTGGTCTCCTGTCTCGGCATCACACGACAGGCCGATGGGCTGGGCTATTGGGAGGTCGACTATCAGGCCAACCTCAATCTCTTGCGCGAGGCAGAGCGCGCGGATGTGAGCCGGTTTGCCTATATCCACGTCATGCAGGCCCATGCGTTGGCGCATGTGCCGCTGGTTGCGGCCAAATCGGCCTTCGTTGAGGATTTGCAGCGCTCTCCAATCGCCTCCACGATCATCGCGCCCACGGGCTATTTCTCGGACATGGGCGACTTTCTGGATATGGCGCAATCCGGACGGGTGTTCCTGTTTGGCGATGGGCGCCAGCGGATCAATCCGATCCACGGTGCGGATCTGGCGACGGCTACGGCAGAGGCGGTGTCACAGGGTGCTGACTGGCGGGACGTGGGCGGCCCGGAGGTCTTCACACACCGGGCGCTTGCAGAGCTGGCCTTCGCCTGTGTCGGCCGCCCGCCCCGGATCGTCTTTCTGCCTGACACTGTTCGGCGCATCGCGTTGTGGCTTTTGCCCTATATGGCGCCGCGCCGGATCAGCGGCCCGGCCCGCTTCTTTCTCAGCGCGCTTGCCTTTGACATGGTTGGCACGGCCCACGGCACCCATTCCCTGAAAGATCACTTCGAGCACCGCCTCGCAACCGCTGGCCCAGCGCGCGCAGACCACTCACCCATGGCAAGGAGCGGATCATGACACTGCAACATATCGGCGGGCTCGCTGCCTTGATCTGTGCGGGCACCTACATTTTCGGCTTTGCCGCTCTCGTCACGTTTCTGGCGGGCCTCGGCTACGGGACAGGCGAGATTGATGCAGCCGCCGTGGTCGGGTTCACGGCAGAAAACCCGGCAGTCCTGCTGTTGTGGAACACGGCGATCTACATCGTGAATGCGCTGGCGCTTGCTGTGCTGGTTGTTGCATTGGCGGGCCGGGTGCGGCGCCTGTCTGAGGACTGGGCCAACACGTCGCTCGCCTTCGGCCTGATCTGGGCAACGCTGGTTCTGGCCGCGGGCATGCTCGCCAATGTGACGACCGAGCGTGTCGCCGCACTGTCACCGCGCGATCTGGACGCGGCAATCCGGAGCTGGGAGGTGCTGCACGCGGTTGAACTGGGCCTTGGCGGCGGTAATGAGATTGCCGGAGGGGCGTGGATCCTCTGCCTTAGCCTTGCCGGCCTGCGCCACCGCATCTTCGGGAGCGCGGTTCTCGGGCTTGGCCTCCTGACTGGCCTCGGCGGTGTGCTGACACTTCTGCCCCCATTGGGAGATGTCGCGGGCGTGGTCTTCGGGCTGGGCGCGATTGGCTGGTTCGTGGCAGTGGGCCTGTCGCTGTGTCTCGGCCGCGACGGCGCAGGGGGGCCGCCGCAGAGCCAACCTGCCGACCAGGGAGGCAAGACCCCATGAGCCTCGCGGACGATCTTCAAGCCCTGATGGACGCACAAAGCGCGCGGACACATACCAATGGTGTGCTGCTGCGGGTCTGGTCCGGCGACGGTCAGGTGGATTTCAAAGGCAGCGCGGGGGCCGCAAGGCCGCAGAGCCGGTTTGCGATTGCCAGCATCACCAAGATGTTCACCGCCACGCTGATCATGCAGCTCGTGGACGCGCAACGCATCGCGCTGGGTGAGAGGGTGCAAAACATCCTGCCCGCGCTGGATCTGTCCGGGCTGCACATCGTGAACGGGGTGGATCACGGGCCCGCGCTGACCCTGCGCCACCTCCTGCATCACACATCCGGCCTGGCCGATTACTATGAAAGCGATCTGGCGAGAGATCTGAAAAGGGGCAAGGATCGCAGCTATGACATGCGCGACGTCCTGCAAATGACGAAGGCGCTGCCACCACAGGCCGCGCCCGACAGCGGCAGGTCGCATTACTCCGACACCAACTACCAATTGCTTGGGGCCGTGATCGAAACCATCACCGGCCAGACCTATGATCAGGCGCTTCAGAGCCGCATCTGTGACCCGCTTGGCCTCAAACAGACGGGCGTTTTGCAGGGCCCCGACGCAGGCCTGCCGATCTATCACAAGGACAGGCGTCTGGACGTCCCGCACATCCTGACAAGCATGACTGCCGACGGCGGCATCATCTCGACACTGGATGAGATGCTGATCTTTCTGCGTGCCTTCATGCAGGGCCAGCTCTTCACACCCCATAGCGCCGCGCAGATGCGCCAGTGGAACCAGCTCTTCTTCCCGCTGCACTATGGATACGGCCTGATGCGCATCAAGCTGCCGCGCTGGATGACCTTGCTGCGCGCCACGCCAGAGCTGATCGGGCATTCCGGCGCCAGCGGCACCTTCGCCTTCTACGCCCCCGAGCAAGACAGCTACGTCATCGGCACGTTCAACCAGACAGATGCGCCGCAGCGGCCTATAGGCTTCATGCACCGCGTGCTGCGCGCCTGTCAGAACGCGCAGGGATAAGCGGCAATGAGCGGGCTCGCGATATGGGGCCTGCACCCCGGCAAACAGGTCAGCCCTGCTCAAACACGCCCGCCTCCGTCACGATCAGATCGAGCGGCTGGTCCGTAGGCTCCAGCGGCAGGTTATCCGCCTCCTGTGCCGCATAGGCAAAGCCCACGGCCAGAACCGGACCGCGCGCGCGCAGACCCTCCAGCGTCCGATCATAAAACCCGCCGCCATAGCCCAAGCGTCCACCGTGCCGGTCAAAGGCCACCAGCGGCACAATCACAATCTCGGGCACGACCCAGTCAAGCCGCGCGGGGATCGCCGCCCCGAACATGCCCTTGACCATCTCCATGCCCGGCTCCCAGCGGGCAAACTGCAAGGGCCGGCCCGCAGCCTCTATGACAGGCACAGCGACCGGCCCGTGGGCTGCGGCCTCTTCCATCGCGGGCAACGGATCAATTTCCGTGCGGATCGGCATGTAGCCCGCCAGAGGCACGCCGCGATGGCCCGCCAAAAGCGCCGAGAGATGGCCCGCGCCAGTGCCGGGATCTGCGCCATGGGCCGCCTTGCGGCGCGCAAAGGCCGCCTTGCGCGCGTCTGCCTTCAAGGCATCGAGGCTCATAGCAGCACCACAACGGCAAGGCCCAGAAAGGCGAAGAAACCCACCACATCCGTGACCGTCGTGACAAAGGCGCCCGAGGCCAGTGCCGGGTCAATCCCGAGTTTCTCGAGCACCACGGGGATGACCGTCCCCGCGAGGCCCGCCACTACGAGGTTGATCACCATGGCCGCCGCGATCACATAGCCCAGCGCGGGTGAGCCAAACCAGATCATGCCGACCACGCCCATGACCACCGCGAAGATGAGGCCGTTGATCAGCCCCACCAGCACCTCGCGCCGGATCACCCGCCACATATTGGCCGCCGTGAGGTCTTTGGTGGCAATGGCGCGCACGGCCACGGTCAGCGATTGCGTGCCCGCATTGCCGCCCATGGAGGCCACGATAGGCATGAGCACCGCAAGCGCCACGATCTGGGCCAGCGCCACTTCAAACTGAGCAATCACAAGCGAGGCCAGGATCGAGGTGATCAGATTGACCGCCAGCCACGGAAAGCGCCGCTTGGTGGTTGCGATCACGGTATCGGAGAGCGTGCTTTCCTCGTTCACACCCGCCAGACGCAGGATGTCCTCATCATGTTCCTCATCCAGCACGATCATCGCATCATCGATGGTGATCTGCCCCACGAGCCGGCCCTCGTCATCGACAACGGGCGCCGAGATCAGGTGGTATTGATTGAAGGCATAGGCCACCTCGGATTCCGGCTGCGTCGCGGGGATGACCTTGAACATCTGCTCGGTCAGGTTCTTGAGCGCGGCTGTGCGCGGCGCGCCCATGAGACGGCCCAGGGTCACGTTGCCGATGGGGTGCAGGCGCGGGTCCACCAGAATGACGTGGTAGAATTGCTCTGGCAGATCATCTGTTTTCCGAATGAAATCGATTGCATCCCCGACAGTCCAGTGCTCGGGCGCCATCACGACCTCGCGCTGCATCAGACGGCCTGCGGAATATTCGGGATAGCTCAGCGATTGCTCGACAGCCGCGCGGTCCGTGTCTTCCAGCGCATCGAGGATGGCCTCCTGCTGCGGCTCCTCAAGATCTTCGATGAGATCGACCACATCGTCCGTCTCGAGCTCGCGCACCGCATCCGCGAGCACTTCCGGGGTGAGGACGTCGATGACATCCTCGCGCACGCTCTCATCAAGCTCCGAGAGAATCTCGCCATCAAATTCCGCATCATAGAGCCTGACGAGCCCCATGCGCTCCTGCGCGCCGACCTGTTCGAGCAAATCGGCGATGTCGGCGGGGTGCAGCGGCTCCATCTCCGCCATGAGCGCATCCCGGTCGCCCGCATCGACTGCCGCAAGGATCGAAGCGATTCTGGATTTCTCCAAAGTGTAGCCCGCATCCTGTGCGGCGTCGTTGGGCTGGCTGGGATCGGCTGTCTCAAGCATGGCGCGGGCCTCCTGCTGGGCGGTCGAAGCGTGGGCGCACCATAGGCCCTGCACCGGAGGAGGAACAGAGCCCGGATGCCATTTACCCGCCCGCACAGAGCGCTTACGCTGCCCATGATGACAGGAGAGGCAGAGATGCAGCTGATTTGCGGGCAAGTTCTGGACATTCAGTCCAACCCTTTTGAGACGCCCGTGCCTGAGGCCGCGCGCCACCTGCGTCGCGGCGCCATTGCGATTGAGGCCGGGCGGATTGTCCGGGTCGGGGAGGCTGACGCCTTGCGCGCGGCCTATCCCGGCACAGAGACGGTCGAGATGGGCGACGCACTTTTGCTGCCGGGCTTTGTGGACGCCCATGTCCACTACCCCCAGACCGGCATTATCGCGAGCTGGGGCAAGCGGCTGATTGACTGGCTCAACACCTATACCTTCCCTGAAGAAGAGCTCTTTGACGCGCCCGATTACGCCATGGAAGTGGCCACGCGCTACCTTGAGCTGACCACGCAGAACGGCACCACCAGTGTCGCCAGTTTCTGCACGATCCACCCCGGCAGCGTCGATGCGCTTTTTGCCTGTGCGCAAGCGCGGGGGCAGGCCATCGTCGCAGGCAAGACCTGCATGAACCGCAACGCGCCGCTGCGACTGCAAGACACCGCGCAGAGCGCCTATGACGAGAGCGCCGCGCTCATTGCCCGCTGGCATGGGATGGATCGGTTGACCTACGCCATCACGCCGCGCTTCTCGCCCACTTCGACGCCGGATCAGCTTGAGGCGCTGGGCGCGCTCTGGGCCGCCCATCCCGATTGCCTGATGCAGACGCATCTGAGCGAACAGACCGACGAGATTGCCTGGGTCCGGGAACTTTATCCCGACGCGCGCGACTATCTCGATACCTATGAGGCCCACGGGCTTCTTGGCGCGCGCGGGCTCTACGGCCACGCGATCCACCTGGAGCCGCGCGAGGTTGACCGGCTGGCCGAGGTCGGCGCGGCGCTCGTCCATTGCCCGACGTCGAACACTTTCATTGGCTCCGGCCTCTTTCAGATGGCCGCGCTGCAAGCCCGCGGGCTCTCCATCGGGTTGGCCACGGATACCGGCGGCGGCTCGTCCTTCTCGATGCTGCGCACCATGGCCGCGGCCTATGAGATCGGGCAGCTCACCGGCACGGCGCTGCACCCGGCGCAGCTGCTCTGGCTGGCCACAGCCGGTTCGGCCCGCGCGCTGCATCTCGATCATGAGATCGGCACGCTTGCGGAGGGCAGCGCGGCAGATCTCGTGGCGCTGGATATGGGCGCGACCTTTGCGATTGAACAACGCGCCGAGCGCGCGCGCGATGTCTGGGAGGCCATCTTCCCCACAATCATGATGGGCGATGACCGCTCTGTTGCAGGCGTCTGGATTGCCGGTCGTCGCGCCATCGGGTGAGGGCCATGCCGCGCAGGTGAGGCCCGCAGAAATCTGCCAAAATCGCGATGCGCCAATGGCTTGCCCGAAGGTGTCGCCCATCTGGCCCTATATCACGAAATCATCTGGCCCTATTTCTTGGCACGAAAGCCGGGTTTCTGGCATAGTAAGGATACAACGCGTGCAACCGGGGGTCGCATTATGATCGACGGAACTTTCAACGAAAATGATCTTTCTGGCGTGATCGAAGCAGACCGCGCCCATGTCTGGCATCACCTGATCCAGCACGAACCCTTCTTTACAGGCGCCGATCCCAAGATCATCGTCGAGGGCAAGGGCCTGCGCGTCTGGGACCAGAAAGGCATCGAGCATATTGATGCGGTCGCCGGTGGGGTATGGACCGTGAACGTTGGCTACGGTCGCGAAAGCATGGGCGATGCGGTGCGCGATGCAATCGTGAAGATGAACTTCTTCGGCGGCACCGTGGGCACGATCCCCGGCGCGCGCTTTGCCGAGCGGCTGATCGAGAAGATGCCCGGCCTGGACCGCGTTTACTACGCCAATTCCGGCTCCGAGGCCAATGAGAAGGCGTTCAAGATCGTTCGCCAGATCGCGCACAAGCGCTACGGCGGCAAGAAGCACAAGATCCTCTACCGCGACCGCGACTATCACGGCTCGACACTGGCCACGATGTCTGCAGGCGGGCAAGACGAGCGCAATGCGCAATACGGCCCCTTCGCGCCGGGCTTTGTCCGCGTGCCCCATTGCCTGGAATACCGCAAGCATGAGCAGGACGGCGCGCCGGAGGAAAACTACGGCGAATGGGCCGCCAACCAGATCGAAGAGGTCATCCTGCGCGAAGGCCCCGAGACCATCGGCGCGCTCTGCCTTGAGCCGGTGACAGCGGGCGGCGGCGTGATCGAGGCGCCCGAGGGCTATTGGCCGCGCGTGCAGGAGATCTGCAAGAAATACGACATCCTGCTGCATATCGACGAGGTCGTCTGCGGCGTGGGCCGTACCGGCACATGGTTCGGCTACCAGCATTACGGCATCAAGCCCGACATGGTCACAATGGCCAAGGGCGTGGCCTCGGGCTATGCGGCCATCTCCGTGCTGGCGACGACCAACGAAGTCTTTGACATGTTCAAGGACGACAGCTCCGATCCGATGAACTACTTCCGCGACATCTCGACCTTCGGCGGCTGCACCGCCGGGCCCGCCGCCGCGCTCGAGAATATGCGGATCATTGAAGACGAAGGTCTGCTGCAGAACACGATCGACATGGGTCACTACATGAAAGACCAGCTGCGCGCGCTGCAAGACAAGCACGCGGTTGTCGGTCAGGTGCGTGGCAAGGGCCTCTTCCTGGGCGCTGAGCTGGTCGCAGACCGTGAGACCCGTGAGCCTGCCGCAGAGGCCATGGTGCAAGCGGTCGTCAAGGATTGCATGGCCCAGGCCGTGATCATCGGCGCGACGAACCGCTCCCTGCCCGGGCGCAACAACACGCTGTGCTTCTCGCCCGCGCTGATCGCCACCAAGGATGACATCGACCAGATCGTCGGTGCCGTGGATGGCGCTCTGGGCCGGGTCTTTGGATAGGCAAAACACATATGGCCAGCCCATCGGGCGGCCTGTTGAGATCGAAGTGCCGCGTCCCTCTCCGGGGCGTGGCATTTTTCTGGGCCAGTATTGCCGCCTCGAGCCGCTGACCCGCGCCCACGCGCCGGCCTTGTTCGAGGCCTTTGCCGAGGATGCCCCGGGCTTCACCTACCTGCCTGAAGAGCCCTTCGTGCGGCAAGAGGACTGCGCCGCCTTTTGCGAGACGGCGGAGGGGCGCGAAGACCCCCTGCTTTTCGCGATCTGTGATCCCGGCGGCCGCGCTCTGGGCCATGCAAGCTACCTGCGGATACAGCCTGCCAGCGCCTCCATCGAAGTCGGCTATATCCACTTCTCCCCCGCGATGAAGGGCAGCCGGATCGCCACGGAGGCCATGTTCCTGATGATGGCCCATGCCTTCGACGATCTGGGCTATCGCCGCTACGAATGGAAATGCGACGCCCTCAACGCGCCCTCGCGCGCCGCCGCGCAACGGCTGGGCTTTCAGTTCGAGGGCATCTTCCGACAAGCCACAATCACCAAGGGCCGCAACCGGGACACGGCCTGGTTCTCCATCCTCGATCACGAATGGCCCGCGCTCAAATCCGAGTTCACCCGCTGGCTCGATCCGGGCAATTTCGATGCAAACGGGGTACAGCGCTCTCGATTGGTCATGCCGCGCGCATGACGAAGGGATAGTCAGACGCCGATCCCCGCGCGCTCAAAAGCCCGTCACTCCGGGTCGCCCAACCGCAGCTGTGCCACCGTTCTATACATCTCAACGATGTCTTGCTCCGGAAGCGGCAAACCTGCCGTCAATCCCTCGGCCGTGGCCTCATAGGCGGGCACGCGCTGGTGATAGTAATGCTTGACCAAAACATCGCCGCGCATCTGCATGTGGTAGAGAACGACCTCTCCGGTTTCGGGATCATTCCGATAGGCGCCGCAAAAGACGACGAACAGCGCCGCATCGGGCGTCACCTCTTCAAAAATCTGAACGTATGATGACGTGCAGGCCCTGTCATACCGCTTGATCTCGCCCCCGGCATAGCCTTCCACATTGGGCTTCAATGGTCGCTCCACGTAAACGGCATAGAGCTTGGTCCATGCATCGAAGCTCTCAGATTTTGGGATCAGCTCCCAGATATAGACATCGCGCCCCTGTGCGTTTTTTCCCTGATCGCGAGACACCTTAGCCCTGTCCAGCGGCGCATTCACGCTTGCCCATGCGGGCAGTTGCGTCTGCGTGACAAACCCGAAGGTGTTTTGAACATACATGGGGGGCGGCGTCTGACTTATGGCTGGCGCGGTCAATCCTTCCAGTGCCAAGGCAACACACATGATGGCGACAGACAAACTTGCTTTCACGTGGTCTTCTCCCAACTGCGAAGTGTCATCCCGAGGCACCGTCGCACAGTGTCGGGGCTAGGGCAAAGGGCCCTGATGTCAGCTGTTCAAGTTGGAGCGCCTCGCCAGCGCATGGCCCGTTGCGCAGTGAGCGCGCGCTGACCGCCGCACGCAACGCCCATTTTGTGCGATTTGGAGGGTGTTTCGTACAAAAGCCCCCCAAAAGCCCTCCCAAAAGCCCCCTGTGGCGCGGCTTGGTTTCGTCAGGCGCCATGGGCTGGCCTTAAGGCCAGATTGCCTTACGCTTAAGTCCAGACTAGAGTGCAGGCATGTCCCTGCCCATCGAAGCCTATTTCCTCGATCCACACAGCCACGGCACGCTGCAGACGCGGATTCAGCAGATGATCGCGAATAACGTGCTCACAGGGCTTTTGCGCCCGGGAGACAAGTTGCCCTCATCGCGCAAATTGGCGCAGCATCTGGGCGTGAGCCGCATCACGGTCACGCTGGCCTATACCGAGCTTCTGGCCAATGACTACCTGACGGCGAAGGGGCGCTCGGGCTATTTCGTCTCGGACAATGCGCCCGACCCGACAACCTATCGCCGTCCTCCCAAGCGGGTGGATGCCGTCGATTGGGCCCGCGCCCTGCCGCAGCGCATGGCCACACAGGCCACAGCCCTGAAGCCCGCAGATTGGCAATCCTACCGCTATCCCTTCGTCTATGGGCAGACCGATCCGTCCCTCTTCGATCATGCCAACTGGCGCCTCTGCGCCCTGCAAGCCCTTGGTGCAAGAGACTTTTCCGCGCTGACATCCGATTATCATGATGCCGACGATCCCGAGCTGACGTCCTTTTTGATCCGCCAGACCCTGCCGCGCCGGGGGATCTATGCCGAACCGGAAGAGGTGCTTGTCACGCTGGGCGCGCAGAATGCGCTTTGGCTTGCCGCGCAGGTACTGCTGTCGCAACGACGCACGGCGGCGCTGGAGGAGCCGGGCTATCCTGCGCTGCGCGATATTCTGAAGCTGTCGCGCTGTCATCTCTCGATGGTGGAGGTGGATGCCGATGGCTTGCCGCCGGAGCATATTCCGGGCCACACGGACGTGATTTTCTGCACGCCCAGCCACCATTGCCCCACGGCGGCGACCATGCCATTGGCCCGGCGCGATGCGCTTCTGGAGCGCGCGAGAGAGATTGACGCGCTGATCGTGGAGGATGATTACGAGTTCGAGATTGCCAGCAAGGACAACCCCTCGCCTGCGCTCAAATCACTCGATACCGAAGGCCGTGTGATCTATGTGGGCAGCTTCTCAAAATCGCTCTTTCCCGGATTGCGCCTCGGCTATCTCGTTGCTTCTGCTGCATTTATTCGCGAAGCACGCGCTTTGCGCGCCACTGTTCTGCGCCATCCGCCGGGCCATCTGCAACGCACCGCCGCCTACTTTCTGGCGCGTGGACATTACGATGCTTTGGTCCGCAAAATCTCCCGCGCCCTGACCAATCGGCGGCGCGCCATGCTCGCGGGCATCGCGCGTCATGGGCTTAACATGGCCGGCACAACGGCAGAAGGCGGCTCGTCACTGTGGATGCGCGCGCCCGAAGGCGTCGATACACAAGTCCTCGCAGATCGCCTGCGCACGGAAGGTGTTTTGATCGAACCCGGACACACGTTTTTTGGCCAATCCAACGCGCCGCGATGCTTCTACCGCTTGGGCTATTCGTCGATTTCAGAGGCGCGGATCGAGCCCGGTTTGGCCCGCGTGGCCGCTGCGATCAACGCCGTCGCCAGTGAAACGGCACAATAATCAAAGCCCCGATCGAAGACACAATCGCATTCATCCCCGGGGAGCTGAACCCAAATCCAAACATCAGCCGGACAAAGTAAAACAGGAACGCGCCACCGATGCATATGATGATGCTTTGCAAGATACCATTGCGAGTCCAGCCTGTCTTTTCAGACACATAGCCAACGATCCCCGCAATAACGACGGTTCCGATCAGAGTTGGAAACATCGGCTCACGCGCCTCCTTTGCCACCCAGAACATCGCCTCTTTGCAACGGGTATCCCCGCAAAAAGACCTCTGCTGTCTGCGCCCCTTTGCCCGCGCGCTGCAGGCTTTCGAGAACGACGCTCCCCTCTCCGCAGGCGATGGTCAATGGGTTGAGGGACACGATCTCACCGGGCGCGCCGCTGGCCTCAGCCTCGCGCGACATGAGGCATTTGATCCGCGTCTCGCCCCCGTGCAACGTCCATGCGCCAGGAAAGGGGCTCAGACCACGGATTTGCCGGTCGATCTCCGCCGCAGGTTTGCGCCAGTCCAGTTGCGCTTCGTCCTTGGTGATCTTTTCGGCATAGGTGACGCCCTCTGCGCTTTGCGGCACAGGCGTCAATGCGTCCAGGTCTTGCAGCGCCTCCACGATCAACCGCGCGCCCATCTCCGAGAGCCTGTCATGCAAACGGGCCGTCGTGTCCTGAGCGGTGATTTCAGTGCTCTCGCGCAGCAAAACGGGCCCGGTGTCCAGACCTGCTTCCATCTGCATGATACACACCCCGGTCTCCAAATCGCCCGCCAGGATCGCGCGATGTATCGGCGCCGCCCCGCGCCAGCGCGGCAAAAGCGACGCGTGTATATTGAGACACCCGTAGCGCGGCGCATCCAGCACCGCCTGCGGCAGGATCAACCCGTAGGCCACCACAACCGCCACATCCGCCTCAAGCGCGGCGAATTCCGCTTGTGCGGCTTCATCGCGCAACGACACCGGATGGCGCACCGCGAGGCCCAACGCCTCCGCGCGGGCATGAACAGCCGTGGGCCGGTCCTTCTTGCCCCGCCCTGCGGGCCGCGGTGGCTGACAATAAACGCAGGCGATTTCGTGGCCTGCATGAACCAATGCCTCAAGCACAGGCACCGAAAAATCGGGCGAGCCCATGAAGACAATCTTCATTTCTGCTTCCTTGCCTTCTTGATCAGCATCTCGCGCTTCATCTTACTGAGGTGATCGAAATACATCTTGCCATTCAGGTGATCGATCTGATGCTGCACCGATGTGGCCCAAAGATGTACGAAATCCTGTTCGCGGATCGTGCCCCTCTCATCCATGAACCGCACGGTCACGGCGCGCGGGCGCGAGATCTTGGCCCAGACACCGGGCAGGCAAGGGCTGGCCTCCTCATGATCTCGAAACTCGACGGAGGCGTGCAGCACCTCCGGGTTCGCCATGCGCACGACGCGGCCCCGGTCGTCAGACGCATCCACGACGGCAAGCCGCTGCAGGATGCCCAATTGTGGCGCAGCAAGTCCGAGCCCCGGCATGGCCTCCATGACAGCGATCATTTCATCCCAAATGGCGCGCGTCTCATCAGAAATCGCTTCCACGGGAGCAGCCTTGGCGCGCAAGCGCTTGTCTGGCCATTGCAGGATCGGGCGCGGGCTCATGCGGCGGCCTCGTAATCCGTGATCAGGATGCCATCGAGATGGTCGCGCTCGTGTTGTACGCAGGCAGCCTCAAACCCCTCAAACCGTGCGTCATGCCACGCACCTCCAAGATCCTGCCACCGCATGCGCACCCAGGCGGGCCGCGCGACTGGCATAGGTTGATCGGGAAGCGACAAACAGCCTTCCTCCTGCGTCACCAATCGCTCAGACGCCACAACTATTTCAGGGTTACAAAAGACACGCGGGATCGGACACGCGCTCTTCCATTGGCTGTCCATGACAAACAAACGCACATTGAGCCCGACCTGTGGCGCAGCAAGGCCACGTCCCTTGGCCTGATACATCACGCGCAGCATCTCAAACGCCACCTCGCCCCACGCGCCCTCTGCAAAATTCAAAGGCGCGCAAATCTGACGCAGAATAGGGTCAGGCGCCAAAACGAGGCTGAGCGTCATCAAGCGCGCTCCCGTGCGCGCTCTTTCTTGAATTTGACCATCTTTCGCGTGATCATCTGGCGCTTGAGGGGCTTGAGGTAATCGATAAAAAGCTTGCCATTCAAATGGTCAATCTCATGCTGCACACAGGTTGCCCAAAGACCATCGAAATGCTCGCGCTGTGCATTGCCGTTCTCATCAATCCACGCAACATCAACCTCCGCTGGCCGCGTGACATCCGCATATTGATCCGGGATCGACAGACAGCCTTCCTCATACGTGTTCAACTCATCAGAAGACGCAATAATCTCAGGATTAAACATCGCCAGAGGCCGAGGCGCCGCACCGTCTTCCTTAACGCAATCCAGAACGATCAGGCGCGACATCACACCGATCTGCGGCGCAGCCAAACCAATGCCCGGCGCATCATACATGGTCGACAGCATGTCCTGGGCCAAGCTGCGCAACGCGTCGGATAGATCATCGACAGGTGCACAAACCTTCTTCAATCGCGGATCGGGATGGATGAGAATAGGACGTTTCATGCCCCATGATCTAGGACAGGGCCAGCGAAAGTGCAACGTGGCCCTTCATCTTGCCCCTAAACTCCGGGGGAGGTTGCGCGGTACGCGCGACCTGGGGGCCGAGCCCCCAATCCGGCGCGGCCTTGGCCGCGCCATCCATAAAGCGCGAGGCGTGCCTCGCACCTAGGCCAGAACAGCACCAGGGTTCATGATCCCCGCCGGGTCAAGCGCAGCCTTTATGGCGCGCATGGCCGCCAGCTTGGCCGGGTCGCCATAGCGCTCGAGATCCGCCACCTTGAGCCGCCCGATCCCGTGCTCCGCGCTGACCGAGCCGCCCAGGTCATGCACAATGTCATGCAAAGCGCGCTTGATGGCATCGCGGCTGTTTTCATGATCCGCGCGGCTGCGCCCGGGCTGCGGGAAGACGTTGTAATGCAGATTGCCATCGCCCACGTGGCCAAAGCAATTGATCCGGAAATCTCCGATTGCGGCCAGTGCCTCGCCGCCACGGGTGATGAATGTGGGGATCGTCTCCATAGGCACGGAAATATCATGCGAGCTGACCGCGCCAATGCGCCGGTTGGCTTCGGGAATGGACTCGCGGATATGCCAGAAGGCATCGCGTTGCGCTTGTGATTGCGCGATCACGCCATCTGCCGTCAGGCCCTTGGCTTCGGCTGTCGCAAAAAGATGGGCCAGCGCATCTTGCGGATCGAGCCCTTTGGGCAATCCCAGCTCGATCAGGACCATCCAGTCCGGCAACGTCTCAAAGGGCATTGCGATGTCAGGCCCGACCGCGCCCAGAAAATCGAACCCCTGCCGGTGGATCAGCTCAAACGCACTGACCCCTTCGCCCAGCTGGTCGCGCGCCAGCGCCAGAAGATCCAGCGCCGCCTCAGGCCCGGGAACGGAAAAGAGCGCCGTTCCCTGTTCCGCAGGAATGGGCGACAGCCGCAGGCTCGCCGCTGTAATGACCCCCAAAGTGCCCTCGGCCCCCATGAGAAGATGCTTGAGGTCATACCCCGAATTGTCTTTGCGCAGGCGTTTGGTCCCATGCCAGATCGTGCCATCCGGCAGGACCGCCTCGAGCCCGAGACAAAGATCGCGCGCATTGCCGTAGCGCAGCACGTTCACGCCGCCTGCATTGGTCGACAGACAGCCGCCGATACGGGCTGTGCCCTCCGAAGCCAGCGACAGCGGGAACAGCCGGTCCACCTCGCGCGCGGCCTGCTGAACTTCAGCCAATGTCGCCCCTGCCTCGACAATCATGATGTTTTCGCGCGGATAGACGCCGCGCACCTGCCGCATCCGCTCCAGCGAAAGGATCACGGGCGCGGGCCCATCCGGCGCCACCTGCCCACCGACAAGCCCGGTCCCGCCGCCATAAGGCAGCACCGCGACATGCGCCGCGGCACATGCCGTCACGATGCGAGACACATCCTGTGTGTTGCGCGGCCGCGCCAGAAGCGCGCTTTGCCCGGCATAACGCCCGCGCGGTTCTTCGAGATAGCGCGGCTCGGCTTGTGAGAGAATACCCTCCCCAAGCGTCTCTGTCAGACCCTTCGCAAACGCTGCATCAGCCGGTGCCAAACCCATGTCAGTCCTCATCTCGCAACCACGCAGGCCGCAAGACTACAACCGTTGGCCGCGAGGGCAAGGTCGCGAGAGATACTTCAAGCGATGGCGCGTCGGGCCGCTCGATCGCAAATTCGCCCGCCATGCCCGACAGGAAGGTCTGCAGGCCCGCGTCCGAGAACCAGTGCATAGGCACCACGAGCGAAGAGCGCAGGCGTTGGAGGATATTGATCATGACCGGTTGCGGCAGCGTGTAGCCGCCATCAACCGGCGCCATGACAACATCCAACCGGCCCAACGCCGCGTATTGCGTCTCGTCTGGCTCATGGTGCAGGTGCCCCAAATGCCCAATGCACAGTCCTTCCACTTCGAACACAAAGATCGAGTTGCCCTTGGTCTCCATTCCTGAGAATTGTGAGCGGATATCGGTCGAGACGTTGCGGACAACCATCTCGCCCAGATCGAGGTAGTGCTCGATACCTGCGCCAAACTCCTCCCCCCAACCACGCAAGACATGGGGAATGGCCGGATCGGGGTTCGGCGTCCAATGGGTCGAGTGGGCGTGGTTCATGGTCACGACATCCGGGATCAGCTGCGTATTGCCGATAAAGCCCGTGAAATCCGTCACGGCCGTCAGGCCACCATGGGTCTGCAAGAGGAACGACGCGTGAGAAATATAGTGCAGCCGCACGGAATATTGCCCGACGGGTGCGCGCCAGCTGGCTCTATGGACATATTCCAGGCCGGGCGCGGCATCGGCAATCGCGATGCAATGGCTGGGCCTGCGCTCCTGCGCCTGCACCATTCCGGCCGCACAGATCAGCAGAACGACAAAGAGAAACTTCATGAGCAAATCCTCCCTGCGAGATAGCTAGCGCGGGCGGCTGTTGCGGCGAGGATCAGCTGTCTTCGTTCAGAGGATCAGGCGTCAACACAACAATCGTAGGCTCCTCGGGCAGCGTCCGCAGGGACACTTCAAGGGCTGAGCTATCGCGCCGATCTATGGCAAAATCTCCCGCCAGATCAGAGAGGAAGTTGATCAGATGGGCCTCATTGAACCAATGCATGGGCAAGATCAGCTTGGTATTGAGCCGCTCCAGCATCCTGACCATGTCGTCCTGGGGCAAGGTGTAGCCATCGCCGACAGGCACCATGGCCACATCCAGCCGACCCAACGCGGCGTATTGCTGAGCGTCCGGTTCGTGGTGCAGGTGCCCCAGATGCCCGATGCACAGGCCCTCGGCTTCAAACACGAAAATCGAATTGGCATTCTCGGTCCGGCCCAGGGAGGCGGAGACGATATCCGTCGGCACGTTGCGCACAACCAATTCGCCGAGGTTCACGTAGTGCTGGACGCCAGCGCCCTTGGTCTCGCCCCAGCCTTGCAGCACATGGGCAATTGCCGGATCGGGGTTGGGGGTCCAATGGCCGCGATGGATGTTGTTCATCGTCACAATGTCCGGGACAAACACGCCAGCACCTTGATGACCGCTGTAGTCCGTGACCGCCGTTTGACCGCCCTGCGTTTGCACCAGAAATGACGCGTGGCCCAGCAAATGCAGCCGCACCGCATAGTCTTCCTCGATCTGCGGCAGGCTTGCCTTGTGCAAATAGGTCAGACCCGGCGCGGCCTCCGCAATGGCCAGACAATGGCTAAACCTGTGTTCCTGTGCCTCGGCAAAAAACGGCAGGCAGCACAAAAGTCCGAAAAGAAAACGACGCATGATCTTCACCTCTTCCCGTGCGACATAGTACCGCACTCACGAAGGGCGAAGATTTTCTGTTTAAGAGACCACGTGTGGGCTTAGCCCGCGTCGCTCTTGCCACGCCGGTCCATGCGCAATGCCGCATACAAAACATGGGTGCGCCAGCGGCCATTGATTTGCAGATAGGATTGCGCGACGCCTTCATATTTGAAGCCGCTCTTTTCCAAGAGCCCGCGCGATGCGGCATTCTCAGGCAAGCACGCCGCCTCAATGCGGCTCAGGTCCATGCGGGTGAAAGCGTGATGCACGAGCGCGGCAATGGCCTCGGACATATAACCCTGACGTGCGAAGGGCGCGCCAGTCCAATAGCCCAAAGTGCCCGATTGCGCAGGGCCGCGGCGGACATTGTCGAGCGTGATCGCACCTACCAAAGCCTGATCTTGCCTGCGGATCAGAAAAAGCGGCAAGGCGGAGCCCTGGCTAACGGCGCGGCTCGCCCAGTAGACGCGGTTGGTAAAGCTCTTGCGCGACAGGTGGTCTTGCGCCCAGGTCGGTTCCCAATGAGTGAGGTAATCGCGGCTTTCGGCGCGCAGACCCGTCCACGCCCGGAAATCGCTGTGCATTGGCGGCCGCATCGTCAATCGCTCGGTTTCGAGCTTTGTTTTGCGCCGCGACAGAAGCATCAGGCCGCGCGATGCAGGCCCAACGCCTCAAGCGAAGGGGCTGTCTCGATAGGCCCATAGAGCGCGAGCGCGGCAGGGGCCTGTTGCGCGACATGGGCGGCAAACGCACGCACGCGCGCCACATCTACCGCATCAATGCGCTCCACTGTCTCGGAAATCTCCGGAATGCGATCCCAGATTTGCAGCAAACGCGCCAAACGCTCGGCGCGCGAAGACGGGCTTTCGAGCCCCATCAAGAGCCCTGCCTTCATTTGCGCACGGGCGCGCTCAACCTCGGCAAGGCTCATATCATCAGCGGATCGCGAAATCTCGTCGAGCGTAAGCCGGAGCAATTCAGGAACTTCGTCCCCGCCCGTGCCAGCATAGATCGTCGTCAACCCGGTGTCTGCATAGGCTCCTGCCTGCGAAAAAATCGTATAACAGAGCCCGCGCTTCTCGCGGATCTCCTGAAACAGGCGCGACGACATCCCACCGCCAAGCGCGACGGAATAGACCTGGCTCACATAGATATCATCGTCGCGATATCCCGGCCCTTCAAAGGCCAGCGCCACATGGGCCTGCTCCAGCGCCTTTTCGCGGCGCACGTCGCCGCCGCCAAAGCGTGCCTCGACATGCTCCGTTGTTCCGCGTGCAGGCAAATGGCCAAAAAGCGCCTCGGCCTGCCGGACAAGTGCCGCATGATCCACGGCACCTGCGGCTGACAGGATCATCTGGTCCGGGCCGTAGTGTTCCTGAACGAAGGTCGCGAGATCATCGCGCTGGAACGCTTTGATCCGTTCCGCCGGCCCCAGTATGGTGCGACCCAGAGGTTGATCCGGATACGCCACATCCTGCAACCAATCGAAGATCACATCGTCCGGCGTATCCAGCGCCTGGCCAATCTCCTGAAGAATGACCCCACGCTCAACTTCGATCTCGCGCGCATGAAAGACCGGATTGAGCAGAATATCCGCCAGGACATCAACTGCGAGCGACACATCGTTGCGCAGCACGCGGGCGTAATACGCCGTGACTTCCCGGGAGGTGTAGGCATTGATGTAGCCACCCACATCCTCGATCGCTTCCGCGATTTGCAGAGCGCTGCGGGTCTTTGTGCCCTTGAACGCCATGTGTTCGAGAAAATGGGCAATGCCATTTTGCTCTGGCCGCTCATTGCGCCCGCCTGCCGCAACCCACAGGCCCACGGAGGCAGATTCCAACCCGGGCATATGTTCAGTCACGATCCGAAGGCCGTTAGACAGCCGTTGCAATTCCACCGTCACGAGCGTCGCGTCTCCCGAATGTGTTCTTGAAGCGCCTGCAGATCATTGGCGATCCGAGTCACGCGCTCGGGACGCTCATAAAGGTCCGACATGCGATTTGGAAGTGGCGGGTGAATGCCGCTGGCTTGCTCGACAGCTGCCGGGAATTTCGCTGGATGGGCCGTGGCCAGCGTGATCATAGGGATTGAAGCATCCCGCTGTGTCTCAGCCACCTCGACTCCAATCGCGGAATGGGGGCAGAGAAGCTCTCCCATCTCCCGATGGGCCCGTGCGATCATGGCCAGCGTTTCAGCTTCCGAGACACGACCAGAGGAAAACGTATCCTGCAAGCGCTCCAATGCGCCCTGGCTGACAGCAAAGCCCCCGGTTTGCAACTCATCCATCAGTTGCCGGATCGCACCGCCGTCGCGATCATAAACGTCAAACAACGCGCGTTCGAAATTTGAGCTGACCTGAATATCCATGGAGGGGCTGATCGATGGCAGGACATCGCCCTTTTGATAGGCCCCGGTGCTCAGGCAACGATGCAGAATGTCGTTCTGGTTCGTCGCCACGATCAGCTTATCAATCGGCAGCCCCATGCGCTTGGCAATATAGCCCGCGAAGATGTCACCAAAATTGCCTGTCGGCACAGTGAAACTGACGCTTCGGTCAGGCGCGCCCAGCGAGGCCGCAGAAGAGAAATAATATACGACCTGCGCCAGAACCCGCGCCCAATTGATCGAATTGACACCCGCCAGCCGCACGTCGTCGCGGAAGGCGTGATCGTTGAACATATCCTTCAGGCGCGCCTGGGCATCATCAAACGTGCCGTCGATGGCCAGCGCATGCACATTGCCTTCGCTTGGCGTCGTCATTTGGCGGCGCTGAACTTCCGACACGCGGCCGTGGGGATAGAGAATGAAGACATCCACGTTTTCCAGCCCACGGAAGGCTTCAATCGCGGCGGAGCCCGTGTCACCGGACGTTGCGCCGACGATTGTCACCCGCTCGCCGCGCCGACCCAGCGCTTCCTGGAACAATTGCCCGATCAACTGCATTGCGAAGTCTTTGAACGCGAGCGTCGGTCCGTGGAACAATTCCAGCAGGAAATGATTGGGCGCCAGTTGAACCAGCGGAGCCCGAGCGGCATGGCCAAAGCCAGCATAGGCGTTTTGGATCAGATCGCGGAAAGTTTCGTCATCAAGCGTTGATCCAACGAAGGGCCGCATCACCCGGAACGCTGTTTCTTCATAAGACATACCTTGGAGGCTGCGCATGTCGTCGGCGGACATCTGCGGGATCGTTTCGGGCACATACAATCCACCGTCCCGTGCAAGCCCTGAGAGCATCGCGTCTTCAAATTCAAGCGCCGGCGCCTGACCTCGTGTGGAGATGTATTGCATGCTTGTCAGGCCTCTCGTTTGAGAACACGGGTAATGAAAAAGCCGGTCATCACCAGCCAAATCGCGGCAAGTGAAAACCATGTGATGGCGTAGTTGAGGTGATCATTCGGGATATTGGCCGTATCGACAGCCAGCGGGGTCGTCCCCAAATCTGTATCTGATTGCGCGAGTATAACCATGAGCGGTTCGGTTTTCAGCGCCTCGGCCATCGCCGCCACGTCACGCGCAAACCAGATGTTCCCGCCCACATCGTTGTCGGGTGTAGAAGACGTGCGATCATCAGGCCAGTTGATATGGCCGCGGATTGATGCGGGGCCGGTTGGTCTGATTTCATCACGCTGGTCTGTCCTCACGAAACCGCGGTCCAGCAATATGGTGCGTCCGTCTTCCGTGGTGAAAGGTGAAATCACGAGATGTCCTGCGCCGACACGTTTGCGCGATGTCAGGACATAGAGCTCATCAGCGCCAACCTCCCCGGTGAGCGCAACAGGCGCATAACGATGCTCTTCAGGGTCCGGTTCGGTTGGAAGCTCAATCGGCGCGCCTGAGATACGGGCCTCAATGCGCGCAAGAACTTCTTCTTTCCAAGCCAGTCTCTGGATTTGCCAAACGCCCAAAGACACCAGGATACCCGCCCCGATCAGACCAAACAGAAGTGGATATAAAATGCGGCTCATCATTCCCGTCGCTTATCAGAAAAAGCGCGGGCCTCGAAAAGAGGCCCGCGCGCGTTCTAATACTTCAGTGCACTCGGGTTCAAGCGCCCCAGATGTAGATCGAGGCAAACAGGAATAGCCAGACAACATCAACAAAGTGCCAATACCAAGCAGCGGCCTCAAAGCCGATGTGTTTGTCTTGCGTGAAGTGCCCCCGCATCAGACGCAACAAGCAGACAAACAGGAAGATCGTGCCAATTATGACGTGGACGCCGTGAAATCCAGTCGCCATGAAGAAGTTTGCGCCATAAATATTGCCAGCGAACCCGAAGCCCGCATGCGTATATTCATAAGCTTGGAACCCGGTGAAGATAACGCCCAGCACGATGGCCAGAATCAGACCCCATTTCATGTCATCCCGGTTGTCCTCGTGAACCAGAGCATGGTGTGCCCATGTTGCGGCTGCGCCCGAACACAGCAGGATCAATGTGTTGATCAGGGGCAAATGCCAAGGGTCAAACGTTTCTATGCCTGCGGGTGGCCAAACGCCATCAATCGCGGGGCTCAAACCTTCCGGGTGCATCGGATAGAGCGCGTGCTTGAAGAAGCTCCAGAACCACGCAAAGAAGAACATGACTTCGGACATGATAAAGAGAATGAAGCCGTACTTCAGACCAATTCTCACAACCGGCGTGTGATCGCCGACGTGGCTCTCGGCGACAACATCCGCCCACCAGCCGAACATGACGTACAGCACGGCCACAAAGCCGATGAGGAACAGCCATGGACCGGAGATCTCGACCGCCTCAAACAGGATGGTTATTCCTCCCGCCATCCAGGCGACGGCCCCAAAGAGCATGAAGAACGCAGCCACCGCGCCAAGCAATGGCCAGACGGAGGGGTTCAGAATGTGATAGTCGTGGTTTTTGACATGGGCCATGTGTGTTGTTCCCTCGTGGCTCAGTTCAGTTCGTGTTTTTTTCGTTATCAAGCTCGACTGCGGCAATGTCTTCCGGCAGGTCGATTTCGTAGAATGTGTAGCTCAGCGTGATGTGTTTAGCGTGCTTCGCATCTCGATCCGTGACGATTTCCGGATCAACATAAAAGGTTACGGGCATCTCGACACGCTCACCCGGCTGCAAGACCTGTTCCTCAAAGCAGAAGCACGCGATTTTCACAAAGAAGCTACCCGCGTCAAAAGGCGCAACGTTATAGCTTGAAGATCCCGCAATCGGGCGATCCGTCGGATTATAGGCTTCGTAGAACGCCAAACCGGTCTCACCGATCCGGATTTCCATTTCCCGCTGCATCGGGCGGAATTCCCACGGAAAGTCTCGTTCTTTGGAGGCGTCAAACCTGACTTTGATGGTTTGGTCGAGGATGACATCGCTGCCCGTTTCCGCAACATTGGTTGCGCCGCCGTAGCCTGTCACACGGCAAAACCAGTCGTAAAGCGGGACCGAAGCCCAAGCCAAAGCACCCATGAAGAGCACCACACTGACCGCTTGCGCAGCGGTCCTGTTTTTCCCAGTCAATCCAAACATCAGTAATCCTCCCCGGTCACAACCGCCTCGAAACCGCCCGATGTCACCTTGACCACGGTCAAGCCCAGGACGATTCCGATGAGCGACACAAGAAGCAGCGCAACGCCGACATTTCGGCCGCGCCGCCTCTGGTGGAGCTCATGTTCACGAGAAAAACTCATGGCCACATCCCAACCCGCGTCAGAAAGGCGTCGATCAGGATCGCGCCAAAGTGCAGGAACAGATAAGCAAGAGACAATTTGAAAAACTTCTTTTCGACCGCGAAATTGTCAGTCTCCGACACAACCTCGTCACGGCGCCAGATGTCGTATGCCCCCTTGAGGAAAAGGGCATTCAAAATAACCGCCGCCACCAAATAGACTGGGCCACCTGCGCTAGTGAAACCCATCGCGAGGGCCAGAACCGCCAACAAAACCGTATAGACAAGAATATGAATACGGGTGGCGCGTCGCCCGTGGGTTACTGTCAGCATCGGCACGCCTGCGTCGTCGTAGTCCGAGCGCATAAAGAGCGCCAACGCCCAGAAATGCGGCGGCGTCCACATGAAGATCAAAGCAAACATCAACACGGCTTCAATGGAAATGCTACCTGTCGCCGCAACCCATCCAATCATCGGAGGAAAAGCACCCGCGGCCCCGCCAATAACGATGTTCTGCGGCGTCCAGCGCTTGAGCCACATTGTGTATACGACAACATAGAAGAAGATCGTGAACGCCAGCAACCCGGCCGCCATCCAATTCGTCGCCAGACCAAGAAACATCACTGAGAAGCCGGACAGACCCAGGCCAAGCGCCAACGCCTCGCCTTCGGTGACCTTCCCTGCAGGGATAGGCCTACGAGCCGTGCGCTTCATGATGGCATCAATATCAGCATCCCACCACATGTTCAGCGCGCCGGACGCGCCACCGCCGATTGCAATGAACAAAATGGCGCAGAATGCGATGAACGGGTGGACTGTCACAGGCGCGGCCAGAAGACCGACGAAGGCCGTGAACACCACAAGGGTCATCACGCGCGGCTTCAAAAGAGCGAAGTAATCGCCCATTTCAGCATCGCCATGTTTGGCCACTGTTTGAGTGTAGCTGGCGTCGCTCATCGCAGGCTCCCCATACGGTCGGGTTCAGGTTTGGGTGGGGCTCAATGACCCTGCCCAAAGGTTCACTTAATCGGCCGACGCAACGTTGAAGGATTGGGCCTTGCCAGCGAATTCCTCGATGGCACCCTCAAGCCACGCAGCGTAAGTCTCCTCGCTTACCACTTTGACCGTAATCGGCATGTAGGCATGGTCCTTGCCGCACAATTCGGAACACTGACCGAAGTAGACACCTTCCTTTTCAGCGGAGAACCAGAGCTCTGCGAGGCGGCCCGGCACGGCGTCCTGTTTCACGCCGAAGGCAGGGATCGTCCAGGAATGGATCACGTCCGCCGCGGTGACTTGCATCACAACGGTCTTGCCCACGGGAACAACAACGGCTGTGTCGGTCGCGAGCAGGTAAAGATCATCGGAATAGCCGTAGTCGGCCAGCGCTGTGCGATCCAGCATGAAGCTGTCAAAAGCGAACTCGTGATCAACGTACTCGTAACCCCAATACCACTGGTAACCCGTCACCTTGATTGTGATGTCGGCTTCAGGAATCTCCTGTTGCTTGAACAGAACCGGCAAAGAATAGGCCCCGATCAGCACAAGGATGGCGATTGGAATCACAGTCCATGCGATTTCAACGGGCGTATTGTGCGTGAAGCTCGAAGGGTTTGGATTCGCCCGACGATTGAAGCGCACCACGCACCACGCCAAAAGCGCGACCACAAACAACGTGATGATAGTGATGATGACCAGAATCATGCCATCCAGCCACTGCAGGTCTGACGCCAGTTCCGTGGCCGCGGGCTGGAAGCCTGTTCCACGATCAACCGGCGCACCGATCACCTCAAGTTCTTGTCCTGCAACAGATTGAGCTGCTGCTGGCAGTGCGGCGAGGACAGCGAAAGCCGTCGCGAGAATCGAAAAAAGTCGCATGCGAAACACCCTGATCGGTCGTTTGTTGGTTCCCTCGGTGGTTGGCGAGCACCACCCATTGTCTCTCCCCGGGTTAAAACCATATTCTTAACTCCAGATAAAGAGGAACCGGCGCGTCAAACAGACGCGACACTTTGATCTAGATCAAAAACTGAGGTGCAAGATGCCAGACTCCCAATTTCGCCCTTTTGAAACGGCGCTGGATCGCGACAAGGCTCTGGCGCTCCTGCAAGTTGCAACGAACGGCGCTGACGATGGTGAGCTCTTTCTCGAACGTCGTCGCTCCGAGGTTTTGGTGTTTGACGACGGTCGGGTCAAAACGGCCAGTTATGATGCCTCAGAAGGGTTTGGACTACGCGCAGTGCGCGGCGAAGTGGCCGGCTATGCGCATTCATCGGAGTTGAGCGAATCGGCCTTGAAGCGCGCCGTTGAAACCGCGCAATTGGCGGTCGGAGCGGGTGGCGGCGTGCTTGCGGATGCGCCAAAACCAACGAATGCCCGGCTATACTCTGATGAAGACCCTATCTCCGACGCCTCGTTTCCTGTCAAAGTCGAGACACTGCGGGATATAGATGCATATGCACGGGGCCTTGATCCACGGGTCGTGCAGGTCTCTGCAACAATAGCCGCCTCTTTGCAGGAGGTTGAGATCATGCGACCTGACGGGATCGTGGCCCGCGATGTCCGGCCCATGACGCGCGTCAACGTGTCCATCATTGTCGAAGATCAGGGCAGGCGCGAAAGCGGCACGTCCGGTGGCGGCGGGCGCGTCGGGCTGGATGGGTTGCTCGATCCGGCAGATTGGCAGGCGAAGGCGCGCGAGGCTCTGCGCATTGCCTGCGTCAATCTCGAGGCCCTACCCGCACCCGCCGGCGTTATGGATATTGTTCTGGGCCCGGGATGGCCGGGAATCCTGCTACACGAAGCTGTCGGGCACGGGCTTGAGGGCGATTTCAATCGCAAGGGCAGCTCTGCTTTTTCGGGGCTGATGGGCCAGCAGGTCGCTGCACGGGGCGTGACCGTTCTGGACGACGGCACCATTCCAGACCGGCGCGGATCCATTTCAATCGACGATGAAGGCACGCCCTCGGGCAAGAATGTCTTGATCGAGGACGGCATTCTCGTCGGCTTCATGCAAGATCGCCAGAATGCGCGGCTCATGGGAGTTGAGCCGACAGGCAACGGTCGGCGCGAGAGCTATGCGCACATTCCGATGCCACGGATGACCAACACATATATGTTGGGCGGAGAGACTGCGCCGGACGACATTGTTGCCGACTTGAAAGATGGCATCTACGCCGTTGGCTTTGGCGGCGGGCAGGTTGACATCACAAATGGCAAGTTTGTTTTCTCCTGCACCGAGGCCTACCGCGTCCGCAACGGCAAGATCGAGGCACCGGTAAAGGGGGCCACACTCATCGGCGATGGCGCTACGGCACTGAAACAGATTCGCGCCCTTGGCAACGATATGGCGCTGGACCCCGGCATGGGAAATTGCGGCAAGCAAGGTCAATGGGTTCCGGTGGGGGTCGGCCAACCCACTGTGATGATTGGAGGATTGACTGTGGGCGGTGCCTCAGCCTGACGTTTGGGAAAATTAGGGACGGCTGTTCACACTACGTTAACCAGCTTGGGGGTAGGTCTATTCGAGCAAGCTGGCGGAGCGGATATGACCGAAGAAACAGTTTCTTCCACTCACCCCCTACTCCCACCCACCTCGGAAGATGATCGGCTGGATCGGCTCCGCCTCTTGCGTTCCCGCCGCGTGGGTGTCTCAACCTACAAGCGTCTCCTCTCGGAACATGGCACAGCGCGCGCTGCGCTCGAGGCGCTGCCCGATGTCGCGCGCGCGGCAGGACTTCTTGAATATCGCGCCTGCCCGATGCAGATCGCCGAGGGCGAATACCGCGCCGGCGAACGATTGGGCGCGCGGCTCGTGTTTCAAGGCGAAGCGGACTTTCCACATCAGATGTCTGAGATAGACGACGCACCGCCAATGCTCTGGATGCGCGGCAATACCGAGCTTGCGCAAACGGCCTCCATCGCACTTGTCGGCGCACGCAACGCGTCGTCTCTGGGCACGCGCATGTCACGCGCTTTGGCCAATGATCTCGGGCGTGCCGGTTTTACAATCGTCTCTGGTATGGCGCGTGGGGTTGATACCGCCGCTCATCTCGCATCCCTGAAAACGGGCACAATCGCGGTCTTTGCCGGAGGGGTAGATGTGTTTTATCCAGCCGAGAACACGCGGCTGGGCGAAGATATCGCGAGCCATGGGCTGATCGTTTCCGAGCAACCCATCGGCCTGACGCCAATTGCCCGCCATTTCCCGCTGCGCAACAGAATCATCTCGGCCCTGTCGCAAGCTATGGTGGTTGTGGAGGCTGCTGCGAAATCAGGATCCCTCATTGCGGCGCGTCATGCGCTGGATCAGGGGCGGGAGGTTCTGGCTGTGCCGGGACATCCGATGGAGCCCCGAGCGGCAGGATGCAACATGCTCATCCGGGATGGAGCGAAGCTGGTGCGCCATAGTGATGATATCCTCGAAGCCCTCAGCACACTGGCGCCCGATACGACCTCGCCCCCGATCGAGGCCCCTGCCCCGCAACAAAATCTGCGCCAGACGGCTCAGCTCCATGGCGAGATCCTCGCGCGACTTGCCCCCGCCCCCATGGCCGAAGATCAGCTGATCCGTAGCCTCGACATGCCTGCAAATGTGGTCACCGAACAGCTCACGGATCTTGAATTGGAAGGGTATGTCGAACGTGCAACGGGCGGTGTCGTGCGTCGTCTCAACTAGACGGACAACCGGTCGCGCGTTGACAATTCCCTCTTGCGTACCACATGTTGCGCCGCCATACGCGCCATGTCACTGACCCATTTATGAGGCCCTCTTAATGCCAGTCGTTGTTGTTGAGTCCCCGGCTAAAGCCAAGACAATTAACAAATATTTGGGCTCTGACTATGTTGTGCTGGCGTCTTACGGCCACGTGCGCGATTTGCCTCCAAAGGACGGGTCCGTCAATCCGGAGGCCGATTTCGAAATGAAATGGGAGATCGCCAATGACTCGCGCAAGCACGTCTCCGCGATCGCCGAAGCGCTCAAAGATGACAACGCGCTGATTCTCGCAACAGACCCTGATCGCGAGGGAGAGGCCATCTCGTGGCACCTCGAGGAGGCCCTGCGCAAGCGGCGCGCGATCAAGAAAGACACGCCCGTGAGCCGCGTGGTCTTCAACGCGATCACGAAGACCGCCGTCACCGAAGCAATGCAGAATCCGCGCGAGATTGATGCGCCTTTGGTCGAGGCTTACCTGGCACGACGCGCGTTGGACTATCTTGTGGGCTTCAACCTGTCGCCGGTGCTGTGGCGGAAACTGCCGGGCGCACGGTCTGCTGGACGCGTCCAGTCTGTCTGCCTGCGTCTTATCGTTGAGCGCGAGATGGAGATCGAAGCCTTCAATCCGCGCGAATACTGGTCGGTCAAGGCGGCGTTTGAGACGCCCCGCGGACAAGGATATGAAGCCCGGTTGACGATCCTGGGCGGAAAAAAGCTGGACCGCTACGACATCGAGACCGCGACTGCGGCTGAACTGGCCGTGCAGGCTGTGACCTCACGTACGTTGCGCGTCGATTCCGTTGAGGCCAAGCCGACCTCCCGCAACCCCTCGCCGCCTTTCATGACATCCACGCTTCAGCAGGAAGCCAGCCGCAAGTTCGGCATGGGCGCGCGGCAAACGATGAACGCGGCTCAGCGTCTCTACGAGGCTGGCCACATCACCTATATGCGGACCGACGGGATCGACATGGCGCCCGAGGCAGTCGCCGGGACGCGCGACGCCATCAAGGAGCGCTATGGCGCGAATTTTGTGCCCGAGAGCCCGCGTGTCTACAAAAACAAGGCCAAGAACGCGCAAGAGGCCCATGAATGTATCCGCCCAACGGATATGATGCGCGATGCGACGGACCTCAAACTGCAAGACGCAGATCAACGCAAGCTCTACGATCTGATCTGGAAGCGGACGATGGCCTGTCAGATGGCAGGCGCGAAGCTGGAGCGGACAACTGTCGATGTCCTGTCGGAGGACGGTCAGGTGGGCCTGCGCGCGACGGGCCAGCGGATCCTCTTTGAGGGCTTTTTGAAGGTCTACGAGGAAGGCCGGGATGATGTTGTCGAGGACGATGACCGCATCCTGCCCCAGATAGACAAGGGCGAGCCGGCCAAATTCCGGGCCGCTTTGAGCGCAGATGCCGCGAAGGCCAAGGAAAACGGTGCAGCCGTTCTGGCCGAAAACGAGGCCGTCCTGGCCCAGCAGCACCATACCCAACCCCCGCCCCGCTATACTGAGGCGACCCTTGTCAAGCGCATGGAAGAGTTGGGGATCGGGCGCCCGTCCACCTATGCCTCCATTGTGACGACGATTCAGGACCGCGAATACGTTCGCAAGGACAAGAACCGGCTTTTCCCCGAAGACAAAGGCCGGATCGTCACGCATTTCCTGATGAACTTCTTCCGCCGCTATGTGGAATATGATTTCACCGCCGGTCTCGAAGACCAGCTTGATCATGTCAGCGCGGGTGAAGCCGACTACAAGGAATTGTTGCAGAAGTTCTGGCGCGATTTTCATGCCGCCGTGACAGAAGCCTCCGATCTGCGGATCTCTGAGGTCCTTGATGTTTTGGATGACGCGCTTGCGCCGCAATTGTATCCGCCCCGCGAGGATGGGTCAGACCCGCGCGTCTGCCCGAAATGCGGAAACGGACAGCTTCACCTCAAGACGTCCAAGACGGGCGGTTTCGTCGGCTGTGGAAATTATCCGGAATGCACCTACACGCGCCCGATTGCGGGTGAGGGTGCAGATGGTGACGAGCGGCTTCTGGGCGAAGACGGCGGTGATGAGATTTGGCTGAAGTCGGGCCGCTTTGGACCCTATGTGCAGCGCGGCGAACCCACGCCGGAGAACAAGAAACCCCCGCGCGCATCCTTGCCGCGCGGTTGGTCCAAGGATGACATGGACCTCGCCAAGGCGCTCACCTTGCTCAGCTTGCCCCGGGAAATCGGGGAGCATCCCGAGGGCGGCATGATCAAGTCAAACTTCGGTCGCTTTGGGCCGTATATCATGCACCAAGGGCCCGAAGACGCGAAGCCTGTCTACGCCAATCTCAAGGATCCGAACGATGTGTTCGAGGTGGGCATGAACCGTGCCGTTGAACTTCTGGCGGAAAAGCGCGCGAATCCGGGTCGCCGCGGCGGTGGTGCCGCGGCCAAGCCGTTGCGCGAACTGGGTGAGCATCCCGATGATGGCGGTCCGATCAATATCATGGATGGCCGCTACGGGGCCTACATCAAATGGGAAAAGGTCAACGCAACGCTTCCCAAGGATGTGAAGCCTGAGGACGTGACCGTGGAAATGGCGACGGCGCTGATTGCCGAGAAAGCCGCCAAGAAAGGCGGACGCAAGAAAGCGGCACCCAAGAAAAAGCCGGCGGCAAAGAAGAAGCCTGCGGCCAAAAAGAAGCCTGCGGCCAAGGACAGCTGATCTTTTCTCCGCCCCACGAAAAAAGGCCCGGACGCATCGCCCGGGCCTTTTTCTTGAGAAACTGAATTCTGTCTTACTGAAGCCGAGCACCCACGTGCTGGATCGCATCGTCAATCAGGGCTGCACCATCTTTGGCGGTCAGCTGGCCTGCAACAACCTCCTGAGCGGCAGCAACGGCAATGGTTGCGGCTGTGTCGCGAACATCCTTTACGGCAGACGCTTCAGCCGAGGCCAATTGCTCTTCCGCAGCGGCCAAACGGCGCGCGATGGAGGCTTTCAGATCTTCCTTGGCCTGCTCTGCCGCGGCGGAAGCTTCGGACTTGGCGGCGGCTACAATGCGATCCGCCTGTTCCTGAACTTCTTGCTGCTTGCGCTCATACGACGCCAGCAGGGTTTGCGCTTCCTCGCGGATCGCGCGGGCTTCGTCGAGATCGTTGCGGATCCCTTCGGCCCGTTTGTCGAGCATGCCGCCCAAGGTCGGGAAGACTTTGAAGTACAGCAGGACGCCCACGAAAAGCAGGAAACCGATCAGGACCACAAAGTCCGTGTTGGCCAACGAGAAGAAGGGCTTGTCCTTGCCGGCGGCCAAAGCGGGCCCGGCAGCGGCGATGAGCGCCAATGTCGTCAATACGCGCATCTTGTTACCCCTTCACCTTGGCAGCCACGGCCGCATCGATGGCCTTTGCGTCAGCTTTACCGCCAAGCGCTTCGATGATGGCTGCCGCCGTATCTTTTGCGACCACTGAGACGTTCTCCATGGCGGAGGCGCGAATGTCAGCGATGGCTTTCTCGGACTCGGCTGCCTTTGCTGCGATCTCAGCGTCTGCCTTGTCCGTCGCCGCTTGCAAATCCGCCGCGATTTCCGCGCGGGTTTCAGCGACAATATTCTGTGCTTCGGCACGGGCATCCGCCAGCGCCTTGTTGTAGGCCGCTTCGGCCTCTTCCGCCTGACGCTTCAGCTCTTCAGCCTGGGACAGGTCGTTTGTAATCGTGCCCTGACGTTCGGCCAGCACCGCCGCGATACGCGGCAAGGCAACCCGTGACAGGACAAAAAAGATCACGATCAGCGTGATGACAAGCCAGAAAACCTGGTTGCCCATCCAATCGACGCAGAGCTGGGGCATGCCAATCGCGGACCCATTCGGGCCGACGCATGCGCCTGCGAGCTCTTCCTGATATGGCTCGGTTGCCATGATGTCCTCCGTCAGAACTTACTGAGACTTTTGGGTTTACACGGGCGGACCAGATGGCTGGCCCGCCCAACGTAAGGATCCGTAAGCTCTAGCTTAGACGGCAAACATCAGCAGCAGCGCGACGAGGAAGGCGAAGATGCCCAGAGCCTCGGCGAAGGCGATGCCGATGAAGAGAGTAGCTGTTTGGCCGGGAGCGGCCGAGGGGTTGCGCAGCGCGCCGGCGAGGAAGTTGCCAGCAACATTGCCCACACCGATTGCGGCTGCGCCGGAACCGATTGCTGCGAGACCTGCGCCGATATGTGCGAGTTGACCTTCCATGGTGGTATCTCCTTACGATTGGAAGTTTAGCTTGTGCGACGCTAACCCATGACAGGCCGGTGCCGCGCGTCTGGTGAATTAGTGATGCGGATGCAGCGCGTCCTTGAGGTAGACGCATGTGAGGATCGTGAACACGTAGGCCTGGATAAAGGACACGAGGACCTCCAGCGCGTAGATGCCCACGATGCCGATCAAGGCCAGTGGCGCGACGGCAGTGATGGCCGCGAAGCCTGCGAACACCTTTAGAACCGCGTGGCCCGCCATGATGTTGCCCGCCAATCGAATGGAATGGCTCACGGGGCGCACGAAGTACGAAATCAGCTCGATCACAGCGAGGATCGGGCGCAGCGCCATGGGTGCGCTTGAAACCCAGAAGAGGCTCAGGAACGATGCACCGTTTTTCACGAAGCCCAGCACGGTGACAGCGATAAAGACGCCGAAGCCCAGGATCGATGTCACTGCGATCATGGATGTCGGCGAGTAGGACATCGGGATGAGCGCCAGGAAATTGGAAAACAGGATGAAGATGAAGAGAGTGAAGATGTAGGGGAAGTACTTCACAGCGTCTTTGCCGGTCACGTCTTCAATCATCTTGTAAACGAATCCGTAGGCCAGTTCGGCCACCGATTGAACGCGGCTCGGGATGATGCCACGACCGGCTGTCCCGATCACCATCAGGCCAATCGTGCAGACAACGGCCAGAGCCAGCCAAAGCGTCAGATTTGTCACTGTGAACATGCCCACCGGACCATCGCCAAACAGGGGTTTGACAATAAACTGGTCCATCGGGTGGAAAACAAGACCGCCGCCTTCGCCGTTTGCCTCAGTCGCCATTCTGCGTCTCCTCTGCGCTTGCGCGCGCTTCCGTCTTTGTCTGGGCTTCCTGTGCGGTGCGCATCATCGTTTTGACGCCAGCCGCAAGCCCCAAGAATATAAACAGCACCATGAGGAAGGGTTGCGTTCCAAAGAGGATGTCCAACCCGTATCCGATGCCAAAGCCAATCCCCAATCCGGACACCAGCTCGATAACCATTCGCCAGGCCAGTTGCGCCTGAGAATAATGCTCCTCCTGGTGCGGTTTGGGCGCATCCTTGGCCTTTTGAGCCTCGATCCGCGCCTCAAGTGCACGTAGCCGGTCCTTCGTCTCGGTGTCCGTCACGCGCCCCTCCAGCGTTGAAGCTTTGGACAGGTTGCTATGTCTCCCACGCCTCAGAGTCAAGAAAGCGCGGAGCACAGGATGACGCATCCTAAATATCTGTATTTAAACACTTTTGTTGGGTCATATCTGCTTCATGCTTTACCGCAGCCCCCACCTGAGGGCGCAGATGCTGCAAAACAGCATATTCAACCAATCGGTTGACGAACCCGAAGCCCTGCCCCATCACGGGTGCCATGTCAGATACGCTTGATATCGTTTTTGCCGCGCTGGGGGATCCGACGCGCCGCCATATCCTGACCATGTTGCTGGAGGATGACATGGCAGTCACGGATGTGGCGGAACCGTTTGATATGTCGCTGGCGGCTGTCTCAAAGCATCTCACCATCCTCACACGGGCCGGGCTGATTTCTCAGGAGAAGCGGGGCCGCGTGAAATGGTGCAAACTCGAGCCCGACGCGCTGCGCGCGGCTTCAGTCTGGATGCAAAGCTTCGGGCAATTCGAGCCTGTCCATCTCGATGCGTTTGAGCGATTTCTCGAAACGGAACTGGGGGAAGACGAGGCCACACTATTACGCGACACACCTTGACGGCTTATGACGCCATTAGAACACACACCGGTACCAGCACTTACAACACAATGGCCTCGTCTGCCTCAAACTACGACGGGGCGGGTGCGAACTCACTGGGAAAAGCAGGGGCGCGTTCCCCTCAAAGTTCGAACGCGGCCACATTTGCTTTCAGGAATTGCAGCAATGCCTGAACTTTGGGCGTTCTGTGCAAATCGACATGGGTCACGAGCCAGAACGAAGCAGACCAGCTCTCGAGCGGCGGCATCACTTCGACCAGCTTGTGATCGCGCGCTTCCCAGGGGGTATAGAAGCCGACGCCCACGCCTGCACGAATTGCGGCCTGCGCCGCTTGTCGGTTGTCCGTCCGAAAAATGATCTGGTTTTCATCGACCGTCTCAATCAACCAGCGATAGGCTGGCGCACGTGGCTTCGGATCATCTGGCCCCACAAACTGCATCTTGCTGAGATCACGGTTATCGCCAAAGGGCGCGAGATAGTCTTCGGTCGCAAAGAGGCCGAAGCTGTGTTTCGTGAAGTGCTGGACGACATTGTCAGGTTGATCTGGCGCGACGCTGCCCGCGCGGATCGCAACATGCGCTTCGCCATATTCCAACCGGGCGAGCTGCTCTCCGGCCAGATACCGCAGCCTGATCCGGGGCCGTTCTTTTTGGAACTCTGCCAGAAGCGGCACAAGCACATCCGCCAGAAGCGACAGAGACGTCACCACGAGCTCTCCCGTGACATCTTCGCCCCGGCCCCGAAGCCTGCCGCCCAGTTGTGACAGTTGATCGTCCGTCGTCCGGGCCACGCGCGCGAGATCCTCACCGGCTTCTGTTGGCGTATACCCCCGCGCGTGGCGTTGAAACAGTTTGACACCGAGCCTGTCTTCGAGGGCATCGATATGGCGGATCACGGTCGCATGATGCACGCCCAAGGCATCGGCAGCACCGCTGACCGTCCCTTCCCTAACCACGTAATATGCCGTGCGCACTTCATCCCAGTTATCCATCATGTGCTCCCGGCATCTGTGCATTTTCAAACATCCACTGATCGAAATCGCAAATTGCGTTCGCATTTGCAATGTCTAGTTTGCCCTCAACGATACCCGCACAAGGATTTACGAGATGACCGAGACACTCCTCAAGATCGACGCCTCCGCCCGCATGCAAGGGTCTGTGACCCGGCAAATGACGATGGACATCGTGGAACAGTTGCAACCGGCCAACACACTCAATCGCGATCTCGCCGAGGCGCCGCTGCCGCAATTGTCAGAAACATGGGTCACTGCGAATTTCACGCCAAGCGATGCCCGTACGCAGGCGCAGCGTGATGTGCTGGCCCTGTCAGACGCCTTGATCGAAGAGCTCACGCAAGCGGAGACGATTGTCATCGGTTTGCCCATCTACAACTTCGGCGTGCCTACCGCTCTGAAGGCCTGGATTGATCTGGTTGCCCGCGCGGGCGTGACATTCCGCTATAGCGAGAACGGCCCAGTGGGTCTGCTGGAGGGCAAGCGCGCCATCATCGCCGTGGCCTCAGGTGGCACCCCCGTTGATAGCCAGATCGATTTCGCCACACCCTATCTGCGCCATGCGCTTGGCTTTATCGGCATCACCGATGTGACCGTGATCGCCGCCGATGCCCTTGGTCAGGGTGCCGAGGAAAAACAGGCCGCCGCTCAGGAGGCCATCGCGGCCCTCGCCGCCTGAGAAGCGACCCGAGACGCTCCCTGACGCGCAATCGCCCGGGTTGACTCGCACAGCCCGGGCGCTTAGACCGCAGCCCATGCCGGAAGCTTCAGCTTTCCGGTCCTGAAATACTCAGGATCGCCCCCCGTCAGCGCGTTGCGCCCACGGGGGTCGTGCTCGTTTGGGGCATGCCGATGGCAGTGTGTCGCCCGGGCATTTGTCGTTTTGCCGGTGTGTGCATACCTTATGCCACATCACGAAGTTGGAAGGAGGGCTCGGGCCCGATGTTTGAAAACCTATCCGAACGCCTCTCCGGCGTCTTCGACCGGCTCACGAAGCAGGGCGCGCTTTCCGAGGATGACGTCAAAACCGCCCTACGCGAGGTGCGTGTGGCCCTGCTGGAGGCCGACGTCTCGCTTCCCGTGGCGCGCGATTTTGTCAAAGCGGTTCAGGCGAAAGCCACCGGCCAGGCGGTTACCAAATCCGTCACGCCGGGACAGCAGGTCATCAAGATCGTGCATGACGAGCTCAAACATGTGCTCGCAGGCGAAAAAGATGGCGAAGAGGGCAAGCTCAGGATCGACAACGCGCCCGCTCCGATCCTAATGGTTGGCCTGCAGGGCTCAGGTAAGACGACGACCACAGGCAAGCTCGCCAAACGCCTGAAAGAGAAAGACGGCAAGAAGATCCTCATGGCCTCGCTCGATATCTATCGCCCTGCGGCGATGGATCAGTTGGCCGTGCTGGGCACGCAAGTGGGCGTTGATACATTGCCCATCGTGAAGGGCGAAAGCGCGGTCCAGATTGCCAAGCGCGCCAAGCAGCAGGCGATGCTGGGCGGCTATGACGTCTATATGCTCGACACGGCCGGACGCCTTCAGATCGACCAGACACTGATGCAAGAGGTTGAGGATGTCCGCGACGTGGTCTCGCCGCGCGAGACGCTCCTTGTCGTTGATGGCCTGACCGGTCAGGTCGCCGTCGAAGTGGCTGAAGAGTTTGACGACAAAATCGGCATCTCCGGCGTCGTGCTGACGCGGATGGACGGCGACGGGCGCGGCGGCGCGGCGCTCTCGATGCGCGCAGTCACGGGCAAGCCGATCAAATTCGTAGGCCTTGGCGAGAAGATGGACGCGCTTGAGACCTTCGAGCCCGATCGCATCGCGGGCCGCATCCTGGGCATGGGCGATATCGTGGCCCTCGTCGAGAAGGCGCAGGAAACGCTTGAGATCGAACAAGCCGAGCGCATGATGAAGCGCTTTCAAAAGGGCATGTTCAACTTCAACGACCTGAAATCCCAGATGGAGCAGATGCTCAAGATGGGCGGCATGCAGGGCATGATGGGCATGATGCCCGGCATGGCCAAGATGGCCAAACAGGTCGAGGATGCAGGCTTTGACGACAAGATCATCCGCCAGCAGATCGCCCTCATCAACTCGATGACCAAGAAAGAGCGCGCGAACCCCAAGCTCCTGCAAGCCAGCCGCAAGAAACGCATCGCCGCAGGCGCGGGCATGGATGTCTCGGACCTCAACAAGCTTCTCAAGATGCAGCGCCAGATGGGCGACATGATGAAGAAGATGGGCAAGATGGGCAAAGGCGGCATGCTCAAACAGGCCATGAAAGGCATGTTCGGCAAGGGCGGCATGCCTGACGGAATGGACCCCGCCGCGATGGCGGGCATGGGCGCCGATCCCAAGGCGCTGGAACAGGCTGCAAAAGCACTTGGCAAAGGCGGCCTCGGCGGCATGCCCGGTATGGGCGGCGGCGCCCTGCCCCCCGGCCTCTCGGGCTTTGGAAAGAAAAAGTAACGCCCCATGCATTTCGCCAGCGCCATATCCTTTCAGCCCCGCGCTGAAGCGCCCCGCCTGAGCGCGGGCGAGGTGGCATTGCGCGGCCATGTGCTGGCGGATTTCGATGCGTTCTGGGCCTTCTTCCAGACAGATCGCGCGGCTTATGTGGGAACGCCCAAAACGCCGACGCATCTTTGGTACGGGCTGGGCTCCGAGATCGCGTCCTGGCAGATGCGCGGCATCGGTGGATGGGCGGTCGAGCTGAACGGTGCGCTGGCCGGGCAAGTGGCGATCATGCAGCCGCCGCATTTTCCCGAGGTCGAAATTGGCTGGACGCTCTTTGACGGGTTCGAGGGGCGCAATATCGGCTTCCGTGCCGCCCGGCTCGCCTTGGATTGGTTCTGGTCGACAACGGATCACCCCAGCCTTGTGAGCTACATAACGCCCGAGAACGCACGCTCTATCGCCCTTGCAGAACGGCTCGGCGCATCCCATGACCCGCTGGCCATCCTACCGGCCGACGAGACACCTGCGGAGACGATCGTCTATCGTCATCGGAGGCCTGCATGATGCGTTGCACACAACCGACGCTGGGTCCAGCTTTGGATCAAGTGGCGACGATGGGGGCCTCGATCCCTGTGCTGCGTGGGCCTCGTGTCACGCTGCGGGCGCCCAAGCTCCGCGATTTTCCCGCTTATCAGGAGATCATCTGTTCCGAACACGGGCAGTTCCTGGGCCCGGAGAACGCCAGTCCGAGTGAAGCGTGGTACGGGTTTGCCGCCATGACCGGCGGATGGCTTCTGCATGGGCATGGCGGCTGGGCTGTGGAGCTATCCGCCGGTGAAGCGGCGGGGGAAACCGTTGGGTTTGTGCTCATCGGTCTGGAGCCTGGAGATCTGGAGCCAGAGCTTGGCTATCTCTTCCGCGCGGCCTTTGAAGGTCAGGGGCTGGCCTTTGAAGCCGCGAGCCTTGCCCTCTCGCACGCCAGCGCCGCGCTGCAGTTCCCAAGCCTCGTGAGCTATATCGACCCCGAGAACAGCCGCTCTGTCGCATTGGCCAAAGCGCTGGGTGCCGCGCCCGATGGCACGGTCAGCGGCAGCGTCGTCTATCGCCACCTGATGGATGGCGACGGAGCCCCGGAGGCTTACGCATGACGATCCTGAAAGTGAACATTCCCGTCATCGAGACAGAGCGTCTGCGCCTGCGCGAGCCGCGCGAGAGCGATTTGCCCGCCGTGATTTCTTTCATGGGCTCCGAACGGTCGCGCTTTGTGGGCGGACCCGTTGCAGAACATCACGCCTTCCGCAGCTACGCGGCGAGTTTGGGCCACTGGATGCTGCGGGGCTATGGCTTCTGGATGGTAGCTGATCTTGCGACCGATGCCCCTTTGGGTCGCGTGGGTTTTCTTTACGGCACCGGTTGGCATGAACCAGAGCTCGGCTGGCAAATGTTCGAAGGCGCCGAGGGCAAGGGGATGGCCTATGAGGCGGCCAAAGCCGCGCGAGCCTATGGACGCGCGAAACTTGGCCTCGATGGTGTGATCTCATACCTAAACCCGGCGAATACGCGATCCATGGCGCTCGCCAAACGGCTGGGCTGCACCCATGAGCGCGACGTGACCTTCTTCGGTGAAGAGGGGATCGGCATTTGGCGTCATCCCAAGGGAGGCACCTCATGATCTATAATATTCCGATTATCGAGACGCGGCGCTTGGTCCTGCGCGGGCCCGAGGCCGAAGACTACCCGGATTTCAAAGCGACCTTCTCCAGCTACCGCGCGCGTTTCATGGGCGGGCCCCTCAATGCCTATGAGGCCTGGATGCTCTATGCAGCCGAGATCGGCCACTGGCAGATCCGTGGCTACGGCATGTGGATGATCCACGACAAGGATACCGACGAGACGCTGGGCATGGCGGGCGGCTGGAAACCTGCGAAATGGCCCGAGGCGGAGATCGCCTGGATCATCTGGCCCGACAAGGCTGGCCATGGCATCGCGCTTGAGGCGACCCATGCCGCGCGCGGCTACTTCTACAAGGAGCTCGGTTGGGAGGGCGCGGTCAGTTATCTCGACCCCAAGAACCTCGACAGCATTCGCCTTGCCGAACGTCTGGGTGCCGTGCGCGACAAGGAAGCGCCCACGGTGGATGGCAATGACGTGGTCTACCGCCACCCCTCGCCCGCGCAACTCGATGGCACGCAGCTCTCCCATGGGATCGACATGGAGATCAGCCATTACGCCGACCCGCTCTTCAAGCCGAAAGGATACGCCCTTGACTGACGCGACCAAAGACGTCGTGGCCACCGCCGCCGCCGTGCTTGCCGAACATCGCAGCAGCATCGACCGGCTTGATGCGATCCTCGTCTACACGTTGGGCGAGCGGTTCAAACACACGCAGGCTGTGGGAAAACTCAAAGCCGAACACGACCTTCCGCCGTCCGATCCCTCCCGCGAGGCCGATCAGATCGCACGGCTCGAAGACCTGGCGCGCCGCGCCGATCTCGACCCGGAATTTGCCAAGAAATTCCTGAACTTCATCATCGCTGAAGTCATTCAGCACCACAAACAACACCAATCCTGAGCTCAACCAGCTCACACCGCCATTCAAGGAGAAAACCAATGGCCATTAAAATCCGTCTTGCCCGTGGTGGCTCGAAAAAGCGTCCCTTCTACCGCATCGTGGCGGCCGACAGCCGCATGCCCCGCGACGGCCGCTTCATCGAAAAGCTCGGCACCTATAACCCGCTCCTGCCCAAGGACAGCGAAGAACGCGTGAAAATGGACGTGGAACGCGTGCAATACTGGCTGGGCCAGGGCGCGCAAACCACGGACCGCGTTGCCCGTTTCCTCGAAGCGGCAGGCCTGGCCGAGAAGACCGAACGCGCCAACCCCAAGAAGGGTGCGCCCGGCAAGAAAGCGCAGGAGCGCGCTGAGGAGAAAGCCGAGAAGGCCGCCGCCGCTGCAGAAGCCCCTGCCGAAGAAGCCGCAGCCGCGGACGAATAAGGTGATCCGGGGGGCGCGGGCATGACATCTCTGCGTCCCACGCCTAAAATGACAATCGCCGAGGCAGTGCATCCGCGCTGCCTCGTTGCATTTGACGCCCTCGCAAGAGTTCAACCGAAACGGAGACCTGCCATGGGATTTCTACTGCACCCCATCCGTACCCTGATGCTGGTGGGAGGGGCTTTTCTCGCGGGCGTCTTTTATGAGAAGTACGAAACACACCAACGCTGCATTCTGGCCGGTGGCCAGGTTCAAGAGGGGGTTTGCCGATGAGCGAAGACCGGATCTGCGTCGCGTCAATTGCAGGGGCGTATGGCGTTCGGGGCGAAGTGCGTCTCAAGAGTTTTACGGCCCAGCCCGAAGCGGTCGCCGCTTATGCCCCACTAACGACCGAGGATGGTCAGCGGAGTTTTGACGTCTCCCTTGGTCAGTCCATCAAGGGGGGCTTTTCCGCGCGGCTGTCCGGCGTGACCAGCAAGGAAGAGGCCGATGCTTTGCGCGGGGTTGCGCTTTACGCGCCGCGAGACCGGCTGCCGCAACTGCCAGATGATGAGTTTTATCATGCCGATCTGATCGGGATCGAGGTCGTTGACACGGGCGGCGCTGTTCTTGGCCGCGTCAAGGCGGTTCACAATCATGGCGCGGATGATCTGCTGGAAATCCATGGCCCCAAATTGAAGGCCACGGTTTTGCTGCCCTTCACGAAGGCCTGCGCGCCGACGGTCGATCTGACCGCAGGACGCATTGTCGCCGATCCTCCGGAAGGGTTGTTTTGAGCCATGGCTGCGCCAACCAAATCTCACGGTCGTAAGACCATCCGCGCCACGCTTCAGCCGCGCGCGTTGATGGAAGAGAAAACCGAACTCAAAGGTGCCTTCTCCGCACGGGTCATCACGCTGTTTCCTGAGCTTTTCCCCGGCATTCTCGGGGCATCTCTGACGGGCAAGGCGCTGGATGACGGTCTGTGGCAGCTGCACACGATCGACCTGCGACGGTATGGCGAGGGCAAGCATCGCAACGTCGATGATACCCCATCAGGCGGCGGCGCGGGCATGGTTTTGCGCGCGGATGTCGTCGGCAAAGCGATCGAGGCAGCCCGCGCGATGGGAGACGGGCCCATCGTCTACCTGTCTCCGCGAGGGCACCCTTTCAATCAGCAGATGGCCCATACCCTCGCGGCGGCTCCCGGCGTGACCCTTCTGTGCGGGCGCTTTGAGGGGGTCGATGAACGCGTTTTGGAGCATTACGGCGTCGAAGAAGTCAGCCTTGGAGATTATGTCCTGACCGGTGGGGAAATCGCGGCGCAAGCGGTGCTGGATGCCACCGTACGGTTGATCCCGGGCGTTTTGGGCAATGCGGATTCAGCTGTGGATGAGAGCTTTTCGAATGGGCTGCTCGAACATCCGCAATACACGCGGCCTGCGAGCTGGATGGGGCGCACGATCCCCGATGTGCTGACATCGGGCAATCACAAGGCCGTCGAGGCCTGGCGGCGGGCGCAATCCGAAGCCCTCACCAAAGAGCGCCGACCAGATCTCTGGGCGGCCCACTCCAAAGCTGAGGAGTAACCCCCGCTGTTGGCCTGTGCCCACTGCACTGGTGTTTATGCCTTGATTGCAACCGGTTTCAATGACACCCTCTCGCAAGGGAGGACGCAGCATGGCGACATCGAAACGCACGGGCTATTTCTCGGAAGAGACCGTTGATCTGGAGGCCTTCCGCGCGCTTGTCGAGCATAGGTGCACCGCGCAAGATGCACCAATGGCGGCCGACATCCTCGGCAATGTCCCGATTTATGACGTGGCGCAGCTGGATCTGACCGACCCTGACATGCGCACCCGTGTTCTCGCGGAATGGGCGCAAATTCTTCTGGATGGCGCCGGAGTGTTTGCGTTGCGCGGGGCCTATGCGGATACGGCGCCCATCGATGCCGCAACGGCTGTCTTCATGGATATTATCCAAAACGAGACCGCCGCGGGAGGCGGCGCAGATCATTTCGCGGCAGCAGGGTCGAATGCGCGCATTTGGAACGTGGTCGAAAAACTCTGTCACGCGGCGCCCGACGTCTTTGCGCGGTATTTCGGCAATTCGGCGATTGCTGCGGCCTGTGAGGCCTGGCTGGGGCCGGGATACCAGATGACCGCACAGGTCAATCTCGTGCGTCCCGGCGGCGGTGCGCAAACCTGCCACCGTGATTACCATCTGGGCTTCATGACATCCGAGCAAGCGGCACGCTACCCGGCCCATGTCCACAGGCTTTCGCCCGTTTTGACGCTGCAAGGTGCCATTGCCCATTGCGACATGCCCGTTGAAAGCGGGCCCACGAAACTCTTGCCGTTTTCCCAGCGCTACGACGCGGGGTACATGGCCTACCGACGCCCCGAATTCTCGGAGTATTTCGAGGAGCACTACGTTCAGGTTCCCCTGATGAAGGGAGATGCCCTGTTCTTCAATCCGGCGCTTTTTCATGCGGCGGGGGCCAATACATCCAAGGATATCGAACGTCTGGCCAATCTCGTGCAGGTGTCCTCACCGATGGGGATTGCCATGGAAAGCATGGATCGGCATGCGATGTGCAAGCGGCTCTATGGGCCGTTGCGAGAGGCGGCTCAAGATATGCCCCCGCTGGATGTCGAGGCGGCCATCGCGGCCTGTGCCGATGGCTATGCCTTCCCGACGTCGCTTGATCGGGATCCGCCCGTGGGTGGCCTCGCGCCTGAAACACAAGCTGACATCATGCGCCGGGCCATTGCCGAGAATTGGGAGCAGGGACAGTTCAAAGCCGCGCTCAGAGACCGGGCCCTGCGGCGCTACGGCGACTGATCCGGTCAAGAGACGCGCTTCTGTGCACTGGTTTTGCGCCGATTAAGCCGGTTTGAAATCCGCCAAGACATCACGCGTCGCCGTAACCATTGGATCATGCACATCGCTCAGTATGGCGTTGCGGTCAAACCTGTCAGTGTCGGTCGCCACGGAGGCGCGCAGGGCATGTCCGAAGGCGCGGCGCAGTTCTGTGCCAATATTGAACTTGCAGATGTTTGATCCCTGCGCGAGCCGGCGGCGCTGCGCTTTCGGCACGCCAGACCCCCCGTGAATGACCAGAGCAACATCCGTCATCGCTTCAATGGCGCGAATGGCCGGCTCGTCCAAGCCGTCTCCCGCTTGGGTTTGCAAATGCACATTGCCCACAGAAATCGCCATGGCGTCGACGCCTGTCTCGCGGGCAAACCGTTGGGCCTCGGCAGGGTCAGTGCTTTGAGACGCGGCCCCCTCGGAATAGCCCACGAAGCCAATCTCCCCCTCGCAGGACACGCCAGCGGCATGGGCCATCTCGACGATCTCGCGCGTCGCCTTGATGTTGTCGTCCAGCGGCAACTTTGAGCCGTCAAACATGACCGAAGTGAACCCGCTGGCAATCGCCTCCCGGCATTCCTCTATCGTGTAGCCATGATCGAGATGCGCCACGACAGGGACAGATGCCCCCTTCGCCAGATAGCGAAACATCGCACCCAGGACGGGCAACGGCGTATGGGCGCGGCATCCGGGCCCCGCCTGCAAGATCACAGGCACTCCCTCTGCTTCCGCCGCGGCCACGTAGGCGCGCATGTCTTCCCAGCCGAGGCAGACGAGGCCCGCCACCGCAAAGCCCTCGCGCTGTGCGGGTTCCAGAACATCGGTCAGGCTGACAAGGGGCATCTTGATCTCTCCACATTATCTGGATCGCAGTAAACATGGCGCGTCCACTGCGACGCAGAGCCGTCACTTGAATTTCGCCACCATATCCTTGATCCCAGGGATCGTCTCGATCTGGTAGGCATGGGTTGGCTGGAAGAACTGCACAAGGCTGCGCTGCGTCAGGCCGCCAAGGATGGTAAAATAATACATCTCATACCCCGGCAAAACCGCGCAGGGATGATAGCCATTGTCGATGCACACCGTGGAGCCGTCGACGATGTGATAGGCATCGCCTGATTTGCCCTCTTCGCGCTGAAGCATCTGGACGCCCGAGCCCCAGTTCGGCTTGAAGCGGAAATTGTAGGTCTCGTCATGGCGTGTCTCATCGGGCAAACGGTTGGTGTCGTGCTTGTGGCTGGGAAAGCCTGACCAGCCCCCCGCCCCCACCGTGAAGAGCTCCGAGACCAGCAAGCGACCAACCTTACCGTGTTGTTTCTGGCCCAGAATATGCTTGATCTTGCGATGCGTCTTCGTGTCGTCAGAGCCATATTGCACAAGATCAATGCCATCGGCGCGCACGTCGAAAGGCTCCAAAACCTCATCGAACTTGGCTCCGGCGATAAACGTCTCGGTCGCCTCGGACACGCAGGTCATCCGCACTTTCGCACCCACGGGCACATAGACGCCTTCCGGCTCCCCGTCCCAGACATCTTCGCCCCGATTGCCAAGCGCAGGGAACGCGAGCCCTTCGATCTCGACATCAACCGTCCCGGTCGCCGGGACGATACAGGTCTCATAGCCGGGCACCTGATATTCGAAGACCTGGCCCCGGTTGAGCTTGACGATGTTGAAATAGTTGAGCGGAACCGTGCTGTCTCCGGCGTCAACAATGGGCACGTTCTTGTTGTCAAAAGGCGCGATATGCATGGACGTCAGGCTCCTGTGGGACCGGGATGTGAAGAGAGAAACTCTGTGAGATCGTCTGGTGTTGGCAAGGCCGGGGCGCAACCCGGACGCGAGACAGTGATGGAGGCGCAGGCGGATCCCTTCAGGATCGCGGCACGCAGATCGTCGCCCTCAGAGAGGCCCGAGATGAAACCTGCCATGAAACTGTCACCTGCCCCAACGGGTTTGAGCGCTTGCACGGGATAGATTCCCGTCGCGATTTCTGTGCCGTCCGCAAAAGTGATCGCGCCTTCGGGGCCGCGCTTGTAGACAATCGTGCGTCCGCCTTCGGCCAGCGCTTTCGCCTTGGCCAGACCTCGACCGTAGTCGCCTGCCATGAAGCCAAATTCTTCATCGTTGCCCACGATCAGATCCGCCAAATCGCCCGCGCGGGACAGTACATCCGCAGCGACCTCGGGCGACGGCCAGCTGTAGGGGCGATAATCAATGTCGAAGATCACCGGCAGCCCCGCCGCCCGCGCCTTCTCGAAGGCGGCAAAGGCCGCACTGCGCGACGGCTCTGCGGCGAAAACAGTGCCCGCTGTGATCAGGCAACGAAATGCGGCGTAGTCGATCTCGGCAACGTCCTCGAGCGACATCTGAAAATCCGCTGCATTGTTGCGATAGATCGTGTTGGTATGGGTTTCGAGACAGGAATCATAGATCGCCAGAGACGTCCGGCACTCGCCACTCACGGTCCGAATATGGCTTGTATCGACACCATACTCCGCAAGCTTGCCCACGCAGAAGCGTGCCACGGCGTCGTCGGAAACCGTTGTCACAAGCGACGCCTGTTGTCCAAGTTTGACAAGCCCCACCGCGATATTGGCGCTCGATCCTCCGATGTCGATCAACGCCTTTTTGGCCTCCCCCACACCAGTGCCCGGCGGGTCAACGATGACATCCATGCCAACACGACCCACAACAAGAATTGGCCGCTTGTCCGCGCTCAGATCCATCAAGCCCCCCATGTGATGCCCCACCCCGACATTTACCTTGCGAGGTTTCGACTCATAGGATACCCGTAATCGCAGTATTTGCAACCGGTTGCAAAGTTGGGCCACATGGCCCGTGGGAGGGCGAAATGGACCAGCGCGAGATTGGTATCGGGATTGTCGGTGGCGGCTATATGGGCAAGGCCCACGCGGTGGCCATGTCGTCCGTGGGCGCACTATTTGATACGCAACTCCGCCCGCGCCTAGAAATGGTGGCCGCGCGGTCTGAGGACAGCGCCGAGACCTACCGTGCCGCCTATGGGTTTGCGCGCGGCACGTCCGACTGGCGGACGCTGGTGGCGGACCCCAAGGTCGAGGCCATTGTCATCGCCTCGACGCAAGACACCCATCGCGCCATTGCAGAGGCTGCGTTTGCCTTGGGCAAGCCCGTGCTCTGCGAAAAGCCGCTGGGGGCATCCATCGAGGACGCGCGCGCAATGACTGCGGCCGCAAAAGCGGCTGGCGTGATCAACATGATCGGGTTCAACTATGCGCGCACTCCCGCGACGCAATACGCCCGCAAGCTTCTGGCCGAAGGCGCGATTGGACGCCCGACGTGGTATCGCGGCGAACATACCGAGGATTTCCTCGCAGACCCAGACACGCCATACAATTGGCGCTGTAGCGGACGCGCCACGGGCACCATGGGCGATCTCGCACCACATCCCGTGAACTGCGCGCTGGCGCTGATGGGGCCTGTGGCCTCCGTCATGGCCGAGATCGAAACCGTCCATTCTGAGCGCCCCGGCGGCAAGGTCGACAATGATGATCACGCCCAGATGATGGTGCGGTTTGAGAGCGGTGTGCTTGGGCACATCTATGCCAGCCGGACGGCGACGGGCCGCAAGATGGGCTATGCCTATGAGATCCACGGCACCCAGGGCGCGATCCGGTTTGACGGCGAAGATCAAAACGCGCTTTGGCTTTATAAGGCAGACGGCCCGGAGGCACAGCGCGGCTTTACCAAGATCCTCACGGGCCCAGAGCATCCCGATTACCTGCCGTTCTGTCAGGGCCCCGGCCATGGCACGGGGTATCAGGATCAGATCATCATCGAGGCCAAAGATTTTCTGGAAGCCCTTGCCTCCCGGGAAGCCCGCTGGCCCACCTTCGCTGACGGCCTGGCCGTCTCGGAAATCATCGAAGCCGCCTGGCGCAGCAGCGACAGCCGCGCCTGGGTCAATATATCCGACGTTTGAGGAGACACCCCCATGACCATTCGTATCGGCAATGCGCCCTGTTCCTGGGGTGTGGAATTTGCAGAGGATCCGCGCAACCCAAGCTGGGAAACCGTGCTGAAGGAAAATGCTGAGGCTGGCTATACTGGCATCGAGCTGGGCCCCGTGGGTTTTATGCCGGAGGACCCGGCAGTACTGGGCGATGCTCTTGCCAGACATGACCTCGAGCTGATCGGCGGGGTTGTCTTCCGTGCTTTCCACGATCCAAGCGCCTGGGATGATGTCATGGACGGGGCCGTGCGCACGTGCAAGGCGCTCAAGGCCCATGGCGCCCAGCATCTCGTGTTGATCGACAGCATTTCGCCGCGCCGCGCGCCGACGGCGGGCCGCGCCGATGAAGCCGAACAGATGGACAAGGCAGAGTGGACCGCTTTTCGCGATCGCATTGCCACCGTCGCGAAGATGGGCGCCGAGGAATACGGGCTAACCGTGGGAATGCATGCCCATGCCGCAGGCTTCATCGATTTCGAACCGGAGCTCGAGCGCCTGCTGAATGAAGTTGATGAGACTATTCTCAAGATCTGCTTCGATACCGGCCATCATTCTTACGCAGGCTTTGATCCCGTGGCATTCATGCGCCGGTATATGAGCCGCATCAGCTATATGCATTTCAAGGATATCGACCCGGCGGTGAAAGCCGATGTGATTGCCAAGCGCACGGGCTTTTACGATGCCTGCGGGCAAGGCATCTTCTGCAATCTGGGTGACGGCGATGTTGATTTCCCGACGGTCCGGCAGATCCTGCTTGATCACGGCTTTGAAGGCTGGTGCACTGTGGAGCAGGATTGCGACCCGACCCTTGATGTGCGGCCGATGGATGATGCGAAAGCCAACCGCGAATACCTGCAAAGCATCGGATTTTAGACGCCACAGGCCGTTTGCAAAACGGCCCCGCGCCAGCCGTGCCCGGGTTGAGCAACAGACCAAAGCCCCGGACAGATGAGGGAGACACCTGAGATGACAAAACTGAAATGGGGTATGATCGGCGGCGGAGAAGGCAGTCAGATCGGGCCGGCCCACCGCCTTGGGGCGCAAGCGGACGGGCAGTTTGAATTCGCAGCCGGAGCCCTCGATCATCGCCCCGATGTGGGCCGCGATTATGCCCAGCGTCTTGGGATCGCTGCTGACCGCGCCTATGGCTCCTGGCAGGACATGCTTGAGGGTGAGCGCGGTCGCGAGGACCGGGTTGATCTGGTAACTGTGGCCACGCCCAACGCGACCCATTTCGAGATCACCAAGGCCTTTCTCGAGGCAGGGTTCAATGTGCTCTGTGAAAAGCCCATGACCATGAGCGTTGAGGAAGGCGAGGAGATCGTGCGGGTGGCCGAGGCCTCCGGCAAGGTATGCGCGGTAAACTATTGTTATTCCGCCTATCCCATGATCCGTCAGGCGCGCGCCATGGTCCGCGCGGGCGAGATCGGCAAGGTGCGTCTGGTCGTGACCAGTTTCAGCCACGGCCATCACGGCGATGCAACCGACGCAGACAACCCGCGCGTGCGCTGGCGCTACGATCCACAGATGGCCGGTGTCTCCGGGCAGTTTGCCGATTGCGGCATACACGCGCTGCATATGGCGTCTTTCATCTGCGATGATGAGGTCGCGCGGCTGTCCGCAGATTTCGCCTCCACCATCCCGAGCCGCGTTCTGGAAGATGATGCGATGGTCAACTTCCGCATGACAGGCGGGACCGTCGGGCGGCTTTGGACCTCTTCCGTGGCCATCGGGCGCCAGCACGGTTTTGACATTCAGGTCTTTGGAGAAACCGGCGGGCTGAAATGGTTCTCCGAGCACCCCAACCAACTGGAATACACGCCCGTTGGCGGGCGCAAACAGATCATCGAGAAGGGCGAAGGCGGTCTGCATGAAGATGCGATGCGCTTGTCGCGCGTCTCAATCGCACATCCCGAGGGCTTTCCGCTGGCCGTTGCCAATATCTACTGCGATCTGGCGGATGCGATCCGGGGTGAGGCGCGCGATAGCCTGCCAAACGCGGCAGATGGAGTCCGCTCCATGGCGGCAGTCCATGGCGCGGTCAGCTCGGCACAACAGGATGGCGCATGGGTTGATGCCCGCCCGCCCATGTTTCGCTGACGCATAGGTACCCCATAGCCCTTAAAGAAAAACCTGGATCACGAAAACACTGCCAAGCACCTGCTTTCTCGTGATTTTCGTGATGCTGGATGTCTCAGGATTTCGACGACGTGCTTTAGTTCACATCCTGAACGCTGAGCCGGGCCGCCAGCCGCAACGCGTGGCTGGCATCCTTGGCCACAAGCGGCATCGTCGGATCATACGCCGCGCGGATCAGACCCGCAATCTCTGGTCGCAGGATCGTGTGACCGCCCTCAACATTGGCCAGCGGCGAGCGCTCCCGAAATGCCTTGTCGGACCAAAGCAAGATAGTCTGGACGACCTGGCTCAACGCCAGCGTTTCGGCAGGCACGGCCGAGAGATTCTGGTCCATCCGCAAGAAGACAAAAGCGGCCTTGATGCCGCCCGTATTGTCAAAGCGGAAGACACGGTATTGATTGGCGTCTGCATCGTCCAGACGGGCCACCAATGGCTCCAGATCCGGGATCAGGCGATCCAGATCACGCACATCCAAAAGCTCACGCCACTCGCGAAAAAAGAAGACCATGCAATTGGACCCAAGCTCCGGATCGGTCTCCATCATCTGATGGCCTGCAAGCGCGCAAACCGCCTCCAACGCCCCTTTGACGATGCCTAGAGTGGTATCCTCCACGCCAAACACGATAGGCGCAATAGGCCGCCCCCACCGGGCGAAAGCATAAGCGCCATCGGAGCGCGTAAAGAGTTCTGTGATCTCATCGGCTATCATGGGCGCAGGTTTATCAGCCGTGGTGCGCAAGCAAAAGGTCTCGCAAACGAGGAAAAAGAGGCGTAAGCGAAGGGCATGCAGACCGTCCCCCTCTCTGAAACATCCCGGCTTGCCTGGTGGCGCAGGCCTCTGGCGCTGCTGTTTTTGATGTCTGTCGCCATGCCGATGGCGTTTGCAACCTGGTCTGCCCTGCTCAACAACTTCGTCGTTGAGGTCGCAGGCTTCGATGGGTCTGACATCGGTTGGCTGCATACCTTTCGCGAGATCCCGGGCTTTCTGGCCTTCGCTGTTGTGTTCCTGCTTCTGATCTTCCGGGAACAGGTGCTCGGGTTGCTCTCTCTTGTTCTTCTTGGCGTGGCCACGGCCCTGACGGGGTATTTCCCGACGATCGGCGGGATCATGGTGCTGACCGTGCTGTCCTCCATCGGGTTTCACTATTACGAGACCGTCAACCAGTCGCTGCAATTGCAATGGCTCTCGAAGGAGGAAGCGCCGCGCAAGATTGGCCTGTTGATGGCCGCTGGCTCCGCGGCGACCTTTGTGGCCTATGTCTGTATTGTCCTGACGTGGGAGGCCTTGGGGCTATCCTACACGTCCGTTTACGTTGTGGCAGGAGCGATCACCGTCGCGCTGTCGATCTTCGCATTTCTGGCCTATCCGCAATTTGAGGAGCCGCACCCGCAACGTAGGCAGATTATCCTGCGCAAACGGTATTGGCTCTACTACGCGCTGCAATTCATGTCAGGCGCGCGGCGGCAGATCTTCATCGTCTTCGCCGCCTTCATGATGGTCGAGCGGTTTGGCTTTGCGGTCCATGAGATCACTGCGCTTTTCCTCGCCACGCTGGTCGTGAACATGGCAGCCGCGCCATTGCTTGGCCGCGCCGTGGCGTTTTTTGGCGAACGCGCGGCCCTTGTGTTCGAATATGCTGGATTGCTCGGGATCTTCCTTGCCTATGCCGGGATCTATTATCTCGACTGGGGCGCAGCCGTTGGCGCCGCGCTTTATGTGCTGAACCACATTTTCTTTTCGCTCGCGCTGGCCATCAAGACCTACTTTCAGAAAATCGCCGATCCTCGCGACATCGCGCCAACCGCGGCCGTCGCCTTTACGATCAATCACATCGCCGCTGTCTTCCTGCCAGCGCTGCTCGGATATGTCTGGCTGACCTCGCCGGGCATGGTCTTCATTCTGGCCGCCTGCATGGCGCTGATCTCGCTTCTGCTGTCGCTCCTGATCCCGCGCCACCCCGAACCCGGCAACGAAACTGTCCTGCGCAATACGCCGCTTGCATCGCCTGCTGAATAAAACACATCAAGAACGAGGCCCGCATGCCCACCTACACTGCTCTGACGACGCTGACGGGGAAAGACCCGGCTGAACGCCTTGGCCTTGCCATGGAGAATTTGGTTCCGGAGCCCACTGGCATTGGCGTCTTCGAGATCGAGGACGGGTCCGGGCTTTGGGAAGTGGGCGGCTATTTTACCGAAGCCCCTGATGAGACCGCCCTATCGCTGCTGGCCGTGGCGTTTGAGGCAAAACCCTTTGCCATCTCTGAATTGCCCGAAACGGATTGGGTCGCCAAGGTGCGCCGTGATCTCGCTCCGGTCGAAGCCGGGCGCTTCTTCGTTTATGGCTCCCATGATGCCGACAAGGTGCCCGAGGGCTCTGTGCCATTGCTGATCGAAGCGGCCATGGCCTTTGGGACCGGGCACCACGGCACGACGCTTGGCTGTCTGCGCGCATTGGATCACTTGGTCACACAAGGTTTTGTTGCCCAGAATGTCGCCGATATCGGCTGTGGGACGGCTGTGTTGGCGATGGCAGCGGCCCGGGTCTACCCCAATCCGGCCTTTGCCTCAGATATTGACGAAGTGGCCGTGGATGTCGCGCGTGCCAATGTCTCAGCAAATGACATGGAGGGGCGCGTTGTCTGTCTGGAGGCCATGGGCTTTGAGCACGAACACCTGCTGGCTGCCGCGCCGTTTGACCTCATCTTCGCCAATATTCTCAAAGGACCGCTTCTGGAGCTGGCACCCGATATGGCGAAGCACCTCAAGCCGGAGGGATTCGCCATTTTGTCCGGCATCCTGACCGAGCAAGCCGAGGAGGTCATCGCGCATTATTCACAGAACGGCATCAATCTCTCCCGACGGGAAGACATTGGTGAATGGTCCACCCTGATATTGACACGTTAACGATAAGTGTTGCCGTATTTTCAGCGAATTTGAGCGATTTGCCCCATTCCTGCCACATTTCAGACCTACCCCTTGATGCGTTCGGTGGGGGCCGGATTTGAAAGGCTGCCACCATGGACGCTTCGCTTAAATTTGACAAACGCGTGCGCACCATCGCCAAAAAGAACCGCCGTATTGCGCGCGGTCACACGACTTACATCGATGCAATGGGCGTCATTCGCAAACGCCCGTCGCGCGGGATCGTCAGCAATATCCCTTTCAAAGGCATCATCTACCTGTTTCTGGGGTTCTCGATCTTCAAAGCCGTTGCTTTGGCGAGCGCGGGAAGCGCCACATATGCGGCGCGGCTTGGCCTGCTTGAAAGCGGCACGCTGTTTGAGCGCGCAGGGGCCTGGGTCCTGCAAATCGATCCCGTTACGCGTTTTCTCGCTGGCATCTTTGCCCCGATCTTCTGAATTGCGTCTCTGACCTCACTGCCGGGCACAGGCCCGGCAGCCTTTGGCAGACGGCACCCTTTCTCCGGTTCCCGGGCATGTCTTTTCATTTCATGTCGATTTAACAAGTAAGGCCGCTGTTCTTTCCAGAACAGCGGCCCTTTTCGTGCAACCTGTGAGCGGCAGAAGTCAGCCGCGCGCAGGCATTTGGATCATCGTGTCGATATCGGCGCGGCACAGGCCGATGTCATTGAGTTCACGATCGCTCAGTGCTTTGAGCATTTTGCGGGTGGCGCGCGCTTCGGTCCAATCGTTCACGAGTGCAACCGCCGCCAAAACCTTTGCCATGGCGCGCCCTGCGAAAACCGAAGAAGCGGCAGGGGCACGCGAAATATCATATACAGCCATGTGTTCAGTCCTTGTTTGAGATCGCCGCTTGGGCGGTTTGGAGATTGGCCGCATTTAGGGCCGAATATTGCACTCAACAAGCGCTGAAATTGCATAGGACACATGCACTTTCCGCATAGCAGAAAGAGACCTTAACAGACTGTGAAAAAAGCAAAAAATCGACATTTGGAAATGTCGTTTTTGCACCAAAACCAGTGCCGGAACGCCCGGTCATGTCGCAAGTGTGCAAGACCTGTCGCAAACACTGCATTCCGGCATTAACCTTGGCTTTTGTTCGCGTTTCGTGCTAGTGCTGCAAAAAAGAAACATGTGAGGCGATCAGTGCGCGTTTTGGGAATCGATCCGGGGCTTCGCAACCTCGGTTGGGGCGTCATTGATGTGGCCGGCAATCGTCTGTCCCATGTCGCCAACGGCGTATGCCATAGCCAGGGAGACGATCTTGCCAATCGGCTATGCAATCTGCACCAACAATTGACCCGCATCATAGAGCAATACGCCCCGCAGACCGCTGCGGTTGAGCAGACCTTTGTGAACAACAACGGCGCCGCGACACTCAAACTGGGCCAGGCCCGGGGCATTGCCCTTCTTGTGCCCGCCCAAGCAGGGCTGGATGTCGGGGAATATGCGCCCAATGCCGTGAAGAAGACCGTGGTTGGCGTCGGCCACGCCGACAAGGCGCAGATTTCCCATATGGTGAAAATGCAGCTGCCGGGCGCGGCAATTGCCGGACCCGATGCCGCCGACGCTCTCGCCATTGCGATTTGTCATGCATTCCACGTCGGCGCAGCGGCGCGGCTCAAAGAAGCACAGCGCGCATGATTGGCAGGCTTTCAGGACGCATCGAATACCGCGCGACAGATCATGTCCTGCTGGATGTGCGCGGCGTAGGCTATGTTGTGTATTGCTCTGAGCGCACCTTGGCCGCGCTGCCCGGCACAGGCGAGCAAACCACGCTATATACCGACCTTATGGTGCGCGAGGATTTGCTCCAGCTCTTTGGCTTTCCAACGCTCATCGAGAAGGAATGGCACCGTCTGCTGCTCACCGTTCAGGGCGTCGGGGCGAAAGCCGCGCTCGCGATCATGGGCACTCTGGGCCCCGACGGCGTCAGCCGCGCAATCGCCTTGGGCGACTGGAATGCGATCAAGGCCGCCAAAGGTATTGGGCCAAAGACGGCTCAACGCGTCGTCAACGAGCTCAAAGACAAGGCACCAGCCGTGATGGCGATGGGGGCCACCACGCCCGCAACCGCAGCCTCTCCCGAAGTGGCGACCGATGATGTCATCGAGCCCGTTGCACCGCCCGCCCCTGCCCCAAGCTCAAATGCGTCACAAGCCGAAGCGCTCTCTGCGCTCAGCAATCTGGGCTATGGCCCCGGCGAGGCGGCCTCCGCGGTCGCTCAGGCTGCGGGCGAACTGCCCGAGGCGGATACAGCAGCGCTCATTCGCGCCGCGCTGAAGCTTCTGGCACCTAAAGGGTAAGTGATGGATCAGCCCGACCCGACCTTGCGCCCGGACCGTTTGCCCGAAGATGTAGATCGCGCCTTGCGTCCGCAGGCCCTGGACGACTTTATCGGACAGGCCGAAGCAAGAGCCAACCTGTCGGTCTTCATCCAATCTGCCCGCCAGCGCGGCGAGGCGATGGACCACACGCTGTTTCACGGCCCTCCCGGGCTCGGCAAGACGACGCTGGCGCAGATCATGGCCAAGGAGCTTGGTGTGGGCTTCCGGATGACCTCCGGGCCGGTTTTGGCCAAGGCTGGCGATCTGGCGGCAATTCTGACGAACCTCGAAGCGCGAGATGTGCTCTTTATCGATGAGATCCACAGGCTCAACCCTGCCGTTGAAGAAGTGCTTTATCCCGCGCTGGAGGACTTCGAGCTCGATCTTGTCATTGGAGAAGGCCCTGCAGCGCGCACCGTGCGCATTGAGTTGCAGCCCTTCACGCTGGTGGGCGCGACCACCCGGCTTGGCCTTCTGACGACGCCCCTGCGTGACCGGTTTGGCATCCCGACACGGCTGCAGTTTTACAGCACCGACGAGCTCTTTGAGATCGTCTCACGCAACGCGCGCAAGCTTGGCGTTCAGGCAGATGACGAGGGCGCACGCGAAATCGCCCGCCGCGCGCGCGGCACCCCCCGGATCGCCGGGCGGTTGCTGCGCCGTGTCGTCGATTTCGCAGTGGTTGAGGGCGACAACAAGATCAATAAGGCGCTGGCTGATATGGCCCTGACCCGGCTGGGCGTGGATCATCTGGGGCTGGATGGCGCAGATCGCCGGTATCTGGCCCTGATTGCCGAGAACTACGCGGGTGGCCCTGTGGGGATTGAAACGCTGTCCGCCGCGCTGTCTGAGAGCCGTGACGCGCTGGAAGAAGTCATCGAGCCCTACTTGTTGCAGCAAGGACTTATCCAACGCACGCCGCGCGGACGTATGCTTGCGCGCAAGGCGTGGCGGCATCTGGGCCTCGCAGACCCCAGCCCCGCAAAACGCGATGGGCCAACGAGCCAAAGCGATCTATTTGAGTGACCCATGAAACTTAAACTGCATCATATCAACCTCGTGACCGAAAACGTCGCCCGTGCGGATGCTTTCTATCAGGACATCATGGGCCTGCCGGCGCCTACGACAGGCCTGCCCACGCTTGAGAAAGACAAGGGTTACGCGGGCGATGTGGCGTTTCGTCATGACGGCGATGTGCAGCTGCACCTGGCGCAAAAGGACGTGCAGGCAGGGTTCAATGCCGGGCAGATCGTCAATCCGGTTTCCCACGGGCATATTGCCTTTCGCACTGATGATCTTGATGCGTTCAAAGCGCATCTGGAGGCAAAGGGTGTGGCATATGCCAATTGGGAACGTGCGGCGGTCAAAGGATGGCGGCAGATTTTCTTTTATGATCCTGACGGCAATGTCGTTGAGGTCCACGAGGTCGCGGACGACGCCTGAGCCGCTGAATAGAAAAGCTGCGCTTGGGTAAATTTCAGTAAAAACTCTGCGGATCGATATCCACGGCCAGTCGCAACTGCCCTTTCAGCGTAAATTGCCCGACCCATTCCGCCAACGCGTTTTGCAAGGCCACGCCCTTCGGCGCTTTGACGAGCAAGCGCACCCGGTGTCGTCCACGCACACGGGCAATCGGCGCGGGCGCAGGCCCGTAGACTTGCGCCCCAACCCGGCGCAGAGCTGTGTCCTGGCGGGCCAGCGCATTGCCCAGATCGAAGGCTTCCGCCGCCTCGGTGGATGAAATGATGATCCCGGCCATGCGTCCAAAGGGCGGCACACCCGCCACGCGACGCTGTTCGGCTTCTGCAGCCCAAAAGCCCTCCTCATCCCCGGCCAGGATCGCGCGGATCACGGGATGATCGGGCTGATGGGATTGCAGCAGGGCCTCACCCGGCTTCTCCGCCCGGCCCGCCCGTCCGGCGACTTGCCGCATCAACTGAAAGGTGCGTTCTGCGGCGCGCAGGTCCGAGCCCTGAAGGCCCAGGTCCGCATCAATGACGCCAACCAATGTGAGCAGCGGAAAGTTATGCCCCTTGGCCACAAGCTGCGTCCCGATGATCACGTCTGCCTCGCCGCCCGCGATCGCTTCGATCTGCTCCTTCAAGGCGCGCGCCGAACCAAAGAGATCTGACGATAGGACCGCGATGCGCGCATCTGGGAAAAGCGCCGTGGCCTCTTCCGCCAAACGCTCCACGCCCGGACCCACGGCGGCCAATCGATCTTCAGCTGCACAGGCGGGACATGCCGTCGGTTTGGGTTCCGTCTCGCCGCATTGATGGCACACCAAGCGTTTGAGAAACCGGTGTTCGACCATCCGCGCATCGCAATGCTTGCAGCCGATCTGATGGCCGCAGGCCCGACACAGCGTGATGGGGGCATAGCCGCGGCGGTTGAGAAAGAGCAATGCCTGCTCGCCGGCCTCGACGCGAGCCTCGACCGCGCGTTGCAGGCTGGGCGAAATCCAGCGATCTCCCGGCAAAGTCTCGGCGCGCATATCAATCGTGCCCATGCGCGGCATGACGGCAGGCCCGAAGCGCGCGTTGAGTTCAACCCGTTCATATTTGCCCGCCTGTGCATTGACCCAGCTTTCCAGAGACGGGGTTGCAGACGCCAGCACCACCCGTGCGCCCTCGATGGAGGCACGCAGAACCGCCATATCCCGGGCGTGATAGAGAACGCCGTCTTCCTGCTTGTAAGACGTGTCGTGCTCTTCATCGACGACAATGAGGCCGAGATTGGAAAACGGCAAGAAGAGCGCCGAGCGGGCGCCCACGACCATCTGCGCATGCCCCTGACCAAGCATGCGCCACAGTCTGCGCCGCTCCGTCATCGTCACGCCGGAATGCCACTCCGCAGGCGGCGCGCCAAACCGCGCCTCGACACGGGAGATAAACTCCTGCGTCAGGGCGATCTCCGGCAACAAGACCAGGGCTTGCCGCCCCTGGTCGAGACAGGCGGCCACAGCTTCAAGATAGACCTCCGTCTTGCCCGCCCCGGTCACACCGCGCAAAAGCGTCGTTCCGTAGCCGCCCGCGCGCAATCCCGCGCAGACATGGTTCGCAGCCTCTGCCTGGTCATTCGTCAGGGGTTTGCCGGGGCGATGCGGGTCGAGCTTGGGATAGGGGCTGTCGCGCGGGGCTTCGACTTCAAGGATGGCGCCCTGCTTGACAAGGCCTTTGACCACCGAGCTGGTCACTCCCGCCAGATCCGCCAATTCCTTGCCGGTGTAGGACAGACCGCCCGTGCTTTCGAGAACCTCAAGGACACGCCGGCGCGCATCGGTTTGCCGATCGGGCTCAGCTTGCCCGCGCACATAGACTTTGCGCATCGACGGCGGATCGCCCAGCCCCGGGGCGCGCGTCGCCAGACGCAGCATTGCAGGCAGGGGCGTCAGCGTATAGGCGCCTGCGCGTGTCAGGAACGCCTGCATGTCGTCGCGCATCGGAACCGCGTCCAGAACCCGGTGAACCGTGCGAAGCTTTGCGCAATCATATCCGCCTTCGCCTGCGTTCCAGACCACCCCGATGACCTTGCGCGGCCCCAGCGGGACTTCCACGAACGCTCCCAGCACAAGGCCGCCTTCGGGCGCAAGGTAGTCCAGCACGCCAAGACGACCGCCCATGATCTGTGCCGTCAGAACGCCCACACGCGCGCCTTCGTCAAAAAACATCACTTCACGCATGATCGCTCAACCCGTATCGCACTGGAAAGCCGCCCCAGAGCGGTGTATGTGCGAGCGCAAACATTCCAAGGAGCGTCCCCATGAAATTCTTCGTTGATACCGCCGACGTCGCCGCCATTTCCGAACTCAATGATCTGGGCATGGTTGATGGTGTGACCACAAATCCCTCGCTGATCAAGAAGTCTGGCCGCGATATTCTCGAAGTGACCAAGGAGATTTGCAATCTGGTCTCTGGTCCGGTGTCTGCGGAAGTCGTGGCGGTCGAAGCAGATGCGATGATTGCCGAAGGCCGCAAGCTCGCCGAGATCGCTGAGAACATTGCCGTCAAAGTCCCGCTGACCTGGGACGGCCTGAAAGCCTGTAAGACCCTGACGGGCGAGGGCAAGATGGTCAACGTAACGCTGTGTTTTTCGGCCAATCAGGCGCTTTTGGCGGCGAAAGCCGGTGCGACCTTTATCTCGCCCTTCATTGGCCGCCTCGACGATATCAACATCGATGGGCTCGATCTGATCGCGGATATCCGTGAAATTTACGACAATTACGGCTTTGAGACGCAAATCCTCGCAGCGTCCATCCGCACCGCCAACCACATGAGCGATTGCGCGAAAATCGGCGCAGATGTCGCCACGGCCCCCCCCGGCGTTATCAAGGCCATGGCCAATCACATTCTGACCGATAAAGGGCTGGAAACATTCCTGAAAGATGCGGCAGACGCGGACATCAAGATCGTTTGATCCACACCTGACTGTGGATTGCTCAGAAGCCTGTGGGTAAATTTATCCACAGGCTTTTTTCATATCCTTCAGTTCGGCACATCACTCATCTTTTACATTCAAAGTGCCCGGTAACTTTTTGTTAATCATTGCAGACCTCTGAGCGGCGTTCGTCAGAAAACTCTCAAATGATGCAAAAATGCGGCAGCCCTGAGTGCGCGCGCATGTTATAGACGCCGAAAAGCAATATGAGGCGCATTATGAGTTCTACCGCACGTATCGACGACAAACTCCGCGAGACGATTATCTCGAAACCATCCGTCATCCTTGATGATCACGATGTGATGCATGCGCTGATTGCGGCCAATGAAAAAGCGATGGGCGGCAATATCGTGGATCTGCGCGGCATAGCGATGGAGCGTCTGGAGACGCGTCTGGATCGTCTGGAAGACACGCATCGCTCCGTCATTGCTGCGGCTTATGAGAACCTTGCGGGGACCAATCAGGTCCACCGTGCCATTTTGCGCATGCTGGACCCTGTCGAGTTCGAAGAGTTTCTGCTCAATCTCTCAGGCGAGGTTGCGGATATCCTGCGGGTGGACGCGGTGCGGCTGGTTCTGGAATCTGATGACGGGCGCGACGATCTTGTGCAACGCAAACTCGGGGACGTGCTGACGACGACCGAACGCGGCTTCATTGAAACCTATCTCGGCGGCGGGGCCACCGGCACGCAACGCGCCGTAACACTGCGCCAGATCGCCGAAGGTATGGACTCGGTCTATCAATCCGACGCCGCAAACATGCGCTCGGAGGCCTGCCTCCTGTTGGACTTTGGCGAAAAGCGGCAACCCGGCTTGCTCGTTCTGGGCTCGGAAGACCCTCATATGTTCACACCACAGCAAGGCGGCGATCTCCTGGGCTTTTTCGCTGGTGTCTTTGAGCGGGCCATGCGCCGCTGGTTGGCGTGAGCTTAGAGATATCCCCTCAGGCGCGCGATGCGCTGGAAGACTTTCTGGACCATCAGCGCGCGCTCCAGGGGCGCTCTGAGAATACGCTCGATGCATATCGCCGGGATGTGCTGGAGTTCATCACCTTCATGACGGGCTATCACGGTGCGGCGCAGGGTCTCGCACCGCTGTCCCGCATCACGCTGCGGGATATGCGCGCCTGGATGGCTGCGTTGCGCGGCCCAAACCTCGGGCCCCGCTCCCAGGCACGCAAACTGTCTGCCGTGAAAACATTTTACCGCTGGCTTGCGGAGCGCGAGGGATTTGAACCCACGGCGGTTCTCTCGGCCCGGGCACCGAAGTTCACGAAAAAGCTGCCGCGCCCGTTGTCGGAAGACGCAGCAAAGGAGATGATCGAAACCGTTGAGTTGCAATCTCAAGACGCATGGATCGCGGCCCGGGATACTGCTGTGGTCACATTGCTCTATGGATGCGGTTTGCGGATATCGGAAGCGCTTTCGCTCAAACGGGCGCAGGCTCCGCTGGGGACATCCTTGCGTATTTTGGGCAAAGGCAGCAAAGAGCGGCTCGTGCCTGTTTTGCCCGCAGCGGCACAATCTGTGGAACGCTATCTGGCCGCCTGCCCCTTTGCACTCAAAGCCGATGATCCACTTTTCGTCGGCGCACGCGGCGGCGCCCTGAACCCTCGGATCGTGCAAAAAACCGTGGCGCAGGCGCGTGCGCAGCTGGGCTTGCCTGCAACCGCGACGCCCCATGCCATGCGCCACAGCTTTGCCACGCATCTGCTCATCGCGGGCGGTGATCTGCGCGCGATCCAGGAATTGCTGGGCCATGCCTCACTGTCGACGACCCAAGGCTACACCGCCGTTGATGCGGCACGGCTGATGGACGTCTACAATCGCGCGCATCCGCAAGCCAAAGGCGCGTGAAAGCCGCTTGATCACACAGCCCTGATCGGTCATCACAATGGGATGGTAAGACTTAAGGCACTCTCCATTCACTGGCTGACCGCGACAGGTGCCGTTTTTGCCATGCTGGCAATGTTGGCCGCCGTTGAGGCCAAGTGGTCCCTGATGTTTCTGTGGCTCGTGGTGGCCTTTGCGGTGGATGGGATCGATGGCCCCCTGGCGCGCAAATATGACGTCAAACAGAACGCCCCGCGCTTTGACGGCGTGCTTCTGGATCTGATCATCGACTACCTCACTTATGTCTTCATACCGGCCTTTGCCCTGTTTTCCTCGGGTCTGTTGCCCGGCTGGACAGGCTGGTTCGCCATCATCGTCATAACCTTCACATCCGCGCTCTATTTCGCAGATACAGGCATGAAGACAAAGGATAATTCCTTTTCGGGCTTCCCGGGATGCTGGAATATGGTGGTGATCGTGCTCTTTGCCCTGCACCCCAACTTCTGGGTTATCCTCGCCATTGTTGCGCTCTTTGCCATCGCGATGTTCTTCCCGCTGAAATTCATCCATCCCGTGCGCACCGAGCGCTGGCGGAGTGTCTCGCTGCCGATGTGTCTGGCCTGGACATTCTTCGCGGGATGGGCGGCCTGGGTCGATTTCTACCCCGACAGCTGGGCGCATTGGGGCCTGATCATCACGTCGCTCTACCTCACCTGTGCAGGGATCGCACAACAGCTGCTGCCAGAGCGGTCTTGAAGCTCGCGCTGACAGTCGCGTTGGTGATGGTGGCCTTTGCGGCCAATTCCATTCTGAACCGTGCGGCCCTTGAAGGCACTGGGACGGGTCCGGCGAGCTTTGCGGCCGTGCGTCTTGCGTCTGGCGCCGCGCTTCTGTGTCTGATCGTAGCCCTGTCAGGTCAGGCCACACACCTGCGATTTACCCGCGCCGCACTGCCCGGAGTAGCGACGCTGGCGCTCTATATGGTGGGCTTTTCGCTGGCCTATCTGTCGCTCGCGTCCGGAACAGGGGCGCTCATCCTCTTTGGCGGCGTGCAGATCACCATGTTTGTGGGCGCTATCCTCTCCCGCGAAGCCTTGCCGCCTTTGCGCATCCTCGGTGCTCTGTTGGCCTTTGGCGGCCTCGTTTGGCTGATGGTGCCCGGCGCAGATCAGCCAGATCCCCTGGGCGCGATTTTGATGAGCATCGCAGCCATCGGCTGGGGTTTGTTTTCTCTCATCGGGCGGACCTCCGGCGCGCCTTTGCCCACGATGGCGACGAGTTTCTTGTGGTGCACCCCGTTGGGTCTGTTGGGTTGGATTCTGGCGCCCGATGGCATGGATATGGCGGGCTTCGGTCTTGCGCTGATCTGCGGCGCGATCACATCGGGGCTGGGTTATGCGCTATGGTATCGCGTTTTGCCGCAGCTGACCGCAAGCCGGGCCGCGGTGGCGCAGCTGACCGTGCCGGTCATCGCCGCGCTTGGCGGCGCCGCCTTCCTCTCCGAGGACCTTACGTTGCGATTTGCATTGGCTGCACTGCTGGTTTTGGGCGGCGTGCTGATCTCCTTGCGCGCCAAGTAACGGCTCACTTGGTCAGACGTTCCAAGGCATCATAGGCAAAATGCGCCTTCCCGAATGCCACATCTGGCAAAGACAGCGGGCGCAAATGCAAGGCTTGAGCCTCCTCAAGTGTCACCCAGCAAAAGCGGTTCACAATGCCTTCGGGATCTTCCCACGTTTGAGAAGTTTGCCCTTCCAGAATGCGGCACCGGAAAAAGACCTCAACCTGGTGGAACGCTTTCTCCGGGGCGTGGAACTCATTGACCAGACACGGCGCCTCGACCGCCACATGCAGGCCCGTCTCTTCCCGGACTTCACGCGCCAGATTGTCTGGCAAACTCGCATGGGGTTCAACTCCGCCCCCCGGCGCGCACCACAGATCGCTTTGCTGACCCGGCCATGCATTGACCAGCAGCAAACGCCCGTCGACAACAATCACTGCCCGTACGGCAAGTCGCATGCTTTTTCCTTCCACCGGCGTGCCGGAATGCCTATCTGACTGCCATGAGATATGCCTTGGCTCTGCTCTTCTTGTTGCTCAGCACCCCCGTCCGGGCCGATTGCGTCGTCCTCTTGCATGGGCTCGCGCGCACGCAGGCAAGCTTTGCCTTGTTGGAGGCAACCTTGCAAGCGGAGGGCTATCGCACGATCTCGCCCTCCTACGCCTCAACGGAATTCAATATCGCCAAACTTGTGCGCGACACCGTGCCCCGCGCCGTGTCCTCCTGCGGCGGCGACAAGGTCCATTTTGTGACCCATTCCATGGGCGGCATCCTGCTGCGCGTCTGGCTCCAGAACAACCGGCCTGCCAATCTGGGCCGCACGGTCATGCTCGCCCCGCCCAATCAAGGCTCTGAATTGGTCGACAAGCTCGGGGGGCTGGAGTTGTTCAAATTGCTGAACGGGCCTGCCGGCCAGCAGCTGCGCACCGATGCCCTTGCAGAAGACCTGCCCCGCGTGGATTTCGATCTGGGCATAATCGCGGGAAATCGCTCTCTCAACCCGTTCTTTTCAACGCTGATCGATGGGCCGGATGACGGGAAGGTCTCTGTCGCGTCGACCAAGGTGAGTGGCATGCGCGCCCATTTGACGTTGCCAGTGACGCATACGTTTTTGATGAACAACCCGCGTGTTATCTATCAAGTGCTGGCCTATCTCGAAGACGGCCGGTTTGAGCCGGACATCAGCTTGGGCGAAGTGCTCTACAAGGCGGTTGTGGATGAGTGAGATCTGGCTTGAGGGGCGGTGGCTGTCAGAGGGCGGTTGGCAGGAGGGTCCTTTGGGGCTCACGCAAGGGTGCGTGGGCGATCCGGGTGCGGCGGCACGCAGGATTGATGCGCGCGGCAAGCTCATTCTACCGGGTCTGATCGATCTGCATGGCGATGCGTTCGAACGCCATATCGCACCGCGCCGGGGCGCTATGAATTCCACGGAAAACGGCCTGCGCGCTACAGAAGCCGAACTCGCCGCCAATGGCATCACGACCGCTGTTCTCGCGCAATTCTGGAGCTGGGAGGGCGGTCTGCGCTCACCGGAGACAGCCAAGCGCATCCTTGCGGGCCTCAGTCAAGCGGCGCCGCAGCTGGACACGGACATGCGTCTGCAACTGCGGCTGGAAACCCATTTCCTCGATACGCTGGACGAGGTCCTCGCGCTCATCGACACCCATCGCATCGGCTATGTCGCCTTCAACGATCACCTGCCCCATGAACGGCTCGAACAGGGGCGCAAGCCGCCGAGACTGACAGGGACCGCGCTGAAATCCGGGCGCAGCCCCGAGGCCCATCTGGCACTCATGCATCAGCTGCACCAGCGCAGCAACGAGGTTCCCGCGGCGATGGAGGCGTTTTGCGCAAAGCTTCAGGCGCGCGGGATACTGATCGCAAGCCATGACGACGGCACCGCAGAAGACAGGCAGATCTGGCGCGCTCGCGGTGCCACGCTTTCCGAATTCCCCGAGACGCGCGCGGCCGCTCTCGAGGCCAAAGACCACGGCGAAGGCGTCATCATGGGGGCGCCCAACGTCGTGCGTGGCGCGTCGCACAAGGGCAATGTCTCTGCGCGGGAGCTTGTGCTGGACGGTTTGGTCGATGCGCTGGCCTCAGATTACCACTACCCCTCCATGCGGCAGGCATTGGTGGAGCTGGACCGTCCGCTGGAAGACCTCTGGCCCTTGGTCTCCAGCGGTCCCGCGCGCTTGCTTGGCCTGACAGATCGCGGCGCGCTCGCGTCTGGCAAGCGCGCTGATCTGGTTGTGCTCGATGCCCAAACGCATCATCTGGAACTGACCATGTCCGGCGGTGCCATCACCTATGCCCGTGGCGAGATGGCACGCCGTCTTCTTTAGGCGCGTCAGCCTTTGGGCAGGATACGGTTCACATGGCCCATCTTGCGGCCGGGCTTGGTCTCTTGCTTGCCATAGAGATGCACTGACAGCTGGCCTTCGCGCAAAAGCGCGGGCAGCCGATCCATATCATCACCGATGAGGTTTTCCATCTCGACATCGCTATGACGTTGCCCATCGCCAAGGGGCAAACCGGCAATGGCGCGAATGTGCTGCTCAAACTGATCCACAGCGCAGCCCATCTGCGTCCAATGACCGGAATTATGGACCCGCGGCGCAATTTCATTCACGATCAGCCCACCGGGCGTCACGAAAAGCTCAACGCCCATGACGCCCACATAATCCAACGCGTTCAGGATCTGCCCCGCCAGAAGCGCTGCATCCATACGGTGAGACGCCGTCAGCTGCGCGGGCACCTTGGTTGTCCTGAGAATTCCGTTTTCATGGACGTTTTCGCCCGGATCAAAACAGACCACTTCACCGGACAGGCCACGGGCCGCAATGACGCTCACCTCATGGGAGAAATCGACGAGCCCTTCGAAAATCGCGGGCGCACCAGCCATATCTGCAAAGGCCTGTGCGGCGTCTTGCGGCTCTTTGATCCGGGCCTGCCCCTTGCCGTCATAGCCAAAACGGCGGGTTTTCAGAATGGCCGGGGCGCCGTGGGCTTCCAGCGCGCGCTCCAGCGCTGCCTGATCCGGGATATCGGCGAAAGGCGCGGTAGTGAGGCCCAAATCTCGCAGAAAAGCTTTCTCGACCAAGCGATCCTGCGACACCCGCAGCGCTTCGCGACCGGGTCGGATGGGCTTGAGCGCCTCCAACACATCTAGGGCACCGGTCGGGATGTTCTCGAACTCGTAGGTGATGACGTCCACGCACGCCGCGAAAGCGCGCAAAGCAGGCTCGTCGTCATACGGTGCTGTCGTGACGCTATGTGCAACATGGCCTGCGGGCGGCGCGGCGCCGGGCTCAAAAACATGGCAGATATATCCCAATCGGGAGGCCGCTACGCTGAGCATCCGCCCCAGTTGGCCGCCCCCCAGAATCCCGATGACCGACCCGGGCGCCAATGCATCACTCATCGACCGGAACCTCGGGGATCGAGGCTGACAAGGCCTCGCGCCACGCATCGAGACGCGCTGCAAGGGCCTCATCCTGCAAGGCCAGAATGCCTGCGGCCATCAGCCCTGCATTCCGCGCGCCCGCGGCGCCAATGGCCATGGTCGCAACAGGATAGCCTCGTGGCATTTGTAAAATAGAGTACAGCGAGTCGACCCCGGAGAGCGCTTTGGTCTGAACCGGGACGCCAACAACCGGGACGCGCGTTTTGGAGGCCATCATGCCGGGCAAATGCGCCGCGCCGCCCGCCCCGGCGATAATGACCTGCAAGCCTCTGGACACGGCGGTCTTGCCGTAGTCCCACAGCCGATCCGGGGTCCGATGCGCCGAAACGATCCGCGTCTCATAGGCCACTCCGAGTTCATCCAATACTTCCGCTGCTTCGCGCATGGTCGGCCAATCAGACTGGCTGCCCATGATGATACCGATCCTTGGCGCGCTCATACCGCTCCCCCATCTGAAGACGCGCGCACTATAGGCGCGCCCGCGCGCGGCGCAATGGGCGCTCAGGCAATAATGTCGGGGGTCAAGCGATCTTCGATCAGCCGGATCCGGTCCTTCAATTGCAGTTTTTTGCGCTTGAGGCGCTGCAACGTCAGCACATCCGCACGGCCTTCGGATTGAAGCGCATCAATCGCCTCGTTCAAATCTGCATGCTCGCGGCGAAACACCTCAAGCTCAACTCGCAAGACCTCTTCGGTTTTCATCGAAAGATCGCTGGGCGCGTTCATGCGAAACTCCTGCTGGCAGTCCTCATGTTTATACTGTGTCCACCAGTTTTTTGCAAAGGCCTTGCGGGCAGCGGCGCGCCTCCCCATATTCGCATCAGCACCGGTCGCCATAAGGGGCCGGAGCTGCGTATGTCGCTTTGCAAAGGACATCAGGACTATGACAAAACTAACTCTTGCGTCTTACCCGCATATGCTCGGTTTCGAGCAGTTGGAGCGCTTGCTGGAACGCGCCGCGAAATCCGGCAACGACGGCTACCCGCCCTTCAACATTGAACAGACATCTGATCATTCCTACCGGATCACGCTTGCCGTCGCAGGCTTTGCGGAGGGCGATCTTTCGATCACGGTTGAAGACCGCCAATTGGTCATTCGTGGCCGGCAAAACGATGACAGCGACGCGCGCGTATTTTTGCATCGTGGCATCGCGGCCCGCCAGTTTCAGCGGACCTTTGTGCTCGCAGACGGTGTGGAAGTGGGCGAAGCCATTATGGAAAATGGCCTGTTGCACGTCGATCTGACCCAGGCGCGCCCCGAAACCGTCGTCCAGACCATCAAGATCAAGAAGGGATGAAAAGATGAACGCACCAGTCGCCTTGCAAGGCAGCCCAAGCAATATCGTCTACGTCAAACCGATTGCGATCACCGAGCTTCCACCGGAAGTTCAGGCGCAAGCCATTGGTTTGGAAAAGCTCTACGCCGTACACAATGACGCCGGCGAACGGCTGGCGCTTGTGGCCGATGAACGTATGGCCTTCGCGCTGGCGCGGGAAAACGATCTCGCACCCGTACAGCTGCAATAGGCAAAGACGCTATCCGCCAAGCGGCGGCCAAATGCCCAAATGCTCCGCGATGTATGTGGCAGCGATAGTGTAGTCGCGTGCACGTGATCCAGTTTGCAAAGGCGCTTCCGCGCTCTGTGGCGTGACCAATCGCCGTGCGAGGGGCACCTCCGTGATCGCGTGACCATAGGCCTCGAACCAGGCCGAAAGCCAAAGATCATCGGCATGGCGCACGGCGTCAGGCACATGATCCGGCAAGGGCACACTTGCGGGCACGTACACACCGGCAAAGCCTTGCGCGACCCGTGCACCGTCGCGCCTAAGACGGCTCACGTCAAAACAGCTCCCGGCGCAAACGCCCGGACCAGAGCGCAATGCATCCAGCCAACCCGGCGCGTAAAGGCAATCGTCGTCGCAAAAGACGATGTCCGCATCCGGGTAGGCCCCGCGCGTGGGCAAGACCTTACTGGCCGGGCCTTGATCCTGCGCGCGCAAAACCTCAACGCCGGGCGGCAGGTCTGGCACGCCACGCGCATCCGGAAATCGTGTCCAGTGGTACGGCACAACCAAAACAACACGGGCCGCGTTTTGCGCCACAAGGCTCTCGAGCACAGAAAAAATCCCGCCGAACCTCGGCGGGATTGTTGTCAGAGAAATAATGACCTCGGTCATTGAGCGGCAATCAGGCCCATCGATTCCAGTTTGAGAATAACCTGGTGCGCGCAATTGTCGACTTCGACATTTTCCGTCTCAACGCTCAGCTCCGGGTTGGCAGGCACGTCATAGGGGTCTGAAATCCCTGTGAATTCCTTGATTTTCCCTTCCCGCGCGAGCTTATAGAGGCCCTTGCGGTCGCGGCGTTCGCATTCCTCGATGGAGGTCGCCACATGCACCTCGACGAAGGCGCCAAATTGCTCCACGTCCTCGCGGACAGCCCGACGCGTTGTCGCATAGGGCGCGATGGGCGCGCAGATTGCGATGCCACCATTCTTGGTGATCTCTGAGGCGACATAGCCGATGCGGCGAATGTTCAGGTCGCGGTGCTCCTTGGAGAAGCCCAGCTCGGAGCTGAGGTTCTTGCGCACGATATCCCCATCGAGAAGCGTCACGGGGCGTCCGCCCATCTCCATCAGCTTGACCATAAGCGCATTGGCGATCGTGGATTTACCCGAACCGGAAAATCCGGTGAAGAATACTGTGAAGCCTTGCTGGGAACGCGGCGGCTTGGTTTTGCGCAGCTCGCGAACGACTTCGGGGAAGGAGAACCATTCAGGGATCTCAAGGCCCTCTTGCAGACGGCGGCGCAGCTCGGTGCCCGAGATGTTGAGGATCGTGACGTCGTCCTTATCCGTGATCTCATCGGCGGGCTCATATTGGGCGCGCTCCTGCACGTAGACCATGTGTTTGAAATCAACCATTTCAGCGCCGATTTCGGATTGATGCGCGCGATACAGCTCTTGCGCGTCATAGGGGCCGTAGAAATCTTCGCCTGCAGAGTTTTTCCCGGGGCCCGCATGATCACGGCCCACGATGAAATGGGTGCAGCCGTGGTTGGCGCGGATCAGCCCATGCCAGACGGCCTCACGCGGACCTGCCATGCGCATGGCGAGGTTGAGGAGCGACATGGTCGTGGTTGATTGCGGATATTTGTCGAGCACGGCCTCATAGCAACGGACGCGCGTGAAGTGGTCCACATCACCCGGCTTGGTCATGCCCACGACAGGATGGATGAGCAGGTTGGCTTCAGCCTCGCGCGCCGCGCGGAACGTCAGTTCCTGATGCGCGCGGTGCAAGGGATTGCGCGTTTGAAACGCCACAACCTTGCGCCAACCCAGTTTGCGGAAATAGGCCCGCAGCTCATTGGGTGTGTCGCGGCGGCCGCGGAAATCGTAGTGCACGGGCTGTTGAATGCCGGTCACTGGCCCGCCGAGATAGACGTTGCCTGCCTGATTGTGCAGGTAGTTGACCGCCGGATGCGCATCGTCATCCGCGCCAAAGACCTTCTCCGCTTCGCGTGCTTTGTTGGGTGTCCAGCGATCCGTGACAGTCATCGTCGCCAGAATAACGCCCTCTTGATCGCGCAACGCGATGTCCTGCCCCACTTCGAGAGAGGCTGCAAAATCGTCCTTCACATCCAGTGTGATCGGCATGGGCCAAAGCGTTCCATCCGCCAGGCGCATAGTCTCGACAACGCCGTTGTAGTCTTCCTCGCTCAGGAAACCCTTGAGGGGATTGAAGCCGCCATTCATCAGCAGCTCGAGATCACAAATCTGGCGCGGGGTCAGATCCCAGCTCACGAGATCAGCGGCGTCCACTTTCAGCTTTTGCGCGGAATCGTAGGAAACGTAGAGTTCCGGGATGGGAGCGAGATTGTTCTGCATCTGCAGTATCCTGTTCTTGAAGGGATTGAGATCGGTGGTCGCGCCGGTCAGCTCGGCGCACAGCGCATTGTATTCAGAGAATTTTCGCGCCAGAAATTGGTCAATCAGCCGGTTCTTCTCGGTTCGCCCAAGCGGCGTTATGGCATAGGTTACGCGGCTGCGCCGGTCGGAGCTTTCGCGCTCCTGAAGTGCTACGAGGCCGAGCTCTACAGCGCGGCGCAGCATGGTATTGATCCGGCCCAGAGACACGCCGAGCGTCTCTGCCATGGCGCGTTGCGAGGGCGTGCCGGGATCTTCCAACTGCCGGAGCAGACGAAAAAGCAGGTCATCACCATCAGCTTGCAATTCTGTCTCAGAGCGGGGCATTGGCACGAATCAATATTTGTTCACGTATGAACGTATTCCACAAAAACTGCGTTCACCAAAGAACAAACCCGATCCCGGTTAATATGTATTCAATGACGTGGCCAATCTGCATCGCGCAAAAAAGCCCTCCTGACACAGTCGGGAGGGCCGTAAATCTGAGAGAATGTTAATCAGGCCGCGCACGACGCACTATTGCGCGGCAAGTCCCGCCGTATCTTCCTGTTCGGCGAGAAAGCGCTCCGCTTCAAGCGCCGCCATACATCCCATGCCCGCTGAGGTGACCGCCTGCCGGTATTTGTGATCCGTCAGGTCGCCAGCCGCAAAAACACCGGGTATGGAGGTCTCGGTGCTGTCAGGCTTGGTCACAACATAGCCGCCCATATGGGTTTCCAGTTTGTCTTTGACGAGATCATTCGCAGGCGCATGGCCAATGGCCACGAAGACGCCCTTGCAGGGAATCTCGGTAATTTCGCCGGTCTTGGTATGTTTGACGCGCACACCTTCAACACCCTTGGGATTGTCCGTGCCGACAACTTCTTCAAGCTCGTGAAACCACAACGGCTCGATCTTGGGGTTTTTAAACAGGCGATCTTGCAGGATCTTTTCCGCGCGCAGCTCATCGCGGCGATGGATGAGCGTCACCTTGGAGGCGAAATTCGTCAGAAACAGCGCCTCCTCGACAGCCGTGTTGCCGCCACCGATCACCACGATCTCCTGTCCGCGGTAGAAAAAGCCATCGCAGGTGGCGCAAGCCGACACGCCAAATCCCTTGAACGCATCCTCGGACGGCAGGCCAATCCACTTCGCATAGGCCCCTGTCGCCAGGATCACTGCGTCAGCTGTGTAGGTCGTGCCGCTGTCGCCGTGGGCCTGAAACGGGCGGCTATCCAGATCAAGAGACTGGATGTAATCGCCGATAATCTCGCAACCCATTGCTTTCGCATGGGCTTCCATACGCACCATGAGATCAGGACCCTGCACTTCCGTGTCCCCAGGCCAGTTCTCGACTTCGGTTGTCGTCGTGAGCTGGCCGCCGGGCTCAAGGCCCTGCACGAGAATGGGTTCCAACATGGCTCGAGACGCGTAGACACCAGCCGTATAGCCTGCTGGGCCAGAGCCAATGATCAAAACGCGAGTGTGACGTGTATCCGACATGTGATTGCTGGCCCCCAATTGAATCGCTGGAGCAGATATAGACGCGCGTGGTCTGGTGTAAAAGAGCGCGCACCGGATCCATCACAGGCCCGTGACACACCCCGAGGCCCGCCTCTCCACACCATCACCGCCCATTATCAAAATTTTCTTGCGCGTCTGCGAAACATTATTGCGCATAAATGCAGGCCCTGTATAACTATCAGCATCACAGGGAGGGGAAGATGCCTGGGACCAGACTCGATCCGATCGATAGAAAAATACTCGCGGAACTGCAGGCTGATGGCCGCATGACAAATGTGGAGCTGGCGCGTCGCGTTGGCATTTCAGCGCCGCCATGCCTCAGACGCGTGCGCACGTTGGAGGAGCAAGGCTATATCCGCGGGTATCACGCCGATGTCGATCCGCGCGAATTGGGCTTCGAGGTGCAGGTCTTCGCCATGGTCGGGCTGGAAAAGCAGGCTGAGGCGGATTTGTCCGCGTTCGAAGAGCATTGCCGCGCATGGCCGCTCGTCCGTGAGTGCCACATGCTAAACGGCGAGGTTGACTTTATGCTGAAATGCGTGGCGCCGGATCTCTCGACGTTTCAAAGCTTCCTGACAGGCGAGCTCCTAACCACACCCAATGTCGGTTCGGTGAAAACGTCGCTTGTCATCCGTGGCGCCAAGGACGAGCCCGGCGTTCCCTTTGACATTCTGGAAGACCGTCTCAGCAAGTCAGCCTAGAACGCACCAACCCTTTCCAACCTGTCCCGCGACGCACGGGGCAGCGTTACCGGGCCGAAGTCCCCCAACGCAGTCAGGTGCGGGAAAAGCGACAAGAGCAGCTGACGCGCATTCTTGCCCAACCGTTCGTGAATATCCGCTCCGGGGTGATAGCTTTCCGCTTCGATGCCACCGATGTTGAAGGTTGCATGACGCCGGAAGGCGATATGAAACATTTGCACAGGCGATGGCGGCATCAACTCGATGACGCTGACCCCATCTACAAAATCCCGCGCCGGGCACAAAACACCGGCACTGGCCAGATCGGCCGCGCGCTCCTGTGAGGCATGCAGCAAACGCGCGCCCTGCCCCAGCACGAGGCAGCTTTGCGGGCGCGATGGACCAAGGCTATCAGCCATGACGCGGACCAAATGGGTCAGCGAGGATCCTTGACCGCCCGGCCCCGTCACAAGCTGAGTCGAGCCGATCCAGGTAATGGCTTGCGGACCGCGAGACGTCTCGACGTAATCCCCTGGCATCAGGTCTTCGACAGCGACAGGCCCATCCACGGTCTGGACAATACAGCCGCGCGCGAAGGCAGCAGCGGCTTCTTCATAGACCGGCAGGCGCGGTACACGATGACGGGTTGTTTTTGTTGTAAGATCCGGAAGCAGATGGGCGACTTCAATCGTGCGCATGAGAGGCTGAGTGCGCTGAAGTCGCCCGTCTGTCCGAGCAAATCGATCCTTCGACGGGACCGGAATAGGAAACATATCGGTTGCCAGGTGGTTCTGGCGCGTGGGGCGGTTCATGTGGCGACCTTTCGGTTTTCACATCTGTGTCGGCCCCCACCGACGACCCAGAAGCTCTGGTATGTCTGTTGAAGGAGTGGTGCCCCATTCTCGCCTGATTTGTCAAAAACCTGGGCCGATCGTTCACGGATCGGGTGACAAAACGGCAGTCGGCGAAAAATTAGTGAAAGAGCATGAACAGCGGCGCCACATTTCCGCCTGAGCTCAGCGGGAATCGGGCGGAATCAGCGCGTAGGGCCCCGCCGGATCAGCGGGTGAAACAAAACGCGCGCCAGACAGACCTGACGCGCGGTTGAAATTCTAGGGGTGTGGCGTATCGCTCAAGCGGATTGGCGCGCCTGCGATTGTGACTGACGCTTGGCGATAAATGCCGCCCGCCGCGCACCGCGCTGCCATGGCATATCCACCTGCGTGGCTTTGGATGTCTGGGCAATAGATTTAATGAACCGGGTATTCACGACTGCTCTCCTTGGACTTATGCCCTTAGGTTTCCCAGCGTAATGCGGCAGCGATTAGGCAAAATTGAATTAAATGCGCGGCGTTCTCAGACGCGGATGACAGAGATCAAGCGCCCGTAATCCGCTTCCAACGCATGGGTCGCGCGGCGATAGGAGTAAAACCTTTCAGGGTCGTGGTAGGTGCAATGGCGGATCCATTCGGCATCCCCCACGCCCGCAGCGCGCAACCGGGACAGACCAAATCCCGGCAGATCGAACTGATAGCGATCGCCCTGTCCATTGGCAAAAAAGCGTGCGTTGTCTGGATCGTCGGCCAGAAAATCTTCCAGAAGCTCAGGCCCCACTTCATAGGCGCGCTGCGAAATTGACGGGCCAATAACCGCCCTGATCCGTTCACGTTCTGCGCCGAGAGCCACCATGGCATCAACAGTTGCCTCCAAAATGCCATCTCGCGCGCCGCGCCAACCTGCATGCGCCGCGCCCACCACGTGCGCCTGTGTATCGGCCATGAGAACAGGCTGACAATCCGCCGTGAGAATACCCAAAGCCACGCCCGGTGTCGCACTGACCATACCGTCAGCCTTGGGTTTCTCCCCGCTCAAGGGTCCGGTGACTTCAACTACATCCGAGGAATGCGTTTGATGAACGGTGACGAGATGCGGCTCTGGCACGCCCATGGCGTCGGCAACACGCGCGCGGTTGATCGCGACGATCTCTGCTTGATCAGAAGAGCCGGAGCCACAGTTCAACCCCTCGAACACACCAGACGAGGCCCCGCCGCGCCGCGTAAAGAAACCATGCCGGAAACCGCTCAGCATGTCTGATGTCAGGATTTCAAGCGTCATAACTCAAGCCCCGCAAGCGGCAGTGCGCCTCTGGGAACAATCCCCAGAACCTTGAACAGGTTTCCCATTTCTAGCGGGCTGGTCAAGCGGCGATGTGCGGCGATATGCGCCTCCAGCGCGGACCCGCTGAGATTTTTGGCCAGCCGCTCGGCGCGCGCGGTGATGCCGAGGCGCTCCAGAAAGACACCTTGCGGCGTCAATTTACTGTGCACGTTAGGCGACGCGGCTGCGGCCAGCGCTTCAAAATCCACATGGGCCGTGAGATCCGCTTTCCCGAGATGGCTCAGGACCTCAACGCTTTTGCCCCTGCGCAGGGCTTGCAGCGTATCTCCCAAAGACCGCCAATCGCCGTAATCAATGATCAGCGCAGCGCCTCTAAACTCCGCAACACGCGCGGAAACCTGCGCCAAAACAGCCGGTGCGGAGGGGCAGATTTCCACAAGATCTCCTTCGCGCGTATCTTCCAGCCTGTGCGCCAAGGCCTCAACCGGCGCGGCGCCCGCCAGCCCAATTTGCAGATTGTCGCCTTGCAACCCGATCCGTCGCTCGCTCCAAAGCGTCTCACCCTGTCGCTGAAATTGCCGGATCGGCAGAGCATCGAAGAATTCATTGGCAACCACGAACAGCGGCTGATCCGGCAACGCATCGGCACGGTCGATCCACTTTGGCATTACGGGGGCCAATCGCGCTTTTTGCACCTGCCGCAAGGCGGGGGATGTCTCGAGAAGCACAACGTCCGCGGCCTCAATAAACCCGGGCACCCGCTCCGCTGCGCGCAACATGTCTGCCATCAGCGTGCCACGTCCCGGACCCAGCTCTGCCAGTGTGAACCGGGACGGAGCCCCTTGATCCAGCCATGCTTGCGCCAAACTGAGGCCAATCAATTCGCCAAACATCTGACTGATCTCGGGCGCCGTTATGAAATCGGCGCCAAGCGGATCGCGCGTTATATAGTAGCCATATTCGGGATGCTGCAGACACAATGCCATGAAGTCAGCGACGGTGATCGGGCCGTCTTGCGCAATGCGTTCGGCGATCACCTGCGCGAGACTCATAGCGTTGACCGAAACCGCAAGACGAGCCAAAGCCCGATAATGATCATGGGCAGCGACAGGAGTTGCCCCATGGTCAGCCCCCAGCCGCCCAAGTGTACCGCGAGGCCCAAAGGATTGCCGTCAGAGATGAATTGCGCATCCGGCTGCCGAAAGAACTCCACGAAAAACCGCGCCGCGCCGTACCCCGCAAAGAACAGTGCCGCGATCCGTCCGGGCGTTTTCAGCCATCCCCTGTGCCAGGCAAGCACCAACAGGACGACGCCCAGAACAAGCCCTTCGAGGATTGCCTCGTAAAGCTGTGACGGATGTCGTGCGCAAATGTCGACCAATGGCCCGCAATCCTGCGCGGCTTGCCCGGGAAAAATGACGCCCCAGGGCATATCCGTCGGGCGCCCCCAAAGCTCTGCATTGATGAAATTGGCCAAACGCCCGAAGAGCAATCCCGGCGGCGTGGCCAGCGCCATGAGATCGGCCAGCGGCAATTTGGGCACATCATTCCGGGCAGCCCAGATCCATGCGGCAATCACAACGCCCAAAAGGCCACCGTGAAAGGCCATACCACCTTGCCAGATCATCAGGATTTCAACGGGATTGGCGAGATAATAGGCGGGCTGGTAAAACAGAACAAACCCAAGCCGCCCCCCCAAAATGACGCCAAGGATGACCCACGTCATCAAATCCTCGACTTTTCCGGGCGCCATGGGCGGGCTCTCATTTTGCCAGAGCGCCACGCGCGCCAAGCTCCGCACGGCCAACCACCAGGCCAGCAAAATGCCCGCGATATACGCCAGAGCATACCAGCGCAACGCAAGCTCAATCCCGGCGATTTCGATTGAAAACAATTCGGGCGATATGGCGGGAAAGGGGATCATGCCGTGTGTCGTGCACTCCCCTGCGACAGAGGTCAACCTTGTGCTTGCCCGCCAAGCGCCCCATATAGAGACAAAGTGAAACAGGGAGCTTCGCCCCATGCAAACGCGCAACAAAATCTTTGACGACATGTCCCAATTGTTCACCAACGCCATGGGCGTGGCGCAGGGGGCCCGTCAGGAAGCCGAGACAGCCATGAGCTCGATGATGGATCGCTGGCTGGCCGACCGAGACTTCGTCACGCGCGAAGAATTCGACGCCGTGCGCGCGATGGCGCAGAAAGCCCGCGAAGAAAACGAGGCCCTGAAAGCCCGTCTGGACGCGCTCGAAGCCAAGAAATAGACCGCTTCTTCGCCCATGCATCCCGCGCGCCTTCATGCGGTGTGGGAACGGGCTTGGCGGCCATTTTTGTTCATTCTTCATTAACATCCACAGAAAACTGCCCTCAGCAGGGGTATTTTCCCGACTTGTCCACAAACTTCCCCTTTACACGCCCCCCTCTCAGGCCCCACCATATAGGTGTAGGGACACAGGCAAACACAGTCCCTAGAGCAGGCACCTAGCGCTTGGGCGCTGCCATTTCCCAAGCGCTACATAACAAATGAGGTGGCGCAAATGGCTGAATCCGAGGCCTTTTTCGATGAGGATGTGCATCCCATCGATATCGTCGAGCATATCGCAGAACATCACGATTGGGATTTTGACAGGATCCACGATGATCAAATCGCCATGGCCGTTGAAGGGCAATGGCGAACCTATTCGATCACGCTGGCCTGGTCCGGCTATGATGAAACACTGCGCCTAATCTGCACGTTCGAGATGGAGCCGCCCGAGCACAAGATGCCGGAGCTGCTCGATACGCTGAACCATGTGAATGACCAGTGCTGGGCGGGCGCGTTTACCTGGTGGGGCAGCCATAAGCTGATGGTCTATCGATACGGTCTGGTCCTCGCCGGCGGCCAACACGCCTCACCCGATCAGATCGACACGATGATTTCAGCGGCCGTCATGTCCGCCGAGCGGTACTATCCTGCGTTTCAGCTTGTGGTCTGGGGCGATCAAGCCCCACGCGACGCAATGCAGGTTGCCATGGCCGAGGCCTACGGGCGCGCTTGAAGCGCCCTAGCTGACCTGCCTTCCGCCGCATGTCGGACACCCGGCGCGCGGTGCGATGGCAATTTTACGGGTTTCGGACCACAGCGCATCATAGATCAGCATCTCACCCCGCAAGGGGGCCCCAGCGTCCGTCAGCAGTTTGATGGTCTCGACGGCCATCATGGCGCCAACGACGCCCGGCAGAGGCCCCAACACACCTGCTTCCGCACAGGACGGCGCGATACCGGGCTGGGGCGGTGTGTCAAAAACGCACTCGTAGCACGGCGCGCCGCGGCTCGGGTCAAAGACAGACACCTGGCCTTCCCACTGGCTGAGCGCGCCTGAGATCAAAGGAATACCCGCCCCGACAGCAGTGCGGTTGGCCAGATATCGCGTCTCGAAATTGTCCGTACCGTCCAGCACCAGATCATAATCGTCGAAAAGGTCCTGCGCGATGTCCTCGCTGAGGCGTCGATGATAGGGCTTGATGGTGATGTGAGGGTTTTGCGCCTCAAGTGCGGCCTGCGCGGAAAAGACCTTGGGCATGCCGATCCGTGCATCTAGGTGGATGACTTGACGCTGGAGATTGGCGTTTTCGACGACATCGTCATCAATGATCCCGATGGTGCCAACACCGGCAGCCGCCAAGTATTGCAACGCTGGCGCACCAAGGCCCCCTGCTCCAATCACCAGAACCCGGCCCTTGGCCAAGCGCTGCTGACCCGGCCCGCCGATCTCACGCAGGACAATGTGGCGGGCGTAGCGCTCCAACTCGGTCTCGGAGAACTGCCCCGGCACCTTTGCAGGCGCATCAGCGGCCTCTTTGGCCTCCGCGGCGCCTTTCAGCCGACGCCATACGAGGCGATAGGCCAGAACGACGCCAAAAGCGCCCGCTAGAAAGAGCCAAATCTCAGCGCTTCCGCCAGTGGCTTCGCGCAAAGGATGCCCATCCGGCAAAATCACCTGCAGGCCAACAACGGCCACAAGAAGCAGGCCGATCATGGGCAACCGCGCCGCGCGCGGCATGCCCATCGCAGCGCCGATGCCCCAAAGCGCTGCCGCCATCGCCAAGACAACCAGCATCAGGACACACCTGTCGAGCCAAAGCCGCCCGCGCCCCGCGAAGTGGCTTCCAGCGCGTCCACCATATGAAACCGGGCCTGAATTACCGGTACCAAAACCATCTGCGCGATCCTCATCCCATGCTCTATGATAAAGTCATCCTGTCCCGCATTTAGAACGATCACGCCCAGTGGCCCGCGATAATCGCTGTCAATTGTGCCCGGGCTGTTGGGCAATGTGATCCCATGTTTGAGCGCCAGCCCGGAGCGTGGCCTCAGCTGGATCTCAAACCCCTCTGGCACCGCGATCCGCAACCCGGTGGGCACCAAGAGACGCGCACCAGAAGTGAGCAAGTACGCTTTGCGATCCGGAAAATTGGCGCGCACATCCGCTCCGGCAGCTCCAGCCGTTTCATATTGGGGCAATGGAATATCCTTATCTGCCCCGTCATCCCACGTCACATCAACCCGCATTGAGTTCCCAATCTGGTTTCACATATCCCGCTGGATGCGCACTCAGGTCGCTGCAAGCGCTGTGGCGATCCGCTCTGCAAGCCGCTGGGCTACATCCGCCTTGTCCATCCGGGGCCAATCCTCGACACCTGCGTCGCTCAACAGGCTCACAGCGTTTTCATGGCCGCCCATAATGCCCGTCTCCGGGCTGACATCGTTGGCCACAATCCAGTCGCACCCCTTGCGGGCGCGCTTGGCCTGCGCATGGGCCAGCACATCATCTGTTTCAGCGGCAAAGCCAACGACCAGCCCGGGACGGCCTTCGCTCATGTGGGAGATCGTTGCGAGGATGTCCGGGTTTTCCGCGAATTCCAGAACAGGCAAAGCCCCGTTTTGCTTTTTGATCTTGCTGTGGGATTGCGTCAGAACCCGCCAATCGGCAACCGCTGCGGCAAAGACGGCTGCATCGCAGGGCAAGGAAGCCTGCACCGCCTCCAGCATTTGCTGCGCCGTTTGTACCTGCACCACCGACACTCCGCTGGGCGGCGCAACATCTGCGGGCCCCGTGACAAACACGACATCTGCGCCGAGGTTGCGCAACGCCTCCCCCAGCGCGGTTCCCTGGGCACCAGAGGAGCGGTTGGCAATGTAGCGCACGGGATCGATCGGCTCGTGCGTTGGCCCGGACGTCACAAGAATGCGCTTTCCGCTCAGGGGCTTGGGCCCGAAATGGTTCTCAATGGCCGCCAAAATGTCAGGTACCTCAACCATGCGGCCGGGGCCATATTCGCCGCAGGCCATATCCCCTTCGACCGGGCCCACCATCTCGATCCCATCGGCCTTGAGCTGCGCGACATTTCTTTGCGTCGACGGGTGCAGGAACATCCGCACATTCATCGCAGGCACCGCCATCACAGGCGTATCGGTCGCCATGAGCAAGGTGGATGCCAGATCACCGGCGAGCCCATTTGCCATCTTTGCCAGGAGATCCGCAGTTGCCGGTGCAACGACGACCAGATCCGCGCTGCGAGACAGTTGAATATGCCCCATTTCCGCTTCCTTGGTGAGATCGAACAAATCCCGATGCACCTCTTCACCCGCCAGCGCCGAGACAGACAACGGCGTGACGAACTGCTCCGCCGCCCGCGTCATGACAGGGGTCACATCCGCGCCGCGTTCGCGCAGGCGCCGGATCAGATCAAGGCATTTGAAGGCGGCAATCCCGCCCCCCAGAATGAGAAGAATGCGTTTGCCTGAAAGCACTTGGCTCGTCCCCATATGATCGGTGCCCAACAGATTAGGTCGCGTGTCCGGCCTTGTCCATGGGCCTCACGTTTGACCTTGCGCGCGCACCGCGCCACACTCGGCGCGATAGGCAGGAGATAGGCATATGCGGCGACTGATCCTTTTTGTTACGTCTCACGGGGTCGCTCTGGCCATTGGTTTTGCACTTGGCGTCTACCTGCTGCCAATCCTGACCGCGCCTGACAGCCCCGATGCCGACATGCTTGAAGCGCAGGCCCAAAGCGCGATGTTTTCAGCCGAGCTGACGCGCGATCTGCGCGGCAGTGATTTCCTGCATTGGGGGGAAGGCACGATCAGCCTTACTGAGACACAGATCATCCACGAAGGCGCTCTTGCACCCGGGCCGGATTACAAAGTCTACCTCACCAAGGAATTCGTGGAACACGAGGACGAATTCAATCCGATCAAGGACAGCGCAGCGCTTGTCGGCGATGTCAAAACCTTTGCAGGCTTCTTGCTCGATATCCCCGCCGGGATCGATGTTACGCAATACACCACCGTTGTCGTCTGGTGCGAAAGCTTCGGAGAATTCATCACCGCCGCGCAATACGCGCCGTGAAGCTCAGGTTTACTTGAACGCTTCGCAGGGGTCGGGCCGCTCGATGGTGGGCCAGACTTCGACGGCATCAAAGGGCGCACTCAGGCTCGCGCCCGTCTCCCCCTGGCCCAGAGCATGTACGCTCACCTCCGGCCGCGCCGCTTCGAGAAAGGCAGGCACGCCCCAGTCGGTGCGCGCATGACCATTGCCTGTGATCAAGACCACAGGCGCGCCGAATTCATTCAGAGCCTCCAGCACAGTGCGGGCGAAAGCCGCGTCCCGGAGACGCTGCGCCTCAACCATGCCGCCCATCATCTCCAATGGCATCGCCTCACAATGCGACATGAACTGAAGCTCCTTGCGGATCTCCAATTGGTCAGGGGCCACGGCATCGGCCAGACCATAAGCCTGCGCATCCGGCCCAAACACAGCCGCAGCACTTTCGCTGAAGGCCCGGCGCACATCCTCACGCGGGAGCGCTGCGCCAATGATTTTCGGGCTTGCAAGAAGCACATCCAGATAGTCCAGCATATTGGACCACTCTGCCTCGCCGGCCTGAACCCGCATGTTTTCCTCAACGCGCGGCGTGTCATCGATCAATTCGGCTTCCTCGGGCCGCAACATCTCAAAGACGACGGCCGTTGGTGCGATCTCCGCAATCAATTCCGCCTGACGGGCGTGATGATGTGGATTGTCGTGAATCTCACCAAGCACAACAACATCAGATGTCAAAAAGCCCGCTGCCAGTGGCAACGGGCTGACGAACAGGAGGATAGTCAGAAGGTGTTTCATGCGAGGAACGAATGCACCTCACGGCTCTGACCTTCAAGCGACTTGCGCATCTTCTGAAAGGCTGCGGCCTCCAGCTGGCGCACCCGCTCTTTGGACAGCCCCAGCTCTTGGCCGAGGCTTTCAAGGGTCCGTGCCTGATCCTTGAGCTTGCGCTCGGTCACGATGAACCGCTCACGCTCATTCAGCGAGTGCAGGGCAACCAGCAACCATTGGCGCAACTGGTCGTTGTCGAGATCGTGCTCAACCGTTTCAGCCGCCTGCGCGCCTTCATCTTCGAGCGTATCGATCCACTCGCGCCCTTCGTCTTCGACGGATTGCGTCGCGTTCAGCGAATAATCCGAGCCGGATAGACGGCCCTCCATCATCTCGACGTCATGCAGCGGAACGCCGATCTCCGTCGCAATCATGCGGCGCATCTGGTGTTTATCCAAAGTCTCACCAACCGCTGCCGCTTCGCGCTCCAGACGCGCCTGAACCCGGCGCATGTTGAAAAACAGAGATTTCTGGGAGGACGTGCTGCCTGTGCGCACCATCGACCAGTTGCGCATGACGTAGTCCTGAATGGAGGCTTTGATCCACCAAACAGCGTAAGTTGAGAAGCGCACGCCGCGATCGGGGTCGAACTTATCGGCCGCTTTCATAAGGCCGAGGCCCGCTTCCTGAATGAGGTCGTTCATTGGCGCGCCGTAGCGCTTGAACTTGGCAGCCATTGAAATGGCGAGGCGCATATAGGCCGTGATCAAGCGGTGGAGTGCCGCCTCATCACGCTCATCTCGCCAAGCATAGGCCAGTCGGAGCTCCGTTTCCGCGTCCAATAATTCCGCTTTCATTGCGGTGCGTGACAGGGACATATCGCGAGTTGTGTCCAAAGCCATAGATGCAGCTCCCGTTGCGTGTTGTTATGTGCACCGTTCCTGGTGCTTACAATTTGTTTACGCCCAGGCCTCGAGATCGGATCACTCGCTAGAGCAAAAAACGTCTACGTCGAGAAAAAACCGTCTAGACACAAAATGATACGACACATCACTAAATTGAATTTTTCTTGCGCTAAGCATGCGCCTAGGCTCATGGCATGGAAAACACATTGTATATTGGCGATTATGCCTATTCGAGTTGGTCGCTGCGCGGCTGGTTGCTCTTCGAGGCCTTTGGCATCGCGCGGAGCCAAGTGATGATCCCCTTCTCCGCCGATGAAACGGTCGGTGATCAAATCACGGCTCTGGCCTATCCCGCACGCACGGTTCCCACAGTCAGTTTCGCAGATGGTGCCATCGCGTCGGACTCTCTCTCAATCGCAGAAGAGCTTGCGACACGCTATCCCGACGCGAGCATCTGGCCTCGCGACCCCGTCCAGCGCGCCCGGGCAAGGTCGCTGGCAGGGGAAATGCACAGCGGATTTTCGCGCTTGCGCAGTGTTTGCCCGATGAATGTGCGGAAGAGCTATGTCGATGTGCCCGTGGATGAAGAACTTGCCCGGGATCTGGCACGCCTCGACACGATTTGGGCCGAGGCGCTTGATGCCTCCAGCGGACCCTGGCTCTGCGGAGCCTACAGCGCGGCGGATGCCTTCTTTGCGCCTGTTGCTGCGCGCGTCGCGGGCTTCTCCCTGCCAGTGGCGCCGCGCTCGATGGATTATGTGGGACGCCATCTGGAAGACCCTGCGTTCCGCCGGTGGCGCGCCATGGGGCTTGTGCATGGTGAAACGCTCCCCTGGTATGCTCAGGACCTTGACACACGAGACTGGCCGGGGCCGCCGCCTCGACCGGCGAAGGCGACTGAGCATGGGCCAGCCCGGAACGCGCATTGTCCGTACTCGGGCAAACCGGTCACGCATTTCCTCGAAATGGATGGAGACGTTTGGGGCTTCTGTAATGCCTTTTGCCGAGACAAAACCGTAGCCGATCCCGAAGTCTGGCCCCAGTTCATCGACATGGTCACTGATTTGACCGCCTCCGCGTAAACGCCTTCCGATGTTTAACGATTTCTAAACGCTTTGCGCAGAGCGTTAACCTTGATGAATCGTGATTGGGCGAGGAGGTGGAATGGTTGCGCGCGCATATACGGTGGCCTTTGAAGGGGTGTCGGCCAGACAGGTCGAGGTTCAGTGCGCCGTCACGCCCGGATTGCCGTCCTTCTCGATTGTGGGGCTGCCCGACAAGGCCGTATCCGAAGCGCGAGACCGGGTCCGGACCGCACTTGCAGCGATGTCGATTGCGCTGCCTTCCAAGAAGATCACCGTAAACCTCTCCCCGGCGGATTTGCCCAAAGAAGGGTCTCACTTCGATTTGCCCATCGCCATGGGGCTGTTGGCCGCGTTGGGGATCATCCCGGAGGACGCCGTGTCAGACACAGTCGCGCTGGGGGAATTGTCTCTTGATGGCGCGCTCATGCCTGTCATCGGGGCTTTGCCCGCTGCGATGGCCGCGGCAGAGGACAATCGTGCGCTTTTGTGCCCGCAAGCCTCCGGGCGCGAAGCCGCCTGGGTCGGCGGCACACAGGTCATCGGGGCGGCCACATTGGCGGACGTGGTTCGGCATTTCACTGGACAATCCCCGCTGCCGCCCTCTGAACCCGGCGAGGTCATGGCCAATTTCGTCAACAAGGATCTGGCTGACGTCAAAGGTCAAGAACGTGCCAAACGCGCGCTGGAGATCGCAGCCGCTGGCCGCCACCATTTGATTTACGTCGGCACGCCCGGCGCGGGCAAATCCATGCTGGCCTCCAGATTGCCGGGCATTCTGCCTGAACTGAGCCCAACGGAGGCCTTGGAGACGTCGATGATCCATTCATTGGCGGGGCTCCTGGATGAGGGCGGCATATCGCGCACGCGGCCCTTCCGCACGCCGCATCACACGGCTTCCATGGCTGCGATTGTTGGCGGGGGTCGGGGCGCTAAACCCGGTGAGATCAGCCTGGCGCACAATGGTGTCCTGTTTTTGGACGAACTGCCCGAGTTTGCGCGCACCGTGCTCGAAACGCTCAGACAACCGATTGAGACCGGGGAAGTCATGGTATCGCGGGCCAATGCCCATGTCAGTTATCCGTGCCGCTTCATGCTGGTTGCAGCGGCGAACCCCTGTCGGTGCGGGCATCTGAGCGATCCGGCCCGGGCCTGCTCCAAAGCACCGGTCTGTGGCGAGGAATATCTTGGCCGCGTCTCGGGGCCGCTGATGGACCGGTTTGACTTACGCGTAGATGTGCCCCCGGTGCACGTATCGGATCTTGAGTTGCCCGACCCTGCCGAAGGATCAGCTGCCGTGGCGGCGCGCGTCGCACGTGCGCGCGACATCCAATTGGCACGGTATCAAGGCTCCAGTGTCATACGCACGAATGCAGATGCCGAGGGCCAGTTGCTCGATGACATCGCCACACCGGATCCGGAAGGGCGGGACATTCTTCTGAAAGCCGCAGACAGGTTCGGATTGTCCGCGCGCGGCTATCACCGGGTGTTGCGCGTGGCGCGCACGATTGCAGATCTCGCAGGAGAGCCGCAAGTCCGCAAACCGCATGTGGCCGAGGCTCTGGCCTACAGGCTGACGGCCTGACGAGAGCGGTTCAGCAGAGCGATTTGCCCTGCACTCTGTGACGGTACATGTAGCTTCTTGCTATTGATGATGTGCCCAGCCACGAGTCTCAGCCGCGTTTTGCCTCAATCGCGTCCCAGATCTGTCCGGCGATGTTGGTCTGATCGAACCGCTCCAGCTCCTGAATACCTGTCGGAGACGTGACGTTGATCTCGGTGAGGTAATCCCCGATCACATCAATGCCGACAAACACCTGCCCCTTCTCGCGCAGAAGCGGACCGATGGCCTCGCAAATCTCGTGATCCCGTTTCGTGAGTGCGACTTTTTCGGCGCGTCCACCGACGTGCAGGTTGGAACGTGTTTCACCGGGCGCTGGCACGCGATTAATGGCGCCGACGGGTTGCCCATCCACGAGAATGACCCGCTTGTCTCCGGCGGAAACCGCGGGCAGGAATTTCTGCATGATCAACGGCTCACGGCTCACATTGGTGAAAAGCTCATGCAGCGAGGTCAGATTGCGATCATCACCTGTCAGTTTGAAAACACCAGCGCCGCCATTGCCATAGAGCGGCTTGAGGATCACATCCCCATGGGTCTCGCGAAACGCTTTCAGCATGTCCAGATCGCGCGCGATCATCGTGGGCGGGGTCAGGTCAGGAAAATCCAGCACAAGCAGCTTTTCGGGGTAGTTGCGCACCCAAAAGGGATCGTTGACGATCAAAACATCGTCGCGCAGCCGATCCAGAAGATGCGTCGTCGTGATGTAGTGCATGTCGAAGGGCGGGTCCTGACGCAACCAGATGACATCGAAATCCGCCAGATCAACATCACGCGGCGCGCCAAGAATGGCTGGCGTGCCCGGCACCCTCTGGATGGTCATGTCCTGACCACGCGCGATGACGCGCCCTTCGCGATAGGCGAGCTTGTCAGGGCTATAGTAAAACAGCGCGTGTCCGCGCGCCTGTGCTTCCTCGGCGAGCCTGAAGCTGCTGTCGGCATTGATGTCGACGCCCATGATCGGGTCCATCTGAAACGCAGTCTGCATGTTTTGCACTCCTTCTTGGAAGGCTACATGAGGCCTGCAGGCGCCAAGCGCAATCTCAATAGGCCACGAGTGCGTGTTCCATCACCTGAACACGCCCTTGTGCATCCACCAGTCCGGCGTCGTATCGGGCCTCGGCAAATGGCCCTTCCGGGCGCGTTTCGAGAAAGATCGCTGCCGCGCGATGCACACGGGCCACTTGCCGCGCAGTGATCCGCTCCAGCGCCGCATCAAAGGTTCTGCTGGCCTTGACCTCGAGGAACACATATTCGGCACCGTCGCGCAAAATGAGATCGATTTCCCCCGCAGGCGAACGCCAGCGTTCCGCGAGACAGATCATTCCGCGCGCTTCACAATGTCTGCGCACGATGTGCTCGGCACTAGAGCCTGAGAGAAAGTTGCGCTGGGATCGGCGCGCGAGGGCTCCGTATTCTCTGTCTCGGGCGCGTGGCAACATCATTCAATCCTTCATCAACTTCAACGCCAGTTGATACACATCGCGCTTCTTCAAGCCAAAAATACCCGCAACTTCTTCGGCGGCATCGCGGACCGACACACGTTGCAACGCATCCCTGAGCGTTGTTTCTATGTCCAAATCGTCAACAACTTCCGAATGCGCGCGGTCAACGACCACAACAATCTCGCCTTTCGGCGGATGGGCCTGCACGGATTGAACAAGGTCTTCGAGACTGCCGCGCCGCACGTCTTCGAATTTCTTGGTCAGCTCCCGGCAAAGCGCGCTCGCGCGGTTGGGGCCGAGAACCTCGCTCATCTGGGCGAGCGAGGCGGCGATCCGGTGTGGGGATTCATAGAAGACCAGAGTTGCGGGCACCTGGGCCAGCTCTTGCAACATGGCCCGGCGCGCACCCGCGGCAGAAGGCAAAAACCCGGCAAAGAGGAACCGGTCTGTCGGCAGGCCTGCCACCGTCAGTGCCGTCAGCACGGCACTTGCGCCCGGCGCTGCATCGACCTGCGCACCAGCCTCAACCGCTGCGCGCGACAGATCAAAGCCCGGGTCGGAAATGAGCGGTGTTCCCGCTTCGCTGGCATAGGCCACGAATTGCCCCCGCGCCAAGGCCTCAAGCAAAGCGGGGCGCGCCTTGTCACCGTTGTGCTCGTGGTAGGCCTGAATGCGACGGCCATTCAGTGCAATGCCATGTATTTCCATCAACCGGCGCAGCGCGCGGGTGTCCTCGGCGGCCAGCACATCCGCATCGCGCAGCACGTCCATGGCGCGCAGCGTGATGTCACGTGCATTGCCGATGGGCACTGCCACAAAAGTCAATCTGCCGCTCATGCGCCACCTTTCCCCATCTTTCCCTCTGGACCAAACCCTGCGTGACCGTATTATCGCGCACAATCAAGAGAGACTTGCCGCATGGGCGAGGTAACAGGGAGTTCAGGTTATGGGTCTTCAATCAAAGGCGTCGTCCAAGCGCGGCCTTCTCAAACGGGCGCTTGCAGGGTTGAGCCTGATTGCCCTGGCTGCATGTGAACCCATTTCGCTCGGTCCCGTGAGTGTCGGCGGAGGCGGGAACTCCGGACAAACCATTGATACGTCGCGCCCCGTGCCTGTTGCGCTTTTGATCCCAAAATCGGATTCCGGTGCGGCATCCGTGGCGCGCAGCCTTGAGAATGCCGCGCGTCTGGCGATTGCGGATCTTGATGGCGTCCAGATTGATCTGCGTGTCTATGACACCGCCGGGGACGCCGGTCGCGCAGCGCTACTCGCACAGCAAGCCGTCAACGATGGCGCAAAAATCATCCTGGGCCCGCTCTTTGGTGAGGCAGCCAATGCCGCGGGCGTAGCCGTCGCGGATGACAATGTGAATGTGGTGGCCTTCTCCAACAACGCCACCATCGCAGGCGGCAACGTCTTCATTCTCGGCCCGACCTTCCGCAACACGGCCAACAGGCTGGCCAATTACATGCAGCGCACCGATCGGGACTCGGTTGTGATCCTGCACAACAATGGCGCATCCGGTCAGCTTGGTCGCGTTGCCGTCCAGGCCGCCTCCGCGCAAAACGGCGTGCGCGTGGATGGCGCGTTTGGCTATGACTTCTCGCAAGAAAGCCTGTCTTCTGCCATGGCGCAGGCAACTGCTGCGATCCAAAGCGCGGGCACCTCGACCGTCATGATCACCGATGATTACGAGGGCGGTCTGCCTCTCATCCTCGATCAACTGCCCGCACAGGGCATATCTCCCGCCAATACGACTTTCGCGGGCCTCGCACGCTTTGACGTTCGCCGGGACGCCTTTTTGCTCAAAGGCATGGAAAACTCGCTCTTTGCGATGCCGGACCAAAACATGATTGGCAATTTCCGCGCCCGCTATCAGCAAGCCTATGGGTCCAGCCCGCATCCGCTCGCAGGCCTTGGTTTTGACGGCATCGCCGCGATTGGCGCTTTGATCGCCCGCGGGGACCAAAACGCGCTGACACGCTCCGGCCTCATGCAATCGGCTGGATTTCAGGGCGTTGGCGGCGTATTCCGGTTCCGTCCTGATGGGACAAACGAACGTGGCCTCGCGGTCGCAACCATTCGAGACCAACAGGTGGTGATCCTTGAACAAGCCCCCCGCAGCTTCTCCGGACCTGGTTTCTGAGCCGGACGCGTTTCACCCGTCCTTTCATGCCGCCCGTGCGATCTTTGATGCCGATGCCATAACGGCCGAGATTTCCGATCTGGCCAATGCGGTGCCGGATGATCAGGAGCTCAGACGCGCGGTCAAGGAGCGGCTCTTGCGCGCGCGCAACGACGGGCGCGCCGCTATCGCGGCGGCTTTGATGGAGAACCCTCTGGCCGCGCGTGAAGCCACGCGCGCCTATACCCACCTGACCGATAGCCTTGTCCTGTGCACCTGGACGATTGCAACGCAGTTTCTGCACCAAAACCACACACCCACAGCGGGCGAGCGCATGGCGCTATTGGCCGTTGGCGGGTACGGGCGCGGCGAAATGGCCCCGCAATCTGATGTCGACCTGCTGTTTCTGACGCCCCACAAGATCACGCCCTGGGCCGAGAGCGTCATCGAGTCGATGCTCTACATCCTATGGGATCTGAAGCTGAAAGTTGGGCATTCCTCGCGGACGATCCGGGATTGCCTCCGGTTGGGGCGCGAGGACTTCACCATCCGCACCGCCATGCTCGAACACCGCGCGCTGGCAGGCGACGCGGAGCTCGCAGAAGAGCTCGACACGCGGCTGTGGGCGGAGCTGTTCAAAGGCACAGAAGCGGAGTTCATTGACGCCAAACTCGACGAGCGCGAAGCCCGTCACAGCAAACAAGGCGGCCAGCGCTATATGGTGGAGCCCAATGTCAAGGAAGGCAAAGGCGGGCTGCGCGATCTGCAATCGCTCTACTGGATTGCCAAATACGTGCACCACACCGACAGCACGGCAGATCTTGTCAAACTCAAAGTCTTCACCGCCGAGGAATTCCGGACCTTTGAAGCCGCTGAGGCCTTTTTGTGGTCCGTGCGTTGCCAGTTGCACCTGATTGCCAAACGTCCACTCGAACAGCTGACCTTCGATATGCAGGTGATGGTGGCCGAGAATATGGGGTATTCGGATCATGGTGGGCGCCGGGCGGTCGAACACTTCATGCAGGATTACTTCCGCCATGCCACATCGGTGGGCGATCTGACCCGGATCCTGCTGACCTCGCTGGAAGCCAGCAATGCCAAGGAATTGCCTCTTCTGGAGCGTCTGTTTACGCGCAAGCCACGGGTGAAAGCGGGCTATCATGTGGTTAACAACCGCCTCGCCATTCAGGATGACGCGGCTTTTCTCGATGACAAACTCAACCTGCTTCGGCTTTTCGAAGAGGCTTTGCGCACGGGCTTGCTTCTGCATCCCGATGCGATGCGGCTTGTCAAAGCCAACCTTTCCTTGATTGACGACACTTTCCGCAACGACCCCGCCGCGCAAAAGCTGTTTCTCGGTTTGATGTTGAAACACGGCGATCCTGAGCGCGCCTTGCGGCGGATGAACGAGCTCGGCGTTCTGGGCGCTTTTATCCCGGAATTCGAACACATCGTCGCGATGATGCAATTCAATATGTATCACCACTACACGGTCGATGAGCATACCATTCAGGTCATCCACGAACTGGCGGAAATCGAGCGCGGAGAGTTGGGCGAAGACCTGCCCGTGTCCACGGAGATCATCGAGACAGGCGTCGATCGCAAGGTCCTCTATGTGGCAATGCTCCTGCATGACATCGGCAAGGGCCGCGAAGAGGATCACTCGATCCTGGGCGCCAAAATCGCACGAAAAGTCGCCCCGCGGCTGGGCCTGAACGCGCGCGACAGCGCCACGGTGGAGTGGTTGGTGCGCTATCACCTGCTGATGTCTGATATGGCTCAGAAACGCGATATCGCAGACCCGCGCACGGTGCGCGATTTTGCCAAGGCGGTGCAAACGGTTGACCGGCTCAATCTGCTTACCGTGCTGACCGTGTGTGACATCCGCGGCGTGGGTCCCTCGACGTGGAACAACTGGAAAGCGGTTCTCATTCGCGCGCTTTATCGGCAGACGCGACGCGCATTGGAAAACGGGCTGGAAGACCTCAACCGTGAAAATCGCGGCGCAGAGGCCAAGAAGCTGCTGCGGGAGCGTTTGTCCGATTGGGATGGCAAAGCGATCCGAACCGAAACGGCGCGCCACTACGATCCGTATTGGCAAGGCCTGCACGTGACGGCCCATGAGATATTCGCGCATCTCCTGCGTGATATCTCCGACGATGAGATTCGCATCGATATCCACCATGACGACGACCGCGATGCCACACGGGTCTGCTTTGCATTGTCGGACCATCCGGGCATTTTCAACCGCCTCGCGGGCGCTCTTGCGCTGGTTGGTGCCAATGTCGTCGATGCGCGGACCTTCACCTCGAAAGACGGCTTCGCCACTGCCGCATTCTGGATTCAGGATCATGACGGCGCGCCCTATGAAGAGGCCCGCATTCCGCGCCTGCAGAAAATGATCCGGCGCACGCTTGCCGGGGAAGTTATCGCCAGTGAAGCCATCAAATCCCGCGACAAGATCAAGAAGCGCGAGCGGGCGTTCCGCGTGCCCACGACCATCACCTTCGACAATGAGGGCTCCGAGATCTACACGATCATCGAGGTGGACACCCGTGACAGGCCTGGCCTTCTCTATGATCTCACGCGCACCCTGGCCAATTCAAACGTCAACATCGCCTCAGCCCTGATCGCGACCTATGGGGAGCAGGTCGTCGATACGTTTTATGTCAAAGACATGTTCGGCCTGAAACTGCACGATGCGCGCAAACAAAAGGCGCTGGAGGCCAAGCTGCGGACAGCCATCACCGAAGGGGTCGAGCGGGCACGCGAGTGATCGCACGAAACTACGGCATCTTTCACGCAGGGCCTTTGATCGCCATCGCGCGCCGCAACAGCTCATGACGGGCTGCGCACCGACACATTCAAATTCTTCGCCTCGGCAAACCGCTTTGCGCGGGAGTAATGCAAGCGCACGATAAAAAAAGCCGCCCTTGGGGCGGCTTTCGTGAGGCTCGGACCAAGAGATCAAGCGGCGTGTTTGATCCGCTGGCGCGCGATACCCAGAGCACCGAGGCCCAACAGCATGAGTGGCAAACCGGCAGGCAATGGAACCGGGGCTGTCGTTACAGTCGACATTTCGCCACGGTAGAGCGATTGCAGCGAGTTGGGTGCGATATCGGTCGTGGAGATGAACCCGACGGTAACACCGCTAAAGTCCGCCGTGGTCAGCGAAGTTGCGACAGACATGAATGTCAGGCTATCACCGAGAAACACCGACAGCCCATCTGTGGTGAAAACAACACCATCAGGCGAAATCTCTTCGCTGTATGCGTTTGCCGAAGTTGGGTCAAAGATGTTTGTTGGGCCCGTGAACTGCGCGGCGTCAAAGCCCTGAACGTAGAACGACCCGCCGCCCTCTGAGCTCAGCAAGCCTTCGAATGTGAGCGATACGCCACCACCGACTTTGTCCGAGATGCTCAGGCTCACAATGTCGTTCGGGGCGGCCGTGGATGACCCGCGCAGAGGTGTATCGTCAAACGTCGCGGTCAGCGTCGCGGCGGAGGCGCTGGCTGCCATGGCAATTGAGACCACAGCAGAGGCCAAGAGTGTTTTGAATGTCATTGGTAATTCCCCTTTAAAACATCCTTGTTAACAGGCGAAAATTCCACGCCTTAACCAACATTTTACCATTTTGCCGAAACTGAGGCAATTCGCCGTGGGTGGTAAAATCGAACCACATCGGATCAAACATTGGCTTTTCAGGGATGCGGGACGCGCGCCTGCGCTTGGATGCGCTCCAACGCTTCACGTGGCAAATGCCCTCGCGCGGCGATCACAACCACACCGGGTGCGCCATGATGGCGGGCCTTACTGAGCGCGGCGCGGCGCCCAACAAGCTGCAAGGTCACGCGCCCCTCGGGCGTTTGCACGGTGCCTTTCGCGCGCACAAGACGCAGCGCAGGTGACACCAGGAGATCCGCCAGCCTTTGCGCATCAAAGGTCCCCTCCCGCGCGATGATCTCGCTGTCAAACAGACCATCGGCATGGCCGGCGGGCCCATGTGATGCGGCGGGCAGAGAGGTTTCAAACTCCTGCAAAAGCACGGCTGTGGGCACCGACGCATGGGCGGCAGCGATCACGGCAGCTTGGGGCGTTTTGTCTTCGAGCCACTTGGTTACCTCCTGAAGCGCGTCCTCTGAGACGAGATCCGCTTTGTTCAGAAGGACAAGATCCGCATCGCTGAGTTGCCGCTCGATCGTGTCGCCAATATAGGGATCGCTGGCCTGTTTGCGGATCGTCTCGGCATCGGTCAGAACGACGATCCCGTCGAGCTTGTAGCCCTCCAGGAGCGTGACGGCTGAAGCAATCGCACCAGGCAGCGCCACGCCGCTGGCCTCCAGCAGAACATGATCCGGCGCAGGGTCCAGCTTGGCGAGATCCATCATCGCTTGAATAAGGTCATTGCCATAGCTGCAACAGACGCAACCGCCCGCGATGGCAATCACATTATCGTCTTGCGCCTCGATCAGATCCTCATCGATGGGCAGCGCGCCGAACTCATTGACCAGCACCGCAAGCCGCTTGCCGTCTGCATGGCGCAGCGCGTGGTTCACCAGCGTCGTCTTGCCCGCGCCAAGATAGCCACCAATCACCGTGACGGGGATCATCGGCGTCAGACCTTGGCGGCGTCAAACACGCGCCCACCCTGCACCGTGCCCCAGACGCGCACGTCCTTGAGCCCGTCCATGCCAACCTCCGTCGGATCATCCTCAAGGATGGCGAAATCGGCGTGTTTACCCGGTTCAATCGAGCCCAACTCCCCATCGAGCTTGAGCGTATAGGCTGCCCCTAGCGTGATCGCATAAAGCGCTTCATCCACGGTGATGCGCTCATGCTCGCCCTGCACCCGGCCCGAGGCGGTGATGCGGTTGACCGCGCACCACGCGGTGAAGAGCGGGCCCAGCGGCGTGATCGGCGCGTCGGAATGGATGCCCATGGGAATGCCATGGTCCAGCGCCGTGCGGCAGGCGTTCATCCGTTCGGCTCGTTCCGGCCCCACGGTGATATTGTAATGCTCGTCGCCCCAATAGAAGTGGTGATTGGCAAAGAGGTTCACACACATGCCAAGCTTGGCCATCTGCCGGAATTGCGCGGCATCGGCGAGCTGACAATGCTGCAACGTGAAGCGGTGATCATGGGTGGGGCGCGCATCAAGGGCGGCCTCCAATGTCTCGATGGCCAACTGCGTCGCCTGATCGCCATTGGTATGGGTGTGCACGAGCAGCCCGTTTTCCAACGCCAGATCGTAGATCTTCCGCATATGCTCCGGCGCGATGTACCACAGCCCATTGGGCGCGCCGTTGAAATAGCCCGGTTCGCGCAGCCGTGCAGAGAAACCCTGAATCGAGCCATCGGCGATGACTTTGATCGCGCCCAGCCGCATCCGGTCTGTGCTGCGCTCGCGCAATTGCATGGCATGGGCAATGAGATCTTCCGCCGTCAGCCCCTGAAAAAAGCGCAGCGCCATGACGCGCGCGGGAAAGCGCGGCTCGGACGTGACGCGCAGCATCATATCGGCCACATCATCGGACATCCGCGCGGCCAGATCGGTCACGGTTGTCACACCCGCGCGCACGCAGAGCTTGCCGAAGTCCCGCAAGCCGCGCTCATCACAGGCCAGCATGTCGCGGTCAAACCCTACATGAGCGCCCACGGGCGTCATGATATCAGGCCCCTTGAGCTCGCCCGTGGGCAGGCCATCGGCGCCCAGCGGCACACCGGGATGATTGACACCGGGCTTGAGAAGCCCCGCGAGCTCCAACGCTTTGGTGTTCACGTTCATGATATGGCCCGAGGCATGCAGGACACCCACGGGCCGTGTGGTCGAGACGCGGTCGAGATCTTCCCGGCTCACGCGGGCATTGTCGAAATAGATCGGGTCCAGTTGCCAACCGGGCAGCGGCGCGTCGGGGTCTTCGAGCTTGGCCTCGGCCTCCTTGAGCCGCTCCAGCACAGAACCGATATTTTTGAGACCGCTCCAGGTCTTGCCGTTGGGATCCACCCGGTCGAAATACCCGCAATAGGTAAAACGCCAGAGCGTACCCTCCATCGTGTGGGCATGGCCCTCCACTAGCCCCGGCATGATGACCTTGTCGGCGAAATCCGTGTTGAGCTTGTGCTCCCCCCAGCGTTGTAGCTCCTCCAAAGGGCCCGCGCCCACGACCTTTCCATCGCGCACCGCCACATGGCTCACAACGGGGCGCGCGGGGTTCATGGTGATGATTTTGCGGGCTTGATAGATGGTGATCACGACAAAGGCTCCCTCACCCGAATGGTTCTTGTTGGCAGCAAGGGTAGAGAAGTTTCGCGGCTGCACAAATGATTTTCAGCGCTTACAACTTTCGTCTGATCTCGCGCCGTTTGCGCGATGCCCTTGCGTAAACTTTCTTGCAACACGCGAAAATATCAGGCCCAATACCGTCAGGATCCGGCCCACGAGGCATACAGAGATCATCGAACCAACCGGGAGACCTCACCTTGAAACAGACATTCCGACACCTGTTGTCCGCCACGGCCATGGCCGCTCTGGTGGCCACATCCGCCGCGGCCGACGAGCCCAAGCGCGGCGGCACGCTGACCATGGCGCTGCAACAGACCCCGCGTCACCTCAACCCTGCTGTCCAATCGGGCACGGCCACCGGCCAGCCCGGCACACAGCTCTTCGCCTCGCTCCTGCGCTATGACGAGGGTTGGGAGCCGCAGCCCTATCTGGCCGAAGCCTGGGAGGTGTCTGAGGATGGGCTCAGCGTGACCATCGATCTGGTTGACGGCGCGGTCTTCCATGACGGCACGCCGATCACCTCGGAAGACGTGGCGTTCTCCATCGACACGGTGAAAGCCAACCACCCGTTCAAATCCATGTTTGCGCCTGTTGAGAGCGTTGAGACGCCGGACCCGAACACGGCCATCATCAAGCTTTCGCAGCCGCATCCGGCTCTTTTGCTCGCGATGTCCTCGCAGCTCCTCTCGATCATTCCCAAGCACATCTACGGCGACGGGCAGGATCCCAAAGCGCATCCCGCCAATTCCGAGAATGTCGTGGGCTCGGGCCCCTTCAAGCTCGTGGAGTTCAAGCGCGGCGAGCATGTGATCCTCGAGCGGTTTGACGATTACTTCATCGAAGGCTTGCCCTATCTCGACCGGATCGTGATGCGCATCATGCCCGACGAGAGCACGCGGACCATCGCGCTGGAGAGCGGCGAGCTGACGATGTCGGGCTTTGAGCAAAACCCGCGCAACATCGTGCGCCTCAAGAAGAACGACGGGCTTGTCGTCAACGGCGAGGGCTACGCGGCCATTGGTCCGGTGAACTGGCTGGCCTTCAACACCAAGGCTGACAAGGTCTCGGACCCGAAGGTCCGTCAGGCAATTGCCTATGCGGTGGACCGGGAGTTTATTAACAAAGCGCTCAACCTCGGCACAGCGCCCGACGCGCTCACAGGCATTCACCCCGGCAGCCCTTTCTATGATGCCAGCGTGCCCTCCTATGACCTCGATCTCGACAAGGCCAATGACCTGCTTGATGAGGCGGGATATCCTGCGGGATCAGACGGCATCCGCTTTGGCCTCACGGTGGACTACGGCTGGCCCGCGATGAAGGCCTATGCCGAATACATGAAGCCGCAGCTCAAGAAGATCGGCATCGATGTGACCGTGCGCTCCTCGGCGGATTTCCCGACCTGGGCCAAGCGCATCTCCACATGGGATTTCGACATGACCATGGACAACGTCTTCAACTGGGGTGACCCGGTCATTGGTGTGCACCGGACCTATAGCTCCGACAACATCAAGGAAGGCGTCATCTGGTCCAACACGCAGCAATATTCCAACGACCGTGTGGATGAGCTGATGGCCATGGCGGGCGCGACGAACGATCCGGCCAAGCGCAAGGCGCTTTATGCCGAGTTCCAGCAGATCCTCGCCGAAGAGCTGCCGCTCTACCCGATCTGGGCCTCGCCCTACCACACAGTGTCCTCCACCTCGGTGGGCAATGCGCCTGTGAGTGTCTGGGGGACGTCTACCCCGCTGGACCGCGTCTACCTGAAGTAAACGCACCAAAGCGCCCAGGCTTCTTGTGGGTCCGGGCGCTGTTTCCCTTTTTCGGGCAGAGCAGGCATATCACATGAGCCTTGGGCAAATATTGGCGAAGCGCGTGGGCTATGGGCTCGTTTTGCTTGTCGCGGTTGTTGTTCTCAACTTCACGCTGATCACAATTGCGCCCGGCGACGTGGCGGATTCCATCGCAGGTGATATGGGCGGCGCGGATGCGGAAGTTCTGGCCGAGATCAGGGCGCGTTACGGGCTCGATCAGCCCTTCGTCGTGCAGCTTTGGCGGTACATCAGCTCGGTCGCTGTGCTCGATCTGGGCTATTCGTATTTCTACAATGCGCCTGTGACAGAGCTGATCCTGCAACGCCTGCCTGCGACGCTACTGCTTGTCTTCTCGTCGCAGATCTTGGCCATCGCCCTCGGCATGCTGCTGGGCGTGATGGCGGCGCGGCGGCCCAATTCGCTGAGCAATCTGGTGGTGACCTTCCTGTCGCTTTTTGGCTTTGCCGCGCCAGTCTTCTGGACAGGCATCCTGCTGATCATCCTCTTTGTTTCGGTCTTCCCGCTCTTCCCCGTGGGCGGCATGATGAGCGCCTCGCTGATTGAAGCGGGGTTCCTCGAGCAAGCCGTGAACGTAGCCTACCACCTCGTTCTGCCGATGATCACGCTCTCGTCGATCTACCTCGCGCTTTATTCGCGGCTGACGCGGGCCTCGATGCAAGAGGTGCTGGGCTCCGATTACATCCGCACCGCACGCGCCAAGGGGCTGGCCGAAAACAAGGTGTTCTACAAACACGCGCTGAAGAACTCGCTGGGGCCGCTTGTCACGGTCGCCGGCCTGCAATTCTCCGCCGTGATGTCCGGCGCCGTGGTCGTGGAGGCGGTCTTCAACTGGCCCGGCCTCGGCACGCTCGCGCTGCAAGCGATCCTCGCGCGCGACACGCCCACGATCATGGGCATCCTGTTTTTCTCCTCCCTCGTTGTGATTGTCGTGAATATCATCACGGACCTCGTGTTGCGCGCCATTGACCCGCGCATCAAAGCGGATTGAGCCCATGACCGACATCCGAACCGACGCCACATCAGAGCCCGAGATCCACGTCACCAGCCCGTGGCGCGAAATGACGACGATGTTCTTTCGCAATTATGCCGCCGTCGCGGGGTTGATCCTGCTTATCGCGATCCTGCTCTTTGTCTTCGTGGGCCCGCTCATCCACAGGGTAGACCCGTTCGAGATGGTCTGGGCGCCCTTCACCGGGCCGATGCAGGAAGGTTTCATTCTGGGCACCGATTATCTGGGCCGCGATATCCTTGCGGCGATGATGACGGGCGGGCAGGTCTCCATGGCCATCGGGCTGGCCGCAGCGCTGGTCTCGGTGATCATCGGCGTCTCGGTGGGGGCTTTCGCGGGCTATTATGGCGGGGTGGTCGAGGAAATCCTGATGCGGTTTACCGAGTTCTTTCAGGTCTTGCCAACGCTGCTCTTTTCCATGGTGATCGTCGCGCTCTTTGGTGCCTCGCTGCTGACCGTCACTCTGGCCATCGGCGTGGTGAGCTGGACCGCTGTGGCGCGTGTGACACGCTCGGAATTCCTGCGCATCCGGGAGATGGAATACGTCGCCGCCGCCCGCTCGGGTTCGGCCAAGGATCTCTACCTGATCTTCAAGGTTATCCTGCCCAACGCCCTGCCCCCCATCGTGGTGCAGGCCAATCTCATGGTGGGCTCCGCGATCCTCTTTGAAGCAGCGCTCTCTTTCCTCGGATTGTCTGACCCCAACGTCATGAGCTGGGGCCAGGTCATCGGCTCCAACCGGCCCTATATCCTGGATGCAGGCTTCGCCGTGGCCATCCCCGGCTTTGCGATCTTCCTGACGGTGCTGGCCATCTCTCTTGTAGGTGATGGGCTCAATGACGCGCTGAACCCCAAGCTGAGGCAACGCTGATGGGCGCGCCGCTTCTCTCCGTCACCGACCTCGTTGTCGATTTCAAAACCCGCGCGGGCAATGCGCGCGTGCTCGATCACGTCTCGCTCTCCATTGGCGAGGGGGAGATACTGGGCATCGTGGGCGAATCCGGCTGTGGCAAATCCATGACGGCGCTCTCGATCATGGGGCTCATCCCCAACCCGCCGGGTCAGATCACCTCTGGCTCGATACAGCTTGAGGGCCGCGAGCTTGTGGGCATGGCACCAGATGAGTTGCGCCAGATCCGCGGCAAGGACATCGGCATGATCTTTCAGGAGCCGATGACCTCGCTCAACCCGGTCTTTACCGTGGGTGAACAGATCGCCGAAAGTGTGCGCCTGCATGAGGGCGTCACGGCCAAGGCGGCTCATGCCCGCGCGGTCGAGATGCTCAAAGCGGTGGAGATCCCCGAGGCCGAGGCCCGCGCCAATGCCTATCCGCATGAACTCTCCGGCGGGATGCGCCAGCGGGTCATGATCGCCATGGCGCTGGCCTGTCGCCCCCGCATGCTGATCGCCGACGAGCCCACGACAGCGCTGGATACCACGGTGCAGGCCCAGATCTTTGATCTGCTGCAAAACTTGCAGGATGAGATGAACACGGCCATCATCATGATCACCCATGACATGGGCGCCATTGCCGAGCTCGCGGATACCGTCGCCGTCATGTATGCGGGCCGAGTCGTCGAGAAGGGACGCGTTGAGACGGTCCTGTCGCATCCCGACCATCCCTATACGCAAGGGCTCATCACCTGCGTGCCGCATCTCTCGGCAGAGCCCGCGCCAGTGCGCGAACGGCTCATGGAGATCCCCGGCGTGGTGCCCGCGTTGACGGATCTCGGCAAAGGATGCGCCTTCGCGCCACGGTGCCCCGCCGTGATGCCACGCTGCCGGACGGAGAAGCCCATGCTTTCCGCCACGCAGGAGGCCCATGAAGCCGCCTGCTGGGCCGCGCCGGAGATGGCCTCATGAGCCCCAAGGATGCAGCCGATATCGCGCTGCGCGTGCAGGATCTCAAAGTGCATTTCGGCGGCAAGAAAGGCCTTTTGTCGGGGCGATCCAGGACCGTGCATGCGGTGGATGGCGTGAGTTTCGATGTACCGGCGGGGACGACTTTCGGGATCGTGGGCGAGAGCGGATCGGGCAAATCCACGACAGCGCTGGCGATCATGCGTCTGGTCCATATCACTGACGGCACCGTCACCCTGCGCGACACGACATTGAGCGATCTCGAGGGCGAAGCCTTGCGTGAAGCGCGCCAAAGATTTCAGATCGTCTTTCAGGATCCCTATTCCTCGCTGGATCCACGCAAACGCGCGGGCGCCATTGTGCGAGAGCCGCTCGATCTGATGCAGATCGGAACCCCTGACGAGCGCCGCAAGAAGGTGGACCAGTTGTTCACCCAAGTGGGTCTGCGCCCCGAACAGCAAGCGCTTTTCCCGCATCAATTCTCCGGCGGGCAACGCCAGCGTCTGGGCCTCGCCCGCGCGCTCTCGACCCGGCCCGAGCTGATCGTCTGTGACGAGCCTGTCTCTGCGCTCGATGTGGCGATACAGGCCCAAATCCTCAACCTGATGGCCGATCTTCAGAAAGACCTCGGGCTGACGTATCTCTTCATTTCGCATGATCTGGGCGTGGTGCAGCATATCTGCGATGTGGTGGCCGTGATGTATCTGGGTCAGATCGTCGAGATCGCGGACCGGGTGAGCCTCTTCACCAATCCGCGCCACCCCTACACAAAGGCCCTTCTTGCGGCCGTGCCCTCCGTGCATGGCAACCGTCAGAACCGCAAGGACCGGGTCCGCCTCAAGGGTGATCCGCCCAGTCCCATCAATCTGCCCAAAGGCTGCCGGTTTGCCTCCCGCTGCCCTATCGCAGAGGAGGCGTGCCGCGCGGCGCCGCCGCCGTTGGAAGAACTGGCAGATGGCCACAAGGTGGCCTGTTTTCTGGCCGACAAGAGCTGAGCTTATCGAGCAACGGCGCGTCGTCAATGAAGCACATGTCAGCCAGCGCATTGACTTTGAGGGGGAAAACCCCCATGTGCCCCCTATTCGGGATCATCTCTGCCGCGTGAGCAGAGTGCGCAGGCCCAGTGCCGCGCCACGGATGACCCGATACAACAGGTTTCCCAATTCACGCGGGGGTCCTGCGCAGTGACGGCTTCCGGACAATTCGGTCTTGAGGTCTGCGCATTGTGCAACCTCAGCTGCGCCAGCCGCCCCTCGGGCCGTGCGCGCATGCGTTTGGCCGTGCCGTTGCATCTGGCCGCTTAGAAAGTTGAAGAATGAGTTTCGAAGACCTGGGGCTGCGTCCCCGTATTGTTCAAGCCCTTGCCGCGCAAGGCATTACCGATCCAACGCCTATCCAGACGAAGGCCATCCCCTTGGCGCTCTCGGGGCGCGATGTCATGGGCATCGCCCAGACAGGGACTGGCAAGACCGCCGCTTACGGCCTGCCGATCATGAACCATTTGCTGGGCGTGGGCAGCAAGCCTGCGCAGAAATCCGTGCGCGGCCTGATCCTTGCGCCCACGCGTGAGCTTGCAAAGCAGATCATGGAGAATCTGCGCGCCTATACGCAAGGCTCCCATATCAAGGTGGGGCTGGTGGTCGGCGGTGTATCGATCAACCCACAGATCAACCGCCTTGAGCGCGGGCTTGATCTTCTTGTGGCCACGCCCGGGCGCTTGATCGATCTGCTGGATCGCAAGGCGGTGCGCCTCGATCTGACGGAATTTCTGGTTCTCGATGAAGCGGATCAGATGCTGGATATGGGCTTCATCCACGCCCTCCGCCGTATCGCGCCGCTCTTGCCCAAGGATCGGCAAACGATGCTGTTTTCGGCAACCATGCCCAAGCTGATGGCAGAGCTCGCGAAATCCTATCTCAAGGATGCAGTGCGTGTGGAAGTCTCGCCGCCCGGCAAGCCCGCCGACAAGATCGGTCAGGCGCTCTATTTCGTGGAGCAAGCCAGCAAGACAAAGCTTCTGATCAGCCATATCATGCATCACGAAGACGATCTGGCGATTATCTTCACGCGCACCAAACACGGTGCCAACCGGCTGGCCAAAGCCTTGGGGCATGCGGGGTATGAGGCCGCGGCCATTCACGGTAATCGCAGCCAGGGACAACGGGACCGCGCGCTCAAGGCGTTTCGCGATGGCGAGTTGAAGCTGCTTGTGGCCACAGACGTGGCCGCAAGGGGCCTCGATATTCCCGATGTGCGCCATGTCTATAATTATGATTTGCCCAATGTCCCTGACAATTACGTACACCGGATCGGGCGAACCGCGCGTGCGGGGCGCGACGGTCAGGCGGTGACTTATTGCGCGCCTGCGGAGATGGGCGAGCTGAAGGCCATTCAGAAAACCATGGGCAAGGACATCCCCGTCAAAGGCGGAACACCGTGGTCGCAGGGAGCTGACACGTCCAAACCCAAGCGGCCGCAAAAACCCGGCAAAGGCCGCCCCGACAACTCGCGTCGGCGCAAACAAAGGTCGTCCCGTTCGCGCAAGGCTGCCTGAGGCTTTCCACCGCACGGATCTTCGAACCGGCTGTGCGGGTTAAAAAATGCGGCAAGGGGGCGGGCCCCTTCCGCACTCTGCTTGGACATGTTGATGCCTCGCGGTAGTATCGCTTGCTCTTTCCGGGCCTCCATTTGCCGTTTGGAATGCCACATGTCGGAGCGAAGCGGCGCGCGAGGTCTTTCGAGGCAGAGACAAACCGACTAAGCCCAAGGAAAACGGCAAGGATCTCCATGAAACCTATCCGCCTCATTTCAGGTGTTCTCACGGTTGGGTTCTGGACCCTGATGAGCCGGGTGCTTGGTGTTGTCCGGGAGGTCCTGATCCTGGGGCTCATCGGTCCCGGGCCTGTAATGGATGCCTTCGTGGCAGCTTTCCGTCTGCCCAATATGTTCCGAAGGTTCTTTGCCGAAGGCGCGTTTAACGCGGCTTTTGTGCCGATGTTTTCCAAGCGATTGGAAGCGGATGAAAATCCGCTGGGATTTGCCTCTGACGCCTTTGCAGGGCTCGCGTTTGTGCTGACGGTCCTGTCGGCTCTCGCGCTCATTTTCATGCCCGCACTGGTTTACGCCACAGCGGCGGGATTTGCCGGAAACGAGCGTTTTGATCTGACGGTTGAATTTGGACGCATCGCCTTTCCTTACATTCTCTTCATCTCCCTCGCGGCGCTGTTTTCCGGAATGCTCAATGCAGCGGGGCATTTTGCAGCAGCCGCCGCAGCACCCGTCTTGCTCAACATCTTCGTCATCAGCGCCATGAGCGCAGCCTATCTGATGGACGGGCCGCTGGTAGATGTCTTGATCTGGACCATTCCCGTCGCGGGCATTGCGCAATTGGCGCTTGTCTGGCTTGCCGCAAGACGGGCCGGTCTGGGGCTCATGCCACGGCGGCCCAAGTGGACACCCGAGATGAAGCATCTGACGGCCGTTGCCTTGCCTGCGGCGTTGGCGGGTGGGGTCATGCAGATCAACCTTCTGGTGGGTCAGCAAGTGGCCTCCAACTTCGACAATGCGGTGGGCTGGCTCTACGCAGCAGACCGGCTGTATCAGCTGCCTCTGGGCGTTGTGGGGATTGCCGTTGGCATCGTTTTGCTGCCCGACTTGTCACGCCGATTGAAAGCTGCCGATGACAGCGGCGCCAAGGAGGCCTTTTCGAGAGCCAGCGAGATGGCCTTGGCCTTGACCATCCCCTGTGCGGTGGCCCTTGTCGTTATTCCTTTGCCGATTGTGTCGGTGCTTTTTGAGCGCGGCGCCACCGGCCCCGATGACAGCGCGGCTATTGCCGTGGCCGTGGCGATCTATGGGTTGGGCCTGCCCGCGTTTGTTTTGCAAAAGCTGTTGCAGCCCTTGTTCTTCGCGCGCGAAGACACGCGCAGCCCGTTTCGCTATGCGGTTTGGACAATGATCCTCAATGCGGCGCTGGCCATTGGACTGTCAGGTACGCTGGGGTGGATTGCGCCTGCGATTGCCACGACAACGGCAGGCTGGGCCATGGTCGCGATGCTGGCCTTTGGTGCGCGCGCCATGGGCGATGTGGCGCGCTTTGACAGCCGCCTGCGCGACCGCCTTTGGCGCATCGTTCTGGCCTCGATGGTTATGGGCGGGGTGCTCTGGTTTCTGAACGCAGCTCTCGGGGGCTGGCTGGTGGCGGATTATGTGCGCTACATCGCGCTTGCGGTGCTGATCGCTTTGGGTGGTGTGGCTTATGCCATTGCCGGCCAGCTCAGCGGCGCGTTCACTATGCGTGAAATCCGCGGAGCTCTGCGGCGCGGCGGCTAGACCATAAGCCCAAAGATCAATCCCGAGACGATTGCCCCGCTGATCCCCAGTGTGATGTAGGCCGCAAAAACCGGCGTTTTGACCAGCGACCAAACCGCTGCCATGGCCGGGATGCAGCTGACCGAGCCTGCGATCATGAAAGACAGCGCCGCGCCCGACGACATGCCTTGCTCAACCAAGCCCGCCAAGAGTGGCGGCGCGACGTAGCCGTTAAGATAGGCGGGCATGCCCACGAGCGCTGCGATCACCACGGGCATGACGCCGTCGCCGCCGACCACGCGTGCGATCATGTCTGCCGGCACATAGGTGATCAGCAACGCTTCCAGCACATAGGCCAGCGCGAGCCACTTCGTCAGGAACAACGCGTTTTCGATCCATTCGCGGCGGAAGGTTTCCCGGCGGGGTGCCTCGGTCCAGGGCTGCCAGTTCGGTTTGGCCTCAAAAGGAGACGGGCCGCAGCCACAACATCCGGTTGCCTTGCGCGGGCGCAGCGGATCGGAGAAGGCGCCCATCGCCATGATGCCGCGCAGAACGAACCCGCCCGCGAGGCCAAGGGCCACGGCGGAGACCGCCTTGCCCACAGCAAACGGCCAACCGAGGGCCTCGGCGGTGATCAGTAGCGTCGGCGGGTCGATCAGCGGCGAGGAGAGCCAGAAGGCCATGACCGCAGGCAGGGGCGCGCCCAGGGCGAGAAGTCCCGCGATGAAGGGGATGACCTCGCAGGAGCAAAACGGGGCAAGCCCGCCGAAGAGCGCGGCCGTGAAGATGGCCTGTGTCTGGCGGCCCTCAAACGCACGGGCGATCATCGCCTCCGCGCCCGCAGCCTTGAGATAGGCCAGGAGCGTCACGGCAAAGACAATGATTGGCGCGGTATGGGCCAGCGAGGACGCAGCCTTGGTGATCACAGCCGTGAATTGCGGCGCATCCAGTAGCGCCACCACAAGCGGCAGCGCGATGACCCAGAAGACCGGGGATTTGATGGCTGCCAAAGGGTCGCGCCAGACGGGGGTGGAGATATCAGCCATGGTTCGCAGCCCTTTGATGGTCATCGGCACAGCATTCACAGAGCAGGAAATGCGCCAGATCTTCGAGATGGGAAAACGCCGCGCGGGAGATAATGGACCGGCCAATCTTCTCCTGCGTGACCACGCCTGCTGCCGCGAGGAACTTGAGATGATGGGTCAGCGTCGAGGCGGGAATGCCCGTGCGGCTCTGGATATCTGCGACAGGCAGGCCCTCGGGCCCGGCGCGCACCAGCGTGCGCAGCACTTGCAGGCGGGCTTCAGAGCCCAGAGCCGCAAAGGAGACCGAGGCGTCATCCCAGTTCAGAGAGGCATGTCTTTTTAATTCCATAATTCTAGAATTATCGAATTAAAGACAGCCTGTCAATCCCGCCGGATGCGCGCCATTAACGAACGCCACCCGCCCGGCGTAAACAGGACGACGAGCCCAAAGCCGCACACGAAGGCCGCCACATCCGCGACCCAATCCAACCCGCCGCCAAAGAGCACGCCAAAGAGGAGCTGCAGGAAGAGCAGAACGCCGATGAGCGAAAAGGCCTTCATCTGTTGCTCGCCCACCTGCCCCAAGCGCAGCCAGAGCATGTAGGTAAAGGCGCCAATCAGCCCGTAGATCGGCGGAAAGCCCCCGACGAGCGGCATCGCGTCATCAAGCAGCAGACCGTAAAACAAAGCCCCGCCCGCACCGGAGACCACAAACACCAGAAGCGTGCGCCATCCGCCCAGCACTTCGCCCACGATCTTGCCCAAGGCGAGCAACATCACACAGGAAAACAGCGCGTGGGTGAAGGCTGTGTGCACAAAAGGATAGGTCACGAAGCGAATGAGGTGCTCCATTGGCCAATAGCCGTTGCGCAGCATCCAATCGAAAATATCGCCGGAGAAGGCGTAATCCTGCACCGCTTGCAACCGCCACCCGACGGCTGCCGGGGTCCCTAGAATGCCCCGTTCTCCCAGCGAGAAGAGCAGTTCTATGCCTGCCATGAACAAAAACAGAGCCACCACAACGGGCGGCAGCGGATTGACGGGAGAGGGGGTTTGGGCAGGCATGGGTCTCTGGCTTGACGGGCTCGGACCTTAGCGATACGCGGGCGGGATTGAAAATTCCAGACGGAGAAATGTCTCATGTCCGATGGCGTCCAAACCCAAGCGGCATTCACCCCACGCGTCTTTTCCGGGATTCAACCCTCGGGCGGTCTGACGCTGGGCAATTATCTCGGTGCGATCAAGCGGTTCGTCGATATGCAAGGCGATGCGTTTGAGACGATCTACTGCATGGTGGATCTGCACGCGATCACCGTCTGGCAAGACCCAGCCGCGCTGCGCCACAACACGCGCGAGCTCTGTGCGGGCTTTATTGCCTCGGGCATTGATCCGGAGCAATCGGTCCTGATCAACCAGAGCCAGGTGCCCGAACATGCCCAGCTGGGATGGATTTTCAACTGCGTCGCGCGCATGGGCTGGATGAAACGCATGACGCAGTTCAAGGACAAGGCGGGCAAGAATGCCGAGAATGCCTCACTGGGCCTTTTTGGCTATCCCGCGTTGATGGCTGCGGACATTCTGATTTATCACGCCACCCACGTGCCCGTGGGCGATGATCAGAAACAGCATCTGGAGCTGACGCGGGATATCGCGACCAAGTTCAACCACGATTTTGGCGTGGATTTCTTTCCCATTACGGAGCCCGTGATTGAAGGCGCAGCCACGCGCGTGATGTCCCTGCGCGACGGCTCCAAAAAGATGTCGAAGTCTGACCCGTCAGACGCCAGCCGCATCAACATGACCGATGATGGCGACGCGATTGCCAAGAAAATCCGCAAAGCCAAGACCGATCCGGACGCACTGCCCTCGGAAGCCAAAGGGCTTGAGGATCGACCCGAGGCGCGCAACCTCGTGAATATCTATGCCGCGCTTGCGGATATGTCCGTGGACGACGTGCTGCGCGATGTGGGGGGCAAGCAGTTCGGGGAGTTCAAGCCGATGCTGAGCGAACTGGCGGTCGAGAAACTGGCGCCGATCTCAGGCGAGATGGCACGTCTGATGAATGAGCCTGCGGAGATCGACCGGATCCTCGCACGCGGCGCAGAGCGCGCACGCGCGATCGCAGAACCCATTCTCCAGCAGACCTACGAGATCGTGGGGATGGTGCGGAGCTGAGCCAAGCTGGGCGGCACCAGCCCCTGGGGTGGTGCCGCACACCAATTTCAACAGCACGTTACAGCTGTCTTGGTTTCGAACCGGCCCTCAGTCCGTAGCGTAATCGTGGCACCAGCCCGCGGGAAACGCTGGCGCAGTCCGGCGATCGCGGCGGGCCTTGTTCCGGGCAATCAGGCGGGCGCTTTCACTTTGCGCAGGTAAGGCAGAACGATCTCCACCTCGCCAAACTTCGCTTCCGCATCCTCGGTCGACATCGCGCCGGGCACGATCACGTCCTGTCCGACTTCCCAATTCGCAGGGGTCGCCACGCCTTTGGCAGACATTTGCAATCCATCCAGCGCGCGCAGCACTTCGGCGAAATTGCGCCCCACGGTCATGGGATAGGTCATGGACAGTTTGAGTTGTTTGTCCGGGCCGATGATGAAGACGGAGCGCACGGTCGCGCTGTCATTGGGCGTGCGCCCATCGGGAAGGTAGGCCTCGGCGGGCAGCATGTCGAAAGCTTTGGACACGGCCAGCCCTTCATCCGCGATGATGGGAAACCCTGCTGGCGTGCCCGCGACGGTTTCGATATCGCCTTTCCACTTCTTATGGTCCTCAACCCCGTCCACGGAAACACCGATGACTTTCGTGCCACGCTTGGCCCATTCCTCCGAGAGCTGGGCTACAGCGCCGAACTCGGTCGTGCAGACCGGCGTGAAATCCTTGGGATGCGAGAACAGGATGGCCCAGCTGTCACCGATCCAGTCATGGAACGTGATGGTGCCGTGATCCGTTTCGGCGGTAAAATTCGGGACGGTGTCGTTGATGCGCAAACCCATGTGGCCTTCTCCTTGAGTGTCGTGTCATCCATGTACTTAAGCTTGTGCGCGTCCCGATACATCCCCCATCTTGCGCGACAGCGTTCGCGGTGACAGTCTGCCGCGCAAACACCCGTTTTGAGCAAGCTTTGTCAGGGAGCATCACGATGGCCACAGGCACAGACATCCGTACCTATTTCGAAGGCCGTTGGCATGAGGGGGATGTGCCGATCATGCGCGCCGCCGACCATGGCAGCTGGCTTGGCACAACCGTCTTTGACGGCGCGCGCATGGTCAATGGCATGGTGCCTGACCTGCATGCCCATTGCGCGCGGGTCAACGCCTCCGCCGAAGCACTCATGATCACGCCAACAGTCTCCACCGAGGAGATGGTCGCCATCGTGCACGAGGGGCTGAAAGCCTATGACATTGGCACTGCCGTTTACATCCGCCCGATGTATTGGGCGCTGGAGGGCGATTTTCTCGCGATTGTGCCCAAGGCGGGCGAGACAGGCTTTGCGATCTCGCTGGAAGCGATCCCGATGGCCGCGCCTGAGGCCTCGACCACGCTGACAACCACGCGCTTTCGCCGCCCGGTGATGGAAGATGCCGTGGTCAATGCAAAAGCCGGGTGTCTCTATCCCAACAATGCCCGCATGTTGGCGGAAGCGCGCGACAAGGGATTTGGCAATGCACTTGTCGCGGATGCGCTTGGCAATGTGGCCGAGACCGCGACCGCAAATGTCTTCACGGTGCGCGATGGCGTCGTCTTTACGCCAGTGCCCAATGGCACCTTCCTCGCAGGCATCACCCGCGCGCGCCATATTGCGAACCTGCGTGCCGATGGCGTTGAGGTGGTCGAGAAGGTCATGAGCTTTGACGACGTGCGCGAGGCTGATGAGGTCTTCCTGTCGGGCAATATGATGAAGGTCACCCCGGTCACCGCTTTCGATGATCGGCAATACCAGATTGGCCCCATCACCCGGCGCGCCCGCGATCTTTACTGGGATTGGGCGGCCAGCGCCTGACATAAAACCTGAGAGGACGCGGGCCGCACCGGCGCATCACAGGAAAACGATATCGTTGTCGCTGATCACATCCGAGAAGACGCCACGCAGCGTGATCGTGGTGTCGGCAAAGGTGATCTGGGTGTGATCTTCGTCGGTGTCGGTGATGGTCAGATCCTCCATCCCATCCACACCGTCGGTGCCCGCGATGACCAGAATGTCGAGATTGTTGGTGAAATCCATGACATTGTAAGTGCCTTGCGCGTTGTTGAAGATGAAAATGTCCGAGCCGCCGCCGCCCGTATATTCATCGCCGCGCCCGATGCCGCCATCGATCGTATCTTCACCGGCATCGCCAAAGAGGCGGTCAAACGCACCGTCGCCCACGCGCAAATCTCCGAGCACCATGTCATCGCCATCGCCGCCATAGATCTCGTTGTGCTGCACATTGGTGCTCTGCAGGCCTTCGAAGATCGACCGTGCGGCACCAGTGTCGAAGTTGAACCCGGCCCCTGAGCCGTGGTTTTCACCAAAATCCGCGCCCATGCCCACGAGCAGGTTGTCGCGTGCATCACCCCGGATGACATCGCCCCCTTCCCCGCCGACAATATTCTCGAAATTCGAAAAGCTGTCCTGGCGCTGCTGCTCGAAAATGACGGTGCGGCTGATCTGGCGGGAGTCGTCGGTGTTGTAATAGCTGGCGATCCCCTCATCCATATCAACGGTGAGGTTGAAACGATCGGGCGTGAGGGCGAAATGCAACGTGTCGTTGAAAATCGTCCCGGTGAAATCCTTGTTGTCGACATCAGAACTCGGGTTCACAACGGGTAGGGGGTAAATGACGGCCATATGAAAAATCCTTTTAAATTGTTTAATAAAGCGCAACTTAGAGAGCAGACACGCCCTTGTCTGGTCACGAATACCCGACTTTCCGGACACCCGTTTTAGGCGAGCCGTGTCGGGCGGCCTTTCCTGCCCCCGGCCCCACAAAGCGGTGCGCTCAATATTGCTCTTGTGTGAAAGCGGGCTTGCCGCACCACGGCGCTTACGCCATGCTGCGGGGTGGCATTGGGAGAGGTGATACAACCATGCGCAAGTTTTTGGTCATTTTGGATGATAGCCGCGAGTGCCTGAACGCGATGCGCTTTGCCGCCATGCGCGCGGCCCATACGGGCGGCGGGGTTGAAGTGCTCTCGATCATCCCGCCCGACGAGTTCAACCACTGGGTGGGTGTGGGCGAATTGATGCGCGAGGAAAGCCGGGAGCGTATTCAGGTGCATTTTGAGGTCTTCGCCAAATGGATGCGTGACAGGCAGGGGATCGACCCGGAGCTTGTGATCCGTGAGGGCGAAGCTGTCGCGGAGATCATGGCGCAGGTGCGCGAGGACACAGAGATTGGCGTGCTCGTGTTGGGCGCGGGCACGGGCTCTGGCGGCCCCGGCCCCCTCGTCACCCAACTGACCAAAAATTCGGGAACCCTTCCGATCCCCATCACGATTGTGCCTGGCGACATGTCCAAAGAACGCCTTGAAGCGATCACCTGATCCGCTTTGATGCATGTCAAGTCCAACTGAGCCCCCTGCATGCTAAACTGCCCGTTGTTGGGAGGTTCCTGTTGGGAGGTTTCTTATGCCAGCGCCTGCGACAAAGCCTGATCTGATCACAGTTTGCGACAAGGACTTCGCCAAACTGATGTCACTTTTGCACACGGTAGACGCATCCCGCGCGACGGAGCGGGATGCAGAGGGCTGGTCGATCCGCGATGTCGTTATCCATCGCAGCCATTGGATCCATCTGACCATGGGGTGGGACCGCACCGGCAGATCAGGAGCGATACCCGAGATCCCGGCGCCCGGCTACAAGTGGAACGATCTGAAAGCTTACAACGCAAACGTCATTGCAGAGGCGCCCGACGTGCCCTGGCGTGAGGCGCTTCAAAGGCTCCAAGCAGCCCATGATGCGTTGATGAGCGCAATCGCGCATTTGTCCGACGCAGAGCTTTTTGGTGCGCCCATGCCAGGCGGCAATGGCAAATGGACAACCGGTCGGTATTTCGCAGCCTGCGGCGCGAGCCACTATCGGTCTGCCGCGAAATTCATCCGAAAACGGCTTCGCGAGCAGAGTGCCCCAGCTTAGAATGGTTCCAAACTATTGACATCACGGCAGCCCGCTTGCATATCTGACCAAAGAGATAAGGAACCGCGCCCATGTTCATCCAGACAGAATCCACGCCCAACCCCGCAACGCTGAAGTTCCTGCCCGGCCAGACCGTGCTGGACATGGGAACGGCCGATTTCCCCACGCCCGATGGCGCAGGCGCGTCTCCCTTGGCCACGCGTATCTTCGGCATTCAAGGCGTGACCGGTGTGTTCTTTGGCAATGATTTTGTCACGGTCACAAAAGGCGACGCTGTCGATTGGGATCATATCAAACCTGCGATCCTGGGCGCGATTATGGAACATTACCAATCGGGCGATCCTGTCATGTCGGGCGATGCGGCCGCTCCTTCGGGCCATGCAGAGCATGATGGCGAGGATGCCGAGGTCGTGGGGCAAATCAAGGAATTGCTCGACAGCCGCGTGCGCCCCGCTGTGGCGCAGGACGGCGGAGACATCACGTTCCACGGCTTTGACCGCGGCGTTGTCTATCTGCACATGCAGGGCGCATGCGCGGGCTGCCCCTCGTCGACCCTGACGCTCAAGATGGGCATCGAGAACCTGCTGCGCCATTACATCCCCGAAGTGACCGAAGTGCGCCCCGTCGCCGTTTAACAGGCGCAGGACACGCGCATGACCAAGGCCCCACTGGTTCTGGGATTTGACACATCGGCCGCGCATTGCGCGGCCGCTCTGCTGTCAGGCGACACAATCCTCGCGCAACAGGTGGACCCGATGGAACGGGGACAGGCAGAACGGCTTGTGCCTTTCCTTGCGAGCATCATAACCCATGCGGGCCATGACTGGTCCGATCTCACCGCCCTGGGCGTCGGCACGGGGCCGGGCAATTTCACCGGTATTCGCATCTCGGTAGCTCTCGCGCGGGGCTTGTCGCTAAGCCTCGGTATCCCGGCCGTGGGCGTGAGCGCGCTTGAAGCTGCGGCTTTTGGCCTGCCCCGCCCCGTGACAAGCGTTCTGGATGCGCGGCGTGGCCGCCTTTACACCCAGCGCTTTCCCGATGGCGCTCCAGAGATGCGCGAGGATCTGCCCGCCGGGCCATTGACCGGCGGAGCAGCGCCGGAGGGTCTCGCGCAGCACACGCCCCTGGCGGAGGCCATTGCACGGATCGCCGCCACGCGGTTCGAGACGGCCTCCCCGCCCAAACCCCTCTATCTGCGCGCCCCGGATGCGGCTCCGGCAAAGGATCGCGGGCCGATCCTCCTCGATGACGTCTGAGCTGCCGGACAACGCAACCATGGCGCACCTGCATGGCGCAGCCTTCCCGCGCGGCTGGAGCGCGCAAGACTTTGCCGCGATGCGCGCCGACCCCGCCTGCTGCATCACCGGCACGGCCCATGGCTTTGCGATCGCACGGCAGGTTCTGGATGAGGCGGAAATCCTGACAATCGTGGTCGCGCCCGAACACAGAGGCCGCGGCGCGGGACAACACCTGCTCACCGGGCTCTGTGCGCAGCTGCGCGCGCGGGGCACGGCGCGGCTCTTTCTTGAAGTGGCCGAAGACAATGCTCCGGCACGCGCTCTCTACGCAAAGCTGGGCTTTGTCGAGACGGGCCGCCGCAAGGCCTATTATCCGCGCGCCAGCGGAGCCGTCGACGCGATTTCGCTCATGTGCTCTCTCTAAGCCCTGATGACGCAAGGAAACCCGGCAAGAATCGGTTGACCTTCCCGGGCAACGCGCCACTAATTGAGGGCGATCCGTGATGTTTCACGGTTTTTGGAAGGCGCGCCAATTCTTGAGCCGCGCCCCATCGAACAGGGAGCTACATATGTCCTTCATGAAAACCATTCTGGCGTCGACAGCCGCCGTCGCGCTGAGCACGGCAGCCGCCGTGGCCGAACCCGCACTGATCTTCGATCTGGGCGGCAAATTCGATAAAAGCTTCAACGAGAGTGCCTTCAACGGGGCCCAGCGTTGGGCCGAGGAAACCGGCGGCACATTCCGCGAGATTGAACTCACGTCGGAGGCACAGCGTGAGCAGGCGCTGCGCCGCTTTGCCGAGGCGGGCGCCAATCCGATCGTCATGACAGGGTTTGCCTTCGGCTCCGTTCTGGGCGAGGTCGCACCGGATTACCCGGATACGAAATTTGCCATCATCGACATGGTCGTTGATGCGCCCAACGTCCGCTCGGTTGTCTTCAACGAGCATGAAGGCTCCTATCTTGTCGGCATGCTGGCGGCAAAAGCGTCAAAATCCGGGACCGTCGGCTTCATCGGCGGCATGGATATTCCGCTCATCCGCAAGTTTGCCTGTGGCTACGCACAAGGTGTGAAAGCCGTGAACCCTGACGCAACCATCGTCGCCAACATGACAGGCACGACGCCTGCGGCGTGGAACGATCCCGTCAAAGGCTCCGAGCTGACCAAAGCGCAGATCAGCCAGGGCGCAGACGTGGTCTATGCCGCAGCAGGCGGCACGGGCGTTGGTGTTCTTCAAACGGCCGCAGACGAGAACATCCTGTCCATCGGCGTCGACAGCAATCAGAACTACCTGCACCCCGGCAAGGTCCTGACTTCCATGATGAAGCGCGTGGACAATGCCGTTTATGAAGCCATGACCATGGGCACGGACCTTGAGGTCGGCATCAATGTCATGGGCATCTCAAATGGTGGCGTGGGCTACGCGATGGATGAGTTTAACGCAGAGCTTGTGAACTCCGACATGCAGGCCGCCGTGGATGCCGCCGCGATGAAGATCGCTTCCGGCGATTTGGCCGTGCATGACTACACCTCCGACGACAGCTGCCCTGCGCTGCAATTCTAAGGCGACAGTCGCACGTTGTGATAAAAACCGCCCGCGCTCTTTCGCGGGCGGTTTTCTGTTTAAGGCGCATCGGCTCACAGTACCGGGAGGTGCATTCGGCGGGTTGGTGAAGAACACCGCCAAAGCGCTGGCGCTTTCATGGTTTCGCAAAGGCAGGTCTGGGCAAACGCGCGGGGCTCTGCAAAACTGTCCAAAGATTCTGCGAGGGGCGGTATGGGCGACGCAATCACCACATTCTTTGATGCATGGGGCATGAGCGATGCGGCATCCCGCAACCAAGCCATCGCACAGGCCCTCACGCCAGACTGCACCTATGCCGATCCACGCAGCGACGGGAGCCTGTCTGGCCCGGATGCCATCGCCTCTTACGTCGCCATGTTCAGCGACAATGCCCCGGGTTGGACGGCCCGCGTCGTGAAAAGCGACATGACCCAGACCTTGGCCCGCGTCACGGTTGCCTTCGGCGGGCCAGGACCCTCGGGCGAAGAGATGGTGCAGCTTGGCCAGTATTTTGCGCGCATCACCAACGAACAGATCGCCGAAATGACCGGTTTTGTCGGCACAGGAGCCCCCGAATGACCGCACCCGCCATTGAACTGAAAGGCATCTCAAAAGCCTTCGGCCCTGTTCAGGCCAACAAGGACATCTCGATCCGCGTCATGCCCGGCACAATCCATGGCATCATCGGCGAGAATGGCGCGGGCAAATCCACGCTCATGTCGATCCTGTATGGCTTCTACAAAGCCGACAAGGGCGAGATCTGGATCGCCGGCAAGGAAACCCAGATCCCCGACAGTCAGGCCGCCATCGCCGCAGGCATCGGCATGGTCTTTCAACATTTCAAACTTGTGCCCAACTTCACTGTGCTCGAAAACGTGGTCCTTGGCGCGGAAGACGGCGCTTTGCTGCGCCCTTCGCTCGCCAAGGCGCGCAAACTGCTCACGGAACTGGCCGCAGAATATGAGCTTAACGTCGATCCCGATGCGATTGTCGAAGAGCTCTCCGTGGGCCACCAGCAGCGCGTGGAGATCCTCAAGGCGCTCTACCGTCAGGCCGATATCCTGATCCTCGACGAGCCCACCGGCGTGCTCACACCGTCTGAAGCAGATCAGCTGTTTCGCATACTGGGGCGGCTGCGCGAAGAGGGCAAAACGATCATCCTGATCACGCATAAACTGCGTGAAATCATGGATATAACCAATACCGTCTCGGTCATGCGCCGCGGTGAGATGACGGCGACGGTCAAGACAGACGAGACAAGCCCGGAGCAGCTGGCCGAACTGATGGTCGGGCGCAAAGTGCTCTTGCGGGTCGACAAAGTGCCAGCACAGCCCGGCGCGCCGATCCTCGAGGTCGAGAACCTGCGTGTTGTGGATGACGAGGGCGTCGAGCGGGTAAAGGGCATCTCGCTCAATGTGCGCGCCGGGGAAATCCTTGGAATTGCGGGCGTGGCCGGGAATGGTCAATCCGAGCTTCTGGAAGTCCTCGGCGGCTACCAGCATGGCACCGGGACAATCCGCATCAACGGCACCGAGATCGACCTGACCGGCAAGGCCTCGGACGGCCAATCGCGCCGGGCACGCGGCATCGCGCACGTCCCCGAAGACCGGCAACGCGAAGGCCTGATCATGGATTACCATGCCTGGGAAAACGCGGCCTTCGGCTATCACCATGACCCGGCGTTCCAATCCGGTCTTTTCATGAACAACCGCGCCATTCGCGCCGACACCCAGCGCAAGATCGAGAAATTTGACGTGCGCCCGCCCAATCCTTGGCTGGCCGCGAAAAACTTCTCGGGTGGCAACCAGCAAAAGATCGTCGTCGCCCGCGAGATCGAACGCAACCCCGATCTCCTGCTCGTGGGCCAGCCGACGCGGGGGGTTGATATCGGGGCGATCGAATTCATTCACGAGCAGATCGTGGCCCTGCGCGATCAGGGGAAGGCGGTCTTGCTCGTCTCAGTGGAGCTCGATGAAATCCTGTCGCTGTCGGACCGAATCGCAGTGATGTTTGATGGACATATCATGGGCGAACGCCTGCCCGCACAGACCGATGAAAAGGAACTTGGCCTTTTGATGGCTGGGATCACAGAAACGGCGGGGGCCGCATAATGAAACGATTTGTTAAGCTCTTGACGTCACTCTGGCCCTCGGAGAGGATACCGTATGACCAAACACTTGCTCACTCCGCAAAAACCGCAGGCCGTGGCCCGCACCAAAGCCAAGACACCGGATCTGCCGCTGTGGCCGGTCGCGCTTCTGTTGATCACTGGCGTGGCACTTCTTGCACTAGTCTGAGCCGCGTCCCTCTCCTGACGGGAGGGCTGCGCTGATGGAACGTATGCCGGCCTGGGCCGATGCGGTCCTCGTCCCTCTGATTTCAATCATCCTGGCTGCGCTGATCTCGGCGTTGGTCATCCTCGCGATTGGCGAAGACCCGTGGGAAGCTGTGAAGCTGATGGTCAATGGCGCGCTCGGCTCCACCTATGGATGGGGCTACACGCTCTACTACACGACCAACTTCATCTTCACCGGTCTCGCCGTTGCCGTGGCCTTTCACGCGCGGCTTTTCAACATTGGCGGCGAAGGTCAGGCCATGTTGGGCGGGCTCGGAGTCGCCATTGTCTGTCTTTACTTTCCTTGGCCGCACTGGACGATTGCGCTCCTCTTCGCGACGCTCTCTGCTGGCCTCTTTGGCGCACTCTGGGCCTTTCTGCCCGCTTATTTGCAGGCCAAACGCGGCAGCCACATCGTGATCACGACGATCATGTTCAATTTCATCGCCTCGGCCCTGTTGAATTACCTGCTCGTGAACGTCATGCGCCCGCAAGGCGTCATGGACCCGGCCACCGCCAAGTTCCCTGAAGCCGCCAGCCTTCCCACATTGCACGAGATGCTCACGCCTTTGGGCATCGCCTTTTCCAAATCAGCCCCCGCGAATGTGACCTTGTTTGTCGCTCTGGTGGCTTGTGTGGTTGTCTGGGCGCTGATCTGGCGGACCCGGTTGGGCTATGAAATACGCGCCTTCGGGCACAGTGAGAGCGCTGCGAAATATGCAGGCATCAGCCCCGTGAAGATCACGGTTGTCGCCATGCTCATCTCTGGCGGTCTGGCCGGGCTCATGGCGCTCAACACCACCATGGGAGAGGCGGAACGCCTGATCCTGAACGCGACCGAGGGCGCAGGCTTCATCGGGATCGCGGTCGCGCTGATGGGGCGCTCGCATCCCGTGGGCGTGGCCATGGCGGCGCTGCTCTTCGGCTTTCTCTATCAGGGCGGCGCGGAACTGGCGCTTTGGACGAATATCCCCCGTGAGTTGATCGTCGTGATCCAGGCGCTGGTGATCCTGTTCACAGGCGCGCTCGACAACATGGTGCGCATGCCCCTTGAGAAGCTCTTCATGGCCTTCAAGCGGGGGCAAGCGTGATGGATTTCCTGACCCTTATTCAAGTCCTCGACAGCACGATCCGACTGGCCACACCGCTGTTGCTGGCCTGTCTGGCCGGGCTCTACTCGGAGCGTGCAGGCATTTTTGATATCGGCCTCGAGGGCAAGATGTTGGCCGCCGCCTTCTTTGCTGCGGCGATTGCCGCGGTTTCCGGCAATGTGTGGCTCGGGCTGCTGGCCGGGATTGCCGCTTCCATGGCACTCTCTGTCCTGCATGGGCTGGCCTCGATCACGTTTCGCGGCAACCAGCTCATCTCCGGCGTGGCTATCAACTTCCTCGCCGCAGGCCTGACCGTGCTGATTGCTCAAAGCTGGTTTCAGCAGGGCGGGCGCACACCGTCGCTCATTGGCAATGGTCGCTTTGAGCCGATCACCCTGCCCTTTGCCGAGGCGCTCAAGGATGTGCCCTTGCTCGGACCGATTTATCACGAGCTCATCTCAGGGCATTCGATCCTTGTCTATGTCGCCTTGGCCATGGTGCCATTGACGTGGTGGGTCCTGTTTCGGACGCGCTTCGGGCTGCGCCTGCGCGCGGTGGGCGAAAACCCCGCAGCTGTCGATACGGCCGGTGTCTCTGTGGTGGGGCTGCGCTTCGCCGCCGTGGCGATTTGCGGCGTGCTCTGCGGGATCGCGGGCGCCTATCTCGCAACGGCCCTGCAAGCGGGCTTCGTGAAGGACATGACGGCGGGCCGGGGGTTCATCGCGCTCGCGGCGCTCATCTTCGCCAAATGGCGGCCCTGGTATGCGCTCTATGCCTGCCTGCTCTTTGGCTTCCTGCAAGCCATTGCCCTGCGATACCAGAATATTGACCTCGGCGCCTTCATCGTTCCCGTCCAATTCATGGATGCCTTGCCCTATATCCTGACGGTCGTAATCCTTGCGGGGTTTGTCGGCAAAGCCATCCCGCCGCGCGCCGGGGGCGAGCCTTACGTCAAGGAACGATAGGTGCCGCCGGATAAGTCCAGTTGAGGATCTCCACTAAGACCAACGCAAGTGCGGCTTCGCTGCGCTTGCGAAACCACGCCACACTGGTCTAACAGACACTATGCAAATCTATCTGCCCATAGCCGAGGTTTCGGTCAATGCCTTCCTACTATTGGGATTGGGCGGGATTGTGGGCATCTTGTCCGGCATGTTTGGCGTAGGCGGCGGCTTCTTGATGACGCCGCTTTTGTTTTTCATAGGCATCCCGCCTGCTGTTGCCGTGGCCACGGAAGCCAACCAGATTGTCGCGTCGTCGTTCTCCGGCGTGCTCGCGCATCTGCGGCGAAAATCCGTCGATCTCAAAATGGGGACCGTGCTGCTCATTGGCGGGTTGGTCGGCGCGGCGCTCGGGGTGGTCCTCTTCAACTACCTGAAGTCACTGGGCCAGGTCGATCTGCTGGTGCGGCTTTGCTACGTCGTCTTTCTTGGCATTATCGGTGGCTTGATGTTCATCGAGAGCCTCAATGCCATGCGCCGCAACAAGAAAGGCGTCACAGCTCCGCGCCGCAAGCAGCGCACATGGATTGACGCCCTGCCCTTCAAGATGCGCTTTCGCACCTCTGGCCTCTATATCTCCGTCATCCCGCCGCTGATCGTCGGGGTGTTCGTGGGTATTCTGGCGGCCATCATGGGGGTGGGCGGCGGTTTCATCATGGTGCCTGCCATGATCTACATCCTCAACATGCCCACCAAAGTCGTCGTCGGGACATCGCTCTTTCAGATCATCTTCGTGACCGGTTTCACGACGCTCCTGCACGCGACAACCAACTTCACCGTCGATATCGTGCTTGCCGTGCTGCTGCTTGTGGGCGGTGTCATTGGTGCGCAGATCGGCACACGGCTGGGCACCAAGCTCAAGGCCGAGCAATTGCGCATTCTGTTGGCCCTTATGGTTCTGGCGGTCTGCGGTAAACTCGCGCTTGATCTGCTGATCATGCCAACAGAGCTCTACTCGCTCGGCGCGGCGGGAGGCCACTGATATGCTGCACCGCCTGCTCCTCTGCCTTTCCCTCATGCTGGCCCCTCTCTTTGCATTGGCCGAAGAGGTTGTGCTGGGCATGAGCCGCGACAGCATTGCGATCACGACGAACTTCGATGGCTCCGACCTTTTGATCTTTGGCGCTGTCAAGCGCGACGCGCCGCTGCAATCCTCCCCGCTGGAGGTCGTCATCACAGTGGCCGGCCCCTCCGCCCCGGTGGTTGTCCGCAAGAAAGAGCGCCGCTTCGGCATCTGGATCAACACCGAAGCCGTAACCGTTGATGAGGCGCCCTCGTTTTATGCCGTGGCCGCATCGGGCCCACTGGACGAGATCCTCTCGCAGACGGAAGACCTGCGCCACAAGATCTCGATTCCCAAAGCCATCCGCCTTGTGGGCGAAAGCGGCGCGGTGGATGATGTCGAGCGGTTTTCCGATGCGGTGATCCGCATCCGCATGTCGCAAGGCGTCTACCAACTGGGCGAAGGCGCCGTCGATCTGCGTGAGGAAACCCTGTTTCGCACGGCCATCGAACTGCCCGCCAATCTGACCGAAGGCGCCTATGTCACACGGGTGTTTCTGGTGCGCGATGGTGGCGTCGTCTCACATCATGAGACGGAACTTGATGTGCGCAAGGTAGGGCTGGAGCGTTGGCTCTTCTCGCTCTCGCGCGAGCAGCCGCTGCTCTATGGCCTGATGTCGCTTGCCATTGCCATTGCCGCCGGCTGGGGCGCCTCTGCGCTCTTCCGCGTCTTGCGTCTGAGCTGATGCGCGCGCGGGCGCGATACCGCTGGCACATGCCCTTGCAGACCCGTTGGGCCGACAATGACGCCTACGGGCATCTCAACAACGCGACCTATCTCTCGCTCTTCGACACAGCTTTGACCCATTGGCAGACCGAGAGCGGACTACTGGCCGCGCACACCCGGTTCCTCGTCGTGGCCAACAACTGTGAGTATCACGCGGAGCTCGCCTTCCCCGATGCGCTTACTTGCGGGCTGGCCTGCGAACACATCGGGCGCACGTCGTTCCGGCTCATCCTCGGGCTGTTCAAGGGCGCGGAGGATCAGGCCGCCACCACTGCGAGCTTCACACAGGTGGCTGTTGATCCTGAGACCCATGAAAAACGCGCCCTCGATGATCGAGAGCGCGCATTGCTTGTGGGGATTGTACCGGCCAGCGGGATGCCGCAGGGGCTCTAGCACGTTTCTTCGGTGCCGCGCTCGGAACAAGGCCGTTTGCGGAAGCCGGGCTGCATCAGCCTTGCCTCAGGCCTCAAAGCTCCTTGTAGCTCACTTCGCGGACATCTGCCCCGGGCCCAACCTTCTGCCGCCGCACGATCAGGCGATTGAGCGCCTGAATATAAGCCTTGGCGGAGGCCACAACCGTATCGGTGTCGGCGGATTGGCCCGTGGCAATCATGCCATCCTCTTCCAGTCGCACCGTCACAGTGGCCTGCGCATCCGTGCCTTCGGTCACCGCGCTGACCTGATAGAGCTGCAAACGCGCTTCATTGGGATGCAGCACACGTACCGCTTTGAAGGTCGCATCCACAGGCCCGTCGCCAGGGGCCTCAGCGCTTTGATCCGTGCCGCCAACGGCCATCTCCAGCGTCGCTTCCGCTGGGCCGCCTGTACCGCAGAGGATTTTCAGGTTGACCAACTCCAGATGATCCTCTTCATCCGTCGTGGCCGAGACGAGGGCCAGAATATCGTCGTCATAGACTTCTTTCTTGCGGTCCGCCAAATCCTTGAACCGCACGAAGATATCCTTGAGCTGGTTGTCCCCCACCTCGACGCCCAACTCCTTGAGCTTGGCCCGCAGCGCCGCGCGCCCCGAATGCTTGCCCAGAGGCAGCGAGGTGCCCGCGATGCCCACGTCTTCAGGCCGCATGATCTCAAAGGTTTCGGCATTTTTCAGCATGCCGTCCTGGTGGATCCCGCTCTCATGGGCAAAGGCGTTTTTGCCGACAATGGCCTTGTTGAATTGGACTGCAAAGCCAGACACCGCTGAGACGCGGCGCGAGATATGCATGATTTTCTGAGTGTCGATGCGCGTCTCAAACGGCATGATGTCGCCACGCACCTTCATCGCCATCACAACCTCTTCGAGCGCGGTATTGCCCGCCCGCTCGCCCAGGCCATTGATCGTGCATTCGATCTGGCGCGCGCCCCCTTCTACAGCCGCGAGGCTGTTGGCCGTCGCCATGCCGAGGTCATTGTGACAATGGGTGGCGAAGATCACATCATCCGCCCCGGGTACCGTCTCGATGAGCCGCCGGATCAGATCCGCACTTTCGCGCGGGGCGGTATAACCAACGGTGTCAGGGATATTGATCGTCGAGGCGCCCGCTTTGATCGCAATCTCGACCACGCGGCAGAGATAGTCCCATTCCGTGCGCGTCGCATCCATGGGCGACCATTGCACGTTGTCACACAGGTTGCGCGCATGGCTGACGGTCTGCTCGATGCGCTCGGCCATCTCATCCATCGTGAGGTTGGGGATCGCGCGGTGCAATGGCGAGGTGCCGATAAAGGTGTGGATGCGCGGCTGAGCGGCCTTCTTCACAGCCTCCCAGCAGCGATCAATATCGGGCAGTTGCGCGCGCGCCAGCCCACAGATCACCGCATCCTTGGAGCGCTCCGCAATCTCGCTCACCGCCCGGAAATCCCCCTCAGAGGCAATCGGGAAACCAGCTTCGATAATATCAACGCCCATATCATCGAGCAGCTCGGCAATCTCCAGCTTCTCGTCATGGGTCATGGTTGCGCCGGGGCTCTGTTCGCCATCGCGCAGGGTCGTGTCAAAAATGACAACTCTATCTTTGGTCATATTCTGGGGTCCTTTGTCCTTAAAGCCTGATGGGCGCGGCATGCATCCTCTGAGCGGTCGCGGCCCGAAAGGCCCGCTCAGAGGCGGCTAAGGAGAAGAAGAAGGCCAAGGCTCGCCGCCGCGCGCGGGCGCGCGGTCAAAGGGGCGATATGATCTTGGCGTGTCATGGCGCTGACTATACCCGGCAAATTCTGAATGAAAAGTGTGAATTATGCGACGGGGGTCGTTTCGCCTTGCGGCGCGGAGACGTATCGAAACACGCCAGTGGAGGAAGCCACCAATGTGCCCAGCTCATCAACCAATCGGCCTTCGGCGAAAAACGTCTTGGCCCCGCCGCCTGTTCTGCGCCCCTCGGCAATCAGACGCGCCCCCTCGGGCCGCCCGATGTAGTTCACACTCAGGTTCAACGTCAGACAGTAGCGGCGCGCCTCGGGATCACCGGTAAAACAGCCCGCATAGCCCATGCAGGTATCCAGCAGGCTGGCATGCACACCACCATGGGGGATGCCATGACGATTGCCGATATGCGGCACGATCGGGAGCTCAATCCGCGCAAAATCCCGCGTCCAGGAGGTCAGATCCATCCCGATATGGCTGGCAAAAGGATATGGGCTCTCCCACGCTGCACCATCCGTGTCACCCATGCGCCGCCTCCAATCCCAATCGTGCGAATTCCGGGACAAACGCCCCCAACTGCCGCGCTTTCTCCGGGTTGGCCGCATTGCCGTCAAGGGCGCGCTTCTTCACGCCCTGCAAAATCGCGCCCATCCGAAAGAAGGCAAAGGCGATGTAGAAACGCAAATCCGCAGGCGGCGCGATCCCCCGCGCCTCCGCATAGGCTGCGACAAAGGCCTCATCGTCCAGCAAGCCAAGCGAGGCGCGGTCAATGCCCGCCAAGCCGCGCCCAAGATCCCCCGGCGGCAAGCGCCACTGCATCAGCACGCCCGCAAGATCCGCGTAAGGATGCCCAAGGGTCGACAATTCCCAATCCAGAACCGCCGTGCACCGCGTATCCTCAAAGAGCAGGTTGTCGATCCGGTAGTCCCCATGGACCAAAACCCGCGCGCCATCATCGGCGGGAAGATGTGCGTCAAGCCAGGCAATCAGCGCATCCATATCCACGATCTGGCCCGTCTCCGACGCGCGGTATTGCTTGCTCCAACGCGCAAGCTGACGGGCATAATAATCCCCCGGCGGTCCAAAATCGTGCAAGCCCACAGCGCCTGGATCCACCTGATGGATCGCCGCCAGAACACGCGCCATCTCCAGAAGGATCGCGCGACGATCAGGCGCGCTCTGATCCGGCAACGAGGGATCCATGTGCACCCGCCCCGAAACATGATCCATCACGAAAAACATCGTGTCCAAAACGGTGTCATCCTCGCACAACCCATGCACCCGAGGCACAGGCACATCGCTGCCCGCCAAAGCCCGCATGACGCGGTACTCCCGGTCCACCGCATGGGCCGACTTCAACAAAACGCCGTCCGGCTTGCGCCGCAAAACATATCGGCCTGATCCCGCTTCGAGCAAATAGGTCGGGTTCGATTGCCCTGTCGAAAACTGCCGCGCGCGCAAACTGCCCTGAAAGCCAGACACATGACGCTCACACCACGCGGCCACACGCACCAGATCTTCGTCTTGCATCACTGCCCCTTCATCTTGCCGGATAAACTCCGGGGGTTTGGGGGCTGGCCCCCAAGACGCCCTCAGCTGTTTGAATACTTCCGCAATTCTGCCCGCGCCACCTGCCGCCGGTGCACCGCATCAGGCCCATCCGCAAATCGCAAGGTCCGGATATGGGTCCACATCGCGGCCAGATCGAGATCCTGAGAGATGCCCTTGGCGCCATGCAACTGCATCGCCTCATCCACGACTTTGCCCGCCATGAGCGGCGCCACAACCTTGATCTTGGAAATCCAGGGCTGCGCCGCGCGGACGCCGGCCGTGTCCATCATCCAGGCCGCCTTGAGGCAAAGCAGCCGCGCCATCTCGATCTCCATCCGCGCGTTGGCGATGATGTCGTAATTGGCCCCGAGTTCCACGATGGGCTTGCCAAAGGCCTCGCGCCCCATGCCGCGCCGCACCATCATCTCAAGCGCCTTCTCCGCCTGACCAATGGCACGCATGCAATGATGAATGCGCCCCGGCCCGAGCCGCCCCTGGGCCACTTCAAAACCGCGCCCCTCGCCAAGGACAACATTCTCCACCGGCACCCGCACATCGGTAAACCGCAGATGCATATGCCCATGGGGCGCATCGTCATGGCCAAAGACCTGCATGGGCCGCAGCACCTCAATGCCCGGCGTATCTGCGTCCATGACAAACATCGTATGTCGCTGATGCTTGGGCGCGCCCGGGTCCGTGCAGGCCATGACGATATAACAGGCACAGCGCGGATCGCCTGCGCCGGAGATCCACCATTTCTCGCCGTTCAGGACGTAATGGTCCCCATCGCGCTTCGCCTCAAAGGCCAGTTGCGCTGCATCGGAGGACGCCACCTCTGGTTCCGTCATGACATAGGCCGAGCGAATTTTGCCCTCCAGCAAAGGCCCGAGCCAGCGCGCCTTATGGGTCGCAGAGCAATAGCGCTCGAGCACCTCCATGTTCCCGGTATCCGGCGCATTGCAATTGAACACCTCTGCCGCGATACCGACCTTGCCCATCTCTTCGGCGAGATAGGCATATTCCACCGTGGAGAGCCCATAGCCCCGCTCAGACTCCGTGAGCCAGAAGTTCCACAGCCCGCGCTTGCGCGCCTCTGCCTTGAGGCCGTCCAGTATCTCCAGCTGTCGCGCGGTATGCTGGAACCGATCGCCCGAGGGGTGCTTGCCCACCTCCGCATGGTACTCCGCATCCAGCGGCGCGATCTCATCCTCGACCATGCGCCGCACCGCCTCGATAAGCGGACGGACTTTCTCCGTAACCCCAAGATCCATGGCTTACCCTTCCCTCAAATCCGGCAATACGTAATCGGCAAACATCTTGCGCAGCGTCAGTTTGGAGACCTTGCCCGTCGCCGTCAGTGGCATCTCCTCGATAAAGACAACGTCATCGGGGAATTGCCATTTGGCGAAATGATCGCCCATCAAGCCATGCACCTCCTCCAGCGTGATCCGCGCCTCACCTGCAGGCACCACAACCAGCAAGGGCCGCTCGTCCCACTTGGGATGGGGCTGCGCGATCACGGCGCAATTGGCCACCTGCGGATGCCCCATCACCACGTTTTCAAGATCGATCGACGAGATCCACTCGCCGCCCGACTTGACCAGATCCTTGGCGCGGTCCTGCAAATTCAGGAACCCGTCCGCCGTGATGGAGGCCACGTCGCCTGTGCCAAACCAACCCTCGTCGTCCATAGCGGCTTCGGTGGCGTCCGGGTTGTTGAAATACCCCGAGACAATGAAAGGCCCGCGCACGTAAAGCTCGCCCGCCGCCTTGCCGTCATGCGGCAACCTCGCGCCCGCCTCATCGACAATCTTGAGATCACAGCCAAAGACCCGGCGACCCTGCAAGCATTGCCTCTCAATCCGCTCTTCCAACGGCTTGGTGCGCGCCGCAGGGCTCAAAATCCCATGGGTGCCCACCGGGCTCATCTCCGTCATCCCCCAGGCATGGCAGACCGAAATGCCCTGTGTCTCAAAGCCCTCGATCATGGCACGCGGCGCGGCGGAACCACCGATCACGACTTGCGCCAGCGCAGACGGGTTGCGTCCCCGCTTGGCGATCTCACCTTGCAGCCCCAGCCAGACCGTGGGCACGCCCCAGGATGACGTCACCTTCTCACTGTCCATCAGATCAAAGACCGACGCCCCGTCGAGCGCGGGCCCCGGCATAATGAGCGACACCCCAGAGAGCGGCCCCACATAGGGCAGCCCCCAGGCATTGACATGAAACTGCGGCACGACGGGCATGACCCGCGCGCCTTCAAAGAGCGTGTCCTTCAATGTCAGCGCGACAGAGAAGGCATGGATCACGTTGGATCGGTGCGAGAAAAGCGCGCCCTTGGGATTGCCCGTCGTCCCCGATGTGTAACACAGCCCCGCCGCGGCATTTTCGTCCAGCAATGGCCAATCAAACGCAGACGCCTCAGTGGCCAAAAGCTCCTCATAGCACAGCAGGTCGAGGCTGGACTCAGGCATATTGGCCCGGTCGGTCATGCAAATCAGCGTGATCCCTTCGGGCAAATGCCCGGACAGCCCCTCAAGAATTGGCAGAAAGGTCAAATCGAAGAAGATCACCCGATCCTCGGCATGGCCAATGATGTAGAGCATCTGCTCTGCCGAGAGCCGCGGGTTGATCGTATGACAGACCGCTCCCATGCCGGAGATCGCATAGTAGAGCTCAAAATGGCGATGTCCGTTCCAGGCCAGCGTAGCGACCCGGTCGCCCTGCGCGACACCTAGTCGGGTCAAAGCATGCGCCATTTGCCCCGCCCGGGCATAAGCTTGCCCGTAAGTCTCGCGATGCAGATCGGCCTCACACCGCGCCGAAACGATGCCCTCCTCAGGGTAGGCATCCGCCGCGTATCGCAAGATATCAATGATCCTCAAAGGATCATTCATCATTTGCCCCATGAGCATACCGAGGTCCCTCCCTGTTCTGGCTTGCCTCACGGGCCAAGCTCGTTGATCGTAAGTCTCGAGATAGCGCGGCGGACGCGCAAGCAAAAACAATGGAGCGCATATGAAACAGGTCGTACTGGCGCAAAGGCCCAACGGGCCAGCCAAGCTGGACAACTTCAGAGTGGAAGAGGGCGCCATGCCGGAACCGGGCGCGGGCGAAGTCCTGATCGAAGTGTCCCATCTGTCACTCGATCCCTACATGCGTGGCCGCATGGATGACGTGAAAAGCTATGCGCCGAGCGTGGCCTTGGGCGAGAAAATGACAGGCCAAGGCGTCGGCCACGTGCTGGCCTCGCGCGCCGACGGGATCAAGGAAGGCGATCTCGTGACCGGGATCACCGGCTGGGCCAGCCACGCCGTTTTGCCTGGCGAAGGCGTGCGCAAACTCGACACGCGCCTGCCTGCCACAACTGCCCTCGGCGTTCTGGGCATGCCGGGCTTCACCGCCTGGGCCGCCATGAAAACAATTGGCGCGCCGCAATCCGGTGAAACGCTGGCCGTGGCCGCCGCCACGGGCCCGGTGGGTTCCATGGTTGGCCAAATCGCAAAACGCGCAGGTCTGCGCACGATCGCTATCGCCGGGGGCGAAGAGAAATGCACATTGGCCAAAGACACCTTTGGCTTCGATGCAGCCCTCGACCATCGCGCCCATGATGTGAAAACCTTGCGCGCCGCTCTCAGCGAGGCCGCACAAGACGGGATCGACATCTATTTCGAGAATGTCGGCGGCAAGGTTCTTCAGGCTGCCCTGCCTCTAATGAACACACATGGCCGCATCCCCTTGATTGGAACCATCGCCTGGTATTCCGGCGTTGATACCTCTGGCCCAGATCACCTGCCAGCTCTGTGGCGCGCCACGTTGGTGAAGCGTCTGCGGATTCAGGGCCTGATCGTCTTTGACCACTGGGACCTTTTCCCGGAATTTCTTGAAGAGATGACAGGCCCCGTCGCGCAGGGAGATATTGCCTATATCGAAGACATAACCGAAGGCCTTGAAAACGCACCATCGGCATTCCTGTCGCTTCTGAACGGCGGCAACACCGGGAAAGCTATCGTAGCCATATAGAGGGGCGCTGCCCCTCGCCTCCTGCGGAGGCTCACCCCGAGGTATTTGAAGACAAAAGAAGATGCAGAGAGCGCAAACTCCCTGCATCTTTCGAAGAGTTCCAACGCTCTTCTTTCGCCACGGTCATCGGCGCCTCCGCCTGTACCGCGCTTTGATACTGACGCATTAACCTTAATGCGGAGTTAGCGGCAGGCTTCTTTTGTCTTGAAATACCTCGGGGGAAACGCCCGCAGGGCGTTGGGGGCAGAGCCCCCTCTAGCGCTTCGATTTGAATTGGGAGGAACTTTGTCGTTGCTTCTCGCAGGAAGCTCGAACCAGAAAAAACAGGCCGGGTTGCCTCCAGGAAAAGTCGAAACGCTTTACCGCTCGGTCAATTTCAACTCGATGCGTCGGTTTTGTGCGCGTGCGGCATCTGTGTCGGCCGTGTTGACCGGTTGGTATTCGCCAAACCCGTTTGCCGCCAACCTGTTGGGGGCGATCCCCAACTCGTCGATCATGTATTTGACGACCGAAAGAGCGCGGGCTTGTGACAATTCCCAATTGTCCTGAAATTCGCCCAGACCGGACAGGGCGACATTGTCAGTGTGCCCATCGACACGGATGATCCAATCGATCTCGGCGGGAATATCATCGCCCACGGCCTGCAGGATGGACGCAACCTTTGCAATTTCAGCTTGCCCCAGATCGGACAAATCCGCCCCACCGGGGGGAAACAGCACTTCCGAGGCGAAGACGAAACGGTCCCCCTCGATACGGATGCCTTCCTGCCCGCCCAACACATCGCGCAGGCGGCCAAAGAACTCGGACCGGAAGCGCTCGAGGTCACGGGCCTGTTCTTCGAGCCGGCGCGCTTTTTCTTCCTCGAGGATGCGTCGTGCGCGTTCCTCTGCCGCCGCGCGCGCCAATGCCGTGTTGAGATCAGAGCCAAGCGTTTCCAGCTGAACTTGCGCCGCGGCATCGCGGGCTTTTGCGTCATCCAGCAGGGCTTGCAATTGACCCAGCTGGGCGCGCAGCGCGGCCACCTGCTGGTTGAGCAGCGCCGCTTGCCTTTGGGCTTCCTGGGTTTGTGCGCTTTGGGCGTTCAGCTCGTCCTGAGCCGCTTCGAGCAGCGCCGCGCGCGTCTCGGCTTCGGTCAGTTGCCGCTTTTGCGCGGCTTCCGCCTCACGAGCGGCTGCGAGAGCCGCTGCCAGGCGCTGTTGCAGGTCTTGTTCCGTACCGGACAAGCTCGCGCGCGCGGCTTCGAGTTCCGCCTGCGTTTGGCTCAATTGAGCGGTCAGATCGGCAATTGCAGCCTCCGCAGTCTCGGCCTGGGTGGCGACGGCGGCCTCTGCTGCCCGTTGCGATGCCAATGCTGCCGCGAGTTCCGCTTCCAGCGCGTCGATCGCGCTTGAGGCCTGTTGCTGTTGATCTTCGAGGGCAGCTTGCGATTGCTGTTGCGCCGCGAGGGCTGCGGCCAGTTCGACTTGCAACTCCTGCGCGCTTTGCGCCTCTTGTTCCAGTGCGCTTTCGGCAAGGCTGCGCGCCGCAAGCGCGGCCGCCAGTTGGTCTGCGAGATCTGCGGCACGGGCCGCATCGGCGGCGCCTTGCGCCTCAGCCTCTTCGATGGCTTGCAGGGCAGCTGCGAGGCGCGATTGCGTGTCTTCTTCCGTGCCCGAGAGGACGGCCACACGATTTTCGGCCTCTTGTTGTGCCAGCAGCGCTGCGGCGAGACGGGCTTCGAGATTGTCGATGTCTTGCGTGGCATTTTCCGCCAATTGGCGTGCTGCCTCCTGTGCGAGCACAGCTTGCGCCAGCCGTTCCGTCAGATCCTGCTCTGCCGATTGCGCGGCTGCAAGTAATGTCAGAGTGTCCTCCGCGGCTTTGCGTTCTGCCTCAAGCGCCAGCGTCATGGCGGTGAGTTCTGCATCTGCCTCAGCAAGGCGCGCGCGCAACGCCTCTGCCGCCGCAGCCTCCGTCAGCCGCGCCGCCTCCTCCGCTGAGAGCGCTTGCGTGGCCTCGTCCAGATCCGCTTGAAGAACCGCCTGCCGCGCAGCGCCCTCCTCGTTGCGGGTCTGCAAATCAGCGATCAGCGCTTCGAGCGCCTCCCGCTGCGCTGCCGCCAACCGCGCGGCCTCTGCGCTGGCGTCAATCTCGTCGCGGGCGCTGGCCAGAGCGAGGGTTAGGGCCTCTTGTTCCGACAAAAGCTCAGCCTGCTCGGCTTCCAGACCGGCGATCTGGGCCAAACCATCCTCTCTCTCGGCCAATAGCGACGCAACTTGCGCTTCAAAACTCGTGATACGCCCCCGGGCCTCGGCCAGTGCGGCGTCTTGCGTGGCCAGATCGGAGCGCAGTTGGGCGATGGTTGTGGCTTGCAGATCGGCGAGCCGCTGACTGTCATCGAGCGTTGTGCGCAAGGTGCCCAGCTCGGTTTCGAGATTGGCAGACCGTGTGCGTTCCAGACCCAAAGCATCCGCAAGAGCGGCCACTTCCGCGGAAAGCTCATTGAGCTCGGTCGCTTGCCCGGAAATCGTTTCGCGCAGGGTAAATTGCACGACCATGAAAATGGTCAACACGAACATCAAAACGAGGAGCAGCCCCGTCATCGCATCCACGAAACCGGGCCAGATCGAAGCCTGCAGGCGGGCGCCGGTGCGGCGGGAGAGAGCCATGGGCTAGCGCTCCTGCTCAGGCCCGCGCAAAGACATCGGGCGCTCGGCACGGGCGCGTTGCTGCCCCTGCTGCAAGGCGCGCGACAGGGCGGAAATGTCGGTGCGCAGCTCTGCCATGGTTTCCTGCCGACCGGCGGAGATTTCCTCGAGTATGCGCAGCATCTGCACATCAATGGAGCGCAGGCGCATGCGGCTTTCGGCATCGATCCCGCCGCCGCCCACACCGTTCTCCAACGTCTCCAGCAGACGTTCCTGCCCTTCGGCAAGCCGCGCCAGTGCCGTGGAGGCCGGTTCCTGCGCCTCAAGCCGTTCCGTCATCCGCTCAACCGCATCGGCCAGTTTGCCGATCTTCTCGTCCACCATGGAGCGCGAGACATCGGAGGCCGTAAACATCTGCTGGATGCCCTCCATCTGCTCGCCCAGATGATCCACCACGGCGACCATGAACTGGTGATCGGCGGAGCTGTTTTCATCGCTGTCGCCGGATGCAAACCCCAGACGGGTGATCGAACTGAGCCATTCCTCCAACTCGCGGTAAAAGCGGTTCTGCCCGTGGCCTGCAAACAGCTCCAACAGGCCGACCACGAGAGACCCGGCCAGCCCGAGCAAAGACGATGCAAAGGCCACACCCATGCCGCCCAGCTGGCTCTCCAGCCCCACTTGCAGACGCTGAAACACCTGCGCGCCGGTCTCGCCTTCTTCGGGAGACAGCGAGCGAATGGTATCGACGAGCGCGGGGACAGTTGTCGCCAATCCGTAAAACGTGCCCAAAAGCCCAAGGAAAATCAACAGGCTGACGATGTAGCGCGTGATTTCGCGCACCTCATCGATACGCTGCGCGATGGAATCAAGGATCGAGCGCTGCGAGCTTTGGCTGATTGTCATGGTTGAGCGGCCCCGCTGGCCCAAGAGCGCGGCCAGAGGCGCCAGCAGACGCGGCGGCGTGTGCGTTGAGCGGCCCCCGCGCGCAAAACTTTCGATCCATCGCACGGAGCCGATCAGCTGCCAGACCTGCCAAAAACAGGCCAGCACGCCAATCACGAAGACAAAGAGAATGAACCCATTGAGATAGGGATTTGCCTCAAAGACAGGCAACACCCGTGGCAGTGCCAAGACCGTGCCAGCGCCGGTGAGGCCCAATACCAGAAGCATCAGGATCACTTGCCTGTAGGGTTGTGTAAACTGCGGGTCTGCCTCGCGGTCTGTTCGGTCCATTCGGGCGCGGTCCTGACAGGGTTGAATTGGCACATATAGTAGGCGAAAGCGCGAGGGCCGCAAAGGGTATTTATGCACCACCCGCGCAAGGGTGTGAGATCACGGCAGGATCGGCCTCAGCGCCGCATCGCGGGGGTCGCTGTCCTAGCCCGGGTCATTCCCCGACAAGGCTGCGCACCCGCTGCGAGAGCCAGTGCAAATCCGCATCCTGAATGCCCAATTGGTCCAGATGCTCCGTCGTGTTCCAGAGGTATTCCGTATTGGGCCCGCGTCCGCCGACCGCGCGCGCGATGATCTGTGCCTGGTCTTCCAGCGGCAGATCACGGCAATATTGCCAATGATCCCGGTTGATCACATAGGCCAGCGCCTCAACCCGGCGGCCATCGTCGAGTCCTAGCATGACATGACGTTCCACATAGGCCGAGGAGATCAGCTCGCGCTCCCGCAGATAGGCCAGCGTGGCCTCTTCCGTGCCGGGTTTTGCGCGCAGAGCCAGCCCATCGCAGACAGCGCCCGACTTTTCATCAAGCGCCAGCACAAGGCCCGGATCTTCTTCCGTTCCGCGGTGATGAATGGAGCGCATGCAGAAAGACCGCGCAAAGTCCTCCAGCGAGGCAAGCCGCTGCTCGGCCACCTCGAACCCGGGGTTCCACAACAGCGATCCATACCCGAACACCCATAGTGTCATGCGCTCTTCCTCTCTGGCTGTGCATGGCTTAAACCGCGTGAGGCCCGAGGGAAAGGGCGGCAACAGGACGTGAAAGACATGTTCAAGAAACTGACACTTCTGCTCGTGCTGGCAGCGGCGCTTTGGTCGGGCTATTGGTTCTGGGGCGCGCAGACGTTAAAATCGGAATATCAAACATGGTTTGACGCGCGCGAATCCGAAGGCTGGCAGGCAGAATACAGCGCGCTGGATGTGCGCGGCTTTCCCAACCGGTTTGACACGACATGGAGCGATCTCGCGCTCGCCGATCCCGAGACAGGTCTTGCATGGGAAGCGCCCTTCTTTCAGCTCCTCATGCTGAGCTACAAGCCCAACCATGTGATTGCCATCTGGCCCGACACCCACCGGTTTTCCTCGGTCAACCAAAGCTTTGATATCACCAACGATTCCCTGCAGGCCTCGCTTGTGACCGATGCCGCGCCGGATTTGCCGCTGCGGCGGGCCAATCTGGCGGCCGAAACCCTGACCCTGACCGAGACGCGCAGCGGCGATGTCACGGCTCTGGCGGCGTTGCGCGCCGCAGTTGAGCGGCAGGAGGACACGCCAAGCTACCGGATCGCGGCCACCGCCGATGGCCTTGCGCTCTCCGCGCCTCTCCTGCGGCAGCTGGGGCGCGCTCTGCCCGAAACCTTTTCGACCGCGCGCCTCGATATGACCGCCACATTCGACACACCCTGGGGTCTGTCCGCCGTCGAGACAGCGCGCCCGCAGCCCACAGCGATCGATCTGGACATCGCAGAGGCAGCCTGGGGCCCCATGCAATTGCGCCTCTCGGGCGAGTTGGAGATTGACCAGACGGGGCGGCCCGAAGGCGCGGTCTCCCTGCAAGCGCGCGAGTGGCGCGATATGCTGGAGCTGGCGGAGGCGACCGAGCTTTTGCCCCGTGGCGCCGCTGAGGCCATCGCGGGGCCCTTGGGCGCGTTGGCCGCGCTCTCGGGCAATGCAGACGCGCTGGATGTCGAGCTGACCTTCCGCCGGGGCCAGGTCTTCCTCGGGCCGCTGCCTCTGGGCCCTGCCCCGCGCATCCAGCTCAGATAGCCCTTGCAACCCGGCTGATCCGGCGCAACTCTCCGCTCATGGCACAGGACATCGCAGAAAGGCTAAAGGCCGAGATCATCGCGCGCGAGCAAGACCTCATTGCGCTCGCGCAGGACCTGATCCGTATCCCGACGCTGAACCCGCCGGGCGAGAACTACGATGCAATCTGCGACTACCTCGACCAGCGGCTGAGCGCGTCCGGCTTCGAGACCACATGGATCCGCGCCGAAGGGGCACCGGGCGACAGCGACAGATACCCGCGCTGGAACCTCATGGCCCGGCGAGAGGGCGCGCGCGCGGGAGATTGCGTGCATTTCAACTCGCACACCGACGTCGTCGAAGTGGGCCACGGCTGGACCCGCGATCCCTTTGGGGGTGCGCTGGAGGATGGCAAGATCTACGGCCGCGGCGCGTGTGACATGAAGGGCGGGCTCGCGGCGTCCATTGTCGCCGCAGAAGCCTTCATCGCGTGCTGCCCTGATTTTTGCGGCGCTATTGAGATTTCCGGCACGGCGGATGAGGAATCAGGCGGCTATGGCGGCGTGGCCTATCTGGCGGAGAAGGGCTTTTTTGATCCCGCCCGCGTGCAGCATGTCATTATCCCCGAACCGCTGGGCAAGGATCGCATCTGTCTGGGTCATCGCGGCGGCTGGTGGGCCGAGATCGAGACCAAGGGTGAGATCGCCCATGGCTCGATGCCCTTTCTGGGCGATTGCGCGGTCCGGCATATGGGGGCTGTTCTGGAGCGGTTTGAGGCGGAGCTCTTTCCTGCCATGGCCGCGCGGCACACGGAGATGCCCGTCGTGCCTGAAGGCGCGCGACAATCCACGATGAACATCAATTCGGTCCACGGCGGACAGGCGGAGCAATCGGAGGATTACACCGGCCTGCCCGCCCATTGCGTCCCTGACAGCTGCCGCATCGTGATTGACAGGCGGTACCTGCCTGAGGAGAGCTATGAGAGCGTCGCGGGCGAAGTGCGCGGGCTGCTCGACGGGCTCAAGGCGGAGCGCCCCCGGTTCGACTATACCCTTGAAGAGATCAACCACGTGGCCCCCTCCATGACAGACAAGGGCGCGCCCATTGTCGAAACGGTGCATGCCGCCATTGCCGATGTCTTTGGCACAGCCCCCGCCTACGTCGCCAGCCCGGGCACCTATGATCAAAAGCATATCGACCGCATTGGCCGGTTGAAAAACTGCATCGCGTACGGGCCGGGCGTTTTGGAGCTTGCCCATAAACCCGACGAATGGATCGGCGTGCAGGACATGGTTGAGAGCGCGCAGGTCATGGCATTGAGCCTGCACCGCTTGCTCGTTGCAGGACTCAGGAGACGCACACAGCATGATATTCGAGAGCAAATCCACCCACGACGCCGAAGAAGACGCCCGCAATGAGGATATCCTCATCTGGGTCAATGGCGAACTGGTCCATAAGGATGAGGCCAAGGTCTCCGTCTACGATTCCGGCTTCATGCTGGGCGACGGGATGTGGGAGGGCATGCGGCTATACAACGGGACATGGGCCTTCTTTGACGAGCATATGGACAGGCTCTTCAACTCCCTGAAATCCGTCTCGCTTGAGATCGGCATGGGCCCGGACGACATCCGCACGATCCTCGATCAGACAGCCGCCGCCAACGGGATGACAAGCGACGCCCATTGCCGGTTGATGATCACGCGCGGGCGCAAGGCCAAACCCTTCCAGCATCCCGCCCTGAGCCGCTCCGGCCCGACGATTGTGGCCATTGTCGAGCATTCAAAACCCGCCACCAGCTTGCAAGCGCAGGGCATTCGCCTGGCCACCGTCCCCCAGGTGCGCGGCCTGCCCATGAGCCAGGACGCCAAGTACAACTCACATTCCAAGCTCAATTGCGTCATCGCCTGCCTGCAGGCGGAACAGGCCGGGGCCGATGAAGCGCTGATGCTGGATCCCCATGGCTTCGTGAACACGACCAATGCCTGCAATTTCTTCATTGTCCGTCGCGGCGAGGTTTGGACCTCCACGGGGGATTACTGCATGAACGGGGTCACGCGGCAGAATGTCATCGACCTGTGCCGGGCCAATGACATTCCGGTCTTTGAGAAGAACTACTCGCTTTATGAGGCCTATGGCGCGGACGAGGCTTTTTTGACAGGCACGTTCGGCGCGCAAACACCCGTGGCCGAGATCGATGGCAAACCCATCGGCGACGGCAACCGGCCCATGACCGAACGCATCCGCGCGCTCTACAAAGCGCTCGTGCAGGCCAATACCGGCGCAGAGGCATGAAACCTGCTGGTCAGAAAGGGATCACCGCCCCAGAAGATATCGCCCGCGTGCCGCAGATCAGCGCAGACCCGTGATGGCGAATTGGCCTTGCGGGACGGGCTCCCCAGGCAATTTGGTTTTATACCTGAGCACCACCACGGCCCCGGGCCCCTTGAGCCGCATGCCAGAGGCCATGAGCCCGATACGCGTGTAGACCGTGTCACTCAGGCTCTGCCAATCCAGCACATCGTTCTTCAAGCCAAAGTCTTTATAGAGCGGCTGATCCGTCGCGCCAAAGCGCGCGCCACACCTCCGCCAATTGCCGCCCTTGTTCGATCGTCATGCTGTCCACGGACAAGGAACAGAGAAAGCTCTTGCGCCTCTCCCCCGACGCGCGGATCAAAACCGTCACACCGAGATCTTCCTTTGTGTAGAACGCAAACGTCCGCAGGCTGGAAATCGTCTTGTCAGAGGCCGAGGTTTTGGGCTTCGTCGTTTTTTCAAAGCCCGATGCCCTGAGCGCGGCCAGCGTCGCTCTGTCATTGGGCGCCGTGCGTGCGCAAATGTCCACGACGCGACGCGCCTCGGTCATGGCCTCTGACGACGCAGGCACTTTGCTGGCACCATAAGGGCCATGGGGCCCGGTACAGCCCATCAGCCAAACCAAAGAACTCACAACCAATGCGCGGGATATGTGAGCAGGACATCTCATGAACCAGCTCCTTTAGCGTTGATAGACCACGTTGCCCCGCAAGGACCGCCCGATGACCTGTTCCACCTGCTGCAAAGTCAGGATCGCGCCTCGCGGCAAGCGCTTTGGCAATTGCCCCGAGCTGAGGTTGAACTCATCGCCTTCGATTAGGGCGGTCATGCGCGCGCCAAAGACCGCGCTGGGCCGACATTCCCAGCGCCCGCCAAATTCATCGGTGACCGGATTGTAGGAGCGGCTGGGGTATTTGAAACAAATCTCCGCGCTTCGCCGTCCAGCTTGTGTCTTCCAAAGGCTGGGCACTGCTGTTGCATTGCCGGGATACCATAAAAACGCCCTGCCGCCCGGCGCGAAATACTCAATTTGCGTGCCATGCCCCGGCCCATCGAATTTTGCCGTACGCCCGGCCAATTGGGCGCGCATGGCCGCTGCATCTTGCGCAAAGGCAAATTCCGGCCCGGCATCTGTCTGGGTCGGCGGGGCACAGGCCAGAAGCATGAGCGGCAAAGCGATCAATGCGCTCAAACGGAGGAATAGTCGTCTCATGGATTTGGTCCTTGTGGCACCCGCCAAAGGGCTAGCGCGCCAAAGACAGAGCGACCATGCGGCACAGCGCCCGTCAAAATCCTACAGATCGCACCCATAGAAGACGACGCCCTCAACGGGGTTGTCATTGTATCTTGGGATCAACGCAAATCCGAGGCTCTCATAAAGCGAACGTGCCACTGTCAGACTGGCCAAAGTATCGAGCACCATGCGCGTGTGCCCCGCTTCCCGCGCCGCTTGCATGACCGCCAGCGCCAACGCCCGGCCCGCTCCCAGTCCCCGGCCTTCCGGCGCGACATACATGCGTTTCATCTCCGAGACGCCCGGCGCAATCCCCTTGAACGCAACGACACCAAGCGCGCGCCCGTCTTGCGCCGCCAGCAGGATGCCTGCGCCACGATCCGCATAGGGCCCTGGCAAAACCTCGTCTGCTTTCTGGCCCGGATTGTCGAAAATCCCGAGACCCAGAGAGACCTTGTAGGCCTGCATCAACCGCGCCACCTCGGCCATATCTTCTGCGCCTGCCTGTCGTATCGTAAGCCCCGACGTCATACCAATGCCCTACATCACCGCCTCTTGATCCCGCCCTTGTTTATCGAAAGACTGGCAAAAGCCAAACGGGAGAAACCCATGACACTTCGCACCCTCCTCGCCACCACGGCGCTCACTCTGATCGCCGCCACAGCACAGGCGAAAGACAGCATCATTGTCGCCATGCAGCTCGAGCCGCCGCATATGGACCCGACCTCCGCCGCCGCTGGCGCCATCGACAGCGTGCTCTATTCCAATGTCTTCGAGGGGCTCACCCGCTTCATGGCCGATGGCTCCGTCGTGCCCGGTCTGGCCGAGAGCTGGGAGATCAGCGCGGATGGTCTGACCTATACGTTCAAGCTGCGCTCCGGCGTGAGCTTCCATGACGGCACGAGTTTCGATGCCGAGGACGTCAAGTTCACCCTCGACCGCATCCGCGCCGAGGACAGCCAGAACGCCCAGAAAGCGCTTTATGCCGGGATCACCGATGTCACTGTCATGGACCCGATGACGGTCCAGCTCACGCTGGATGCGCCCAACGGCAATCTGCTCTTCAATCTGGCCTGGGGCGATGCCGTGATCGTGGCGCCCGAGAGCATCGAGGGGATCAAGCAGCAACCCATCGGCACCGGCGCCTTCACCTTCAGCCAATGGGTGCAGGGCGACCGGGTCGAACTTGCCCGCAACGAGAATTACTGGGGCGAGGCGCCCGCGCTGGCCTCGGCCACGTTCAAATTCATCTCCGATCCCACCGCCGCCTTTGCCGCGATGATGGCCGAGGATATCGACGCCTTCATGAACTTCCCCGCGCCGGAGAACATCCCGCAGTTTGAGGCCGATCCGCGCTTTCAGGTGCTGATTGGCTCGACCGAGGGTGAGACGATCCTGTCGACCAACAACAAGATGCCGCCCTTTGACAATGTGCTTGTGCGCCGGGCGGTGTCCCATGCCATTGACCGTCAGGCGATCATCGACGGCGCGATGTTTGGTCTGGGCACACCCATCGGCACGCATTTTGCGCCGCACAACCCGGCTTACGTGGATCTCACAGGCCAATCCGCCTATGACCCCGAGAAAGCCAAAGCGCTGCTGGCCGAGGCGGGTCTGGCCGAGGGGTTCGAGACAACCCTGCACCTGCCGCCCCCTTCTTACGCGCGGCGCGGCGGCGAGATCATCGCGGCCCAGCTGGCACAAGTCGGCATCAAGGCGGAGATCATCAATGTCGAATGGGCGCAATGGCTCGAGACCGTGTTCAGGGGCAAGGATTTCGGCCTGACCATCGTCAGCCACACCGAGCCCTTTGACATCGGCATCTATGCCCGCCCGGACTATTACTTCCAGTATGACAGCGCGGCGTTTCAGGACCTGATGACCAAGCTCAACGAGACCACAGATCCCGCCATGCGCACGAATATCGTACAAGACGCCCAGCGCATGATCGCGGATGAAGCGGTCAACGGCTATCTCTTCCAGCTGGCCAATCCGGTCGTCGCAAAAGCGGGGATCGAGGGCCTGTGGAAAGACGCACCGACGCAGGCCACCGACCTGACAGGCGTCAGCTGGTCGGAGTAAGTCAGGACGTTGTCACCTGAACACAAGGCGCGGCCCCAAACGGTCGCGCCTTCCCTTGCGCGGCCATGACATGACCCGAAAGATCCCGCTTCTTTTCCGCATCACCGCACTCTGGCTGGCTTTTTGCATCGCCGCAGGTCTCTACTTTGCTGTGGCATCTCTCGCACCAAGCGCTGATATCCAGACTGCGTCGCACGGGAATGTCGTCCGCGTCTCCCTGGAAGGATGGCCCAAGGGCGAGGCACACATCCTCATCCAGAACGAACGGCACATTGTCATCTGGCATCTGGACGATGCGGAACTTGCGCTGGCCATGGCGCAGTTCAACCCGGAAATGCCTGAAAGCGCATGGCGCGCCGCACTGGAAGACGGAACGTTTGAGCGTGAGATGGGCCCGAGGGATTTCCTCAAACTGCGCTGGATCATCGTAAGCCCTGTGAACGACGGCAGCCTTGGTTGCGTCACGCTCGCTCAGGGCTGCGATTATTCCGGGTTCTATGATCCTTGCGAACAAACGCATTTCGATATCTTTGGCCGGTATCAAAAAGGCCCCGAGACGCAAAATCTCAAACATGTTCCCAAAGAATTCTCCGCAGGCGGAGTGTCAGTCCTGTTGGATGTGACCCACATGCCGAAACTGCCCAACAGGTAAGCCCGCCCCCATGGCCGGAGCCTCAGCGCGACCCGGTAACGAAATCCCATTTCCCTCGCAGGCGCACCCCGTTAACCTCCCCCCATGGCCCTCTACGCGCTGCGCCGCTTCTTCTCGCTCGTCGTGAGCCTCCTCGTCGCCTCGGCGGTGATCTTCCTCGTGGTCGAAGTGGCCCCGGGTGATCCGGCGTCGTTCATGCTGGGGATCAATGCGCAGCCCGATACAGTCGCCGCCCTGCGCGCCGAGCTGGGCCTCGATCAGCCCAAAGTCCTGCGCTATCTCGATTGGGTGGGCGGCATGCTGACGGGCGATTTCGGCACGTCCTATACCTACCGCACGCCCGTCTCCCAGATGATCGCGGACCGGCTCGCGGTCTCGCTGCCGCTGGCGCTCTACGCGCTGGCGTTGTCGACAGCCATCGCCGTCCCGGTGGGCCTTTACGCGGCCTCGCGCCGCGGCGCGGCGGGTGACATGGCGGTGATGGGGGCCACACAGCTGGGCGTGGCGATCCCGAATTTCTGGTTTGCCATGCTGCTGGTGCTGCTCTTTGCGATCACATGGCGCATCTTTCCCGCAGGCGGTTTTCCCGGCTGGGAGAAGGGCTTTTGGGTCAACATGCGCGCGCTCACGCTCCCCGCCGTAGCGCTGGCGCTGCCGCAAGCGGCGATCCTCGCCCGCGTCATGCGCTCGGCGCTGATCGACACGCTGGGCGAGGATTACATCCGCACGGCCCGCGCAAAGGGCCTCACGCGGCCCCAAGCGCTCCGCCGCCACGCGCTGCGCAATGCGCTCATCCCGGTGCTCACGATCATAGGGCTGCAGTTTTCCTTCCTGCTCGCAGGCGCGATCATCATCGAACAGGTCTTCTACCTCCCCGGCCTCGGCCGCCTCGTCTTCCAGGCCATCTCCGCGCGCGATCTCATCGTGGTCGAAAGCGTGGTGATGCTCCTGGTCTTCGCCGTGATCATGGTGAACTTCCTCGTCGATCTGGCCTATGCCTGGGTCGATCCAAGACTGAGGGCGCGCGCATGAAACCCGGCTTTCTCCTCGGTCTGATCCTGTCGCTTGCCTGTCTCGCGCTGGCGCTGACCTCCTTCGTCTGGACGCCCTTTGACCACGCGGCGATGAACATCCCCGAGAAGCTTCAGCCCCCCAACGCGACCCATCTGCTGGGCACCGACCACTTCGGCCGCGATATGCTCTCGATGATCATGGTCGGCGCGCAGACCTCGCTGGCCGTCGCGCTGGTCGCCGTGGGGATTGGCATGGGTCTGGGCGTGCCGCTGGGGCTGGCGGCGGCGGCGCGCGCCGGTGGCTGGCTCGATGAGGTGATCATGCGGGGCAATGATCTGGTCTTTGCCTTCCCCTCGCTTGTCATCGCGATCCTGATCACCGCCGTCTTCGGCCCCGGTGCGGTCAATGCCATCATCGCGATCGGTATCTTCAACATCCCCGTCTTCGCCCGCGTCGCCCGCGCAGGCGCCCTGCCGCTCTGGCAGCGGGAATTCATCCTCGCCGCGCGTGTCGCAGGCAAGGGCCGCGCCCGCATCTCCGCCGAACATATCCTGCCCAATATCGCCAATCTGCTCATCGTGCAGGGCACGATCCAGTTCTCGCTGGGCATCCTGGCGGAAGCCGCTCTGAGCTACGTGGGTCTCGGTGCGCAGCCGCCGCAACCGAGCTGGGGCCGCATGCTGGCCGACGCGCAAACTCTCACCGCGATTGCGCCGCACATGGCGCTGGTGCCGGGGCTCGCAATCGTGCTGACCGTGTTGGGCCTCAACCTCCTCGGCGATGGTCTGCGCGACCGGCTCGACCCGCGATTGCAAAAGGTGCGGACATGAGCTTGCTGGCCTTCGAGCAGTTTTCCCTCTCCATCGGAGGCGCGCCGATCCTGCGGGACATCTCGCTGGAGATCGCGCCGGGCGAGATCGTGGCGCTCACCGGTGAGTCGGGCTCGGGCAAGTCCATGACCGCCTTGTGCGTTATGCAATTGTTACCACAAGGGGCAGAACAAACAGGCATTTGTACGATTCAAGGGGTGAATCGTACAAATGCCCCCGAGGCGGAGATGCGCAAACTGCGGGGCAACACCGTCTCGATGATCTTTCAGGAGCCGATGACCGCGCTCAATCCCGTGCAGAGCATCGGCGCGCAGATCATGGAGGCCTGCCTGATCCATACCGAGATGAGCCGCGGCGAGGCAGAGGTCCGCGCCCGCGAAGTCCTTGATCAGGTTGAACTTTCCGAGATCCCGCTGGGGCGGTATCCGTTTGAGCTTTCGGGCGGGCAGCGTCAAAGGGTGGCGATTGCCATGGCCTTGGCGTTACGGCCCGCGCTTTTGATTGCTGATGAGCCCACGACCGCCCTCGATGTGACCACGCAAGCGGAAATTCTCAAGCTATTGAAATCGCTTGTGAAATCCGAAGGTATGGGCTTGATGATGATCACCCATGACCTCGCCGTCGTCGCGGATATGGCCGACCGGATTGCCGTCATGCATCACGGTGTGATCGTCGAGCAAGGCCCGACGGGCGCACTCTTTGCCGCCATGCAACATGATTACACCCGCGCGCTGTTTGCCGCGTCGGCCCATCGCCCTGATCTCCCCAAGCCATTGGTTGGGAACGATATTCTCACCGTGAGCCATGCGACGCGGCGCTATCCGCTTCCCCGCAAGACACTCCTTGCCCCGCGCGAGAGCTTTACCGCCGTGCAAGATGTCTCCTTTACCATACAATCCGGCCAACGCCTTGGTTTGGTTGGAGAATCCGGCTGTGGCAAATCCACCCTGACCCGCGCAATTCTGGGTCTTGAACCCTTGCAGGAGGGCAAGATCACCGCCTTCGGCCATTCCGTTGGCCCCGGCATGCCGGGCACCGCACGCGCGAAATTGCAGGTCGTGTTTCAGGATCCCTATGGCTCGTTCAACCCGCGCCACCGGGTGAGCCGCATCCTGACCGAGCCGTTTCACTTACTGCCCGACCCTCCACAAGGCTGTGAGAAAGCGGAGAAAATCGCGCGCGCGCTGACGGATGTCGGCCTGCAAGCCAGCGATGCGGAGCGCTATATTCACACGTTTTCGGGCGGCCAGCGGCAGCGGATTGCCATTGCCCGCGCGCTGATCAACGATCCTGAATTGATCGTCTTTGACGAGGCGGTCTCCGCGCTTGATGTCCGGGTGCGCGCGCAAGTACTTGATCTTATTGCCGATCTCAGCCGCACGCGTGGGTTGGCCTGGCTATTCATCAGCCATGATCTCTCCGTCGTGCGCGGCATCACCGATGAAGTCATGGTGATGCAGGCCGGCCAAATCGTAGAACGCGGTCCGACCGAACAGGTGCTCAGCGCCCCCACTCATCCCTACACCCGCGCGTTGATTGCCGCCGCGCCTGTCTTGCCAGATCTGGAGAAGCCCCGTGTCCCTGCCTGATTTTCCATTTGATCCCAGTCACATGCTGATTGGCGGCGCATGGCGCGCCAGTGCCGAAACCTTACCCTTGGTGGACCCGTCCACAGCTTTGCCCCTTGCCAAAATCGCCCGAGGGACAGCGGAAGATATCGACGCGGCCGTCATTTCGGCCGGGACTGCTTTGAGCGGGGACTGGGGGCGTATGCCCGCCGCTGAGCGTGGCCGTGTGCTCCTGCGCCTCGCGACGCTTGTTGAGCAACATATTGAAACCCTTGCGATAATCGAAGCCCATGACGTGGGAAAACCGCTGACGCAGGCCCGCGCGGATGCCAAGGCGCTCGCGCGTTACTGCGAGTTTTACGGCGGCGCGGCAGACAAGATCACCGGCGAGACGATCCCCTATCTCGATGGCTACACCGTCTATACGCTGCGTGAACCGCATGGCGTGACAGGCCATATCGTACCGTGGAATTACCCGATGCAGATTATTGGCCGGTCGGTCGGGGCGGCGCTGGCCATGGGCAATGCCTGTGTGCTCAAACCCGCCGAAGAGGCCTGCCTCACAGCGCTTTATTTCGGCTGGCTGGCGCAGGAGGCGGGCTTGCCTCCCGGCGCGCTCAACATCGTGCCGGGCCTCGGCGCAGAAGCCGGTGCGGCGCTCGCGGGGCATGCAGGCGTGCAGCATGTGAGCTTCACAGGCTCCGTCGCCACAGGCCGTTTGATCCAGACGGCCGCGGCGCAAAACGTCGTCCCGGTGACGCTGGAGCTCGGCGGAAAATCCCCGCAACTGGTGTTTGACGACGCGGATATCGACGCCGCTCTGCCCTTCCTCGTGAATGCCGGGATCCAGAATGCGGGCCAAACCTGCTCAGCCTCCTCCCGCATCCTCGTGCAACGCGGGGTTTACGATGAGGTGAAGGCCGCCATGGCCGCGCGGTATGCAGCACTTAGCGTTGGCCCTGCGATGGATGACTTGAATGTCGGCCCGCTGATATCCGCGCGCCAACAGGAGATCGTCACCGGTTTTCTCAACCAAGGGCGTGACTTACAGATCGCAGCACAGGCCAAAATACCCAGTTCGGATGGCTTCTTTGCGCCGCCGACGCTCTTCGCCGATGTCCCGCCAGAGCATGCGCTGGCGCAGGCAGAGATCTTTGGCCCGGTGCAAGTTCTCATCCCCTTCGATAATGAGGCCCAGGCCCTAAAGATCGCGAACGGCACCGACTACGGCCTCGTGGCCTCCGTCTGGTCCCGCGATGGCGGGCGGCAAATGCGGCTCGCAAAAGCGCTGCGCTCCGGTCAGGTGTTCCTCAACAATTACGGCGCAGGCGGCGGAGTTGAGCTGCCCTTTGGCGGGCGCGGCCTGTCGGGCCATGGCCGCGAGAAAGGGTTTGAAGCCCTCTACGGGTTCTCCGCGCTCAAAACAGTGGCGGCCTACCATGGGTAAATTCACGACATTCTTTGCGCTGCTCGTCCTCTCGATGCTAGCCGCTGGCCTCTTTGGCGCGGGGCACAATCAACTCAGCTACTCGGTGGGTCCGAGCTATTTCCATGATCTCAAGTTCGAGCAATTTGGCATCGCGCCGGAACAACACAACCGCTGGGGCGCCGCGCTTGTGGGCTGGCGGGCCAGTTGGTGGATGGGCCTGATCGTGGGCCTGCCCGCGTTTCTGTTCGGCTTGTTTGCCATTGCCCGCCCTCAGACCTTCCTTGCTGCTGGCATTGGCGCGATTGGCGCGGTCATCTTCGTGACGATGGTCGCGGCCCTTGCCGGGTTGGCCTTTGGCATGATCTTTGTGGACGACAATGTCGCGACGACGATGGAGCTGCCCGAAGGCCTCTCTGACCCTGTGGGCTATGTGCGCGCCGGGCTCATGCATGATCTGAGTTATTTCGGCGGCCTCGCGGGAGCACTTGTCGCGCTCTGGACCATGTGGCGCACCAAAAAGATGGAGGAGAAACACCATGCGGCTTGAGGGAAAACGTGCACTTGTGACAGGCGCAGGATCGGGCTTTGGCGCAGGCATCGCGCGGAAGTTCGCAGCGGAAGGCGCCCATGTGATCTGCGCCGATATCAACGGCGACGCCGCCCGGGAGATCGCCGCTGCGATCACCGGCACGCCCGTTGAAGCAGACGTCGCCAGCGGCGCAAGCGTTGACCAAATGCTCGACGCCGCAGGCCCTCTCGACATCGTTGTGAACAACGCAGGGATCACCCATCTGCCCATGCCGATGGAAGAAGTCGGCGAGGAAGAGTTCGACCGGGTCTTTGCGGTCAATTGCAAATCCGTCTACCTCATCGCGCGCAAGATCGTGCCTGCGATGAAGGCCCAAGGCGCGGGCGCGATCCTCAATGTGGCCTCCACCGCAGGCCTCTCCCCGCGCCCCAATCTCAACTGGTACAACGCCTCCAAGGGCTGGATGATTACGGCAACGAAAGCCATGGCCGTCGAGCTTGCGCCCCATGGCATCCGCGTCAACGCGCTCTGCCCCGTCGCGGGCGAGACGCCACTCCTGAGCTCCTTCATGGGCGAGGACACGCCCGAGATCCGCGCCAAATTCCTCTCCACGATCCCGCTGGGCCGCTTCTCCACGCCAGAGGACATGGGCAACGCCGCCTGCTACCTCTGCTCGGATGAGGCCAGCATGATCACCGGTGTGGCGATGGAAGTCGACGGAGGGCGCTGCGTATGAAGACGGTCAATCTGGCGGAGAAACTCGCGCAATTCACCACCCATTGGGATCCTCATGTGGTGGCGCAGTACAATGACAACGACGTCATGGTCGTGCGCTTTGCCGGGGAATTCCCCTATCACCTGCATGAAGAAACCGATGATTTCTTCCTCGTGCTGGAGGGCGAGATGGTCATGGATATCGAGGGCGCGCCGTCCCATCCCGTGAGGGCAGGCGAGCTCTTCATCGTGCCCAAAGGCGTGACCCACCGCCCGCGCGCAGAGGCCGAATGCAAGGTGCTCCTGATCGAGCCCAAGGGAGAGCCCAACACCGGCGATCCCGCCACCGCCGCCGCCAAGCCCCACATCTGACGCCCCTTGGCATCACGCGTGCGCGCGCCCATATCTGAAACAGGAGTTGGGATGAGCACATACCACAAGACACTGGAAGAAATGGAGAAAGAGCGCCCGTGGAGCGCCGCTGAGCAACAATTGCTCGATGAGGCGTGGACTGGCGTTGTCGAGATTTTGTCCGAGCGCCCCGAGGCCGAGAGCGACGCCAACCGCATCCGCGCAGAGCTTATCGTGCATTGCGTGATGGGCGGCTGTGACGACTGTCGAGTGCCGCCGAAGGGCGTCCGAGTGGTCGGCGCGTGGATCAAGGGCGAGATTGATCTGTCCGGCTGCAGCTCACCCTATGCACTTCGACTGTTTATATGCCACCTAGATACTGTACCGTTCTTGCGGGATGCCTATCTACATGGCTTGTACCTCTCTGGCAGCAAAACCCCCGGGATTGATGCACAAAGACTTCGATGCGAATCCAATGTCCAACTGAACAGAGGTTTCGAAGCAACTGGGCCGGTCACCTTAAACGGCATGCGGATAAAGGGACAATTCGCCTGCACCGAAGGCAAATTCGACGGGAAAGGCGCTCGAGCGCTCGACTTAGAAGCTGCAATAATTGAGGCCGACGTATTGCTCAGAGAAGGCTTTTCAGCGAGCGGTACTGTTGCTGCAAACAGAGCTAGGATTGGCGGAGGCGTTTCTTGCCTCGGCGGCAGCTTTGATGGCAGAGGCAGCCCGGCCCTCGAGACACAAGCGGCAGAGATAGGAGCGGATGTGTTCCTGACCAACGGGTTCGAAGCCAGGGGCGTGGTAGACCTCCAACGCGCGCAGATCAAAGGTAATCTTCAATGCCACGGAGGAACCTTCAGCGGCGGGCTTGTCGGCGCGGCGATGAAGGTGAGCGCGGGCTTCTTTTTACGTGATCTCAAAGCGTTCAGCGGCCCACTCTACCTGACCGATGCGGAGATCGGACGGCTAGAGGACGATCTTTCTGCATGGGAGCAGGCCGAGGCGTTGTACCTCTCCGGCTTTCGCTATAAGCGGCTCGGCGGCAACATGCGTGTTTCGGATCGACTGCGGCAACTAGACAGGGTCGCGCAACACAATATTGCACACCCCAAGCCTCGAAATGGATCATGGATCGCGGAAAAGCTGATCGAGACCCGACCCAATAACCGCCCCAGTTTTGACCCGCAACCCTACAGCCAATTGGCCAAAGTGCTGCGCGAACAGGGCAAGGCAAGCGACGCCGCGCGTGTCCTTGAGGCCCGCGACCATCGCCTCGCCACAACCGCCTATGATCGGGCCATCGTGCAGTTTGATGGCAGCAGAGGGGCGTTCCTGCGCTTCCTGTGGGCACCTTTCGGGCTGTTCTTTTCGCGCGCCTTTGGCTGGATATTCGGTTACGGTCACAAGCCCGCCCGCTCGCTGATCTGGGTCATCGCCCTCTTGCTGTGCACAGCGTCGTTCTACAACACCGTCTGGAACGCGGGGCAGTTTGCGCCGACCTCCGATGTGGTGCTCGCCTCGCAGCCATGGATCGACGCCGTTGTCGCCCATGAGACAGACCCGAGCCAACCGATGCCGCTACAGGCATGGCTGAAGACCCCATCCGCGCAAGACTACGAGAGTTTCTCGCACTGGCTCTATGCGTTCGATGTCTTCATCCCGCTCGACGCGCTGGGGCAGGAGACCGCTTGGGCCCCCTCGCCCGCGCGCGGCGATTTGGGCTGGTGGGGCTTCTATCTCAAACCTGTGATCCAGATCGCAGGCTGGGTCATCACCGCCATTGGCGCTGCCGCCGTGGCCGGGCTTGTGGGCAAGCGCGATTAGGGGCAGTCTTGCCCCATGAAATCCGGCCCCAAAAACCTGATCACCGATGTCCCCGGCCTGCGCGTGGGCCATGCCACCGATGCGCGGCTGAAGTCCGGCACGACCGTTCTGGCGGGGGATGCGCCTTTTGTGGCTGGCGTCTCTGTCATGGGCGGCGCGCCCGGCACGCGGGAGACGGACCTTCTCGCCCCTGACAAGACTGCGCCCGCCGTCGATGCGCTGGTCCTCTCTGGCGGCTCCGCCTTTGGTCTGGCCGCCGCGCAGGGCGTGATGGATGCCTTGGCCGAGGCCGGGCGCGGATTTGCCGTTGGCCCCGCGCGCGTCCCCATCGTCCCCGCTGCGATCCTCTTCGATCTCGTGAACGGCGGCGACAAGGCGTGGCGCGAGAACCCCTACCCCGCCCTCGGACGCGCGGCCTTGGCTGATGCCAATGAGGACTTCGCCCTTGGCTCCGTCGGCGCGGGCACTGGGGCCAGCACGATGATGCTCAAGGGGGGCTTGGGCTCCGCCTCGACCCTACTGGACAACGGCACAACGCTGGGCGCTCTCGTTGCCGCCAACCCGGTTGGCTGCGTCACAACGCCGGGAGAGCGGCACTTCTGGGCTGCACCGTTTGAAGTCGGCGATGAGTTCGGCGGCCTCGGACCCGACCCCGCCCCGCAGCCGCGCGATCTCAGCGTTTCGCGCAAAATGGCCATGGTCGCAGGCGCCAATACCACGATCGCCATCGTCGCCACCGATGCCGCGCTCGACAAGGCACAGGCCACGCGCCTTGCCACCGCCGCCCAAGATGGTCTGGCCCGCGCCATTGTGCCCTCCCATGGGCCGATGGACGGCGATCTGGTCTTCGCCGTGAGCACCGGCGGGCGCGCGCTCACCATGCCCGACCTCGAGATGCACGCGCTCTGCCACGCCGCCGCGACCACCCTCTCCCGGGCCATCGCCCGCGCGATCTTCAAAGCACGCCCCGCAAAAGGCGATCCGATCCCCACATGGTCCGAGATCAACCGCTAGACCCGGTGGTCCATGCGGGCTATCAGCGGGTCAAGCAGCCGGAGATTTCCATGACATTCGACCGTTCCCTCAAAATCGCTCCCTCAATCCTTGCCGCCGATTTCGCCAACTTCGGCGCGGAAATCGAGGCCGTCGAGGCCCAGGGCGCGGACTGGATCCACGTCGACGTCATGGACGGTCATTTCGTACCCAACATCTCCTTTGGCGCCACAACCTGCGCCGCCATCCGCCCCCACATCAAAACGGTGATGGATGTGCACCTGATGATCGCGCCTGTCGATCCCTATATCGACGCCTTCGCCGATGCCGGTGCCGATATCCTGACGGCCCATGTCGAGGCCGGCCCCCATATTCACCGCACTCTGCAAGCCATTCGTGGCGCAGGCATGAAAGCTGGCGTCGCGCTGAACCCGGGCACACCCGCCCAGATGATCGAGCACCTGTTGGACTTGACCGATCTGGTCTGCGTTATGACCGTGAACCCCGGCTTCGGCGGGCAGAAATTCATCGACATGACCGCGAAAGTGCGCGAGCTCCGCAAAATGATCGGAGACCGTCCTATCCATATCGAGATCGACGGGGGCGTCGATCCGACGACAGCACCTTTGGTCGTTGAAGCGGGAGCTGATATTCTTGTCGCAGGCTCAGCCGTGTTCAAGGGCGGTTCAGTCACAAACCCCGCGCCATATGGCGCAAACATCCGCGCCATTCGCACGGCCTGCGCATGAGAATAGCCTTTGACCTCGATGGCACGCTCGTCGATTCCATCACGCATATCCACGCCTCTGTTTCCCGTGCGCTGGAAGACCTGATCCTGCCCGCCATTGACCAGCCCACAGTGCAGAGCTTCGTGGGCAACGGCCTGCCCGAAGCCATGCGCCGGGTGCTGGATCACCTGGACCTCAGCCAAGACCTGCACGCAGCCTTGTGCAAAGCCACCATGGGTCACTATATCTCCCTGCCCAGCGATCCCAAGAGCGTCTACCCCCATGTCACCGACGCGCTTGCCGCGCTGCAAGCACAGGGCCACAGCCTGTCCGTCTGCACCAACAAGCCCTTTCAAGCAGCTTTGAACGTGCTCCGCGACATACAGCTTCTGCCCTATTTCGACCTCATCATCGGGGGAGACAGCCTGCCGAACCGCAAGCCCGAACCCCAGATGCTCACGGCATGCGCACCAGACCTTTACGTCGGTGACAGCGAAGTCGATGCCGCGACGGCCCAGGCCGCCAACATCCCCTTCCTGCTCTTCACCGAAGGCTACCGAAAAACACCCGTGGACGAACTGCACCACGACGCAGCCTTCAGCTCATACAAAGACTTCCATTCTTTTGTCGACAAATACCTTCCGGGGTGAATTGGCCGAAGGCCAAGAGGGGGCAGACGGCCCCCTCAATCCGCACCAAAGGTGCACAAACCGGCGCGCCTGCAAGGCGCCCCATTTGAAAAGCCTTCAGTTTTGGAAATGGGCGTAGATCTTTTCAGCCAGCGCTTCCGAGACGCCGTCCACAGCCATCAGATCCGCCAGATTGGCCCGGCCAACCGCCTTGGCAGAGCCGAAATGCGCGAGCAAGGCGCGTTTGCGCGCAGCGCCGACACCGGCAATCTCATCCAGCGGGTTGGCGGTGACGGCTTTCGCGCGTTTGGCGCGGTGCGTGCCAATGGCAAACCGGTGCGCCTCGTCGCGCAGGCGTTGTACAAAATATAGAACCGGATCATTGCGGCGCAGGGCCATGGGGCGCTGACCAATCCGGTGAAATTCTTCTTTGCCGTGATCGCGGTCCACCCCCTTGGCGACCCCCAGCATGGGGACGTCCTCAATCCCGTGCTCCGCCATGATTTCGGCCACCGCCGAGACCTGCCCGGCCCCGCCATCAATCAACAACAGATCGGGCCAAAGCCCCTTGTCGCGTTCCGGGTCTTCTTTTTGCAACCGCGTGAACCGGCGGTTCAGAACCTCTTTCATCATCCCGAAATCATCCCCGGGCGTGAGCTCCTCGCCCTTGATATTGAACTTCCGGTATTGGTTTTTCAGATAGCCCTCCGGCCCCGCGACAATCATAGCACCGACGGCATGGGCTCCTTGAATATGGGAGTTGTCATAAACCTCGATCCGTTTGGGCGGCGCATCGAGATCAAAAGCCTCGGCCAGTCCACGCAGAAGTTTGGCTTGGGTGGCGGTCTCTGCCATTTTGCGGCCGAGGCTCTCGCGGGCATTGCGCACAGCGCTTTCGATGAGTTCTGCCTTCTCCCCGCGTTGCGGCACAAGCAATTGGACACGGCGCCCGAGCTTGTCGGACAGGGCGGCCTCCATAAGGTCGGTATTCTCGATCCCGTGGGAGAGGATAATCTGTTTGGGCGGCTCCTTGGTGTCGTAGAACTGGCCCAGAAACGCTTCCAGGATTTCCGGTGCCTCAACGTCTTCGCCCACACGGGGATAGAAATCCCGGTTGCCCCAGTTTTGCCCGGCGCGAATGAAAAACACCTGCACGCACGCCTGCCCATTCTCCAGATGCAGCGCGATAATGTCCGCCTCGTCGACGGTGCGCGGGTTGATGCCTTGTGCGGTCTGGACCTGGGTCAGCGCACGGATCCGGTCGCGCATGGCGGCGGCGCGCTCAAACTCCATCTCGTCAGATGCCTTTTGCATCTCCGAGGCAAGTTTGGCCTGTATGTTTGTCGATTTGCCGGACAGGAAACGCTCCGCATCCGAGACAGCCTCGGCATAGTCCGCCTCGCTGATCTTGCCCACACAAGGCGCGCTGCACCGCTTGATCTGGTAGAGCAGGCAAGGCCGCGTACGGCTGTCAAACACCGCATCGGTGCAATTGCGCAACTGGAAGACTTTCTGAAGCTGGTTCAGCGTCCGGTTTACAGCACCTGCGGATGCAAAAGGCCCGTAATAAGCGCCTTTCTCTTTCTTCGCGCCGCGGTGTTTTTTGATCTGCGGATAGCCGTGGTTCTTCGCCACGAGAATATTGGGAAAGCTCTTATCGTCGCGCAGCAGCACGTTGTACTTGGGCTTGAGCTGCTTGATGAGGTTCTGCTCCAGAAGCAGCGCCTCGGTCTCTGTGCGCGTTGTGAGGAACATCATCGACGCGGTTTCCCGGATCATCCGCGCGATACGCCCGCTATGGCCCGAGGGCCGCGCGTAATTGGAGACGCGCGCCTTGAGATTGCGCGCCTTGCCCACGTAGAGCACCCGCATTTTCGCATCCAGCATCCGGTAGACACCGGGCGAGCCATCCAGCGTCTTGAGGTAGGATTGGATCAGCGCATGTCCGGTCAGGGGCGCGTCGTCTGTCTGCGGCGTTTCGGTCATGCGAGCAACCTATGATTCCCTTGCTGCGCCTGCAATGCTGCACACGCAGGGGCAAGCGGTATTACATCCACGGCTTTTGTGGATAAGTCCGGGGGTAAGATTTGGAGACGTGGAATTTTTCCTTGTTTTCAGGTGATTTGATTGATTTGCCCATTTTTTAGGCAAAAACTCAACTGATTGTTTTCAAATGAAAAAATTATGATCTGAAACCAAATTATTGATATTATTAAACTTTTGGTAACGCTTTGGTAACGGCCTGTTAAACGGTGCAAAACTTGGCGTGGTTTGGCCTATTCCACACCCAGCACATCAGGGGTTTGCCAAGCGAGATGCTGCCCGCCGTCAATGCAAAGCAACTGCCCGGTCACCGCCGGCGCATCGAGGAAATAGCCCAAGGCCGCCGTGATATCCTCCACGTTGGCACCACGCTGCAGCACAGTGGCCTGTCGTTGGCGCGAAAAATGCGTTTCGGACTGGCGCGCCCCTTGCAAGGTGGGCCCCGGCCCGATGGCATTGACCCGTATGCGAGGCGCCAGAGCTTGTGCGGATGTCTGGGTCAGCGCCCAAAGCCCCATCTTGGCAATCGTGTAGCTCATGAATTCCGGTGTCAGCTTGCGGACCCGCTGATCGACCATGTTCACGATCAGGCCTGCCGCCAAAGGCTCCCCGGCTGCATCCTCGGCGGCCTTGGGGCTTTGCTCTGCAAAGGCCTGTGTCAACACAAACGGCGCGCGCAAGTTACTCTCAAGGTGGCGATCCCATGACGTGCGCGTGGCGGTGCTGATCGTGTCATACTCAAAGATCGAGGCATTGTTGACGAGCACATCGAGCGGCCCCATCGCATCAACGACCTGCGGCACCAGCCCTTGCATATCTGCCTCAGCCGTCAAGTCAGCCTGAAAGGCCTGCGCTTTGCGCCCTGTATCTCTCAGCTCTTGGACAAGAGCTTCCGCCGCCGCAGACGAGCTTGCGTAATGCACAGCAATGTCGTGGCCCCGCCCCGCCAGATAGAGCGCCATCGCCCGCCCGAGACGCTTGCTCGCGCCTGTGATCAGTGCCGTCATCGTGAGGACCTTTCGCTTAGATCAGCAAAAACGCCACATAGGACACATAAAGCGCAGTCAAGAGAATGCCCCACAGCCGCGTGATATTCCAACTGAGGAACACAAAGGGAAAGAGCAGCGCAGAGGCCGCCAGCATGACCCAGAGATCGAATTGCAGGAATTCATCCGCCACGTCGATGGGCGCGATCAAACCTGCAACGCCAATAATGGCCAACAGGTTAAACATGTTCGACCCAATGACATTGCCAAGCGCGACATCAGCCTGCCTACGGATGGCGGCCATGACCGTTGTGGCAAGTTCTGGCAGCGATGTCCCGATGGCGACGAGGGTCAGGCCGATGATCTCATCGGACACGTCATAGGTCTTTGCAATGATCGTCGCATTGTCGACCAGAAGGTCTGCGCCCAAGGGCAAACCGACGAGGCCCAACAGAAGATACATGACGATCTTCCACCACGGCATGTCAGGGTCTGCCCCCTCGACCTCTTCTTCCTCAACCGCCGCAGCCTTGGCATCGCGCCTGTGCGCCATCGCCTCGCGGAAAGCATCAAGCAAAACGAGCGCAAGCGCGCCGAGGAGCACAAGCGCCGTCCACCAGACAAACGTGCCCGTGAAGGCCAGCGCGATGAACAACAGGCTCGCGCCCATCATGAAAACATAGGTTTTGCGCGTGTCACATTCCGATGTGTGAAACACCGCGATCATCGCGGGAATACCCAGCACCAACAGGATATTGGCCGTGTTCGACCCCACGACATTGCCCAAAGCAATACCCGGGACACCATCAAGCGCCGCCTTTATCGCAATCAAAAGCTCAGGCGCCGAGGTGCCGAAGGCCACGATCGTCAAGGAGACGATCAGGGCAGGCACACCCACGCGCAAACTCAGGTTGACCGCGCCTTTGACCAGCGCATCGCCCGCAAGCAACAGGATCAGCAGACCAAGGCCGCACAGCGCCCACACCATCAAACAGATCCTCCCTTGCCACACGGGCAAGGACCCCGGCCGATCTTGTGACGCCCACAGGCGCGGCACTTTTGCGATACCCCGAGCCAACGCCCGGCCGTGCGCAATTTCCCGAACATCGCCAGCACCGCGATAAACACAAGAAACAGGGAGACGATCTTGAAAATCATTCAGGCATCAAAGCCCGTAACGCGCAAAAAGCGCTTGTTCGTTTACCGATGACATGGCGTCTTCGGCCAAACGCAGGCCGATACGCGACGCCAGGGACTTTCTGGATCCAAAGCGGCGGAATTTCACCTTATCTCCGAACTTGTCTTTCATTACGGGCACAAGGTGGCCCACTTGATCGACAAGTCCAACCTTTCTTGCGGCATCGCCAACCCAAATCTCGCCCGTGAAGAGATCCTCTTCGGTTGCCAGCTTGTCGCCCCGCGCCGTTTTGACATGATTGATGAAGATACCGTGCATTTGCTCCAGCAAGCGCTTCAGCCGCGCCACATCTTCTTCGCTCTCGGGCCGGAACGGATCGAGCATGCTCTTGGATTTGCCCGCGGTATAAACGCGCCGCTCAATGCCCTGCCGCTCCAGAAAGACATGGGCCCCGAAGCCCGCAGAGATCACCCCGATAGAGCCCACGACACTCGCCTGATCGACATAAATCTCATCGGCGGCACAGGCCAGCCAATAGCCGCCCGAGGCCGCGACATCCTCAACAAAGGCATAAACGGGCACGTCCTTCTCATCGGCCAACCTACGAATGCGGGAAGCGATGAGCGAGCTTTGCGTCGGCGACCCGCCCGGCGAATTGATCTCAAGGGCAATGGCCTTGGGTTTTCCCTTGGCAAACGCCTTCTCGATCACCTCACGCAGACCTGCATCACTCAAGGAGCCACGCCCGCCAACGCCGATGGCGCCTGCAAGCCGGATAATGGCGACATAGGGGTCTTTCGCGGCGAATGGGATAAATCGTTTCATGGCAAGCGATGTAGAGACGCGCCCGCCACGAAACAAGCGCGGGCGCATGCCTTATTTCGCACGACAGAGTAATCTGCGCTCAAACTGTGGCATTTGCGTCCGGATCACGCGCTATTGCCGGATGCGCCAGCCGGTTTTGAAGATCCACCAGATCGCGCCGAGGCACAGGAGTGTAAAGCCCGCAATCGCCACGAGACTGGTCAGAACCGGTACATCGGCCACCCCAAAGAACGCCCATCTGAAACCTGAGATGAGATAAACCACGGGGTTGAAGAGCGTGATCGTCTGCCAAACGGGCGGCAACATCGAAATCGAATAAAACGAGCCACCCAGGAAGACGAGCGGCGTGACGATCAGCAGGGGCACCAGTTGCAATTGTTCGAAATTCCCGGCCCAGATGCCAATGATGAAGCCCAGGAGCGAGAAACTCAGACAGGTCAGAACCAGAAATGCCAGCATGGCCATCGGGGATTGGATCGTGAGATCCACAAACAGCGCAGCTGTCGCGAGAATAACAACTCCGATAAACAGCGCTTTCGTAGCCGCTGCCCCCACATATCCAATGACGATCTCGAGGAAATTGACCGGCGCGGAGAGCAATTCATAGATCGTGCCAATGAACTTCGGGAAATAGATCCCAAAGGCTGCGTTCGAGGTTGCCTGCGTCATAACCGAAAGCATGATCAGCCCCGGCACAATGAAAGCCCCGTAGCTGACGCCCTCAACCTCCTGAATGCGACTGCCGATCGCGGCACCAAAGACGACGAAGTACAACGATGTCGAGAGCACCGGCGACAGGAAGCTTTGCATCAAGGTCCGGAAAAACCGGGCCATCTCGGAGGCGTAAATCGCCCAAATCGCCTGCCAATTCATGATGCATCCTCATTCACGAGCCCAACGAAAATCTCTTCGAGGCTCGATTGTTCCGTTTGAATATCCCGCATGGTGAGGCCTGCAGCATCAAGATCATTGAGCAGGCGGCGAATACCCGTGCGCTCGGCGCGTGTGTCGTAGGTATAGCGCAGCGCGCTGCCCCCTTTTACGATCTCCAGACCGTAGCGAACCAAGGCTTCGGGCACCTCCTGCAAAGCGTCAGCCAGCTCGATCACCATCGATTTCTGACCCATGCGCGCCATCAGGGCCGCCTTTTCCTCGACAAGCAGGATTTGCCCCTTGGAAATCACCGCCACACGATCGGCCATCTCTTCGGCTTCTTCGATGTAATGCGTGGTGAGAATGATTGTCACGCCCTGCGCCTGCAGGCCGCGCACAACATCCCACATGCCCTTGCGCAACTCCACATCGACACCGGCCGAGGGCTCGTCCAGAAAGAGAACCTTCGGCTCATGCGCCAACGCCTTGGCAATCAGCACCCTGCGCTTCATTCCACCAGACAATTGCATGATCTTGTTGTCTTTTTTATCCGACAACGAGAGCTTTTCCAGAATTTCCTCGATCAGCGCATCATTGCGTGGCAAACCAAAAAGCCCACGCGAAAAGCGCACTGTGTTCATGACAGTCGAAAACGGCTCAAGATGGATTTCTTGGGGTACCAAGCCGATCATGCGCCGCGCCGCACGATACGCGGAGACAACGTCATGACCGCCAACCGTGATCGTCCCGGAAGTGGGCTGCGTAATGCCACAGACAGTGGAGATCAAAGTCGTCTTACCAGCACCATTGGGGCCCAGAAGCGCCAGAATTTCACCGGCCTCGATATCGAGACTGGCCCCTTTCAGAGCCTCGAACGCGCCTTTGGGGCCGCCTTCATAAACCTTTCGCAGATCACGTATCTGCACCACATGCGCCATGGGTCTATCCTTCTCACGAAGTCGGCAAACTAAACAGTAAAGTTCAGAAAACAAGCGCAAGGTCGCATTTGGAATGGTCCCGTTCAAAATCGCCTGATAGCGATACCCTATGACACCCTCACATGATCAAAGCGCCCGGCTTGGTATTCTCTTCATCCTGGCTGGCGTCGTGGCCATTTCGATCAATGATTTGCTCATCAAAAGCCTGTCGGGAGAGTATCCGCTGCACCAATTGGTGTTTACACGCGCGACCATAGGCATCCTGTTTTCGCTGGTGTTCGTGAAGATGGAGGGCGGGTTTCACCTGCTCAAGACACAGACGCCAGGGCTGCACGCGCTGCGTGGGTTTCTGGTCATTATCGCGAATATGACCTTTTATGCCGCCGTTGCGGTCATGCCGCTGGCGCAGGCCACTGCGCTGTTTTTTGTGGCCCCCTTGTTCATCACGCTGCTCTCTATCCCCTTCTTGGGCGAGCGCGTGGGACCAATGCGGCTGGGGGCTGTCGTAGTTGGCTTTGTCGGCGTCGTCGTCATGCAACAACCTTGGAGCGCAGAGCCGCTCGCAGCAGGCCGCATGGCGCTGCTTCTGCCCGTTGCCGCCGCGCTGACCTATGCCTTGATGCAGGTGATGACCCGTCGATTGGGCGCCAAAGCCGCGGCATCAGCCATGGCTGTCTATATTCAAGGCATGTTCCTGTGTGTTTCCGGCATCTTTTACCTGATTGCGGGCGACGGGCGCTTTGCCGAAGGCAGCACCAATGAAAGCGTGCAATTCCTTCTGCGCGCCTGGGTCTTCCCGCCGATGTCGGACTGGACGACCTTCCTGGGTCTTGGCCTGTGCTCCGGGCTCATCGGATATTGCCTGTCTGCCGCCTATAAAGTCGCCAATGCCGCTACGATTGCGCCCTACGAATATGCAGGTCTTCCGCTGGCCATTTTCTGGGGTTGGGTGATCTTTGGCGAATGGCCCGACGGCGCCACATGGATCGGCTGCGCCCTTATCGTCGGGGCGGGCTTGTTTGTCTTCATCCGCGAACAACGCCGCCACAGCACGCCGAACGGATGGCGCCGCCGCTCGATGCGCCGCTGATCCCTTCCTCTTGCCATAAGAGTACTGGAGGACGCGCACACAAGTGCGCGGGGGGCAAAGCCCCCCTACCGCGCCGCAGGCGCATGTTCTGCGTGGCGCAGCCACACATTTGGATTACGTTTGACCCGTCAGGCGAGCGCGGGCTCGCGCACGGCGTCAATCATGCGCTGCACATTGTCCGGATCGGCGTCCGGCGTGATCCCGTGGCCCAGGTTGAAGATATGCGGCCCGCCCGAGAAGGCTTTCACGATAGCGCGCGTTTCATCAACCAGCGCCTGCCCGCCTGTGACCATGTGCGACGACGCCAGATTGCCCTGGACGCACCCGTCTTTCTGCACGTTCTGCGCGGCCCATTCAGCACTCACGGAATTGTCCAGCGCGACGCAATCCGCCCCGGTCGCCTTGGCAAAGCCGATGTAGCCCTCGCCCGCCTCACGCGGGAACGCGATGACCGGCACGCCCGGGTGCTTGTGCTTGAGGACCTGCGTGATCTTCATCGCAGGCTCCAGAGCGTATTTGATGAAATCCGCGCCCTCGAGTGACCCGGCCCAGCTGTCAAAAATCTTGACGACTTCCGCGCCTGCCTCGATTTGCTTCGAGAGATACAGGATGGTCGCGTCGGTGAGCTTGTCGATCAGCGCTTCAAAAAGCGGGCGATTCTCAGCCTTGAGCGCATGGGCCGGGCCCTGATCCTTCGTGCCCTTGCCCGCGATCATATATGTCGCGACGGTCCAGGGCGCCCCTGCAAAGCCAATCAGCGTTGTCTCGCTTGGCAATTCGCGGCTCAGGATGCGGACTGTCTCGTAGATCGGGTTCAGTGTCTCATCAATGTCATCGATGCTGGTGAGTTTGTCGAAGTCGCCTTGGGTGGTGATCGTGGACAACCGGGGGCCTTCGCCCGTGACAAACCAAAGATCTGCGCCCAAGGCCTGCGGCAGAAGCAAGATGTCCGCAAAGAGGATTGCCGCGTCGAAGCCATAGCGCCGGATCGGCTGCAATGTGACCTCGGCGGCGAGTTCGGAATTGTAGCACAGCGACAGGAAGTCACCGGCCTGGGCCCGGGTCGCCCGGTATTCCGGCAGGTAGCGGCCCGCCTGGCGCATCATCCAAATCGGCGGCGTCGGCAGGGTTTCGCCAGCAAGGGCTCGCAGTATTGTCTTTTGGTCCGACATCGATGTCTCCGGTACGTTTCTGGCCCATTTTAACAATTGGCCACTTCATCTCAATTGGCGCGCTTGCCACACCCTGTCAACCAAGCTAGACAGATTCCCATGACAATGCCACTGCCTTCCCCCGACAAAACCCTGAAAATCGGCACTCGCGGGTCTCCGCTTGCACTCGCGCAGGCTTATGAGACGCGCAGGCGCCTGATGGCCGCCTTCGATTTGCCCGAAGCGGCGTTTGAGATCATCATCATCAAGACGACCGGTGACGACCGCGCGTTGATCGCGACGGATACGCCCTTGAAAGAACTGGGCGGCAAAGGCCTGTTTACGCGTGAGATCGAGCAAGACCTGCTCTCCGGCGCTATCGACATTGCCGTGCATTCCATGAAGGACATGCCCACGCTCCAACCCGATGGTTTGATCCTCGACACCTATTTGCCACGGGAAGACACCCGGGATGGCTTTGTGTCTCACAGCCTCTCCTCTATGATGGATTTGCCAGAGGGCGCTGTTGTGGGGACCTCATCGCTGCGGCGCACCGCGCAGCTGAAGCACAAACGGCCTGATCTTCAGGTCGTGCAATTTCGCGGCAACGTGCAAACGCGCCTGCAAAAACTGCAAGATAACGTCGCCAGCTGCACCTTCCTCGCCATGGCCGGCCTGACACGATTGGGTATGCTTGATGATGTGCCCGTCCATCCCATTCCGCAAGATCAGATGCTCCCGGCGGTTGCCCAAGGGGCCATCGGCATTGAGCGGCGCATCGATGACAACGCGACGGCAGCCTTGCTTGAGGCGCTGCATGATGCGGAGACAGGCCAACGCCTGGCGGCGGAGCGCGCGTTTCTCCTGGCCCTGGATGGCTCCTGCGAAACCCCAATCGCGGGGCTGGCTGAGCTGGATGGCGGAACACTCCATTTGCGCGGCGAGGTGTTGCGGCCTGACGGATCGGAAGTGCTTGGCGATGCCATGAGCAGCGCTATCGAAGACGGCGCAGAGATGGGCAAGGCGCTTGGCAACAAACTCAACGCTGAGGCCGGACCGAACTTTTTTGACTGGCGGCACTGATTTTTCTCGCCTTCATGAAATAATTCAGCATATTTTCACGAAACGCGACGTCGTTTAGCGCTCGCAGGACGATTTTGACCTGTTTTGCACTGCAGCAGGGCTTTATCACCCTGCATAAGACGATGTGTTTCATGAGAATCGCCGGGGATATCCTCGCGAAAACCAAGGGAGAAAAGCGCAGATGAAGGTGCTTGTGCCGGTCAAACGCGTGATCGACTACAACGTGAAGGTCCGTGTGAAGGCGGACGGATCGGGTGTCGATCTGGCCAATGTCAAAATGTCGATGAACCCCTTTGACGAAATTGCAGTCGAAGAGGCAATCCGCCTGAAAGAGGCGGGCAAGGCTGAAGAGATCATCGCCGTTTCTGTTGGCGTCAAACAAGCGCAGGAAACGCTGCGCACAGCGCTGGCCATGGGCGCGGATCGTGCGATCCTCGTGATTGCGGCGGATGACGTGCATAACGATATCGAGCCGCTCGCCGTTGCCAAAATCCTCAAAGGTGTCATTGATGAAGAGCAGCCGGGCCTCGTGCTCTGTGGCAAGCAAGCCATCGACAACGACATGAACGCAACAGGCCAGATGCTGGCCGCGCTCATGGGGTGGAGCCAGGCGACCTTCGCATCAGAAGTTGATATCGACGGCGACAGCGCGACGGTCACCCGCGAAGTGGACGGCGGTTTGCAGACCATCAAGGTCAAGATGCCCGCCGTTGTCACGGTTGACCTGCGCCTCAACGAGCCGCGCTATGCCTCGCTGCCCAACATCATGAAAGCCAAAAAGAAGCCGCTGGACGAGAAAACAGCAGCCGATTACGGCGTCGATGTAACGCCGCGTTTGCAGGTCGTGAAAACGTCCGAGCCCGAAGCGCGGGCCGCGGGGATCAAGGTTGGCTCGGTTGACGAGCTTGTAGAGAAACTCAAGGAAGCGGGGGCTGTATAATGGCGGTACTTCTTCTTGCCGAAGTGAACGACGGTGCATTGTCCATGGACGCCACCGCAAAAGCCGTCACGGCTGCGAAAGCCATTGGCGATGTGACCGTGCTCTGCGCGGGCGGCTCTGCTGCGGATGCGGCTGCTGAAGCGGCAACCATCGATGGTGTCTCCAAGGTGCTGTGCGCCGAGGAAGCAGGCCTGGGCCACCGCATGGCGGAAGCCACTGCAGACCTGATCGTGGGGCTTGCAGGCGATTACAGCCACATCGTCGCGCCTGCGACAACCGATGCGAAGAACGTGCTGCCACGCGTTGCGGCCATGCTCGACGTGATGGTTTTGACCGACGTGTCGGCGGTCGTGGATGCGGAAACGTTCGAACGCCCGATTTACGCCGGCAACGCGATCCAGACAGTCAAATCCACCGATGCGACAAAGGTCATCTCTTTCCGGACATCGACCTTCGATGCCGCAGGTACGGGCAATTCCGCATCTGTCGACACCATCGCAGGAACATCGAACGATCTGTCGTCCTGGGTGGAAGACAAGGTCGCCGAGAGTGATCGCCCGGAACTCACATCGGCTGGTGTCGTTGTGTCCGGCGGGCGCGGTGTCGGCTCAGAGGATGACTTCAAGATCATCGAAGCTCTGGCAGACAAGCTCAACGCAGCTGTCGGTGCGTCACGTGCCGCGGTCGATTCGGGCTATGCGCCCAACGACTGGCAAGTCGGCCAGACAGGCAAGGTTGTGGCGCCCGACCTTTATGTCGCCGTAGGCATCTCGGGCGCGATCCAGCACCTTGCTGGCATGAAAGACAGCAAAGTCATTGTTGCGATCAACAAAGACGAAGAAGCGCCGATCTTTCAGGTCGCCGATTTCGGATTGGTCGCGGACCTCTTCGACGCGGTCCCCGAGTTGACCAACAAGCTGGATTGATCCAACTCATGAACAGCGAAAAGGCGGGCTTTTGCCCGCCTTTTTCATTGTGATCGCATCAGCATTGGCGCCAAGGCGCCGCCAAGTATCTGCGCGGCTTCTTCATGGGCCATCACGCTGAGTTGCTCGAACGCCGCAGCCTTGTCCATCGGGTCGTACATCATGCGCGTGATGCCTTCCTCGCGAGCCTCATCGCTTGGAACAACTTCAATAATCCCCGCCGTCTTCGCAGTGATCATCTCCAGCATATCGCTATCGACATAAAGCGGATCGTTCTCGTCATCCTGCCCAACCTCGGGCGGCTTCTGACCGGCGAACCAGAGCAAGAGCATCGGCTTGTTGATTTGCGACAGCAACAAGCGCATGCGCGCGCACCACGCCTGTTTCAACTCGTCGCGCACCATGGCAAAGCGCGCCGCGTCGATGTCCCGCAGTGTCGTCAACATATGGCGCGTGAAGTGGAATTCGGTAAAATCCACCTCCCGATAAACGGCCTTAAGGAGCGATGACGCATTCAAAAAGCGATCATTGCGACGCGGATGCACGGTATACAACCGATTGGACATGTTCTGCGCGCCCATGACTTGCACAATGACGGCACGCGCGGAATTTGCCGCATCTATGATGACGGGATCATGTGCAAATGCATCCACACCGGCATTCAAACATCCAAAGTTCACCACTGGTGTCTGAATGCCATCTTCCAAAATACGCGGGTAAGGCGTTTCAATGAATTTTCCATAGGTCTCGGTGCTGCCCAAGACCGCAATGAATTCACCCTCCAAACGACGTTTGGGGCCACGAAACATTAATCGAGATGCCCCATACCGGCACGGCAAATAGTCCGGGGCCAAGGCCCCCCTAGCTTCATAGGTCATATAACCCACCATTCCTTTTTCACCCGATGGTAGGATTCGCGCAAAAGCCTTGCGATTTGGCTAATGCGACAAATTGATGAGAAGTCATGCGAATTCGGGTGCTCAGTCTTGCACCAGACCGGGACACAGGCCAGAGTCGCCCCGGGAACCACACGAGGACCAGATCATGGAAATTCGCAAGATAGGCGTCGTTGGCGCGGGCCAAATGGGCAACGGGATTGCACATGTATTGGCGCTGGCGGGTTATGATGTGCTTCTCAATGATGTGTCGGAAGATGCCTTGTCGGGCGCGGTGTCGCGGATTTCCGGCAATCTGGATCGCCAGGTCAGCCGGGAAAAGATCACGCAAGGCGCCAAAGACGAAGCCTTGGCCCGCATTCAGACAACCTTAAAGCTGGCAGATCTCGGCCAGACAGATCTGGTGATTGAAGCGGCGACAGAACGCGAAACTGTCAAACAGGCGATTTTCGAGGATCTTCTCCCGCATCTCAAACCAGATACGATTTTAACGTCCAATACATCCTCAATCTCGATCACGCGCCTCGCCAGCCGCACTGATCGCCCCGAAAAGTTCATGGGGTTCCACTTCATGAACCCGGTTCCGGTCATGCAACTGGTCGAACTGATCCGGGGAATTGCGACCGATGAGGAAACCTACACGGCTTGCAAAGCGGTCGTGGACAAGTTGGGCAAAACCTCCGCGAGCGCAGAAGATTTCCCGGCGTTCATCGTCAACCGCATCCTGATGCCGATGATCAACGAGGCCGTCTATACGTTGTATGAAGGCGTGGGATCGGTGAAATCTATCGACGAGTCGATGAAACTGGGCGCGAACCATCCCATGGGGCCGTTGGAACTCGCCGATTTCATTGGCCTGGATACCTGCCTGGCGATCATGAACGTGCTGCACGATGGCCTTGCGGATACGAAATACCGCCCCTGCCCTCTGCTGACCAAATATGTAGAAGCGGGATGGCTTGGCCGTAAGACGCAGCGCGGATTCTATGACTATCGTGGCGAAACGCCTGTACCGACCCGCTAGGCTTCACTCACCCAATGACATCGTGCGTTCGCGCAACCATGTCATCATCTCGCGCGGCGTGCCCTGCCAGGCCTCGATCTCGTCCGGCAGGATCGGCTCACCGATCACCGGGCTCTGCGGTCGCCCGCAGGCATGCATCACCTCATGAATCAGAAGGCCCTGCCGCAAGGTCGCCGAGAGCTTGTTGGCTATTTGATAGGCGCGCGAATTTTGACCCGGGAAGTGGATCGGCAGCACTGTCGCACCGGATCGTGTGATCAATTTAGCCGTGAACGGATTCCAGACGGCCTCAACGGCCTTGCCGAAATACGTCTCGGACGCCGCGACGGATCCGGATGGAAAGAGGACCACCACGCCGCCTTGCTTCAAGTGATCCATGGCGCGTTGCCGCATCAGCAGGCCTTGTTCGCGCGCGTCCTCCTCATGCGGAAACGGGACCGGAATCATGAATTGTTCGATCTCCGACACGCCTGTCAGCAGCGACCGTGTCAGGATGCGATAGTCTTCGCGTACACGCCCGATCAATTCGGCCAACACCATCCCATCGACCAGCCCATGGGGGTGGTTTGCCACGATAATCACGGGGCCTTTGGCGGGGATGCGGGCAATCTGCTCTGGCGGCGTTTGAAGCTCAATCTTCATCAAGCCAAGGGCCTGGCTCCAGAAAGCCTGGCCTTCCGCAGGCCCCATGCGTTCAAACCGCCGCACGAGGCGGAGGAGCGGAATTTTCCCGGTGAGCCACTCCATCGCGCGTATGGTGTTGGCTTTCCACGGGTTGGTAAACGTATTGGCATAGGACAGCTTGCGCTTGTCGTAGGGCGCGTTTGCAGGGGGTCTATGCTCCGCCCGCAGTGCTGATGGCTGGGTCGTTTCTACCATAACTTGGTCGACTTCCCTCGATCCACGCCGTTTGGATACGGCTAAAACGTCTCCCCAAAACGGTCCGCCACCAGCGTTTCAATGGCATCTGCCAAAGCAACGGCGTCAGGCCCGTCGGTTTGAACCTCAATAGTGGTTCCTTTCGACGCTGCCAACATCAAAAGGCCCATGATACTATCACCCGAGGCAGACATACCATCGCGGCTCACCTCCGCTTGCGCATCAAAACCTTCTACAACTTCCACAAGTTTTGCGGATGCGCGCGCGTGCAAACCCTTCTCATTCACGATGGGCAATGTGCGGTGTGTTGTCTCGGACATTGGCAAACTCACTCCGGGGCCACGTTTTGGCTGTCGATATATTTGCGGCCAGCTTCGATCGCTACGCGTGCGGCATCGGGCACGCTCATCTTGCGGCTCTTGGCGAGCTTGATCAGCATGGGCAGGTTTGCCCCGTAAAGAATGCGGCGATCATCGGGACGACACGCCTGCAGAGATAAATTGGACGGCGAGCCGCCGAACATGTCCGTGACAATCACGACGCCCTGCCCATCGTCGACCCCGTCGGCGGCTTGGCAAATTTCGGATTGCTTTGAAGCGCGATCATGATCCGGCTCAATCGAAACGGCCACGACACCCAATTGTGCCCCCACAACGTGCTCTATGGCAGCAAGGTATTCCTGCGCCAATTGCCCGTGAGCCACAATTACAATGCCGATCACTCTGCGGCACTCCCCTGAACTTCCGGTGCGTGGTCGCTGAGTTCCGCGCGCCGGTCCAATTCACGATGCCTAATTGACACGCGCCAGCCCGCATTCGCAAGAGCGGACCCCGCCGCTTCCGCAACGGCAACCGAGCGGTGTTTGCCGCCGGTGCATCCAAATGCGACCAGCGCATGAGCCTTGCCCTCATCCATCATGGCCGGAAACTGGAACAGCAGAAGGTCCGTCACTTTTTCCAGAAACGGGCGGTAGTGGTCATCTGTCGCGATGTAGGACACGACATCTTCGTTCTGTCCGGTAAAGGCGCGCAGTTCCTCCTGCCAATGGGGGTTGAGCAGGAAACGGCAATCAAACACCAGATCCGCACCGCGCGGCAGGCCGCGCTTGTAGGAAAAACTGTTTATTGAGATCACCAAAGGCTGGTCAGAGGCGATGCCGAACGCGGCTTGTATTTCTGACCGCAAGTCATGGGGCGAGAGATCATTTGTCTCAATCAGGCGAGACGCCATGGCCCGCAAGGGCGCCAGAAGTTCCATCTCTCGTTCGATACCGCTTTGCGGTGAACCATCCGGCGCGAGAGGGTGTCTTCGGCGCGTTTCAGAGTACCGCCGCAACAAGACATCCATCGGCGCATCCAGATAGAGCAATTCGGGCCCGTAGCCCTCGGAATTGGCCAGATCGACCATCACGGCAGACAGGGTATCAACGCTGAAGTCGCGATTTCTGACATCAATGCCAAGCGCGAGCGACCCAATCTGAGCCCCGCGATCAAACAAGCGCGGGATCAATCTGAGGGGGATATTGTCGATCGCTTCAAATCCCAGATCTTCCAACGCGTTGAGCGCAGTAGACCGCCCCGCGCCGGAAGGGCCGGTCACCAAAACCAGTCGCGGATGGTCGGAGGGTAGGAGAAGTGACATTTATCCGGCGGTCTCAATCAGTCGTCTCTACAGCCATCGAGATAGGCCCAAATCGCCATCGGAAAATACTCTTGTTCCACCTTGTGAAGCAATGGGACCTTGTGTCCGAGAAACACGCGCGTTTTTTCGCGGGGGAGCCGGTCTGTTTCAACGTGATCCATGTCGATCACCAAACGCAACGGCACGCCCCCTTTCATCACAGGCACGGGGATCAATCCTACGCCACGGGCTTCCAAGCGCGGCGGCAAAGATTCGGGGCGAGACAGCAAGAGACCTCCTTTTGAAAGGCGAAGCTCGGTTTGATCATCTGCAATCAAAGTGCCTCCAAGCGCGATGAGCCGCCAGGCAAGGGTTGATTTTCCTGTTCCAGAGGCGCCGCAAATCAGAACGGCTACCGCACCACATGCAACAGACGTGGCATGCAGAATTTCGCTTTCCGATTTGGGCATTGTGCTAAAGCGGCAGACCCACGACAAACCGCGCACCGAGCGGCTCTGACGTGATGTCAGCCTCTGTCGGGCGAATATTCTCGGCCCAGATTACACCGCCGTGGGCCTCCACAATCTGCTTGGAGATCGCAAGACCGAGGCCCGAGTTGTTGCCAAAATCGCTTTCGGGGCGATGCGAATAGAAGCGCTTGAAGATTTTGCCCAACGCTTCTTCGGGAATGCCAGGCCCGGTATCCTCGACCACAACCAACACGCGCGTTTCGCGTTGCCGTGCCCAGATGCGGATCGCATCTCCATCCTGACCGAAAGATATTGCGTTTGTGATCAGATTGACGAAGACCTGCGCCAAACGCGCCTCGAGTCCATGAACATGGATCGGGTCTGAAGGCAGGTCGGTAATGAATTCGATACCACGTTTTCGAGCGTCTTCCCCCAAAAACTGCCCGAGATTGTCGAGCATATTGAGCAGGTTGAACTCAGTTTGCTCTTCTTTGACGAGCTCGCTGTCCAGACGCGAAGCATTGGAAATATCGCTGACTAACCGATCGAGGCGACGCACGTCATGCTCGATCACGTTCAAGAGCTTTTCGCGCTGATCCTCACGTTTGGCGACACGCATCGTGCCCACAGCGGACCTCAATGATGCAAGCGGGTTTTTGATTTCATGCGCCACGTCCGCCGCAAATTGCTCATTGGCATCAATCCGGTCGTACAAGGCGTTGACCATGCCGCGCAGAGCACCGGACAATCGCCCTATTTCATCAGGGCGCGCGGTCAAATCAGGAATGCGGACCCGTCCACCGTTGGCTTTTCCGCGGTCACGATCTCGGCCCAGCTCCGCGGCATCCGCCAAATCGGAAATCGGGTTCGATATCGTAGAGGCAAGCACCAAAGACAAACCTATCGATACGATGGTCGCGATCACAAACATCTGCAAAACGCGTTCGCGCTCGGATCGTACGAGCTTGTCAATTTCACCCGCGGCCGAAACGAGAGCTACAGCACCAACAACATCGCCATTTTGCCACACCGGGGTAGAAACAGAGAACACGGTTGACCCGTCCACCGCCTCACCGGTTTCAACCCGGGTATCGCCGTTCAGGCTGACACTCACCAGCTTCTCGATGTCTTTCACAAAGCGCTGTTCGGGGTCTATGGCCTCCCCGCGCAGCATTGTGGTCAATCCATTCCAAACTGCACTCAGAAAGTCAGTTATCAGCGTCGGCGAGGCTTCCTCGTCGTCTGCCTGTGGCTCGGATGCGCGAATGGCGCCCACCTGGTTTCGGGAAACATCGTAGACGAAGACATCCACACCAGATCGCAAATCAAGTCCGGACAGGGTCTGGCCGACATCGATTCCGTCACCGGTTGCAAAGCTAACTGGGGCCCCGACGGGCAGTTGAGCTTCAAAGACATCGGCGATGAGCTCAGCCTCGCCCACCAATGCCGTCGCGCGTTGCGTCGCCAGACCGTCCCGAGAGCTGTTGAGATATAAGATCCCAGCAACGAGAATGTTCAGCGCAATCAGATTGAACGTGATGATCTTGCGCGTCAGGGGCGAGCGACGCAAAGGGATCCAGCCCCGCCGCGCACGGCTGGCCTGGAGTTCCTTTTCAACGGTGCCATTGGGCGCAACCCAGTCGTCTCCCAAGACGACATCGCCGTTACGCCGCATGCCGGTGTCCGTCACGCGTCAGCCCTCAATTCGAGCAGTTACTCTTCGTTATACCTGTAACCGATGCCGTACAGGGTTTCGATCGCCGAGAATTCAGAATCCACAGTGCGCATTTTCTTGCGCAAGCGTTTGATGTGACTGTCGATGGTCCGGTCATCAACGTAGACCTGATCATCGTAGGCGACATCCATCAGCTGATCGCGGCTTTTTACAAAACCGGGCCGCTGAGCGAGCGCTTGCAGGAGAAGAAACTCCGTGACCGTCAGTGAGACTTCCTGCCCCTTCCAGCTTACGGAATGGCGCAGCGGATCCATGCGCAACTCGCCGCGCTCCATGATCTTCGTTTCTTCGGTATCACCAACTTCGTCGCCGGCGACCGCATCTTGCCTGCGCAAGAGCGCACGAATGCGCTCTACCAGCAAACGCTGTGAAAAGGGCTTTTTGACGTAATCGTCGGCGCCCATGCGCAACCCCAAGACCTCATCGATTTCATCATCCTTCGACGTCAGGAAGATGACGGGCATCGATGTTTTCTGGCGAAGCCTCTGGAGCAAATCCATGCCGTCCATACGCGGCATCTTGATATCCAGCACGGCCATGTCAGGCAGTTTGCGATTAAACGCATCCAAAGCCTGCTGGCCATCATTATAGGTTTCAACCTCAAAGCCTTCCGCTTCGAGGGTCATTGCTACGGATGTCAGAATATTTCTGTCATCGTCCACAAGGGCGATCTTAGACATTTTGCTGTCCTTATACTACTCGGCTGCCTTATTTTTAGGCCACACTCACCTCTTTTTCCGGGGCAATCAATACCCAACCACGAATCGCGCCGCCGATCCGTGACCAGAAAACCTCAAAAGTACGAACGAATGCCTAAAAACAGGCCGCGCCAGAACACATGAGAACAGCGGGCGAACATGATTGCGCTAAACTTGTTGGTGGTGGCGCTAACTGTGCGTTTGCGTCCTATTCATGCCACAAAACGGCATGATAAGACCGGCAAATCAGGCGACATCGCTAAAGCCGAATTCTCGGTGCCTGAAGGTTCAATCGCGCAGAGCGCACCTTAGGAGACATCACAATGACACTTGGACGGGTAAACCCGAATTTCCGGCTTGAAGATCAGGGGATCAAAGGTCTGGGCCAAGTCTATTACAACTTGATGGAACCGAGCCTGATCGAAGAAGCCCTGCGGCGCGACGAAGGGACTTTGGGCAATGGAGGCGCCTTTCTGGTGTCTACTGGCAAATATACAGGCCGCTCTCCCAAGGACAAACACGTCGTCAAAACCGCTTCTGTCGCCGACAATATCTGGTGGGAGAACAATGCCGCGATGAGCCCCGAGGGCTTTGATGCGCTTTACGAGGATATGCTGGCGCATATGCAGGGGCGCGATTATTTCGTGCAAGACCTGATTGGCGGCGCCGATCCCGCGCATGCTATTGACGTTCGGGTTATCACTGAATTGGCTTGGCACGGGCTTTTCATTCGCCACATGCTGCGCCGTCCTGACCGCGAAGAGCTCAACGAATTCACAGCCGATTTCACGGTCATCAATTGCCCGACCTTTAAGGCAGACCCGGAGCGTCATAATTGCCGGTCGGATACCGTGATTGCGATGAATTTTGATCGCAAGCTCATCTTGATTGGCGGGACGGAATATGCCGGTGAGAACAAGAAGTCTGTCTTTACTCTTCTGAACTATCTCTTGCCCGAGAAAGGCATCATGCCGATGCATTGCTCGGCCAATCACGCTGTTGGCAATCCCGTCGATACCGCGATTTTCTTTGGCTTGTCCGGGACCGGCAAAACGACATTGTCTGCCGATCCTGCCCGTATCTTGATCGGTGACGACGAGCACGGCTGGTCAGATCGCGGGACGTTCAATTTTGAGGGTGGCTGTTACGCCAAGACAATCAATCTCAATCCCGAAGCAGAGCCAGAGATCTTTGCAACGACATCCAAGTTCGGCACTGTCATCGAAAACATGGTTTTCGACGAAGAGACGAAAGAACTGGATTTCGAGGATGACAGTCTGACGGCCAATATGCGCTGCGCTTATCCGCTGGAAAACATTTCCAACGCGTCAACCTCTGCCTTGGGCGGGCACCCGAAAAACATCATCATGCTGACATGTGATGCCTTCGGTGTTCTGCCTCCCATTGCACGCCTGACGCCTGCACAGGCCATGTACCACTTCCTGTCCGGTTTCACCTCGAAGGTCGCCGGGACAGAGCGCGGTGTCACGGAGCCGGAACCCACGTTCTCGACCTGCTTTGGCGCGCCTTTCATGCCCCGCAGACCGGAAGCCTATGGTCGATTGCTGCGGGAGAAAATCGCAAAACACGGTGCGACCTGCTGGCTGGTCAATACCGGCTGGACAGGGGGCGCATACGGGCAAGGATCCCGGATGCCAATCAAGGCAACGCGCGCACTTCTGACAGCTGCATTGGATGGATCCCTGGCAGAAGCCGCCTTTCGCAAAGACGCCAATTTTGGTTTTGATGTACCGGTCGATGTTCCGGGTGTGCCGGATGTTCTGCTGGATCCGCGCCGAACTTGGGAAGACAAGGCGGCTTATGATGTACAGGCTGGAAAGCTGGTGCAAATGTTTGCGGACAACTTCGAACAATACCTGCCGTATATTGACGAAGACGTCAAAGCCGCAGCCATTGGCTGAGCCGATAGCATAGCTTTAGAAAAAAGCCCCGCTGAGCGGGGCTTTTTTTAATTCAGGCGATCAACAAGTCTTCCGCAGATTGACCAGATTCAAGAGCGTTCTTGAACCAGACCGGTTGCCTGCCCCGGCCCGACCAGGTCTGCGACGCATCATCGGGATTTCGATACTTGGGCGCCGATGCGCTCCGCGTGGATTTGCCGGTCAGTTCCGACAAGGAAAAACCCATCTCGCTCGCTTTGGCTTCCAAAGCCGCAAGGGCTTCCTTCCGCTTGCGCGCCTCAAAACTCACGATAGCTTTGTCGACATCTTTGCGAAGTTTCTTGAGCTCCGCGAGATCCATTGAATTCAGGTCCATCATCATTTTCCCCAGTTGTCTGGCGAACGCTAAATGCGATTGCGCAGCTTCAGTCAATAGGACACCAAAAACTGGTTAATGAATTGGCGATCTTTCGCGGAATGAGGTTAATAAATCCTTAATAAGTGACGCAATATAGCGCCAATTCAATCGATACGTTAATTGAAATTCTCAAAGCGCGTTTAAGTCGAAAACGACTTAATTGTTTCTCAGCACCTTTGCGAAATTCGTGAAAATCGCTTCATTGGCGCCAACAACCTCACCGTCTTCAAGGATATCGCCGTCCGGATTCATGGGCTCGATCAGGCCTCCGGCTTCCTTGAGGATGATGACACCTGCCGCAATATCCCAAGGCTGAACACGGCGCTCCCAGTAGCCCTCATAGCGGCCCGCAGCCACATAGGCCAAATCGAGAGCTGCCGCCCCCCAACGCCGTACCCCGGCGCAGGCCGGCATCAGGCGTGCGAGATCCTGCAAGGTCTCGGGCAGATCAGAGCGGCCACCAAACGGCAGCCCCGTCGCAAAGATCGACTCAATCATGCGCGATCGCCCGGATACGCGCAGACGCGATTCATTCATCCACGCGCCTTCCCCTTTTTCGGCGAAGAACATCTCGTCTTTTGCAGGATCAAACACAACGCCGGCCACGACTTTGCCCTTATGCTCGAGGGCAATGGAAACGGCCCAGTGTGGCAGGCCATGCAAAAAGTTTGTCGTGCCGTCCAACGGGTCGACGATCCAGCGGCGCGTGGGATCTTCACCATCTTCGGCGCTGCTTTCTTCGGCCAGCCACCCATAGGTCGGACGTGCGCCGCGCAGCTCTTCGCGCAGGATCTCTTCAGCCGCCAGATCCGCCCGGCTTACGAAATCGCCCGCGCCCTTCATGGACACCTGCAGGTTTTCCACCTCCCGGAAGTCCTTGACCAACGAGCGCCCGGCTTTGCGAGCAGCTTTCATCATGATGTTGAGATTTGCACTGCCGACCATGACAAGACCCTTTTCAAACGAAATCAGGCCGCGCGTATACGCGGCCCGCTCAGGCTTGCCAATAGGGTATTCAGCCCCGACTGGCCACCGGTTTCAGTGGGTTTTGGTCTTACCCTTCTTGGGCATGGACATTTGAACGGGCTGATCCGCCGTCCCGCAACAAATCACACCGCCCATAACGATCGGCTGCAAACCGGCCGGACAGTAATTCGGCCCGTGATACGCCTGCACGGGCATCGAGTTCGGATTGTTTTCCGTTTGATCGCCCATGTACATGTCGCCCCATGCCATGGCTTGCGTTGCGCCCAGAGCAAGTACCCCTGCCAAACCGGCTGCTTTGAGAATCTTCATGAGCGTCCCCGCGTTCTGTGTTCATTAACCTTGTTACAAAGCTACGCGCGAGTGAAGTCATGTCAATGAAAAGCCGCAAGAGATGCGAAGTTTCAAAGTGGCGTATCGGTAAACTTTAATGCTTTCGCGTTTGATCCAGCTCATCCATCGCGCGCTCGGCATCCTCGGGATCGGTCGACGGCACAGCGTAGGACCCTGACATCCACTTCGCCAAATCAACATCGGCACAGCGTTTCGAGCAAAAGGGCCGGTAGTCTTTTTGAGTGTCCTTGGCGCAGATCGGGCAGCTCATAGTACCTCCGAAAGCGGGACGCGCAGACGCGCGCGGTTCAGTTCAAAATGTCCCATAGTTGTCCAGCCGACAAGGGTCGTCTCAACGGGATCGGCGCGGAAAGCGGAGCGCAACGCGCTCTCAACGGCGCGACGATCTTTCTTGGGCATGGGCGCAAAATCCACGACAATTTGCCCCCCCAGCCCGCGCAACCGGAGCTGCCGGGCAAGACCCCGCGCGCAGGCGAGATTTGCCTTGAGACCTGCGGCGGGCGAGCTGTCGCCCCCGGTGTTCACGTCCACGGCTACAAATGCGCGCGTGGGCTCAATAAACATCGCGCCTGCCTTGGCCCGCTGGAGCGCGTCGATCTCTTCGAGGACACCATGCTCGGCAAATGAGCCCGGCTCCGTGATCACTTCATCCGCCTGCCATTCGCGCCATGCCAGCGCATGAGGGCCATCGCCTTCTACCAGAAGATCTGGCGCGCCCGACGTATCCTGGCTCACATTCTGCGCCAGATCGCGCATAGCGAGAACGTCATCGGCAATGTCATCTGCATCGGCCTCTGCGCAGGAAGAGCGCAGAATGAGCCCCATCGCGCTGCCCTCCATCGCGTCATGGGCAATCTCGAGCAGAGTATCTCGCAGCGCTTCATCCTTGATTTGCCGCGAGATATTCAAGCCCGGCGCGTCAGGCGTCACAATGGCATAGCGTGATTTGAAGAGGACCTTTTGCGTTACCGCGGGTGCTTTGCCGGGTTCCGGCCGCGCATTGACCTGCACCAAAAGCGTCTCACCCTGCTTCAAGCCCTTGATCTGACGCAAAAACAACGGCCCGTCCGGCGCACTCAAAAAGACACCACCCTGCCCTTTCATGGGACGATCCGCCTTCGCGCGGTAGATAGCCCCGGGGCGCACGTCCACGCCATCGAGCAAGAGGTCTTCCAGCCTGCCATTCACGAGCAAAGCCGCGGCTTCAACCTCGCCCAGATGATCCAATAGCACTTGCCGGGTCATGCCTGTCTCCACATCGGATAGCCCGCTGCTGCGAGCAATTGCGCCGTTTCCGCCAGAGGCAGGCCCATGATGGCGGGGTAAGATCCCTCGATCCATGGAATAAAGGCGCCTGCGGGCCCCTGAATACCGTAGCCGCCTGCCTTTCCCTGCCAGTCGCCGCTGGCGAGATAGGCGTTAATTTCCAGATCAGACAGGCGTTTCATCCGCACCGTAGAGACCACATCCCGAAACCAGACCTGATCCCCACGCCGCACCGCAACGGCGGTGATGACCTTATGGCGGCGCCCCGAAAGCATGTGAAGAAACTGCGCGGCTTCTCCGGCATCGGCAGGTTTGCCCATGATGCGTCGTCCAAGCGCCACAGTTGTGTCTGCGCAAAGCACGATCTCATCATCCGTAAGCGACATGGCCTGCGCCTTTTCGCGGGCGATGCGCGCGCAATAGGCCCTCGGCAGCTCGCGCGGGTGCGGGTCTTCGTCAATGTCGGGAGGGCGCACCTCTGAGATCGCAACACCCAGAACACCCAATAATTCGCGCCTGCGCGGACTGCCGGAGCCGAGCACGAGTTTTGGTTGGGATGTCATGTGCGTCCCCTGACCTTCAGCGCCGTCATGCCTTTGCCGCAACGCCTCGGGCGCTCCAATGCAATGGATTGGAGCGCAAACAGCTTATTTGAATCGATAGTTGATGCGACCCTTGGTCAGGTCATACGGTGTCATTTCCACCTGAACCTTGTCACCCGCCAAAACGCGGATCCGGTTCTTACGCATCTTACCTGCCGTATGAGCGATGATCGTATGGCCGTTTTCCAGCTCGACCAGGAATGTCGCGTTCGGCAGGAGTTCCTTTACGACACCGGGGAATTCGAGCAGTTCTTCCTTGGCCATGGTCTCTCCTTGGTTACAGTTGCGCCAATCAGGCGCGTGCGCCTAAGTGAGCGCTTGGCGCCCGGTTTTCAAGGCTTTTGTGGCGTCATGGGCACAATTGTGACCTCACCGTCACGCCCCTGTTGTTCTGTCCAATGCGCGCGCCCGGCCACCGCGCCATGACGGCGAACCGCTGCAATCGCCTCCGGATCAATCTCGGCATAGGTCCAGCCCGGCACATTCAGCGCACCCTCTGCGAGAACGCCCGTTTCCGGAAAGCCGAGATCAGGCGGCCCAAACACGCCGCCTGCGCCTGAATTCAAATCAACCGATTCCGACCACGGACATGCCCCGACGGTCGATGCCATAACCGAGACGCATTGGCTCTCCAACGCACGTGCCATCGCGCCAATGCGCACACGCCAATACCCCGAGAGCGCTTCGGTACAGGAGGGGACAAGCAACAGGTCCGCTTCTTTTAGCGCGCGGCCCAGCAGGGGGAATTCACTGTCATAACAAATCAAAATGCCAATGCGGCCCAAGGACGTTTCGAAAAGGCGCAGCGGACCACCGGCTTCAATGCCCCAGGGGTCGCGCTCAAACTTGGTCATGATCTGTTTGTCTTGCACACCAACAGCGCCCTCGGGCGTGATCAATCGCGCACGGTTGACCGGGCGCTTGCCCCCGTCAAACACAGGCGCAGACGCCGCAAGGATATGCACGCCGTATTCCATGGCCAGCATGACATGCAGGGCGTCCACCTCCGGGACACGGTCGCTCACAACATGGAGGCTACGCTCAAGATCCAGCGCTGCCTCGCGCCCGTCAAGCGTGGCCAGCTCCATGGCACCATATTCGGGAAATACCAGAAGCTCCGCCCCGGCCTCCGCAGCCTCGCGGACATGCGACGACAGCTTGTCCTCGTACGCGTTCCACGATCCCAGAAAATCCATTTTATAGGCCGCTGTGGCGACTTTCATGGCCATTGTCCTCTTGTCTGATACTCACGGCGCGCGCCGTTGCAGAGCGGCCCGGGCAGCGTCATACGTCTATGTCCAAAGTGACCGGAAAGTGATCCGACGCTGTCAGCAAAGCCTCGCGCAGCTCTGGCGTGCGCCAGCATCCGGGATCATCAAACGGATGCCAAACTCTCCACGTGCCGCCAAGACCCTTCAGATCAGGAGACACGAAAACATAGTCCAACAAAGCCTGAAGATAGCGCTCTTCTTCGCGAATGTAGAACCGCGCGGTGGTGGGCTGTGCGGCCAGACGTCTTTGCAAGGCACGGGCCGCGTGGGGGTCGTACAAGAGACTGGCGTCGTCGGTCTCTCCGCGCACAATCTCGACAGAAGAGCGACCAAACAAGGCCTCATACTCATCAAGCCCAGGACCATCGTTCAGATCCCCCATCACCATGAGGGGTCGCTTGGCATTCAGATGTGATGTGATCCTGCGGCGCAGCCAGATCGCCTGAGCCAATTGCTTGCGCCGATTGGCAATGGCCGCGCGCATGACCTGATCTCGCGTACGCGCGCCATGGGGGGCTTTGGATTTGAGATGCGCGCCAATCAGATGCATCTCCGTGCCTTTGGCGGTGGTGACCGCCAGCTCCAGAGGGGGTTTTGAGAAGGTGACCTTGTCCTGTCTCGCGTCCACATCGAGATCGATGGCAAATGTCCCGTCAAACCGGGGGGCATCCGCGCTCTCAAGCGGTGTGTGCCTGACGCTGATCGCATCGGGATCGTAGAGCAGCATGATTTCCTGCTGCGTCGTGTTCTCGAACCCGAGGATAGCGCGGCGCGCGCGCAAATCGACCGCGGCCGCGAAGGTCTCAAGCGCTTTCACGCCGTCACGCGTGCGGTGTGTGTCCGGCGCTTCGATAATCATGATGGCATCCGCATCCAGCGCGGTGAACACGATCCCCAGCGCCTCTGTTTGGGCCGCCCGGGTCACGTCATGGCGCGCAGACCACGTGTCGTCATTGTGCAATTGACCTGCATCATCGAAGAGCGCGTCGAACCACTCGACGTTATAAGTGGCAAATCGCACGCGCCCTTTGCCTCACGCAGGTTCTGAATGGCGCGCGGAAATCTCTTCCCAGGCCTGATTGATATCCTGCATGCGCCGCTCCGCCATCTGAACAGCCTCTTCCGGAACGCCGCGGGCCAGCATGCGGTCGGGATGACTTTCCTTGACCGCTTCGCGCCAGACTTTGCGAATATCGCTGAGCGCCATGTCAGGGCGCACGCCAAGAACCGTGTAGGGATCCTTGGGCGCATCGGGCACGAAACGGGCGCGCAAGGCCATGAACTCCGCATCTGGCAGGCCGAAGATCTCGGCCACACGTTCCAAAAACGCATCTTCGTTGGGGTGATACACCCCATCGGCCACCGCGATGTGAAACAGCCCCTCCATCAGATCGCAGATCGCCGGGCCACCCTGATCATACATCGCGCGAATGCGCCGCGCATAATCCTCGAACCCGGCCACGTCCTGCCGCGCCAGATTGAATACGCGCGCGGCCTGCGGCTCATCCTCCTGCGCGATCCGGAACACCTCCCGGAACGCCGTCACCTCATCCCGGGTCACGAGGCCATCGGCCTTGGCCATTTTCGCCCCAAGTGCGATCACCGCAATGGTAAAGGCCACGCTGCGCTCAGGCGGCGTGCGCAACCGCTCAAAGACGGCTGACAGGCTTTCACCGCTCGTCAGAGCGGAAAGAGCATCCGATATCCGGGTCCAAAGTGACATGGGGACAGTATAAGACGTCGGTGCAGGCTTGTCAGAGACAATTTCTTACTGAGGAGACAAGGACCACGCTCCGGCCTACAGGAATTTCTGCATGAGGATCAGATCCATCCAGCGATCAAACTTGCGCCCGACCTGCGGCAAGCGCCCTATCTCCTGAAATCCGATGCTGGCGTGAAACGCGACGCCGGCCGGATTTTCCCCTGAAACACCCGCAAAGAGAGAATGCACGCCGGCACCCCGCGCATGCGCTTCAAGCGCTGCCATCAAAGCGCGCCCGGCACCATGACCGCGGGCCTCGGGTGCCAAAACGATGGAATGCTCTTTAGTATGGGCATAGCCCGGCCCGTTGCGAAACGGAAAATAGCAAGCGTAGCCAACAACTTGCCCATGCAGCTCGACCACGTGATAGCTGCTCCCGGGCGCGTCAATGGCTTGGGCGAGGCTCTCCGGATTTTTCTCTTCGGTCGTGAACGTGATGCTGGTGTCCCGGACAACGGGATTTATCAGCGCTGCAATGGCCGCGGCATCTGCGACCCGGGCCTGACGCACGATCATCGCAAGGTGACCTTGCCCTGTGGCGTCTCGAAATCCGCCTCAAGCCGGGCCGGACCCGGCAGAAATTCAATGAGCGGCGCGTTGAGCCAGGGCTGCAACGCCTGAGCAATCTCACTGACTTGCGGATGGAAAACCCGCAACGCTGTCAGCGCGACCCCTTGTTGCGTCAAACGCGGCGCCGGGTGGGGGCCATCCCATTGGATCAATGCGGGAAACATGCCCTGATAGGGCAACATCCCGTCCTGTGGAACAGCCATGCGCCAGCGCAGATCGCCACGCGTCAAGGCAACGATCTCTCCCGCGTCCGGCAGGGCCGCGACCACTGCTTCGAGATCATCCACGCGGCAGATCCAGTTGGTCAGGCGCGGCTCCCCGGCAAAGGCATCCAGACCGAACCAGCGCGCGTGAGGCAAAGGCGCTGCGGCCGGATCCACGGCAATTGCCTCAAGATAGAGCCCATCCTCCAGCCCGAGCAGCGTGTTGTGCGTTCCGAAATGCGGATGCTCTCCCCCCATTTGCAGCGGCACGCCCAACAACTGCGCCACATGCTGTGTCGCCGCGTCGCGCGTTTGGCCGGAAATTGCGATATGATCGAGTTCCATGGGTCTCTGCCTCGCACTGCTTTCGATGCGGTTTTGGCAAGAAATGTGGGCTATGTCACGGGGTCTTACACAGAGACCGCCTCGAGCAGCTCCTGACGCTTGATCTCACCGGTACGGGCCGAAATCCGTGTTGTGCCGCGCTCCATGACGAGAAACCGATCGCCCAGATCAAAAGCGAAGTCAAAATACTGTTCCACCAGAACAATCGCCATCTCGCCTGCATCGCGGAGCTGGGAGATGACCCGGCCGATTTGCTGGATGATGTTTGGCTGAATGCCTTCGGTCGGTTCATCCAACAGCAATAGTTTGGGTTTTGTGACAAGAGCGCGCGCGATGGCCAATTGCTGTTGTTGCCCCCCCGACAGATCGCCGCCGCGCCGATGGAGGAAGTCCTTCAGGATCGGAAAGAGATCAAACACCTCTTCAGGAACCTTGCGTTCGGGGCGCGGCAAACAAGCAAACCCGGTTTCAAGGTTTTCCTGTACGGTCATGAATGGAAAGATTTCCCGCCCTTGGGGCACATACGCGACGCCTTTCTGGGCCAAAGCGTGGGCGCTGGCTTTTCCGATTTCCTCCCCATCGAGAAGATATCGACCCGACGAGCGCACATGGGTGCCCGATATGGCCTTCAGCAGGCTCGTTTTACCCACACCATTGGTCCCCATGACGCAGGTGACCTCGCCGCGCGCAGCCGCGAGATCAATACCGTGAAGGATTTGGCTTCCGCCGTAGTGAAGCGTGAGCGCTTCGGTCTGCAGGACATTATCTGCCAAGATACACCTCAATGACTTTCTCGTCGGATGTGACGTGATCGATGGATCCTTCGGCAAGGACCGAGCCTTCGTGCAGCACCGTCACCTTGCAATTGAGACGACGCACAAATTCCATGTCATGCTCGACCACAACAACCGCACGTGTCTTGGCTGCCTCCACAAGGATGTCCGTCGTCTGTTCACGTTCCGCAGGTGTCATGCCCGCCGCAGGTTCATCGACGAGCAAAAGCCTCGGCTCTTGCGCGAGCAGCATGCCGATCTCAAGCCATTGCTTTTGACCATGGCTCAACTCACCGGCCTTGCGGCTCAAAGCGGGTGCCAGGCCGATCTCTGCAGCCAGGCTTTCAACGCGCTCGTGATCTTCCGCTGAGGGTTTGAAAAACAAGACAGCCAGCGGGCTGCGGTTCTTCTTCAGCGCCAGCATCAAGTTGTCGGCAACGCTCTGGTCCTCAAAGACCGTGGGGCGTTGGAACTTCCGCCCAACCCCTTGCTGGGCGATTTTGCTTTCGGACATGGCAAGCAGCGACGCCGATTTCTCACCCCAGAGAACACGGCCCTCATCCGGTCGTGTCTTGCCGGTGATGATGTCCATGAAAGTCGTCTTGCCAGCGCCATTGGGCCCAATGACCGCGCGCATTTCCGCGTCGCCTATTTGAAAGGACAGGTTGTTGATCGCGCGGAAGCCGTCAAACGAGACGGAAACACCCGAGACCTCGAGAAGCGTGCTCATTTTTCAGCCTCCTGTTCCTGCAATGCGCCAGCGTCCGGGCCCAGCGGCGCACCGCGCCGTTTAGGGCTTTGCCGATCCGTCCAGAGGTCCACGAGACCGCCTATGCCTTTCGGGGCGAACAACGTCACGGCCACGAAAGAGACCCCGAGCAGGACCGTCCACCAATCAACCCACTTGACCGTGGCAAAGCCCAGATTGAGGTCAGGCGCCTGCCCACCGGTGAACCATGTCGACACAAGACTGACGAAGGCCGCGCCGATAACCGCGCCGTAGAGCCGCCCACGCCCGCCGATGGCCACCCAGACCGCGAGATAGATCGAAGCGATGGGGGCAAGCTCGGCAGGGTTGATGATGCCCGCTTGCGGATAATAGAGCGCGCCGGCGATGGCAGCGATCACGGCGGTCAGCGTGAACACAACAAGTTTGTAGGCCTCGACGGGATAGCCCAGAAAGCGCGCGCGGGTCTCGTCATCGCGGATGGCGCGGATGACGGAGCCGAATTTCCCCGAGACCAGCCAGACACAGAGCAAATAGCCCAGCCCCAGAGCAAGCGCGGAGCCCCAGAAGAACCACATCGACACGGTGGATTGTGGTACGGCATCAAGCCCGGGCAGGTTTTGCAGGCCGGACAGGCCGTTGTTGCCGCGCAGGCCTGAATCGTTCTGGAAGAGGTAGAGGGCCAGCGCGAGTGTCATGGCCTGGCTCAGGATTGAGAGATAGACGCCTGTGACCCTGCTGCGGAAAGCCAGCCATCCAAAGACAAAGGCCAGCAGGCCCGGGACAAGCACCACTGCGGCCAGTTGCAGCGGGAGCGAGTGGGCCACCGCCCAGATGGGCGGAAACTCAGATGCGCCCACGACCCCGAAGATCTGTCCAGCGATCCCGTCCGAGATTTCCTGAACGGTGGGGGGCAGCGGCGCGTTGGCGAGGTTCTCCAAAACGATCAATTCGGTGCGGGCATACATGAGCCACATGCCGATGGCGTAACCACCGAGCCCAAAGAAGGCCATGTGTCCGAGGCTGAGGATGCCGCAATAGCCCCAAACCAGATCCATCGCGAGGGCCACGAGGCAGAGGCAGAGAGTCTTGCCCAGGGTTTTGACGAAGGAGGTGGAGATCACGCCGATGCCGACGCCTTCGGCCAAAACAGTGATGGTGAGCGTGAAAACGGCAAGGCAAGCGATGAAGATCAGCAACGAGGGGTGGCGCAGTACGAAGGGTTGGGTTGCGCCGCCTCCGGCGTCGCCTGGAAGGGGGGCCAGCCCCCCCGCGCGCTGAGGCGCGCTCCCCCCCGGAGTTTTTTTGGCAAGATGAAGGGTGGTGTCGGTCATGGGATCAGGCCTCCGCCGCGCGGCCCTTGAGGGCGATGATGCCTTTGGGGCGGAACTGGATGAAGAGGATGATGAAGAGGATCATGTAGGTTTGTGCGGCCAGCGTATTGGAGGGGTTGAGCCATTCGATGCCTTTTTGCAGGCTGCCCACCATGGTGGCGCCCAGCAGCGTGCCCCAGATGTTGCCGACGCCGCCGACGACCACGGTCATGAAGCTTTGCACGATGTAGTCCGCGCCCATCTCTGAGGTCACTTTCGCATAGAGCCCGATGGCCACTCCTGCGATACCGGCGATGCCCGAGCCGAAGCCAAAGGTGAGCATGTTGATCTTGTCAGGGTTGATCCCCATCGACGCCGCCATACGGGGGTTTTGCGTCACGGCGCGGACCTCGAGGCCCAGCCGTGTGCGGTTCATCACGAAGAGGAAAAGCGCGAGGAAAAGCAGCGCGAGGACGAAGATCGCGATGCGGATGTAGCTGATCGAGACGATATCGTTTATCACCCATGAGCCATCAAGCCAGCCCGGGGCGGTCAGCGGGCGGGCCTGCGTCCCAAAGATGTTCTTGGCGATTTGCTGCAGCGCGATAGAAACGCCGAAGGTCGCCAGCAGCGTTTCCAGCGGGCGGTGGTAGAGCCAGCGGATGACCGTGCGCTCCAGCAACACGCCTGCGGCGAAGGTCACCATAAAGGCCAGCGGGATCGCGAGCAGGATTGACAGCGTATAATCGGGCACGAAAAGCTGCACGACATAGCCCGTGTAGGCGCCCATCATGATGAACTCACCATGGGCCATGTTGATCACACCCATCACGCCGAAGGTTATGGCGAGGCCAATTGCTGCGAGAAAGTAGATCGAAGCGAGGGACAGTGCGTCAAGAGCGAGATCTGCGGTTTGGTTCAGGGCGACGGCGGCTTCGATGTCCTGCAGAACGACTTGTGCGGCCAATGCGACGGGCACTGGCGCACTCGTGAACACCTCAAAAAAGCTGTAGGCGTCGAGCGTTTCGCTCACGTCTGCCTCTGTCACAAGCGGTGGGGCGAGGCCCTGCTCTGCCAGCGCCGCATAGGCAAGGGCACGCGCCTCATCGGTGTTCAAGCTGGCGACCTGTATGCCCGCAACGCTTGTCCCGTCGATATGCGCAACGAGGGTCTCCTTGACGGCATCATTGTGCAACAGGGCGGGCGCCACGCCATCTTCGACCAGCAGATTGTAGGCCTCCATGCGCGGCAATCGCTCAGAGCCAGGCTCTACGGCCACTGCGCCCTCCGGCAACGTCTCCGCAAATGCGACACGCGTCGCCACCAGCGGATTGAGCACAGCGCGGACATCTACGCCCAGATCTCCCGCAAATCCCTCAATCGCGGCAATGCGCACGGCATCATCGGGATCGAAGCGAATGGTCAGGAGACGCTCCAGGCGGCGCTTGCGCTCGGCCAGCGCCGGATCCGTTTCCCCATCAATCGCGGCGCGCAACGCCGCGAGATGGCTGGCCTTTGCATCGCGTTCAATCGCATCGAGCGCGATGCTGCGCTCTTCAGGATCGGGCGCTCTCAGTTGAAATTGCACCAGCGCGGCAGCGATCATCCCACGGATGCCGGAGTTGGGCTTGAGCTGTTTGAATGATCTGTCGGGGACAGGCCCGATCTCGACCCCGGTGGCGACGTCAAAGATGCGGATCGTATCCCGGTCAATCTCCTCGGCAAAGACAAAGAGGCCTGTGTCTTTCTCGAACCACATTTCCTTGGCCTGCCAACGCTCCAGAACGATCTGAGCTTCGGGCAAACCGCTTGCCGTCAGCCCCTCGATGGCGGGTCCGATCGTACGGCGGGATGACTTCGCGATGATCTCGCCATATTCCTGCAACAACAGCTGTATCGGTGCATCGCTTTTTTGGGCATGCACGGGCTGGATCAGCGTCAGGCACGACACAAGGATTGCCAAAGAGGCACGAATGAAGAAGCGCATGGGAGGCTCGATTTGGGACGGGAACGGGTCAAGTGTCTGCGCGGGTTTGGCCCCGCGCAGACATGTCTGTCAGATCAATAGTTGGATTTGATCTGCACGCAGCTTTCGGTCTGGGTGTTGTACATCCCGCAACCAAGCTCTTTCCAATCGGAGACCAGAACCGCCGATTCAGGAAGGAAATCCGTCCATGCGTCGCCTGGGACTTCCTCGGTCTGGCTGATGATGTCGAACTGACCATCATCCTGAATTTCACCGATGAGAACAGGCTTGGCGAGGTGATGGTTCGGCAGCATGACCGCAGTCCCGCCTGTAAGGTTCGGGAATTCCTGACCGTACATCGCCGTGCGCACAGCATCGACATCTGTCGTGCCGGCTTCTGTCGCGGCGTTCACCCACATGTTGAAGCCAATGTAATGGGCCTCCATCGGGTCATTGGTCACACGGTCCTCTCCCATACGGGCCTTCCAGGCCTCGACCCAGGCCTCGTTGGCCTCGGAGTCGGCAGATTGGAAATAGTTCCAGGCTGCGAGATGGCCGACGAGGTTGGTCGTATCCAGCCCGGCAAGCTCTTCTTCTCCAACCGAGAAGGCCACGACCGGAATATCATCCGCAGACACACCCGCGGCCGCGAGCTCTTTGTAGAAGCCGACATTCGCATCACCGTTGATCGTCGAGATCACACCAACCTTCTTGCCATCCGCCCCAAGCGCCACGACATCCGCCACAATCTTGGACCAGTCGGAATGGCCGAAGGGGGTGTAGTTCACGAAGATATCTTCCTTGGCGATGCCCTTTTGCTGGAGATAGCTTTCGAGAATGTTGTTCGTGGTGCGCGGGTAGACATAATCGGTCCCCAGAAGCGCGAATTTCTCAACGCCCAGCTCCTCTAGGAAGTAATCTGTGGCTGGGATTGCTTGCTGGTTCGGCGCAGCGCCGGTGTAGAAGACGTTTTTGGAGCTTTCCTCGCCCTCATATTGGACCGGGTAGAACAGAAGACCGTTCAGTTCTTCAATCACGGGGAGCACGGATTTGCGGCTGACGGATGTCCAATTGCCAAAGATCACGTCAACTTCATGCACGCTCAGCAACTCGCGGGCCTTCTCGGCAAAGAGCGGCCAATCAGACGCTGGATCGACGACCACAGCTTCCAACTCACAACCCAGCACGCCGCCCTTTTCATTTTGCTGTTCGACCAGCATTTCCATGGTGTCTTTCAACGTGGTTTCCGAGATCGCCATCGTGCCGGAGAGCGAATGCAGCACCCCAACCTTGATGGGGCAATCCGCCGCCTGTGCTGTCATGGGGAGCAAGCCCGCGAGCAGAGCCGCCGCGGCTGTTGAGTGAAGTAGCATCTTGGTCATCGCAATTCCCTTTGCGGTACGTCGCGTGAGCCGTTGCGAAATGGTCCTTGCAGTCCCATATGACGCTCACGCAATCTTGTTGCGGAGTACGGTGGTGAGTGGAGTTCCAGGCCAGCACCATCGCACGGTCAAAACAGGCAGCAGTGCCCGTCGGGTCACCATTGGCGCAATCTGTGGGCAGCGCGAGAATGCCCGCCGGCAAATACCCCTCAATCGCTGATCGTCTGCAAAGATATTCATCGCTTTTGGGACGTTCGCCCAAGAATTGATCAATCAGAAGGCGATTTCGGTGGCCTTAGCGCGACTCACTGACCAAGAAGCATGCTGCCGCAGGCCTCGATTTGCGATGTCGCACGCGCGCTTGCCCAAACGGCCCGCGCGGGATCGCCAGAGAACGAAATGGTCGAGAGAAGGTCCGCATGGGCCACCTTGGCCTCAATCCGCAGATTGAGTGCTTCGGGCCGCATGTCCTCCGTGACCACGGCGTCGAGCATGGCAAGAAACTGCGCCCGCTGGGCTTCAAGGGGGGTGCTGTCCGCGCCGATGACCCAGGCATGTGTCACTTCAGCCGACAATTGCCCGGAACAGATTGCAAAGGTCTGCGCCAAAGGCGGGAGCGCCACGGCGGGCGGCGCCCAAAGCACAATCAAGACACCTGCAAGATATGTTCTTATGCCGCTCATATTTTGATCAAAACGGCAAATTTTGCGCCGATCAAGTGTGCAGCGTGAAAATTTTGAGGCAGATTGGACGAATACGCAGGTCTCAGCGGCGCTGCAATATCGTGATGCTGGCTCTATTTTATCGGAAACGCGGCGCGAATGCCTGCCTCTTGAGCGGCGCTGAGATAGGTTGGCCGATGGGATGCCAGAATGTCCCTCGCGCGCGCCCGCGCCCGATCCCACGCTTCTTTCGCGCCCGCCTCTTCCCAGGCGCGCGGCGGGTCCCTGTCGGCGATGCGGGGATAAAAATAGTCCCGCTCCATGGCATCTTGCGTTTGGGTTGCCCCCAGAAAGTGGCCATCTCCCAGAACCGAGGCAGCAATCGCCGCGACGTTCAAAGCTTCATCATTGACCTCGATGCCGCGCAGCACACGGTAGCTATGGGCGTGCATTTCATCATCCAGCACAAACCCCTCAAAGGACGCGCCCAGGAGCGCCGCAGTCATGCCCGAGCTCTCGTAGATCAGGTTTGCGCCCGAGAGCGCGGCGGCCAGCGACGTCATGGCCTTCTCGCTTCCGTATTGGGCATCAATGGCTTTGGCATCCGTCATGGACGCTGCCACGCCAGAGGGCAGATTGAGCCAGTTCGACAGTTGAGCAGAGGCGGCATTGAGCAGCGCAGTCTCGCCACCGCCACCGCTGAACGCGCCTGTGCGCAAGTCAATCACGAAGGGCCAGTTGGAAAACACCATCGGATGGCCAGGACGGATTGCATGCACCATCAAAAGACTTGCCAGCGTTTCGGCCAATGATTGCGCCAGAAAGCCTGCCAGTGTGGCAGGTGCGGTTGCGCCGGCTTGGGCCGCGGTTATGCACGACAGGGGAATGTTATGTGCGATGGCTGCGTAGACCACGTCCACAGCATCCTCACCGTAGCGCATGGGCGAGATAACGGGGCTGATATGCGCCTTGAGAAAGGGGCGTTTGGCAAATGCCCCCATGCCGCCTGCCACGATATCGAGCATATGCACAATTGGCGCGACATGGGCCGCCAGCGTAAAGGACGTGCCCACAGGCTTTGTTGTCCCCCGCACAAGCGCATGGACGGTATTCACATCCAGCTCAAAGACATCCGGCACATCGGTGGCCACACAACAGCGGGTAAACCATGCCACATTGTCTTAAGCGTCTTGCAGCCGCGTAAAATCGTGCAGATCGGCGAGCGTGGACGGTCGGTAGCGCCCGGTCTCAAGATCAAGCGTCTGAACCGCAGCCCCTCCGGTTCCGAAATAGACGCGATCGCCGCCCACTTCGATGGATCGTGCCTCGTCGCGGCCATGCAGGACAAAGCGTTGTGCCGCACCTGCTATGGCATCTTCTGTCAAAGCGCATGGAAAGCTGAGACGACCGTCCTGGCGGAGGTCCGCGCCGCAGGCCAAAAGATCGTCTCGCAACCGCGCAGGCACGTCGCCCATGCCCAGATCTTCGAGCAAGCGCAACGCCGTGTCATAAATCCTGCGCAGATCCGCCTCAGACAATGGCCGATAAGTCCCGCCCGGCGCTCCCGGCGGCGCCGGATGCACCGCCAGAGGGGCCGCCCGCTGTGCCAGCCGCTCCTGGCGGCCGCCGCGTTTTCGTACAGTCACAACGCCTCCGATCCGTCGCTTTTGGACCAGAGTTGGACAGGCTGAGCGCGGATGCTGTTCCGCAAACGACATGTGCGACAGAACGGGGCAACACGGATGAAATCGAGAACAAAGGTGGCCGTCATCGGAGGCGGCATTGCGGGATGCTCCACGCTCTACCATCTGACGCAGGAAGGCTGGACGGACGTTGTGCTGATCGAGCGCGATGAACTCACCTCCGGGACCACGTGGCATTCGGCAGCTCAGGTCACGAATTTCGGCATGAACCAGACGATGGTCGGCCTCAAGAGCCACTCGATTGCTCTCTATCAGAAACTGCGTGACGATCCGGACTACCCTGTGGGCTATCACCATGGCGATGGCGGCATCCGGCTGGCCAATACTGAGGCGCAAATGGAGGGCTACCGCCATTTTGCCTCTATGGCGCGGGGCATGGGGGTCACCTATGAGGTCATCGACGCCGAGGAATGCGCACGCCGACATCCGCTGATCTCGACGGACAATCTTCTGGGCGGGCTATGGGACGGCGAGGATGGTGACATCGATCCCGCACAGCTCTGTCAGGCGCTGGCCTTCCATGCGCGGCGGGCCGGCGCAGAAGTGTACCGGCAGACGGCCGTCACTGACCTCACCCAGCATTCCGACGACACCTGGACCGTGCATACAACACAAGGCGATATCGACGCGGATATCGTCGTGAATGCCTGCGGGTACAGGGTCAATGAGGTGGGCGCAATGATGGGCGTCAGCCACCCTGTCGCGTCCATGGAGCACCAGTATTTCGTGACAGATGACATCCCCGCGATTGTCGGGGCTGGCCACCGTATGCCGCTTCTGCGCTGCCCGATCTCGGATTATTATGCGCGACAGGAAAAGAATGGCCTGCTCGTGGGTTTTTATGAGCAGGACTGCCGGACCTGGGGCATGGATGGAATATCGCCGGACTTCTCGAATGATCTGTGCCCGGATGATCTGGAGCGCGTCATGGACGTTCTGGAGGGAGCCTTTGCGCGCATGCCTGCCTTGGCGGAGGCCGGGATCAAGCGGATCGTGAACGGCCCGATCACCTACACAATTGACGGAGCCCCCCTCGTCGGGCCCATTCCGGGCAAACGTAATGCCTTTTGCATCATCGGGTTGCGAGCGGGGCTCGGCGAAGGCGGCGGCCACGGCTGGTTGCTGGCCCAACAGATCGTGCATGGCGAGGCCTGCCATGACACCTGGGTCATTGATCCGCGACGCTTCACCGGCCACGCCACGGTCGAGCTCACGTCCCTCAAGGCGATTGAGGATTATCAAAACGAATTCCGCTTTCACTTCCCCAATGAACACCGCCCGGCAGCCCGCATGGCCAAGACAACGCCGCTCACCCCCGTGCTCGCTGCGGAAGGCGCTGCATGCACCGTCGTGAACGGATGGGAGCGCGCGGAGTTTTTCAAACCCGCGCCGGAATTTCGCGTCACCCATGGGTTCGGTTTTGATGAAAGCTTCGATCTTGTTGCGCGCGAAGTGCACGCCGTGCAATCGGGCGTTGGGCTGGCGGAAATCAACGGGTTCAATCGCATCGAAATAGCTGGCCCCGACCGACACAGTTTTCTGGACAGGCTCACCTGCGGACGCCTTCAAACAGCCGCCGGGCGTGTCGGCCTGTCGTATCTGCTCACCCCACAGGGCATGCTGAAAACCGAGGCCACGATTGCCAACTTGCCTGCATCCGCACGCGGGCCTGAACGGGTCTGGTTCGGCTCGGCCGCCGCGGCGGAGTATCATGACATGGACTGGCTCACCGCGCATTTGAGCCCGCACGAAGATGTGCAGCTGCGCAGTCTAACCAACGATCAAACGATCCTTCTTCTGGCCGGGCCGCAATCGCGCGACGTGCTGAGCGCCTGTGCGCGCGGCGATTGGTCCAGTGAGGCATTCCCCTGGCTGTCCGTTCGCGAATGCTGTGTGGGATTTGTGCCCGCCACTGTTATGAGCGTCAGCTTCTCCGGCGAACTGGCCTATGAGATCCACGTCCCCAATGCACATCTCTATGCCGCCTATACGGCGCTGCGGGCCGCCGGTGCGCCCCATGGGCTCAAACTCTTCGGCGCCCATGCCATCGAGTCCATGCGGATGGAGAAGGGGTTCTTGCACTGGAAGGCTGACATCCTGACGGAGTTTGATCCCTTTGAGACAGGGCTCAGTCGCTTTGTGCAGATGGACAAGGGCGCCTTCGTGGGGCGGGAGGCTTTGGCGCAGCGCGCACAGGCTGCCCCCAAAAATCGCCGCGTGAGCCTGCTGATCCATGACAGCACAGCACCTGCGCACCCTGGCGCGTCTCTCATGGACGGGACAAACGTGATCGGAACGATCACATCTGGCGCTTGGGGGCACCGCACAGGCAAGAACCTCGCTTATGCCTTTGTGCAAGCCAGCGAGAGCGCCATTGGCACGCAAATGATGCTCGATCTCTGCGGCAAGATGGTGCCCGCCACGGTCATCAAGGACGCACCATACGACCCCGAATTGCGCCTGCCGCGCGGCTGAGCGGGACACCACGACGCCATGTCGCAAGACGTGCGGACTATACAAGGCCCCTATTCTCCCCTATCACCCCGCGCTTGTGCCCACCGCGCCTGCAGCGGGGCAATACTGGCCACCCTCCGGCCCCGAGAGAAAAGACCACGCCTTGAAAAAACTTCTGCAAGATGCCCTCGACGCCAAGGGTTACACCGAGTTGACGCCCGTCCAATCCGCAGTTCTCGCTCCAGAGCTTGAAGGACGCGATCTCCTTGTCTCGGCGCAAACGGGCTCGGGCAAAACCGTGGGCTTTGGCTTGGCCATCGCGCCGCAACTGCTCAGCGATGACGCGGGCTTTGGCCGTGCTGATGCCCCACTGGGCCTCGTCATCGCGCCAACGCGGGAGCTGGCACTGCAGGTCAAACGCGAGCTGAGCTGGCTCTATGGCAAGGCCAATGCCGTCCTCGCGTCTTGCGTCGGCGGCATGGACATGCGGGACGAACGGCGCGCGCTGGAGCGTGGGGCGCATATCGTGGCCGCAACGCCCGGGCGTCTGCGCGATCACATCATGCGCGGCTCGATTGACCTGTCGCAGCTGCGCGCCGTCGTGCTCGATGAGGCGGACGAAATGCTGGATCTGGGGTTCCGCGAGGACCTTGAGTTCATTCTCTCCGAAGCACCTGAGGACCGGCAGACCCTGCTCTTCTCCGCAACCGTGCCCAAATCAATCTCGCAGCTGGCAAAGCAATATCAAAAGGATGCCGAGCGCGTCATCGCCAAATCCGAGACTCAGCAGCACGCCGACATCACCTACAAAGCCATGCATGTGGCTGAGCACGACACTGACAAGGCCGTGATCAACACCTTGCTCTATCACCGCGCGCCCAATGCGATTGTCTTCGCCAATACCCGCGCCATGGTCGCCCGGCTGACGGCGCGGCTGTCCAATCGGGGCTTCAATGTGGTCTCACTGTCGGGCGAGCTGTCTCAGAATGAGCGTACCCATGCGCTGCAAGCCATGCGCGATGGACGCGCACAGGTCTGTGTGGCCACGGATGTCGCCGCGCGGGGGATCGACCTGCCCAATCTCGACCTCGTCGTGCATGCGGAGCTGCCCTCGAACCACGAGACCTTGCTGCACCGCTCCGGGCGCACAGGCCGCGCAGGCCGCAAGGGCGTCAGCGCGCTCATCGTGACAAAGCGCAGCCGAAAGAAAGCCGAGCGCATTTTGCACATGGCCAAGCTCAAAGCGGAGTGGGGCGATGCTCCTTCAGCGGACGCGGTAAACGGGCGCGAGCAAGAACGCATGTTTGCCGATGAAACCTGGGCAACGGAGATCGAAAACTCCGAGGCGGAGATCGTTGAACAGCTGACCGCGCAATTCACGGCAGACCAACTGGCCGCGGCCTACCTGCGGCTCTATCGCGCGGCGCGCTCTGTGCCTGAGGAACTCTCCGATGTGGATGCGCAGCCCAAACCGCGCGTAGAGTTCGGGCCAAGCGTCTGGTTTTCCCTGTCCGGCGGGCGCAATGCAGGCGCGGAGCCGCGCCGTATCCTGCCCATGCTGTGCAAAGCGGGCGGCCTGACGAAGGACGACATTGGCGCCATTCGGATCCAACATGAGCACTCCTTTGTTCAGATAAAAGAGACGAGCGTTCCTGGGTTTCTGGCGCAGATCGGCGAGGGCATGGTCGTCGAAGATGGTCAGGTGCTCACACAGCTGGCCGAAGCGCCTGATCTGAGCCACAGCGCTGGCAAGCCCCCGCGCAAAGGCCCACCCAAAGGACGACCCGGCGACGCGCGCAAACCGCAAGGCTCCTTCGAGCGTGCACCGCGCGACGACAAACCCCGCAAGCCGCGCAACGAGGATCGCCGGTCGGACAAACCCGCGTCTTCCGCCAAACCTGCTCCCAAAGGCGATGCCAAACCCGCGCGCAAACCGCGCGACCCGGCCACGCACAACAAGGCGGCACCACGGCGCGACGCAACCGCGCGCACTGCGGCCCGTGACCCTGCAAAACGGGGTGGTGACGCACGGCCCACCAAACCGGGCAAGCCCAAGGGGCCCAAACCTCCTGTTGGCAAGCCCAACAGCAAAAAGAACAAGGCGCGCGCAGCTGCCAAGGCCCTGTCGGCAAAGGGAAAAGGAAAACCGGGCAAGCGCGGTTCCAAAGACTAGGAGCGCATTTGCGTGCCTTGCAGCGCCACACACTTAGAGACGTGCCCCCAAAAAAATCCCTACCGCATGGCGACATGAGACGCGCCATGCAGCAAGCAGCCGTTGCAACCCGTAGGGCGCGCCAACATCACAGGTCTCACGATTTCGGTTGCGATGATCAAAGAAATGGAATCACCGCCAGACGCATTTGCGCCTTTGGCACTCTTTCATGCGCGTCTGAAATTAAAAAACCAAAGCCCAGTTGGTTCAAGTCAACCAACTGAAAAGCTTTGGATAATTGGAGCGGGCGAGGCGATTCGAACGCCCGACCCTAACCTTGGCAAGGTTATGCTCTACCCCTGAGCTACGCCCGCTTCCTTGGGTGGGGTGGATTTAGGCCCTAGCGCTGCAGGCTGCAAGAGGAAAGTTGGGGAAGAGAGCGGTTTTTTTGTACCATCCCGACTTTGGGCGACCAAAACCTGCGGCACAGCTCAAGAAAGGCCCTACGCTGTGCGCGCCTATCCCGCCGCTCGCGCGATGTCAGCTCCCGGAAGACGAATCCTCTGAGGGCTGATCGGCACTCAGGCCCACGTCCTCGCTGTGCACAATGATCTGCTTTTCTCCCAATAAAACAATCCCATAGGCGCCCGGCTCATCAACAGACAACGCCGAACTGCCCTCCCCCAGAACCATCGGCATCTGATGGCACGGGCTTTTGAAGATCGAGTAGGACACCCCTTGCGCCACGCCGGAGATCGTGCGGTGCACATGGCCGCAGATCAGGTGATCCACGCCAGCATGGGCCAAAATCGCCAGCTCCTCAGAGCCATTGTCGAGCGCGATGGCGTCCATGCCGTCAAAACCCTGTGGCATTGGCGGATGGTGCTGAATCACCAGCGTGGAGGCCGTCCCTGCCGCGTCCAGCGCCTTGCGCAAAAAGGTCATGCGATCCGCGCAGAGATGGCCCCCATGATAGGGTTCCGTCTCGGGATGCAACGTATCCAATCCGATCACGTTCCAAGACCCAAACTCCTGAATTGATTGAGAGAAACCAGTCTCGGCGCAAAGCTGATCGGCAAACACCTTTGCAAAATTGGCCCGATTGTCGTGATTTCCCAACAACAGGGTGACAGGCAGGGGCACGCCGTCGAGATGCTCCTTGAGACGTGCGTATTCTTCCGGGCGTCCATGATGGGTCAGGTCTCCGGCGATGAAGATTGCCTGAGCATCCCCGTGATGGGCAAGGGCGTGATCCAGAGCAGCGACAAACCGGGCGGAGGGATCGAGGCCGATGATGGTCTCGCCTTCAGCGACAATATGGATATCCGTGAAGATGAGAATCTTGTGCATGAGCGCCTCCCCCTCGCGAAAAAAGCGCGTCTGCCGGGCCAGCGCAAGGGGAGCTTCGTGCGCGGGCGCATCGTTGGCGACAGGGGGCTTTTGTGCGATTTCCCCCTCAAATCGAACAAATTGGGTGTTGCGCTGCGATGCGGCGCGCACGGTGGGTGCGCAACAGGCGTTTGACCGGCTCAAACCCGAGTGACGCGCATGGGCAACATCCATCCAATCCGGACAAACACACTTCCGCGCGCTGAGCGCCACGCCTTAAAGCGGCTCCAGATACCGGGCGAACATCCACCCCTCCTGCCCTGCAATACTCAGGCGCCACCACGCGCCCTCCTGCTCCAGAACAGTGACAAGGGTGCCTGTGTCGAACGACCCAATTTCCGCGGCACCCACATTTGGCGCCACACGCAGGCGCACGAAATCGCCGGTGAGCCGCGCCATGAGCGGTGCGGGCACCGGTGTGGCCCCGGGATCGAGCCCGGGCGACGTCGCGCGGGATGTGGGCTGCGCCAGCGGCGCGGTGGCAGGCCATCTGTCCGGCGCTGTGAAGATCAACCTGTCCGGGCTCGGAGCCGCGCCGATCTGCGCCAATTGGACCTGCGCGCGCAGGGCGCCCGGGGCTTGCGCCACGGTCCGGATCTCCTGCACGACGGGCGGGGCCAACGGGGCCATCTCGTCCACCGCGGCCAAAGCCACCGCGCGGTCCTCAAAGCCTACGGGTTTTGGCGCGACCATTTCCACGCTCGCGGGCAAAGCCTCCTGCGCCTCATCCAGCCGCACATCGGCCATGGTCACTTGTGGATTGGCGTAGATGATCTCGGGATCGCCCTGCGTGATCAAGGCAAGCACGGAGAGCCCGATGAACAGCGTGGCCCCCATGCCCGCGCCGCCCGCAGAGGCACTTGCCGATGTCGTTTCCGCCGTCGCAGTCACACGCTCTCTCCCCGCAGCATCCCGCGCAAAGTCTACCACCGCAGGACAGCAGAGGCCACCGGGTCAGAGACGCAACACGCGCTGCACAGGATGCAAAAAGGCCCCGGCATCATGCGGGGCCTTTGCCTTGCGAGAAGAGCTCAGCACAGTGGTCAAGACCGCGCAGCCGGGGCCCCTGGATCACTCCAGTTCGATCAGCAGATCCTTTGCATCGATCTGGCCGCCCGCCTGAATATGGACAGCAGCCACGACCGCATCGCGTTCGGCGTGTATCCCTGTTTCCATCTTCATGGCTTCGATGGTCAGCAGCATGTCGCCTTCCTTGACCTTGTCGCCCGACTTGACCGCAACTGTCGCCACAACGCCGGGCATCGGCGCACCGATGTGATTGGCATTGCCCGCTTCGGCCTTGGCGCGTTTGGGCGCATTGGCCTGGGCCTTGCGATCAGGGACACGGATCGTGCGGGGCTGGCCGTTGAGCTCGAAGAAGACACGCACTTCGCCATCGTCCTGCGTCTCACCCACGGCGATGAGGCGAATCTCCAGCGTCTTGCCGGGATCGATCTCGGCGGTGATCTGCTCGCCCTGTTGCATCCCGTAGAAGAAGGTCTTGGTGGGCAGGGTGCGCACGGGGCCATAGGTCCGGTGGCGGCCCATGTAATCGAGGAAGACCTTGGGATACATGAGATAGCCCGCAAGGTCCTCATCATCGACGGCCTTGCCTTCCATCTGTGCCATGACATCGGCGCGTGTGGCTTCCAGATCGACCGGTTCGAGATGTTTGCCGGGTCGCTCGGTATTGGGGCTTTCGCCCTTGAGGACCTTGGCCACGATCGTCTCGGGGAAGCCGCCCGGAGGCTGGCCCAGATCGCCGCGCATCATGCCGACGACAGAATCGGGGAAAGAGACATCCGTGTCGGGGTCCTCGACCTCCGCGCGGGTGAGGCCCTGGGAGACCATCATCAGCGCCATGTCGCCCACGACCTTGGAGCTTGGCGTGACCTTCACGATATCGCCGAACATCTGGTTTACATCGGCATAGGTCTGGGCGACCTCGTGCCAACGCTCCTCAAGGCCGAGGCTGCGGGCCTGCGCCTTGAGATTGGTGAACTGGCCGCCGGGCATCTCATGGAGATAGACCTCGGAGGCGGGCGCCTGCTGGCCCGTCTCGAAGGCCGCATATTGCGCGCGCACGCCTTCCCAATAGTTGGAGATCTCGCGGATCGCGGCAGGGTCCAGCCCGGTGTCGCGCTCGGTATTGCGCAGGGCTTCGACGATGGAGCCCAGCGTGGGTTGCGAAGTATTGCCCGAGAGCGCGTCCATCGCACCATCGACGGCATCAACACCTGCCTCTGCAGCGGCCATGATCGTGGCAATCGCGGCACCAGAGGTGTCATGGGTGTGGAAGTGGATGGGCAGGCCCACCTCTTCCTTGAGCGCTTTGATCAGGGGCCGCGCGGCAGAGGCCTTCAAGAGCCCCGCCATATCCTTGAGGCCCAGCACATGCGCGCCCGCCGCTTTGAGGTCCTTGCCCATGGCGACGTAATATTTCAGGTCATATTTCGCGCGGTCGGGATCGAGAATATCGCCAGTGTAGCAGATCGCGGCTTCGCAGACCTTGTCGGCCTCGATCACCGCATCCATGGCCACGCGCATGTTCTCGACCCAATTGAGGCTGTCAAACACACGGAAGACATCGACGCCGCTCTCGGCGGCCTGACGCACGAAGAACTGCACCACATTGTCGGGGTAGTTGGTGTAGCCCACACCGTTGGAGGCGCGCAGCAGCATTTGCGTCATGACATTGGGCATGGCCTTGCGCAGATCGCGCAGGCGCTGCCAGGGGCATTCCTGCAAGAAGCGGTAGGCCACGTCGAAGGTCGCCCCGCCCCAGCACTCGACGGAGAAGAGCTGGGAGAGGTTCGCGGCGTAGGTGGGGGCCACGTTGATCATGTCGATGGAGCGCATGCGGGTGGCGAGCAGGCTTTGGTGCCCGTCGCGCATGGCGGTATCGGTGATCAGGAGCTGCTTTTGCGCCGCCATCCAATCGGCCACGGCTTGCGGGCCCTTGGCGTCGAGCAGCGTCTTGGTGCCCGCAGGCGGCGTCTCGACCTTGCGCGCGGGCGCTTTGGCGGGCTTGAGATCAGGGTGCGGCTTGGGCCGGCCCTGTACCTCGGGGTGCCCGTTTACCGTGATGTCAGCGATATAGGTGAGCACCTTGGTGCCCCGGTCCCTGCGGCGGCGGAACTGGAAGAGCTCCGGCGTCTCATCGATGAACTTGGTGTGGTATTGATTGTTGAGGAAGGTCGGATGCTTGAGCAGGTTTTCGACGAAGGAAATGTTCGTCGAGACGCCCCGCACCCGGAACTCGCGCAGGGCGCGGTCCATCCGGGCGATGGCCTTCTCGGGGGTCTGCGCCCATGCCGTCACCTTCGTGAGCAGTGAATCGTAGTACCGCGTGATGACGCCGCCCGCGTAGGCCGTGCCGCCATCGAGGCGGATGCCCATGCCCGTGGCCGAGCGATAGGCGGTGATGCGACCGTAATCGGGGATGAAGTTGTTCTGCGGGTCTTCCGTCGTGACCCGGGTCTGGAGCGCATGACCGTTGAGGCGGATGTCGTACTGGCTGGCTTTGCCGGTGGCCTCGGCGAGCGACTTGCCTTCGGCGATCATGATCTGGGCCTGCACGATGTCGATGCCGGTGACTTCTTCCGTCACCGTATGCTCGACCTGCACGCGGGGGTTCACCTCGATGAAGTAGAACTTGCCGGTCTCCATATCCATCAGGAACTCGACGGTGCCCGCGCATTCATAATTCACATGGGCGCAGATCTTGCGGCCAAGCTCGCAGAGCTCTTCGCGTTGTGCCTCGGACAGGTAAGGCGCGGGCGCGCGCTCGACGACCTTCTGGTTGCGGCGCTGAACCGAGCAATCACGCTCGTAGAGGTGGTAGATATTCCCATGGCTGTCGCCCAGGATCTGCACCTCGACATGGCGCGCGCGCACGATCATCTTCTCCAGGAAGCCCTCGCCATTGCCGAAGGCGGCCTCTGCCTCACGACGGCCTTCAAGGACCTTTTCCTTCAGCTCATCTGGCCCATGGATCGGCCGCATGCCCCGGCCCCCGCCGCCCCAGGAGGCCTTGAGCATGAAAGGATAGCCAATGGCCTCGGCCTCCTTGGCAATCGCGTCCCAATCATCGCCCAGCACCTCGGTGGCGGGAATGACGGGCACGCCCGCCTCCTCGGCCACCTTGCGCGCGCTGGCCTTGTCGCCCAGCATGCGCATCGTCTCGGCCTTGGGGCCGATGAAGGTGATGCCATTGGCGGCGCAGGCATCGACGAAATCGGGATTCTCGGAGAGCAGACCGTAGCCGGGGTGGATCGCATCCGCCCCGCATTCCTTGGCCACGCGAATGATCTCATCAATGGAGAGGTAAGCCGCCACAGGGCCCATCCCCTCGCCAATCCGGTAAGCCTCGTCCGATTTGAACCGATGCAGCCCCAGCTTGTCTTCCTCGGCAAAGACGGCGACCGTCTTCTTGCCCATCTCGTTGGCCGCGCGCATGATGCGGATCGCGATCTCGCCACGGTTGGCGACAAGGATTTTCTTGAAGTCTGTCATAAGCACTGTCCCGGGTGGTGCGTGTTTGGAGGCCTTGTAGGGCTTTTCCCATACTTGGTAAATTCGTGGAAATGGGTAGTCATGTCAGCGCAAAATGCGGCCATAGGGCGCATCGGTGCGCAGGACGGATCAAGGCTGGATGACGCTCACACCCGGAATGCGGGAAAGCTGGTAGATGTCCTCGTCATAGGCATTGGTGATCCAATCGACGTATTCATCGGTCCAGCCGGGGATATCGAGCTCCTCCTCGACCGCTTCTTCGAGGGCGAACTTGTCAAGGAAGGCCACCATGACCCGGCGCTTTTGCACTTCCGTCAAAGTCTGGTGCTTGTGCAGATAGGCGCGAAAGCGCTTCATCCCGTCCGCGCTCATGATCTCCGTCAGCAGATCAAACGCGCCCTTGATCTTGACGCCGGGGTCCAGACCCATGAGCTCACGCGCGATCTGCCCCCAGATCAGGGGCGTATCCTCGTTGCACCAGACCGTGATGGGCACATCAGGGGCATCCATGCGCAAGCGCTGGATCATTTCCGACCAGCGCAGCTGCGCGGCATCACAACCATTCAGAAACTCGGCAAAGTTGTCATGCGGCGTCGCATCGAAGACCGCGGGCAACCACGTGGCCGGGTTGCGCAAACCGATGAAGAGCTCGATCCGATCGCCGGGAAAGAGCCGCTGCAGGTCCGCCAGCCGTGCGCCTGCGCGCGGGTAGATCACACCAGAGCCAAGCGCCATCTTGGGCACTGTGAAAAAGCTCTCATGGCTCAGCACGAGCCGGTCCACACCCGGCCCTACAGAGCCCAGAATCGCATCCAGCAAAACCTCACGCGCATCGGGCGCAGGATCCGCGGCCGCAATCGCATTGACCGCTGAGGACAGTAATTTGCGGTAGCTGGAGGGCTTTGGCATGACCACACCTGCATCCGCGACATCTTCTGTGTTTTTGAACAACGTGCGAAGAAGCCTGTCGTCGTCAGTGCAATGGGCGCCAGCATGTAAAATGATCTGCATAACGTGGGGTTAGCACCGATCCCGGCGCGCGGCACGCCCTGACTTTTGAAAACTTCAAAAACATCGTCAAAATTTGACATTTTTGCACTTGCCGTAGCGCCCCTGTGCGATTAAACCCCGCCGCGTGCCCCTATAGCTCAGTTGGTAGAGCAACTGATTTGTAATCAGTAGGTCCGCGGTTCGAGTCCGTGTGGGGGCACCATAAAATCCCATATATAATTGATTTTAAAAGATAAAATGGTGTCACAAATTTACGGACCCCCGTCTAGTCCACCCTTTTTGTTGCGATGGCATGCGCCCTTATGTTCCGCCAGGCGTATGTTGATTGAATCAGAGGAAGGTTTTGACCTAGCATACAGAGCTCTTGGGAGACTTGTCGAAACCTGAGGGCATCGCGTTGCTCTCCAATCATGGAGACTTCGTGATGAGGATACTTTCAAAACGTCAGGTGAAGGAGCTTGTTCTGTACTCACCACAACACATAGCCCGGCTGGAAAAGGCAGGCCAATTCCCCAAGCGGGTACCGCTGGGCCCGAACCGGGTGGGCTGGGTTGAGAGTGAAGTGCTAGACTGGCTTCAAGAACGCTTGGCGCAGCGTGAAGTGCCAAACCGACACTCCTGATTTCAGGAGCTGGGTGGTCGGGGTTGCAAACCCGGCCATCCTTTCAATTTTTGGTGGCAAGAGTATGCTGTAGTTAACAACCTATTTTGGATTAAGAATTTTATGATTGAGCGCCTAGTTGTCAAAAATTTCAAAGCTTTGAGAGACACTGATATTGAATTCAAAACCGGATTCAATGTTCTCGTGGGTGACAATGAGTGCGGAAAATCCACAGTGCTGGAAGCCATTAACTTGTGCTTGACTGGGCAGTTACAAAAACGACCTGCGGCATACGAACTTCATCCTTTTTTGTTCAACCTGGGAGCCACCCAAGACTTTCTGAATGCTGTCCTGGCTGGGGAGAAACCGGATGCGCCAGAAATCTTGATTGAGCTCTACCTCAGCAATACTGCGCCAGCCGACTATCGCGGCACACACAACTCTTTGGGTTTGGATCGTTCGGGTATTTCACTGCGAATTTGCTTGGATGATGCCTGTGCCGAACAGTATGCCTCGTTCTTGGATCAAAAAGATCGCGTTTCGCTCATTCCGACAGAGTTCTACCACGTCGACTGGACACGCTTTGATGGCAACATGGTCAACCCGCGTGCACAACCGGTCAAATCTGTTCTGATTGATCCTAGCGCCATTCGAGACACTCATGGGGCCAATCGGTACGTTGTCGATACGGCACGCGATGTCCTTACCAAAAAGCAGCAAGCGGAGATATCAGTATCGTACCGATACATGCGTCACCTGTTTCAAGACGACGAAAACGTGAAGGCCATCAATTCCAAACTGAAGGAACGGGTCGCAGAAATCACGCAACGCGATATTTCGGTAGGTTTGGACATGACTGCTCGCGGCAACTGGGATTCGAATGTGCTGCCTCACATAGACCAGGTGCCACTCTCCCAGATAGGTAAGGGTGAGCAGAACGCCATCAAAATCAAGTTGGCAATGGTTGCAGGTGAAGAGATACCCATCGTCCTTTTGGAAGAGCCAGAGAACCATCTATCGCATTCAAAGCTGAGCGCTCTCATTGACGCTGTGGTGGCTGGACTTGGTGAACGGCAACTGATTGCCGCTACCCACAGCAGCTTCGTATTGAACAAGTTTGGCGTGGACCGCACGTTGCTTTTCAACGGATCGAACGCGACCAGGATCAACGAATTGTCTCCAGGTACGCGCGACTATTTTCTCAAGCTGCCCGGCCACGACACTTTGCGAATGGTTTTGGCTCGCCGAACCATTCTGGTTGAGGGTCCTTCGGACGAACTGTTTGTCCAACGTGCGTACGCTCAGGTCCATGGCAAATCGCCACTTGAGGATGGGGTGGAAATCATCACGGTGAACTCTTTGGCTTTCAAGCGCTTTCTAGAGATCGCTGAGAAGCTGAAGCTGGATGTGGCGGTGGTTACCGACAACGACGGTGATGTGGACGCGGTCAGGAAGAAATATGAAGCCTATGATGCTGTACCTTCAGTGCGGATTTGTTTCGACCAGGGCGATGAGGGTCTAAAGACCTTGGAGCCCCAGATTCATGCTGTGAATGGGCGCGAGAAACTGAACCGCATCCTCAACAAGAACTTTGCCACCGACGATGAACTCCTAGCTTTTATGGAGAACAACAAAACATCTGTGGCACTACAGCTGTTCGAGGCAAACGAAGTGCTGGATATTCCTAAGTACATTTCTGATGCCGTCGCCTAACCGGATCACTGTGGCATGCGCCGGTTCAGGAAAGACGACCGGTATAGCTTTCGAAGCTTGTGCCAACGACAAGACACGCCAAGCGTTGGTAACCTACACCATCAACGGTGCACGCGAGCTCCGAGAGAAAGTAGTTGAACAACACGGCTACGTGCCGGAGCATATCGAGATATTCACCTGGTTCACGTTCTTGATGCGACACTTTGTGCGCCCCTATCAACGGGCCATGTTCGATGCCAGACCGGTGCGTCGTTTAACTTGGGTGAACAGACAATCGACAAGGGGTATTCCCAAGTCTGCGACCGAGCGTTTCTATTTCTCAAGCCCCACCGGCATATACAGCGACAAAGTTTCGCAGTTCGCCTGTGATGTCATTTCAGTGGCAAAAAATGCCCCGCTGGACCGGATCGCTGAAATCTACGGGTCAATCCACATTGACGAGGCGCAAGACCTAGCTGGATACGATCTCGACCTAGTTGAACTTCTCTTGAAGTCTTCGATCAATCTTTCTTTGGTGGGCGATGTTCGGCAAGGCACCTACAAGACGAACCATTCTGCACGGAACAAACAATATTCTGGTGCTGCCATTGTCGGCAAGTTTGAAGAGTGGAATAAAGCCGAGCTTTGCACCCTAAATTACTCTTCAATTTCTCACCGATGCGTCCAATCGATTTGCAACGTAGCCGACCAGCTGTATCCAGACCTGCCCAGCGCAACTTCCAAGAACGAAACAGTCACTGGGCACGAGGGCGTCTATGCAGTTCGTGAATCTGACGTGCCGACTTACATAGCGAAGTATGCGCCACAGCCCATGCGACTGGACGCGAAAACAAAAACCAGCCTTGATGGAGTGCTCAACTACGGAGCCGCGAAAGGGATGACTTTCGAACGTACGTTGTTGTTTCCTCATGGGGCATTTCGCAAGGCTGTATCATCTGGTGACTTCGCTGCCCTCGGTGAGGCTGCACTAACCATTGCGAAAGTATACGTTGGTCTTACCCGCGCCAGACAAAGCGTCGCGATTGTCTTTCCAGACAATTTACAGCCCAAGCTCGTACCTATTTGGCAACCAGATTAAGCCGAAACCCCTATCCCCATAAACCGCCAACCCCAATCCCCAGCTATACCGTCTCATACCTCCAAAAGGCGTCACACAATCCAAGACCATTTCGAACGACTTCATACACTTAGAGCGATTGAAAATCGCGCAGACCCTAAACAACCCCCACCACAATCGTTCTTGACCCGCCCCCACCAGAACGCTTTGATACCGCTGTTATTTTATTGTCATTTAAGGGTGGGGATTTATGGACCTTCTTTTCAATCGTGAGCAGAGCAATGCTGCTTCTGGCGGTGTTAATTTCAAGCTCTGGGGCAAGATCGAGCTGGATGAAGACGAGAAGTCTATCGTTTCAAAATACAAGTTCGATCAGGCCATTCTGATCTTTGCTGATCAACCAGGTCTGCTACGAAAATCCGTTTTCATCGGCATTGGAGCCATGGTTGCTGCGATGGTCTTGCTCAACCAGATGGGCATGATGGGAGCGCTGATCGCGCTCGCTGCCGGAATCGGTGCTGGATACTGGTGGTACCACCAGAAGCGCGAAACGATATACGTCAAAGACCTCCTGCATGGTCGGCATTTCAACTGTGACAGCGTGGTTGAACTGGCCCGCAAAGAAGCGTGGCTCGGGACCGTTGTTTCATTCCTGCGCCAAGTGATGGAGAGCGCCAAGCACTGGGATGGAACCGAGCGACACACTGTCGAACCACTTTCCAAGGATGAAGCGCGGCAGGTTATCATAAAAGGCCTCTGAGGTGCCGGTTCATCTGCCACAACGGATGCATGCCTTTGTGCATGGCCTGTTTCGGTCCAGTGATGAGACCGAGACCCGCGAGCTGTATGCGCAGGTCAAAGCGCTGTTTGGCCGTGCTGGGCTCGACCCCTTGTCTGCCCAGTTGGATGTCGCGGAGATGGCTGCAAATCGAGCAGCCGAAGCCCTTGGAATACCGCCCGGTCATCCGCAGCATGGTGTGGTCAGAAAGCTGGCAATCGACCTACTGGCTGCCGAGGGACATTTCACGCTGCCGGACATCGACTGGACCGAACGTCGATCAATCACCGCGTGGTGGGAATTGCGCGATGAGCTTAATGCACAGCGCCCGCTCTTGAAGAACTTCGAGCAAACCGTTGATCTTATCACTGACGCGCTGGTGTTTGTCTTTCGTCCGCTGCTCGATGGCTGCCCAGCCTTGTTGGAAACCTCACCAGAAACGGGCGGGATCAGGGTGCCGACCAATCTCCTCCATAGCCACACCGACCTTCCAGGCGTACTTGAACACTGCCTGCAAGTTGGCCTCGATGAGGACATCAAAGAAGCCGGGTTGTTCCCGAAACTCACGGATCGTCTTGAGCGCAATCTGGTGGCCGCATCCGGCGGCAATCCTGCTGACCCCGGTTCGTTCACTCGGCAACCGAAGACCCCATCACAATCGGAAGAGAAAGACCCAGCCCGGCTCGTGCAGTCGTACCTGGCTGGAACGCCGCTCTCTGCCATCTTCGATCAGACTGTGACCTATACCATCCCGCAGTCAGTACGCTTTGAACATCACCACCTTGTCGCTGGGAGCGGACACGGCAAAACCCAGACTTTGCAGTATCTGATTGCTAACGATCTTGAGGCTGTAGCGGCAGGCGAACAAAGCGTTGTTGTGCTCGACAGCCAGGGTGATTTGATCCGCAATATTGCTGGTCTGAAGGAATTCGCGCCTGGCGGACCATTGCATGACCGTGTGGTCATCATCGACCCGACCGACGTTGAATATCCGGTGTCGCTCAATTTGTTTGATGTGGGACTGGAGCGGCTGCAGGAGTATCCGCTGTTGGAGCGTGAACGTCTTACCAACTCGATCCTGGAGCTCTATGACTTCGTACTCGGCACGCTCCTAGACGCCCAGATGACGCAAAAGCAGAACGTCATCTTCCGATATGTCACGCGGCTCATGCTGCATATCCCTGACGCCACCATTCATACGCTGCGCGAGCTGATGGAACCGGGCAGTGAGGTGAAGTTCGCGGGTAACATCGCCAAGCTTGAAGGCACGGCTAAACACTTCTTTGAAACCGAGTTTTCGGGCCGAGAATTTGAACAGACTAAGAAGCAGGTTTTGCGTCGTCTTTGGGGCATACTCGAAAACCAAACCTTCGAACGAATGTTCAGCCATCCTCGGTCAAAGCTCGACCTCTTTTCCGAACTGAATGCTGGCAAGGTGATCCTGATCAACACCGCCAAAGACTTGCTGAAGGAACAAGGCAGTCAAATTTTTGGCCGGTTCTTCATTGCGCTGATTGCCCAGGCGGCGCAGGAACGCGCTACGCTGAAGGAACGCGACCGCATTCCAACCCTCGTCTATATCGACGAAGCCGCCGACTACTTCGACCGGAACATTGGTCTCATCCTGGCCCAGGCCCGGAAATACAAGGTGGGCATGGTCTTGGCCCACCAATACCTCGGGCAGCTGGAACCCAAACTGCAGGAGGCGTTCGCGGCCAATACGTCAATCAAGTTTGCGGGCGGTGTTTCCGCCAAAGACGCTCGGTCACTCGCCCCGATGCTGTACACCGATGCCAGCCTGATAGAACGCCAACCCAAAGGCAGCTTTGCCGCCTATGCCCGTGGCGTATCGTCTGGTGCGGTGCCGCTGTCATTCCCGCTGGGTTTCCTGGAAGCCAAGGAGCGTATGGATCGCGCGGAAGGCGAGGCGTTGAAAGCCAAAATGCGCGACCGATACGCCGTCCACTACACGAAACTCGCTGAAGAAGATGAAGCGGATCAACCAGAGGAATCTCAAGATGCCGATGACGACAAAGGCGACGCGGAAGAACCTGGCGCGGTTTATGCAAAACCAGAGGACAAGCCCAAAGATGACGGTCCAAGCACAGATGCGAGTGATCAGTGGTGACCGACGCGCTTGGCCGACGCTCGAGCCATGAACGCCAGTCGACTGGCAAGCGGGTGCGGTTGTCTGAACGAGACTTGTTGTGGCTTGAAAAGCTGCACCAGCACGGCCCGCTGCCTACCTCATACCTCCTGGCATACACGGACGCTCTCCGTGCCAGCGACAAGCGCCAGAAAGAACGCCTGGGCGATCTTTTCCACGAAGACAATACAGAACACGGGGGCGCGTATCTCGACCGACCACCGCAGCAATTTGCTACACTGAAGGCCGGATACAACCAACTGGTGCATCAAGTGGCTCCAGCCGGACTGAAGGCGCTCAAGGATGCCGGTCTCGCACACGAATCCAGCGCACACCACGGACCTTGGGTCCATCGACACATGGTGGCATGCACCACTGCGTCCATTGAACTGGCAACGCTGCTACGACCAGATGTTTCCTTCATCCCGCAGCACCAAATTCTAGAACGCGCCAAGACGACGCTGAGTTGCCCGGTGCGGATCAAAGACAGTGTGTCTGGCCAGCTGGTGCGCAAGGACCTCAAACCTGACGCCTTGTTTGGCCTGATCTATCACACGGATGAAGGCGACAAGTTCCGCTTCTTCGTGGTCGAAGCAGACCGTGGGACTGAGCCGGTGACTTCCCGCAACTGGAACCGAAAGAGCTTTGAGCGGCATTTGGCGCAATATGAAGCCTATGTGGCGGGTGAAGAGTACAAAAGGCATCTCAACCTCACCGCCAATCTGCTGGTTCTGAACGTAGTGCCGGACGCCGAGCGCCTTGAGCTCATGCGCCGTCAAACGCTTAAGCAGCTCGGCTCTTGCTCATATCATCTATTTCAGACTTTCGCAGAGTTTGCCGCGCCCTGGCGACCCCCAGAACCAAGCCACGCGCTCCTGAAGAGCGCGTGGTTACGGGTTGGATATTCAGATTTCTTGATTGATGGGGTCTAGCCCATGGCGTCAGCCAGCTTGTCTGGCGGACCATTGATCACTTCTTCGGCCAAAGCCAAAGCATCGAAAACAATCATGTTGCGCGGCTCTGTTTCGAAGAAGCGACGTTTCTTCTCGGGCAAGTACCCAATCAGATCGGGATGCCGCTTCACCGCACTCTCCGCTTCTTCGTACTTCGACTGGAAGATGCGGGGGCGGGATACCGTGACGTCGAGAACATAGTTGTGGCTGGCTAGCTCTGCGATAGAGGCGATGAGCCGCCGAGAACGACCGCCCTTGCGGCATTCTTTGTCGCATTTCTCGGTGACAACGACATCGGGCTTCAGCATGTTGATCAGTTCCTGGACAAAGGCGACCAGGTCGGTGGCTTTGCCAGAGACGGTCGTGGTCACCGCCCAATCAAGCAATTGTGTGCCTTCGAGGAACACGTAGCCGACCCGACCTGATGATACCGCGACCGACAAAACCCTAAGCGCCGCCATGATCCTGGCCCTCAGCCAATCGACGCTTCATACGCGCCAGCGAGCCGGGGCGGTTAAAGGTGCTCATCGCCTTCCGTCCAGGTGCCGGAAGCGTTGAGAGCCGGATTGATAAGTGCTTCTTCCGCTCGGCCATTACCTCCGCAAAGAAGCCTTCGAAGGAACGGCCATAGACGAGCGACAGATCGATGATCTCAATCAGGCTGGGACGGCGTTTGCCGTGTTCCAGCTGTGAGACCACCGTCTGATGGGTATCAAGAAGATGTGCCAGATCATCTTGGGTATAGCCCGCTTTCTTACGTGCCAAACGCAAGTCGAGGGCAAATTGAGAACTCATATATTGTACTTAGTGACTAATCCTCGTGGTGGGAGGATGTTCAGTCTAAGTCGTCGAAGAACCCGTTTCTAGCAGGCAAGATATGGTCTGACGTTATAGGTTCGGCGGGATCGCGTTTTGCAGGACGAACGTATCGTGCGGTGCGGGTGCGCGGAACCGGACCCCTAACGGGTCCGGCTACCAGCGATCGTACGCAACTGCGTGTTCGTCTCTGCCAAAACGAAAGAACAGGGCTCAGCAACATACAGACAATTCAGGAATAGACTTATGCTTCTAAGCCCCGGAGAGCGGCTGAACTAGCCGAGGCTGGATATCTAGTATACGCGTTTGAAACATAATTCTTTCAGCGCAGGACAGATCGGGCTACTTGGCAAGGGTGGGCGCTAGGAGGCAAGAAATAATCGACAATGAAATTTGCGGCCAATACGATGCCCTCATATTTTGAAAGGCAAATTAAATGAGTGAATTTTGGGCACTAGATGTCGAAACGGCAAACACAGACCTGTCTTCAATTTGCCAGATCGGCATGGTGCAATTTCGAGATGGTGAGCTGGTAGACAGCTGGTCGTCGTTGGTCAATCCAGGCTCATATTTTGATCCGTACAATATCAGCATTCATGGAATTACTGAGACCGATGTTGCGGGCGCACCTGTCTTTAGGGATGTGTTTGCCACGCTAACAGAATGTCTTTCCGGTGCCGTGCTCGTGCATCATGGGCACTTTGACCGTACAGCCTTTGCTCGCTGCTACGACCGCTTTCAGCTCAATCCTATCGATTGTGCTTGGCTCGATAACACAAAGGTTGTTCGGCGCACTTGGTCTGAATTTTCACAGCGCGGATATGGTCTGAAGAGTCTAGCGAAGCACTTCGGCATTGAGCTGGATCACCACGACGCGCTGTCTGATGCCAATGCTGCTGCGGAGATCATGGTGCGTGCGATTGCGCACTCTGGCAAAACTATCGAGGAATGGCTTGAGGCGGTTAGATATCGAATTACCAACCCGGATAATCCAAAGGATGTCCGCCGTGACGGAGAAGTTGACGCACCGTTCTTTGGCGAGAAGATCGTTTTCACTGGAGCCTTAGCTGTGAAACGGAGTACGGCGGCTGACGTAGCTCAGAAGCTGGGGTTTGATGTCCAGAATGGCGTGAATAAACAGACTACGTTTCTATGTGTCGGTATTCAGGACACAGCGTTGCTCAACGGGTATGAGAAAAGTTCGAAACATCGCAAAGCAGAGGCGCTCGCTGAAGCTGGGCACGAGATTAGCTTTTTGAGCGAAGACGATTTTTGGTCAATTGCGAAAGCGCATGACACTGGCGAGGTTTAGCAATTTCAACATGAAAACCGCCCTATCAAGGGCGGTGTCGTCTAGTATTCGGAAGCCAGCATGATCGTCAGCAAGCGATGCGTGCAGCCCTCGTTTGCGGGGTTTTCTGAGCCTTGCTGCAGTGAAGGATCGTAGTAGTCGAGCTTGAAAAAGACCTTCTCGCCTTCCAATTCGATGGCTCCAAAGTCATGTTCGCCCCAAGGGTCATTGTCGTCAGAAAATTCGTCGAAATCCCGCACTGCTTTGACCGCCGCGACCGCAAATTCACCGCCTTTTTCCTGGATACCCGAGGTCAACATGATCGAACCACGACCTTGTCCAGTTGTGCGGAACCGGTCATTCAGCTCGCGGATGCGTTGGTTTTGCGGCAGATCTTGATGTGACCAAACCAATTCTGTCGTAGCTTCGCAGCTCTGGCAAAACGCCTGATCGTGGGTTGTCTCAAGTTCCCACAACCCAAACTCCGGGTTCCAGCAGGCCCAGGCATCTTTCACCACCCGTTCCGACCCGCACGCTTTGCAGTGTGGCACGGAACCGATGTCACCAGCGACGTCTTCTTGCAGTATTCCCATGGTTCATCTCCTTCAGCATGGAGCGAGCAGGAGACATTCCTGCACGCTCCGCTGGAGGCGATGGAAAGATCGGTCTGGGGGTATTTTGCCGGTGCCGACGTTCGGCGACTAGCGGTCAAGTTATGCGCTCAGATTATGACGAATATCTTGGCTACTAGCTGAAATCGCACGGTCACCGATACTTTGGGTAATGCGTACTCCTATCATTGGCCTGGCATTCCGCCGGTATCAAGACATGACACCGTTTGGTGTCGGGATTCGTGAACGACTCCTCCATACCTACGCGATTGGCCAAACCGGCACTGGCAAGACGACGCTTCTGCAGAACCTCGCTTGGCAGGACGCCAAATTTGGCAACGGCTTTTGTCTCATCGATCCGCATGGCGACCTTGCCGAAAGCCTGCACCGCCAGATCAAGCAGCCGCACCATTGTTGGGATGTTGCTAACTCAGCCTGCAGTCTTGGATACAATCCGCTCAAACGTGTTGGTGAGCAATACCGCCCGCTGGTCGCCTCCGGCTTGATCGAAACGCTCAAGAAGCAATGGCCGGATGCCTGGGGCGCAAGGATGGAGCATTTGTTGCGCCACGCTGTGTTGGCGCTTCTAGAGCAGCCGCAAGCCGACCTGCGCGACCTGATGCGATTGTTCGTATACAAAGGCTATCGCCGCCAGGTCACCGAAGCTCTGACCGATCCCCAAGTTCGCTTCTTCTGGAAACACGAATTTCCGGCGTTGAACTACCAAACGAGCGTCGACGGTGTGTCACCGATTGCCAACAAATTAGGGGCGTTTTTGGCGCACCCGGCGGTGCGTACAGCGCTGTGTGAACCAGCGGAACCGCTGAGCTTTCGCTCGGTCATGGACAGCGGGCAGATACTTATCGTGAACTTGGCTAAAGGACGTCTGGGGGCGGACGTATCCAACGTTATGGGAGGCCTAATCACGTCCAGTATCATGCAAGCAGCATTCACCCGTCACGGTCTGCCCGAAGCCGCTCGACGCCCATTCTTCCTCTACGTCGATGAGTTTCATAACCTCACCACCAAGACCTTCGCCGGGATGCTCTCAGAGGCTCGCAAGTATGGTCTTGGACTCGTTCTAGCCCACCAGCATCTGTCCCAAATTGATAACGACGTGCGAGACGCCATCATCGGGAACATTGGCAACCAGATTGTCTTTCGGGTTGGTGCCAGTGACGCGCCCTTCTTCGAACGGCAGATGCCGACGTTTTCAGCCTTTGATTTCCAGAACCAACCAAACCACCGAGCTAATGTCTTGCTAACTCATCAGGGCGAACGCCTGAAGCCGTTCACGGCCTCTATGTACCCGCCGTATCATGGCGGTTCATAAGTTGGCTGCTAGGAAGATTTCTTGTGTCGCCTATCATGGGGTTCATGACCGAAGACGAACGCATCGAACGGCATTTGGAAATCTGCCAACGGGTATACGAGCGGCTGGTGGCCGAGGGCAAATGGTTGTGGCCGGATTCGCCAAAATCTGAGGATATGCTAGAGTCCGAAGACCCTAAAACCGACGTATGAAACCGTGCTTTGGATACATTCGAGTATCCACCCAGAAGCAAGGCGAAGGTGTATCACTCGAAGCACAGAAAGACGCCATCACGGTCTTTGCGAGTCGGAACGAGCTCACCATCGCCAAGTGGTTTGAGGAGAAAGAAACTGCTGCCAAATCTGGCCGCCCGGTATTCACCGGAATGCTCAAGCAATTAAAACAGGGCAAAGCACAAGGGGTCATCATCCACAAAATCGACCGCTCAGCCCGCAACCTGCGCGACTGGGCTATGTTCAGCGAACTGCCCGATGCGGGTGTGTCCGTATTCGTCGCCACCGAGAGCCTTGATTTCAACTCGCGTGGCGGACGTCTCACCGCTGACATCCAGGCCGTCATCGCTGCTGACTACATCCGCAACCTTCGCGAGGAATGCATCAAGGGCATCAATGGTCGCTTGAAGCAGGGCTTGTTCCCGTGGGGCGCTCCACCGGGATACCTTAACCAAGGGGGCGGAAAGCCGAAAATCCCATGTCCGAAAACAGCGCCTCTGATCAAACTAGCCTTCGAACTATATGCCAGCCGCCAATACTCATATGAAATGCTGTTAGAGGAACTTCATCGACGCGGATTGCGGAACACGCGCGGCGGCAAGCTTACACTCTGCGGTCTCGGCAACATCCTGCAAAACCCGTTTTACATTGGACTGATGCACGTCAAAAGCTCTGGGAAGACATACCAGGGCATCCATGAACCGATTGTGCCCGTTTCCATTTGGAAGCGCGTCCAGGCAATCCGAAACGAGCGATCAGGCCCCAAATCGACCCGGCACAATCACCTGTTTATGGGGCTTTTTCGCTGTGGGCTTTGCGACAAGCCGATGGTGCCTGAACGGCAGAAGGGTCACGTATACTACCGCTGCAAGCGGCGTGGTTGTGCAACCAAGACAATCCGCGAAGAATTGCTGGATGATGCAATCCGGCAAGAGTTGGGAACATTGGAACTTAACGCAAAGGCGCAGGTTCGAGCACAAAACACTGACAAACCTGAAACCCTCATTGACCTTGAAGAGCAACGGTCTGCTTTGGAACTACGGATCAAGGACGAAGAAAGCCGTTTGGGCCGACTTGAAGACCTGTTGATCGATGGAACACTTAACCGAGAAGCGTTCGCGCGAAAACAGGGTAACATCCAATTGCGTCTTGCAGAACTCAGAGATGAGCTGCTGAAACTGCCTGATGTTGAGGCTTTGGCAGCATACAATCACCAGTTGGCCGAACTACGAAAAAGCCTTGTACTTCTTTACGATATGGCAAATCGAGCCGAAAAGCGCATGATCGTTGAAAACGTCTGGCCGAACCGCACGGTGTCGCGAAACGAGGTATCGTTCAAGCCATATTCTTGGGTGAAGAGGGTGGATTCTGACCCAACCCTCCTAGGTGGTGCCCATGAGCGGGATGCAGGCCGAACGCTCATAAATCTGCTTCATAAGTTGCATACGGGACAACTGGCAGGCATTTAGCACAATAGTCTGGGTCGGGATGATTGTCAGATGCGAATTTGTAGACAAGCGGGTAGAGTGATGGGAATCATCCTGAAAGTTCCACACAGCAAAGAGTTAAAAAGCAGGCCATGGGCTACCCAATTGAAAAGAAGCTGGTGGTCGCAGTATCTTCTACAGCACTTTTTGATTTTTCTGAGGAAGACAGAATTTTCCTCACTCAGGGGTTAGACGCATTCCGTGCGCACCAAGAGACGATGAAAGATTTACCTCCCAACCCCGGTGCAGCATTCCCCTTCATCAGACGGCTTCTTCATCTAAATAGAACGTTGGATGGTCTCGACGGTAATCCTGTCGAGGTGGTTCTTCTTTCGCGGAATCATCCCGATGCTGGCCTAAGAGTCATGAATGCGATCTCGCACTATGGTCTAGACATAACTCGTGCATTCTTCTTGGCAGGCGAAGCACCGTACCCATACATGAAGTCCGTTAATTCAGTCCTTTATCTCAGCACTGATCGGCTGGAAGTGAAAGAAGCGGTTTCTAAAGGATATCCGGCTGGGCACGTACTTCCTTGCTCAGTAGTTGACACCGATGATCTCGACGACACTACATTCCGCATAGCTTTCGACTTTGATGGTGTGATAGTAGATGACGAAGCTGAAGAGGTTTACGCTGACGGCGGCCTTCCACTGTTCCACCACTATGAAAAGGAGAACCGGGAAAGGCCGCTGAACTCCGGTCCACTTTTTCCTCTACTGCAAGGAATTGCTACTTTGCAGAAGATGGAGGAGCTGAGATTAGATACTGTTAACAGCAGCGCCAAGCGGATTAGAGTGGCCATTGTGACCGCTCGAAATGCTCCTGCCCACGAGCGACTAATAACAACACTGAAAAATTACGAAATTGATACAGATGAACTTTTTCTCACGGGCGGAATCGATAAAAAGAATATCCTCGATGTGTTGCAACCGCATATCTTTTTCGACGATCAACTTGGGCACTTAGAGCCGTCGTCCGATGACATACCGTGTGTGCACATTCCATTTGGAATTAGAAATTCGTAGATGTCCCAATTTATAACATATTCTAATTCACAAGATATCACGGATAGTATAGGCATTACCGGAGTTTCCACCTTTTGAAATAAATTCATGTATGTGTCCATCAAGAGCCAACTTCCCTATTGGAAGTGCAGGTGGTAAAGTGCCTAGCATTTCAATTTTTGCTTCGTTCAGTTTGCTAAAAAATACTCTTTGAGTGCTGCCTCCAATGAAAAAAATTGTAGGCTTGTTTTGGCCAGTGTGTTCTTTGATGAATTTTTTTGCGGCTTCAAAGAATGTATCAGGAAATTCCAAAACCTGTTCAAAAACAAAAGAGTCTAAAACTTTATTAGATTGTGACGCATACGCTATTTGACTGTTAGAAAGTTTAGAGCGCGAGCCGGATACGATAAGTAGACTATTGGGCTTTGCCTTATATCCGGAACAACCTACGCTTCCTTTATGTTCTCTTATTAATTGCTTGCATAATCCACTAGCGCCAATAAGCATCTCCTTTCCCCTGTGTCGATCATAGATTTCCTCAAGGTCTTTTTCGATTACACCATCAAGAAAGTTATGGTTTTGATTCAAGTATCGCAAGTTAGAATTTGGGTTTGAGAATTTATCTCCCAATGAATCAACGGAAAACTCACTTTCCAATAAGTGAGAGCCGTTGACAAACACCTGTCCTCCTTCAACAGTTCGTCCGTGCCAAGGTGTGGCGACGCAGACTATGCTTCGCCCGAATCTGTCTGATACATAGTCAACAATTTTTGCCGAGTTTCCGCGAAGGGTGGAATCAATCTTAACGAAGTCGGGCTTGCCACATTCGTTGGACACTTGGTTGAGAGTTCGTTCGAGCTGTTCGTGGGAGCAGTACCTGCAGTCCAAGTCGACTATCTTCACGCACTCTGTAAGTTGGCTCTTGCGTTTGCCGTCTCTCAGGCTAGACGACGAGAGGTAAACATCGGTAGGGATACCAAGTGAAGAAAAATGACCTGCACAGTCAAATGCGCCTGCGAGGTCGTCTGAAATTATGAACACTGTTAGGGCCGTACTCTCTTGAACGAAAATGCACTTTGCACATTGGCTGTTCAGCTGTCCACTTCTCTTTCTCAGGTGGAAGGAGTCGAAGTTATTGTCTTGGATGGGAGCGTCAACACCGGCGAGTCTGTGCTTGGATTGAGTGATATTGATCTAAAAGTGTTCTTTTCCAACAAGGAAGGTGACGCCGTATTTTCCGGTGCACGACAAATTTTGGTAGAAGCCCAAGCCGAGCATAACTTCCCCATTAACGCATGGTTTCTTCCGATGACGGATCATCCCTCGAGAAGTGCCTCAACGTTCGATTTCGTGCGATCTTTTGTCCTAAAGTGCGGGAGCACTTTGTTTGGGGCAGAGCTATCCGGAGATATCCTTCTGCACGAAAGAACTACTGACAAAGACAGATGGGCAACTGAACGAGCGATGCTCGACTTCTCTGTCAGGTTGAGGCGACTTGCCACAAACCCAACGTCCATCTCCGACATCGATAGTGTCAACGGATTGGTTGTCTTGAAACAGGCTATTGCGTATTCGGTTCATGGTCTGAGGTACTTTCGAGCAGCCCACGGCGAAGTGTTGTGCCGGATTTCTGATTGCTGCAACTTTGACGATTGTAGCTTTGATGCAACTATGCTCACACCGCTCTACGATGATGTTGTCGAAGCGCGAGAGCATTGGCCAGATGTTAAGTGCAAGGACTTTGAGAGTGCATCAGCATTTCTTCAGAAGTCGATCCGTGCCCTGGACTGGATGAGGCAAAACCTGCCACAAGAAGACGAAATCTCTCTGAAGTACACCAATCAAGACGGCAGCGTGCTAGGATAGAATTATGCTGATTTGTATTGATGGAATGGATGGAGCTGGAAAAACATCTTTTAGCAAAATTTTGTGCGAACAACTGAAGAAACGGGAAATTTTTCGAGAGCTCGTCTTGGAAGCTGAGCCAACACCGGGGAAGTATGGGCTCCTGGCTAGAGAAGAAATTGGTAAAAGGATTCCTGATGCAAGAAAAACAGTTGATTACCTTCTTCGCGACAGACGAGATCATTGCGTAGGTGTATTGGGGCCAAATCTTCAGGTGTTAGGTCGTTGTGTTTTGCTGGACCGATATTATTACTCAACTGTCTGTTATCAAAGTGGAGACGAATTTTCGCCCCAGCAACTAGCCGATATGCAATCCGAGTTTTGTAAGCCGGATATTTCATTCATTTTGACGCTAGAACCCGAAGTGGCAATGGAACGAATTGTTGCTCGCGGTAAGCCACTTGATGGCTATGAAACGCTAGATCACTTAAGGAGAACAAAAGCAAATTTCTCGAATATGCAAGTTTATTTCCCTGAAGATAATATCATTTTTTTAGATGCCAGTAAGCCACTTGAGGAGCTGGTCAACGAGGCAATGGATTGTATAGAGAAGATTTCTTAGGCGTCGTATTGTGTGGTGGTCGAGGTTCTCGGATGGGTGCGTTAACTGAAAATACACCCAAAGTGCTCTTAGAGTACAAGAATAAACCACTTATTAGCTATAGTTTAGATGCGCTTTTTAGTGCCGGGATATCTGATATCACGCTGGCCACTGGCTATAGATCAAATCAAGTTGTTGAAGCTACTGGAAACCTTCCTTCAATCAATTATGATTGGAGGTACAACACTTTCTATGTTCTGATGGACCTAATTGAGGCTGCTCATAAGAAAGGAAAAAGGTACATAATTCTGACTGATGGTGATACAGCTTTCGGCCCAGATGTCATCGCTACTTACCTGCGTCACGAACTGTCCGTTCCAGAATTTGCTTTAACATGGTGTGCAGGCACAAAGACAAATCAACCGTCTTCATGGGTGTTTGACTCGGATAAGCTTGGAGTTGTTCGATCAATCCATTTGGGACGCGCGAATAGTGCAAGAATCTTCGCGATAATCCGTGTCACAGATTTATATTTCTGTTTTCAGAGGGCCGGCCTATTCGAAAAATTAGGAAAATACAAATTAGAAGATCAGTTCGTTCCTGGTTTTGAGAAGTACTTCTTGGGGTGGGGGCTTCTAGTAGCCCAGGCATTAAGCCTTGATCAGAGTGTTCGTTTTATTGAGAAAGAATCGTCGATTGTTAATTTGAATCGTCCTGATGATCTCTTATTTAATTACTCAAAGTAGTCGTCACCTAATTGGCGGATTTGACCCGATTAATATTTGCGGCTATAACGTGCTCAACAATTTTGGGGCGATCATCGGCTGACACTATGCTGCCCAGGTATTGATCATTCGAATCTTCTGGACGCCACGCCTTGCCTTCTGAATCTATAAACAAATAGATCCCCTCTCGTCCTGCGACGGGAGCTATGCTTATTTTGCCGACGTGCCCAAGTCCAGAAAGGTATTGCTTGGCTTCAAGGGCGCGCTTTGAAAAATCTTGTACGTCAATTTCATAACGCGCGGCAGTTCGTTGAGCGATCGGTCCATTTGGTGAGAATTGAAAAATTTTCCAGTTCAAGTTCTTATCGATCTCATGAATGGTATGTCCAATGCAATTTAGGTGGTTTATGTTGTCTTGTGTTGCTACGGTATGAACGACAACGTTACAGCCAAAGCCGACTAGTAACTTAAGAATTTTTTTCTGTTCATCAAACAACTCGTCTCGCCCCTTCCGGAACTTTAGAGTAACTTCGCTGTTATGGCCGTCCAATGGTATCGCGAAAAGATAGATTGACTCTGCTATGTCACTCAACTTCACGTAAGGAATATCTCCCGAGCCAAAGTATATGGCTTTTGCTGGGGTAATGAGCGCTGTACCAACCGTGTCCAATTTTATTTTGTAGTCGAGAGCGTTGGTGCGGCGAATGAGCTCTACGATGTTTGGGCGGGTGAGGGGGTCGCCGCCACAATAGGTTAGCTTTCGAACTCCTCTCGACGAGGCAAATCTAAGGAAGTCAATAATGTCATCATTAGATATTAAGTCTTGATTTGGTGAAAATCGATTGTAGCAACCCGGACATCTAACAAAGCATGCTCGAGCAACGGCCATATTTATCATTGGCTCAGGCGCTTTTGAGCGCCAATCTTTAGCTCCGGCTGTTGTCATGTTTGTTTGTCTTCAATAGATGTAAAGACCATTTTCGAAGCAACTTATGCCTTTTCTGTATTCTATCGGACCTTTGATAGGCCTGCAAAATTCCTTTATCGACCACATGTCCTAAACATGCTTCCTTAATCTCGAATGGCGCATCGGTACACTCCTCGGCCCACGAGCGAAAGGTTGCACGGAAGCCATGTGGCCGTGCCTCATATCCTTCACGCTCCATAAACCGGCTCATTGTGGCGTCTGAGAGTGGTCTGCCCTTGGCAGACGGAAACAACAGGTTTGACCCTTCAAATTTGTGCGCTTGATCAATCACTCGCAGCGCCTCATCAGTGAGCGGTATCTTATGCTCTCGGTTGGTCTTTGTGTGTTCTGGAGGGATCATAAGCATGTTGCCTTCGATATCATCTCTAGTGGCGAAGCGCACCTCACCTGTTCGGGCGGCGGTGAGCATGAGGAACCGCAGCACAAAGCAAGATTGGTGCGGCTGCTTGCAGAGCCATTGATAGAATGCGGGTGCTTCCTGGTACGGTATTGATGGGACATGCGTGGTTTGGTGCCTCTGCTTTCCGAGAAGAGCGCGAGCTTTCATGGTCGCTTGCAGGTCAACATCAAGGCCAAGGGCTGCCGCGTGTTTGAGGGTGAGATTGATACGATTGAGGCACTTGCGGGCAGTGTCAGCTTTTTCGTGCCAGATAGGTTCAAGAGTGCGTTTTAGAACGTGCTGATCTATTTCTTCGACGGGCAGGGTGCCTATCCTTGGGATGATGTGGACCGTAAGTGGCGACATCCAACGACCTGCGCTTCCGTCGCCCTTAAGTTCCGCTTGTCGAGCTTTGAAGCAGCCGTCTACGGCTTCCTTTAGGGGGAGGCGTTTGCTGGCAAGCTGTATTTTCTGTCGGGCTGCGACAGGATCGGTGCCGTCTCTTAGGGACGCGCGGGCCTCAAGAGCTTTGCTTCTGGCATCGGCAATAGAAACCTCAGGCCACGGCCCTAGGCCCATCTCGCGCCTCTTCCCGGACACTGAAAGGCGTAGAACCCATTTGCCTGCCTGTTGGTTGCGTTTGACCAGCCATAGCCCCTGGCCGTCGGCGTATTTGCCTGCGGCCAAGCTTTTGGCTTTCATAGGATTAAGCGTGTTGTATATCACCGCAGCCCACCTTCTGGTCCACCTTTCCCAGTCCACCCTTTGGTCCACCTTTAGGGGTGCAAAGGGTGGACCAGCTATGTTCAGCTATGAGAAGGGGCTGAATAACTAACTGTATATAAATCAATAAAATGAGAAGCTATGAGAAGCAAGGAAACAGTAGTTCAGTGCCGTGTGGGGGCACCACTTTCATTCTCTTTATTGGCTGCAACGGATCGTAATCCCGACGAGGTTTTTACGTCTGTCCACCCTGGGCTCGGGCTTTCATTTCATCTCAGTAGCCGGTTGGTAGGCACGCGCGCTTGCGTGTTCGGGCATTCCTTTGAGTTTAGCGCGACCGCTCTGGGTCATTTGAATGGTGTCCTATCACCGGATCAACCCCTTGGCGGCCGAGCTAGATGACGACCAGATGATTGTCCCACCGGACACCTCCCTGCCGGATCACCTGTTCACCAGCAGACGCGAGGTGGACAAGATGGCCTGTGCCCGATGTGAGCAGGAAGCCCCCCTTTGCGGGGGCGATGCCACAGACGTCCGGCAGACTGTGGGTGCCAACCAAACGGGACGACGCCACGTCGTAGAATTGGACCAGACCGCCCCGCGGCGACGTTGCGGCAATCGTTTTGTTGTCCTCGGAGAAGGCAAGGCTCCCGATATATCCTCGCATGGTGCGATGCTCGTCTGGCGCGGCGCGCAAGATGTTAAGCTGTCCACCAAAGCGGTGATGTGCCACCAAACCCGGAGGGGTGCCCTCGCCCTGCCACTGCATGCCGCAGGCCACATCGCCACCTTGGCTGAGCGCGAGGTGCCGGATCGAGTTTCTGTGCATCGCGGGTGGCAATGCAACGGTCTGCGCGATACGGCCCTGCTCGATATATGTCAGATTGGGTGTCATGGTCGCGATATTCAGCTTGGTGCGCCCGGAGGCGGGATGTGTGTCGATCCCTCCATTGGCCACAACCAGCCTGTCCGTTCCGGGCAAGCGCCTGATGTCATGGGGGCCGATGCCGCCACTGTCCCATTCATCGATACGGGCATATCCCGCAGCTACATCCCAAACGCCGATACATCCACGGCCCGCCTCGTAGTCGTTCTCGGTTGTGTAGAGCAGGCTTCCCTCTTCGGAGAACGCGCCATGGCCGTAGAAATGGCGGCCTTCAGGGGCCTTCAGCATCGCCTTTTGAACGCCTGTGGTGCAGTCTACAACGCAAGCGAAGGTGCCCGGGCGTCTGGCAAAGGCAACGGCCTCGGGTCGCGTGGGATGGGCCGCCGCCGCGTGGCCCCGCGCCGGGAGCGGCCGTTGGAATGTGATGTTCAGAGCGTCATCAATCCCGCACAAGGCGTAGCGCCCATCGGACAAGGCGGCGGCGGAGAGGAACGCGGGCGAGCCCACATCCGCCCAGGATGGGGTCGGGGCAAGCCCGGTTGCCAAAAGCCCGGCGATAAACTGACGGCGCCCCGCCTGCATGTCAGTCTCCATCCAGAGCATTAAATCCTGCCGCGACGCCCAGCTTTGGCCCCAACTCGGTTTGCACAATGGTGCGGATCGCGCCAATGCTTTGCTGGATCACTTCGATCTTCAGGCGCGCTTGCGGGTCGGCAACGCCTGCGAAGGTGGGGTCCTCAAGCGCCGCGAGCCTGTTGAGAGCCGTCGCGAACTGGCGATCAAGCGCGTCTGACAGAGCGGTATCGGACACGGCAAGAGAGGCGGCGAGGTCCCGTAAGGACGACAGGCTCAGCGCGACATGTGATGCGGAGCGTTGGGACCTGCGGGCCTCGGCCCGTGTTGGTCGCGGACGATCATACGTGCCCAGGGGGCGACCGAGGCGGCTGTCATGGGTGAACTGTAACCCCATGCTCAAGGCGCGCAAAAACTCCTGCAGGACTTCGTCTTCGCTGCGGTAGGTCGCGTTTGGACCGGGCAGCAGGAGGACCTGTGCATGATTGCTCTGCCAGTCCTCGTGGATTGCTCTGGAGGTGGCTGCGATGTCCGCGGCCATGGTTTGGACAAGCGTACAGCGATAGGCCGCTGTGCCCATCTGCATCAGATCGTCATCATAGAGCAGAAACTCCATCGCGTAGAACCCACGGGCCGCGATGGAGACATCGGCATAGGCTGCGGGGTCATGGCCGATGGGATCTTCAGCGGCGATCAGCGCGGCCAGCGCGCGTGGCGTGGCCCCGCGACTGTCAGGCCAGAACGCCAGCGCAAAGGCACGGTCATCGACCTCGGTCGGCCCGAACCGCAAATGCGACGCGGATATCCAGGCATCAAAAGCTGCGCCATAGGCGATGCGCAGACTATCCGAGGTTGGATCACAGGTCTGCATCGCGGCATCCGAGAGCGCCTTTGAGGTAACGGCAAGAGCCTCGAAGCGTGGCAGGATGTGCCCGTCGATAATCTCTGTGATCGAAGGCGCAGCTGCCACGACGACAGGAGCACAGGTCAGGGCCGCTGCAAGGATAATACGTCTCATAGGCTCTCCAGAAAGACCAAAAGCGCTTCACGATCAGCTGTGTCCATTCCCACCACGGCATCGCGCTGCGGCTGGGCTTCGCCCCCATGCCACAAGACCGCCTCCAGAAGCGAGCGCGCGCGGCCGTCATGCAGGAAATAGCTATGGCCGCTGACCTGCTCGGTCAGGCCGATGCCCCAAAGCGGCGGCGTGCGCCACTCCCGGCCCGTCGCGCGGGCCTCGGGGCGGTTATCGGCCAGCCCCGGCCCCATGTCGTGCAGCAGCAGGTCGGTGTAGGGCCAAATAAGCTGGAAGCTCTGTTCGGGCTGATTGTCCAGCCGGTGCGTCACGTAGCTGGGCGTGTGGCAGGAGACACATCCCGTCGTGTAAAACACCTCCTTGCCCCGCAGCACCTGCGGGTCATTCACATCGCGCCGTGCGGGCACACCGAGGTTGCGGCTGTAGAAGGTCACGAGGTCCATGCCTTCGGCGTCAATCTCCGTGCCGCGCGCGGCGTCATTGCCGTGGATCGCGTCCTGACACAGGGCCTGCTTGGCGGTGCATTCGCCCGCGCCCGCCGGAAAGAGCGGATTGGAGATGCCGATATCACCCGCAAAGGCCCCCGCCGATTGTTGCATGATCGTAGGGTTGCCCGCCTTCAGGCCAAAGCGGCCCAGCATGGGTTGGTCATACTCGACCGACCAGACGACATTCGGGCGGCCGGAAATGCCATCGCCGTCCAGATCCTCGGGATCCGCCTGCGCAAGAATGTCAGCGGCGGGAATGGCCTCCAGCAAACCAAGCCCGATCATCTGAGGCGCCACCCGGGGCGAGAGCATCGCGCCCGCAGCGAGGGGGCCGTAGCCGAGATTGTCCGCGGTATAGGTCGGGTGACGCAGGGAGACCTCCGTGCCGTCTGCCAGCGTTACAATTTCTTCTTCGTAGGTGATGCCGAGCGTGTATTCCGACGCATGCCCCTGCACGGCGAAATCCTGCAACTGGGTGCCATAGGTCGGGTCCGGCAGGGTGGCGATGTAATCGGCGATCTCGGCCACGCGCGCATCATCCGGCACGCCATCAGGGTCCATGATCGACACGCGCAGGAACATCGAGATAGCCGTATCATCCTCGTTCTCAGGCGGGTGGCCGCGCCCGTCCTTGATGTGGCAGCGCTGACAGGAGCGCGCATTGAAAAGCGGGCCCAGCCCGTCGGAGGCCAGGGTGGACGCGGGCGAGGACACCCAAAGCTTGCGAAACAGGCCATTGCCGAGCTTGAACTGCAATTCATCCTCGAACGTGACGTTGCCCGAGGGCAGCGAGAAGGCGTTGCTGTCGGAGAGCACGCGCACTGTGGCGGCCCCGGCGGAGCGCTCTTCGAACTTTTGGGCCGCGCTGAAATCGTCGGTCGGGGTCGTGACACGGGCGATGCGGTCGGCTTCCTCGGCGGTGCGGGGCACGATGGAGAGGTGCGGATCGCCCAGATGCGCCCAGGGCGATGGGGTTTCGGCGAAGACGGCGAAGGGGGTGGCACAGGTGGCGGCGAGACCAAGGAGGAGAGATTTGGAGGCCATGGCAACGGCTTTCGAGCAAAGAGAAACGCGGCGATACGCCCCTAAGCACAGGGGCGTATCAGGGTCTTGCGAGGGTGCCGCCTCGGTCGAAGGCAGCACCTTGAGAGCGGTGAACCCTACTGGAAAACCGCCTCTGGATCATCAAGCGAGTCTGACCCCTCAATCCCGACGCCATCCACGCCAAGAGCTGCAATAACCCGCTCGATGGAACGGGTCTGATCGATCAACCCGTTCACCCCGCCCATGATCAGCGCCTCTCCCCCGGCGTTGCCGCGCTCCAGCATCTGATCATAGGCAAAGCCTGCCTCCGCCGCGATCTTGATGCGGCCCAGGGCCATGACGGCATCGCTCAACTTGCCCTGCATTTCTGCATCCAGCGCCGCGTCGGTCTTGGCCACGAGATCAGACAGTGACGGGCCGGTGACCGTTGTGCCATCCAGACGGATGTATTCCCCGAGGTAGACATTCTGGATGCCTATGCCGTTGTAGTAATGATCATTGTGGGTGTTGTCGGAAAAGCAGGAATGCTCTTCTTCAGGGTCATTGAGCATCACGCCGAGCCGCATCCGCTCACCGGCTGTTTCCCCATACGAGAGCGAGCCCATACCCGTCAGGATGGAGGAGATCCCTGCATCCGCGTTCGACATCAGCACTGTGCGGGCTTCGCCGCGGCTGGCCCAGGCGCCAGCCATGTATTCCAGGTCAGCGACCAGAAGATCGGTCGCGGCATTCAGATACTCGGCCCGACGGTCACAATTGCCATTCGTGCAGGCATCGCCCTGCGCGTAATCTGTCCAGGGCCGATCGTCGGCACCATCACCGTGGCCGTTCAGATCCTGCCCCCAGAGCAGGAATTCGATGGCGTGATAGCCCGTGGCCACATTGGCCTCGACACCATCCGCCTCTTGCAGAGTGTCTTCGAGAAGCGCAGGCGTGATGGTTGTTGCATCGATGTCTTGCCCGGAAAGCGTGAAGGTCGGGTTTGCGATGACGTTGAGCGCGGCAAAGGCGTTTTCGTCAGACGGGCCGCCATAGGAGGCGTCCACATAGTCGATCAGCCCTTCGTCCAACGGCCAGGCGTTCACCTTGCCCTCCCAATCGTCGACGATGGCATTGCCGAAGCGGAAGACCTCAGTTTGCTGGTACGGCACGCGTGCGGCCAGCCAAGCGGCGCGGGCCGCGGTCAGGTTTTCGGCGGATGGGTCCGCGATCAGCGTCGTGACCGCGCCTTGCAGTCGCTGAGCCGTGATCAGGCTGTCGGTGTAATTGGCCTCGGCAATATTGGCATAGGTCTCCAGAACCTCTTCTGGCGAGGCGGCAAAGGCGGGCATCGCCAGAGCCAGGGCGATGGCTGTCGCCGCGATTGGTTTGACCTGTGAAATCACTGTCATGTCACTGTTCCCTTTTAGTGTAGTGTTCTTGGCTGTGTTTGATCTTGCGCACTCATTTGGCGCGGTGCGCTCAGGCGCATACGTTTGAAGGCCAGCCCGACATCGGTGGCCAGAGATGCGACAAGCGGCGTGACATCTGCCCGGACGATGAGCGAGGCGAGCAGCATTGCATCTTCGCGCTCGCCCGTGGCTGCCGTCGCGATGAAATGCGCAAAGCAGGCCTCATCCGCGCCCACGCAGGCGCATTGCACCGAATGCCGCATCAGCGGTCTGCGGCCATGGCGCGCGCATAGCGAGCACAGGGTCTCGAAAGATCGCAGCGCCACACGGCCCTGGTCGGACCCAAGGGACGCGGCAAAGTCATTCCAGACCTTGGCCTGAGCGTCTGGTCCATCGAACCACAGGCGCAGATAGATCACGGAGGCCGCTTCAATGCTGTCCAGATCGGAGACAACACCCACGGCGGCCCCACCCCGGTTTTGGGTGTTCTGGGTCATCGGATCGCACCGACAGGGCGCGTGCGACGGCGCGCGTCTTCCGATTGGCCCAGTGCAATGCGGGGCCTTGCATTGTCGCAAGACAGGCCACGGTCAGAATTGGCCGGGCGTCCAAAGCGCGGCACGCGAGGGGCAGGCAGTCCTTGCACACTCATGGCTCCGCCCTCCGTACGTCTTCAAGCGTGCTTTGCTCTTCAAACCTGTCGATGATCCAGATTGGACAGATCTCGTCGACCTCAGAGGCCGCCACGAGGCATTCGAAGCGATCGGCTTGCCGCACACGAGGGGTGTGGCGGGGCGCGCGCGTGCGGCTGTGGGGTGTGGTACTCGGGTGCATTGGCAGGTCCTCACATATCGATGTGTCGGGCTTCCCTGCGCAAATTCGGGTGGCTTGACATGAAAAGCCTAGCGAAACAGTCGGATATGTCAACCTGACAAATTAAGTCGGAATTTACAGTTCCCGGTTCCGCGCCCGCGTTCATGGAGCTCAACCCGGTTTCGCGCGTCCTGCAAAGGCTATCTGACAAGGGCTACAGCCTCACGCACTGGCCCCAAGCCAAGCGTAGCGCGGCCCAATGCCTCACCCGCCTGGCACCCAGCCCTCAGGCCCCTTGACAGCTTCCGTAAAGCACATTACGCATTTTAATCGTAAATTCAATTACGCCTATGGAGAATGAAATGTCCCAGACCAACCGTCATGCCCTCGCCGCGCTTGCGGCCTTGATCGTTTTGCAAGGGATCATGCTGTCCGCCCTTTACGCTGATGTGGACCCGCACCCTCCCCTACGCACGCCCCTCTTTGGCATCGCACCTTTTCTGGGCGCCTCTCTGGCGATAGCGCTTGGCGCGATCATCATCGGACCTTTGACGAGCCGGAGCGGACAGGTCCTTGCGGTTCTGGCCGCGCTCCTCGCGCTGCTCTCCTTTGGGCCGCAGAAGTATTTCGACGCGCAGTTCAATCTGATCTGGCCCGCAGTCATTCTCGGACAGATCGCGGCGGCAAGCCTCATTGGCCTTGTCATCGCGACGCTGCGCGCCGCAGTCCCCAGCCTGCCCGCCCACCGATTACAGCAGGAAAGCCTGCAATGACCCGGATGCTCTTGCCCTTGTCGATGATCTCGCTGCTCAGTATCGGCGCGATCTTCGGCTTCTTTTATGCCTGGGTCTGCTCCACCATGTGGGGGCTGGACAACACGACGCCACAGGTCGCGATCAAGGCGATGCAGGCCATGAATGCCTCAGTGCGCAACATCGTATTCTTCCCGGCTTTCTTTCTGACACCTGTTTTCCTGAGCACGACCTCTTTTGTGGCCTTTCGATCAGGGCAACTGAGCGCCGCGCTGCTCTTCGGTGGGGCGGCAGCGCTCTATCTTGTCGGCGCGTTTCTCGTCACTGTCCTCGTCAATGTGCCGCTCAATGAAGCCTTGGCGCAGGTGACTGTTCCCGATGATGAGGCCATGGCGCAGGACATCTGGCGCCGCTACTCCGCCCCGTGGCAATTCTGGAACCTTCTACGCACCATGGCCAGCGGCGCGGCGCTCCTGCTGACCGGGCTTGCACTCTATAGACTTGCGCCACAGGTGGGCTAACCAGCCCGCTTATTGCTGCGATCCAAATTCAAGCCAGGCGCGATCCTCGGCGGATAGATGGGCGTCCATCATTGCGTCATAGGCCGCAAGCTCCGCCTCGGAGAGCTGGCCCTGCCATTTGCCGCTGCTACCGCTCTCAAAGAACGCACGGTCGGATTTGAAAAAACCCTGACCGCCAGAGGGCGCAAAGCGTTCGGCGTTTTGCTGCATGTTGTCGAACCGCGCCACGGCAATCAGCTGCGCCATGAGATCCTCCGCGTGGGGCGTGTCCAGCACGCGCGCCAATTGCGCAAAGATCCCCGCGAGATCCCGCGTCATGTCTGCGTAGTGCAAAAGCGTCACGTTGCTGCGATCCGCGCGCGCTCTGGCGGCTTTGTAATGCCGCAAGATATGCGCGAGCGGCATGACGTCGGTGTCATAGCCTTCAGCACCGCCATCGAGAAAACGGCGGAACGTGATGCCGTCTGGGTCGTCTTCGGGAAACCAGTGATCAAACCAGCGCAGGGGGCTGTTGCGGATATGGTTGCGGTAGGAAAAATGCGCATCCAACGGGTGCCGGAAGACGCAGATGTATTGCGCCTCGGGGTGAAACGGGATGCCATCCATTGGCGTGTGGCTCTTCATCGAGCGGCGGTGCGCCATGGCTTCGAGCCTTGCGGCGACCTCGTCAATCTCACGGAACCGGATATCGACCCATGGCATCTTGACCGACAGCTGCGTCTCAATCTGCGGATCGCCCGAAAGCAAGAGGGCCACGATGGTTTGCGCCCATGTCGTCCCGCATTTGGGCGGCGTGACCACGAGGATATCGTCCGGCCGAAGGGTGACCTTGTCCCACCGGCGACTGTCGGTCAGGGGGCCGAGATAAAGTTTGCGAGGCATCATGGCGAGCGTCTCCGTGCGGCGCATACCCTCAGCAAAGTCCTGAACTGGCGACATTACAAGATAAAACGAGCGCGCCCTACCTATCCGCTACAATGCGATGCCTGCGCCCTGTGCCGCGTCTGTTTGCTCACCATTTCGCCGATCCGGTTGCTCCGGCGCGCAATCCAGCTACCTTTTTAGTTGAACCGCATTGCGAAGGAGCCCCCCATGACTGTGACGCTGAAAATCAACGGTGCCGATCACACGGTTGATGCCGAGCCCGGAACCCCCCTGCTCTGGGTCATTCGAGATGAATTGAAGATGACGGGCACGAAATTCGGATGCGGCGTTGCTTCGTGCGGGTCCTGCACGGTGCATGTCGATGGGGAGCCCACGCGCTCGTGCCAGACCTATGTCGAGGATGTCGAAGGGCTGGAGATCACGACCATCGAGGCCATAGGAGAGACAAAGGAAGGCGCCGCCCTTCAGCAGGCATGGCAAGAGCTGGACGTCGTGCAATGCGGCTACTGCCAATCGGGGCAGATCATGTCAGCCGTGGGCTTGCTGAGCGAAAATCCCAAACCATCGGTCGCGGAGATCAACGCGTATATGAACGGCAACGCCTGTCGCTGCGCCACCTATCAACGCATTCGCGCGGGCATTCAACGCGCATCTGAAATTCTGGAGGCCTGATCCATGACACTGAACGCATCACGTCGCAGTTTTTTGAAAGGGGCCGCTGCCGCAGGGGCCTGTCTGGTTGTGGGGCTTCGCGCCGATGGCGCGCTGGCTGCGGGCAACCCCGCCGCCCAGATCAATCCCTTCGTGAAGATCACCGCGGATGGCAAGGTCGTGGCGATCATCAAACACTTCGAGAAAGGGCAAGGGCCCGCCACGGGTCTCTCAACCTTGATTGCCGAAGAAATCGGCATTGGCATGGATCAGATCGACTACGAATTTGCCCCATCCAACCCGCAGCTCTACGCCAATCTGGCCTTTGGCCAGTTTCAGGGGACGGGCGGCTCGACGGCCATGGCCAATTCCTTCCTGCAATACCGCAATGCGGGTGCGGCGGCCCGGGCCGTTCTGATCGAAGCCGCAGCGGCTGAGTGGGGCGTCGAGAGCGCTGCGCTGGATATCATCGACGGTCAGATCACGGGCGGCGGTCAAACGGCCCCGCTGGGTCATTTCGTCGAAGCGGCTGCAGCGCTTGAGGCGCCTGCGGAGCCTGTTCTCAAGACGCCGGAGCAATGGAGATTGATCGGCAATCCCGGCGTGCGCCGGGTCGACAGTGCAATCAAGGGCAACGGTCAGGCGATGTTTGCCATGGATGTCTATCTGCCCAATCAGATGGTTGCCGTTCTGGCACGGCCACCGCAGATGGGTGGATTGGTCAGCGGATTTGACGATAGCGATGCCGCGGCGATCAAAGGCTTTATCCGCGCCGCCGCCCTGCCCAACAACACGGCCGTTGCAGTCTACGCCGAGAACACCTGGGCCGCGCTGCAGGCCCGCGACGCGCTCCGCGTGGAGTGGGATCTCTCGACAGCCGAGACCCGCGACAGCGCGCAGATCAAAGAGGGCATCATGGCCGCCCTGAATGCCGAGCCAACGTATAACGTCCTCAAGACAGAGCCCGGCCCGATGGATCAGGCCGCACAGGTCGTTGAGCATACGTTCTATTTCCCGCTGCTGGCCCATGCGCCCATGGAGCCTCTGAATTGCACGATTGAGGCCAATGACGACGGCGGGATCACCTTGCATGACGGCGCGCAGATGCCCACCGGACCGCACATGGCCTTGGCACAGATTTTTGAGCTGCCCATGGAAAAGGTCCGGATCAAGACGATGCTCGCGGGCGGCTCCTTCGGACGCCGCGCCACACCATCGGCGGATTATCAGGTCGAAGCGGCCCTGGCCTTTGCGATCACCGATCGCTCGCGCCCCGTGAAGCTTGTGTGGAGCCGCGAAGACGATATGCGCGGCGGGTATTACCGCCCGGCCTTTGGCCACAAGGTCAAGGTTGGCCTGTCAGAGGCAGGCGAGATCGTCGCGTGGGATCATCGCATTGCAGGCCAGTCCATCATGAAAGGCACCCCGTTTGAGGCCTTTGCGGTTCATGACGGTGTCGATCATTCCTCTGTCGAGGGCGTGTCTGACACGCCATACGAGATCCCCGGTTTCCATGTCGGCCTGACGGATACAAAGAAAGCGACCAACACGTTGTGGTGGCGGGCTGTCGGGCATACGCATACGGCCTATGCGATGGAGGTCATGATGGATATGGCCGCGCGCGCCGCGGGCCGTGATCCGGTGGAATTCCGCCTCGCGCATCTGGGCGACAGCAAGGATCAGCAGCGCAAGGCGCAGGTGCTGAAACTCGCGGCCGAAAAAGGCAATTGGGGCCAAGCCCCGGCCGGGCGCACGCAAGGCATCGCCGTGCACAAGTCCTTTGGCAGCTTCGTGGCCGAGGTTGTTGAAATTTCGGGCAACGCCGAGGACGGTGTGCAGATCGAAAAGGTCACTTGTGCGGTAGACTGCGGCATTGCGGTCAACCCCGATATCGTGAAAGCGCAGATCGAAGGCGGGGTCGGCTATGGGCTGGGCCATGCGATGCGCAATGAAATCACGCTCGCCGGTGGCGTCGTTGATCAGTACAATTTCCCGGATTATGAGCCTTTGCGCATCGGGGATATTGGCGCCATCGAGACCCATATCGTGGCCTCTGCAGAGCCTCCCTCCGGTGTCGGTGAGCCGGGAACGCCCCCGTCAGCACCGGCGCTCGCCAATGCCATTGCCAGCGCAGGGCGCGCCGTCGCGATCTTGCCGATGGTCAACGATGGGGTTTCCTTCGCCTGATTGCAGGCGCGGTCGTCTAAAACGATATCGCGCCGCCTCTTCACAGCGGTGGCGCGGGCCTCACACCCCTTCGACAATTGTGATATGGGGAATGCCCGCCTCGAGGCGGTGCTCCCGCGCGGCCTGATATTCCTCTGACCGGTAACAGGCCAGCGCCGCCTCCATGGACGGGAATTCAATCACCACATTGCGCGGATGATCGGGGCCCTCCAGCGCGTGATACGCGCCGCCCCGCGCCAAAATCGTAGCGCCGTATTTCTCAAAGGGAGCCGCAGTCCCCGCGGCATAGACAGCATAACTCTCCGGGTCCGTGACCGTGACATGGGCGATCCAATAGGCTTTGGGCATCGATGTTGCTTTCATCTGTCAGGAAAACGAGGGGCGGCGCATGGCCTCCGCCCCCCGACTTAGCCTCAGCGGCGCAGCTTAGTTCAATGCGCCATCTGTGATGACATGGGTCCAGGCCCCTTCGGGCGCCTTGGTGATCACAGGATCGGAGCCACCCGCCAGGAGCGACGCAACCGTGCGCTCATAATCAGCAGGATCAAGCGCGCCGTTGGACCCTGCGGTCAGCTTGGCTACCTCACCCATCATGCGGATCTGGTGGTTCTCGGTCTGCGCGCCCGTCTCGTCATACTCCAGCACGATCATGGCCGCGTCCTCGGGGTTCTCTTCGGCCCATTTCCAACCCTTCATGGAAGCGCGGACGAAACGGGTCATCTTGTCGACAAAAGCCGGATCCTCGAGGTTTTCCTCCAGCACATAGAGACCATCCTCCAGCGTCGCGACGCCCTGATCCTCATATTTGAAGGTCATCAGTTCATCAGGCGACAGCCCTGCATCAATGACCTGCCAGTACTCGTTGTATGTCATGGTAGAGATACAAGCCGCCTGCCCGTTGAGGATCGGATCGACGTTAAAGCCCTGCTTGAGCACTTCGACACCGGCGTCCGAGCCATCGGTGGGGATGCCCAGCTGGCTCATCCAGCTCAGGAACGGGAACTCATTGCCGAAGAACCACACGCCCAGAGTCTTGCCCGCGAAATCATCCGTGCTGGCCACGCCTTCATCCTTGCGGCAGGTCAGCATCATGCCAGACGATTTGAACGGTTGCGCGATATTGACCATGGGCAGGCCCTTCTCGCGCGCGGCCAGCGCGGCAGGCATCCACTCCACTGTCACATCCGCGCCGCCCCCTGCGAGCACCTGTGTGGGTGCAATGTCGGGCCCGCCGGGCTTGATCGTCACGTTGAGATCTTCCTCACCGTAGTAGCCATTTTCCAGCGCCACGTAATACCCAGCGAACTGCGCCTGAGTGACCCATTTCAGCTGCAGCGTCACATCATCCGCAGCCAATGCCGCGCCTGCGACGAGCGACAGCGCCGCGCCTGTTATACTTGCCTTGAGTTTCATCGTTTACTCCCTGTTTTGGTTGCTATTGTGAATTGCGGTGCGAGGGATGCCAGAAGGTCACCCTGCGTTCGATCCAAGCCATCACCCCGTAGGCACTGGTGCCGACAAGAGCGGCCACGGCGATCTCAGCCCAAACCAGATCAATGGACAAGCTGCCCACGCCCGTGGAGATGCGAAACCCCATGCCGCGGGTCGGGGAGCCGAAATATTCAGCAACAATCGCCCCGATGAGCGCCAGCGTTGTGGCAATCTTGAGCCCATTGAAGACAAAGGGCATCGCCGCAGGCAAGCGGAGTTTGACAAGCGTCTGCACATAACTGGCCGCATAGGTGCGCATCAGGTCTCGCTGCATCGCATCGCTGGCCTTCAGCCCCTGAACCGTGTTTACGAGGATCGGGAAGAACACCATGACGACCACAACCGCCGCCTTGGACTGCCAGTCAAATCCGAACCAGTTCACCATGATGGGCGCAACCCCCACAATCGGCAGAGCCGCGAAGAAATTCCCGATGGGCAGCAGGCCACGGGTCAGAAATGCCGAGCGGTCGATGACAATCGCGCAGAGAAAGGCCGCAATCGCGCCAATGACAAACCCGCGCAGAGCCCCCTTGATGACCGTTTGTTCGACATCGATCAACAGCGTCTCGAGCGAGGCGGCAAAGGTCTGCGCCACGAGGCTGGGCGCGGGAAGGATCACCGGGCTGACCCCAAGCCCGCGCACCACACCTTCCCACAACACCAGGAGCGTAACCCCAAAGAGAACAGGGACCGCGATCCGCACCAGACGGGTCTCCCGCCAGCGCGAATTGGCCAGCCAGATATTGGCGCCCCACGCCGCAATCCAGAAGACGAGGCTCGCGATCAAAGCGGTCATGCCTGCCCTCCCATGTTCCGCAGCGCCAGCCTTTGGGCAAGATCAAGCAAAGTCACGAGAAGCCCCGCAAGGATCGCCGCCGCAAAGAGCGCGGACCAAATGGCCAGAGGGGTTCCGAATTGGTCCCCGATCAGGATGCGCGCCCCCAGGCCAGAGATCGCTCCGGTCGGCAATTCGCCCACAATCGTCCCCACCAGCGCCGCCGCAATCCCAACCTTCAGCGAGGTGAACAAGAAAGGCAGCGAGGCGGGCAAGCGCAGCTTGAAGAAGCTCTGCCAGCTATTGGCGTCATAGGACTTCAACAGATCCAGCTGCGCGATCTCCGGCGCGCGCAGACCCTTCACCATGCCAACCAAGACCGGGAAGAAACACAGATAAGCCGAAATGATCGCCTTGGGCAGCCCCCGCCCCTCCACGCCAAGCTGAGAGGAGACAACGATAATCATCGGCGCCAGCGCCACGATGGGGATCGTCTGGCTTATGATCGCCCAGGGCATCAGGCTCATCTGGGCCACGCGGCTGTAGACAATCGCAACAGCCCCCACGATGCCCAAAGTCGTGCCCAGCAAAAAGCCCCAAAGCGTCGATTGCAGGGTGATCCAGCTGTGATAGATCAACGAGCGTTTGGACCAGGCGCGGCCCTTCATCGCCATGGCGCCCGTGGTCTTCCAAAGCTCCTGCCCAACCTGCTGGGGCGTGGGCAAACGCGGCCGGTCAAGATCGTATCCCGCAGCCACATGCGCACGGTTTTGCGTCATGAGACGCCAGACCGAGACAGAGCGCCGCTCCACTGAGCCCTCCGGCACCACTTCCGCGCCGGCCCGCTCGGCCTGATCAAGCGCGACGCGCACGTTCATCGGCGCCACCGCAAGATACCACAGGACCACGATCGCCCCGAGAACAGTCAGGATAGGGATCACATTGCGCAAGACGCCCCCCTTCTTCTGGCGAAAAATACGCCGGGGGTGTGGGGGCTGGCCCCCACGCGACGCTGGGTGCGGGCGCGGACGTTATTCATAGGAATGTCCCGCGCGAAGCCCGTCGCGCACCCGATGCGCAAGCTCCAGAAACTCAGGCGTTTCCCGAATGTCGAGCGGGCGCTCGCGCGGCAAAGGGCTTTCGATGACATCTGTAATGCGACCCGGGCGGGGCGACATCACAACGATCCTGGTAGACAGATACACCGCCTCGGGGATCGAATGGGTGACGAAAAGCGTGGTCTTGCCGGTTTCCGCCCAGAGCTCCAGAAGCTGCTGGTTGAGGTGATCCCGCACGATCTCGTCCAGCGCCCCGAAGGGTTCATCCATCAGCAGGATATCCGCGTCAAACGCAAGCGCGCGGGCAATCGAGGCGCGCTGTTGCATACCGCCCGAGAGTTGCCAGGGGTATTTCTTCTCAAAACCCTCGAGATCGACCATCTTGAGCACGTTTTGCACCCGCTCGGCCATCTCCGACTTGCCATAGCCCATGATCTCGAGCGGCAGACGGATATTCGCCCCGATGGTGCGCCACGGATAAAGGCCCGCATGCTGGAACACATAGCCATAGGCCCGGGACCGCCGCGCTTCCTCGGGCGTCATCCCATTGACCGTGAGCGTCCCGCCCGTGGGCGTCTCCAGCGCTGCCACACAGCGCAAAAACGTGGTCTTGCCACAACCCGAGGGGCCGATGAAAGAGACGAAATCCCCCTTCTCGACCTCCAGATGCACATCGCTCAACGCATGCACCGGACCATCGTTGGTCTCAAAGGTCAGGTTCAGGTCTTGGGCGGAAATCACGGGAGCGGTCGTCACGAGTGTTTAATCCAAAGCTCTAAGGGCAGTCCCCGGCCGCGGGTGGGGGTGAAGCCCCCGCCCGGGGGGGCGGTCGGGGGCTGCCCGGCGTGCCGCCGGGCATGGTTGCGAAGGACAGATTTCATCGAATTACATCCTGCGTCGACGGCTGTTCAAACGCGAACCAAGTCAACCCGCCCGCCAGCCCTGCGGCGATTGATAGGAGCCCGCTCCAAAACAGTTGGCCATTGCTCAAGTCAGAGTCCAGCGCCACAGCCGCCCATCCAAGCAAACCAACACCTGCACCAAACCCGAGTGCTGCCGTCCTGGGTCTGCCCCCCCACATGCCCGCTAGCATTCTCAGTAAAGCGCCTATCGGCATCGTAAAGATGGCAATCGGCAGAATTAAGAGCTGACCAATCATCCAAACTCCGACGCCTTCGAAAGCGTCAAATGGCTGCACACCTTCATCAACCAACATCAAGCCAATACAAAAGACCAAGGCCCCGACTTGGACCGACAAAAAGTGTGCGGCGAATGCTGTCGGCAGCGACATCAAACCCCCGTTGCCGGAATGCCCGTGCGCTGCACGGGGCGCGGTTGGGTGAGCTCTTTCCACGTGCTCAGAGCCTGGTTCGTCACGCCGTTGCCCGGGCGTTTGACGAATTGGCCATGGCCCTCTTGCGTGCGCACCTCGCCATCGTGGATCGCCACATGGCCGCGGGTCAGCGTGAAGCGGGGCAGACCTTTGACCTCCTTGCCCTCAAAGACGTTATAGTCGATGGCTGATTGTTGCACACCTGCGGAAATCGTCTTGGTCTTGGCAGGATCCCAGACCACAAGGTCAGCATCCGCGCCCACCAGCACCGCACCCTTGCGGGGATAGCAATTGAGGATCTTGGCGATATTCGTCGAGGTCACGGCCACAAATTCATTGGGCGTCAGCCGCCCGGTCTCCACGCCATGGGTCCAGAGCATGGGCATCCGGTCTTCCAGCCCGCCCGTGCCATTGGGGATCTTCGTGAAATCGCCCACCCCGTAGCGCTTTTGCTCCGTCGTAAAGGCGCAATGGTCGGTTGCCACGACAGAGAGCGAGCCCGATTGCAGGCCGGCCCAGAGGCTGTCCTGATGCTTCTTGTTGCGGAAAGGGGGCGACATGACGCGGCGGGCGGCATGGTCCCAATCGGCGTTGAAATACTCGCTCTCATCCAGTGTCAGGTGCTGGATCAGCGGCTCCCCCCAGACGCGCTTGCCCTGCTGGCGCGCCCGCCGGATGGCTTCGTGGGCCTCCTCGCAGGAGGTGTGCACCACGTAGAGCGGCACGCCTGCCATATCAGCGATCATGATTGCGCGGTTGGTGGCCTCGCCCTCGACTTGAGAGGGCCGAGAATAAGCATGGGCCTCAGGGCCGGTATTGCCTTCCGCGAGCAGCTTGGCGGACAGCTCGGCCACCACATCGCCGTTCTCGGCATGCACCATGGCAATGCCGCCCAGCTCAGCGAGACGATTGAAGCTGGAGAAGAGCTCATCGTCATTGACCATGAGCGCGCCTTTGTAGGCGAGGAAATGCTTGAACGTGTTGATGCCCCGCTCTTCGACCACGGTCTTCATATCGTTGAAGACCTGCTCGCCCCACCATGTCACCGCCATATGGAAGGAATAGTCGCAATTGGCGCGGGTGGATTTGTTGTCCCAGCGTTTGATCGCATCAAGCAGGCTCTCGCCCTGATTGGGCAGGCAGAAATCCACGACCATCGTCGTCCCGCCCGCAAGGGCCGCGCGCGTGCCGCTCTCAAAATCATCCGAAGAGTAGGTGCCCATGAAGGGCATCTCGAGATGCACATGGGGATCAATCCCGCCGGGCATGACATAGCAGCCTGTGGCGTCGAGCTCTTCGTCCCCTGCAAGGTTCGGCCCGATCTCGATGATCTTGCCACCATCAATGAGCACGTCTGCCTCATAGGTCAGATCATGGGTCACGATGGTGCCGTTTTTGATGACTTTGGTCATGGCATTCTCCTAGGACGACGAAGGGGGACGCTGCGCAAAGCTGAGGGCTTCGCGCGCGTCATACTGGGCTTTGGCAAGCTCCACGCGGCGCATTTCCAGATCAACCGAGAGCAACTCACGCTCAACATCGCGTTTGCGGCCACTCACGAGAAAAACAAGCAACGACACGAGGCCGGAGCCCACACCGCCCAACGCCGTGAGCAGGCTCACAACCGTGTTGACTGTGGCGAAAGCGCCTTCAACAACCGGCTGGTTGATGACGGTGGGCTCCAGCGAACCAAAGAGTGTGATGTACATCCGGTCATAGGCCGATTGGCGCACATCCGGAGCGCCTTCCACGATCTGCGCCAGAGCCTCCTCGACGATGGCTCCTTTGGGAAAGGGCGCGAGCGTTTCGGCGAGTTTGGCATTGAGATTGTCGACAATGGCCTGGCGGGTCGCGGCATCGCCCTCTTGCACGGCAGCGCTCAAGGCGTCGCGCGTGTCAAAACCATTCAGGATGTTGAGGAATTCGCGTTTCTCGAATTCAAGTTGTGCTGCGCGCCCGGAGTAGTAATCCACATCGTTTTGCAACACCTGCATGCGCTGCCACGTGGTGTAGACCGCAAAGGCAAGAAGCGCCGCCGCCACGACGGCCAGCAGCGCACCAAAGGCAAGCGCGGCTCGGCTCACCCGACAATCTCCGCCGTGTTCAGCACCGCATGCAGCAGCACGTCCGTCCCGGCCTGCGCCCATTCCTTGCTGATCTCTTCCGCTTCGTTGTGCGACAGCCCATCCACGCAGGGGCACATGATCATTGCCGTGGGGGCCACATCGTTGATCCAGCAGGCGTCGTGGCCCGCGCCGGAGACGATGTCCATATGGCTGTAGCCCAGCTCTTCGGCGGCATCGCGCACGGCTTTGACGCAGGTCTCGTCAAAGGCGGGCGGATCGAACTGGCCAACGATGTGGCAATCAAATTCCACGTCGATCTCTCCGCAGAGCTTCGGCGCGCGGGCCATGAATTCGTCAACCATACCATTCAGTTTGTCGAGCAGATGCGTGCGCATATCCACGGTGAAGACGACCTTGCCGGGGATGATGTTGCGTGAATTGGGGTAGACGTCGATATGACCGATGGCGCCCACCGCGTTGGGCTGGTTCTTCATGGCGATCTCGTGGACCAGCTCGGTGATGAGCGCGAGGCCGCGGCCTGCGTTCTTGCGCATCGCCATGGGGGTCGAGCCGGTGTGGCTCTCCTTGCCAGTCACGGTGCATTCGATCCAGCGCAGGCCCTGACCATGGGTCACGACACCCACATCCTTGCCCTCGGCCTCCAGAATGGGGCCCTGCTCGATGTGCAGCTCGAACATGGCGTGCATTTTGCGCGCACCCACCTCTTCGTCGCCGACCCAGCCGATCCGTTTGAGTTCGTCCCCAAAGGTTTTGCCCTCGGCATCGACGCGGTCATAGGCCCAATCCTGCGTATGTTTACCCGCAAACACGCCGGACGACAGCATGGCGGGGGCAAAGCGGGTGCCCTCCTCGTTGGTCCAATTGGCGATGACGATGGGGTGTTTGGTCTTGATGTCGAGATCGTTGAGCGTGCGGATAACTTCCAGCCCGCCAAGAACCCCCAGCACACCATCATATTTGCCGCCCGTGGGTTGGGTATCGAGATGGCTTCCCATGTAGACGGGGAGCGCGTCGGGGTCGGTGCCCTCTCGGGTGGCGAACATGTTGCCCATCGTGTCGAGCCCCATGGTCATGCCTGCTGCTTCGCACCAGCTCTGAAAGAGGGCGCGGCCCTCGGCGTCTTCGTCGGTCAGGGTCTGGCGATTGTTGCCCCCGGCAACACCGGGGCCGATCTTGGCCATCTCCATGAGGCTGTCCCAGAGCCGGTCCGGATCGATGCGAAAGTTTTGCCCGCCGGGTTTGGTTCCGTCCATGATGACCCCCTTTGTCTTTTTTCGTGCGACATCGCGCAGACGCGATTCCACGCGTTTGACCAAGCGTGGGGCAGGCATGGCCCCGGGGTCAACTTTTTTTGACCAGTTGGACAGTTTTTTGCATGCCTTGCGCGTCCGAGCATGTAACCTGCCCGGACGATAGGCAAGACGGACCCGCACAAAGAGCCATGACGCGCCCGCGAAAACCAACGCGCATTCAACGCGAGAAACGCGCCATCATCATGGCGGCTGCCCTCGAGGTCTTTGCCAAGCATGGGCTGCGTGGGGCCACTTTGGAGAAGATCGCCGCTGAAGCCGGCATGTCCAAACCCCATGTGGTCTATTACTTCGGCAGCAAGGATGCGATCTATACGGAGCTTTTGGAAAGCCTGCTGGAGGTCTGGTTGCAGCCCCTGCGCGATCTGTCCGAGACGCATGATCCGCTTGAGGCCATCCTGACCTACATGCGGCGCAAACTGCGCATGAGCGAGGAGATGCCGCGCGAAAGCAAGCTCTTTGCCACCGAGATCCTGCATGGCGCGCCGCGCACCCGGGCGCAATTGTCTGGCGATCTCAAGGCGCTGGTTGATGACAAAGCGGCTCTGATTGCAAGCTGGAGTGCGGCAGGCAAGATCGCCGAGATTGACCCGCACCATCTCATCTTCTCGATCTGGGCCATGACGCAGCACTACGCGGATTTCGACATTCAGGTGCAGGCCATTCTGGGCCCCGACCGTCAGGCCCGGCTCTTTCAGGAGGCCGATGCCTATCTGACCGATTTCTTCATTCGCGCGCTGACGCCTTGAGGCTCACGTCGCGTTGCGTGCGCCGCGCAGAAGCATGAGCAAGGCCAGCAAGGTCGCTGCCAACCCGAGCAGGATCATGGGCGACGGCCAACGGCCCACCGAGACGTCCCAGAGCAAGACCCAGGACGGGACGAGATAGGTATAGGCCATGACCTTCGTGCCCGGCAGCCTTTTGGAGGCGTATTGCAACAGAAAGAAGGTGAGCGCGGTCGTCACGATGGCCAGATAGGCCAGGACCCACCAGACCTGCGCCGACAAACTCGCAAATGGCGTGATGACGATCTCAGGCGCCGCGTAAACGCAGGTGACGAGCAATGCACCCAGCGTCGTGCCAAAAGAGGATTGCAGCGGCGTGACGTCCTGACAATAGCTGCGCAGCAGGGCCGGGACAGCCGCATGGGCCAGCGCACCGAAGAAGAAGATCGCCTCGCCCGTCCCGATCTCAAAGCGTAAGAGCGCGTCGAGATCTGCCCGAAAGATAACCCAAAGCGCCCCTACCCCGCCGATCAGCAGCGCGGTGAGCACCCACATGTTGGTCGTCTGTCGCGAGATCAGCCAGCCTAAACCCGCCGCCATCAGCGGCGTGAGCGTGAACACAGCAGCCGTCGAGACAGCGCTGGTGCGCGCGAGCGCTTCAAACATGGTTATAAAATAAAGCGCCATGAGCGCCCCCACGAGCGCAAAGCGCCAGAAGCGGACCCATACCGGCCGCGCGCCAAACCACAGCAGCACGCCCCAGAGCATCGCCGTCGCCAACGCGAAGCGCAGCGCCATCAACACGCCGGGTTCGATCTCCTGCGCGATGAAATGGCCAAAGAAGAAGCTCAGCGAGACCAGCAGCGAAAAACTGAGCATCGCGGCATGGCCCTGCAATTCGCTGGACAGGCTACTCAGCCGCCGTGGCGCCCGGGTTGTTGGGGTGGGTTGTCCAGTTGGCATAGGCCTCCTCTACAACCTTGCCGGTCCGTTCGTCCACCTGACCAGGCTGCAGTGTTTCCATGGTGATGCAATTCTCCACCGGGCAGACATTGACGCACAGGTTGCAGGCGACGCACTCGTCATCCTTCACGTCAAACACCCGATCAGCAGACATGGAAATCGCCTGATGGGAAGTATCCTCGCAGGCCGCGTAGCAGCGCCCGCATTTGATGCAGAGATCCTGATCAATCCGCGCTTTCGTCACGTGGTTGAGGTTGAGATATTGCCAATCCGTCACATTGGGCACCGCGCGCCCCACAACCTGTTCGACAGAGGTATAGCCCTGCTCGTCCATCCATTGGCTCAAGCCGGAGATCATCTCCTGCACCACCTTGAAGCCATAGGTCATGGCGGCGGTGCAGACCTGCACATTGCCCGCGCCAAGGCTGAGGAATTCAGCGGCATCGCGCCATGTGGTGACCCCGCCAATGCCTGAGATCGGCAGACCATGGGTCTCCGGGTCGCGCGCAATTTCAGCCACCATGTTGAGCGCGATGGGTTTGACCGCGGGGCCGCAATAGCCGCCATGGCTGCCTTTGCCGTCAATCGAGGGTTCGGGGCTCATCGTATCGAGGTTCACGGATGTGATCGACGAGATCGTGTTGATGAGCGAGACCGCATCCGCGCCCCCGTTTTTCGCGGCGCGCGCGGGGTAGCGGACATCGGTGATATTGGGGGTGAGCTTCACGATGACGGGGCGGTCGTAATATTGTTTGCACCAGCGCGTGACCATCTCGATATATTCCGGCACCTGCCCCACGGCAGAGCCCATACCACGTTCGCTCATCCCGTGCGGACAGCCAAAATTCAGCTCAATCCCATCTGCCCCCGTCTCGGCCACGCGCGGCAGGATGCGTTTCCAGGCCTGCTCTTCGCAGGGCACCATGATGGACGCGATCAGCGCACGGTCGGGATAATCAGCCTTGACCCGCGCCATCTCCTCGAGGTTCACCTCCAGCGGTCTGTCGGTGATCAATTCGATATTGTTGAGCCCCAGCAGCCGACGATCCGCCCCCCAGATCGCGCCGTAGCGCGGGCCGTTGACATTGACGACGGGCGGGCCTTCTTCGCCAAGGGTCTTCCAGACAACTCCGCCCCATCCGGCCTCAAAAGCGCGGCGGACGTTGTATTCCTTGTCGGTGGGCGGCGCGGAGGCCAGCCAGAAAGGATTGGGGCTCTTGATGCCAAGAAAGTCTGTGCTGAGATCTGCCATGGATGTCTCCCTGGGTCGGTTTGCGCGGGGTCGGTTTGTGCCGGGTCGGTGCGCGCTGGGTCGGCGAGGTTTCGGATCCGTCGCAGGACGGGGTCAGCCCATAAGGGCGCGGTGAATGTCTTCGGCGGCGTCGCGGCCCTCGGCTACGGCAGTCACGGTGAGGTCATCGCCACCCGCGGCACAATCGCCTCCGGCCCAGACGCCTTTCAGGCTCGTGGCGCCTGTGCCCGAGACCGCGATCTTGCGGCCATCGAGACTGAGCCCTTCGGGCACGCCATCGAGCGTTTGGCCAATCGCCTTGAAGACCTGATCTGCGGGCAGGGTGAAGGTGTCATCCGTCATCACAAGCGCCCCATCCACCGTTTCGGTATAGGCGAAGGTCACGCCAGTGAGGCTGCCATTGCCTTCCACACCGACAGGTGCTGCATTGCAGATCAGACGCACGCCTTTTTTCTGCGCATGTTGCTGTTCCTTGGCGGAGGCGCCCATGGCGTCTTGGCCCCGGCGGTAGACGATCGTAACCTCCTCCGCCCCGAGCAATTTGGACTGCACACCTGCGTCGATGGCCGTCATCCCGCCACCGATCACAACGACCCTGCGGCCCACGGGAAGCGTGGCAAGATCGCTGGCCTGACGCAGCTCGGAGATGAACTCAACCGCATCGGTCGCATGGGATTTGTCTTCTCCCGGGACGCCAAGCGCATTCACGCCAGCAAGCCCCATGCCGAGAAACACGGCATCATATTCCGCGCGCAGGCTGTCCAGCGTGATCTCCTGGCCGAGCCGCGCATTGTAGCGCATCTCGATCCCGCCGATCTGGAGCAACCAGTCCAGCTCGCGCTGCGCGAAGTCGTCGGTCGATTTGTAGGCGGCAATGCCAAATTCGTTGAGACCGCCCCCTTTGGCGCGGGCCTCGAACATCACGACGTTGTGGCCGTGCATCGCCAGCCTGTGCGCGCAGGCCATCCCGGCGGGTCCGGCGCCGACAACGGCCACGGTCTTGCCCGTGGGCGCGGCGCGCGTGAAGGGATGCGCGCCCGTGGCCATCAGCGTATCCGTGGCATGGCGCTGCAACTTGCCAATCTCGACCGGCTTGCCTTCCGCCGCTTCGCGCACGCAGGCCTCTTCGCAGAGCGTCTCCGTGGGGCACACCCGGGCACACATACCGCCCAGAATGTTCTGCTCCAGAATGGTGCGGGCCGCGGCCTCTGACGTGCCCGTGGCGATCTGGCGGATAAACAGCGGGATGTCGATCTCTGTCGGACAGGCTGTGATGCAGGGCGCGTCGTGGCAGAAATAGCACCTATCGGCTGCCACCACCGCCTCATGGGCGTCGAGGGGCGGATAGGCATCGCTGAAATTGTCTTCAAGAGCGGCTGGACCGAGCCGCCCGGGCTGCACGCCGTCGCTGCGCTGGGGTGTGGTCATGGCTGATTCCCGTTTTTGGACACTCACACTCCAGCACAGAAGTTGATTCCTGACCAGATGGTAAAATTTTTACTTGGAGAAAAACAGCGCCTGCGCTCAGCGCCATATTGCTACGGAGACTGCGCAAACCATTCAAAAGTAATGCGATTCCGAGAAATGATCCTGCGATGCAACGCCCGAGGGGAAATCCCCGCGCCGTCTTGGCCCCGCCATGGTGCCCAAACTCTGGGCAAAATCCTGCTTTGAGCCGGTGCCTCCGACAAAGGCGTCAGGCTTCAAGGACGCGAAGGCCCGCGCTTTGGCGCCAAGCTGTTGAGCGGAATTTCCCGAAGTCCTGATCACCGCCCTAGATCGAATCGAGGAGCGTGTTAACGTTGCGTCAAGTTGGCATGGTACGGGAGGACAATATGCTCGACACGACAGTTACGGATCAGACCCAGGCATTTCTGGATGCCTTTGGGGAGGCCTTGTCGCAAGGCGATGTGGCCCGCGCCACGGAGATGTTTGACGAGGATTGCTACTGGCGCGATCTCGTCAGCTTCACCTGGAACATCAAGACTGTCGAAGGCAAAGCGCAAGTAGCCGAGATGCTCACCAGCCAGTTGCCCCATGTCAAACCCACGCAATGGCGGCTGGCAGAGGGCGAGATCCCCACGGAAGACGGCGGCATCACAACAGCCTGGATCGAGTTCGAGACGGAGGTGTCGCGCGGCTATGGCCTTGTGCGCCTCAAGGGCGACAAGATCTGGACCTTGCTGACCACGATGGTCGAGCTGAAAGGGCATGAAGAGCCTGCCGGGACCAACCGTCCCATGGGCGCCAAACACGGCGCTGGCAAAAACCGCACCACATGGGCCGAGGAACGCGCGCAAGAGGAGGCGGAGCTGGGCTACGAGACGCAGCCCTATTGCGTCATCATCGGCGGCGGACAGGGCGGCATCGCCATGGGCGCGCGGCTGAGGCAACTGGGTGTGCCCACGATCATCGTGGAGAAGAACGAGCGCCCCGGCGACAGCTGGCGCAATCGCTATAAGTCGCTGTGCCTGCATGACCCGGTCTGGTACGATCATCTGCCTTACATCAAATTCCCCGAGAACTGGCCCGTCTTCTCGCCCAAGGACAAGATTGGCGATTGGCTCGAGATGTATACCAAGGTCATGGAACTCAATTACTGGACGCGCACGACGGCCAAATCCGCGAGTTTCGATGAGGCTTCGGGCGCCTGGACGATCACCGTTGACCGCGATGGTGAAGAGGTTGTCCTCAAACCCAAGCAATTGATCATGGCCACGGGCATGTCAGGCAAAAAGCGCATGCCAGAGTTTCCGGGCATGGATGTCTTCCAGGGCGTGCAGCAGCACTCCTCCGAACATGACGGGCCCGACAATTGGGCAGGCAAGAAGGTCGTTGTCGTGGGGTCCAACAATTCCGCCCATGACATTTGCGCCGCACTCTGGGAAGGCGATGCGGATGTGACGATGGTGCAGCGCTCCTCAACCCATATCGTGCGCTCCGAGACCTTGATGGAGGTGGCCCTGGGCGATCTCTATTCCGAGCGCGCGGTCGCGTCGGGCATGACGACGGAGAAAGCCGATCTCATCTTCGCCTCCCTGCCCTACCGCATCCTGCATGAATTCCAGATCCCGGCCTATGCCGCCATGAAAGAGCAGGACAAGGACTTCTACGACGGGCTGGAGAAGGCGGGGTTCTGGCTGGACTGGGGCGATGACGAGAGCGGGCTTTTCATGAAATACCTGCGCCGTGGCTCTGGCTACTACATCGACGTAGGCGCAAGCCAGCTGATCATCGATGGCCAGATCAAGCTCAAGCGCGGACAGGTCACCGCGCTGGACGAAACCGGCGTCATTCTGGACGACGGCACCCATCTGGACGCTGATCTCGTGGTCTATGCCACGGGATACAATTCCATGAACGGCTGGGTCGCGGACCTCATGGGCCAGGAGATGGCAGATCAGCTCGGCAAATGCTGGGGGCTCGGCTCGGACACAACCAAGGACCCCGGCCCCTGGGAAGGCGAGCAGCGCAACATGTGGAAGCCGACGCAGGTCCCGAACCTGTGGATGCACGGCGGCAATCTGCATCAATCCCGGCACTACTCGCAATTCCTGAGCCTGCAGATCAAAGCACGGATGGAAGGCATCCCGACACCGGTCTATGGCTTGCAGGATGTGCATCACACGGAGTGAGGCGGAGGTGGCGGCCCCAGCGCTGGGGCCGCTCCCGACACCGGTCTATGGCTTGCAGGATGTGCATCACACGGAGTGAGGCGGAGGTGGCGGCCCCAGCGCTGGGGCCGCACACTCGGCAAACGGAGCGATACACCAATGCAAAAGGCGTGTTTTGAATGATGTCCTATGTCTCGGTCGGCGCCGATGATATCGCGCAGGCCAAGCGTTTCTACACGGCCTTTCTCCCTGACTTGGGCTACAGCCTCAAAGAAGGCCCCGAGGGCTTGAGTTTCGCTTTGCCTGAAGATCCCGGCCAGCCTGTGTTGCCGGAATTCTACGTGAAGCCACCATTTGATGGCACGGCCGCCTCCAGTGGCAATGGCACGATGGTCGCCTTTGAGGCACGAACGCAGGCACAGGTCCGCGCGCTGCACGCCGCAGCGCTGGCCGCAGGCGGAACGGATGAGGGGCAACCGGGGTTTCGCGCGGCCTACGGGCCTCGGTTCTACGTGGGCTATCTGCGCGATCCGCAAGGCAACAAGATCGCACTTTTCTCCAGCAATCCCGACGAGCCCGGACGGGACGACTGACCGGGCCCAAAACAAAACGCCAGCGCCCGCACGGGACGCTGGCGTTTCCGCTGGCCTGCGCGCGATGCCTTTACTGGACGACGCCGTCCTCGGATGTCTCGGGCTGCGCCGCGCCGTTGGTTACGGCAGGCGCGGCGCTTTTGACGCCCATGACATCATTCGCAACACCCGCAACGCCGTTCTCCAGACTGACGCCCAGCTCCTTGCCCAGCGCCTGCATCGCGGGCATCTGCAAGGCCATGCCGAGGACGGAATCGAGCGCTTGGTTGACCGGCGTGCCGCCAGACGCATCCGCGCCGCCGCCTGAAGGCTGGCCCATGCCGGTGACCTGGTGGATCTTGATCGAGTCGATTTTCTCGGCAGGTTTCACCATCTCGGCGATGATCGCAGGCATGGCCTCCAGCTGCGCAAGGCGCACTTTCATGGCCACGATCTCTGCGCTGAGCTCGTTTTCCGAGTTGGCGATCGCCTTCTGGCCCTCCGCAGTGGCCAGCAAATCCTTGCGCTTGGCTTCCGCCCGCACGGTCAGAGCATTGGCATCAGCCTGCGCTTCTTCGAGCTTTGCTGCTGCCCTGTCTGCCGCGGCTTCCTTTTCCGCCTCGGCGGCCAAACGGATTGCCGTGGCCTGACGCTCCGCTTCCTTGGCGGCTTCGATCAGCGCGATCTGCTTTTGACGCTCCGCTTCGGCCACGGCCCGGGCCGTCTCAATCGCCTCGGCAGCTTTCTTGGCCTCGGCGCGGGCCTGGTCGGCGCTGGCGCGGGCCTGGCTTTCCTCCTCGGACTTGCGTGCAATGATGATCTGACGCTCCTGATCGGCCACTTCAAGCTCACGCTCATTGGCAATCTCGGCCTCCCGGATCACGCGCTCACGCTCAATCTCAGCGGCGCGCACAGCGCGCTCACGGGCGATGCGGGCCTCTTCCTTGGCACGGTCAGAGGCTTCCTGATTACGGGCAATCTCAGCCTCTTGCTCAGCTTGCAGGGTCTGAATTTCGCGCACCTGCGCGATGGAGGCCTCCTTTTGCTCGCGCTCGATCTCATACTTGCGCTTCTCGGCTTCCATCTCGGACCGGGCCACGGAGACATCCGCTTCCGCCGTGATTTCGGCCCGCTGCTTGCGCGACGTGGCGATCACGGCTGCAAGCTTCTGCATCCCAACCGCGTTGAAGGCATTGTTCTCATCCAGGCTTTCAAAGGGGGTCTGATCGAGGGCTGTCAGAGACACGGCCTCCAGCTCCAGACCGTTTTTCAATAGGTCCTCGGAAATCGCATTCTGCACTTCCTGGACAAAACTCGCACGGTTCTCATGCAGCTCATCCATCGTCATCTGAGCAGCCACGGCGCGCAAACCATCGACGAGCTTGCCTTCGATCATCTCGCGCAACTGATCCACGTGGAAGGTACGGTCGCCCAGCGTTTGGGCCGCGCGGGCGATGCCTTCATCGGTGGGGTTCACAGAGACATAAAACTCCACGCCAACATCCACGCGCATGCGATCCTTGGTGATCAAGGACTGATCCTCGACGCGAGACACCTCAAGGCGCAAGGTTTTCATGTTGACCATGGAAATCTCGTGCAGGAAGGGGACCACCACAACACCGCCATCCATGATGACCTTCCGCCCGCCGGAACCGGTCCGCACGATGCTGGTCTCGCGTGTGGTGCGTTTGTAGAGGCGGGCCATGATCAGGCCAATGAAAACAAGCAGGCCAACGATGACTGCGGCAATGATAGCGATGGAAGTTAAATCCATTGAGATACTCCTTAAGTGTTGGTCGTGTGTTGGACGCGCCGGGATCAGATGACGAAGAACCGGTCTCCGCGCTTGCGTATCAGCGTGACATCGCTGCCTTGTGGGAAGCTGTCAGTCTCATGCAGCGGTTCAACGCGCAGATAGTGGATGTTGCCAAACCGGTCCCGGATCTTGACCTCAGCGGGTTTGCCGCGAGAGGCTGTGCCTTGCGTGATCGTGCCACGCGCGCCGCTCAGATGCCGCGGCTTGAGTGCTGTTGTCTCGGTCTTGGGCATGAGCAGGGCTACCCAATTCGCGATCACCCGCGTGACAGCCAACGCCGGCACGGCGGCAATGGCCACTGCGACAAGGGCGGGCAGTTGGATGCCCAGCAGGCTCCCCACAGCAGATTGCAGGATGAGCCCCATCAGGCCGAACATCGTCAGGAATGACACCAGCCAGATCAAAAACGGCACATCGCGCGCCCCGATCCAGGTAAACACCCCACCCGTCGTTCCGGCATCCAGACCGTCAGCAGCGTCTACGTCGAGATCCAGCGCAGCATCTGCGTCCACCGAGAGATCAAAATCCGCGTCCAGATCCACATCCGGCGCATCCGTGCCTGCGCCCAAGAACGTGCTGCCCAGCAAAGCGCTCAGCAGCTCCAGCACGAACAGGCCCAGAACAACAGCCAATGATATCGTAAACGGGATCGTCCCGGCGGACGTCAACAATGCGTACATCTACAATCCTTTCAATATTTATATAAGCACGACTGACATAAATGTGAATGATATATGTGCAAAAGTTTCGCATTTGAAAATATATTCATTACATGTATCCTGCTCATATCTAGCAGAAAGAGACGTTCTTTATCGTGCCCAACTATATGGAACAACGCCGGCTTGCCCGCTGGATCGACCGCGCCGCCAGCAATCTCGACCGCGTCGAGACACCGGAACGGGGCTGGATTTCGACCATGCGGCGCGCCCTGGGCATGTCTGCCGAATTTGTGGCGCGGCGCAAGGGTGTGAGCCGGAATGCGGTTTATCAAGCCGAACGCAGCGAACAGGACGGTGCGGTTTCGCTCAAACAGATGGAACAGCTCGCCGCCGCCATGGGCGGTAAATTCGTCTATGCGATTGTGCCCGATGGGCGCGTTGAAGACATGAAATACCGCCATGCCCGAGACAAGGCCACAGCCTTGCTGGCTCACGAAGACGCGGTCTCGTCATGGTCCGTGGAGGAACGGGCCGATTGGATTGACGACAAGATTGCAGAGTTGCTGCATGATATGCCCAGCGATTTCTGGGAAATACCCGAGTGATCCTTTGGCCGCCATGTCCGACTTGCCGCCGGGCCGATAGCACATTTCGCGCATAACGCCCGGCCTTGCGCGCGAAAAGGCTTCTCCTTCGCGCAAGATGTGGCACAGTACCGGTAGTTTGAATTCCGGGGACGCCACTATGAAAAAACATCTTTTGATTCTTGCAGGTCTTGTGATGATCGCGGGTCCAATCACCGCACAGACACCGACGCCTGAAGAACTCCTGGCCAAGATCGACGCCAAGCTGGAAGCGGCAAACCCGTATCAGGCTCTGCTCAACGATCCTGACCCGCGGCGCAGCCTTGCTGCGATGGAGGTCATGCTGGAATCGGGGGATAATGATCTGGCGAAGATGGCCATCGAGTTTGGTTTGCAATCGCCCAACCCGCAGGTGCAGGACATCGCCTTGCGCGGCGTTCTTGCGTCCAGACCTGCCCTCAACCTGAGCATGGACGGCTCCAAGATCGACACGCCCCAGTTCTCCAATTCCATCCTGTCCTGGCTCAAGGGCAGCGTCGATTCCCAAAATATTGGCTCGGCCCAGCTGCTTATTGGCGAGTATGACGAGAAGCAAAGCTGTTACACGCGCCGGACCGATGGCGCATGCCTCTTCACGCTGACAACCGATGGCGTCATCCTGAAGATCGACAGCACCCTCACGACGCAGATGGTTCTTGGGCCAGATGGTGTGCTGACGGGCGAAGGCTTTCTCTACAATGTCGGCGAGCCGGTGCCGATGCGCATCCGTTTGATGCAATGATCCGCGCGCTGTCTCTTGCCCTCACCGCAGCTTTACTCACCGGCCCCGCCCATGCTGAAAGCCACCTCCTGAACGCCGAGGCGCTTGCGGCCCTTGTGGATCAGCGGGTCAATGCGTTGTCGCCCTACGAGACACTTCTGAACGATCCCGATCCCGCGCGATCTGCGGCGGCAATGGAAATCATGCTCGCGTCAGGCGATCAAAGCCTTGTCCGCAGCGCAGTTTCCTTTGGGTTTCAGGCGTCAAATCCGGAGCTTCGGATGATTGCGGCCAGGCATGTTCTGGATACCGGCGTTCCGATTACTCTGGCACTGTCCGGTGTGTCCGAGGATGGCCTTGCCAACTTTGCCAAATGGACGCGCTATTATCTGGATGCGGCGGTCTCACCTGAGGGGACGGCCTATGTCACAATCGATGTCGGGCCGTTTGATGCCGAAAAGGGCTGTTACCAGATGGCAAACCAGACCAGCGGTTGTGCCGTATCGCTCAACAGCGACGGGATTTTCGTAAAAGTGCCGCACCTGAACGCCAGATTGGGCTTTGCGGACGGCGCTACACTGTCCGGTGCGGCGAGCGTTGAGAAGATAGACGATCCATTGAAAGCAGAACTGCACCTGTCGCATTGACGCCTACTCGATCACGACCTCGTCCAGCGCCAGAGGGCCAGCCTCCCAGGCGCTGGAGATCAAAATGCGGACCCAACGCGCATTGCGGGCGGCAACCTGCCCTGTGTCGAACACGCCGTCGGGCCGCATCTGCCCGTCGCGCCAAAAGCGAAAGTTCTTGCCCGCTTCGGTTTGGTCCAATAGCACCACGATATCCTTGGGCACGGCAAACCCCCCGTCCCCCGGCGCGCGCATGCGCAAGCGCTGGACGGGCTGAAGATCATCTCCACTCAGACGCAAGGTCAGCTCAATTGCCCCCTGCGGCTGAGCCACGTAGAGCCCTTCGCCTTGCAGGTTCTCCGGTGCATGCTGCGGCAGGAGCGGCGGCGTGTTGGTCAGGGCCTGCGCGATCACAAGCCCTGCCTTCTGCGTCGCGGTATTCGGATCGGCCTTGGGCGTAGGCGTGTTCGGGTTTGCAAAGGCCACAGAGCGTTCCGAGAAAAACCGCTCGAGGTTCATCGCGATTTCTTCGGCCCGCATGAAAACCGCGTAGTCGCGTTGGTCCGTATTTGTCGCCATCCCGATGGGACGCCCGCCAACGAAGGCAAACGCGCCTGATGTGCCCTCGCTGATCTCGCTCGCCGCATTGCTGACAACGCCTTCGAATTCCAGATAGCTGCGGTTGCGTATCTCAAGGGGCACCCATTCTTCGGTGCCCAGCGCGCTGATCCGATGCATCCGGGCTCTGTCTGCGGAACGCCCCTGCGAGGAGACGCGCAAATCGGCCAGGCGGGCCGTGCAGCGATCGTCCAGCGCACCGCGATCAATCACCCCCACGACCAGGTCGATCTGCGGCCAGAAAGGGCGCATGACAAACGCCTGATCATTGACCACGGGCGCGGCTGTCGTGACGGAGACACGATCAAAATGTGCGGCGCCCGCCACATGCCGCGGGAAGATCACATAGCAATTGCCGGCATGCTGAAACATCCAGCCATAGCCCCTGTTGCCCTCACCGCTTTGGATGCGCACGCTTTGTGCCCAGCCAGCATTGGCAGCAAGCAGCACAATGGCTAAGGTTAACACAAGGGTTTGACGGAAAAGGTGCGTGATGCAAACGGTCATGTCTTGTCTGGCGGCTGGGGCAATTGGATTGGCCAGTGCAGTCTGCGCCGAAGACCTGCAACTGGCAACCGATCCATTCAACGAAACTGTGTCTGACACGGCCTTGATCGCCGGGCAATTCATCGCGGGGCTCCAATTCTCCAGCGCGCCATCTGAGGAATTGGCCCTGCAAGCCTACATTCCGGCGGCGTGGCAGAGCGAGATTTTGTGCGCGCGTGTGATCACGGTGGAGGGGCAATACCTTGCCGCCAATGAATATACCGTGCCCGCAAGCTGGGCCGGGGGCATGACCGGTGTTCCCTACCCCAAAAGCACGTTGAATGCGGCGCTGGCTGGGCGGCCGCGCGACAGTGTGAGCGTGCGCCTGAGCCGCGGCGCGTGCGAGACCCGTGTGACGGATGTCGCGCTCACCGTCTGGGGCGAAGCGCAATCCGCTCCGGGGCTTTTGGTCAACGGATTTCAGGCCGAGCAGGTGTATCTCTACCTGGGCGACAGTATCACACCCATTGCATGCGAACCTGCCCCGCTTGAGACACGTATTGCCTACGACACGCTCTGCCCGTTGCCGCCAGACACATCCAGCGGCCCGGTCGACGTGTCTCTTCTCCGGATCGTCGACGGCGAAGCGGCCCCGCGCGAAGAGATCACATTGTGGCTTCCGTAAAACCCACGGGATGGAGGGCGGTTTGCCTGCGGCTAGTGCACCGAGGGGCGACGATGCTTGTCCTGCTGGCACTGATCCTGCCCCTGATCTTCACGGCGCTGCTCTCTGTCGCAAACCAACGCAGCTACCTGATCGAGGCGCAAACCTCGTATCTTGAGCTGGAATTCACAGCGCAACAGCCTGATTGGCGGCTGGCGGATGCTCTGGTCTGTGCGCCGGTTGCCATCCCACGGCTCGGCGCGACCGATCCCTGCGGCGCGGCAGCGGCGCCGGAAGGCCCGCGCGGAGAGGTCTTGCCCGAATGGGGCGCGGGCGACGTCCTGCGGCTAACCATTGATCCAGACGGGAGCCTGCGCATCACAGCCTTGAGCGAAACGGAGACCCTTGCGCGCAGAGGCTTTGTCTTGGTCAGCCCCGAGGGGTGGGACCGGTCTGGCGCGCTCTTGCTTCGCGCGTTTGTCACGCTGGGCCAGCCCCTGGCCTCGGGCGCCACGCGCAATTACCTCTGGTCGGGCACATGGCAGGCACGCGAAGCCGGACGACCGGCCTTTCTCTTCGGGACTGCGACAGAAGCCGTTAAAGACGGCACTTTTGCTGCAGGGACACGGGTGAAAATCCTCCAGATGGATGAAGCGCGTGACTTGGTGCCTGCCGTGAGCTTCGGGCATGTGGCGAAGCGGTCAGACAAACCCGTCATGGATGTGTCTCTCGTGTCGGAATTTTCCGATGCCCGTTTGTCGATCGAATATGATGGCGTGCCGCAGCCTGTTATCAGCAAGCCCTCCTGGGTCGACATCACGTTGAAAAGCCCGTTGCTGATCGCCATCGCCACGATCTTCCCAATCCTGACATCTCTGGGCCTCGTTCTGAAAGACATGTTGCGCCGGTTTGCGACCGATGCCGAGGGTAACCCCGCGCCGCAAACCCGGCGGCCCCCAAGTTGGCACACCCGCAAGGTTCTGCGCGGATTGCGCCGCCGCCGTTGAACTACGGTTGGGCGGCTTGCGTCCTACTCTAGACGTTTTCTGAGCGCCAATCCACGGCGACCTTCTGAAACGTCAGTCTCGCCAATGCAGACATCAACCATAGCACTTCGCGAACAACCTGGATCACGACGACGCTGCCAAGCACCTGTTTTCCCGTGATTTTCGTGATGCGCGATGTATCAGGTTTCCGTCGAAGTGCTTAAGGCGGGGTCAGACGTATCAAGGCGGCCAAAGCGACCCACGTCATTGTCCCAATGCCGGCCCTTTCCCTCCACGAAGGCTTCTTCCAAAGACAGACCGCATAGGAGCCGCGCCCACGTCCAAAGATCAAGGCCCGTGCCATCTCAGCGGACCATGCGGCAATGCCAAGGTCATTGCGCGAGGCGATGGATGGGGTAAGCTCTGCGCATTCATCGTTCGTGCCCGAGACCGGTAACCAGTTGCTCGATTGCCTGAACACGTCATTTAACTGCAATCGAGGCTTATTATGGCAGACGGATTCTTCCCCAGCGCATCCAAAACAGGACCGGAAACTGCGCTTGGGTCCGGTGCGGGCACGTATTTCGGCTACAAGGTGACGGGTTTGCCGGATGGCAATTTCCTCGCCACATGGATCGATGCCGCGGACAACGGGCTGCAAATGCAGATCATCCATGCCAATGGCCACAAGGTCGGCAATGTGACAACACTGGAGGCCACCGCCGGGCGCGCGGTCACGGATTTTTACGATGTTGCGGTGAGCGATACCGGCGAGATCTGGGTCGCGGCCAGTACTGCACCTGTCGAGACCACAAACTATGCCGTGGCAGTCACCTCCGTGACGCTTGACGATCTGGCGGGCGGCGCGGCGGAGCGCCTCGATCCTGATTGGTTCCGCGCCGATGCCCGCCCGGACGGCCCTCAAGTCGGCCCCTCAATCACTATTCTCGATAACGGCAACGCGGCTGTAACATGGGTCGAGAACCTGGGCAGCGCTGGTATCGTCAAAGCCAATATCCTGTCAGCACCCGAGACAACGCTGACCGGCGCGCTCACGGTCAACGCGCTGACGCTGACCTCGGGCTTGTTCAAGACCTCCGTGACCACCCTTGAGAACGGCAACTTCGTCGTTGCCTTTGATGGCGCGAGCACGATTGGGGGCAGCCAATCTGTCGAATTTCAGATGTTTCAGCCCAATGGCGTGAAGATCGGGACACCCATCGTGGTCCCCTCTTCATCCGACATCGCGCCGTTTGATGGCGAGATCGCCGCGCTCAAGGGCGGTGGATTTGTCGTCGTCTGGCAATCCGGCAGCGCCACCAGTGACCTGATCGACATTCGGTTTGAGATCTTTGACGCCAATGGCGTTTCGCAAACGAGCGAGATTGTCGCCAATGCCACCAAACCGAGCGTGCAGCATCAGCCTGCTCTGGTCACGCTGGAAGATGGCGGATTTGTCGTTGCATGGTCGGACACCAGCGGGCTGCGCGATGATCCGACACCGGGCGTCTTCGCGCGCGAATTTGACGGGCGCGGCATTCCGATCAACGAAGAGTTCCTGCTGAACACGCGCACCATCGGAGAGCAATCCGCCCCACAGATCGCCGTGGCCAATGGCAAGCTGGCCGCGATCTGGAATACGTTCTCAGACAGCGCACAAGACGTCATCGATGAGCCGTTTTTTCAGGTCGTCGATCTCGACCGGGACCGCTGGGACATCAGCGCGCCAGAAGGTGTCACGCCCCTGACATTCTCTCAAAGCGTGACACTCGACAATGGCGATGAAGTGACCTTTTCGACAACCGGCGGGGCCCAGCCGCGCACGTTTTTACAACATCACGATGCAAGCGGCGACCTACTGACATCCATCGATCTGGGCAATCTGGACGCAAAAGAGATGGCGCTCGATGCGCGCGGGCACGTGCAAGTCATCACGAGCTCGCAATTCTCGCTGCTCTACACGGTGAAAACCTATGATCCGGAGGACCTGCTTTTTGAAAGCCCCCCGTTTAACCGGCTCAACATTCCCAATCTCGCGGATACCCTGCCCAATCCGTCCGTCTCCGCGTTCCGAATTCTGGCCACGATGTCTTTCGAAGACCGGACCTTTGGCATCGGTCAGGTGGCGTCTCCCCTGTTTCGCAATGACCTCTACCTGCAAGAGCTGGACGGGGCCGGGCTCCCGATTGGCACAGCGCTGGCGCTGCCGATGGCTGGTATTCAGTTCCGAGGAGCGTATTTTGACGACAGCGGCGCGTTGATCGCGCTGGGTGTCCCCACGGCGGAAAATCCCGACGGCCTTTACGCGCTGACCCCGCTGGGGGGCAATCGCGCGCCGCAGGCAGAAGAGGATGTCACCGCCGCACGCGGCGGGGAAACCGATTTGTCGGGCGCGGTTTCAGATGCTGACGGCGATGCGCTCAGCTTCACACTTCTTGCGCCGAGGGAGGGGGTCTTTCTGAGCGCTGATGGGCAACTGGTTATCGACGAGGACGTCTCAGGCGGCCCCCTTGAGATCGCTGTATTCGACCCCTCCGGTGCGCAGGTCACTCTCACGGTTGATCTGGCCGCGGCATCGATCATCCGCAACGGCGACAACGGCAATGACAGTCTTGCAGGCGATACCGGCAATGACCAGCTCTTCGGCGAAGGCGGTAACGATACGCTGGAGGGCGACGATGGCGCGGATTCCCTGCGCGGCGGGACTGGCAACGATCTCCTGCGGGGCGGGTCCGGCGATGACACGCTGCGCGGGGATGCCAATGCCGACACCCTGTCGGGCAATGCGGGCAACGACAGTCTCAACGCAGGCGACGGCGCCGACGATCTCTTTGGCGGCGCCGGGCAGGACACGCTCGTGGGCGGCAATGGAAATGACGGCGCCAAAGGCGGCGCTGGCGATGATCTGATCTTCGGCAACAGCGGCGAGGATACGCTGGAAGGCGATGACGGGCAGGACACGATGTCAGGCGGGAACGATGATGATCTCCTGCTGGGTCGCAGCGGAAATGACCTGATGCGGGGCGCCAATGGAAATGATCGCCTCTACGGCGGAGCGCAGCGCGATGTGATTGCGGGCAACAACGGACGTGATGCGCTCTATGGCGGCTCTGACGATGATCGTCTGTTCGGGGGCGCACAAGCCGACACGCTGGACGGCGGGACGGGCAACGATGACCTCCAGGGCGGGGCGGACCGCGACACGCTGCTGGGCGGCGATGGAAATGACACGCTTGCGGGTGGCTCCGGCAACGATTCCCTGCGTGGTGGCGATGGCGATGACCTCGCTCTGGGCGGACGTGGGACTGACACGATCCGCGGCGAGGACGGCAACGATGATTTGCGTGGGGAAGATGATGCAGACAGCCTGAACGGCGGGGCCGGGGAGGACGCGCTCGATGGCGGCTCAGGCAATGACACATTGGTCGGCGGTGACGGTGCGGACAGTGGGCTCGGCGGCGTTGGGAATGATCTGATCTTCGGCAATGCTGGCGCGGATACGCTCAATGGCAATGACGGCGACGATGAAGTCTCCGGCGGCAATGGTAATGACGTTTTGCTTGGGCGCAATGATGACGACACGGTTCGCGGCGGCAATAACGACGACAGTGTCTTCGGCCATTCCGGAGATGATGTTCTCGCGGGCAATAATGGCGATGACACAATCAGCGGCGGTTCCGGCCGGGATCGCATCTTTGGCGGCGCCGGAAATGACCGTCTCGACAGTGGTTGGGATGCCGATGTCATCGTCGGCGGTAGCGGGGCAGATACGTTTGTCTTTGATGCGGTACGGGACAGCGATCATACCACAGGTGAGCGGAGCGTGATTGTTGATTTCGTCTCCGGCGAAGACCAGATTGACCTCAGCGGTTTGCAAAACGGATTGACCTTTGTTGCAGCCTATACCGGTACTGCGGGCGAAGTACGGTACAATGACGGGATCGGGCGGCTCTATGTTGATCTTGATGGCGACCGCGCGAGCGACTTTTCACTCGATCTCGAAGACGCGCCTGTTTTGGTGGTCACTGACCTCGTCCTGTAGGCAATCGTCAGGGCGCGAAGGCGTAACCTACACTCCTCAGGATGTGACCAACGTCCCCTCGCCTAAAGCGCCTGCGCTCCGAGGAGCTCTACAAATTGCCGCTCGACCAGGTTGAGAAACCGTGTTGCAAGCCGGGACGGCTCTCGCAGCGCGGGCAGCAAGAGGTCGTACTGAAAGGGCTGTTCGGGGTGCAGGGGCCTGGAAAGGACGCGCCCAGCGGCGGCGAAATTTGCCGCCGTGACTGGCTCGACAATCCCGAGCCCTGCGCCTGCCGCCACAAGCTCGCAGATGGATGCCGAAAGCTGCGCCTCGGCCACGACACGAGGTCGGGCTTTGCGGGCCGCAAAGAAGACGTCCGTTTCGGATCTTGTCGCAATCTCAGCGCCCAAGGCGATGAAGGGCTGATCGTGAAAGTCGCCTGGTTCCAAATGCGTCTTCTCCGCCAGCGGGTGTCCCAGCGGTAAAACGGCTCTCATGGGCGCGGTATAAAGCGGGCGCCGCGTAACCGCAGGGTGATCCGCGTCCAGGGTCGCGAAACCAAGGTCGAATTGTTGAGAACTGACATGCTGGAGAACCGCCTGAGAACTTCTCGTTCGAAGCGAGACGGAAACACCCGGCTCCATTCTGATGAAGGCCGCGATGACATCTGGGAGAAACTTGAGCGCCAGGGCGGGCATGCCCGCGATCATCAGGCTGCCGGTACGGAAGTCCCGGATGTCTGCTGCAACGCGCGAAATCTCGGCTAGCCCGACAAAGGATCGCTCCACCTCCTCATACAGGGCAAGCGCTTCCGTCGTCGGGACCAACTGGCGGCCGCGCCGCTCAAAGAGCATGAACCCAACGCTGCGCTCCAGATCAGATATCATTCTACTGACAGAGGGTTGGGTCGTGTTCAGGGCAGTGGCCGCCGCCGTCACCTGGCCGGTCTCAATAACGGCGCGGAAGGCGTCCAGCTGGCGATGCGTGAGGTTGGTCAACATGAAGGTTTCATATCACCAGCGTATGGTCAGCGCAAAAATTGGGATTTCTCGTATGCAAACGACTGTGCCATACAAGCGGTGAGGAGGACCCCATGTCGACCAGGACATCTGACATCACAGTTATCGGTGGAGGCGTGGTCGGCCTGTCTGTGGCTGTGGGGCTGCTCAGGGCGGGGCATGGCGTTACTGTGCTTGATGGGGCGGACGGTGATCTGCGCGCGTCGCAGGGCAATTTCGGCCTCGTCTGGCTGCAAGGCAAAGGCGCGCGCTATGCCCCCTATGCACATCTGACCAGCGACGCCGTTTCCGGCTGGCCCGAATTTGCGGCCCTCATCGAAGACCTTTCCGGCGTTAAACTCTCGTTAGATCAATCCGGAGGCTTCGAGTTCTTTACCGATGAGGCGGAGTTCCAAGACTTCGTCGCCGATCTGAAACAACAACAGCAGTTCCTCGGAAATCGCTTCAGCTTTGAAACCATTCAAGGTGATGATCTGCGTCGGTCGCACCCAGAGATTGGGTCAGGTGTGGTTGGTGCAACATTCTCTGCGCTTGATGGCCACGTAAACCCCCTGCGGTTGCTGAAAGCGTTGAAAGACGCAGTCACTGCCTTGGGTGGCAACATCGTGACAGATGCGCATGTCACGGATGTGTTGAAGGGGCCTGCGGGTTTCAACATTGCGCTGCGCTCAGGCGTGCGGCACAGCGCTGATCGTGTTGTGCTTGCAGCTGGGCTGGGGGCCGCGACCCTCGCGGAGAAACTTGGCTTTGAGACACGCGTCAGGCCCCAGCGGGGCGAGGTGCTGATCACCGAAAAACTGTCCGAGCGTTTGCCGTTCCTGTCGAGCACAATCCGCCAGACAGATGAAGGCGGCCTTCAAATTGGCGGGACGAAAGCCGATGCGGGTTATGACGACAGTGAAACGCTGGACGTCATGGCAAGGCTTGCGCAGCACGCGGTTACCGTCTTGCCAGCGCTGCGCGACATGCGTGTTGTTCGGGCCTGGGGCGCGCTGCGGGTGATGTCACCAGACGGCCACCCCGTCTATGCCCGTTCGACCACGCATCCAGGCGCATATCTCGTGACCTGCCACAGCGGCGTAACGCTCGCCCCGCTGCATGGCGGCGCGCTGGCTCAGTGGATCGACAACACCGCTGATGCGCCAACTCTGGAGGCTTTCGATGAAGATCGATTCACGTTTTCTCCCGCGGCCTGAGGCGGAGAGTGAGACGGGCGCGCGCATCACGATGACCCTGGACGGCGCGCCCTTCACGGCGCAGCCCGGTGATACGGTTGCCGCCGCTGTGCTGGCGCATTCCGGGGATGGCTTTCGCTCAACCGCGCACGGCACGCCACGCGCCGCCTATTGCATGATGGGCGTGTGTTTCGAATGCCTTTTGGAGATCGACGGCAGGGCCAACACACAGGGCTGCATGACGCTTGCCCGGGATGGCATGGTCCTGCGTCGTCAGATCGGTTTGCGAACGTTGAAGGGTGAGGCCGATGCCTGACGCCGATCTGATCATCATCGGCGCAGGCCCGGCCGGTATGGCTGCCGCATCAACCGCAGCGCGCGGCGGCTTGCGTGTTTTGCTTTTGGATGAACAACCACGCGCAGGCGGACAAATCTATCGCGATGTTGCATCGAACGCGGATCGCAGAGGCTACCTGGGAAAAGACTACTTGGCAGGTCGCGCATTTGTGGACGCGCTGGACATGGCCAGCATTACACAGGAATTTGGCGCCTCCGTCTGGCGGATTGAACCCGGATCCCGCGTTGTCTGGTCAAGAGACGGGGTCAGCCGGGTGTCACCGGCCCGGCATGTTCTTCTGGCGGGCGGCGCACAGGAACGCCCAACGCCCTTCCCCGGATGGACCTTGCCCGGCGTGATGTCAGCGGGGGCTGCCCAGATCCTTATGAAAAACGCGGGCCTGCTCCCCCGTGAAGCGGTTTTGGCAGGATCGGGCCCGCTCCTGTATTTGGTTGCGGCGCAGATGATCGAAGCCGGGGCGACGCCAAAAGCCCTCGTTGAAACACAAACCTTGCGCAACTTGGTCGGCGCGGCCCGCCATTTGCCACGCGCATTCTTGGCCGCGCCCACGTTGATCAAGGGTCTGGGATTGATCCGCAAGATCCAGCGCGCAGGTGTGCCGCGGTTCACAGGCGCGATGGGCTTGCGCGCGACGCAAAACCCGTCAGGCGATCTGTCTTTCACCTTCCGGTCTGGCAGCACATCACACACCCTGGTCACGCCACTTCTGTTGACACACCAAGGCGTCGTGCCGTCCACCCATATGAGCCGTGCCAGCGGGGTGCCGCATGTCTGGAACGATATTCAAAAGGCGTATCAGCCTGTCACTGACCAATGGGGCGGAACCGATGTGCCGGGCCTCCATATCGCTGGCGACGGGGCCGGTATCGGCGGTGCAGATGCCGCGAACGCAGCGGGTCAGCTTGCTGCTTTGGATATTCTATATCGTCTGGGCCAGCTCAGTGAGGACCGCCGCGACCAAAACGCCGCGCGGCCACGTGGTGCATTGCGGCAGGCGCTGGCGATCAGACCCTTTCTGGATGCCGCGTACGGACCTTCACCTGACCTGTCGAATCCAGCCGGCGACACGATTGTCTGTCGTTGCGAAGAAATTACGGCTGAAGCTATCCGCGCCGCCCATCGTAGCGGCGCTCAGGGTCCACGACAGATCAAGACAGCCACCCGCGCAGGCATGGGACCCTGCCAGGGCCGCATGTGCGACCTCACCGTGCGCGGCATCCTCGCATCCTGCGGGGCCGAGGTGTCACCGCCCCGCGCACGCACCCCCATCAAACCTGTGAAACTCGGCGAATTGGCCGCGCTCGCGCCGGAGCAGAAGACGTGATCCATGGCGGAGCACCCGCACTCAAGCTGCACATTTTGCCAAACCGCTTTGCGGCTCATACCGTCATACTGGCGATCTGCTCAAACACATCGAAGGATCAGTCTCGCAAAATGCTGCCGCGGGTCCGGGCAAACGCGCTCTCCAAAGCGGCCTCAGCTTCCGTGAGACACCCACTCGCCTTGCGGCTTGTTTTGCAGGCATGAAAGATCACAGTCCCGCGTGATCCTATACCGACTGATTGCGCCAGAGAGCGCCGTGCAACATCCAATTTGGAGAAAATGGCGGACCGAGGAGGATTCGAACCCCCGACCCCCTGATTCGTAGTCAGGTACTCTATCCAGCTGAGCTATCGGTCCGTGCTGCGGGGAATTACGGCAGGGCGCGAGGCAATGCAAGAGGTATCGTCAGTTTTTCCCGCCAATTTATGCCCCAAGTTCGCCACGGGGCACGAAGAGCGCAAAAGACGTCCCGCTGTCATTGCTCTCGGTCAGATGCAGCGTCCCGCCATGGCCCCGGATCAATTCGGCGGCAATCGCGAGACCCAAACCAGAGCCCCCTTTGCGCACGCCCCCTTGAAACGCTTTGAACAGGTTTTCGCGCGCTTTTGGCGGCAAACCGGGCCCAGTATCACTGACAGCAATGTGCCAGCCGCTTTCGTCTTCCTCGGCTGTGATCTTGATCTCGCCGGGCTTGGTCGTGGCCATGATGGCCTGCCGCGCGTTGCGCACGAGATTGGACAAAACCCGGTAGAGCTGCTCGGGATCGGCCCGGACCATCATCCGCTCCGGGACATCCTCCGAGAAGGTGATATCATAGCTGCCGACGGCAAGACGTTCGCTTTCAAAGACATCGGACACGACATCAGTCAATTCCACGCGCGTCAGCTTTGGCGCGGGCTCTTCCGCGCGGCCAAAGGCCAAAGTGCTTTCGCAGAGGTTCACCGCGCGCGTGATCGAATTCACCAACTTGGGCGCCATGCGTTTTACCGTCGGATCCTCAGACATTTCGATCCGGTCTGTGAAAAGCTGCGCAGACGTCAGGATATTGCGCAAATCATGGCTGACGCGCGCGACGGCACCGCCCAACTGCGCCAAGCGCTCTTTTTGCTTGAGCGATTGCGTCAGGTCCCGCTGCAACATCTGAAGCGCTTCTTCCGCCTGTCGCAGCTCTGTGATCGACGCTGTCGGTTCGATGATCGCCCGCGCATCCTCGGGCGCTTTGGCATAGCGCTCCATGGTTCCCACCACGCCCTCGATGGGCTTCACAAGCAAGATGCGCACGGCGAAGAAGAGCAGCGCCGCAGTGGTAATGGAGATTATCGCCGAGAGGACAAGAATGCGCAGACCGTAGTCAATCATGGCTGCGCGCAAGGGCGGCGTCTCCATCGTGATTTCAATGAGCAAGCCTGCGTCCCGCAAAGGGGACCCGATCACGCGGATGACTTCAGGGCTCGGGTTACGCAACCGGTCAAGCGCGTGCATGATCAGCGGCAGAGCGCGCGTGTCCCGCAAATCAAACGTATCTGCGATCGGTTGGGGCAAAGGTTCCGACAGGATCAGCTGGCGCGTCTCATCCCGGCGCAGCACGACGTTGAACACGCCTGCATTCTCCAGCAGCTCGCGCTCAAGCTCTTCGTCGATCATGTCATTGGCCAACAACGACAATGAGGCGATCTGCGCCCGCTCCAGATGCCCGAGCAGATAGCTTTCGCGGTATCGTGCAATTGAGGGAACGAAGATCAGCACCTCAGCGATCATCACGAAGATGACCGTGAGGAGCAGGAAACGCCCTGAGAGCGACTTCAGCATCTCTTGTCTCCTGCCCTTGGTCGTTACGGGATCCAGCGCTGGACAAAGCGGACCACCCGCTTGACCGTATCGCTCTCAAACAATCTTGGTGAGAAATAAGCCCCTGCGGCGCGTTTGTTAACCTCCCCAATTGTGGGGTAAGGCGCAACCATCGCGGCGACGTTTTTCATCTTGAGCTTGTTGGCCAGAACCAGCGCCCAGAGATTGATGAGCTCGCCCGCCTGATGGCCCGCAATCGAGACGCCCACCGGGCGGCCTTTCACGACCATGACCTTGATGCGGCCGCGGGTTTTGCGCTCGGCGATGGCGCGGTCGTTGTGGTGGTAGTCAAAGCGCACCACCTCCAGCCGGTCGCCGTGTTCCTTGCGGGCCTGCGCTTCGGTCAGGCCAACCTGGCTGAGCTCGGGCTCGGTATAGGTGGCCCAGGGGATATGGGCCGTCGTCGCCTTGGCAGGCAGGCCAAAGAGGATCGAGCGGATGATCACGCCCGCGTGGTAGCCCGCAACATGGGTGAATTGCAGCCCGCCTGCGGCATCGCCGATGGCGTAGACGCGCTTGTTGGTTGTCCGCATCCCCGCATCGACGGTGATGCCTGTCCGGTGCGTTTCAATGCCCGCTTTGTCGAGGCCAAGGTCGTCCGTATTGGCTTTGCGACCGACAGCGACAAGAATATGCGAGCCTTTGAACACGCGTCCGTCTTGCGTTTCGACCTCGATGGCGCCGGCGGTGCCGCGCACTTCCTTGGCCAGCGCATCTTCGGCGATCTCGATACCCTCGCCGCGCAGGTTCTCCAGCACGATCTCGGCCATCTCCGGATCATCCTTGCCCAGCGCCTTGGCGCCTTCGATCACGGTGACCTTGGAGCCAAGGCGATGATGCGCCTGCGCCATTTCCATCCCGATAGGCCCGCCGCCGATGACCAGCAGGTGCTCGGGCTGTTCGCGCAGCTCCCAAAGGCTCTCATTGGTAATGTAGGGGATCTGATCAAGCCCCGGGATCGGGGGCACGAAGGGGGAGGAGCCCGTGGCGATCACGATGCGCCGCGCGGTGATCACGGTGTCACCCGCCTGCACTTCCGTAGGCGAGATGAACCGGCCACGTTCGCGGATCACGTTGACACCGAAACCCTCAAAGCGTTCCTGGCTATCCACCGGTTCGATCTGGGCGATGACATCGGCCACATGATCCTTGGCCGCCGCGTAGTCGACTTGCGGCACCACATTGGCAACGCCGTATTGGCTGGCATGGCTCTGGGCATAAGCTGTCTTGGCGCTGGCGAGGATCGCCTTGGAAGGGACACAGCCGTAGTTCAGGCAATCGCCGCCCATCTTGTGATCTTCGAGAAGAACGACATCCGCGCCCATCTGTGCGGCACCTGCGGCCATGGAGAGGCCACCGGAGCCTGCGCCAATGATCAGAAGGTCTGTTTTCAAGCGGTTCATCGGTCAGGCTTCCTTCTTGCCGCGAAGGGCTTTGAGAGCGACGGGCAGGAGCGAGAGGGCTGCAAGACCAAGGATCGGGCCGATAATGTGTGGCTCAAAGATGATCGAGAGATCCGGCGTTTCACCCGCTGCAAAAACTTCACCCAGACCAGCGCCCACGGACGTAAAGACGACCGCGCCCGGCAGGATGCCCAAAAAGGTTGAGATCACGTACCGATGCAAAGGCACATCGAGAAAAGCAGGGATGAGATTGGCCACGAAGAAAGGCACCGCAGGCACAAGACGCATCACAAACAGCGCTGACCATTGGTTGTCCTCGAGACCGGTCTTGATCTTCTTCACAGCCCCCCCGGAATTGTCCATCTTGGCCGACAGTTTCGCGCCAAGTCCGTAACGGGCGGCGAGGAAAATCGCCGTCGCACCGATTGTGGCGCCGACGATATTGAAAAGCGCGCCGGGAAACGTCGCGAACAAAAAGCCGCCCGTCAGCGTCGCAATCGTGGCACCTGGCAGCGAGAAGGCCACAATCAGCGCATAAGCCAACACGAAAAGACCGGCTGTCATCACGAAGTTTGCATCCCGAAACGCGATCAGAACCTCGCGATTGTCGCGCAGCGTTTCAAAGCTGAGATAATCCTTGAGAGTGAAGGCCCCGATCACTGCAACAAGCCCAATGGCAAGAAGCGGCACATGGCGGGCAATTCCGCCTTTGGGGCTTGGGGTTTGCGGGGGGTGTGTCATATCACTCATCGTCTCGGAGCCTTTGGCGTTGTGTCTGTTCTGAACAAAACGTGGCCCCGGCGCCATTGCGCTGCGAGAGTTATCACGGCCGCTTGATGTCGGGTGTGCAAACTCGTGAGCTGGGCGGGACAGAAATGCCTTTTTGAAACATTTGCCCGCATCGGATGAAGGATTTGTTGCAGCTTTTCCCGGCACAAGGCCCCGGAAGCGTTTGACAGGCGAGATGCACCCTCCTATAGACCGGGCTTCAGATTTCCGCCCAAACCCGATTCCGCGGGTCAAGGGCCGTAAACCGGAGTAGATGCGATGAAACGCACCTTTCAGCCTTCCAATCTCGTGCGCAAGCGGCGCCACGGTTTCCGCGCGCGCATGGCCACCAAAGCTGGCCGCAAAATCCTCAACGCACGTCGTGCCCGCGGCCGCAAGTCGCTGAGCGCATAAGCGGCGTGCTCTGCCGATGATGGTAGAGCCGCGAGATATCGATCAAGCCGCCCCGGCCCATGTGCCGCAGGCGGCTTTCTCTCGTTTTACAACCCTGAAAGCGCGTGCGGATTTTCAGCGCGCCGCGCGCGCGCCGCGTGTCGCGACAACCGGGTTTATCCTGCAAGCACGCCAACGCCGCGTCGATGAAACGGCGACGGGCATTCGCGTCGGGTTCACCTGCTCCAAAAAGGTGGGCAATGCCGTGGCCCGCAACCGCGCCAAGCGGCGGCTTCGTGAAATCGCGCGTCTCGTCATCCCAGACTTGGGACATGCGCAATTTGACTATGTCCTGATTGGCCGGGCCACAAAAACCGCAACACGAGACTTTGCCGATCTCAAGGCGGATCTCGTCAAGGCTCTGAAAAAACTGCACGGCAGCGATCGATGAGCCTGCTTGCAAAGGCCCTCGCTCTTCCCGTGCGCGGCTATCGGCTCGTGTTTTCGCCCTGGGTTGGCTTCAATTGTCGTTATCAGCCGACATGTTCGGCCTATGCGCTGGAGGCGCTGGAAAAACATGGTGGGGTCAAAGGCGCCTGGTTGGCCCTCCGGCGTATAGGGCGTTGTCATCCTTGGGGCCGCGATGGTTACGATCCGGTCCCCGATCCACCGAGCCATCCAAAGAACCGCGACACCTCTTAGCGCCGCGCAAAGACCTGTGCCGCGGATGGTCGCGCGCACCCAATTCTTCCAGTCCTCTCGATACCGCCTCTTTCGGATCACGCAGGCCATGGTATAGGAACCCCCATGTTAGACGAGACCGAAGATATACATCCGCTTTTTGCGGGCGCTCCCAAGACGACAGAGTTCAAAAAACTCCGCAAGCGTCTGATCCAGAATGCGCGCGAAGCCATTGAGCAATACGGCATGATCGAGCCGGGCGCCAAGTGGCTGGTTTGTCTCTCTGGCGGCAAGGATTCCTACACTTTGCTCGCGGTGCTTTATGAGCTGAAGTGGCGCGGGCTGCTGCCTGTAGAGCTTTTGGCCTGCAATCTGGATCAGGGCCAGCCCGGCTTCCCGGCAACAGTTCTGCCGCGTTTTCTCGAAGTGCGCGACATCCCGCATCGCATCGAGTATCAGGATACCTATTCGGTCGTGATGGACAAAATCCCTCAGGGCAGAACCTTTTGTGCGCTTTGTTCGCGGCTTCGGCGCGGCATCCTTTATCGGATTGCGCGGGAAGAAGGCTGTAGTGCCGTGGTTCTGGGCCACCATCGCGACGATATTCTTGAGACGTTTTTCATGAACCTCTTTCATGGAGGGCGCCTCGCAACCATGCCGCCTAAGCTCCTGAATGAAGAAGGCGATCTGTTTGTCTACCGCCCCTTGGCCCATGTGGCTGAGGTCGATTGCGAGAAATTCGCCCGTGCCATGCAATATCCCATCATCCCCTGTGACCTGTGTGGCTCGCAGGACGGGTTGCAACGTCAACAGGTCAAAGCGATTCTCGATGGCTGGGAAAAGAATGCGCCGGGGCGGCGGCAAGTCATGTTTCGCGCGTTGATGAATGCGCGCCCCTCGCATTTGCTTGATCCAAAACTCTTTGATTTTACAGCGCTTGCGCGACATCTGTAAAATTCGGCGCAATGAATTGCGCGCATCACGGTCGCGTTAATCATCGGCTTAGGGCTAAGGCTTAGTGTCCCTCCCAACGGCAGATTGCCGAGGAGAACACACATGTCTGATCGCCTTCCGGCACACATCTCACTTATGCGCCGATGCATGCGGCTGATGCGGCACAGCTACGTTCCGCTGGCCTTCGCGCCCATGATCATGTGGGGGGCATACCATATGTGGGGAGAGACAGGGCTGATCGGAGGCACGGTCATCGTCACCCTTTATCTCCTTGTGCTTGCCATCATGGGAAACTCAGGCGGCACCGCGCGGTCACGCGACCTTGTGACGGGACTGGAGCTGCGAGAAGAGTTGTATCAGCGCACCGAGGAAACCATCGGATTTTGCGAACAGACCGGCCGCACCACGGCAGGGTTTGTCATCGAGATTGACAGCTTTTCCGAGCTTTCAGAGCGCTATGGACAATCCGCCTGTGACAGGATCATGGAGACCATTGCGGATCGCATCATGATCACGATGCGCGCCGACGATGTTGTCGCACGCGTTGGCGACAGCCGCATCGCGATCACGTTGCATCCGGTGAAACGGATCGATCTCGAACTGGCCCTGCAAATAGCCGCACGCCTGCAAACCAATCTTGAGGATCCCATCGCGATCAACGCATCTTCTGCATATATCACGGTTTCTATTGGCCTTTGCACCTTGACACGCGCGAAAAACGCCACAGCGCGAGGTTTGCTCGAAGGGGCGACGACCGCGTTGATCGAAGCCCGACGCAACGGCCCCTCAGCAATCCGCTCCTTCTCGTCCGAGATGAAACGGATAGAAGTTGCCCGGAAGGCGCTCATACAAGAAGCTGTTGGTGCTTTTGAGCGCGGTGAAATCTGCGCCTGGTTCCAACCGCAGATTTCCACAGATACTGGCCAAGTCAGCGGGATTGAGGCCCTGGCGCGCTGGATCCACCCGCAACGCGGCATGATCGCGCCCGGTGAGTTTCTGCCAGCTCTCGAACAGGCGGGTTTCATGGATCATCTGAATGAGACCATGCTGACGCAATCGCTGGAAGCCGTGCGAAGCCTTGATCTCGATGGCGTGCATATCCCGGTGGTTGGCGTGAACTTTGCGGCCGAGGAACTGCGCAATCCGAAGTTGCTGGACCGAGTTAAATGGCAACTGGATCGATTCGAACTCTCACCGGACCGACTGGCCGTGGAAATCCTTGAGAGTGTTGTGGCAGGAGCGCCCGATGACATATTGGTCAGAAACATTGCCGGTTTGGCTGATCTGGGGTGCCATATCGATCTCGATGACTTCGGCACAGGGCATGCCTCCATCACATCGCTGCGCCGGTTTCCCATAGATCGCCTGAAAATTGATCGTTCCTTTGTTACCAAGTGCGACACGGACCCTGATCAACAGCGGATGCTGACTGCCATATTGACCATGGCCGAGCGACTGGAGCTATCGACCCTCGCGGAGGGACTGGAAAGCGTCGGAGAGCACGCGCTCGTAAGCCAGTTAGGCGTCGATCATGTGCAAGGTTTTGGGATCGCGCGCCCCATGCCCAGAGACATGCTTGCCGAGTGGATCGAGGCGCACGAAGCGAAACTGGCGCACCCACCGGTTATTGGCGGGAAAACTGCTTGATCGCAGTCTCCACAATGGCGGCATCTTGACCGCATCGGCGTAGTTTGCGCTTGAATTTCAGCGTTTTCTCATGTTGAACCCGGGCCTAATATTCTCTGTACAGGTGGCGGCAGACTTATGGACGAACAGAACCGGAATCTCCTCCTTGCAACAGCGTTGAGCTTTGCGGTGATCCTTGTGTGGTTCATTATGTTTCCACCGCCTGAACCGGACGCGCTGCCGGAAAATCCCGTTGTGGAGCAGAGCGCAGGTGACGGCGTCGCCACAACCCCCAGCGCTGCGCCTGCATTGGGCAGTGATGCGCCAGCTGCGGCCCCATCGGAGACAACGGAAGCGGACAACTCCCCGCGGGTCAACATTGATACTGCGCGCCTTGAAGGCAGCATTTCGACGCTTGGGGGCCGGATCGATACGCTGCGCCTGAAGGATTACAAAGAAACCCTCGACGAAACTTCCGAAATTGTCACGCTCCTGTCCCCCGTCGGAACGCCCAACGCCTACTACGCTCTGCACGGCTGGGCCCCCGGGCAAGGGTTGGGGCTCGAAGATGTGCCGGGACCGAACACACAATGGAGCATCGTTTCTAACGGGGCTCTGACCGAGGACTCACCTGTACGGCTCGAATGGCAAAACGGCAGTGGCCTGACATTTTCCAAGGAAATCGCGATTGATGAGGACTACCTCTTCACCGTTACGCAATCGGTGCAGAACACGTCCTCCAGCACTGTAACACTCGCCCCCTACGGCATCGTGGCGCGTCACGGCGAGCCGCAAGGGTTGAAAAACTTCTTCATCCTGCATGAGGGCGTTGTTGGCATGGCCGATGGCGAACTGGCCGAGATTGATTACAGCGACATGCCCGACTTCGCCATGGATGTCCGCGAGGGTGCACCTGCCGAGGTGACACAAGTTGAGGCCAACGGCTGGATCGGGTTCACGGATCACTACTGGATGACAACGCTGGTGCCCGCGCCTGGCACGCCTTTCAAAGCCGTTGCCAAGTATGACCCCCGGCGTGACATCTATCAGACTGAAGCCGTGCTCCCCACGGTCACCCTGGAGACCGGCGGCACGGTTCAATCGCAAACCCAATTGTTTGCCGGAGCCAAGGAATGGGAAACCATTCGTAGCTACCAAACCGACGGGATCGACCGTTTTCTCGATGCTATTGATTGGGGTTGGTTCTTCTTCCTGACAAAGCCCATCTTTGCGGTTCTTCACTATTTGAACGCATGGATCGGAAATATGGGCTGGGCGATTATCGGCCTGACCCTGCTCATCAAGGCCCTCTTGTTGCCATTGGCTTACAAGTCATACGTGTCCATGGCCAAGATGAAAGAACTCCAGCCGGAGATGGAGAAGATCAAGGAGCGCGCCGGAGCAGACCGGCAGAAGCTCCAGCAGGAGATGGTCGCGCTCTACAAGAAGGAAAAGGTAAACCCCGCCTCAGGCTGTTTGCCGATCCTTCTGCAAATCCCGATTTTCTTCTCGCTCTACAAGGTAATCTTTGTCACGCTCGAGCTACGTCACGCGCCTTGGCTCGGACCATTCAATGACCTGTCCGCGCCCGATCCCACGTCGATCATCAACTTGTACGGCCTGTTGCCGAATGCCGCGCCGGATCCCAACTCGATCATGGGCCTGATCTTTATCGGTATATTGCCGCTGCTCCTGGGTGTTTCGATGTGGTTGCAGCAAAAGCTCAACCCGGCGCCCACGGACCCGACCCAACAGATGATCTTTGCTTGGTTACCATGGATCTTCATGTTCATGCTTGGCGGCTTTGCCAGCGGCCTCGTGATCTACTGGATTGCCAACAACGTGATCACCTTCACGCAGCAATACCTCATCATGCGCAGCCAAGGCTTCAAACCCGACATCATGGGGAATATCCGGTCCGGCTTCAAAAAACGCGCCGCAGGGTCTGAGGACAAGAAGTGACCGGCCGGGTCACTCAGATCATCCGGCACCCGATCAAAAGCCATGGTCGGGAAGACATCGCGCAGGTCCGCCTCACGGCGGGCTGCACTCTGCCAGGGGATCGCATCTGGGCTGTGGCACATGAACAATCCACCGTTGACGGCAGCCGCTGGGCCCCATGCCAAAACTTCACGCGCGGCTCAAAGGTTGAAGGTTTGGGCGCCATGCAAGCAACGCTCGACGCGGCATTCGAACGCGTTGCGCTAGAACACCCCCTGCTTGGAAAGCTCGATCTGAACCCGGATACCGAGGGCCAAAAACTCATTGACTGGACCCGGCCGCTGATACCGGAAAATCGCGCGGCATCTGCGCGCGTGGTGCGGGCGCAGGAGCAGGGTTTTACCGATAGTGACTTTCCCTCCATCACCCTGTGCAATCACGCGTCACACCGCGCGGTCGAACAGCGTATTGGGCATCCACTCTCCATCTACCGCTGGCGCGGTAACTTCTGGTTTGACGGGCTGGCCCCTTGGGAAGAGTTCGACTGGATCGACCGCGAAGTACGGATTGGGACAGCCATTGTCATCCCGCGCGAACGGACGGATCGGTGTCTTGCCACCCATAACAATCCCGATACAGGCAAGCGCGACGCGAATGTTCTGGGTGCGCTCGACAGTTGGGGCCATCGCGACTTTTCCGTGCGCGCAGAAGTCGTGCAGGCCGGTGAAATCTCGGTTGGCGATGGCATCGGGCGCGCATGATGCAATTACCTTTTCCGCTTGTCGAAGAACCGGATGAACTCAGCCGCGAAAAGGGGCGCAAACTCTTTGCGGGCGAGACTGAGTTTCTCAAAGGCGTTGTGGCCATGTCTGGCCTGCCGCCGGACGACCGGATCGAAGTGTGTTTTGCCGGGCGCTCCAACGTGGGCAAGAGCTCGCTGATCAATGCGCTGACGGGGCGCAAAGGCCTTGCGCGCGCCTCAAACACGCCCGGGCGCACGCAGGAGATCAACTTCTTTACCTGCGCCGACGAACACTACCTCGTGGATCTGCCCGGCTATGGCTATGCAAACGCGCCGCTGCCCGTGGTCGAGAAATGGCAGAAACTTCTCAAGCAATATTTGTCAGGGCGACAATCGCTGCGCCGCGCGTTCGTATTGATCGATGCGCGCCATGGGGTCAAAGCAGTGGATGAAGAGATCCTGCAGCTGCTGGATCGCTCCGCTGTGACATTTCAGGCCGTGCTGACAAAAGCTGACAAGGTGAAAGAAAAGGATCGTGCGCGCATTCTGGATCAAGTGCGCGGCGCGCTCTCCAAACACCCCGCCGCCTTTCCGGAGCTGATCGTGACGTCGTCTGAGAAGGGCCACGGCATTGAGACGCTGCGCTCCGTCATCGCGGGTCTTGTCTGAGGCACCGCGCGCGGCGATAACGCGTCAAGCTGAGGGACGCAGATGAGAAAGCAAGATATGAACCGCGATTGGATCGCCACCGCCCGCACACTGAACCAGGCGTTGCCCTATCTGCAGCGCTATTCCGGTGCCATCGTCGTCATCAAATTGGGCGGACATGCGATGGGCTCGGACGAGGCGATGGAGGAATTTGCGCGCGATGTCGTGTTGATGCGGCAGGTCGGTGTGAACCCTGTGATCGTGCATGGCGGCGGGCCGATGATCAACGCGATGCTCAAGCGGCTCGATATCCAGTCTGACTTTGTGGATGGCAAACGCGTGACGGATGCGCAGACGGTTGAAGTTGTCGAGATGGTGCTCTCCGGCGTCGTGAACAAGCGAATCGTGCAAGCGGTTAACGAACAGGGCGGGCGCGCCGTGGGCCTCTCTGGCAAGGACGCCAGCCTGATGACCTGCGATATTCCGCGCCCCGAATTAGGCCTCGTTGGTCATCCGTCTCGGATCGATGCCTCTATACTGACAGATATGTTCGAGGCTGGTGTGATCCCCGTGATCGCGCCCCTGGGCGCTGGCAAGGATGGCGGAACGCTGAATGTGAATGGTGACACAGCCGCAGGCGCCATTGCAGCGGCACTCAAGGCTGATCGCCTGCTCCTGCTGACCGATGTCTCCGGCGTCAAGGACGACAGCGGCGAGGTCGTGACAGAGCTGACCGCCAGCCAAGTCCGCGCCATGACCGCCGATGGCACCATCGCAGGCGGCATGATACCCAAGACGGAGACCGCCGTGGATGCCGTGGAATTCGGTGTGCGCGCCGCCGTAATCCTCGATGGGCGCGCGCCCAATGCCTGCCTGTTGGAGCTCTTTACCGAGCATGGCGCTGGCTCGTTGATCCGCGCAGGCTAAGCCCCCGCGCGGTCGTGATTTGCCGCGTGCCCCGCGCGCCCCTAGATTGCACCATATGGAAAACGAAGCCGCCATTCGCCTCACGATCTTTCTGGGCCTGTTTGCATGCCTGGCGCTGCTGGAAACGCTGGCGCCGCGCAGGCCGCTGGGCGGGTCCAAGCCGCGCCGCTGGATCACCAATTGGGGCTTCACGCTCATCAATACGCTGGCGCTGCGCGCGCTGGCCGTGGTGCTGCCGTTTCTGGCTGTGGGCGCGGCGGTGGATGCGCAGATACAGGGATGGGGCCTGTTCAATATCCTTGGATTACCGCTGTGGCTGGAGTTTCTGCTGGCGATCCTGATCCTCGATTTCGCGATCTGGGCGCAGCATCTCATCACCCACAAGATCCCGCTTTTGTGGCGGCTACACCGCGTGCATCACGCGGATACCGATATCGATGTGACCACGGCGATCCGGTTTCACCCTGTCGAAATTGCACTCTCGATGGTGCTCAAGATCGGGCTGGTCTATCTGCTGGGCCCGGCGGCGCTGGCGGTGATCGTGTTCGAGATCCTGCTCAACGGCACAGCCATGTTCAACCACGCGAACCTGCGCCTTCCACTCTGGCTGGATCGGGTGCTGCGGCTCGTGCTGGTCACGCCGGATATGCACCGGGTGCACCATTCCGTGAACCGCGCGGAGCATGACAGCAATTACGGCTTTGCCCTCTCGATCTGGGATCGCGTGTTTGGCACCTATATCGCCCAGCCCGCCGAGGGGCATGACAAGATGGCCATTGGCCTTGAGTGGCAGGACGAACGCCCCTCCAAACTGGGGTGGAGCCTGTGGTTGCCTTTCGCGAAGAGATAGAGACCGCCTGCGCGGCCCATGCCCTGACGACGCTGGGCGTGATGCAGGACGATGGACGCAGCCATGTGCTTGTGGGCACGGGGGCGGCGTTCTGGCCTCTGTTTACCGCCAGCCTTGAGTATCAGGACGGTGCCAGCGATGCGCTGGATCGCTGGTCGCAGCGGATCATGCCCATGATCGCGGAACAGACCGGTGCGCAAGGCGTGGTCTATCCCTTTGGCGGGCCGCCCTATGCGCCCTTCATCCGCTGGGCCTTTGAGAGCGGCGAGACCTTCCCGAGCCCGGTGGGCATGTTGGTCCATGCGCGTGCGGGCTTCTGGATCAGCTTTCGCGGCGCGCTGGTTTTCGACCGGGAGATTGACGCAGCAGCTTTGGCGAGCCCCTGCCCCACCTGTGCCGCGCCCTGCACCACAGCCTGCCCTGTGGGCGCATTGGCGCCCGATCAGGACTATGATGTGCCCCGATGCAAGGCTCACGTGGCGAGCGACGCCGGGCGCGACTGTCGCGAAGGGGGCTGCCTCGTGCGGCGCGTCTGCCCGGTGGGGCAGCGCTTTGGCCGCGATCCCGAACAGACCGCCTTTCACATGCGCGCGTTCATGGGGGCGTCATGAGGCTGATCCTGATGCGGCATTGCAAATCGAGCTGGGATCATCCGGGGATGCGCGACCATGACCGCCCGCTCAACGGGCGCGGTGCGCGTTCGGCCAAAGCTCTGGGTGATTGGTTGCGCGCGGAGGGCTATCTGCCCGATGTCGCGCTGATCTCATCTTCCCGGCGCACGATGGAGACCTTCGAGGGCCTGCGGCTGACCTGCGAAAGCCGCTACACCCGCGCGCTGTACCATGCGGAGGCTGAGGCAATGATGGACGTGTTGCAAAGTGCGGAGGCGCAAACGATCCTGCTGATCGGGCATAACCCGGGCATTGCCGAGTTTGCGGATCGCATCGTGAGGCAAAGACCTGACCATGCGCGCTTCTGGGATTATCCCACGGGTGCAACACTCATCGCAGATTTTGACGGCGCGCCCGCCTTCGGAACGGCAAACGCGCGGGACTTTGTCATCCCGCGCGCGCTGTTGGATCAAGAGTGACCTGAGAGGTCAGTGCCCGAGGATCTGGCTCAGGAAGAGCTTCGTGCGTTCGTTCTGCGGGTTCTCGAAGAACTCCTCAGGCTCGTTCTGCTCCACGATCTGACCGGCATCCATGAAGATCACGCGATTGGCCACTTTGCGGGCAAAGCCCATCTCGTGGGTCACGCAGAGCATGGTCATGCCTTCTTCGGCAAGCTGCACCATCGTATCCAGCACTTCGGAGATCATTTCCGGGTCAAGCGCCGAGGTCGGCTCGTCAAAGAGCATGATGCGCGGACGCATGCAGAGCGAACGGGCAATCGCCACACGCTGCTGCTGACCACCCGAGAGTTGGCCCGGGTATTTATCGGCCTGCTCGGGGATCTTGACCTTTTCGAGGAAGTGCATCGCCGTTTCTTCGGCTTCCTTCTTGGGCGTCTTGCGCACCCAGATCGGCGCCAGCGTGCAATTCTCAAGGATCGTCAAATGCGGGAAGAGATTGAAGTGCTGGAAGCACATGCCGACCTCTGAGCGGATCGTGTCGATGTTCTTGATATCGGAGGACAGCAACGTGCCATCGACCTCGATCGTGCCCTTCTGATGCTCCTCCAGGGCATTGATGCAGCGGATGAGCGTGGATTTGCCCGAGCCCGAGGGCCCCGCAATCACGATTCGCTCGCCGCGATAGACCGTCAGGTCAATGTCGCGCAGCACGTGGAACGAGCCGTACCACTTGTTCATGTTCTGGATGGAGATCGCGACCTCATCCGAGACTTGCATTTGAGCTTCTGACATGGCGGAGCTCCCTATCTGTGATCTGTCGCAAGTTGGCGTTCGAGCCATTGCGAGTATTGTGAAATGCCGTAGCAGACGACGAAGAACAGCAGTGCCGCGAAGCCAAAGAGCTCCCAATACACACCGTTCCAATCGGCTGAGGCGAGGATCGGGCCGCGGATCATGCCCACAAGGTCGAACATCGAGATGACCGAGACGAGCGTGGTATCCTTGAACAGCCCCACGGCCACGTTCACGATGCCCGGGATGGAGATCTTGAGCGCTTGCGGCAGGATGATCAGGCGCATGGACTGCGCATAATCGAGGCCAAGGCTGTCCGCTGCTTCATATTGCCCGCGTGGCAGAGCGGCGAGGCCACCCCGGATCACCTCGGCGATATAGGCCGCCGAGAACATCGTGATCATGATGATCACCCGCAGGATTAGGTCGAAATTCGTGCCCGGCGGCAGGAAATAGGCCAGCACCACGTTTGCCACGAAGAGCAACGTGATGAGCGGCACGCCCCGGATGAACTCGATGAAGACCACGCAGATCCATTTGATGATCAACAGGTCCGACTGCCGCCCCAGCGCCAACGCGATGCCCAGAGGCAGCGAGAGCGAGACGCAGACGGTGCCCAGAATCATGTTGAGCATGAAGCCCCCCATGTCGCGCGAGGCGACGGGCTCAAACGCCAGCAAGCCCGGTGCCGCACCGGAGATGAAACCACCGATGTACCAGGTGATCAATGCGGCCGCTACGCCACCAAAGAAACCGATGGCGAAGGAGTCTTTGCCAAGCCGGTCGAAGGCGATGTAGCCCACGACAAAGCCTGCCATTGCCATGAGTGGCGTCAGGATCGTGCCGCCCCAGATCAGCCAGAATGCGAGGAACGGGTAGATTGCCGTGAAGAGCAGCATCTTGCGCGGCAGGGCCGAGAACATCACGGGCGCGGCGGCCACGAAGAGCAGGATGAAGGCCAGCGTCGGGCGCCAGTATTGCTCCTGCGGATAGGCGATGCCGAAGAGCAGCTGGTTCCAGCGCTCGGAGAGCACCGAGAAACACCCGCCAGACGCGCCCTCAAGCACTTCACGGCATTCCCGAATCGAGCCTGTGTTCCAGACCCCGTTGAAGAACCACCCCAGAAACCCCGAGAGCAGGACATAGATCACATAAAGCGAGACCAGCGTCAGGATTGTGTAGGGGATGGAGGAGAAGAGGTTCTCCCGCGCCCAGGCCACGGGCCCCTGGACAGAGGCGGGCGGCGGGCTTGGGGGTATCTCTTCAGTGCGCACAAAGGCGACATTGGTGTCACGTGCAGACATCTCAGCGCTCCTTCAATGCGACGGACGCGTTATAGACGTTCATGATTGCGGAGATGCTCAGGCTGATGATGAGGTAGAACAGCATCAGCAGGAGCACGCATTCAATCGCGCGGCCCGTTTGGTTGAGGGTGATCCCACCCAGCGTTGCGGTGATGTCGGCATAGCCAACCGCAATCGCCAGCGAGGAGTTCTTGGTGATGTTCAGGAATTGCGAGATCAGCGGCGGGATGATCACGCGAAGCGCTTGCGGCAGCACCACGAGGTTCATGATCCGGCCCGGGCGCAGACCGAGCGAGGCCGCGGCCTCTGTCTGACCCTTGGAAATCGCCTGAATACCGGCGCGCACGTTCTCTGCGATAAAGGCCCCGGTATAGATCGAGAGCGCCAGCCAGAGCGCGATGAGCGAGCGCTGGATCTGGATCCCGTCCTGGAAGTTGAAGCCACGCAATTCGGGGTATTCGATCCCGATGGGCGAGCCCATGATGAAATACATCAGGGTCGTCGGGACAATCAGAATGCCCAGCGTCGGCCAGAGCTTGTTGATATCGCGCCCATGGTCATAAAGCTGCGCCGTGGCCCAGCGGCGGAAGAAATAGATCCCCACAAGCGAGGCCAGAAAGGTCAGCACGACGATCATAGAGCCCGGCCCCCACACGGGCGCGGGGATGTAGATGCCGCGATTGGTGTAGGCGATGGCGCCGAAGAGCATCTCCACATCCGGCGTCTCGCCGCGATAGGCGCGCGGCGCCGGCATCAGGATCACGACGGTGTTGATGATCAGGATCCAGATCAGCACGGGCACGTTGCGGAAGGCCTCCACATAAGCTGACATCAGCTTGGAGACGAGCCAGTTCTTTGACAGACGCAACACACCCGCGATCACGCCCAGAATAGTCGCTGTGATACAGGCCAGAAAAGCCACGAGGAGTGTATTCAGAATGCCCACCCAGGCCGCCTGCATGTGCGAGGACTGGCTCGTGTAGGGGATCAGCGATTGGGCGATATCATAGCCCGCAGGCTCACCCAGAAATTCGTAAGAGATATTGAGGCCCGCCGCAGCGAGATTGTTGACCAGATTGTTCGCCAGATAGGCAATCGCAACAATCAGGACCAGCAAGGCAATGGCTTGGAAAGTATACCCGCGGTAGCGCGTATCGCTCAACAGCATAGACAGCTGGAACGACGCGCGCGGCGGGTCGGATAGCGTTGACATTGATTTTTCCCCGTGTTCGACCCGATCAGTCTGAGCGCATTATTGGTCCGGGCCGAGGTTTTTTGCGCTTCAGAGAACAAAGGGCGCGGTTTATGCCGCGCCCTTCATCAAAGTGCTTAACGGAAGGGCGGTGCGTAAAGCAGGCCGCCGTCTGTCCACTGGGCGTTCAGGCCGCGAGCCAGACCGATGGGCGTTGCCTCACCGATGTTGCCCTCAAAGATCTCGCCGTAGTTGCCGCCAACCATGATGGCTTTCTTGGCCCAGTCAGCGTCGAGGCCGAGCATCTCGCCCAGCGTGCCTTCCGTGCCCAGCAGGCGGTTGATCTCGGGGTTGGCACCTGCGGATGCGCCGAGCTCGGCCACATTTGCGGATGTCACACCCAGCTCTTCAGCTGCGATCAGAGCGTTCAGTGTCCAGCGGACAATGTCACCCCAGTCGTTGTCGCCGTGGCGGACAAGCGGGCCGAGCGGCTCTTTGGAGATGATCTCAGGCAGGATCACGTGATCGCCGGGGTTCTCAAACGCGGCACGTGTCGCGGCGAGGCCGGAGGCGTCTGTCGTGTAGACGTCGCATGCGCCGTCGAGATAGAGCGGCTGCGCTTCAGCGTTTGTCTCGATCGGAACGGGCTCGTAGCTGATGTTGTTGGTGCGGAAGAAGTCAGCGAGGTTCAGCTCGGTTGTTGTACCGGTCTGGATGCAGACTGTCGCGCCATCAAGCTCCTTGGCGGAGGACACGCCGAGCTCTTTGGGGACCATGAAGCCCTGACCGTCGTAGTAGTTGATCCCGACGAATTCGAACTTCAGGTCGACGTCGCGGGAGAATGTCCACGTTGTGTTACGCGCGAGCATGTCGATCTCACCGGAGGCCAGCGCTGTGAAGCGTGTCTTGCCTGTTGTGGGAACAAACTCAACGGCGCTTGCATCGCCAAGCACGGCGGCTGCAACCGCACGGCAGACAGCAACGTCAAAGCCCTGCCATTCGCCGTTGGCGTCAGGCGCTGCGAAGCCGACGAGACCTGTGGTCACACCACAATTCAGCTTGCCACGGGCTTGTACGTCATCCAGCGTACCTGCCGCTGCCGCGCCAGCCGCGAGACCGGCAACCGTCAGCGCACCGAGAAATACGGATTTTTTCATGTTTACCTCTTCCTGTTTTCACCGCCATGAGTGAGGCGGCGTTTTTTGGCGCCTGGGCGCCAGACACGAGTTGAAAAAGGGGCCACAACCCCTCTGACATAAACAAGAATGATGGGATTCATTTGGAAACGTCAAGGCTTGCAAAAGAGCTTTCACATTCCCAAATGGCACTTTCCGCCGGGTAAACTAGCCTTTTTTGAGAGAAAGCGTGTGCCAAACACGTCCGGCGTGCATGAATTCGGAGCGTTTATGAGCCGCGAGAGCGCTTGCTTCTTCGTCCTCGCCCCATTGCTCTTCCTGCCATGTTTCATCGACCCTCGAGCGGGCCCAGAGGTCATCCAGCGGCGCGTAATTCCGCGTTGTGGCCAATGCGATCAGCAAAGACCCCGACAGCGAGACGAGATCGTGAAAGGCTGCAATTTCGAACACAGACATCCGGTCAATCGGTGCTTTCAAACGCTCAAGCGCGGTTTGGTCTTGCGCCGCATACATGACGCCCGTCGTGGGCTTCAAACGCGCGTCAAACGTGTCAGCGGCCCATTCGATGAGCGGATCCCAGGCCTCGGCCTGACGCGCAACAAGGCCCTCGGGATCGCTCGCGCGGTAGCAGGTCAGATCGCTGGCACCGTATTCTGCCAACATCTCGATCACTTCCTCACGCTGAGCCGTCACTTTGTCCAGCGCCGCGTTGGCCGTGCGGGTAAACAGCATGGCGCGCGGATCAATCTCACCCTCCTGCGCCTCCCACTCCTGCGCGATTTCCTGCGCGAGGGCGTCTGTGGGCACAATCACTTGCGTTTTGGCGGGCGTACGCACGGGGCGCCCATCCAACAGGATCGCGAAACCGCGCTCCTCTTCAACGACGCTGACCTCCGTCCAAAACCGTTTTGCTTTCCATTCACTCATGAGGACATCCCCCAAATGTCTCTGATGATCCCATCCAAAGCACCGATGTCATCTATGATATGCGCCGCGCGGGCCAGCGCCGACACCGGATGATATCCCCACGAGACGCCGATGCCTGTGCAGCCCGCCGCATGGGCCATGTCCATGTCAAAGCTCGTATCTCCCAACATCAGCGTATCGCGGGCCTGAACGTCTGCCTCGGCCATGGCGCTGTGCAACATCGCAGGATGCGGCTTGGAGGGGTGAAAATCCGCGACCTGCTCGGTCACGAACACACCCCCCAACCCGTGACCCGCGATCAGCTTGTCCAGCCCACGGCGAGATTTGCCCGTCGCCACACCAAGCAGCAGATCCTCGCGTTCCGACAACCGATCAAGCATCGCGCGCACGCCGGGATAGAGCGGCGAAGACTGCGCGACGCCATTCTCCGCGCGCAGCGCGACGTATGCGTCCTTGTACCCTTCGGTCAGCCGATCCTGTTGGACAACATCCGTTTGAGGCGCCAACCGCGCCATCGCCTGCGGCAGCGACAGCCCCACAATCGAAAGCACGGCCTCCCGCGCAGGAGGTGTGAGCCCCTCACCCTCAAAGGCGCGTGTCATGGCCGCGAGAATATCGCCCTGGCTATCGACAAGCGTGCCATCGACATCAAAGACAATCAGTTTCACAGCAAGCTCTCGAATGGATCTTCGGCGGCAAGATCAGGCGTCCAGCCGAGCGTGTTCCAGGTGTCAGCCATGTGCGGCGGCAGCTCTGCGTGAATGGTTGTCTCTTGCTTGGTCACGGGATGTTCAAACCGCATGGTGCGGGCATGCAGATGCAGCTTCTTGGAAATGACGCCGCCCACGCCTGCACCCCAGCCATCGCCCATATTGTCCTGGCTCGAGCCGCCGTATTTGCCATCGCCCACGATAGGATGCCCGATCTCCGCCATATGCGCGCGCAGCTGATGGGTCCGCCCGGTGATGGGCTCCATCGCGACCCAGGCCGCCCGGCTCGCCACTCGGTAGAGCGTCGCGTATTGCGTGATAGCGCGTTTGGCGCCCTCCGTCCGTTCCACCTCCCGAGGGTGGACGCAGATCATCTTCTCGCCTTCACCCGACCGGCCATGGCCTGCCGCCTTCATAAGCCCGTATTTGATCTCGCCGAGATAGGGCACCGGGACACCTGCCACGAGCGCCCAGTAGATCTTGCGGGTCTGCTTATGGCGCAAAGCGGCCGTCATGGCCTGCGCTGCGGCGCGGGTGCGCGCGAGGATCAGAACGCCTGATGTATCCTTGTCCAGCCTATGCACCAGCCGCGGCTTCTCCTCAAAACCAAAGCGCAAGGCCTCGGACAGGCCATCCACATGACGCGTCTGCTTGCTGCCGCCTTGCGTGGGCAATCCGGGCGGTTTGTTGATCGCGATGATATGATCATCGCGGTAAATCACACTCGATTCCATCAGCTCGGCATCGGCCCGCGTGATCCGCGCCTTGGGTTTGGCCTGCGGCGCGTCTTGCTTGGCATCTTCCGGCTTGGGCAGAGGGGGGATGCGCACTTCCTGTCCCGCCTCGATCCGCGTAGACGGCTTCACACGCCCTCCATCGATACGCAGCTCGCCCTTGCGGCAAGCCTTCTCGATGCGGCCCTGCCCCATTTGCGGAAAGGTGCGCTTGAGCCAGCGATCGAGCCGCTGGCCCGCATCCGCCTCCGCAATCACACGTTTTTGCACAAAGCTCATGCCCAAATCCCTCGCGCCATCGTGACGCCTACGTAAAGCCCACCCACTGACAAGACCACCGACCCCACGACATAGGCCATTGCCAACCCGAGCTGGCCGCGCTCCAGCAGTGTCACGGTTTCAAGCGAAAACGCCGAGAAGGTCGTGAACCCGCCCAGCACGCCTGTCATCACAAAAGGCCCCCAGGCCGTCAGACCCTTTTGCGCCGCCAGAACGACAAAGAAGCCCATCAGAAAGGATCCCAGAATATTGACGCTGATCACGCCCAGCGGAAAGGCCATGGGCCCCAGCGCGCGGAGGATCATGACGCCAGCGCCAAAGCGCAGTGCCGCGCCTATCGCGCCTCCGAGGGCAACTTGTGCGAGTGTGATCCACATGCTGCCCCCTCTCGCGCGCGGGCTGGCGCATGTCAAGTTGACCGTTTGGCTCTGAGCCGCGCGAAATACTCCACGCGCTTTTTCAGATCACGCTCGAACCCACGCTCGACAGGCGCGTAGAAGCCCGGGCGCTGCATCTCATCGGGGAAATAATTCTGGCCGGAGAACCCATCTTCCGCGTCGTGATCATAGGCATAGCCCGCGCCATAGCCTTCGGTTTTCATCAACGATGTCGGCGCGTTCAGAATATGCTTGGGCGGCGGGGCGGAGCCTGTGTCCTTGGCGGCACGGCGCGCCGCCTTGTAAGCCACGTAGGTTGCGTTGGATTTCGGTGCGAGCGCCAGATAAACCACCGCCTGCGCCAGCGCCAATTCGCCTTCAGGAGAGCCCAGGCGCTCATAGGTTTCCCAGCTTTGCAGACACACGGCCTGCGCCTGCGGATCAGCGAGGCCAATGTCTTCCACAGCCATACGCGTGATGCGGCGGGCCAGAAAGCGCGGGTCTTCGCCCCCCTCGAGCATGCGCGCAAACCAGTAGAGCGAAGCATCAGGGTCCGAACCGCGCACCGATTTGTGCAGAGCCGAGATCAGGTTGTAATGCGCATCACCCGACTTGTCGTATTGCGCGGCGCGCCGTTGCAATCGCTGGCCCAGCTGCTCAGGTGTGAGTTTGCCCTCAACCCTCCAGGCGGCGACCTGCTCAACCAGATTGAGAAGCGCGCGCCCGTCCCCATCAGCCATCTCAAGCAGCTGTTCGCGCGCGTGCCCGTCAAGCGGCAGACTTCGCTCCAGCGCTTTTTCGGCCCGCTGTGCCAAAAGCTCCATCTCGGTCAAATCAAGCCGTGTCAACGTCATGACCTGCGCGCGGCTCAGGATCGCAGAGTTCAGCTCAAAGCTCGGGTTTTCCGTCGTGGCACCGACGAGTACAATCGTGCCGTCTTCCATATGGGGCAGAAAGCCGTCCTGTTGCGCTTTGTTGAACCGGTGGATTTCATCCACGAACAGCAAGGTGCCCTGCCCCTGCTGACGCCTGAGTTTCGCGGCCTCAAAGACCTTTCTAAGCTCCGGCACACCTGTGAAGATGGCGCTGATCTGGACGAAATGCAGATCGCTCTCTTGTGCCAGAAGCCGCGCAATCGTCGTCTTCCCGACCCCGGGCGGCCCCCAAAACACGATCGAACCAAGCGCCTTGGACCCCAGCATGACCGTCAGCGGGCCGTCCGCCCCCAAAAGCTGGGTTTGACCGATCACATCGGTCAGGACTTGGGGCCGCAGCCTGTCTGCCAGCGGGCGCGGGGCATCATCAACCGGGCCGTCTGTGTCAAAGAGATCCGCCATCCTCAGATCCGAAACCGCAAGGTCACGCGCCGTCCCTGACGGTTGACCACAATCGTTGTGCTGCCCGCCGCGCGCCGCAACGCGCGCGCCATGTCGGTTGGCCGATCAACGGCACGACCGTCCACGCCCAAAACGAGATCCCCCAGGCGCAGACCGACCCGCGCCCCCAGGGGACCCGGATCCGTGACAACCACACCTTCGGATTGGATCGGCAGACCCAACTCAGAACTGACGGCCGGGTTGACCCGCGCCAACGCAAGCCCCTCGAGAATATCGCGGCGCCCGAGGACCATAGCCTCACGGTCGGGGACATCTGGCGGCAGGATCAATGGCACCGACACGGTCGATGGCAGCCCCCCGCGCAGAAAGGTGATCTCCGCCTCCGCGCCGATGCCTTTCACTGACATGTGAAACAACATCTCCGCCGGTGTGTTGACCGGTAGGCGATCCACCTGTGTGATGACATCTCCCGGCGCGAGCCCTGCCACGACAAAAGGGCTGGCCGGGTGCAACTCAGCGACGACCACGCCCTCGGGGATCTGCAGGCCGAGGCTTTCGGCCAAATCCGCGCTCACAGCCTGCCCCGTAATGCCCGCCCAGGGTCGCAAGAACGCACCGGCCCCCGCGCGGGCCTGAGTGACAAACTGAGCGACAAGCGAGGCCGGAATTGCAAATCCAATCCCGTTTGAGCCGCCGGAGCGCGTCAGGATCGATGTGTTCACGCCGATGAGACGGCCCTGCATATCCACCAAGGCCCCCCCCGAGTTGCCCGGGTTGATTGGCGCATCTGTTTGAATGAAATACCCCCGGCCATTGCCCGTAGCGGTGCCGGATCGCGCCAGCCCGGACACGATCCCCGAGCTGACCGTCTGCCCAACCCCAAAAGGATTGCCAATGGCCAGGACCAACTCACCAACTTCAACCGTGTTACTGTCGCGCAGCGCCAGATGCGGCATGTCTTGCGCGCCCTCAAGCTGCAGGATCGCCAAATCGCTTTCTTCATCGCCCAGCAGGACACGCGCCGAAAACTCCCGGCGATCCTTCAAAACCACACGAATATCCGTCGCTTGCCCCACCACATGGTAGTTGGACACGACAATGCCATCCGCCGAGAGAATAACGCCAGAGCCCAGTGAATTCTGAATGCGAGGGCGCGTTTGGCCAAACTCCCGGAAAAAATCGCGGAAGAACGGATCGTTGGCGAAGGGGCTTCGGCGCCTGCTTTCCACGACCCGTCGCGCGTAGATATTCACAACGGCCGGCGCGGCCTCCTGCACCAAAGGGGCGAAGCTCAGCGCAATCTCAGCCGAAGAGCTCGGGACACGGGTCTCTGCCTGTGCCGCGCCAATCCATGCCAAACATATAAGCAATACCCATTTCATTGACATCACCATATGCGAAACACGAGTGTCAAAAACAACCATCCCGCTTCTTCTGGCCCAAAATACGCATATCACGACAAAAGCAAAACGCCCCGCGGCCGGTGGACCGCGAGGCGCTTTCAAACGATTTCAAACCGCTTAGTCTGCGTCGGCCTCGGCGGCTTCGAGGCGAGCCTTGTCAGCCGCGCCCTTGGCGTCGACATCGCGGTCCACAAGCTCGATGATCGCCATCGGCGCCATGTCGCCATAGCGGAAACCGGCTTTGAGAACACGGGTGTAGCCACCCTGGCGCTCGGCATAACGGGGGCCAAGGATCTCGAAGAGTTTGGCGACGTCCTTGTCTTCTTTCAGCTGCGCTGCGGCCTGGCGGCGGGCGTGCAGGTCGCCGCGTTTGCCGAGCGTGATCAGCTTGTCCATGATCCGCTTGAGCTCTTTGGCCTTGGGCAGCGTGGTCTTGATTTGCTCATGTTCGATGAGCGAACCGGCCATGTTGGAAAAAAGCGCCTTACGGTGCTCATGGGTGCGGTTCAGGCGGCGGTAGCCTCGTGCGTGACGCATGTGTCTTTACTCCAATGTGCCCTCTACGGGCTGTTTTGCTTTGTCCGGGACCCGATGCGTGTCAGGTCCTCACCTTGGGGCAGATGCCCGGTCGCATGGGCCAAAGCCCAGGGGTTTTGTGCGATGAGGGGTCCAAATCGCACAAAATGCCCCCCGCCGCGCCGCCGGACCGAACGGTCACTGCGCAACGGGGGAATTCAGCGCCTTAGAAGCTGTCTTCGAACTTCTTGGCGAGGTCTTCGATATTGTCCGGCGGCCAGTCTTCGACATCCATGCCGAGATGCAGACCCATGCCCGAAAGCACTTCCTTGATCTCGTTGAGCGACTTGCGGCCGAAGTTCGGCGTGCGCAGCATCTCTGCTTCGGTTTTCTGGATCAGATCCCCGATGTAGACGATGTTGTCGTTCTTCAGGCAGTTGGCCGAGCGCACGGACAGCTCGAGCTCGTCGACCTTCTTGAGCAGCAGCGGGTTGAACTCCAGACCATCGTCCTCGTCCGCCTGACGCGCCGATTCCGGCTCGTCGAAGTTGACGAAGATCGAGAGCTGATCCTGCAGGATGCGCGCGGCGAAGGCCACGGCGTCCTCGGGCGTGACGGAGCCATCCGTCTCGACCTTCATGGTCAGCTTGTCATAGTCCAGAACCTGACCTTCGCGGGTCGGCTGCACATCGTAGGAGACCTTCTTGACCGGCGAGTAGATCGCATCAATCGGGATCAGACCGATGGGCGCGTCTTCCGGCTTGTTCTTGTCCGCAGAGACATAGCCTTTGCCCGTGTTCACGGTGAGCTCGACATAGAGATCCGCGCCGTCATCGAGGTGACAAATGACGTGATCCTTGTTGAGGATCTCGATCCCCGCGCTGTCAGAGATATCGCCCGCCGTCACGATGCCGGGGCCCTTGGCATTGATGGAGAGCCGCTTGGGGCCTTCCACTTCCATGCGCAGGGACACGCCTTTGAGGTTCAGCACGATATCGGTCACGTCTTCCCGCACACCGGCCACGGAGGAAAACTCGTGCAGCACGTTGTCGATCTGAACAGATGTAATCGCGCCACCTTGCAGCGACGACAGCAGAACACGACGCAGCGCATTGCCCAGTGTCAGGCCAAAGCCACGCTCCAGCGGCTCAGCGACGACAGTGGCCATACGCGACGGGTCCGCACCCGGTTTTACATCCAGCTGCGTAGGTTTGATGAGCTCAGCCCAATTTTTATGGATCATGCGTCCCTCCATACTTGTCTTGCCTCCATGTCCGAAAAGGCAAAACGCCCGAGGTTGAAATGACGAAACCGTGGCCCCGAAAACGGAGCCACGGGGTAGACAGATGCAGTGCCTTAAACGCGGCGGCGTTTGGGCGGACGGCAGCCGTTGTGCGCGATGGGCGTCACGTCGCGGATCGACGTAATGTTGAACCCGATGGCGGCCAGAGCGCGCAGCGCGGATTCACGGCCCGAACCGGGGCCCTGCACTTCAACTTCCAGTGTTTTCACACCGTGATCCTGTGCTTTCTTGCCCGCATCTTCCGCAGCCATCTGGGCGGCGTAAGGTGTGGATTTCCGCGAGCCTTTGAAACCCATGGTACCGGCAGAGGACCACGCAATCGCGTTGCCCTGTACGTCGGAAATCAGGATTTTGGTGTTGTTGAAGCTGGAGTTCACATGGGCGACGCCAGCTGCGATGTTCTTGGAGACCTTTTTCTTGGTCCTGCGTGTATCACGTGCCATTGATCAGGGCCTCCCTTACTTCTTCTTGCCAGCGATGGGTTTCGCCGGGCCTTTGCGCGTCCGCGCGTTCGTGTGGGTCCGCTGACCGCGCACGGGGAGGTTACGACGATGGCGCAGACCGCGGTAGCAGCCGAGGTCCATCAGACGTTTGATGTTCATCTGCACTTCGCGGCGCAGATCGCCTTCGACAGTGTAGTTGGCATCGATATGTTCGCGCATGGCGAGCACTTCTGCGTCAGACAGCTCGTTCACACGACGGGATGCGTCGATGTTGACGGCTTCGCAGATGGCTTTGGCCGATGCATGGCCGATACCGGTGACATAAGTGAGGGCGATGGGGACCCGCTTGTGGGTCGGGATGTTAACGCCGGCGATACGTGCCACGTGTCATGTCCTTTCGTTGCGAGCCCGTAATCCCGGGCCCTTTTTTCACAACTGAAGCCCGAAGGATTTTCCCGCGGGCTCAAGCGATGAGGTGATCCCACGTCCGGCGGGGGCGACCCGCGCTCAGTGGTATGGATCTCTTAAGAGATAGCGCGAGTTAGGGAGATTCGAGGGGGGTGTCAAGCCCGTTTGCACTTTGCCCCATACGTGCGCTGGCACACACGCGCAGGAAGACCGCGCGCAATGCCGGGAAATTCCTGTCCAAACCCGCCTGAACAAACATCTTTGGACGTATCCAAATTTCCGCAGCAGCCGCTTGAAAGGATCAAGTGCTGCGCCCACTTTCACCCTGAGGTTGTGCCCCGCAGGGTGCGTCGCTCAAAGCAGGGATCAGTCCAGGTGGCCGGCAATGGCCGCCTGCACATCGGAAATCTCACCCAACCCATCGACGGAGGAGAGCGCGCCCTTGGCGTAGTAATACCCGATCAGCGGAGATGTCTTCTTGTAGTATTCCATCAGCCGGATCTTGAGGCTTTCGGCATTGTCATCGGCGCGGCGGGAAAACTCGGTCTTGCCGCAATTGGTGCATTTACCGTCCGACGGAATGGGCTTGGTGTTGTCGTTGTAGACTTCGCCGCAGCCCGCACAGGTCGAGCGCGCGGTGATGCGGGCGACGAGGGCATCGTCATCCACCTGCATCTCGATGACACGATCGAGGCTTTGCCCCATTTCGCTGAGCAAATCGCCCAGGGCATCCGCCTGCGGCAAGGTGCGCGGGAAACCATCAAAAATGAAGCCATTGGCCTTCTCGGTCTGCAACTTTTCGCGAATGAGGCCGATCACGATCTCATCTGTGACCAGCTCGCCCCGCGCCATGACGTCGGCCACCCGATTGCCCATCTCCGTACCGGAGGTTTTGGCCTCGCGCAGCATATCGCCGGTGGAGAGTTGCACCATGCCGCGTTCCTCGACGAGGATGCGCGCCTGCGTGCCTTTACCGGCCCCCGGGGGCCCGAGCAGAATGATGTTCATGATGTCCCTCCCGAGGATCTTCAAAAGCAAGTGGCGCGCCTCTTGCGGACGCGCCACTTGAAAAGTCTTAGCCTGTTAGCGGCGCACCGGCGAGCGTTTCTTCTTGGACCCACCCCGGCCGCGCAGTTGCGACTTCTGGATCAGCCCCTCGTATTGGTGCGCCAGAAGGTGCGATTGCGCCTGTTGGATCGTGTCCATTGCCACGGAGACCACGATCAGAACGGACGTGCCGCCGAAGTAGAACGGGATCTGCAACTCGCCGCGCAAAATCTCCGGGAAGAGACAGACGACCGTCAGGTAGATCGAGCCCAGCACCAGCACGCGGTTGACCACGTATTCGAGGTATTCGGCCGTGTTCTTGCCGGGGCGGATGCCGGGCACGTAGCCGTTCTGGTTCTTCAGGTTGTCAGCCACATCGTCCACTTTGAAGCTGACGTTGAAGGTATAGAAATACGTGAAGAAGACGATCATGCTCCCGAAGAACAGCAGATAAAGCGGCTGTCCCGGCCCGAAATAGGCGAGGATCGTTGACATGATCGGGTTGGTTTGCTGGCCCGAAAAGGTCGCAATGGTTGTGGGCAGGAGTAGCAGCGAGGAGGCGAAGATCGCCGGGATCACGCCCGCCGGGTTCACCTTCACGGGCAGATGCGATTGCTGCGCCTCAGATATTTTCATCCCCTGCTGACGACGCGGATACTGGATCGTGATTTTTCGGAGCGCCCGCTCCATGAAGACCACGAAGAGGAAGGTCACCACCACCATCAGGATCACCCCGATGATGACCGCAGGGCTCAGCGCGCCGGAGCGGCCAGAGGCGAAGAACTGCGCCAGAGCGGCGGGAACTTCGGCGATGATGCCTACGAAGATGATGAGCGAGATACCGTTGCCGATGCCGCGCGCTGTGATCTGTTCGCCAAGCCACATCAGGAACATCGTGCCGCCGACCAGTGTGATCACGCAGGAGGCGCGGAAAAACAGGCCCGGATCGGTCACAAGATCGCCCGCTTCAAGGCTGACCGCGAGGCCATAGGCCTGCAGCGTTGCCAGTACGACCGTCCCGTAACGGGTGTATTGGTTGATCTTCTTGCGGCCCTGCTCGCCCTCTTTCTTGAGCTGCTCAAGCTTGGGCACCATGGCCGTCAGGAGTTGCACGATGATCGAGGCGGAGATGTAGGGCATGATGCCCAAGGCAAAGATACCCATCCGTCCGAGCGCGCCACCGGTAAACATCGAGACCATGCCCGCGATGCCCTGCCCCGCTTGCTCGACAAACTCACGCAGCGCCAGACCGTCGATACCGGGCACGGGGATGAACGTCCCCAAACGGTACACGATCAAAAGGCCTAGCGTGAAAAGAATGCGATTGCGCAGGTCGGTGGCTTTGCCGAGGGCGGCCCAGCTTGTGTTGGCCGCCATCTGTTCTGCTGCTGATACCATAGCCCGGTTTATCCTGTCGTCTGAATGCAGACGTCGCCCGGCCGGGGTCTCCAGCGGGCGACGTCGAAAACCTATTGCGTCATGTAAGGGCCGATGGGCCCTCCCACAAGCGCATTACGCAGTTGTGAGCGAACCGCCCGCTTTCTCGACCGCCTCAACAGCGGATTTCGATGCGCCTGTCACGGTGATCTTGGCTTTCGCCGTCAGCTCGCCCTTGGCCAGAACGCGCACGCCATCGAGCTTGCGGCGCACCAGACCGGAGGCCACGAGCGTGTCCTCGGTGATCTCACCGGCATCAAGCTTGCCTGCGTCGATGAATTTCTGGATCAGGCCGAGATTGACCACGGCAAACGCCTTGCGGTTGGGCTTGTTGAAGCCGCGCTTGGGCAGGCGTTGGTAGAGCGGCATCTGGCCACCCTCGTAGCCATTGATCGCCACACCGGAGCGGGACTTCTGACCCTTGATACCACGACCGGCGGTTTTACCCTTGCCGGAACCGGGGCCACGGCCCACGCGTTTTTTCGTTTTGGTCGCGCCGGGATTGTCGCGCAATTCATGCAGTTTCATATCGCTTCTCCTTTGCCGGAAGCACCCCCGAAGCGAAGTGGGATGTACACGGCGTTTCTAGATTGATTCTTGCAGTGGCTTACACCACCGGGCGCGTATAGCGAGATGGCTCTGAGCTGACAAGACCTCTCGCCTGGGCGCATGCGCGCGGCGGCCCCGGATCAGGCGCTTTGTCGCAGAACGGTCAGACAGATTCGCGGGAGGGGATCGGACACACGGGGCAGGAATCTCTTTGACCGATAGATTTTTAGGCGTATTGTTTCAGGATTAGAACCAATCCACCGTGCTCTTGGTCTTATTGGACAGAATTTCGTGGCAAGGGGAAAGTTTGGTTGAAATAGTCTTAACGCCTCGGTTAACTCTACGCGATGCCGAGTAATCGTTCTTAAGTCTTTGGAGGGACATAATTATGAAAACATCTTTTGTCGCGCTGTCTGCGGCACTTTCCATTTTCGCGCTTCCCGCATCCGCTGCGGTGCTTGATAGCTATTTCGCAACGGAAGAAGAAGCGCGCAAGCACATTGAAGCCGAAGGCGGCCCCAGTGACGATCCCTTTGTGCTGTTTGGCACAAAATGGGGCCCTGAAGAGTTGGGGACTGGTGCGAATGTCACGTACAGCTTCATGGGTGACGGCGTAAATTGCGGTGCGGTCGAAGATCCCAATTGCGGCACAATCTCCAGCTTCGGCAGCTTTATGCCCGAGGGTTGGGAAGCCGAAGTGCGCCGCGCATTCGACAGCTGGGAAGCTGTTGCGAACATCACGTTCACAGAGGTAGCGGACGATGGTGCCGCCGTTAACGCGCCAACAACTTCCGGTGACATCCGCATCGGTGGCCACGGCGTTGGCGACTTTGACGCGGTCTTTGAAGGTCACGGCGACGGTCACGGTGATGACGATGAAGACTTCGGGGCGCCGGGCGGTGTTCTCGCGCATGCGTTCTTCCCGCCCCCCAACGGCGCATCCATCGCCGGCGATATCCATTTTGACACGGCTGAGTTGTGGCAAATCGGGTTCGACGGGCCGGGTTTCGACATCTTCACTGTTATGGCCCACGAGATCGGTCACGCCATTGGCCTGCGTCACACAAGCGTTCCGAACAGCTTGATGAACCCGTTCTATGCCGAAGGGTTCACAGGGCCAGCTGCGGATGATGCCGCTGGTGCGGTTGCTCTTTACGGTGCGCCTGTAATCGTCACAGCGCCGGTTCCGCTTCCGGCGGGTCTGCCGTTGATGCTGACGGCACTGGGCGGCCTGGCGTTCTACCGTCGCCGCAAAGCTGCGTAAGCATCTCTGCTGACATCACGAAAACGCGGGCCCCTCTAGGCTCGCGTTTTTTTGTGCCTAAATGTTTAAGGCAAAAGAGGGATTTTCATGCGTTCACTTGTTTTAGCTGCATTGATCGCGCTGACCGGACCGGGAGGAGCCGCCATGGCCATGTCTGCCCGCATGACGACCGAAGCGCTCGTTGAGACATCATCCTTGATTATCGTCGGGACCTATGAGCGCACGGCGACGGCCGATGACGGCCGGACCTACGGCATCATCACGGCGACGGATGTTCTGGCGGGCGAGGCCCCAGAGCAAATCCGCCTCGCCATTCCACAGCCCGGTCAACCCATCAACAGCAGCATGGCGCTGCATGATGTTGGCCAATCTGGCCTGTGGTTTCTCAAGAGGCTCAAGTCCGGTGCCTATTCCGCAAACCATCCGCAACGCTTCCTGGCCAGCGACCGCGCGGGCGCTTTGATCCAAGAGGTTGAGGCACTGGTCGGACAATAGGCCACCTCGCATCACGCGACGCCGCCCAACTCCTAAATGCAAAAACGCCCCGTGGCGGAACCACGGGGCGTTTTCTCATTCCTGAAAGTGCGGCGGGCTTAGCCGCGCTCTTCGACGATCTCGACCAGATGCGGGATCTTGCGGATCATGCCGCGCACGGAAGGGGTATCTTCCAGCTCGCGCGTCTTGTGCATCTTGTTCAGGCCCAGACCGATCAATGTCGCGCGCTGATCTTGCGGGCGGCGGATCGGGGAGCCGATTTGTTTGACAACAATGGTTTTGGCCATGGGTCTTTACTCCTTACGCGTCAGCAGCTTCGGGCGCGGCTGTTTCTTCCGGCTTGCGCAGGATGTCAGCCACTTTCTTGCCACGGCGCTGAGCGACCTGACGGGGCGAGCTCTCTTTAGTGAGCCCGTTGATGGTCGCGCGGATCATGTTGTAGGGGTTTTGCGAGCCGATGGACTTCGCAACAACGTCCTGAACACCCAGCATCTCGAAGACGGCCCGCATTGGACCACCGGCGATGATACCTGTACCTTGCGGGGCGGTGCGCATGACCACTTTACCGGCGCCGTGACGGCCTTCGATATCGTGGTGCAGCGTGCGGCCTTCGCGCAGCGGCACGCGGATCATCTGGCGCTTGGCTTGCTCGGTGGCCTTGCGGATCGCCTCGGGCACCTCTTTGGCTTTACCTTTGCCGAAACCGACACGGCCTTTTTGATCGCCCACAACCACAAGTGCGGCAAAGCCAAAGCGCTTACCACCTTTCACGGTCTTGGATACCCGGTTGATCGCGACCAGGCGGTCGGCGAATTCGGGTGTCTCGTCGCGATCGCGGCGGCCCCGGCCTCTGTTTTCACGTTCTGCCATCTGGCAATTCCTCTCGATTGGCGCGCTCCGGGCGCCGATTTTGGTCAATCGCAGTGCTCCGGGGATTATCCGGGGCCTCGATCATCGAGGGGCGCCCCTTGCGGCACGCCCCTACTCTTGTCTTAGAACTTCAGACCGCCTTCACGCGCAGCGTCGGCCAGAGCCTTGACGCCACCATGAAAGAGAAAGCCACCACGGTCGAAGTAGCATTCTTCGACACCGGCCTTCTTGGCGCGTTCTGCAATCGCCGCACCGACCTTGGAGGCCGCTTCGACGTTGTTCTTGCCAACCACACCGAGGTCTTTCTCGAGCGTCGAGGCGGCGGCAAGGGTCTTGCCGGCCACGTCGTCGATCAGTTGGACCGAGATGTTCTTGTTGGAACGGTGGACGGACATGCGGATGCGGCCCGCGTTCACCTTGCGAAGTTTGTTCCGGACGCGCTGGCGGCGCTTCTGGAACAGGTCCCGTTTGCTGTTTGCCATTTCTTGCGTCCTTACTTCTTCTTGCCTTCCTTCTGGAAGATGTATTCGCCCTTGTAGCGGATGCCTTTGCCTTTGTAGGGCTCGGGCTTGCGCCAGTCGCGAATGTTCGCCGCCACCTGGCCCACCAGTTGAGCGTCGTGACCTTCGATCACGATCTCTGTCTGTTTTGGGCATGTGACAGTGACACCGTCCGGAATGGGAAAGTCCACGTCGTGGGAGAGGCCGAGGTTCAGCTTCAGGACATTGCCCTGCAGTGCGGCACGATAACCAACACCCTGAATCTCAAGCTCTTTCTTGAAGGTCGAGGTCACACCATGCACCATGTTGGCGACTATCGTGCGGCTCATGCCCCATTGCTGACGCGCGCGCTTGGATTTGCCGCGCGGGCTGACGGTCACAACATTGCCGTCCACCTCGAGGGTGACGTCATCTGTGGCCGTGAAGCTCTGGGAGCCCTTGGGGCCCTTCACCTCAATGGTCTGACCCGAGAGGCTGGCTGTGACGCCATCGGGCAGGTCCACGGGTTTCTTACCGATACGAGACATCGATCAAACCCTCCTTAGAAGACTGTGCAAAGCACTTCGCCGCCAACGTTGGCCGCGCGTGCATTTGCATCAGACATGACGCCCTTGGGAGTGGAGACGATGGAAACACCCAGGCCCTGACGGACGGAGGGGATATCGTTCACACCCATGTACACACGACGGCCCGGCTTGGAAATCCGCTTCAATTCGCGGATCACAGGCGCGCCTTCATAGTACTTCAGGCTGATTTCAAGCGTCGGGTGGCCCGCCGCGTCGGTGGCTTTCTCATAACCGCGGATGTAGCCCTCGTCTGCGAGCACATCGAGCACCCAGGCGCGCAGTTTGGAAGCCGGTGTCGAGACGACCGACTTGCCACGCATCTGGCTGTTGCGGATCCGGGTGAGCATATCGCCAATAGGATCGTTCATCTTTTCTCCCCCTTACCAGCTGGACTTGACCATGCCGGGCAGCATCCCCTTGGACCCGAGGTCCCGGAGCGCAATACGGCTGATCTTCAGCTTGCGGTAATAGGCGTGCGGACGCCCGGTGAGTTGGCAACGGTTGTGCATCCGTGTGGGTGCAGAGTTGCGCGGCAGTTTCGCCAGCTTCAGGCGCGCCTTGAAGCGCTCTTCCATCGGCTTGCTTTCGTCATTCGCGATCTCTTTGAGCTCGGCACGCTTGGTGGCGTATTTCGCAACCAGCCGGGCCCGCTTCTTCTCGCGTTCGATCATTGCTTTCTTAGCCATGATGTCCTCCGGCTCAGCTGTTGAAGGGCATGTTGAAATGCTTCAACAGCGCCTTTGCTTCCGCATCATTCGGTGCGGTTGTTGCGATCACGATGTCCAGGCCCCAGGGCTCGTCAACTTTGTCGAAGTCGATTTCCGGGAAGACGATGTGCTCCTTGATGCCCATGGCGTAGTTGCCACGGCCGTCAAAGCTCTTGCCCGAGACACCGCGGAAGTCGCGGATCCGGGGCATCGCCACAGTGATGAGACGGTCCAGGAAGTCGTACATGCGGGCGCCACGCAGGGTCGCTTTCGCACCCATCGGCATGCCCTCACGAACGCGGAAGCCCGCGATGGAGTTCTTGGCGATGGTTGTCACGGCGTGTTGACCGGCAATCGCTGTCAGATCCGCTTGCGCAGACTTGGCTTTCTTGCTGTCACGCACAGCCGCACGACCGCAGCCGATGTTCAGGACGATCTTGTCCAGACGCGGGATCTGCATGTCGTTGCCGTAGCCGAACTCTTCTTTCATCTTGGCACGGATTTCCGTGTCATAAAGAGTGCGCAGACGCGGGGTATAGTTCGCAGTATCAAGCATCGATCACGTCCCCCGTGGTCTTGGCGTAACGGACCTTCTTGTCGCCTTCCATGCGGAAGCCAACGCGGGTCGCTTTGCCGTCTTTGTCGAGCAGAGCGAGGTTCGAGAGGTCAATCGGCATCGCTTTGGGGATGCGACCGCCCTGGCTCGTCTGGGTTTGGCGTGTGGCGCGGATGGCGATGTTCACACCATCGACAACGGCCTTGCCGGCTTTGGGGTCAACAGAAGAGATCGTACCCTTCTTGCCCTTGTCCTTGCCAGCAAGCACGATGACTTCGTCACCTTTGCGGAGTTTGGCAGCCATTACAGCACCTCCGGAGCAAGCGAGATGATCTTCATGAAGTTCTTGGCACGCAGCTCGCGCACAACCGGCCCGAAGATACGGGTACCGACAGGCTCGTTGTTGTTATTGAGAATAACAGCTGCGTTGCGATCGAAACGGATCGCTGTGCCATCTTCACGACGGACTTCCTTGGCGGTGCGCACGACAACGGCCTTGCGGACGTCACCTTTCTTTACGCGACCACGCGGGATGGCTTCCTTAACGGAGACCACGATAACGTCACCGACGCTCGCGTATTTCCGCTTGGACCCACCCAGAACCTTGATGCACTGAACCCGGCGTGCGCCGGAGTTGTCAGCCACATCCAGATTGGTCTGCATCTGGATCATGAGGTTTCTCCTGACCTATGGGGGCTGGTCTTGTTATCTCCCCCAGGGTTTCGATTGAAAAAGCCGAAAAGGCTCCGGTGGCTTACGCCTCCAGAACCTCCCAGCGTTTTGTCTTGGAACGCGGCGCGCATTCGATAATGCGGACCTTGTCTCCCACCTTGAAGGTGTTCTTCTCATCGTGCGCCCGGTATTTCTTGGACTTACGAATGGTCTTCTTGAGGACCGGATGCGTGAAGCGGCGCTCCACGGATACTGTCACGGTCTGCTCGTTTTTGTCGGATGTGACGGTGCCTGTCAGGATGCGTTTGGGCATATCTGTGGTCCTTTACTCTGCAGCCGCGCGGGCTTTTTCGTTCAGGATCGTGTTGACCCGAGCGACGTCGCGCTTGACCTGACGCATGCGCGCCGTGTTTTCCAATTGGCCAGTGGCCTGCTGGAACCGCAGGTTGAAGGCTTCTTTCTTGAGGTTGGTCAGCTCTTCGCGAAGCTGATCCGGCGTTTTGTCACGCAGATCGGTGGCGTTCATGCGCCTGTTCCTTTCAACAATCACCGGAGGGCCCGCTCGCACATGCGATAGGTCACCCTGATTCCCGATGGAGTGGATGATGAAGTGGCCGTATAGGCGGCTTGACTGGCCTTGGCAAGCCCTATCCCCAAGGGCCGTGATGGCAGTGATGCGACCGCCCGACAAGCCTCCGAAAAGCGGCCTCGCCAGTGGTTGTCCGGCATAGGTTGCGCCCGGGACCTTGCGCGGACCGATTAAAGCGCAAATGGCAACAATTCCGCCCAATTCAGATCGGTGTTTCCCCGAGGGCGCCAAAATGGCCGCTGCAAGCCTCTCCAGAGACCTCGCGCTTGACCCGCCTGTCCGAGGTTCCTAGCGTCTGTTAACTGTGTTTAGGAGTACCCGCTATGTTATGGCTTCTCGCGCTTGCCGTGCCTGTTCTGCTGCTGCCGCTCGTTGATATGGGCGATGGGGACAGCTCCGATGATGACGGCATGCCCGCCGATCCCGAACCGCCCACGCCCGGCGACGATGGCACGGCCTTCCTCGTTGGCTCCGGCGAGGTTGTCACGGGGACATCGGGGAATGATGTCTTCGTCGCAGATCCGGCCGTGGAGACGGCTGCGGGCAGCACGATCAACGCAGGTGCGGGCGATGACATTATTCAGTTCCCCATTGTCCCCGGCCCGTCGGACGCTGGCGCATTTTCCGGCGAGATCAATGGCGAGGCGGGCAATGACCGCATCCTGGTTGATGCGGAGGAGGTCGACGTCAATGGCGGCACCGGAGATGACACGATTTCAGGCGAAGTCATCGGCGGCTCCGAGATCTCCGGCGGTGCGGGCGACGATGACATAACCATCACGTCGATCCCTGGCGACAACGCCACCATCACTGGCGACGCTGGAGACGACCGGCTGGACCTGCGCACGCGGGGCGATATCACCAGTCTGATCGCATCCGGCGGCGCGGGCGATGATACGATCATCACCGATGGTGTCGTTCTGGGCGGCACCGGCTATGTGCTGCAAACCGACGGAGGCGCGGGGGACGACACGCTGATCCACGAGGTCGACACTTTCCTGACCTCCAATGATCTGAGCGACATCCTGTCACCAAGCTCCATGAGCGGCGGCGCGGGAACGGACACGTTTGAAATCGCCGCGGTGAGCCTCGGCGGTGTGTTCTCGGAAGGGCCGGATGATCCCGAAGAGATCACGACCGCGCTGATAAACATCACCGATTTCGCACCCCAGGACGAAACGATTGAGTTCGATCTCGCTGGTCTGGCCTCCAACGATAGCGCGGCGATCACTGTGACAGAGGATGAAGACGCTGGGACAACAACCGTGACGCTGGACATCGAAAAGCCCAATGGCCCGGATCAGGAGATCGTCGTGACGTTGAATGCCACAGGGCTGACGGCCAACAACATCGTGACCTCTGGCGGCCCTGTAACGCCGATTGCAATCCTGTAGGCCCGCGCCGCTGTTTGCACATGAGAGGCGAACCTCTACCGCCAGCCTGCCCGACGCCCGGTCAATGTGCCAAAGGACGATAGCACCGTCAGCGTTTCAGTGACGCCCACGCTGATCTTACCCTTGGACCGGCTGGGCTCCGCCCGTTCGCGCCTCAAAAGCTCCGCTGGAGCTTTTGCCAAGCATACGCTTGGACCGGCTGGGCTCCGCCCGTTCGCGCCTCAAAAGCTCCGCTGGAGCTTTTGCCAAGCATACCCTTGGACCGGCTGGGCTCCGCCCGTTCGCGCCTCAAAAGCTCCGCTGGAGCTTTTGCCAAGCATACCCTTGGACCGGCTGGGCTCCGCCCAATCGCACCTCAAAAGCTCCACTGGAGCTTTTGCCAAGCATACGCTTGGACCGGCGCTCACTCCCACCGATAGTTGAAACTCACGCTCACCCGTTCGTCCTCGGCCATGTTCATGGGCACTTCATGGCGCAGCCAGCTTTCCCAGAGCAGTACGTCACCCACCGAGGGCTTTTGATAGACGAAGGTCCGCAATTCCTCCCGCGCGTCCTTGCGGCGGGGCGGCGCGGCCATCATGCGTTCAGAACGCGGGTCTTCCAGCTTGAGGGCGGAGGCACCCTCCGGCATCGCGACATAGGTCGTGCCGGAGATGACCGAATGGGGGTGGATGTGGCTGGCATGCATGCCACCCTCTGGCAGGATGTTGATCCAGATATCCTCCAGCACCAACGCACGGCCATCGAGGTCAAACTCCAGATCCTCGGCAAAAGCCGCGACATGGGCGTCAAGGCATTTGACCAGTTCGGCAAAGATCGGAAAGCGCCAGGGCAGATCGGACAGCGAGGCGTAGGAGGTATAGCCCGGATAGCCGTTCTCCTCCGACCACGCCTGCCCCGCCTCATCATCCTCGGCGATGGTGAAACAGGAGGCTTCCAGTTCGGCTTGGTCGATCTTGGGCGCCTGCTCCGAGAGAGCTGCGCGGTAGAGGCGGGTCACGAAGAGAGAAGAAATCTGGGGCATACACGCCCTCTATCGCGGTTCCGGAAAAACCGCGAGACGTTTTCGGAAAGATTGCCGCGCCGCAGATTGGGTTCACCTTCTGCATCGCTCTTTCATCCCTAGAGCCGCTTGGAGCCACAGAGACCGCGAGTGCTGCCAGGAGACCAACGGCCTCAGCCGGCACGAATGGCCGTCTGACGCGCCCGCCGCACAACACGGGCGCAGCGATTGCAATTGAGCTTGGTCGTCAGCCCATTCCTTTGCCGACCCTGTCAGCTCGCAACCGATGGCGTCCGTCCCGACGGGTAGATCAGCCGCCTGCGGACAGCGCCGCAGTCGCCGCTTGCCGCTAGATGAGCTTTTGAAGCAACGCGCCGAGTTGTTCCCGCTGGGCCGTTGTCAGCGGCGCCGTCAGCTCTGCATTCACGTCATTTACGATGTCGTGGAGGCTTGGCGCCAGCGCGCTTCCCCCCTGTGTCGCGTGGACGGTGAACGCGCGCCTGGACGTTGGATGCTGGCGGCGTGCAACAAAACCGGCTTTCTCCAAATGGTCGATTGCTCGGCTGATTGCATAGGGTGGCATCGAAAACCGTGCGCCGATTTCAGTCTGCGTCAGGCCATCAAATTCCAGAACAGTCATCATTACCGCAAATTGCTGCAGGTTGAGCCCGTGCGGTGCCAGCCGCTCTTCCATCGACTGGTTCAATCGGCGAGCGATCTGCTGAATCATCCAGCCATAGCTGGTCGTTCTGGTGCGATGTGTATCTTCTTCGACTGACATAGGGTGCCATACCTCAGGAACGTATCATCTACAACATTCGCAAAAGATACTGTTGCAAATGCAAGTAAATACGATATAGTTCACCCAGCTTCAGATGGGAGGGCACCATGCGTCGATATCACCCCTTACTCGTCACACTGCACTGGCTACTTGCCGTGATGGTCATTGGCGGTCTTGTCATGGGCACATTTGCTCTTGCGGCAACTCCCAATGACGACCCCTTCAAAATCACGGCTTTGACAATGCACATGGGTATGGGGGTCCTGATCCTTGTGTTGATGATCTTTCGCCTGATTGTGCGCTTTGCCACATCCAAGCCACCGCACGCCGATATTGGCAACGCGCTGCTGAACAAGGGTGCAATTGCCGCGCATTGGGTTTTCTATTTTCTCGTCATTGCGATGTGCCTGTCGGGGCTGGCCACAGCCAATATCGCGGGCCTGCCTGCGATCGTTTTCGGTGGTTCTGGCGAGCCATTGCCCGCTAACTTCGACGACATCCCCCCAAGGGTGGCCCACGGCATCATTGCGACCCTTCTGGGCCTGTTGATCCTCGCGCACATCTTGGCGGGGTTCTATCACCACTACGTGCGCAAGGACGGGCTTTTGGGGCGGATGTGGTATGGCCAGCGCGATGCGTAGCCTCGTCGGGTTCGTCAACGAGATTGCTGGCATTCTGTATGTCGGCGGCATTGCATCGCACATTGTCATCGGGGCCACCGTCGGAACACCTGACGCTGAAACCGCTTATACCGTCTACACATACAAGGAACTGAGCGCCTATATCCTCATTCTTCCCGGTCTGGCGCTCAAGATCCTCTGTGATCTGATCCTCTACGTTTTTTATCATGAGCGCGCCAATTGGATGAAAGTAAAGGCCGTCCTGGTTGCGTTTCTGACGGTCAACGCTTTTTTGTTCCTGGTCCCCATGATGCCAGAGCTACGTGCCCTTGCGGACGCTACAAAAGCGACGGGCGATCTCGCCGCTTTCCACGCGCTCGAAAACCGTGAGGCGCTGGTCGGCATGTCGAACGCCATCCCCTTGGCGCTGGAACTCATCCTCGGACACTTCAAGCCCAGGCTCTTTGGGGAAAGAAGAGCGGCTTAGGGCTCTCAGCTGTCATTTACAGCTCCATCTGACCGACGAAAGGCACAAGAGCAAACCTTGCCCGCGACTGATGTAGGGGCGACGGTTTTGGAAAAGGGTCGCCCGGTCACACGTGTGAGGGCTCGAACACTTCCGCGCAATGGTCAGAAGATGCGTTTTGGTGTTTCGGCTTTTGGCAGTGTTTGCGCGCGGCCACGCGTGTTTTCATCGCAGTGAAACGTGAAAGCGCGCTATTGCAAGTTGGGTGCTCAGGTCAAAGCACAAGTGGACGGCGCGCGCGTTGCCTGATCTGTGCGCGTCCCGTCTGGCGCGCGGGCGGGTCCCTGCGTATATCGGGGCACCTTATGCAAGCGGATCCTTTCCATGGCCAAACGCGCTCCCTTTGAGATTGCCGGACACCAGATCGCTCCGGGCACCCGCCAGACGATTGATCTGCCGGTCAGCACGCTGTCGAACCATACGCCCGTGGGCCTTGCGGCTCATGTGGTGCATGGCACACATGCGGGCCCCACGATCTTTGTCAGCGCGGGTGTGCATGGTGATGAGGTCATCGGGATCGAGATCGTCCGGCGCCTGCTCAAGGCCCCGGCCCTGCGGCGCCTGAAAGGCACGCTGATCGCGGTGCCGATTGTGAACTCCTTCGGTTTTCTCAACCGCTCGCGCTATCTGCCCGACCGGCGCGATCTGAACCGCTCCTTTCCCGGCCATGAAGGCGGCTCGCTGGCGGCCCGGCTGGCGCATCTCTTTCTTGGGGAGATCGTGGCGCGTTGCGATCTGGGCATAGATCTGCATTCCGCCGCGATCCACCGGACGAATTATCCGCAAATCCGTGTCTCACCCGATGACGCGGCCATGCGCGCGCTCGCAGATGTCTTTGGCGCGCCGATCATCATGCAATCTGACCTGCGAGACGGCAGCTTGCGCGCGGAGGCCCGTGCCGTGGGCACGCCGATCCTGCTCTATGAGGCGGGTGAGGGATTGCGGTTTGACGAATACTCGGCGCGCGTGGGTCAGATCGGCATTCTGCGGGTCATGGCGCAGCTGGGCATGATCCCCGCGCGCAGCGTGCGCCCGCCCAAGACCCCGCCGCAATTCTGCGCGTCGAGCAAATGGCTGCGCGCACCCATGGGCGGCCTCTTCCGCGGCTTTCGCGGCGAGGGGGATCTGGTGGCGGCAGGCGATGTGCTGGGCGTGGTCTCTGATCCGTTTGGCGAAGAAGAGCAGGAGATCGCAGCCCAATTCGACGGGATCATCGTGGGCAAAGCGGTCCTGCCCGTGGTCAATGAAGGCGACGCGGTCTTTCATGTGGCACGGGTGGCCTCGCTCGCCCGCGCGGAAGATGCGCTGGATGGGCATTCGACGCAATTGGCGGATGACCCGATGTTTGATGAAGACGAGATTATCTGAGCGCCAGCGCATGACCTCAATCACGGCCAAGACTTGCGTGCAGACAAGGCAGCTGTTTTCGGAGGAGGTCTACACAGGCACAGCGACCCGCGCTCGGGGCGAGGCTCTGCAGATGGGCCTTCACCAAGCGAAACAGGCCAGAGATGGTCTGAGCGGGAGACCCGCTCAGAACCTGAAATGCCATGTCAGCCCGCGGCGCGCATCGTAGCCTGGAATGAGGCGATACGCTCGGGCCTTCAAAAACCCGCCGCAGACGTGGCCAGCGTTTGATTGCGGGAATCCACTCTCCGCTGAACGGCCGCGCAAGCCTCGATGTTTCCCTCCATACAGGCGGCATCGAGCTTTCGGCTGGCTTCGATCTCCGCAGGTGAATCGCAGGCGCTGAGCGCGAGCACTGCAAGAATGAGGTATCTTTTCATGAATGTTCTTTCTCGGTTTGTTGGGGTTGTGCACCGATCTGACCAGCGAAGAAGGAAAACGGAGGCTTTGGCCCTTGCTGAAAAGCTGCGGAACAAAACCCCCGTTTGGGATAGGGTATTCGTGAGTGATGGCCTTAGATCTTCCTGATCAGTTTCGATGGATCAGGTGTCGCCCAGTTGTCCGTTCATGTCGTCCAACCCGTCACGCTGGGACAGTTCTTTTCGAAAATTCGTGGGGGTTTGTCCGGTATGTCGCTTGAACGCGTTGTAAAAGGAAGACCGCGCGTTGAAGCCCACATCATAGGTGATGGTCAAAACCGACGCGTCTGTCGTGGCGAGCAATGTTTTGGCTTCGGCAATCCGGTAGCTGTTTACAAAGTCGAAGAAACTCTCCCCCATAACCTCATTGAGCGTTTGGGAGATGTAATTGGACGAAGCGCCGGTATGTCGCGCCAAGGCCCAGAGCGACAGATTGGGATCCCGGTGCAAGTGATCGACTTCCATGGCGCGGCGCAGCTTGCGGCTGAGCCGATCCGAGGCCTCCGGGCTCAATGCGGATTTCTCGTATTTGCCAGCGGCATGCGCGTCTGTCTGAGCGGGCCCGCGCGCGGCGTCAGGGGCCAAAGGCGGGCGTTGCCGAATGCCCCAGAGCGTGAGCGCGCTGACAAGGACGAACCCGGCCAGGCTTGCCACCGCCTCGACCCAGGGCGGCGTCTCTCCAAACCCAACGGTCGCGAACAAGACGAGCACCATGGTCAGCCAAAACGAAAACCCCAGCCCGCCAATGATGTATATCCAGCGCAGCTCGTAGCGTTCGGTACTCGAGTAATACTCCCGCAAGGTGAGCCGAAATTCCGAGAGGCGGCGTATGATCAAGACGAGATAGAGCGCGATCTGGGGGAACACCGCGATGTGGAGCAGTCCCACCAAAACGCCAAGTGACATCCCCCATGCGGAGTTTGGCTCAAGCTCATCCCCGACCAGTGCCACGCGCAGCGAGACCGGAGAGAGCAGCACGAGGATGGCGGCAAGAACGGCAACGGCAGGCAGGGCAAAATGCCGGGCGAGGCGCGTCGGCATCTGCTGGTCTGGCGCGGTCAGGACATGGACATAAAGCCAGAACAGCGGGGCCAGCAAAAACGAACTTGGCATGGTGATGAAATCAACCGTCGCGCCATAGCTGCGAGGGAACATGGCAAGCATCTGGATAAAGGCATCCGGCATGTTGTTGAGCGCAATTGCAAGGAGGAAAACGGCGAAGGTCCGGCTGATCCGGGAATGCCGGGTTTGCATCACACAGAACGCCGCGCCGAACAGGGCAATGGCCACGGACCCGAGCGCTGTCATTTCCACCAGAATATTGTCCATAGCCCCAAGGCCTCTCACGCAGGCTGCCCCACATCCTATTGCGGAAGAAGGCCCCGCGCATAGTCTTCTATAAAGCCGTTTCTGTTTGTCACGGCCGCTCGGACCCGCCCGGTGGTCAGCTCGGCGGCCATGATGGCATCAAAGCCGAAGTTGCGGCCCTCGTGCCAAATAACACGCCCCGGCTCAACGAACACGCCCAAACCCGATTGCTGGCTCACAGGTGTGGTCATGCGCTCGGCAAGTCCTGCGGGCAAAAGCGCGTGCCGTTTGCCCCGCAGACTTTCGAGGATCGCCTGGAGGATTTTTGCAAGATCGGAGGCAGTGGCCCATAGCCCGGCAGCCGCGCTTTCCGGGTGCCTGCGGAAACCGCCTTCCAGGTTCTGACCGTTCTCATGAGCGCCGTAGGCAAAGGGCGTCTCAGGCGTGATTGCAAAGGTAGCCGCCCGCGCGCCGACAGGCTGCAGCACGGCGCGTGTTGCGTAGTCAGCGAACGACTGGCCCGTCACATCTTCGATCAGCATCTGCAAAACGGTGGTGCCGCCGCCACTATACCTGAATGGGCCAAACAGCCGGGGGCGGGCCCGGACCGCGCCGGAATTCGCGGGGGACCGCCCCCCGAGGATCGCCAGAAGATCCGGCAGATCGTCAGAGGGGCCGTATCCTCCAAAGCCATGCACGGAGGTCCCCGCAGTGTGAGACATCAGCTCGGCAATCGTCGCGGTATCGCCGCGCAAGCCCGGCAATTGCCACCGTCTGAGATACTGGTTCACCGGCGCGTCAAGCTGCAGGTGATCCTCCCGGACGAGGGTCAGGATGGCGAGCGATGTCACGGTTTTGGAACAGGACGCGACCTGAAACAACGTGCTGTCATCAACAGCGAGATCGGCGCGCGCCATTCCCCCGTGTTGCACCGTCAGAAGGCCATCGTTGATGGCGGCAATCTGGTAGCCCACTGCGCCTGTCGCGTTGTGCTGCGCCAAAGGCAGACGCGCCAGCGGTGCGGATGCCAGAGCCAGGCTCATGGCGTTAAAGGTTCTTCGGTTCATGGATGTGATCGTCTCGCTTCCGGTTTGGGCCAGAGTGTCTGGCCCTTTCGCGGACGAGATGACTTGTGATATCAGGCGTGTCGCCTGTGCCTATAGGGCTGGACACGAAGGTGACGCGGTTGATTGCACATCACACCTGCGGCCCGCGCGGTGCGCGTGTTTGCCCTGCGCGACACTGGTCAACCCCGCAAGGCATCGGGCGTCTGCTCCTCCCGACAATCGGGCGCGACTATGGCTGCGGCGGCCCCGCTTGCTGGCGCGCGATCACACCCATGATTGCGGCCACCAAGCGCGAGACATTCAGGCCTCCGATGCCGTCCACATCTGCTTCGGGCAGGATTTCCACAACATCAACCGCCGCGATATGGCCGCGCTCTGCCACTGCCAGGATCAACTCCAACACTTGGTAGTAGCTCATCCCGCCCGGCGCGCGCCCGATTGTGTTGGGCGCAACTGAAGGGTCGAGCGCGTCGATGTCGATACACAGGATGACCTCCGCCCCCGGCGCGATCTGATCGATTGCTGGCTGCATGCCTTGGCGGTGCAGGTCGAGCCCCGTGAAGAATTTTACTCCCCAGGACAAGGCATCCTCGAAATCCGACGAATGCCCGGACCCGATGCCACGGGCACCGACCTGAACGATCTTCTCGATATGCGCCATTTCGGACGCGCGCCGCATCGTGGAAGACAGCCCCATGGTCTCGCCCATATGAGTATCGCGCCAATCGATATGCGCATCGATCTGCAGGATCGTATAGGATTTCCCCGTCTCCCCCATGGCCTCGATCATCGGGATGGGAACGGAATCATCTCCGCCGATCAAAATGGGCACAACGCCACGACAAACGATCTTGGAGATGGCATTGCGGATCGTGGCGCGGTTCGCCGCAAAATCGCTGTCGCTCCAGGGCAGGTCACCGCAATCCACTGCGCGCCTGGTTCCGTCGGGAAAGGTCGGGCCGCCGAGGTCGAAATTGTGCCGATCGATATTGGCGCTGAGCGAGGCGATAGCGCGCCGGAGGGAGGCAGGCCCGTTTTGCGCATAGGCGCCAACCGATGCGTAGGGCGTTGCGCATGGCGCGCCAATGAAGGCGGATGAGGCGTCAATCGTCTCGAGATCGTCGCACAGCTCGAGGCCCAGAAAAGTCTTCACATCGCCCGCACCAAAAAGGGCCGCAAGATCGGGTGTTGTGCTCATCGGATGCTCCCGTCGCCATTGCCTCTCAAGGCCTACAAGCCGACGCGACGCAACGCCAGCGCGAACCGCTGGTGTGACCCGTTGGCCTATCGCCCTGCGGGCTGGCGTTGAGTTTTTGAAACCAGCGCGCCATTGTCCATCGCATGATTTATGTCCTGGCCTACCCGGAGTTCGAACCATTCTGCGCGACGCGCATTGATGACTTCCGGGCGGCGCATGAACCGCACAGGGCGAAGCTGGTTCCGCCGCACATCACCTTGGTGTTTGGCGCACAGAGCGCACACGCGCAGGTGATTACCGACTTGGCCCTCGCGGTTGCAGACCAAACTCAAGAATTCCCTGTTATCTTCGACGAGCACGCCATCGAATTTGATCCTTTCGAGCAAAAGCACAAAATCTTTCTGCTCTGCGGGGATGGAGCGCACCAAGTAACGGCTATGCACAAGCAACTCTATGAGGGGGATCACCGCGCAGACCTCAGCGCGGCACATCCGTTTCGCCCCCATATGACAATCGCGACATATGCCGAGCGCGCGCAAATCGAGTGCGTTGATGTTGCCGATGCGGGCGACCTTCCGCTCCGAGGCACATTGCGCGCGCTGGACATCGTTCGGTTTTCCAATGGCACGCTGACTTCGCTCAAGAAAATTCCGTTTCGTCGGTAGACGGGTCACGCAGAGAGCGAGCACATGGGCATGGTTTGGCTCCCGTAAAGCGGGACCAATCCCGCCCTGTGCACAAAGCACGTTTATTGGAAGACGTGGGTCCGAGCGCGCGGCCAAATCAAACGTTCCAGTGCTCGCATCGTGAGGTGGCATGTGTCCAAAACCCCTAACGCAATTCCAACTTGGGTCAGTGCCGCAGTACTGCTTTGGCCATTCCTGGTTTGGCTGGTGCTCCAAACGATTGCGCTGTTGGTGCAGATGCTCGGGTGCAAACCGTCCGCTCAAGGCCCAAGCCTTTGTGATGTCTTTGGAACTGATATGAGCGCTCTGGTCTATCCTCTATGGGCCGCCGGGATTTGGCTTTTATATGCATTGCTTTGGATCCCCTTCGGCCTGGGCATCCTGGGCATTGTGCGCGCAATGCGAAGCGCGTAGCCGCGCAAAAACAACCCCTGAGATTGCGATTGGACGCGGTTGTCTTAGCACTTTCCGGCTGGCTTTGCCCGGGGCCGCTGGCGCGACCTGTTAACCGGGCTGGGCCTTTGTCAAAGCCGCAGCGGCCAGAGCAGCCACTATCGGAGAATTCGCCGCTCGCCTGCTCAGAAATCGCAGCAATAATTGCCACGGCCATTACCCAGGTAATGATACAACCCACGGAAGTCTCAGCTCACGAAAGAGAACTATTTCTCCACACCAGCTCTCGCTTAGGGGAAGAGACTAGCATATAATCAAGGTGAAAAAAATTTCGCAAGCAAGCGGACTTAATGCATGAGCACAGATACCATAATCGGGTTAATTGGTTTGGCAGGCGGAACAATTTCCGGTTTTTTGCTTGGCAATGTTGTTAAGCCTATCCGGCTTGCGGGTTTGGGACTACTGGTAGTCAGTCTTTTGGCTTTCGTGCACTTTTCAGAGCAAGCAGCAGCAGATGACAGAAAATATTCAAACATGCTAGAAACAAGGTTGGAAACGCTTTTGGATACTACTGACCATCAAAGCAATGAAATGCGAGAATTTCGCGAGTGTTTCAATCGCAGGATGGATGATTTTGGTGCCTTGGACAGCATTTTGGGTTGTCCGGCGCCTGAGAACTGACATGCAGATTTATCTTGCACCGAATAGCAAATGTTCATTTGCCTTGTAGCCTTGCTGATTATGATCTGCAGCCGACACCGGATTTCGAGACCAACGCTGATGCAATAAAAAACCCCCGCCAGTGACTGACGGGGGTTCTTGATTTTCTACCGGGTGCTGCTCTCGCGGATTTGCAGGCAAATACGCTGCCGCACAGGCATTGAAACCGCTGACGCGGTTTCAATGTTTACCAATCCTCGCGCACAACCACGCGGGTTTTGACAGGCAGTTTCATCGCGGCGAGGCGCAGGGCTTCGCGGGCGATGTCTTCGTTCACGCCGTCGATCTCGAACATCACGCGACCGGGTTTGACCTTGGCCGCCCAGTAATCGACCGAGCCTTTACCTTTACCCATCCGGACTTCCGTAGGCTTCGACGACACGGGCGTGTCGGGGAAGATACGAATCCAGACCCGGCCCTGACGCTTCATATGACGCGTCATGGCACGACGGGCGGCTTCGATCTGACGGGCCGTGACGCGCTCGGGCGTGGTGGCTTTCAGACCGTAGGTGCCGAAGTTCAGATCAGACCCGCCTTTGGCGAGGCCCTTGATCCGGCCTTTGTGCATCTTGCGGAATTTCGTACGCTTTGGCTGAAGCATTGGTTAGCTCCCCCTTAATTCCGGCGACCGCCGCCTGCACCACGGGGTGCGGGGCCATCTTGGATTTCCTGCGCCTTGCGATCGCGGGCCTGTGGATCATGCTCCATGATCTCGCCTTTGAAGATCCAGACCTTGATACCGATGATGCCGTAGGGCGTCATGGCTTCCACATGGCTGTGGTCAATGTCGGCACGCAGGGTGTGAAGCGGAACGCGACCTTCGCGGTACCATTCCGTCCGCGCGATCTCAGCACCGCCCAAGCGACCGGCCACATTCACACGGATGCCAAGGGCCCCCATGCGCATGGCGTTTTGCACGGCGCGCTTCATGGCACGACGGAAGGACACCCGACGCTCAAGCTGTTGCGCGATGCTTTCGCCGACGAGGCGGGCATCAAGCTCGGGCTTGCGCACTTCAACGATGTTGAGGTGCAGTTCGCTGTCGGTCATGTTGGCAATCTTCTTGCGGAGCGTCTCGATGTCCGCGCCTTTCTTGCCGATGATCACGCCGGGGCGCGCTGTGTGCACTGTCACGCGGCACTTCTTGTGCGGACGTTCAATGATCACACGGGCGATGCCCGCTTGCTTGCACTCTTCGTGGATGAAGTCACGGATCGCGAGATCTTCGAGGAGAAGATCGCCGTAATCCTTGGTATCGGCGTACCAGCGGCTGTCCCAGGTGCGGTTGACCTGGAGGCGCATGCCGATCGGATTTGTCTTGTTACCCATTAGGCTTGCTCCTCAACTTGACGCACCTTGATCGTCAGTTCCGAAAACGGCTTTACGATCTTGCCAAACCGGCCCCGTGCGCGCGGACGACCGCGTTTCATGACGAGGTTTTTGCCCACATAGGCCTCAGCGACGACGAGTTCGTCGACATCGAGGTTGTGGTTGTTCTCGGCATTGGCAATCGCCGATTGCAGGCACTTGCGGACGTCAACGGCGATACGCTTCTTGGAGAAGGCGAGATCGTTGAGCGCTTTGTCCACTTTCTTGCCGCGGATCAGCTGTGCGACGAGATTGAGTTTCTGGGGCGAGGTGCGCAGCATACGCAGCTTTGCCATCGCCTCATTGTCCGCCACGCGGCGGGGATTCTTATCCTTGCCCATGGCTTACTTCCTCTTCGCTTTTTTATCCGCCGCGTGGCCGTAATAGGTCCGCGTGGGGGAATATTCACCAAACTTCTGACCGATCATGTCCTCAGACACGTTCACGGGCACATGCTTGTGGCCATTGTAGACGCCAAACGTCAGACCCACGAACTGGGGCAGGATCGTCGAGCGGCGCGACCAGATCTTGATCACTTCGTTGCGGCCCGACTCGCGCGCAGCTTCGGCTTTTTTCAGCACGTAAGCGTCGACGAAAGGACCTTTCCATACAGAGCGAGACATAAATTAACGCCCCTTCTTCTTGGCGTGCCGCGAGCGGATAATCAGCTTGCTGGACGCTTTGTTCTTGTTGCGGGTGCGCGCACCCTTCGTGGGCTTGCCCCAAGGTGTCACAGGGTGACGACCACCAGAGGTCCGGCCTTCACCACCACCATGGGGGTGGTCGATCGGGTTCATGACAACACCACGCACGGAAGGGCGGATGCCCTTGTGGCGCATGCGGCCCGCTTTACCGAAGTTCTGGTTCGAGTTGTCAGGGTTCGACACGGCACCAACGGTGGCCATGCATTCCTGACGCACCATGCGCAGCTCGCCCGAGGACAGGCGGATCTGAGCGTAGCCACCATCCCGGCCCACAAACTGGGCATAGGTGCCTGCGGCGCGGGCGATCTGGCCGCCTTTGCCGGGCTTGAGCTCGATATTGTGCACGATTGTCCCGATGGGCATGCCCGAGAAGGGCATCGCGTTACCAGGCTTGATGTCGGCCTTGGCCGAGGCAATCACCTGATCCCCAACACCCAGACGCTGCGGCGCGAGGATATAGGCCTGCTCGCCGTCATTGTACTGGATCAGCGCGATGAAGGCTGTCCGGTTGGGGTCATATTCGATGCGCATCACGACGCCAGCGACGTCCATCTTGTTGCGCTTGAAATCTACGATCCGGTAGAGGCGTTTCGCCCCACCACCGCGGCGTCGCGATGTGATCCGTCCGGTGTTGTTCCGGCCGCCCGATTTCGTCAGACCCTCTGTGAGGCTCTTGACTGGACGTCCTTTCCAAAGCTCCGAACGGTCGATCAGCACCAGCCCGCGCTGGCCCGGCGTCGTCGGCTTGTACGACTTGAGTGCCATGCTTTCTGTCTTCCGTTTAGCTCGCGACCACAATCGAGGCCGCTTTGTTTGGGTCGTTCCACTGGGATGTGGTCAGACCGGGTATAGGCCCCCGTAGGTGCCCGGTTCTTGCTGTCCTTGCGGACAACAGCAAAGCCCCGGACGAATCCGGGGCCGTTGCCGATGAGGTCGTGTAAGGGAGTGCATCCAGCGGGTCAAGCGATCTTGAGCGCTGCGCGGGCACTTGTGCTTGAGCCACCGCTTCGCTCGGACAGGCCTTGCGGAACACTCGCTTTTCAGGCCTCCGCGAGTTGCCGTCCTATCGCGATGACCCAGACCAAGGCGACGGTCAATATCGGCACAGCCGAGAGCGACAGGATGGACCAGCCGAGGCCCGTCACAATCGCGCCGGAGCCAAAGACGCAGATCGTCGAGGCCAGCGCCACAGCCGTGTCGTTCAGCCCTTGCACGACCGCGCGATCTTCTGCGGCGACAGCCCGCGCCAGCAGGTCGGTGGCGCCGATGAAGCTGAAGTTCCACCCGATGCCCAAGACGATCAAGGCCGCGTAAAAGTGATGCAGCGACAGCCCGCTCGCGGCCACAGCCGCCGCGCAAATCAGGAAGATGAGGCCCGTGGCAACGATGGGCACCGTGCCAAACCGCTTGATCAGGAAACCTGTGACAAAGGACGGCGCAAACATCGCCACCACATGCCAGCGCACCACATCACTCGCCAGCACATCAGAGTGACCATGCGCTGTCATGGCCAGCGGTGTCGGCGCCATGAGCAACACCATGATCCCCTGAGAAACAGCGCCGATAACAATCGCGGCAAAGACCGGGCGGCTGCGCAGCACCAAGACCAGCGCGCCGCGGTCAAGGCCTGCCCTGCCCCCGGCTGAGGCGGGCGGCGGCAATTTGACGAACGCAAGCGGCAGCACACCCACCAGCGACAGCACCACAATAGAGGCATAGGCCCCCGCCAATGGCACCTGCGCAAAGCTGTCCTTGGTTCGGATGAAGATCTCCGGGCCAATCAGCGCCGCGATCAGACCCGATGTCAGCATCAGTGAGATGGCAACCGGTTGCCACTGCGGCGCCACGACCTCTGCCGCCGCGAACCGAAAATAGAGGTAGCAGGCCAGGGCCGCGCCCGTGAACGCATGAGCAAGACAAAGCAGCGCGAAGCTCGACCAAAAGAGCGCCAGAACCCCCAAAGCCCCGCCAATCATCGCCGTGACCGCGCCCACGACAAACCCGAAACGCCGCCCTTGTCGGCCCATGAGAAGCGAAAACGGCCCTGTGACCACAAAACCAGCAAAGATCTGGATCGAAGGCGGCAGGGTTGCCAACGCCGGGCTCGGCGCAAGCGCAAGCCCGGCAAGACCACCGAGGATAATGAGCAACGGCAAAGCCGCGCCTAAAATGGTGTTGGCCGCAAGAAGTCCAAGAAACGGCAAGTTCGCCAAAAGGGGCTTCTGCTGTGCGGAGATCATCGGGCTGTCCTGAATACGGAGATCACAGGCGCACCGAAAACATCTCACCGTGGCGCCTTTAGCTCAGATAGCGGCTTTCGAGCGACGTCAATGCGCCTTACCCCGAATCAATCCGATTGCTCTGTGTGCCGGCACGGTCCGGTTTAGGATTGCCTGTGAGAGGTACACCTTCTTCTTCGGCCCCACGCAGCCGCATGCCGCGACGCGTGCGCCAATTTGCGTAGGCGTCTTTCCAGCTGGGGCTCAAACGCTCTTCCGCTGGGACTTCTTGCATCTGCGCCGTGAAATGCCCGCAAAAGCGGCACAAGGCCTGCATGTCCTCGCGCATGTCATCGCTTATTTCGGGCACTGCATCGCGGCCAAGTTTCAAATCAAAAATCCGGTCAATCCCCCCGGCGACGGCGCAATGGTAATACCCGCTGGGTGTCAGCCCCATGCCGCTGAGCTCGGTCACGAAGCAGCCGTTTGAGAAATCGCTGTTCTGATGTTCGGGAAAGTCGCAAGGCGCGCGGTTGAAGGTCTGGTGGACGGGTTGTGTGTTGCTGGTCTTGGCCGTGTTCACGATCCTGATGTCCGGGGTCAGCTGGTCTAGGGTTTTATTGACCCGCTCTCCGAAGCCGTTGCTGATGACCTCGATGATCAGCTTGGGCGCATGTTCTCTCCGGTAGACTTTCAAATCCTCCACGATACGCAGGAAATCGGGATGCAACGTCGGCTCGCCACCCAGCAGTCGGATACGATCCCATCGGTAGCTCCGGGCAATCCAATCCTGAATGTGCCGTTGAATATCTGCGTGATCGAGCTGGGTGTTCTCCGGGGCCTGCGTGACGGAGCGATTGCAATCGTTGCAACGCATATTGCAGCGATACGTCAGGTCTATTTCGAGAAACTTGGTCGAGCGCCGCCAACGTCGCCCCAACAGAGCGGTGACGCGCTTGGACAGCCGCCATGTCTCGTAACGGTGAAAGCCACGTACAATCGCGCCAAACCGCCCGGGGCGCGCCATCACGATTGCCCGGAACTTAACCCAGAACGAACACCAGATGGCCTCTCGTAGCTTGATCTTGATCTGGTGCGCGGTAAATCGCATCGGCTAAAAAATCCATTTGGAATAAATCTTTGAGGACGCTAGCGGAGGCGTTGGCCGCCTGACAACACATAACGAACGTGACCCGACTTTCAGGTCCATTTGGCGCAGATATTGACTGCGACTGGGCGCGCCTGTGGGCCAATAGGACGGAATGACCGTAAGTGTTGCCAAAAAGAAGCCCCGGTCTCAACGAGAGACCGGGGCTTGCAATTGTTACTGCATCTCGAGGCGGTCAGAGACCGGTCGATACGTCGATTGTGTTGCCTTCTTCGAGCATCACATAGGCTTTCTTGACGTCCTTGCGCTTACCGGCTGTGCCGCGAAAACGCTTGGTTTTGCCTTTGGTGATCGTCGTATTCACAGCTTTGACCTTCACACCAAAGAGCGCCTCGACGGCCTCCTTGATCTGGGGTTTGTTGCTGTCAATCGCCACTTCGAACACAACCGCACCGTTCTCGGAAGCCATTGTGGTTTTCTCGGTGATGACCGGCTTGCGGATCACATCGTAGTGTTTGGGTTCTGCGCTCATTTCAGGCGAGCCTCCAATGCTTCGACACCCGCTTTGGTGAGCACAAGTGTGTCACGCTTGAGGATGTCATAAACGTTTGCGCCCATGGATGGCAGCACGTCGAGACCTTCGATATTGGCCGCAGCTTGCGCGAATTCCGCGTTCACTTCTGAGCCATCGATGATCAGGGCGCGTTTCCAGCCGAGGTCCTTGACCTTCTTGGCCAGCTCGTTGGTTTTACCCGCGGCCGCCGCCTCGTCGATCACAACCAGTTCGCCTGCTTTCGCTTTGGCGGACAGGGCATGCATCAGACCCAGCTTGCGCACTTTCTTGGGCAGGTCATGCCCATGGGAGCGCGGCGTGGGGCCTTTGTAGATACCACCCTTGCGGAAGATCGGCGCGTTGCGGTCCCCGTGGCGTGCGCCACCGGTGCCCTTCTGGCGATAGATCTTCTTGGTCGAGTAAGACGTCTCGGAGCGCGTCTTGACCTTGTGCGTGCCGGCCTGCGCATTGTTGCGCTGCCAACGGACCACACGGTGCAGGATGTCCGCGCGCGGCTCAAGGCCAAAGAGCGCTTCATCCAGATCGAGGGATCCGGCTTTGCCGCCGTCGAGTTTGATCACATCGATTTTCATGCTTCACCCCCTTCCGCAGGAGCTTCTTCTGCGGGAGCTTCAGTGGCCGCGGATGCTGCAGCTTTCAGACCGGCCGGGAACGGCACGTTCTCAGGCAGAGCTTTCTTCACAGCGTCTTTGACAGTGACCCAGCCGCCTTTGGCGCCAGGAACGGCCCCTTTGATCATGATGAGACCACGATCGGCGTCGGTTTTGACCACTTCGAGGTTCTGTGTCGTCACGCGGGCAGCACCCATGTGACCGGCCATTTTCTTACCTTTGAAAACCTTGCCGGGATCCTGACACTGACCTGTCGAGCCGTGCGAACGGTGCGAAATCGAAACACCGTGCGAGGCGCGCAGACCGCCGAAGTTGTGACGTTTCATGGCGCCGGCAAAGCCTTTACCAATCGACGTGCCGGAGACGTCCACTTTTTGACCCTCGACGAAATGCTCGGCAGACAGTTCTGCGCCCACTTCGATGAGGTTGTCCTCGGACACCCGGAACTCAGCCACTTTCCGCTTGGGCGCCACGTTGTTGGCTGCGAAATGGCCGCGCATCGCCTTGGAGACGCGCTTTGTCTTGGGTGTGCCAGCGCCGAGTTGCACGGCGGTGTAGCCATGGGCGTCGGAGGTGCGCTGCGAGACGACCTGAAGGTCTTCGAGCTGCAGCACGGTGACGGGAACCTGACGGCCATCTTCCATGAAGAGGCGGGTCATGCCCACTTTCTTTGCAATGATACCAGAGCGCATGTGTTCGTGCTCCTTATGATTGCAGCTTGATCTCGACGTCCACACCAGCGGCGAGGTCGAGCTTCATGAGCGCGTCCACGGTCTGGGGCGTCGGATCAATGATGTCGAGCAGACGCTTGTGCGTGCGGATCTCGAACTGATCACGGGATTTCTTGTTCACGTGGGGGCCACGCAGAACGGTGAATTTCTCGATCTTGTTGGGAAGCGGGATCGGCCCGCGAACCCCGGCACCGGTACGTTTGGCGGTGTTGACGATCTCTTGTGTGGACGCATCCAGCACACGATAGTCAAACGCCTTCAGCCGGATACGGATGTTTTGGCTTTGCATTATATGCCCCATTCTCAGGGGTTCTAACGGAGAGGAGGACCTGGCTCATCCAATGCCCTCGTCGCGTCTCATGGTCCAACGGAAAAGGGCACGCCGTGGCGCACCCTGTTGGATGGGTGGCGTATAGGGGGAGTCGGGAGGTGTGGCAAGGGGGTTTTTGGCCGAAGTATTGACGTGACAGCCCTGAACCTCGGATGGTCTCGGGTTTTGTCAGATCGCACTTACCAGTTCATCCCAAAGTTCTAGCTCAAGGCTGCCTCGCTGCGCCTTGGCAACCAAAACGCAAGGACGGCCGCCAATGTGTAGAGGACCCCAAATCGGCCACAGATCAATACAAGAAGCCAAACCGCCACTATCATGCCGCCCAGCGCGCCAAATGGTAATCCCCAAGCTGCCAGCAAGCCTCCAAAGGCACCCTCTACGGGGAACGCCGCAACAATGATCACGATCTCCATCACAATACTGCGACCCATTGCCGGATATATGAGCCAGGCCCAAAAGGCGCCGCCAAGCGCAGTGCAAACACCCAGATAGTACGGGCTCAAGGAACCATGGCCCGAATTGACAGTCGCTTCGTAATAGAACGCAGCGCAGAACCCGACTGCCGCGCAAAGAGTTATCGCGAGGGGGCGGCTGGTGGGCATTGATCACTGCATAGACGGGTTGGCCCTACCATACCCGACCGAGGCGGTGGTGCCGAGGTCCATGCAATCGTCCAACAGAACCACCCGGAGGATTGCTCAAGCCTGCTCTGTGCCTTTGCTATGGGCCCGACCGCCTTGCTGCGCGCGCTCTGAGCAACTGAATATCTGCAAGAGCGCCACAATCCGCGCCACTCCCCAGCGAACGATACGCCATCTTTCCTGCATCGCCCTCATCGGCAGCCTTTGCACTGTTCTGCGTTGCACCTTCCTTCGTATCACCGTCACACACGTCTGGACCGGTGGCTCCCGGCCAGGACACGGAGTTCAACTCTCAATCCGTATGCTTTGTAGACCCCTGACCCATGCCTGCCGTTGAGGCAACGGCGACGCTTGCATATTTGGACCCAGGGGTGCCGGGGTCAGACACTGAAAAGAACGGACCCTCGCGCTCATGTCTCTGGCCGGCCCCGGAGGCCTCGATGGATGTCACTCAGAGTTTGGGATACATCGGGAACGCATCGCAGAAGGCCTCGACCTCGGCTTTGACTTTCGCCTCGACCGCAGCATTGCCCTCCGGGCCATTGGCCGCAAGGCCGTCCACAACTTCAACAATCCAATCGCCGATCTGGCGGAACTCGGCCTCGAGAAAACCACGGGTCGTGCCCGCTGGTGTGCCAAGGCGAATGCCGGAGGTCACCGTCGGTTTTTCAGGATCGAAGGGAATGCCGTTCTTGTTGGTCGTGATATTGGCGCGTCCGAGCGCCGCATCGGTGATGTTGCCGGTTACGCCTTTGGGGCGCAGATCGACAAGCATGACATGCGTGTCTGTGCCACCTGTTACGATGTCCAATCCGCCCTTCATCAGCTGATCAGCCAGCGCTACGGCATTGGCGCGCACCTGCTTTTGGTAGGCTTTGAACTCAGGGCGCAATGCTTCGCCAAACGCGACAGCCTTCGCCGCAATCACGTGCATCAAAGGTCCGCCCTGAAGGCCCGGGAAGATCGCGGAGTTGAACTTCTTGGCAAGCGCCTCGTCATTGGTCAGGATCATGCCGCCGCGCGGGCCGCGCAGGGTTTTGTGGGTCGTCGTGGTTGCGACATGGGCGTGCGGGAACGGGGACGGATGCTCTCCGGCGGCCACGAGGCCCGCAAAATGGGCCATGTCCACGTGCAGGTATGCGCCGACAGAATCCGCAATCTCTCGCATGCGCTTGAAATCAATCTGGCGCGGGATGGCAGACCCGCCTGCGATAATCAGTTGGGGCCGATGTTCCGTCGCAAGCTCCTGCACCTGAGCGTAGTCCAAGAGGTTGTCCTGCTGACGCACTCCATATTGCACGGCGTTGAACCATTTGCCCGACTGGTTCGGCTTGGCGCCATGGGTCAGGTGGCCACCCGCATCCAGGGACATGCCGAGGATCGTATCGCCGGGCTGCAACAGCGCCTGAAACACGCCCTGATTGGCCTGGCTTCCCGAGTTGGGCTGCACGTTGGCATAGTTACACCCAAAGAGCTCTGTAGCACGCTTTATAGCAAGGTTTTCGGCCACATCGACGTGTTGACAGCCGCCATAATATCGGCGCCCTGGGTAGCCTTCGGCGTATTTGTTGGTCATCACGCTGCCCTGGGCTTCCATCACAGCTGCGCTGACGATGTTTTCGGATGCGATCAATTCGATTTCTTTGCGCTGACGGCCAAGTTCGGAGGAGATCGCAGCGGCAACCTGAGGATCTCGGGTGGCAAGGTCTTCGGTGAAAAACGCAGTCAGGTTTGTCATGTTTTGTCCTCGTTTCGGTTAGCCTGTCCAACCAAGCCCTGCCGAGATGCAGTTCATGGATTGAAGCAATAGGCTGGTGTCAGTCGATCCTTCGCCACTGCGCAGCGCGCGCAATTGGCTGATCTGGATGGCGTGGATGGTGCCAAGGTGGGCACTGTTTTCCTCAAACCGGTGTGTCAGGTTCGGAAAGCGGGATGCCAAGACAGATTTTCCCGTTATTTTGCGAATGGCCGATGCCGAGGTGGCGTACTCGGATTGAACCATTTCGAAAATCACTGAGCTGGTCACGGGATCTGTTGAAAGCTTCGCATATTGCGCCGCGATCTGCATATCCGCCTGAAACAAGCTCTTTTCGACTTCATCGACCATCAGCTGGAACAATGCGGAGGTCGCAAACATGTCTCGCAGCATCGCCCAGCCCAGATCGCCACGCACCTTCGTGAAAGAGGAACAAGCTGCGCCAAAACCATACCAGCCCGTCAGCAGATGGCGGTTTTGCGACCAGGCAAAAACCCAAGGGATCGCCCGCAGGTCGGCCAAACTGGACGCACCGAACCGACGCGCAGGTCGTGACCCGATCTTGAGCATCGCAAGTTCTTCAACCGGGCTGGCCTCTTGGAAGTACTGCACAAACCCCGGTGTGTTCAGCAATGCGCTGTAGGCGGCCTGCGACATGCCGGACAAGGCTTGCAGCGCATCATCATGTTCTGGATTGCTTCGAGGGGCCTTGGGCGACAGTGCGGTATGGAGCAGGGCTGAGGATGCCAACTGCTCAAGCTCCTGAAGGGCGGTTCCGCGATTGGCGTATTTCGCGGACACAACCTCGCCCTGCTCCGTCGTTCGCATCGCACCATTTAATGTGCCCGCTGGCTGGGCTGCAATCGCGCGCCCGGTTGGCGCCCCCCCGCGACTGACCGACCCGCCGCGACCATGGAAAAAGGCGGGCACGAAGCCCAGATTACCCAGAGTTTGCGTGATCCTGCGTTGGGCCTGCTCCAATTCCCAGGTTGAGCAGATGAAGCCGCCGTCTTTGTTGCTGTCCGAATATCCCAGCATGATTTCGACCCGCGCGCCCTGCCGTTTCAGACTGCGTCGCGCGGTTGGCACATCGATCAAGTCGGTCAGGATGCGGGGCGCATTTCGCAGGTCATCAATCGTCTCGAACAAGGGAACGATTGGCAGATCAAGTGTTTCACCCACAGCGCCTGCGTATCTCGCCAAAACATAAACCGCGAGCAGATCATCGGTGGACCGCGTCATGGACAAAATGAAGGAGCCGACTGCGTTGGGATCGTCCCCTTCCCGCGCCTCAACGATTGTTTTCAGCAAGCCAAGCAGCTCTTGCGCCTGCGCGCTCAGCACTCCCAAGTCTATGTCCGGCAAAACATCGGCTGCGAGATCACGGCGCAGCTTCTGCGACCACGCCGTGCTGCCATAGGTGGCATCCGAGCCCCAAATCTCGGCCAGAACCTCTGTCGTAACCGTTGAATTTTGCCGAATGTCCAAGGACGTGGTGCGAAATCCAAAGACCTCGACCCGCCATCGCACAGGACGAATGTATTTGTCGCCGAGATGCTGCGCACCGATCGCAATCAGACTGCTCTCAATTGCCGAAAGATCCGACACCAATTCATCGACATGTGCGTATTTCGGCCGACCTGAAAGCCGTTCAATGATCGCGCTGATGGCCTGGCGGAACACCTCACCAGGATTGCGCTCGACGATCGTATCATACGCGCTGGCACGCGCCGTGATCGCATCAAGCGATTGGACATGGGCCTGCGGCACGTCTGCTATATCGCGGCTGATGCTGATGTGGCGGGCGGCGTGGGTGAGGCCTTCGATATGTTTGCTGATCGCCACGTCACGCCCACGTGCCATCGCGAACTCGGTCGCCGCAACAGTGACATTTGGGTTGCCGTCACGATCCCCGCCGATCCACGAGTGGAATTTCAAACAGGGGCGCAAAGCATGCGAATGCTTGGGGAATGTCCGTTCCAGCCCGATCAAGAATTGATCAAACAGCTGGGGCGTTGCGTCAAACAGGCTGTCCCGAAAAAACTGCAATCCCCATTCTATCTCATCCGACAAGCTGGGACGCTCAAGGCGCAGCTCACCGGTCAGCCACAAAAGATCGATTTCGCCGCGCAGATCCTCAACCCTCGCGCTGCGTTCCCGCGGGGTCCAGCGTTGTGTTTCCAGCGCCACGAGGTGGCGGTAAATCCGGCGGTGAATTTCAAGGATCGTAACGCGCTTGGCCTCAGTGGGATGTGCAGTCAGGGTCGGGCCAACGGATAGCGCAGCGACCGCGCTTTCGAATTGATCGGGCGCCTCTTGCGCAATCCTGGTCATGACTTGCGCAAAACTTCCGTCCACGCATTCTGCCCCATCCACCGTTTCTATCTTTCGGCGCTCCCGCACCGCCGTATTCTCCTCGGCGATTTTCTTGAGCTGGAACCAAATGTTTGTCGCTTGCAGGAAATCGCCTGTCTGGCTTTCCTTGAGCGCGCCGATATCGTGAGGCGCGACCAGAAATGCCGCAACATCAGGAGCGCGGTGCATCACCGTCTGAACCAGCAAATCCCAAAGCAGATCCCTGAGTGATCTGGCGTAATCCTGGCCGTCCTGTTCTCCCGAAAATGCTCTTGCCGTGCGCATCAGTTGACACGATCAGGAGGCGTTTCACCGTTAAAGAACGCCTCCAGGTTGTTCATGACGCGAAATCCCATGTCCTCACGGGCTTCGGCCGTAGCACTTCCCAAATGGGGCAGCATGACAAGCCGATCACTGTCCAGGAGCGGTTGCGCTATGTTGGGCTCCCCGTCAAAGACGTCGAGGGCAGCACCGCCAATGGTGTCAAACGTCAGCGCCTGCACGAGGTCGCACTCATTAATCACTTCGCCGCGCGCGGTATTGATCAAGAAAGCACCGGGACGCATCAGATCAAGCCGCCGGGCATTGATCAGGTGTCGGTTTTCTGCGCCGCCGGGGCAGTGCAGGGAGACAAAGTCACACTGCGGCAGCAGAGCATCAAGATCATCGGCTTGTTTTGCATTGAACCGCGCCAGAATGTCAGGAGCCACGCGGCTGCGGTTATGCACGATGATGTCCATGCCAAAGCCATGGTGCGCGCGGCGGGCCACTTCCTGCCCGATACGGCCAAAGCCCACGATGCCCAGTGTCTTGCCGGAAACCTTGGTGCCCACAAGATGCGTAGGGCGCCAGCCGGTCCAGCGCCCGGCGCGGATTTCGCGCTCGCCTTCGCCAGCCCGCCGGGCCGCCATGAGCATCAATGTCATGGCAAGATCGGCCGTGCATTCAGACAGCACATCCGGCGTGTTGGTAACGACCATCCCGTGGGAATTGGCGCGGGGCAGGTCGATATGCGTGAACCCCACGCCATAGTTGGCCAGCAACTTGGTTCGCGGGTTCGTCAGCTCGAGAGCGTCCGGACCGATCTTGTCAGTGACCGTCGGCAAAACGGCATCAAAATCCTTGAAGGCCTCCCGAAACTCACAAGGTCGCAACGCGACATCGTTGTTTGACAAGACAACGTCAAACTTCTCGGCCAATTGCGCTTCGACGGCAGCAGGCCAGCGGCGGGTCACAAGGACTTTGGGCTTTGCCATGGTCATCTTCTCACATCACGCTTGCGATCGTTTCACCGATGACAGCCGGGTTTTCCGCGACCGTCACACCCGCAGCAGACAGGATTTCAACCTTCTCGGACGCGCTTTCGCCAAAGGCAGAAATGATTGCGCCGGCATGTCCCATGGTGCGGCCCTTGGGCGCTGTCAGACCAGCGACATAAGCGACAACGGGTTTGGTCACATGCTCTTGAATGTAGGCCGCGGCTTCGGCTTCCTGCGGGCCGCCGATTTCGCCGATCATGGCGATGACATGCGTGTCTTCGTCATTCTCGAACTGCTCAAGGATATCACGGAAGGATGATCCATTGATGGGGTCGCCCCCGATCCCGACGCTGGTCGACACACCAATGCCGCGTTCTTTCAATTGCGCGGCCGCCTCATAGCCAAGTGTGCCAGACCGCCCGACGATACCAACATTGCCGGGCAGAAAAATGTGCCCCGGCATGATCCCCAACATCGCTTTGCCGGGCGAAATGGTCCCAGCGCAATTCGGCCCCGTCAGCACCATACGGCGCTCCTTGGGATAGCGCAGCATATAGCGCTTCACCTGGATCATGTCCTGCGCGGGAATGCCGTCCGTGATGCAGACACAATACCGGATACCGGCATCTGCGGCCTCCATAATGCTGTCTGCGGCAAAGGGCGGCGGGACAAACACGAGGCTTGCCTCGGCTTGTGTGGCTTCAACGGCCTCTTTCACGGTGTCAAAAACCGGAACGCCATGCACCGTTTCACCGCCCTTGCCGGGAACGACACCGCCGACGACATTGGTGCCATATTCGAGCATGTCCTTGGTGTGGAATTGCGCCATCCGGCCCGTGATGCCCTGAACGATGACGCGCGTCTCGCGATTGAGGTAAATACTCATGGCTACACTGCCTTCCTGTTGGGTGAGATGTCGCTTTTCCAAGCGGCGACAGATCTTTCGGCCGCTTCCATGAGAGATGACGCGCGAATGATCGGCAGGCCGCTCTTGGCCAGAATTTTCTGGCCCTCGTCGACATTTGTGCCCGCAAGACGCACGATCACAGGCACATCGACCTGCACTTCCTTGAGCGCCTGCACGACCCCTTCAGCGACCCAGTCACAGCGGTTGATCCCGGCAAAGATGTTGACCAGAACCGCCTGCACGTTCTTGTCCGACATCACGAGCCGAAACGCCTTGGCCACACGTTCTGGCGTGGCACCACCGCCAATATCGAGAAAGTTGGCTGGCTCTCCGCCCGCCAGTTTGATCGTGTCCATGGTCGCCATGGCCAGACCCGCACCGTTCACGATACAGCCGATATTGCCGTCCAGTCCAACATAAGAAAGGCCACGATCCGCCGCGCGGCTCTCGCGCGGGTCTTCCTGGCTCTTGTCGCGCAATTCGCTGATTTGAGGATGGCGAAACAAGGCATTGTCATCAAAGGTCATCTTGGCATCCAGCGCCAATATCCGGTTGTCGCCGGTCACGACCAATGGGTTGATTTCAACCATGGTCGCATCGAGATCGCGGAACGCGCGGTAGCACCCCTGCAATGTGCGCACCATGGCCTGCGTCAGGGCCGGTTCGATACCCAGCTTGAAAGCAATCTCGCGGGCCTGAAAGTTCTGTAGACCAACGGCCGGTTCAACGGTGGATCGCACGATACTGTCCGGTTTGCTCTCCGCGATGTCTTCGATTTCCATACCACCTTCGGCAGAAGCGACGATCATGACGCGCTGCGACGTGCGATCCAGAACAAAACCCAGATAGATTTCACGGTCGATAGGCACAGCCGCCTCGACATAGACGCGGTAAATCCCCTTGCCTTCCGGGCCCGTCTGATGCGTGACCAGTCTCTTGCCAAACATGTCTTCGCAGGCGGCCTGGATCTCCTGATCCGTGTCACAAAGCTTCACACCGCCCGCTTTGCCCCGGCCACCGGCATGAACCTGCGCTTTGACGATCCACTTCTCACCGCCCATTTCACGTGCGCGATATGCTGCTTGCTCGGGGCTATACGCCAAGGCACCGGACGGAATTTCGACGCCAAAATTGCTCAGAACTTCTTTGGCTTGGTACTCGTGGATGTCCATTGTCGCCTCCTATGCCGCAATGCGGGAGTGATAGTGCGTTTCAAGCTGCGCCGTGATCGCATTGATATCGACCTCGGCCCCCAGATCGTTCATCGCCTCTGCGAACTTGGTCACGATCTCTGTGATCGCTGCTTGCGTCAGCAAATTCAGGATCCCGATGCGGACTTGAACCGGAGCTGACAGCGTTGGCCAAATCCCGAACCCGGACGCCCGGCAGTTCTGCACCAACTCCATTTCGCGACCGGCAAATGCAGGCGGCAAATTCAGAACGACAAGGCTGGTCATGTTTGAAGTCACTTCGCAGCCCATCGTCGTGACCGCATCCCGCAACGCCTTTTCATGAAACACATAATCCTGCGCGCGTTGGGTCAGGCCATCCGCCAGATTGATGCGCAGAGCCTCGTGAAAGGCGCTGACCGCATAGGCGGAATGGGTCCGGTGATAGACACCCTTTTCGACATCCTGCCCATCTACGATTCCCCAATGACGGGCTTCCATGATCGGGTGATTGGCGTAAGTGTAGGCGCCGTTTGCTTTCAATGTCTCGATGTAGCGATCCGAAAAACTTACCGGTGCGTAGGTCAGCGGCAGACACAGCAACCCCTTCTGCGGGCAAGACGCCCAGCCAACAACACCGGGGAAGTCATCAATCGAGAAATCCTCGACGCCGAGGGAGGACACGGCGTCGACGAGGCCCATCGCATCATGTTTCACGCAGGCATCAGAGAAACCTTTGATATCATTGATCCAACCGGAGCCAGTTTCCCAATGCGCCATAAAGGCCCACTTGGGCTTGTGTTCTGCAAGCGCCGCCTCAACAATCTCCCCGGTGACCGATTGGCCATGCGGCACTTCGATGACTGTGACACTGGCGGGCTGCGGGTTCAGGCTGTCTGCGGCCAGCTCCTCCCGGGTCGCGGCCTTCATCCGCAAGGTCAACGCGTCGATGCCGGAGAAGGTGCCATTGGCGAAGGCCACGACCGTATCACCGGGCATGACGGCGGACATCATGCAATCAAGCCCGCTCCATCCAGTTCCGGCAACCCCGAAGGTGTGGACGTTGCCGGTGCCCATGAAGCTGCGCAGCATATGTTTGCACTCAATCATGCCGCGCAAGACGTCCGGCTGCATGTGGTCTGCGACACCTGCCCCCGCGAAAGCAGCCAGAACGCGGGCATCCGTATTGCCTGGACCGGGGCCTGCGGCGAGGGTGTCAGGAATTACAAGCTGCGGGAATGAGGGAGCGTTTGTCATAGCAGGCCCTATCTCATCAGGAAAATTTTCTTCCTGCTATGAAACAAGTGATCGCCCAGCACTACAACGTAGGTTACTCCTGCTTTTGGGTATCTATTTTTACGGGTAAAATCCCACCCATGCTGGTAGAAATACCACGGTATACCATTAATTGCCCCATTCATATGGGTAGTATTTTGATTAAAGACCCGTAGTTTCAAGAGATTGGCAATTGCGTCGTCGGCTCAGGATGCCCCAAACAGGAAGATGCACGGTCAGACTCTGATCGAAGGCCCCAACTGGAACCTGCCCAACCCTGAGAACCGGGCGCGGGTCAACGTCTTGTATGACGAGCCAAGCACTGCGCGCGTTTTGACCTCTGGCAACCGACCAGTCCACGAAGCCTGCCAGACGCTAGCCACAGGGCAATTGAATTCGCGGCGCAAAACGGATCGGTCCACGGGTTGCTCGCCCTCTTTGCGGGAAGCTCTCGGTGAACAGCCAATCCCGGGCTTTGGTGATCTTGCTTCTGGCCCGGATCAGCGCGCACAAGACGGATGACCCCTGAGATCCAAGGATCAGATCTCGGAAAAAGATATTCTTGACAGGAAAATATTTTTCCTTCCTGTGTAGCCCCCACCTTCGTTATGCAACCTCAAGGATGATCGAAAATGAGTTTCCAACCCATCGACCAAGCCACCGCACGCCTGAACAGATCAGAATTGGCCGTCCCCGGCAGTCAGCCTCAAATGTTTGAAAAGGCTGCGCAATCTGATGTTGACGTGATCTTCCTTGATCTTGAGGACGCAGTTGCCCCCGACGAAAAAGAACAGGCGCGCAAGAACATCATCAAGGGCCTGAACGAAATCGATTGGGGCAACAAATCGATGTCGATTCGCATCAACGGGTTGGACACACATTACATGTATCGCGATGTTGTGGACGTGGTTGAGCAAGCCGGGGAGCGCCTCGACTTGATCATGATCCCCAAGGTCGGCACCGCCGCAGACGTCTATGCCGTGGACATGATGGTGACCCAGATTGAGGACGCAAAAGGCTACTCCAAACGTATCGGTTTCGAGCACATCATCGAGACGGCTTTGGGCATGCAAAACGTCAACGAAATCGCCGCCGCATCCAAGCGAAACGAAAGCCTGCATTTCGGAGTCGCAGATTACGCCGCAAGTATGCGCGCGCGTACGACTGTTATCGGTGGCGTGAATGAAAACTACTCGGTTTTGACTGACCCCGCAGAAGACGGCACACGCGCGGTGCATTGGGGCGATATGTGGCACTCCGCGATAGCAAACATGGTTGTCGCTGCGCGCGCAAATGGCCTGCGCCCAATCGACGGGCCATTTGGCGATTTTTCCGATCCTGAGGGGTATAAGGCCGCGGCGTACCGCGCGGCTGTGCTGGGTTGCGAGGGAAAGTGGGCCATCCACCCCAGCCAAATCGCCCTGGCCAACGAAGTGATGAGCCCGTCTGAAGCAGAAGTCACAAAGGCGAACCGGATCCTCGAAGCCATGGCAGAAGCCGAAGCCGCAGGAAAGGGCGCGGTATCGCTGGACGGGCGATTGATTGATTACGCCTCTATTCGCCAAGCTGAAAACCTGGTGATGAAGGCCAAGCAAATCGCGGCCGGATGAGACCTGGCGATCTCCAAAACCTGGCGCGGGTCCGCTTTCGGAGGGGCCCGCGCCGCGCTTGAGACGGGACCGCTCGCGTTCCAGTCAAAACTGCATCGACGCCTCCCGCGCCTTTGCGGCAACCCAGCGCACCAGAACCACCTCGGCCATCAGCATTGCTTTGCCGCGTCTGCAAAAACAGCCCGGTGATCCGCTCAAGATCAGGGATCGGACAAACCCCTGACGTTCTCCGTCTCATGGCGGAGGTTCGCACGCTATACACTCAGGCTTGCGACAAGTTTTGCATCGCAAGCACATGGTTTTATCTCCCAGTGCTGCGTTTGCCTTCCTCAAGCGGGACCTGCGCAATCTTCATCGCTCGTGAGGTCTCGTCAGAAGCCCGTGGAGCATCAATTCCAGATGGTCCTCGACCAGCGTCTCGATATCGAGCTCTTGCAAATCGTCGAACAGAATGCGCCAAACGGCTGTGTAGACATGGGCCCCGACGAGGACGAGCGGATCAATGTGCGCGATTTCCGGACGAAACTAGCCAGTTGCGACGCCATGCGTTTGGCTGCGATGAGCATCTGTTGCGATAGTAGTTCGCGCGCGGTCCCCGTACTTTCTGCGGCCGCCTGACCCATCTGTTGCAGCGTGGGCATGATCGCCATGAATATGACGGCTTCGAGCAGGTCATTCTTCGTGTCAAAATAGAGATAGAGCGTGCCCTTCGCGACCTCGGCCTCGCGCGCAATATCCTCCATCTTGGCTGCCTCAAACCCGTCACGATCAAAAATCTTCACAGCCGCCTGCACGATATCATCGCGCCGCCGACGCTGGGACCGCGAAAGAGGTTTGGTGTCCGTGTCAGAGCGGCCCAAGAGACAGGTCCTTTTCCGAAAGAGCGTCAATGACTGTGTTCATCCTGAGCATTTCAAACGACTTGGCCCTGAATGACCGAGAGGTCAAATATTGACTAATTGGTCAGTTATAGACCAATCGGTCATTCTGCTTCATGGCCATGGGCTGCACACGAGGCCCGGCACATGCTGCGCTTCAGGAAGGGATGAGACATGATGCGGACCTTTCCCACCTTGGCATTGGTTGCGGCTCTTGCGGGGTGTCAGGAAGAGGACCAAGCAGTCGATCCCCCCGTCCGTGGCTTGAAAACGCATCTGATAGCAGACATCGAGCGCACGACCGTCCGAAGGTTTCCCGCTGTTCTTGAGCGAACGTCGCTCAACACGCTGTCTTTCGAAGTGGCGGGCAAACTCAATGCCGTCCCGCTGGAGGTTGGTCAGCGCGTGAAGCGAGCATCGCGGGTGTGCGTGAAAACGCTGTGATCTTGGTTGATGGATTAGACGTCGGGGATCGCATTGCCTCCGCCGGAGTGTCGTTCCTGCGCGATGGCATGCAAGTCAATCTCCTCAGCGATGGCCAATAGAGATGGAGCTTCTGACGCGCTTCGGACTGGAAAAGTCCCGCCTCACGATCCTCGTCATGATCGGCCTGCTGTTGATGGGCTCCTTGACCTATCTCGGCATCCCCAAGCGGGAAAACCCGGCCATCAAGGTTCGGACAGCGATCGTTTCGGCCCAGTTCCCGGGGATGGCGCCGGAGCGGGTCGAGGACCTGATCGCCGTGCCCCTGGAGCGTGCGGCGCGCGAGATCGGTGAAGTTGAAGACATTGAAACGCACATCCTGACCGGGGTCGCGGTTCTCAAACTGCATATCTACGATGCCGTCCCCGAGGAGCAGCTCGTGCGGATGTTCCAGGACATTCGTAACAAGATGGGTGACAGCGCCAGTGACCTGCCTCAAGGCACGCTCGGGCCATCGGTGAACACGGATTTTGGAGACGTGGGCATTGCGACCATTGCCGTCATGGGGGAGCGGTTCACCTATGCCGAGATTTTCGATGCCGCAGACGCCCTGCGCAATGGGCTCTATACGGTCGACGGCACCACCAAGGTGTCAATTTACGGAGAGCAGGAAGAGCGTATCTGGCTGGAGATCGACACCCGCCGCCTCGCCGCGATTGGCGTGCAGCTCGAACGGGTTCTGGGCGATCTTCAGGCGCAAAACGTCATCCGGCCAGCAGGCGAGCTAAACTCCGACGGCACCAACATCACGCTGGAGGCCAACGGGGATCTCCGAACGATTGAAGAGATCGAGGATGTTCTGACCAAGGTGCCCGGTCTCAGCGGCTTTGTGCGTCTGAAAGACATCCTGTCGGTGCGGCGCGGTTTCGTTGATCCGCCCGAAAAGCCTGTCTTCTTCAATGGTCAACCGGCGCTGATGATCAGCGTCGAGATGGCCAATGACAAGGATATCCAGCAGCTTGGCCGCGTGCTGAAAAAACGCATCACCGAATTGGAAAGCCAGCAACCCATCGGGATCTCTTTCAACATCTCCACCTTTCAGGAAACCAACGTCACCGTCGCCATCAACAGCGCTCTGTCCAATGTCGGCCAAACCTTCTTCATGGTGCTGGGTGTGATGCTGGTGTTTCTCGGGATGCGGCCTACGCTCATCATTGCCAGCATCGTGACCTTCACGGTGATGTTCGCGCTGCTCGTAATGATCAATCTCGGGAACGACATTCAACAGGTCTCGGCGGCCGCCGTCATCATCTCCCTCGGGCTCTTGGTGGAAAACGGATTGGTAGTGATCGAAGACATTCAAACCAAGGTGAACCGGGGGATGCCCCCCCATGACGCGGCCATTGCCTCTTGCGGGCAGTTTTTCCTACCACTCGCGGTTGCCTCTCTGACCACCATTGCAGCGTTCATTCCAATGCTGATCCTTGATGGGACAGAGGGGCAGTTCGCTTATGCCATGGGGGCGGTTGTTGCGGCAATGCTCACGGGATCCTGGCTGGTCGCGCAGTACGTTTTGCCCTTTTTGGCCGCCCGCCTTGTGAAGCCGACCAAGCAGGAGACCACAAAGGAAAACTGGATTGTCCGGCGTTATGGCGGCATCACCCGCGCGCTCCTGCCCTGGGGCATCCCCATCGAGGCGCGTGCCGAGGGCAGCTTCCGCGACAGTCTGGAAGACCTCGCGAACCTCTCGGTGCCCACCAGCGCTGGCCCGATCTCTCTCAATCAGGTGGCGAACTTCAGGCCAACCCTCGAATACGCCCAGATCCGGCGTGAACATCAGGAACGCATGATCACGATTTCCGGCAGGAGCGAGACCCTCGGCGCCGCACAGGTCGAGACCATTCTGGCCCCGACGCTGGCCGCGCTGGACCTGGGCCCGGACTACCGGATCGTCATCGGTGGGGAGAGTGAACAGGGCGCGAAGATTATGGGCAAGCTTTCGGCTGGCGTGCCCTTTGCCCTGATCGTGATGCTGGTCGCGCTGACCTTCCAGTTCAATTCCGCCCGCCGCGTGACGCTGACCTCCATGACAATCCCCCTGATCGTTGCAGGCGCGCCCCTTGCGTTCGCACTTGTGGGGCAGCCCCTGTCGTTCTTCGCAATCCTCGGCCTGCTGTCCCTGATGGGCATCATCATCAACAACGCGATTGTGCTCATCGATCAGATCGACATCGAACGCGAAAGCCACGATTTCGACGAGGCCATTGTCATCGCCGCCAAAAAACGTGTGACGCCGGTGATGCTCACGTCGCTCACGACGGTGCTGGGACTGGTGCCCGTGGCCCTCGGCGGCGGGGCCCTCTTTGAACCCATGGCGACGCTCATGGTTGGCGGCTTGCTCTTGGCCTCACCACTCACGCTCTTTTTCGTGCCGCCCGCTTATCGCCTGTTCTTCCGGCGCTCGGCGCAGACCCGTGCCACAAACCACCGCAGCGAGGCAAGCGCATGACAGGCTACAATTATGACGCCTTCTCCCTCGACAAGTACAACCTCGCCAGCGCTGACGGGCCGGAGGTGGGTGACAGGGCGCCGGATTTCGATCTGGAACCCCATGATGGTCAGGCGCGGCGTTTGCTGGATTTCGAAGGGGAGCGTCTTGTGCTGAAACTGGGCAGCATGACCTGCCCGCTTTTCCTGACCCGACAAGACAGCATGGAAAGGAATGCGCAAAACTTCCCCAATTGCGCGCATGCCATCCTCTACGTGCGCGAAGCCCATTCCGGGGCCGATATCCCGGCCCACAAGACGCTGGAAGACAAACGCAGCTGTGCGGCGCTTCTCAAGACTGAGTTGAACGACCCACGGACGGTGTTGGTTGACGGCGTCGAGAGGCCGCCCATCTCGCCTACGGCAGCATGCCCAACGCCATCTACATCATCGACTGCGACGGCATCGTCCAGTTCAAAGCGCCGTTGAACAATGCCACAACGACGCGCAAAGCGCTGCAAACCATCCTTGCTGGCAAACCTGCCAAGATGAAAAGCTATTTCAAACCGGCCACGCCGTGGGTCGTGATGAGCACCGCAAAACGCGCCGGACATGGGCCTGGCAAGGACTTTGTTCACGGTCTGTCACGGTTAATCTGGAATGTGCTCATCAAGAACAACATCCGGACTTTCTTGAAGCGAGGCAATGTCGCGCCCTGCCAAAAGCCTGAGTGGAAATAACCACTGTTTACGCCGAGAGCTGACACCGCGCGGCGATAGACAAAGGGAGCGAAGTGCCGCGCCGGGAGGGGCTGTCTTGTGGGTTTGCATCTCGCTGAAAGTAAAAGCGCGTCCGGACAGGGCGCGTTTTGTTTTGGTTGCTCCCGGGTGGGGCGGGGCTGCGGTCTTGGGCGATTTTTCCCAGAAGCCACTGCCAGCCGCGTGCCAAACAAAGGTGTTGTTTCATACGTGAAAAGGCCGCCCGGGTGGGGCGGCCTTTTTTGGTTTTCCCAGAATGTCGAGTGTGTGGGCTCTCAGGCGCTTTTCTTCGAAAAGCCCTTGCCGCCCACCCTCCGTGTTTGGGCTGACGCCCAAGCCACGGTGTTACTCAATAATCTTCGAGACAACACCCGAACCGACTGTGCGGCCGCCTTCGCGGATGGCGAAGCGGAGCTTCTCTTCCATCGCGATCGGCGCGATCAACTCAACGTTGAACTTCAGGTTGTCGCCCGGCATCACCATCTCGGTGCCCTCAGGCAGAACAACCGTCCCCGTCACGTCCGTCGTACGGAAGTAGAACTGCGGGCGGTAGTTCGCGAAGAACGGCGTGTGACGACCGCCTTCATCCTTCGTCAGGATGTAGGCTTCCGCCTCGAACTTCGTGTGCGGCTTGACCGAACCCGGCTTGCAGAGAACCTGCCCGCGCTCGACGCCTTCACGGTCCACACCGCGCAGCAGCGCGCCGATGTTGTCGCCCGCTTCGCCGCGATCCAGCAGCTTGCGGAACATCTCAACGCCCGTGCAGGTCGTCTTGGATGTGTCACGAATACCAACGATTTCAATCTCATCGCCAACATTGATCACGCCGCGCTCGACACGACCGGTCACAACCGTACCGCGACCAGAGATCGAGAACACGTCTTCGATCGGCATCAGGAAGGGCTCATCAACAGCGCGCGGGGGCTGCGGGATGTACTCATCCACGGCCGCCATCAGCTCTTTGATCTTCTCTTCGCCGATTTCCGGGTTGTTGCCTTCCATCGCCGCCAGAGCGGAGCCCGCGATGACGGGAATGTCGTCGCCGGGGAAGTCGTACTCGGAGAGCAGCTCACGGATTTCCATCTCGACGAGCTCCAGGAGCTCTTCGTCGTCGACCTGGTCCACCTTGTTCATGAAGACAACCATGGCGGGAATACCAACCTGACGGCCGAGCAGGATGTGCTCACGCGTCTGGGGCATCGGGCCGTCGGCCGCGTTCACAACCAGGATCGCGCCGTCCATCTGCGCCGCACCGGTGATCATGTTCTTGACGTAGTCGGCGTGGCCGGGGCAGTCGACGTGGGCGTAGTGACGCGCCTCGGTCTCGTACTCCACGTGCGCCGTCGAGATCGTGATCCCGCGGGCCTTCTCCTCCGGCGCGCCGTCAATCTGGTCATACGCCTTGAAATCACCGAAATACTTCGTGATCGCAGCCGTCAGCGTCGTCTTCCCGTGGTCAACGTGCCCAATCGTCCCGATGTTGCAGTGCGGTTTGGAACGCTCAAACTTTTCCTTTGCCAT